>UICE01000003.1 GCA_900471815.1 Hyphomicrobiales bacterium
GACCCGTGCGCTTACCCATGAATCATATCTATTCAAATCAAGCGGCATAATGCCAGTGAACATTCCGGCGCAGCATTTCATAATGCGTCGGCTTCCCGAAAAATTTCCCAGACCCTATACGATCATTAATTGCTGGTGGCTTGGCGATCACACAAATGCTTGCTGGCAGCCAAGTCGGGTAATGCAAAAATCACACGAACAAGGCAAAGCCAATCCACAATAATAGCTCGTGTCGCCATGCCCATGGCGCACAGAATTTTCTATGTCGAACATTGACCATGTGGACACATCATTTGCAGAGGGCATCCACAGCAGCGCGGTGTTCCAGTTACGCAGAATTCCTGCGCCAATTTTTTTACAAGCACGTGATGTTCTTCTGTGTCTTTAGCCAACCAGCAGTTCGGAATAAGCCGCTGTATGACTTTCATTTTGAGATTGTAGTTCCAATCGTCTTTGATGAGTTGAAATCGCGCGGCAAAACGAAGGTAGTGTGTATCAACTACCAAGGCGCGCATCTGCAAAGTGCTGAAATTGAGAACGCAGGCACTGATTTTGGGACCGACGCCCCGATGCTGCTGCAATGAGTGTAGAGCCTGTCCGACTGTCATATGGGCAAGTGTATCGAGACTGAGTTTACCCTGTTGCCGAATAATTCCACGCAACGCTTCGGGGATGTATATGCAGTATGTCTTGGGAAAAGTGATCCTATGAATGCAATCATTGACTTCGTCTGACGAAGCAGAGGCGACAGCTTCCCAGTTTTTGAATTTCTGTCGAAGATTCTGAAACGCTTCCAATGACACTTCGTCACGGGTGCGGCAGCCCAGCATTGCCATAACCAGCATACTGACAGGCGTGAACCGAAGTCCCGGAGCGGGAATGCCATAATGCGCTGTTAAGCGATCATGGACACTCACGAGCGGACTCGGAGCTCCAAAATCAAGAACATATTGCATAGGCCAATATTAGAACAAAACAAGAACATGTCAATTCCTGTTTGTGTTCTTGGCCAAAGCATCAAACTATGCTGTGATGTCGATCACGCCACAGTCGCCAGCCTCGCTTCCAAAGACCAGCCGATGCCCGGTAGTGTCCCAATTCATGGTGGAAATGGCGCCACTACCCTGCCGTCGCAATAGCACTTCTTTCTGGTCGCCAAAACGGCCCACAAGTATCATGCCATCGGAATAACCGATCGCGACAATATCCTCGACGGGATGGCAGGCAACGGAAGTCACAAGACTGTCGCCGCGCGTACCGAGTTCTAATGGCCCCTTGCCCATCGGACCGTCCTTGCCTGCAAAAGGCCAGACGATTGCTGCTGGAGCACCGGACGTTGCCAACCATTTGCCCTTCGGGCTCCATGACCAGCTTTTCACTTTGTTGGGATAGCCGGTCATGCGCATGTGACGATTATCATCAAGCCGCCATCCATGCAGTGCGTTCTCTTGCATCGAGGTAACAAGAAAGCGGTTATCTGGCGAGAACATCACCATGACATGCGCGCCCTTCCACTCGAGCTCCGTCGGCGTGCTATTGGTAGCTGGCCAATGCAAGGTCACACCATTATAGCGTGCGATTGCCAAGCGGAGACCCTTTGGGGCAAAGGCCAGACCCTCAACACTGCGCTCATGGGCCAGCTCCTTGAGGCGACCATCAACAGATCGAAACCATGCGGAGCGGCCCGATGCGAATGCTATTGCACCACCCGGTGCCGCAGCAAGAGCTGTTATCCACTTGCGCGGCAGATTGCTTACTTCTGTTGACAGCCCGTTTGAGCCGGTTAAGCAGACTCTGCCATCTTCGCCACCCGTAAGCAAAGCCTTACCATCGCCCGATGGAATCGCACAAAGAAGCCCATCATGGGCCTCCACTGCTTTGTGGCCATTATCGAGACGATGGATAGTTCCATCTGCCAAAGCGAAGAAGGGGATATCTTGAATGAAACGCGCGTCGATACAGTGGCCGACCAAATCCAGTGGAGCTATGGTTGGCATCAGGCAAGACAGCTTTCAAGGCCAGCTTTCAGCGCGGCATGGTCAAGTTCGCGTCCAATGAAAACAAGACGGCTGTCATGCTTTTCGCCATCTTTCCAGGCTCGCTGATGGTCTCCCTCGATAATCATGTGCACGCCTTGGATAACGTAGCGTTCATGATCATCCTTGAATGCAAGGATACCTTTAAGGCGTAAAATATTTGGACCTTGGTCCTGCGTTATCTTTTGGATCCAGGGGAAGAATTTGTCGGCAACCAATTCCCCTGTGCGCAGAGAAACTGACTGCACAGTGACATCGTGGATTGGCGATGCATGACTGTGATCGTGATCATGCGTATGGTCGTGATCGTGATGATGGTGATGATGCGCATGACCGTGATCATGGTCACAATCCGGGCCGCAGGCATGATCGGGGTGATCATGGTCGAGAAAATGCGGGTCGTTCTCAAGTGCACGCGTCAAGTCAAATGCCCCGCGATCCAAAACTTTCACAAGATCAATATTGGCGCGTTCAGTGCGGTGAACCACTGCGTGGGGATTGATCGCGCGTATCGTGGCTTCAACAACCGCCAACTCCTCCGGTGTTACCAGATCCGTCTTGTTCAGCAGAACGACATCGGCAAATGCGATCTGGTCTTCTGCTTCCCGGCTGTCTTTCAGGCGTAGCGGCAGATGCTTGGCGTCAACCAGTGCTACCACCGCGTCAAGTGTGGTCTTTTTCCGCACATCCTCATCCATGAAAAAGGTTTGTGCGACAGGGACCGGATCGGCCAAACCCGTCGTTTCAACAATGATCGCATCAAATCTGCCCGGACGGCGCATAAGGCCTTCAACAACGCGGATCAGATCTCCACGAACGGTACAGCAGATACAGCCATTGTTCATCTCGTAAATTTCTTCATCGGACTCAACGATCAGATCGTTATCAATTCCGATTTCACCAAACTCATTGACGATGACTGCATAGCGCTTGCCATGGTTTTCGCTCAAAATGCGGTTGAGCAACGTTGTCTTGCCTGCGCCAAGATATCCGGTCAAAACTGTGACCGGTATTTGGGCGGTCTTGGCAGCGTCGGCTGGCGCGGAAATGGTCTGAGATTCACTCATAGCGTGCCTCTTGTTGAGTATAGACCCTCGATATAGGTGATTGGGTCACCGTTTGCCATATCTGTAGCGAGCAAAAGGATGAGGCAATGCGATTGAGCGCCGTATCAGGTCTTGAATACAGAAACATCAAACTTCGCGACATCTTCAATCAACTCAACGATGCCCTTCAAGCTATGGCTGATTATTGCCTCGCCGGCCTGCGCAGTGGCCAATAAAGCGTTACCCGCCACGCCTTGCATGTTCAGATCAGACATTTTCCAGCCAAATGCGTGTGGCCCATAGGCTCGCAGGTGCTTGTAATCTGCGGCAAACTGGCTCTGGTTTGAGGTGAAGTTTTGCGCCTCGTTGATCTGAACAAGTTCAGGATGCAGGGCCAGCATCACCGAGGTTTCGATAAAACCACCATGGATATCGATGGCTTTTTCTTCAGGCGATATCAAACCGTCCGGTAGACCAAAGCGCGTCCAACTGGTCGCGACGGCAAGCATATCAAAGCGAACGCGCAGTTCTGTAGCGACGATTGTTATAAGCGGGGAATTGCCCCCGTGTGCGTTAAGCATGACAAGCTTGGATATTCCGCGTTCAGCTAAATTTTCACCGATCGCAATCCAACGATGTACAGCCTCGTCAAAACGTAGCGATGTTGTGCCTTTCACATCCATGTGTTCGATTGAATAGCCAACTGGTTCGGCGGTGAGGAACGTTATATCCAATTCGGGCGGTAGCAAGGGTTTGAGGCGATCGACCAATCCCTTAACAATCAACGTGTCCGTCTCGAATGGAAGGTGGGGGCCATGCTGCTCATGCGCTCCCAGCGGCAATAATGCGATTGTATTGTTTGAAGAGTTGGACATGTCCTGGTCACTTTGCATCATCGTTATAAAAAGCAATCCTGTAGCCACTGAAACTATGCTTATGCGCCGAGCATTCACAGCCTTAATTTCTGCGTCGCGAGCAATTCGTCGGCAAATTTCATCAGTTTGTCACATAAGAATTGTAACGCGGCACTCAGGCAGTAGTTTAAATGTAACCATTGTCCGGAAACGGGTCGAAAACCCCACAGGGGCCAGACATTTTCCTGACGTCGATTTGTCTGTTAATGAGTTTTGACGCAATTGTGCTAGCCGTCTCACTATCGCGAACGGTTTATAAGCAAAAGAGGAATTGGAATGGTCAAGGATCGTAAGCCTCTTATTCTTCATCGCTTGCAGTCAACTGCAAGATTAACGCGTACCGCTTTGGCGATAAGGCTGCTGGGCCACGGTTTTTATGCTGGACAAGACGCTGTAATGCTCCAACTGGCGCACGAAGATGGGCTATCGCCCAGCGTTCTTGCCAAGAGACTTGGTGTGCGTCCTCCGACGATCACAAAGACGATCTCCCGCCTGCAGACCCAGGGATTTGTGAAAAAAGAGGGATCATCGACGGATCAGCGCCAAGCCCATATTTTCCTGACAGACACAGGAAATGAAGCCATCAAGTCGATTGAAAAATCCATTCGCAAGACCGAAAAAGACGCAATGAAAGGTTTTGACAAAAAGGAGCGTAAAGCTTTTGTCAAAATGCTCACAAGACTTGAAATGAATCTATCGGCTGCGGATCTCTTGCGTCAGACGGGTTCAGATGAGCACGATGATGACGACAATGACGATGAATAATTAACGGGCTCTATTTTGTCAGACATATAGCTTGCCTGCGGTTCTTGCCGCCTGTTCCCAGGCTGAAGACCGCAAGGTTGGGCTGCGTGCTCCGATCTTTGCAAGATAGTTTTAGCCTTGAGCGATGGGCACGCAATTTTCCGCGTCAGTTTTGGAGCGGAAAGAACTTTGATTTATTGATCCGCGATGGCATAACCCCAAGAATGATATTCTGTTCAATGAATGGAATCGCGGGGAGAAAGTACTTTTGGCGCAGAAAATTAAGCTATCGACAATTGCCGACGCGTTGAAAGTGTCTACCGCGACGGTGTCGCTTGCCTTGAGAGACAGCCCGCTTGTTGCCGACCAGACCCGGGACAAGATCAAAGAGCATGCGAGAGCAATCGGCTACATCTATAACCGGCGGGCCGCCAGCTTGCGCACTTCGCGGTCGGGAATTGTTGGCGTAGTTGTTCATGACATCATGAACCCGTTTTTTGCCGAAATTTTGCGGGCTATCGAGGGCGAGCTGGATCGTTCTGGCCAAACGTTCATTTTGTCGAATCATTACGATCAAGTGGAGAAGCAACGGACATTCATCGAAACTGTCCTGCAGCTGGGCGGTGATGGTGTAATCATGTCTCCCGCCATAGGCACGCCTGCAGCAGACATTCGCATGGCTGAAGACAACGGTCTTCCAGTCGTACTGATCGCACGTACGGTGCAGGACGCGAATGTTCCGGTTTTCCGTGGAGACGATGCATATGGTATCGGGCTAGCGACCAATCATCTTATATCGCTCGGGCATACGCGCATTGCAATGGTCGGCGGTACTGATCAAACCTCAACTGGCCGTGACAGGTATGAAGGTTATCTGCATGCAATGCAAAAAGCAGGGCTCGATGCGAAACCAGAATGGCGGATTCCCGGGCCTCGGACTAAACAGGCCGGTTTCGATGCCGCGCCGCAATTTCTCGCGCTAAAGGACCATCCCACGGCAGCGGTCTGCTGGAACGATCTTTGCGCAATTGGCATGATGAACGGCATTGCTCGCGCCGGACTCGTCGCTGGCGTGGATATTTCAGTTACAGGTTATGACGATCTGGAAGAAGCCGCGATTGCGACTCCTGCCTTGACTACGGTTTGGAATGGCCAGCGGGAGGTGGGGCAACGTGCGGCGCGCGCTCTGCTTGACCAGTTAAACGGTGCAGACACCCATGCCCGTCAGGAACTTATCAAGCCTGAGTTGCGGATACGGCAGTCAACGTCAAAACCAAAGGAACGCTGATCTGCTTAAGCTAGAACGGCCAAGAGCAGCGATTACTGCTATTCGGCAGCTTGCAATCGCTCGCGGCTTGCTTTGTGCGCACGCACTGCATCGCCAAATGCAGCAAAAATTCTCTGGGAAGAAATATCGGTTTTTACCCAGTATTCGGGGTGCCATTGTACACCGACTGCAAAAGCGCGAGCGTTTTTGACAGAGACAGCCTCGATCGTCCCATCATCGGCCACAGCCTCAATTTCCAGTTGAGGTGCCGGTCTATCTATTGCCTGCCGGTGTACGGAGTTTACTTGGATGGCATCACTGTTCATGACTGCCGCCAGACATGAACCTGCCTTGATGTGCACCGGATGGCGAATTGCAAACCGTTCCCCCTGAATTTCGGAAGCAGGAGCCCTGTGGTCCATGCGCCCATCCAACTGCTGGATTTCTGTGGCAAGAGTGCCGCCCAATGCCACGTTCAGTTCTTGAATGCCGCGACAGATTGCCAGAAGCGGGATGCCCCGGTCGATAGCGCGGCGGATCAGCGGAAGCGAGGTGGCATCGCGAGCGGGGTCATATGGCTCGTGCGCTTCAGTGGGTTGGGCGCCATAGAGCGCTGGATGCACGTTGGACTTCGATCCCGTAATGAGTACGCCATCTACGCCGTCGAGAATCGCGTCAATATCCAGGCCCTCGCCAATTGAGGGTACAATAAGCGGAATAACATCGGCCGCTTGATAGGCAGCCATCAAATATTGATCGGGCGCCGCATGCCAGGTGTAATTTTCGAAATTTCGCACGTCTGACGATATGGCGACGAGAGGTTGCCGCATGATTTCACTCCAAAGGGTTCTAAATAGAATGTAGTTGAGTTCGAAGCCATTTCCAATGGTCATGACCAACCATATGCGGCGCGGACTACCACGAAGATAGGCAAAATTAGGTAGAACCGCCGTAACCGTCGGCTGGACTAGAACAAACGAGTGTGTATGTTTAGCGCAGGATCGGGAGAACAAGACTGAATGTCTGTTGATCTGGACCGGGAATAGTTCTGGGGTTCAAAGTTTTGGAGGAGAATTAATGGATCGTCGTTCATTCATGACGAAGGCGGGTTTTGCAGGTGTTGGCGCAGCGACAGCGGCAACCACATTGGCAGCACCGGCAATTGCGCAAACATTGCCCAAAATTACATGGCGCTGTGCATCATCATTCCCGAAATCGTTGGAGACGATTTACGGTGGAGCAGTCGACTTGTCAAAATATCTGCGAGAGGCAACGGATGGCAATTTCACTATCCAGCCATTTGCGGCGGGCGAAATTGTTCCGGGCCTTCAGGCGGCTGACGCGACAGCTGCGGGTACAGTCGAACTCTGCCATACGGTCGCTTATTATTATTGGGGCAAAAATCCCACTTGGGCGCTTGGAGCAGCTGTACCTTTCGCGCTCAATGCCCGCGGCATGAATGCTTGGCAGTATCATGGCGGCGGCATTGATTTGATGAACGAATTCTTCAACACCCAAGGACTGCAGGTCTATCCCGGCGGCAACACGGGCGTGCAGATGGGTGGCTGGTTCCGGAAGGAAATCAAGACCATCGAAGATCTCAAAGGTCTGAAAATGCGCGTTGGCGGCTTTGCCGGCAAGGTCCTAGAAACCCTTGGCGTTGTACCCCAGCAATTGCCCGGCGGCGACATTTATCCGGCTCTGGAAAAGGGCACAATTGATGCGGCGGAATGGGTTGGACCTTTCGACGATGAGAAGCTCGGCTTCCAGAAAGTTGCTCCTTATTATTATTATCCAGGTTGGTGGGAAGGTGGCCCAACGGTCAGCTTCATGGTCAACAAGTCAAAATGGGATGCGCTTCCGCCCGCGTACCAGTCATTGTTCCGTACCGCTGCGCAGGCCACGGATGCAAACATGTTGCAGAAGTATGACTATCTTAACCCGGGTGCGATCAAGCGGCTTGTTGCAGGTGGTGCGCAGTTAAGGCCATTCAGCCCAGAAATTTTGAACGCATGTTTCACGGCGGCCAACACTGTTTACGCAGAACTGGAAGCCAGCAACGCTTCGTTCAAGAAGATATGGGATTCGATCAAAGCGTTCCGCAATGAGCATTTCCTCTATTCCCAAGTTGCCGAGTACACATTTGATACTTTCATGATGGTGCAACAGCGCAACGGAAAACTATAAAACCACGATCTCGACGCCAGACCCCGGTTCTCGGAGCCGGGGTCTCGTTTCATTCAGCTTCTTTTGGTTGTCATGCCATGCTGGGCCGTCTATCAGTGAGACCACAATTGGGATGCCCAGCGGTACTTAATCAATGAATATTGATAGATCTATTTCGGTTGCAGGAAAAACCATTGCGGTGACAGGTGGCTCGTCCGGGCTTGGTTTACGGATGATCCAGGTTCTCGCAGCCAACGGAGCCAATGTGGTTTCGATCTCACGGACGCCAACATCCGAGAGCATGGTTCACTCGAACGTCGTCAACATTATCGCTGATATAACGATTGCGGCCGACATAGAGCGGGCATTCGACGAAACGGAACGGCTGTTCGGCCCAGTTTCAGTTGTGTTCAACAATGCTGGCGTCGCTGCCATCGAACGGGCATTGACGACCACCCGCGAGCAATTGCGCCATATCTTCGAGGTCAACGTGGAAGGGGCATTCTTTATTGCTCAGGAAGCCGCCAAGCGCATGATTGCCAACAAAATCGGGGGTTCAATAATCAATCTGTCGAGTATTCTTGCCGACGCTCCGATTAAGGGATCTGCCGGCTATGCGATGTCGAAAGCGGCGGTAGCACAAATGACGCGATCGCTCGCGCTTGAATGGGCGCCGCATGGCATCCGCGTCAATGCCATTGCACCTGGCTGGTTTCCAACCAAACTCAACGAAACCATCATGGATGGTCCGGCAAAAGGTTTTCTCAAAGGCAAAAACCCAATGCGCCGCTTGGGAGAGCCTGAAGATATTGATGGTGCAGTGCTCTTGCTTGCTTCCGATGCAAGCAGCTACATCACGGGCACTGTTATCACGATTGATGGCGGCCATAGCCTTCAAGGCTAGAGTCCTCTAGACGCGCTCTTGTTCATCGACATTGGTGCGTATTGCCAATACCAGTACAAGCAATGAAAATATTGCAGCATCGCGCCAGAGCACTGAAAAATATCCGCCCCAGATGGATTCCACCATGCCGATGATGGCCGCTCCGAACGCAGCATGGAGCGGACGCGAAAAGCTCCCGGCGGCAGTTATAAACAGGATCTTGAGCCCAAAGATTATGCCCGTGTTGAAGCTCACATTGCCGTAGTAGAGTGCTGCGAGAAATCCGGCGAGCGCACAGATTCCATAAGCGACTAGGATTGCGTTTGTTCGTACAGAGACGGGATCAATTCCGCATAGCGCCGAGGCGGTAGGCTCGTCGCTGACCGCGCGCCAGATGCGACCGGCCAGCGTGCGGTTCATGGTCAGTTCTGCAAGAAGAACAACAGCCAGTGCGATACCAATGTTCACAAGCTGTAATTGGGTAAGGCTTATGCCGGCTGCCGGCCCCAGAATAAAGACAGGCGAGGCCAGCATGGGCGGCAGCCAATAATCTCTTGTATCGGCAGCAATGCGCGACAACTCCATCAGAAAGATGGTTAGCCCCAATGTGGCGACGAGCACCGTATTGCGAGTACCAGCATCCAACGGAGTATAAATAAGCCTAGCGACCAAATAGCCGGCTGCGGTTACATAAAGGGCCGCAATTATGAAGCCAAACCCCAAAGCGGCTGGCATTGTCATCCAAAGGACGGAAAAGCCAAAAGCTGCTGCAAGAATGAATGTCTGTCCCGAAAACGCGAAAATTGCGCCAAGCGAGAGATCTGTTCGGTGCGTCAATCCATGAATGAGGACATAGCCATAGGCGAGCAGTGCATAGAGCGCCGCATTGTGAATTCCGTTCAACAATAGTTGCAGAAAGTACGACATTCAGCACCATCCCATCACCAACTAGTCTAACTTGCAAAATCGATTTTACCAGTTAGAATTTCGATATGTGGATTGATTGGAATGCTCATAGGTTTAGCGGAGGTGTGTTGGCGCTTGATTTGGCGAATACGATTATCTTTCGCCAAGCCCCTGACCGCGCCCAAGACCGTTTTTCAAACAGTCTGGAGGTTGCAAGGTTTGCATGCGCAGCTGGCATTTTTCGCGCCGGGGAATGGGGCAGTGTTAATTTTATCCCACCGCAGTCGCCGTCTGGGCACTTAAATTTGATAGAATTGCGCGAGGCGATAAATAATCTGTTCCGAACAGCGGTACTGGAGGGAGGCTTTAAAGCCCAATATTTGTCGAATTTTTTGCGACTGGCCTCGGCTGTCATCGGCGATGACCAGAGTGAGCAGGATTTTACCTTGCCGCCATTTGCCCAGCACAGAGAGCTTTTATTATCCGCTGGAGCCGCGCTGTCTGGTCTCAATCTACTCGACCCCGCGCGGCTATCACGAATCAAAATATGTCCGAATTGCCATTGGCTTTATCTGGATGAGAGCCGTAATCGCAGCCGGCGCTGGTGTGACATGACCGTGTGCGGCAATCGCGCAAAAGCAAAACGGCACTATGATCGGAAGGGAAGAGGTCATGGCTTATAGAGTCCGAAGTGCCGGTTTGCTGCTCAGCATGATTATTGTCTTGGCTCTTGGGGCATGCCGCGATCCCGGACAGGGTGATTATCTTAACGTGTCGGGAAAAATCTTCGTGTTTAATTATCGTATCGCGCAGGCGACTTACGTTTTAACGCTCTCAAAAGTCAGGCCCCTTCCAAATGATTCCGTGCTGGAGGCAACTTTTGAAAATCCGGCAGGCGGAGATCCTTTCATAGTACGGCAAAAAATCTGGCCGACCATGACAAAAGTGACCGTGGAAAGCCCTCCGGTGAAATGTGTGAAGGCCAATCGCGAGTATAAGGTCAGCATGCGCGTCATAGATGCGAGTGGTCAGCTATTGCAGACTATAGAGCGGAAGATGATCTCTGACGTTGATCAATCTGTCATGCCTGACAAACCGCTTGTTGTTGGTCCGTTTTATGATGCCAATCCCGATAAAAGTCCTGCCGCGGTGGTGTGCCCCGGCACCTGATGAAGCCGCTATATCCACTGAATCTGCGAGAAAAAGATCGAAATGGATTGCATTCTTACGTGATTTGGTTTGCTCTGGGCATCAGGCACATCATTCAAAGGACGTTGCAAGCATGATTACACAGATCGCCATCGCCCCGTTGGTTGCACTTATAGCGGGCATCCTCATATTGATCGCCCCACGCCTCTTGAACTACGTTGTCGCGCTTTATCTGATTATCATTGGTGTTCTCGGCCTGTTTCCTAACCTTCTCAATTAGATAATCTTCAATCGCCGATAATATTATCTCAATTGAACAGCAGCGAGCGACTATCTGCGCATTGCGCTGATGCGTCGTTTTCGCTATTGCCATTAAGACGTCGATACGAAGAGGTTTGAAGATGGCTGAACATCACGATACCGCCCCTGCGGAACTGGGCGCTCCCATGGACTACAAAGAACATGAGAACACCTACAATCTGTTTCTTACGCTTTCAAAATGGGGTGTGATTTTCTGTGTTGCGCTGTTAGCTGCAATGGCTTTCGGTTTTTTCGCTGGCGGATTCTTCTCCGCTACCATTTTATTCATTGTTATATGTGTGGCTGCCTGGTTTTTGGTTTAGCCTGCTTGTCTTTTCGTTGCATCATTCGGGTGGATGCCCTTTGCAAACCAGTTAGCTGACTGTTTTCACCTTAAGGGTATTGCCCGGTAAAGTCGGACAGGCGTAGGCGATCTTGCTGAGCCTGTAGAGAGTTAACTTGCTTAGGGGGTGAGAGCTTGGCTCAGACACTATTCATACCGAAAGAGGCTGATGCCAGTGAGCCGCGGGTTGGCGGCTCGGCGGAAACGGTCAAAAAACTTATAAGTCTTGGTTTTTCAGTTATCGTTGAAAGCGGCGCGGGCGTTTTGTCCCGTATTCCCGATCGCGAGTTTGAGTCAGCCGGAGCCTCAATTGGCAAGGCAGCAGATGCGAAAAGCGCCGATATTGTTTTAAAGGTGCGCCGACCAAACTCGACCGAGCTTAAATCCTACAAAAAGGGCGCGGTCGTCATTGCTATGCTCGATCCCTATGGCAATGAAACCGCAATCAAAGAACTTGCCGATGCGGGCGTTACTGCTTTTACCATGGAATTCATGCCGCGTATCACGCGTGCTCAGGTCATGGACGTTCTTTCCAGCCAGGCAAACCTTGCCGGTTATCAAGCAGTGGTTGACGCGGCAGAAGAGTATGATCGCGCTTTGCCAATGATGATGACGGCTGCGGGTACCGTTCCTGCTGCAAAGGTTTTCATCATGGGTGTCGGTGTTGCCGGCCTTCAGGCGATCGCGACAGCGCGCCGTCTTGGAGCCGTTGTCACGGCAACGGACGTTCGACCAGCGGTCAAGGAACAGGTTGCTTCGCTTGGTGCGAAATTCCTGGCTGTTGAAGATGAAGAGTTCAAGGCCGCCGAAACAGCCGGTGGCTATGCCAAGGAAATGTCGAAAGAATATCAGGCAAAGCAGGCTGTGCTGGTTGCAGAGCATATCGCCAAACAAGATATTATTATCACAACGGCCCTCATTCCCGGCAGACCAGCACCACGGCTCGTAACGCGCGAGATGTATTCGCGTATGCGACCGGGTTCCGTTATCATTGATCTGGCAGTGGAACGTGGCGGAAACGTAGAGGGTGCTGTTGCCGGAAAGATCGTTGAGGTGGACGGCGTGAAGATCGTCGGGCATCTGAATGTCGCCGGACGGATCGCCGCTACAGCGTCACAGCTTTATGCCAAAAATCTGGTCGCCTTCGTTGAAACGCTGGTCGATAAAGAAGCCAAGGTAATCAAAGTCAATTTCGACGATGAGTTGGTTAAGGCGACTGTATTGACCCATGACGGCAAGGTTGTGCATCCGGCCTTCGCAGGTGGCGCTGCCACATCCTCGGTGCAAACTGCTGCTGCGAAAAAGGTCACGACCGTCAAAGCCACTACTGCCAAGGAGGCACCGGCGAAAGCTCCGGTCAAGAAAGCAGCATCAGCAAAAGCGGCTGCACCGAAGAAAGCTGTGACGAAAACTGTTGCCCCCAAAACATCTGAAGGAGAGGCATGATGGCTGACGCAACGCTAGACAAAGCGCTCGAAACGCTTAATCAGGCCACGGAAATGGTGCGGCAGGCTGCCGAAACTATGCCCGACGCGGCTGGTGCTGCTGCACATGCGATTACCGGTGGTGCAGTTGACCCATTCGTTTTCCGCCTCGCGATTTTTGTTCTGTCAATTTTCGTTGGTTATTATGTGGTCTGGTCGGTAACGCCCGCGCTGCATACGCCGCTCATGGCCGTGACCAACGCTATTTCGTCGGTCATCGTTGTCGGTGCGCTGCTTGCTGTGGGCCTGTCCGCAAGTGGGGTGGCCACCGGTTTCGGGTTCATCGCGCTCGTTCTTGCAAGCGTCAATATATTTGGCGGCTTCCTCGTCACTCATCGCATGCTTGCCATGTACAAGAAAAAAGAAAAGTGAGATTTGAGCAATGAGCGTTAATTTCGCAGCTTTTCTTTATCTCGTCTCCGGCGTCCTGTTCATCTTGGCGCTGCGCGGCCTGTCACATCCAACCACAAGCCGACAGGGTAATTTCTACGGCATGATCGGTATGGGCATATCGATCATCACGACGCTGACGCTGGCCGAGCCTAGTTTTGGCGGTCTTGGCTTGATCGTTCTTGGTCTTGCCATTGGCGGCGGTGTTGGCGCCTATATCGCCAAGCGTATTGCCATGACGGCCATGCCGCAGCTTGTTGCAGCGTTCCACTCTCTCGTTGGTTTTGCCGCCGTGATGGTGGCAGCAGCGGCAGTCTACTCTCCTGAATCATTCGGGATTGGTGAAATCGGATCGATACACGCGCAGGCGCTTGTCGAAATGTCCATTGGTGTTGCTATTGGCGCGATCACCTTCACGGGTTCGATCATAGCGTTTCTTAAATTGGATGGCCGCATGTCGGGTAAGCCGATCATGTTGCCCGGACGCCATTTCATTAATGCCAGCCTATTGATCGCAATTGTTGTTCTCGTCATCGCCTTGGTCTTGACGGAAAGCCATGTGGTCTTCTGGCTTATCGTGATTTTGTCGCTCATTTTGGGTGGATTGATCATTGTGCCAATCGGCGGCGCTGATATGCCGGTTGTGGTATCAATGTTGAACTCCTATTCAGGATGGGCAGCAGCAGGTATCGGCTTTACGCTGGGCAATCTGGCATTGATCATCACCGGTGCGCTGGTTGGCTCATCCGGTGCGATCCTGTCTTACATCATGTGTAAGGGCATGAACCGGTCATTCATCTCGGTCATTCTTGGTGGCTTTGGCGGTGAGACTGGCGGTGCTGCTACTGGCGAAGTTGAGCAGCGTCCTGTCAAGCAAGGCTCTGCCGACGATGCCGCCTTTATCATGAAAAATGCTTCCAAGGTCATTATCGTGCCGGGCTATGGCATGGCCGTGGCGCAGGCGCAGCATGCTTTGCGTGAAATGGCGGACAAGCTCAAGGCCGAGGGCGTCGAGGTCAAATACGCCATTCACCCAGTTGCAGGCCGTATGCCAGGTCACATGAACGTTCTATTGGCCGAAGCAAATGTGCCTTACGATGAGGTGTTCGAACTTGAGGATATCAATTCCGAGTTCGCTCAAGCTGATGTCGCCTTTGTTATCGGTGCGAATGACGTGACCAATCCTGCAGCAAAGACTGATCCAAAGTCACCAATCTTTGGTATGCCAATCCTTGACGTGGACAAGGCTGGAACAGTTCTCTTTATCAAGCGGGGCATGGGTTCCGGTTACGCCGGGGTGGAGAATGAACTTTTCTTCCGCGACAATACGATGATGCTGTTTGCCGATGCGAAGAAGATGGTCGAAAACATTGTGAAAGCGCTCGACCACTAATCTGAAGCGCAATTAAATAATAAAAAACCCGCTATCTCGGCGGGTTTTTTATTGGTTTTGTGATCTTTTCTACCGCATCAAGCGCCGCGTGTACGGGCAAGCCCGTCTTTGGCCGGCTTGTAATTCGGATCAAGTTGTACGGCCTTTGCATAGGATTTGGCTGCACGAGCCTTCTCGCCGCGATGCTCATAGATGAGAGCCTGATTTGCCCAACCTTCTGCGATGTCACCATCGAGCTTGATGGCCGTATTGAAATCGTCAAAGGCATTGTCGTCATCGCCGAGTGCGACATAGGAGATGCCACGACCATTATAAGGTTCTGCGGCATCAGGCTGTAGCGAGATCGCTGTCGAAAAGTCTTCGATAGCCTGTTTGTGCTGGTTGCGAGCCTGATAAATCAGTCCGCGATTATGATAGGCGCGAGCGTCAGTTGTGTTGAGCTGAATAGCTTGCTGGAAATCATTCAGAGCCTGATCGAGTTTGCCCGCCTGCCGGTATAGATTACCGCGGCCAATATATGCCGTATCATATTGCGGGTTGATCTGGATGGCTCTGCTGTAATCCGCTGCAGCTTGGGCTGTGTTGCCCATATTGCGATAGACCAGCGCCCGGTTTGCATAGGCTTGATAGAAGTTTGGGTTCAACTGAAGGGCTGTGTTGAAATCCTTGATGGCATCATTGCTACGGCCCGCGCGCCCAAAGGCCGATCCGCGCACATTATAGGCTTCGGGATCTTTTGGATTATTGCGGATGACATCATTAAGCGAACTGATGTTTTCGGCAGAGCCTTGAGCTTTGTCGATCCCGGTCATATCTGTCGCAGTGGTATTGCAGCCTGCAAGCGCTAAAGCCATTACGGATGCCAATAAGAGGCCAGCGATTCTTGTCGATCCCTTGATCGATTCAGGTTTGCGGTATGAAGCCATTTCCATTGAATGTGTCATATTCCAATTGTCCTGTTCAACCAAAGCCTTTGCAAGCGAAAATGTTCCTATTCCGACAAACGAAAAAAGGGCGGTGTGACACAAGCCACTCCACCCCTTGTCGCGTCAAGGCGTCGATAGTTGTCTATTAACGAGCCGCGGAAGCGCGGGCCGGAACTTTCTTAACAGGCATCGGCAAGAGGCCTTCACGCTGAGCCTGCTTACGAGCCAGCTTGCGAGCACGGCTGATTGCTTCTGCCTTCTGGCGAGCACGCTTGATCGACGGCTTTTCGTAATGATCATGCATCTTCATTTCGCGGAACATGCCTTCGCGCTGCATCTTCTTCTTGAGGACGCGGAGGGCCTGATCAACATTATTTTCGCGTACGAGTACCTGCACGGTTTTTCCTGTATCTCTTAGAATTTCGTTGAGCCTGATTTTTGACGCCTGTCCATTGAGCAGGGAACAAAAACCAAACTTCGCGACAGTCATCTATCGCAAACTGGGGTGGCCATTAGCAGAAACTTTTATCGATGTCCATGACAGAGTTGTAAACACCGGTGAGTATTTGTCTCAAAGCGCCAGCAATTATGTAATTTGGGATTATCTAACGCGAAGCGCCAATCTCCGTCGCAAAATGGCAAAAGAGCTTTGGCTGGATGCGATACTGATGCATAAAAGCATGGTTCTGGCTTTTAAAGTCGATGTCGATATTTGAACAGGATCAAGCGACGCCACTCATTAATAATCGCTTTGCAGTGGCTATTTTGCCAAGGCCCAATTGCTAGGAATGGATGATGCGGAAATATTCGGTATTTGCTTTGGCGAGGGAGGCGTTGCGTGCCCATAAGGGCTGGGATCAGCAATGGTCTTCGCCTGAACCCAAGTCAGAATATGACGTTATTATCGTCGGAGCGGGCGGTCACGGACTGGCAACTGCGTACTACCTGGCAAAAGAACATGGCATCACCAACGTGGCCGTTTTGGAAAAGGGTTGGCTGGGCGGTGGCAATACCGGCCGCAACACGACCATTATCCGCTCGAATTATCTATATGACGAATCGGCAGGTATTTACGAACATGCTGTGAAGCTCTGGGAGGGGTTGAGTCAGGATTTGAATTACAATGTGATGTATTCGGCGCGGGGCGTAATGATGCTTGCGCACAATATCCATGATGTTCAGGTCTTCAAACGGCACATCCATGCAAACCGGCTGAACGGCATCGATAATGAGTGGCTGACACCGGAGCAGGTCAAGGAGTTTTGCCCACCGATCAACCTTTCATCGGATGCGCGTTATCCCATCATCGGCGCTGCCTTGCAGCGGCGTGGTGGTACGGCGCGGCATGATGCGGTTGCGTGGGGCTATGCCCGCGCTGCCGCGGACCGAGGCGTTCACATCATCCAAAATTGCGAGGTTACGGGTATTCGTCGCGCTCCAAATGGCGCTGTGCTTGGCGTAGATACCAATCGTGGCCCGATCAATGCCAAGAAAGTTGGTGTTGTCGCCGCCGGTCACACCTCTGTTTTGATGAACATGGCGGGTGTTCGTATGCCGCTCGAGAGCTATCCGCTGCAGGCCCTGGTTTCAGAGCCGGTCAAGCCGCTTATTCCCTGCGTGATCATGTCGAATACGGTCCATGCCTATATCTCGCAGTCGGATAAGGGCGAGATGGTCATTGGCGCTGGTACAGATCAGTACACATCCTATTCGCAGACGGGCGGACTGCACATTATCAACCATACGCTCGATGCGATCTGCGAGATGTTCCCGGTTCTCACGCGCCTGAAAATGCTGCGGTCTTGGGGTGGCATTGTTGATGTGACACCCGATCGTTCTCCCATTCTCGCAAAGACACCTGTGCCAGGGCTTTACGTTAATTGCGGTTGGGGAACAGGCGGCTTTAAAGCCACTCCCGGTTCGGGCAATGTTTTCGCCCATACAATTGCGCGCGACGAGCCGCACAGGATCAATGCGCCGTTCACGCTTGAGCGGTTCACGACCGGGCGTTTGATCGATGAAGCCGCTGCTGCGGCTGTTGCACACTGATTTTCAAGAGAGATAGATATTATGCTTCTCATCAAATGCCCCTATTGCGAAGAAGAGCGTCCGGAACTGGAGTTCCGCAATGCAGGCGAAGCGCATCTTGTGCGCAATTCTTCGATCATTGAACAGTCCGACGAGGATTTCGCGTCTTATCTCTATTTCAGGCAGAACCCCAAAGGTTTGCAATTTGAACGCTGGCGCCACATTCATGGCTGCGGACGATTCTTCAATGCTGTTCGCGATTCAGTGTCGGACAAATTCCTGACCGTTTACAAGGCTGGTGAGCCAAAGCCTGAATTGGACGCACTTCTGTCCGCAAATGCTTCACAAGAAGTGGC
Organism: Hyphomicrobiales bacterium; assembly: GCA_900471815.1. Classification (GTDB taxonomy): domain Bacteria; phylum Pseudomonadota; class Alphaproteobacteria; order Rhizobiales; family Rhizobiaceae; genus Phyllobacterium; species Phyllobacterium ifriqiyense. Next base: position 18,332 of record UICE01000003.1, read on the forward strand.
ATCGGTAAAAAAACGTGCGCCCCGCACAAAGAAAGCGGAGCTTTGATTTATGGCTCAATCCACTCATTCCGGCAGCAATCGCATTGCAGGCATTGGCCGCCTCGTTCCTGCAAAAACAGTGCGATTTACCTTTGACGGTCAAAATTTGACAGGACTGGAAGGTGACACACTCGCCTCGGCTCTGCTTGCTAACGGCATCCACCTGGTTGGTCGTTCGTTCAAATATCACCGGCCACGTGGCATTCTTTCCGCAGGCAGCGAAGAGCCGAATGCTCTTGTTGATATCGAGCGGGACAAGTCACGCAAACAGCCAAACGTTCGTGCGACAGTCCAAGAAATCTACGATGGCCTGAAGGCAAAATCGCAAAACCGCTGGCCGTCGCTGACATTCGACATTGGCGCGATCAATGATGTTTTTTCGCCAATGCTGCCAGCTGGTTTTTACTACAAAACTTTCATGTGGCCGAAATTCGCGTGGAAAACGATATATGAACCGAAAATCCGCGCAGCCGCTGGACTCGGTGTCGTACCGGGCGAGCCCGATACGGATCGTTACTCCAATCGCTTTGCGCATTGTGACGTACTGGTAATTGGCGCTGGAGCCGCAGGCCTTGCGGCAGCTTTAAGTGCGGCGTCCACTGGCTTGCAAGTTATTCTTTGCGACGAGCAGCCCGAGGTTGGTGGCGCATTGCGCTATGAAAATGACGTTCAGATTGATGGCATCAGTGGTTACGAATGGGCTGTTGCAGCCTATGCCAAACTGCGCGAAATGAAAAATGTTCGGGTCCTTACCCGCACAACAGCGTTCGGTTACTATGCGCAAAACTTTGTTGGGCTGGTTGAACGACTTAGCGACCATTTAAGCCGCCCTGCTGCTGAAATGCCCCGTGAGCGTCTCTGGCAGGTTCGAGCAAGCAAGGTGGTTCTGGCAACAGGTGCCATTGAACGACATATGGTTTTTGCCAATAATGACCGCCCGGGCATTATGCTCGCATCTGCCGCCCGCCTGTTTCTCAACCAGTATGGCGTTGCAGTTGGCCGAAAGGTGGGAGTCTATACCGCCAACGACTCGGCCTACGCAGCAGCGATCGACTTAAAGCGTGCCGGCATTGACGTGCCGGTCATTGTGGATACACGCAATAACCCATCATCCGCCATTATTGATGAGGCGCGCTCACTCGGCATAGAGGTGCTGACCGGCCATGCTGTCTACAGCGCTGGCGGCAAGCGTCGCATTTCCTCCGTATCCATCAAGCCAAACGAGGGTGGAATCGAGCGAAAGATCACAGTTGACGCGTTGATCATGTCGGCGGGCTGGACGCCTTCGGTTCACCTCTTTTCGCAGTCGCGTGGCAAGGTGGCTTGGGACGCCGACAATGAGCGCTTCCTGCCGGGAACTTACGCGCAAAATTGCGTGTCCGTCGGTGCATGCAATGGTACCGACAATTTACAGTCTGCCCTGGATGAGGCCATTGCGGCTGGCGGCGGGCAAGCTGGTACAATAGTTGCAACTGGTGGCACCAATTGGATCGCCGGGATGATAGGATCTGCTCCGGGAGCAGGGGCCGATACGACCGTTAAAGCTTTTGTGGATTTCCAGAATGACGTGACCGCCAAAGACGTCAGGCTGGCGGTTCGCGAAGGCATGCACTCCATAGAGCATATCAAGCGTTTTACTACCAATGGTATGGCGACGGACCAAGGCAAGACATCCAATCTGCATGGTCTGGCTATTGCTGCGGAAGCTTTGGACAAGCCGATTCCATCGGTGGGTCTCACAACGTTCCGGGCGCCATTCACGCCTGTCACTTTTGGCGCGATCGTCAATCATGCCCGCCATGATTTGTTTGATCCGACGCGTCGCACACCCATGCATGCCTGGCACGAGGCTCAAGGCGCTCCGTTTGAGGATGTCGGACAGTGGAAACGTGCATGGTATTATCCTCAAGCTGGCGAGGACATGCACGCGGCAGTCAATCGGGAATGTGTTGCTGTACGCAATCAAGCGGGCATTTTTGATGCTTCAACATTGGGCAAGATCGAAGTTGTTGGGCCTGACTCGGCCAAATTTCTCGAACTCCTATATACAAATCCTTGGGAAAAGCTCGGAGTGGGCCGCTGCCGTTATGGCATCATGCTGCGGGAAGATGGTTTTATCTACGATGACGGTGTTGTCGGTCGTCTCGCAGAAGACCGGTTCCATGTGACAACGACAACGGGTGGTGCTCCACGCGTGATGCACCATATGGAGGATTACCTTCAGACTGAATTCCCACATCTGAACGTATGGTTGACCTCGACAACAGAGCAATGGGCTGTAATCGCCGTGCAAGGTCCGAAGGCCCGTGAAATCATTTCGCCGCTCGTGGAAGGAATTGATCTCTCGAACGAAGCCATGCCGCATATGAGTGTGCGGGAGGGTAAAATTTGTGGTGTTCCCACCCGCTTGTTCCGCATGTCGTTTACCGGTGAAGCTGGTTACGAAATCAACGTACCAGCGGACTACGGCAAAGCCGTTTGGGAAGCGGTCTATGAACAGGGTAAGCCGTTTGGCCTTACGCCTTACGGTACTGAAACAATGCACGTCCTGCGTGCGGAAAAGGGTTACATCATTGTCGGCCAGGATACTGACGGAACTGTTACCCCGCAGGATGCCGGTCTGACTTGGGCCATCGGCAAGAATAAAACGGACTATGTTGGTATTCGTGGTCTTCTGCGCCGTGATCTTGTTTCTGATGGGCGCAAACAGCTTGTCGGATTGAAGACAGTCGATCCGAAGATTGTGTTGGAGGAGGGTGCGCAAATCGTGGCCAATCCTAACCAGCCTGTGCCGATGACAATGATCGGCCATGTTACATCTTCCTACTGGTCAGAAAATTGCGGTCGTTCCATTGCACTGGCGCTGGTGATCGATGGAACAAAGCGATTAGGCGAGAGACTTTACGTGCCAATGCCAAATGGTGTGATCGAGGTTGAAGTAACCGGAATGGTCTTCTTCGATGAAAAAGGAGAACGGCTCAATGGTTGAGATTATCGGCGCAACACGACTGCATCCGTTGCAGGCCGGTCATTCCAGCGCTTTATCCGTTTCGGTAACGCTGGCTGAAAATGCCACTCGCTTATCGCTTCGTGCTCGGGAAGATGCAATTCCTGCGATTTCGAAGGCTCTTGGCCTGTCATTGCCAACGAAGCCCAAGACGTCCACATCCGAGGGCACGAGATCAGCACTATGGTTGGGTCCTGATGAATGGCTCATCATTGATACCGCAGATAGCAGTGTCGTCGCAGATATTGCCAAAGCTAAAGTTCTACATTCTGCGGTAGATATTTCGCATCGCAATATAGGAATTTTGGTTTCCGGCAAGGGGGCCGATGCTGTGGTCAACGGTGGGTGTCCGCAAGATCTTTCACTGGCAGTATTTCCGGTAGGAGCTGCTTCGAGGACAGTCCTCGGCAAGATCGAGATTGTCCTTTGGCGCTTGGCTGAAAATGAGTTCCGCGTGGAATGCTGGCGGTCATTCTCAAACTATGCCTATGCGTTTCTTCAGGAATCTGCTCGAGACGTTGCCGTGTAACTAAGAGATAGGTTCCTTTCGGGCCGACAGTAAAATTCGGTTTTCAGATGGATAATGGTAGAGCCTGTGCACTAAGCAAGGTGCCGGCAATCTGAGCGCATACAAAACAAGGACTGCGCTCGCGACATTTGCAATGATGTGCAATTTTCCGGATATGATGTAAACAGGCGCTGGCTGCGTCGACAAACACAATTACGCCGTCGTTTTTTATGATGGGATGCGGATGACCACCGATTCGGTGGTCAGCTTGCATAGAGAAGCATATGGCGGTCAAGAAACGTCTGGTTATCAATTTCACTGGTTATGAAGGTTTGCATCCTGATGCAGTTCGTGGGCGTTATCTGAATAGTTCAGGTGACTTCAATAGGTTGTGGAACACAAAAACGATTGCCGGGCCAATGGTGGGCGAGGGGTCTGGTGTTGCTGCCATGCCCATTGAGACTACGGGAGCGAATTGGAGCACCGAAACCGAATTCTGCCAGTATGGCACTGCCGATATTTTCGATATCTATTCTGCACGAGGCGTCATCACCCGTTTTGCGACAGGCCTGATGGCCTTTCTTGATATTCTTTTATCGGGCACCTTCTATCGATACCTGCGCACCAGCTGGCGATTTTGCCTCTTCTTCATGTGGCCCTTTGCTCTTGCCTGCATAATAACGATGGTACTGCTTGGCGTCGGTTTGTCGCCTATCTGGGCAGACTTCAATCCTTGGCATTTGGTATGGAGTGTTCCCCTCGCGCTTGTAGCTTGCCGTATCCTTATTCGCTGGCCGGGAGATAAAATATTCTTTTCCTATCTGCTTGACGATTGGGCTGCGGCGTCTGATCGAATTCATGGTCGCAACAGTGAGTTGCTCCTGCGTCGTCGCGGTTTCGCCGATCACCTGATCAGGAAGCTGGAGGCAAGTGACGCGGATGAGGTCATTATAATTTCCCATAGCCTGGGAACTGTGCCAGCCGTAGAAGCAATCGCTGATGTCTGGCGCGCGCAACCGGAGCTATTGAAAAACAGACCGGTATCCCTGGTTGCAGCGGGCTCGTGTCTCCTGATGATCGCATTGCACCCCCGAGCAATAAGCTTGAAGGAAGATATCCGGATTGTCATGCAGGAAACGCCAGTACTTTGGGTGGAATTCCAGGCCATTTCCGACATCATACATTTTTATAAGTCAGATCCGGCAGGGGCGCTGGGGATTGAACCGAAGGTAGCGCCCATCATCCGTCGAATAAGATTCAAGAATGTTCACAAGCCAGCGCGGTATGCGCGGGCAAAGAAGAATTTCTTCAAGATGCACCTGTTGTTTCTCAAAGGAGCACAGATACGCAACACCTACGACATGGGCATGTTTGTACAGGGGCCCTTTATGTTTGCCGAATTGATGACCAAGTATGACGGAGAAGCGGCGCCACTTGATGAAAAGGGTAGGATAGGCTGAAAACCTCAATCCATTTCTGGTGGATGCTCGAGCACTGCAATTGTCAGCCAATTTGCCACTAATGCAGGTTTGATAAGGTTTTCGACGTCCAAAGTGACTTCGTAATTGTTGAGGACACGGCCTGAGGGGCGGATATCAGCATCTACAAGCTTGAAGCGTGCACGCACACGCCTGCCAGTATTGACTGGAGACATGAAGCGCACTTTGTCAAAACCGTAATTGATACCCATTGTGGCACCTTCAATCATCGGCAGTGCTTCATAGGCCAGGGTGGAAAGCAATGAAATCGTCAGGAAGCCATGGGCGATGGTGCCGCCAAACGGAGTTTCTTTTGCAGCACGCTCCGGGTCGACGTGAATGAATTGATGATCGTCGGTAGCGTCGGCAAACAGATTGATCATTTCCTGCGTGACGGTACGCCATTCGGAGCAACCGATTTCAGTCCCGACCGCTGCTTTCAATTGTTTGAGCGTTATCGCTTCTTTCATAATATCGACTTTCCAAACATATGCAGAATGTGGTTTGTTTCGATAGTCGGTTCCGCCCCGATTGTCATCCCTGAACTGTCCATTGAGCAATATCGTCGCGTTCACCGATCAGTGCCAGTCCGTGCGCAATAGAGAGGAGTTCACCCCCGCTCTCGATCCGGCCCTCGTCAAAGCGTTTGGTGAAAATGCTTCGAACAGCAGGGACAAAGGATGTTCCACCCGTCAAGAACACTTTATCGATTGAGGCCGGAGACGTGTTTGTTTTTGTCAGGACTTCATCCAGCGCGCCTTCAATCCTATCCAGATCTTCTGTTATCCAGCTTTCAAAATCTGAACGTTTGATCGTCTTTTTGCCGCCGGACCCGAGAGGGGCAAAATTGAACTCGGCTTCTTCCGCCGATGATAGTGCCATCTTCGTTGCGGACACTGCCTGATAGAGCGGGTATCCTTCGTCATGTTCGACGAGATCAACAAAAGTCTCAAGTTTTTCCGGATCAAAACTACTGCGGACAAGCTTCTTTAACTCGACGAATTCACGTGAGGTTTTGAAGATAGAAAGCTGGTTCCAGCGTCCAAAATTTGCATACCAAGACGAAGGAACTTCCAGCCTTTTGTCAAAACTCTTGAAATATGTTCCCTTGCCAATCTGTGGCGCAACGATCTGGTCTATCATGCGATAGTCGAAATGGTCGCCCGCAACGCCGACACCAGAATGACCGACAGGTGTTGCCTTCAATTTGCCTGCAAAGCTTTCAAACCGAATGATCGAATAGTCAGTCGTGCCGCCGCCGAAGTCAGCTACCAAGACTGTCGCATCTGATTTTAAATGTTGAGCGAAATAAAAGGCAGCAGCGACGGGCTCATAAACGAAGTGCATTTCAGGAAAACCAAAACGCGTGAGCGCCTCGCTATAGCGCTGCATTGCCAGTTCCGGTTTGGGATTGGCTCCCGCGAAATGGACGGGGCGACCGGTTACGATCCGGCTGACCTCGGACGGCCAATTATCGTCCGCATATACCCGCAACCGCTTTATGAAAACCTCCATGAGGTCTTCAAAAGTTTGCCGTTTCGCAAAGATCAATGTGCCTTGAAAGAGGGCACTTGCCGCAAATGTCTTTATGGATTGGAGAAAACGGCATTCGCCAGGATGATCAATGAATTGCCGTATCGCCGCGTGCCCGGCCTCAACCTTCAAAGAGGCAGCACCCGCCAGGGGATCCTTCATGAAAGACAGTGCCGTCCGCATGCTATCGGCTTCGCCAGCCCGACTAGTGAATGTCATTGACCGTGTGGTGGCTCCATCTGCCAATGCCATGATGGAATTGGTTGTGCCAAAGTCAAAACCCAGCGCCTGAGCCATGGCCGCGCTCCTTGTGCTGTTATATTTTGCTATTTTTTGCGCGCTCAATGCGCTTTCGATTTGGGAGGCGCGTCATCGCACACCATTGCGCGCTATGCAAGGGACAGCTTGTGATCGCTCTTTATGAAATCAACGAAAGCGCGTAACGGCGCAGGCATATGATTGCGGCTGGGATAATAGAGCCGAGGGCCGGTAAAACTGAGCCACCAGGATTGCATTACAGGCACAAGTTCACCGCTTTGGAATGCAGGCGTAATCGTTTCTTCGAAAGTGTATATCAAGCCAAGGCCAGCAATCGCCGCTCCGAGCTCAACTTCGATAGAAGATGCGAGCAAAGGACCCTTGGGAGTAACTTTCACAGTTTTTCCATTCTTTTCAAACTCCCATGCAAAGGAGACGCCGCTCGCAAAGCGATGGCGAATGCAGGCATGGTTGATGAGATCGCGCGGGTGCTCTGGCGTGCCGTGAGTGTCAAGGTAATCAGGTGCTGCGGCCAGAACAAACCGCTGCGTGCGCGGCCCGATTGGAATTGCGATCATGTCGCGTTCAATACTCTCATCATAGCGAATACCGGCATCAAAGCCCGCGGCGAGGATATCAATGAATGTATCGCTTGCGAGGATGTCGAGACTGATCCCCGGATGACTAAGAAGGAACCTGTTGACGATAGGTGGCAGGATACTACGGGCGACGATAATCGGCACGTTTAACTTGAGTGTTCCAGTGGGGCTGTCGCGGAAGCTGTTTAAGGCATCCAGCGCGCCAGCGATCTCGCCCATTGCGGGCTTTAAACGCTCCAGCAATTGCGTACAGGCGTCCGTTGGTGTGACGCTTCGTGTGGTCCTGTTCAAAAGGCGGACATTAAGCCGCTCTTCAAGGCGGCGTATTGCATCGCTGAGTGACGATGCGGAAACGCCGCGAACTTTTGCTGCAGCCCGAAAGCTGCGAGTTTCCGCGATCGCGACCAACGCGCTCAAATCAGAAAGGTCTGGTTCATTCATTGTACGCTTTTCCGAACAACCCGTGCATGATAAAGCGGATTATCGCACAAATTGAAATCTTTATAATTGCATTCGACAACTCGTAAACAGGAAAATACGGAGTTTTAGAATGCAATATCATCAACTTGGTGCAACTGGCCCGAAGGTTTCTGAAATTGGACTCGGTTGCATGGGCATGTCAGGCATGTACGGACCCTCCGATCGTGCCGAGAGCATTGCTACAGTTCATGCCGCTTTGGATGCCGGTATCAACTTGCTGGATACGGGCGATTTTTACGGTATGGGCCACAATGAAATGCTGATAGCTGAGGCATTGAAGGGCAGAAAGCGTGAAGATGCGCTGATAAGCGTTAAATTCGGAGCGCTTCGCGATCCGAGTGCCGGATGGATCGGATTTGATGGAAGACCCGCGGCGGTCAAGTCTTCGCTCGCCTATACGCTTCAACGGCTGAATGTTGATTATATCGATGTTTACCGGCCAGCCCGGCTTGATCCTGATGTGCCAATTGAAGACACAATCGGTGCAATCGCCGATATGGTAAAGGCAGGTTACGTCAAACATATTGGCCTGTCCGAGGTTGGTTCGGCAACGATACGGCGTGCGGCTGCCGTTCACCCGATTGTTGATCTCCAGATTGAGTACTCATTGATCTCGCGCGGCATTGAGGACGGCATTTTGCAAACTTGCCGCGAGCTTGGCATCAGCATCACTGCCTATGGCGTGCTTTCACGCGGACTGATCAGTGGGCATTGGCAGAAGGATGCAGCGGCACCTACCGATTTCCGTGCGTATAGTCCCCGGTTCCAGGGCGAAAATGTCGACAAGAATTTGGCGCTTGTCGAGGCGCTCAAAGCGATTGCTGACAAGAAGGGCGCTTCTGTCGCACAGATCGCCATCGCATGGGTTGCTGCGCAGGGTAAGGATATCATTCCGATTGTGGGCGCTAGGCGTCGTGACAGGTTGACTGAATCCTTGGGTTCCCTTGACGTTGCACTCACCGGTGAGGACTTGGAAGCGATCGAAAAAGCTGTGCCAAAAGGCTCGGCAGCGGGCGCCCGTTATACCGCTGCACAGATGGCGCATCTCGATAGTGAAGTCAGCGCACAAGGTTAGATAGATAGGGCCGGTCTGTCAGCCCTATCTAAATAGACACAGATTAGCCTGCGGTTTTGTTCGCGGGCTTTTCTTTATGCCCGCCGAACTCGCTGCGCATGGCGGAGAGAATCTTGTTGGCAAAGTCAGCATTGCCGCGCGATGAGAACCGTTCCTGCAAAGCAGCGCTGAGGACGGGCGTTGGCACAGCTTCATCAATGGCAGCGATGACGGTCCAGCGTCCTTCACCGGAATCGGAAACATGGCCTTCATAGCTCTCCAGGCCGGGATCACCATAAAGGGCATCGGCAGTCAAATCGAGCAACCATGAACTGATAACACTGCCACGACGCCACACTTCGGCGATCTCTGGCAAATCAAGCTTGTATTGATAATGTTCTGGATTTTGCAGTGGCGTGGTTTCCGCGTCAACTACATGCTCACGCATGCCGATGTCCGCATTTCGCAGAATATTCAGACCTTCGGCGTAAGCTGCCATCAACCCATACTCGATGCCATTATGGACCATTTTGACGAAGTGTCCGGCACCGTGCGGTCCACAATGCAGAAACCCCTGATCGGCTGTACTGGCAAGGTCTTTGGGGCGGCTTTCAGTGATCGGCAAGTCACCTTTGCCAGGTGCGAGAGCGGCAAAAATGGGAGAGAGATGCTCAACGGTGGGTTTTTCGCCGCCGATCATGAGACAATAGCCGCGCTCCAGGCCGAATACGCCGCCGCTGGTTCCCACATCAACATAGTGGAGACCTTTTGACTGCAAGGCTCCGCTGCGCCTGATGTCATCATGATAATAGGAATTGCCACCGTCGATCAGGATATCGTCCTTATCCAGCAATGGTACGAGTTGATCCAGAACTTTGTCGACAACAGCAGCGGGAAGCATAAGCCAAACAACCCGTGGTTTGGACAGTTTGGAAACGAAATCTTGCAGAGACGCACTTGCCGCAGCCCCCAGCGCTTCCAATGCAGCCATGCTTTCAGCGCGCGCGTCATAAACAACGCATTCGTGTCCGTGCTGCATCAGCCGTTGGGTCATATTGTTACCCATACGGCCCAATCCAATCATACCGAGTTGCATTTCTAAATCTCCGGGGGAAGGTTGAAAAATATCCTTGAAGGGATGGCATTACGGGCCAGGTCGCTATGTTACCGGACGGCAGGCAATCTGCTTCCTGATTTATCAACGGCGGCGCGAAGCGTGTCAATGTCAGTCACTCGCGGATAGAGCTCCCGGCCCACGATGAAGGCGGGTGTGCCGGCTAGCCCTAGTGATTTTGCCTGCGCAGCGTTATGATCCAACCGCTCTTGTATGGTATCGAAATTTTGTTCCAAGGCATCCCTGACCCGGTCAGTGTGGATGCCAGCTGCTCGTAAGGTTTCATCTACCCGTTTCAGCGTGAGCCTGCCCGGCACCTTCATGAGAGCGCCGAATGCTTGTTCGTGTTGACCGCTATACCCAGCGGCCAAAGCCATTCTTGAAGCGTAAACTGAAGTATCTCCGAATATGGGCCAATCTCTCATAATCAGCCGTATCGACTTATTGTCTTTCAGCAGTTCTTCCAGTTGAGGATGAAGCTTTTTGCAATTGGGGCATTGATATTCGAAGAATTCGACGATTGTCACGCTGCCTTTCGGGTTGCCAAATACAGACCAAATAGGATGATCTTCCCGTGGCTGTTCTTTCGCCTCAGCTATCTTAGGTAAAAATACGCTGCTTAAAGCCACAGTCAGAAGATCACGGCGATTCAAAAATGGATTGGTCATCAGTTCCCCGGCCAGCATTATCTGCTCGCCATCATGGCGAAAGGAACGGCATATTTGGGGCGCCGGATTGAGAAAAACGAGTAAAAGCCGGTGGCTTGGATTCGTCCGCTTTTATCAGATCGGCAGCGCAACAATATCGATGTGATCGCTGTCCGCTGTGTGCACATCGTTCATTATCGCCGGAACATCCTGTCCCCGGTCAAGTAATGTGCCCTCTGCAGTGATAATGGAAATTTGATAGCCAAGGTCTATAAGGAATTTCAAATAGGTCTCGGGCGTGACGCTGGATATCCAGCCGATTAGATTTGGGCTGAATTCGCTGACAATAATGGGGCGAAATTTTCTCAATGTATTTATCATGCCGGTAAATGCGCGGTATTCTGCACCCTCGATGTCGATCTTGACGAAATCGACCCGATTCCAGTCATGCAAGACATCATCGAGCCGTACGCAGGGAATCAAGCGTTTGATTTCAAGTGACTGTCCCGATTGAAGCGTAGCGCTGACGCCGTTGGAACCGGATCCATTCAGGGCGAGTACATCGGTTTTATCACCGACCGCGCTCAAAAGAACATTAACGTGGCTGAAGGAATTCGCGTCGCGGCTTGCCACGAGCAAACGACCGTTTTCGACATTCGGCTCTACCGCCAGAACGCGTCCCTGGCTTCCGACCAGTTTCGCACAGAGCATGGTGAAGTAACCAATATTCGCCCCGATATCTATGACGTGCATTCCCGGCTTGACGTATTGTTCGAATACCCTCGTCACATTTGGTTCATAGGCACCACCAATGACATTGATCCCGACATCCGGATCATTTCGATCCGCATAAATCCATGCGTCATTGAGAAAGACCTTTTCGATCTGCCGATCAGGTGCTGGGTCAAGTAAGCGGCGGCTCTGAAACTCAAGTGAGTTGAGATACATGCGAACAATGCTTTCAAGCGGCTGACCTACATAAGTGTAGTGAGATTTTTCAACTTCGTTCATTGTTCGACCCAAAATCAAACGGAACGCATAATCTATGTCAGCGGTAGTCGTGATCATCATTGTTCTGGCACCCGATTATAAAGCGCTTATATCTCTTGAGAGGAGTGCGCGGGGGCAATATTCAACGCTGTGATAATCAAACGCAAGGGCGTTTGTATATTTCAGAACTCAAAGTAAACGCGGAAATTCTTTCATTCCTACTGATGGATAAAAGTAGTTCGAGGGACATGCGAGGGAGCGTAGCTGACCAAACGCTGACTATTCAGAGTCTTCCTTGCTGATGCTACAAGGAAAGGCGCAGTGCAGGGCAAACACGCGCATTACGGCATTCGCCTTAAGTATCAACAATAGAGAGGAAGGTCAGATGGTGGGCGTGACAGGGATTGAACCTGTGACCCCTACGATGTCAACGTAGTGCTCTCCCGCTGAGCTACACGCCCATCTGCCGGGCGCATACACCATATTGAATTGTGTCCGTCAATAGCTGTTAAAGGAACTTATCGGGCTTTCTTGCAGGAATATCGGATTAGCTCGGCGCAATCAGGCTGCGACGAGCATTTTTTCGATTTCATTGACGAGATCGCGCAAGTGAAATGGCTTGGATAGAACCTTGGCATCTTTTGGTGCCTGCGAATCGGCATTTAAAGCCACGGCAGCAAAACCAGTGATAAACATAATCTTCAGGTCCGGATCGATTTCAGATGCCCGGCGGGCCAATTCGATCCCGTCCATTTCCGGCATGACAATATCCGTCAGCAACAAGGAAAATGGCTCTTCACGGAGACGATCATAGGCGCTGGCTCCATTGTCGAAATGCGTGACGTGATAGCCAGCTTTCTCCAGCGCCTTCACCAGGAAGCGCCGCATATCATTGTCGTCTTCTGCAAGAAGTATTCTTTTCATCGGTCCGTCCGAATTATCTAGCGCCGATCATCCCCAGACCAGCGTTCTGTAAAATCTACAAAGCGCTTTTTTGGTAAAGATCACGTGAATGATTTGCTAGAATAAGGCTGAACGCGAGAAATGTCGAGGTGGTCCGGCGCGGATAGATCATCTTAAGAAAGATCAGCGAATGTTGCTTGCACGATCAATTCCATTACAGGCAAACTTGATCTAGAGTATTCAGGCATTGCCTGCAGGTTCAGCAATAACATTTGAAGTGAATGATGACCGTCAACCGCGATTTCCCCGATAGCTCTCCATTTGAATTGCGGCAGCCATCCGATCAGCGCATTCCATTTGTTTTTAACTCACCCCATAGCGGCCGTTTCTATCCACCGACATTCATCCTGCAATCACAGCTTGATGCGCATACCATCCGCCGCTCGGAAGATTGCTTTGTGGATCAGCTCTTCGCATCAGCCGTAATGCTGGGGGCACCGTTAATGCTGGCGCATTTCCCGCGTGCTTATCTTGACGTCAATCGCGAACCCTATGAACTCGACCCTAAAATGTTTTTGGAGCCACTGCCTTCGTTTGCGAATGGGCATTCTGCCAGGGTGGCAGGCGGCCTCGGCACGATTCCGCGGCTTGTTGGGGAAGGGCAGGAAATCTACGCGCAAAAATTTCATATTTCGGAAGCGCTCGGACGTATCGATAGTATCTACAAGCCCTATCATTTAATGCTCGGAAATGTGCTTGCGACGACATGTGCCCGTTTTGGCTATGGCGTACTGGTCGATTGCCATTCAATGCCTGCCAGTATCCGCTTTCCAGAAAGCGGAATGCGCCCGGATTTCATCATAGGCGACCGATTTGGCACGAGTTGCGCGCCCGAATTAGCCAGCGCCGCCATACAATTGTTGCGCGAAATGGGTTATGTGGTTGCACACAACAAGCCTTATGCCGGCGGCTACATCACTGAACATTATGGCCGTCCCCTGAAGCATATGCATGCATTGCAGATCGAGGTTAATCGCGGCCTTTATCTGAATGAGAATACCTACGAAAAAAAACCCGGATTTGAGCAGCTTCAACGGGATATCGGACTGTTCCTTGCGGACCTGGTTTCCCTGCCGGATTTTTATTTTCTCGATACGCCCTTGGCGGCAGAATAGGGTTCCACACCATATCTCAATAAAAAAGACCGCGCGTGAGCGCGGCCTAAGTCTAGGGAGGAAACGCCCAAGGAGGGCATAGACAGGTCACCCCGTCCATTTTCTAGTTTATGCTGCGTCGCACAAATGTCAAGGTATTTGAGTGATTTTTTAGCATTCTTATATCATGCCTAAAAAACGCGCATAAATTGCGCGGTTTGATCACAAAAGAGAATAATAAAGTCATCAGGAGCTATTTTGGTCATCGATCTTACCTTTTTGAAGCAAATCGCCGAGGTTGCAGCCCAGCAGACATTGCCGCGTTTTCGCACAGTAGCGCTGGTCGATAATAAATATCAGACAGGGTTTGATCCGGTTACCGAAGCTGACAGGGAAGCCGAGCGAGCCATACGTAGCTTGATAAATGCAACTTTCCCCGAACATGGAATTTTAGGCGAGGAATTTGGTGGAGAGAATTTAGCGCAGCCAAACATTTGGGTCATTGATCCTATTGATGGGACGCGGGCCTTCATCTCCGGCCTGCCGGTATGGGGAACGCTGGCTGGACTAACAATCAATGGCGATGCGGTGGCGGGGGTAATGTCTCAGCCATTCACGCGCGAGCTTTTCATGTGCGATGGCGATGCCTCTTGGTACGAAGGACCTGACGGGGTTCGGCGTTTGCAAACGCGCAAGACCACCGAACTGGCCGAGGCAACATTGTTTACGACTACGCCAGCGCTCTTCAAGGGTGCGCAGCGGGAAGCCTATGACAGGATCGAGTCAACGGCGCGCCTCGCGCGTTACGGTACAGATTGCTACGCTTACGCAATGTTGGCATCAGGATTTGTCGATTTAGTGATCGAAACCGGACTTCACCCATATGATATCGTGGCGTTGATTCCTATCATCGAAAAGGCCGGTGGCGTTATCACAACCTGGGATGGTGGCGCGGCGGAAAAAGCAGGCGACATTGTTGCGGCGGCTACACCGGAACTGCACGCCAAAGCGCTGGCCTTGCTCAATCAGTAAGCTCTGTCTCGTCCGATAATTGCGTTGGTTCGTTGCCTGTTCCCGGAATGAAGGCATCGAATGCTGCAAAAAACTGTTCGCGATAGAAGTCAGCCTCCTGCAGAATCTCATGCTTTGCACCATCAATTGTGAGAAGAGTGGTGTTGCGCAGTTGCACAGCATAACGCTCTATTGCCGGGGTTGAGACAATTGTGTCCGCGCCAGCTGCGATAATCAGTAATGGAATGCGTATTTTCTCGATAAATTCAGGGCGATTGACCCTGTTAATCGCTTTTGCGGCAGCAACAATCCAGCTTGCTGTCGGGCCACCAAGAGCGAGTTCCGGCGCTTGTTCGAGTACATCGCATTGGCGCTTGTAGCGGCTGGGATCTGATGTGACCGGGTTGTTTTCAAAAGGCCTGGCCTTGTATGGGCCGCTGAGCATGTAGGTTCTGCCAAGCCCAATGGAGCGCAGCGAGTTTGCGACGATCCTTGCCGTCATTCTTTGTAAGCGCGTCATGGGAATATCAAGCAGGGGTGATGTCAGGACCATGCGATGGATTCGGTTGGACATGGAGGGCGCTGCAAGCAGTGCTATGAGGGCACCGGTGGAGTGAGCCAGAACATAGAACGGGCCCTTGCAATCGGGCAGAAGCACGGTTTCGAAAAACCTTTCGAAGTCGGCAACATAATGTTCAAAGCTTTTTATATGGCCTCGCGCCGCATCACGTAAAATACGGCTTGAGGCCCCTTGGCCACGCCAGTCAAATGTGGCCACTGTAAAACCCCGCGCCGCAATATCCCTGGCTGTTTCGAAATATTTTTCGATACATTCGCTACGACCGTGCAAAATAATGACAGTTCCGCGGATCTGGGATGTGCTGGCGGGGATGATTGCATAACGCAGTTGCTTGCGATCCGGCAGATCAAAGCTATCGACACGGGTACCCGCGGGAATAGGGTTGGACGCAATTTCGACGAGTGATCGGATCATGTGCGGTCGGGTGCCTCAAAGAGCAAGTTGCCTCCGTGATAAAGCCGCTCCGACAGAACGTCAAACAATGCCTGAAACGGCAAAGCTAAAAATAAAGATCGACCGGAAACTCTGCCTGAGAGCTTCCGGTCAGTACATTGCAGATGGAAGGGACGTTACATCTGCAATGATTTCGGCTTTTTTATCAGTAGGCCGGATTGATCTCGATGCTGAAGCCGGAGCGGCGATCACGGTCACGTCCGACGCGGCGGGTTTCAAGAATTTCGCCTCTGCGGGATACGACGACAATCACCGGATTGCCGCGGCGAGAAGCTCTTACAAAATAACGGCCACGTTCGAAATCGATATCGCGAACCCGGTAACCGCGACGCTCCAGCATGCGGGCAACATCGCGTGGCCCAAAGCGTTCACGGCGGTCATCGCGCCAGTCCGAACGGTCGCGATCGTAACGGCCACGATCCTGAATGAGATAGCCATCCGATTCGTCCTGCTCCAGATAGATGGCAGGTGAGTTATCGCGATAATAACGTTCCTGAGCAAATGCCGAGGAGGCGAAGCCTGTGATCAAAACGGCGGCTGCAGTAAGAGCGATAAGGGGTCTTTTCATTGTCCTATCCTTTATATGCCGGACCGTATCCGACCTTGGGTGTAGTTATAAAATCATCGAGCTGAACGTATTCCGAAGATGATGTTCATTTTGCGTTCATTGAACGTCGCAGTTTCATACAAATAGACTTGAAACCAGGAATTGCGCTTACCAAATATGGTTTGCAGCCGCCATATCGGGGTTGCTGGTTCAACAGAATTTGCCACATCGGGGATTCTGACGTGAATCAAAAAACGCAAACATTGTCGCTCTAAAGGAGGGCTTACCCATGCGTCACGTTGATTTTTCACCACTCTACCGTTCAACCGTCGGTTTCGACCGGCTTTTCACGATTCTCGACAGTTTGGCTCAGCCGGAAGGTGCCCAAACTTATCCGCCCTATAATATTGAGCGGACAGGCGAGAACACCTATCGCATCACAATGGCCGTTGCCGGGTTCTCTGAGGATGAAATCCAGATTGAAGCCCACCGCAACCAGCTCAAGGTGACGGGCGAAAAGACTGCTGAAAAGTCGGAAGATTCCGAAACTTTGTATCGCGGTATTGCGTCTCGCGCATTTGAGCGCCGTTTCCATCTTGCCGATTTCGTCGAGGTAAATGGGGCCAGCCTGAAAAACGGCTTGCTGCACATTGATCTCAAGCGCGAAATTCCGGAAGAGATGAAGCCGCGCAAGATTGCGGTTACGGCTTTGTCCGATAACGAAGCCAAGCAGATAGAAGCAAAAGCCACTAACTAAGCGGCTACTGCGATGAGTGGAGAGCGGCGCAGCGATGCGCCGCTTTTTATGCGATCAGATCGCCAAATTGGCGGACTTCTTCTTGCGTCGTAGCAAAGCTGGTTACGAGGCGGATCATTGTTTCGTCATTTGCAAGCAGGTTTTCTTCGTTGTGGGGCGGCTTCCACTCATAAAAAATGGCTCCGCTTGCCTGTAGGCTCGCCACAACACCCTTGGGGGCAATCGCAAAGACTTCGTTTGCCTGGGGTTGCCAGGCAAGTCTCATCTTCTTCGAACCAGCAATTTGTTCTGCAAGAAAGCGCGCCATCGTATTGGCGTGGGTCGCGAGCTCCAGCCATAATCCGCCAGCAAAATAGGCTTCGAATTGCGCTGCAACGAAACGCGACTTTGAAAAGAGCTGCGCGGATCTCTTTCGGATAAAGGGCACGTCCTTTGCCTGATCGGGGTTCATGAATATCAATGCTTCTGCACACCAGCAGCCGTTCTTGGTTCCTCCGAACGACAAAATGTCGACACCCTGTTTCCACGTCATATCCGCAGGACTGCAGCCAAGGGTAATGAGCGCATTGGCAAAGCGAGCGCCATCCATATGGAGTGGCAGGCTATTATCCTTGCACAGTGCTGAAATCGCTGAAATTTCGCCGAGCTCATAGATGGTGCCGATTTCTGTGGATTGGGTAATTGAGACACCCATGGGCTGTCCGGCGTGCACATTCCCGGGGGCGAATCCCCGAATAGCTGTTTTAAGATTATTAGTATCAATACGCCCGGTTGGACCGTCTACCGGCTGAAAACGGCCTCCAGCTGAGAGAAAGCCTGGTGCTCCGCCCTCGTCCTCAATCAGATGGGCCTCACGATGAGCGAAGGTTACGCCGCCTGGCCTGCCGATGGCAGCTTGGGCAAGCGAGTTGGCGGCAGTGCCAGTTCCGACGAAGAAAACGGCGACCTCCCGTTCAAAGATTGTGTTGAATGTTTCATCTATTGCGCGGTCGAGCGTGCTGGTGCCGTAAGCCGAGGCAAAGCCATCGGAATGCCGGTTTAAATTCGCGGCAATTTTGGGGTGGGCGCCAGCCCAGTTATCGGACGCAAAGTGCATGAAGCAAACCTCTCTTCAGGATGGATGAGCAGAGGCTTACGCCTTTAGAAGCATAGTGGAAAGCAGCCGTAACTGTTAATAATGGAGGAAGTAACTATTCAGTATTCTATTTTTAGCGGAAACACCTGCTCTCGTAACTAATGCGAGCAAATTGACAATTTGACGCAATCTTCTTTCGTGGAATGATGTTATTTTTTGCTTTTCCATCTTGTTTGTTTGGAATAATTCTGGCATACGCTGATACGACAGCATTGCTGTCCTATTTGCGGAGACTGATAATTGAGGACGGCAGTCAAGTGCTTTCGTCCTTCTTAAGGTGCCCGCAATCTACAATCGGAAGATATGCCGCATGAAGCGGGGCAGGAATTATGCTATTCCGTCCCATATGACTAAGACCGCCCTGTGAGGGCTTCAATGGAGGAATTGACGATGTCGGATTTGACGCCATCTGTAACGACTGAACTCGCTCAGGCCGTACAGAATCGTGCGGTCAAAACCAATAAATTGTCAGGTTTCCCCAAAGCCCAAGGCCTTTACGATCCCCGTAATGAACATGACGCATGTGGTGTGGGTTTTGTTGCCCACATGAAGGGCGTAAAGTCCCGCAAGATTATCGAAGACGGGCTTTTCATGCTCGAAAACCTGACCCATCGCGGTGCTGTTGGTGCCGATCCATTGATGGGCGACGGTGCTGGCATGCTTGTCCAGATTCCTGACGCGTTTTTTCGCGCGGACTGGGCAGAAAAGGGTGTCGAGCTTCCTCCGGTCAATCAATATGCCGTTGGCTATTTCTTTATGCCGCAGGACCCGGAAGAGCGTGCACGTATCGAGCAAGTCGTAGCGGAAGTTATTGCTTCGGAAGGCCAGACACTTATCGGTTTCCGTGACGTGCCCGTTGATAATTCGTCTTTGTCAAAGGCTCCGCATATTGCTGCCACCGAGCCGTTTCATCGTCAGGTCTTCATTGGACGTAACCCGAATATTGAATCCAATGAAGACTTCGAAGGTCGCCTGTTTGTCCTGCGCAAGGTGATTTCAAACCGTATCTATCAAGAGAACGGTGGCAAGGAGAGCGACTTTTACGTTGTCTCAATGTCTGCCCGTACGATTGTCTATAAGGGCATGTTTCTCGCCTATCAGGTGGGTGCCTATTATAAGGATCTGAAGGACCCACGCTTTGTCAGCGCTGTCGCGCTTGTGCATCAGCGGTTTTCGACAAACACGTTCCCTTCCTGGAAGCTGGCGCATCCCTACCGTATGGTTGCGCATAACGGCGAAATCAACACGTTGCGCGGCAACGTCAACTGGATGGCTGCGAGACAGGCTTCGGTTGATTCCGAGTTTTTTGGCAACGACATCTCAAAGCTCTGGCCAATTTCTTATGAAGGCCAGTCGGATACGGCGTGCTTTGATAATGCTTTGGAGTTCCTGTTTCAGGGCGGGTATTCGCTTGCCCATGCAATGATGATGCTGATCCCTGAGGCGTGGTCCGGTAACAAGTTGATCGCCGATGATCGCAAGGCATTTTATGAGTATCACGCGGCGCTGATGGAGCCGTGGGATGGACCAGCTGCTGTCGCGTTCACGGATGGCCGTCAAATTGGCGCGACCTTGGACCGCAATGGTCTGCGTCCAGCGCGCTATCTCGTGACTGATGATGATTTCGTGGTCATGGCCTCGGAGGCGGGTGTGCTTCCTGTGCCGGAAGAAAAGATCGTCAAGAAGTGGCGGTTGCAGCCCGGTCGCATGCTGCTGATCGATATGGAAAAGGGTGAGATTGTTTCTGATGACACGATCAAATCCGAAATAGCCAATCGCCATCCATACAAGCAGTGGCTCAAGAACACCCAGTTGATCCTGGAAGAATTGAGCCCGGTTGAGCCGCGCGCCTTGCGCAAGGATGTCAGCCTTCTCGATCGCCAGCAGGCATTCGGCTACACGCAGGAAGACACAAGAATCCTGATGTCGCCCATGGCGACGACGGGGCAGGAAGCCATTGGCTCGATGGGTACTGACACGCCGATCTCGGCAATGTCTGACAAGTCGAAGATGCTTTATACCTATTTCAAGCAGAACTTCGCGCAGGTCACCAATCCGCCGATTGATCCGATCCGCGAAGAGCTGGTGATGAGTCTTGTTTCATTCATCGGTCCACGCCCAAATCTTTTCGATCTGGTTGGAACATCGCGCCGCAAGCGGCTGGAAGTACGCCAGCCCATCCTGACCAATGGAGATCTGGAGAAAATTCGCTCGATCGGCCATACGGAAGATCGTTTTGACACCAAGACGCTGGATACGGCCTATAATGTTGAAGAAGGCGCTGCTGGAATGGCCGGTGCCGTGGAGCGGCTTTGTGATCGCGCTGAAGCGGCGGTTCACGGCGGCTACAACATCATCATTCTTTCCGATCGCCAAGTTGGTCCGGACCGGATTCCAATCCCTGCGCTTCTCGCAACCGCGGCCGTTCACCATCATCTGATCCGCAAAGGGCTGCGTACGTCGGTTGGTCTCGTGGTTGAGTCGGGCGAGCCGCGTGAAGTGCATCATTTCTGCTGCCTTGCAGGTTATGGTGCGGAAGCAATTAATCCGTATCTGGCTTTTGATACATTGCTCGATATGCACAAGCGGGGTGAATTTCCGCCGGAAGTGGATTCGAGGGAAGTTGTATCGCGCTACATCAAGTCCATCGGCAAGGGCATCCTCAAGGTCATGTCGAAGATGGGCATTTCGACCTATCAGTCCTATTGCGGTGCTCAGATTTTTGACGCTGTCGGGTTGAAGTCGGAATTTGTTGATCGCTTCTTCTTCGGTACGGCGACGATGATCGAAGGCGTAGGACTTGAGGAAATAGCGGAAGAAACAGTGCGCCGCCATCGTGACGCCTTTGGCAATGATCCTGTTTTGTCCACTACACTCGATGTTGGCGGCGAGTATGCCTATCGCATGCGCGGTGAAGCACATTTGTGGTCGCCGGACGCGGTAGCAAAGCTGCAGCATGCCGTGCGTACGGACTCGGCCAGCACGTTTAAAGAATATTCCGATATGGTGAACAGCCAATCGGCGAGGGCCAAGACCATTCGGGGCCTGTTTAATATCAAAATGGCTGCCGATACCGGCCGCAAGCCAGTTTCGATTGATGATGTCGAGCCTGCCAAGGAAATCGTAAAGCGGTTTTCCACGGGTGCCATGTCGTTCGGCTCGATCAGCCGCGAAGCCCATACAACATTGGCTGTAGCGATGAACCGTATTGGTGGTAAGTCGAATACCGGTGAAGGCGGCGAGGAGCCCGATCGCTTCTACCCACTGCCCGATGGCAAGCCAAATCCGGAACGTTCCGCGATCAAGCAGGTGGCATCCGGGCGCTTTGGTGTCACAACCGAATATCTCGTCAATTCTGACATGATGCAGATCAAGGTTGCTCAGGGCGCAAAGCCCGGTGAGGGTGGTCAGCTTCCCGGACATAAGGTCGATGCGACAGTTGCCAAGACCCGTCACTCGACGCCGGGTGTTGGCCTGATTTCGCCGCCGCCGCATCATGACATCTATTCCATCGAAGATCTGGCCCAGCTGATCTACGATTTGAAGAACGTCAATCCCGAAGCGGATGTGTCGGTTAAGCTTGTTTCGGAAGTTGGGGTGGGCACAGTTGCTGCCGGTGTGGCCAAGGCGCGCGCTGATCATATTACCATTTCCGGTTATGATGGCGGCACAGGTGCATCGCCGCTGACGTCGCTCAAGCATGCCGGTAGCCCATGGGAAATGGGCCTTGCTGAAACCCAGCAAACGCTGGTGCTTAACGGGCTTCGCTCGCGCATAGCCTTGCAGGTCGATGGTGGCCTGCGAACCGGTCGTGACGTCATTGTCGGCGCACTTTTGGGAGCGGACGAGTTTGGCTTCTCTACCGCTCCATTGATAGCGGCAGGGTGCATCATGATGCGCAAGTGCCACTTGAACACCTGTCCCGTTGGCGTTGCAACGCAGGATCCGGTCTTGCGCAAGCGCTTCAAGGGCACGCCTGAGCATGTGATCAACTTCTTCTTCTATATGGCGGAAGAAGTTCGTCAGTTCCTGGCTGAGATGGGTTACACGCGGTTCGAAGAGATCGTCGGCAAAGCCGAACTTCTCGAAAAGCGCGAGGCGATTGATCATTGGAAAGCCAAAGGGCTCGATTTCTCTCGCATATTCCACAAGCCGGAAGCGCCCGAGGAAAAGACACGTTGGACAGAACGGCAAAACCATCCAATCTTCGATATTCTCGACCGCAAGCTTATTGAGCAGGCGCTGCCCGCCCTCGAAAGCAAGCAACCGGTCAAGATCGAAATGGGCATCAAGAATGTGGATCGCTCTGTAGGTGCAATGCTTTCTGGTGAAGTTGCCAAGCGTTATCGGCACAAGGGACTAAAAGAAGATACAATCTCGGTGAGATTCACAGGTACGGCCGGGCAATCTTTTGCTGCATTTTTGGCCAGAGGCATCTCCTTCGAGTTGATTGGCGACGGCAATGATTATGTAGGCAAGGGACTTTGCGGTGGCCGCATTGTCATTCGCCCGCCTGAAAATACGAAAATCGTGCCGGAAGATTCAATCATCGTTGGCAATACCGTGCTGTACGGAGCAATTGAAGGCGAGGCTTATTTCCGTGGGGTCGCAGGCGAACGGTTTGCTGTTCGTAATTCCGGAGCAATTGCCGTTGTCGAAGGCACCGGCGATCATGGTTGTGAGTATATGACCGGCGGTGTCGTTGTCGTCATTGGTCAAACGGGCCGAAACTTCGCAGCCGGCATGTCGGGCGGTGTCGCCTATGTACTTGATGAAGCTGGAGATTTTGCCCAGCGTTGCAACATGGCCATGGTTGAGCTGGAGCCGGTTCCGGAAGAAGATGACATCCTTGAGAAGCTTCATCATCATGGCGGTGATCTGGCACATAAGGGGCGTGTTGATGTTTCGGCCAATATGACAAGGCATGATGAAGAACGTCTGGTTCAACTGATTTCGAACCATATGCACTATACGGGTTCTGGCCGTGCCAAAGAAATTCTCGATAATTGGGAGAATTTCAGGCCGAAATTCGTGAAAGTTATGCCGGTGGAATACCGACGCGCGCTCGAGGATATGGAGCGTATGCGGATGGGTGTCGCAGCCGAATAGTTTCAATGCCTTAGCTTCGAGCGTCGCTGTTGCGATGCTCGGCAAAGGTCCAATGCTGCCCGTTGATTTAAATCGATATGGGTGGTCCTCCGAGAGGCGAGGGGAGCAGTTTTATGGGTAAGGTTACAGGTTTTCTTGAGATAGACAGGCAGGTTGGCAAGTATCAACCGGCATCGGACCGCATCCGCCACTTCAGGGAATTCACCATTCCCATGACAGATGGCGAGGTCAAAAAGCAGGCGGCACGCTGCATGGATTGCGGCATTCCGTTTTGTCATGGCCCTACGGGTTGCCCGGTTCACAATCAGATCCCTGACTGGAATGACCTTGTCTACAATGACAATTGGGATGAGGCGATCCGGAACCTGCATTCCACCAATAATTTCCCTGAATTTACAGGCAGAATCTGCCCTGCGCCTTGCGAAGAAGCCTGTACGCTGAACCTTGAAGATGTGCCGGTATCGATCAAGACGGTCGAGCAGGCCATCGCTGACAAGGCCTATGAAACCGGTTTTATCATTCCCCAACCAGCCGCTTCCAAGACCGGCAAGAATGTTGCGATCATCGGTTCGGGTCCGGCAGGGATGGCGGCGGCGCAACAACTTGGCCGCGCAGGACATGAAGTTCATGTTTACGAACGCGAAAGCAAGCCAGGTGGATTGCTGCGATATGGCATTCCGGATTTCAAGATGGAAAAGCATTTCATCGACCGCCGAGTGAGTCAGATGGAAGGTGAGGGCGTCACTTTCTTCTGCGGCGTCAATGTGGGAATTGATAAGCCAATTCAGGAGCTTATCGATAGCTACGATGCCGTTTTATATTGCGGCGGCGCCGAAACGCCGCGCCCTGCAGGCATTCCCGGCGCTGAATTTGAAGGTGTCCACGATGCGATGCACTATCTGGTTCAGCAAAATCGTCGTGTAGGCCGTGAAAACATTGAATCCGTTGCCTGGAAAAGCGACTCGATTGTCGCGTCCGGAAAGCACGTTGTGGTTGTTGGCGGTGGTGATACGGCGTCTGACTGCGTGGGCACGGCATTCCGTCAAGGCGCGGTAAAAGTGACCCAGCTCGACATCCGCCCGCAGCCTCCAGAAAAAGAAGACAAGCTGAGCGTATGGCCTTACTGGGCAACGAAAATGCGTACTTCTTCATCGCAAGCCGAGGGTGCTGCCCGTGAATTTCAGGTGGCAACGCTTGAATTCATTGGAGAAAATGGCGAGCTGACCCATGTGAAATGCTGTGAAGTGGATGAGGCACGCAAGCCTATTGCCGGAACGGAATTCTTCATCAAGGCCGATCTTGCCTTCATCGCAATCGGCTTTTCCGGCCCGTTCGAAGACGGGATTGTCAAAGAGCTTTCCGGTTCGCTGGAAATGAAAGCCGACCGTCGTGGCAACCGCTCGGTTGTAGCGGATGATGTCGATTATCGTACCAGTGTCGACAAGCTTTTCACCGCTGGCGATGTCAGGCGGGGACAGTCACTGGTGGTCTGGGCGATCCGGGAAGGTCGTCAGGCGGCAGCTTCAATAGATGAGGCTTTAATGGGAAGTTCGGTGCTCCCTCGATAGGTATTTCTACCGCGCGCAACCAAATTGCATGCGGTAGTTACAATTTTTCGGCAAAAATCGACGATTCTTTGGCAATTCCCAGAGAGTTTTCGTTGTTTTTGTATCAGTTCCGGAAATTCTGATTTGAGTTCGCAACTTGTCGGATTATTTTTGCGGAAATCCCGATGACAATCTCATGCACGTGGCGCGCGAGTACCAGTGTCGGTCCTATTTGGCCGGTTTTGGCCAAGAAAAATCATTTGTGCGTCCGGGCTGGCTTGCTGGTGTCACACCCTGTTTGATGAGCAGATCGCGGTCCGATTTTTCGGCAGCGGGGACGGAGCGCGTGGAGGCGCCAAGTAGATCGGTGCCGCCGTCCAGTTCGGGATCATTCAGGCTGATTGGCGCAAGCCTGTCAACTCTGACAGGACCGGATGGCGTTTCCGGCAATGCCTGCACAGGAGCACCCGGTTTGATGGCGGCAATATCGGGCGCGGTGGCTGTACCCAGCATTTGGCGCAATGGCTTTTCGACATAGAAAGCGAGTTTACGCTTGCCGGCAGGGGTCAGGCCGATTCCGTCATTGTTACGCAGGCGCGCCGTTTGCCCCGACATATCGAAGCCGGTAAGCGTAAACGAGCCACTTTGATCAACAAAGCCATCCCACACATCGACGAACGTGCCTTCGGCTTTTTCAGCGGCATTGCGATAGAGTTCGTTAAAGGCCAGCACGTCATTGGTCATGCTCTTGGTTTTGAAAGCCGGTTGCCCGACCCAGACGACCGGTTTGCCGGTTTTCTCGACAGCATCTAGAAATGCACCGAGCCGAGCCTGATACTCCTTCGACCATTCTTCACTCAGGAATGGTTTTCCCTTGGCCTCAGACTGAACACCGGTAAATTGCTGCCGGTCATTGGCTCCCGCCATCACCACGACGACTGAAGGTTTTTCCGTTTCAATCAATCCACCTATGGTCATAGGCCAATTGCGATGGTCGTCGCGCACGAACCCGGATGAGCCATCGGCCTTATCAATGACGCGCACGCCGGGGCTATCGATAAAAGCTGCCTCAAGACCCTCTGCCAGACCGCTGGCCATGAAGTCGCCAACGACAAGAACTGTCTTGGCATCAGGCAATTTGTCAGGAATGGTTGGTTCAACCGCTACCGATGGCGCGGGTCCCGATTGCGGTCCTGCCGGAACTGCTTTCGGGCGCGCGGGTTTGGTTGCGCGATTTTTAGGCCGAGGGCGGACCCTCCGGCCATCATCGATCAGGCGGTCGGTATCTTCGCGATAAATTTCACGACGTCCCATCAGCATATCGAGCAGGGTTCGGGCAGCTGCGGTTTCGGTGAAAACGAGTATCCCAGAAAGTCCGAGCGCCATAGCAAAACCTGCCAGCCGTATAATCCTTTGCTCGGGCGCAGTGCGTGGTTCGACTTTCGACAAGCGCTCAGGAAGCTCACCACGAGGAAGCTTCGTGGGTTGCAAAGAAAGTGGCAACCTCTGAGTTTCTTTAGTTTCTGCCGTCAAACCACATTCCTCACGGTGAGCTTGTCGAACCACGCTACACGTTCGCGCGGTGCGACAGAATCTCCCCTACTTCTTGCGCAGGATCGTCAGCACTTCCTTGCTGGGGTGACCATCAGGGTCCAGGCCCATGCGGGTCTGGAATGCCTGAATGGCATTGCGCGAACCACTGCCGATCTTGCCATCTACCTTGCCGTCATAATAGCCGAGTTCGGTCAAATGATGTTGAAGTTCTTCGCGTTCTTTCATTGTGATGGGCGTAAACGGCCGGTTCCAGTCCTGACGTAGGCCCGTTGAACCGGCAATCTGATCGGCCAAAAGGCCAACGCCCAATGCATACTTATCGGCATTATTGTAGTTTTTCAGCACGAAAAAATTCTTGGTCATGAGGAATGACGGACCTTGGCGTCCATCCGGCACTTTCAACGTCGCTTTTACGCTACCATTGGGGAAAGCCTTGCCATTGGCACGGACGACTCCGAGTTGTTGCCACTCTGCGATGGACTTTGAACCGGCGGGGAATTTGCGCCCGGCAGGCAGCACAACCTCATAACCCCATGTCTGGCCGCTCTGCCATCCATTCTTGCGAAGAAGATTGGCGGCTGTCGCCAAGGCATCAGGCACGGAGTTCCAGATGTCGCGTTTGCCATTGCCATCCATATCCACGGCATAGGCGATATAGCTTGTCGGAATGAACTGCGTATGGCCGAGCGCACCTGCCCATGAACCGGTAAGGTGACTGCGGTCAATATCGCCGGACTGAAGAATTTTCATGGCGGCAATCAATTGCGTGCGGCCGAATTTGCCCCGGCGCGGGTCAGCATAGGCAAGAGTGGCGAGCGAGCGCACAGCATCGCGCATCACATCATCGCGTTTCATGATCTCGCCGTAGTTGGTTTCCATCGACCAGATTGCCAGAAGAATATTGCGATCAACGCCGAATGATTTTTCAATGGCACCCAGCCAACGGCTGTACTTCTTGGCCATTTCGCGGCCTGTTGCCACCGAGTTTTCATTGACGCGGTTATCAATATAATCCCAGACGGGCGCAGTGAATTCCGGCTGGAATTTCGCCTTCTCCAAGACTTCCGGATCGATCTCCGTGACGCCGGCAAAGGCGCGCTTATAGGTTGCCGCAGAAATGCCGCTGGCCATCGCCGTTGCCCTGAAATCGGCGATCCAAGCCTGGAACTTTGCATCGGCGGAGGCATTGTTGACGTTGAGTGACAGGATAAGACCCGCCGCAGCTGCAATCATGCAAAAACGTTTAGACAATGCCGACGAAGCTTCAATCATGTTATGCCCTCGAAATGTGTTCCCACAGGTTCAGACGATAATATTAGCATGTCAAAGTTAGGAATTAGTTTACCATGCCTTCCTCAGTGCCCACATTAACATCGGCAAAGAATATTTATTTTACAGGCCTGTGCATTTTCGTTCTTTGAGGCCAGATTGTCCAGGATCTAACCAAAAACCAGAATCGGTATTTGGGAATTATATCAAAATTTGAATTGTTACTGCGGCTTTTGTGAGTTCACGACGACAATAGATGCTTTAACGAAGAAATCGCATGCAACACCAACGAGGTACCGATGACGACACTGAAGAAAATTCGCAAGGCCGTCTTTCCCGTTGCGGGTTTTGGAACCCGCGTTCTTCCAGCAACAAAATCCATTCCGAAAGAAATGCTGACAGTCGTCGACAAGCCAGTCATTCAGTATGTGGTCGATGAAGCGCGCGAAGCTGGTATTGAACATTTTATTTTCGTTACGGGCCGCAACAAGGCTGTTATCGAAGATTATTTCGACGCGCAGTACGAGTTATATTCATCGCTGACGGAGCGCGGTAAAACAGCCTTGCTGGAAGAATTGCAGAGCATTCAGCCAAGGCCGGGCACAACCAGTTTTACCCGTCAGCAGGTGCCGATGGGGCTTGGCCACGCCGTCTGGTGCGCACGCGATATCGTCGGCAATGAGCCATTTGCGCTGCTTTTGCCTGACATGATCATGCAGCCGGAAAAGAATGGCTGTCTGGCCGATATGGTGGAGCTATACAATCAATCGGGTGGCAATATCGTTGCGGTGCAGGAATGCGACCCGGCTGAAACACACAAATATGGTATTGTCGGGCAAGGCAAGCCGGTCGGCAATGGGTTTGAGCTGACGGAAATGGTAGAAAAGCCCGCCAAAGGTACTGCGCC
The DNA here is from genome assembly GCA_900471815.1 of Hyphomicrobiales bacterium. Taxonomy (GTDB): domain Bacteria; phylum Pseudomonadota; class Alphaproteobacteria; order Rhizobiales; family Rhizobiaceae; genus Phyllobacterium; species Phyllobacterium ifriqiyense. The sequence goes on from UICE01000003.1 coordinate 46,965, forward strand.
TTCAAATCTTTACATTAATGGCCGCTATATTCTCCAGCCGGAGATTTTCAACATTCTGGAAAATCAGGAACGCGGTGCGGGCAATGAAATCCAGCTGACGGATGCCATGCTCAAACTGACCAAAGAACAGGATTTCTTCGGTTATCATTTCAAGGGCCGTACCTATGATACCGGCTCCAAGGAAGGCTTCGTTGAGGCCAATGTGGCCTTCGCACTGTGGCGCGAGGACATCCGCAATGGTGTGTTCGACAATATTGGCAATATGCTGAAGACGATCAAGCCAAAGGGGCAGTGATCTATTTTAGTTGGGAGCGGCCTTGGCTGCTCCCAATGTTTTGCGTGGTTCGACGAGGCTCACCATGAGGAAAGTGAGTTGATTGCAGGGAATCGAAATCCTGCAAAGTTGAAAATCATCATGCAGCCCCTCAGAGTTGTGAGGTAGGACCATGCAATCAACCGACCTTCCTCATGGTGAGCCCGTCGAACCACGCATTAATTCAATGCAATAGCTTAGTATTACCGCTGCAATGTCACGCCGACATACACACTCGTCTCATCGGTATTGCGTGATTCAACGTCGCTGCGGACAAGCTGGTGGCGGGCGCTGACATCCAGCCCGACAAAACGATTAAACCAGTAGGTTGCACCGATCTCGGCACCGAAACCCTTATCCAGTCCCGTATCATCTTTATTGTCGCGCAAAGAAGCGATCAGTTTGGCGTTAAAGTCCAGGTTGGCCCGGACCTGACGTTTGATGCCAACCGTTCCTTCATAATAGACCGAACCGCTTTCTCCGGGGGCGGTTGCGCCTTCGACACGGGTCAAAAGACCGATATCGACATCGGTTCCGCGCTGCGGAGACCATTTGATCGCCGCATCCGCACTGAGGCCTTCGACAGCTTGCAAACGGTCATCGTCAATACCTTGGCGTAAATAGCCAAGTGCGAACTCGCCTGACATTTTTTCCCCGAAATCAATCTCGACGCCGCCGCGAAGCCCTGAACGCACACCGGAACGGCGATAGCCGCTAAAATCGACTTTCTCATCATAAATGAGTTTACCAAACTCGACCTCGACAAAGGGCTTGATGGCAGGCGACATTTCAAAGCCGCCACGCAAGGCGATGCTGGCGAAGGTGTTGTCGCGATCTTTCTGGCTGACAGCGATATTGCCGAATTCGGCATTGCCGTAGGTGGTTCGATTGACCTTGCCTTTGACATCGCCGAAAAATTTGCCGAACTCGTGGCGAAGGCCAAGCATTCCATCAAGCTCTTGCACGCCAGGACGGTTTGATGTGCCTTGAAGCGTTGTTGGCGCGCTTGGATCTTCCTGCCGATAGCGATAGCCCGCTTCACCTTTTACAGTTGTGCGTGCGCCGAGATCCAGTTGAAAGCCAGCACGCAGCCCAATATTGGGCGCTGAATATTCACCGGAAAGGGTCTTGTCATAGGTCCCATCAAAATCCAGCCATGCGGAATGGCGTGACCAATCTGTCGTGGCACGGGCACGCAGCCGGGTTTCCGACAGGATGGCGGATTTGCCATCCGAACTATTATCGGCATTGGTTGTTGCCCGCAGGCCCTGACTGAGGGAGGGGCGCAAAGTTACTGTTCCGGCCCGTATGCCGAGCGGCGCGAAGGGTTCAGGATCGGGACGCGGTATACGGCGCTCAATCGCCGAAACAGGCATATTGTCCTTTTCAGCGCGATTTTCCGCCGGATTGGCTTCCTGACTCTGTTCGATTGCGCCGGTGTCATAAGGATTTTCCGGATCTCGGTCAGTGTTATTTTCGTCTCCGGCCGCGGCTGTGGGGCGTGGCGCTCCTGGCCGTGGTTCCGGTGCTGGCACTGATGCCGTCGGAACTGGCGTCATCTGATCCTCCGGCGAGGGCGGCGGGTTCAGTCCACCGCTATCATCGGCTGGACCGCTCGGAGGGCTGCCGTCGTTTTGAGGTACACCCAACAATCCCAGATTTGAACTATCATCCTCGGCGGGCAGGGCGCCGGGGCTGACAGGCTCATAGGCGCGGGAGGGAATGCCGGAATCGGTTGTAGCTGCGCGCGAATCAGCGGGACGTGTAGTTTGCGTCTGCAGGGTGTTTCCCTGAATAGACCCGCGCAACTGAGAGTTGTCTGGCAGAACAGTTTGCTGAGCCAGAGCAGGGCCGCAAACCATAGACACAGTGCTGCCAAGCAAGATTGCGATGACGCAAAGATTGCTTGAAGCTTTGAAGCGATAACTCGCTTTTGCGCGTGGTTTGGACGAATGAGTCAATAGATTTGCCAAAGGGTTCGAACCTTCAACGATGGTAAAGAAGCATGGTTAATGACTTGATAAGACCGCCGGTTTTGCGCGGTGCTCATGCGGATTTGCGAAGCGGCAATGAACAAAAATTGGACATGAGCCAGCGGAAGCGCTAACGGTTTGCCCATGCAGGCTATAAATGACACCAAACTGGACAGGTCCGCAGCGGTTGACTCCGCAAAACGGACAATTGCAACCGAACAAGAGGGGCTAGTTGCGCTAGGCGCAGCGCTGGAAGGTTCGATGGCCGATGCGTTCTGCCGCGCGATTGAGAAAATCGCTGCAATCAAAGGGCGCATCATTGTTACCGGCGTTGGCAAGAGCGGCCATGTCGGCGCCAAGATCGCTGCGACATTTGCCTCGACAGGCACACCGGCCTTTTTCGTACATCCTTCGGAAGCCAATCATGGCGACCTTGGCATGATCGCCGCCGATGACGCTATTCTTGCGCTGTCATGGTCTGGCGATACGGCGGAACTGAAAGGAATAGTCAGCTATTCGCGGCGGTTCCGCATTCCGTTGATTGCGGTGACGGCGGGTGAAAAATCAGCACTGGCAATGGCTGCCGATGTGGTGATCCTGATGCCGCGCGTGGCGGAAGCCTGTCCGCATGGCCTTGCGCCGACGACATCTACGCTGATGCAACTGGCGATGGGCGATGCGATTGCCGTGGCGCTGCTTGAGGCACGCGGCTTTACCCCTGGTGACTTCAAGACATTCCATCCGGGCGGTTCACTCGGTGCCAGCCTCACTCATGTGCGCGAGATCATGCATCGCGACGACCAGATCCCCCTTGTGCCGCTTGGGACGCTGATTCCTGACGCGATGAAGGTTCTGTCCGAAAAACGTTTCGGTTGTATTGCGGTCGAGAATGCCGATGGCACGCTGGCTGGCATTATCACCGACGGCGATCTTTCGCGTAATCTGCACCGCAGTCTGGTGACAATGACCGTCGAAGAGGTCATGACGCGGAACCCGAAGACTGTACCGCCGACTATGCTGGCAAGCGCCGCACTGGCTTTACTCAATGATCACAATATTGGTGCGCTGATCGTGACTGAAGACAATTACCCGGTCGGGATCGTGCATTTCCATGATCTGTTGCGCATCGGCGCTGCATAAGAGCGTTGCAATTCGATTGTGCGTGGTTCGACGGGGGCTCACCATGAGGAAAGGTGGGTTGATTGCAGGGAAACACTCCTGCAGCGCTGGCGAATTAACCCGCAGCCCACTGCCCTTCCTCATGGTGAGCTTGTCGAACCACGCATTTTGTTGTGCAATGAGCTAAAGCGTTTTTTGCTAGAGCGCTTCGACCCGCAATGTTCCCTGATCGATCCCGACGATTTTTACTGGCGTTCCGGCGGCAAGGTCCGGACCTGTGACACGCCAGAGACTATCGCCGACACGCGCGCGGCCCCGGCCATTTACGGTCGCTTCTTCAAGAGTAACAATCTGGCCAATGAGCTGTTCACCGCGCCGGTTGAGCAAGGGTTCGTCTGACTCCGCATCGGTTGCGCCGACGAGTTTGCGCCCGATGAAAACGGCGATCAGCGAAAGCACCAGAAACAGGATGACCTGCACCTGCCAGCCGAATGGGAAAGCTTCGCCAAGCAGGATGACAAAGCCGCCGACAATGAGCGCGGCGATGCCGAACCAGAGGAAGAAGATTCCCGGCGCGGTCACTTCCAGGATCATCAGCAAAAGGCCAAGTACGATCCAGTTCCAGGGGCCAAGTTCCGCAAAGAGACGTTCCAGCATTTCAAAGCCTCACCCGAATTATGAATTCGTTCCGCTGGTACCTGGAACGGTGCGTCTGCGGGCTGGTGCAGCAGGCGGCGATGCAGGCGCATTATCGCCGAAAACTTCGCGAGCAATTGCGCCAATGCCGCCAAGCGAACCGACAAGGGCGGAGGCTTCCATGGGCATCATGATGATTTTCTGGTTGGGGCTGGAAGCAAACTTGCCGAAGGCTTCGGTGTATTTTTGCGCGACGAAATAGTTAAGCGCCTGAACATTGCCGCTGGTGATGGCGGCTGACACCATTTCGGTTGCCTTTGCTTCAGCTTCCGCAAGACGCTCGCGGCCTTCAGCTTCGCGATAAGAGGCTTCGCGCTTGCCTTCCGCTTCGAGAATTTGCGATTGCTTCAAACCCTCAGCGCGCAAAATCTGCGCCTGACGGGTGCCTTCAGCTTCCAGAATGATGGCGCGCTTGTCACGTTCGGCCTTCATCTGACGGCCCATGGAATCGAGCAAATCCTTCGGTGGATTAATGTCTTTGATCTCCACGCGGGTCATTTTAATACCCCATGAATGCGCGGCCTCGTCGACAACGCGCAGCAACCGATCATTGATCGTGTCACGGTTGGAAAGCAGCTCGTCGAGAACCATGGAGCCCATGACGGTACGGATATTGGTCATGGTCAGGTTCAAAATGGCGTTTTCCAATCCGCTGACCTGATACGCCGCCTGTGGTGCATTGAGGATCTGGTAGAAGGCGATGCCATCCACGGCAATATTGGCATTGTCCTTGGTGATGACTTCCTGGGTAGGAACGGCAAGCACCTGTTCCATCATGTTGAGCTTGGCGCCGATGCGATCGAAGAATGGGACAATGAGGCTCAAGCCCGGCGATAGAGTGCGGGTATATTTGCCGAAACGTTCAATGGTGTAATTATAACCTTGAGGCACGGTTTTTACGCCCGCAAACAGAATTGCCAGTACGAGAATGGCAAGCACTGGTATCGTGAAATCAAAACCGCTCATTGTATCGCCCCCTTGGTCGGCCCTGAGGCCCGAAACTCACACTATCCCGTTTAGCGGGTCAGCACACGATAGACCATAGTGGCAACATCAAAAAGCAGCGATTCTACACCCAACCCTGTAGTTCGCGGCGGACGAGCTGTTCGATGACCCGCATGCCTTCATCGCTATCATTGAGGCAAGGCACGTGAGTGAAGTTCACGCCGCCATGCTCGTGGAAGATTTCCTCGCCTTCACCGGCGATTTCCTCAAGCGTTTCAAGGCAATCGGATACAAAGCCGGGGTTGAAGACAGCAACGGATTTCACACCCTCTTTGGCAAGTTTTTCCAGGGTCTTGTCCGTGTAGGGTTGCATCCATTCTTCGGGGCCAAAACGTGACTGGAAGCATGTTATCAGTTTGTCTTCGGCCCAGCCCAGTCTTTCACGCAGGAGCCGGGTGGTTTTCCAGCAATGGCAGGGATAGGGATCGCCGCGCTTGAAATAGCTCTGCGGTATGCCGTGATAGGAAGCGATCAATAGCTCAGGTTCAAAATCAAGCGTGGCATAATGCTTCTCGATCGATGTCGCCAATGCATCAATATAGACGGCCTCGTCCTGGTAGGAGGGGACGATGCGCGTCGCCGGCATGAAGCGCATCTTGATCAGCGCTTCGAAAAATTTGTCGTTGACCGTTGCGGTCGTCGTTGCCGAATATTGCGGATAGAGCGGGAACATGAGAATGCGCTTGCAGCCTGCTTTATCCAATCGCTCCAGCACCTGCTCGATTGAGGGCTGGCCATATCGCATGCCCCAATCGACAACGATTTCCGGGTGCTCGGCCAGAGCTACCCCAAGTTTTTCGCCTTGAGCGCGGGTATAGGTGCGCAACGGCGATTCGTTGCGCTCGCGGTTCCAGATCTTGTCATAGAGCGCGCCGGATTTTTTCGGACGTGTGTTCAGCACAATGCCGTAAAGCACGGGAAGCCAGATAGCGCGGGGCCATTCAATGACGCGCTTGTCAGAAAGAAACTCCTTGAGATAACGGCGCATCGAGGTTTTATCAGTGCCATCCGGAGTGCCTAGATTGACGAGCAGAACGCCGATTTTCGACGTCTCAATATGCGGATGGTCCTGGGGTTTTTTAACCGTCGCCATCGGCTCGTCAGAAATTTTCATTGTCGTACTCCGCTTCTGCCGCCAGAAACTAGTGTCCGCCGGTATTATTGCAAGGGCACCAAAGGCCGCATGTTGAGTGCACAGATCAGGATTAAGCCGATTCAGTAAGTTTCGGGATTTGTGGCCGAACCATGCAGTATGCTTGGACATTAGCCCCCTAAGTTTTTCGTCGCAGGCTTCCATTTGGCATGGAACTTGCGTTTAATCGGTTGTCTGCGTTCGTCACTCAAAGGAAATGACTGTCATGTCCAGCCACCAGCATGCAACGCCTCCCGTTCTTCTTGTTACCGGCGCACATCCTCAGCTCTACAGCGCCGATCTAGCCCCCACCGCTCCTGAGGGGCGAACCTGGGGCGCATTCAGCCTTTTTGCCATGTGGATGTCCGATGTCCATTCTGTTGGCGGCTATACATTTGCCGCGAGCCTGTTCTTTTTGGGTCTGACGGGTTGGGAAGTTTTGATCGCCATGATCGTTGGCATAACGGCTGTCTATTTCCTGATGAACCTGATCGGCAAGCCGTCGTTGAAGTATGGCGTTCCGTTTCCCGTTGTAGCGCGCATGTCATTCGGTGTTATGGGCGCCAATCTTGCTGCTGTGTTACGTGGTATTGTTGGTATTGTCTGGTATGGCGTGCAAACCTATTTCGCCTCCAAGGCAGTTCAGGCGCTGGCAATTACCCTTGTGCCGAGCACTGTTGAACTGACTCGAAACGACATATTCGGGCTGTCGACGCTCGGCTGGCTCAGCTTTCTTTTCATGTGGGTATTCCAGTTGCTTATCTTTCTGCGCGGCATGGAATCCATCCGCAAGTTTATCGATTTTTGCGGGCCTGTGGTCTATGTGGTGATGTTCGCGCTTGCCATCTGGATATTATCGCAAACCGGCTTTTCCAGCCTGTCGCTGCAGCTTGCGCCACCGGCGGAGGGTTCTTCCCTGTCGCATATGGCGAATGCCTCCATGCTGATCGTTGCCTATTTTGCAGCGCTGCTGCTTAATTTTGGTGATTTCTCGCGTTTCTCGCGAGACGAGAAAGCCATGAAGATCGGCAACTTTCTGGGGCTGCCGGTCAATTTCATCGTGTTTGCCATCATCGTTGTGATCGTGACTGCCGGTACGGTTCAGGTCTTTGGCGAGGCCATTCTTGACCCGGTTGCCATTGTCGAGCGTATCAATAATCCTTGGATCGTCGTTCTTGGTTCGATTACCTTCATCGTCGCAACCATGGGTATCAACATCGTCGCAAACTTTGTCTCTCCGGCCTATGATATTGCCAATCTCTTTCCTGAGAAGATCAATTTCCGTATGGGCGGATTGATCACCTCCATTCTTTCGGTCCTCGTCTGCCCTTGGCTTTTTGTCTCAAGTCCTCAGGCGATCACCATTTTCGTCAGCATATTCGGCGCCGTTCTTGGTCCGATTTTTGGCATCATGATCGCCGACTACTATCTGGTGAAGAAGCAGAATGTTGCACTCGAAGACCTCTATACGATGTCCCCGGAAGGATCGCTCTATTTCGAGCGGGGATGGAATAGCCGTGCGCTGCTGGCGCTGGCGATTGCCAGTGTTATGTCGATCGGATTGTCGGTGCTTGGGGCCACGCAATATATCCGCAATGGTGGCGATTGGGGCTGGCTGCTCGGAGCAGTCATAGGTGGTGGTGTGCACTATCTGCTGATGCGAAATGTGCGTGTGCCTGCGGCAGCTTTGGGGGCAAAAGCCTGAAGCTGAGGTGGTGCGTGCCGATTATCTCTCCCCCCACGTGGGAGAGATAATCGGACGGTGAGGTGTGTATATGGCTCACCGTAAGGGATAGGCTGCTTGCATCTAGGCTGTGCGTGGTTCGCCCTCCTGAGCCTGTCGAAGGTCCAACCACGCACCACGCCATTGCAGCTTGTATATATTACTTGGCAGGCACTTTCATCTCGGCACCAACAGGCAGTTTCATAACTTTCATATCGGGATTTGCTTCAGATAGCTTCTTCCAGGAAAAACCATCGCCGTAGAGCTGTTCGGCAATATCCCAGAAATTATCGCCAGCCTTGATCACGTAGGAAGTCGGGGTTGTAGCAGGAGCTACGGCATCAGCAGGTTTCGCAGCATCAGTAGGTTTGGCGGTATCGGCAGGTTTGGCAGCGTCTGCTGCCGGTGCTGCGGGCGTCGTTGTTTCGGAGGGAACGGGCACTGCAATCGGACTTGCGGATGTAATGCGGCCGTCCATCACAGGCTTGTATGGGTTGTTTTTAACGAGATAGTCGGCAAGGACTTCTTCAAGGCCGGGACCATAATCATAGGCATTGATACCATTGGTGGTGAAGATCTTGTAGCCATCTCCGCCGGCGCGCATGTAATTGTTGGACACCACGCCATAGGTTGCAGCAGGATCGATCGGCTTCCAGCTTTCGCCCTGCATAACCTGAACATCGGAAATACGGCTGCCGACAGGCTTGGAAATATCGAATGTATATTTCAAACCAGCGACCTGCGAAAAGCGGCCCGCGATTTTTTCAATCTGGCTCGCTCCATTCTCCAGCGCCGCAACGACATCCGAGCCGCGCAACTGGAATGTCGCAAGGGTGTTCTGGAAGGGTAGAACAGTCAGAACCTCGCCCATGGTCACTTCACCGGCATCAATTGAGGCGCGCAAGCCGCCGCCATTGATGATGGCAATAGTCACACCTTGCGCCTTGACGCGATCAAGCATCGCGTCGGCGACAAGATTGCCCATGCTGCATTCGCCGATGCGGCAGACTTCACGAGAGCCGTCGATCTCGCCTGCAGTATCGGCGACTTTGCGGGCCTTCAGTTCTTCTATCGGCTTGGCAAGTTCGGCCACGCGGGCAACAAGGGCTGCATCCGGCGTGACTGAAGAGTCGAGCAGGATCGGCGCGCCGGAGCTTGCCGTGACATTGCCGTCATCATCAAAGGTGACCTTGAGCTCGCCCAGATATTTGGAATAGGCCTTGGCCTGAACGATTGGAACCTCACGTCCTGCGGGATTTTTGACGAGGGTGGGGTAGGGGCCGGCAGAGTCAGGATCAGTACTGGAAAGCAGAGTATGGCTATGACCGCCGACGATCACATCAATACCGTCGACCTTGGCCGCAATCTCTTCATCCTCAAAATAACCGGTATGGTTGAGCGCGATGATCTTGTTGACGCCCTCAGCTTTTAATGTGCCAACGAGCTTTGTCAGGGTCTCGATCTCATCCGCGAATTTGACAGTGGGTCCGGGTGTAGAGATTTCAGCCGTATCGGTCGTCAGGGCGGATATGATTCCGATTTTCTGACCGCCAATTTCCTTGATCAGATAGGGTTTGAACTTACCCGCGATCAGCGGCTCTGAATCAGCCTGGGTATTGCTGGAAATGATGGGGATTTTGACCTTATCGAGGAATTTACCCAGCACTGACGGGCCACCGTCAAATTCATGATTGCCCAGCGCCATGGCATCATAGCCAATTGCATTCAGAAACTCGGCGGTGTCATCGCCCTTATAGGTTGTGTAAAACAAGGAGCCCTGGAATTCATCGCCAGCGTTGAGCACGATGACATTGCCGCCGTCCTTGGAAAGTGCCGCGCGGCGTTCATCGATCTTGGCTTTTACGCGCGCAATGCCGCCGAAACACTCATTCTTGGTCGTCTCTTCGGGCGAACAGGTGGAATCATATTTGTTGATGGCTTCGATGCGGGAATGCAGGTCGTTAATGTGCAGAATATTGAGCGTATAGTCGGCCATGGCGCTCCCCGCGCTGATGCCGAGGGCGGAGGCAGCTAGAAAAAGCTTGCCGAGAATTCTGGACATGACCTGCTCCGTTCAATTCGATGTGGTAATACATCAGCACCTTGATGTGCTTGTGACAAAGCCATGGTTTCATCACTTTGCACACGATGCAAGAGAGGAAAACAAGCCTGTGTAAACACCCCAAGGCAATATTTAGTTCGGAAAATTACCTGTTCATTACAACAAGGAGTTTAAAACATGAGTGACAAGCCCACGGTTATTTTGGTGCACGGATTCTGGGGCGGTGCGGCCCATTGGAACAAAGTAATTATTGAACTCACGCGCATGGGGCATACCAATATCCACGCCGTCGAACTGCCCTTGACCTCACTCGGCGATGACGCCGAACGCACGCGCAAAATGGTGGCGCAACAAAGCGGCCCGGTTCTTTTGGTGGGACACTCCTATGGTGGTGCCGTCATTACAGAGGCGGGCAATGCGCCCAATGTGGCCGGTCTGGTCTATATTGCAGCTTTTGCTCCGGATGCAGGGGAAAGCCCTGGTGCTATCACGCAGGAGCACGTGCCACTTGCAGCGGCAAATCTCGCACTGGACAGCGACGGCTATCTTTGGGTCAAGCCGGAACTCTTCCATGAAAGCTTCTGTCAGGATTTGACCGAGGAGGAAGGGCTTGTCATGGGGATCACCCAGAAGGCACCTTTGGCAAGCACTTTTGGCGATACAATCACTGCGCCCGCCTGGAAGACAAAACCGTCCTGGTATCAGATTTCCACTGACGACCGGATGATCGCGCCGGAAAACCAGAAACGCATGTCGTCACGTCTTGGTGCGCGTAAAATCATATCTCTTGACGCCAGCCATGCCTCGCTGGCGTCACAGCAGGTGGAAGTTGCATCGTTGATTGATGAAGCAGCAACGGAACTGGCGAAGAACTAGAGGATCGCCTTGCCGAAAGATGTCCATGGGAACCTCCGTGGACATCTGCAAAGTGGCGGCCGAAGTCGAACCGCGATCTTAAGCGGAGCGGCGCGTCAAAGAAAACTGCTGGCCCGAGGAGGACGTGCAGTTCAACTGGCCGCCACTCACGAGCGCACAATTGACCTTGGACTGCGTACCGCGAGCAAGCGAGCGAAGATCGATCTCGACAAGATTTGCAGATACGAAGCGGTAATTGCCCTCGGCAAGTTTTTCCTTGGTATCATTGGCACGGGTTTCGAAAACACCGCCATTGAAGTTCGAAAATGCAACACCGGATGTATCAAACCATTGGCCCTGAACGGCGTCAGTGGGGCGTGCGGTCTGTACAGGCCCGCCATCTGATTGCGGCCCGCTCATGCAGCCGGCGAGGACAATGGTCAATGCGGCTGAACCGAGGCCAAGTGATAAACGTTTCATCCAAACAATCTCCCATGGGTGTGGCCCATAAATGACGCTAAAATTAAGCAATAACAAGACTTAAGTTTATTGATAATCTGCGGCAAGCTCAGATTCGTACAGCAAAGAGGGTGGGTATGATAGGATATACGATGGTCGGCACGAATGATCTGCGCAAGGCGGAAGCATTCTATGACCCGCTCATGGTCGAGCTTGGCCTGGAGCGCTGCTTTAGCGATGAGGTTATGTTTTCGTGGGGCAGAAAAACCGATGACGACGTTCCCCGCTTCATGGTGGGCCTGCCTTTTGACGGAGAGGTGGCAAGTGTCGGCAATGGCAACATGACCGCGTTTCGGAGCGAACAAGCTGGTCTTGTCGACAGGCTCTACGCATTGGCTCTTAAGAATGGCGGCAGCAGCGAGGGCGAGCCAGGTTTGCGCCCGCAATATGGGCCGGGATTTTATGCGGCCTATGTCCGCGATCCGGATGGCAATAAGCTCGCCTTCGTTTGCTATGATGCGAAGATTGACGATCAGGAAAAATGAAGGATCATTCTTTCCGGCTGGAGCACGCATCTGAACAGGATTTTCAAAGTTTGTTCGAGTTACGGCTTCTCACCATGCGTGAAAGCCTTGAGCGGATCGGGCGTTTCGATGAGAGGCGGGCATTTGAGCGGTTCCGCAAGTCATTTCGAGCTGAATATACGCGACTGATTGTGCTTTCGAATGGTTCGCTCGGCGGTTGCGTGGCGCTCGGCCCGTATGAGGATGGCTTGCTGCTAGAGCACTTCTACATTTCCCCGGCATTGCAGAATACCGGCTTGGGAACGGCTGTCCTTCAGACGCTTTTGACGGAATCGGATGAACGCGGCCTGGCTGTGCGCTTGAGCGTATTACAGAAGAGCGATGCTGGTCGTTTTTACGGGCGCAACGGATTCACCAATACCGGTGCGGATGAGTGGGACGTCTATTTTGAACGAAGCCCGCAAAAGAAACGGCACCTGTGAGGTGCCGTTGCCATTTCAGTATGGTCCAGAGCAAATATCAATGGACGAGAATATTGCGGAACTGCCAAGGATCGCTTTTATCAATGTCTTCCTTGAACAGGCCCGGCCGGTTTTCCAGCGGTGTCCAATCGGTGTAGTGACCTTTTAGCGGGCCGAGATATGGCGTCTGAACTTCGAGGCAGCGACGGAAATCAATCTCATCCGTTTCCACGATACCCGCTTGCGGGTTTTCAAGAGCCCAAACCATGCCAGCCAGAACAGCAGAAGACACCTGGAGGCCGGTCGCGTTCTGATAGGGAGCGAGCTTGCGGGCTTCCTCAATTGTCAGCTGCGAACCATACCAATAGGCGTTCTTGTCGTGGCCATAGAGCAAAACGCCCAACTCGTCGGCGCCGTCCACAATCTCGGACTCGTCCAGCACATGCAGCTTGGTTTGCGGCTGGCCAGCAGCACCAAACATTTCATCAAGCGACAGGGTTGCCACATTGGATGGATGATAGGCGTAGTGGCATGTCGGCCGGTAGGTTGCCTTGCCCTTCTTGTCGAAAACGGTAAAGAAATCGGCAATCGAGATAGACTCATTATGCGTGACCAAAAGGCCGAACTGCGCGCCCTCTGTCGGGCACCAGGTGCGAATGCGGGTGTCAGCGCCGGGCTGCTCGAGGAAAATGGCGGCCTTGTTGCCCTTCTTCTGCTTACGGGCGTTCTTTGGCATCCATTTTTCATGGGTGCCCCAACCAAGCTCAGCAGGCTGCAAGCCTTCTGAGATGAAACCTTCAACGGACCAGGTGTTCCAGAAGACGCCGAAGGGCTTTGGATCAACGGCACGCTGCGTATCGCGCTCGGCAATGTGGATACCTTTGACGCCAACCTGTTTCATCAGCTTGGCCCAGCCATGACGATCAGAGCGTTCAGGCTCGGTATGTTCAATATTGAGGTCTTTGGCCAGATCAAGCAAAGCACGTTTGACGAACCATGAAACCATGCCGGGATTTGCCCCGCAGCATGAAACCGCAGTCGGACCGCCCGGGTTTTTCTTCTTCTCGGCAAGCAGCGTCTGGCGCAGCGCATAATTGGTGCGCTCGGCATTGTCGATGCCGCTTGCATAGTAGAAGCCAGCCCATGGCTCGATGACCGTATCGATATAGAGCGCGCCGAGCTTGCGGCAAAGATGCATGATATCGACGGATGACGTGTCTACCGAAAGATTGACGCAAAACCCCTGTCCGCCGCCTTCGGTAAGAAGTGGCTTGAGCAGTGTCTTGTAATTTTCCTGGGTGACTGCTTCCTGAATGTAGCGAATACCGCGTTCATCCAGCAATTTCTTGTTTGCATCGCTCGGGTCAATAACGACCAAGCGGGACTTGTCAAATTTGAAGTGGCGTTCGATGAGGGGCAGGGTACCCCGTCCGATGGACCCGAAACCGATCATCACGATCGGACCAGTAATTTCTCCATGTATAGGCCATTTAGCCTTCGCCATTTTTTCGTTGCTCCTAATTTTGATCTCCATCATTGAGGGCAGCGGGTTGATATACCGCTTCAAAAGCAACCATAGAGCATAGTCATGCTCAAGAGCAAACAACTGCTGGCTGCTTTGAGGTGAATTTTTGCCCTAATGTTAATTAAAACAGGATTACAGACGATTTAGAGTGTCAATCAGCCGCTCGCGGATTGTCATAATACCTTTATAATTGGATTGGGCAGGATTAAGCGCCTCCAATTGGCGGCAAAAAGCTTCTGCGACAGCGCGGCATTGCGGATGTTTCTTCAATGCATTTACGGGGTCGAGATAAATACGGATCGTGAAAAGAATATCCCCGGACATGGGTAATTTACGCAAGGTCTGCCGCTCGACTCGAATATGGCAATGGGTTGCCAGATCATCATCGGTGTAAAGTGCCCCTTTCTGATGGCTGGCGAGCGGGTGATACATCTCATCACCTGGCTGCAAAGACCAATTCATGCGATAGACGGATCGATCAGGGCGCAGATTGTCAAACATGCGGGTTATCAAATCGGCATTGCGGGTGCCTGCATTAAAGTCAGGAACGGGCGCATGAATATCGTCCATGGACCGCCCGAATTTTTCCAGCAATGTCCATGATGAGGGAAAAGACAATGACGCAGCGGCAAGATGCCAGCCGCGTTTCTCGTCTTTGCGCATGAGAACCAGATCTTCCTGAACAAGATTTGCAGCACGGAGCAGCAAAGGCGTTTGTGCCGAGCCCAGCTCAATTTTATCGGGCCAACCGGAAACGGTAATCTCGTCACCATTGCGGGCGTAAAGTTGCGGATATCTGCCAATCAGATGAGCAGCGAGCAGCTCAAGAACTTCTGCTTGCGCGGCTTGCGTCCCCGGTTCCTCGACGAAAATCCGCTCAGCATGCAGACCAAAGAGCCGCCTCTTTTCTGCAAGATAGGCGAGAAGATTCTCGTCTACCTCTATCCAGTCTTTCAAATCCAGCTGTTGCAGCCCGATCGTGAAAGGCTGGCTCGATCCATCATAGGGTGTATGGACAGGCGCTTTATTCATGCTGATGGTGTCCTGACCCTAGTCCTGATCCATGGTCTCCAGCTCGTCGATAATGCCTTCAATAACCGACAGGCCTTTTTGCCAGAAGGCTGGATCTGTTGCATCAAGGCCGAAAGGAGCAAGCAGTTCGGAATGATGCTTGGTGCCACCAGCCTTTAACATGTCAAAGTATTTCTGCTGAAAGCCCGATTCCGCATTCTGATAAACGGCGTAAAGCGAATTCACCAGACAATCGCCAAAGGCGTAGGCGTAAACATAGAAAGGCGAGTGGATAAAATGCGGAATATAGGTCCAGAAATTCTCGTAGCCCGGGCCGAAATGCACCGCATCTCCCAAGCTTTCCTTCTGAATGTCCAGCCAAATCTCGCCGATCCGATCTGACGTCAGCTCACCATTGGACCGCTCGGTGTGAACGCGACGTTCGAACTGATAGAACGCAATCTGCCGCACGACCGTATTGATCATGTCCTCCGCCTTTTGCGCCAGCATCGCCTTGCGTTCGCGCTTATCCCTGGTCTTTTCAAGCAATGAACGGAATGTCAGCATTTCACCGAAAACCGAGGCGGTTTCGGCAAGGGTCAGGGGTGTTGACGCCATGAGCGCGCCCTGATCCCCGGCCAGTACCTGATGCACGCCATGACCAAGCTCATGCGCCAGGGTCATCACGTCGCGTGGCTTGCCCATGTAATTGAGCAGAACATAAGGATGGGCAGAAGGAACAGTCGGATGGGCAAATGCGCCGGGCGACTTGCCCGGACGTGTCGGCGCATCGATCCAATTCCGGTCAAAAAAGCGCTTGGCAATCTCGGCCATTTCGGGGGCAAAGCCATTATAGGCTGAAAGCACGGTTTCGCGCGCTTCGGCCCATGGAATGACCGCTTGTGGTGTTTCCGGAAGAGGCGCGTTGCGGTCCCAGCTATTGAGATAATCGAGGCCGAGCCACTTGGCTTTCAACTTGTAATAACGATGAGAGAGACGCGGATAGGCGGCCTGCACCGCTTCCGCCAGCGCGTCGACAACTTCACGCTCAACACGATTGGCCAGATGACGGCTATCGGCGATATCCTCGAAGCCGCGCCAGCGGTCGGAAATTTCCTTGTCTTTCGCCAAAGTATTGGTGATGAGCGTGAAGATGCGCAGATTTTCCTTAAAAGTCTTGGCCAGCGCATCGGAAGCGGTCTTGCGCACTTCCGCATTCGAATCCTGCAGAAGGTTGAGGGTTGGTTCAATCGGCAATTCCTCGCCATTCACCTCGAAACGCAGCGACGTCATTGTTTCATCAAAAAGCCGGTTCCAGGCGCCACGGCCTGTAATAGACTTCTCGTGAAAGAGTTGTTCCAGCTTGTCATCGAGCTGGTATGGCTTGTCCTTGCGCAGATCGACCAGCCATGGGCGGTAATGGCCGATGGCTGAATTGTCATCAATGGCCTTTTCGATCAGTGCATCTTCAATACGGTTCAGTTCGAGGCCGTAAAAGATCAGATGGGTGCTGGCATCGGTGAGCTTTTGCTGGATATCGCCATAGAGCTTGGCATTTTTCGGATTGGAAGTATCGCTGGCATAGACCAGTCCGGCGTAGGAGCCGATTTTGCCCATCAGATCATCGAGCGCTTCATACTCTGCAATGGACTGAGCAAAATCGCCGCCCTGCGGTTTTGCTATTTCGGCGGCGAGGGTGCCTTTCCATCGTTCTTCAAAGGCGATGGAAAGTTCACCGGCCTTTTGCAGATCAGCCGTAAGTTCACTGCTTTCGGGGGAAGGATACAGATCAGCCAGGTTCCATTCCGGCAATATGCCAAGTGCAGCCTGTTCCTCCTTTACGGCGGCGGCGCCGGATTTTGGGGAAAAAACAGTGGCCTGCAATATGTTGTGTCTGTTCATCTCAAAACTCATTATTGCGCCATAAAATGGCTGGGCGTAGGAGGTCCGGTCGAATCAGACCAGTGGAAATCGGAACACTAAACTTAGTGCAAAGAGACGGCTGTGCAACGATTTGACGCCAATGGCGCAAACATGCTGACAAAGCCAAGTTGCATAGGCAAATGAGATTTTGACCGCTTAGAGGCGATATTTAGGCGCGGACGGGGTGGATTCTTTCGTCAAAACGCCTTATTCCTGTCGTTAACCAACTGTTGACCATGTCACATAACAGTGGATTTCATTCAGGTTTTTGCCATGCTCTCAACGTATTTGATGTTCAATAAGTGACCATTAACCATTAAATTGGATAATCCAGCTATTCGGGGACTTGAGAAAACGATCAAGGTTGGGACGACATTGTCAAACATGGTTCATGCACAGAGCGGTAAATTGACGGCAGGTTTTAACATGCGTGCCGGTTGGTTTGCGTTCCTCATGGTCTTCGCGTCGATGCTTTTTGTATCCGCTCAGGCTCAAGCCGAGACGAGAACTCTCAAGCTTTATTTCATTCACACGAAAGAACGCGCTGAAATCACGTTCAAGAAGAATGGACGCTATCAGCAGGATGGCCTGAACAAGCTGAACAAGTTTTTGCGGGATTGGCGCCGCAATGAACCGACCAAGATGGACCCACGCCTTTTCGATCTGGTCTGGTCGACCTATCAGAAGGTTGGCGGGCGAGACTATATCAATGTGGTTTCGGCCTATCGTTCCCCTACTACCAATTCGATGCTTCGCTCCCGTTCGCGCGGTGTGGCAAAGACAAGCCAGCATATGCTTGGCAAAGCAATGGACTGGTATTTGCCAGGTGTAAAACTTGCAACCTTGCGCAATGCAGCGCTTAAATTTGAAGCTGGTGGCGTTGGCTATTATCCGCGTTCCGGATCGCCCTTCATTCATACTGACGTTGGTAATGTCCGCCATTGGCCGCGCATGAGCCGCAAGGAATTGCTGGCGGTGTTCCCAGACGGCAAGACCATGCACATTCCGACCGATGGTAAGCCATTACCCGGTTATGAGCAGGCGGTCGCAGCTTACGAATCCCGTAAGCGCAGTGGCGGTTCGATCCAGGTTGCAAGTTCAAGCTCTTCGCGTCGCGGTGGCAAGACTCTGTTTGGCGTATTGTTTGGCGGTGGCGCGGATGAAGAAGAGGATTCAGGCGAAAGCTCAGTAGCGGTTGCTTCGGCGCCAACACCGGCCCGGGGCACCACACGGCAAGCACCCGCAGCTGCCGCTGAATCCGACGAGGATTCAGGAGCTGCGCCAGCAACCACAGCCGGTAATCTTCCGGGCGTGATGGAACCTGCATTGCCAAACCGTAATGCGCCTGCGCCTGTGGCTGCACCGCGTCCTGAAACGCCGGTTGAGCTGACGCCGGAAGACAATCAGGCTCTTGCTTTTGCTGTGCCTGTGCCGCTGCGCCGTCCGGATTATGCGCCAGCTGTAGCAACGCCGGAGCCCTCAACGCTTAATGCGCTTGCAGCGGATAATTCAACGCAGGATAGTGCTGCAGCGATTGCTCAGATGATCGCAGCCAATCCGGCGCCGGAACCCGCGCCAGCAAATGTGGCGCAGCCGCAAATGGTGAATGCGCTTGTGCCTGTACCATTCGAAAAGCCCCGCACAGCGCCAAAGCAAAACGACATGATGGTCGCCTCCATTGTTCCAACGCAACGTCCGGCGAATATACCAGCTTCCGTTCAGACAGCGGATAACGACGTCATTCCGGTTCCAGACGATGATCTTGAAGCGATCATCAAGCAGTCTGATCCCGAACACAGCACTGTTGTGGCGGCGTCCGATCCTTCGCCGGAACTGCCAACCACTGTCGGCAAGACAGGTGGACGGGTGAAGAAGGTTACCGGCAATGATGCTGCTCAAGTTGCATCTGCCGCTCCCCAGCCTTCATTGCGCAAGACCATGCTTGAAGCCAAGGGCGGTGATCCGGTTGCCATGCTCGACAGCGGTGTGGTGACCACGGCCAAGGCATCCAAGCCACGCCGTCAGGCAGTGCAGGAGGCACCGAAGGCGATGCAGGTCGCGTCCGATGTGCCGGAGCGGGCACTTTCGAATGAGCAGGTCGCCGACACAGCACCGGCAGTTACCCCTGCAGTACTGCGCAATGAAACAATGCGCATGGCCCCGACGACAGTCTATGTCGCCGGATTCCAGCAGAAGTTGCCGGTTGCCGACGCCAACAAGTTTACCGGCAAGGCTGTGACCTTCATGCAGATCGCAAAGTTCAATCCCAGCCACGGCTCGTAAAACAAGACCCCTCCCTGCTGCTTCGCAGCTTCCCTCCCCACAAGGGGGAGGGTAAGGCTGCGGCGTAATAGGCTACCGTTGTAGAAATTTCAGAAATTGGCGCCGTTACCCTCCCCCTTGTGGGGAGGGAGGACGCGTAGCGTCAGGGAGGGGCGAGCGTTTAATGCCACACAGCAATATCCCGCCAAAAGCAAGGCAACGTGCTCAAACTCTTCGCCGGGAACTGACCAAGGCGGAATGGCGAATGTGGGATATGTTGCGAAGCTTTCGTAATCGAGGTGCACGGTTCCGCCGCGAAACCCCCATTGGTCCATACATCGCTGATTTTGCTTGGCTATCAGCAAAAATTCTCATTGAAGTAGATGGGGACACGCATGAGACGGACTCTGGCGTCAAACATGACGAAGCCCGCGATATATTCTTGCGCGGGCAAGGTTTTCAGATACTACGATTTGACAATAATGACGTGATTTCTTCGGAAGAGGCCGTATATCAGGAAATTGAGGCGGCGCTGCAATCGAGATTATCGCAACATCCACCTCATAATTTATCAAATCGTGTCAAGCGGCCAACTTGACGGCTTCGGCTGCCAGCTTGGTGATTTCGTCCCACTTGCCTTCCTTGACCAGATTTTCCGGCGCGACCCACGAGCCGCCGACGCAGACAACATTTGGCAGGGAAAGATAGTTTTTTGCATTGGCAATGCCGATGCCGCCGGTTGGGCAGAACATCGTTCCGGCCAGCGGCGAGGAAAGCGATTTGAGGAAAGCTGCGCCGCCAGCCTGTTCGGCCGGGAAGAATTTCAGCATTGTATAGCCTTCTTCCCGCAGCGCCATGATCTCGCCGGGGGTGATCGCGCCGGGAAGCAATGGCACCTTGCTGGAGCGGGCAGCCTCAAGCAATTGCGGTGTTACACCGGGGCTGACGATGAAGCGCGAGCCGGCATTGGCCGCCTCTTCATACTGGCGCGCGTTGAGAATGGTGCCGGCGCCTACGATTGCTTCAGGAACCTCATTGGCAACCGCGCGGATGGCGTCGAGCGCGGCGGCGGTGCGCAATGTAATTTCGATGGCGGGCAGGCCACCAGCAGCAAGTGCGCGCGCCAAGGGCACCGCATCGGCAACATTTTGAATGAGGAGGACCGGAATGACCGGCTGGCCCTTGAGGACAGGTAGCAATAAATCGGTCTTCTGGGTCATGACAATCTCCGTCTTTTTGAACTCTAATCGATTTAGTGTTGCTGGACCTTTTTGTCCAATGATTCAAGTCCAGCATCACGCAAGAAATGCGGTCAAAGCACCGCTTGTCGCAAATATCTTGAAATTGACGTTGTGGCACAGTAGTTGAATGCCATCATGACAGATCATTCTTCCAATCTGCCCTTTACAGTGGCTGCACTATATCGGTTTGCCCGGCTGGATCACTACCAGTCATTGCAGGAGCCGCTGGCGAAACTGTGTTGCGCGCAAGGCATAAAGGGCACGCTGCTGCTGGCGGCCGAAGGCATTAACGGCACGGTTGCGGGCTCCGCTGCCGCGATCAAGACCCTTGTCGATTTTCTTGAAGCAGAACCTGCAATTGCAGGAATGGAACTGAAATATTCTCATGCCAGCGAAATGCCGTTCAAGCGTATGAAAGTGCGCTTGAAAAAGGAAATCGTCACCATGGGCGTTGAGGATATCGACCCGCTGCAAAGTGTCGGGACCTATGTCGCTGCGCAAGACTGGAACGCGCTGATTTCGGACCCCGATACGGTAATCATTGATACGCGCAATGATTATGAGACCGCCATCGGCACATTTACGGGCGCGCTTGACCCGCAGACGAAAACATTTCGTGAGTTTCCGCAATGGGTGGAAAACCATCGCGAGGAACTTGAAGGCAAGAAGATTGCCATGTTCTGCACTGGCGGTATTCGTTGCGAAAAGGCTACTGCCTTTGTCAAAGGTCTCGGCTTTGATGAGGTGTTTCATCTCAAGGGTGGCATTCTTAAATATCTGGAAGATGTACCCGCTGAGGAAAGCCGCTGGGAAGGCGAGTGCTTTGTATTTGATGAGCGCGTTTCCGTCGGCCATGGGTTGATTGAAGGCGAGGCAGAACTTTGCCACGCCTGCCGTAATCCTATCGCGCCCGAAGACAAGCTGTCGCCTTTGTTTGCAGAGGGGATTTCCTGTCCCAATTGCTATCATGAGCGCACTGATGAAGACCGCGCCCGCTTCGCGGAACGGCAAAAACAGGTGCGGCTGGCGCGTGAACGCGGGTTGAAAGAGCATATCGGGTCTTGAGCTTGCCGAGAGATGAACCACGTATGTCGTGATTGCGAGCCACAAATCCTTCCCTGTCATTGCAATGCCATGAAGCTGTTCCTAACTAAGACCAGCGAATTCATGCGACCAAGAGGGAGAAATGCATGCTCGATCCGAAGAAGATTTTGAACGATTTCCTGGGAAGCAATATCCCCGGCGTGGGAACCTCGGTACGCGACACAGCCGGAAAGGCGACGCAAATGGCCAAGGACAACCCCCTGGCGGCAGGTGCGCTGGCAGCGATTTTGCTTGGCACGGGTACAGGCCGTGAAGTTGCCGGCGGCGCTTTGAAGCTTGGCGGTCTCGCCGCAGTGGCAGGATTGGCCTACAAGGCCTATCAAAATTATCAATCGGGCAAGGCTCCCGCGGAAACCGCGCAGGCTCCGGCAAATGGCGAATTGCTGCCACCGCCGAGCGATTCAGGTTTCGATCCGCAGACGGCGCCGCAAGGTGAGCACGAATTTGCCCTTGTGCTGGTGCGTGCGATGATTGCTGCTGCCCGCTCCGACGGCATGGTCGATGATGCAGAGCGCGCGCGTATTTTGGAAAAGCTATCGCTCTCCGGCATGAACAGCGACACACAGGAATTCTTGAATGCAGAACTCAGCGCTCCCGTTGATGTGGATGCGCTGGTTGCAGCCGCCGTTACCGACGAGCAGAAGGTTGAGCTTTATACAGCTTCCCGTCTCGCCATTGATCCAAAGACACGCGGCGAACGCGGTTATCTCGATCTGCTCGCCGGTCGTCTCAAGCTGCCGGATAGCCTCATCGATCATATTGAGGCAACGGTAAGTCAGGCGAAGGTCGCTTCGCCCGCCTAAGCTGATGGCATATCTAGTGCGTGGTTTGCCTTTCGCAAACTACGCGCTACATGGAGGCGGGCGGCAACGCCCGCTTATTTTGCCAGAAATTTCTCGATGCGTTCGATGGCGCGGATGATATTTTCTTCGGAATTGGCATAGGAGAGGCGGATATAACCTTCGCCGAGAATGCCGAAATCCGGACCGCCGATCAAAGCCACGCCAGCATCATCGAGCAGGGCAGAAGCAAGTTTTTTGGCGGGCCAGCCCGTTTCCTTGACGTTTGGGAAGGCATAGAAGGCTCCTTTGGGCGTGGCGCAGCTAATGCCCGACAGGCTGTTCAGTCCATCGACAACAATTTTACGGCGATTGTCGAATGCCTTGCACATTTTCTCCACATCATCCTGCGGACCGTCAATGGCAGCTATACCGGCATATTGGCTTGGCGCGTTGACGCAGGACCAGCAATTGACCGCGAGTTTGCGCACCTTGTCATAGAGCTGATCGGGCCAGATGGACCAGCCCATGCGCCAGCCCGTCATCGCCCATGTCTTTGACCAGCCATTCAGCACGATCAGGCGGTCACGGATTTGCGGGAAGGTAAGAAGCGAGCAATGTTCTTCGCCATCATAGGTCATCACATCGTAAATCTCATCTGACATGATGGCGACATGGGGATGGTCTTCCAGACCTTTTACCAGTTTTTCAATTTCTGACTTTGGCGTGACGCCACCAGTCGGGTTGGCAGGTGAGTTGAGAATAAGAAGCCGCGTATTCGGCGTAATCAGCGATAGCGTTTCCTCCGCAGAAAAAGCGAAGCCATTCTCCTCACGAATTGGCACCGGAACGGGTTTGGCACCCGTAAACTCGATCATTGAGCGATAAATGGGAAAGCCGGGATCGGGATAGAGGATTTCCGCGCCGGGTTCGCCGAAAATCATGATCGCGGCAAACATTGTCACCTTGCCGCCCGGCACGATGATAATGTTCTCCGGCGAGAGTTCGACGCCCGTCGTGGTCAGCGTGCGTCGTGCAACGGCCTCGCGTGTCGCCAGTAACCCATTGGCTGGCGTGTAGCCATGATGACCGTCTTTAAGCGCCTTGATGGCCGCTTCAACAATATGCGCCGGTGTTTTAAAGTCCGGTTGGCCGATGCCAAGATTGATGATGTCCTTGCCTTGGGCGCTGAGGGCTGTCGCGCGAGCCAGAACAGCAAAGGCATTTTCTTCGCCGATACGGTCGAAGCCCGAAATGGTACGCAGCATTTTCTTGTCTCACATACAATTTTCAACTTCTGCTTTGTGCGGGGACTAGCGTAACAAGTCAAACGTGCTTTGATAAAAATGGGCCGAATTACATGACCGATTTGAAAGACTGGACACCACGACCATTTCCTGCCCCTGAGCCGCTTGAGGGACGCTATGTCCGTCTTGAGCCGATCAATGCGGCAAAGCATGGCGATGGACTCTATGAGGCCTCGACGGTTGCTGATGCAGATGGCCGGTTCCGCTATCTTTTCGAGGACGTGCCTGAGAGTCGCAACGCCATGACGCCATGGCTGGAAAAAGTCGAAGCGAGCAAAGACCCGCTGTTTTACGCGGTCATCGACAAAGCCAGCGGCAAGGTTGCGGGACGTCAGGCGTTGATGCGCATAGACGCTGCCCATGGCTCCATCGAAATCGGCAATATTTACTGGGGGCCGCTGATCGCGCGCAAGCCAGCAGCCACGGAAGCACAATATCTTTTCATGGCATATGCTTTCGACGTGCTGGGCTACCGGCGCTACGAATGGAAATGCAACAATAGCAATGAGCCGTCAAAGCGTGCCGCAGAACGGTTTGGTTTCACATTCGAAGGCATTTTCCGCCAGCATATGGTGCAGAAGGGCCAGAACCGGGATACGGCCTGGTATTCAGTGACCGATCAGGAATGGCCAGCGCTCAAAGCAGCCTATCAGGCTTGGCTTTCACCGGATAATTTTGATGCTGAGGGTCAACAGATCAAGCGGCTGGAAGAGCTTCGGCTTGCTGCAAGATAGTGAGCCCCGTCGAACCACGCACATTATCCATGCAGCTCGATAAAAAACGCCACCGCCAGTTTCTTCGTGGGTGGCGCATTATTCAACTCATGAAAGATCAAGCTTGTCGAACCACGCATATAAAGATTTGCCGGAATACTTGCTTTGCGACCGGATAGGGCTACAACGCCACTTATATCGAACTGAGTGGTGAAGTTGATGGACCCCAAAACCCGGAATGCGGCCATAGCGGCCGGTTGTATCATGCTCGGCTTTGGCATTGTCGCCTATCTGATGCCAAGCCTGATGCTGGCAATTGGCGATAAGTCGCCGCTAGCCGCTGGTATTTTCGGTGTTATCTTTGTTCTGGGCTTTTTCGTCGTGTTCTGGCTTCGGGCCAGAAGCCAGCGCCGCAATAATAATCAATAGGACAGTGAAGCCGTCAGAAGCAGGCCGCCGGTCAAAACGATGAACAGCGCCCCGCCGATCTCGATAAAATTCTGAACCCGGCCCGAAAGCGCCGTTTCGCCCGATATGCGCAAGGCCACATTCTTGGCGGTGACGGCCAAGGTTGCGAGTATTGCGACCGTTATGAATGTGCCCAAGGCCATGGCGAAAACGGACAAAATTCCCCCAAGCACCAAGCCGTTCAATAGCGAGAACGTCAGAACGATCAGTGCGCCGGAACAGGGGCGCAAACCAACAGCAATGATGGCCGCCCAAGCGGTTTTCCAGTTGAAATCGCCGGAAATCATGGCCGGATCCGGGGCATGGCTATGGCCGCATGTCTCGCAGACATGACCTGCAGCATGGGAATGACCATGACTATGCGCATGGTGATCATGGTGCGTGTGGTCGTGATGCTCGTGACTGTGGTGAGCATGGTCATGATCATGATGTATGTGGCCCGCATGGGCATGAGCGGCATTGGCCGTGAAAAGCCGTGGCACCTTGCGCCATAGCAGTGACAGGCCGAAGGCCACGATCAACGCGAAACTTGCCACTTCCATGACATGCGTCGCATCGTCCATGGACACAGTGGTGCCGCGGAGCACAAGAAAAGTCAGGCCAATGATGAAAACGGCTGTGAGAGCCTGCAACATGGACGAGGCGAAGGACAGGAAGACGCCGCGCTTCAGGGTCGTTTCATTGGCAACCATATAGGATGAAATGACAGCCTTACCATGGCCGGGACCAACAGCGTGCAATATGCCGTAGAGAAAGGACAGGCCAACGAGGATCGAAGCTTGCCACGGATCCTCGCGCATGGCCTTGAGGGCTTTCGTCATGGCCAGATAAAAGGCGCGCTGTTGCATATTGATCCATAAGATGAATTCGGCAAACGGACCGGATGGCTTCATCGCAACTTCATTCATGCCGATGCCAAGCGAAGAGGTTTGCGCTAGAGCATGTCCGCCAAGGAGCGCGAGCGCGAGCAGTGCGCAAAGCCAGATCGATTTCCGCATCATTTATCCTTTTACCCTTGGGAGGGGCATTCTATTTCGAGCCTGGTGGCAAAGATTTTAGTCATGTCA
This sequence comes from Hyphomicrobiales bacterium, assembly GCA_900471815.1. GTDB lineage: Bacteria > Pseudomonadota > Alphaproteobacteria > Rhizobiales > Rhizobiaceae > Phyllobacterium > Phyllobacterium ifriqiyense. Next base: position 72,687 of record UICE01000003.1, read on the forward strand.
GTGCCAGTGGGATCATTGAAAAAAGCATCGGTCAGCGTTCCCTGATTTTGGGCAATGGCCTCATCGGGGTTGGGGCGCACCACCTTCTGCTTACAGGCTGGCGGCAGTCCCGTCACATGCACATCCGCGTCGTTGACGTAATCGATGGCCGTGTAGAAGGTTGGATCATAGACGCCGAAACTAGTCTTTGTGCCAAGCTTCAGCGGATGTTTGGGGGTGCTCTCAAAGATGATCATCAACTGATTGTTCTGGAAATCGGCAATCAAATGCTTTGGCGCTGCCATGACGATCTTCTTGTCATTGAGCTGGACAGACTGAAAATAGTCGAACTCGGAAATCGAGGCATTGATCGTTTCAGCCAGAGCAGCCAATTCCGCTTCATCCAGCTTCAGATCACCATTCTTGTCGAACTCCACCAGAACGGTGCTGGAAAAGATATCGTCAAAACGCCAGACATGGCCAAGCTTTTGAACAGTTCCATCAGGATTGATCGTGATATCGAGGCGCGCTTCGGCAAAGACGTGCGGATGGACATAGGCAGGGGTGGCGAGGGTCATGCCCAAAGCCAGAGTTGCCATGAAGACCGCGAGTTTCTGCTGCATGAATTGCCCTTTATAGTTGTGGTACAGGACATCCCGAACTTGGCAAAATTGGGACGATATAACATTAACAGCCCATCATTTCAGGCTTTGCGATTGTCCTTTTGGTCCTTGAACCATTTAGTCAGGTAATCGACAAGCACGCGCACCTTGGCGGGCAGATAGCGCCGATGCGGATAGACTGCATAAATACCGGCATCCCGCATGACGAACTCGTCAAGTACAGGCACCAGCCTGCCGCTTGCAACATCCGGCGCTGCGATAAAATCCGGAAGCATGGCAAAGCCCAGCCCTGAAAGAGCGGCGCGGCGCGCGGCAAGCGGGCTATTGATCTCCAGGGGGCCGGACACCTGAACGGAAATGATCGGTCCGCTTTGATTATGAAACTGCCAGCTATTGCGCGAGCGATTATTGGTATCGACGATGCAGGGCAGGGCACTCAGCTGTTCGGGGCGCTGCGGAACGCCCGTCTGTTCGATCAATGCAGGCGAGGCACAGGCGACGACACGGAAAGGAGCAATGCGCTTGGCGATCAGCGATGAGTCCTGCATGCGGGTAATACGGATGGCCAGGTCGAATCCTTCCTCAACCAGATCAACAAAGCGATCGTCAAGCCGAACATCGAGAGTGATTTCAGGCTGATCGGCGCAAAAATCGATGAGACATTGGCCAATATCGGCGTCGGCAAAGGTGCGCGGTGCCGAAATCTTGATCCGCCCCTTGATATCGCTGCTGGTGTCGCGAACCGTTTCCTTCAGGTTTTCGACATCGCGCAGAATTTCGCTGGCGCGCTGGTAGTAGGTGTGGCCTGCTTCCGTCAGGGAAAATTGCCGCGTGGTGCGATTGAGAAGCAAAGCACCAAGCTCGTCTTCAAGTTCGCGTACATATTTGGACAAGAGCGCCTTGGAACGCCCGATCTTGCGGGCCGCTGCCGAGAACCCCTCCGCTTCCACGACATCAATATAGGCGCGCATGCGGGTGAGTGTGTCCATCAGTGTGCCTTTGATTGTAAAATGGTGCGGCCAAGGCGGATGAGCGCCATGTCACTGCCTTTCGGTCCGAGCAGCGAAAAGCCAAATGGCGCGCCGTGAACCTGACCCAGCGGCAAGGTGATCTGCGGAAAGCCCGAAAGGCCGGATATCATCAACAGGCGGAGCGCCTGTTCGCGATAGGCCTGAATATCCCCAAAAGGCGTTGCAGCCAGTGGGGCTGCACCGGGTACGGTCGGCATAACCAAAACACCATCATCCTGAAGTAAATCTGCAAGCTCGCGGGTGAAAAGCGCCCTGCGCTTTACCTGAGCCTGATAGGTGTCCAGATCAATGGCGGCGGCATATTCGAACCGCTCTTTAACGCCGGGGCCGAGTCCGCGATTCTTCTCGGAAAGCCACGCTCCGTGCGCCGCCCAAGCCTCAAAGCCCTGAATCTGGCGGAAGCAGAGATAAAGATCATCCATGGATGCTGTTGATTGGCGGGCGGAACGGGCATGACCGAGATGGCCTGCGACCAATTTATACATTTGCCGGTAGGCGGCATCCTCCGCTTCGCCGACCAGAAGATGTTCCAGCAGCGGAATGAACAGCGGGCGCTTCAGCTTGAAGTCGCTTATGTCCTGACCAAGCAGGACATTGCCGACTTTCTCGTAAAGCTCGATATCACGGGCAAACCAGCCAAACGTATCGAGGGAGGGCGCCAATGGCATCGTGCCCTCCAGAGAGATGCGCCCATGGCTGATGCGCAAGCCTACCAGACCGCAAAAACTGGCAGGGGCACGGATGGAGCCGCCCGTATCCGTTCCGGTTGCGATGCTGGCCAATCCGCCTGCAACAGCTGACGCTGATCCTGATGATGAGCCGCCTGTGACGCGATCGGGCGCATTCGGGTTTATCGGGTGAGGATAATGGGCATTCTGGCCCATGAGCGAAAAGGCCAGTTCATCGGTCTGGGTCTTGCCGATAAATGTCGCTCCTGCATCGAGCAATTTCTGCACAGCTGGCGCGGTGGTTATGGCATTGGGTGATTCGGCCTGTTTTTGCCTATTTCCGCAACCAGTGGGCAAGCCGGCCACGTCAAATATGTCCTTGACCGCCAAAGTTTCACCACTCAAGGGACCATCCCCCGAGACAAGGTTAACAGACGGTAAATCCAAAAGAGCGTTAAGGGGCTTTGATATGGTCATCGTTCAAAGATTCTACGTGATTTTGCTCTGTTTGTTCAATGAATAAAAAACTTTGTCACAATCGATATTTGTCATTGATTGGACACATATTCCGCCTTATATCGCCCTTGCCCAAAGTCGCACGTGCCCATGGGTGTCCGCCGATCTTCATTATGGTGAGGAAACGGTATGGTACCTGGAACTAACCCCTCCAGTCAGCTTAGCAGCCAACTGCCAAAGTTGAGGACATCTGAAGCAACGACGGTGCGGGCCTAGTCGGTCTCTTTCGGCTGTCCAAAAGCCGAGAATTACTGAAGAGGCACACCTTCATTGCCGGTAGTGCGGATGGGAACATCCAAACCAAGGCAGACAAAGCGGATCGACGCCAATTGGCGCAGGTCCACCGCCGCATGAACTTGTCCGTGTTTTCAGCATCTCCAAAGGCTGGCTTCGCGGGGGATGGATTCATGCACTTTGTCCTCAGCAGTTTCGATGGGCGCGGCCCGAGAAATTGCACTGCTTGAGCGGCCATACCAGCCGCTATGGAATTGGAGCATAACATGGCTACGCAGCGCATTATCGACTTCATCAATACCCGACGCCCGAACGGCCCTTGCATGGTGCTCGATCTTGATGTCGTGCGTGAAAATTTCCACAATTTCGAAATGGCCTTGCCAGAGTCGAAGATTTTCTATGCGGTGAAGGCAAATCCTGCGCCGGAAATTCTGCGCCTGCTCGCTTCGCTCGGTTCCAGCTTCGATACGGCATCGGTTGCCGAAGTCGAGATGGCGCTTGATGCGGGGGCAACTGCGGATCGTATTTCCTTTGGCAACACGATCAAGAAAGAGCGCGATATTGCCCGCGCCTTCGAACTCGGTATTCGCCTCTTTGCCGTTGATTGCGTCGAAGAAGTTGAGAAAGTCGCCCGTGCTGCGCCTGGCGCACGCGTGTTCTGCCGTGTCCTCACTGACGGTGCTGGCGCCGAATGGCCCCTGTCGCGCAAGTTTGGCTGTGTTCCTGCCATGGCGGTTGACGTGCTTCGCTCCGCCCAGCAGCTTGGCCTCGACAGCTATGGCGTGTCTTTCCATGTGGGTTCCCAGCAGACAGATCTTGCTGCATGGGATCGTGCGCTCGGCGATGCAAAGCAGGTATTTGACGCGCTTGCCAAGGAAGGCATTACACTGAAAATGGTCAATATGGGCGGTGGTTTCCCAACCCGTTACCTCAAGGATGTGCCAACTGCACAGGCCTATGGTCAGGCTATTTTCCAGGCGCTGAGCAAGCATTTCGGCAATCGTCTGCCAGAGACAATCATTGAGCCCGGTCGTGGCATGGTTGGCAATGCAGGCGTCATCAAGGCCGAGGTCGTGCTCGTGTCAAAGAAGGCCGCCAACGACAATGTACGCTGGGTTTACCTCGATATCGGCAAGTTCGGCGGTCTGGCCGAGACGATGGACGAGGCAATCCGCTATCAGATTACAACGCCGCGCGATGGCGATGTTTCCGAACCATGCGTTCTTGCTGGCCCAACCTGCGACAGTGCCGATGTGATGTATGAAAAGAACCCCTATCCGCTACCGATCTCGCTGACTATTGGCGACGAAGTGCTGATCGAGGGAACTGGCGCTTATACCACGACCTACTCGGCAGTTGCTTTCAATGGCTTTGAACCGCTCCGATCATACGTAATTTAAGGGCTGTTGCCCGGTGATGGACTGCTGTCCGGCTTCACGGCCGGACGGCGCTGACGCACCCTTATGATCGATTGGTCAAGACAATGAACGCAGTAGAATATATCGAACAAAATTTGCATCCGGATGGATTGCAGGCTTTCACTATCCGCAATGAAACCGCACAGGATGAACAAGCCCGTGAGGCCCTGCTCGACCGTGCCATGGGTGAGGGACGCCGCCGCAAGTCTTCTGAAAAACTGCGGCGCGGGCGCTTGCCTGCGCAAGGGCTGGCCTTTGTTGCACGCGGCAATGATGGCGCCTTGCTGGGAACGGTGCGGCTTTGGGACATTCAGGCCGGACATGATGCATCAGGAAAGTCCGTGCGCGCCTTGTTGCTGGGGCCATTGGCTGTCGAGCCGACGCTGAAGGGACACGGTATTGGTGCTGCATTGATGCGTCACGCGACAGCAGAAGCCGCCCGCCTTGGCCATGGCGCGCTTCTTCTGGTCGGCGATCCGGAATATTATGCACGTTTCGGATTTGACGGCACGAAGACAGCCGGTCTTGCAATGCCGGGCCCTGTTGAGCGCCATCGCTTTTTGGCGCTGGAGCTAAAGGCCGGACATCTGGACGGTGCGCATGGCCTGTTGACGCCAAAGGGCACGCGCTCATCGGCTATCAGGATATTGCCGGTGGCTATGCGGTTTTCAAGGTAAACACCAATCCCGCTTATCTTCACTTGGTGGAATAAGCGGGGTTTTTTACATTTGCAGCAAAATCCTGCGTGGTTCGCCCTCCTGAGCTAGTCGAAGGGCGAACCACGCATAAATGACAATGCCAGCGGGATTTACGATTTAATAAACCGCTGAATCGCTGCGATCTCACTCTGCTGGATTTCATGGCCGCCAGGGTGCCAGGCGAGATCAGTTTCTACACCTTGCCCAATCAGGTAATCGGCAAAATCCTGCGTCAATGAGGGTGGGCAGATAGGATCACGCTGGCCTGCGGTGATCAGTACACGCTTGCCGGCAAGGCCGGGTTGAGCGTCTGGTTGCCAAGGGATAAGCGGGTGCATCAGCACAGCTTCGTTGAACAGGCCCGGATGTTTCAGCATGACGGAGGCAAGAATATTCGCGCCGTTGGAATAGCCAAGACCAATGGTCCTGGACGGCCGTGCTTCGATTTTGCGGGCACGGATGAAGTCCGCCATGGCATCCGTGCGCAAGGCAAGATCTTCCATGTCGTAAACGCCTTCGCCGGTTCGGCGGAAAAACCGCAATGCGCCATGTTCCGATACATTGCCGCGTGGTGAAATAATGCCGGCATCGGGCAGCAATTGCCGGCCGAAATCGAAAAACTGATTTTCATCGCCGCCGGTGCCATGAAAAACGAACAGCAGCGGCTGACCCTGCATTGCGGCAAGATGCGTGCGATTTTGATAGACGTCGGCTGACATTGTGGCCTTTCCGTCCGGCCCTTCTGCTGTCCGGATCGTTTGATGACTTTTATTGCCCCAATATGGGTGCTTGGCCAAGGAAAAGAAGGCCCGGCTATTGGATGGATTGTCTACTATTTGAAGACAGTGCGCCACATTTGTCAGGTGTTGGCTTTTATTGTCCGCTTTTCGTCTGGCACATGCGTATCGCGCTGTCATATCTGGCGCTAATCTCCTAATATCAACACATAGGAGAGTTCAAAAATGTCCGCAGACACAGCGCTCATCGTTATTGACGTACAAGAATCATTTCGCCAGCGTGGCTATTGGAATGAAGCAGAAGCACAACCCTTTATCGCAAACATCCAGCGATTGATTGATGGTGCTAAAGCCAAGGGCCTGCCCGTGGTGCGGATTTTCCATGTGGATGGAGATGGTCCATTTGCCATGGAGTCGGGCTTTATCAAGCCTCTCGCTCCAGTCTCGTTCAGCGCCGATGCCGTTTTCAACAAATCTCGGCACAGCGCGCTAGTCGGTAGCGGGCTTGACGTCTGGTTGACCGAAAACGGCATCCGCAAAGTGTTGGTATCCGGAATCCGTACCGAGCAATGCTGTGAAACGACAACGCGCCATGCGTCAGATTTGGGTTATGAGGTGGAGTTTGTCTCCGAAGCAACGCTGACCTTTGCCATGACACATGCTGATGGCCGTACATTCAGCGCCGATGAGATCAAGGCCCGTACCGAACTGGTGCTCGCCGGGCGCTTTGCGCGAATTGTGACGGTTGACGAGGCCTTGAGCGGAGTCGAACGCGCGATGGCCGCATGAGTGTAATGGAACCGAGAAATATCGATGTTCTGGTGGTGGTGCCCGCAAGGGCGCTGCTGCTTGACATTGCCGGGCCGGTGGAAGTGTTGCGCAAGGCAAATTTCGAGCAGGATGCGGTGCGCTTTAATGTGCGCTATGTCGGCCCGCTGGTAAACGTAACCACATCCATTGGGTTGACGATCAGCGGCATAGAGCCATTGCCCGGCAATGTCCCGGCGGATGCCATGATTATAATTTCGGGAGACGCGACAGAGCTGCTGGATACACCGGCTTCAGCCCATGCGGAAGCGCAGGGCCATGGTGACATAGCGATTATCGACTGGCTTCGGACCCATGTCGGCGAGACACAGAAACTGGTGTCGATCTGCTCAGGTTCCTTGCTGGCGGGACGCGCGGGCCTGCTTGATGGATATGCCTGCACCACCCATTTCGGTTCGATCGAAGAATTGCGTGAAAATGTGCCGACGGCACGGATTTTTGACAACCGGCTTTATGTCGAAGATGGCAATCGTTACTCAAGTGCTGGGATTACGGCGGGCATTGATCTGATGCTCCATCTTGTCAGCCAGATTGCAGGGCCGGCATGTGCTGTGGCTGTTGCACGATATCTGGTGGTTTATCTGCGGCGCAGTGGCTCTGATCCGCAATGGTCGCCCTGGCTTGACGGGCGCAATCACATCCATCCTGCAATTCACCGTGTTCAGGACAGGCTTGCCTCTGATCCGGCGCAGAATTGGACCTTGCAGTCGCTGTCTGACATTGCAGCCACAAGTCCACGCCACCTCTCACGCCTTTTCAACGAGCATACGGGAATGAGCATTCCCGACTATCTCAACCGCCTGCGGATTGCGTTGGCGCGGGAGATATTGAGCAATACGCGGTTGGATATGGAAGGGGTGGCGGATCGCGCAGGGTTTGCATCCGCAAGGCAATTGCGCCGGGCATGGGGGAGAATCCATGCCGCTCCGCCCAGCAGTGCAAGATTGCCGTGATGGCTTATTTACGCTTGCAGCATGGTTAAGTGCGTGGTTCGACGAAGCTCACCATGAGGAAGGTAGTGGTTTGCAAGATTATCTTCTGGCCTTGCAGAAATAGCTCCCCGCAATACATAAATCTTCCCCATGGTGAGCTTGTCGAACCACGTACAACGCCAATGCAATGAAGTTAGCACACGTCGTTGTATCGAGCTTGATTAAGCATCAGACCAAGGCCCGTGGAAATCACCCTCTTCGCCAAGGCGTTTAAATCCATGAGCGCCAAAGAAATCACGCTGCGCCTGAATGAGATTTGCTGTGCCGCGAGCCTGGCGGAATCCATCAAAATAGTTGAGAGCGGCAGAGAGTGCCGGAACTGGCAGACCTGCTAGCGAGGCTTCGGCAACGATCCTGCGCAAGGATTTCGAGCCTGACTGCATGCGCTCGACAAAGGCCGGTACAAGAAGGAGATTTGTGCCTTCGCTACCTTCAAATGCCGCTGCAATCTGATCGAGGAACTGCGAGCGAATGATGCAGCCGGCGCGCCAGATACGGGCGGTCGTTGCAAGGGGGATGTTCCAGCCGCGCTCCTTCGATGCGCCTGCCATGACGTCAAAGCCTTGCGCATAGGCCGCAATCTTACCCGCAAGCAGACCCTGTTCGAGCGCGTCGATAAATGCCTGGCTGCCATCGGAGAGTTTGGCGGTGCCAAGATCGCCATAGGCCTTTGCCGCTTCGCTGCGCTGCTTGACCATGGACGAGATCGAACGGGCAGCAACAGCAGCCTCGATGCCGGTCGCAGGAATACCGAGCATCTGCGCTTCGATAGCGGCCCAGCGGCCAGTGCCTTTCTGGCCTGCGCTGTCGAGAATGACATCGACGGCAGGCTTGCCAGTCTTCTTGTCACTGGCAAGCAGAACCTTGGCGGTGATTTCTATGAGATAGGAATTCAACGGGCCTTCATTCCATTTTTGGAATATCCTGCCAATGGCTTCGGAGGTGAGGCCAAGACCATCACGCAATACGCCGTAAACTTCGGCAATCATCTGCATATCGGCATATTCAATGCCGTTATGGATCGTCTTGACGAAATGACCTGCTCCGTCAGGCCCAAGCAGGGCTGAACAGGATTCGCCTTCGTACTTGGCGGAAATTGCTGTCAGGACAGGCTCGATACGGGCATAAGATTCGGGCGTGCCGCCAACCATGATAGAAGGACCATGGCGCGCGCCTTCTTCACCACCGGAAACGCCCATGCCGACAAAGGTTGGGTCGTTCGTCCCCAGTTCTGCTAGGCGGCGCACCGTATCGTGAAAATTCGCATTACCTGCATCAATGATGATGTCGTCCTTGGCAAGGAAGGGTTTGAGAGCGGCAATCTGCTCGTCGACGGCCTCGCCAGCCTTGACCATGAGAATGATAGGTCGCGGCGCGCGGATGTTTTTGGCCAGATCCTCAAGCGTCTCGCACGCGATGATCTTGTCCTGCAGCGCACCTGCTTCGGCGTAAAATTCATTTGTCTTGGCAACGGTTCTGTTGAAAACCGCAACGCGATAACCGTTCTCAGCGATGTTCAGCGCCAGATTGGCACCCATGACGCCGAGGCCGATCAATCCGATGTCAGCTTGCTGCATGATTTTGGTCCTTACACATTCAATAGGGGCATAATGCGATAATTTCATCCGGATGAATGGCACCGAGCCTTTTTCGAGTCCGGGACAGCATTAGTATATTAATGAGCGTTGGCGGCAATGGCATGGCCGGGAGAAAATCTAATTATCCCGCAATTGCTCCAGATCGCGGATGCGATCGGCACTGCTTTGTTCAAGCTTGCGCGTGACTTCGGCAATCAGTGTTTCCGCAATGAGAAAGAGTGCGGCAGACGAATCCCAAGGGGAGGGAACGGCGGTTCGGCCAGCGATGACATGGCGGGCGAAACGCGCGATGGGAGAGAGCCATTGGTCGGTGACAAGCACGATTTCAACGCCGCGGGCCTGCGCCTTTTCTGCAAACCGCAACAGGCTATCCTGATAGCGGCGTATATCGAAAACCAGCAGCACATCCTTTTTGCCCATATCGATCAGCTGGTCACGCCAATGGCTTTCCTGCCCTGCCAGATGGGTGACGCCGGAGCGTACAATCTTGAGATGCGCGGCCATATAGGTTGCTATGGGATCGGTGAAGCGTCCGCCGAGGAGATAGAGACGGGCACGATTGCGGCTCAGCGCATCCGTTACGTCTCCAAGCTGCTGCGCTGAAAGGTGCTGGAATGTTTCGCGGATATTCTCAATGGCGGCTTCCATAAGCGGGAAGGTGGCCCCGTCCTTTGGCCGCTGGATGGTTGCAGCACGATTCCATGGCGACTGTACCTGTGCGGCGAGTTCCTCCTGCAGGGCGCTTTGGAACTCCGGATAGCTTTGGAAGCCGAGACGGGAGACGAAGCGCAAGATTGTCGGCGAGGATACACCTGCCTGACCGGAAAATTCAGCAACCGTTCTCAGGCCGATCAGCGGGTAATTTGCGATAAGCGTTTGAGCCGCCCTGCGTTCCGAGGCAGGCATCGCGTCTATCTTTTCTGCGATCAGCTCGGAAATGCTCGTGCTCATTTGGCTGTCTCCCCCGGTCCGAATTTTGAAACGTAAATTTCGGATTTGACAATTTTGATTGTTATGTATCAAATCATACGAGAGTGGAAATAAAAACATAAAATGTAACGTAAAGTACAGTTTGCCGAAAAGGGCAAAAATGGGCCGGACCATAGCGAGCGGTGCGCCGCAGGTAATGACAAAAGAATGGACTCCCGTTCGGATAACAAATCCGGATGGCGCGGGACCATGCATCATTCTTTGTGATCACGCCTCCAATTTTGTGCCGGACGGTTTTGGCACGCTCGGCCTGAAGGATAGCGACCTTCAAAAACACATCGCCTGGGATCCGGGTGCATTAGGCGTGAGCGCCGTCATGAGCAGGTTGCTTGACGCGCCGCTGGTCGAGTCCTGCGTGTCGCGCCTGATCATTGATTGCAATCGTCCGCTGAATGCGCCTGATCTTGTGCCTTCGCTGAGCGAAGTGACGGTAATCCCAGCCAATGAAAATCTGAGCGAGGCAGCGCGACAGGAACGTATCAAACTTTCGCACAGGCCATATCATGCCGCCATTGAAGCGCTCGTCGAGAAGCGAAAGGCGGCGGGCAAGCCTGAGCCGGTATTTGTCGCAATCCATTCCTATACGCCGGTCTATCGCGGTGTCGAGCGGCCTTGGCATATCGGCATTATTCATGACGCGGACGAGCGCGTTGCTGCGCCGCTTATTGCAGGCTTGCAGGCGCTGGGGCGTTACAACGTTGGGATCAACGAACCTTATTCACCGGCAGATCGCGTTTATTATACGCTGGAGCGACACGCTTCTGCCCATGGAATGCCGGCTGTAATGATCGAGATTCGCAACGATCTTGTGACGACAGCTCAAGAGGAGGAGGGCTGGGGGGAACTGCTTTCAGCTCTTTTGAATAATATAACAAAAGGCCTTTGATGGGCATTGCGGGGACGACAAACAAGGAATTCTAGAAACTGACGCTGCTATCGACGTTGCAACTCTTTCAATAATAACAGGGGAACGTGATGACACACCAGGACTACACAGACACAGACAAGCTGGAGGACGTAAAAGTTCTTCACGGCATGGGCTATGCCCAGGAGCTGGAACGGCGAATGAGCCGTTTCTCGAACTTTGCAATTTCTTTCTCGATTATCTGTATTCTATCCGGCGGTATCAATTCGCTGGCGCAGGCAACCTCCGGTGCGGGTGGCGCTGCAATCGGCATTGGCTGGCCCCTCGGCTGCCTTGTCTCAGCAGTGTTTGCCATTGCCATGGCGCAGATCAGCTCCGCCTATCCTACAGCTGGCGGGCTTTATCACTGGGGCTCAATCCTCGGTAATCGCGGCACGGGCTGGCTCACCGCCTGGTTCAATCTGCTGGGTCTCATCACGGTGCTCGGCGCCATCAATGTCGGCACTTATTATTTCTTTATCGGGGCATTCGGCGAGTATCTTGGTATTGCAGATTCGACGACTGTCCGCGTGGTATTTCTGGTAATTTTGACCGGCGCGCAGGCGCTGATCAACCATATGGGTATTGGTCTTACTGCCAAACTGACGGACTTTTCCGGTTATCTGATCTTTGTGACGGCCATTGCTCTTTCAGTCGTTTGTCTGGCCGTCGCTGATGGCTATGATTTTGCCCGTCTGTTTACATTCTCCAATTATTCCGGCGAAGCTGGTGGAAATGTGTGGCCAACGACGTCAAGCGCTTGGGTCTTTCTGCTCGGCCTGTTGCTGCCTATTTACACGATCACAGGCTATGATGCCTCGGCACATACATCGGAGGAAACCGTTCGTGCGGCGCATTCTGTTCCGCGGGGCATGATCTCATCCGTGCTCTGGTCGGCAGTTTTCGGCTATATCATGCTCTGCTCATTCGTATTGATGATTCCAAACATGGATGCAGCTGCGGCGCAGGGCTGGAATGTTTTCTTCTGGGCGATGAACGAGCAAGTCAATCCGCTGGTAAAGGACATCCTCTACTTCCTGATCTTCATCTGCCAATTCCTTTGCGGACTTGCGACAGTGACCTCAGTTTCGCGCATGATCTTCGCTTTTGCCCGTGATCGGGGGCTTCCGGCATCAAAGGCACTTTCCAAAGTCAGCCCCAAATATCGTACGCCGGTTTCCGCGATCTGGACGGGTTCAACCCTTGCCGTTCTCTTCGTCTGGGGATCCTCACTGGTGTCGATCGGTGAAACGCCGGTTTATACGATCGTGGTATCCTGCACGGTCATCTTCCTCTTCTTCTCATTCGCTATTCCAATTGCGCTGGGTCTGTTGGCCTGGGGCACGCCAAAATGGAACAAGATGGGGCCTTGGGATATGGGCGAAGGCAAGTTCAAGTTCTTTGCTGTGCTGTCGATATTGGCAATGGCTTTGATCTTCGTGCTCGGCATTCAACCGCCAAATGAATGGGCGCTTTACATCACTGTCGGCTTTTTGGTGGTTACGGCAATCGTGTGGTTTGGCTTTGAACGCCGCCGCTTCCGTGGCCCTCCAATTGGCGACGAAGTAGCGCGCCGCTCGGCGGAAATTGCAGCTGCTGAACGCGCAGTCGGTGAAAAAGCCTGATTTCAACAAAGAGGCGACCGGCACCAAGNNCTTGGTGCCGGTCGCCTCTTCTTTGACCCAGTTGACGTTTTTGAGGATGGACTATGCCCGGACATTGGAGTTTCGACGAACTGAAAAGCCGCGTAAGCAGCGGTGAAATCGATACAATTCTGGCCTGTTTCGTCGATATGCAGGGCCGATTGATAGGCAAGCGATTCCACGCGAGCTTCTTTGTTGAATCCGCACATGACGAGACGCATGGCTGCAACTATCTGCTCGCCAATGATATCGATATGGAGCCGGTTCCGGGCTATAAGGCGGCGAGCTGGAAACAGGGCTATGGCGATTTCGTCATCAAGCCTGACCTTACGACCATTCGCCATATTCCCTGGCTGGAAAAATGCGCGCTGGTATTGTGCGATATTCTCGATCACCATCATCACGAAGACCTTTCGCATTCGCCGCGCGCTATTCTCAAACGGCAGCTCGCCCGGCTGAAGGATCGCGGCTATCTGGCCTATTTCGCCTCGGAACTTGAGTTTTATCTTTTCGATGAGACTTATGAGAGCGCGAGAGCCAAGCACTGGAAGGGCATGACAACCGCATCGCCCTATATTCAGGACTATGTGATCCAGATGACCACCAAAGAAGATGCGGTGATGCGCGCCATCCGCAATGGCCTGTTTGATGCGGGTATTCCGGTTGAAAATTCCAAGGGCGAATGGGGTCCGGGTCAGGAAGAAATCAATGTGCGCTATGCGGAAGCGCTGGAAATGGCCGACCGCCATGTGGTTATGAAAAATGGCTGCAAGGAAATCGCCACCCAGATGGGCAAGGCGATCACCTTCATGGCGAAGTATGATTATTCGCTTGCCGGCAGTTCAAGCCACGTCCACAATTCATTGTGGAGCGCAGACGGCAAGACCCCGCTCTTCTATGATAAGAACGCGGAATATACGATGTCGCCTTTAATGCGCCAGTGGGTGGCGGGGCAGCTTAAATATGCCGATGACTTCACCTATTTCCTCGCGCCCTATATCAATTCCTATAAGCGGTTTCAGGCCGGTACATTCGCGCCGACGAAAAATGTCTGGAGCCTTGACAACCGCACGGCAGGTTTTCGCCTTTGCGGCGAAGGTTCCAAGGCTATCCGTATAGAGTGCCGCATTGGCGGGGCTGACCTCAACCCATATCTCGCTTTTGCGGGGTTGATTGCTTCCGGTCTTGCCGGCATTGATGAGAAGCTGGAACTCGGCAAGCCATTCCAGGGCGATGCCTATGGCGGGGCAAAACTACGCGAAATCCCGAAAACCCTGCGTGAGGCGACAGACACGCTGGCACGTTCAAAAATGCTCAAAGAGGCACTGGGTGAGGACGTCGTTGAACATTATGTTCACACGGCCAAATGGGAACAGTTTGAATATGATCGCCGTGTGACCGATTGGGAGTTGCATCGCGGCTTCGAACGGTATTGAAGAACTGAAAATAGAGAAATACCCCTCCCTGCTGCGATGCAGCCTGCCTTTGTGGGGAGGGGCTATAAAAACGAAAGCACGAGGTTTTGACATGGCCGAAACGGTCAAACTGATTACGCCCATTGATGGCACTGTTTATGCCGAACGCCCAATTGCCAGCGACAAGGCGATTGATACAGCGGTCGAATCCGCGAAACAGGCGCAAGCGGATTGGGCACAGACCAGCATTGCAGAGCGCGGTCGTCTATGTCTTGCAGCGCTTGACGCATTACTGGCCATGAACGATGAAATCGTGCCGGAAATTGCATGGCAGATGGGCCGGCCGGTACGTTACGGTGGTGAAAAAGGCGGCGTTGAAGAACGTACGCGCTATATGGTCAAAATTGCCGAACAGGCGCTTGCGCCCATTTTGGAGAATGACAGGCCGGGTTTCCGTCGTTACATCAAGCATGTGCCGCTCGGCGTCGTCATGGTCATTGCGCCATGGAATTATCCCTATCTTACGGCGGTCAATACCATCATTCCTGCCCTGATGGCGGGCAACAGCGTCATTCTGAAACATGCGGCCCAGACCTTGCTGGTCGGAGAACGATTTGCGCAGGCTTTCGAAAAGGCAGGTCTGCCTAAGGGCGTATTTCAGAACATCGTGCTTGGTCATGCCCAGACAGAAAAGTTGCTTGGCTCCGGTCGCATTGACCACGTGAATTTCACGGGGTCAGTGGGTGGCGGACGCGCCATTGAAAAGGCGGCGGCAGGCACATTCATGACCTTGGGGCTGGAACTTGGCGGCAAGGACCCGGCCTATGTGTTGCCGGATGTTAATCTCGATCATGCGGTTGCCAATCTTGTTGACGGGGCATTTTTCAATTCCGGTCAATGTTGCTGCGGTATTGAGCGCATTTATGTGCATGAGAAGGTTTATGACCGTTTTGTCGACGGCTTCGTTGACCTGACCAAGCAATATGTTGTCGGTAACCCGCTGGAAGAGGCGACCACGATGGGCCCGATGGCGCAGACCCGCTTTGCCGAACTGATCCGCGAACAAAAGGCCGAAGCACTGCGCAAGGGCGCGAAAGCTCACGTGAACATGAATGTTGCCAATGACAAGGCTGGTTCTCCCTATCTTGCTCCCGAAGTGCTGACCAATGTCGATCATCAAATGAGCGTCATGCGCGAAGAAAGCTTTGGGCCAATCGTCGGCATCATGAAAGTGCGCAATGATGAAGAAGCCGTCGCATTGATGAATGACAGTCCTTATGGCCTGACTGCCTCGCTATGGACCTCGGATACGGATCACGCAGCTTTGATCGGGGATCAGATCGAGACCGGTACAGTGTTCATGAACCGCTGCGATTATATCGATCCTGCGCTGGTCTGGACGGGTGTCAAAGACACGGGCAAGGGTGCGGCCATGTCAGCCATCGGATATGGCAATTTGACAAGACCAAAATCTTACCACCTGCGCGAAGAGATTTAACAAGCATTGGAATTGTGCGTGGTTCGACAAGCTCACCATGAGGGTCGTGAGTGGGCTACAATAGAACAAGGCAGAGTTGCCTATCTTTGCAAGCAATCCATCATCCTCATGGTGAGCTTGTCGAACCACGCACAACAGATATGCCAAACGTAGAGACATGATATGAGCCAGCTTATTTCCAAATGGAACTATCCAACCACGGTGCGTTTTGGCGCAGGACGCATCAAGGAATTGCCGGAAGTTCTGGAAGCGACCGGAATCAAAAATCCGCTTTTCGTTACTGATCCCGGCTTGGCGAAACTGCCAGTGGTTGCGAGCACACTGAAAATTCTGGACGATGCCAAGATTCCCTACGGCGTATTTTCAGATGTGAAGCCCAACCCGGTGGATTCAAATCTGACCGCAGGCATTGCAGTGTTCAAACAAGGCAAGCATGATGGCGTCATCGCATTTGGTGGCGGCTCGGCGCTGGACCTTGGCAAGCTTATTGCGTTTCAGGCAGGGCAGACCCGGCCAATCTGGGATTTCGAAGATATTGGTGACTGGTGGACCCGCGCCAATAGCGATGTGATCGCGCCGATTATTGCCGTGCCAACCACTGCTGGAACCGGCTCGGAAGTTGGCCGCGCGGGCGTTATCACCAATGAAGCAACCCACACTAAAAAGGTGATTTTTCACCCGAAGCTTCTGCCGGCAATCGTTATCGCTGATCCTGAGCTATCTGTGGGCATGCCAGCTTTTATTACTGCGGGCACAGGCATGGATGCGCTCGCCCATTGCCTCGAAGCCTATTGCGCTCCGGGCTATCACCCAATGGCTGATGGTATTGCTGTTGAAGGCATCCGGCTCGTCTTCGAGAACCTGCCCAAAGCCTATGCCAATGGCAATGATCTGACAGCGCGCGCGCATATGATGAGCGCGGCGGCCATGGGGGCGACCGCCTTCCAGAAGGGTCTCGGCGCGATCCATTCACTATCTCATCCAATTGGTGCGCTTTATGACACGCATCACGGCATGACCAACGCCGTATTCATGCCCTATGTGCTTGCCTTTAATCGCGGCGCTATTGAAGAGCGCATCGTAAGGCTTGCCAATTATATCGGCATCAAGGGCGGATTTGATGGATTTGCCAAGGCAATTCTTGATTTGCGAACCGAGCTGAAAGTACCGCATGCATTGCCAGGTTTGATCAAGGATCTGGACATGGATGATGCGCGCAAGGAGTTGATTGCCGACATGGCAATCGTCGACCCAACGGCGGGAGGCAACCCCGTCGAACTGACCAAACAAGCAGCACTCAAGCTGCTGAACGAGGCGATCAAAGGATAGCCGAAAGGCGAGCTTTGAAAGTCAAATTTAAAAGGGCGCTGGAGACAGCGCCCTTTTTGCATTTTGTCTGGTTTTGCCTGCGGCCATGGCAGTTGGTTTTCTAAGAGCGGTGATTCCGGTAATCTTGTTCTGCTCAGGACCTTTGCTTCCATAATTTGGGCTGTTTGGGTAACTGGCTTAGGCAGAGGAAATATGCCGACTTCGAAATTTGTCGGATCGTCATTTTCTGAGATTTTGACATTTTGGTTTGTCGAGAGCCTCGTCATGTCGGCTTGGCTCACAATTATTTTGTGGCAACCTGATAAGCCTATTCAAGCATCGCTATGGACGTTCGGTGTCCAACTTACGATCTTTTTTGGCATGATGACTCTATTCAATTATTTTCGGCAGAAAACGGCTGACCAAGAGAATTGCGCTGAATTATCAGATTAATCTGCGTCTCAACCCTATTGGCGATGAAATTGCCACAGTAGCGGCCTTTCTCCGGTAGGCTGTGCCGCAACAGTTAATAACGATCCGGATCGTCTGCAATCCGGATCAATGCGATATTTGTCTATTGCCCCAAGAGCAGCATATCCTTTGCCGCCAGGCTGACCTTCACGTTTTCGCCCGGTGAGGGTGGAGGTGCGCTTGGATTGTTGAATGTGTCGAAGGAAACGGTATTTTCGCCGAGCGAAGCGCGAATGCGGATGACCGAGCCAAGGAAGTGCACGCTGTTGATCTTGCCATCCAGCGTTGTCTCGCGCTTGTCGGTTGCTTCACCGAGACTGACAGCCTCCGGCCGTACCGCGAGAGAAATCTTGTCACCAACCTTGTGATTGGTGATCTTCTGGCCGATCATCACATCCTTGCCATCAATTGCAATAATGCCCGCCGCAGCGTCACGAACGGTCGCGTCAAGCGTGTTCAATGTACCAACGAAGGACGCAACGAAACGCGATGATGGTTGATTGTAAATCTCGAATGGCGCGCCGACCTGTTCGGCCTTGCCTTCATACATGACGACAATGCGATCTGAGATAGACAGCGCTTCTTCCTGGTCATGTGTCACGAAGATGGTGGTGATGCCAAGCTTGCGCTGAATGGCGCGGATTTCCTCCCGCAGGGAAACGCGGATCTTGGCGTCAAGCGCAGAAAGAGGCTCGTCCAGCAGAAGCACTTGCGGTTTGGTAGCCAGCGCGCGGGCTAAAGCCACGCGCTGCTGTTGGCCGCCTGAAAGCTGATAAGGATAACGATCCGCCAAGTGATCCAGTTTGATCAATGAGAGCATTTCATGAACGGTTGCGTTAATTTCCGCTTGCGGTTTTTTTGCAACCTTCAATCCGAAAGCGACATTCTGAGCGACGGTCATGTTGGGGAATAGCGCATAGGCCTGAAACACCATGCCGATATTGCGCTGGTTCGGTTTCAGGTTCACCACGTCCTGACCGCCAATGCTGATCTTGCCGGATGTGGGCGTTTCAAAGCCGGCTACCATACGCAGCACTGTGGTCTTGCCGCAGCCGCTGGGTCCGAGAAAAGAAACGAACTCTCCCTTCTCGATATTCAGATTGAAGTCATGAACGACAGTGGTCGCTCCGAAACTCTTTTTCAAATGGCTGATTGTGAGAAATGACATTGTTTCTATCCGGTCTTAGCGCTTGGTGGCAGCGAGGGATTTATTGAGACGGGTGACAACCTGAATAAGACCCATGCAAACCCAGGTGATTGCAAAGGAAATGACTGCCAGGGCCGCAGGCTCATAGGCGCGGTTTGCACCGATAAGCTGCAGGAATGGTCCAAATGCGGGCCGGTTGAGCAGTGCCGCCATGGTAAATTCGCCGATGACGATGGCGAATGTCAGGAAGGCGCCGGAAAGCACGGCAACCAGAACATTGGGGAGAATGACGCTCCACATGATCTTTAACCGGCTTGCACCAAGACTTTCCGCAGCTTCGGTCATGGTGCGGATATCGATAGCGCCAAGGCCCGTATCCACAGCGCGATACATATAGGGCAATGCCAGCATCGTATAACCAAAGACCAGCAGTAGGTTGGTACCCATGGCGGAGCCGGTCAGGGGCAGAAATGACGATGTATTGTAGAGGCGGATATAGCCGAAGACGACAACAATCGCCGGAATGACCAGCGGTAGCAGCGTGATGAATTCAAGGAATGGACGCCAACCGGGAAGCCGCAAGCGCACCCAATAGGCAGTGGGAACAACCAGCACGATACCGACAATAATTGTCACCAGCGCCATAACGATGGAGTAGCCGAATGTTGCCTGAAAGCGTGGATCGCTGAGGATGACCCAATAGGCATCGAAGGAATATACGCCGCGGCGCATGCGTAGCGAAAATTCCAGAGTGCCGATAAGCGGCACCACGAAATATATGATGCCAAAAGCAAGTGCGATCCAAGACCAGAAACGATTGGTTTTCATTTAAGCCACCGTTCGCTGCGGGCGCGCATCCAGATATAAATACCGTTGGAAACGCCGGTGATAACAATCATACCGAATGCCAGCGCATAACCGAGGTGAGGGTCTTGCAAGACGTCGCCGCGAATCTGCGCGAAGAGCACGATAGGAACAATGCTGAGCGATGAACCGGTGAGTGCATAAGCGGTCGCAATTGCGCCGAACGAGTTAGCAAACAATAGGAGAATCGTGCCCAGCAGTGCAGGCCAGAGAATGGGAAATGCGACCATGCGCCAATATTGCGGGCCGGTTGCGCCAAGAATGAGCGCTGCTTCCTTCCATTCCTTCTTCAGCCCGTCCAAAGCTGGCGTAATGATGAGGATCATCAGCGGAATTTGAAAGTAGAGATAGGTGATCGTCAGGCCCCAGAAACTGAGCAGATTGAAGCCGTGGCCATAAAGATTGAAGCCGAAAACATTATAAAGGAACGTCGTGACAAGCCCTGTTCGCCCCAGCGTCGCTAAAAAAGCAAAGGCGAGCGGCACGCCGGCAAAGTTGGAAGCGACGCCCGAAAAGGTCATTAGCGGCGAGCGTATCCAGGCTGGCAAACCGCCAAGTGTGACAGCGGCAGCGACGCAAAACCCTATGGCTGCACCGAGAATGGCCGAAGCAAGGGAAATTTTTATGGATATCCAGTAGGCATCCATGATGGATGGCTGGAACAGATTCACAATGTTTGTGAGTGTCAGATTACCCTGACTGTCCTGAAAGGCTCCGGCAATCAGATAGATTGTCGGCCATATCAAAAACAGCACGGCAAAGATGATGAAGGGCATGACCCCAAGCCAGTCGAGCGACAGGCGTTTGCGCTCATTCGCTATTGGCGCCGCCGGTGGAGCTGGTGATGAAACGTCTTGTTCTGAAACTGCACTCATGAGTGTTTGGGACCACTTGATAAAGTAATATTCAGCCGCGCCAGAGTAATGCAAAGGCAAGGCAGCCAGGATACCGACCCATCGGATATTCAGGGCCGACGCTGGCCCTCACATGATGGAAAAATCCCCGCGGCGGACCCGCGGGGATTTTTATCCTGTATTACTTGACGTTGGCGCCTACGATCTTGTCCCATCCCTTGGTGATGACTTCCTTGGCGGCAGCCTGTTCATCGAGAGTCGGGAAAATTGCCTTTTCATAGGCGGCAGCAGGAGGCAGCTTGTCGAGCAGGTCCTTGGGGATCTTGTTGTTCTTGGCAAGATCGTTGAAACGGATCGGATGGCAATAGCCCTTGAGCCATGTCAGCTGACCTTCATCGGAATAGAGATATTCCATCCAGAGCTTGGCAGCATTTGGATGAGGTGCGTAAGCGCTGATGGCCTGAACATACACACCAGCAACAACGCCGGAAGCCGGAACAACAACTTCTACAGGCGGATTGCCCTTGAGAGTGTCGCGGCCGGAAAGCGCGTTATAATCCCAGTTGATGATGATCGGTGTTGCGCCCTGAGCCAATGTACCGGACTTGCCGATAACTGGAACGAAGTTGCCAGCCTTGTTGAGGTCAGCAAAATACTTAAGACCTGCTTCACCTGCCGCAGCGCCATAAGTGCCGCCTGTGGAAACGCCAGCGGCGCCTACAGCAAGGATAGCCTGGTTGGAAGCGCGCGGATCGCCAGCAAGAGCAACGGCATTTGCATATTCAGGCTTCAAAAGGTCAGCCCAATCTTTCGGGACTTCCTTGACGATGTCGGTGTTTACTTGGAAGGAAAGAACGCCGTAATAGTCGCCATACCAGTGACCTTCAGCATCTTTTACATTGTCAGGAATGGAGTCCCAGGTGGAGACTTTATAAGGCTGGGTTAGGCCGTCTTTCTTTGCGGATGGACCAAAAGCAAAGCCGACATCGATGACGTCAGGAGCCTGCGGGCCCTTATTGTCCTTGTTGGCCTTGATGGCTTCGATTTCGTCGCCCGAGCCTGCGTCCGGATTCAGTTCGTTGACTTCAATGCCATATTTGGCCTTGAAACCAGCGATCACATCGCCATAGGCGCACCAGTCATGCGGCAAGGCGATTGTGGTCAGCGTGCCTTCCTTTTTTGCAGCCGCAACCAAATCTGCCGGTGCGTCGGCAAAGGAAACTGCCGTGCTGGCAAATAGCACAGCAGTCGACAGCGCTACCGCGCGTTTTGTATAACCTACCATTTTTAGACCCCTGTTTGAGCGATACGTCATTGGCTCTTTATCCGACGTCCGGCACCCGATACAGGTCTCTCATGTCAGTTGGATGACAGACCCGTGACGTGCCGGTGAACAGACTTTCCCTGAGCAGTAAGGATAAGTGAACCACTTTTTCGGCGGCTTAGCAATTCGGCGAAAGCCTAAATTTATGGGGTATTCCCAATCGTTTCAAAATTACTTCAATAACGACAAAAACATTGTTGGAGACGCCAATTCGGGCAGGGAAAAGGGGCGAATTGGCCACAATATGACAGCTTCAGCATCAGGACTGAACGCCAGAGCTGGCGAAACAACTTAGGAGACTAAGTTAATTTTCCCATTTGCCGGAGCAGGGGGATGCCGGGCGGATGGAGGGGGCGACTCTAATGTCCGCCGCCTCCGGATGCCGGTGCCCCTGGCTTGCGCATCAGGATTGCGAAAACCGCCAGTGATACAAAGAGCATTGTCAGGATATAGAAGACATCCATGAAGGACAGCAGCGAGGCCTGCTGATGAACCATGCCGGAGATTCTGCTCAGAGCGGTCGTGGTTCCATCCAGTCCATGTGAAGCAAAATTCTTCGACATGGAATTCATCAAATCTTCTGCTTCCGGATTGCCCCAGCGAACATTTTCGGAAAGCTGGGCATAGTGCAGCGCACCGCGATCAGTGAGTATCTGGTTAATCACTGCCAGCCCGACCGCGCCGCCAAGATTACGCATCAGATTAAACAAGCCGGAAGCGTTTTTCAGGCGAGCCAGCGGCAAAGTGCCAAGCGCAAGATTATTGATCGGCACCATGCACAGCATGAGCGAACAGCCTCGCAGGATCTGCGGCACAAGCAATTCGTAGAAATCCCAGTCCGCAGTAAGATGCGTCATGGTCCAGGTGCCCGCGCCAAAACCGATAAAGCCGATCATGATCATAATACGCGGGTCCATCCTGCCGGACAGGAAACCGGCTATTGGCGCGGTCATGAACATGGCAAGCCCGCTGACAAACAGCGCTTCCCCGATCATCAACGCGTCATAGCCGCGAATCTGCCCCAAATAGACCGGGTAGATATAGGTAAGGCCATAGAGGCCAATACCGAGGACGAACGAGAAGGCTGATCCAAAGGCAAAGTTCAGATTTTTGAAGGCGAAAAGATCTACGATGGGCTGTTCGGCGGTAAAGGCCCGATAGAAGAAGATGATGCCACCAATGACCATGACGATGCTGCAATAGTAGACGGCGTGATCCTGCAACCAATCATTGCGTGGACCTTCCTCAAGCACATATTCGAGCGAACCGAGGAATGCTGCCATACCGGCGAGGCCCCACCAGTCGAATTTGCTCAACAGGGACCGGTCGCCCTTGTCGAAGTCGATCAGGTTCCACGCAGCGATCGCAACAGCGATACCGGGGATGACGTTGACAAGAAAGAGCCAATGCCACGAAAAAGCATGGCTCAGATAACCACCGACTGTCGGCCCGATCGTTGGGGCCAATGTCGCCACGAGGCCGATCATGGGCGAAACAATGGAGCGCTTGGAGGGCGGGAAAATTGTAAAGGCAGCCGCAAACACACTTGGGATCATACCACCGCCGATAAAGCCCTGGATGGCGCGGTAGACGATCATCTGGTCAATATTCGTTGCAGTGGCGCAAAGCACGCTGGCGGCGGTGAAACCTGCGGCAGATACCGAGAAAAGAATCCGCGTTGAAACCAGCCGTCCCAGAAAACCTGACAGCGGGATCATGATAACTTCGGCGATCAGGTAAGAGGTCTGGACCCATGAAATCTCATCAGCGCTGGCGCTGAGGCCTGCCTGAATTTCGGCCAGGGATGCCGAGACGATCTGAATGTCCAGAATCGCCATGAACATTCCAAAGACCATCGCCAGAAAGGCGATGGCTTTTTTGGGGTCGATTTTATCTTCCGGAATGGCTGGAGCGCCCGGACCGCCGGCTGCCGTTGTTGCATTTGCCATAATCGTCGCCCTTTCCGATTCCGGAACCGGATTTACTTGGCTGGAGTCGTCCGCGTGTCGACATCGACAACGACGCTGAGGCCCGCCTGCAACTTGCCGCTGGCCAAGGCGTCACCCGGCAAGGCAATGCGAACAGGAACACGTTGCACAACCTTGGTGAAGTTACCCGTGGCATTTTCCGGAGGAAGAAGGGAGAAGACGGCGCCGGAGGCCGGTGCAATCGAAGCAACCGTGCCTTCAAACGTATCGCCATCCAGCGCATCGACCCGAATGTGGACTTTCTGGCCCACATTTATGTCACGAAGCTGCGTTTCCTTGTAATTTGCATCGATATAGAGCGCATTAACAGGAACGAGTGCAGCCAAACGCTGGCCGGGACTGACAAGGTCGCCCTTCTTGGCGGCAAGATTGCCAATGACGCCATCCACTGGTGCACGGATGACGGTAAAGCTCAGGTCGCGCGCTGCTTTGTCTTTCGACAGTTCGAGCGAGGCAATGGTGCCTTCAGCTTCCTTGTATTGGGCCTCAAGAACGCCGACATTGGCGGCTGCGCTGGCGATCTTTGCATCAGCGGATGCAAGATTGGCCTTTGCCTGATCCAATGCGGCAGTTGCATCATCAAGCGTCGACTGCGAAGCAAACCGCGTTGCATGCAACTGATTGGCCCGTACCGAACCGGCTTGCGCATTGGTCAGCACTGCCTGTGCGCTCAATTTTCCAGCCTGCGCCTCGGTCAGCGAAGCCCTTGCGGCCTCAGTCTGCGCCTTGATACGGTCAAGCGAAAGCTTCTGCGTGGCAATCTGTGCTTCGGCCTGTTCCTCAGCGAGCGTGTAATCGCCATTATCAAGCGTGATCAATGGATCACCCGCCTTGACGCGCTGGTTGGCAACAACATTGATCGTATCGATATAGCCGGTCACCTTGGGAGCGATGGCAGTAATATCGCCCTGGATATAGGCGTCATCGGTGGAAACCATAAAACGGCCCGTCGTCCAATATCCGTAACCGAAATATGCACCACCGGCGAGCGCCGCCACCAAAATAGTCGTCAGGATCAGCCGTTTGCGGGAGCGCTTGGGAGGCTCGGCTTTCTTTACGTCAGCGGCAACATCATGTTGCGGCGCTTCCGTAGTTGCGGGCATCTCGGATTTTGAAACTGGAGCCGGGAACTGACGGATGTCAGCCTCATTCTTTGCTTTGGACGCAGGCATTTGGGGTTTCTTTCTACGGATGTTCAGCCATAAAACTGATTGAACCATTCGGTTCGATCGTTGACATAGCGCAATTGAGAGCGCATATCAAGGGGATCGAACCGCTTGGTTCGAAAAAAGAACAACAAACGAGGAAACAGAACGAGAATGTCATCTAAAAAGGCCTATTCGACATCATTGTCCACCGCTAACGCGCTGGAAGCAGCGCTATCGGGCGATGAGCGGCAGGGCCGTTTAGCTGCCGGGCAAGATCCGGCAAAGCGTCAGCAAATATTGGAGGGTGCGGACCGGGTATTTTCCACAATGGGCTTTGATGCAGCCAGCATGAATGACATTACGCGCGAGGCTGGTGTCTCCAAAGGCACGATCTATGTCTATTTCGATAGCAAGGAGGAGCTTTTTCTCGAACTTTGCATCAGTTATCGCGAAAGGCTTTTCAGCGGTATTTATTCCGTCTTTGAGGGCGATTATGATTTGCGTGATGCGCTTATCGCATTCGGCAAGGCGCTTTCGATCAAGGTGACGTCCGATGTGGTCATTCGTGCGCAGCGTGTTGTTATCGGTGTGGCCGAACGCATGCCCTCAATGAGCCGGAGCTTTTACGAGCAGGGCCCGAAAAAGGGGCAGGCGATGATGAAGGCATTTCTGGACAAGCATGTCGCCGCGGGCGATCTGGAAATTGAAGATACCGAACTTGCCACCTATCAACTGTCAGATCTTGTGATGACGGGCCTCTTCAAACGCCGGCTGTTTGGCTGCATGGATGAGGCACCGACGGAAGAGCAAATCAACAAGACGGTTACTGCGGGTGTCGATGTGTTTCTGAGAGCCTATGGCAAGCGCTGAATATTCAGGCTGTGCCACAGCTGGCGCAGATGCCGCGAATTTCGATTGTCGTTTTGGAAGGTTTAAACCCATTACCCTTTGTCCATTCACGGACACGGGCAGTGATAACGTCATCTGAAAACTCGGTAACCTGGCCGCATTTCTCGCAGATCGCGAAGGCGATCATGCCATGGTTATGGCTATGATCATGAGGATGGGAGCAGGCAACAAAGGCATTTATGCTTTCAAGCCGGTGGATCATCCCGTAATCGAGAAGTTTATCCAGCGCACGATAGACCTGTAAGGGCGCGCGGAAACCATCTTCACGCAATTGGTCCAAAATAGTGTAGGCGCTCAACGGCCCGTCGGCGCGGGTCAAAGCGTCGAAAACCAGTGACTGGTTCTTGGTGAGTTCCTGAGTGGCCGCCATATTCGCTTGTTCCTTTTATCTGCTTACTAGATAAGAAATTTTTTCACGAACCGCCAGTGCGTCATCTCTTTTCCACTGATCTCAAATTTGCCATTGTTGACTAATGTAATAACATCACATACGAAGACGTCAAGAATTTGCCGAGAAGGCTTTCAGTAAATCCGGCTTTTCCGCGAGTTTTACATTTATGACTGAACCAAGTCTGACATTTCGTGATCTTACGTTGGGTTACCACAGCCATCCAGCTGTGCATCACCTTAGCGGCGTGGTCGCGCGGGGATCTTTGACAGCCGTTGTCGGATCAAATGGTTCAGGCAAGTCCACGCTGATGAAGGGTATTGTCGGTGTGTTGAAGCCCATGTCCGGCTCATGCACAGTCGAGAAGGGCATGCGGATCGCCTATCTGCCGCAGCAATCAGAGCTTGACCGGTCTTTCCCGGCACGCGTGGTCGATCTCGTATCACTTGGTCTGTGGCCAAGGCGGGGATTACTGGGCCGTTTCAGCAAAGAAGACCGGGCAAGCGTTTCACAGGCATTGATGGCTGTGGGACTTGGCGGCTTTGAAAAGCGCGGCATTGATACCCTGTCCGGCGGACAATTGCAGCGGGCATTGTTTGCGCGCGTTCTCGTGCAGGACGCTGACATAATTCTGCTGGACGAACCCTTCAATGCGATCGATGCCAAGACCGTTGCTGATCTCGTCGGCCTCATCAAGCGCTGGCATGGCGAAAGCCGGACCGTCATGGTTGTCGTGCATGATCTGGAACTGGTGAAGGAACATTTTCCGGAAACCCTGCTTCTGGCCCGCAAGCCAATTGCCTGGGGTTCATCCCGCGATACGTTGCGGCCGGAAAATCTTCTCCACGCCCGCCAGTTCCACGAAGCATGGGAAGAAGGCGCTGCATGGTGCGAGGATGACCAGTCGCATGGTCACGATCACACGCACGCCCACAATCACAGCGGACCCCATGGCCATATGGAAAAGGGGGCGGCATAGCATGTATGATTTTCTGATTGCTCCCTTCGTCGATTATAGCTTCATGCAGCGTGCATTGCTGGGTTCGCTGGCTCTGGCACTTGGCTCATGTCCGGTCGGTGTATTTTTGATGCTGCGTCGCATGAGCCTGACCGGTGATGCGATGGCGCATGCGATCCTGCCCGGCGCTGCGGTCGGTTTCCTTCTCTATGGTTTGCAGATCGTGCCGATGACAATTGGCGGGCTGGTTGCCGGTGTCATCGTTGCCTTGGGGGCGGGGGCGGTTTCCCGCTTTACCATCCAGAAGGAGGACGCTTCAATGGCGGCTTTCTATCTCATATCGCTGGCGCTGGGTGTTTTGATTGTTTCGCTGCGCGGATCTAATGTTGATCTCATGCATGTCCTGTTCGGCACGGTACTCGCGCTCAATAATGATGCGCTTGGCCTGATTGGTCTTATCTCGGCAATCAGTGTCGTGACACTGGCAATCTTCTGGCGGGGATTGGTGGCGGAGTGTCTTGATCCGTTATTTCTGCGCTCTGTCAGCCGCATCGGTACGCCGGTCCATTTCATATTTCTCGGCCTGGTGGTGATAAATCTCGTCGGCGGTTTTCAGGCGCTTGGCACATTGCTTGCTGTCGGGCTGATGATGCTTCCGGCTGCTGCTGCGCGTTTCTGGACTGCTCGTGTCGGGCCGATGTGCGCCGTGGCCATAGCAATCGGCTTTGCCTCATGTGTCGGGGGACTGTTGATCTCCTATCATTTTTCGGTGCCATCAGGACCGGCTATTATTCTCTCTGCCGGTGCAGTTTATCTTGGCTCCATCATAATGGGCTCGAGCGGAATTCTACAAAGCCGCCTTCGCCCTCATCGTCACAGAACCGCATAAAATCAAGGAAAGAGACCATGATCAAAACCCTCAAACTTGCCAGTGCTTTAAATGTTATACTATTACTGAGTGCAGCCTATAGTTCTGCTTCTGCCGAAAACCTGAAAGTTGTTTCGAGTTTTTCGATCATCTCTGACTTCGCCAAGAATGTCGGTGGCGACAAGATCGATCTGACGACGCTGGTTGGCCCGGATGGCGACGCGCATGTTTATGAGCCAAAGCCATCTGATGCCGCAGCTGTTGCCAAAGCTGATGTTGTGTTGGTCAATGGTTTGAACTTCGAGGGATTTCTGCCGCGGCTTGTAGAAGCAAGCGCCACAAAGGCACCAATCGTTGAATTGACCAAGGGCGTTGAGCCGTTGAAAAGCGGCGAAGAAGAGCATGATCATGCGAGTGGAGAAGAGCACAAGCATGAAGGCGAAGAGCACAAGCATGAGGGTGAAGCGCATGCCCATGAAGGACACGATCACGGTGCCTATGATCCGCATGCTTTTCAGTCCATCAGCAACGCAAAGATTTATGTGAAGAATATCGCCGACGCCTTCTGCACGGCTGATGCTGCAAATTGCGATACCTACAAGACCAACGCTGCCGACTACACCAAGAAGCTCGACGCGACGGAAGCAGATGTGAAGGCCGCAATTGCGTCAATTCCGGAAAGCAAGCGCCTCGTCATCACGTCGCACGATGCATTTGGCTATTTTGAACATGAATATGGCCTGAAATTCCTGGCGCCAGAAGGCATTTCGACGGATTCGGAAGCCTCTGCTGCTGATATTGTTGCCCTGATCAAGCAGATCAAGGAAGACAAGGCCTCGGCAATCTTTGTCGAGAATATCACCAACCCGCGTTTGATCGAACAGATTGCCAGCGAAACGAAACTGAACGTCGGCGGCACGCTGTTCTCGGATGCTCTATCCAAGCCTGAGGATGGTGCCGGGACCTATGTCGAAATGATGCAGCACAATATCACTACATTCAAGAAAGCCATTCTCGGCAGTTAATACGGCACGCCGGAAAAGCGGAGCAGGACTCCGCTTTTCTTTTACCCAGAAATGTTATGTTATTACATTAGGAGAAAACCATGACACGGCACCTACTTGTGTTCTCGTCTCTCGCCATCACAGCTGGTTTGCTGATGACCCCTGCCTTGGCAGAGGGAAAAACGGCATGGCGGCTATTCGTCGCCGATCAGGCCGATCCCGTAATACGCGCTCTGGATGCCAAGACCGGCGAGGTGCTGGACACGTTCAAGATGAAAGCACCAGCCAGCCTTTCGAGGAGCGAAAGTGGTCGCCTGGTATTCGCCAACGAGCGTGATGCTGGCCAATTCTCAGTCATTTCAAGTGGCATTTCTGTTGATGATCATGGAGATCACGGGGATCTGAAAGTTGAAAAGCCTACGCTGCTCAATTTGAATTTTGCGGGAAAGAAACCGTCGCACTTTGTCGACCACCATGGGCAAATTGCCTTGTTCTTTGATGGGGACGGGGCGGTCAAAATTGTTAAAGAGTCTGACGTTCTGGGCGAGAGGGCCGATGCAAGGGAAGTGAAAGTTGCCTCGCCGCATCATGGCGTTGCGGTCGCTTTCGGTGAGAAGGTTCTGGTGTCCGAACCGCACCCGACAGAGTCAGTCAAGGAGCTGCCCATCGGCGTGCGTATTGCCGGAGCGAATAATAAAGTTTCAGGAGAATTGTATGATTGCCCGGATCTCCACGGCGAAGCGGCCTCAGGCAGTATCGTCGCCATAGCCTGTAAATCGGGTCTGCTTCTGGTGAAATCGGCGAATGACGAGCTGGAGATCAATCATCTTGGTTATTCAAAATCGCTTCCAGAGGGCAAGTCCTCAACTTTGGTTGGTGGCAAGGGGCTACAGTATTTTCTGGGCAATTACGGGCCGCAGGCGGTGGTTCTGATTGATCCAACCGCTGAAGATGCATTCCGTCTGATCGAGCTTCCCGCACGCCGCGTTCATTTTGCTGTCGATTCTGTGCGCCCGCGCTTTGCCTATATCTTTACCGAGGATGGTCAACTGCACCAGCTGGACGTCATCACCGGCAAGATTGAAAAATCGCTACAGCTTACAGAGCCTTACAGCATGGACGGCCATTGGAACCTGCCGCGGCCTCGAATTGCCGTCGCAGGCGATGACATCATACTTACCGACCCTCTGAAAAGCCGGTTGCAGGTCATTGACGCAGCCCGTTTCGAAAAGTCCCGCGATATTCCAGTTGAAGGCACTCCTTACAATGTTGTGGCCATAGGCGGGTCGGGCGAAGTTCACGAGTAATCTTATGCCCGCGCGCCTGAACAGCGCGTGGGCTTCTTTTTGGAAAGGCTAAAGCCATGCAAAACACAGCAACAGCCAAGCGCTTGCCCGTGACAGTGCTTTCGGGTTTTCTCGGAGCGGGCAAAACCACACTCCTCAATCATATTCTCAACAATCGTGAGGGCCGCCGTGTCGCGGTTATCGTCAACGATATGAGCGAGGTTAATATTGATGCCGCGCTTATCCGCGACGGTGGTGCGAACTTGTCGCGGACGGAAGAGCAATTGGTTGAGATGACCAATGGTTGCATCTGCTGCACCTTGCGCGACGATCTTCTCGCAGAAGTGCGGCAATTGGCAAGTCAAGGCCGGTTTGACCATCTGTTGATAGAGTCGACCGGCATATCAGAGCCGCTGCCGGTGGCATCCACCTTTGATTTTCGTGATGAAAACGGCATGAGCCTGTCGGATATCTCATGCCTCGACACAATGGTGACTGTCGTTGATGCGGCAAATCTTTTGAAGGATTATGCCTCCAGCGACTTTCTCAAGGATCGTGGCGAGTCACTGGGTGATGGGGATAACCGCACATTGGTCGATCTTCTCGTCGATCAAATCGAATTTGCCGATGTCATCATCCTGAACAAGATATCGTCGGCCTCCATGTATGACCGCGATATTGCACGAAAAATCATTCGTGCCCTGAATCCAGATGCCAAGGTAATCGAAACGGATTTTGCCAAGGTCAATCTTGCCGACGTTCTGGACACGGGCCTTTTCGATTTCGACAAGGCGCAAGAAAACCCGCTTTGGTACAAGGAACTGAACAATTTTGCCGATCACATACCTGAAACGGAAGAATATGGTGTTCGCTCATTTGTCTATCGTGAACGGCGCCCGTTCGATCCGCAAAAGTTCCAGGATTTCATCAACTCAAACTGGACCGGGGTCATCCGTGCCAAAGGCTTTTTCTGGCTTGCGACACGGCCGGACCATGTCGGCGAGCTTAGCCAGGCGGGTGCATTGGTCAGATCAGAAAAGCGCGGTCTTTGGTGGTCATCGGTTTCGAAAAGCCGTTGGCCTGATAGTCCCGAGTGGTTGAATGCCATGAAGCCATATCTTCATCCTATTTGGGGTGATCGGCGCCAGGAACTGGTCTTCATCGGCGTCGATCCCATGGATGAAGCTGAAATCCGCGCGCAACTCGACGCCTGTCTCTTGGATACGGATGAATTCACGCCGCATAAATGGGAGGCGTTGCTGGACCCCTTTCCAAGCTGGATGAGACAGGCTTCCTGAGAGCCGGCAAATGAGATTGCGCTTGGGAACCATGCAGAATCTGGCATCGAAACTCCTGGGTTTTGATGTCTCAGACGAGCGGGCAAAGCCTGTTCAAACCAAAAGCTTCAATTGCGATAGTCCTTCCCTTTTGGGGGAAGGACATCAGTGCCCGGAAGAGGTCATGAGTTGCGATTGCGAAAAAGCTTCTAGAGCATTTCCAATAAAAACGGAGTCACCGTAATGCTCTATCTCTTTGTTTTTACGCATTATCCAACGCAAAGCCGCTTCACACTTTTGCTGGAAATGCTCTAAATGAAAAGCGCCGAAGCCAAGGTTGAACTGATGCGCACCTTGCCAATATTTCGGCCATCCATTTCTACGATTTCATACTCGTAGTCATCGACGGTCAGTTTTTCGCCTGTGGTCGGGATGTGTCCGAGATTCCACAGAATATAACCGGCGAGCGTGGTGTAACGGTCGCCGTCATCGACCAAATCCCGATCGATGAGGCTGCCCAAACGGCGGATGTCGATATAGGCATCCACCACCATGCTGCCATCTTCGGACCGCTCGAGGATCGGGCTTTCTTCACCCTCTTCAGGAAAATCACCGGCAATCGCTTCGAGAATATCGGTTGGCGTCACCACACCCTCAAACGAACCATGCTCGTCGAGGATAACGCCCATCTGAACAGTTGAACCGCGAAGCTGTTCCATCACGCGCAGAACATTGGCGTTCTCATGCAAGATGAGTGGTTGGCGTGTCACCTTTTCCCAATCGATCTTGCCGCCATCCAAAATTGCGAACAGCAAATCCTTGGTGAGCGCGACACCAACAAAATCATCCACGCGCCCTCGGGCAAGCACAACGCGGCTATGGGCGAGCGTGCGGATTTCCGCGAGCAATTCCTCATTGGTTTCATCCAGATCAAGCCACTCCACTTCGTTGCGTGGCGACATGATCGAGCGCACCGGCCGCTCGACCAGATCGAGGACGCCGCGGATCATTTCCTTTTCTTCCGGATGGAAAACATCTGATGCAGCAGAATGTTCTGCTATGGCATCCAGCGTGTCCGAGTGAGGCGCATCGCTGCCGCGACCACCGCCGAGAAGGCGCAGAACGGCACCAGCCGTGCGATCGCGCAAGTCCATTGTGGTGATGCGTTTTTCGCGATTGTGGCGGCCAAACTGATTTGCAGCTTCCACGAGAACCGAAAAGCCAATGGCCGCGTAGAGATAGCCCTTCGGGATATGAAAGCCGAAACCTTCGATAATGAGACTGAAACCTATCATCATCAGAAACCCGAGGCAGAGGATAACCACTGTCGGATGACGATTAACGAAGCTCATCAATGGCTTTGCGGCGAGCATCATCACGCCGACGGCGACAATGACCGCAATCATCATCACTTCAAGGTGCTTGACCATGCCAACGGCGGTGATCACGCTATCCAATGAGAACACGGCATCCAGAACGACAATCTGCGCGATGACCTGCCAAAATACGGCGTGGACAGCATTGCTTTCCTTGGCTGCAAGACTTCCCTCCAGCCGCTCATGTAACTCCATCGTCCCCTTGAACAGAAGGAAAACGCCGCCCACGATCAAAATGAGATCGCGGCCGGAGAAAGCAAATCCTGCAACACTGAAAAGCGGTTCCGTGAGGGTAACGACCCAGGAGATAGAGGCGAGCAAGGCAAGCCGCATGACCAATGCCAGCGACAGGCCGACAAGTCGTGCCCGGTTACGCTGGTGCGGCGGAAGTTTGTCGGCAAGAATGGCAATGAAAACAAGATTGTCGATACCAAGCACGATCTCCAGAACGACGAGCGTCGCAAGACCGATCCAGGCATTGGGGTCGGCAATCCATTGAAATGTCAGATCCATTGGAAGTCGGGTCCTGTTAGCGGATAAAATGAGAGCATGACTTTGCGGGCGGACCGGCTGTCAAAAACAGCACAAATCCACCAGCATAGCGGGCAAATTCAGGATAAGGGAGAATGGCGGGTTTTCGGTGCTGACGCTGCGAGTGCAGAGTCAGCATGCTTCGCAAGTCCGGCTCTTCAGATTGATCGTCCGGCATTGATGCGCGCGGTCAGTCCCTGTGTCACTGGCTGAAATTGTGAAATGTATCGGTGCCAGATGCGCATATAATGGCAGTCCCGCCGCTTTGGTTCAAGTGGCGGACAATAACAAAGCCGATACCGCGATAGATATTTCAGCCGGCAAACCCGCCTGCATCAAGGAATGCGCGTTCTTCCTCGGTGGTATCGCGGCCCAATATTATGTTGCGATGGGGAAAACGTCCGAAACGTTGAATAATGTCATAGTGGTCATTGGCATATTCGACATTTGCTGGAGAACCGTGACTGCAAAGCTCTACACAACGGCGCTGGTCGTCCACATCTTCCGAATGCATGAATGGCAGATAGAAGAATGCGCGCAGTTCCGGCGCGACAGAAATGTCATGGCCTTGTTCCAGCGCCCGATTTGCGTAATAGCGCGCCAGTTCATCGGTCGCGTACATATGACCGGTATTGCGGAAACAATTGCGGGGAAACTGATCGAGCAGGATCATGAGTGCCAGCGCACCCTCAGCCGTGTCGACCCAAGCTTCATATTCCCGTCTTGCGGCGGCGAAATGTTCGTCAAGAAATGTCTTGTGAAAAACAGTGTCGAAGGCTTCGTCCTTCTTGAACCATTTTTCCGGTCCGGCCTCACGCCAGAAGTCAGTGACTTCCTTGATTACCGACGATTGTTCCTTTGACATATTCTATCCTCTTTAGTCTGACCGGCCCACTCAGTTTGCGTCCGCAGATGCGGCAATGGGCAAGACACTTGCAGTTTCTTCGCTCAAGGGGCGTCCGGGCTGGCGTGGTTTGATCAAAGGTCCGGGAACCGGCATATTGCCCTTCATGAGATCATTGCCTGCATGTATGCCGCCAGCCAGTTGAAGATCGAGACGCTCGTCATCGCGCTGGCGAATATCGCGGATGATCTCGGCTGCTTCTTCCGGATCAACGCCAAGTCCGATCAAGGTTGTTTGCCCGAACATGAGCGCGGATTCAAAGGTTTCGCGAAGTTGGTACTCGACGCCGATCTTGATCAGTTCAATCGTATTGCCACGATCAAATGACCGCGCATAAATCTGCACCAGCGGAAATTCGGCCTTGATGAGATGGGCGATTGAAAGAATTGTTTCTGCCTTATCGACGCAGATCAACACTGCCTGGGCGCGACCCGCACCGGCTGCGTGCAGAATATCCAGACGCGTGCCATCGCCATAATAGACCTTGAAGCCGAACTGCGCGGCTGCCTGGATCATTTCTATATCATTATCAATGATCGATACGTCGACATCGCGAAGCAGCAGAGGTTGGCTGGAAATCTGGCCGAAACGGCCAAAGCCGATAACTAGAACCCTGCCGGTCAATCCTTCCGCTATATCAACATCCTTCAGCGCCTGCGTCTCGGCTGGCAAGATATATCGCATGCCGATAATGGCGAGAGGCGTAAGAACCATGGAGATAATGATGATTGCCGTCAGGATCGCATTGGATTCGCCATCCAGAATGCCCACTGCCGTCGCCGTGGAATAAAGCACAAAGGCAAATTCGCCGCCCTGAGCCATTACAATGGCGCGTTCCAGCGATTCGCGATGGGATGATTTCAGCATGCGAGCCACAATGTAGATCGCGATTGCTTTGACGATCATGAAGGCGGCAACGTAGAAGACCACCATTTGCCAGTTGGCGGCAACGACAGCCAGATTAAGGGACATGCCGACTGCGAGGAAGAAAAGCCCAAGCAATATGCCGCGGAATGGTTCGACATCCGCCTCCAACTGATGGCGGAAGGTGGATTCAGACAGGAGTACACCTGCAAGGAAAGCGCCCATGGCCATGGAAAGGCCGCTGACCTGCATGACAAGCGCGGCCCCGAGCACAACCAGCAAAGCGGCAGCAGTCATAACCTCCCGGGCTCTCGTCATGGCGAGCAGGCTGAACAGGGGATTGAGCAGGTAGCGCCCCGCAATGATAAGGCCCGCGACAGCGCCAATCCCGATGCCAATATCAAGCCAACGCAATCCGCCCGCCTCGGTGGTGCTGATGGGTGCAAGAAAAGCGACCAGCGCCAGCAGCGGTACGATTGCCAGATCTTCGAAAAGCAGGATCGATACCATGCGCTGGCCTTTGGCCGAGGCAATTTCGCCGCGCTCTTCCAGCAATTGCATGACGATGGCCGTCGAGGTCAGAACAAAGCCTGCGCCTGACACGAAAGACACGGCAACGGGAAAGCCGGTTGCGATGCCAACGCCAGTCAGCAGCAGCGCGCAGACGATGACCTGTAATGCACCGAGACCGAAAATCTCATTGCGCATGCCCCAAAGTTTCGTCGGCTGCATTTCCAGTCCGATAATGAACAGAAACATGACAACGCCAAGTTCAGCCACATGCAAAATGGTTTCAGGGTCAGAAAAGAAGCCAAGACCAAAGGGACCGATGACCAGTCCGGCGGCAAGATAGCCAAGCACCGATCCTAGCCCGAGCCTCTTGAACAGGGGGACAGCGACCACGCCTGCACCCAGCAGGACGACAACACTTAATAGATCGGGGCCACTTGCTTCAGCTGCCATTGTCTCTCCTGCGATGCGCAATTGCTCTGATTTTCACAGGTAAAGCGGTGGTGCCCAGCAGGCAAGCTAAAATGGACGAGATGTCCTCTACAATAATTTGAAGATTACAGCTTCCAGATCCGCTTGGCGTTTTGCGAGAAAAGTTTTGCCTTCTCATCCTCGCTACAGCCGGCAACAAGCGCATGCGTGGCAGCAACCCATGTGGCGAGGCCTCCACCCAACGTACATACCGGCCAGTCGCTTCCCCAAACCAGGCGATCAAAACCAAAACTGGCAATGACGTGGTTCACATAAGGGGCCAAAGTCTCAACATTCCAGGTCTGCGCATCGGCATAGGCAACCACGCCGGATATCTTCGCCGTGACATTGGCGCGCTTTGCGATTTCGGTGATGCCTGCCTGCCATGGCTTGAATGCCCCGCCCTTGATATCGGGTACGCCGCAATGATCAAGAATGAACTGAACGTCGGGGGCAAGGTCGGCAAGGGCGATCGCTTTTTCTATCTGTTTGGGCAGAACGCACAGGTCAAAAGATAGCCCCGTGCCTCCAAGCTTCTTTAAATTCTCGCGAAATAATGGCTGCGCAGAAAGCTCGTCGGGCATGACGTGGAGAACGCGCCGAAAGCCCTTGACCAGTGGATTTGCGATTTGCCGCTCAAGAAAGGCAGAAAAAGCCTCATCTTCCGGGCGGCAGGAAGAGATCGCCCCCGCAATCAAGTTTCCTTCGCGTGCGGATAATTTGGCGACGTTGGTCGTTTCGCTCTCAATATCAGAGGCTGCGACGTCAACTTCCATATGCAATGCGCGGGTAATGCCGACGCGAAGTGCTTGCTGGGCATATTCTTCGTAGAGGAAATCACGGTTCAGCGCTTCCACGCTGGATAGCCAAGGATAGGACAAGACGGATTGGTCAATGAGGTGCAGGTGCGTATCAATCAATTCACTGGCCATTATTTGACTTCTCCAATCAGGCCTTACCTACGTCGGCACCGGATAGTTCTGACAGTTTTTTTGCCGTAGCAACGATCATCTGGCAGACCTGATCAACGCCGGGCGCTTCAGGAACATTAAGGACCTGAATATAGGGGCAGGTGATTGCAGCAATCGCGCGCCCATCCGGCCCGAGTACTGGAGCAGAAACGTTGAAAACCCCTCCCGTCTGGGCACTGGGCATGACCTCGTAGCCGCGTTCGCGTATCATATTCAGCCGATCACGATAGTCGTCCGGTTGTGAATTATCATCAACGTGGCGTTCATACTCGGCGATCATCAGGCTACGCTCTTCAGGCGAACGGAATGCCATCAATACATGACCGGAGCCGGTATTGAGCAAACTCATATGCGAGCCGACCCGAATTGAGATTCCCCAATATTCAGGCGCTTCCTGCTGGGCAACGACCACGACTGCCCCGCGATCAAACACGCATAAATGATTTGCCTGCTTCGATTGAACCGCAAGATCGCGCATCAAGGGCGTTGCGTAAGCCGCCAACCGCCGAACAGGGGCGTGGAGCTGTGCAAGGCCGAAAAGCTTGAGCGTCAATGAATAGCGATCGCCTTCGAGCCTGGTTACATAGCCTCGGCGCACCAAGCGATCCAGCATCCGGTAAAACTCGTTGGGGCTGCGGCCAAGGCGCTTGGCTATCTCCGCCTGTGTTACGCCGCCATCAATGCCGGCAAGCAGCTCCAATATATCAAGACCTTTGTCGAGTGCGGGCGCGCGATAGCGGTCACTGTCGTCTTCATCAGTCATATGCGAATACCCCCTGGAGCGCTTCTGCAATCTTTGAATCGCCTGCGCCCTGACTGTTTATTTTAGCGCAATTCCGAATAGAAAACCGGTTCCCATTTTCCTGGAATTCCTCTCATCTAGGCTTATACGAAGAACATGAGCAGATGGAAGCGGTTTCATCGCTTGACGATATGTGGCGCAAATGTTTGTATATGAATGAAGTTCCCATATATGGGTATATAATATATAAGGGCAATATACAAAGCCCGACGGGAGGATAATTTGGCTAAGATCCAGCGCGTGGAACTGCGGATGGTTGACCTGCCGCCAAAGGTGCTGCGGACGGATGCAATTCAGAGTTTTGTCAGCCAGGAAACGCCAATCGTTACAATTACCGATAGCGATGGCGCTGTGGGCACGGGTTATAGTTATACGATCGGAACGGGCGGATCGTCGGTAATGCGACTTCTTTCCGATCATCTGGCACCTAGACTGCTTGGCAAGGATGCAGACCAGATCGAAGCCATCTGGCATGATCTTGAATTTGCTACACATGCAACCACCATCGGCGCAATTACTGCGATTGCGCTTGCAGCCATTGACATCGCTCTGTGGGATTTACGGGCCAAGAAGCAGAATCTGCCTTTATGGAAGCTCGCTGGCGGTGCAAAGGATCGCTGCCCGCTTTATACAACTGAAGGTGGCTGGCTGCATATTGAAAAGCAGGCTCTGGTCGATGACGCGCTGCAAGCCAAGGCAAAGGGTTTTAAAGGTGCCAAGGTCAAGATCGGCCGTCCGCATGGATCGGAAGATCTTGATCGCCTGTCGGCCGTTCGCGCTGCCGTCGGTTCCGGATTTGAGATCATGACGGATGCAAATCAGGGTTTTTCACTTGATGAAGCCATTCGGCGCTCGCACGTGTTGCGGGATATTGATCTGGCGTGGCTGGAAGAGCCGCTGCCAGCGGATGATATTGATGGGCATGTGCGCCTGTCAGCTTCTACACAAACGCCCGTGGCGGTTGGAGAATCGCTCTATTCGATCCGGCATTTCCGCGAATATATGCAAAAGGGAGCCTGCTCCATCGTTCAGGTCGATGTTGGCCGTATTGGCGGGATCACTCCCTGGCTGAAAGTGGCTCACGCAGCGGAAGCCTTCAATATTCCCGTATGTCCACACTTCCTGATGGAACTCCATGTCAGTCTGACATGCGCGGTTCAGAACGGCAAATATGTTGAGTATATTCCCCAGCTTGATGATCTGACCAAGACTCAAATGCGGATCGAGAATGGCTATGCTTTGGCACCGATGGAACCAGGTATCGGAATTGACTGGGACTGGGATGCCGTCAAAGCGCGCAGCGTGGAAGAGTTCACCACTGAAATTCGCGTTTGATGGCTGACTTAACGAGAAATGATTGCCCTGTTCAGGGCTGAAGTGCATGACTGGCATCATAAGATGCCCAATGGAGATATGAGATGACAGGCAAGCTTGAAGGCAAACGCGTTCTTATCACGGCAGCTGGACAAGGCATCGGTCGGGCTTCGGTGCTGGCTTTCGCACGCGAAGGTGCAATCGTGCATGCAACCGATATCAATCAGCAACTGCTCGATGCTTTGCCGAAGGAAGCCAATATCAAGCCGCGCAAGCTCGACGTGCTCAAGGCAGAAGAAGTGACGCAGATCATTGGCGAAATCGGCGCTATCGATGTGCTGTTTAATTGCGCTGGTTTTGTCCATGGCGGTTCAATTCTCGATATGCCGGACGCCGATCTGGATTTTGCACTTGATCTCAATGTCCGCGCCATGATTCGCACGATCAGGGCGGTACTACCGGGTATGATCGAACGTAAGGACGGTGCTATCGTCAATATGTCTTCAGTCGCCAGCAGCGTGAAAGGTGTCCCGAACCGTTTTGCCTATGGCGTGACCAAGGCTGCCGTATTGGGAATAACCAAATCGGTAGCCGCGGATTATATTACGCAGGGTATTCGCTGCAATGCGATCTGCCCCGGCACGGTGGAAAGTCCTTCGCTTGAGCAACGCATGCGCGCTGGTGGCGACTATGATGCCACGCGGGCGGCATTTATCGCGCGCCAGCCCATGGGGCGTCTGGGCCTCCCGGAAGAAATCGCTGACCTTGCCGTCTATCTTGCTGGTGCTACCTACACCACGGGACAGGCCTACAATATTGATGGCGGCTGGACAGTTTAGGAAAGACCATGACCCTCATCACTGATCTTCGCGTTTTCGATATCCGTTTCCCGACCTCGCAAAGTCTGGACGGATCGGATGCCATGAATCCTGACCCGGACTATTCGGCTGCCTATGTGGTGCTGGATACGGATGCAGGGCTTTCCGGCCACGGCCTTACCTTTACCATCGGGCGCGGCAATGAGATCTGCTGCCTTGCCATTGAGGCCATGAAACACCTTGTTATCGGCCTTGAACTTGATTGGATAAAGGAAAACCCGGGCAGATTCTGGCATTTTATCACCGGTGACAGCCAGTTACGCTGGATCGGCCCTGATAAGGGTGCAATGCATCTGGCCACAGGCGCGGTAGTGAACGCCGTTTGGGATTTGCTGGCCAAGGAAGCGAAGAAGCCTGTCTGGCAACTGGTCGGTGAAATGACGCCGGAAGAGATCGTCAAAATCGTGGACTTCCGCTATCTTACGGACGTGCTGACGCCTGAAGAGGCGCTGGAAATTCTGCGTAGAGCAGAGGTCGGTAAGAAAGAACGTATTGAAACGCTAAAAGCAGATGGGTATCCCTGCTATACGACATCGGCAGGCTGGCTGGGCTATTCCGATGAAAAGCTCCGTCGCCTTTGTCAGGAGGCCGTGGATGCGGGCTTCAACCACATTAAGATGAAAGTCGGCCGCGATCTCGAAGATGATATCCGCCGTCTTACCATCGCGCGCGAAGTGATCGGCCCTGACCGCATTCTCATGATCGATGCCAATCAGGTCTGGGAAGTGAATGAAGCCATTGATTGGGTGAACAAGCTTGCCTTCGTCAAGCCGTTCTTCATTGAAGAGCCAACGAGCCCCGACGACGTTGCGGGCCATCGCAAAATTCGGCAGGCTATCCATCCGGTGAAAGTCGCGACCGGTGAGATGTGTCAGAACCGCATCATGTTCAAACAGTTCATCGCCGAAGGCGCTATCGATGTCGTGCAGATCGATAGTTGCCGCATGGGTGGACTGAACGAAGTGCTGGCGGTGCTGCTTATCGCCGCAAAGTATGAGCTACCAGTCTGGCCGCATGCGGGCGGTGTTGGTCTGTGTGAATATGTCCAGCATCTGTCAATGATTGATTATATCGCCGTTTCAGGGACGAAAGAGGGCAGGGTTATCGAGTATGTCGATCATCTGCACGAGCATTTTGTTGATCCCTGCAACATTCAGGATGCGGCCTATATGCCACCCTCGCTGCCGGGCTTTTCAATTGAGATGAAACCGGAATCGATCAAGCAGTATTTGCATCACGGTCTTTAAAGCCTTTCCGCCCGGTAAATGAACCATCGCCGTCTCTGGTGATATTCATTGCTGACATGGAAAGGGTATTGTGCCGCCATTCTGACGTGCCGGAGTGGCGGCATTTTCTGTTTTTTCGGTCGTGTCGTCTTGTGTAAATGCGATGTCGTTTCCGCACCTATTCTTTTTATCATCCGGATGCTTTTATCAGGCTACTTGAGGTGCCGCTTTCTAGGGAAGGTGGAGAATTGGGAAGCCGGTTTAATCCCGGCGCTGCCCCCGCAACGGTAGTGGAGTGAAACGCGGCAAAATAGCCACTGGAGCATGGTTCCGGGAAGGCGCCGTGAGGCTCGCAAGAGCAACTCCAGAGCCCGGAAACCAGCCGCAAGCGATAACACCGACTGATCGCGGTGGGCGATCAAGGAGCATTGTTTTGTATGGGCAGCCATACGGACGGTCTTCTCCGTCACCACCAGTCAGTTCTTTCGCAAATGAGATGGCGAGGACACGACATGGACGCACATAGTGAACTACTCCGGAACCTGAAACACCGGAAACCTGGCTATGGCCTTGAGCAGGCTTTCTACAATGATCCGGAGTATTTCCGGTTGGATATGGAAAATATCTTCTACCGCGACTGGCTGTTTATCGGTCATGATTGCGAAGTGGCGCGACCGGGCAATTATTTTACCGTGCAGATTGGCGATTATCCGGTCGTTATCGTCCGGGACCGCGAGAAGAAAATACGCGCGTTTCATAATTCATGCCGCCATCGCGGGTCGCGCGTTTGTGCTTCTGAACGGGGCACCTCGGCGAAGCTTGTTTGCCCCTATCATCAGTGGACTTATGAACTGGATGGCCGTCTATTGTTCGCACGCCAGATGGGCGACGACTTCGATGCCAGCCAGCACAGCCTGAAGACGGTGCATTGCGAAAGCGTTGGCGGCTATATCTTCATCTGCCTTGCGCCGATTGCGCCGGATTTTGCCGCTACGCGTGCCATGATCGATCCTTATCTTGCACCGCATCGCCTCAGCGAAACCAAAGTCGCCTTTCAAAGCTCGATCGTGGAGAAGGGTAATTGGAAGCTGGTGTGGGAAAACAACCGCGAATGCTATCATTGCGCCGCCAATCATCCGGAACTCTGTAAGACGTTTCCTGAAGCACCAAGCGTGACTGGCATACAAGGCTCAAAGGATGATCCTGAAATCGTGGCGCATTGGGACAAATGCGAAGCCGCAGGTCTGCCGAGCGTGTTCCGTATCGATGAGAATGGCCAGTACCGCGCGACACGCGTGCCGCTGCTTCACGAAGCCGAGAGCTATACCATGTCGGGCAAACGTGCTGTGGCGCGTCAGCTTAGCGATGATGTGAATGCACGGCAGATCGGTTCGCTATTGCTCTATCATTATCCGACGACGTGGAATCACATTCTGGGGGATCATGCCCTTTCTTTCCGCGTTCTCCCGCTTAGCCCGACAGAAACCCAGGTCACGACCAAGTGGCTGGTGCACAAGGACGCGGTGGAAGGCGTCGATTACACCATTGAGGAACTCACGCATGTCTGGCTCGAAACCAATGATCAGGACCGCCAGATCGTTGAAGAAAATGCTTTTGGCATTCGCTCTCCTGCCTATGAGCCGGGCCCTTATTCGGTAGAGCATGAAGGCGGTGTTCTGCAATTCCTTGAATGGTATTCCAACACGATGGAAACGCGCCTTTCCGGCGACAAGCGACTGAGCAAGGTAGCGTAGTGAATATGGGCATTCCTCAAAAGTACCCGCATCTCGATCAGATGCAGCCATGGAACGACCGGCTGCATCTGCTGGAGTGCCTGTCTGTCATTGAGGAAGCACCTAATGTGAAGACATTCACATTTCGTTCCGACAATCAAAACTGGTTCCGGTATGAGCCCGGCCAGTTC
The DNA here is from genome assembly GCA_900471815.1 of Hyphomicrobiales bacterium. GTDB lineage: Bacteria > Pseudomonadota > Alphaproteobacteria > Rhizobiales > Rhizobiaceae > Phyllobacterium > Phyllobacterium ifriqiyense. The sequence goes on from UICE01000003.1 coordinate 116,024, forward strand.
ATGACGTTTGAATTGGGTACGCAACCGGATGCGGTTCTGCGTACCTACACGCTCTCTTCCAGCCCCTCGCGGCCATTTACGATTGCAATCACGGTCAAAGCGCAGGATGGCAGCATCGGCACGCGCTGGATGCTGGACCACCTCACGCCGGGCGCGCGGCTGAAAGCATTTGGGCCGCTGGGTGACTTTTCAATCTCAAAACATCCCGGCGAAAAATATCTGTTTATTTCTGCCGGGTCGGGCATCACACCCATGATGTCGATGACGCGTTGGATGCAGGATTGTGCACCACAAAGCGATATTAGTTTTGTCAGTTGCGCACGCCGCCCGAGCGACATCATCTTTCGCAAGGAACTCGAATATCTGACCAGTTGCATGCCAAATCTCAAATTGTCCTTTCTGATCAAGGAACATGAAATGGGGCAGCTCTGGACGGGTATCAGAGGCAGGCTCGAAGCGCCGAAGCTTTCGCTATTGTCGCCCGACTTCAAGGAACGGACGATTTTCTGCTGCGGTCCTGACGGATTCATGCGCGATGTTCGGGCCATGCTGGAAGAGTCCGGCTTCGATATGGCCAATTACCATCAGGAAAGCTTCGGTTCCGCCGCCGAACCTGTGCTTCCGGTAATGGACGATATTTCTACGGAGGTGTCTGAAACTGCCACGATCGTCACTTTCTCCATGGCCGGCAAGGATGTGCACTGCGTCGCAGGCGATACAATCCTCAAGGCTGCCCGTGGTGCTGGCATTCGAATTGCCGCGGCCTGTGAATCCGGATTGTGCGGCACCTGCAAGGTCATGAAAATTTCCGGCAATGTCGATATGAACCATAATGGCGGGATTCTCGACGAGGAAATTGATGAAGGCTATATCCTGGCCTGTTGTTCCAAACCGTTGGGCAATGTCGAAGTGGAAGCCTAGAGCAAATTTGCTCCAGCTCCCAAGCGCATTTTCGTGTTGTCGATCTCAATCCCCTTGCTTTTCCCGATGCATTGCTTGACGAAGCTCGTGTATTGCCAGAGGCCGAGATTCGCATAGAGCAGGCTGGCTCAAAGCTGTGGGGAGGAACCCAAAATGGCTGCACCAATTTTTGCTATCAATCATATCGCTACTCCTTATCTTCGCCCTGCCGCGTTTTTTCAGTTGGCGGTGGCGCTTGGCTTGCGCGATGTTGAGATTCGTAATGACCTTGGCGGCAATGCGATTATTGACGGCACAGCTGCAACTGAAATGAAGGCGCTATCGAAAGCAGCCGGCGTGCGCATTGCCACGATCAATGCCTTGCAGCGCTTTAACGAGTGGACTCCGGAACGTGAGCACGAGGCTATTGAGCTTGCGGATTATGCGCGAGACGCTGGCGCAGCGGCAATTGTTCTGGTTCCTGTCAATGATGGTACGGGTCAGGAAGAGGGTGAGCGGCAGACTAATTTGCGAAAGGCGCTGACGGCGCTAAAGCCCATTCTTGAGAGCCGCGGACTGTTGGGTTTTGTCGAACCGCTGGGCTTTGAAATTTGCTCGCTTCGTTCAAAGGGCGAGGCAGCGCATGCCATTGAGGCTATCGGGGGTAAGGCTTGTTTCAAGCTTGTCCATGACACTTTCCATCATCATCTTGCCGGAGAGCCAGAATTTTTTCCGGATTTGACAGGGCTCGTCCATATTTCCGGCGTGACGGATCCTCATGTGAGCATTGATGATATGCGTGATCCGCACAGGGTTCTGGTTGATGAGAATGATCGCGTTGGCAATGTCGATCAGATCCGCGCACTTTTGAATCAGGGCTACAAGGGCTTGTTTTCGTTTGAGCCTTTTGCAGAAGAAGTCCAGAAAATGGCTGACCCGGCACGTGCCATTTCTGCCAGTATGGCATGGATTAATACCCGATTGGGCTGAACGCCGCTTCGCTCTAAAGGCCTATATCCCATGGCGTCCCGCTTTCTGATAAGGTAGGTGCGACTATTGTTGGGAGAATGGCGATGTTCTTGCAAACGATTGACGATGAAAGCGCGACGGACGAAGTGGCCGAAATTTATGCCAGGCACAAAGCCCAGCTTGGCTTCGTCATGGACGCGACGCGCTGCTTTACGGCGCGCCCTGGTCTTTTGCCCGCCTATACAGATTTCATGGATAAAATACGGGCAGGCTTTTCGCTCGGCATGCGAGAATGGCGGCTGATCACGCTCATTGCGGCAAAGCACATCCCTTCGACCTATTGCTCGCATGTTTATGCGAAACAACTGATCGGCGATCTTGGGTCAAAGGAAATGGTACTCGCTGTCCATAGCGATTTTCGAACTGCCGGGCTTTCTGCTGCGGATGTGGAAATGCTGGTCTATGCGGAAAAGATTACGCAGGATGCTTCCAAAGTTGAACAAGAAGATATTAATCGGCTGCGCGCGGCGGGCTTCACGGATGTCCAGATATGCGACATCGCCCTTTGTGCCTCATTCCGCTGTTTTGTCAGCCGTTTTTTTGATGCGACAGGCGCTGCGCCAGAAGCAATATTTCTTGATCCAGATATCAATTTTCAAACTGCGATGACTGTCGGAAAACGTTTCTAAACTGATGAGGCACTGCGCCGTTTTTACAGGCTTCGTTGCGATAGGCTATGGCGCTATTTCAGAATCTCTTTGGCATTGACCCAAGACACTCGGTTGATTGTCATGTGATTTCGTCTTGGGTGCGACGGAACATTATCGCTCCCCCAAGGTTCCTGTATCCCAATCGACAGGAGGAAAATCATAATGAAGACACTAGCTGAAATTTTTGAACATACATTGCATGACATCTATTATGCCGAGAATGCGCTCGTCAAAGCTCTACCAAAAGTTGCGAGCGCCTCCAAAGACGCCAAACTCAAAAAGGCAGTAGAAGAGCATCTTGAAGAGACGAAGGGTCAGGTAAAGACGCTGGACCAGGTTTTCAAATCGTTGGGTCTTAAGCCGAAAGCCGAAAAATGCGATGCCATTGAAGGTTTGATCAAGGAGACGGATGGTCTTATTGAAGAGGCTTCCGGCACCGCGCTGAATGCGGGCTTGCTTGCCGCTGCGCAAGCCGTGGAGCATTATGAGATTGCCCGCTACGGTTCATTGCGGGAATGGGCTAAAACACTCGGCCATGACGAAGCTCACAAGCTGCTCAGTGAAATTCTCGATCAGGAGAAGGCAGCCAATAACAAGCTGACCAACATCGCTGTTGAGAGCGTCAACAAGCCTTAACAGGCCCTTCTATCGGACAAATTGAGCGGGTCTGGCAAGGTTGCCGGGCCCGTTTTCATGTTGGATGGACAGCGAACCATTTTGCGCAGCTGTGCAAATAATTACTTCGTCTAACTATAGTCGAGAGTTGAATCGGACTTGACGATGAAGCCTTAAAATGGAATAAATATTTCAGAAACTAGCGTGGCGGTCTGTACATTCCGAAAACGCGCCAGGATCGAGTTGCGAGAGAGATACGCGCTTTCCATAACTTCGTCGCTTGCCGGTCAGGGGTAGTGGCCACAAGGACGAAGTGGAAGATTCCGGATAGAAAGGTGTTGCCGGGCACCATTGTGGAGGAGAAAAAAGTGAAAAAGTTTCTATTGGGAGTGGCTGTTTCAGCGTTGATGAGCAGTTCGGCGCTGGCCGCCAATATAGGCGTGTCGATGGCGCAGTTTGATGACAATTTTCTCAACGTTTTGCGCACGGGGATGGAAGACTATGCCAAGACGCTTGATGGCGTGACTTTGCAGGTTGAAGATGCGCAGAATGACGTGGCGAAACAGCAGAGCCAGATTCAGAATTTCATCGCCTCAAAAGTAGATGCGATTATTGTCAATGCGGTGGACACGGATGCCACTGCGGCCATGTCGAAAATTGCTGCCGATGCCGGTATCCCACTGGTTTACGTTAATCGCCAGCCAGCAAATGTCGACGAATTGCCTGAGAAGCAGGCTTTTGTCGCCTCCAATGAAACTGAAGCGGGCACACTTGAAACAACGGAAGTCTGCCGGTTGCTCAAGGGGCAGGGCAAGGTCGTTGTCATGATGGGCGAGTTGTCCAATCAGGGTGCGCGGGCACGCACAAAGGCCGTGCATGATGTGATTGCGACCGATGCATGCAAGGGAATCTCCATTGTTGAAGAGCAGACCGCCAACTGGTCGCGCACACAGGGCGCGGATTTGATGACAAACTGGCTCTCGGCTGGCTTGGAGTTTGACGCTGTAATTTCTAACAATGACGAGATGGCAATCGGGGCTATCCAGGCGCTTAAGGCTGCAGGCCGTGCCCCGGACAGTGTCGTTGTTGCCGGTGTTGACGCCACACAAGACGCTTTGGCGGCAATGACTGCCGGTGATCTTGATGTAACCGTATTCCAGGATGCGGCAGGGCAAGGCAAGGGTGCTGTCGATGCGGCGCTCAAGATTTCCAAAGGCGAGAAGATTGAAAGCAAGGTCTATATTCCTTTCGAGCTCGTAACGCCTGAAAACCTGTCGAAATATCAGTCAAAAAACTAAGCAATAAGTCGTTGCCGGTCTCTCCCCCCCCCTGGGGAGAGACCGCATTGGTATTTAAAGCAGCCAAACTCTCTGGGAGGAGAAGAGCATGACACTCAGCCCTTCAACCATGGCGGCAGTTCGTGCCAGCGGTGCAGTGCCGCAGGCGGAATATCTTTTGAATGTTGAAAATGTCCGCAAGGAATTTCCAGGTGTTTTGGCGCTGGATGGTGTGCAGTTCCGGCTGAAGCGCGGGACAGTTCATGCGCTGATGGGTGAAAATGGCGCCGGTAAATCCACTCTGATGAAGATACTTGCTGGAATATATATTCCAGATCAGGGCGAGGTTTATCTCAAAGGCCTGCCGATTCGTCTGAAATCGCCATTAGACGCGCTAGAAAATGGCATAGCGATGATTCATCAGGAATTGAACCTGATGCCATTCATGACTGTAGCCGAGAATATATGGATTCGCCGTGAACCGAAGAATGCTTTCGGCTTTGTTGATCATGGCAAAATGTACGATATGACGGCCGAGCTTTTTCAGCGGCTGAATATCAGGCTCGATCCTGATAGCCAGGTGCGGGATCTCTCGGTCGCCAACCGCCAGATGGTCGAAATTGCCAAGGCGGTTTCCTATGAATCCGATGTGCTGATTATGGATGAGCCGACCTCTGCGCTGACTGAGCGCGAGGTGGAACATCTCTTCGCGATCATACGTGATCTGCGTTCGCAAGGGATCGGCATTGTCTACATCACGCACAAGATGAATGAACTGTTCGAGATTGCCGATGAGTTTTCGGTATTTCGGGACGGCCGTTACATCGGCACACATGCCTCAACCGATGTAACCCGTGATGACATCATCAAAATGATGGTTGGCCGTGAGATTACCCAGATGTTCCCGAAGGAAACTGTGCCTATCGGCGATGTCGTGCTTTCGGTGAAGGATTTATCGCTGAAGAATGTATTTCACAACATTTCTTTTGATGTTCGCGCGGGTGAAATCCTGGGTATTGCCGGACTCGTCGGCTCTGGTCGCTCAAATGTGGCTGAAACCATTTTCGGTGTTACTCCAGCCACGACAGGAACCATTGCCATTAATGGCAAGGAGGTAAAGGTCACCACGCCCAACCAAGCCATCAATATGGGCATGGCCTTTCTGACAGAGGATCGCAAGGATACGGGCTGCCTGCTGATCCTCGATATTCTTGAAAACATGCAGATCGCTGTGCTGCAGGATCGCTTTACCAAATTTGGTTTTGTGCAGGAGAAGCAGATTACGGCTGTTTGCCAAAAGATGAGCGAAACCTTGCGGGTGAAGACGCCCAACCTGGAAGAAAAGATCGAAAATCTATCCGGTGGCAACCAGCAGAAGGTTCTCATTGGTAGGTGGTTGCTTACCAATCCTAAAATTCTCATTCTGGATGAGCCGACCCGCGGCATTGATGTTGGTGCCAAGGCAGAAATCCATCGCCTCGTCACGCAGCTCGCAAGGCAGGGCGTTGCGGTCATCATGATCTCATCGGAAATGCCTGAGGTGCTCGGCATGAGCGATCGCGTGATGGTGATGCATGAGGGGCGCGTAACGGGTTTTCTGGATAGGGCTGAAGCGACGCAAGTCAAGGTAATGGAGCTGGCGTCAAAATAATCCGGTCAAATTTTTCAGATCGGACGACGCTACTGGGGTATTGGGAGAAACTATAATGACAAGCGAAAAAGCAACTGCAACGCTTACGTCTCGCCGAAGCCGGCGGCTACCGCCTGAAGTCAACATTCTTCTGGTGTTGATCGGGATTGCGCTGGTGTTCGAAATCCTTGGCTGGATACTTGCAGGCCAGAGCTTTCTGATGAACACACAGCGCCTGCGGATCATCATTCTGCAGGTTTCAGTGATCGGCATTATCGCTGTTGGTGTCACCCAAGTGATTATCACGGGCGGTGTTGATCTCTCGTCAGGCTCGGTTGTAGGCATGACCGCGATGATTGCCGCGAGTTTTGCGCAATCCTCCACCTGGGCGCGACCGGTTTATCCCGGTCTTACCGACTTGCCGTTCGTCATACCGATCGCTATCGGGCTGGGTGTCGGGCTCCTGGCCGGGATCATCAATGGCTGGCTGATAGCTCAAACCAAAATTCCCCCCTTCATTGCCACGCTGGGCATGATGGTTTCTGCTCGTGGTATTGCAAAATGGTACACAAAGGGCTCGCCCATCTCCGGCTTGACTGATCAATTCAATTTCATTGGAACCAGTATCTGGCCGGTCATTGTTTTTCTCCTCGTGGCTCTCATTTTCCACATAGCCTTGCGATATACGCGCTATGGAAAGTTTACCTATGCCATCGGTGCCAATGCGCAGGCGGCGCGGGTTTCGGGTATCAATATCGAACGGCATCTCATCAAGGTCTATGCCATTGCCGGTCTGCTGGCGGGGCTTGCCGGTATTGTCACCGCTGCTCGGGCACAGACAGCACAATCGGGCATGGGCGTGACCTATGAGCTCGATGCGATTGCAGCGGCCGTCATTGGCGGGACATCGCTGACAGGTGGTATAGGCCGCATCACCGGCACGGTTATCGGCGCCATTATTCTGGGCGTCATGATTTCAGGTTTCACCTTTCTTCGGGTGGACGCCTATTATCAAGAGATCATCAAAGGCATCATTATCGTTGCAGCGGTGGTCATCGACGTATATCGCCAGAAAAAGAGAAAAGTCTGAATTTTGTAACGCCCGGGAATCATCCCGGGCCATTGTTCCATGAGGTAATGAAATGACTGTACGTTTTGGTCTGCTGGGCGCGGGCCGTATCGGCAAGGTTCACGCCAAGGCAATAGGCTCCAATGCACGGGCAGAGCTTGTTGCAGTGGCCGATGCGTTCGAACAGGCTGCCACGGATCTATCTGCTGCCTATGGCTGCGAAGTGCGCACCATTGACGAGATCGAGAGTGCCGGCGATATCGACGCCGTCATCATCTGTACTCCGACTGATACGCATGCGGATCTCATCGAACGTTTTGCGCGTGCAGGAAAGGCCATCTTTTGCGAGAAGCCGATCGACCTTGACGTAAAGCGCGTTGAAGAGTGCCTTGCAGTGGTAAGTCAGACAAAGGCGACATTGATGGTAGGCTTCAACCGTAGGTTCGACCCGCATTTTGCCGCAGTACGCAAGGCAATCGACGATGGTGCGATTGGCGACGTGGAGATGGTGACCATAACCTCGCGTGACCCCGGTGCGCCACCTGCCGAGTACATTACCCGCTCTGGTGGCATTTTCCGCGATATGACTATCCATGATTTTGATATGGCGCGCTTCCTGCTTGGCGAAGAGCCTGTGTCTGTCGCTGCACATGCTTCTGTACTTGTGGACAAGAAGATTGGCGAGCTTGGCGATTACGATAGTGTCAGCGTCATTCTTTCGACGGCTTCGGGGAAGCAATGCGTGATTTCAAACTCACGCCGTGCAACCTATGGCTATGATCAGCGCATTGAAGTGCATGGTTCCAAGGGAATGGTCGCAGCGGAAAATCAGCGTGCCGTTTCAATCGAAATTGCCAATGGCAATGGCTATACGCGCCCGCCACTGCACGACTTCTTCATGACGCGTTATACGGAGGCCTATGCCAACGAAATCGCGGCCTTTATCGACGGTATTGCCACCGGCACGCAAGCTGCCCCCAGCGGCGAAGATGGGCTGATCGCATTGGCACTTGCCGATGCTGCCTTGCGTTCGGTGAAAGAAGGCAAGACGATTACGGTGTAAATTTCAAATTGCAGCTTCATCGTTTTTTCGGTGAAGCTGCAATTGAAAGCTTATAGCTTTGTCAGCCATTCATGCTCGGCAGCATTGTGGAATTTCCACGTGCGCTTTGGACCGGCCATCACATTGAGATAATAGAGGTCATAGCCGTGGCAGGCCGCGCAGGGATGGTATCCTTTGGGCACCATGACCACGTCGCCATCCTCAATCGCCATGGCTTCATCAAGCGAGCGATCATCCGTATAGACACGCTGGAACCCAAAACCTTGCGACGGGTTAAAGCGATGGTAGTAGGTTTCTTCCAGATAGGATTCGGCCGGAAGATTATCCTGATCATGTTTATGCGGAGGATAGCTGGAAGTATGTCCTCCCGGCGTAATCACCTCAACCACCAGAAGTGAGTCCGCAGGCTCGTTTTCAGGAAGAATATTGGTGACATAGCGGGTATTGGTGCCTTTGCCACGCGTTTCTTGGCCAAGATCATCCGGCGATATGACGCGCACAGGTAGCCCGCCATTGAGGCTGGGTGCGGAGCAGACGGCAAGTTCGACGCCAGTCTCGGCTGAAATGGACCAATCCGAACCTTCAGGCAGGTAGACAGACCATGGCTTGCCATCAAATGGCGACATGCGTTTGCCGAGAAGGCCAAGGTCTTCGCCATTGGCAGTTACATTGCCCTTGCCGGTTACAAAGACGAGGCAGACCTCTTTGTCCTCGGTTTTTCCACACAATGACTGCCCGGCTTCCAGCCTGTGCAGGTCAAAGCCTACATAAGTCCAACCAGCACTTTCAGGTGTGATATTGGCAATATGGCCAATACCATCCACGGCCTTGATCAAAAGTTTTGACATGGATCATTCCTTCTCGGCATTAACGTCCGCCGGCGGCACTGGTTCCGACGCGTCGTAGACGATGATGAATTGCCAAACGCCATAGCCTGCGAAGCCTAGTGCGATGATGCCCCAGAATGGTGTTCCCGTGGCAAACTCGAAAATCGCCCAAGCAACGCAGAACGCCACGACGGCAATTCTGCGCCACAGGGGACGGAAGAATGGATGGTTGGAGTCTTTAGTCACGCAAGCCCTGCTTCCTTTATGAAGCGGCTTAGATTGGCATGCCCAAGCTTGGAATAGGTTGCCGGATCAGCTTTCGTCGGATCCTGCTCAGCTTCGACAACCACCCAGCCGCTATAGCCTTTGAGTTCCTTAAGTACTCGAACATAGTCGATCATACCGTCGCCGGGAACAGTGTAAACACCGGCGAGAACGCTATCAAGGAATGACCAGTCTTCGCGGTTTGATGCCCACATGACGTCTTCGCGAATATCCTTGCAATGGACATGGCCGATGCGTGCTTTGTAATGCCGTGCCAGACGCGCCGGATCTCCGCCACCCCAAGTCGCATGCCCCGTGTCGAGCAGAAGATTTACCGAATCGCCAGTGACTTCCATGAAGCGGTCAATCTCGGATTCCGTCTGAACGACAGTACCCATATGGTGGTGATAGACCAGTTGCAGGCCATAGGTCTGCTTAATGGCTTGTGCAAAGCGGGTATAGCGCTCACCGAAGACTTTCCAGGCCGATTTCAGCAAGACGGGCCGGGCGGAAAGTGGCAGCTCCTTATTGGAATGGATGGCATTTGATGTTTCCGCTGCAATCAGAACGGTGCAGCCCATGTCTTTCAACAATGTGGCGTGATCTTTAACAGCTTCAAGTTCCGCATCCACATCGCGGACCAGCAACTCGGTTGAATACCATCCGCTGACAAGGCTGTGCCCATAAGCGTCGAGAATAGGACGCAATTTTTCGGCAGTGCGCGGAAATTTATTGCCAAGTTCCATGCCGGTAAATCCGGCTGCCTTTGCCTGTTCAAGACAGGTTTCCAGTGGAATATCGCCACCGATTTCCAGCATGTCGTCATTCGACCAGCCGATTGGGTTCGCCCCGATACGGATCATTCTTCAGTTCCTTTGGTTAGCAGTAAACAGCTTAGTCACCGACGCGCTGTAATTTCAATTTTTGTTCATATTCCTTGCGTGCCGCAGTGACCTGGCTGCGCTGGCTTACCTCCGGCACCGCCACATCCCACCAGGTGCCGCCTTCTTCCGTCGAAATCAGTGGGTCGGTATCAATGACAATAACTGTTGTGCGGTCGTTGTCTTTTGCCCTTGCAAGCGCTGTTTCCAGCTCAGCAATTGAAGCGACTTTTTCTGAGATTGCACCGAGGCTACGGGCATGAGCAGCGAAATCGATATCGGGCAAGACTTCGTGCTTCGAATCCTTCAGAAGATTATTGAAGTTGGCCCCACCCGTTCCCATTTGCAGCCGGTTGATGCAGCCATAGCCGCGATTGTCGAGCAGCACGACGGTGATACGCTGACCCAGCATGACTGAGGTGGCAAGTTCCGAATTCAACATCAGATAGGAGCCATCGCCAATCATCACAACGACTTCATCGTCAGGCTTGGCCATCTTCGCACCCAGCCCGCCAGCAATCTCGTAGCCCATGCAAGAAAAGCCATATTCGGCATGGTAGGAGCCGGGAGCACCTGCCTGCCATAATTTGTGCATTTCGCCCGGCAGTCCGCCTGCAGCATGAAGTACCGTTGCCTCAGCGCCAAATGTACGTTGCACGGCACCGATAACCTGTGCATCCGAAGGCAGCGAAGCATTGGTAGGGCCGGTAACCTTTGCAGCGGCTTTTTGCCATTCGGCTTTTCCGGACTTTGCATTTTCTGTCCAGCTTGCAGGCGCCTTATATCCCTGCAAAGCGGCCGTGAGCTCCAGCAACCCTTCTTTCGCGTCAGCAACCAGTGGCAGCGCCCGATGTTTTGCAGCATCAAAAGTCTGGACGTTAAGGCCGATGAAAGTCTTGGCAGAATTCTGGAAGAGTGACCACGAACCCGTCGTAAAGTCCTGCAAGCGTGTACCCACCGCAATGATCACGTCGGCCTCTTGCGCCAGCCGGTTTGCAGCAGAAGTGCCGGTTACCCCGACAGCTGCCATGTTGAGTGGATGGCTATCGGGCAGCGAAGACTTGCCGCCTTGCGTTTCACAGACAGGGATACCCGCAGCCTCGACAAAATCAGTAAGTTCCTTTGAAGCTTGCGAAAAAATGACACCGCCACCGGCAATGACCAAAGGCTTTTTGGCGGATTGCAAGGCTGCAACAGCGGCTGAAAGCTCATTGCGGTCAGGACGCGGGCGTCGAAGTGACCAGACGCGCTTATCGAAAAAGCTCTCCGGATAATCGTAAGCTTCCGCCTGCACATCCTGACAGAGAGCCAGAGTGACCGGGCCGCACTCCGCCGGATCGGTCAGCACTGTCATGGCGCGGGCGAGGGCGGGAATAATCTGTTCAGGGCGCGTGATACGATCGAAGTAACGGGACACGGGCTTGAAGCAGTCATTGGCGGAAATGGTGCCGTCGGCAAAGGATTCAACCTGTTGCAGAACTGGGTCGGGAATACGGTTTGCAAAAACATCGCCGGGAAGCAGGAGGAGGGGCAGGCGATTGACATGGGCAAGGGCGGCGGCGGTGACCATATTGGTTGCGCCAGGTCCCACCGAACTCGTTACGGCCATCATACGCTGGCGGAAACTCGCCTTGGCAAAGGCGATTGCGGCATGGGCCATCGCTTGTTCATTATGCGCGCGATAGGTCGGCAGTTCATCGCGGACTTGATAGAGTGCCTCCCCAATACCAGCCACGTTGCCATGGCCGAAAATCGCCCAGACACCGCCGAAAATCGGCATTTCCTTGCCGTCTATCGTGGTCATCTGTGCCGCGAGAAAGCGGGTCAGTGCCTGCGCCATCGTCAGACGTACTGTATTGCTCATATCAATCTCCTCCCCGGTCCTATTCTCCGTATAACGGATGGAAAACCGGCTCCACTATTCGTAATTATCTAGTTCGACAATATATCGCGACTGGACAGCCATGCCTTGGTCAATTTCTCGAAACGGCCAGCCATATCACCAACCGCTTCCTCGTCGGAAAGTTTACCCGAAAGCCAAGCTTCCGCAGCCTCCATGAAGAGTGTCCGGCCCACAGCAAAGCCCTTCACGATAGGAGCCTTGGCGGTGGCGGCGAAAGCAGCCTCCAACTCATCTTGCGGTGCTTCCAAACCAAGCAATACAACACCGCGGCACCAAGGATCATTCTTTTCAACGATCTGCTCGATATTTTTCCAAGCCGTTGCCGAGGCCTGCGGCTCAAGCTTCCACCAGTCGGGCTTGATGCCGAGTGCGTAAAGTTCTTCCAGTGCGCGTGGAATAGTGTTGTCATCCAGAATGCCGTGTTTTCCGGCGATAATCTCGATCAGCAATTCCCGGCCCACTTTGCGTGCTGCCTCAAAAAGCGTGCGCAATTTTTGCTGCTGTTCAAGCTTGAGGTCAGCAGGGTCGTCGGGGTGATAAAAGCACAAGCACTTTATGCAATGATCGACTGGCCACTCAACAAGCTGGGAGCCAATATCCTGCGAGAACTCAAACCGTAGCGGACGGGAACCTGGCAGTTCTACCGGACGTCCAAGCCAGTCAAAATTGTGGCGTGCAAATTCGAACATGGCTTCACGACCGAATTTCTCATCCAGCAGCATTCCATATCCACCACGACCATCGGCAACTTTTGCAGCCGCTTTGACTGCCAATTCCTTGAATTCACCGATCTTTGATGTATTCGCACCGAGCTTTTGACAAAGATCTTCAAGCTGGACCCTGTGATCAATGGCGAAGGTCATCATTGAAGGAATTTCGCGCCGACGCGTTGTTGCCCAATGAATATGGTTGATGGCCTCGTCCTTGCGCAGAGCATGATGCTTGCTGCCATGTTCGAGAAAATATTGCAGCTCTGCGAAGGTTGGTATTTCCGGTGAGCAAAGTAAGCGCGAAACGGCAAATGCGCCGCAGGCATTTGCCCATGTTGCGGCAGTTGCCAGAGACTCGCCGCCGAGCCATCCGCGCAGCAGGCCGGACATGAAGGCGTCACCCGCTCCAAGAACGTTGAACACTTCGATGGGAAAGCCCTTGCCGACAATGCCATCTTCCAGATCGTCGGAGATAGGTCCCTCGTAAACAATGCAACCCATGGGTCCGCGTTTGAGGACAATTGTTCCTTTTGATAGAGCGCGAATGGTCTTGAGAGCGCTCAGAAGGTCATCCTCCCCGGAAGCGATCAAAACTTCTTCTTCGGTGCCAACAATCAAATCGCAATCAGGCAATACGGTTTTAAGGTGGTTGGAAACGGCATCGGATGCGATATAGCGGCTGTCGCCATCACCGTGACCGGCAAGGCCCCAAAGGTTAGGACGATAGTCGATATCGAACACGACTTTTCCGCCAGCTTCTTTCATCAGGCGAATGGCTTTGCGCTGTGCAGCGTCCGGCTTTGGTTTGGAGAAATGCGTACCCGTGACAACGACCGCGCGGGCTGAAGCGATGAAATCCGCGTCAATATCGCTTTCTTCCAATGCCATGTCGGCACAGTCTTCGCGATAGAAAATCAGTGGGAAGCTTTTATCATTCTCCACAGACAGAATAACCAGTGCAGAAAGACGCTGCGGATCAGTAATAACGCCCGTTGTCGCAACGCCTTCCCGTACCATTTGTTCGCGGATAAAACGGCCCATCTGCTCATCACCGACACGGGAGAGCAGGGCAGAACGCAAACCAAGCCGCGCAGTACCAATGGCAATGTTTGCCGGGCAGCCACCCACTGATTTTGCAAACGACGTGATGTCTTCAAGACGTGAGCCGATTTGCTGGCCGTAAAGATCAACTGACGAGCGCCCAATGGTTATGACATCAAGCGGCTTGCCAAGGGGCTTGGCGCTATCAGTTCTATCCATGTCGTTCTCCCGATATTCTGATTAAGTGTCCCATTTCGGACAGCAGGTTCTCGTCTATATGAAATAATAATTCTATCAAATCGTCAACATGGAATGTATATTCTTTTTAGGTTTTTGACATTCACAGTTTGCGGCGCCGTTCGGCAACGCTGACGGTCAAAGCCATGGCAAGCGCCATTGTGCCGGACAGTGAGCGGAAGCCTGAGAAATCGCCTTCCGCCGCCTCGAACCAGACTTTTGCCGACTGAGCGAGCGGCGAAAATGCGCTGTCAGTGATTGCAACGACAGGAACGTTGCGAGCAGCGAGCGTGGCGGCATGCTCAATTGTGGCTGATGCGTAAGGAGAAAAGCTGATGGCAATGGCTGCATCTGCCGGTGTTGCAAATGACAAAATCTCAGGATCAATCCCGGCTGTTGATTCAATCAACTGATTGCGAATTTTCAATTTGCCGAAGGCGTAGGCCATATAGGCGGTAATTGGATATGAACGTCGGCGGGCGAGAAGAAAGATGGTCTCGGCACCCGCCAGAATATCGACTGCCCGGTCCAGTACATCATCTTCGAGCTGCCGGGAGATCGTCTCCACAGATTGGCTGGCCGCAGCCAGAAACCCGTTGAGAATTGCGCGATTTTGGGAAAGACCATCCGTATTTCCATGCAGGGCGGAAAGGCGCTCTTCATAAGAGATTTGCCGCTCGCGCAGACGTTCGCGAAAAACAGATTGCAGGCTGGTGAAACCATCGAATCCGAGGTGCTGAGCAAACCGGATAAGGGTTGAAGGTTGCACGCCTGCCGTATTGGCTATGCTGGCGGCGGTACCAAAGGCAATCTCGTCGGGATTGCTGAGGGCATAGGCTGCGATCTGGGCCAAACGTTTCGGCAGGATATCTCGCCGCTCCAGGATGAGATTGCGCAATGCATCGAAGTCCCGCGGCAACTCCGCTCCATTGTCCATAGTACCCATCCGAATCATTGCCCCAATGACTACATCTTACAAAGCAAAATATTTATATCAAAGTGGATCAGTTATTCCATTTTCATCTGTTATAGATTATTTCATTCGTTATTCGCAAGCGCTGGAGAAGAGTCGATGCTGGGTGTTGGGCTGATCGGAACAGGTTTTATGGGCAAATGCCACGCTCTGGCGTGGAATTCGGTACGCGCCGTCTTTGGCGACGGCCCCGACATTTCCCTGGTTCATCTTGGCGAAGCCAATGAAAATCTTGCGGTAGAACGTGCAAGCGAGTTCGGTTTTCGAAGGGCATCCGGTGATTGGCGCGAAGTCATCAACGATCCACAGGTTGATGTTGTATCGCTTACAACGCCGAACCAGTTCCACCCTGAAATGGCAATTGCAGCTCTTAGGGCTGGCAAACATGTCTGGTGCGAGAAGCCGATGGCACCTGGCTTTGCAGAGGCAGAAGCAATGGCTGCTGCTGCAGCTCAGTCCGGAAAAGTAGCTGCGCTTGGATATAATTATACGCAAGGGCCAGCGATCCGTCATATCCGCAAGCTTCTGGATGAGAAGATTATCGGTGAGGTAAATCACCTGCGCATTGAAATGGATGAGGATTTCATGGCCGATCCTGATGCGCTTTTCTACTGGAAGCATGAAGCGACCTCGGGCTATGGGGCGCTTGACGATTTCGCCGTACATCCTTTGTCACTGTTGTTCACACTGTTCGGACGCGTGTCGCGAGTGATGTGCGACATGGCGAAACCCTATGCGAGCCGCAAGACCCGAGATGGCACCAGCCGGGCTGTCGAAACCTATGACAGTGCCAGCGTTTTGATGCATATGGAAAACGGCGTGGCAGGTACATTGCAGGTGAACCGTTCTGCATGGGGACGCAAGGGCCGCATCGCGTTGCAGATATTCGGTTCAAAGGGCTCCATCCTGTTTGATCAGGAGCGCGCCAATGAATTTCAGCTCTATGTGACATCGGATCGCCCTACAGAGCAGGGCTATCGCACCATTTTAACGGCACCGCATCACGAGCCCTATGGCCGGTTCATTCCAGCGCCGGGCCATGGGCTTGGTTTCAACGATCTAAAAATCATTGAATGCCATGAGCTGATCAAGCGTATCGAAGGCCAAGCGGCGCATCTGATCGAGTTTGCAGATGGCCTGGAAATCGAGCGCACCGTTCATGCCATGGCTCGCTCTTTCAAGGATCAGCGCTGGGTGGATGTCAGGTAGCTATTTCTACCATCTGAGAAAGAAACGCCCGGCCAAGGCACCGATGAGGCCGGGTATCAATACGCCGAGCGTATACCAGACAGCGACAAACGGCATGGCGCTTTCCGTGCAGTGGAAAGAATAGATAACCGAGCCTATCGCGCCCGCTGCAATGCCGGCCGCAGCCCCCGCCATGGTGAGGCGAGTGGGTGCCATACCACGCAAAACCCAGAATGCGCCGATCAGCAGTGGCATGGACAGTACAACAATATTGAATGTGCATACGGCCAGCGATTTGCCGGTCAGCATCGTCATGTGCGCTTCGGGCGGTGCCATGGCGAATATTCCCGCAGCCAATATTCCGAATGCAAACAGTGCGACTGCCATCAAGACAAGATTGATGATGATGCTGCCAAGTGGATAAGCGATCCGCTTGACTGCCCATGCACCGATAACGGCGAGAAGAAGCGTATATGCGAGCTTTCCCCAGAAGGGCATTGTGGCAGAAGCTTCCATGAGATCTGGCCGCATGCCCAACCACCAGACCATCAAAAGCCAGGATGCGGCAAAGCCCAAGCCAAGACCTATGGCAAGCCGCTTGGCGACGCTGCTGCGCTGTATAGGCTTCAGATCGCGCGTGAGACGTGCAATCAAGTCATCCGTTGCCATGTGCACGTCCTTTCAATTTTGCGGCAATCGCCTTGATGCCTCTATGTATACCAACCTTCACCGCTGATTCCGAAAGTCCGGTGCTCGTCGCGACCTCTGCTATTGATTGCCCTTCAATTTTTGTACGGTAAATCAACTCCCGTGATTTCTCCGGGACTGACTGTAACAGGCTTTCCACATCTATCCGGTCTGCAGTTGCATCGGAATAATCCGCCGGTATCAAATCTTCAGCATTATCCAAAGGTATAGTTGCGCGAATTTTGTTGCGGCGGAAATGATCTATCAATTTATATCGCGCGATGGCGTGCAGCCAGGCGGTGAACGGGCGATCGGTTTCGTAGGTTGCCCGTTTGGTATGCAGCGCCATCAACGTCTCCTGCACGAGATCGTCAGCGTCACCCTTATGGGCTTCAGAGAGCCGTCGCAAAAAATAAGAACGCAAATGCTTTGCCACGTCATTCAGAAGAATGGCGTAGCTGCGCGCATCACCTGCAAGACTAGCAAGCATCAGTTCTTTCAGTCGCGTTTCGACAGAATGCACTCCGGTTTAATTCCTTATTCGCAGCGGTGGCAGAAAGGTTACAGCATGAGGTGCAAGATGGCGGAACGTCAATGAGCGACACGCAAATCGGATGCAAATGTTGGAATCAGACCACCCGCCCATCACCAATCCGTGATCCTCGTAACCAATTTCCTGTCCGATCCGTATTGCTTCATGTCACTGGCGACAACGCGCCGAAGCAATGTGGGTGTCAGAGGCACTCGAAACTTATGGGCACGTTTATCGTATCTGAATTAACTCAAGGAGAATGACCATGAACGTTTTTACACGTAGTATAGTCCTTTCGGCTTTCGCACTTACCGCTGGTTTTACCAGTGTGAATCTGGCCGCTGCTGAAGATGCCATGAAGGCACAACCGGTGAAAAAGCAGGATGCTATGAAACATGACGCAATGAAACCAGATGCAATGAAAGCCGACCCGATGAAGGGCGATGCGATGAAAGCGGATGCCATGAAGCCGGACGCCATGAAAAAAGACGCGATGAAGGGCGATGCCATGAAGCCTGTCAAGAAAAAGCCGGATGCAATGGCTCCAGCAGCCAATTAGCACTGGCAAAGGTTATAATTGTGATCTCTCCTCGAAACTGGGGAGGGATACACAGTTGGAATAGATGCGAGAATGGGCCGGTGGAGGCTTAAAATGACAAGTGTAACGACTGGCACTGCATTGAACGAAAAGCCAAAAAGAGCTGTGGTCTACCGCCATTCCCTGGCGGTGCGGATTACCCATTGGTTGAATGTTTTATGCCTTAGCTTCCTTTTGATGAGCGGTTTGCAAATATTCAACGCCCATCCGCATCTTTACTGGGGGCAATATGGTGCCGATGCTCTGCCTGATCCGGCATTTGTTTCCATCGAGGCATATCCCGATGGGGACAGCATGAAAGGCGTGACCAGCATTGGGTCCTTTCAGTTTACAACAACTGGAGTGCTTGGCGCATCGAAGGTCGATGGAGAATTAACCCCGCGCGCCTTTCCGGCGTGGGCGACAATCCCAAGCTATCAGGATCTCGCCACGGGACGACGCTGGCATTTCTTTTTTGCCTGGTTCTTCGTCATTAACGGGTTCGTTTATATGCTTTACGGGCTTGTCTCCCGGCATTTTCGCCGCGATCTGCTGCCGACGAAAGTTGAGTTGACCCCCAGGCATCTCGCTCACGAGGTTGCTGAGCACGCACGTCTGCGTTTTCCAAAGGGTGAGAAAGCTCGCCGCTACAACTCTTTGCAGAAGCTTGCCTATATCGGGGTAGGTTTCATCTTGTTGCCACTGATGGTGCTGACGGGCCTCACCATGTCTCCCGGCTTCAATGCAATTTTTCCTTGGTTGCTGGATGTATTTGGCGGTCGTCAGTCGGCACGAACAATTCATTTCATCACGGCCTCGCTGATCATTGTCTTCGTATTCATACACATTGCCATGGTTCTCTTATCCGGCGTCTGGAACAATATGCGCTCAATGATTACCGGCTATTACGCTTTAAAGCCTGAAGCAGATAAGGAGATAACCAAATGAGTATTGATCTCACACGGCGTCGTTTCCTGATTGGTTCAGGCATTGCAGCCACAGGCATTCTGACGGGTTGTGATGCGCTGGTTCAAAGCCCAAGCGTCAATGCCGTTCTTGAGAAAGGTGAGTGGCTTTCAATGAACGCTCAGCGTCTGCTTTTGGGCAACCAGCAGCTGGCTCGTGAATATAGCGAGGCGGATTTATCACCTGTATTCAAGGCAAATGGAACGCAAATACCTGAGACAGATGTCTATAAGCAGCTTGTTGACAGTAATTTTGCCAATTGGCGACTTCAGGTTGGTGGCATGGTCAAGACGGCCAAGAGCTTCTCCATGGCGGATTTGAAAGCCATGCCGTCGCGCACACAAATTACCCGCCATGATTGCGTCGAGGGCTGGAGCGCGATCGGCAAATGGACCGGCGTCCCGCTCGGGCTGGTTTTGGAACAGGTTGGTCTTGCGCCCGGAGCACGTTATGCGGTGTTCTATTGTGCAGACGATTATGAGCAATCACTCGACGGCAGCGGTCTTTACTATGAAAGCATCGATCTGGTGGATGCCTGGCATCCGCAAACAATCCTTTCCTATGGTATGAACGGCAAAGATCTGGAGATCGCCCATGGCGCGCCCTTGCGCCTGCGGGTTGAGCGGCAGATCGGATATAAACATGCCAAATATCTGATGCGAATTGAGCTTGTCGACAGTTTCAAGAACATCGGTTCCGGCAAAGGCGGATTCTGGGAAGATCGGGGATATGAATGGTACGCCGGTATTTGAGTACGCCCCTCCAAAAAGTAGGCGCTGGTCTTTGCCATATTCGGATCATCTGACATAAGAGGCGACACAATCCGCTAAAGAGAGATTTTTCGTGTCCGCAACTTTCGTCTTCGATAAAACTTATGCAGCCTTCCTCTTTGACATGGATGGCACGATTCTCAATTCCACCGTTGCTGCAGAGCGCGTCTGGAGCAAATGGGCAGAGTCTCACGGGCTTGATGTGGCGGCATTCATGCCAACCATGCATGGCGTGCGGGCGATTGATACTATTCGCCGTTTGGGATTGCCTGGTGTTGATCCCGAGGTTGAAGCTGCCAAGATAACGGAAGATGAAATAAACGACGTAGCTGGCGTGATGCCGCTGCCGGGAGCGGCGGCTTTCTTGGAAAGCCTGCCACCTGAAAAATGGGCGATTGTGACGTCGTCGCCGCTTGAACTGGCAAAACGGCGCCTTGCCGCGGCGGGAATTCCCGTGCCGCGCACATTGGTGACAGCTGAAGACGTCAAGATCGGTAAGCCAAACCCAGATTGCTATCTGTTGGGCGCACGCAAACTGGGCTTTGACGCTTCAGATTGTCTGGTCTTTGAAGACGCTATTCCCGGTATTCTGGCTGGAGATGCCGCCAAAGCTGATGTTATGGTGATTACGGCAACCCATAAACATCCCGTCGAAACGACACACACGACAATAGCGGATTATGAGAACGTGGTTGCGCAGATTGATCTGAACGGACGACTATCTGTTGTTAAAAGCAATTGATCGGCAGAACATTATTGGCTTTGCCGAGCAAACGCAAAATTGATCAATCTCCCCCCACACAATTTGCGGCTCCTCCTTTTAATCCCTGCAGTTCTTCCCCATATGTAGCGCGAACGTCACGTGACGCATATTGAGGAGATTTGCATGCCGCTCGTACTATTCAAGCTGAGTTGGGCCACCCTTAGCAGGATTGCCGCGATACTCGTTATTGGACTGGCTGTAAGCTTTAGCGCAGTCTATGAGGCTGATGCACGTCGTGGCGGCGGCGGATTTGGTAGCCGTGGCTCGCGAACATTCGATGCGCCGGCACCGACACGCACCGCGCCGACCAACGCAGCGCCTATTGAACGTACAATGACACCCCGCCAGCAGACTCAGCCCGGTGCAGCTCAGACGCAAGCTACGCAGCAGCGCCCCGGCGGTTTGTTCGGCGGAATGGGCCGCTCGTTGATCGGAGGCCTCTTGGTTGGCGGCCTTATCGGAGCATTTCTCGGAAACGGGTTTGGCGGAATGGCCGGGTTATTCGGCATGCTGATCCAGATTGCCCTGGTCGTCGGCGTGGTGATGCTGGCTCTACGCTTTTTCCGCTCTCGCCAGACATCTTCAATGGCTCCCGCTGGCGCTGCTGGTCAGGCATTCGGTCGAAATGCATTTAACGACCAGCCAGCCTCGTCTTCGTCAATGCGCGTTCCAACAATTGGTTCGGGATCAAGACAAAACGATACGGCGAGCAGCGGTTTTGGCTCGGGCAGTGCTGCCAGTAGTGCTGCAGGCAATGCTAAACAGCAGCCGGGAAAGCTGGTCCCAGAAGATGAAATTGGTCTGACCCAAAATGATCTTGATCGTTTTGAAGCCCTGCTGACTGAAGTACAAACTGCGTATGGCAAAGAAGACTATGCAACCTTGCGCAAGATCACGACGCCGGAAGCCATGTCTTATCTTGCCGAGGAACTTGGTCAAAATGCCACCGATGGACTGCGTAACAGCGTGACCGATGTCAAGCTCGTCCAGAGCGACATTGCTGAAGCATGGGCCGAGGGTGACAGGGATTATGCGACAGCCGCGCTGCGCTATTCCAGCATTGATGCCATGCTCGACCGCAATACGGGGCGCGTGGTCAATGGCGACGAAGGCGTACCAAGCCAGACAACGGAAATTTGGACATTTGTGCGCGAGAGCGGTCAAGAATGGAAGCTCGCCGCCATTCAGGACGCGGCCTGATCAAATCTGAACGAAATGCGGCCCGGTTCCACTCCACGTGGACCGGGCTTTTTTGCCCAGCCCGACACGTCCCAAGCAAGATCATCTCGATAAGCCTTGCTTCTAGCTTTTTTGCAAAGCGAGATGTGCGCCAAGGCCCACAAGAATGGCACCACCAGCACGTTGCATGAGCTTTTGAGCCCGGCTGGAGCGTTGCAATCGGCTGAGCATTGCACCCGCAAGAAACACGCACAAAAGATCTGCGGACGAAAACACCATGTTGACGATTGTTCCAAGGAGAACGAACTGCACCCAGACAGGAAATGCAGCAGAGGGATCGATAAATTGAGGCAGGAACGCAAGAAAGAAAATTGCCGTTTTTGGATTGAGGACCTCAACGGTTATGCTTTCGAGAAAGGCGCGCTTGCCAGACTTTTGTTCAATGGGAGCCGACGCGATTTCTCTGTGTGTTTTGGTGCGGAAAAGTGAAATTCCCAGCCAGATCAAATATATTGCGCCAGCAAATTTAACCACCATGTAGATCAGGGGAACGGCGTGAAAAAGCACGGAAAGGCCCGCTGCTGCCGCGATGACATGAATATATCCGCCAAGATGAATCCCGAGCGATGCCATAAGCCCTGACCAGCGGCCACGGGCTATTGTTTGCGCAGCCGCGTAAAGCATTGCCGGGCCGGGGATAAAAGCAAAGACGGCAGTGGTTACCAGAAAAGCAATTAAAGTATCCAGAGGAGGCATGATCAAAGTCCTTTAGGAGGAATATTTATGGAATCGAATCGGCTTGCAATGATAGTCAGACAAATGTCTTGTTTCTGATCTCTAAAGCTGACGAGAACACCAGGAAAGAAAAATTTGTGATCACCAGATTGATAAATAGATTTCGAGCTTCGTCATCAGCCCATCGGGCAATGCTCGTTCATTTTCCTGACAGCAAGGAAGCGGCAATTCGTGCCGCAAGCACCAAGCAAAGCAATAATTTGGTTGTGGCCTTTTACACGCGGGATTCATTTTACGAGCGGGAAGCTCAACGCATGTCGGCCTCGGCAATCCGGCTGGGGTTATCCGTGGCGATGACGGCGGTGGACAGTGCCGGGAGCTGGGTGCGGAACGCTTCCATGAAAGCGGAGTTTTTGTTCAACGAACGTCGCGCAAGACGAGGTCCTTTGCTTTATGTAGACGTCGATGCTGTATTTCACCGCGATCCATGGCCAGCCCTGGAAGAATATATGGGAGATGTTGCGGTACATTATGATCCGCGTGTCAAAAAGCTGATCGCAGCAACCATTCTGATCAATGATACGCCGGCAGCTTTGATTCTGATGGAGATGTGGAAGGATCGTTGCAATGCCAATCCAGATATCTGGGATCAGGTAGTATTGGAGCAAATCATAGCAGAAGATGCCGCTGCAGATGCTCCGCAATTCGACGTCCGGCATATTCCAGTGGCTTTTTGTTGGATATTTGATCGTTTGTCGAATGTTCCGGTAGACGCAGTTTACATAGAGCAGCTTCAGGCAAGTCGTGAGGCGCGCAACAAGCCCAGATGGTTTGGCTTTGTCGGAAAACGCCTCCAACGTCGCAGAGATCGCGTAGAGATGATTGACCGTATTTTGATGCAAGAAAAAGACTCGGATCGAACCAAGTCATAGGGTCCGACCCTAAGGCTCTAATTCGGCAAAATGCGCACTTTGTAGCGGCCAACTTTTGGCGATGTTCCCATTATCTTCAATTCGCTATTCTCAAACTTGATAATGGATGTAGTCATGCGGAATTCCGTATGAACGAAGACCGGATTGAGTTGACCGGCTTCACTGAAGCGAATCGCCGAGACATCATCATCGCGAAAGCTGATATGGACCCGCGTTTGTTCATCTACATTTCTGTCGCTGCGAAATGAAACCAATGCATCAAAACGGCAACGTTGCCCGCGATCAATGTTAATGCCCGACTCCTCGATGAAATTGGTCAATGCCTCCCAGTTCGCATCTTCGTCAATCTGTTCCGGTTCGGTCGGTTCCATCGGGAGCTTTCATTGCTTTCAGCATGTCGTCAGTTATTTATACATCAAATCGCGGTTGTGGCGCGATGCTTGAATTTTCAATCGTGAAAGGGCTCTACAAAGGCGCGCTCACCCATCATGAATGCGTCTGCCACATGACGTAACGGGGCGATGTCGACATCGGATTTGCCATTCTTTACCAGATCGGCAAAGCGCCGGTAAAGCTCAGGATATTCGGCTTCTTCCGGCAAGGAAACAGCCTTGCCGCCAATGGTAAGCTTCGACCCTCCATCAATCAGGATCATCTGGCCAGCAGATGTTTCGGCTATGATATCCCATGTCTGCTTGCCAGTTTGTCGCCAGTCGAATTCTGCGTGAACAGGTGTCCCAATAGCACTGGTCATTTTCAGATCGGCAGCAATCGGCGCTTGCCGGTTCTCTGGAAATTCCAGTGTCGCGCTTCTGATGAATACCGGGTTTGGCATGATATGGGTAAGGATCGACAGGGCATTAATGCCCGGATCAAAAACGCCAAGGCCGCCAGCCTGCCAGATCCAGTCCTGGTTGGGGTGCCAATGCCGGACATCCTCCTTCCAGACGATGTGAACACTTTGGAGCGTATTGGAGCCAAGGAAGGATTTCGCTGCTTCGACACCGGGAGCATAGCGGGAGTGCCAACTGGCAAAGAGCGAAACGCCTTTTTCATTTGCCAAAGATGCCAGGCTCTCAACTTCGCTCAACGTCGCCCCCGGCGGCTTCTCAAGAAAGACGTGCTTGCCCGCTAGAATGGCTTCGTAAGCGGCGTCGTAACGAAACTGCGGCGGCATGCATAAGGACACAGCGTCGATAGTCGGGACGGCCTCGAACATGGCCTTCATGGTGGTAAAATTGGGGATGCCGTCTACAGTGCCGTTGCGGCTTGCTGCGGCCACCAGCGTGAAGTCAGCATTTCTCTCTATGGAAGGCAGGTGTTGATCCCGGGCAATTTTGCCAACGCCGACGATTGCCAGATTGATTGGGGGCATAGCGACGTTCCTCTTTTTCCGTCATCGCATCAAGCGATTGAAGTGCACTGATTTTTCAGCAGAGGTAATGCGGAAATCGCGCAGCGGCAAGTGGGGCACGCGATAAACTGTGTATCAACGGCATGGTGCTCAACACCCACATGGGTGAGTTCAATCTTGCACTTGGAAGAAAATTGGAGTCCTGTCCGATATTGAGTTGAATCAGTTATGCGAGAAACAGAATGTCCTTCCAGAAAATCGACGATCATGGCCGCAAGCTCGAAGCGCTTGAGCATGCGCTGGCAATTCTGGGGGCCGATGAGGCCACGCACATGGCCGTCGGAGGTGGCGAAAAACGTGCCGAAGCAATGGCAGCGCTTGCGGGAATGTATCACAGACAAGCAACAGCTCCAGAAATTGCCGATTGGATTGCTGATGCTGAAGCGCAAACGCTTGGTGATGAACAGCTTGCCGCCGTGCGTGAGTTCCGGCGCCATTACACAAATCTGACTTGCCTGCCTGTTGAGTTTGTCGAGCGTCAGACAAATGCGCGGATGCGCTGTGAACAATTATGGCGGGACCTGCGGGCAAAAAACGATTGGGCTGGTTTTGTGCCCGCGCTCGACGGCGTTATTGCACTGGCCCGTGAGGAGGCGGCTCTGCGTGCACAGGCGTTAGGACTTACGCCTTATGATGCAATGATCGAGCAACATGATCCGGGTGCCCGTACCGCCACGATTGGCCCGGTTTTCTCGGAGTTGAAAAATTTCCTGAAAGATTTTGTTTCCGAGGCATTGGCTGTTCAGGAGGAGAGGGCGGCCAAACGCCCCGTAAAAGCTTTGTCCGGAGTTTATCCCGTCGAAAAACAGCGTGAGCTCGGACTGGCAATCATGGCGGCAACCGGCTTTGATTTGGCGCACGGAAGTCTTTCAGTTTCACATCATCCGTTTTGTGGCGGCGTGCCAAGCGATGTGCGTATCACCACGCGTTACAAGACAAGCGAATTCCTTTCAGCGCTCATGGGCGTCCTGCACGAGACAGGTCATGCGCTTTACGAGCAGAATCTACCGAAAGAATGGTCGCATTGGCCGCTCGGCAGAGCACGGGGAATGGCAATGCATGAGAGTCAAAGCCTTTTCGAGGAGAAACAGATAGGCCGCAATCCGGCATTTTGGCGGTGGGCGCTCCCGGTTATTGCCCAACATCTGAATGAGACATGGTCTTTGGAAGACATCCTTCCGCACGTGCATCATGTAGGGCGCGGGTTGATCCGCGTCGATGCGGACGAAGTGACTTATCCGCTTCACGTTATCCTGCGATATGAGCTGGAAGAAGAGATTATTGCGGGCAAACTGCAAACCATCGATCTCCCGGAAGCGTGGGACGCGAAAATGCGTGAATATCTGGGTCTGTCCACGATTGATACACCGGGGGATGGACCGATGCAGGATGTGCATTGGCCCGCGGGTGCTTTTGGTTATTTCCCCTCATACACGCTCGGCGCAATGATGGCAGCACAGCAATGGGCCGCGTTGATACGCGACTACCCGACAGCGAACAACGATCTTGCGGAAGGCAACTTCACGAAGATCAATGATTGGCGACGTGAGAAAATCTGGTCGCAAGGCTCACGCTGGTCCACGCCGGAGCTGCTCGAGCGGGCTACTGGTGAAAAGTTGGATGCCAGCCACTTCATAGGGCATCTGCGCAGCAGATATGGGGCTGCCTGAATATTATAGCTTCAGCGATAGTTTGGCCAACTGCCTGGCTACTTCTTTCTTGCGGCTTGGATGAATGGCCAGAATATTGGCAACCCGTCCGGATGGAAAAGCGGAATCGATTGCCTGAACGTCGGGCAATCGATTGATCCTCCCATTCAGAACTTCCCATATCTGATAATCCCAACCTATCAGCCTGTCGTAAATTCCGCCGGGCGTCGTCTTTGACAAATTGGCAAGAACGTCGCGGTTTATCTCGATGAGCATTGTGGGAGTATATGCCGGGATCGTGTTTGTCGCGCCCTCCAAAAACAGGCCCTCTGCGCCTTCAATATCGACCTTGATGGAATCCGGCTTTAGCCCTTTTGCCATCACGTCCAGCGTCTCCACCTTTGTGCTCCGCTCGGATTTTGTATTGCCTGACCCCGCTACCAGACTTGTCGCTCCGGCATTGACCGAATATTCCGCTGTGTTGAGTTCCATCTCGCCAGGCTGATCGGCGAGAGCCAGTTGATGTACTTTGACCGTTTTCGAAAGCTTGTTTGCAATGATCGACTTGCTGAAAAGATTCCATAGATGAGGTAGCGGTTCAAACGAGACCACTTTCCCGTTGAACCCCGGCTTTGTGGCAATCGAAAGCGAGTAATAGCCGACATTGCCGCCTACATCGAAAAATGTACCATTGTCCGGCGTGACAGCTTTCATGATGTCTATGTCAAACTTCTCATATCCGCCGCTGAAAATACCAAACGTCATGTGATACTGACGCAGATCGAGATATATCTTGAAACTATTGGTCGTCTCGAATAGCAACTCGACGCTTTTGGGCACAAAATTGTTAAATATGATCTCGGCATGGCGCTGATGAAATTCGGATGAGGCGAAGAAGTTTCTGCGGTGCTGCTCAAGGGAAATCGTGCAAAGAGAGGACAGATTGTCCGATATTTTCAATTTCTCCTCGGCGTTGGCATCGCGTCCGAGGATGAATTTATAACAGTTCAGAATATCGCCAAGATCAGTCATGTTGCCATCACGTTAATTCAGAAATCAGTGACCAAGGCTCACAGGATCAGGCTCGCCGGGCTATGAAATAATAAGCGTGAATTCCCGTCGTTGAACGGTCATGGATCAGATGTACATCGGTCATCTGGTTCTTGTGAAACAGCGCCATCACCGTGTTCGCGTCGTAATCATACATTTGAATATCAGGGTGATCATAATTATCCCTGTCGATGAAAACGGTTTCATTTTTGTAGTAATCATTGCGGAAATACATCATCCGGTCGTTATAATACTCGGCGCGGTTTGCGGTTTTGAACAGCGGAACGTGCAGCGAAGCAACGCCGCCACTCTTCACACATTGCAAAAGATCATTGATGATAAAATAGCCCCGGCGCGGTTCAATGTGTTGCAAAACAATATAGCTATTGAGCCAATCGACTTTGACACCTTCCTTGACAAGGACCTCGGGTGACTCGACGCAGCGCACGTTTTTCAACCCGCGATTGGCGCAATTTTTCAGCGCAATATTTCGCATCGTTTCAGAAA
Source organism: Hyphomicrobiales bacterium (assembly GCA_900471815.1). Classification (GTDB taxonomy): domain Bacteria; phylum Pseudomonadota; class Alphaproteobacteria; order Rhizobiales; family Rhizobiaceae; genus Phyllobacterium; species Phyllobacterium ifriqiyense. Next base: position 144,042 of record UICE01000003.1, read on the forward strand.
TATCGATGCCAATGGCATTTTTTGACTGCTCGGCGAGGGGGATCAGCAGTCTTCCTACCCCACAGCCAAAATCAATGATCGATTCAGTGGGAACCTCAAATTCCGGAACCAGACTTTTAATAAGCTTGGACAAATTGGCGATATCAGTCTGACCTGTGGCGAAGAATTCAGTTGCATCTTTTTTTGTCAATTTTTTCGATTTGAACTGGTCTTCTGTCAATACGGCCCAATAGGCATTGTCTTGAGCCAGTTTCTCCCAGTCTTCATTTGTATTGCGCATGGAGTTCCCCTCGATCCAGTCAACTCATTTCAGGCAATTAAAAGTATTTTTCATATATCTCAGCAAAGTATTTTCAGTATTAAATAGCATCAATGCAGCGCCTCCATAAGAACTGATTTTACCAAGTTGTGGCGGTTGGTGTACTGAACTTCGGGAAGAAATGGGTCCGGCGCCAATCTGGAGTATATTCCGAAGCTCTGTTCGATGAATTGCTCCAGGGAAATTTGCTTATATTCCTGGGGCACCTTGAACATGTAAGAGCCTCTCACGCCGAAAACTTCTCCTATTTCCGGGTAGACCGGATAGCATGCTCCTGAAGTCATCACGTCTGCTGGCACAAGATCTGTGCAATTGGGTTCGATGCCGCATTTTTCAAGAAATAATTGCGCGATATCGTGTATCGGACGCGCCTTGGAGTGATTGATTCCGTACATGAAGCAATCGCCGCGTGTCCAAACCCTGAATTTGCCCGAAATATCGAGCCCGTGATTCATGAAGGTTTTCAGAAGCTGATCTCGCTCGATTTCCCATCGTGTGAAATAACCGCATCGTTCAAATACGTCGCGACGAAAGAGCGCCGTTGTTGTTTGAACATCGTATCCGGCTTGATAGGCGGCAAGCACAATCATTGAATGGAATGGCCCCAAGGGGCTATCCAACATTGCTCCCCGCGCTACCACCGTGCAAAGGTCCGGGTGATAAGCATCAAACTTTATGGACGGTATCTTGCTGAGATTGTCCAATGCTGAAAAATCATAGGCGAGGCCATTAATGTCGGGGTGAATGATTACTTTCGCATATTGGGACAGCGTTTGTTTATAGTCATCAAGCTTGCTGCGGAACGACCAATAGTCGGCGTGATCGATCTTGATGCCATTGGTGAGCAATCGCAATGAGTTCGCGAGTCCGAATGTATTGCAGTTGGAAACGAGTAGCCAATTATCCATGACAGGTTCTCGAGTTCGGGGTTACGGGCGCATCATCTCGATCTCGCGTTCATCGCAAATGACATTGCGTTGCGGTGCTTCCGGAAGGGGCAACATTGTCGCCGCCGTCTTTTCTTCTTCCGGTTGAGACACATAATTTTTGACGAAGCAGCGCATGGCATGCGCCACACCGATTGAGTTTACCTCTCGATAATCGTCCTCATAATACAAGCCGCCCGCATAGCTGCCGGTTATGATCTCGTAGGAGGGAAAATAGTCCACCCAATCAAAACGCGCCAACGTCTGTTCGGCAACTACCCGCAAAACGGATTTACTATAGGTGGTGGAAACAAGGACACTTCGGTCTTCATAGGTAGCGACTAGCGGTACTGGAGAGACAGTGAGCAGCACCTTAACGCGAGGATTGACCGCTTTCAGCTTTTCCAGAAAAAGAGTCATATCCATATCAACGTCAGCAACGTTGAAATTGATGAACTCGTATTTTTCAGCATCGTAAGCACCAGCGCTGACGCCAGGTGCCAGCGGAAAAACAGAGCCATCGGATCTCGATCGCCATGCTTCGGTCAGACCGAGCGTGAAAACGAAAACATCTGAATCGAGAAATACGGATTTAACCGCTTTAAGATGGGCGCGGCGTGCTTCCCTGACGGCTTCTTCCGTCTCATAGCCGTCCGGCTCAATGAGCGGACGAAATGAATCGACAAATTTGCCGTCCTTACGCCGCCATGCGGTTTCCAGTGGTGTTCTTCCCTCAAAAACTTCCTCAAAAAGTTGCAAGAGCTGGCGGGCAGTATAGAGATTTCCGTAACGCGCAGAAAACACCCCGAAATTGCGGGAAATACGCTCCTGAGGAGGCAGGTCTTCACCGGATTCTGCAATCAGATAATGGAAACCTATCCGCTGCATCTGACGAGAGATATGTTGGGCGAAACAGCTTCCGGCCGTGGCAATTTTCATTGCACTGTCGATTTTGTACCGGGGATTTTCAACCGGATCAAAAAGATGGGTTTCCACTCGCGCAACCGAACGCCGCCACAACTGATAATCCTTGATTCCGACGTAGGGGTTGGTCATTTGTCCGCCTCCGCTATGATATTTTTGACGTGATTGTATCGGTCAGCAAAGAAATATTCGGCTGCAACTTCGCCCGGTGCCCATTTGGAATAGACCTCAAAACTTTTTTGAATGAACTCTTCCAGTGACATCAACCGGTATTCGCCCAGAACTTTGAACATGCGCGATCCGCGAAAGCCGAATGTTTCCGCAATTTCCGGGTAGACTGGAAGGCATATGCCGTCGACCAAGGTGTCGTGGGGTACAAGGTCAGATTTGTTTGTCTCAATGCCGATCGATTCAAGAAATACTCTCGCAACATCGTGAATTGGCCCAGCCTTTGGGTGACCGAGGCCATACATGAAGGACTGGCCGCGAGACCATGATCTGAACGGCGCTGCTATATCGAGATTGAAGAATGAAAAAACTTTCATAAGCCGGTCCCGTTCCGGCTCCCATCGTGAAAGAAATCCGCACTGCTCGAATATTTCCCGCCGAAATAGTCGCTCGGTTTTCTCGACACTATAGCCCGCTTCAAAAGCGGCAAAAACCAGCATGGAATGATAGCCGGCCGTCGGGCCATAAATGCGCTGTCCGTCCGCAAAAAGATAACAAAGATCCGGATGATAGGCATCAAAGTCGATACCGGGAATTCGGCTGACGTTTTTCAGAAGAGAAAAATCATATTCTACGAATTGAATGGCAGGATTTATAATAACCCTATCATATCCCGGCATGGTTTCCTTGTACTTTTCGAGATTTTTCATCAGTTCGAAGACATCGAAACAGTCCAAGGTGAAACTGTTACTGAGAAGCTTTAAGGAGTTTGCCAATCCATATGTATTGCAGTTCGAAATCAGCAACCATTTTTCCAAGGGACGCTCTCTTCAAAGTGACTGTTACACAACGCTATATTCGATAGCTGCGGAATGGTTCCATTGCTTACAAAACTCGTCGGAATTCTCATGAACGGCTGTAAATCATTGTCAAATTACGACGTTGATCCGAGATAAGCCTTTTGGAGACTTATAAATCTATACAGATTGCGCCTTAACGCGTCATAATACGACCGTCGTACATTATCCTTTGAAGACTTGGTAAATGGCCGCTGGCATAAGCGCGGCAGTGCCCAACCTACGGCTGACGCAGAAGTTTTCGTCGCATCGTTTCGCAACAGCGAACTGTCAGATGACGTTTAAAGCGTGAAGTTTATGCGACCCCGGTATCCGGTGATACCGGGGTTATGTGCGTTATGCCTCCGGCGCGTGGCAAACGGCCTCGATATTATGTCCGTCAGGGTCGATGACAAAGGCAGCATAATAATTGACGTGATAATGGGGGCGAAGACCAGGCGCACCATTATCTTTGCCACCAGCTTCCAAAGCTGCATGATAAAACGCGTCGACTTCCTGGCGGGTTTTTGCCGCGAAAGCCAAATGAATATGCGCTGGCTTTTCCTGGGTTTCGAACAGACACAACGAAGCCTCGCTCCCAACGCTAAGCTCAATACCGTATGAAGGCTCGCCCTCGGCGACGATAGTTACTCCCAGCGGTTTTAATGCCTCGACAAAAAATGCCCTGCTCGCAGCATAATCGCTAACGCCGAATTTGACATGATCAAACATTGGACCACCTTGTTGCCTCGCTATTTTGCTGGAACAGGACAGTCCATGTCTCCATCCGTGCATTTGAGGTATAGTTTCAATTCCTGAATACGGGATCGAGTTTTATTATAGAGGCAAGAATTCGAGATAAAAGGGTATGCTGTTCCACCTTGAACAGTCGAACTTGAGAAGTTGCATTCCGCGTCTCGAAATCCAATCCAGGCTTTTTGTGCAGCCACCAAGAGTTTTGCGGTGTCCGGATCACCCTTTAATCGTCCTGCAATCTGCTTGTAGACCGAATTGAGTTCTCCGTCAGCTCTGGAATAAGCGTGCCCGGCACAAATATTCATGTCGGTCTGATTGGTCTTATCGCCACAGTTTTGCTGAGAATGTGCGAGTGAAATTCCTCCGAGAAATATGGCTGACGCCATAAACAGAACCTTCATTGCTTCTCTCTCCCTCTGAACAACGGATCAATGCCGCCTCGGCAGTCATATCAAACTGAAACAGGATTGTTGAGCCAATCGGCCAGCGCAAAATTTGCTCTAGGCGAAACAAAGCACCGTATGCTCGCCAATCTGTGCATATCGCCATTTGTTCGTATGAACCTCATGCATCAGATCGCGATCAATCAGCCTACGGAACTTGGCCAATAGTTGAGGGTGTTCAGAATAGGTGGTTAGAAAGAGCTTGTTCTGAAAAATCAGAAATGGTGCAAGGCGGCGGTTTGCAACGCGCATATACTCAAAGAAGCCTTCCGAAACACTAGGCCAATGTGGACCGAGGAAATCATCAAGCAGGATGACGCCGCCGGGTACGATCATTTCCTGAGCGAGCGCCATATCATTAATTACATGCTTGACCGTATGACCGCCATCGACCGAAAAAAGTCGCACACCAGAGCTTTTTAGCCGTTGTCGGATGGTTGCCGGTGTAAATGACATGCTGTCAGCCGAAATTGCTGTGACCTGCCGCTTCAGGTGGGAAAAATAACTGTCGAGATGCTGGTTAAACATCGACAATGACCCTTTCCCGCTATGATCAAGATTTTTCTCCTGGTCGTCAAAAAGGTCGATGGCAATGCATTTCTCATTCGGTCTTGCTGTGGAAGCCATAAGGAAAAATAGTTTGCCGTGGTGCACACCGATTTCCACGATATCGCCAACGACATTATCTTCCAGCTGAATCTCCCTGATGAGCTTCAGAACATGGGGTACCCGGCTGCCTACCCAACCTTGGATGTTTATCCAAACATCTTTTAACGCGGTTCCAATTGGGTCGCTGTCATTTTCTACCGGAGTGTCGATGAATTCATCCCCCTGCAATATGAAACTCCTGGAAACCTAGGAGCAATGATTGGGGGCAACAATACAAATCACGCCAGAAAAGCCCGGATGCAACGATTCCGGCGGAGCACGAAGATGCCATGGACAATTTTCCGGGAATTCGCCTATGTCGATCGTGCCTGCGGCATCCGAGGGCGATGGTTCATGATGATCGTCGTTCCCAAGCGGGATGGCCCATTACCCAGAGCAAAAGGTTGGAGGTGGCAGGGCCGATTAGTTGGTCGGCCCTATCGCGCATCATGACCGAAAAAATGCCAGAAGATCCGAGTTTATGATCTCGGCGTGTGTCGTCGGCATCCCGTGCGGAAAGCCTTCGTAGGTCTTCAGCGTCCCGTTCTTCAAAAGCTTTACCGACAATGGTGCTGAATCAGCATAGGGCACAATCTGATCATCGTCGCCGTGCATCACAAGCACGGGAACCGTGATTTTCTTGAGGTCTTCGGTGAAATCGGTTTGCGAGAAAGCAACAATTCCATCGTAATGTGCCTTGGCACCACCCATCATTCCCTGACGCCACCAATTATTGATCACTGCATCCGAAGGTTTGGCGTTTGGCCGATTGTAGCCATAGAAGGGGCCCGCAGCCACGGCATGATAGAATTCACTACGGCCTGCAGCGAGCTGTGCTTGAAAACCATCAAATACATCTTTCGGCAAGCCATCCGGATTGGCATCGGTTTTCACCATGAGCGGTGGTACGGCACTTAGAATGGCTGCCTTTGCTACCCGAGCTTCGCCGTGGCGCGCGATATAGTGTACCACCTCACCGCCGCCAGTCGAATGCCCGACGTGAATGGCGTTTCTAAGGTCAAGTTTTTCCGTCAGTGCGGCAAGGTCATCGGCGTAGTGATCCATGTCGTGACCATCACCGACCTGAGCGGAGCGGCCGTGTCCGCGCCTATCATGTGCAATGACGCGAAAGCCATGATTCACGAAGAATATCATCTGTGCATCCCAGTCATCGGCCGAGAGTGGCCAACCGTGACTGAAGACAATAGGTTGGCCAGTGCCCCAGTCCTTATAGAATATCTCGACGCCGTCATTGGTGGTGATTGTAGACATTTGCTCTCCTTGACAAGGTTGGACGATCTCATGCTGTACTTCGCAATCTCGGTTGCGTTTGCCTACCTGCTGGCCGCACTCCCCAAAGTATTTTCATTGAGCGTAACATCAAACATACCGTCAGAAAATATTGCTCAAATAAGCATATTTGCTAAGTCAATTCAGCAAGATGAAGGTCATAACCTCAGTCATGCAGGCGGCGGAGTTCATTGTGAACGAGTGTCCGGGCACAGATACCGAAAGCTGGATATAGCCAAGCACACGCTCGTCAAATGTTATGATGGCAAAATGTCCCCCGGCGTTGCTCGCATGGCCTTTATTGAGGGGCCAAGGAAGCGGGCATTTACGTCGAAACGGCAGGCCGCCCGCCGCCTACCGGTAAGCTGGAAAAGTGGCGCAAAGGAAAGATGCGGCGCAGAGCTTAGCCATGCCTTCCCCGCCTATGTTGGCGGTTTTGAGCATTGCCCCCATGGATGATTGAGGGCTGGAAGCTGCAAATCAGGTCACCCTACAGTGGCGACAAAAACATAGCCCGTTGCGATCTGTGAGAATCAAAGATGCCTTTGAATGGTCTTTGAGAACCACTTTAAGGTCATTCGAAAATATCGTCTGTTCTAAAATCGGGTGGCAAATTTTCAGAATCGCGCGGCGCGCTACAGTCATTTCACTATAACTTATTGAAATACCTACTCTTTAGGAGAATGGTAGCGAAGGAGGGATTCGAACCCCCGACACAAGGATTATGATTCCTCTGCTCTAACCTACTGAGCTACTTCGCCCCATATGTCTTGCGACCCGTGAATGGCTGCCTCATAAAGCTGACCTGGGAGCGCACTGTCATTCGCCGAAGACGGGCGACAGGGACGTGGGCGGATATATGTGGGTGGAATGGGCCTGTCAAGCAATCTTCTCTACCAGCAAGTCCAGAAATTGTCCGAAAACCGATTCATCACAGTTACCGTCTATGAAAAACCGGGAAAACTTATCCAATCGCGTTCCTTTTCGCCGTTGGTCACAACAATATTTACCATGCTTGTCCACTGTATGGGGCGAATTCTTTGGTAGCCATGTTTGCAACACTTGTGTTCGTTAGTTGCTCCAGATATTGCATGCGGACATGAACAAGGCTGAAAAGATGGCTCCACGAATTGCAGTGCTCGGTTGTGGTTATTGGGGCAGCAATCATATCCGTACGTTGAAAAGCCTCGGCGCGCTTTACGCCGTGGCTGATCAAAATAGCGATCGCGCTGCGGGCTTTGCTGCCGAGCAGGGTGTATTGCATATTGAGGTCGAAGACCTTTTCACTCATCCTGACGTTGATGCCATCGTCATGGCACTGCCGCCGCAGTTTCACGCTGCAGCCGCAATACGCGCCGTAAACAACGGTAAAGACGTTCTTGTCGAAAAGCCGATTGCCTTGACCGTGCCTGATGCGGAGGCAGCCGTGAAGGCTGCCCGCGATAATAATCGCATCTTCATGGTTGGCCATGTTCTTCGTTTTCATCCGGCCTTTGAGAAATTGCTGGAATTGATCAAGGTCGGCGATCTTGGTGATGTTCGCTATATCCACTCGCACAGACTGGGTCTTGGAAAATTTCATACGGAAAATGATGCGCTATGGGATCTTGCGCCGCATGACTTGTCGATGATTCTTGCAATCACCGGCACCGAGCCATTGGAAGTGCGGGGCGAGGGTGCAGCGGTTCTGGATCATTTGAGTGATTTCGCCCATCTTCATCTGCGGTTTCCAAACAATGTGCGGGGGCATCTGTTTGCCTCGCGGCTTAATCCCTATCGCGAGCGCCGCTTGACGGTGGTCGGGACCAAGGCCATGGCAGTTTTCGACGATATGGAGCCGTGGGACCGCAAGCTGGCTGTCTACAAACATTCGATCTGGCAGGATAATGGCCAGTGGGCTTCGACCACGGAAGAGCCGAGCTATATCAAGGTCGCGCAAGGAATGCCGCTGACGCGCGAATGCCAAAGCTTCATTCACAGCATCCAAACGCGTGAAGAGCCGAAAACCGATGGCGAAGAGGCCGTTCGCGTCTTGCGTATCCTGACGGCAGGCACCGTGGCTCACAACAAGGCCGGCTAACCTTCCTTGCCCTCCGGGATCGGCGTTGTTAGAACGGCCACGCCTTGTTACAAGAAGAGGCAAACTTTGAACGGCAACATCTGGCGGTTGTCGATCCGCCCTTTTAAAGAGTTGCCTAGATCTTGCCCGCAATGGATTCGCGGGAAACTTTTATTGGAGCAATGATGCAGTTCATCGATCTCGGCGCACAGCGTGAACGGATTAGCGGCAAACTTGACGCGGCCATCGCTAAAGTGGTGCGTGAAGGCAAATATATTCTCGGTCCGGAAGTCGCCGAATTTGAGAAACGCCTGGCCGATTATATCGGCGTTGAACACGTCGTTGCCTGCGCTAACGGCACGGATGCGCTGCAAATTCCGCTGATGGCCAAGGGCATTGGTCCTGGCGATGCGGTGTTTGTTCCAAGCTTTACCTTTGCTGCAACAGCCGAAGTTGTTGCATTGGTCGGTGCGGAGCCGGTGTTTATCGATGTCGATCCCGACACCTACAACATTAATGTTGAGCAATTGCAGGCAGCGGTTGATGCGGTCCGGGCCGAAGGCCGGTTGCAGCCCAAGGCTGTTATTCCCGTTGACCTGTTTGGCCTGGCTGCGAATTACACCTCCATTTCGGCAGTCGCCGCCAAAGAAGGCCTGTTTGTTATCGAGGATGCTGCGCAGTCTATTGGCGGCAAACGTGACAATGCCATGTGCGGTGCCTTTGGAGACGTCGGCGCAACCAGTTTCTATCCGGCAAAGCCACTTGGTTGCTATGGCGATGGCGGCGCGATGTTTACCAATAATGGTGAGTTGGCCGAAATAATGCGGTCCGTGCTTTTCCACGGCAAAGGCGAAACCCAATATGACAATGTGCGCATCGGCTTGAACTCGCGATTGGATACGATTCAAGCGGCGATCCTCATCGAAAAACTGGCAATTCTTGAAGATGAGATGGAAACGCGGCAGGTTGTTGCCAAGCGCTATGCTGCAGGCTTGAAGGATATTGCCAAGGTTGCTGTCATGCCGGACGGTTCGCGTTCAGCCTGGGCACAATATGCTATCGAAACTGAAAACCGTGATGGGCTGAAAGCACATCTGCAAGCGAACGGCATTCCTTCGGTTATTTATTACGTGAAGCCTCTGCATTTGCAGGATGCATATAAGCATTATGGCCGCGCACCGGGCGGGCTTCCGGTTTCAGAAACTTTGCCGAAGAATATACTCTGCCTGCCGATGCATCCTTATCTCAGCGCGGATGATCAAGACAGGATCATTGCTACAATCCGCGATTTTCATGAAAAAGGGGCCTGAGGCCCCAATTTCTCAAATATGATGATGTGATCAGGCGTGCAGGCTGCTCTGTGCGGCCAACTTCTTGAGCATAGCTTCGGCCTGTGGAGCGCGTTCCGAACGGCCGATGAAGCCGCCGCCATAAACGCGGGCTGTGTTGCTGTCGTCGGAATAAAGAACACAGGCCTGGCCCGGTGCAATACCGCTTTCGCCATCAACCAGTTCCACCCATGTTTCACCAGCCTGATGATGTAGAACTGCAGGGCGGGGCGGGCGTGTTGAACGCACTTTGGCATAAATTTCGACACCGTTTTCCGAGATGTCGGTCAATGCTTCATCGCCGAGCCAATTGACGTCGCGCAAATAGACTTTTCGGGTCTCAAGCGCTTCGCGTGGCCCAACGACCACGCGCGCATTGGCAGCGTCGAGATGCACGACATACAATGGATCGCCTGTGGCGACGCCAATTCCGCGACGCTGACCGATAGTGTAATGGACAATACCCTCATGCCGCCCAAGCACGCGGCCATCTATATGGACAATGTCGCCGGGATTTGCCGCTTCCGGCTTTAATTTCGAGATAATGTCGGAATATTTGCCTTGCGGGACAAAGCAGATGTCTTGGCTATCCTGCTTATTGGCAACGGTCAGGCCAAGTTCTTCGGCGATGGCACGCGTCTCCGCCTTGGTCAGTCCACCGAGTGGAAAGCGCAAATAATCGATTTGTTCCTGCGTTGTGGCGAACAGAAAATAGCTCTGGTCTTTATCGGTGTCTACGGGGCGGAAAAGCGAGCGATGCGCACCATTTGCACGGCTGCGAATATAATGACCCGTTGCAAGGGCGTCGGCACCGAGGTCACGGGCTGTTTGCAACAGATCGGCAAACTTCACGGTCTGATTGCAGGACACGCATGGAATCGGCGTTTCGCCGCTAACATAGCTGGCAGCGAAGGGATCAATGACTGCTTCACGAAAGCGCGCTTCGTAATCGAGTACGTAGTGGGGGATGCCAATGCGCTCGGAAACCCTGCGCGCGTCTTCGATATCCTGGCCGGCACAACAGGAACCAGCACGGTGAGTCGAGGCGCCATGATCATAAAGTTGCAAGGTTACGCCAACAACGTCATAGCCCTGGCGTTTAAGAATGCCTGCGACAACAGAGGAATCCACGCCGCCGGACATGGCAACGACGATACGAGTGTCTTCCGGCCGAGCCGGTAGATCGAGACTGTTCAGTGTCATAAGCAATTCCAATTGGATGCAGCGGCATAAAAGCGCATGGCTGATGTCCGCTCTATATAGGTGAAATGGGAGGGCCTGCCAACAAGAACCGGCATCACAACTATTTTTTCCCGCGAAGTCTGTTGCGCCTGCTTGTCCGGAACTTTGATCAGCTGCTTGGCGGGTTCGGCTAAAGTTTAACAAAAACAATATGATTCCATTAACCGAAGTTACCAGAGAGTGACTACGTGTTTAGTCAATTATTAAAGCCCTGCATGTATTGTCAGCTGCGATAGGTCTTGAAGTTAAGTGTAGAGAGTACAATGACCGATCTTGTTCGACCGAGAGTAAAATATGTAATCGGCCCGGATGGCAGCCCGCTGACCATCGCCGATCTTCCACCCGCTAGCACGCGGCGTTGGGTAATTCGCCGCAAGGCCGAGGTGGTTGCCGCTGTACGCGGCGGTCTTCTCAGTCTTGAGGAAGCCTGCCAACGCTATACACTAACGGTGGAAGAGTTCCTGTCCTGGCAGTCGTCGATCTCGGATCACGGCTTGGCAGGTCTTCGAACGACCCGGATACAGCAATATCGTCATTAGATGATGGTGCCTATAAACGTGGAAAAGGCTGGTCTTCGGATCAGCCTTTTCCTTTTTGACCGATTTGCTTGTGTATCGTAGGGGTAGTCAGTCGCTAGTTTTCGGCATCCTTGCGCACAACGAAATGGGTGGCAACAGCCGAAAGTATGGCGGATATGGTGAAAAACCACAGGCCAGGTTGAGCAATCGCAGTGGCGAGGCCGCTGGTCTTGGCGCCGAAAATCACCAAAGCCACCAATAACACGTCCAACATTGACCATTTCGACAGGAACGCAACGGAATGGCGCCATTTGTGTCTTGCGGGGGTGGTCTGCAGAGCCGTCATTTGAGCCACTCCAAGCTTTGTGATTGGCAAAACGACGGAAAAGAGTGCGACAATTATTGCGAGCAATTGATCGCCGCCGCCCCATAGGGATTGTATGATACCGAGCAGTGACGGGTTTTCTTCAAAGAAATACAGTTTACTGACATTCATCAGGGGCATGGTCAGACCGAGTGCCAATGTGAATGTAGCAATAAACAGAAGTAACGGAACAATTGATCGCATTGACAACAGAGTTTCCAGTTAGCCTGTCAGGGCTATGGCACAGGATGGTTGCATCTATCCAGAGCAAAGCAATTTTTGGTAACGCCTGCGCCTTTAATTTCTGGCCGGACGTGAACAAACGCGATACAGACGTAATACAGTCTCGATAAGCACAGATATTGGATAGAAAATCATATGCGTACTAAAATCGGCTTTTTTCTGGTTTTCATTGGATTGGCAACCTCTGCCTTTGCTCTGGAGAGCGGTGCGCCACCGGTACTGAAGCCTTTGACTGAGCAGGCGCAAGCTGCGCATTTAAGCGCGCAATTTCTTATCCAATATCACTATAAGACTGTGCCACTGGGCGACGAGCTTTCCGAGAAAATCCTCAATCGCTATATCAAATCGCTTGATCCGGAGAAGTTTTTCTTCTCGCAAGCGGATATTGATGTCTTCAATGCCGATAAAGACAAGCTGGATGACGGTATTTATGGTGAGGATCTGACGATCCCTTTTACCATTTTCAACCTTTACGAACAGCGCGTGGTGGAACGTCTCAACTATGCTCGCGACTTGCTGAAGCAAAATTTCGATTTCAGCACCAAGGAAGATTTTCCAATTGTTCGTGACGATGAGGCATGGCCGAAGACCGAAGCAGAAAGTCGCGATCTATGGCGCAAGCGCGTCAAGAATGATTGGCTGCGTTTGAAGTTGGCTGGAAATGATGACGCAACCATCCGCAAAACGCTCGAAAAGCGTTACGCCAATTCGCTTTCCCGCGCCTACAAATACAAAAGTGAAGATGTTTTCCAGATATTCATGAATGCCTATACAAACTCGATAGAGCCTCATACGGACTATTTTGGACCTACGGCGGCGTCGGATTTTGATATTTCCATGCGTCTTTCGCTGGTCGGAATCGGCGCTGTCCTACAGGAGCGCGAAGAGTACACAACCATTCGCGAGCTAGTCGCAGGTGGTCCAGCTCAGCTATCCGGGCAATTGGGCGTGGGTGACAGGATCGTTGGCGTTGCACAGGGCAAGGACGGCGAAATGGTCGACGTTGTCGGAACGCCGCTTCCAGATGTGGTAAAACTCATCCGGGGCACAAAAGACACGGTGGTTCGTCTCAGCATATTTCCATCCGACGCCGGACCTGATGGCAAACATCGCGAGATCAGCCTTGTTCGCAATACCATTAACCTGGAGAAGCAGGCTGCGAAGAAGACCGTATTGCAGGTAAAGAATGGTGATGTGACCAATAAGGTAGGCGTCATTACCCTACCGACTTTCTACGAAGATTTCGATGCCCGCCGCAGAGGTGACAAGGATTACCGTAGCGCCAGTCGAGATGTTTCCAGACTGTTGACTGAACTGAAGAAAGAGCAGGTTGATAGTGTGATTATCGATTTGCGTAATAATGGCGGTGGGTCGCTGCCGCAAGCAATCGAGTTGACAGGGCTTTTTGTCGGCAAGGGGCCAGTCCTTCAGCAGCGCAACCATGAAGGCCAGATCAAGGTGAATGGTTCCGACACGCGTTCAGCAGCCTGGACAGGCCCGCTTGGCGTTCTGATCAATCGCGGATCGGCCTCCGCATCGGAAATCTTCGCAGCAGCAATACAGGATTATGGCCGTGGCATCATTATTGGTGAGCCTAGCTTTGGCAAAGGCACCGTACAAACCGTGGTCAATCTTGACGAAGAGGCCAACAATTCCAAGCCCGAATTCGGCGAACTGAAAATGACGGTCGCCCAGTTCTTTCGCATAAATGGCGGCACCACGCAGCTAAGGGGCGTCGTACCCGATATTAGTTTGCCGGGTTTTTCCGATCTCGAAAATTTGGGGGAGGCGAGCTATGACAATGCTCTGCCATGGCTTCAGATTAAAAAGGCTGATTATAAGCAGCTCGGTGACATTAAGGACCTGCTGCCCCAGGTGCAGACGTTACATAATGAGCGCGTGACAAAGGATAAGGATTTCCAACGTCTCGTGGAAGATGCGGCTGAACTCGAACGTCGTCGGAAACAAAAAGCGATCTCGCTGAATGAAACAGAACGACGTAATGAGCGCGAGCAGCAGTTGAGCCGTATCAAAGCCCGCGAGAAGGCTGATGGTGTGACACCGCTCGACGCGGCCTTTCAGGAAGACGGACTTCAGGCCAATGAGCGCAGCCTGAGCGCTGACATTGCAAGTGAGAAAGCATTGAAAAATGCCAAGGACGTGTTGCTCGAAGAATCTGCTCACATACTCGTGGACGTGACGGCGCTTACGAATGGCTCCTCAAGCACGGCAGGAAAAGCGGTAAAGCAATAGGTGCGCTCGCTCGAGATCCTCGGAGATTTGAATGTCTGAAAATATTAAGATTGAAAAGAAAGAGGCTGGAAGCGGCGGGCGCTATGTAGCCACACTGTCCGGCCATGAAGCGGAAATGGCCTATTCGCGGGCAAGTCCCAAGCTCATCATTATTGACCATACGGCCGTGCCCGATGCACTGCGTGGGCAGGGCGTGGGGCAGGCTTTGGCTTTACACGCAGTTGAAGATGCAAGGGCTGGCGGCTGGAAGATCATTCCGCTATGCCCATTCATGCGCGCCCAGTCGCTTAGGCACGAAGAATGGGCTGATGTCATTCAGCAAAAATGAGACGTTTTGATAGATTCGCGCGGGTTGCCGAACTCTATCAAAATGTCTCCGTCAACCGATCATTGCACGGCGGTCGGGCACGACAACTTCTTCGGCTTCTCTTGGCTTGCCATCACGCTGCTCGAGCGCTTCGGCCTTTGCCAATTCTTTTTCCGATTCCACAAGCGCAGCCTCCGCCTCATCTTTCTGATTCTTCAGGTCTCTGATCGATACAAAAAGATTATCGCGACGCTGACGTGCAGCTTTTGCGAAGGTCGGGTAGGCAAAATGCGTTGTGTCGGTGATGCCGGCTTTCGTCTCCTCAGACGTTATCTGTGCGTCTAGTTCGGCAGCCATACGTTCGAATTCACCCATCATCAGGTCAAGCTGGCCGAGTTGGCGGCGCTTCTCCTTAACCTGAAACAGCTTCAATCGTACTAAACCTTCATGCGACTTCATATTTACTACCCCCGTAACGCTTCACCAAAAGCTGGTACTCTGAGTGCTGTGAAACCCTTCCTGGCGCTCATCCAGCCCCATTCGACCCGAATCACTTGGGTAAAATGAAACAAAAACTTAAAGACAGGCCCGCTTGGTAACCTTTCCTTTACGTTCAGCATTAATCATACGCCTTAAGACTTAAAGCTCTGTAAACTGATGCATCAAGTTTTGAAGCGGCAAGTTTATTGAGTCGAATGAATCGCTTAGGTGGAAAACCTGATGCTTTGGCTGATGGTATTTTGGCGGCGAGTTGACCTTATGAATCAATGCAGTGTCTGCGATTTTTAATTTATGAGTCAAAGACACTTGCAAAGCGGAATTAGATTTTGTTAACCATTCGGTGGCAATCTTAACGTTATGGAAACGGCTTGTTTCGCGACCTGACTCGGGATTGCCTGACCTAGGGTTTTGGGCAACCCATTTCAGCGGCGGGAAAAGGGGAATGATATGCGGGTTCTTTTAATCGAAGATGATAGTGCAACGGCCCAGAGCATCGAATTGATGCTCAAGTCGGAAAGCTTCAATGTTTATACGACGGATCTGGGCGAAGAGGGTGTCGATCTCGGCAAGCTCTACGACTATGACATTATCCTCCTCGACCTCAATCTGCCGGACATGTCCGGTTATGAAGTCCTGAGGACCCTGCGTCTGTCGAAGGTAAAAACACCAATCCTTATCCTTTCCGGTATGGCTGGTATTGAGGACAAGGTGCGTGGTCTCGGCTTCGGCGCTGACGACTATATGACCAAGCCATTCCACAAGGATGAGCTGGTTGCTCGTATCCATGCAATCGTGCGCCGCTCAAAGGGCCATGCTCAATCGGTTATCACAACAGGTGATCTGATCGTAAACCTGGATGCAAAGACTGTAGAAGTCACAGGCCAGCGCGTTCACCTGACTGGTAAGGAGTACCAGATGCTGGAGCTTCTTTCGCTGCGCAAGGGTACGACACTTACCAAGGAAATGTTTCTCAACCATCTCTATGGCGGTATGGACGAGCCGGAATTAAAGATCATCGACGTCTTCATCTGCAAGCTGCGCAAGAAGCTCGACAACGCCTCCGGTGGTATCAATTACATCGAAACGGTCTGGGGTCGCGGTTATGTTCTTCGTGAACCGGATGCCGCTGATCTTCGCGAAATCGCCTGATCACCATAATTTAGAAAAAGGGCTCCGCGAAAAGCGGAGCCCTTTTTATTTTTGATGCGCGCTCAATCTATTAAATCCAAACGTCATTCTGCGCTGTGCGCTGGCTGTCCAGGTCGCCGGTGTTGAGCACGCCGCGCGGTTCGATCAGCATCAGTTTCACTTCTTTTTCCGCGTAGGGTTTATGCTCTACGCCTTTTGGGACAACATACATCTCGCCCGCTCGCAATGTGACTGCGCCGTCGCGAAAATCGATGCGTAGCTCGCCTTCAAGCACGATGAACGTTTCATCGGTATCTTTATGATCGTGCCAGATAAAATCTCCCTCCAGCCGGGCGATTTTGAACGGGTAATCATTCATTTCAGCAATGACTTTCGGTTGCCACTGTTCGGAAAACAGCTCGAACTTGTTACTGAAGTTGATTGCTTGGCGGGATTGTAATGATGTGTCATTGCTCATGGTGGAGGCTCTCTGGCTGACGGGACATTATCGTGGCGCGTTTCCGGCGTTGGTCAGATCTTCGCCTTGGACGGATAAATAGTTTCTCCCCGTTCTAACATGTCGACGAATTTTTCAATCCTGCTGGCACGTGTCTTTGCTTGTTTTGCGGTAAATATCCGGTGAAGAATGGCGTAGCGATTGGTTTTGTTGATCCGTTCGAAGAACTCCTTTGCAACCGGATTCAGATCAAGGGCCAATTGGAGGTCGTCCGGGACTTGTGCAGTGCTTGGGGGAGCATAGGCGGCGTCCCATCGGCCATCGGCTTTTGCCCGTTCAACTTCGGCCAATCCTGCTGACGTCATCCTGCCTTGTTCGATCAGCTTGGTGGCTTTTGAGCAGTTGCGTTGAGACCATTTGCTTTGAGCTTTGCGCGGCGTATAGCGCAAAAGCCAGAAATCGTCGTCGAATTTGTCGCTCTGACTGTCGATCCATCCATGACATAATGCGCTATCAATAGACTCCGCATGGGAAATGCTCGCCATACCGGCGTTCTTCTTGGCAAGCTTGAGCCAAAGCCCTTGCGAGGTACGTGGCTGTTCACTCAGCCAAGCTTCAAACTGTGCAGCTGAGTCAAACTGAATTATCGGAAGCTCAGATTTCGCTGGCATTTAGGTTCCAACTTCAATCGGCGGCATGATTTCTGCAAGCGATGCGCGGTTGAACGGTTTCAGCAAGTATCCTGCTGCTCCAGCGCGTTTTGCACGCATGATTCTGGTGATATCCATTTCCGGCAGGCAGAGATAGATTTTCGTGCTGTCGCCGCCAGGCAGTGCTCGAATTGTTTGGATTATTTCTGTTGCGGGCATATCGATGAGCCCGTCATCCAGAATGATCATGTCCGGCATTTCGACACTGCATGCGGCGACGGTCTGGTAACCAGTATCAGCTGTCGTCACAACGACTTTGTCGCTGGAGATCAGACGGCCAGCGACTTTTCGCACCACAGGTGAGCCGTCAACGATCATACAACGCAGCATAAGTTCCCCCGAACCAGACAGCCATCTCAGCGATTCCGGTGGTGAACCTATAGGCCGCCCGTGAATAAACAGGCAAGCGGAATGGTAAATATTGAAATACCGCCGGAGTTACCGGCGGTAACCCGTATGAGACTTAAGCGGCGGTAAAGATAATTTCTTCCGGTGTCGCATGGATGGAAATGGTCATGCCGGATTCTTGCGCCAACAAAAGCGTATAATAAGGTTGAACCGCGTGCGCATCGATTGCTTCTTCAGGAACTTTGCCGCTGTGAAGCTCAAGAAACTTTGGTGGCACGCGCAGCATCGGTCCCCGCGAGGTCAGGACAAAGCGCGGTTCGGTTTCCGGCGTTTGCAGGGAAACCGACAAGGTACCACCGCGTGGCAGAGCCGCATTGGCGATCAGGATGAGATTCAGCAGCAACTTAACTTTGTTCTTGGGCAAAAGAACGCGATTGCCCTCCCAGCTCAGTTCCGCTTTTTCGCCCTTCATATATTGTTCTGCAACATTGTGAGCGTCGCCTGTATCGATTTGTACTCCTGCCGATCCGGCAGCACCAAAAGCGATGCGGGCAAATTGCAGACGGGCAGAGGCACTGCGCGCGCTGGACTTGATAAGGTTCATCGCATCTTCGTCTGCGCCACCCTCTTCGAGCAGCTCAAGACCGTTGTTTATGGCTCCAACGGGCGAAATAATGTCGTGGCATATCCGGCTGGAAAGGAGTGCTCCAAGGTCAGTTGCCGAAAGGATGACGGGCAATGTCATAAGGGGTCTCCTGAAAATGAGCTTATGGTTCTAAGTTCCCCGCGAATCAAAGCCGCGAATCACTTGGTTCTCGTGCTCTTCTGGATATAGAGGGCGGTGCGGATGGGCAAGAACGTCATGCAGCAGGATGAAAATGCCTAAAAAATGCAATTTTAACGAGCCATTGAAATGCCAAGATCAATTCATAAACTTTTATACAAGGTTTGCTGTCTTAAATAGGGTTAACGCAAACACAGATTTGCGAATCAGGCGTCGGACAATGAGCGAACACCAAAAGGAATTATTATGGCGTCTCTACTCTTGTCTTTGAATCGTGGCTTTCTCCTTCTCATGACCGTGGTGTCATTGTTTTTTGTGCAAGCGCAAGCAGCGCATGCTCAGAATACTTATACGATGGACGAAATCGTCAATTCCGGTCAGAGATTTTTCGGTTCGACCTCTGGCGGTCTGGCGACGGCCGTCGAGAAGGTTTTTCAAAGTTATGGTCTGCCGAATGGCTATGTCCTCGGCGAAGAAGGTTCTGGAGCCATTATCGGCGGTCTGACCTATGGCGAAGGCTCGCTCTATACGAAGAACGCAGGTGACCACAAAACCTTCTGGCAAGGTCCCTCCATCGGTTGGGATTTTGGTGGTCAGGGATCGCGCGTCATGATGCTTGTCTATAATCTTGACGATGTGCAAAGTCTCTATGGACGTTTCGTTGGCGTGGCCGGCTCTGCCTATCTCTTTGCAGGTGTCGGGTTCAATGTTCTTAAGCGCAATCAGGTCTTGCTGGTACCGATCCGGACCGGTGTTGGAGCGCGCCTGGGTGTCAATGTCGGCTATTTGAAGATTACCCCTTCAGCGACGTGGAACCCGTTTTGATTTCTTGAAAACGGCGTTTTGAAAGCCAAGGCGCGGGCAACCCAGTTCGCGCCTTTGTATTTTTAACACCTGACTGATAATAAGATTGTGTCGAGAAGACCTCTGACAGGACCCTATAGTGATCCAGACCGCGCTTTATTTTGCTCTTGGATTTCTGGCTGCCGTATTATTGGCATTGCTGGTAGTTCCGCCAATCTGGCGCCGTGCAACTTACTTAACTCGCAGACGCGTTGAAGCTGAAATACCCCTTACCCTGAATGAAATACAGGCGCAGCGTGATGGTTTGCGGGCTGAACACGCACTGGCTAACCGCAAGCTTGAACTTATGCTGGAGAATGCCAAGGAAAAGGCGGGACGGCTGCTTGCGGATGTGAGCGAAAAGGACAGGCTCGCAGCAAAGTTTGCGCAGGAGCTGGAGCAGCGCGAACAACGAATTTCCGAGCTAGAGGCGATATTGGCTTCGGATAAGGAAAACCTCAATAAATTGACAGCAGCAAGCGCGGCACAAGAAAAACTGCTGGAACAGCGTGCGGCAGAACTGGAACTGTTGCATCGCCGGTTGGCTGGTCTTGCGACGAATGCGGATAGTCTCAAGATAGATTTGGCCGCTCAATCGGCCCGTATCGATAATCTTTCTGATGATCTCAAGACCGCACGCAAAGACAAACGAGAAAGCGACGAACAGAAACGTAAGGCTGAAACAGAATTGAAAGCGCTACGCAGCTCGCTTGAGCAGGAAATCAGGCAAAGGTCTGAACTGGATAAACAAGCCAGCGCTCTTTTGCGGCAGCTTACAGATAGTGAAGCCAAACTTGCGCGACGTGAAAAAGATATCGAGCGTGTAAATGAGCGTTTGCGCAAGGTCCTTGCGGCAGAGAGAAAGCAGCCTGCAGTAACGGGCGAGGTGGCCCGGGGCAAACAGGCCTTGGTCCAGGCGCAAGAAGGCGATGTCTTGCGTGACCAGATGAACGATCTGGCTGCGCAAGTTATAGCAATGACTGCGAAGCTTGAGGGCTCAGAGTCGCTGATTAACGACTTGCTGGGTACGAGCAGCAATGGTTCGGAAGTGCGTGATGCGGATGGCAAGATTATCGTAAGTCTTGGCGATCGCATACGCGCGCTTCAGCAGGCCGCGTCACAAGCTGGCAAAGCGGCTGAGCCGCGATAAGGCAATCCCCGATGCGGTTGCAACATTAAGACTGTCGAAATCCGAAGACATGGGGATTCTGGCTGTTTGCAGTTGTTGCAAAAGGGCAGGAGGAAGACCTTCGCCTTCAGTCCCGAGCAAAAGCGCTGTTCTTTGTGCCGGCTGGACAGAGTTAATGCTGGTTAATCCGGAAGGACTGAGGCCAAAAAGTGTAAAGCCGGCATCCTGCAATGTCTCAATGATCGCCTCAATAGGGCCCTGCTGCGCGAAAGGAACCTTGAGTGTTGCCCCGACCGACACTCTTATCGCCTTGCGATAAAGCGGGTCGCAGCTGGTCTCGTCCATTATGACGCAATCTGCTTCAAAGGCTGCCGCGTTGCGGAAAATCGAACCCATATTATCGTGATTGGATATGCCACAGAGCACAACGACCAAAGCCGTTGGGGAAAGTGTATCTATAAGGGCTTGCACGGATAGCGGGTTCATTCGCCTGCCGACAGCCAAGATTCCCCTGTGCATGGGGAAACCGGCAATCGCATCAATCGTTGTGCGAGAGACGCAATAAATCGGCACATCTGCTGGACATAAGCGGATTTGGTCTTTGAGGCCCGCCAACCTGTTTTCAATGATCAGCAGAGATTCAATGGCGAACGACCTGTTGGCCAAGAGCACATTGAGGACGACCTTACCCTCTGCAATAAAGCGCCCCTCACGCCCCACCAGATCACGTTCCCTGACATTTCTATAGGGCGCAAGCCGCTCGTCCTCAAGACCAGCAATGCGGGTAATCCGCTGCTCCAGCCAAACGTCCGGATTATCGTCGCTCACACCGGGGCCTGTTCCGCTGCTAGACCGGCGCGTGCCTGGCCAGCCATGCGCACCAATGTCATATGCATATCTTTTGCAGATTCCAGCGGCTTTTCAAAGAATATACGAGCCACTTCATCGCCATCCGCAATGTCAAACCCATCCGCATCAATACCTGTTATCCGCCATTTGCCATCCGGTAGCTTGGCATAATAACGGGCATATAAAGCGATCGCTTCAGCATGATCCTCGTTCATGTGATCGACAGCGTTCTTTTCTGCTTCAGCAAGTTCTGGGTTGACAGGGCTTAAGCTCAACCAATCCTTTGCTTCCAGTTGGTAAGCGCGTCCGAAACCACCATTCAATTTGGTATTTTCCGGTTCCAGCCGGAAAAACCGGAAATCGCCAAGGCCGACATAGAGTTTCGATTTGGGCAGGTGTGAAAGGTAGCGCCATTCAATACGGGCGTGTTCAGGAGTGCCTTTGACTATTTCCCGCGCTTTTGCAGAAATTGTCATCCGCGGATAGGCGAGGGGATCTCCCTTGCCAAGTTCACCAACCAAGAGCGAGCATCGCGGGTCGGCCAGCAAAGCAGGCGTATGAGCAGCAAGGGCAGAAACCAGGGTAATTGGAGTGCCGTCATGGTCTGTGGAAATGCCGATACGTGTTGCGATGGGGTTGCCGGTGTTTGGTTCCAGCGTTGCAATGACTGCATGTCGGGCGCTTCGCATCAAACGGCGTATAAGCCGGATCGCGCTGTCATCCATCTCACGCAAAACGTCCATCTTTTCGCTCACGTCATATCCTCAATCAGTCAGGAGCAAGTTTTTGCTCTGGGAATATCTGATTGATAAGAGGTGCAGCGAATTGGGACAAGTCCCGAAGTCTTATATCAGGCGGCGATTGCCTGATTATCATTGATCCCTGCATCTCTCATGCAGTCGGCAAGCAGATCAAGATCGACCGGTCCGATCGTGCAAAGGACTGGCGCGACATCCTCGGCTGCCACCTGCAATGACATCAATTCGCGCAGTGCGTCCATGAGTGATTCGCGCGTATCATATCGTGGTGGAGGAGAACGCATGAGCTTGCCCTTCGGACCTCATTTAGTTGCCCAAGATTAACTCGATAGTGGTAAACAAATTCTTAATTATGCCATTATTAGGATTTTCGTGCTATTGCATTGGATAAAATAAACGCATAATTTCAATTAGATAGATGTTAGATATCCAGAATTGTATTTTGTTGCCATTGTTTGGCCCCAAATGACATCATTCTGTGCTCAACTTCACCAGCAGGAAAAACAGCGATGAGAATTGCTTCGTGATCGGCGGTAAGTGGAAAATCCACTCTGTAGCGGGAATTGTAACGGCGGCGGCGCTCATCAGCGGTTGCACAACACAGAACGCGCAGACCAGCAAGATCAAGCCGCAAGCGGCAACCTCGCAGACTACATCCGGTAATTACGCCTACACGCCCAAGGACAAAGAATGCCTTGAACGGGCAATGTTCTTTGAGTCCAACCGTTCAAGCCAAGATGGTCTGGTGGCTGTTGGAACAGTGGTTATGAACAGACTTGATGCGGGCAAATGGGGAAACTCCATATGCAGCGTTGTTGGACAGAAGGGACAGTTCGCCCCGGGCGTCTTGTCTCGTCCGATGACGTCATCGGCACTTCCGGACGTTCAGGCTGCGGCAGACGCTGTGCTGAAGGGCAAGCGTAACCCTCAGGTCAAGAACGCAATGTATTTTCACACTGCCGGTTTGCGGTTCCCTTACAAGAACATGCATTACACCGTCGTTGCTGGCGGAAATGCGTTTTACGAAAAGCGCGATCGTTATAATTCGGCAGAAATTGCTTCCAAGGAAGCAAGCCAAGCCATTGCCAATGCATATATTGCAAGCATGAGAACCTCCGGCGCAGGCAATGCTACGCAAGTGGCAAGCGCAGCGACGACCACCTCCACACCGACCTCTGGTCGCGTTGTGGCTACGCAGCAACCCGTACTGGTTGCGCAGGCTGACATCGCTCCACCGCAAATGGCGTTTGCTAGCGAGAAGGTTGCTGTTCCTGTTGATCCGCCTGTTGGGGCCATGGAGCACACATTGCAGGCACAGCAGCAGGCCGCACAGACGACACCAGGCGCCGCTCCGGCTGGAATATTGGCCTATGAGGCTCCGACCAGCAAAAGCGTAGATGCTATTGGTCAAATGCTCCTGGCTCAGGACAGACCTAACGCCTTGAACTAATAAAAAAGCACGCTCCGGCGTGCTTTTTTATTATTGTACCCTGCTACAATAGCTCTTCAGGGTACCAGAAAATGATGGTCCCACTCATTGTGGGGAACCAACTGCCCAATCGCATACTGAAATGTCAGAATGGTCATATGATCGGGCGATGTCGAGCATGTGTATGACAGGTGATACCATTCGCCCTTACTGCGAAAGGCCGCACCCGTGGAGCGAATCTTGTCGCCGCTGATCTTGGGCTCGGCAAAAGCATAGGCCACCAATTCATCCGGAACCATTTTGGCCGGATCCTTGTGGATACGTTCCATTGCTTCCAGATCACAGCGCTGCTCAAGCCTTGTTTGCGGGTCCAGCCTTTCTAGCTCGTCGGCTGCGCTTTTATCCATTGCTGCGGCTGGAGCGGAAACCGCAATGGCAAGCAGAAAAGCACCAATAATTTTCATCAATTTGCTTTCCGGCGTAATCGCATGGCCCGTTGCGGGTCAAAGTTCTGTGAGATACCGCTGCATTTAAGACGGAATTGTGGAAATCAAAACCATTGGAACATTACAATTTTTTCATGAAGTGGGGGATTTTCGTCCCTTGTCTCCATTCGCTTCTATAAAGGAATAGATATAGGAGAAAGATGGTTGAGCGCGATTTGCCGGTTCAACCAAGCCTGCAACGCTGCCCAGCGAGGCTGCATAATTGTTGCAATTAAAGCCGAACATTCTCCAGAGCGGTGGATTGGCGAGATTGTAACGTACTTTGCCCAGTAATTGTTGATACTGGCTTTCAGTCAATGAAACGCGATAAGCGGCGCCGGTTGAAAAATGGCAGTCCGCATAGCTTGGCTTCAGTTCGGCCGGCATCGGAATGATTGCTCCGCCGTAAAGCCCGATCAAGCTGCCTTTTGGAAACAGCCCATTATACTGGCGTGTTACCGGGTTGCCTTGCGCGTCAAGACGTCCAAAGACCACATAAAGATGGCCGCTCGGTATTCCCGGCGAAAGACGTTGGCGAAACTCGATATAGGCGGGATCACCGGTCTTAGTGCGATTGGCGGTGAGCTTCACAGCGTTGCCATTGACGCTGCCATGCGCAGCACAGGTCAATTGCGGTATCTCTGCAGCATATGCCGAGACATTGCTTGCAGCGGTCGGCTGCGGTGACGATTGACACGCCGCAAGCGACAGTGAGACCACCAGAACCGGCAGTGTTTTTGCGAGTGACGAACAGGACAGCTTGATTTTACGCACGATGAAAACTTTCAGCCAATCAATAGATGTAGGGCAAGACACGCCAGGTGCGTGCACGATAGACGTGGTATTCTTCTGCAAAGGCTTCACTCATCATCGTTTCCTCTGGACCCACCCGTGAGAAGAACAGATAGCCAAATCCAACAATCCCTGCAAATCCTGCAATATAGTTAGGCAAGAGCAGTGCTTGTGCAATGGCAAGGCACCAGAATGCCGTATACATCGGATGCCTGACGTGTTTGTAGATTCCTGTTGTGATGAGTTTGTGATCCTGTTTCAGTTGCAATGATACTGACCACATTTTTCCGAGCGCTTTATGCGTAAGCCTGAAAAGCACAAGCGCGATTATCCCAACGATGATGCCGAGTGCAAGCAGCATTGGATGCCCAGGATAGGATGCAAATCTCGGGAATCCGGTAACAAGGTATATGCCTGGTATGATGCCAAGTCCCGTCAGCGATATGGCCATCCGCAGGGTATCTGCTCCCGGCCGGCGATCAACGGTGAGCCGGCTTCGGCGAGCGCGGCGATCAAAGGGCCGGCGCAACAAATACCAACCAACGACCAGAAACGCCCACAGAGCCTTTCCAGCTAAAGCAAGGCTTATCATGTAATGGCAGGCCCCACGATTTTGAGGCTGTCCTTGGAACAGAGAGTTTTCTCGCAGGGCAATCCGCCGCGGGCGGCGATATCTGCAAAACGTTGAGGCCCACAAAGAATAGCATGCCAGGAATAATGTGTCCGTTTATCTACACCAAATACGAACTGGCGGTGCACGCGGAAAAAGTCGCGCCGGATTGCCTTGTAAGTCTCGTCGCAAAGCTGGTGTCTGAAACGCACTTGCATAAGAACAGGTGATTTTCCTTTTGCAATATCGAGATCTCTGATCGGATCAGATTTGTAAAAGTTCATTGGGTCAGTCAGCGATTGGGCATCAATCCAGGTCGTATTGCTTTGTGCGACATTGGCCACACAATCTCGCAAGCGAGATGCAGCAGGATGTAGTGCGACTTTGAGCAGGCTGGAGCCTACGGTAAGTAGTCCGTAGCGTCGCGATTTATTGCGCTTCACCGCTTCATCTATAATCGGGAGTGCGCAAATTGCG
Organism: Hyphomicrobiales bacterium; assembly: GCA_900471815.1. Classification (GTDB taxonomy): domain Bacteria; phylum Pseudomonadota; class Alphaproteobacteria; order Rhizobiales; family Rhizobiaceae; genus Phyllobacterium; species Phyllobacterium ifriqiyense. Next base: position 169,966 of record UICE01000003.1, read on the forward strand.
CCCAAGCTATGGGCGGCAATAATAACCTCGGTATCGCTTGGAGCTTCACTGATCAATGACGCGGCATGACCGACGACTTTTTCCATCTTCGTCATAACGTCTGAGCGCTTTCCGCGTGCCATGTCGCGAGCAAATGTCCAGTCGTCCATGAGCAGCAAAAGATGTAATTTTGCAGCAGAAAACCACAATAGACATATCCCAGCCAAAAGACTTGTCCCTGCCAAAACAAATGGGCTGTTCGGAAAGGCATCGTCGACTAAGTATCCCATGCCAATAGATGCAATCAAAATGGCTGCAAGCACGAGCAGTGGATAAACAAAGAACAGCGCATAGCGCCAGCTTGTCATGATGAAGCGGAAAAATGTGCCACTGACGATAAAGTCGAGCAGTGCAAGCAGTCCGCTCAGCAGACGGACGGCCGGATTTCTGGAGGCGTAAAACAGCGTGATATCGCCAAGCCCGTAAAGCACGAAATCGGTATGAGCCGCCCAGTCATCACCCTTGGCATTCAAACTGAAGCGGCCCATGGCAACGCCGTCTTCGACAGCGCTGACAGATAGGGGGAAAGGCTCCGAGACGGTCATGTCGTAAACAGGCGCAGTTTTGCCTGCCTCGCGGACAAAGCGCCGATGGTGAGCCTCTACAGGCATATGCTCAAAGCCTGGCAGTAAAATCACCAGACGCTTGACGATCGTCATCCGCATCCTTTCCTCATCGCTTACCGATGATTGCGATCTACCTTACTTCGCTAACAAGGATTTTAGATGATCAGCGTTAACAGAACGTCGTCAGCGATAAGAAGTTGCAATAATTGGTAATGCAACTTCATTTTGGTGCCATGCGAATAGCTCCGTCAAGCCGGATCGTTTCTCCGTTTAGCATTGGGTTCTCGATAATATGCACAGCGAGCGATGCATACTCCTCTGGCTTACCAAGTCTTGAAGGGAAGGGAATGGATGCTGCAAGTGAATCCTGAACCTCCTGCGGCATTGCCAGCAGCATTGGCGTTGCGAAAATACCAGGAGCGATAGCCATAACGCGAATACCGAAGCGAGCGAGTTCCCGCGCTGCTGGCAGGGTAAGGCCTGCAATGCCGGCCTTGGAAGAGGCGTAGGCAGCCTGTCCGATTTGACCGTCGAATGCAGCGACCGAAGCGGTAGAGATAATCACACCGCGCTCGCCTGTTTCCAAGGGATCAAGCTTGGCGGCTGCATCTCCCACCAAGCGCAGCATATTGAACGAGCCGATAAGATTGACCTCGATCACGCGCCGGTAAAGCTCCAGATCATGCGGGCCATCTCGTCCGACAATACGTCCGGCATTTGCTATGCCAGCGCAATTGACGAGAACACGCGGTGTGCCAAATTTTTCGGTGACCTGACGCACTGCGCCTTCTGCATCGCTTGCACTGGAAACGTTGCAGCCGAGTGCAATGCCGCCGATTTCTTGCGCAACTTTCTGGGCAGCATCCAAATTAATGTCGAAAAGTGCCACCTTGGCGCCCTTTTCCGCAAAAAGCCGGGCCGTCGCTGCTCCAAGTCCAGATCCCCCGCCTGTTACAATAGCGGTATGTCCTTCAAGATTCATAATTTGCTCCCTTCCAGTGCAACGATTTCCTCAGCCGCTTACCATGGCAAGTGTGACGCCGATAGTCGCGCCCTTTGCTCATGTACGTAACTATGTGCCTTTGACTGTCAGAAATGTGAATGGACGGTTTTGTAGTGAAATTCACTATTTTTGCATTTATGTGGTCGAGTTTCCCCAGAATCGTGGATTATGGTTCTCCGGATGGGTTGACTGCGAATAAATCTGCTTGCATTGCGACATGGCAAAGGCTTCCATGCAGCTTCGGTTGCAGGCAAGGGGGCCGGCAACAAAAAAACCTCTGAAGGTGGAAAAACATGAAGACCTACAAGAAACTCATTGCGGCGACAGCGCTTGCAATGTTGACGGGTGGGCTGATGGCAGGTGGAGCCGCAGCTAAAACTTTCGTTTATTGCTCGGAAGCATCGCCGGAAGGCTTTGATCCCGGCCTCTATACGGGCGGTAACACCTATGATGCTTCGGCGCATACGGTTTATAATCGCCTTTTGGAATTCAAGGCTGGTACGACAGAAACCCAACCAGGTCTGGCCGAAAGCTGGACAATTTCTGATGATGGTTTGCAGTACACGTTCAAGATTCGTCCGGGCGTAAAGTTCCAGACTACAGAATTCTTCACGCCGACACGTGAACTCAACGCTGACGACGTGATTTTCTCCTATGAGCGCCAGTGGAAAGAAGACAGTCCCTGGAACAAGTATGTAACAGGTACTTCATGGGAATATTTTGCCGGCATGGGCTTCCCTGAGCTCCTGCAGTCGATTGAAAAAGTCGACGACATGACAGTGAAGTTCACACTGAAGCGCAAAGAGGCTCCGTTCCTCGCAAACGTTGCAATGCCATTCGCTTCGATCATGTCCAAGGAATATGCCGACAAGCTCCAGGCTGAAGGCAAGATGAACCAGCTTAACCAGATGCCTCTCGGCACCGGTCCTTTCTCGTTTGTCGCCTACCAGCAGGATGCCGTTATCCGTTTCAAGGCAAATCCTGACTACTGGAATGGCAAGCAGAAGATCGACGATCTGGTTTTCGCCATCACGACCGATGCTTCGGTTCGCTATCAGAAGCTCAAGGCTGGTGAATGCCATTTGATGCCTTATCCAAACCCAAGCGATGTGGCTGCGATGAAAGCGGATCCAGAGTTGAAGGTGATGGAGCAGGAAGGCTTGAACGTTGCCTACCTCGCGTACAACACGCTGATTGCACCGTTCGACAAGGTTGAAGTACGCCACGCGCTCAACATGGCCATCAATAAGAAGGCAATCGTTGACGGCGTATTCCAGGGTCTGGCAACACCTGCCAAAAACCCGATCCCACCGACAATGTGGTCCTATAATGACGCCATTGAGGACGACAAGTACGATCCTGAAGCAGCCAAGAAAATGCTTGCAGATGCCGGTGTAAAGGATCTTTCCATGAAGATCTGGGCGATGCCAGTTTCACGCCCTTATATGCTCAACGCTCGCCGCGCTGCGGAATTGATGCAGTCTGATCTTGCAAAGATCGGCGTCAAGGCCGAGATCGTGTCCTATGAGTGGGCCGAATATTTGAACAAGTCCAAGGCAAAAGACCGCGACGGTGCTGCTATTCTCGGCTGGACCGGTGACAATGGCGATCCAGACAACTTCCTTGATACATTGCTTGGTTGCGAAGCCGTCGGCGGCAACAATCGTGCGCAATGGTGCAACAAGGAATTTGATGCCCTGGTGAAGAAAGCCAAGGTTACAACAGACGTTGCAGAGCGCACAAAGCTCTATGAAGAGGCGCAGGTCGTGTTCAAAAAGGAAGCTCCTTGGAATACGCTTGACCACTCTCTGTCGATCGTACCGATGCGCAAGGGTGTTGAAGGCTTCCATCAGAGCCCGCTTGGTGACTTCGCCTTCGACGGCGTAGACATCACCGAGTAAGAGCTGAAAACTTGTAGGAAGGGCGTCCGTCAGGCGGGCGCCCTTTTTTCTTCCGAGCAAAAATGCGTTAAGGCAGCCGGAAGCACCGCCACCGATTGTGGCTGGAAGGTTCGATATGTTCAGATTTATTATGGGACGCGTGGCGGTTATGGCCCTGACTTTTGTCGGTGTATCCATCATCGCTTTTTCCTTTATTCGCATGCTTCCGGGCGATCCGGTTGCGTTACTTTCAGGCGAACGTGTCATGTCGCCAGAACGTCATGCAGCTATTTCGCGCGATCTTGGCTTCGACCAGCCGATCATCGTTCAATATTTCGACTATCTTCGGGGTATTCTGCACGGTGATTTCGGGACATCGATTGTTACCAAGCAGCCGGTTGTCGAACAGTTTTTCAATCTGTTTCCAGCAACGCTTGAGCTTTCAATTTGCGCAATTCTTTTTGCGGTTTTGCTTGGCATTCCAGCTGGTGTTTTCGCAGCGATCAAGCGCGGTTCCTTTCTCGATCAGTCAATCATGGGAACTGCCCTGATAGGCTTCTCGATGCCCATCTTCTGGTGGGGTCTGCTGCTGATCATGCTCGTATCCAACACATTGCACTGGACGCCTGTATCTGGCCGCATCTCACTGATGTTCTTTTTCCCGCCAGTGACCGGGTTCATGCTGATCGATTCACTCATTTCTGGACAGTCAGGTGCTTTCAAATCAGCCGTCAGCCACTTGATCCTGCCAACGATTGTGCTCGGCACTATTCCGCTGGCGGTTATCGCGCGTCAAACGCGTTCCGCAATGCTCGAAGTATTGTCCGAGGATTATGTGCGCACCGCTCGTGCCAAAGGCCTGGCTCCATTGCGCGTTATCGGTATTCACGCGCTGCGAAATGCCATGATCCCGGTTGTTACAACCATCGGTCTCCAAGTTGGCGTCATGCTGGCCGGAGCAATCCTGACAGAGACGATTTTCTCTTGGCCGGGTATCGGAAAATGGTTGGTCGATTCCGTCAGCCGCCGCGACTATGCGGTAATTCAGGGCGCTTTGCTCATCATCGCCGCCACCATCATGTTGGTCAATCTCGCTGTCGACTTGCTCTACGGCCTGATCAATCCGCGCATTCGACATTGAGGGGATAGATCATGGCCCAAACAAATATTCAAAGTGGAACCTCCACCGATTCATCTCTTCGACGGCAGCTTGCCGAGTTTTGGTATTATTTCTCGGAAAATCGTGGTGCCGTCATCGGCCTGGCAGTTTTCATATTGCTGATTATAACGGCTATTTTTGCACCATGGATTGCCCCGCACGGCCCGGCAGATCAGTACCGCGATGCTGTACTCCTGCCACCAATCTTCCAGGAAGGCGGACGTGCAGGCTATCTGCTTGGAACAGATGCCGTTGGTCGAGATATTCTCTCGCGTCTGATTTACGGCGCGCGCTATTCACTGTTTATCGGCATTGTCGTCACCTGTATCGCGCTTGTCGGCGGTATTTTTCTAGGTGTTATCGCTGGCTATTTCCGCGGTTGGGTCGATACAGTTATTATGCGCTTGATGGATGTCATCCTGGCCTTTCCCTCATTGTTGCTTGCTCTGGTTCTGGTAGCAATTATCGGGCCGGGATTGACCGGGGCAATGATCTCCATCGCGCTGGTGTATCAACCGCATTTCGTGCGTTTGACCCGCGCTGCGGTGATGGCCGAAAAGACGCGTGATTATGTGGTAGCCGCAAAGGTTGCCGGTGCTGGTCCGCTGCGTCTGATGTTCAAGACAATTCTACCAAACTGCATGGCACCTTTGATTGTTCAGGCGACGCTCTCATTTTCCAATGCGATTCTTGACGCTGCAGCACTGGGCTTCCTGGGTTACGGTGCTCAGCCACCGGCATCGGAATGGGGAACAATGCTGGCCGATGCACGTGAATTTATCGCAAGCGGTCAATGGTGGGTGGTAACGCTGCCCGGTCTCGCAATTCTGATTACAGTGCTTGCTATCAATCTCGTCGGTGACGGATTGCGCGATGCGCTTGATCCAAAACTGAAGAGGAGCTGAACATGAGCAAGCTACTCGAAATCAAAAATCTTTCTGTCGGGTTCGATACCAGCAATGGCATGTTTATGGCCGTCCAAGGCATTGATTTATCGGTCGAAGCTCGCGAAGTCCTGGCAATTGTCGGTGAATCCGGTTCTGGAAAATCCGTTGCGATGCTGGCTGTTATGGGGCTGCTGCCCAAATCAGCAACAGTGACTGCCGACAGCATGACATTTGATGGTCACGACATGCTGACAATGACGAGCAAACGTCGGCGTGAAATCATCGGGCGCGACGTTGCGATGATCTTTCAAGAGCCTATGGCGAGCCTTAATCCGTGTTTCACTGTTGGATTCCAGCTGGAAGAAGTTCTGCGGGTTCATATGAAACTCGACAAGAAAGCAAGGCGAGCCCGTGCCATAGAGCTCTTTAAACAGGTCGGTATCCCGACCCCGGAAGAGCGGCTCAACTCTTATCCGCATCAGATGTCAGGCGGGCAGTGTCAGCGCGTCATGATCGCTATCGCGATTGCGTGCAATCCAAAGCTGCTGATCGCAGATGAGCCAACGACCGCGCTTGACGTTACCATCCAAAAGCAAATTCTCGATTTGCTTGTTCGTCTTCAAGCCGAGCATGGCATGGGATTGATTATGATCACGCATGATATGGGTGTAGTGGCTGAAACCGCTGATCGTGTGATCGTTCAGTATAAGGGCACCAAGATGGAAGAGGCCGATGTGCTGACGCTTTTTGAGGCGCCCAAGAGCCCATATACCCGCGCATTGCTTTCCGCTCTTCCCGAAAATGCGACCGGCGATCGACTTTCGACCGTGGCTGATTTCATGAAAAACGAAGCAGCCAATGCAGGAGCTGCATCATGAGCGAGATTGTACTCGAAGGCCGCAATATCGTACGCGAGTATCACGTTGGCGGTGGCCTGTTTGGAAAGGCAAAGACCGTTCAGGCTGTAAAGGGCGTGAATTTCACTGTTGAGAAGGGCAAGACGCTTGCAATAGTGGGCGAAAGCGGATGCGGAAAATCGACACTTGGTCGTATTCTGACGCTGATCGATCCGCAGACATCCGGCGAATTGCTCATTGACGGCAAGCCTATCAATATTGCCAAAGACAAGGTGACGACCGAAATGCGCCGCAAGGTGCAGATCATTTTTCAGAATCCTTATGGTTCGCTGAATCCACGTCAGAAGATTGGTGAAGTTCTAGGCGAACCATTGCTGCTGAATACCAAGAAGACCGCTGCAGAGCGGCGCGAACTTGCCATGCAGATGCTGGTAAAGGTAGGCCTTGGCCCTGAACACTATAATCGCTACCCGCATATGTTCTCCGGCGGCCAGCGTCAGCGTATCGCTATTGCGCGCGCACTGATGTTGAGCCCAAGCCTGCTTGTTCTGGACGAGCCTGTTTCTGCGCTCGATCTTTCGGTGCAGGCGCAGGTTCTCAATCTACTTGCGGACCTGCAGGATGAGTTCAACTTGACTTATGTTTTCATCAGTCATGATCTGTCGGTGGTTCGTTATATCGCCGATGACGTTATGGTCATGTATTATGGTGAGGTGGTTGAATACGGTACGCGCGACGAGGTGTTTTCAAACCCGCAACACAGCTATACCAAGACGCTGTTTGCGGCGACGCCGAAATCTGACGTGGAGAGCATCCGGGCGCGTATTGCAAAGAAGAAAGCTGCCGCCTGAGCGAAGCCCGATTTGCAATCGGGCATTCACTCATTGAGCTTCAACAGGAGGAATGCCCGTGAGCAAAAAGCAGTCGATTTCATCTGCCCCTACAGATGGTAGCAAGGTGCAGATTTTCTGGACAGATGAAGATGGGCAGGAAAACCAATCCATTGGGCAGTATCGTTCGTTGGATCGCCTTAAAGTTACTGGCGGTCAGTGGGATGAGACTGATGCCGGATGGTGGGTCTTTACCGATTCCAGCACGCAGAAAAAGGTAACGCCAACGGGATGGATGCCTGCTGGCAAATCGGATGAGTCCGAAGAAAACGAAGAAGAATAGCAAGAGCGGCTCTAAGTCCGGAAACTAGGACGGACCTGACTATTTCTTCTGATGTTTGAGCAGACCGCGAACAATATCGTCAGCGGAAATCATGCCAAGAATAGCGCCTTTTTCGACAACGCCGACATCACCGCTATTCTTGGCCACTGCCTGCATCACATCCCGCACAGGTGTATCGGGCCGGGCAGTGGCCGCGAATGGCCGGTCACCGCGTGAACGGTCAAGTGGAACCATGATGTCGGCTGCTGTCAGCACTCCAAGTGGATTCATATTGGCGACGAAATCCGCCACATAATCATCTGCCGGGTTTAGAAGAATATCCTGCGCTGTTCCGCACTGAATTATGCGGCCACCTTCCATGATGGCAATGCGATTGCCGATTTTCATCGCTTCATCAAGGTCGTGACTGACAAACACGATTGTCTTCTTTAGTCGATCCTGCAAGCTCAGAAGCTCGTCTTGCAGCCTGTTGCGAATGAGAGGATCAAGGGCGGAAAACGGTTCGTCCATTAACAGGATTGGAGCTCCGGTCGCAAATGCGCGGGCAAGGCCCACACGTTGTTGCATGCCGCCCGAGAGCTCTCCAACCTTTCGCTTGGCCCAGTCTTTCAAATTAACCAGTTCAAGTTGCTGTTGAACGGCGCGCGCGCGCTCTTCCTTCGGCACTCCGGAAAGCTCCAGTCCGAAACCGACATTCTCCTCAACGGTACGCCAAGGCAAAAGTCCAAACTGCTGGAAGACCATCGACACCAGATGTTTGCGCAGGTTGCGCAAAGTCGTCTTGTCCGCCTTGCCTACGTCGATTGACTGCCCGTCATTATGAACGACGACTGAACCACGTGAAATAGGGTTGAGACGGTTGATAGCGCGCAGCAATGTGGACTTGCCAGAACCGGATAGGCCCATAAGGACCAGTATTTCGCCTTCGGCAATGGTCAGCGAACAGTTGTGAACGCCCAGAACATGACCGGTTTCAGCCTGAATCTCCGACCTGCTTTTTCCCTGGTCAGCCAAGGCCAGTGACGCGTCGGTCCGTTTGCCGAAAATAATGCAGACTTGATCAAGTGTAATAGCAGTCATTCACCTTGCTCCTTGCCGGGGCGGAAAATGCGGTCAAGCACGATGGCAACGACCACGATGACGAGACCGGCTTCAAAGCCAAGAGCGGTATTGACCGAATTAAGGGCACGGACAACCGGAACGCCAAGACCGTCGGCGCCAACCAGCGCGGCGATAACAACCATGGAAAGCGACAGCATAATGGTCTGGGTGAGGCCTGCCAGAATCTGCGGCATGGCATAGGGCAATTCAATCTTCCACAATAGTTGCCGCGACGAAGCGCCAAAGGCTTCCCCAGCTTCGACCAAATGCAGCGGGGTCGATGAGACGCCAAGATGGGTCAGGCGAATGGGGGCAGGTAGTACAAAGATTGCGGTGGCAAGCAGGCCCGGCACCATGCCAATGCCGAAGAACACGATGGCGGGAATAAGATAGACGAAGGTTGGCAATGTCTGCATCAAGTCCAGCACAGGGCGAATTGCCGAATAAAATTTGGGTCGATGCGCGGCAATGATACCAATAGGGACACCGATACCCATGCAAAGGATGCAGGAAGAAAGCACCAGGGTGAGGGTTTCCATCGTCTCGTCCCAGTAGCCCTGGTTAACAATGAAGAGAAATCCCACAATCGTAAGAATGGTGACCGCAATTGAACGCCGCAAGGCATAGGCAACGGCAGCAAATATGGCGATCATAACCAAAGGGTGAGGGTATTTCAGCACGAACATAAGTCCGTCAATGAAACTTTGCATCACCATTGCAAGTCCGTCAAAGAACCCGGCAAAGTTGGTGGTGAGCCAATCGACGACGGCCTTAGCCGTCTTGCCGACTGGAATCTTGTCTTGTGTCAGCCAGTCCAACCGAACTATCCCTCTGTCGTTCTATCAATAAGCGGAAAAAGCCTCCCGGCCGGTTGGCCGGGCGGCACTTGTTTCATGCTCTTGTTGCACCGGCTTAAAGGCCGAGCTCTGCCTTGACAGCGGGGAGACCATCTTTGCCGTCATAGGTAGTGACACCAGCCAACCACGCATCGAGAACACCCGGATTGGCTTTCAACCATTCCGTTGCAGCGTCGGCAGCATCTTCCCCGTCATCCAGGATTTTGCCCATGATCTCGTTTTCCATGGGTAGTGTAAATTTGAGATTGGCAAGCAGTTTGCCAACATTCGGACATTCGGTTGTGTAGCCGGTGCGAACATTGGTATGGACTTCAGCGCCACCAAAATTAGGGCCAAATACGTCGTCGCCACCAGAGAGATAGGCGAGCTTGAAGTTGGCATTCATTGGATGCGGTTCCCAGCCGAGGAACACCACAGGCTTTTCGGACTTGGTATCTTTCGCAACTTGGGCGAGCATGCCTTGCTCGGATGACTCGGCAAGCTGGAAACCCTTCAGGCCAAACTGGTCTTTCGAAATCATGTCAAGGATGAGGCGATTGCCGTCATTGCCAGGCTCGATACCATAGATCTTCCCGCCGAGATCATCCTTGAATTTGGCGATATCCTTGAAATCCTTCAGGCCCTTGTCATAAAGATATTGTGGCACGGCAAGCGTATATTTCGCGCCGGTCAGGTTCGGACCGAGGTCCTCAACGGTCTTGTTCTCAATATAGGGTTTGATATCAGCTGATTGCGTTGGCATCCAATTGCCAAGAAAAATATCAATGTCTTTTTTGCCGAGGGAGGCATAGGTCACAGGCACCGACAGGACTTTTATGTCGGTGCTGTAGCCAAGCGCCTTAAGCACTTCGGCTGTTGTTGCGGTTGTGGCGGTCACATCAGTCCAGCCGACATCGGCAAAGCGTACGTTTTTACAGCTCTCAGGTTCGGCAGCCAAAGCGGTGCCCGCCGAAAGCACCAAAGCCAAGGTAACAGTCAATTTGGACAGAGTTTTCATATTTGTTTTCCCCTTCCGGCTTTTCCCGGCATTCAATCTGCTGAACCAAGCATCAAACGGGCAGCCATTCAAGCATAGGCGCGCATAAATCCGGTCAAATAGCGACAGTTGTTGATATTCCACAAAAAGTGAACGCTGTACTCATGCTGTGGCTTCAAGCCAGAACGCAAGTCTGGTTAAAGCGGTTATGGCAAAATTATATTTCAGTTATTCGGCAATGAATGCCGGTAAATCGACACTTCTCCTGCAGGCTTCTCACAACTATCGAGAGCAGGGTATGCGAACCATACTGTTCACTGCCGGTCATTATGCAGAAAATGGTGTGGGGAGAATAACATCAAGGCTTGGCGTCAGTGCACCTGCCGAACTTTATTGGGACGATGACGATCTGTTTGCACGAATCAAGGATGCGAATGGTGAAGCTCCGCTCAGTTGCGCATTTGTTGATGAGGCACAATTTCTGACCAAGGAACAAGTGTGGCAGCTTGCCCGCGTAGCTGACAGATTGAACATTCCAGTTATGTGTTTTGGTCTTCGTACCGACTTTCAGGGAAAGCTCTTTCCTGGTTCCTCTGAACTCCTCGCTATTGCCGATACATTGCGTGAAATCCGGACAATCTGCCATTGTGGAGCCAAGGCTACCATGGTGGTGCGTAAGGACCAAACCGGCAAGGCGCTCACTGAAGGAAATCAGGTTGCCATCGAAAAGTCTGTCTATGTTTCGCTCTGCCGTAAACATTGGGAAGATGAAACCGGACATTCTTTATAGGGCAACCGTATAATTAGCCGATATTCTTCGCTTGCAAGTCCGCTCCCGCCGTTGTCATCTGGCTGCAGGCATTGTTTGACAAGATGTAATTGCTATATGCAATCGGGATCATGGTTGATATTTCAATTACGCAATAGGGGAGATTTATAATGGCGAGTTTGCAAGATTTCGACGCTGAGATTGAAAAGACCAAAACAATGGTCAACGACATGCGTGCGAAGATTGATCAGTCCAGCGTTGTTCTCGATAAATTCGCCAAAGCAGATGCAAAGATTGGCGCCGCCGACTTTGACATCGAGAATGCGCGCATCGACGACGTGTTGCGCCAGCAAAAGGCAATGGAAGGCAATATTGCCGAGTTGATTATCGGCCTGGAGGATGCCACCAACATTTTCGGTACAGAATTCGAAAGCATGAAGGGCTATTCGGGCTGGGAAAAATTTATTGGCGTGTTTTCCAAGGACAAGATGCAGCGTCTGCGCTCCGATAGGGTGCGCAACATGTCGCTCGCGGGCAATCTTCAGGAGCTTCTTACCAAATCAGATCGCATCGTCGGTATTTTGAAAGAGCAAAAAGTTGTTCTCGATGCCCGGTACAAAACCTCGGAAAACAGCCTGGCAACAGTGATTGAGCGCCGCAAGACCACTATTGCTACGCTTGAAGCGACTCAAAAGCGTATCGAAGAACTTAATCCGCTATTGCTTGACATCGAAAACCGCATTGCCGCGTCGACCGATCAAGGGACACGGGCGCAACTTGAGGGAGAGCGCTCCAAGCTTGCCACCGAGTATAATGAGCGTCAGGCCAAGGAACAGGAACTGCTGGCTGAGAGCCAGACTCTTGAACGCTATACCTCGATGTTCCAGACATTTGTTGACTCGCTCAACAATCAGATCGCCGCTCAAAGCACGCTGATCAACAAGCTGGCTATCGATACCGAACAGCGCATTGTGCTTTATAAGGCTCTGGAGGACTCTCTCAAGACTGCGGCTCAACAGGACGTTGCCCACAAGATCAACACGCTTGGCAGTCAGGTGGACAAGGCGGCCGAGGAAACCATGGCTGGTGTTGGTGCCGCTGCACAAAAACACATTGGCGATCTTCTTGAGATGCACGAAAAGAATATGGTCAGTTCACAAGATATTCAGCGCCGCAAGAAGCTTGCAGATGATGCATTTGCCCGCAGGTTCTCTGAAGTGCTCAAAAAACATAATTCTGCCGATTACGTTCAGAGTTAATTCATGGCGGAGAATGCAGATCTGGCGGCGGCGGAACGTTACTTCGGTGCAATCCGTGCAGCATTGGATGGGCTTGAAGTTTTCCTGAACAATCAAGACTCGCCGCTTTACAAGCATGATCTGGTTGCTCAGACCGTTGCAGAATATCTCGAGCGGTTGGACGCATCATTTGAGTGCTGGCGTAACAGGCTTGGCTTTACAGAGCGCTTCCGCATATCCAAGGCGGAAAGCGGCTTTCCTGTATTCCAGAACGTGCTGGAACTGGAAAATGACAAGAAGGAAGCAAAGGGACGACTTGCTGCCATATCGCCGGTGGAAACATTGCGCAGCGAGATGGTGGATTTCATCCTGCGCCACCGCGAGTTTCCGCGTGATTTACAAAAATCCATAGCTGAGCGCATCTATCTGGAGACAGTTTTGAAAGGCGAGGTTTTTTCGCCATTCGTACTTCCCACAACGATCCGTGTTTCAGTAAATCCAAAGACAATGCGTCCGTTTTACGTCGTGCATTGGGGAGCCTTCGATGGTGCTTCGAACCTCCCGCTGATCTATATGGCAGTCATTGAGGATTCTTCGGAAGACATCGTCGAAACACTGGTCCAGAAGGATGGAAAGCTCAATCCCAAAGTCAAAATTCCACTTCCAGTGGGTGGTTTGCTGAACCCCGATCTGGCAAGCCGTTTCGATGATTTTGCGGCGAAAAATTCCGCCTATTCACTATCCCCCGTAACAATCGCGATGAGCCTAGACAAGGATTTCCCAGAATTGCACCCCAAGCAATTGCGCCGAATTGTTCTAGGCCCATTCTATACGGCGGGGATCACAGAGCATAACCAGAAAGTTGCAGATGTGCTTGAGCGTGTCCGTCGGCCTGAAGACGCGTGGCTGTTGACCTGGACTATGCAGGAAGTGTTCTCGACAGCCGAGAAACCGGGAAAACGCGGCATCTGGTCTTCAGAACCGTCTCGCGAAGAATTTCATATTAATACTGACGATCTGGAAGCCACCCGACAGGGTGTAAGTTACTACGAGCAGCACGCTCTGGTTCCTCATGAAGCATATCAGGCGCTCTACGCCTCTGGGGAAGCATCGCGGATTTTTACCGGCTTTGAAACGCATATCCTGTCGAATGGGCAGGTTATCAGCGGCATTTAAAAGGACTGAGTTCATGGATGTCGGCCTGACGACGATTGAAGAAAAAGATATCGACAAACACCTTCCGGTTGCGAACGCAATGGTGACGCGATTTGTTTCGCTGGAAACCAGCGAGGGGCAGTCGGGCACCGAGATCGCGGGCACTGGCCGTCGTTTCGTTTCGACAGTCTCGACTGGCGGGCTACGCAAGACGCGTGAGGTCGAATTTGCCAAAACTGTGCAATCTGTGCGGGCGGATGACCCGATGTTGTCGATCGCCCAGCACACATTGTTGTTCAGAGCGCGACGCGGCGTCGCTATTGCTCTTGCCGTAGCGGATGTCTTTGGAAGGCAGAGCGACTTTGAAAGCCTGATGGCGCGCAATGCCTCTGCGCCGCTGCAGGGTGAGGAGGCCAGCCATTTCAAACGTCTCCTATCAGCGGCATCCTACATTGCGGCATTTTCTCTGTCTGCCTATCTGGCCCAATTAATCGAAGCGGACGGGGAGCCTGCAAATGATATTGCCGAGCCGGATTTCCTGTTTGACACGTCGCAGGATGCATTGAAGTCAGTAATCGCTGGACTGGATCGCGCCATAAGCGGGGTAAAGGACGAACAGACAATGCTGGCACGAGCCAAGGCTTTTGCAGCGCTCAGTATTGACGGGCTTTTGCAGCGAAAGGGTCGATTTGAAGGGCTGGGCAGTTTTGATGACATGCACCTGCGGCTGGATAGCGACGATTTCACATTGGATGGCTTCGACGTAGCGCCGTCAAAAAAACGCACGCCGCTGGTCATGACGTTCAGAAAGCCGAGCGAAGTTGTCGGCAATCACATCGCCAAATATCAGGCGTTAAAATTATCCAAAATGCTGATGGCTTATGATTTTGACAGACAGCTCAACCCGTTCGTGGAACTCGGTGGATTCCTGTTCACATTCATTGGCGACGGCGCGCCGGGGACGGGTAAAACAACACTGATCCAGATGATAGCGGGACTCGTCAATGATTACTGTCAGGTTGCTGGCTATGCCTTTCATTACGAAAACTTTGGTGTAGACCAGATATCCTCATATCAAGGCAAATCGGGTCAGAACTGTAAGCAGTTCGTTACCAATGTTCTCAATCCGCGTACCATCGGTTTCGGTACGATCGACGATATTGATCAGGTCGCCGCCAAGCGCTCGGATGACCGGGCTTCATCGGGCCAGCATGAGATAACCGGCGTTCTGATGGAAGCTTTTGCAGGTGCTTCGACTGTTGTGAGAGGCAACTGCTCTTTCGGCATGTTCTCCAACTATCCGGAGAATGTCGATGATGCTCTGCGCCAGCGCGCTGGTGCGCGTTGGCTGGTTGATGGTCCGCAGACACGCGACGACTATATTGACATCTTTGCGCTGCTGGCAGGTAAGAACCACAAGATTCCGCTTGGGGACCATAAGCTCTATGAAGCACAGCAAATTCAACGTGCGGTGGAGACTGCATATGAGGAATTGTCGAAGCCACAAGAAGATGGGCTGAAAGTCGTTTATGACTGTTTCATAAAGGATAATGGCCAACCCGAAACATTGTCCGACGTTGGCACATATCTCCATATGATCAAAGAGCGCGAACCACGCTTCACGGGACGTGCGATCAAAAACGTCACCGATGCAATCAAGATGCGGGCAATGGATGTCGAGCTGCCGGACGAGTGGTTTGAAAAACCCGAAACGTTCATGCACAAGAATTATGATGATAAGAAAGCGATGATTGAGGCGCTGCGTAAACCGTTCACGATGGATATGGTGTTACAGGAAATCAATCGTTATGCGGATTCGGAATTCCGCTATGCCGACAAGTCCGACGATGCCGCCATCGACAAAATGGTGCGTGATGCAAGGCTGCGCGAGCGTGCTGTCAAGGAAGTCGAGGCGTTGAAAGCCAAGGGGCAATGGGAAGCCTGATGGAACTGCTCTACCAGAATGATCTGATTTATGGGCGGTTGTTGAAAATTGACCAGCCGCACCTTGTTGAGCGGTACAATAAAGCGCTTCAATCCTTTGGCTTTCCAGCTAGCAAGCTGAATGAGTTCGACATTGACAGGACAGGATTCTCGCCACAGATCGCCGAAGAACTGAAGGATCCCGCTTATCTTGATCCGAATGGCGTGAACAGGCGCTTCATTATCCTCACGCCGTCGCAAGCTGACTTGCCTGTTGTTCACACGCAATTCTCCAATACCTCGCAATTGATGTACGAGTTTTTTTCGAGCAATGCCCGGGCGATCAATGCGCTGACTATCAAGGATGTCCTTTACGGCGAGATCGAAGATTCGGTTTCGGTTGTCTCTGATATCGAAGATCTGCTTTCCATTAATCAGGTCGAGTTTCGCGTGCTTTCAGCGCAAAACGTTATGGCGCAGGCGTCTGAGCTGCGCTTGCTGGCCGACCGCCTCAAAGATGAGCCTGACGCATGGCGCGACAATGCAATGCTGGAGCGTATGGTCGAGCTTGCCAAAGTCACGGGTGATATCCGCGAAAACTCGCTGGTTCCCGACAAGGTGCTTTTCAGGCACAGCGCCTTTTGGACCAGTCATTTTGGCGGGATCTATATTTTTGTCGATGACAATACGACTACTGTTATCGGGAATCCTGAGGCACCGGGTTTCCGGCGCTCGCGTCCCTGGCAGGTCAATTATATTTCGATCAAGGATGCCGAGCAGGTTTTCCAGTTCCTGAGCACGACGTCGCGTATTGAATTGCCGCGTGCATCGTGGATTGAGCAATCGGGTTATCTGGAAAATCGCGGCGAGATGATTATTCGTCACCTGATCCAAACGCTGGAGCCAGAGCGTGATTTAAAGAATATTGACCGGATTTGGCTGCAAACATGGATCCATGCCAATGCTAGCCTGATCAATCATGATGGCACATGGCCATTTCTCAACGCAGTGAAGCGGGAGATCGGACAATCCGGCCAGTTAAATATATCTGAAACTGATCCGTCGCGGCGATTTCTTGTTGTCCGAGCGTTGCCCAAGCATCCTGATGCATGGTTGGTGAATCAGCTGATCAGTGATTTTGTGCCTTGGGATTTTCTGTCGCGCTATGTGTTTAACAAGCCCGGTTTTTATGCCGATTATCAACGCTGGAGTCTTCCTTATCAGGAACACGTTGTCGATATTCTCAAAACAACCTATTTGAAGGACAAGGAAGGGCTGCGAAAGCGGTTGTTTGGACTAGGATAGTGTGGATTGAAATTGGTCTGAAATATTTTCTACTTCATGCTCCGCCCCTTTCCTCTTTCAATACACAATTGTGACGTGTAGGGCGGTTTCTCGATCCTGCCATCTAGCAAGGCACTTCGAGGACCCGTCTATTGAAATAGGTTTGTTGGTGTTTGCAGCTGCAATCAGGATTGCAAGCATATTTTTTCCTACAGTTGTCGTGCCGTCAAAATCAAACTCTCCGGTGACGCTTTTGCCGCAGACTGGTACGTTGTTATGGGTATCAACACTAAATATTACCCTACCGTCGCCGATGACAGCAATCCTGCGGACAAGACCTGATCCTTCGCCTCCATAAGCGGAGAAACTAGAAACCATTGCTACCGCGACAAGGACATACTTCAAGAATGTCATATCAATATAATCTCCATTAGTGAATTTATATTAACCGGCTAATCGAAAAGGAGAAAAGTAACAGGACTCATTTCCAATTTGGATTTGAGCGCTCCATAATAATGCTGCACCATTGCAATATCGCCAGCGCTTAGAATGCCACCATTGTTCCATACTGGATTGCAGTAGTTCATGACGGATTCTGCATCCCATGGACCAAATTTTTTGTCCCCAGCAGTATCTCCGACTGGCTGTCCTTTGGTACAAATTGGAGGTTTATCGTCACGTAATTGCTCATGGGCGAAACCTAGAGCATGGCCAAATTCATGCACTGCAATTTTGCGAATGCATTCGATTTTTGTTTGCTGGCAACTGGTGCTGAAAGTCGTAAATTCGAAATTTAAGTCGATGCCAACGGATTTGTTCTTAAGCTGTGTTCCGAGGCCATAAGTGCCTGGTGCATCGTCGCTGTTTCCAATAATTGTATCGTCCACCACCGCAACTCTGAGGCCATCAATCGGTTGACCAGAGCACTGTTGCCAGCCGGTAAAACGTACCTGTGATACTGCTTCCCATGTGTCTGCAACTGCATTCTGCACGACCTGCCGTTGCGCGGCGTACCTATTGTAAGTGGTGTCATCCATTTTCCAGCACGTTGCTATATTCTTGGTGGGCCAGATGGATGTTTCAAGTGGAAATCCTTCAACCTTCCCGCTTCTGGAAGTGTGCTGTAATTTATCGTGAGCTAGTACTTCCGAGCTGCCACTGAAGCTAGCTAATGACAATATAAGAACATGGATTTGAAAAACGGGATACAATCTCATGGGCCTTCCCAAGTGTGATTGGAAAAATGAAAAAAAACTATAATATCAATATGTTATGCTGTGATTTCAGCAGTATGTATTGAGGTTGTCAATTTGACTTTAGTCGCAAATGAGCAATTTATTTCAGACTGCATTGTCGATATTCTCAAAACAACCTATTTGAAGGACAAGGATGGGCTGCGAAAGCGGCTCTATGGACTTGACCAGTGAAGGAAACAGGATGCTCGAGCCCGTAGTTAATTTTTTCAGCCGAATATTCACCTATATCGGACGTGGTATCGGGTTTATTGTCGGTATCCTCCTGTGGCCATTCATGTGGGCGGGCAGCTGGTATACGCAGAGGGGGTTTATTCTCAAGATTGTGGTGGGTCTTGCTCTTCTCCTCTGGCTGGGTCTTTACGGTTATTTCTTTTACAACACGCAGGCCTGGACCAATTTTAATCCGGATTATGTTGCGTCCTATAATTTCAAGAATCAGACAGCGCCTGCTGGCGAGCCATTGGCTGCGCCCGCTGCAGCTGCGACGACGGGCACAAATGTTGCCAAGACCTGTGCTCGTTCCGCAATTGTAACAGTCACTGCGGATTTGACGGATTTCAACGTCAACCAGAATGCCTGGATCTCCTCGATGCTGCTCTACAAGCTCGGATTTTTCGGTATGGATTGGGACAGGACGCCATTTCTTGATAACAAGGCATCCTTTCAACGAGGTATCAATTCAGCCGTCCGCCGAACGGGTATAGAGTTGGTCGATACGTTGGGGCGCGTTCGTGGCACCTCACAGATTGATGGTGACCTGCAAAAGGCTCGCGGTAATCTGCAGTTTACCGAGGATGCATGGTATTTCGGCCTCAATCCATTTGGTCCGAAAACGCCGACGCCAAGCTATTACCGCTCGGCTGTGAATGATCTGCGCACATTCAATACAAAGCTGGAAAACTGCAACGCGATCTTCGACGCGCGTGCGGATAATCTGATTCAGTTTATCGATCGTATCGCCAATGATATCGGTGCCACATCAGCTATCCTGAAAGATCGTTCCGAAAATCACAATAATGGCTGGTTCGATACGCGTGCCGATGATCGTTTCTGGTTCGCCTATGGTCAGCTCTACGCTTATTACGGCTTGATGAATGCTGCACAGGTCGATTTCAGGCAGGTGCTGGATGAAAAGCATCTTACGCCGCTATGGGATGGTATGGACGGCCAATTGCGCTCTGCTCTGGCTATTCAGCCCTGGATCATCGCCAATGGCAGTGAAGGGGGCTGGCTGTTGCCAAACCACCTAACGACCATGGGTTTCTATATTTTGCGCGTCCGCTCGAACCTGATCGATATCAAGCAGGTGCTGCAACAATAAGCGGTCTTTGATAGGTGAGGCGGGCTTAGCCCCGCCTCTTCTCAATCAAACCGGCAGGGCCGATGTTTCCTTAACTTCTTCCATGACCGCATAAGTATGGGTTTCGCGAACGCCCGGTAGCGAAAGCAGCGCATCGGAAAGAAAACGCCGGTAATGCTCCATATCGGCGACACGGGCTTTGATCAAATAGTCGAACCCGCCGGCGACCATATGACATTCCATCACGTCCGGGTTACGGCGCGTTGCAGCGGCGAAAGTTGCGAAAACGTCCGGTGTGGTGCGATCCAGCTTGATCTCGACAAAAACGAGCATTGCGCGATCGAGCTTTTTCGGCGACAATTTTGCTGTGTACCCAAGTATATAGCCGTCACGGGATAGGCGTTTCACCCTTTCGGTTGTCGCTGTTTGGGAAAGGCTGATACGTTCGGATAATTCAGTATTGGATAGCCTTCCATCTTTTTGCAGCTCGCGCAGAATCCTGCGATCGAGACTGTCCAAACTCTTCATCTCTAAAAAATTCCCCATTTTAGTTTTTTACTCTGATTAGGCTGTTTTTATTGGTGAGAATAACCAGCTGGAATAGATTATATGGAAAAAATCAATAAGGGGAAGCCTGATGACTAACCATTCGCCATCCACCCAAGATTTTTCCGCGCCCTATGCTGTCGATGATCAGCAATTGGTTGCTGATTTGCTGCACACCATTGCGCTTTCCGAACCGGTAAACCGGCGTATCGACGAGCGTGCCAGTAAATATATCGCGACGATCCGTAAAGAAGCGAATGGCATTGGCGGTGTCGAAGACTTTCTTCGCGAGTACGGACTTTCGACGCGTGAAGGCTTGGCCTTGATGGTGCTTGCCGAAGCGCTCTTGCGCGTGCCGGATGCTGCCACACAAGACAAGTTGATTGAGGACAAACTCAAGCAGGGCCACTGGTCCGAGCATGAGCCGAGCGGCGATACGTGGTTCGTTTCTGCCTCAGCTTGGGCACTTGGCCTTTCCGCTAAAGTTATCAAGCCAGGTGAAACGCCGGAGGGTGTATTATCGTCACTGGTCAAGCGGATCGGGCTGCCAACTGTTCGCACCGCCACCAAACAGGCTATGCGTTATCTTGGTCATCACTTTGTACTGGGCGAAACCATCAAGGACGCCTTGAAACGTGCCGGTACAAACGAAGCCAAGGGCTATCGCCATTCCTTCGATATGCTGGGGGAAGGCGCGCGGACACGTAAAGATGCGCAGGGCTATTTCAAATCCTATTCAGACGCGATTGATGCCATTGGCCGCGCTACGGGTAATAAGAAGTTGCCGGATCGTATGGGGATTTCTGTCAAACTGTCAGCGCTGCATCCGCGTTATCTTGCAACACACCATGATCAGGTCATGGCTGAATTGGTGCCTGATCTTTTGGCTCTGGCGCAAAAGGCGAAGTCCTATGATTTGAATTTCACGGTTGACGCGGAAGAGGCGGACCGGCTTGAGCTGTCTCTGGATGTGATTGACCGCGTTTTTGCTGATCCGTCACTGCATGGTTGGGACGGGTTCGGCCTTGCCATTCAGGCTTATCAGAAGCGTGCTCTCGCGGTCATCGATCACGTTGACAAGCTTGCCGCCCGCCATAACCGCAAGATGATGGTGCGGTTGGTCAAGGGCGCCTATTGGGATACTGAAGTGAAGCGAGCCCAGGAGCGCGGTCTCGCCGACTATCCGGTATTTACACGCAAGCCTGCGACTGACGCTTCTTATATGGCCTGCGCCAAGCGTATGCTTGATGCTCGACCGCGGATTTTTCCTCAGTTTGCGACCCATAACGCGTTAACAGTCGCAATGATTCTGGAAATGGCCGGAGACGACAAGACTGGTTTTGAATTTCAGCGCCTGCATGGCATGGGCGAAAGTCTTTATAAGCAGATCACCGAAAAGAATGACAAGATTGCTTGCCGCATATACGCGCCAGTAGGTGGATATCGCGATCTTCTAGCCTATCTCGTGCGCCGTCTGCTTGAGAACGGGGCAAATTCCT
Organism: Hyphomicrobiales bacterium; assembly: GCA_900471815.1. GTDB lineage: Bacteria > Pseudomonadota > Alphaproteobacteria > Rhizobiales > Rhizobiaceae > Phyllobacterium > Phyllobacterium ifriqiyense. The sequence continues at coordinate 191,434 of UICE01000003.1, forward strand.
CATTTGTTTCGGTGGTTGGCGACAATAATGTGCCGATTGCCGATCTTCTGGTTCGTCCTACCGAGAAGCTGAATGACGGCAAGGGCTATCGTCATCCCAACATTCCGATGCCTCTGAAACTTTACGGCAAACGCACAAATTCGGCCGGTGTCGAACTTGGCGACAGGAAAGCATTGGCAGGTCTCTTATCGGGCATTGCTAGGGCATCCAAAAGCGTCAAGGCCGTTCCATTGATTGACGGAAAACCATCGGGAAAAACGCAGGACGTGATTTCTCCCGTTAACGGTGCAACGATCGGTTCGGTTGTTTTTGCAACCGCCGAAGAGGCAGCGAAGGCTGTCGGCATTGCACGCAAGGGCTTTGTTTCATGGTCTCGCACTGCGGTTGAAATACGCGCAAAGGCACTGGAAAAGGCGGCTGATCTGCTTGAAAGCAATCGTGATCAAATGCTTGATCTTTTGTCGCGGGAGGCTGGAAAAACTCTTGATGATGGCATTGCAGAAATCCGAGAAGCAGTCGATTTTTGTCGATACTATGCTGCTGAGGCCCGCCGCCAGTTCGCAGCGGACAAAATAATGCCTGGTCCGACGGGCGAAGATAATAAGCTTCGCCACCGGGGACGCGGTGCATTTGTGTGTATCAGCCCGTGGAATTTTCCCCTGGCAATTTTCCTGGGACAGGTAACGGCTGCGCTTGCTGCAGGTAACAGTGTGCTTGCCAAGCCGGCGGAGCAGACGCCGCTTATAGCCTATGAGGCGATCAGAATCCTGCACGAAGCGGGCATTCCGAAAGATGCACTTCTGTTCGTACCGGGTGATGGTTCGGTTGGTGCGGCACTGACATCTCATGTGGACATTGCCGGGGTTGCCTTCACGGGCTCTACTGACACGGCTTGGGCTATCAACCGCACGCTGGCTGCAAAGAAGGGACCCATTGTACCGCTCATTGCAGAGACAGGGGGCCTCAATGCTATGATCGTTGACGCAACGGCTCTGTCAGAGCAAGTGGCTGATGATGTCGTCATGTCAGCTTTCCGTTCGGCAGGCCAACGCTGTTCAGCGCTGCGTATTCTCTACCTTCAGGAGGATATTGCGGACAATATGCTCCATATGATCGAGGGAGCTGCAAAAGAGCTGGTTCTCGGTGACCCGGCATTGGCATCTACTGATGTTGGACCAATTATCGACCGCGACCAACGCAACATGTTGCGCGATCACATCGAGGCAATGCGCAAAACTCAGAAGGTTCGTTTTGCAGGCGAGGCACCGAGCGATGGTTTGTTCTTTGCGCCGCATATTGTTGAGCTGGATAGAGCCGATGCCTTGCAGCGCGAGGTATTCGGCCCCGTTCTGCATGTCGTCCGCTGGAAAGCAAAGGATCTGGATAAGGTGCTCGACCAGATTGCGTCGACCGGTTATGGCCTGACCTTCGGGCTGCACACACGTATCGAAGCAACGGTCGCGAAAGTCATCGACAGGCTCGACATTGGAAATATCTACGTGAACCGCAATACGATTGGCGCTGTTGTAGGAACTCAGCCTTTCGGCGGATCGGGTCTTTCCGGCACCGGGCCGAAAGCTGGTGGGCCGTCCTATTTAACGCGGTTTGCACTTGAGCAAGTCGTTTCCGTTAACACGGCTGCTGCTGGTGGAAATGCCAGCCTTATTGCCATGGGCGAATAGCAGCAAATGGGGATAGGCGTGTTCGGCCTATCCCCATTTCATGTACAGAATGCTATTGACGTTGTTAAACATTGGGGAAACGTCAATGGCCACCGTCAAGTCCGATATTGAGATTGCTCGCTCCGCTACCAAAAAAACGATTTTAGAGATTGGTGCAACGATCGGCATTCCGCCGGAACATCTGGTGCCCTACGGCCATGACAAGGCCAAACTGTCGGCAGAGTTTATCCGCTCCAAGAAGGAGGGGAAGAATGGCAAGCTCATTCTTGTAACCGCCGTTAGCCCAACGCCCGCTGGCGAGGGAAAAACCACCACCACTGTTGGTCTTGGCGATGGCCTTAACCGCATAGGCAAAAAAGCGATCGTCTGTATCCGTGAAGCTTCGCTCGGTCCGTGTTTTGGTACCAAAGGGGGCGCAGCAGGCGGTGGCTATGCGCAAGTTATCCCAATGGAAGATATCAATCTGCATTTCACTGGCGATTTCCATGCCATAACTTCTGCGCATAATTTGCTCGCGGCAATGATCGACAATCATATCTATTGGGGCAATGACCTCAATATTGATACCCGCCGGATCACATGGCGCCGGGTGATGGATATGAATGACCGCGCCCTGCGCGGCATTGCATCATCCTTGGGCGGTGTAGCCAACGGCTTTCCTCACGAATCCGGCTTTGATATCACTGTTGCTTCGGAAGTTATGGCAATCCTATGTCTTGCCGTTGATCTTGCCGATCTTGAGAAGCGTCTTGGCGATATCATCATCGGCTACAGATTTGATCGAAGCCCTGTATATGCTCGGGATTTAAAGGCGGACAAGGCTATGGCCGTTCTGCTGAAAGATGCGATACAGCCCAATCTTGTGCAAACGCTTGAGAATAATCCAGCCTTCGTGCACGGCGGACCGTTCGCAAATATTGCGCATGGCTGCAATTCGGTTGTTGCAACGACAACGGCTCTAAAACTGGCTGATTTTGTTGTCACAGAAGCAGGGTTCGGCGCGGATCTGGGCGCTGAAAAATTCTTTGACATCAAGTGCCGCAAAGCTGGCTTGAAGCCTGCCGCTGCCGTTATTGTCGCCACGGTTCGGGCGATGAAAATGCATGGCGGCGTTGCCAAAGTCGATCTGGGGGAAGAGAACGTCGCGGCGGTTAAATCCGGCTGTGCCAATCTCGGGCGTCATATGGAAAACGTCCGGCAGTTTGGCGTGCCGGTGATCGTTGCGATCAATCATTTTACTGCGGATACCGAGGCTGAAATCGAGGCGGTCAAAGCTTTTGTGGCTGCTCACGGTGCGGAAGCAGTGTTGTGTAAGCATTGGGCGCATGGTTCGGCAGGCATAGAGGAACTCGCGCAGAAAGTTTCGGCACTGGCAGAAGGCGGATCGGCACAATTTTCGCCACTCTACGAAGATGAGCTTTCCTTGTTTGATAAAATCGAAACAATTGTAAAACGGATCTATCGCGGGGCAGAAGCAGACGCCGATGCCAGCGTTCGTGACCAACTGCGCCGCTGGGAGGAGGCAGGTTACGGCCATCTTCCGGTTTGTATGGCAAAAACGCAATATTCGTTTTCAACAAACCCTGATTTACGTGGTGCGCCAGTCAATCATGTTGTGCATGTGCGCGAGGTGCGGCTCTCGGCTGGAGCGGGCTTCGTTGTGGCCATATGCGGTGAAATCATGACTATGCCAGGCCTGCCAAAGTCTCCATCGGCAGAGCGTATTCATCTCAACGCTGATGGCTTGATCGAGGGCCTATTTTAGACCTTAGGCGTTGCAAGCGGCCCAATGTAACGATAACAATCGTCGCCATGAACACATGCATTTTCTCAACTGGCTGGTGGTGGGCTCGCTTTTAGCGGCCACGCAGCCTTTTGCATGTTTGTGAAAAAGGACAGGGCCGCAACGGGTTTTCCGGGCGGCCTTTTTGTTTGACCGCTTGAATTGCCCTGAATGCCGAATGCAACAAAGGATTTGACGATGCATAGAATTGAGGGCCAGTTGGAAATATTCGATACAAAGGGCGGGGTGACAATCACCCGTTCGCGGGTGGCAACAGCCTATGCCAGCGCTATTGATAGCTATATTGATGCGTTGGACGAGCGCCGTGGCGCGGTCTTTTCCTCCAATTATGAATATCCGGGCCGCTATACGCGGTGGGATACAGCGATCATCGATCCTCCTGTTGTAATTACCTCAAATGGACGGCACATGACCATTGAGGCGCTGAACAAGCGCGGTGAAGTGCTTCTTCTACCCATTAAGCAAGCCATGGAAAAGCTTGAGGAAATAACAATCAACTCGACCAGCGAGACGAAGCTGGAGCTGGAGATTGCGTTGCCGACGCGCGCATTTACCGAGGAAGAGCGCTCACGTATTCCTTCGGTGTTCACCGTTCTACGCGGCATTGTTGCGCTGTTCTTTACCGAAGATGATGCAAATCTCGGTCTTTATGGTGCTTTTGGCTATGATCTGGCTTTCCAGTTTGACCCGATCGAGTACAAGCTGAAACGACCGGACGATCAGCGCGATATCGTGCTTTATCTGCCCGATGAGATTTTGGTCGTTGATCACCATGCTGCCAAGGCTTGGCTGGACCGTTACGACTATGCTTATGAAGGAAAATCGACGGAGGGGCTGCCACGCGACACTGCCAAAAAGCCGTTTGAACCTACCGACATTATTCCAGGCAGGGGCGACCATAATCCGGGCGTCTATGCGGAATTGGTCAAGAAGGCCAAGGAAAGTTTCATGCGCGGCGATCTTTTTGAGGTCGTGCCGGGACAGACTTTCTATGAGCGTTGCGAAACCAAGCCATCGGTAATTTCGCGAAGGCTGAAGGCGATCAATCCCTCGCCTTATTCGTTCTACATCAATCTAGGTGACAACGAATATCTCGTCGGAGCCTCGCCTGAAATGTTTGTTCGGGTTGTCGGCCGCCGCATTGAGACTTGCCCGATTTCCGGGACTATCAAACGTGGTGAAGATGCCATCGCTGATGCCGAGCAAATCATCAAACTGCTGAACTCCAAGAAAGACGAATCCGAACTTACCATGTGCTCGGATGTCGATCGCAACGATAAAAGCCGTGTCTGTGAGCCGGGCTCTGTTCGCGTTATTGGCCGCCGCCAGATCGAAATGTATTCGCGCCTGATTCACACTGTTGATCACATTGAAGGCCGTCTGCGCGAGGACATGGACGCTTTCGATGGGTTCCTTTCCCATGCATGGGCAGTTACCGTTACCGGAGCGCCAAAGCTATGGGCGATGCGATTTATTGAGGAAAATGAACGCAGCCCGCGTGCATGGTATGGCGGTGCCATTGGCATGGTCAATTTCAACGGTGATATGAACACCGGCCTGACGCTGCGGACCATCCGCATCAAAGACGGCATCGCACAGGTGCGGGCAGGCGCGACCTTGCTGTATGATTCAATACCGGAAGAGGAAGAGGCTGAAACCGAACTGAAAGCATCGGCGATGATAGCGGCCGTGCGTGACGCCCATAAGAGCAATATCGTTCCTGAAGAGCGTGCCGTTGCTCGCGTCGGTGAAGGATTGCAAATTTTGCTGGTCGATCACGAGGATTCTTTCGTGCACACTTTGGCGAACTATTTCAGACAGACCGGAGCCATTGTCACCACTGTCAGAACGCCCGTGCCGGAAGAGATATTTGACCGCATCAAGCCAGATCTTGTGGTTTTATCACCTGGCCCAGGGACGCCGACCGACTTCGACTGCAAGGCGACAATCAAGAAAGCTCGTGCACGCAACTTGCCAATATTCGGCGTTTGTCTTGGATTGCAGGCTTTAACTGAAGCCTATGGCGGAAGTCTGAGGCAGCTTCACGTGCCTGTGCATGGAAAACCCTCGCGCATCCGCATCACCAAACAAGGCAGGATTTTCTCGGGGCTGCCCAAGGAAGTGACGGTGGGCCGTTACCACTCAATTTTTGCCGATCCGGTACGTCTCCCGGATGATTTCATCGTGACAGCTGAAACAGAAGATGGTGTCATCATGGCTATCGAGCATAAGCACGAACCCATTGCAGCGGTGCAATTCCATCCGGAATCGATCATGACACTGGGGCACAATGCTGGTATGCGCATGATTGAAAACGTCGTGGCTCATTTACCGCGCCGTGCGAAGGAACGAGCGGCTTAGAGCGAGAAATTCAGCATGATAGATACACGCTCGGCAGTTAACGGCGAGACGACAGTTCGCCGGTTGGCATTCTGGTCGATTTTTATCGGCATCGCCGTGCTCGGTCTGAAATATGCCGCCTATCATGTTACGGGATCGGTAGCGCTTTATTCTGACGCATTGGAATCGATTGTAAATGTGGTTGCCGCTTTGGCAGCATTCTGGGCAATTCTGCTTAGCCATAAGCCTGCTGACCAGAATCACCCCTATGGTCATCACAAAGCGGAATATTTTTCAGCCGTTATCGAAGGGGTGCTGATTATTCTGGCTGCCTTGCTCATCTTGCGTGAAGTTTGGGTGGCTTGGGAAACACCCAGAAGTTTGGATGAACCTTGGCTAGGTCTTGCCATCAATGGCGGGGCCTCACTGATCAATGCGATTTGGGCTTCGCTGCTACTTAGAAGCGGGCGCAAGCATCGTTCCCCGGCGCTGATTGCTGACGGCAAGCATATTATGACGGATGTGGTGACATCGCTTGGTGTGTTCATTGGTCTCGTTGGTGCGGTTGCGACCGGATGGACAATCCTCGATCCGCTGTTGGCGGTTATCGTTGCCGTGAATATTCTCTGGCAGGGCTGGCGCGTGATCAGCAATTCCGTCCAAGGATTGATGGATGGCGGGGTGTCTACGGATGAAACCATGCGCATCCGCGATATCATATCGGCAAACGCTGGAGGTGCCTTGGAGGTTCATGATTTGAAGGCCCGCGTGGCGGGGCGTATGACCTTCATTGAGTTCCATCTTGTTGTGGACGCAAACATGTCTGTTCGAGATGCGCACATTATTTGCGACCGTATAGAAAACGCTTTGATGCACCACATTCCTGAAGCCAGCGTCGTGATCCATGTCGAGCCAGAAGATGAGGCAAAACTGCCCATCGGCACGGCTGCCGTTCCTTTTGCCTGATCCGTTGAAAGGATTGAAATTCTCATGAATGCACCCCGGGTTCACGTTAAATCGACCGAGCTTCTTTCAGATAATTGGGGAACTCTCACCAAATATACGTATAATTTTTTACGTCGTGACGGGCTTGTCGAAACACAAACTCGCGAAGTTTATAATCGTGGCAATGGGGCAGTGGTTTTGCCCTATGATCCGGTACGAGGAACAATTTTGCTGACAAGGCAATTTCGGCTGCCAGCTTTCGTGGTCCATCAGGAGCCGATGCTGATTGAAGCCTGTGCTGGCCTGCTTGATGACAATGATGCTGAAACCACTGCCCGCAAGGAAACGGAAGAGGAACTGGGCTACCGGCTTCGCGATATTGAGCGTGTCTTTGATCTGTTTATGAGTCCGGGCAGCGTGACCGAGCGTCTGGCATTCTTTATCGCAATCTACGATCCTACGGATAAAGTTTCCGCCGGTGGCGGCCATGAACACGAGGGCGAGGACATTGAGGTCCTAGAGGTGACGCTTGATGAAGCCATGACGATGATTGCCGAACAGCGTATCGTCGATGCCAAGACAATCATCCTGCTCCAGCATCTCAAATTGAAGCAATTATCGCGCTGACCGGCTCTTTTTGGTGCAGTCGCGCAACATTGCGTCACGTAATATTTCAGGCCGTCATGATTTTGTTACAATTATATTGACATAGAAGACGCGCTGGTTGAAACCTCGTCCAGCAATGCGAATTCTCCGAACAGGATCAAGCGTAAAAGCGCGAAGTTGGGGACAAGTTCATTTGGTAAAGCGTCAGTTCCGAGGCTGGAACTGATAGCCCACACGCATGGCAGTGCCAGCGGACGACCGCGGCTGTTTACAAATTTAGTTAACCTTTAAACACTAGGATTAGCTTATGGGTAAACCTTATTTCTATGCACTTGTTGCTGGTCTATCGATGATCGTTCTGGCACAGCCTTCCTATGCACGTAGCACTGCTGATTGCGACAAGCTGCAATCGGGCAAGCCCGAAATTTTATCTGCAAATATTGATAACCAGCCTGATGCGGGCAAGAATGTTGTCGCGGATGCCTGCCCAACAAAGGGCAAGGTTGTCTCCCAGGCTCCGGAAAAATTGAAGCCCATCAACATCCTAGCAACTGGTGGTACAGGTATTTTGAAAAAGGCAGTGAAAGGCGAACTTCAATTTCAGGACGAAGGTTCGCTTCATGAGGATATGTCCTTTAAATATCGTATCTACCGCCCGGAAACGCCGAGCGGCGATACCATGGTGCTTTTGCACGGCTCGGGTCAGGATGAAACCAGCCTGGTATCATTCGCCTCGAAAATTGCACCAGACGCTTTGTTGCTCGCCGTTCGCGGCCGTGTCGTCCAAGATGGGTCAAATCGCTGGTATCGCCGATTGTCGCCAGTGAGCTTCGACCAGACGGATATTCGGTCAGAAGCCGAAGCCTTTGCTGGTTTCTTCACCCAAGCTGCATCAAAATATAAGATCGACATCAACCGCACCACGTTTCTTGGTTATTCAAACGGTGCAAATCTCGTCAATTCGGTCATGATGCTCTATCCGGACCTCGTGAAGCAGGCAGTGCTATTGCGTTCAATGCCGGTCTTGACGGGCTCTATAGATGCCAATCTGGGCAAGGCCCGGGTGCTGACGGTATCTGGCGCATCCGATCAGCTTTATGCCCCTTATGCTCCTGCACTGGAAGATATGTTGCGCTCGCACGGTGCTCGTGTGGAGGCACGCTCGATCAAGTCTGACCATGGCCTTGGCAAGGATGACGTGAAGGTTGTCAGCGAGTGGCTTTCTGGTGCAACGGCTTCGCTAAAAAAATAACGGCTTTCTTAAGAGCTCTTGCATCCGAGCCGACACTCGTTTAGGTGTTTGCTCATGAAAATGCGCCCGACACAGATGTCCAATGCTCAGTCTGCCTTTGCAGGGCTGGCCAATCGCGCCTTTCTTCTACCGCTTCTACTCGACCTTATTGGCGATCGCCGGGCTCGTTGAAGGAGCGTCCGGCGGTCGAAACCGCCATGTGGCTCTCGCTCCTTATCCATTTACAACTTTAGCTCCAAGCCTAAAATAGTGCCATGATTGCGCCAGTTCAGCTGCGCACTTGGCCGGAAACGAGAAGCAGATGACTGACATTATAACATCCCGACCTGTCGCAGGAATGCCTGACGCAGCCAAGAAATATGAACCATATGCCTTCGTCGATCTCAAAGATCGTCAATGGCCATCCAAACGCATCGAAAAGGCACCGATCTGGTGTTCTGTGGATCTGCGAGACGGCAATCAGGCGCTTGTTGATCCAATGGGGCATGATCGCAAGGTGCGCATGTTTGCGCTGTTGCTTGATATGGGTTTCAAGGAAATCGAGATCGGATTTCCGTCAGCATCGCAGACAGATTTCGATTTTGCACGCTGGTGTGTGGAAGAAGGCAAGCCCGGAGCGGATGTCTCGTTACAGGTGCTCGTCCAGTGCCGTCCGGAATTGATTACGCGTACATTTGAATCGCTGCAGGGTGCGCATAAACCCATCATCCATTTTTATAATTCCACCAGTGAATTGCAGCGCCGCGTGGTTTTCAACAAAGATGTAAATGGCATCAAGGCTATCGCAACCGATGCCGCAAAGATGATTACTGACATGGCAGCCAAAGCGGGTGGTGGCTTCCGGTTCGAATATTCGCCGGAAAGTTTCACTGGCACTGAACTCGAAGTGGCCTTGGAAATCTGCAATGCCGTAACCGAGATCGTCAAACCGACGCCGGACAACAAGTTGATTATCAATCTGCCGTCTACGGTCGAGATGTCGACACCCAATATCTACGCCGATCGTATTGAGTGGATGTGCCGTCAGCTGGATAACCGTGAAAATCTGATTGTTTCATTGCATCCGCATAATGATCGCGGAACTGGCATCGCGGCCACGGAGCTCGGCCTGATGGCCGGAGCAGACCGTGTTGAGGGTACTTTGTTCGGCAATGGCGAACGTACTGGCAATGTTGATATCGTCACATTGGCACTGAACATGTTTACGCAAGGCGTGAATCCGGAAATTGACTGTTCCGACATTAATCGCATGAAGGAAGTCTATGAATATTCCAACCAATTGGTAATTCCGGAACGGCATCCCTATGTTGGAGAGTTGGTCTACACGGCCTTTTCGGGCTCTCATCAGGATGCGATCAACAAGGGCATGAAGGCCATTAAACAAGCCAATAAAAGCTTGTGGGAAGTGCCGTATTTGCCGATTGACCCGCAAGACGTCGGGCGCAGCTACGAAGCGATTATTCGCATCAATTCGCAATCGGGCAAGGGTGGCATCGCCTATATCTTGCAGGCGGATTACGGGTTGAACCTGCCACGTGGCATGCAAGTGGAGTTCCGTGAAGATATTCAAAACATCACGGACGGCGAAGGCAAGGAAATGCCTTCCAAGCGTATTTATGATCGCTTTCAGGAACTCTATGTCGATCAGCCCAACGCCAGACTCAAGTTCGTCGATCACCACACCTATCCGGACACGGAAAGAAAGGGTGTTCGCATTCTTTCAGCTGAGATAACCGACAATGGTGAAACCAAGCGTATCGAGGGCAGGGGAACCGGACCTGTTGATGGCTTCATCGATGCTCTTTCGCATTATCTCGGTTTCAAAATGTCGGTGGTGAACTATTCTGAACATTCGCTGCAGCATGGCTCAGATGCGGCGGCTATCAGCTACATGGAAATCGAGCATCCAGCAGGAAAAATCTTTGGGGCCGGTATCAATAAGAACATTGTGACGGCTTCGCTGGAAGGTATTGTTTCTGCAGCAAATCGCATTATTGCAAAATAGCAGAACAGAGCCTTTTCGGCTTAATTTTATCAGCTAATGAATTCGGGCCAATCCTTTGCTTAAGTCAAAGGGTTGGCCTTGTTTTGACAAGTTTCAGGTGCATTGGCGTGGCATGATTGCTAATAATTGAGCCCGGATTTTGTTCACACGCCGATCGATTTTCAGCTTGAAGGAATTGATGAAAGAGAATTCGAATCCACGCGACAGGTTGAGCCTTTCAGAAGCAGTGCGTGGCGCGCAGCTTGCGTCTGCGGATAGGAACGATGTTCTTACCGATACGAAAGAAGCTGATCTTGCCCGGATTGAAGTTCTTGCCCAGGATTTGCAGGAGGTTTTCGACGAAGTGCCAGTTGATGATCCGCAGTGGCAATTTGCTGTTTCAAAAGGCCAGCAGCCGCGCTTATGGATCGACGTCACGTCGCATGTCACCATGGCCCGGGATCGACGTACATATCGCTTTGTTCGCGATACGAGGAATGGCCGAATTCTCGTCGCAGAGTCCACCGAGGTAAGACCTGTCGCCGATGCGGTAACGCGTTATATTGCCGAGCGAATTGTCGAGAGACGGCAAATGATGGAAGGCAGCCGGGTCGGGTTGATCGAGCCGAAACCTGTAAAAGAAACACGGCAGATCGAACAATCCATGCAGCCTGCGGTAACCTTTCCTGCTATCAAACAACCATCTCGTCTGAGTTCATTTATTACAGCGGCATACTGGTTCCTTATTGGAGCAGCCATTGGATCAGGAGCATTCGTGGTGTTTTTTTGGGACCGCGTTTCGAACTACTTCTAGTTCAACCCAGTCAACCCCATTTGAAACTAGCTTCCTGCTAACAAGTCATCGTCACGTATAGTTTGGATCGTCATCTGGGCATCGATAACGCTTCGTTGTTTCATGTGGCATGACCAGCCTACATTGGTTTTTTCGATCGTAAACAGATTATATGCAGCTGGTGGCTTATGGCTGCCGGCGAAGCTCTGGCTTGCCGAAGGGACACATATGACGGGAACGGTCCAGCTTGGCCCGTTAATTTCGTAACGAGTGGCAAGATGGGTATGGCCATGTAAAACAAGTTCAGCGCCGTGCTGACGGACAATGCGCTGGAAAAGTCCGATTCCAAGCAATCTCTTATGGGAAGGGGCTGCGCCGCGAATAGGCGGATGATGGATCATGATGACACGAAACAGACCACGCTGACCCGTTTCTGTAAGAATTTCGGCCAGTTTCGTTGCCTGTTTTGATCTCAGATCGCCCGTTGCCATGAAGGGGGCGGTAGCGCGTGCGGAAGATACGCCAATAAGCGCGACGTCGCCGCGCACGCGTAGGTAAGGAAATTCGACAGGCAGGTTTTCGGCCGCTTGCTTGTCGCCTCGCATCCATGCTTCCCAGTAGCGGCGCGTCTTTTTCAACGCACCTGGAACATATGCGTCATGATTACCGGGAACTACAGAAACGTCCTCCGGCCGACCCAGCGTTTTGAGCCAACGCTGTGCTGTTTCGAGTTCTTCATCCAAGGCAAGATTGACCAGGTCACCAGTGACGGCGATATGGTCCGGGTGCTGTGTCAGGAGGTCATCTGTCAGCGCCTCCAAGGTGCCACCTGTCATCATGCCTTTGCGATTTGAGCGCCAGTTGATATAGCCGGTGATACGTTTTGAAATCAGCTCACGCAGGGTAAGCGCTGGCAGGGGTGACAGATGGATATCGGAGATATGTGCAAGACGAAACATGGTTCCAGCTTTATGAGACTATTAGGCAGGAATCCAGTGATAGAACCGTCGCACGGTTTGACAGTCTCGTTGAAAACCGGATGGCATGGCACAAAAACACTTTAGATGGCGGCTCCGCCTCTTTCACATCTATTTTTTATTTCGCCGCCCCATGACGCTGGGCGCGCGCGGAGTCGTTTTCGATGAGGCAACCAACTCAGTTTTCCTTATCCGCCATACCTATGTTGCGGGCTGGCAATTTCCAGGTGGCGGCGTTGAAACGGGCCATACTGTTGAACAAACCCTCGCCAAGGAGCTTATGGAGGAAGGCAATATTGAGCTGACGGGGCGCCCCGAGCTTTTTGCCATCTATCATAATGCTCATGCCTCAAAGCGCGATCATGTCGCACTTTATGTTTGCCGGTCATTTCGGCAGGCGACGCCCTTCCTCGCCAATCGTGAAATTGCCGAGGCAGGGTTTTTTAAGCTTGATGATTTGCCGCAAGACACTACGCCCTCGACACGACAAAGGCTCGCAGAAATATTTGACGGCTTGGAGCCGCCCCTGCTCTGGTAGTTCAGGCCATCTGATTGCGATTATGTGGTGCCGCATAGTCAATTTCAGGCCCAAGCGGGACGATACCCGTCGGATTTATTGTATTATGGCTCCTGTAATAATGCCCTTTTATGTGCTCCATATTGACCGTCTGTGCGACGCCGGGAACCTGATAGAGTTCACGTGTGTAATTTGAGAGATTGGGATAATCGGCAATCCGTTGTCGATTGCATTTGAAGTGGCCGACATAAACCGGATCAAAGCGTAGAAGCGTTGTAAATAACCGCCAGTCAGCTTCGGTCAGGCGATTGCCAGCGAGATAGCGCTGCTTTGAGAGTTTGACCTCTATTTTGTCCAGTGCACCAAACAACTGAGCGAATGCTTCTTCATATGCTTCTTGTGTTGTGGCAAATCCGGCTCGATAGACGCCATTATTGATGTTGGGGTAAACAATCGCATTGATGGCATCGATCTCGCCGCGTAATTCTTCCGGATAGAAATCAGAATCCGGATCACCATACTCATTGAAAGCAGAATTGAGCATGCGGATAATTTCAGAGGACTCGTTCGAGACGATTGTGTTCTGTTTTTTGTCCCACAGCACGGGCACAGTAACGCGTCCGGAGTAATTGATATCCGCGCGCGTATAGACTTCGTGAAGACGCCTGTAGCCGAAAAGGTGGTCGGCCGTGGCTCCGTCTTTTTCGGAGAATGTCCAGCCTTCGCTGCCCATGTAGTAATCCACAACAGAAACAGAAATGACGTCCTGCAATTTCTTCAAGGCGCGAAAGATCAGAGTGCGATGGGCCCAAGGGCACGCATATGAAACATAGAGATGATAACGGCCACGCTCGGCTTGGAATCCTGCTTCGCCGGTTGGGCCCGCACCGCCATCAGGCGTTACCCAGTTGCGAAACTGGGACTCCGAGCGGATGAAGCGACCTCCGCTTTCCTTGGTGTCATACCATTGATCATGCCAAACGCCGTCAATTAACAAACCCATCTCGTTCATCCTTCAAGGTTGCCCGTAACGACACGGGATATTCGCATTACGATGCTTACCTAGGCATTTTTTACCGTGCAACCAGAACGATGAATGTAAACAGTGTGTCGCTAATGCATGGAACTGATATTCGCATTCCTCTGGCGATCGCTAGGGACGGGAATGTCACAATCGGCCAATAGCCGGAAACCATGACACTTTTCCGGTTTACGCCGCCCCGGTTTAATGTTAGCGAGGAAAAATGGAGACAATTGTGACAGGTACTTTGTTCATCCGACGATGAAACCCTGACCGGCGCTAATAGCGGCGGACGTCCTGTCTTGCCTTCTGAACATGAAGGTTCTGTCCCACTCCCATATGAAGATGCCCAGAATGCTGTCCCATGTCGTAACCTACGCACCGGAAGAACCGGAGCATGACACTGCCATTGAAGACATCAACAAAGAAGCCTTCGGCCCCGGACGCTTTACTCGTGCCGCTTATCGTATTCGCGAGGGTGGCCCGCATGATCGCAGCCTTTCTTTTGTCGCCACAAGTGGCGGGCACGTCGTGGGTTCGGTACGGCTCACTCCCATTCTGATTGGGCAAACCAAGGCTATGTTGCTTGGCCCGCTTGCAGTGCGTCCTGCCTGGAAAAAGCAAGGCATCGGTGCGGCCTTGATGCGCACAAGCATGGAGGCTGCACGGCGTGCCGGTCACAAGTTGGTAATTCTGGTCGGAGACGAGCCCTATTATGCGCCCTTTGGTTTCAGGCGGATCGAAGGCCATCAAATTGTTATGCCCGCGCCGGTTGAGCCGTCACGCTTTTTAGCATGTGAACTTGTTCCGCACGCATTGAAAGACGTGCAGGGAAGGGTCAGGCATGCTTCGGTGGCCTGACGCTACTTTCCCTCGCGATACCACATTCCGCCGAGCAGAAATATCATTGCAGCAAGTCCAAGAAATCCGGAAAACAGCGGTAGCCGGTCTACGCTTTTAAGAACTGTTTCATTGGTTGGGCGAAGTCCGATCCAGTTATCACCGCTGGCACTGGCTGCGCCGCGAGATGCGACAATGTTCGGAATTTCAATTGACGCTTGATCCGCGCTCTCACGCAGACGGCGAGCGCCACCACCAGTTTCGCGGGTCAGCGGATCAAGTTTGGCTGTTGTGGACACATTGTCTGCAAATTCAGGGGCGTCGACGGGGCCGACATGCGCAAGTGTTGTCAGATCACCATTGGCCACCTGGTAAAGCCCAATTTCCTCCATGGGCACAGATGCGGTGAAAACGCCCGGTTCTGTTTCGGCCAAAGGCACAGACTGGGTTTTGCCCGAAGGAGTGATAATACTGGCGGGATCGGCTGTTTTTGCCATTGTCTGGCGGCGAATCTCCAAATTGCGCCCAGAGCCCTTTGCCGTCAGCGCTTCCTCTTCCAACTCGGGTTCTTTCATCAGCCAATGGGCGATACGCCGGTAAAGCGCCGCGTGAGGCCCGCCACCTTCAAAGCCGCGCGCCCAAAGCCAGCCTTGATCGGAAAGGAACATGCCGACACGCCCTTCGCCTAATCGGTTCAACACGAGGAGTGGCCGGTCGCCAGCATTCATCACCACTTCGCCCTCGGGCTTATTCACGTCGATAACGCGGAACCAGCGACTCCAGTTTGGTGGCTCTTGCGTGCTGCCTTCAAGCCCCCTTGTTACGGGGTGACGTTTTCCTTGTTCACTGAGACGAGGATAGAATGCTCTTTCCTCAATATTGCCGGTTGGAACAGCTGGAAGAACTGAAAGCAGCGGTGTATTGGCGATAGACATGTTGCCGGCATATTCTGGCCCGGCTGCAATCAGGAGCGCGCCGCCGCGCTGAACATAATCATTGATATAATCGTAATAGAGCAGCGGCAGCACATCGCGATGCTGATAGCGGTCGAAAATAATCAAATCAAAATCAGTGATACGTTCAACAAACAGCTCACGCGTCGGGAAAGCTATCAGGGATAGTTCGTTGATCGGCGTCGAGTCCTGCTTTTCCGGGGGACGCAGGATGGTAAAATGCACCAGATCCACCGATGCATCTGACTTGAGCAAATTACGCCACGTGCGCTCGCCATTGTGCGGTTCGCCCGAAACGAGCAAAACGCGAAGGTTCTCGCGAATACCATCAATCATTGCTACAGCGCGATTATTGACCTCCGTCAGCTCCCCCGGAACGGTATCGACGATGATTTCGACGATATTGACGCCAGCACGGGGAAGCGTGACTTCCAACGGCATATCTTCGCCAATAATCGCGTCCTGGCTGCTTACTTCTGTTCCATTGACGCGCACACGCACACCTGCGCGACCGCCCAGAGGCTCACCGGCGCCAGTTACCTTATAGGTAATCTGTTGAGGCTTTCCGGTAAGTCCAAAACGCGGAGCGCGTACAAATTGAATGCGCCTATCGATCTCATTGGGCGTACCGGTAATCAAACCATGCACGGGAGCATTAAAACCGAGACCGCTTTTGTTGGCTGGAATATCATGGATTTGCCCGTCGGTAATCATTATCGCGCCACCGATGCGGGCAGGGGGTACATCGCGGAATGCGCCGTTCAAGGCTCCAAAAAGACGCGTCGACGTGGCATCATCATTCTCAGCAGAGCGTCCGGATTCGACCGTGCGGACTTCAAATTGCGGCAGTCTCGCCAATGCTGCCTGCACTTGAGCAAGCGCAGCGTCGGTGTCGGCGGATCTAGCGCCGATATCCTGACTTTGGCTTCGATCCGCAATGACCGCCACCACGCTTTTAAGCGGCTCGCGTTCCTCGTTGACTACGATCGGATTAAAAAGGGCTGCTATCAGAGCGGCTACCGCCAAACTCCGGATCAGACTTCCGCGCTGGCGAAAGAATATGCCCGCCAAAGCCAGCGCTACAAGTGGCACGATGAGAAGGATGAGTAGAGTATTGGAGACGAGTGGCTGGAAATCGACTGAAATATACATTGCCTAATTCCCCAGTCGCAGGAGGAGGTCTGGCACATGTACCTGGTCGGATTTATAGTTCCCGGTCAGCATATACATGACAATGTTAATGCCGGTCCGAAAAGCATGCACACGCTGCACAGGATCGTTTGGAATCGTTGGCAATAAAGGCGCGCCATTAGCATCAATTGCCCAAGCTCCGGCAAAATCATTACCGGTGATGATAATGGGCGATACGCCGTCACCAGCGCGGACAGGCCGGTCGGAACGCCGATCCTCATTAAGCGATGCCTGGACCCAAAGAGGGCTACCGCGGTAACGTCCGGGAAAATCCTGCAAAATGTAGAATGTTTTGGTCAAAACATGATCACCGGGCACGGGTTCCAGTGGCGGTATATTCAGGCCTGAGAGAATGTCCCGCAGCCTCTGGGTAGACGGCGTCGTTGAGTTATCGAGATTGAATGCAGCCGCGTCCTGATCGCGCGTGTCAAACAGGACAGTACCGCCTTGCTGCATGTAAGCATTGATTTTAGCGATTGCCTCAGAGGAAGGCATATTAGCGTCGGCATCGACAGGCCAGTAAATCAATGGATAGACAGCAAGCTCGTCTCGGGCAGGATCAACACCGATGGGATCGCCGGGTTCCAATGCCGTACTGTCAGCCAGAGCCTTGGAAAGACCAAGCAAGCCCGCCTTGCTGATGTCGTCGGTCGGCCCATCCCCGGTAATGACGTAGGCCAGGTGCGTTACATTGATAGCATCAAGGATGGCTTGGTCACCTGGCTTACTGTCATTTTGTTGAGCCTGCGCAGGCGAAGGTGCAAAGGCAATAAGAGCGGGCAGCAAGAGGATTGCCAGTGATGCGGCAGCGGTTGTGCGAAGTCGGCGGCGCAAATGTCCCCCGAGCCAGATTATGGCCAGAGCATCAAGCGCCAACAGAGCTGCGGCAAGAGCAAAAAGTGGTCCGCGCAAGGGTATGGATTCATCGACAGCATAGCGTGCGGTCGTGACGGGAAAGTTAAGTTCCGGACGAGCGAGCGGATTGATCTCGCTGTCAGGTTTGAAAAGGTTGAGCGCGGTCATTGCGTCTTCCACACCGTAGAAGCCCGGCGGATTTTCAAATGTCACCGACAGATTTGAACCCGATGTAATGAGCGGCTTGGTGTCCTGATTTGGAGGCATCAACGCACCATCGCCATTGAGCGTCAAATAAGGTGGCAAAGCTCGAGCGCTGTTCGCGCCACTATCCTGTGCGATGGTACCGGCGTTTGACGAAAGAGAGACAATCCTGTGCAACATATCTACAAAGCTGCCGCTAATGGGAAGATTGGACCAAGTTGCTTCGGGAGTAACGTGAAAAAGAACAAGCTGCCCACGTCCTCGTGTTTCCCCGGTAACGAGTGGCGTTCCATCGGCAAGATTGGCCCAGCTTTTTTCAAAGAGGTCGGAAGATGGATCGGCGAGCACCTGCCGCGACACGGTTACGTCTTGTGGTGTAGGCAAACCGGCGAAAGGACCATTTGACGGAAAAGATGCGACAGGCTGAGCCTCTTTCCACGATAATGCGCCGCCCAAGGAGCGTTCGCCCTTGCGCAGCCTGACTGGGAGCAGCGGGTCTTCTTCGCTTCCACCAGCAAGGCGCGGACCGGCAAAGCGGATCAGCGTGCCGCCCTTGTTCACCCAGTCTGACAAGGTCTGTTCAGTTTCAGCCGGGAGCTTGCCAATATCAGCCATTATAATCACAGAAGGCTTCTGTTCCAGCAATTCCGGCACAGCGCGGATCAGCTCGGAATTTCGCGGCCGGAGCAGATCGGCAAATGGCTCAAGCGCGCGAGAGATATAATAAAGCGGTGATAACAAGGGCTGCGACAGGTCTGCTTCAGATCCAGAAAGTAACGCAACCCGGCGACGCTTATTGTTATCGTCAATCAGATAAGTAGCCCCAGCCTGTGCAGTGCCATCGATCCTCAAGCTATGAAAATCATTTCGTAGCTCATAAGGCGCAGCTATTACGCCTTCGGCAGCAGTTTCACCTGCGTTGAATGCGATTCCCGTGTCGGCAATGCGCCGGCCCTTTTCGTCAAATGCTCCAACGGTAACCACATTGCGGCTAGTATCAATGCTTGAACGGACAATACGGACGGTGAGGCCATTTGCATTATTCGTCGCTTGCCTTATCGCAACAAGGGAAGCTATCGATGGTTGATACCAGATCATGGAAGCAATGCCGGAGCCTTCAAGTGACTTGATTGCTTCTGCCGCTCGCGGTTCATCCACACCATCATTAAGATATGCCAGCCGCGTCCCTTTGGTATCTGCTAAAACTGCCTTAAGCCGGGCAAAAGCTTGTGAGCGATCAACGGGGATAGGCCGCACAGTCAAGGCACGAAGCCGCTCCAAGGCAGTATTGGCATCAAAGGGGCCGATATCGGTATTCGCTTTTTCAGCCGTCCCAACGATATAGATCAGTGCGCCATCGCTTTGTGTATCGGAAATCAGTCTTTCAGCAGTCTCCTTGCGGGCAGTCCATTCCTCATTTGAAGACCAGCCATTATCAAGCACAATGGCAACAGGTTCCTTTCCTGACATGGTCTCAAGCCGTGGGTTCCATACGGGTTCGGAGAGTGCCAGAATAATGAATGCGGCAAGCAAAAGACGCAAAAGCGTCATCCACCAAGGGCTTTTGTTGGGCGTTTCTTCTTTTTGCTTTAGCTGTGCGAGTATCTTTAGCGGTGGAAATATTTCCAGGACCGGACGCGGCGGCGTCACCCGTAACAGCCACCAGATAACAGGAAGAACCAAGAGGCCAGCCAGAAGGTACGGCGCGCCAAAAGCCAAGGGAAGCGCATTCATGATGCCCCCCCTTGATAGCCCACATTGGCAGTCATATTCATATGGACTGATACGAGTGCTTCGGATGCCAGCCTGTCTGTGCGATTGGTAGTATAGCTCCAGCCAATGCGCTTGCAAAAATCGCTTAATGCTGCGCGTCGGGCAAAAAACAGGCGGCGGTATCCGTCGGCATAATCCTCCGCTCTGCCAAATGTCAGTGAGGACCCCGTTTCTGGATCGACGAATTCGGTTCTGCGCCGATAAGGAAAATCCTCTTCGGCAGGATCATAAACTTCGATCAAATGAGCACGTGCACCTGAATGAGCCAGCTTTTCCAGAGTAGCGATTGTTTCATCGACAGGATCAAGAAAATCGCTGACGAGCACGACTTCCGAAAAGCGTTTGATACGACTGAGATCTGGTTTGGCGCTGAGATTACCCGCATGCGCAAGGGAGGTGGCCAAACGTTCAGCGCCGTTTCGTGCGGAAGTCGGGTCGGTCACACCCGGAAAGCCGATCCGCTCGCCGCTGCGTGACAACAGCTCCGCCAGAGCCAATATCATGACAAGCGCACGCGATTCTTTTGATGCTTGAGCCTGCTCGGATTTGAACAGCATCGAAGGTGAGGGGTCTGCCCATAACCAAACCGTATGGGCTGCTTCCCATTCCTGATCACGAATGTAAGTGCGGTCATCACGAGCTGAGCGGCGCCAGTCGATGCGCGATATGGCTTCTCCTTCCGTATAGGGCCGGAATTGCCAGAAGCTTTCACCAACCCCGCTCTTGCGACGGCCATGCCATCCAGTATTGACGGTATTGAGAATCCGGCGGGCTTCAACCAGCAGATCAGGCAGAAGCGCGGCGCGCTGACGGGCGCGCGCAAGCGCATCGCCCGTGCCAGTCTTTTGGACCTGCGCGCCAATTGCTGCCATCAGAGCGTGGCCTTTGTCAGGTTTCCAATGACGTCCCGGACATTCATACCATCGGCGCGGGCGGCAAAGGTCAGCGCCATGCGATGCTGTAGTACTGGCTCAGCCAGCGCCTTTACATCATCAACCGACGGCGCAAGACGACCATCGTAAAGGGCCCGTGCTCTTGCACAGAGCATCAAGGCCTGGCTCGCACGAGGGCCGGGACCCCACGAGATGAATTTCTTTGCTATCTCATTATCCGCACCCGGGCGTGCGGCCCGAACGAGAGTGAGGATTGCATTGACCACGCCTTCGGGAACCGGCATCCGCCGAATAAGGTTTTGCATGGCGCGGAGGCGCTCGGCATCGATGATTTTCGTCGCAACAGCTTCTGTTGTGCCGGTGGTCGCGAGAAGGATTTGCCTCTCAGCCTCAAGTTCCGGATAAAGAATATCGATTTGCATGAGGAACCGATCGAGCTGAGCTTCCGGAAGCGGATAGGTGCCTTCCTGTTCCAGTGGGTTTTGCGTTGCCAGCACATGAAAGGGCTGCGGCAAATCATAGCGTTCGCCTGCAATCGTTACATGATATTCCTGCATTGCTTGCAGCAGCGCAGATTGCGTACGAGGCGATGCGCGATTGATTTCGTCTGCCATGAGCAATTGCGCAAAAACTGGACCTTTAACATAGCGGAAAGTCCGCTTGCCGTGCTCGTCCTGTTCCATGATTTCTGAACCAAGAATATCAGAAGGCATGAGGTCTGGTGTGAATTGAATGCGGCGCTCGTCAAGGCCAAGCACTGTGCCCAATGTCTCGACCAATTTTGTTTTTGCGAGGCCCGGCACCCCGACAAGAAGAGCATGTCCACCGGCCAAAAGCGCAACAAGTGTTCGTTCGATGACGCTTTCCTGCCCGAATATGACTTTGCCAATACCCGCTTTTACGCTGGCGATATCTGCGAGCGCCTTTTCAGCCTCTGCGACCATCTCTTTCGGGTCGACCGATACCTCAGGTTTAATCACACTCATGGGGTCACCTCTTAACTGGTATCTGCTCAGACTCT
This sequence comes from Hyphomicrobiales bacterium, assembly GCA_900471815.1. Lineage (GTDB taxonomy): Bacteria > Pseudomonadota > Alphaproteobacteria > Rhizobiales > Rhizobiaceae > Phyllobacterium > Phyllobacterium ifriqiyense. Next base: position 213,085 of record UICE01000003.1, read on the forward strand.
TTCTTAAATGAATCTAAATCACTATGACATGCTGACAAGCGGTCCAACGTTGACTATTTCGTGACGTATACAGAAAAAAGGTCCGGCCATGGCAAAATCTACGAACCTACCGGGAGACGCTGCAGGGCTCGAAGCTTTGATCTCGCGTGCGGCGGTTTCAGAAAAGGGACTGCCACCCGTTGACAAATGGAACCCGGATTTTTGCGGCGATCTTGACATGGAGATAAAGGCCGATGGGACGTGGTTCTATTTGGGGACGCCTATTGGAAGGCAACCGCTCGTCCGGTTGTTTTCTACAGTTTTGCGCAAAGATGAAGATGGCAAAACCTATCTCGTTACCCCTGTAGAGAAGGTTGGCATTCGCGTTGAGGATGCACATTTTCTCGCGGTTGAACTGAATGTGGCGAGCGCAGCGGGCGCTCAAATCATGACGTTCCGCACCAATGTCGGCGATGTAGTGGAGGCTGGCCCGAACAATCCGCTTCGCTTTGTTATCGATGAGGATAATGGTGGGTTGAAACCCTATTTGCTTGTGCGGGGGCGCCTTGAGGCGCTGCTTGCGCGGCCCGTAATGTACGAATTGGTGAATTATGGTGAAGAGATTGAAATTGACGGCAAGACCATGTTTGCAGTTCGTTCGAACGGCGCAGTCTTCCCCATCATGCCTGCCGGTGAACTTGAGAAACAAAGCCTATGACTGAACAAACGGCTTTTATTGAAGGGTTTTCAGCGCAGTCGTTTGCACAGCGCGTGGGTCTCAAGGGCAATCAGGATGTGAACGTCGACCATGGCGACCATATTCTCAATCCCGAACTTGATGTGCTGATTGCTGCCAATCCGTTGCGGGATGCGGCAGTGCTTGTGCCGATTGTCGATCGCGGTGCGGAGGCCAATGTTATACTGACATTGCGAAATGCAAATATGCGAAAACACTCCGGACAGGTCGCGTTTCCGGGAGGAGCAATCGACCCGGAAGACAATTATGAAGCAGAGACGGCGGCGTTGCGCGAGGCCCAAGAAGAAATTGGATTGGAACGCCGCAACGTGGAGTTGATAGGTCGTCTTCCCCGTTATTTGACCACGACAGGCTATTCGATCACGCCTGTAATCGGGTTGGTCTATCCGCCCTTTGACCTCATTCCCAACCCGGATGAAGTGGCGGATGTTTTCGAGGTACCTTTGTCATTCTTGATGAACCCTGCCAATCATCGCCGTGAGAGCCGAATGTGGCAGGGCAAGGAACGCTATTACTATACAATGCCGTTTGGAGACCGCTTTATATGGGGCGTGACCGCAGGTATTATTAGAACGCTTTATGAAAGGCTCTATGCGTGAGCAAGATGATTTCCATCGCCGGTAAGGCAGATTGGCTGAATGAACCTTCATTGCAATCATTGCTGGCTGTGCTGTCTTCCGGTGGCGAAGAAGCGCGCATTGTTGGTGGCGCTGTGCGTAACACCCTGCTCAATCAAACCGTATCCGATATTGACATTGCGACGACATGTTTACCGCAAATGACGATTGAACGAGCAACGAGTGCAGGCTTCAAAGCGATCCCAACCGGCATTGATCACGGAACGATAACGGTTGTAAGTCACGGCAAGCCCTATGAAGTGACAAGTCTGCGCGCCGACGTGAGTACGAATGGGCGACATGCCGAGGTAGCGTTTAGTCGCGACTGGCTCGTAGATGCCCAGCGCCGTGATTTCAGTATCAACGCGCTTTATGCTGACGCCGACGGCACAATTACAGATTTGGTGGGCGGTATTGCAGATATAGAAAGCCAGACGCTTCGTTTTATCGGGGATCCTGAGCAACGTATCCGCGAGGACTATCTCCGTATATTACGGTTTTTCCGTTTCTTTGCGTGGTATGGAAAAGGTCGTCCTGAAAGCGAAGGATTGAAAGCCTGTGCGCGTTTGAAGGATGGCCTCGCACAATTGTCGGCTGAGCGAACCTGGTCAGAACTCAAGAAACTTTTTGCGGCTCCGGATCCCTCGCGGGCTTTATTGTGGATGCGGCAGGCCGGTGTTTTGACGGCGGTGCTACCGGAAAGTGAGAAATGGGGCATTGATACGATCCACGGCCTTGTTGATACCGAGCAGGATTTGCGGTGGGAGGTCGATCCTATATTGCGCCTAGCCAGCATTGTTCCGCCAGATGCGGGCCGTATAGCCGAGATGGCAGCAAGGCTTAAGCTGTCAAATAGCGAGCGTGAGCGGCTCGAAAACTGGGCAGATACGACCCTGCCTGCTGCGGAAATATCTGAAACCGGTTTTGCCAAAAAACTGTATCGCAGCAACGTCCAAGGCATGGAAGACAGGCTGCGCTTGGCAATCGTCAGCGCACGTGCTCAAGCAATGGCAGATAACGGCGCAATGATGCGCGCTGGGCTATTGTCCAAACAGCTCGACTATATTGCGGACTATAATCGGCCTAAATTTCCGCTCTCCGGCGGGGACATTGTTGCTGCAAGCGGACTCAAGGGACCGGCAATTGGTCAAATTCAACGGCAGCTCGAAGAAGAGTGGGTCAACTCCGGCTTCGCGCTGGACCGCGACGCACTTTTAGCACGCATACCGGAGATTGCCGCTACAGAGTAAGCAAGATGGTCAGGCCGCCTTGCCCTTTTCAGGCTGGATATTGGCTTTGATTGTTTCCAGCATAGACTCGCGAATGGTTGTCTCACCATGGGTTTCGCGCAGATGGTCAGTGGTTCGACGTATGATTTCAGCATCCGTGTCGTGACGTGTGTGCCACTGGCAGCCGGGAACAATACAATGAAGTTCTTTCATGGCCTCTCTCCCTATTGCGAGTGCTCACAGGCACTCTTTTCACAACGGTGAGGATTATAACGCATCAAAACCCGAATTGATCCCCCAAAACTCCTATTATGGCCATTTCACCGTTGGGGGCATGGATGAAAGAATAGAGTCGACATTACCTCCGGTCTTCAATCCAAAGATTGTTCCGCGATCATAAAGCAGATTGAACTCGACATAGCGACCACGCCGGACAAGTTGCTCCTGTCGATCAGCATCAGTCCAATCCTGATTGAAGTTTTGCCTTACGAGATAGGGATAAACAACCGAGAATGCCCGACCAACATCGCGCGTGAAATTGAAGTCCGCGTCCCATCCGCCGTTCTCGTCGGATGAATGCAACCAGTCATAGAAAATACCACCGGTGCCACGGGGTTCGTTACGGTGCGGCAGGTAGAAATACTCGTCACACCAGGATTTGAATTTTTCATGGTTGGCGACTGCGGAATGCTTGTCGCAAACAAATTTCATCGCTTTGTGAAACGCCACAGTGTCAGAATCATCTGATTGCCGCTTACGTTCCAGAACAGGCGTCAGATCCGCTCCTCCACCGAACCATTGGCGGGTGGTCACTACCATTCTCGTGTTCATGTGCACGGCAGGCACGAGAGGACTTTGCGGATGGGCAATCAATGAAATTCCCGACGCCCAAAAACGCGGGTCCTCGTCAGCGCCCGGGATTTGTTTGCGGAATTCTTGACTGAATTCGCCATGAACTGTTGAAATATGAACGCCGACCTTTTCGAAAACACGGCCATGCATGACCGACATGGTTCCGCCGCCGCCATCGCCTTCACGCTTCCAGGGCGTTTGTTTAAAGCGGCCAGGCGTGCGATCGGACAGGGGGCCTTCCAACTCGTCTTCCAACAACTCAAAACTTGCGCAAATCTTGTCGCGTAGTTCGGTAAACCAGGCCGTTGCTGCAGTTTTCTTCTCTTCGAGCTTTTCGGGAAGGATGGCGGGTATGTCGGGACGGTCCATGAGATGAGAATCCTTGTTTGCCCGAACAATAGCACAACAGATTACAGCCAAAAGACAAAGCCGTTTACCCAATTCGCAAATGCACAAAAAATGACTCGTTTTTCGGCGGCCCTCCACTTAATCTATCAGGTGTAGGGCTCAGTGAGGATACGAGTATGGTTTCCAGAGCACCCAAATCGCAGTTTCCGAAACCGCCTCTCGACGGGCTGCGCAAGAGATTGAGGCAAAGCCGTGAAGATGTTGGGTTGCAGCGCGGTGCGTTCGTTCGCGAGAGTTTTAAGCTTCCGCGACTGGCAGCGCGCGAAAAAGCGAAGGAGTGGTTCGCTCAATATCCAAAGGCTGCATATTGGACCGAGATCGAAAGCTGGTATGAGCGTCCGGGAGATATAATTGAGTTTACCATGCGGCGACTGCCGAATGCTGACTAAGTCACATTTTGGCATTTTGGCACCAAACAACAATAAAATTGATGGATTCTTCAATAAATTGATCGGGTTTTGACCAAAATCATCCGTATTTTCAAATTATTTCGAGTTTTTAGGCGATTTCTCGCTAATTCCAATGAATCGTGCTGACAGTCTATTTTAAAGCCAGTAGAACTTTTTCCAGCACCGGAGAATCTTCCGGGACGCACAATAATTGGAGGATAATATGCGTTTATCATTAATCTCTGGAGTGGCTCTGGCAGCCGTGATGGCAATGACATCATTTGCCCGCGCTGACATCATTGTGGGTATCATCGCGCCGGTCACGGGCCCCGTTGCCGCTTACGGTTTGCAGGTCAAAAATGGCGTTGAGAGCGCGGCCGAGGCAATCAACGCGGCTGGCGGCATCAAGGGTGAAAAGATTGTAACCAAGGTGTTTGATGACGCAGGCGAGCCGAAGCAGGGTGTTTCTGTGGCCAACCAGGTGGTGGGTGAAGGCATCAAGTTTGTTGTTGGTCCGGTAACATCCGGCGTGGCAATGCCCGTATCCGATGTGCTGGCCGAAAATGGCATTGTGATGGTTACACCGACTGCCACGACGCCGGAACTGACAACCCGTGGTTTGGAGACCGTATTCCGTACCTGCGGACGGGATGATCAGCAGGCCGATGTCGCTGGCAAATACATTCTCGACAACTTCAAAGACAAGCGCATTGCCATTATCTATGACAAGACGCCTTACGGCACTGGTATTGGCAACGGTCTGAAGGCTGTTCTCAATAAAGGCGGTGTAACCGAGGTCGTTTTCGAAGGCATCAATGCCGGTGAGAAGGACTACAGCGCACTCATTACCCGTATCAAATCTGAGAAAGCCGATGTGATTTACTTCGGTGGTTATCACGCGGAAGGCGGTCTGATTGCCCGCCAGTTGTCGGATCAGGGCATCAAAGCACAGCTCATTGGCCCCGATGGCCTCTCAAACACTGAATATTGGGCCATTGGCGGTGAGGCTGCTGCTGGTACACTATTCACGAATAGTGCTGATCCAACAAAGAATCCTGCCGCCGCAAAAATTGTAGAAGCACTTACAGCCAAGAATATCCCGGCTGAAGCATTCACGCTCAACGCCTATGCTGCCTTGCAGGTTATAGCTGCTGGCATTGAAAAGGCAGGTTCGTCAGAACCAACGGAAGTTGCTGCCAAGATAAAGTCGGGCGAAGCACTGCCGACAGTTGTTGGCGATCTTGCCTACTCGGCAACTGGCGATCTGACAACACCAGCTTTTGTTTTCTACAAGTGGGAAGGCGGTAAGCCGGTTCAGCTGGATTAATCTCTGAGTAAACCGCCGGTCTTAGTGACCGGCGGTTTTCAATCCGGACTGTAATTGCCGGAGCGCTTCACTTGTGGCAATTGCGGCGGACAATGCGAGGTTCAACGACCGAGCGCCTTCAACCATGGGAATTATTAGTCGCGAATTTGCCGCTTGGTGAACCTCATCCGGGACACCCGATGATTCTCGCCCCAGCAGCAGAATGTCACCGGGTTGAAATGAAAATTCTGTGTAGGGCGTAGCCGCTTTGGTCGAGAATAGAAGCAATCGGCGATTTTCACCCAGCCGCCATTCTTGAAATGCCTGCCAGTTCGAGTGGCGGGTCAGAGCTGCCTGTTCCAGATAATCCATACCTGCGCGTTTGAGTGAACGGTCGGAAATGTCAAAGCCTGCAGGCTCGATCACGTCAACGCCGATGCCAAAACAAGCGGCCATCCGCAATATGGTACCGGTATTACCGGGAATGTCAGGCTGATAGAGCGCTACTCGCAGGTTCAAACTATTATCGGTCAAGTGTGGCGTGCTCCATGGGCAACAATTGGCTGAACGAAGTGCCGTTACGCAGATTGGCCTCTCGCTTTTGACGTTCATAATCGCTATAGGGGTTGCACCGCAACGCTTGAGCAAAATTTGGAGGTGTCGATGACCGAATTTTTCCGACTTCTTCCAAGCCGGATAGTTTCACCAATGGAAGCTGTGGCCGGTTTCGCAGGCGGCGTGGGGTCAATTTATACGATCTAGTTTTTAAGACACAAACCGCATTCGTTCTCATGGTTGGCGATTTACTGACCAATCAGCTCCGGCAATTCATGCCGGTATAATTTCTTGCCGATCCCAAAAGAGGTCCGACAATGTTCCGCTGGTTTGAAGACAGGCTTGAGCCATTTCCCACTGCTGAGCCGAGTGAGCCGCCCAAAACACTAATTGCGTTCTGTCTGCACTACACACGTGGTGTCTGGCCATGGCTTGCCGTTATGGCGGTGTGCACATCGCTGATCGCTGTTCTCGAAGTGTCCATGTACGCATTTCTGGGCAACATCGTCGATTGGTTGTCGAATCATTCGCGGGAAACATTCATCGCGGATGAGGGGTGGAAACTCGCATTGCTTGCGGGTGTTGTGCTTATAGCAATGCCAGGTATCGTACTTCTGGATTCGCTGGTTATTCATCAGACCCTTTTGAGCAACTATCCAATGCGAATCCGGTGGATGGTGCACCGCTATATGGTTCGCCAATCAATGACTTTTTTTCAGGATGAGTTTGCTGGACGTATTTCGACCAAGCTGATGCAGACCTCTCTGGCGGTCCGTGAAGCGGTGATGAAACTGCTCGATGTGCTTAATTATGTAATCGTCTACTTCACCGGGACCCTCATTATCGCTGCTGCGGCCGACTTGCGACTGATGGTGCCGTTTCTACTCTGGTTGATGGCCTATATAGGCCTGATGTGGTATTTCATCCCAAAATTGCAGGTTGCATCTAAAGCACAAGCAGATTCCCGTTCGTCAATGACGGGCCGGATTGTCGACAGTTATACCAATATTGCGACGGTCAAGCTTTTCTCCCATTCCAAACGGGAGGAAAGCTACGCCCGCGAAGGGATGCAGGATTTCCTGTCGACAGCTTATCGCCAGATGCGCATGGTGACCGGCTTTCATGTGACTCTGTATGCGATGAACTGCCTGTTATTGTTCTCCGTAAGCGCCATAGCGATCTGGCTTTGGCTTGGGGCAGCGATCACAGTCGGTGCTGTGGCAGTGGGTATAGGTCTCGTGCTTCGCCTTAACGGCATGTCGCAGTGGATCATGTGGGAAATGTCGGCACTGTTCGAAAACATCGGTACGGTGGAAGACGGTATTACGTCCATATCGCTCCCCCGATTGGTCATGGATGTGCCTGATGCTCCCAACCTTGATGTACGAGCCGGCGCTATCACCTTTGATAAAATCGGTTTCCACTATGGCAAGGGAGCCGGCGTTATTGATCGGCTGTCTCTTGATATCAAGCCAGGTGAGAAAATCGGATTGGTCGGACGTTCCGGCGCGGGCAAGTCCACGCTCGTCAATCTCCTGTTGCGATTCTACGATCTTGAAAGCGGCAGAATCACGATTGATGGGCAGGATATTTCGAAAGTCCGACAAGATTCGCTGCGCGAACATATCGGGATGATCACTCAGGACACATCATTGCTGCATCGCTCAATCAGAGACAATGTGCTTTACGGAAGACCAGATGCTTCGGAAGAACTGATGAGGCAAGCGGTCAGGAACGCGCAGGCAGATTCGTTTATTGAAGCGGCTTCCGATCCGAAGGGGCGTCGTGGTTTCGACGCTCATGTGGGCGAGCGCGGCGTCAAGCTTTCTGGCGGACAGCGTCAGCGCATTGCAATTGCCCGCGTAATGCTCAAAGACGCACCTATTCTTATCATGGACGAGGCGACATCGGCTCTTGATTCAGAAGTGGAAGCCGCAATTCAGGACAATCTCTATCGCCTGATGCAGGGCAAGACAGTTATTGCCATCGCGCATAGGCTTTCTACCATTGCAGCACTCGACCGTCTCGTTGTCATGGACAAAGGGCAGATTGTAGAAAGCGGCAGTCATGATGAGCTTATCGCAGCTGGCGGTATTTATGCCGATCTGTGGGCGCGCCAGTCCGGAGGCTTCCTGGGAATGGATGATTAGAGCAAATTCGCTCTGGCAGACAGTAGAGTGAACCAAGTTTAATTTGACGACCGCCGGGACTCAACGGAAAGTACTCCGCCGGTCGTCATTTGTTACGGCTGTTTGGTTTTAACAAACCGCAAGGATTCCAAACTGATGTGGTTTGCATGAAGCGTCTGTTCGCCCTTTTCGAAAGCTGGGTTGATCCCTACGCCAAAGCTCCGGCGGACCGTGTTCCAAACCACACATTGGCATTTATGTGGTTCTACGTCCGGCAGCAGAAATATGTGTTTCTTGCGATGCTTGTCTGTGGCGGGCTTATCGCCTTTTTTGAAGCAGGGCTTTTCTGGTTTGTCGGCAAAATCATCGATATCCTCTCTTCGGCGGATCGCGTTGAAGGATGGGACGGATTAATCGACAAACATGGGATAGCGCTTTTTCTCATGCTTTTGGCGGTGTTGATTGGTCGTACGCTGGTACTTTCACTTGCGGCGCTTGTTGAGGAGCAGGCAATTGTTCCCGGCTTCAACAATCTCGTGAGGTGGCAAGCTCACAGCATAGTCTACCGTCAGAGCCTGTCGTTTTTCCAGAATGATTTTTCCGGTCGTATTGTTACGAAGGTCTGGGCTACCGGGCAGGCGCTTGGCGATTTCATGGTGACGCTGCTCCAAGCCGTCTGGTTCAGCGTGGTCTACTGCGCCACTACGCTCTTTCTGATCGGGCGGCTGGATTGGCGCCTTGCATCTGTGGTGATCGCATGGCTTGCTGTTTTTGGTTTGACCGCGCGTTATTTCCTGCCGCGTGTGCGCCGGGCGGCCCGTGAAACGGCGGAAAGCAGCTCAGTTGCGATGGGTCAACTCGTGGATGGTTATAGCAATATCCAGACATTGAAACTGTTTGGTACTGCAAGCCGCGACGATGCCTATATCCGTCAGGGCATGGATCGTTGGTTACAGGCTATCACCACGCTGACGCGTGGCCTGAGCGGCATTCGCATTTCATTGGCCTCTACCAGCGGAATTATGATCTGCACAGTTGCCTATGTGTCGATAGACCTGTGGCTGGCCGGGGAAATCTCATCGGGCGAAGTGGCTTTTACTCTGGGGCTGGTGCTGCGCCTGAGCATGTTGCTGACCCGGATGATGGCTAATCTGAATGGCCTTTTGCGCAACTACGGCACGATACAAAATTCCAAAGAGCTACTGGCAAAGCCTGTGACTGTGCTCGACAAACAAGATGCACAAGAATTGGTGGTGCCGCAAGGTTCGATTAACTTCGAAAATATCCGGTTTCACTATGACAGCGCCAGATCGGTCACTAATGACCTGTCACTGTCCATTCGACCGGGTGAGAAAGTGGGGCTGGTAGGGCGCTCGGGAGCGGGAAAGTCCACGCTCGTTAATTTGCTTTTGCGTTTTTATGATCTCGAAGGCGGTAAAATTATCGTTGACGGGCAGGACATAGCGAACATTACGCAGGATTCCCTGCGCGCCAATATCGGTATGGTCACGCAAGACACATCGCTACTGCATCGTTCCGTGCGAGACAATATTCTGTATGGCAGGCCGGACGCATCCGAAGAGCTTTTGCAAAAGGCAGTTAAAAATGCACAAGCCGATATTTTCATTGATGATTTAAGTGACCAGAAGGGTCGAAAGGGTCTGGACGCACATGTTGGAGAGCGTGGCGTGAAGCTTTCCGGCGGGCAACGGCAGCGCATCGCAATTGCGCGTGTCATGCTGAAGGACGCTCCCATTTTGGTGCTGGACGAGGCCACCTCCGCGCTTGATTCCGAGGTTGAGGCGGCCATTCAGGAGAGTCTTTACCAATTGATGCAGGGAAAAACGGTCATCGCTATCGCCCATAGACTCTCGACCATTGCCGCATTGGATCGCTTGGTCGTGATGGACGAGGGGCGCATTGTGGAAACAGGCAAGCACGAAGAACTCATCGCGGCGAATGGGATTTATGCCAGTCTCTGGGCGCGGCAGTCAGGCGGGTTTATCGCTCATGATTAACGCTTGTGGGATGAATTTGATATTTGCATCCGGTCCAGCTGCAAACTCCGGTGCGAATATCAAATCACTCTACTGGAATCATATGCTTATCGGTGGTCTTGCCGATTCCAACATTCGCAACAAGCATGATCGAAATGAGATGCGAATGTTAGAATAAGACCACCAAGCTTATCCCTGCGACATCCTGCCCTTGTGGCTTTGTCAGGCTGGACAAGCCCCTGCGACACGCTTAGAAACCACCCGATATGTTGGGGATTCCGCGAGGCTCATTAATATGGGCCAGTCTGCTATTGTTGATAAAGCGGGGGCTCCAGCTGCGTTGTTATTCGGAAAGGACCAGGCCCCGTGAGCGCACACGATACGACCGAGCCGACACGGCGTGACTTCCTCTATATTGCGACAGGTATGGCCGGTGCGGTCGGTGTAGGCGCCTTTGCTTGGCCCTTTATCGACCAGATGCGCCCGGACGCCTCCACGCTGGCAGTCTCGTCCATCGAAGTTGATGTTTCAGCCTTAACGCCGGGTATGTCGCTGACAGTAAAATGGCGCGGCAAGCCGATCTTCATTCGTAATCGTACGCCCAAGGAAGTCGAAGAGGCCAAAGCTGTACAGCTCAGCGAGCTTAAGGATCCAATTGCGCGCAACGCCAATCTGCCGAGTGACGCACAGGCGACAGATGCTGATCGTACTGCAGTCAAGGAAAAGGAAAACTGGCTGGTGATGGTGGGGGTTTGCACCCATCTCGGCTGTATTCCACTTGGTCAGCAGGGCGACTTTGGTGGATGGTTCTGCCCATGCCATGGTTCGCACTACGACACGGCCGGACGTATCCGTAAGGGCCCTGCGCCGGAGAACCTGCCGGTTCCGCCGCTTTCATTCATTTCCGACACCGTCATCAAAATCGGCTAAGGTTTTACGGGGAGACACGACATGAGCGGTGGACATTCATCCTATACGCCTAATACCGGTATCGAAAAATGGTTTGATGCGCGACTGCCGTTGCCGCGTCTGCTTTATGATAGCTTTGTAGCTTACCCGGTTCCGCGCAATCTCAACTATGCTTATGCCTTTGGCGGTATTCTGGCATTGATGCTGGTTTCGCAGATCATTACAGGCATCGTGCTGGCCATGCATTATGCCGCAGACACGGGGCTTGCGTTCAACTCCGTTGAAAAGATCATGCGCGATGTCAATTCTGGCTGGCTTCTGCGCTATCTGCATTCGAACGGCGCTTCGATGTTCTTTCTTGCGGTGTTCATTCATATATTTCGCGGTCTTTACTACGGGTCTTACAAGGCTCCGCGCGAGCTATTGTGGATACTAGGTGTCATCATCCTGCTTTTGATGATGGCAACAGCTTTCATGGGTTATGTTCTACCCTGGGGGCAGATGTCGTTCTGGGGTGCTACGGTTATCACCGGCTTCTTCACGGCTTTCCCGGTTATCGGCAATCCTATTCAGGAGCTGCTGCTTGGTGGTTTTGCTGTCGATAACCCTACACTGAACCGGTTTTTCTCACTGCATTACCTTCTGCCGTTCATGATTGCCGGTGTAGTCGTTCTCCACGTATGGGCGCTGCATGTTACCGGTCAGACGAACCCCACGGGTATCGAAGTCAAGTCAAAGACCGATACAGTCGCGTTCACGCCATATGCGACGGTCAAGGATGCTTTCGGTCTTTGCATCTTCTTTATCCTCTTCGCTTACTTCGTATTCTACATGCCTAACTATCTCGGTCATCCGGATAATTACATTCCAGCGGACTCGTTGAAGACGCCTGCGCATATCGTTCCTGAGTGGTACTTCCTGCCATTCTACGCGATGCTTCGTGCCATCACCTTCAACATCGGACCAATCGACTCGAAGCTCGGCGGCGTGTTGACCATGTTCGGTTCCATTGCGATCCTGTTCCTGGTGCCTTGGCTGGATACGTCTAAAGTTCGCTCTGCTGTCTACCGTCCTTGGTACAAGCTATTCTTCTGGCTGTTCGTCATTGACGCAATCATTCTCGGCTGGCTCGGTTCACGTCCTGCTGAAGGCCTCTATACGGTCTTCTCACAGATCGGAACGGCATACTACTTTGGCTTCTTCATCATCATCATGCCTTTGCTGGGGTTGATTGAGACGCCGCGCCGCTTGCCGAATTCAATTACGGAAGCCGTACTTGCCAAAACCAAGAGTGGTGAGCAGCTAGCTGGTGCAACCACTGCTTCGGAAACCAGGGCCTGAGAATCGTGAAGGACTCAACCATGAAAAAAATCCTCCTCGGTCTTGCCGCTGCCGGTCTCGGTACAATGCTGGCTTTCAGTGGTGCGAAGGCGGCAGAAGAAGCTAACCACGCAGCGGAGCCAACGCATTTCCCGATCAAGCATCCGGAAGAAATGAAGTGGACCTTTTCCGGCCCCTTTGGATATTATGACAAGCAGCAACTGCAGCGCGGCTTGAAAATATACAAGGAAGTTTGCTCGGCCTGCCATTCCATGAGCTTGGTTCCATTCCGCGCTCTGGAAGAGTTGGGTTACAACGAAGCTCAGGTAAAAGCCTTCGCTGCCGAATATGAAGTGCCGGATGCACCGAATGCCGATGGTGAGATTGTTAACCGCAAGGCTATTCCTGCCGACCATTTTCCATCGCCATTTCCAAATGTTCAAGCTGCCGCCGCCGCCAATGGTGGCGCTGCTCCGCCCGATTTTTCGCTGATCGCAAAGGCCCGTTCAGTTGAACGCGGTTTCCCGCAATTCCTGTATGACATCGCACCGTGGGTTCAATATCAGGAAGGTGGTCCGGATTATATCCACGCGCTTTTGACGGGTTATGGTCAGACGCCGCCGGAAGGCATGCAGATTCCAGAGGGAACGCACTATAATCCCTACTTCATTGCCGCCAAATCGCTTGCAATGGCACAGCCTCTGCAAGACGGACAGGTGACCTATGATGATGGTTCGCCAGCGACCTTGTCGCAATATTCACAAGATATCGCAGCGTTCCTCATGTGGGCTGCTGAGCCGCATCTGGAAGAGCGCAAGAAGACCGGCTTCCGCGTCATGATCTTTCTGATCTTGTTTGCGGGTCTGGTTTATCTGGCCAAGCGCCGGATTTGGTCTGACGTTCCGCATTGAGCGGTTGATAGTATTGATCGTGGAAGGGGCGCAATGCGCCCTTTTCTTTTGTGGGCATGGCAAAGAAACAAAGGAATCATGAGATGGATTCAAGTCTGAAGCAGACCTTGGTCAATTCCATCCGGAACATTCCGGACTATCCAAAACAGGGTGTCATGTTTCGTGACATTACAACCCTCCTTGGCAATGCGCGAGCCTTCCGCCGTGCCGTTGATGAATTGGTCCATCCCTATGCCGGCGGCAAAGTCGACAAGATTGCAGGCATCGAAGCGCGGGGCTTCATCATAGGCGGGGCGATGGCGCATCAGTTATCAGCTGGCTTCGTACCTATCCGCAAGAAGGGCAAGCTGCCCCATGATACTGTGCGCATTGCCTATAGCCTTGAATATGGGTTGGACGAGATGGAAATGCACAGGGACGCCATTATCCCCGGCGAAAAAGTTTTGCTTGTCGATGATCTCATTGCAACCGGCGGCACCGCAGAAGCGGCAGTAAAGCTCTTGCAACAACTGGGCGCCGATATCGTCGCTGCCTGTTTTGTTATTGATCTGCCGGAGTTGGGCGGTCGAAAGAAACTAGAGGCGCTTGGCGTAAACGTTCGCACATTGATCGATTTTGACGGCCACTAACAAAGTCTTATGTTGGTGGCGACTTAGTCAGGCAGGGCAATAAGAGCGGCGCTGTCGAATTCCATCACGCGGATGCCATTCTGATTATAGGCCGCTGAGGACATCTGCATCATCGACCACCCGGGACGTGATTGAAGTGTACGCACGCTGTTCACGGTTCGGGTAAAACGGATTGTGTCTCCGGCATAGACCGGCTTCAACCATTTCAGGTTCTCAAATCCGGGCGAGGGGCCGAATGTTGGCGGTTGTTCGCCGCGCTTCATAGCCTCTTTAATAAGGGCTTTCATGCTCTCCACGTTAAGCCGCATCCAGATGGCTGTCGTGTGCCAACCTGATGCACAAAGCGCGCCGAAATTGCTATGCTTGGCAGCTTCGGGATCAACGTGAAATCGCTGCGGATCGTATTTTTTGGCAAAGGTAATAATTTCTTCCGCACCGAATGTATGGCTGCCCAGGTCCATTTCGACACCGATGTGGGCTTCAATGTCGTTGCTCATGATGCCAATGGCTCCCGCAAGGAAAACATGCCGGTGTTTTGCAGTTCACACACGAGCACGCCATCCTGATTGAAAACTTTATGGTGTAAAACCACAAAGCCAAGTGAAGGCTTGGACTTGGATACCCGGCTTTCGATGACGGTTGTCTTGCCGGTCAGCGTGTCACCGGCAAGTACTGGTGCACGCCATCTCGCATAGTCTATTCCTGGTGCTCCTTGCGAGGTCGAGTCGAGGAGATAGGCGTCACACATCATACGCATGAACATTGAGACTGTATGCCAACCCGACGCTGCAAGGCCGCCTAAGATGCTTGCTTTGCCTGCTGCTTCGTCCAAATGGAATGGTTGAGGATCGAACTGGCTGGCAAAATCGATGATCTCGCCAGCTTCGACGATCTTTGAACCCAGCGGCCATTCGCTGCCAACAGCAAAATCTTCAAATGCGTAGCGGGGTTCACTCATCATTGCCTCTATGTGTTGAAGCGGAACAGCATGATGTCGCCGTCCTGCACGATATATTCCTTACCTTCGTCACGGGCTTTACCGGCTTCCTTGGCTGCGACTTCGCCACCAAGCGTCACATAGTCATTATAGGCGATCGTCTGCGCGCGAATGAAGCCCCGCTCGAAATCCGTGTGGATGACGCCAGCCGCTTGAGGCGCTTTGGAACCGCGTTCAACGGTCCAGGCACGCGCTTCCTTTGGACCAACTGTGAAATAGGTAATGAGATGCAAAAGCTTGTAGCCGGCCCGGATAAGGCGGTCCAAGCCAGGCTCATCAAGGTTCATAGCGTCCAGATATTCCTTGGCCTCTTCCTCGGGAAGTTGAGCGACTTCTGCTTCAATGGCTGCGGATATGACGACGGTTTCTGCGCCCTGCGCAGTGGCCATTTCTTCGACCGCTTCGGTGTGTTCATTGCCAGTGGCCGCGTCTTCCTCGGCTACGTTACAAACATAAAGCACTGGCTTGGACGTGAGGAGATTCAGGCCCTGCAATATTTCAAGGTCTTCGGCAGCTATGCCATTCAGCATGAAACGGACGGGTTTGCCATCCTGAAGCAATGCGAGCGCCTCTTCCATCACGGGAAGCAATGTCATTGCTTCCTTATCTTTGCTGCTCGCGCGCTTCCTGAACTGGACGATGCGGCGCTCAAGGCTTTCGAGATCCGAGAGCATCAGTTCTGTTTCGACAGTTTCCGCATCGGAAACGGGATCAATGCGGCCTTCAACATGCGTAATATCGTCATCTTCGAAACAACGCAGCACGTGCACGACCGCATCGACTTCGCGGATATTGGCGAGGAATTGATTGCCAAGTCCTTCACCCTTGGAAGCACCACGCACGAGGCCTGCAATATCTACAAAGCTGATACGAGTTGGTACTATATTCGCTGACTTGCCAATCTTGGCGATTGCTTGCAGGCGCGGGTCCGGCACAGCAACTTCACCCGTGTTGGGTTCGATGGTACAGAAGGGATAATTCGCAGCCTGGGCAGCGGCAGTCTTTGTCAGCGCGTTGAAAAGCGTGGATTTGCCAACATTTGGCAGGCCAACGATGCCGCATTTGAAACCCATAATGTGCGATCCTTATTCTTTCTTGCCGAAGAGCTTGTTCAGCATGTCGGCCATAGGGCCGGATTTTGGAATGTTAACTGTCGGTTTTTGAACCCGAGCCTGCCGGATATGGCTTTGACTGGCCGGTTTTGCAACAGACTTTTCAACTTGTGTTTTCTCGGGCTTTCTGCCGGTGGCCAGAGCAACGCGATTCATAAAGCCAGCATCGTCTTTTTTGACGATATAGTCTGCATTGACAGCAATCGCATCGAGCACTGGCTCCAGCCACTCGGAGTCCGACTTCGCAAAATTGCCAAGCACGTGATGTGTGACCAGTTCCTTGACACCCGGATGATCTATACCAATACGAACGCGGCGATAATCTTTGCCAATATGTGCATCAATGGACTTTATTCCATTGTGTCCGCCAGAACCGCCCCCAACCTTCACACGAACTTTCCCGGCGGCGAGATCAAGTTCGTCATAAATAACGGTAAGATCGCCAAGGCCAAGTTTGTAGAAGCGCATGGCTTCACCAATCGACTGACCGGAAAGATTCATGAAGGTTTGCGGTTTGATCAGAATTATCTTTTCGCCGTTGATCATGCCGTCGGCGATGAGTGCCTGAAACTTTTTCGCCCAAGGCGAAAAATTATGGCGGCGGTGTATTTCATCCGCCGCCATAAAACCAATATTATGCCTGTTATAGGCATATTGAGAGCCGGGATTGCCAAGACCTGCAATGAGCAGCACGCGACCAGCTCCCTGTAAAGGCGATTATTCGCCTTCTTTTTCTTCTGCTTCAGTGCTTTCAACTGCGGCTTCCGTTGTCTCGTCTTCAGCAGCGAGAACGGCAGGAGCAGCAATGGTAGCAATGGTGAAGTCACGATCCTGAATAACCGGTGTCACACCCTTTGGCAGGGTAACATCAGAAATGTGAATCGAATCGCCGATAACCTTGCCGGTCAAATCAATTTCGATTGCTTCCGGAATGGCATTGGCTGGCGCATGAAGCTCAACGTCGTGACGAACGATGTTGAGAACGCCGCCGCGCTTAATGCCAGGCGAAAGCTCGTCATTAAGAAAGTGAATCGGCACATGTACGTTTACGACCGATTTGGCCGATACACGCAGGAAGTCAACGTGAACTGGTTTGTCGCTGACCGGATCAAGCTGGTAGTCCTTTGGCAGGACCTGGATCGACTTGCCGTCAAGAATGATGTTGGCAATGGTGGTTTTGAAACCGCCGCCATGGATCTTGTAGTACAGCGTCTTGTAGTCGAGGGTAATCGAGATTGGCGCCTTTTTGTCACCATAGATGACTGCTGGCACTTTACCGTTGCGGCGAATTTCTCGGGCGGACCCCTTACCAACCCGTTCGCGCGCCTCGGCCTTGAGCTCGTATGCTTCGCTCATGGCATTTCCTTTCGAGGTTCAAATCTGGAGTGTTCCTGCAAGGTCAAATGAATGACAATCCAAAAAACATGAAGCGGCCCAAAGGCCATCCCAACGAGAGATCCCGTAACAGATGATTGGCCGCCTCATTCCGCGTTGCCTCCAAGGGTGTCTACGCGGATGGCGGCTCTATAACGGAAAGATCACGATTGTGCAAGTTATGAGCGTAGCAACCTCAATCAAACAGGCTGGAAACCGACTCTTCCGATGCGGTACGTGCAATTGCTTCGCCGATCAGATCAGAAATGGGCAATACACGGATATTATGGGCAGCATTGACGGCAGGGGTTGGCTGAATGGAATCAGTTATAACCAGTTCCTTCAGCTTGGAGCCGGTGATGCGGGCAACCGCGCCGCCTGAAAGTACGCCATGCGTTATATAAGCAGTAACGCTTGTTGCGCCTTTTGCGAGTAGCGCTTCGGCAGCGTTGCAAAGCGTGCCGCCCGAATCAACAATATCGTCGAACAGCAGGCAGTCCTTGCCGCTGACATCACCAATGACATTCATCACTTCGGATTCGCCCGGACGATCGCGGCGCTTGTCAACAATAGCCAACTGCGCATCAATGCGCTTTGCCAATGAGCGGGCGCGCACCACGCCGCCGACATCAGGTGATACGACCATCACGTTTGAAGTGCCGTAGTGGGAGCGAACATCACGGGCAATAACTGGCACGGCGTAAAGATTGTCAGTCGGGATATCGAAGAAGCCCTGGATCTGGCCAGCATGCAGATCAAGCGTCAGAACTCTATTTGCACCAGCTTCGGTGATCAGATTAGCCACGAGCTTCGCGGAGATTGGCGTGCGCGGACCGGGTTTACGGTCTTGGCGGGCATAACCGAAATAGGGGAGAACCGCCGTGATACGTTTTGCCGACGAACGACGGAAGGCATCGATCATGATGAGCAGTTCCATCAAATGATCATTTGCCGGGTAGGACGTGGATTGCATGACGAAGACATCTTCGCCTCGAACATTCTCTTGAATCTCGACGAAAATCTCTTCATCGGCGAAACGCCGTACACTTGCTTTGCCGAGTGGAATATTAAGATACTTGGCTACAGATTCAGCGAGAACGCGATTGGAATTGCCCGCGAAGAGTTTCATGCTGTATTTCCTCACGTCTTTTTCAGAGCGTCAGCCAAAATAAGGGTATGGCGCGCCTTTTACTGTGACTGACGCACATTGCAAGCGGGCAGAGTCGATTCATGCACAGTTGGACAAGGTTAAGCCCTCAAACGTGTAAATATGTCACGTCTTGGAGCCTGAAACCCAGGATAGATAGCCGCCGATTGCTTTGTCAGCTATGCCTTCCATCGTTGCTGCTGGCACGGAACTCCATGGATCAGCCGCACCGCCGGGCACTTTTTCTTGCCCTTGTATGCGATGAAGGCGTGTTCCCGCCGGATCAAGGATGTCCCACACGTAGATTATCGTTGTCAGATTGCCATCGGGCAGGGCAGAGAAATAGCCCTTCATAATGTGGGTATTGTCCGTATCGCCAGCGGTGCCCAAAACAATACCTTTTTGCTTGGCAAGTGCCGAGAGACGTTGGGACAGTGGTGTAGCAGCGGCAATAGGTGCGCCAACAATAGGCGCAAAACGCAGTTTAGCGGTCTGCGACACACCTGTAGGCATTGCAGTTCCGGTGGCGGCCGGAGCCGTACCTGTGGTTGGCGTATTGCCTGGCACAGGAGCCGCTGCCGGATCAGTTCCCGGCGCTCCTGTTGCACCACCTTGCGCCGGTGGCAGATCGGATTTGGTGACGCCCAAGGTATTTTCAGAGCTGTTGCACCCACTCAAAACGATCATCATGAAAGCGGTGACGGTGCAAGTCAGTGCGTTACGCAACTTCATCTTCACTCAAACCCCATTAAGCAACCGCAAAAGCGGCTTGATAAGCAAAGCTGACAAAAGTTTTATTTCACGATCAAGTCAAGAGGTTGGCGTGAAAGCGTTTCCGCCTTGCCATTGGTTGTAAGGTAGGTCTGGCCCAATGTCATGGCCGTATTGCTGTCGGAGTCCATGATAATCATATGGGCGAACAAGGTCATATCCGGCTGGATGCGTTCAGGGTTGCCCGAATAGAACATGGGCATGTCCATCCAAGACGGCGTGAAGCGGGCGCCGACTGAATAGCCGCATGCATTGAGGCGGTGGCGGGTCAGCTCGTGCTCTTCCATTACCTTGGCATGCGCATCAAACACATCACCAAAGGTGGAATCCGGCGTCATGGCCGCTTCAACAGCCTGCAGTGCTTCGAGTGCAGCGTCGTAAAGCTCCTGGTGGCGCTTCGATGTCTTGCCCGTCAGGACGGTACGCATCATTGGCGCATGATAATGTCGATAGACACCCGACCATTCGAGCGTCAGCTGGTCATTTTTCGTAAGCTTGCGCCTGCCAGCCTTATAACGGCAGAGCAATGCATCATCGCCCGAACCGATGATGAATTCGTTGGCCGGATAATCGCCGCCGCCAGCAAAAATTGCTCCCTGCATGGCAGCTAGAATGGCGCCTTCATCCGCGCCTGCCTTTATTAGTTTCAAAGCTGCGGTCAGAGCATCGTCTCCCAGTTCGGCAGCCTTGCGGCTATAGACGATTTCAGCTGGACTCTTGAGAACACGAAGCTTGTCCACAAGTCCGGATGCATCCACGAGTTGGCCAAAGGCTGCAAGCTGCTCATCCAACTTTCGACCATTGGCCGCCGTTAGACCGTGGGTTTGATATTCAATACCGATGCGACAGCCCAGCAGATCAAGGTCATTGAGCAGTTCGCGCAAATCCGCCGCCGGATTGGCATTGTCCCGATCTGCCCAAACAATGATGTTTTCAATATTGGAGGTCTGCCGCGCCTGCCGCAAATCGGCCGAGCGGGTCATCAGCACATTACTACCATCGGCTTTGACAACGAGGCATTGGAAGAAGCAAAAGCCAAAAGTATCGTAGCCGGTCAACCAATACATGCTTTCCTGTGCAAAGAGCAGGATCGCATCAAGCTTTTGCTCGGCCATGACCATCATCAAACGATCACGGCGCGCATTGAATTCTTCCGGTTCGAAGTGAAGGCCCATAATGCTACTCCGTAATTGTAATGGCCGATATCTGCCGGCCATAATCTGGTTCGTTGCGGTGCGTGGTGCGGCGATAGGAAAAGAACTGGTCTTCATCAGCATAGGTACACAGTTCAAGTGCTGAAGCATTTACACCTGCCTGCTCAAGCTGTGTGATTATGAACGCCCAAAGATCAAACATCTTATGGTTTTCATTGGTTGATTCGCGGAAAAATTTACTGAATGACGAATTCGTTAAGACGAATTGCTCGTAGAATTCCTGGCCCACTTCGTAATTGTCGGGACCAATGGTAGGTCCCAGAACAGCTTGGATACGATCACGTTTGGCACCAAGCCCGATCATGGCCTCGACCGTGTTGCCCAGCACGCCACCAATGGCGCCACGCCAACCGGCATGAGCCGCGCCGATGACCCCAGCGTCCGGGTCGGCGAAAAGAATTGGACCGCAGTCGGCCGACAATGCGCCTATCACTATACCGGGCGTGGCCGTTACCATAGCGTCGGCTTTGGGCCGGTCTCCAGTAAGGGGAGACGTCACGGTTATGACGTCCGGCGAATGCACCTGATGCACCGTCACAAGTTGAGAAAGTGGCACGCCTAACGTTTCTGCAACACGCCGTCGGTTTTCCGTGACATTGACTTGATTGTCATTGGAGCCGCTACCGACGTTCAGGCCGCGATAGATACCATCAGAGACACCACCTCTTCTGGTGAAAAATCCATGATCGATTCGGTTTTGCCCGGGTGAGCCCAGCAGGGAAGAACGCAGTGGTGCTGGTTTTTCGTACGTGTTCATCGTGGAGTGGTTTCTCCCAAAGGCTGCGGATGGTGATTTAGCTCTCGGACGAAGTCAATCTTCCGTTTCATTTTGTCTGAAAAGGAAATGTATGGGTGGCAGGATCTGTTATACACAGAACCTTGAATAAGGTTCCCATCTCGGTGGGTCCGGCTAGACGTTCAACATCAATATGCAGTTGCTCCTGAACGTCGGGAGATTTGCCTTGCCCTAAAGCACCGGCGCGGTCCAACAACCCCATGGCAATGAGAAAATCGCCTTGTGTCATTGCGCTGGATTTGCACCCTTCAGCACGGGCAGATTGCGCGAGACTATGAAAGTCGACGTGGGTCGTTATGTCCGCTGCGCCCGGCGTGCTAAGGGCATTGATCGGCCTGTGCTGGCTCAATGCCTGCAAAGTGTCGCCATAACCTTGTTCCAGGTGGCCATAATCAACAAGCAATGCTGCTCCGCGTTCGCGGCAAATATGGTTGGCGATCTGATGCATGAGCGCGTTGCGAGCGGGAGCGATTTCGAAAATACTGCCATCTGCCGCAGTATCGCTGCTGCCGGGCAACAGGGCCTTTTCAAGAGAACCAGAGCCTGCAGCAAAAAACAGATTGCCCTCACTGTCGGCAGAAACCATTCTTTCGACAAAGCGACCATTTGATTTCACATATTGCCTTGATGGGATTGCGTCGAAAAGTTCATTGGCAACAAGGATGAGCGGGTTCGCCGGAATTTCGGCGATAGTTTTACGCCATTCGATGTCTGCTGTGTGCTGCGCCAGCGCTTCTTGCTGAATTTTGGTCAACCGCTCGCTAAGTTCAACCATTACTACCTTGGCCGCCTTCATAAAGGCTGGCGAAATTTTTCCGGCGGTGCGTAAAAGATCGTTCATTAAGGTCCCGCGGCCGGGCCCCACTTCACAAAGGCTGAATTGTTGCGGAGATCCTAGTGCTTGCCAGGCTCCAACGCACCAGACACCAATGAGTTCGCCGAACATTTGGCTGACTTCCGGGGCGGTGATAAAATCGCCACTTCTGCCGAAGGGTTCTTGTGTTGTGTAGTAGCCATTATCCCGATCGAACAGGCACAAAGCCATATAATCTGCCACGTTGATCGGACCCGTTGTCTCGATCTGCCGGATAATGCGCTGCTTTAAACTCATCGTTGCGTTTTTACCTCAGGGTTGCGCGCGGACAAGATAAACGCCAGACCAATAATGACCATTGGGATGGAAAGCACCATGCCCATCGTCAACCAGCCGCCAAAAAGATAGCCGAGTTGAGCATCCGGCTCGCGGAAAAACTCGACAAAAATACGTGACAATCCATAGAGCGCCACAAATGTGCCCGAGATAAAACGGGGGCTTTTTAGTTTGCGGCCATAGAAGATCAGTACTGCAAGCACCGCAAACAGCACGATACCTTCAAGTGCGGCTTCATAAAGCTGGCTTGGATGACGTACTACAAGTCCTCCCGTCGGAAAAACCATTCCCCACGGCACATCTGTCTCTCGGCCCCACAACTCACTATTGATAAAGTTTGCTACGCGAACGAGACCAAGGCCGACCGGTACACCGGCGGCAACAGTATCAAGCATGCTGGATATATTGATTTTGCGCGAGCGGGCAAAAAGTACCATTGCGAGTGTCGTGCCCAGCATGCCGCCATGAAATGACATTCCGCCTTCCCAAACCTTGAATATGTCCAAAGGATTGGCGATGTATTTGGCAAAATCGTAGAAGAGAATGTAGCCAATACGGCCACCCAGAACTACACCCAGTGCGGCCCACAAGACGAAATCGTCGAGATCTATGGGCTTCATTGGCGGGGTATTGTTTGCCCAAAGTCGTGGCTTGCTGATGAGTTTCTTGGCGTACCACCAAGCAAAAAGAATACCGATCACATAGCCAAGTCCATACCAGTGTACCGCTATGGGACCTATGGAAAAGATAACCGGATCGATCTCGGGGAAAGCTATCGCAGCAAATGTCGGTACAAGTAGCTCGCTCACAAGGACACTCCGTCTCGGTTTTCTCGATTTTGCGGGACCATGCGCGAGGGCGTGATAGGCGTCAAGCCGCATCTGCGGTAACATTTGTGCGGGCTGGCTTAGCGCTAACTTGCTTGCAATCATTATAAGTGGTCATTATTTGAATGGTGAAACCAGAAAGGTATCTGCAATGACCAATGGATCAAATCGCGTTCTCGATGAACTGGCAAAGCTCGTTACAGATGCTGCCGGTGCTGCCCAAGGCGTGCGCCGCGAAGTTGAAACCGCATTTCGAGGTCAGGCGGAGCGTCTGCTCAATACAATGGACGTTGTCCAGCGTGAAGATTTTGAAGCTGTGCGTGAAATGGCAATAAGGGCCCGGGCGGAGAATACAGCCCTCCAAGCACGTATCGAGGCCTTGGAGGCGCTGGTTGGCAAAAAGGACGAATCGGCGAAGCCCACCTCATCGCGTGCCAAAAAGGCTTAGTGCCTTTTTGAAATTATCTAGGCAATGTCGTCTTCGGCCAAGCTTTCTTCACCGTCGGCGATTGCCTCTTCTTCCGTACCATAAGGGCCGACCTTCGGTCCTTCTACGCCGTCTTTAGTGACGACATAATACCAGTTGCCATCATCGTTTTTTTGTACGGCTTTGACTGTTGGTTCAGTTGCATCGGACATGCTCGTTCTCCTGTTTGACCGTTCCAGACTCCCGCGAGAGCCGCGTTGGAAATGACAAGCTAAGACGTTTTGATATCGACTATATGACGAAGTTTTTTAGGCCCTAATCCATTCGGGTCCGCTGATAGTCCCGCTTTGGCCGTTTTTCTCTCCCGCGGACCACTATCCCCAAAATAAATCTTAAGTATTTATCAACAGGTGGAAATCGCCGAAAACTGTTTCCTTAGAGTCAGTTAAAGCGACCAAGTGAATCTTTTTCCTAACTTCTGTCCACACCCATTCTCGTCAATTGGTCAAAAGGGGACTGGCGCTGTGACTCAGCATCAATACACTGAAATTACTGCATGATTCGTTTCAGTGTTCATGCAGCGGTCCGTAAGTTCATGGCCGCAACCCGGTTGGTGTGTTCTGCCTGCCGGTGAGTTTAAAAAATGTTGCCGCATTCAGCGTGGGTCTATGTTGACGTGCAGAAAACATTTGGTGTGCTTGGTTTGGGTGCGCTGTATCTCCCGCAGCGTTATACGAGATTCGATTTAGCAGGTAATGGCGATGAGCCTTCTGGAACTAGAGATTGCGCGTGACTTACATCCCGTAGATGTGATCGAGCACGTTGCCCATGCAAACGAATGGGCATTTGAGCGCACCGGTGAAGATGAGATTGCGATTACGGTCGAAGGTAGCTGGACTGATTACCAGATATCCTTTTCGTGGATGGAAGACTTTGAAGCCCTGCATCTGGCCTGTGCTTTCGATATCGCCATCAGCGAGCCTCGCATCAATGAAGTGATGCGGCTTCTCTCATTGGTCAATGAGCAATTGCTGATGGGACATTTTGATCTCTGGAGGCAGGAGGGTGCGGTCATGTATCGTCAGTCCCTGCTTCTTTCCGGCGGTGCCGAGCCTACCAGTAAACAGGTTGAAGTTTTGCTTTCGAGTGCGCTCGATGCATGCGAAACCTATTTTCAGGCTTTCCAGTTTGTCGTCTGGTCCGGCTCAACAGCGCGGGAATCGCTCGACAGCATTTTGTTCGAAACCGTTGGATCAGCCTGATTTTCCTGAAATGGGCTAGGCGGTGGAGTTGAGAAATCATGACCATCAGTTTTGATGATTTCGAGAAAGTCGATATTCGCGTCGGGACTATTATAGAGGCGGAAATATTCCCCGAAGCGCGTAAGCCCGCATTCAAATTACGGATCGATTTTGGTTCAGAGATCGGTATCAAAAAATCCTCCGCCCAAATTACCAAGCGACACACATTGGAAGAGCTAAGGGGAAAGCAGGTCATGGCTGTGGTCAATTTCCCGCCACGCCAGATCGGTCCCTTCATGTCTGAGGTATTGACGCTTGGTTTTCCCGATGAAGCCGGTGACGTTGTTCTAGCTACCGTGAGCCATACGGTTCCGAATGGCGGCAAATTGTTTTAAGCGACGTGTTCTCGTCAGGCTGGAACTTTGACTATCGCACGTAAGCCGTTCTTAGGGCTGTCTTCAAGCGTAATATCGCCGCCATGGCTACGAGCGATATCCAAGGCGATTGCAAGTCCCAGGCCAGTGCCGCCTGCGTCCTGGTTGCGGGCCTGGTCAAGCCTGAAGAATGGTTTGAAGACCTCATCACGCATTTCTTTCGGGATACCTGGCCCATCATCATCGATGGTCAGTATCAGCCAGCCATCGCGATGATCGGCTGCGACAAAAACATTCTGCGCATAGCGGAAGGAATTTGAAACAAGATTGGTGATCAATCGCGAAAACGCGTTGGGGCGGACATGAATTTCCGGTTGTCCGCGAATGGTAGAGGTGAATCCCCGTTTGAGCAGTATCGCTTCTTCCTTGAGTTTGGCGAATAGGCGCTCAAGATTGAAGACGCCGGTCTCTTCGTCAGCCTCGCCCCGTGCGAATGAAAGGTAGCCTTCTAGCATTGACTGCATGTCGTCTATGTCTTGTTCCATCGCTTCGGTATCGACCCTGTTGCTCACCAGCGCCAGTTGAAGCTTAAAGCGGGTCAAAATGGTTCGCAGGTCATGACTGACGCCGCTGAGCATTGTTGTACGCTGCTCAATTTGCCTTTCGATACGTTCACGCATGACAATAAAGGCCGCACCAGCGCGCCTCACTTCTTCGGCGCCGCGGGGCTTGAAGTTTGGTGGCGGTGCTCGTCCTTTGCCGAAACTGTCTGCGGCAGTGGCCAATTGCTGGATTGGTTTAATCTGATTGCGCAGAAACAGGATCGCAATAGCCAGCAATACAAGGGCTGAACCAGCCATCCATACCAGGAAGATCAACGTGTTGGATGCATAAGCCTGACTACGTCGTGCAAAGACGCGCAAAACCTTGTCCTCGAGTTGTATTCGAATTTCCACCAAATCCGAATCCCCGATCGTATCGATCCAGAACGGTCGATTAATCTGCTTGGTGATTTCTTCACTCAGAATATTGTCGAGAATGGAATAGAACGGTTTGGGACCGGGCGCGGGGAGCGGGTCGGGTGGCAATATGGATATGTTAAGAGCTAAACGTTCGCGCGAAATGCGGATCAGGTTCTCGTAGCCAGGATCTTGGGGAAACGTGTCCATCAGATCAATGATGCCGGAAATATCCCGCACCACGGCAGTCGAAAGACGCTGAGTGACTGTCTGCCAATGGCGTTCCATGAACACGAACGCAATAAGCGATTGTAACAGCACCATTGGCGCAATGATGATGATCAACGAACGGGCATAGAGCCTTTTGGGCATCCAGCGGGCCAGCCAACGCGTCAGCTTTCGCCAAGGACCAAGCAATGTGCTTCGTTTGCGCCGCCAATGGCGTTTCTTCACGGCCAATGCGCGATCTGCGGCGTCCGGGGGGCTCATTACATCGATATCCGCTTGCGCTTCCTGCTTTGCGTGTTCGTTATTCAACACTCAACTTATAGCCAACGCCTCGTACTGTCTGCAACCAAACCGGATTTGCAGGATCGTTCTCGATCTTGCGACGCAGGCGATTTATCTGAACGTCGATTGTCCGCTCACCTACGTCTCCTTCCTGTCCGGTCAGTTCGTGACGTGGAACAGTTTCACCCGCGCGGGCAGCGAAAATCGCCATGATGTCCTGTTCGCGATCGGTGAGACGAATCAAATCCCCTGACCGTTTCAGCTCGCGTTTTGCGATGACGAATGTGTAGGGTCCAAATACGATTTGCTCGATCTTCGCCTGTGTAGCGGGAGCGCCACGCCGCAGAATATTGTTGATGCGGAGTATCAGTTCACGCGGATCGAATGGTTTGGGCAGATAATCGTCTGCGCCTGCTTCGAGACCGGTAATGCGGCTGTCTGTTTCCGAGAGCGCGGTAAGCATGAGAATCGGAACGTTTTTTTCCTGACGCAGAGCCTGAGTTAAAGCGATACCGCTTTCGCCCGGCATCATAACATCGAGGATGAGCAGATCATAATCTATGCCGGCAAGCTTTCGTCTTGCCTCGTCGGCATTGGCCGCTACCGTAATGCGAAAGCCGCTGCCTGTCAGATATTGGGACAGTAGATTTCGAATTCTGGTATCGTCATCAACGATCAGCAAATGTGGGGCATCGTCCGACAGCGTGAGATCGCTGCTAACGGGTGTTTTTTCTGTATCCTGTACCATGCATCCCCTCTTCACCAAGTGGAACCTATATCTATCCTGACTTCGGCAGGCTGTCGATCTGTTGCCACTGTGCGGGATTTACCATGGCTTTGAGAAAATGCTCAATCACCGCCCGGTCGCTTGGATCGAGCTGTTCCAATGCATTGGCAATGCGGCGTGATTGCGGTGCTGCCAATTCAAGTGCAAGCGCACGCCCCTGATGCGTGGGGTAGAGTTCGCGCTGCCGTCGATCGCGCGGCCCTTGTATCTGCACAATGTGGCCGGTGTCGATCAATTGCTTGAGGACGCGCGCCAAGCTTTGCTTGGTGATCTTTAAAACTTCCAGCAATTCTGCAACGGTCATGCCGGGCTTTCGATTGACGAAATAGAGAACACGGTGGTGCGCCCGCCCGAAAGTAAGCTTCTCCAGTATCATATCCGGGTCGGCGGTAAAGTCGCGATAGGCAAAGAAGAACAGCTCGATAATATCGAGTTCCTTGGCGTGCTGCTCGGTCAGGGCTGTCTCAATGTGCCCATCTGGTGTATAAGATTTCATGCAAGGTCCCCGGTCTTGGAAAAGATTATGTCAGCGTTGTTGACTTAATTTTAGACTGCTGATAATTTTTGGCAAGCTGTTGGCTGCATTTTGAATGAATCGAAAAGCCAATACGTGTTTCTGGAAACTTTCCGTAATGAAACGCCTATTGGTGCTGAAGGGCAATGGTACACCAATTGGGAAGCGGGACCAGTTGGCGGAAGGCAAATCCCCGTAAAACATCAGGATAAGGCCTGGAGGAAAACATGGCATCCGTTCCATTCGATCAGCTTGAAGGTTACATCTGGATGAATGGCGAATTTGTTCGCTGGGCAGATGCAAAGGTCCATGTACTTACACATGGTCTCCACTATGCAAGCTCTGTGTTTGAAGGTGAGCGTGCCTATGGTGGCGAAATTTTCAAGCTGAACGAACATACGGAACGGTTGCACGAATCCGCGCGAATTCTTGGCTTTACGATTCCCTATTCTGTTGACGAGCTTAACGATGCCTGCCGGAAGCTTTTGGCGAAGCAGGGTTTTCAAGATGCTTATGTGCGTCCGATTGCATGGCGCGGAAGCGAGTCCATGGGCGTTTCGGCGCAAGCGAACAAGATCAATGTTGCGATCGCGATCTGGCAATGGCCGAGCTACTTTGATCCAGCGCAAAAGCTGAAGGGTATCAGGCTCGATATGGCTGAATACCGCCGTCCAGATCCCAAGACCGCGCCTTCTAAATCAAAGGCTGCCGGTCTTTACATGATCTGCACAATCTCAAAGCATGCGGCTGAAGCCAAAGGCTATGCAGATGCATTGATGCTGGATTGGCGCGGGCAGGTGGCTGAGGCGACGGGGGCCAATGTGTTCTTCGTGAAGAACGGCGTAATTCATACGCCAAAACCTGACTGTTTCCTGGACGGGATTACGCGGCGTACGGTTATCGATCTTGCCAAGCGCAGAGGTTATGAAGTTATCGAGCGGGTAATCATGCCCGAAGAGATGGCAGACTTTGAGCAATGTTTCCTGACAGGAACTGCTGCTGAAGTTGCGCCCGTATCTGAGATTGGTTCATACAAATTCACGGTAGGCGAAATCGCCATTAACTTGATGAATGACTACGCTGCAGAAGTAACGCCCAAGAAAGTCGCAGCAGAATAACCGCAATTTTCGGTCAACATTACAAGCCTGATACAAATCGATTGTGGTATCAGGCTGTTTGACATTGCTTAAAACTTAGTCATCATGATGTATGTCAGGCATGAGTCTGACGTTGAAACGTTGACGGGGTGTCCATTATGGAAGCGCTTCTTCCTATCGTTATCCAGCTTATCTCTGGTGGTGTCGGCGGCAATATTGTCGGCGGTCTTCTTAAAAATCTCAGCCTTGGTACAACCGGTAATACTGTCGCAGGCGGTGTTGGCGGATTGATTGGCGGTTATCTAACCCAATATCTGGGTGCAGGTGGCGCAGCAGTCGTTGCGGATGCGGTTGCATCTTCCGGGCTCGATATTGGTGCTATTGTCGGCCAAATTGCAGGCGGTGGTATTGGCGGTATCATCTTGACCGCAATTGTGGGAGCCATAAAGAACTCAATGGCCAAGACCTGATCATTGCTAGATGAAGATTTGTTGGGGCGGTCGCTTAGACCGCCCTTTTCATTTGGTATGCTGTTACATTAGGTTCTTTGCGGTTTGATCAGTGAATGACATAGGATTTAGATATTATGGGACAATTGCAGGCCGGTATTATTCCCGTCACGACCTTTCAACAAAACTGCACCATTCTTTTCGACAGCGATGACAAGCGGGGTGTGCTTATTGACCCGGGTGGGGACAATGATCAGGTGCTTCACGCCATTCAGTCAAATGGGATCATAATCGAGGCAATCTGGCTGACCCATGGTCATATTGATCATGCCGCTGGTGCCATGGATATGAAAGAAGCACTGGCTGTTGATATTGTTGGACCGCATGAGGCCGACCGTTTTTTATTGGAAAGCTTGGAAGAAAAGGCGCTTCAATACGGAATCTCGGGGAATGTGCGCAATTGCACACCGGATCGCTGGCTAAGCGACGGGGACACAGTGTCGTTTGGTGATCATTTGTTTGAAGTCCTGCATTGTCCGGGACATGCTCCTGGTCACGTTGTATATTACAATAAGAAAGCCAAGTTCGCTCACGTTGGAGATGTGCTTTTTAACGGTTCCGTTGGACGGACTGATCTGCCTGGCGGCGATCACGCTGTGTTAATCAATTCAATCACGACAAAACTTCTGCCGCTGGGGGATGATATCGGGTTTATCTGCGGTCACGGTCCGGGTGGAAGATTTGGGGAAGAGCGTCGTACCAATCCGTTCTTGAACGAATAAATGAAAACCGCCGGAATGACCGGCGGTTTTAGTTCAAAATTTAGTTGGCGTTACAGAAATAGTCACGTCCGTCATAGCCGCGGAATGTTCCTGTTTCCGGATTGAAAGACCGATAACGATCCGTGCAATAGCGATACCAAGCGCGAGTCCAAGGCTGAGCGGATCCATAATAGCGCGGTGCTTCGACCTGGCGGTACACTCGAACCGGAGCCCTGTATGTGGGACGGTCGTCATAGTCACGATAAATCACTTCCGGTTCGCGCGGTTGCGCAAGTGCACCACCAATCAGCGCACCGGCTGCAAGCCCGATAGCACCGGCGGCCAGAGCGTCGCCGCCGCGGTGATGATGACGATAACCACGATCATAATGCCGCCAGCGATGATCAGCTGACGCTGACGACAGTGGTGCGATGACGGTCGCAGCTACAGCAGTTGCAAGAATGGCAATTTTCATACCCTTATTCATCTGTGCCTCCTTGAAGCATCTTGGCGATTTTCTACGCCGCTTGATTATTTTGGGTCGCGATCACCTGGACCGCCAACCGTAATGCTGTTTTAACCATCTCAGAATGAATGCAGGCTGAACGGCGACCAAGGCAGTTTGTTCCTTGCTGATCCAGTCAAACATTGTTCCGGAGGGGGGAACAGGACACATGATTTCAGCAATTCCAAGGCGCGATAAAGATACTTGAAACCAATCTGACGAGTTGGTTTCAAATTCTTGGTCAAGAAGATTGAAATCCCCGTGCGAAAAGGGGATTTCAACAAATGTTATTCAAGCATAGATCGCTCAGGCCCGCCCCGTTTGGCGGGCTAAAATGGCAGTGCGGTTACAGAATTTACTCTGTAATCGAGATATTCACTGCTTTTGGGCCCTTACCACGGCGATCTGGCTCTGTATCGAACGAAACTTTCTGATTGTCTGCAAGATCTGTAAGCCCGGATGCCTGTACTGCAGAGATGTGAACGAAAATATCCGCTGCTCCGTCATCCGGCTTGATAAAGCCAAAACCTTTTTCGCTGTTGAAGAATTTGACCGTACCGGTCTGTGCCATGCTCAGTTCCTTTTTCTAAATTACCGCGTTCCCCTCCGGGTTTGCGGGATTGGTAGTGCCGTCTTCTGTACTTACTTCAGACGGAGGTCATGCAGGCAATTCTCGAATTCAGGAAAGGAGCCGATCATTGCCGGGATTGCTCCCGACCCGGTATTCTTGCGGTTCCGGCGCGCCGTTCTTCCAGTCTTCCAGTGTTCATAGATGCCCGAACGCTTTGAGACTGCTAGAATAAGTCTTTTTTGGCAAGCAAAAGTTTTTCTACCACTTGAGTGAATAGGTAGAAATGCGTTGCCGCTATGAGCAAGGCATGTAGAAATTACGTCGTTATATGTATGTTGCAAACCTATGCCTGTTATATGGCGAGCTAGAGCAAGTTTTGCTTATAGAGAGTATCTCGCGGTGTTCCGCATTTTCGGCTAACGGCTAGCCAATAAAATTACTTCGGCGTCAACGATTACGCGTAACGATGCAGGCGCCACCAGCACTTTGCAGTTGTGCGCAGATTTGATTGGCTTCCCCGCGGCTATCGGCACCGATGCGGACCGCGTAAATTCCGCGCCTGCCCATAGCTGAACGTTTGCGGCTGATGATCGGTTCATGCTTGTCGAGAATAGCGGGAAAGTTTCGCTTTAATCGCTGCATCTGACGTATGGCCGCAGATTGCCTGAAATTTCCGGCGATTTGGATACCCCAAGGCTTTGGCTTGATCTGCGCCATCGAGACTGTCGCAAACCGCACGATTGGCAGCTGTCTGCAAGCAGCGTCAAAACTGAGGTTGCTGTTGAGCGGGAGCTGCTTGATTTCGGCACCGGTTGAAAAATCGTCGGCTGAAATTCCGGTTATATCGAGCACATATTCTTCGGTTTCCAGGGGGAGGAAGCCTCCATTGGATATCCAACGGGAAACTCTTGTGGGGCCTGCATTATAGGCAGCGGCAGCCAAACCCCAGTTTCCAAATGCTTTTCGGAGATCTTTCAATAGTTTAGCTGAAGCAGGAAGCGCCTGCAAAAAATCATAAGGGTCGGCGAGGCCGCGCTCTTTTGCGGTTCCGGGCATGAACTGTGCGATCCCTTGCGCTCCGACTGGGCTTGTTGCGGACACGTCAAACCGGCTCTCTTTCCAGATCAGTCTGGCAAAAAAGTCCCGAGGAACACCATGACCATCCGCATTCGTCGCTATGGCTGCGCAAATCTGGGTAACGCTGGGTGGTAACGGTGCAGCCGGAATTGAAACAGACGGATTGTCCGCAGCAAATGCATCAAAGGCGGCTAAAACACCGCCTGCCACAAGTACGGCAATCGATCTGTAACGGGTCACAATGGCCTTTCAACCTGGAGAACGATATTGAGCATTAAGCACGCTTATATTTCTGATAAAAGGTACTGGTTTACGATTCCGTTGCTACCGGATGGCCAGTGTAGCCATCCAGATTGAAGAGAAATATTATGCCGCTCTCCGTTACAACGATTGGTTTTGATGCAGACGATACGCTCTGGGAGAATGAGCAGTTTTTTCGTTCGTCAGAAAAGCATTTTGCAAATCTCTTGGCGCCCTATGCTGATATCGCCGATCTACCCCAGAGGCTGCTTGAGGTCGAGAAACGCAATCTGGAGTCCTATGGATTTGGGATCAAGGGCTTTACACTTTCATTGGTCGAAACAGCCGTAGAGGTAACTGAGGGAAAGGTGCCCGCAACAATTATCGCCGAAATCCTTGATGCTGGGCGTGAAATGCTGCGTCATCCGGTTCAAACTTTACCCCATGTGGCGGAAACACTTGAGCAACTGACTGGGCGCTACAAGCTGGTGTTGGTCACGAAAGGGGATCTATTCGATCAGGAGCGCAAGCTGGCTCAATCCGGACTGGGAGATTTCTTTGATGCAATTGAAATCGTCAGTAACAAGGACACTGGTACATATGAGCGTGTGTTCAGCCGGCATGGCAACGGTGCCGAGCGGGGTTTGATGATCGGCAATTCACTAAAATCCGACATCGTTCCCGCGATTGAAGCTGGAGCGTGGGGCATATTCGTGCCCCACGAACTTACTTGGGTGCTGGAGCATGTTGAAGCCCCGATCGAGAATCCGCGATTTCGCCAGATAGAACATCTAGGCCAGCTCACTACTCTCCTTGAGGAGATAGGCTGATTATTCAGCCGCGTATTGTTCTTGGGTCTGTTCGTCCGGTCCGTTGGGATCGCCCGCTGCTGTCTCGCAGCCTAAATCCGGGAACGCCACCACGCGGTTACCCGTAAAATCAGTACGTACAACGACCAAGCCCTGTTCCTCAAAATAGGTAAGCAGCCGTCGCGCACGGCGGGCCGAGTGCGTACCGTAGGCTCGCGCTATCGTTGCATCAGAAGGGCATGGACTCGTCGTAACGGCCGCTTGAGCCACAATAAAGAAAACACCTTGAACATCGTCTGGCAGGCTCTTTGAAAGTTCCAGTGCCTGCTGCCAGGGCTCGCTTTGAGCGGTCTCTCCATCAATTCCAGCGCGTGCGACAGCCAATTTGCGCCGAAATGCGGGGAGTGAGAGCTGATCTCCCGGAACGCGGCGAATGCGGCAGCGGACAAGAAAATCTTGGTACAATACGGCGTCGGTGCGGAAGGACGCGTCGGGATCATTGAGCATTTCATGCATGACCGCCTCGATAAGACTGTTGCGTTCGGCCTCGTCGATTTCAGGAAACAAGGTTGGCGTGGGCGACTCTGCCTGCGCCATAGCCTTGGCTTGGGTCAGCTGGTTGAGGATATCCGCTGTGGGGGTGGGGGCAGGCGGCGTGTGCGTCTTGCGCACCACAGCGCGACGCTCCTCCGGAGCTGGTATGAATATAAGATCACGGGCATCGTCACCCGGTTGGGGAAGAGGGGTAAGCTTGGGGCTGGAAGAGCGCGCTGATGTCTCGACGGATCCAATGGTAACCGGAAGCGGTCGGCGTGATAAAGCAGGCCCTAGCGCCACGAAATGACCCCGAGCCAGATCACGAAACTGCTCTGCCTGGCGACGTTCCATACCCAACAAATCTGCTGCCCGCGCCATATCAATATCGAGAAATGTGCGCCCCATTAGAAAATTGGATGCTTCTGCAGCTACGTTCTTTGCAAGCTTCGCCAGTCGCTGGGTTGCGATCACTCCGGCTAGGCCGCGTTTGCGTCCACGGCACATGAGATTGGTCATCGCGCCCAACGAAAGTTTACGAGCTTCGTCCGAAACTTCACCAGCTACGGCTGGTGCAAATAGCTGGGCCTCGTCCACGACGACCAGCATTGGATACCAATAGTCTCGCTCTGCATCGAATAGCCCGCCAAGAAAGGCTGCGGCGCATCTCATTTGCTGTTCTACATCCAGACCCTCAAGATCCAGAACCACCGATACGCGGTGTTGCCGGATGCGGGCGGCAATCCGTGTCAGCTCGTTCTCCGTACGAGCTCCATCAACAATGACATGACCATATTTGTCCGCCAGCGTGACAAAATCGCCTTCTGGGTCAATGACGCATTGCTGAACCCATTGCGCGCTCTGTTCAAGAAGGCGGCGCAGAAGATGAGACTTTCCAGAACCCGAATTGCCCTGAACAAGCAAGCGTGTTGCCAAAAGCTCTTCAAGGTCGAGCATGGCCTTTGCGCCTGCTGGCGCTGCTCCCATGTCGATATCGACCTTCATCGCTTCTCCAGTCTTGATATGATTCCGCGCGCGAAATTTCGCGCGCGGTTTGTCTAGCACTCCTTCACGCCGGATGCTTGAGCGTTCTCGTATTTTGCAGATTTAACCCACAGCTGGTTTGACGTTCTCCTGAAAAATTGCGCCGAATTCTTTCATCCGATCAACGATATAATCAGCATCTATCAGAGAGTCCGGCAGATAGAGTCCGGCTTTTACGGGTTCGCCGCCATGCAGCCCAAGAAGACGTTCAACGCTAAGCGCCACGTGCAGCGCAGTGAGAGGAGCCTGTCCCTCCGGGTGCACAATATCAAGCCGAATCGCAGCACGCTCGCCGGTAACCAATTCACCAGTGATCTCGATAGCGATCTCAGTTGAAAAAGCTTCTCCGCGTCTGCGGCTGGCCGAAGTGCCATAGACAAGGCCAACACGGATGGATTTGGCGTTTGTAGCTGCCGATAGGCTGAGGACATCCAGCGGCGAATAGGCTGTGGATTCCAATATTGTGCCGTTAATATCCACAAATGTCCGCTTGGCATCGTCATCTTTTATCCATTGCCAGTGTCCATCCACTAGGAGGAGTGGATTGGGTGCCGATTCTGTAAGCCGTTGGTAGTCCGCAAGAGCGGCTGGTCCGCCCATGTCTTCTTCGTCAAGCACGACTGTGATTGAGATGTTGTCAATAGTTTTAAACTTACGTACGGCCTGCAAAGTCGGAAATGTTGCAGCACCCGCAAGCCAATTGCTCGCCATTAATATTGGAGCTGCATTCGGCTTACTGATAGCGAGTGCCATTTCTGGTCCTACTTCGAAAACTCCGCTCGACACACTGAGGTAGGGTAGGCCATGCGCCTGAGCATATTTCATGCTATTGAGCGTCGCGTCTTTTACGAAGACTGCAATTGCGCTGTATTTGGCACCATCGATCTGGCCCAGATCATCGCGTTCCAAGTGAATTTTGACAGCTTGCGCGTGACCGATCCCGTCAGCGACGCGTTGCGCTTTGGCCAGGTTACGACCACCGATGGCAATGGGCAGATCCGGATATAGTTTGCGTAGTATTTGCGCTGCTTTTGCACCGACAACTCCTGATCCGCCGATGATTAATACGGGATCGGTGATGGATAGCGGCATGGCCTCGACTCCTGCTTTAAACTGGACAATGGTTAAACGTTGGCTAGGATTTTCTTTCCCGATAGCGCATATTACTATTAGTAAGTTACTATTAGTAATATTGCAAGATGCCGAGGGACCAATATTGCCGTTTGTTAAATCAGGGTTGAATGTGAAATGGGACTAGCCGCTGCCAAGAAGATGCCAAAGGCGCAACGCCGCGATCAGCTTTTATCGATTGCTCTCGATATCGTTCGAGACGAAGGTACTGATGCCTTGACCCTTGGCTACGTTGCTGAAAAGGCAGGTGTGAGCAAGCCGATTGCCTACGAGCACTTCGGGACGCGTAGTGGATTGCTCATTGCTCTGTTCGAGCAACTTGATCAGCAGCAAATCGACCAGCTTGCCGCTGCGATTGCAGAAGCGCCCAAGCGGTTGGAAGATGTCGCCCGTGTCGTGAGCGATGCTTATATGGCATGCTATCAGGCCATTGGAGCAGAATGGTCATCCATTTCTGCGGCTCTTAGAGGCGACGAGGTTATGGATGAAATCCAATGCAGCCTAATCGACAGCTACGTCGATCTCTATTGTTCCATACTCGCGCCATATACAAAAATCACTGCAGACGATCTTCGCTTGCGCTGTGTTGGAATCGTTGGCGCGGCAGAAGCAATTTCACGCGAAATGATCCGCGATAAGCTTGAAGAAAAAGCGGCTGCTGCGGTGCTGCAGTCGCTCATCGTCACTTGGTTATCCAAATAGATTTGCCCGTTAATTAACAGGAACAGTCTCCAGAACAGGATTTGGCTTGCCGTGCTTGCTAAGAGTTAACACCAACAGAGCGGCGATCAAACACAATATGCCTGCTACGAAAAATGCGGGCATATAGGTCTGGTATTCGGTGCGAACGAACCCGCCACCATAGGCCGCGGAAGCGGCGCCCAATTGGTGGCCCGCAAAAACCCAGCCAAAGATCAGCCCCGCCTTTTCGCGGCCAAAGCGATCAGTTGCCAGTTTGACTGTCGGGGGCACTGTCGCAATCCAGTCCAGCCCATAGAACATGGCAAAAAGTGACAGGCCATAGAATGAAAAGTTCGAGTAAGGTAGGTACAGGAGCGAAAGACCACGCAGGCCATAATACCAGAAAAGCAACCAACGATTGTCTACGCGATCGGAAAGCCAGCCGGAGCCGATTGTACCGAAAAAATCAAAGAAGCCCATCATTGCCAGAACGCTGGCTGCCATTATCGGTACCATGCCGAAATCACCGCACATGGCAACGAAATGTGTTCCGACAAGACCATTGGTACTCGCCCCGCAGACGAAGAAGGTCGCAAATAGAACCCAAAAGGTGCTGCTACGTGAGGCGTCCTTCAGGGCGATCAACGGCATGGTGATAAGGGTGATAAGCCCTCCCGTGACCGGAGGCGTGGGGACAACCTCTTTGTCGCCATAGGCGGGCAGACCAACATCCGCAGGTCGATCACGCATGAGGAAAAAGACCGCAAGAACTGCAACAATCAACAAGCCACAGATCAGCATAATGGCAGTTCGCCAACCATAATTTTCGCTAAGAGAAGCCATAAGCGGCATGAAAGCTAGCTGGCCCGTAGCGGAGCTCGCCGTCAGCATACCAAGGGCAAGTCCTCTGCGCTCAGTGAACCACCGAGCTGCAACCGTTGCGCCCAGTACCATTGCGGTAAGACCTGTACCGAAACCAACGACTACGCCCCACAACAGGATGAGTTGCCAGATTTCCGTCATTGCAAGCGATGCAAAGAGACCGCCAGTGATAAGGATTAGCGCGACGCAAACGACCTTCCTGACACCAAAATAGTTCATGAACGCCGCTGCAAACGGACCCATCAGGCCGAACAGCAGGAGCCGGATTGAAAATGCTGTTGCAATTTCCTTTGTCTCCCAACCGAACTCTTTTTCGAGCGGGACAATCAGTACGCCGGGAGCGCCGACAGCGGCCGCCGTTACGAGCATTGTCAAAAAAGTAACGGCAACAACCACCCAGCCGTAGTGGAAGTTACGCTTCGCCAGGGCGGCTGCGAGCGGATTGGAGATCATGTCAGGTCTTTCAACAATGGGCTGCTGATTGCTGCCGCTTAAATGATGGGCATCATGTTTGACTATTCATGACGATCATCATATATTTTGTCAATAGTTGTTTTGAAGGGGACCGCAGCATGCGTGTCAGTAAAGATCAGGCAGCGGAAAACCGCGCCCGTATCATAGAAGTTGCAAGCCAGCAGTTCCGTCAGAAAGGCTTTGATGGAATTGGGGTAGCTGATTTAATGAAAAGTGCCGGGCTGACCCATGGGGGGTTCTATGGCCATTTTGCATCAAAGGATGACCTGATCGCAGTTTCCTGCGATGAGGCGATGAAGCGATCTGCGGAAAAATGGTCCGCCTTGACTGAACAGCAAGAACCTGAGGATGCGCTAGCTGCGATTGTATCATCATATCTGGCAAAATATCATTCGGGTGGACTTGCCAATAGCTGCACCATGGCGATGTTAGCGCCGGATATTGCGCGGCACGGTGGTGATGTTCAGACGAATTTCACTGATGGCACCAAGAAATTGCTCGAAATCCTTGCAAGCGTAACTGCGGGTAAGACTGACAAGGACAAGCGGGAAAAGGCTATTGCCACCATGGCCGGTTTGGTTGGTGCCGTCGTCTTGGCCCGCGCCGTTAATGATCCGGCTTTTGCCGATGAAATATTAAGCGCAGGCAGTGTGATTTTTGGACCGGAAAGCGACGACCGATAGGTCGTCCTTATCGACCTGGCCGACCTGTTTTTCCGGGGCGACGCTTTTTACGCGCATCGCTAGAGTCCTCATATGAACCCGCTCCGGTACGTTCGCGGCGAATGATCGTCTGGTCATTCCGGTTCGTGCCCGTGAAAGCGGGTTTCTCCGGAACATTACCGATGACAGGCTTTTCGGTGCGCCCGACGGTCATTTCATCCAGTGAATTTTTACGGAAAACTCCAGGTCCAAGAGGGCGAGTTGTATCACCACCCATTTCGTCGAGGTGCGGTTTGCGAAAGAGCGCAGTGTTCGCCTCGCTTTCATCGGTGACCACGCGATGCACCGAGCGACCGGCATTATGTCTGCCCTTGGTGCGGCCAGTGACAGGACTTTCCATCTCCACTTCTCGAGCCATTGGATCGTCCGAAATGGCAAGCTCCATTTCCCGCAAGCGCTTAATTTCGTCGCGCAGTCGGGCAGCCACTTCAAAGTCCAGATCGTCCGCCGCATCCCGCATTTGTTTCATGAGATGTTCAAGATGGGCCTTGAGATTATTGCCCATCATTGCACCCTCTTCGGCAAAACCGGAGATGTCAGCGCGGACGTGATCGCGTTCATAGACGCTATTGAGAATATCGCCGATATTCTTCTTGATACTGGCAGGCGTTATGCCGTGTTCCGTATTATATGCTTCCTGCTTTTCGCGGCGACGATTGGTTTCCGCCATCGCCCGCTCCATGGAGCCGGTAATATTGTCGGCATAAAGCACGACTTTGCCGTCGACATTACGTGCAGCGCGACCAATCGTCTGAATCAATGAAGTCTCCGAACGCAGAAACCCTTCCTTGTCCGCATCAAGAATGGCAACGAACCCGCATTCCGGAATATCGAGACCTTCGCGAAGCAGGTTGATGCCAACCAATACGTCAAATGCACCAAGGCGCAAATCGCGCAAAATCTCAATACGCTCCAACGTATCAATATCAGAGTGCATGTAACGGACGCGTATCCCCTGTTCATGCAAATATTCGGTCAGGTCCTCTGCCATGCGCTTGGTGAGAACCGTTACGAGGGTACGATAGCCTTTGGCAGAGGTTTCGCGGATTTCTCCCAGTACATCATCCACCTGTGATTTGGCTGGACGTACTTCCACCGGAGGGTCAATAAGGCCGGTCGGGCGGATAACCTGTTCGGCAAACACACCGCCAGATTCTTCCATTTCCCATTTGCTCGGCGTCGCCGAAACAGCAACGGTTTGCGGACGCATCGCATCCCACTCCTCAAACCGCAATGGGCGATTGTCCATGCAGGAGGGCAAGCGGAAACCATACTCGGCCAAGGTCGCTTTACGGCGGAAGTCGCCCTTATACATCGCGCCAATCTGCGGAACCGTGACATGGCTTTCGTCGATGAAAACCAACGCATTGTCAGGAATATACTCGAAAAGCGTGGGCGGTGGTTCACCCGGCTGGCGGCCGGTCAGGTAACGGGAATAGTTTTCAATGCCCGCACAGGATCCTGTTGCCTCAAGCATCTCAATGTCAAAGGTACAACGTTGCTCCAGACGTTGGGCTTCAAGCAGGCGTCCGGCAGCATTCAATTCCACCAGGCGGTGTTTTAGTTCTTCCTTGATCGATTTTATCGCCTGATTGAGCGTTGGACGCGGCGTAACATAATGCGAATTGGCGTAAATCTTAACGGAACGCAGATCGCCGGTTTTCTGGCCAGTGAGTGGATCGAACTCTGTTATCGTTTCAATTTCATCGCCGAACATCGAAATACGCCAAGCACGGTCTTCCAAGTGGGCCGGAAAAAGCTCAATCGTGTCGCCGCGTACGCGGAACGAACCGCGGGTGAAATCCATGTCGCGCCGCTTATATTGCTGTGCAACCAGATCAGCGAGCAACGCACGCTGATCCAATCGGTCACCGATCTTCATTTCGAAGGTCATTGCGGTATAGGTTTCAACTGAACCGATACCATAGATGCACGAGACCGACGCGACGATAATCACATCATCGCGCTCGAGAAGCGACCGAGTTGCCGAATGGCGCATACGATCAATCTGTTCGTTGATCGACGATTCTTTCTCAATATAGGTGTCGGAACGCGGCACATAGGCTTCCGGCTGATAGTAGTCGTAGTATGAAACGAAATACTCGACCGCATTGTTGGGAAAGAAGGACTTGAACTCACCGTAAAGTTGAGCTGCCAAGGTTTTATTCGGCGCTAGAATAAGGGCAGGGCGTTGGGTTTCTTCAATCACCTTCGCCATGGTGAAAGTTTTACCCGAGCCAGTAACACCGAGAAGAACCTGGGTTTTATCATTATCGCTAATGCCAGCCACCAGGTCGCGTATCGCCGTTGGCTGATCACCAGACGGCACGAATTCAGTTTCCATCTGAATGGATATGCCACCTTCAGATTTGTCTGGTCTAGCCGGTCGATGCGGCTGCCATGCCGTGCCGTTCTTAAACAGCGGATTACCGCTTTCGATCAGAGCAGAAAGCGCGGCAACGGTCGCGGTGGCACCGCCCGGTGCAATGCTGGATGCGTCCTCCAGATTAATATCAAGCCCGGCAACCGGATTAAGACCTGCTGCTGCGCGGATTTTAGGATCGGATGATCCGCCAATGGAGGTTCCGCGAGATGTCCTGCTCGCGTTTGATTTGTCGCCTGACGTCTTTTTGACCTTGGCAGCTTTAGGTTGTGATTTTTTGGTTTCCTCGGTGATTTGGGCAGCCCAGTCACCAATTGAGCCAGTCAGCGGGGTGCCTTCCAGTTCAGGTTGGGGCGCTTCGCCGAAACCGTCGAGCTTATATTTGTCAGGGGATTTTGCCATAGGCTTAATATGGTGAGAGTCTATACAAATGGAAAGAGGCACGCCCTCAAAAGCGATATATTGGAACATGCTACTGACATAAGGCTGTCAGTAGCATGTCAGGATAGAGCGCTACTTTACGGTTTGAATACATGCTCGCGATGGTAGCGAAGAAAATCGGGATGCGGACGTACGAGCACGTCTTTCGGCAGCATGATTCTGCCGGATTCATTGATCAAATTGTCTATCTTCGGGTGATAATACCGCGATGACTTCACAATTCGGTAGTCGGATTCAACCGAGATAAAGCCTTTGTCGAAAAGCCAGTGAATGGTCCGTAGTAATGGTATTCCATTGCTAACCGCGTCAGGCCCCGAATCTTTAACTGGCTTGATATGGGCGCATTCGACTTCGTGACCGCCATCCTCTGCACGCAGATGAATTCCCGTCATTGCGCATCTCCATCCGTAAGCTTCCCCCACAGCTTTGCTGAATGTGCGGTCACGCAACGCACGTGAGGTTATGAAACGGCTTCGCAACAAAGGTTCAGACGGATCTTCTGCAAAGCCAGAGTGGGGGGCGGTGGGGACTTCTGCCTTCTTTTGGTTCATGGGCTCATTGAAAGCCGATTCCATAATTCTGTTGTACTCTTCAACGGACAGAAGACGTACGCGCTGTTGACTGGCATGTTTGTTCAAACTGCCATCTGATTGCTGCATATTTTGCTCAAAGTAAAACTTGGTGAGGGCGTCTGGCGATGTGACGCTAAAGGGAACGCTTGGGAATTCACAAAAATCAACCAATTTGGCAGCGCAATACCCATCCTTGCCGACGGAGAATTCCACGGAGACGATGCGGGCAGTTGCGAAATATCCTGTCGTTCTATTGCCAAATTCACCAGCTCGCTTGGCTGGCGAATAGTAAATTATCCAGTCATTCAGAACTAGCTCTACTATAGGTAAGTACTTCTTCTCAAAGTAAAAAAATTCGTGAATTGAAGTTATGGACTCTTGGTTTGATCTGATCTGGAATATTGCGGGCATGCGATTTGAAAATAACCTGTTGAAACATTGATACGTTCCAAACTTATGGTGTCACGCGACAAGCGAAACTTACCTGCAATTGTATTTTATATAGGCATGCAATCCATACATCGGTTGAGCGCTCAGCCATACCGCAGCTTGAGGCCAAGAATTGCGAGAATCAGCAGCAGCGTCATTCCGTTCGCTGCCATAACGGGCCATGACATGATCATGATGCCATAGCAAAGCCAGAGAAATACACCCAAGGCCAAGGTGATATTTGTCACGAGAGAAATACTCGCCGCATCCCTGTGTCTCACGATTTTTATGATCTGTGGAATCCAACCCATGGTGGTTATGACAGCAGCAAGGCTGCCAATGAGTTCAATATGAAGCGGCACGGCGCGTACTTTCAAAAGAGTTTTTTGCAAAGAATATATATGCGAGGATTCACTGCGAAATATAGCGGAATCGTGACGTTAGAGTTGCCCGTGCATAACAATTTCTTCTGTTATCGTACAACACCTAAAAGTCGTCCCGGCAAGTAGATCACCAGTGACGCTGCACCCGTGATTACCGATGTGCCGTCGGCCAACACAGCCTGTCCTGCCGAGCGTTCATCGCCATCAAGAACACGTTCGGAAAGCTGACCGCTTCGAGCCATATTCATGAGCGTAGGAGAGCTTGCAAAAACACCGTGCGCGCCCCCATCAAGATCAGAAGCATCAAGTACAACGATACCTAGTTTTTGCAGCATGGGAATACTTGAGCCATCACCAACGCGCGGGTGCCCGCCAACAATTCGTCCTGATACGTTCAGTGCCCGATCAGCGCGTGACACCAATACAGTGAAAGGCTTTGGCAACTGGCCTATGTCGGCAACTTGAGCCTGGAAAACGTCGATATCTATATCAGGTGCCG
The DNA here is from genome assembly GCA_900471815.1 of Hyphomicrobiales bacterium. GTDB lineage: Bacteria > Pseudomonadota > Alphaproteobacteria > Rhizobiales > Rhizobiaceae > Phyllobacterium > Phyllobacterium ifriqiyense. The sequence goes on from UICE01000003.1 coordinate 256,956, forward strand.
CGAGCATTACACCTGACATCCGACGGAAAACATCTGTTTGACCATTCTCTGCCAACTCGCGCAGAGCTTCCATAACGACAAATGTACCCATGGAATGTCCGACAAGCAGAATCTTGCTGGCTTTGGTTTTGGCGGCAAGTCGCAAGGTTTCAGCCAATCCGTCCCGTCCAAAAGTGGCGCTATCGCGATCATAGACGTAAAGGCCAAGCGAGCCAGCGGAGGGCCATGAATAGTGAACTGTGACGGCTGGAATGCCAAAATCATAGCTCATTTGAGCTGCGCGAAAGACGCTGTCCGCAAAGTTGTTGTTGTAGCCGTGCACAAAGATAAAAAGTTCGCGCTGGTTTGCTGGACGTTTTGCAAGTTCAGCATTGATCCTGTCAACGAAGACCGCCCCTGTATCGTAAGGCTGGAATGTCGTGGCGGCAAAGTTGCGTGCCGGATTAGGCTTGGTGCTCGATTTTTCTACCTGCCCGTTCTTGTGGGTAGGAGGAATACCAATATCAATCCGGGAGAAATTCAATTTCGGCGAGCGTTTGGCCGAATAAGGCAAAGAAAGATTGTCTGAGCGCTCGCGACTCGTCGCAACAAACACCGGTATAACGGCTTTTGGACCAGTCTTGTCGTTGAGAACCGGGGCAGGAATGGCAGCATTGGCTTTGACCACGCCACTTGCATCCAGCCCAAGCACCGCGCGTCCGCCGCAACCAGACAAAACAAACATGAGAAGCAGTAATGCCGACAAGCGCGAAAGTGTCATGGCTGAACTCCGGACTACCATCACCGAGCTTGAAACAGCAATCGCCGATTACTGCAACTGAAATCCCATATTATCTTATAAATTAAACCCGTAATTGCTCACCAGCGTGACAAATTTCCAACATTTAAAGTTGCAAAAACTCAGACTATCAATGGATTACGTCCCATATTTAAATGGAGTTCATGTCCATGATAGGCATACTCTTCCGCGACCGCTTCGTCCAATTCCACACCAAGCCCGGGCTCGGACGAGGGAATGACGTAGCCGTTTTCCCATAGAATAGGTTTTTTCAAGATTTTTGCATGAAATCCGCCAAAGGCCTGGATGCACTCCAGGATCAAGAAATTGGGGCTGCAGGTTGCTAGCTGAATATTTGCTGCGCCCACAATTGGCCCGCAATAAAGATGCGGGGCAATTTGCGCATGAAAGGTCTCGGCCATACCGGCGATCTTTTTCGCTTCGAGTAGACCACCAACACGCCCGAGATTCATCTGGAGGATATTAGCCGCCCGGTTCACCAGCAAGCGTTGGAACTCATATTTGGTGGTCAGACGTTCACCGGCGGCGATCGGGATAGAGGTGTGTTGCTGAACATATCCCATATTTTCCGGCATATCGGGCGGCACGGGCTCTTCCAGCCACAATGGATCATAGGGCTCAAGCCGCTTGGCAAGCCGCACAGCGCTGGTGGGGGTCATCTGTCCATGGGTCCCGAACAGGAGATCGGCCTTTGCACCGACTGCATCACGCACAAGCCGCACAAATTTTTCACCTAGTTCGAGATGTTCCAGAGACAACTGGCGTGGGTCGAACGATGTATAGGGGGCAACGGGGTCAAATTTCACTGCCGTATAGCCTTGCGCGACATACTCCGCTGCCCGTTCTGCGGAAGCCTCGGCGTTCCAGTATATATCGGCAGTTTCGCCAAGCTCCGGCTTTGGATAGATATAGGTATAGCTGCGCAATTTATCGTGGACTCGGCCGCCGAGCAGTTCGTAAACAGGTTTATCGGCTTCTTTGCCAATGATATCCCAACAGGCCATCTCAAGTGCTGACACGGCCCCCATGACAGTAACGTCCGGGCGCTGCGTAAATCCGCCGGAATAGGCACGTCTGAAGAATTTCTCAATGTGATGCGGGTCTTCGCCAATAAGCCAGCGTTCGGCTATATCCTCCACCACTTTCCGCATAATTTGCGGGCTGATCGTGGAGTTATATGCCTCGCCATAGCCTATAACACCGGAATCTGTGACTAATTTGACGAAAAGAAACCATGTGCCTCCAAATGAAGGCGGTGGATTGCCGACAACGAAAGTTTTGACATCGGTAATTTTCATGGCTTCTCCAGACATTTGCCTTACAAGAGACTATGCGAGGCTTGACCTACTGCGGAAACCGCGTAACGACCCGGGATATCAGGTTTCCGACAGTTTCCGGACAAGATGGCGGCAACCAGAACAGAGAAGATACATAATTAAATTGCCTTGGAGACTGTAAATGACCGAACAGACCCAGCCTATCGGCGAGTTGACGCTTCGTACACTGGCTATGCCCGCAGACGCCAATGCAGCAGGCGATATTTTTGGCGGTTGGGTTATGGCGCAGATGGATTTATCCTGCGGTATCCGGGCGGCGGAACGGGCGAGGGGCCGCGTCGTAACCGCTGCTGTTAAGGAAATGGCCTTCGCCAAGCCGGTCAAGATCGGGGATACGCTTTGCGTTTATACCCATATTTCTCATGTCGGGCGGACATCAATCACTCTTAAGGTCGAGGCTTGGGCACAGCGCTATCTTTCCGATTTAATGGAACGGGTTACTTATGCCGACTTTGTGATGGTTGCGCTCGACAAAGAGGGTCACCCCACACCCGTGCCAGCAGAAATCTGATGGCTGCGTGGGTTCTGACCACGTAATTTGCGATCGGATGGCATGCAAATGTCAAATTTGCTAGCCTTGACTGCCGATCATATATTTATCCCAGAAACCGGACTGGGCTTCGATCTGTTCAACCACGTCAATCCACAGACCCGATGGATCGTGGAAACCGAAACGCCGTTGGCCGAATGGTTCGTCGGTAATTGGATATTCGACTTTCAGGCCGGTAGCGCTAATTTTTTCAAAGGCCGCTTGAGCATCGTCAACCTGCAGTTCAAAGCATATTCCGGTCCCGCTAAAACTCTCCGAGCCCGGAGGCGATGATGGATGATCAGGGGTCATGAAGGCAATGGACGCTGAGCCTTCCTCTGCTGAGAGCCATGAAAACCATGTGCTGTCAAAACCGCTGACGAAGCCCAGATGTTTAATCCAGAAATCCCGGCACGCCTCTTTTTGAGAAGTGATAATAATGGGATAGCGGTCGGTAAAATTCATTGCATTCTCCGCGACGTTACGAGTCAGCCGGCATTTAACACGATAGGCAAAAGCCGGAGCAAGCCCTGTTTGTCAGGAGCGTTTGTCGAATGAACTCTTTTTGAAAGAATGTTCGGCTTTATTGGTCAAAGAGTGTGCTGGTGACAGAGGAAAATGTCTCTGCAATAAGGTATTATAAGATTTTTGCGGCATACAAGAGCCGTTGCCGTAAACTGTGATTGTAGTGGCGTGTTCTTTTTTTGATTTCATGAGGTGAAGAGTGGTTTTTTCGGGTGCAATTCGTGACTACTCCCGCAAGAAGAATGCGAAAGATAGCTCAAAGGTCGATTTCGTAGAGCTGTTCTTTGATCTGGTATTCGTATTCGCCATCACGCAGATTTCGCACCTGCTTCTGCACGATCTGACATTGAAAGGCCTCGTTGAAAGCGCGCTCCTGCTCGCGGCAGTGTGGTGGGTTTGGGTTTACACTACATGGGTGACAAACTGGATGGACCCTTCCAAACCGCCGATACGCGCCATGTTGTTTGTTCTTATGCTTGCCGGGCTGGTGCTTTCCACGTCCATTCCAACAGCTTTTGGCGAGCGCGGCCTGATTTTTGCGATTGCTTTTGTATTCATGCAACTTGGAAGGTCGCTGTTTATGTTATGGGCGGTTCGCCGTCATAACCAAAGCAATTTCCGCAATTTTCTGCGTATTTCGATATGGCTGGCAATATCGGGAATGTTCTGGATCGCTGGCGGACTCGCTGACCCTGAACATCGAATATTCTTTTGGGGCTTGGCGTTGGCGGTTGAACTTGGCGGACCGGCACTTGGTTTCCGTACGCCGGGATTGGGTTCATCCACTACAGCGGATTGGGACATTGATGGCGATCACATGGCTGAACGCGCAGCTCTGTTCATCATTATCGCGCTCGGAGAATCCATTCTTGTTTCAGGGGCGACCTTTGCCGAACAACACTGGAATCTCATTTCTTTCTCCGCATTTCTGACGACATTTACGGCGTCAGTCGCAATGTGGCTGGTCTATTTCAATGTCGGGCAATCAGCGGCTCACCATAAGATCACGGCAACGGACGATCCAGGTCGTGTTGCCCGCATTGCTTATACCTACATTCACGTCCTTCTGGTTGCAGGAATCATCGTGGTTGCTGTGTCTGATGAACTGATACTTGCTCATCCATCCGGTCACATTGAGACAGCGACCATATGGACATCAATCGGCGGAACAGCTCTCTATCTGTTGGGAAACTTGCTGTTCAAATTCTATATTGCCGGGCGCCCGCCATTGTCCCATATGGTGGGGCTGGGCTTGTGTGCAGTACTTGCTTGTTTTGCCAGCCATATGTCGCCGCTCATGCTAGGCCTTCTCACCAGCCTCATTTTGATCATTGTGACGATCTGGGAATTGAAAGGCAGGCCCAACGACCAACACCACGCCTAACGACAGGAACGCTTTCCACTGCGACGATCCATAAGGTCAAAATGGAAATGGTCGCGGTGGAAGATGTCGTAGCCTGGCCCAAGGACCGTGGTGAAGTAATTACAGGCGTCCGAGCGCACGCTATTGAGCAAGCCGCGCTGGCGAAATGAGAACAATCCCGGCTTTTGAACTTTAATGTCCTTCCCATTGTTCAAAGTGACCTTGGCAATATCCAACGCATTTCCCTTTGAATGCTCCGACATGGCCCGTCCACGCTGATTGCTCATTGTGCGGCAGGAATAACTGGATGCCTGATGAATCGTATTGATGCCTGAGAGGTAACGCAGACGAGTGGAGGGTGACAGATCGCCTTTAACCCATTTGGCGAAGGCGAGTGTCATTTGACAATTCAGGGTGGCGGCTGGTTTCAGTTTTATTCGCCCGCTGGCAAATCCGCTGACCTTTAGAGGATGGTCGATTCGGCAAACACCGCCATCATTAATCGGCTCTCGTTCCTGGAAAACCACGCCGAGCCGTTTTAGCTGTGTTCGGCATGAAACCTCGCTACCTGACATTGCAAATGTGCTTTCACCGCGCGATATCGGATCACTGATGCTGCCGGGATAACCATAACTTTCTTCGGAAGCGTTTTCACTGTTTTGCACGGGCAGCTCTTCAGCCCGGGAAAGCGGTTGCATTCCATCTTCAGGCTGCTCGGTTTGTTCCGTTTCGGTGGGCGCAGGAGCAACAGTTACGACCTGCTCATAGTTCTCTTCAGCCTTGGGCTGCATATCCTGCTGCGGTTGTGTGGCGATCACGTCTTGCGGATTGCCGACATCGGCGGAGGGGCGTCTGACATCCCCCATTCCGCACGCACTTAAAGAAGCCGAAAGCGTTAAAGCGGCAAAAGTCAAAAGACGCCAAGAGCGCTTGGGGGACGACAACGCAAAACTCATGTCACCACTTCCTTTTGCCCGAAATCGGGTCAATTGCACGCAAAAATAGCGTCAAATTGTAAAGGAATAGTCAGCGGCCCCGTTAAGGCTTATGGCGAGACTGAGGCTCGATCCATTGAAGATCGGTTCCGCAAAGCTGGAATAAGCTCTACGGCGATCATGGCGGTGAATATGAGCGCACAGCCAATTGCTCCACGAAATGATATTGTCTCGCCAAGAAGCATTGCCCCGAAAAGCGCCGCGAAAAGTGCTTCGGATGACAGCATGATCGCGGCCTGCGCGGATGTTGTGAAGCGCTGTCCAACTGCCTGCAGAGTAAAGGCGATACCGGAAGAAAAAATGCCGGCAAAGATAATGAGAGGCGCAACCGAAAGAATATCGGAAACACTGCTGCGCTCGGTGCCACTTGAAATAATCAAGCCAAGCGCAGCGCAGACGAGAAATTGCACGAGCGACAACATAATCGGTCGACCGCTTTTAACAGCGAGCCGGTTGATGAAGATAATCTGCAGCGCCCAGAAGGCCGCGCAAGCTATGGTCAGCCAATCGCCGACAGACAGTCCTTCTACATTGCCTCCCGATAGCAAGTAAATTCCGGCTAGAGCAGTCAATGCGCAAGGCCAAACGATCGGGTGAGGCCATTGCCAGAACAGGACAACCGCTAGGAAGGGCACCATCACCACATAAAGACCAGTGAGAAAGCCTGAGTTTGTGACGGAGGTTGTTTCCAAACCAACCTGCTGCAGCGCGGCACCAGTGAAAAGCAGTGTCCCGATGAAAATGAATCCCAAATAATCCTTTGGTTCCAGCTTCCCGGTTGCAAGGCGTGCCTCGCGAAATGCAAGCGGTGTCACGGTAAGAGCAGCCAGAAGAAACCGCAGTCCGATGAACATAAAAGCTTCCACGCCCCGCATAGCACTTGATTGAGCGACGAAACCAAGACCCCAGATGGCTCCGGCTGCAAGAAGAAGTAAATTGGCACGCCCGCGCGTCATGATATCCCCATTGATTGTAACGGCTAAAGCGTCGACGCCATCTCTATCCACTGGGATGGAACACGGCAAGCGCATCATCCATCAGAAGCGCGGGTCAGCCTGATAATTTTTCCATTGCTCGCATCTGTAAGCAGATAGACTGATCCATCCGGCGCTGCGCGCACATCCCGGATACGTCCGAACTCTCCCTCGAAGAGCCGTTCTTCGCCCTTCATCTTGCCCTTCTCGTCGCGGTCAAGACGTACAAGCATTTCAAATTTGAGGGCGCCTGCAAGCAAATCACCCTTCCACTCTGGAAACATATCGCCACTGTAAGCGACTAGGCCCGATGGCGCGATTGACGGATCCCAATAATATAAGGGCTGTTCGTAACCTTCGGCTGCGGTGCCTTGGCCGATTTTTGCTCCCGAATAGTCCACCCCATAGGTTATTACCGGCCAGCCATAGTTCTTTCCGGCTTGCGGCTGATTGATTTCATCCCCTCCCTTTGCGCCATGCTCGAGGGTGAGCAAAGAGTGGGTTAATGGATCCCATGTTGCGCCCTGCGGATTGCGATGGCCCTTGGACCAGATTTCCGGCAAAGCCTTTTTTCCGTCTGCATAAGGATTGTCAGAGGGAATTGTCCCGTCCGCATTGACGCGCAATACGGAGCCGGCATGGTCCATGTAGTCCTGTGCCCGCTCTTGCTCGCCCCGTTCACCCATCGTGACAAACAGCTTGCCGTCGGGCGAGATTACGATCCGAGAGCCAAAATGTTGACCCTTGTTTGTTCTTTTGCTCATCGACACCAGGGTACGAACGTTTTCAAGTTCAGTACCATCAGAACCGTACACGAGCTTCGCGCTGGCAAGGGCCGTGCCCGCGCCACCTTGGCCGGGCTGGGAGTAAGTGAAGTAGATCGTATTACTGGTCGAAAAATCTGGGGCTAAGGCTATGTCAAGTAGTCCGCCTTGGCCATTTGCCCAGACTTCCGGAACATTTTCGATAGGCTCGGAGAGTTTCCCTTGCTTGACTAGCCTCATTGTTCCCGAACGTTCGGTCACGAGCAGCGAGCCGTCAGGCAAAAATGCGAGGCCCCATGGGTAATCGAGACCATCGGCGATGGTTTCTGCGGAGACGGTGACAGTCTGGGTTTTGAAATCCTTTGCTTCTGCCGGTAGTGATAGCGCGGAAAGAAGTGCCGACAGGCTTGCGGTCATTACTTTACAATTCCGTCTCATGCCTCGACCTCCTCTAAATTTGGCATTGCGTTGCGATTTTGCATGTAATCCAGGTCACCGTCGTCTCACAGTGGTGTGAATTGGCTCGTTTCGTGCCTGAAATCATGTAAGCGTAACGTGGGTGCGACTTTTTCCACTTTCTTCGTGAAATTGCGGCAAACAGTGCTATATTAAAGAACGAATGACTGAACGGTTCCGAAGTCTTTGAACTTTGGCGACCGTTTTCTTTTTGTGTTGCGAGGCCCGGGAAAGGGCAACCCAACATTGACTACGAAAGGAGAGGACATGGAAAAGGTCCCGATGACTCAAGCTGGTTTTGATAAGCTCAAGGAGGAGCTGCGCTTTCGACAACAGGAAGAGCGGCCACGGATTATTCTGGCGATTTCTGAAGCGCGCGCCCATGGCGACCTGTCGGAAAATGCAGAATATCATGCCGCCAAGGAAGCGCAGAGCCACAACGAGGGACGCGTCGGCGAACTTGAGGATTATACAGCCCGCGCCGAAATCATCGATATTTCCAAGCTGTCGGGCGACAAGATCAAATTTGGCGCTACCGTTGAGCTTATCGATGAAGATACTGAAGACAAGAAAGTCTATCAGATCGTCGGTGATCAAGAAGCAGATCCAAAGGCTGGTCGCATATCCATTTCGTCACCAATTGCTCGTGCCCTGATTGGTAAGAGCGAAGGCGATACGATTGAAGTGAATGCCCCTGGTGGTGCGCGGTCTTATGAGATCGTCGGATTTAAATTTATCTGAAGCACGTGCCTGAATCATTGAACAATGTCGAGGTGATAGCCCCAAATTTGAAGCGCAAGCTCTCTGGGGTCACCTCGACAATCGTTCAACTTGTTCCGCTGCAACGAGCCAACGGTCTTGGAATTGTTACAATAGGGCCGGGTCTTCCCTCTACGCTGCCGCATATTGGCTGGGTCGATTTGCTGGGCGCTTGGTCCAAGCCGCATAATCGACCATTCCGCATCTGGCACGCACGGCGCAATACCGAGATGGTCGCAGGCATCATTCTACGCTCTGTTCTACGTATGAAGTTCAAGCTGTTATTTACGTCAGCTGCTCAGCGTGATCATAGACCCTTTACCAAATGGCTTATCCGGCAGATGGACGGTGTTATCGCAACAAGCGGTAGATCAGGAAGCTTTCTCAAGGTTCCGCACCGAGTCATTATGCACGGGGTCGACACCGAAAAGTTTCATCCGCCACAAAACGCGGAGGATCGTTTTTCGGCTTCGGGCTTGCCGGGTAAATATCTCGTGGGGTGCTCTGGTCGCATTCGCCCGTCGAAAGGCACTGACCTTTTCGTTGATGCGATGATCAGTCTTTTACCTCAATATCCCGAATGGACGGCAGTGATGACTGGCCGGACAACCCATGAGTTCGCTGGCTTCGAGAAAGAACTGCGTGGGCGCATAGCCGCTGCAAATCTGCACGATCGGATATTGTTTCTCGGTGAAGTTCCGGACGTACGTATCTGGTACAGAAGAATGACGCTCTATGTTGCCCCGTCGCGTAATGAGGGCTTTGGCCTGACGCCGCTCGAAGCCATGTCTTCGCAGACGGCCATCATTGCCAGTGATGCAGGAGCCTATGCGGAAATGGTAACGCCCGAAACCGGTGCGGTTGTACCTGCTGGTAACGGGCGCGCTCTTGAGCAAGCCATCAAGCCATATCTGGCTGATCCCGCAAAATGCGAAGAGGCAGCAAAAGCCGGGCTTGCTCACGTGCGGGCAAATTTTCCGCTGCAGAAGGAAGCCTCAAATATTCTTGAAGCCTATGAAGAGATTTTTTCCGGTAATCAGGTAGTCTAAAGCACCATTAATGGTTCGTTTTTGACAGACCGGATCGTCAGTGATGTGCGCACGCTGTCGACATTGGGCGTCGATGTCAGCTCTTCAATAACGAAATTTTGGAAAGTACTAAGATCGGCTGATACGCAATGCAGCAGAAAATCGGATTCGCCAGAAACCATCCAAGCCCGTCGAACAATGGTCCAACTCTTGGTTTTCTCTGCGAAACTTTTCAAATCGGCATCAGACTGCCGATGCAGCCGGATCATGCAGAATGCTACAATATCCTGTCCAAGTATCGCCCCGTTCAAAATCGCGCGGTAGCCTTGTATGATGCCGCTTTCCTCCAGCTTGCGTACGCGACGCAAGCAGGGTGGCGCAGAAATACCAACCCGTTCAGCCAATTCAACATTGGTGATACGGCCATTCTCCTGCAGCTGTTTCAGGATTTTCCAGTCGATAGCGTCGAGGTCCGCCTTCAAAGGCATGATTGTTATCTATCCCCATCCCAAAGCTTGACGATCACCATAGGCGATTCCTGACGCTGTGTAATGCATCGCGCGGCGGTTGCAAACAGGTTCATTCTATCGGCTCCAAAAACGGCGCGTGAAGAGAATGACGATTGTGATGATCTCAAGGCGTCCGGCGAGCATGAGATAGCTAAGAACGAGCAAGGAAGGATCGCTGAGTGTCGAAAAGTTGCCGACGGGTCCTATCGTGTCGCCAAAGCCTGGTCCGACATTGGAAAGTGCTGTCAGCGCGCCTGTGATGGAGGTGCCAAGGTCGTTGCCGAGCATGGTGAGCGCGGTCGCACCGATGACTAGGGAGGCCATGTAGAGAAATATGAAAAGCAGAGCCGACTGAGAAACATCCTGCGTTATTTCGGTACGGCCATAGCGCATTTTTATAATGGCATTGGGTATGATCAGGCGAGTGAGGCTTGCGGATGCAAGCTGCCAAAGGATGATGATGCGATTAAGCTTGATGCCCCCGGAGGTCGAGCCGGAGCAACCACCGAGAAATGTGACAAGGAAGAATATGCCCAGCGCTTCCGCGCCCCAGAGCGTATAGTCCTCGGTTGCAAAGCCGGTTGTTGATAATACCGAAACGAGATTGAATGAGGTAGCGATCAGCGCATCACCAAAGCCGATACTTGTCTCCAGCTTCAGCCCGATCGCTAAGAAAAAGCTGAAACCAACAACAATACTGAAAAACAGAATCAGCTGTGGGTCCGCTAGCGATGAGAGGCGCTGCGGCATCAAGGCTTTGATGTAGAGCACGAAGGGTAGGGCACCCAAGATCATGAAAATTGTCGCGATCACCAGAATGGCGCGGTTATGGGCATAAAAACCCAATGAGGAATCATGTGTAGAAAAACCGGCTGTGGCGACAGTCGTCATGCCGTGATTGATGGCGTCGAACATTCCCATGCCCGCAACAAAATAGAGCAGCGTGCAAAGCAGCGTCAGGGTGAGATAGGCAAGGACGATACCCTGTGCGATCTGGTGGATGCGGGGCAGTATTTTTTCAGACTTGTCGGACGACTCCATGTGCAGCAATTGAATGCCTCCCACGCGCAAGGATGGCAGTAGCAAAAGACCCAATCCGACAAAGCCGAGGCCACCAAACCAGCACAGGAGCGATCGCCACATAAGTATTCCGCGTGGCATTGTATCCAGTCCCGTCAAAACCGTCGCTCCAGTCGAAGTAATACCAGACATTGATTCGAAGAGCGCTTTTGAAAAGCTGATGGGGAGGGTCGAAAAATAGAGCGGAAGCGCGCCCAGTAGCGCTGCTGTCAACCAGATGGCAACGATCAGCAGAAATCCCAATCGCGGACTGAAGCGAATATCGGAGTTGTGGGTCGCGAGCACCACTAGCCCGCTCAAGACACCAGTGAATATAGCTGACTGCACGAACACCAGCCAATCTCTGTTGCCTATATGCAGGTCAACTAAAGCTGGAATAAGCATGGTTCCAGCCATGACCAAGCCAAATCTTGCGCAAATATTGGTAATGGTACGAAGGATCGGACTGGCCTCGTGCTCGCGATTTTGACTGCTGGTATTTCATAGACTTATCTCGGAATTGACACAATCCGCCCTGAAACACCAGTCTGACCTGCACAAGCTGTGGCTAACCTTGCTATATTGGTTGCAGACCTTGCAAGGAGGGGGGCTGAAACACTACTTTAAAGCCATTGAAAGCGATGGTGGGGTGTGCCAACTATCGCATAGTTCTAAAAGTGCACCATCAAGGTCTAGTTATGACACAGCGCCATGTGCCCGTCCTTATTATCGGTTCCGGTCCAGCCGGTTATACCGCCGCAATCTATGCGGCTCGTGCCAATCTGAAACCTGTCATTGTTGCAGGCCTTCAGCAGGGCGGTCAGCTTATGATCACGACCGATGTGGAAAACTATCCCGGCTATGCCGATCCGGTTCAAGGTCCGTGGATGATGGAGCAGATGCGGCTTCAGGCCGAACATGTCGGCACTGAGATTATTCACGACATCATTACCGAAGTTGATCTGTCGATCCGCCCATTTCGTCTGACTGGCGACGGTGGAACGCAATATACTTGCGATGCCTTGATTATTGCGACAGGTGCGCAAGCGAAATGGCTTGGCTTGCCGACTGAGCAGACATTCATGGGCTTTGGCGTTTCCGCCTGTGCTACATGCGATGGCTTTTTCTATCGTAACAAGGATGTTGTTGTCGTTGGCGGCGGCAATACCGCTGTTGAAGAGGCGCTGTATCTTTCAAATATCGCCAAGTCGGTCACGATCGTGCATCGCAAAGACCACTTCCGCGCGGAAAAAATTCTACAGGATCGGCTCTTTGGCAAAGAAAATGTCAAAGTTATCTGGGACAATGTCATTGATGAGATTACCGGGATCGAAGCGAAGCCCCCAATGGCTGCATCGGTTACTGGTGTACGGTTGAAAAATATAAAGAGCGGCGAAACCACAGAACTTGAAACGCATGGCGTATTCATAGCCATAGGACATGCACCTGCGGTGGAACTGTTCAAGGGGAAACTCAAGCATAAGCCGAATGGCTATTTGTGGACTGCGGCGGATTCAACCGCCACGGACGTTCCGGGTGTTTTTGCTGCGGGTGATGTAACCGATGATATTTATCGTCAGGCCGTCACCGCTGCTGGAATGGGCTGCATGGCAGCTCTCGAAGCCGAACGTTGGTTGGCGGCACAGGAACCGGTGCGTCAGGCAGCAGAATAGGCTGTATAAGAGGCCGGTCTCGATTTTCGGGACCGACAAAGGGGGAGAGACCGCGCGATGTCGCTTGATTGGGACAAGTTGCGAATATTTCATGCTGCTGCCGAGGCTGGGTCGTTCACTCATGCCGCCGAGACACTGCATCTATCGCAATCAGCTATCTCCCGTCAGGTCAGTGCGCTGGAGCAAGATGTCGGGGTTCCACTTTTCCATAGGCATGCTCGCGGTCTGATTCTGACCGAGCAGGGCGAGGTACTCTACCGCACAGCACATGAGGTGCTGATGAAGCTGGAGAATGTTCGCTCCCGTCTTACCGAAAGCAAGGACAGGCCTTCAGGCAAGCTGCGGGTGACCACTACGGTTGGCCTTGGCTCCGGTTGGCTGGTTGAGCGCGTTCAAGAGTTTATCGAGCTGTTCCCGGAAGTGCAGCTGCAATTGCTCTTTGACAATGAAGAACTTGATCTGACTATGCGTCATGCGGATTGTGCTATCCGTTTGCGTCAGCCGCAACAACCGGACCTGATCCAGCGCCGATTGTTTACGGTGCATATGCACGTATACGCGTCGCCAAGTTACATTGCCAAGTATGGCAAGATTGAAAATATAGACGAGATCGACTCTCACCGCATTGTCAGCTTCGGTGAGCCGGCACCCTCATATCTTACGAACCTTAACTGGCTTGAAGTTATAGGGCGTTCCGACGGTAATCTTCGCCCGGCGGTACTTCAGATCAATAATCTGCTCTCGATTAAACGTGCAATCCAAAAGGGTGTAGGTATCGGGGTCTTGCCGGATTATATGATCGAAAAGGACTCCACGCTGGTGCGATTGTTACCTGAGATGGAGCTCCCCTCGTTCGATACGTTTTTCTGTTATCCTGAGGGGATAAAGAATGCTGCAAAGTTGCATGTGTTCAGAGATTTTCTTTTCAACAAGGCTCGTACCTGGTCTTACTAGTCAGGAAATTTATTTGGGAAGATTTTCTTTCCAGAAATCGGTTTTATCTTGAAAGCAAATTGCTCAAGGAAAGGCGATAGAGGGTTCAAATTCTGATCGGCGAAACAATTGAGTGGTTATGAGCTTTGTGCATAGCAGCTATGCATTTTTGCAGGGTTGTAAGTCCGATCGGGAGAGAACATATCCACATCACTTGGTCGTGCGTCTCCTCCTCCCATTTGCGCACCACCAAGTGTTCCCCTCTGGAGGTTTTGCTGGAAACGGCACCTTCAAAACTTATAGGCCGGGCACTTGTCCGGCCTTTTTTTCATTTACTCACATTTATCCAATAGGCTTGATCTGGCCCAACTTAGATATTTGGCCGAGTCCGATAGCGACACAAAAAAAGGGCCATCTCGGCCCTTTTTCAATCCTTATAATTATGTGTTTAGCGAAGATTAGCGCAGAAGCGCTGTATCCGCTTGCCTGCTTCTTCGAGGTTTGCATCGGAGGTTGCATAGGAAATGCGGAAATTTGGACCAAGGCCGAAGGCAGAGCCGTGCACTGCTGCCACAGCTTCAGTGGCCAGCAGTTCGCTGACGAAGTCTTCGTCATTTTGAATGATTTTGCCTGATGGTGCAGTCTTGCCGATAGCAGCAGCACAGGAAGGATAAACGTAGAACGCACCTTCCGGCTTGGGGCAATCCAGCATATTCGTCTGATTCAGCATTGAAACGATTAGATCGCGACGTCCTTCAAAAGCTTTTTTGAAAACCGGCAAATGTTCTTGCGTGCCATCCAGCGCTTCAACGGCAGCCCATTGTGAAATGGAACTTGTTCCTGAAGTCTGTTGTCCCTGAACCATATCCATTGCCTTGATCAGCTCAATGGGTCCGGCCGCATAGCCAATACGCCAACCAGTCATGGCATAGGCCTTCGAGACGCCGTTCATGGTCAGCGTGCGATCATAAAGATTTGGTTCGACTTGCGCTGGTGTGACGAATTTGAAATCACCGTAAGTCAGATGCTCATACATATCATCGGTCAGAATCCACACGTGCGGATGACGAACGAGAACATCGGTCAACTTCTTCATCTCATCCCAGGTGTAAGCCGCTCCAGATGGATTCGAAGGCGAGTTCATGATGATCCATTTGGTCTTCGGCGTAATAACGCGTTCCAGATCCTCTGGCTGCAACTTGAAATCGTTTGCCTGAATGGCAGACACAATTACCGGTGTTCCCCCGCAAAGAGAAACCATCTCCGGATAGCTGACCCAATATGGCGCAACACAAATAACTTCATCGCCGGGGTTCAACGTCGACAGAAGGGCATTGTAAATGACGTGCTTGCCACCTGTGGAAACGATGGTCTGATTGGCCTTGTATTCCAGTTCGTTCTCACGCTTGAACTTGCGCGTAATGGCTTCGCGCAACTGCGGTATGCCAGAGACCGGCGTATATTTGGTTTCGCCGCGGCGAATTGCAGCAATAGCAGCTTCCTTGACATTGTCAGGTGTGTCGAAGTCCGGTTCCCCTACGGAAAGAGAAATGACATCACGACCCTCTGCTTTCAAATCACGCGCTTTCTGGGTGATCGCAATCGTTGCGGATGTCTTCACACGGGAAAGGGTGTCGGCGAGGAATGCCATGGTATCGTTCTCCTGAAGCGAGCGTTGATGACCGGTAGCCGGTTTGCGGGACTGCTATGTCCCAAGACCTGGAGAATCGCAAGCAAAAGCGTGCGCAAAGGCTTCACTTCCTGCGCTTTCTGTGCAGGGTGTGACATCCCATGTCAAAAACATCAGTGTCGGTTGTGTAAAGCGTCAATAGAACTGATTGGACATTGTCAACGTTGCGGGAAGACACTTCCCGCCACAGGAGAGACGGACCATGCCGAAACTATACTCGCAAATTGAATCCGGAAATTGCTATAAGCCCCGGCTTTTGATGGCTAAATTGAGCTTGCCGTTCGAGCACATTTCGATGTCATCTGTCGATGGCTCAACCCGCAAACCGGATTTCATGGCCAAGAACCCCAATGGCAAGGTTCCTCTGTTGGAATTTGATGACGGACGCGTTCTGGCGGAATCGAATGCGATATTGCTGCATCTAGCAGAAGGCAGCAGGTTTATTCCTGAGGATGCCTATGAACGTGCTCTAATGTATCAATGGTTGTTTTTCGAGCAGTATACACACGAGCCTAATATTGCTGTTCGGCGGGCGTTGCTCGTCTATCCGGAACGAGCCAAGGATGCCACGCCAGAAAGATTGGCTGCCACTCTGGAAGGCGGCAACAAGGCATTGCTGGTGATGGAAAACCAGCTACAGAAAACACCCTACTTGGTCGGTACAAATCTGACGATTGCCGATATAGCACTCTATGCCTATACGCACGAAGCCAACCAAGGCGGCTTTGATCTTTCGGCATATCCATCAGTCGCAAAATGGCTAAGCCGCGTTGCCGGAGATGAAGGGCATGTGCCGATAACATGGCTACCGGCATAATGGCGTGATTTATTTAACTTCGCGATCTGCACCGGTCATGCCGGGTAGCCACGCGGCTAGAGCGTCGATGAGAACTCTGATGCGACCTGGCATATAGGGTTGCTTCGGCCAGACCGCATGTGTGTCGAATATCATCTGTTCAACGTCGGGCAGGAGCCTCTTCAGCGTCCCTGATTCCACCTGATTGCGTATAAGCCAGCAAGGCAACCAAGCAATGCCCATGCCGCTGGCGGCTGCATCCGCTACCGTTTCCAGATCATCAAAAATGACACGGCTTACGGTCTTGGCACTGTCAAATCCCCTCCGTTTGTTTGGAAAAAGCCAAGAACGTATATTGCCATCCTGACCATAAAGAATGGCTTGGTGTGAGGCGATATCTTCAATCGTTTCGGGCGTGCCATGTTTTTCAAGATAGGATGGCGAGGCGCATACCGTCATCCGCTGCCGGGCAATGCGCCTTGCCGCCAGATTGGTTGTATCCGGCAATCCAGCATTGCGAACAACGAGGTCATATCCTTCTGCAACGAGATCCACCGGGCGGTCTGTAAAAGACACTTCGAAGCGTAACAACGGATATTGGCGGGCGAGATCAAACAAAACTGGAGCGACACAACGTCGGCCGAATAGCACAGGCAGACTTAGGCGAAGTCGCCCGGATATTATGTCCTTGCCGGACGTGATGGCATTTTCCGCCGCTTCAACTGTCATCAGTATCGATCGGCAATGTTCGTAAAAAGTGTGACCGTCATCGGTGAGTTTGAATGAACGCGTTGTTCTTTGGCAAAGCCGAGTGCCAAGTCGTTCTTCCAACCGCGCAATTGTCTTCCCAACGGCTGAACGCGATAGATGTAACTTGTCAGCCGCCGCAGAAAAGCTGCCCGCGTCCACCACCGCAACAAATTCTTCGATGCCAATCAGCCTGTCCATTTTAAGTCCTTTGTAGAGTTTAACGACACAATCATGGGTAAAATCGGCGCAACTGCTTTGCTCTCATCTCATATAAATACGGAATCCTTGATTTAAAGCGAGGATTTCACATGAGCAAAACAATGAAACAGTGGCAGATTGCAATGCCCGGACGAACTAATCTGAAGCTGGTTGAAACCGCGGCCCGGGAGCCCAGTCGAGGGGAGATACTTATCAAGGTCGCCGCGGTCTCCCTGAACTATCGTGACGGGCTGCTGATTGATACCGGATTTGGCATGCCTGAAAACATGGGCGAGCCGCTCGTTCCCGCTTCAGATCTTGCCGGAACTGTCGTAGCAACCGGCGAAGACGTTAGCCGATTTGCAGTGGGCGATAGAGTGATATCAACCTTTATTCCGGATTGGATCGAGGGTGCCGGACCGGGTACTGCACGAACCCCCAATGGCCGAACGTTAGGCGGTCCGCTGCAAGGTGTCCTGGCAGAATACGTGACGATGAGCGAAGATTGGGCAACTCATGCTCCTGCAAAACTAAATCAGGTAGAGGCGAGTACATTGCCATGCGCCGGACTGACTGCCTGGACAGCGCTGGTGGAGCGCGGAAATATCAAAGCTGGTGATACAGTAGTCGTGCTCGGCACTGGAGGCGTTTCCCTCTTTGGAGCACAAATTGCCCTGATGCATGGAGCAGAGGTTATTGTGGTTTCCGGAGACGATGCAAAATTGCATCGTGTGCAACAGCTTGGAGTTCATTACACTATAAACCGGAAGAAAGAAGATTGGGTCGAAACCCTTTACCAGATTACCAATGATCATGGAGCCGATCATATTCTGGAGACAGTAGGTGGTCCACATCTGGACAAATCATTACGGGCCTCAGCGGTAACTGGACGCATTTCAATGATCGGTATTCTGGATGGTTTGGAGGTTTCTGGCGGCTTTGTGCCTCTCGCGGTTAAACGCGTGGTTTTGGAAGGTATTCAGGTTGGTCATCGCAAAGGGTTGGAAGACTTGGTAAGAGCTTTTGACCGAACTGAAATCAAACCCGTTATAGATGCGGTTTATTCCTTCAATGAGTTAAATGATGCTTTGGATCATTTAAAGCGGGGTGCATTCGGCAAGATCGTCGTGGAGCTGAACTAAATACATCCAGCCACAGATCAAAAATGGGGCGACCATTGAAACCAATGGCCGCCACAATCATATCAGGGGATATCAGCGGTAGTTTTTAAGGACCGAATCATGAAGATACTCATCGTCCTCACCTCCCACGACAAGCTCGGCGATACAGGCAAGAAAACGGGCTTCTGGCTCGAGGAATTTGCCGCGCCTTACTACGTATTTTTGGATGCGGGCGCAGAAATAACGGTTGCTTCGCCGAAGGGTGGGCAGCCGCCGCTTGATCCCAAAAGCGATGAACCCGACAGCCAAACTGAAATGACGGAGCGATTCCGGCGGGATAAGGCTGCCCAACAAGTTCTGGCAAATACAAAAGTTCTATCAGAACTGAAAGAGGCGGATTACGACGCTGTGTTCTATCCTGGCGGCCATGGCCCGCTTTGGGATCTGACTTCTGACCTCGCCTCAATCAGACTCATTGAACAATTTTACAAAAACGGAAAGCCAGTCGCGGCTGTATGCCATGCGCCTGCGGTATTGCTGCAGGCGAAGATTGACGGCGAACCGCTCGTCAAGGGCAAGCGGGTAGCTGGTTTCACAAATAGCGAGGAAGAAGCGGTGCAACTTACGAGCGTCGTGCCGTTCCTTGTTGAAAATGAGTTGAAGCGGCTCGGCGCTCATTATGAAAAAGTTGATGACTGGCAGGTGCTGGCTGTTACCGACGGTCATCTGGTAACTGGCCAAAATCCCGCTTCTTCGGCAGCGGTCGCCAGTGAGGTTCTCAAGCTGCTGGGATAGGGCAAGAATGCAAAAAGGCGGGATTAATCCCGCCTTTTCTAATTTATGTGCGTTCAGAAATCAGACGATTCCCGTATGCGGCTATCAGCCTTCAACGCTAAGGTTGTCTGCTGACGACTTGCCCGAACGACGATCCTGAACGATCTCGTAGTTGACCTTCTGGCCGTCATTGAGACCGCGCAAGCCTGCACGCTCAACAGCGGAAATATGGACAAAAACGTCTGCACCGCCAGTATCGGGCTGGATGAAACCGTAGCCCTTAGTGCCGTTGAACCATTTCACTGTTCCCGAAGCCATGGGAAGTTCCTTTCAGATATATAAAACAGGCAGCATGCACATATGCGGCCCAGGGAATCGAACCTATGCAATGGAGCTCGTCAGGAAGCGCAACAGGTTACGCAGGTCGCAAAGTCACTCGACCGATAAAATCGATGCAAAATACATATGATAGAATTTCTGGCAAAACAAGCCGTTTTCAAAACGGAACTACACGCGACTTTTCGGGTATCCCGCTGAGCATCTAGCGTGAAAGTTTCTGTACTATCGCAAAAATTGCAGGTGCGGTTGAGTGGTTTGAAAGAGTCAATGTTAGAGTGAGAAAGCCGAATCACGGCCTTCGACGGGGGAGCCCAATGGCGAAGCAGAAACCCAACCGAGTGCCAGCAACCTCCGTCGCTGGCGAAGTGCAAGCGGGGCTTTTGGCGCAGCTTGGCGTTATTGCTGACATTTATTGGAACTCTCCAGTCCGCAATCGTCTGATATTGTTCATTTCGGGCGTGTTCGGTATTATCATTTTGACATCGGTAGGACAGGTACTTCTCAATCGTTGGAATGTGCCGTTTTATGATGCTCTGTCGCGACGCGACTTTCAGGCCTTTCTCGACCAGCTCATGGTGTTTTTCGGGATTGCGGCGGTGCTTCTTGTCTTGAGTGTGGGCCAGACGTGGCTCAATCAGATGACGCGCCTGAAACTGCGGGAAGGCCTGACGCGAGATCTCATTGGCGAGTGGCTGGTGCCCCGGCGTGCATTCAAACTTTCCAATTCAGGGCCCATCGGCGTTAATCCCGATCAACGCTTACATGAGGATGCACGGCATCTGGCGGAAATGTCGACGGATCTCGGCTTTGGCTTGCTGCAATCCACGATCCTGATGGTCAGCTTTGTCGGTGTGTTATGGGCGCTTTCAAGCGGGTTCGTGTTCAATGTATATGGCTACAGTTTTTCTATTCCGGGCTACATGGTGTGGGCTGCAATTCTTTATGCGTCTCTCGCATCATGGTTGAGTTGGCTTGTTGGACGCAAACTCATTAAGTACAATGCCGATCGCTACCAAAAGGAATCTGAACTGCGTTTCTCGCTGATGCGGGTGAACGAACATATTGATGCGATTTCACTTTACCGCGGTGAAGCCGACGAAAACCGTCGCCTCGGCTTTGATGTCGATAGTCTTCTGGCTTCCATACGATTGCTGGTTAGAGCTTTGACGCAACTCACATGGGTCACGTCTGGCTATGGCTGGATTACCATCGTCGCACCTATTCTCGTTGCTGCACCAGTTTACTTCGCAGGCAATCTTTCGTTCGGCGGTCTTATGATGGCTATCGGGGCATTTAATCAGGTTCACGATGCATTGAAGTGGTTCGTCAACAATTTCGGCGCGATTGCTGACTGGCGTGCAACGCTTTTACGCGTGACGTCTTTCAGGCAGGCCGTGCAGGCAACCGACGCCATGAACAGCATTGAACAGCGCATAAAATTTGCCGAGTCCGATAGGGATCAAATTATTCTTGATTCGCTGAAGATCACCGCGCCACGTGCTACAGTACGGCTCAAGGAAAAGCACGCTGTTGTCAAAGAGGGTGATCGCGTTCTCATTACAAGCGAAGCGGGTATTGATCGCACTTTGCTGTTTCGGGCAATTGCCGGCCTTTGGCCTTGGGGGGCTGGAACAGTCACGTTACCTGCCAACAAAACCATTATCTACATGCCGCGTCTGCCCTATTTTCCGCCCGGCAGCTTGCGTGAAGCGATGTCCTATCCGCTCGGTAAAGATGGTTTTACTGACGAGCAACTGGTTGGAGCCTTGCATGAGCTTGGACTGAAGCGGCTTGAAACCATGCTGGATTTCAGTGCTCGCTGGGATCGCGAGCTTAGTGATGATGAGCAACAGTCGCTCGCATTTGCACGGTTGATGCTGCACAAGCCGGAGTGGGTGGTTATTGACGAGTCGCTCGACGCGATGGAGTCAGATGCTTATGACCGGGTGGTAGCAGTCTTGCGTGAGCACCTCGCCAAATCGACGATTGTGCATATTGGGCGAGAAGACAAGAATGATCATGTCTTTTCCACGGTGCTGCATTTTGTCAGCGACCCCTCCGGCCATGGATTGGAGGAGGAGGGGTTGCTAGGTGTTTAAACAATTTCGCTAGACGAAGTTAAGCGAAATAATCCTGAAGTGGCCGTACTTCCAGTGATCCAGCCTTGAGCGCAGCAATTGCTTCTGCAACGGCATCGGCACCCGATAGCGTGGTGTAGTATGGCACTTTTTGCATCAAGGTCGCGCGGCGAAGCGATTTTGAATCCGAGATCGCCTTGGCGCTGTCTGTCGTGTTGAAAACCAATTGAACCTGACGGTTGCGGATTGCGTCTTCAACGTGCGGACGACCCTCTTGCACCTTGTTAATCTTTTGCGCTGCTACGCCGTTCTCGCCAAGGAAGCGAGCTGTTCCGCCAGTAGCGAGTATCTTGAAGCCCAATTCTGCCAGGCGTTTTACAGGCGCGAGAATGCGCTGTTTGTCTTCGTCCCGTACGGAAACGAACAATGTACCGTCACGTGGAAGATCAACACCTGCGCCCAGCTGAGCTTTGGCAAAGGCCAGTGCGTAGTCATAATCCAGCCCCATGACTTCGCCCGTCGAGCGCATTTCCGGTCCGAGCAGTGTATCGACACCGGGGAAACGAGCGAACGGGAACACAGCCTCCTTGACTGCAATATGTTTGCGCCCTGTAGCGGAAGGCTTGCCGCCATAATGCGACAAAGCTTGTTCCAGCGTCTCTCCCGCCATGATACGGGCCGCTACTTTGGCAATCGGAGTGCCTATGGTTTTGGCAACGAAGGGTACTGTCCGTGAGGCGCGTGGATTGACCTCAAGAACATAGATCGTGCCGTCCTTGATGGCGTACTGGACGTTCATCAATCCAACCACGTTAAGCGATTTGGCAAGCGCGGCGGTTTCCTTTTCCAGATCGGATACAGTTTCGGCGGAAAGGGAATGAACTGGCAAAGAACAAGCACTGTCGCCGGAGTGGATGCCAGCTTCTTCAATGTGCTCCATGATGCCGGAGACCCAAGTGTCCTTGCCATCGCAGAGGCAGTCCACATCGACCTCGATGGCTTCGGTCAGATAACGATCAAACAGCAGAGGATTTTTACCAAGCAGCGTGTTGATTTGTCCGGTCTTGTCGTTCGGGTATTTCTGCTTGATATCTTCCGGCACGAGCTCAGGAACCGTATCAAGCAGGTAGGCCTGTAAGCCGCGCTCATTGTGGATGATCTGCATCGCGCGACCACCCAAGACATAGGAGGGACGTACGACCAGCGGGAAGCCAAGCTCTCCAGCTATGGTGCGTGCCTGCTCAACCGAGTAGGCAATGCCATTCTTGGGCTGCGTGAGATCAAGCTTGATCAGCAACTTCTGGAAGCGGTCGCGGTCTTCAGCAAGGTCGATGGCGTCCGGCGAAGTTCCAAGGATAGGAATGCCAGCTTTTTCAAGCGCATCTGCGAGTTTCAGCGGTGTTTGCCCGCCAAATTGCACGATCACGCCATGCAAGGTTCCTGCCGTTTGTTCGGCCCGCAGGATTTCCAACACGTCTTCGGCTGTCAGTGGCTCAAAGTACAAGCGGTCTGACGTGTCATAGTCTGTGGACACTGTTTCAGGGTTGCAGTTGATCATGATGGCTTCGTAGCCAGCATCCCGCAGCGCAAAGGCAGCATGGCAGCAGCAATAATCGAACTCAATGCCTTGGCCGATACGATTGGGGCCGCCACCGAGAATCACCACCTTCTTGCGGTCGGAAATCTGGGCCTCGGAAACCAAAGCACCTGCAAATGGAACTTCATAAGTGGAGTACATATAGGCCGTTGGCGATGCAAACTCAGCCGCGCAGGTATCAATGCGCTTGAACACCGGATGAACGTCAAGTTTGTTGCGTAGCTTGGTAACTTCGCTGGGCTCGATTTTTGCCAGACTTGCAAGGCGGGCGTCGGAAAAACCCATGCCCTTCAATGCGCGCAGGTTTTGCGCGTCCTGAGGAAGCCCGTGCTCGCGCACGCGCTCTTCCGTGCCAATGATCTCTGCCATTTGTTCGAGGAACCACGGGTCGATCTTGCAGCCTTCATGCACTTCTTCGACAGTCAGTCCAAGCCTTAGTGCTTGCCCCACCATACGGAGCCGGTCTGGGGTAGGAGTGCCAATAGCGGCGCGAATAGCATTGTTGTCATTGCCCTCGCCAATGCCTGGAATTGTGATCTCATCAAGTCCGGTAAGGCCAGTCTCCAGTCCGCGCAAGGCTTTCTGAAGCGATTCTTTGAATGTACGGCCAATGGCCATAACTTCACCGACCGATTTCATGGCTGTCGTTAGGGTAGGTTCTGCGCCGGGGAACTTCTCAAAGGCAAAGCGCGGTATTTTGGTGACGACGTAGTCAATGGATGGCTCGAACGAGGCTGGCGTAGCGCCGCCGGTAATATCATTGTCGAGTTCATCGAGCGTGTAGCCCACAGCAAGCTTGGCTGCAATCTTTGCGATCGGGAAGCCAGTGGCCTTCGATGCCAGTGCAGATGAGCGTGACACACGGGGATTCATTTCGATAACAATCAGGCGGCCATTTTCCGGATTGACCGCAAACTGTACATTCGATCCGCCGGTCTCTACGCCGATCTCGCGCAATACCGCAATCGATGCGTTGCGCATGATCTGGTATTCCTTGTCGGTCAGCGTCAAAGCTGGGGCAACAGTAATAGAGTCGCCGGTATGAACACCCATCGGATCTATATTTTCGATGGAGCAGATAATGATGCAATTATCCGCCTTGTCGCGAACGACCTCCATCTCGTATTCTTTCCAGCCGAGAACGGATTCTTCAATCAGCACTTCAGTGGTTGGCGATGCGTCAAGACCACTGCCGATGATCTCGTAAAATTCTGTTCGGTTATACGCGATACCGCCGCCTGTACCGCCCATGGTGAAGGAGGGGCGGATGATGGCAGGTAGACCAACATGGTCTAATGCGGCACCGGCCATGCCGAGGGCATGCGATACATAGCGCTGCTTGCGGTCACCTTCGCCGAGCTGCCACTCGGTTTCCAGCTTGTCTAAAGCCGCATCGAGTTCTGCACCGGAATATTGGGCTTTAACCGCTTCGCGCTGTTCCTGGTGTAATTTGCGGTCGAGATCTTTTACCTCGGTAGCGTTTGCGAGCATTGATTTTGGTGTTTCCAGACCAATCTTTGCCATGGCCTCGCGGAATAACGCGCGATCTTCCGCCTTGTCGATCGCTTCAGCATTCGCGCCAATCATTTCGACATTATAACGATCGAGTACACCCATGCGACGCAGCGAAAGGGCGGTGTTCAGCGCAGTCTGACCACCCATGGTTGGCAGCAGCGCGTCGGGACGTTCCTTGGCGATGATCTTCGCAACGACTTCAGGCGTGATTGGCTCAATATAGGTCGCGTCTGCCAATTCCGGGTCAGTCATTATCGTTGCCGGGTTGGAGTTGACGAGGATGACCCGGTAACCCTCTTCTTTAAGTGCCTTGCAGGCCTGGGTGCCGGAATAGTCGAACTCGCATGCCTGACCGATAATGATCGGGCCAGCGCCGATAATCAGAATAGATTTGATGTCGGTGCGTTTTGGCATGTTCGGGTCCTTATCATAGCGGTCTGCACAAAAAACCGCACGGTTTCACCGTACGGGTAGCTACTTGAATTCAAATGCGAGGCTAAGGCTGCCTTATAGGCAAAGGAAACGCTTTGCGTAACCCCAAAAAGCGACGTTAACGCATTTTAAGGCGGTTTTGGGGTTTCGTTTCGCATTACGGCCACAACGTAACATTCCATCGCAAAAGTTGATGTGCCACTTCCTGCAAGCAAAAGTTGAAAAATAACATCGCGCATGAAACAAATGCCGCGTATTGATGTTGTGCATACAGCGTATCAGCCGGTTTGGATCGGCAAGCGATCGGGAGACGGAACATGCGTTGGCAGGGGCGTAGACAGAGCGACAATGTTGAAGATCAACGCGGCGAAGGCGGCGGCGGTTTTCCAGGGGGCGGAAGATTTCGTATTCCTGGCGGTTCCGGATTGCGGACGGCCGGCGGCGGTGGATTTTCCGGCATTCTCATCCTCGCTGCAATTTTTCTTTTTTTGAAATTCTGCACCAATATTGATCCGATGCAGATACTGGTTGATTCTGGTGGCGGGCAATTGGTGCCGGGCCAAACCCAGAGCGATACCTCGGTCAAAAACAACGACGAGACGACGCAATTTGCCAAGACAGTTCTTGCAGAGACGGAAGATGTCTGGAGCGGTATCTTCAAAGCTGAGGGTCAAACCTATCCAGCGCCAACGATGGTGTTATTCAGTGATCAAGTGCGTTCCGCATGTGGCTTTGCCAGCGCAGCGTCCGGTCCCTTCTACTGCCCGGGCGACCGGAAGCTTTATATCGATTTAAGCTTCTATGACGAGCTGGATAAGAAGTTCGGGGCATCGGGCGATTTCGCGCAAGCCTATGTGCTGGCGCATGAGGTTGGGCATCACGTACAGAATTTGATTGGCGTGTTGCCCAAGTTCAATCAAATGCGGCAGAACATGAGCGAAGCGGAAGCCAATGCCATGTCAGTGCGTGTTGAACTGCAGGCAGACTGTTTTGCCGGTATATGGGGACACTTTACCGAGCAGAAAGGTATTCTTGACGTTGGCGATCTGGACGAGGCACTCAATGCTGCGCAACAGATCGGCGATGACACTATGCAACGCAAGACTCAAGGTTATGTCGTTCCAGAGAGCTTTAATCATGGAACGTCTGCCCAGCGCAGCAAATGGTTTAAGCGTGGATTTGACAGCGGCAAGCTGGATAATTGCGATACGTTCAGCGGTAGTATTTAATTAGATAAGAACGCGATTAGATCGCGTTCTTTCTGTTCTTGACGTTGTTGCCCAATGCATAAGCAACGGCTGCCTGCGAATGTATGGTTGTAGAGTCGTAGACCGGTAACGCCAAATTATCTTCGGTCAGCGATAAGCAAATTTCGGTGCAACCGAGAATTACGCAATCAGCGCCAGCCTCTTTGCCACGGGCAACGATTTTCTCCAGTGCATGGCGAGACTCGTCTTTGACCAAGCCGCAGCAAAGTTCGTCAAAAATGACGGAGTGAATCTTGGCCCGGTCAATTTCATTGGGAACGGCGAGGTCGATCTGGAAATTATTGTGCAAATAATCCGCGTAAAAGCCGTGCTCCATCGTATAGCGTGTAGCCAATAGAAGCGGGCGCTTCTTGCCTGCGGCTGATAAAGTGCGGCCTGTTTCGTGCCTGATATCAATGAGCGGAATACTGACAGCAGCAGCAACGGCGTCGGCAACAAGATGCATCGTGTTTGTGCAGATTAGGATGCAATCTGCTCCTGCCGCTTCAAGGCGGCTGGCTGCATCCGACAGAAGCGCAGCAGCATCATCCCAGCGGTCGCTCTTTTGCAAGGCGACAACTTCGGAAAAATCCAGCGATTGGAGGGCGATTTTTGCAGATGATAATCCGCCAAGATGTCCGCGGATTTCCTCATTGATCTGACGATAATAAACCGCAGTGCTTTCCCAGCTCATCCCGCCGATCAGTCCAATAGTGCGCATGATGGATCCCTCATTTCCCTAGCCGGAGGATAGAGGTTGCAGCGCACAATGTGTTCGCATAGTTTTCAAAATTCAGATATGTCGGCGCAAATATTGCGCGTAATATCTAATACCACGCGATAAATTTGTTGGGATTTATAGATGATCGACGATCGTGATCGCAAGATTCTGGATATTCTGCAAGAAAATGCCTCTGTGGGCGTATCCGATCTCGCTAACAGAGTGAGCCTTTCCATTTCCGCGTGTTCCCGTCGCATCCAGCGCCTGGAAGAGGAGGGGTATATCCAGCGCCGGGTTGCTCTGGTAGATCGGCCTCTGGCCGGATTACCAACGACCATGTTTGTTATCATTCGTACGGCGCGCCACTCGGCGGAATGGCTGGAACAGTTTCGCGCGGCAATTTCCGACATACCGGAAATTGTCGAGGTGCATCGCATGACCGGCACTATCGATTATATATTAAAGCTCGTTCTGCCACGTGTGGAAGCTTATGACGAAATATATAAGTCATTGGTCGAAAAAGTGGAATTTTTTGACATCTCAGCATCAGTTTCAATGGAAACGTTGAAATCCACTACAGCAGTTCCAACGCATTACATAAAGTGACTTCTGTCGCGGTATCAATTTGACCGATCTCTATAAGCAAACTTGCTTTAAGTGGTTAGCTGCTTTTCTATACGGATCATGGCCCGCTCAAATACGGACGGGTTGTTAAGCGCGCGAGCTATTACCAAGGCGCCCTGAATGTCTATTATAGCTTCTTCAGCGAGAGCTGCGGCCACTTCTGGATCGTGCCCAAGCTTCTGCAAAGCCTTATTGAGTGCAGCAATCCATGCCGCGAAGTAATTATTGATCTGTAACGCGAAGCGATCACGGACATTGTCGAGAGCAAGCGCACCAACGAGACAGATGCGGCGGCCGGACTTGAAGTATTCAATTACCGCGGCGCACATCATCCGTATCGCAGTTTGAGAGTCGGCGGCTTCGCGCAATGGGCTGTAAATCTGCTTTTCAAACCAACCTTCTATCTCCGCGAGGACGGCCTGTGCCATTTCGGTTTTTCCGCCTGGAAAGAAGTAGTAAAGGCTACCTTTTCCAAGCCCGGTCTTTTCGGTGATGATTGAAAGACTTGCCCCTTCAAAGCCGTGTTCCCGAAAGATTTCGGCAAGCACCGGAACAACGTCAGAGCGTTCGGAGACAGTTTTGACCATATTACAGCTCGAGTTCCGATAATCCCGGATGTCCAATCGGACGTGGACCAGTTTGATCCCACAAGAACTTCCGATCTGCCTCTTTGATTGCAAGATCATTGATGGAAGCATAGCGTTTCTGCATCAGGCCATTTTCGTCAAACTCCCAGTTTTCATTGCCATAGGCGCGAAACCAATTGCCAGAATCGTTGTGATACTCATATGCAAAACGCACTGCTATCCGGTTGCCCGAAAACGCCCAAAGTTCTTTGATCAGGCGGTATTCCAATTCTCGCTTCCACTTTTCTTGCAGGAAGGCGACGATTTCGGCGCGGCCACATAAGAATGTTGATCTGTT
Source organism: Hyphomicrobiales bacterium (assembly GCA_900471815.1). GTDB lineage: Bacteria > Pseudomonadota > Alphaproteobacteria > Rhizobiales > Rhizobiaceae > Phyllobacterium > Phyllobacterium ifriqiyense. The sequence continues at coordinate 285,465 of UICE01000003.1, forward strand.
CCGCCAATAGCTATCCTGTGTGTAAGCCAGCGCCACGCGCTCAGGATTGCGTCCGTTCCAACCGTCTTCCGCAGCCCGAACCTTTTGGATCGCAGTGTTGCGCGTAAAGGGTGGAAAAGGCGGACGTTGCTCTGACATTTGATTTTTCCTTTTGTACCAAATGGTAATGTGTGTACCTATTGGTACATTATCAGTTCTTTGTCAAGGGACGGTGTACCCTTGTCCTCCCGTGGTGAGGCTTTAAACTAGACGAGCCATAATCATTTGCAGGAAATCAGCATGTCCTATGAAACACGTATCTCGTTGGGTAGTTTGAGCCTATCCCGATTGGTCCTTGGCGCATGGAGGTTGCTCAGCGACTTTGAACGATCTGATGCTGATAGTGTCGCCAGGCTGGTTCATGGTGCAATTGACATCGGTATTACGAGTTTCGACCACGCTGATATTTATGGGAATTATGGTGTGGAAGAGGCTTTTGGTGCCGGATTACAAAGGTGGGGCGGCAGTCGTGATACCATTGAGCTGATTACCAAATGCGACATTATGCTGATATCGGGCGCCCGCCCTGAAAATCGCATTAAGCACTATGATACGAGCTCGGCGCACATTCGGGCTTCCGTGGAGCGGTCGCTGAAAAACTTACATACGGATTATATTGACGTGCTGTTACTGCATCGGCCCGATCCCTTGATGGATGCCGATGATACAGCCCGGGGTCTGGAAGATGTAGTCAAGGCTGGCAAAGTCCGTGCGGTCGGCGTATCAAACTTTCTGCCGCATCAGTTTGATTTTCTGGCATCAAGATTGCCATTCCCGCTGGTCACCAACCAAATCGAATTTTCTGTCAAATATGTTTCGCCTTTGACGGATGGAAGCCTCGACCACGCCCAAAGATTGAGATATGCGCCGATGATCTGGTCACCGCTTGGCGGCGGCAGTCTTTTCACAGGCGAGGGCGTGCAAGAGGTACGGCTCCGCGCTGCTCTGAGAGATATTGCTTCGCAATTGGATAATACAGATATTTCGGCAATTGCCATTGCTTGGCTGCTGCGTCACCCCGCCAGCTTAATCCCCGTTCTTGGAAGCCTGAAGATTGATAGACTAAAAACAATGGCGACTGCGCTGGATATCGAGCTCAGTCGCCAACAATGGTTTGCAATTCTAAAGGCGAGTACCGGAGAGGACGTTGACTAAGCGGCGTGATCACGCTCCGATAGTAACTCCATGCCCTTCTTCTGCCGGATCAGATTGAAAAACCGGCGGAAAAGATAGTGTGAGTCCTGGGGACCGGGAGATGCTTCGGGATGGTGCTGAACCGAAAATACAGGACGTCCAGTTAGCCGCAGACCGCAATTGCTGCCATCAAAGAGCGAGACATGGGTTTCTTCGACATTGTCGGGGAAGGAGGCTGCATCAACAGCAAAACCATGATTCATGGATACAATCTCAACCTTGCCGGTTGTGTCATCGCGAACTGGATGATTCGCCCCGTGATGGCCTTGATGCATTTTCTTGGTGTCGCCACCAAGCGCCAATGCCAGCATCTGATGTCCAAGACATATACCAAAAACCGGGATGTCAGTTTTAATCAGCTCTTTGATTGTTGGGACAGCGTATTTTCCGGTTGCCGCAGGATCGCCGGGACCATTGGAGAGAAAAATTCCATCTGGATTATAGGCAAGGACATCTTCGGAGGTCGCTGTCGCGGGGAGAATTGTTATCTTTGCACCAAGTCCTGCGATTAGGCGCAGAATATTCCGCTTGATACCGTAATCAATGGCAACGACGTGAAACTCTGGTGCGGACTGTTCAGCAAAGCCCTGATCCCAAACCCATGGCTTTTCGGTCCAAACCGAGCTTTGTCCGGATGTAACATCCTTGGCGAGATCGAGATCCAACAATCCATGCCACGAAGCAGCGCGCGCTTTGAGCGCCGGAATATCGAATTTGCCGTCAGGATCATGTGCAATTACGGCGTTGGGCATGCCCTTTTCGCGGATGAGCGCCGTCAAGGCCCTCGTATCGACACCGGCAAGGGCGATAACACCCCGTGCTTTCAACCAAGCATCCAGATGATCGACCGATCGATAGCTTGATGGCGAAGTGATATCGGCTTTGAATACTGCTCCAACAGCACCGGCGCGCTTTGCCGGCGTAAGGTCTTCAATGTCTTCATTGTTTGCGCCGACATTGCCAATATGCGGAAACGTAAACGTGACAATCTGACCGGCATAGGAGGGGTCCGTGAGGATTTCTTCGTAGCCTGTCAAAGCAGTGTTGAAGCAGACTTCAGCTTCGCAAATGCCCGTAGCGCCGAGACCTTTGCCTTCAATAACCGTGCCGTCAGCCAGCACGAGCAAGGCTGTGGGCTTTACTTCGGACCAAGCCGCAGTTTTTGCTTGCGTACCTGCTTCTATTGATGTGGCTGTCATGCGGTACTCCTGAATGAGCTAGCGTCGCACTGGATAAAGGGGGCCATTGAAAAATGTCCTCGAATATCCCATATGACGTGGCTGAGCGCGATGGTTGGGTAATCATCCACCGCAGCAACAATAAAAATGTCTGGCTAAGTCCCAGTCCATAAACAAAGCAACGCCTTCGGTCAATTGCAAGACGAGCACTTGGTGGTAATTCATGTCGTGGATGACGTGGCGCCATTGTTGATTTCGCTCGAAGCGACGACTAGGGTGGGCGCATAACAGGAGAATACGGCCATGCGCGATATAATCGCCGGGGCACTGAATACAGCCATCAAATCTCAGGACAAACGCCGCGTCTCGACGCTACGCCTGATCATGGCAGCCATCAAAGATCGTGACATTGTAAATCGCGGAATCGGGAAAGATCCGGTTAGCGGTGATGAAATCAGCGTAATTCTGGCGAAGATGATCAAGCAGCGCGAAGAATCTGCGAAGATGTACGAAGAAGGTAACAGGCTTGAGCTGGCTGAACAGGAGCGTGAAGAAATCGAGATCATTCGTGATTTCATGCCCAAGCAGTTTTGTGAGTCTGACATACGCAATGCCTGTACGCAGGTAATCGGCGAAATTGGCGCTGGTGGGCTGCGCGATATGGGTAAGTGCATGAACGCTCTTAAAGAGAAATATGCTGGGCAAATGGATTTCAGCAAAGCCAGTGGCATCGTGAAGGAAATATTGCAGTAGCAATTGAGTTACCGCTTGGGTTTGACCCAATGAAGGGCGAAAGACTTCGGTCTTTCGCCCTTTTTATTTTCGGTCACATGGTGTTTTTTAGAAATGCACGGCGCTGTAAGACGAGTGCTGACAGCACGATTATGGGAAGCAGCAGGCAGTAGACCACCAATGGCAGGGGGGTGCCCCCGTCAAACAAAACTACCACGCTGGTTCCTACAAGCCCCGTGATCAGACTTTGAATGCAGAAGTAGTAGGCTACAGCGGAGCCAGCCCTATCAGCAAAATCGGCGAGGGCGCCATTCGCTGTAACCGATCCCGTCAGCACGATGCCAGCAGCGATAATCCACATCGGCAAAACAAAGCTCGCAAATGATAGGGCGAAAAACAGCTGGCTGATAAAAAGCACAATCGCTCCGGTAATAATTGTCAGCATTCCTCGTATTAAACAGCCCGCAATGCCCCATCTGGCGACGACGTGTTTAACGAAATAGCCGGTAATGATCATCACGACTGCAACAGTTGCGAAGATAAGGCTGAAATGAATTTCGCTATACTTCGCATTGTTGATCAGAACTCTCGGCGCTGTTGAGAAGAATACAAAGAATGCTCCCATTGCTGCACTGAATCCCAGTGTATAGGTCCAGAATGTCAAACTGCCCAAGATGGGTAAGATCGACCTGTCCTTTGAGGATCGTTGAGGCGAGCTGGTTTCGTGCCACATGAAAACAGCCCTCAAGCCCGCAAATATTCCGATACAACCCAGTGCCAAGAATATAGCCCTCCAGCCGAGCATGTTCGCAATGAGGGCGCCTGCGATGGGACCAAGTGCCGGCACGAATGCGAGCATTGACGTAAACATCCCATAGATGATCGTGCTTTCCGGTCGTTCACCATAGACATCTCGAACCGTGGCAAATGTGGCGACCAATACCGCCGATGCGCCGATTGCCTGTAGAGTTCGAAACAGCAGGAAGGGCAGTGGCGTGGACGAGAGGGCGAGGCAAAATGATGCTCCGGTAAAAAGCAGGGCGCCTGTAAGCAGGATCGGCCGCCTGCCGATCCTGTCGGATAAAGGTCCGAACACGATTTGTCCAAGTCCTAAAAGAACCATGTAAAGACTAAGGGAGAGCTGGATGACGTTTGAAGTCGTTCCCAAATTTCTTGGCATTGCAGGAACGACGGGAAGGTAAATGTCCATTCCAAGTGAAGCCAGAATGTCAAATGGCACCATCAGCAGGAGGGTAGCCGGGAGCGAGTAAGCCCAAATTTGTCGTTTGATAGGCATGATTATATGTCCGCTAAATGAATTCATTTGGCGGCGTCTGCCTGCGATCAAAATGATGGATGGTCTGACAGATGCGCCGCAACAACGAAAGGTTGCTGCGGCTTACTTGTCCGAGGTTTTCTGTGCACCCATTTGTGCTGCTCCAAAAGAGACGTGGTCGTCGCTATTTGACTAGCAGTCAGCGGTGTGAAGCGCAACCGGTGCGATATGGTATGCAACTATTTGCATAGCTATTATGCATATTTGAAGGTAGCAAAAATTTTAGGCTTTGCTATCTTGAACTTGTTGGGCTCTTTCCTCCCAGATATCCCAACGTCGAATGTACTGCACCTCCTCCCGCGGTACATTTACAATCAGGACCGCTGCACCTCCTCCCGCAGCGGTCCTTTTTTGTTTTAGCCTTCTTCAGAATCGCGTTTGCCAGGTTGCAGGCCTCTTGCGGCTTTTCTCAAATGCACGACTTCCCGCTCGCAAAGCTCATCTATTTTCTGGTGCATTAGTTCAATCTTCTCATGAAGAAGCTCAATTTCGAGCTCAGCCTTGATGTTGATCTTATAGTCGTTGGCGGCTTCTTTCCGGTCTATATCCTGTTGCCTGTTTTGGCTCATCATAATGAATGGTGCAGCATAAGCTGCCTGAAATGACAGAGCCAGATTGAGGAGGATAAAGGGGTAAGGATCCCACTCCCGCACATAGGCGGTAACGTTCAGCACAATCCAAAAGAACAATATTGTGGTCTGGATAATGATGAATTTCCATGAGCCCATGGTCGCAGCAACAGCATCCGCAATTCTTTGACCACGAGTAAGCTGGTCTTCTATTTCCGCCGGTTTGTGGCTTCGTATTCTGCGGCGAACCGTGCGTAGCTGCTGGAGCAGCTTCCGCTCGGCATCATGAAGGCCCTTCGTCACATCATCCGTTTCGGCCATCGCTTCTCTCCAAAGCGGCAATTTGTTTGCTCATATTGAAGCCTGTCACGTAGAACCCACAGGCATCATAAAGATTTTTCGCACGAGGATTATTGGCGGCAACCCGTAATTTGATTTGCCGAACCCGCGCTTTTACCGCCTCATTTTCGAGAAGGCTTAGTGCTTGTTTACCGTGCCCCTTGCCCTGCTCGGATGGAAAAACGTAGAAGTCGCAAATATGAATCTCCCCCATTTTTGTATCTACTTTATACCAAAGATAACCCACGACACGTTCGGTGTTCGCTTGCAAATCGACGAGACAGACCAAACTGTGCCCGGGCGTATCAATGCCCTGTTCCAAATCGTGATTGATTTCATCGATAGCGCGATCTTTTGCAACAGAATGCTCAAGGCCATAATTGGCCGCAATCTCCGTCGCGTAGTCGGCGATGAAATAATCCAGAAAATCCGAATAGTCGTCCGCGCGCATTGGTTTAAACATAAGCATCGGCTGCTTCCTATTGCGTGTGCTAAGCGCTGTGCGCGCAAGCGGATGGAACCGAAACGACGCACTTACGTTTATGGTTAATAAAAACGGAGGCTGATATGAAAGAACATAGCTGGTCTACCATAATCGGAATAGTTGCGGGCCTGTCGATAGGCGCAGGCATTGGCGAAACTGTTATGGGCAACATGTTGCTTGGGCTCCTCATTGGCTCGGCAATGGGAGCTTTCATCGGTTCAAATACCCACATTCATCGTAATTATTAACAAGTTCCATTCGCTCAGCTGTGCAAGGCCCGCAGACGCGTTGTGTTCAACAGACCCTGTTCTTCAAGGACAGGATAGGCCATGGATGCGAGCAGCGAGTTAATCTGCTTGAGGTCTCGTATGGTGTCGAGATGAATTGAGCTGGTTTCCAGGCTGCGAACTGTCCCTTCACGCAATCTACTGAAGTGGCGTTGACTGCTCTGCTTCTCCAGGTCACGCAGGTGGTCCTTTTCCAAAACCAGCTGATGTGCGGTTTCCCGATCGCGAGATACCAGCACATTGAAAGCCATACGGGCATTAACCAATACTTTTGCGTGGAAGTTGCTGAGTTCCAGCCAGCCTTCATCAGTAAATTTAAGTTTGCGATCCATTTTTTTCTGAACGAGGGCGAGCATATTGCGGACAATGATGTCGCCCACCTGTTCAAGCTTGACGCAGGCACCCAATAGTTCCTGAGCACGGGCCACCTCAAACTCGGACAGTTTTCTCGTTGTTAGTTTGGCCAGATAAAGTTTGATGGCTGCATGTTTGCGGTCCACCTTATCGTCAAGCATCGATAGTTCGTTGATGCGATCCTGTTCCGGGTTTTCATAAAGCGCGATAACGCCGCGAAGCATTATTTCCACAGTTTCGCAGACCATCACGGTTTCCCGGGTGGCATTTGTCAGTGCCAGGCTTGGTGTGTCCAATACGCTTTCATCCAAAGCACTGAGCTCTGCTTGAACAAGAGAGGGCGCTTGCTCGACAGGTGCGTTCAACGCAACAACCGCCTTGGTTACGCGTAAAACCAGTGCTGACAGCGGGACACCCGCTAGCAGAATGATGATGTTGAACAAGATATGACCATTGATGACTTGGTCCGCTGGTGACGAGCCAAGGAAGGCAATAGAGGGTTTGAATGTCATGAAGAGAATGAGGATCACGATTGATCCAGCGCCCCGCATCAGCAGGTTTCCCATCGGCACGATCCGAGCCTGTGGGGCAGCTGATCGAGTGAGGAGGGGGGCAATGAACGATGACCCGAGATTTACGCCAAAGATCATCACAATTCCGAGCTCAGGCTGGATAAGACCCCGCGAGGCAAAGGTGACCAGCAAAAGCACGGCAGCAATGCTGGAGTGGAATAGCCAGGTCATGATCGCCGCAAGCAGAAATGCTGTAACCGGATCGGTGCTGAGATAACCAACAATAACGGGCAGCAAGTCGCTGTTGCGTAGCGGTTCGGTCGCTTGCCCTGTCATTTCCAGCGAAAGCACCAAAAGACCAATGCCAACAAGAATGCGGCCAATCTGCCGCCAATTGCTGCGCTCCGTGGACATGAAGATTACAGTGCCCGCGACAAGGCAGAGCGGTACCAGCAAGGTTAGGTCAAAGCTGAGAATCTTTACGACCAGAGCGGATCCGACCTCAGCGCCGCGAACGGCCATCAATCCTGCAACGCCACTGACAAAGCCTGAACCGACGAAAGACCCGACAAGGAGGCTGACTGCTGTCGAACTCTGCAAGGCGATTGAAAGCATCAAGCCCCAGAGAACAGCAAGAATGGGATTGTGAAGGACGCCGCGTAGACTTTGACGCATGCGCTCGCCATAGGCGCGCTCGACGCCTGTTCGAACCATTCGTGTTGCCCAGAGCAGGAGCGCTACAGCACCTGCTAAATGCAACAAAATTGCGGAACCGTTCACTTGCTACAATCCTGTCGTGTTGAGAGAAGCGAGAATAGCAACCATGCCAAGTTTGATTGCAATTTATTAATATAAGATATCACTCAAAAAGCGAAAAAAATATGTTCCGGCTAAGAAAAAATATGTCGCTCTTAGCACAAATACGCTGGCAGAAGATAATTCACACCTGACACGCTGATAATTTGCCGGCTTTGTAAAAACCAAATCCCTTCTTGCTTTGATCGAACAGTATGAGTCGGGGATGAAGTGCTTGAAGGCCTTTCATAGCAGTCTTATTTAAGGCACAATGAACCTGGACCTCAGACGTGAGTGTAGAGCACTCCATATCCCGCAGCAGAGTTTAATTTAGAACGAACATTCATATGCGATTTCCGCCATCTTTTCTCGACGAGATCAGGGAGCGTGTGCCGATATCCAGCGTCATCGGGACACGCGTTTCGTTTGATCGCAAGAAGACAAATGCCCAGAAAGGCGATTTCTGGGCCTGCTGTCCATTTCACGGCGAGAAATCCCCCAGCTTTCACTGTGAGGATCGCAAAGGGCGGTATCATTGTTTCGGATGCGGGGTCACAGGCGATCATTTTCGTTTTCTGACTGAACTTGAGGGCCTGAGCTTTCCGGAAGCGGTCGAGCGTGTTGCGGATATGGCGGGTGTTCCCATGCCCGCGCGCGATGCCGAAATGGAGATACGCGAGGCAAAGCGCGCCACGCTCTATGATGTCATGGAAATGGCAACGAAGTTTTTCGAGGAGCAGTTGCAAGCGGCCGGTGGTGCAAAAGCACGGGCTTACTTGCGCGATCGCGGGCTCAGCGCTGCAACGCAGCACTCTTACCGTCTCGGCTATGCACCGGAAAGCCGTAATGCCCTGAAAGAACATCTGGCCAGCAAAGGGGCTACAAAGGATCAGATAGAAGCCTGCGGCTTGGTGGTATATGGCGATGACAAGCCAGTTTCCTTTGATCGTTTTCGTGATCGCATCATGTTTCCGATTGAAGATTTACGGGGGCGTATCATTGCCTTTGGCGGGCGAGCGCTGGCTCCCAATGCCATCGCAAAATATATGAACTCCAATGAAACCGAGCTTTTCCACAAAGGAAAAATTCTGTTCAACGCATTGCGCGCCCGCAAGGCAGCACAGCCGCAAGCGGGACAGCCAGCCAAAGCTGTCATTGCGGTGGAAGGATATATGGATGTTATCGCCTTGGCGCAGGCGGGGTTCACACATGCGGTTGCGCCGTTGGGTACAGCGCTGACGGAGGATCAGCTGGGTCTTCTTTGGCGAATGTCACCCGAGCCCGTACTTTGTTTTGACGGCGACAGTGCCGGCATAAAGGCGGCGCATAGGGCAATCGACTTGGCTTTGCCGGTTTTGAAACCGGGATATTCGCTCCGTTTTGCTGTGCTGCCAGAAGGCAAAGATCCCGATGACCTCGTTAAGTCGTCAGGGCCACAGGCTTTTCAGGAAGTCCTTAATGATGCCCGCCCCTTGGCGGACATGCTATGGAGTCGTGAGACATCAAGCGGTGTCTTTGATACGCCTGAACGTCGGGCCGAGCTTGAATCTCGCTTAAAGCAGATGACTGCTTTGATTGCCGATGAGAATGTCCGGCGTCATTATGGCCAGGATGTACGTGAGCGAATCCAGCAGTTTTTCGGGCCTAACCAACGTAACAATGGTGAGCGCGGCAACAATCAGAATGCCTATGGTCAGCCCAGATATGGTTCTCGCGGAAAAGGTGCTGCCACCGGGCGGTTTGCTGTCAGTGATAATCTGACAAAGTCGGCATTGGGCGCTCGCTCGTCATCAAAGCTTCCTGTTAGAGAAACAGCTATTCTGATGACCTTGTTCAACCACCCCCGTCTGATTGAAGATGATTTTGAAACGGTTGTTGATCTTGAATTGGAGCATCCGGACCTGAAGCGTTTTCATGCTGCTATGCTCGATGCGATGGCGGAGCATCATGTCTCCAGTGGAGCAGAGATGCGCAAGGCAATCGCGGATCAGGGATTGGCAACGCTGGTGGAGGCGCTTGAAGCTATTATCCGACGTAACCGTGAATGGTCTGCTTCTGCTGAAGCTGCAGAAGAGGACGCCAGAGAAGCTTTGCGGCAGGCGATCCACTTGCATCAGCGCGCTCGCGCACTACATAAAGAACTAGAATTGGCTCGGGTAGCTTTGGGTGCTGACGCGACCGAGGAAAACTTTAACAGGTTACTCGATATACAGAACGATATCCGTAACGCGCAGGCTACGGAGGCGCTGATCGAAGGGTTTGGAATCCCCTCTGGACGCTCCGCGAAGGGTTTTTGACCGAATTGATTCGCTTTTTTGACCCGAATCAGTTGAGTCGGGGTTGACGTGGGTCAATAATGACGGAATCAGATTGCGCAGAATTGTAGATATTGCGTTGATGTTTGTGGGTTTTGCAGAAATACCGGCAAATTCGACAAATATGCAGCGTGCTCGCCACCGGAATAACAGGGTTAATCCGCCATTAACAGGATTTCGGCTAGTCGATCATTTAATACCTTGATTGATGTAGGGGAACCGGTGCGCTGCTGCACTCGTTGTTCTCATGCATGAAAAAAGCGAATGTCGCTTGGAGATATAGAATATGGCAACGAAGGCAAAGGAAAATGAAGAAGTAGAAGTCGAGCGCGAAGGCGCGCCAGACGGTCCGCTTCTCGACCTTTCCGATGACGCTGTCAAGAAGATGATCAAGCTCGCTAAGAAGCGCGGCTATGTGACGATGGACGAACTCAATGCAGTTCTGCCATCCGAAGAGGTCACTTCAGAACAGATCGAAGACACAATGGCGATGCTCAGCGATATGGGCATCAATGTTGTTGAGGATGACGAGCAAGACGCGGACGCCGAAGAGGCGGATAATAGCGCCGATGATGAAAGCGATGCGCGCGAGCTCGCCGAGTCGACCGGTACGGCTGTCGCTCCGACTGTCACCAAGAAAGAACCAACTGACCGCACAGATGACCCTGTTCGCATGTATTTGCGTGAAATGGGCACTGTTGAGCTCTTGTCGCGTGAAGGCGAGATTGCGATCGCCAAGCGTATCGAGGCTGGTCGTGAGACTATGATCTCAGGCCTATGTGAAAGCCCGCTGACGTTTCAGGCGATCATCATCTGGCGCGAAGCGCTGAATGAATCGCAGATTCTTCTGCGCGAAATCATTGATCTGGAGACGACCTATGCTGGCCCTGAAGCCAAGCAGGCACCGGTAATTGAGCGCGTCGAAGAAGAAAGACCTGCTCCAGGAAATGATCGTTCGCGCAGCCGCCGCGATGATGACGACATTACAAATGTTGGTGGCGATACGCAGGTCGAAGACGACGATGATGAGGATGATGAGGCCAATCTGTCGCTTGCAGCGATGGAAGCCGAATTGCGTCCGCAGGTCATGGAAACCCTTGACGTTATTGCTGACACTTACAAAAAGCTTCGCAAGCTTCAGGATCAGCAAGTTGAAAATCGCCTTGCTGCATCGGGTTCGTTGTCACCAAGCCAGGAGCGCCGTTATAAGGAGCTCAAGGACCAGCTGATCAAGGCAGTGAAATCGTTGTCGCTGAACCAGAATCGTATTGAAGCTCTGGTGGCTCAACTTTATGACATCAACAAGCGTCTCGTGCAGAACGAGGGCCGGTTGTTGCGTCTTGCGGAGTCCTATGGCGTACGTCGTGAAGACTTTCTGAAAGAGTATCAGGGCAACGAACTTGATCCGAACTGGCTGAAAGCTGTTTCCAACCTGACGACACGCGGTTGGAAAGAGTTCACGAAGAACGAAAAAGAGACGATCAAAAATCTGCGTACCGAAATTCAGAATATGGCGCAGGAAACTGCAATTTCCATTTCGGAATTCCGCCGCATCGTCAACCAGGTGCAAAAGGGTGAGCGCGAAGCCGCTCTTGCCAAGAAAGAAATGGTTGAGGCAAATCTGCGTCTCGTCATTTCCATCGCCAAGAAGTACACCAATCGCGGGTTGCAGTTCCTTGATCTTATTCAGGAAGGCAATATTGGTCTGATGAAAGCGGTCGATAAGTTTGAGTATCGCCGTGGGTACAAGTTCTCGACCTATGCGACATGGTGGATCAGGCAGGCAATTACCCGTTCTATTGCCGACCAGGCACGTACAATCCGTATTCCGGTGCACATGATTGAAACGATCAACAAGATTGTTCGTACGTCGCGCCAGATGCTGCACGAAATCGGCCGTGAACCGACACCGGAAGAATTGGCTGAAAAGCTGGCTATGCCACTTGAGAAGGTGCGCAAGGTCCTGAAGATTGCCAAGGAACCAATCTCGCTCGAAACACCGGTAGGTGATGAAGAAGATTCGCACCTCGGTGATTTCATCGAGGATAAGAATGCGCTTCTGCCTATCGATGCTGCGATTCAGGCGAACTTGCGCGATACCACTACGCGGGTGCTGGCATCACTGACACCGCGTGAAGAACGTGTCCTGCGTATGCGTTTCGGTATCGGCATGAATACGGATCATACGCTGGAAGAAGTTGGACAGCAGTTTTCGGTTACGCGTGAGCGCATTCGTCAGATCGAGGCGAAAGCATTGCGCAAGCTCAAGCATCCGAGCCGTTCGCGCAAGCTGCGCAGCTTCCTCGACAGCTAAGCGATCTTTATCTGCAAAAATAGAGAACGGGATGGGCGAAAACCCATCCCGTTTTGCATTAGCGGGTGGACGAGTCACAGATACTGCTGACGATACGGCGAACGACAGGCAGCACCATTAAAAGTGTTGGAAATGCAACAACCCACGACAAGGCCCAAGCTGTTACCCAATTGTAAGGCAGGTCGGCGTGAAGCCCGAGATTCTTTACTGTCGCAATGAATGACACCACTAAAGTCACGAGCACCGAGAGAATAAGCGGTGTAATGACAGCAATGTACTTCGCTGGCAACTTGCGACGAAAAGACAGTTTCTGATTATAGTTCATGGTTTTTCCGTAAGTATGCGGTCTCATGTGCAACGATCCTTGGCCGATAAAAGCCACGCCGGTTAGAGACCGGAGGAGATGCGTTGCCTGACGTAAGACGCTTACGGTAGGGCTGAAAGTTCAACCTACGCTTGTCCTTTACACGCGGCATAGACGTGTTGGCAATAAAAAAGCCCGGCTGACCGGGCTTTTTTATTCAGAGCGACGGCTCGTGGGATTTTTTGTCGCCTTTATCCTTGACCATGAGTTTGTCGATATAGGCGAGGAACAAGGCCGAAAACACGAAGGCAAGGTGAATAATTGTGAACCACATCAGTTGGTCGTTGCTATACTGCGTCAGGTTCAAGAATATCTGCAACAGATGGATCGATGAAATCGCCACGATGGTCGATGCGACTTTGATTTTAAGTGATCCAGCGTCGATTGTACCGAGCCAGTGCACTTCATCCGCTTGGTCGAACCGCGATACGAAATTTTCGTAACCGGAAATGATGACCATGACCACAAGACTTGCAACGAGGGCTGCATCGATAAGGCTGAGCATTTTGAGGATCGTGTCAGTTTCGTTCAGGATCATGACTTTGGAGACGAAATCGACGAGCTTCCCGGCAAAAGAAAAAGCATAGATCGCCAGTGCAATCGCCAGCCCGAGATAAAAAACGACCAGAAGCCAACGTGAAGCGAGGATGATGTTTTCGATAAAGATTTCTATGCGTTTCATTTACTCATTCCGATAGAAGTACAGGTTCAAACAACAAATAACGAGCATCTGCGTGAACTCAAGGCGCAAACGCAAAAAACCCGGGCTTTTGCCCGGGTCCGATTGTTTCGAAAGCGATTAATTATTGCTTGCCATCGGGGCAACCAACGGCGTGATCCTGCGGATTGCAACACGGCGATTCTGTTGCTCAGGACCCTCTGATTTAATCTTCAGATAGTTCTCGCCATAACCTTGTGTGGCCATGTTCTCTGGCGGAATATCGAAGACATTGGTCAATGCCTGTGCGACTGATTCAGCCCGTTTATCCGACAGAACGAGATTGGCCTGATCCGAACCCACGGCATCCGTATGGCCTTCGATGAGGAATGTCTCTGCAGGATTCTTCTTCAGGATCTGGGCCATGGCCTTCGCGACGCTTTCAATGCGCGCGATCTGATCTTCACCGATTTCGGCAGAACCGAAAGGAAAGGTGATGGTGTCGAGATCAACACGGCGTACTTTGTCGCGGATACGTGCAGAGCGCTTTACCTCGTCTATGGAATAGAGACGCTCGACACGTTCGACCGGAGGCTGAGTGAAGAATTCGTAGACTTCTTCCTCGGGCACTTCTTCCGCGTCCATAATGTATTCGCGTACAGGGATCGTGAGACGCAGGGGTGGCAGATCGTCACCAGGATCGCGCCACACTAGGCGTTCTTCGCGATCATAGTCGGGCGCGTAGCTAAGAACCACCTCACGTCCGTCAGGCATCAGCCGTGAGCGTTGGATCACATCTCCATACCGATTGCGAACCGTTATGATTTGGACGCCATTTTCACGAATAATGGTTTCTCGCGTGCGATTGCGCGGCAAGTCTTCGTAATACACATCCTGTGCGTCCCGAGACATGCGGGGGCGATCCGAACTTTCAACGAAGATATTATTATTCACTTCGACAATCGTGCGATTATCAAACTGCTTGATAACCTGTACGTCATCGGGACGTTCATCCCGTCTAGGTTCCTTGGTGCGTACGCCTTTTTCTGTTCGTACTGGCTCGATCTTGACCGGAGCAAGTTCTTGCTGAACATCTGCGTCAGTTTTTGGCGGCGCGACGGGAGCAGTTTCCGGTGTTTGGCTGGCTGGCTGCTCCTGTGAAGCTTCGCCTGTAGCTTGGCCCTGTTTGCTGCCCTTTTCTCCGCGACCGCCCTTCCGAGGCTTATCGCTATCGAGCACAGGTGCGGCATTTTCTGGAAGCGGTGATGCTTCCTGTTGTTCCGGTTTAGCTGCCTGTCCCGAAGGAGCTTCGGTAGTTCCATCGGCAGGCTTTGCATTTTGATCTGGCGTTACAGGCGTAGCCTCCTGCGAGGGTACTGCCGGAGTTTCGCCCGTAGGCTGGCTAGGCGTCGTTTCAACAGGAGATTTCTGTTCGACGGCTTCGGGTGAGGTTTGCTGGGCGGGCGTTTCCTTGGCTGCTTTGTCTGCAGCCTTCTTGGCTTCTTCGGCGGCCTGATCTGTCTGTTTCTCGGCAGCTTTCTGAGCACTGTCTGCTTTTTTCCGTGCTTCTTCTTCAGCTAATTTTTGGGCTTCTGCTGCCTTGTCAGTTTCTTGTTGAGCAGCTTTCTTAGCCTTTTCCGCTTCCTTGGCAGTTTCTTTCTCGGTTGCTTTGACCGCTTCAGATTCTTCTGCCGCCTTCGCGCGTGCAGCTTCTCCTACAGCTTTCTGCTCTTCGGCCGCCTTATCAGCTTCGGCCTGAGCATCGCGTTTAGCCTGTTCGGCATCCTTGGCAGCCTTCTTTTGTGCAGATTCCACGGCCGCAGCTTCATCAGCCGCCTTTTGTTTAGCCTCCGATTCGATTGCCTTTTGCTTCTCCGCAGCTTTGTCAGATTCGGCTTGGGCATCCCGTTGGGCTTGTTCTGCCTTGGCAGAGGCTTCCGCTTCGGCATCCTTTGCGGCCTGATCGGCTTGCTCTTTTGCCTGCTCTGCGGCCTGCTTTTGTGACTCGGCAGCTGCATCGGACTCTTCGGTCGCGCGCTGCTTGGCATCGTCTACTTGTTCCTCAACCGGGCGCTTTTTCTTGACAGGCTCTTCAGTTGTTTCAGCTTCAGGCTGTTGCTCTTCAACTTGAGCGAGCAACATTTGGGGATCATTTGTGTTCGATGAAATATACGGCCTGTTCAAAGCGGGTTGCTCCGCCATCGCATGCGGCGACGAAAAGAGAATTGCTGTTGAGGCGAAAAAAAGTGCTGTCCGTTTCATGTCCATCCCTGTCTCGCATTTCAAAAGCTTGAAACACGTCAAATGTTCTTAACCGCAACCTGTTCCCATTTTATGGCAACCTTTTGTGGCGCGATCATCGTTTTTCCGGCCATGGCGACCGAATTCGAAAGATGCAGCATTCCACTACCCGCCTGTATGCGGTGTGAAGGCGCTGTTCATCTTGCATTCATGGACAACTACCGGTCGCGACTATGGACGGGAGCATATCAGCGTTGTATTTGATGGCATGCCTAGCGAACCATTCTGGAAAACCAAAACACTTGATGAGCTTAATCGCGCTGAATGGGAAAGCCTCTGCGACGGTTGCGGCCGTTGTTGCCTTCACAAACTTGAAGATGAAGATACGGAAGAAATCTACTTCACGACAGTGGCGTGCACGCTGCTTGATGCGGGCACATGCCAATGTTCCGACTATGTTGATCGGAAAAAGAAGGTGCCCGACTGCGTGTTTCTGACGCCTGAAATTGTCAGGGCTGTCGACTGGCTCCCTGAAACCTGTGGCTATCGGTTAATAGATGAGGGCCAGGATCTCTATTGGTGGCATCCCCTCGTCTCCGGTACCAGCGAGACTGTCCATGAAGCCGGAATCTCTGTTCGGGGCCAAGTAACGGCGTTCGATCATGATCTGAAATCTGACGAAGATTACTTTGAACATATGGTAAGAGTTGCCGGCAATTAACTATTTGTAACCTGGGAACAAAGTGGACTTGTTGGACCTTTATGGTGTGTCCGGTTTGACGGACTAAATGACAGGGAGAAACGTTCAATGGCTCGTGTTTCATTAAGAATCCTGGCACTCGGTGCCGCGATTGGTATCTCTTCCGTATTTGGGCTTGGGGTCGCGTCTGCTACGCCTTCGGTCCAAACACTCGGAATTGCGAATTCGGAAACCATCAATGTCAATCACCGGCCAGGACACTGGGGGCCGGGTTATCGGCGCGCCTGCACAGCTGGCCAAGCAGCAAGTAAAGCACGCCGTATGGGGCTGCGTAACCCGACGGTAACAGTGCGCAGAAACGTTTTACGAGTAACGGGCTGGAGATATGGCCATCGCAGCGCAGTGGTGTTTGCGAGAGCCAGAGGATGCCCGATTATCCGCTGATCAGCGATAAAATATAAAAAGGGTGCTTTGAAGCACCCTTTTTATTGCTGGCTGTGTAGATTGATCAGTTCTTTAGTTCAAAAGTAACATCCACAGTTACGTTGTAGGTGTTCTCGCCAGCAGCGACCGGGACAGAATCTGCAGCCATTGCCATCATCTTGCTTTGCGCCATTGGCATGGGACGAGGGTTTCGCGATTGCTCGCTAATCTGTACAATTTTGCCAAGTTCAACACCAGCAGCTGTGCTGAGAGTTTTCGCTTTTGAAATTGCACTGGCAACGGCTTTTTTTCGTGCTTCTTCCAGGATCGCATCCGGCTTGTCGTTGGTGAATACGAGATTGCCACCCTGATTAACGCCAAGTGACACAGATTGGTCCAAAATTTCTCCAACCTTCTTCAAATCGCGGACGCGCACAGAAAGCGAATTGGACACTGCATAGCCAACGATTTTTGGTGCTTCAGGCTGTTGTTTGCCGTCCTTGTTTTCCGGATAAACATAACGCGGTTCAATGTTGAAGCCGGAGGTCTGGAGATCGCGATCTGCGATTCCTGCCTTCTTCATTCCGTCCAGAACCTTGGCCATTGATTCATTGTTGGCAGTCAGCGCTTCCCGTGCCGTTGGTTTCTCCTCCATAACAACCAGCGAAAGAACCGCTGTATCAGGTGCAATCGCAGCTTCGCCTTCGCCGGTTACGATGATGCGCGGGCCCGGAGTTTCATCCGCAAGAGCAGCAAAAGGAACAGCAATCATCGCAGTCGTTGCAAGGGCTAGGGTCAGGATTTTAGATGTCATGGATATCTCCCCAAATGACGTGAAGCTGCTGACTCGCAGGTCATTATGGGTGGATTAGGGCAAAAAGCAAAAAATCTCCGACTGCATAAAATGCATCCAAAAGCGTTGTTCGACGTTCCTGGACAACCAAAGGAGTGCATTATGACTGACGAAAGAGAGAAAATTAGCGGCAAACAACCGGAAAAGCCTGACAGAACACCAATCGAAACCCAGGATTGGGATGAGGTTGGTGTGACTGAAGTGCAGGCCGATGATGAACTGGCAATACTGGGTGAGCGGCAAACCGAATCCGAAGACGCCGGCGATCCGTCCGAAGACGACGATGATAATCCATATCAGGAAAGCGATGCAGCTTTGCCTGATGACGAGGAGGAAGCTGAGATCGCATTTGATCCGGAGCGAGAGGGTCACCGGTTCGGTGACTAACAGCAGTAACTTTGCTGGAAAGACAACGCCTCGTTAAGGGGCGTTTTCTTTTTCTACAGCATCGCAAGTTGTGGACATAGGTATTGACTAAGATACAAATGTTCATTACTCGATATGCAGTGCTGCCATGTCTTTCGGGTCGCGAGCAGCGTAATTCGACAATCAGTCAAGGAGTCCCGGGATGGCTTCCGCCAGAACGTCAAATGCCAAGCTCAAGGACGACGGCAGCAACCTTCCATTCGCCTTTCGGCACTACACGCCAGATCAGTTAAAGGAAGCCTTGCGCAAAATGTATCTGATACGCCGTTTTGAAGAGGGCGCTGAGGAATCGTACACACGCGGGCTGATCCACGGTACGATGCACCTTTCAATCGGTCAGGAGGCGAGTGCCGTCGGTATATCCATGCCGCTTGCCGAAAATGACATGATCACCTCTACACATCGTGGTCATGGTCATTGCATTGCCAAGGGCGCGGACGTTGCAAAAATGTTTGCTGAGTTCTTTGGCAAAGAAACCGGTTACTGTAAGGGGCGTGGTGGCTCCATGCATATTGCGGACGTTTCCAAAGGCAATCTTGGTGCAAATGGCATTGTCGGCGGAGGCATTCCTATCGCCGTGGGCGCAGCGCTGTCAGCCAAGAAACAGAAAAACGGTAAGGTCGTTGTTTCCTATTTCGGCGATGGTGCAAATAATGAGGGTGCCTTTCATGAGGCCCTTAACATGGCTTCGGTATGGAAGCTTCCTGTTGTTTTCGTCTGCGAGAATAATGGTTATGGCATGTCTACTTCCACCGCACGTTCTACTGCCGTCGCCAATGTGGCGGACCGGGCTGTCGCCTACAACATGCCGGGTGTAATCGTCGACGGTAATAATCTTTCAGACGTTGCCGAGGCCTCTCACAATGCAGTGGAGCGGGCGCGGCGCGGCGAAGGGCCCACTCTTGTCGAATGCAAGACCTATCGGCATCGCGGACATTCGAAAAGTGACCGCAACCGCTATCGTACCAAAGAGGAAATCGAGGAGTGGATCAGCAATCGTGACCCCATTCATCTATTTGAGGATCAATTGAAAGAGTTTGGTTTCCTTGATGACACCCAGATCGCTGACCTTCGCGATAGTGTAGCAAAGGAGATCGCCGACGCGATCGAATTTGCCAAGGACAGTCCATCACCGGACCTCAATAATCTCACGCGTGACGTATATACGGACTGATCACATGAATGAAGTAGTGCGCGAACTGAGCTATTCGCAGGCAATCCAGGAGGCGATGGCCATCGCCATGGAGGCTGATGACCGGGTGTTCCTTATGGGGGAGGATATAGGCGTCTATGGCGGCGCCTTTCAGGTAACCGGTGATCTGGTGCAACGTTTCGGCGAAGATCGCGTCATGGACACACCCATTTCAGAACTGGGGGGGGCGGGTGTTGCTGTGGGCGCTGCTCTGACAGGTATGCGGCCCATATTCGAGTTTCAGTTTTCTGATTTTGCCGCGCTGGCGATGGAACAGATTGTCAACCAAGCAGCGAAAATGCGCTATATGCTCGGCGGTGCCGTCTCAGTTCCTCTGGTCATGCGGTTCCCTGCGGGCTCCGGCACGGGAGCGGCAGCACAACACAGCCAAAGCCTCGAAGCATGGTTCGGTCATGTCCCCGGATTGAAAGTTATCCAACCCTCGACGCCCTATGATGCCAAGGGCATGCTTCTTGCTGCCATCGAGGATCCTGATCCTGTCATGATCTTCGAACATAAGCTTCTTTACAAAATGAAGGGGCCGGTTCCCGAGGGTCATTACATTGTCCCTATAGGCAAGGCGGCTATTGTGCGCGAAGGCACTGACCTCACGATTGTTGCGTCGGCGATCATGGTTCACAAGGCGCTTGAAGCGGCCCAGGAATTGGCCAAAGAAGGCATCAACGTTGAAGTCGTCGATTTACGAACTGTGCGTCCGATGGACAAGGACACCATTATTGCCAGCGTAAAGAAAACGTCGAAGCTCATGTGCGTATATGAGGGTGTGAAAACACTTGGCGTAGGTGCCGAGGTGAGCGCCATGATTGCCGAAAGTGAAGCATTTGACTATTTGGACGCGCCAATCGTTCGTCTTGGCGGCGCCGAAACTCCCATTCCTTATAATCCCGATTTGGAGAAGGCGACAGTTCCTCAAGTGCCCGGAATTATCCAGAGCGCGCGCGATCTCGTAAAAGGGGTGCGATAGGTTATGCCAGTCGAAGTTATCCTGCCAAAGGTCGATATGGATATGGAAAGCGGCCAAATTTCGCGATGGTATGCGAAGGAGGGGGACTCGATAACAAAAGGTCAATTGCTTTTTGAAATCGAGACTGACAAGGCGGCGATGGAAGTTGACGCGCCGGCATCCGGTATTTTGCGTAATGTGACGGCAGAGGAGGGATCTATCGTTCCCGTAGGACAAGCTGTCGGCTGGATATACGCTGAAGATGAAAGCTATGACGCGGCCATCGCTCCTGTAGAGAATGAAGTGCAAGCTACAGTGCCGCAGCAGCAGTTAGAGGTAGTGTCGCAAGATGTTCCGGCGAAACCTACGGACGTGGCCTCTGCCTCACATGAAAACGACGGTATCCGCGCAACTCCTCTGGCCAGGCGTATTGCACGCGAAGCGGGTGTCGATCTCGCCTCTATCGCCGGTTCCGGACCAAAAGGCCGAGTGCAAAAGAAAGACGTTGAACTGAAAACCTGCGTCAAGGCTGCTGCCATGCCTAAAGCCAGCCAGACACAAGCCAGCAATGGAGATATGCTCAAGACCGCTTGGTTGCGGGAGGGCAAAGACAAGTCGCTTGCGCCGGTTGTGCTACTTCATGGCTTTGGCGCAGATATGAATAGCTGGCGACCGATGCTCGGCGGTGGCAGTATTGATAACCCAATTTTCGCCGTCGATCTGCCTGGTCATGGCGGGTCCACATGCTCTATTCCCGGCGAACTTGAAGCGATTGCTGAAATGGTTGAGCAGACCATTGCCGCGCAACATTCCGGACCACTCATACTCGTTGGGCATTCGTTCGGTGGAGCTATTGCTGCTCTGATTTCTGGTCGCGGAAATTTGGACGTTCAAGCTTTGGTCTTGATAGCGCCAGCTGGATTAGGCCCGGAGATCAATGGTTCATTCCTTGCCGGTTTCGTACGCGCCCGGACTGAAGCCAGCTTGACTGCGTGGATGAAGCAACTGGTTGAAGATGAGAGCCTTCTAACCAAGCCCTTTGTTGCTGCAACTTTGCAACAGGCAGAGAACCATGATCTGCGTGAAGCGCAAAGGCTGATCAGTGACCGCTTTTTTGCCGACGGCACTCAGGTTTTCGACATAAGGCTGACCTTGAATCGTCTCTCTATTCCGGTCCGCATTATTTTCGGTGCTGCTGATCGTATCATTCCGGCAAGCCATGGCGCTGGCCTACCGGGCGAGATCGCTTTGCATATGTTTGGTCAAATCGGTCATATGCCGCAACTGGAACGCCGTGAGGCTGTTATGCGGATATTGAAGGACGTCAGCCAGTCGGTAAAATAAGATTGGCAGTCCTTTTACCGAGCGTGGCGCGCCGGATGGCGCTCCGTGCAGATGCGAGATTTGGTGTGATCCAATTGGGCTCGATGCCGATGAATTTGTCGAGAAAAGCAATCGCGTAATCGGGTATTTCAGCAACATTCTCGCGATAAGACCACCAAGTCCGTAAATCCTCGGCGCATTTGCTGGTCTCCGGTGCTGTGCCAAACTCCTGTTGGCAGATGGCGGCAATCGCACCCACGCAATAGTTTGTGTAGAGAAAGCCCTCCGGCCAAAACGCAACAATTTCGCGCATTTCCGGTTGTGACAGGGCATTTTCGCTCGTCTTTCCGGTGAGCTTTGCAGGCTCCTCTTTAATCAGTTCCTTAAGTGCGATACCTGCCGCGAAGATGATGAAGTCTTTCCGATCGATATCAGCGTATGATTTTTGCAATTCGACGGTTTCAATCCAGTTGAGAAAGGCTCGTGTCAATTTGGTATCGTCGATCGAAAAGTGATAGCCAAAATGCTGGGTGATAAGCGCTGCGTTCTTGCGAAAAGCCATGCGAAACCAGCGCAATTGACGCAAGCGATGCCGCAGGTCCGGCACATGGACAAGTTCATCCTTAAAAATAAAGCTCATTCCTGTTCACCTGCCTGCGTTTAGCTTGGACTTATGTATTATACATATTGACACTTTAAAGAACAAATGTTCTATTTTTTCTGTTCACTGTCGGTATTTTCGATCATCGCCATTCCCTTTTCAAAAACCCGTGACGGTTTTTCAGGTTATAGGCTAATCATAACACATCGTACGGTGAAACAGGGAGGAGAGTTGGTATGGTCATGTGGCAATGGGGGTTGCTCGCGCTCGGTCTTTTGTGGGCTTTGCAATCGCTGGGCGTCTGGTACCAGATGCGCCACTATACCGACGTCATGAAGGGGATCACGTCGAAGTATAATGATGGTTTTGTTGGAGCCGGCAATGTTCGCGGTCGCCTTGGCAAGGGCATGATCGTACTGATCGTAACAAATGCAGATCTGGCAATTCAACGATTTCTGGTCATGAGTGGCCGTTCGGTTTTTGCGAAGTTCAGGCGACGCCCCGAATTTGAAAATATGTCGATTGAGGCTTTGCGAACAAGTTCATTGATGACGACAGAGGAAGATCGTGCGCTCGCAAAAGCGACAGAAGTTGCGATAGCTCAGATCGATAGAGCAAAGGCTGAGCCGAAGAGTAAGGGTCTTACCGGTATAAAGGCTGTCAACGCATAGGGATGGTCACTTCGAGGGGGTGACCAAAAGGAGGAGGGAAACATGTCAATTCTAACAATTTTGGCACAGCATGCGGATATCGCCGCCCACCATATATCGGTGGCCGGGTCGATGGTATCGGATGCGGCCTTGCATGGGAAACATGCAATCGATCATGCGGGAAATGATCTTGTCATTCTTGCACAGTCAACCGGCGACATTTCCGTCGAAGAATTCAAGCAGAAGCTGCAGAATGTACAGCAAGAAGAGCAACTTGGCTGGCTGACAAGTATCGGTAAATACTTCATCGGTATTTTTCAAAAGGGTGGTGAGGTTTTCGCCGGTTTCGTGACCGGTATCATCCCTACTCTGGTCGTGCTGATGACGGCGTTCTATGCTCTGACCGAACTAGTGGGAGAAGAGCGAGTCCACGGTATCGCACGTGGCGCTGGGCGTATCGCACTGACACGCTACACAATTCTGCCGCTCCTTTCGGTGTTTTTCCTTACCAATCCAATGGCCTATACTTTCGGCTCCTTCCTTGAGGAAAAGCATAAGCCTGCATTCTACGATGCGGCTGTTTCTTATGTGCATCCACCTCTTGGGCTTTTCCCGCATATCAACCCGGGCGAGTATTTCGTTTGGGGTGGTATTCTGGTGGCGCTTCTGGAGCTTGAGAAAAAAGGTGCTGTCCCCGCCGGCTATCACATCAACGTCGCGATCTGGTACGCGATTGTTGGACTGGTAGTCATTTTGCTGAAGGGCATGCTGACTGAGCGGATAACGGCCATCATGGCGCGCCGTCAGGGCATTGAGCTTTAGTCTTGGGGGGAACAGATAATGTCAAAAACTTATACGCCAGTTAAAATCTCTCGCGGCAAGAACGGATGGGGCGGCCCACTCGTGATCCAGCTGACACCGGAGCGGAACAAAGTTGTTTCCGTTACCGGAGGTGGTATTCATCCAGTCGCAAGGCGAATTGCCGAGCTTACCGGTGGTGAGGCGGTTGACGGCTTCAAGGCCCCGCCCGTTGAAGGTGAAATGGGTGTTGTTGTTGTCGATTGCGGTGGTACGGCGCGTTGCGGCGTTTATCCTCGCAAGCGCATTCCGACGGTTAATCTGACATCGGTTGGGCAAGCTGGACCTTTGGCACAGTTCATAACCGAGGACATTTATGTATCGGGCGTGAAAGAAGCCGATATCGAGCTTGCGGACGGATCTCAGTCTAGCACGGTTGCAGGCGCATCAGCTTCACGATCAGCACCTCCGACGCCGGCAGAGCTTGCCGCTTCGATGGGGGCTTCTGATGCAGGACAGTCCAGCGAGGGCGGTCTAATTGGCCTGATCAGTGCTGTCGGTCGTGTGATGGGCCGTGTCGTTGGCATTTTCTTTAATGCCGGTCGCCGTACAATTGATCAGGTCGTTCGTAATGTTCTGCCTTTCATGGCGTTCGTTACCATGCTCATCGGCTTCATCCTCTATACCGGTATTGGCGATGTACTGGCACAGCCTATGGGCCCTCTTGCCAATAATATTGTTGGTTTGCTGATACTTTCCGCGATTTGCGGTTTGCCGTTCCTATCACCAATATTAGGGCCGGGCGCCGTTATCGCGCAGGTTATCGGGGTTGCAATTATCGGTCCACAGATCGCCAATGGCACTATATCGCCTGCGATGGCTCTGCCGGCGCTCTTTGCCTATAATACGCAAGTTGGCTGTGACTTCGTTCCGGTTGGCCTGGCGCTGGGTGAAGCCAAGCCAAAGACCATTGAAATTGGTGTCCCCGCTGTTCTGATCAGCCGCCAGATTATGGGACCCGTATCGGTGCTGATCGCTTGGGTCGTCAGCCTGATCGTATTTTAAACCAAAAGAAGAGATAGAGGTTCGCCATTATGTCAGTCCAATTCAAAACACGGATAACAGCCGTCGGGCCTGAAGTGGCGGATCTTGCGGAAGGAGGCGTCGTCATTCTTTTTGCCGACGGCGCTCCTCCCGAGCTTGCCGAGGTCTCCGTTCTCCATCTTGCGGAAACAGAGGCTTCTGATTCCAGTCCTCCCGTCGGCTCAGTCATTCAGATTGGGGATATCTCCGCCAAGATTACCGGAATGGGTGATTATGCATGGCAAAAGGTCAAGGAAATTGGCCATGTTGTTATTACTTTTAATGGCGCCAGCAAGGTGGAGCGACCTGGGGAAATTTGTGCTGCTGAAATATCAGCTGACAGGCTTGTAGCCGCCCTGAAAGTGGGAACCGTAATTACCATCGGTTGATTGCCGGAAAACACATCGAATACCGAAGAGAGAATTGAATGGAACGCTCGACTATCGTCCGGGTGCATGATGGATTGCATGCCCGACCAGCCACTCGATTTGTAAATCTTGCCAAAGGTTTCGAATGCGATATCGAATTGATCAAGGCTGACAAGTCGATCAATGCGAAAAGCTCAGTGAAGTTGATGCTGCTTGGGGTCAAGGAAAATGACGAGATAACTGTTCGTGCTACTGGAGCAGATGCGGCCGAGGCCATTGAGGCGCTTATAGGCTTTCTCGAAAATCCACACTCAGGCACATTTGAAATCAATACAGCCGAAAAAATCAAATCGGTTGAGGTCGCGCCGGTTGCAAACAACACCGTGTCGCACAGCCATCTGCGCGGTGTTGCGGCAAGTGAAGGCTTGGCAATCGGGAAGGCCTTTGGTTTTTTTCCGGCCGTAATTGATCAGGAAAACCGGACAATCACGAAAGACGCCATACCAGCCGAACTCGCCCGGTTGAACCAGGCTTTTGCAACAGTGCAGGATCGCATGAATGCATCGCTTGAAATTGATAATCTTGCCGCAAGCGATAGAGGGATCATTGCGGCGCTAAAAGATATTGCTTGTGACCAAGATCTCGTCGACGGTGCCACAACACTTGTTGAAAGTGGAATGGATGCAATATCGGCCGTGATTGGCACGACATCCAGAATAGCCTCAGATTTTGCTGCTATCGATGATCCCTATTTGAACGCGCGCGCTGATGACATGAACGCTGTCGGCCGCCAGATATGCCTGGCTCTGCTTGGCCAAAACGATGTCAATTTGGACGCAATTCCAGAGGGATCAATCCTGATAGCCGAAGATATAGGGGCCTGGGATTTGGCGCGTGCGCCCTTGAAGCGCATTGCAGGTATTGTATGCGGCCGCGGAGGGGCTACTTCGCATGTGGCCATTATTGCGCGCGCTCACGGTGTTCCTGCGGTGCTCGGACTTGGATCGGATGTGCAACGACTAAGCAATATTGGCACCGTTGCAATCGATGGTAATAGCGGCGAAGTGTTTGAAGATCCGGATCAGGAGATTGTCGCAAGGTTTCAAAGAAAAATCGCAGAAGCTACAGCCGAGAAACATGCGCTGAGCGTCTTCAAAGACTTCATTCCCAAACGCGCAGATGGAACGATTATCGAAATTGCGGCTAATATAGGCTCGCTTGAGGAAATTGAAGCAGCGCAGGAAGCCGGTGCAATGGGTGTCGGGCTTTTCCGGACCGAGCTTTTGTTTATGCGGCACATGCATCTGCCATCAGAAGATTTTCAGACAGAAACCTATGCAGCGTTAGCCACTGCTTTTGCACCTTATCCGGTTATTGTCCGCACACTTGATATTGGCGGAGACAAGGCCGTTTCGGGCATTGATTTTCCTGACGAGGATAATCCATTTTTGGGATGGCGCGGAATTCGCATGTGTCTTGATCGGCCCGATGTGTTTAAACCCCAGCTGCGTGCGCTTTTGCGGGCTTCCGCGAAGGGAAATATCAAAGTCATGTTGCCAATGGTCTCAAGCATCGATGAGGTGCATGCCACGCGAGCGCTGATTGATGAGTGCATGGCTGAACTGAAAGCTGAGGGCCAGGAATATGCATTGTTTGATTTGGGAGTGATGATCGAGACGCCAGCCGCCGTATTGATCGCTCCGGCATTGGCACGCGAAGTGGCATTTTTCTCTATAGGGACGAATGACCTGACCCAATATATCATGGCTGCTGACCGTCTCAATCCCACGGTTGCCAAGTTGAATGATGTAACCCATCCGGCTGTCATGACCGCAATTGAGATGACAACCACCGCCGGTGTTCAGGCGGGCATAATGGTCGGAATGTGCGGTGAAGCAGCAGGCCGTCCTGATCTCATCCCGACTTTCATTAAAATGGGCCTAACCGAGCTGAGTATGAGTCCTGCGTCGATACAAAGGGCTAAAAAATGCGTACAGGACTTCGGTTAGCTTAAGGCAGGTGTGGTATCAGAAAGGCGAACAGGTCGGATAATGCGTGAAGCTTATCCCGTGCCATTATAGCCTGTTCGAGTTTTTCGGGGCGAGCCTGTAAGGCCAATAAGGTTGTTTCTACCAACTTCTCCCCGTCGGGTTGATGATTTGAATATGTTGCCAGACCTATAGCTAGAGCGAGTGCAGAGAAGCACAAAAATGATCTCGTTTGATCCGTCGCCTGCTGGGTGAACAGAGCGGTGCTCCGATAGCGCGCGTGCAGTTCAATAGCCAATGCGGCGCATGCATTTGCAATCGCCTTCGGATCACCGCTTTTTGTTGCGGAAAGCAAGGTGGCATGCCGGCGAATCATGGTGGCATGGACGGATGCGAAGCCCGCTTCATGAACGAGCGCATTGGATTCATGGAGTGCCTTCAAAAGATATTTTGTCAGGTAATAAGCGTCGCGGCAGAACAATGCTTCGCCAGCATCGCCATTTTCAAAGAAGTAGGCGGCCAAGCTACGCGCCTCGGGAGCGCCCGAATGAGCAGTCGGATCGTGTGAAATCAACGAAATTGACACTGTTTCTGCTGATGTGAACGCTTTATCCAAAACCCGTGCGACCTTATCGAGCATGAATTCCGGGAGTTCTTGAGGCGTCAATTTCACATCTTGCCGACTGGCTCTTATGAGATGGCGAACATCTCGGAGCCTGTCTTTAAGATTGACGACGAAATCGTTTTGAATGTCCCGTAGCATATTGGCAATCCCGCGCAGGAAAGTGGATAAGACTTTGTATCTTTTTTTCGTGGCTTGCTAAATAACATTCTGGTGGAGTTGTATAATAATGACCACGCAGGTGATTTGCCTGCAGGTATAGGGGGGAGATGATTGACCGATCGACGCAAGCGACCGAATAGTGCTGCCGGCAGCCCGAAAAAAGCAGCGCTCGATGTGGGCCAGCCTGATACAAAAATCAGCCGGATGCGCATGCGTGCTGCATGGATGTATTACATAGAACAGATGACGCAGAACGAGATTGCCGAGGTCCTCGGGGTTGGACGCGTGACAATTGTGCGCATGCTGGCAGAGGCGAGGGCGCGCAATGAGGTCAAAATCGGTATCCAGGGTTATCTTTCTGATCTCATCGCGTTGGAGCGCGAAGTAGAGCAGCAATTCGGCTTGGAGAAGGTGATTATCGCACCCTTGTCCCAAGCGGAAAGCGATCCGATACCTGCCATCAGCGCTGCAACTGGCGCATATCTATCCGATGTTGTCAGTAATGGCATGCGCGTGGGGGTGGGCTGGGGCCGCACATTGCTCAGCACGCTCTCATTCATTGAAGCGCGAGCGCTGGAAGACTTCACCGTGATCTCGCTTTTGGGTGGAATCAGCCAACCGCGCCGATTCAATCCGGCGGAATTTGCATGGCAATTCGCCCAGCTTTTTCAGGGCGAAGGCTATCTTATCCCCGCTCCGGCAATGGTGGACAGCATTGAAACCCGAACCGCGCTCATTGAGCGATGCGGATTGAAAAGCGTGTTCGAAATGGCGGAAGACCTGGATATGGTGCTGCTCAGCGTTGGCGCCATCGAAACTGCATCAAGCACACCTTATCGTATCGGGTTTCTCAATGAGGGGCATCAAGCCTCACTGGCTGAAAGAGGCGCGGTTGGCGATCTGTTATTCCATTTTTATGATAGGCAGGGAAATCTGGTCGATCACCCGGTTCATGATCTCGTCATGTCTGTCGGCATTGACACCATACAAAGGGTGCCGGTGCGCGTGCTTACATCGGGCGGGCGGGAAAAGATCAATGCGCTTCATGGAGCTATGAAGCTCATTCGGCCAACTGTATTCATCACCGATGAAGAAAGCGCCCGACAATTGCTTGCGCTGGCCGATGGCGAAACGGCGCGAACCGAAATTTCTGTTAGAAAAAGTTGAGGTAATTGGACTGTTTGGCAAGTCGGGGATTGCATTCAGGATTTTTCCCGTTATTGATCCCCGCACGGCTTGCGTGTCTTGCAACGCTGCCTCAGGTGGGGCCTGTAGCTCAATTGGTTAGAGCCGGCGGCTCATAACCGCTTGGTTGGGGGTTCAAGTCCTCCCGGGCCCACCATTTTTCCATTAGACAAGTGATTTCCATGGAATAGCGCTTTGGATTACCAAGCGTCGGCTTTGATCTTTTCAAAGCTCTCTCCCGCAACATCCGATTGATGAATTCTGCTCGGAGTTAGAGTCTTTCATCGCCTAAGTGTAATTCACACCCAACAAGTCTTTTAATGCCTTTATATGATGAGCGTTAGAGGGCAAATCTGGACAGTGGTGCCATCTGGACACGTATTGATGGAGCGCATTCAAGCATTGATCCACCCACCTCCACAACACGCTCCGACTATGACCATAATAGTTGGCGATTGCAGTCAGGGCTGGACGGCAAGCTGCATGAAACCGAATTCGGCATCTTGATGGGCGGTGTCACCGTCCATTACGGACAAGTTTCAACCAATGCTTCCTCAGTACTCGACGATGGTTCGATTGACACGGACGGATATGGCTTTGGCGGCACGCTGACCTGCTGGCGCAAAACGGCTTCTATGTTGATGGTCAGGTCCAAGTCACATGGTATGAAACCGACATTGGTTCCGATATGCTGGGACGCAGCCTGGCCAATGACAATGATGGTTTTGGTTACTCGCTAAGCCTCGAAACAGGCAAGCGGATTGCCCTTGATGGAAACTGGTCAGTCACGCCGCAGGCGCAGCTGGCATATTCCAACGTGGACTTTGACCGCTTTACCGACCCGTTTGGCGCTCGAGTCTCGATGGACAGAAGTGAGAGCCTTAAGGGGCGCGTCGGGGTTGCAGCTGAATATCAAAACGCTTGGCAGGATGCTTCAGGCAGGATGGCGCGCAGTAATGTTTACGGCCTTGCCAATCTGTACCATGAGTTCCTTGATGGATCAGATGTTGATGTGGCTGGTGTGAACTTTGCCAATGAAAACAGACCGGCCGTGGGGGCGGCATCGGTGCTGGCAGTTCTTATAGCTGGGCCGATGACAAAAATTCCATCTTCGGTGAGGTTTCGCTGAATACCAGCCTGAGCAATTTTGCCGACAGTTATAGCGTCAATGGAACAACAGGCTTCAAGGTGAAGTTCTGATTGCTTGATTTGAATAATGTTGGCGGGCCGGAGCAATTCGGCTCTTCAGCGTTGATTACCTATTGGAAAGTGCGTGGCGCATTTTTGAAGGCTGCGCCATGATGGTTGCTGCACGCCTTTTGCCTGTTGATCAGCTTCTACACTGTATGCAGTATAGGCTTGAACAGGGAGGATAAGTGATGCCAATCGCCAAAAACACAATATGCATTTGGTACGACAAGGATGCTGAGGCTGCTGCACGCTTCTATGCAGAAATTTTCCCCGACAGTTCAGTTACAGCTATTCACCATGCTCCCGGTGACTTTCCGTCCGGTGAGAAGGGAGATGTACTGACTGTTGAATTCACTGTCGCTGGGATACCGTGCCTCGGTCTCAATGGTGGCCCGGCATTCAAACATAATGAAGCTTTCTCGTTTCAAATCGCTACGGATGATCAGGAAGAAACAGACCGTTATTGGAACGCAATAGTAGGGAATGGCGGACAAGAGAGCGCATGCGGATGGTGCAAGGACAAATGGGGCGTGTCATGGCAAATCACGCCACGAGTACTTACTGAAGCTTTGTTTGCCGGAGGCGATGGAGCTAAACGCGCATTTGCAGTGATGATGGACATGAAGAAAATCGACGTCGCCGCAATCGAAGCCGCCCGCCGAGGCTGATAAATAGGGCCGCAGCGGGCAGGAGCCGTCCTTTATGCTCAGGCAGTCATAAGACCACCGTTCGGCTTTGCTTTCATGATCCAGGGCATCACAGCAGCTGGATCTTCAAGGATTTTTGCCTTTCGCGCAAAGCCTTCGAATGCCGAGTGGGCCACACTTAACGGTTTGTGACCATCAAATGCTTCATGGCAGATTCGCGTCGCGGTTTCATGAATGAGGTCGCGATTTCTTTCCGGCCAATTGTCCAAAAATTCGATCGCCTCATTGAGGGTTGCGATTTCTTGAACGATCATCGACCCATCTTTTACGAAGATCGGGCTTTCAAAATATAAGTTCATCAAGTCCTCCTGAATGGGAAACCGAGAGTTCGTGAGCTTTGACCTCAGGCTTTACCCAACCTTATGCGGCGACGCATACAGCCACCTTTGGCTTTGCGGAGGATTTGGGAGATCGTTTCAGGCGGTGCATAGTCTCGAGCCACCTGAGCCTTGATTTGTTTAAGGAGCTCCGGTGAAGCCACGCGATTAGTAGTTTTTAGAGTCAGTCCTTCCATGTTTTGCCACTCCCTGAAGAATAACAAACTGCACCCACGGATTAAGCGTGGTGTAGGTTTTGGGTTGTTTGGATGGCGTAAATTATAATTTTGAGAAGTAAGGGTTTCAAGACTTTTGTACAAATTTCATTTCCTATGCGGGCTGGAAAAACGGTTGCGTCGAAGTAACGAAAGAGGACAATCCTATTCGCCCCGTGTGTGGCATGTCGGAACCATAATCATTTTCGATGGTTCATCTTTCAAACGGAAGGAGGCAGTCATGACCGATACGCGCTCATCGAGCCATAATGTGAAAGAAACCGGGAAAGAGGCAAGGCAGGGCCCACTGGGCAAGCCGATATTGTATGTTTTAATAGGCGGGCTGCTTCTTGCATTGATTGCTTGGGGCGGTGCCGAATTGTTCGGAGAAGGTACTGACAACAGTGCAACTATAACCGAGCAAGAAAATCCTGCAGCCGGTCAGAATAAACCTTCCGATCAGGCAACACCTCCGTCTGGCGATCAACCCACCACCAATCCGCCAGCCGAAAATGCCAGGCCGCAGACCGGCACTGGTGGAGGAACGCAAGCAAACCCTCCAAGCGCCACGCCGCAGTGATGCTGAACAGATATGGATCTCGAAAGGAACATTACGTTGACAGAAAAATTGGGTAAGGGTGACCCGAAAAAAGACGCCAAAGGTCAGTTTGCAAAAACTCGGCATGGCGCGAAAAATGATGGGGTCTCCAGCGCCAACCCGCGAATTATGTCCGGCAAGGAAGATGGTGATGCCACATTCAACTCAAGCGCAAAAGAAAACGAACGTGATCGGCAAGCGCCAGCTAAGTAGTCTCTCAAGCAGATGCTGTCAGATCCGTTCAGCCGGAACTGCATCAGGCTGGCGATGCAATCGCTAGAACGATTGCGATTATTAGCAATAAAGGTCCCATCCATTTGAAATGAGGAACGATGTTTGCAAGCCAAGCATTCTTGGCGCTTTGATCGGGAGTTGGAAATGAAAGATAGCGGAAGCCCACACCCGTCATCCATAATCCGGCACAAAACATAATCACTTCGTCAATATAAGCGGCGATCATCCACTTGCCCCCTTTGTTACAGCGCAATCTAACCGTGTAGCCAAGTGGAAAACAAGAGGGCGCACGCCGGGGTTTGAAGGCAAGACTATTGGTTCAATTATCGTTATTGCCCGGATTGATCTAACGCATGCGGTGATGGTTGTTGCCCGGTCGTGCGATTTTCAAGCGGATTGATAATAATGAATGCAGTTATCGCGATTACGACAACAGCGGCGCAGATCCAAGCTATTCTTGTTGTCACGTCCCGTCTCCTTTTCCTAGCCTTACGTCGATTGCAGCACCGCGCTCCGGTCGGCGAGCCATGACCTGAATTTTGTTGAAGGAGCAAACCTCTTGAGTTGGAAACGGTTCCTGCAATGAATCAGTTCCCTTGGCTGCAACCCTTGCTCGATAAAAAGGTTGTAGTAGCTGGGAGGACTGATCATGGAACAGCCAGATTTGGTTTCGAAATACAGAGCTTCTTTGAAAGAAGGGGATGATGTGAAAATTCTCAGGCACGAGTTGGCCTCGGGTTGCCCAGACGATAGCAAGTGGAGGCAGGCGAAAGTCATTTCAAGTTCGGAAACAGCGCTAACAGTGGTTTATGATGATGGCAGTCAGGAGGTTGTCGAATGGAATTCAGGCCGTGTGCATTCCGCTACCTGATGCTGATTTGAGCGTGATCTGCGTTCGCAAATTTAACCACGTCCTTCAACGTTACACTGCATTGTTGACATGGCTTCGGGATTGAGATTCGGACCTATCGGAGAAAACACTGTGCATCTGTGTGTGGATATGCAGTGCCTTTTTACAGGCTCGAGCCCTTGGGCGATGCCGTGGTTTGAGCGCGTTTTACCCAATGTGTGCCTGCTGGTTGAGAAGCGGCCTACTCATACAGTGTTTACGAGGTTCATACCTCCTTTATCGCCGGAAAATTCGGGCGGAGCTTGGGCTCGGTATTATAATAAATGGCGTTGCATGACGCTTGACCAGCTTCCTCCTGAAGATGTGAATCTGGTCGCTGAACTCGAATTATTTGTTCCGCCAGCGCGCGTCGTTGATAAGAGCGTTTACTCTCCTTGGCACTTTACCCAACTCCACCAGACGCTGCGGATGGCGAATGTCGATACGCTATTGATTTCGGGAGGAGAGACGGATGTCTGCGTCTTGGCAACTGTTCTTGGCGGCGTTGATCTGGGCTATAGGGTAATTCTGGTCAGTGACGCAGTTTGCAGCTCGTCGGATCAAGCTCACGATGCGATGCAGGGTTTTTATGCTGGACGGTTATCTCTTCAAGTCGAGACAGCAGAAACGCAGGTCATTTTAAGCAATTGGTGATGCTAATCCAAGCGTTCAATCTGTCCATCATTCATTTTGAAGACGCCGTCCTGACCGCCCTGCCGGTTGAAGTCCCGTTCCAACTCTTCCCACCGCCCAAGCAAAACCCCGCATGTGCTGCAATAGATTGGCGTGTCGTTTTGCACATCTTTCGGAATTTTCAGATAGATGGTGCCGCAGTCTTTACAGTCCAATTTATGATCCAGGCGTTCCATGATGTCACCTCCAAGCGGAGATTGCGCTTGGTTAAGAATGAAGTCTATAGGCAATCATGGCCGCTTTCTTGTACCACATCAATGCCATGTAAACCGGCATTTTTTTGAGGGACGACGGTGCCAATTATCTGGAGGCAAATGCTGGGGTTTCAGCTTTTTTCGCCTTTTGCCATGCGTTCTGCTGGCGTGCCGACGGCAGGATGACGATCACGTGTGTAGGTGTCTATCCTTTGAAGATCATCGTCAAACTTCACCCAGGGCAGATGCATGCTCCAATACCCGTGGACGGAGGGCGGAAACCTCTCGGGACGGTCAAAAAATCCTATTGTAAGGTAAAGTTCGTCGGCAATTCCGGTGTCTTGATATCCGATGGATGTGCCGCAACGTCCACAAAAACTACGCTCAATGCCAAGCGTTTTGGAAAAGGTTTTGAGTTCACCAGAAAGGAGCTGAAACTGCGATGGCCGATAACCAACCCATACAGTGAGTGGGCTGCCAATCGCCTTCCGGCAATCGTCATCGTGGTCGAAATTAACCCAGAAAGGCTCTCCCTTAAGTTCCGCTTTGATATCTCCGCAAAAACACGAGCAGGTTTCGATACGTTCACTCACGGCCCGACCTCTGTTTTTCAATCGATCAGCAACAGACATTACGCCAGAGCAGAGCTCAGCGAACATGGTGAGTTTAATGTCGTTATTCCTGGTGTCTATACAGCCAAGAGCACTGCCATCACTGCAAAAGCTCCGAACAAAATCATGGAGCAGGTTATGCCGTTGGAAAGGTCACCATTTTGCTTTATGTGCCGCATCATATCGACTCCTCCTGAGCGAAACTGGATAATCCAGAATGTCCTCAAACGATCACGTGACTACCTTGGCTAGCGCCAATGTCGTTGGTCGATTTCATGATCCTGTTTCCGTTTGGCTGCGAAATACTGTTTTCGCGCTTCAGATACCGGAGACGCAACTATAATCATTTTATTAATCTTGTTCAATTTTTACGGGCCTAATACATCATCACATTTTGATGTGCGTCATGAAAGATCGTGATGCAGTTTAAGCCGCAGAGGTTTCAACAAGTCTAGGAAAGACCATTCGCATCAGTGCGCCGCGTCCGCCATGAAAGTTTGCGGGCGCGTCGAGCAGTTCCAGATGGCCACCATGGTCTTCAATGATCTTATTAACGATTGCCAGACCAAGTCCGGTGCCTTTTTCTCGGGTCGTAACGTATGGCTCAAGCAGTTGATGGCGGTTTTCCGCGGGTAATCCCTTACCATTGTCCAGCACTTCGACCAGGATTGAGGCGCCGGAGCCCTTTGCACGAACAAGAATGTGTCCTTGATCAATGATGCCTTGCTCAAGTACCGCATCGATTGATTCAGATGCGTTCTTGATGATATTCCCGAAAGCTTGGCCGAGCAGGCGATTGTCGAAATTGCCAAGAAGCGGCTCATCGTCGAACTCATGCTCGAATGTGATGCGATTATTGCTGATTTCAACGAGGAATGAAGCGTCTTTAAGCACGTCTACTACATTTGTGGTGACGAATTCCGGTTTTGGCATTCGAGCAAAATCTGAAAACTCGTCAACCATACGGCCAATGTCACCAACCTGACGAATAATCGTGTCGGTGCATTGATCAAAAATTGCGCGATCTTCAACAATAACCCTACCATAGCGGCGGCGGATGCGTTCGGCAGACAATTGAATGGGGGTAAGCGGGTTTTTGATTTCGTGTGCGATACGTCGGGCCACATCTGCCCAGGCAGACGAACGATGGGCGGCTACGAGATCAGTTATGTCATCAACTGTAACAACATAAGAAGCGTTTTTGGCGTCGGCATCTTCGCGCGTTATTTGAACATTGAGCGAGCGGGCAATGCCATTGCGGGTAATGCTGATCTGTCTGCGGCTTGAAGATCGATCGTTGATACCGGCCAGAGCAAAGATTTCGCTGATCTCCGGAAACACCGAGGTAAGCTGCTGACCGAGGGTTTCCGATACATTGATATCAAGCATGTTTTCAGCAGGGCGGTTCAAACCCGCAATTTCGCCATTTGCATTGACGCTGATAACACCGGCGGTGACGCCCGATAGCACCGCCTCCGTAAAACGCCTACGTTCGTCGATTTCATCCTTGGCGGAAGTGAGATCATCGTGCTGGGTTTTTAGCTGTCCGACCATGTTGTTGAATGTCTGCGACAAAGCTCCAATATCGCCGTCGGAACCTTTTACGGGCACGGAAATATCGAAATTGCCAGTCGCCACCTCTTCTGCTGCGCTAATAAGGGCGCGGATCGGTTGCACGACACGATTTGCAACAGCGATACCTGTCCAGACAGCCGTCAATAGAAGCAACAAGGTTAGTTCGGTGTACAGGAGCGCATAGGCAATTTGTGTATTAGACCTGTTACTGGCAAGTAACTGATATTCCGTATTATTATCGTTCATGATACGCATATTGTTGAGGGCGGACGAGTCTACCGAGCGTATTGTGTAAAGGTAGAGATCAGGCAGAGCCTGCGTCTTGATCACAGCCCCTACAAGATTGGTTGATCCTGGCGGAATCAAAACTGGGCGATCACCGGCTGCACCGCTAATCGCTTTCAGGGGCACCGCCGGCAAGACCAAATCGTTGAACAATCGCGCGCTGACGACGACTTCTCCCGTGGATTTGACGAGCGAGGCACCCAGCAGATTATTGCGATCAGCGTCATATGTTAGCCAATCCGAAAAAGCGCCCCTATCAAGATTGTAGAGCAGCCTGCGCTGATCAAGTTCGATGACCATCGATAAGGTCGTGGACAAAAGGCTTTGGGCATTGTCTTCGGTATAAGACTGCGCAGCTTTGATCGACATGTCGATGATCTGATTATTCTCGGGATTAATCCAGGAATTCAGCCGGTTGTCGAGAACGATAAGCGAGAAGCAAGCAACTATAATTGATGGAATCGAGGCAATCAGAGCAAAGATAATAGTGATGCTGGTATGCAGGTCACGATTCTTCTCTTTGCTCTTGAAAAAAATCAATTTTCTTAACGTTGCATAAGACAGATAAATGAGCACGAGAATAGATATTGCATTCGCCCCGACGATGACCTGCGTCACAGTCTTCGTAGGAGAAATGCCGGTTATGCCCATCATGACGACAAAGGAGATAATCGTAGTCGCCAGAACCAAGAGCGTCATTCCTAACGCGCCCTTGGGTAATACCTGCGGTTTCAATATGCTTTTGTCGCCCGGCATCCGTCAGCCTCTTTGTGCCGCTCAAATTTATCGGAGCGACGACATTTCGATTATCGCTCCCAGCTTCCCTTGTAAAGCAAGCTTCCTGCAGGACATTGCGCTATAGCGGCGAGAAAGGTTATTTCATGACCTCTCTCGCCCATCTGCCTAATGGAGAATTGCGTTGACAAGAAGAAGGGTTTTAACGTTTCCGGATGCTGGTTTGCGAGCGATTGCCAAGCCCGTGAAAGAGTTCAATCAACATTTGCAGGAATTGGCAGATGATCTCCTGCAGGCAATGCGAGCGGCACCTGGAATTGGTATTGCTGCCCCTCATATTGGTGTGCTGGAACGCGTTATTGCCATAGAGATTCCTGGAGGGGCGGGACCCTCCGTCTATGTTAATCCCATGGTGGAATGGTCTTCCAGCGAAACGGCGCGGTATGACGAAGGAAGCATTTCCATGCCGGGCGTCACGGAATCCAT
The DNA here is from genome assembly GCA_900471815.1 of Hyphomicrobiales bacterium. Lineage (GTDB taxonomy): Bacteria > Pseudomonadota > Alphaproteobacteria > Rhizobiales > Rhizobiaceae > Phyllobacterium > Phyllobacterium ifriqiyense. The sequence goes on from UICE01000003.1 coordinate 323,244, forward strand.
AGAGCGCCCTGCTGCAATCCGGATACGTTATCAGGATTTGTCGGGCCGCGAGCAAACGGAAGCCGCCGATGGTCTGCTTGCAGTTTGTCTGCAACATGAGATTGATCAACTCGATGGGATTTTCTGGATTTATCGATTATCCAAATTGCGACGGGATCGGATCGTCAAGCGCTTCGGTAAGATCGGAAACATTATAGAATAATTTTCTGGCACCGTGGCGATCTATTGGGTAGCTGATTTGATCTAGAACAATCTATCGGCGCAATCACATAGTATTATTCTTGACTGCACCTTTCTTCTTTAGGCAATGTGAGGTTGCAAAGTGGAAGTAGAGCCATGCCAATCAGCAAGTCGCGACAATCACCCTTCAATATAGCGAATGAAAGTGGTGGTGATCGTTTGCTTCAGATTGAAGCAGTCTATGACAGGGTGCCGGTCGGCCTTTGCTACCTCAATCAAGATGGATTGATTGTCACGATCAATGACCAACTGTCTCGCTTGCTAGGTGTGGAAAGCAAGATAGCTGTTGGCCGTAACATAGAGGACATTGTTCCACTCCACGCTCCGCTTTTGCGCAAAGGCTTGGCAGCGGCCAAGGGTGGAGAAGTCATTGCGGATGGTGAAGTCGAGATCGCTGAAGAAAGCTTCATGGTTTCTGCTGCTGCTGTGATGAATGATCTGGGCCAGTTTGCCGGTATTTCAGTTGCCTATACCAATATTACCGAATTACGCCGGGCCACCCGCAAGTTGCAGGAAACTGAACAGCGGACTGCCTATGCCCTTGAGAATGCCGGCCAATGGATATGGGATCTGAATATACCAGCCAACCAGGTGTGGCGCTCACCACAATATCGCATTCTACTCGGGCTTGACCCGAATGCGGCTGAAAAGCCAAGCGTTGGCTGGGACATTCTGCACCCGGACGACCGGGCACACACACTCCAGGCATTCGATGATGCACTCAGTGGCAAGAACCCGCTTTTTGAAGCAATCTATCGCGTAAAACGGCCTGATGGCGGCGATACTTGGATATTAAGTCGCGGCAAGATTGTTGAATATGACGCCAACGGTGCGCCGTTGCGCCTGCTGGCGACCAGTGTCGACATCAGCATGCAAAAGCGTATCGAAGAACAACTTTCGAGCACGGTCGAATTGAGATTGAAGCTCGAAGAGAAACTCTTGGCTGCTAATCGCAAGCTCAGGAATCTTTCTGAGCGCGATCATCTCACCAATTTGCCGAACAGACGAAAATTTGCTCATCTTTTGCGGCAAGCATTTGGACAGGCTCATGATGTCCACAAGGATCTCGCCGTGATAATGGTCGATATTGATCACTTCAAAACTTATAATGACTTTTACGGGCACCTCGCAGGCGATGACTGTCTTATTCATGTCGCTCGCAGCTTGAACAAGGTTGTAAAACAGACAAGCGGATCGCTGGCTCGTTTCGGGGGTGAAGAATTCGCCGCGCTCTTATCCGGTGTTTCCAAGCACGAGGTGATGAAAACCGCAACTCAGATGCTTAATTCCGTCACTGCAATGAAAATTAAACATGAGGCGAGCCCGAGTGGATTGGTATCGATTAGCCTCGGTATAGCGATACTTGACGAAAACAATAGAGCGGCAATCGCCGGGCCGGACGATCTTTTGAACCTGGCCGACACTGCACTCTACCAGTCCAAACGCAATGGACGTGGGCGAGTTAGTCTTTGGGGAGCATTCAGCTAACTTGCTGATGATTGCCTCGAACGGTTTTTCGCCAAACCAGGGGAGCATTGAAAGTCTGGGATTTGACGTTCTGGGTATCGGCGGCTTCGCTCAACCACAACAGGCTCGCCTGAACGATTTGATCAATCGGTTGAGCAAAAGTGGTCAGTTCATAGGAAGACCAGCTAGCTTGCTCAATGTCGTCGAAGCCGATCACGCAAAGATCTTCGGGTATCCGGACGCCAAAATCTTGCCTGGCACTATCTATAAATCCGAGCGCCATCAAATCATTGACACAAAAAACGGCATCCGGTCGGTCAAAACTGGTTAGAAGGGAGTGCGCAGCATGCCTGCCACTCTCGTAAACCGTATTACCATGGCGGGTAACTGTCACATTGAGACCAAAACTTGCTGCCGCAGCCAGGAAGCCGTTTTCCCGGGCCATCAGGCTCGGCGTTCCCACTTCTGAGTTGACAAACGCAAGTGCACGGCAACCCGCTCTTAAAAAGGCATTTACAGCTACCTTGGCTGCCTGATGGTCGTTGAGATTGATGTGAAAAGGACCATTAATGTTATCGTCGCGATTGATGAGAACAATCCTCTGTCCGCTGTCGAGGCACAGCTTTGTGATCGCTTTGTCAGGAAGTCCCGAAAGCAATATTGAAGCATCAGCGCGATAGTTCAATGTTTGCCGTAAAGCTGCATCAACACCGCTGTCTGAACGATCGGTATTGATGAGCATTGATATTTTTCCGGCTTTTTGCAGTTCGTGAGAGAAAGCGCGAACGAGCTGTGCACGATATGGCGTGTCCATTTCAGATACGACGAGACAGACAATACCGCTTTCGCTGCGCATGAGGCCCCGCGCGAGCTGATTGACGTGGTATCCCAGAATTTGAGCCGAATTCATGACGCGTTTGCGCGTATCTTCTGAAACGCTCGCGCCAGGCGTAAACGCGCGAGAAACTGCTGATCGCGATACGCCCGCATGACGTGCGACGTCATTAGCGCTGACAAATGACTTGCTCAAAAAGTCCTCCCTTAGCGTGATTTGCACGCGCTTGCGTACAGCACAACTGCATTCATATGCAAATTTATCGGAAGTATTCAAGTTCCTTACTTGACAATGGGACTTTGCATGTGAAACTTTTGCACACGCTTGCAAAATGCGTGCGGCATGGAGGTGCCGTGTTATCCAGGGAGGAATAATGATGCGTTCAGTGTTCGCAATTGCCGCTGCTTTTGCTTTTGGACTTCAGATGGTGCCGGGCGAAGCCAAGGCAGCTGGAAATCTCAATTTGATCTGCTCGGCCGATGTCGTCATCTGCGAAATGATGAAGGACAGGTTTGAGAAAGAGAAGGGGATCTCCGTGAATATGGTGAGACTCTCGTCTGGAGAGACCTATGCCAAAATCCGCGCAGAGGCGCGTAATCCAAAAACCGATATTTGGTGGGCAGGGACCGGTGATCCTCACCTTCAGGCTGCTTCCGAAGGCCTGACGCAGGAGTATAAATCTCCACTGCTGGACCAGTTGCAGGATTGGGCCAAAAAACAGGCTGAGAGCGCTGATTATAAAACAGTGGGCGTTTACGCCGGTGCGCTTGGCTGGGGATACAACACGGAAATCGTGAAAAAGAAGGGTCTCAAGGAAGCCAAATGTTGGGCTGATTTGGTTGATCCTGCCTTTAAGGGCGAAATTCAGATGGCAAACCCCAATTCCTCGGGTACGGCCTACACGGCCTTGGCATCTCTCGTGCAAATTATGGGAGAAGATAAAGCCTACGAATATTTGAAGCAGCTCAATGCCAATGTCTCACAATACACAAAATCCGGTTCGGCGCCGGTTAAGGCTGCGGCCCGCGGTGAGACTGCGCTCGGTATTGTGTTTATGCACGATGCTGTGGCGCAGATATCGGAAGGTTTTCCCATCAAGGCTGTAGCGCCATGCGAGGGCACCGGCTATGAGATCGGCTCGATGTCGATCATCAAGGGGGCTCGCAACCTTGACGAAGCCAAGCAGTGGTATGATTGGGCCCTGAGTGCTGAAACGCAATCGCACATGAAGGATGCAAAATCCTTCCAGCTGCCTTCGAACAAGAGTGCCGTCGTTCCGCCGGAAGCTCCGAAGTTTGAAGACATCAAGCTCATTGATTACGACTTCAAAACCTATGGTGATCCTGCCAAGCGCAAGGAATTGCTTGAGCGTTGGGATAAGGAAATCGGCGCAAGCGCTAATTGATTGTCTATTAATCTGGAGCATGCCCGGAGGGTTTCCGGGCATCTCTCGCCATATTTTTGAAGATAGCGCGCGGAAGGCCTTATGGAACGCAGTGACCGGAGATTGAACATCGCTCTCGGTATTGGGCTTACGGGTCTGATTCTATTGCCTTGGTACAAAGTTGAAACAGGTTTTTACGGGTTTGATTGGCTCGATGGTTTTCCAGCTAGTGCGGCAGGACCGGGGCTCGTCCAGATATTCGCCTATGGCCGATGGACTATCGCGATCATCGCGCTGATCTTTGCGGTTGGCCTTATTGCGCGAACCTTGACCGTGTCGAAACTTCGATCAAATCTTCTTGTTGCTGCTGGAGCCATTGGTCTTATATTTCTAGTTCTTCAGGGGCTCGCTGTCGGTTTTACCGGGTGGACGTGGCTCATTAGCGAGCATTTGTTCGGTCCACTTTCTGATGGACAGCCATCGATGGGCGCCGGTGCCGGTCTGGTCGCCCTGTCTTTTGTATTGCTGTTCTCGTTCGGCCTTGCTGAAAGAGGCGTATTGAGAGGCGATGCGTTTGTTGTGGCATCCATCGCATTGCTCATTTTCCTGGTGGCAATTTTTGTGTTCTATCCGGTTGGAAGCATGCTTGTCGGAGCATTCCAAAGCTTTGACGGTTCCTTTGACCCGTCCGGATTCATCCGCAACATTCAAGACCCATCAATCTGGAGTCTGGACTGCGTTATAGGGGGAAACCGCTGCGGCATCGCATGGCGCACGCTTCTGCTGGCGATACTGGCAGCATTTGGATCTACTTTGCTCGGGCTTTGTTTTGCGCTCGTTGCAACGCGTACGCGATTTCCCTTCAAAAAGGGCCTTCGTCTGCTGACTATTCTGCCGATCATCACGCCGCCCTTCGTCATCGGCCTTGCGTTGATTCTCCTCTTTGGTCGCGCAGGCGTTGTCACCCAACAGCTATCGAGCCTTTTCGGGATTGAGCCGGGCCGCTGGCTTTACGGTCTGACCGGGATATGGATCGCTCAGGTTTTGTCGTTCACGCCAATTTCATTTCTCGTTCTTATCGGTGTGGTCGAAGGCGTAAGCCCGTCGATGGAGGAAGCCTCGCAAACCCTTCGGGCAGATCGCTGGCGTACATTCTGGAAGGTGTCGCTTCCCTTGATGAAACCCGGCCTGGCAAATGCTTTCCTGATCGGCTTCATCGAAAGCATGGCCGATTTCGGCAATCCGCTTGTGCTCGGAGGCAGTCACGGCGTCCTTTCAACGGAGATATTCTTTGCTGTTGTCGGCTCGCAAAACGATCCGTCACGCGCCGCGGTACTCGCGATAATTCTTCTGTTCTTCACTCTGTCAGCCTTTTTGGCACAGCGCTTCTGGCTATCCGGCAAGAGTTTTGCAACGGTGACAGGGAAGGGTGATTCAGGTGCTCATATCGCCCTTCCAAAATCACTATCGATTGGTGTCCATGCGATTGTTATACCGTGGATCATTTTCACGCTCGTTATCTATGGAATGATCTTCTTTGGCGGTTTCGTGCGCACCTGGGGGCTTGATAATACGCTGACCTTTGACCACTACCAGCGGGCCTTTTCATTCACTTTCGCTGATGGCGGAATCTCCTGGACTGGCGTCGCCTGGAACTCTTTCTGGACGACCATCAAGATCGCCTTGATCGCAGCGCCTTTGACAGCGGCTGTTGGCTTGCTGACGGCCTACCTCATCGTCCGGCAGCGTTTCGTTGGCAGAAACATCTTCGAATTTGCGCTTATGATGAGCTTTGCTATCCCGGGTACCGTTATAGGTATCAGCTACATTATGGCATTTAATCTCCCTCCGCTGGAAATGACCGGAACCGCGCTGATACTGGTTGCGTGTTTTGTCTTCCGTAATATGCCGGTAGGTGTGCGGGGCGGCATTGCTGCCATGAGCCAGCTCGATAAGAGCCTCGATGAAGCCTCGCTGACCTTGCGCGCCGCCAGCTTCCGGACAATTCGCAAGGTGATTTTGCCCTTGCTGCGCCCAGCGATCGTTGCAGCGCTCGTCTATTCGTTTGTTCGGGCCATCACCTCGATTAGCGCGGTCATCTTCCTCGTCAGCGCTGAATACAATATGGCGACCGCCTATATTGTCGGCCTTGTCGAAAATGGTGAGTACGGCGTGGCGATTGCTTACTCTTCCATGCTCATCATTGTCATGATTGTTATCATCACCTGTTTCCAGCTTTTGGTGGGAGAGAGGAAATTGCGCCGCGAGAACCGTGTTGCAACTGCTTTCATACCATCTGCATCTCCAGAGAAGGCCGCGTAATGGCACCGAATGTTACAGGATCAGTTGTTTTCTCCAACGTCAAAAAGCAGTTTGGCACATTTACCGCCATACATGATCTGTCGCTCGACATAGAACCCGGAACCTTGGTCACCCTTCTCGGGCCGTCCGGTTGTGGCAAAACGACCACGCTGCGCATGCTTGCCGGTCTGGAGCATCCAACTGCCGGACGGATACTGATAGGCGGCAAGGATGTTACAATGCTCCCCGCAAACGAGCGGGACGTATCAATGGTGTTCCAGTCCTATGCGCTGTTTCCGCATATGTCAGTTCTGGAAAACGTGGCATACGGCCTTGAATCGTCAAAGATGAAAAAAGCGGAGGCGAGGGAACGGGCAGAAGAGGGGCTGAACCAGGTTGGACTTGCTGGCTATGGCCAAAGATTGCCGGCTGAGCTTTCTGGGGGGCAACAGCAACGCGTTGCGGTTGCCCGCGCTCTGGTTCTGGAACCACAAGTCTTGTTGCTGGATGAGCCACTATCCAATCTTGACGCACGGTTGCGCCGCCGCGTGAGAACAGAAATTCGCGAATTGCAACAACGCCTTGGCTTTACAGCCGTTTACGTAACACACGATCAGGAGGAGGCCTTGGCTGTATCCGATCGAATTATTGTGATGCAGAATGGCGTTGTGGCACAGCAGGGTTCTCCGCGCGAACTTTACGAAGCACCTGTGTCTTCGTTCATTGCCGATTTCATAGGCGAAGCCAATGTTGTGCCTTGTGAAGTGCTTCGCACCGAAAATGGCCAAGCGATCGTACAAGTTGGAAAGCTTGAACATAGCGTTCCGGCTCGCAGTCATTCTGTGCCCGGTCCGGCCAAACTTGCGGTGAGGCCGAATGCCATCACTTTATCGGCTGCGGAGAATGCTGCGTTTCCCGGGAGAATCAAGTTTATGGCCTATCTTGGCGATCACGTGGAATACGAAGTCGAGACGGAATCTGGCACGCTCTTTGTCGTCGATCCGGCGGTAGATCAGCGCTTGGAACCAGGGACCAATATTAGCATCGGATTTCACCACCGTGGCATAGCACTCATCAATAGTTGAACGACCACTATTTATATCAGGGGAACAGATAATGACATCGCATGCCGCCCATCTTGAAGACCGCTTGGATTTGGCCCGAAAGATGGCAGTTGAAGCCGGAGTGCTTGCACTGAAATATTTCAATGCGCGAGAACAGTTGATTGTCGAGACAAAAGCCGATCCTCAAGATGTCGTGTCTATCGCAGATCGGGAAGTAGAAGAGCTTATCCGGTCCCGCATTATCGGAAGCTTCCCCGATGACGCTATATTGGGCGAAGAATACGGCGTTAGCTCCGGTACATCTGACTATACGTGGGTTATCGATCCGATCGATGGTACCAGCCCATTCGTCAATGGCATGCCTAGCTGGTGTATTTCGATTGCTGCGCTCCACGGCGAAGAAATCGCCATCGGCGTAATCTATGTTCCATGCAATGACGAGCTATATGCGTCAGCGGTGGGAATGGGCGCGCGACTGAATGGCAAGCTGCTGACGCTTAATGGCGAGCGAACAATCCGTGACGCGGTCACAGGAATAGGTGCGAACCATCATGTGAGCCCGGCAAGTGTCGCTCTTATTGTCGAAAAGCTACTGGATGCTGGTGGAAACTTCATCCGTAACGGTTCTGGTGCGCTGATGCTTGCCTATGTGGCGGCTGGTAGATTGGTAGGCTATTACGAACCCTACATGCATGCTTGGGACTGTATGGCTGGATATTGTCTCGTTAAAGAGGCTGGTGGCTGGCATCATCCATTTCCGGTCAAGGGCGACGGGCTTACAAAGGGAGCGCCCGTCCTTGCCGCTGCCTTGGGCGCCGTTAATGATTTGCGGGAAATTGCAAACCTGTAAGCGATTCGACGCTCGTTAGTTTTCCTGAATGGAAATCCCGCTCTCATTGATCTTAAGCTCGATGCCATCGGGCTTTGACTCTTTGTCGTAAATGTAAAATCCCAAACCTGCGACCAGAACGATCAGCCCGCCGATGACCAGTAAAAGCATATTACGATTCATGAATATTCCTTCCTGCCACAATTATAGATCATCCGACTGTTATGGTGGCAATAGCACCCGCCCTCAAATTTGAAAGCATGTCGCCATGAAGATGTGTTATTGGTCTGGCATTAGGCAGGTGATACGCTCAAATAGGCACAAAACCTCTTTAGATGAAGTAATTCTGCCTTCAAATTGAGCACGTTAAAAAAGTACGGTTTCATGATGCGCGCATGGGGCGCAAATCATTGACTTATCACGGCGAATAACATCGATTAATGTTGGTGTGTGGGTCACCGGTTTTGGAAAAGCTGGATATCATGAAGTTTGTGCGGGATTTACTTTGGGCGCCGACAATTGGCCTCTCTTGGCTTTGGGGATTGGGATTCTTTTATTCCATTCATGTCACGCTGACATATGGCTGGCTGGGCTTCTTTGGATTTGCAATAGCCAATGTCGGGGGGCTTTGGTTATTCGGTTATATTCTAGGGCGTACCAAACGCTCGCCGGACCAGATTATCAAAGATATTGAAGGCCGCTATGCGGGCGTTTTCCTCCTGTTTCAGATGGCCGCGCTGGTTGTAACAATCTTCGGATTTGTCGCCTATCTCTGGCAGCCCGTCGTTGGTGAAGGTTCCGGTCTTGGTGTCGCTCTTCTGCTTCTGTTTGCCTGCGCTATTGGCCATGCACTGAACTTGCAGCAATTGAAGTTGCTGCACATTGTTTATACGGGGGTTGGTGTGACCGCCGGCATAGTGCTTTACTTGGGGCTGGCAAAAACCTCGTCTTATCCTGGCGTTCCATTGCAAAGTTTTGATGCGCGTTTCTATGGCCTGATTATGCCAACGCTGATCGGCTTTTTACTCGGGCCATGGTTGGATATACAGCATTGGCAACGTGCTGTGACTATCAAGCGCGAAGGGGGAAATGTTGGGCTCGCTTACGGCATGGGAGCCTTGCTCTTTTTTGGGTTTCTGTTTCTCAATGCACTGACGGCGTCAGCCGTAGGCCCTATTGGCAGCATTCTTTCCATTGATGGTTTGCCAAGCGCGCAAGGGGCAGTTTCAGCAGCAACGGTACTGGCTGCTGAAAATGGCCAGCCCTATCTTGCAGTGGCCTTCGTGATTTGGACAACGATAGCCATGGCGTCGACCGTTGACAGCTTTTACTGTGCAACTTCGTGGTTTTTGAAGGGAAAAAACCTGCGTAGTAACAGTCCGTTGCTTGCGCTCATTCCCGACAACATTGCCTCTTCACCGCTCTGGCTGCTGATTGGAGCAACATGGGTTTCCTATGCTGCCGTGCCAGCAAATTTTTCGCTGATGTATTTTATGATGCCGTTTGCGACACTGTTCGTCAGTGCGTCGGCAAATCTTGTTTGTGAGGCTTTGGGAGCGAAGGCGCGCTTCGATCCGGTTTTGAGTTTCATGATTGGATGCGGATCATCATTGATTTTTGTAATTGGCTATGTCGAGCCAATTCCGGGTTTCTTGGTGATATCGCCATTCATTGGTCTTATCGGTGCTCTTCCAGTTATTATTGAGCTGGTCGGGCCGCGCTCTAAAGCCATCCCCGTGGACATTGTCGATCAACCCTTGCGTGTGGCGACGTCTGCACCTTTGATGTCGTCGGGTAATGAAGAAACAACACCTTCACATGGCTTCGATGGGGAGTGGTTCGTTATGCAGCTTGTTCCGACCTACGATGATACCAACTCGGTCGGTAATGTGTATTTTGCAAATTATGTACGCTGGGTCGGCAAAGCGCGCGAGTTGTTTTTCAATGTCTGCATGCCGGATTTTGATCTTGCTACCACTCGCTTCTATATTCTTACCCGTTCCTTCACGCATGATTACCGGCGGGAGTCGAAAGAGTTCGAGCAGATCACTGTCAGGATCAAGATTGCTCGTCACAATCGAAAGTTCGTGACTTTAAGTCACGAGATTCACAGCCGTTCGCAAGGCCTTCTAGGGCATGGCGAGCAATCATTGATGTTTGTTGACAGGGACAATTATAACCCGCTCGACATACCCGGAGAGGTCATCAAGGGCTTTTTGGCATACTGGCCAAAAGACTCGCGTCTGTCACCTAGCTACCACCCGAAAACGATTGAACAGTCAAAGCGACAAGCCTGATATCGAGCGTGCCCAATCAGGATCGATCCATGTTACTCTAAGAAAAATTTGCTCTAGCTTGCGACCTGATATCTTTCGCGATCAAATTCGAGCAGGGCAAAGGTTTTCTCTACCGGCTCGGCTGGGCTGAAAAGGAAGCCTTGCACCTGATCGCAGCCCTCCTTTTGAAGGCATGCAAGTTGCTCGCGCGTCTCGACACCTTCAGCAGTAATCTTCATGCCCATGCTTGCCCCCAGACCCATGACCGCTCTGATAATTGCCAAGCTACCGCGATTATGTGGAAGGTCGCGAACAAAAGACTGATCGATTTTGATTTTGTCGAACGGCATTTTTCGCAAGTAGCTCAGGCTGGAATATCCGGTACCAAAATCATCAAGCGCAACGCTGACACCCATGGCGCGGAACTGCCGGAGCAGCGAAATAGCAGCGACATTTGCTTCGAGAAATACGGATTCCGTGATTTCCAGTTCGAGCCTGCTGGGATTAAGTTTGTTCTTTGTCAGCGCATCGCGCACAATCGAGGCAAGATCGGAATGGCGAAACTGGATCGCCGAGATATTGATTGCCACATGGATATCGGCGGGCCAATCGACCGCTGTCCGGCACGCTTCCTGAATGATCCATTCCCCAAGCGGAATAATGTTACCGGTTTCCTCTGCTATGGGAATGAAGACCGTCGGCGAGATAAATCCGTGAACGGGATGCTTCCATCGCAACAGCGTTTCAAACCCGACAGTCTTGAGCGTTGAGGCCGAAACAATCGGCTGGAAGTGCAAGATGAATTCGTTACGGGCCAACGCACCGCGCAGGTCCATGGCGAGTGCACGCTTGGCTTCTATCCGAGCATCCATTTCGACTTCATAGAACCGATAGCTGTTACGCCCTTCATTCTTGGTACGGTAAAGCGCCAAATCTGCACAGCGCATAATATCATTGACGCTATCGGTCGGGGCAATCGCAATGCCAATGCTGATATGGATGTTGATCTGGATGCCGTCGATCCAAAATGGCTGCGAAATATTGTGTACCAGTTGATGGGCAAGTTCCGTTGCCGCGGCGTGGTCGGCGCCATTTGCCAATATGGCAAATTCGTCTCCCGACAAACGAGCAACGGTGTAGGTGGACGGCGAACTGCCCCGGAGACGGTCGGCGACCTGTTTCAGCAATTGATCGCCAATGCCGTGGCCGAAACTGTCATTAACGGTCTTGAATTCATCAAGATCTATACAGAACACAGCGAAGCTGCGCAGGCCGTGTTCCAGGTTCTTTGTCGCCTCACTCAATTGATCGTTGAACAATGTACGGTTGGGCAAATCAGTCAACACGTCATAGCGCGCCAGATAAGACAATTGGTCTTCGGATTGTTTTGCCGCAGTCACGTCCGACCCAACGCCGCGATATCCGACGAATTGGCCGGCATTATCGAAAATTGGTTTGCCCGTAAGCGACCACCAGCGCGTTTCGCCCTTGATATTCACCGGCAGGATATGGTTGCGGAAAGTTGTTCGGTTTTCGATTGCCTGCCAAATCGAACCGACCTTTATCGCTGCGTCTGCATGCGATTGGTCTATCTTGAAAAGCTGCGCGAAAGGCATGCCCTGCAGGTCGCGCATTGCTTTCGCGGAAATCTGAGCAAGGCGAGGCGATGTATGCTGTAGTTTGAGATCAGCATCAGTTTCCCAGATCCAATCACTGGCATTTTCTTCAAAATCATAGAGTAGCAGGCTGATAACCTCTTTTTGCTGCTCCACCTTGATCTGATCGAGAGTCCTCATAACAATGAGATTGCTCATGTGAACAATGGTGAACAAAATGAAAAGAGCGTAGAAGGCCAGCAAAATTGCGATGAAAAGGAAAAAATCCTCGCCGGTGGAGGCTAATGCGAAAAAGGAGCCGGTGATGATCGTGCCGGAATAAGCGATCGCTGCAAGCGGCACGACGGCTACCCCAATGCCCGTCGCCATCAGACCCGCGGCGGTACAAGCTATGAGGAGCCGGTGATAGGCGTCGGCATCCAGGAAAAGCATCAGTGGTATGCTTCCAAGGCAAATGCCATAGAGAGCAGATACGATGATGAGGTACTTTATGGCATCAAAGCCCAGTTCCTTTACTTTCGGAACATTATACCATTGCCAGCAGGCAAATAGGGAAACGGCGGTCATGAAAGCGACGACCAACGCCAGGCCAGCCAAATAGGGGCGGGGGCCGAGGTCCCAGAAAACGTAAGTGACAACGAACACAACACACATTGCCACCAGAACTGTGAAAGGCGCCAGCCTGAGCGCAACGTCCATCTGCTCCGCGTAAACACGGCGTTTTACAACAGGATTTATGTTTCCGCGCATGCCGAACATCGATCGGACAGCGTCAAAAGTATGGAAGCTTGACAGTCGCACGCGGAGCCTCGGCAAGATAAAACGGACCAGTCAGTCTTATCCGTTTTGAGTTCTGTATTCGTTAAAATACTTCACATTCTTTATATTAGTTACCAATGTCTTTAAGGCAGAAAAATCTAGACAATTGAGGATAGATGTCAAGTGCAGCATATGTATCATTGGTTGGAATCTAATTGTTGACTGCATATATCGGCAAAATAAAAATTTATTATTTATTATCGTATACTTCCTCCGCAAAGTATAGTCTTTATAGAATTCACTCTTGTTTGACTTGTTGATAAGCGGAATTTGGCTTGAAGCATCCATCCCTTTAGGAAATGTGACGGCTCAAGCTGAAGTTTGGGGCTCAAATATTTGGCGTGGCATTGAGAATTGCCGTCAGTAAGCCAGGGAAAACGTTCTCCAGATCATGTGATCGAAGCTCGTTCATATGGGATGTCCCTTCGTTGCGGGTTTTTACAACGCCCGACTCCCGCAGAATACGGAAATGATGGGACATGCTTGACTTGGGGCGACCGCCATCAAGCGCTGCACATGTGGCTTCACCTTCACGGGCCAATTGCCGGACAATTGAAAGTCTAACCGGATCGCTCAAAGCGTGAAGTACGGATTCAAGCCGAATATCCGACGAAGAAGGATGCACAAACTGTCTCATAATTCCTTGATAACACAAATTTTTGTGTATTGCTATTGTTCGAATAATATCGAACAATCGAACAATTGCAGTTTGGAGAAGACCTATGACCACTCTTTTTGAGCCCTTTACCCTTAAGGGCGTCACGCTACGTAATCGCATCGCAGTATCACCAATGTGCCAATATTCTGCGGTCGACGGTGTAATCAATGATTGGCACCACGTACATTTGGGCGGTTTGGCCAGAGGAGGTGCTGGCCTTGTTATCGTGGAGGCTACGGCCGTCACTCCGGAAGGCCGGATTACTCCGGCTTGCTCTGGACTATGGAACGATACCCAAGCAGCAGAATTGGCTAAGGCGGTCAAAACGATCAAAGCGGCGGGAGCAGTTGCAGGTATACAGATCGGACATGCCGGACGTAAGGCAAGTGCAAATCGGCCATGGGAAGGTGACGATCACATCGCTTCCGATGATCCGCGCGGTTGGGAAATTATTGCGCCTTCCGCGATAGCTTATGGCGGCGGCTTATCGAAGGTGCCTCGGGAAATGACGCTGGCCGAAATAGAAGGCATAAAAAATGCTTTCGTTGACAGTGCAACACGGGCTCTTGCGAGTGGCTTCGAGTGGTTGGAACTACATTTTGCGCATGGTTATCTTGCCCAAAGCTTCCTGTCCAAACATTCCAACCAACGTACAGATGCCTATGGCGGCAGTTTCGAAAACCGCTCGCGCTTTCTTCGTGAAACGCTGCAGGCAGTACGCAAGGTCTGGCCGCAGAACTTACCCCTGACAATGCGCCTTGGCGTGATTGAGTATGATGGCAATGATGAAGAAACAGTGGCGGAAGCAATCGAGCTGATAAAACTGCTAAAGGCCGATGGATTGGACTTCATCGACGTCAGTATGGGCTTCTCCGGTGGCAAAGCCAATATTCCTTGGGGCCCTGCTTTCCTTGGTCCTCTTGCTGCCCGTGTTAAAAATGAAACCGGCCTGCCGGCATCAACATCCTGGTACATCAGCACCCCGCAACAGGCGGAGGGTCTTTTGCGTGATGGATCGGTTGATCTTGTCATGCTTGGTCGCCCGCTGCTCGACGAGCCTCATTGGCCTTATCGCGCAGCCAAAGAACTTGGCGTTGAAAAGCCGTCATGGATTCTGCCACCAGCATATGCCCATTGGTTGGAGCGATACCGCGCTGCAGCATAATAAATTAGATAACAGCCTAATTGGCTACGATAGCCGCGATCTTTAGAACAAGATTCCGGCCCGCGTTAAATTTGAGAAATATCTTGCGTGTCGATTTCGGCAGGCATCACCTATGTTGATGGCAACGGCACATAGCTGCCATCAACAATCCGAAGTTGAAATGTTCATGTCTGTTGTCAAGGCCTATCGAAAATCGCAGATCGTCTATATAGACGGTCGCAAACAGACAACAGGGCGGTTGTGCGAGCGCCGCAAATGAATATGGCAGTTATGAATAAAACGGCACAAAGCCCCCTCGATCTGCGGCCAGGCGATGGATCGACCGCCAAGCCTATGGTTGAGTTTCAACAAGTATCAAAACGTTTTGGCGCTGGCAGCAGCGGAGCCGAGGTTGTTGCACTGGACGATGTCGACCTCATCGTTCCTCGTGGCTCAGTAACTGGCATCATCGGCCGTTCGGGGGCAGGTAAATCGACGCTTATCCGCTTGGTTAATGGTCTTGAAAAACCTACCTCCGGTCATGTCCTGGTTGATGGTACGGATGTAGCAGGTCTGGATGAGAAGAACCTTCGCTCCGTACGGCGCTCGATTGGCATGATTTTCCAGCACTTCAATCTTCTGTCTTCTCGGACTGCCTTTGATAATATTGCGTTGCCTTTGGAAATTGCCGGTATCGACAAGCAGACGATCGAGAAGAGGGTAACCCCTCTGCTTGATCTGGTCGGGCTTTCCGATAAACGTAACCGCTACCCGTCTGAACTGTCTGGCGGTCAAAAGCAGCGTATCGGTATTGCCCGCGCCTTGGCGACGGAACCCAAATTATTGCTTTCGGATGAGGCGACCTCGGCACTCGATCCGGAAACAACGCGCTCCATCCTCGCGCTTTTGACGAAAATCAATCGCGATCTGGGGCTTACAGTTCTTTTGATCACGCATGAAATGGAAGTGATCAAAACGATAGCCGCTCATGTGGCCGTTATTGATGGTGGCCGCATTGTCGAGCAGGGTGCAACATTCGATGTGTTCACCGGCCACAAGCATGAAACGACACGGGCACTTCTCGGCGGCTTGGCTGGAATGCATCTTCCCGAGTTTCTCACAAGCCGCATGACCAACGTTGCCACACCTGGCTCGCATACCATCTTGCGAGTTATCTTTAAGGGGGAGAACGCAACGGAGCCTATGCTTGCGCGGCTTGGCAGTGATCTGGGTATTGAGGTCAATATCATGGCTGGAGCAGTCGACGAGATTGCAGGCAGACCCTTCGGCATGCTGGTTGTCTCGCTCTTGGCTGATCTGGAAAAAATAGATTTAGCACGCAATTTCCTCGCCGATCATGGTCTGTCATCGGAGGTGTTGGGCTATGTCCGCTGATATTCTGGCTCTTTTATTCAAGGCAACAGGACAGACACTGTACATGGTTGCCGTGGCCGGCCTGATAGGGTCGTTATTTGGCATTCCGCTTGGAGTTTTTCTGGCAACGAGCGGTCGCGGCGAACTATTTCCAGCTCCTTCAATAAACAAAGCGTTGGGACTTGTCGTCAACGCCACTCGGTCCACTCCGTTTATCATTTTGGTTGTAGCCATCATTCCATTCACGCGGGCTATTGCAGGCACCTCCATTGGTACAACCGCCGCGATTGTTCCGCTGACCATTGCAACGATACCCTTTATTGCCCGCTTGGTTGAAACGGCGATTCGTGAGGTCGATCCCGGTCTTACTGAAGCTGCGCGTGCTATGGGTGCTAGTCCGATGCAGATCGTTTTTAAGGTTCTGCTTGCCGAAGCCCGGCCCGGTATCGCTTCAGCCCTGACGCTTACGATCGTCAGCCTCATTGGCTATGCGGCCATGGTCGGCGCAATCGGCGGTGGCGGACTAGGCGATCTTGGTATCCGATATGGTTACCAACGTTTCATGCCGGATGTGATGGCCATCGTCGTGGTCGTCCTCATCGTGCTCGTGCAATTGGTGCAGAGCGCGGGTGACCGGCTAGCTCGTCAATTCGACAAGCGTAATCGACCAAAGTAATCATTCTTAAACAGGAGTATAAAATGCTGAAAAAGATTCTTGGCGTCGCCGCCTTGGCAATGAGCCTAAGCGCGACTGCGGCTTTGGCCGAAACAATCAAGATTGGTGTGACACCGGGCGAGCACGCGCAAATTCTGGAAAAGGTTGCGGAAGTTGCAAAGCCCAAGGGTCTTGATATCGAGATATTGGAATTTTCCGATTATGTCGTGCCAAACCAGGCACTGAACGATGGCGAGCTCGATGCCAACTCTTTCCAACATAAGCCATATCTCGACAATCAGATTGCAGATCGCAAATTCGACCTTGTTGACGTCGCTTACACGGTCAATTTTCCGATGGGCATCTATTCGAAAAAAGTGAAGAGTTTCGATGAGTTGGCGGACGGAGCTACAATTGCGATTCCGAACGATCCGACCAATGGCGGACGTGCTTTGCTTATTCTGGCTGACAAGGGTGCAATCAAGCTGAAAGACGGTGTGGGCTTGAAAGTTACTCCAGCCGATGTGACGGAAAACACCAAGAACTTTAAATTCGTTGAACTCGATGCTGCTCAACTGCCACGTTCAATTGATGACGTTGATGCAGCAGCAATCAATACCAATTACGCGCTTGAAGCCGGTCTTGATCCGATGAAGGATACGATCTTGAAAGAAGGCGAGAAGGCACCCTACATTAACCTGATTGCAGTCCGCACCGCGGATAAGGACAAGCCTTGGGTAAAGACCTTGGTCGAGTCCTATCACTCGGAGCCTGTAAAGCAGTTCATCTTGGACAAGTATAAGGGCGCTGCCGTTCCAAGCTGGTAATTAATATTGCCAGCCCGAATGAAAACCTCCCCCGTAAACGGGGGAGGTTTTTTGCTTTCAGATACGTTTTCCGGCCTCATTAAAGAGATGCAGCTTTTCCTTTGGAATTATCACGCGCAGATGATCGTCAGTCTGTGAGGTAGAGCGTCCGGACACACGGACAACGACACGTTCACCGCCAATAATGCCATAAACATAGCTCTCCGCGCCGACTGGTTCTACACCAAGAACCTTCAGATCAAGCGCCAAACCACCGATATGAGTGTTGGTTCCGGCTGATACTTCCAGATCTTCAGGACGGAAGCCGATGACAGCGCCCGATATTGGAACCGCCAGACCTTGAGCACCAATACGCGTGCCATCCTTCAGGATGAGTCCCGAACCATCGGCCGTGACAGGGACGAGGTTCATGGGCGGCGCGCCAATAAAACTTGCGACGAAGGTGCTGGCCGGTTTCTCGTATATATCCAGCGGAGCTCCGATTTGCTCGACCGCACCGCCGTTCATGACTACGAGTATGTCTGCAAGCGTCATTGCTTCCAGCTGATCGTGGGTAACGTAAACGCTGGTCACGCCCAGTTGGCGTTGCAGGTTTTTAATTTCCACTCGCATCTGGCCACGCAGTTTTGCATCCAGATTGGAAAGCGGTTCGTCAAAGAGGAACACTTTCGGACTGCGTACAATGGCGCGCCCCATTGCGACACGCTGACGTTGGCCACCGGAAAGCTCCTTGGGGCGTCGCTCGAGAAGCTGAGTCAATTCAAGGATTTGTGCGGCGTCCCTAACGCGTTTGTCGATCTCGTCTTTAGGCATGCCGCGGTTACGCAGCCCGTATGCCATGTTATCGTAGACCTTCATATGCGGATAAAGCGCATAATTCTGGAAAACCATGGCGATGTCCCTTTCAGCGGGACCGAGATTATTAACGACTGTGCTATCGATTTTTACAGTGCCGTCCGTAATGGATTCCAAGCCGGCAATCATTCGAAGCAGAGTAGATTTTCCGCAGCCCGATGGACCGACCAGCACGCATAGCGCACCGTCATTGATAGAAATATTTACGCCCTTTACCGCTTCAACGGAGCTTCCATAGACTTTGCGGACATCGGTTAGTTCTACACTTGCCATATTATTTCTCCGTTTCAACCAGTCCGCGCACAAACCAGCGTTGCATCAAAACAACGACCAGAATTGGGGGCAGGATGGCGAGAATGCAGGTGACCATCACCAGATGCCATTGTGTGTTGGCGTCTGTGAAGTCGATCATTTTGCGCAGCCCAATGACGATGGTCGCCATATCGTTGCGATTGGTCATGAGCAATGGCCAGAGATATTGGGTCCAGCCATAGATGAAGAGGATGACGAACAGGGCCGCGATATTGGTCTTCGACAAGGGCAGCAGAATATCCTTGAAGAAGCGCCACGGGCCAGCCCCGTCCACGCGGGCTGCTTCAACCAGCTCGCCTGGAATTGTCATGAAGAATTGTCTGAACAAAAGTGTGGCCGTAGCCGAAGCCATGAGGGGAAGGATAAGGCCTGTATAGGTATCGATCAGTCCAAGGTCGACCATAATTTTGTAGGTGGGCAGAATGCGCACTTCGACGGGCAGCATCAGCGTTATAAAGATGAACCAGAAGAAAAACATGCGTCCCGGAAAGCGGAAAAATACGATCGCGTAGGCGGACAAGATGGAAATGATGATTTTGCCGATGGCAATGCCGAGCGCCATGACAAGCGTGTTGAGCAAAAGACGGTCAACGCCAACGCCGCCGATCTTGCCGATGCCACCGAAAAGAGCGCTGGAATAATTCTCCCAGAAATGACCTCCCGGCAACAACGATAGTGGCGGACGGATAATATCCTGCAATGTCTGGGTTGACGCTACAAAGGTGTAGTAGATTGGAAATGCAACGATCAAAATGCCGACAATCAAAATGATATGGGCGATGATGCGGCCTATGGGGTTGTTTTGAATCATGACTCTGGTTCCCCTCAGCCGTAATGGACTTTGCGCTCGACATAGCGGAATTGTACCGCTGTCATAGCAATGACAATTACCATCAGAATAACGGATTGCGCCGCCGAGTCGCCAAGGATCAGGTTGACGAACCCGTCATTGTAGACCTTGTAGACCAGAGTTTCTGTTGCTTTTCCCGGACCGCCCCCTGTAACGGCATGAATGATGCCGAACGTATCGAAGAAGGCGTAAACCGTATTAACGACCAGCAAGAAAAATGTCGTTGGCGCGAGAAGCGGGAATATAATGGTCCAAAAACGCTTTGTTTCTCCGGCGCCATCAATGGCCGCAGCTTCGATCAGCGATTTAGGAATGGACTGCAGGCCCGCAACGAAAAACAGGAAATTGTAGCTAATCTGTTTCCAAGAAGCGGCAGCAACGACAAGCACCATCGCCTGATCACTATTAAGCAACGGATCCCAATTATATCCCGTCGAGCGAAGGAGATATGCCAATGTACCCATTGAGGGGTTGAATAGAAACAGCCAAAGCATGCCGGCAATCGCAGGAGCTACGGCATAGGGCCATATCAGCAATGTCCGGTACACGCCTTTGCCACGTATGACTTTATCGGCCATCACCGCAAGCAACAGTGCAAAGGCCATGGCAATCAAGGCCGTGGCAATCGAGAATATCACAGTCACCTGAAGGGAGTTCAGATAATTGGGATCGTTCAGAACGCGTTTGAAATTGGCTAGCCCGACAAATTGCGTCGACAATCCAAATGGATCCTCCCGCAATACGGACTGCTGAATGGCTTGCGATGCAGGCCAGTAAAAAAAGACGGCCGTGATTGCCAACTGAGGTGCCAGCAGAAGGTAGGGTAGAAACTTGTTGGGAAAAGTGACACGCGTTGACGATGCCATGATGCCTCGCTTTAAACAAAGCCCGCCCGTATGAGATTATACGGGCGGGTATCTTTGACGGCTTAGTTACTGGCCAATGGCCTGCTTGATTGCTGCGTTGCCACGCTCAACGGCCTTATCAAGTGCCTGTTGAGCGGTCTGCTTGCCAGCGAGCATGTTCTCGTATTCTTCGTTCAGAATATCGCGGACCTGCGGCAGGTTTACGAGACGAACACCCTTTGAGTTTTCGGTCGGTGCCTTGCCCATCATCTGCTTGATCGGAATTTCACGAGCAGGATTCTTTTCGTAGAATCCGGATTTCTTCGTGTCTTCATAGGCAGCCAGCGTAACTGGCAAATAGCCCGAAACCTGATGCAGCCTTGATTGGATTTCAGTCTTAGACAGGAAGTTGAAGAAGGCAGCCACACCTTTGTACTGTTCGTCTGATTTGCCGGCAAACACCCAGAGGCTCGCGCCGCCCGGTATGGTGTTTTGTGGCGCGTTTTTGGATTCCGGTTCATAAGGGAGCTGACCGGTACCATAATTCATGCCGGACTTGATGATGTCGCCAAGGCCGCCCGACGAATCATTGTAAATGCCGCATTCACCAGACGTGAATAGCTGCTTGGCTTCAGATGTGCGTCCGCCATAACGGAACGTGCCATCTTTCGCCAGATCAGCAAGTTCCTGGAAATGCTTGACGAAAAGAGGCGAGTTGATCTTCAGCTCAACATCGACGCCGCCGATGCCATTTTCATTGCTGCCCCAGGAAATATCATTCCATGCAGCATAATTTTCTGTATGAATCCAAGTCATCCAAGCTGTTGTGTAACCACAATTAGCGGCGCCGCTTGTCTTGATTTTCTTCGCAGCTTCCCAAACTTCTGGCCAAGTTTTTGGAGGAGTATTCTCATCCAAACCAGCCTTTTTGAATATATCTTTGTTGTAATAGAGGATTGGCGAAGAGCTGTTATAGGGGAATGACAGCATAGTGCCGTCAGGCTTTGAATAATAAGCCACGATGCCCGGCAGATAGAGGCTCTTGTCAAACTTGGTTTCGCCCATCGAAAGGATGTCGGCAACTGGTTTGATCGCGCCTTCCGCTCCCATCATAACGCCTGTACCGGCATCAAAAACCTGAAGGATATCTGGAGCTTGTTTTGCACGGAAGGCGGCAATGCCAGCATTGAGCGCTTCCGGATAGGTACCTTTGAACACAGGCACAACTTTGTATTCGCTTTGGCTTTCGTTGAACTCTTTTGTCAAAGCCTGCACGACTTCGCCGTTGGCGCCAGGCATTGCATGCCACCAGCTGATTTCGGTAACAGCAAACGATGCAGATGATGAGGCCAACAAAATGCCGAAGGCCACGGTGAGTTTGGTGCCGTGATTAGTCATTATAATCTCCCATAGTGAGGCGTCGTCTTTAGCGCGCTTGGGCTAAGTATCCTCATTATGTGACAGAGAAACAACAGTTATTTGACTTTGGGCAAATGATGCAGGTCAGCCTGTGGAAAAAATGCGCAGCTGTTCACTTTTTTGCTCTAAATCAGCGTGACACCGGCTTTGCGCATTGTGATGGTCATTGCTGCGAGCGAACCACCAAGATCGATTGCCCGGCAAGCGTCAAGTAAGACTTCTGCGGAAAATCCTTGGGCGGCGGCATCAAGGGCGGAGTAAGCCACACAATAATCTGTAGCGAGACCCACAAGCGTCACATGAGTGATTCCACGCTCTCGCAGATAACCAGCAAGGCCAGTTGGCGTCACATGGTTGTTCTCATAAAATGCCGAATAGCTGTCAATGTGCGGGCGAAAGCCTTTTCGAATGACAAGCTCGGCTTTTGTCCATTCAAGATCAGGATGAAAATCGGCGCCATTTGTGCCCTGTATGCAATGATCCGGCCAAAGAGTCTGCTCGCCGTAGGGCATGGCAATGGTTTCAAAGGGCGCTTTTCCTGGATGGCTTGATGCGAAGCTCGAATGAGCTGGTGTGTGCCAGTCCTGCGTCAGGATAACTCTGTCGAAGCGGAGTATCAGCTTGTTGATGATCGGAACAATTTCGTTGCCACCAGACACGGCTAGGGCACCGCCTTCGCAAAAATCGTTCTGAACATCGATGACGATCAATGCGTCCTTGGCCATGATGCACTCCTGTAGAATGGCGTGGAGTCTATGGTCAATTAGAGCCGGACGTCAACGCGCATAGTGAAGGTCACCGCCAATCCAGACGTGATCAACGTCAAGATTCTCAGTTAAATGGACAATATTTGCCTCATAGCCCGGCAATAAGCGGCCATGAGAGTGATCAATGCGAATACTCTGGGCAGGATAAAGCGAGGCCATGCGCAATGATTCATCAAGCGTAAGCCCCAATTGCTGGTGCACGAAGCGAACGGCCGAGATCATATCAAGATCGGCACCAGCAAGTGTGCCGTCTTCAAGCGTCAGGCGGCCACCGGCGCGCGTTATGGTTCTGCCGTTAAGGGTGAATGACGTGATGTCCGTGCCTATTGTAGACATTGCGTCAGTCACCAGAAATATCTTTGCTGGACCTTGTTTGGCTCGCAGCGCAATCGACATGGACGCTTTGTCGACATGAAAACCATCGGCAATCAGTCCGGCTGACAATTCTCCCGATTGCAAAGTCGCACCCACAACGCCAGGGCTGCGATGACCAAGCTGGCTCATTGCATTAAAAAGGTGTGTGACCATTGATGCGCCAGCCGCTTGCGCAGCCAAGGCTGTTTCATATGATGCCCCGCTGTGACCAAGGCTAACAATGACGCCTGCGTCGACCATTGCCTTGATTTTTTCCGGCGATACCGTTTCGGGGGCGATGGTGGTGAGAAGTACCGGAATCTCCTGAACAGCTTCGATAATTGCAATCAAATCTGCATCGTCCATAGGCCGGATCAGCTTGGGATCGTGCGTGCCTTTGTGGCTAACAGACAGATGAGGGCCTTCGAGGTGGAGACCAATAAACCCAGCGACTTTTTCCTGTGCCGCTGCTTTACTCGCCGCAATAGCCGCTGCCGTCGTTTCCGGCGTATCTGTAATCAGCGTTGGCAGCAGAGCCGTCGTGCCAAAAGCAAAATGTGCATCGCAGATGGTCCGGATAGCGTCGATACTTGGCCCGTCATTGAGCAATACCCCGCCACCGCCATTCACCTGAACGTCGATGAACCCGGGTACAAGTTTTCCCCCGTTCATCTCAACCCGGCGAATATCCGCAGTTAGAGCGCTTGTAGCTTTGGTGCTTTTAACTGTGCCGTGTTCCACAACCAGTGCGGCGTTTTCGTGCCAGTTTTCTCCATCGAAAATGACGGCACCGGTAATGGCGTAGACGGTACTCATATGGTCTCCGTCACTTTTCGCAAGTGAGGCGGTTCATCGGGATTAAAGCCACGGCTACGGGCAAACCCTTCTACAAATGCGTAGAATGAAACGAGCAGCGCCAGCGGATCGGTGAGTGGATGCGACGTAGCGACAAAGGGCAGGGCCGTTGCCTTTGACGGCTTGTTTGATGTCAGGAAGACAGCAGCACCCTGATCGGCAAGACGATCGGCGGCATCGACGAGCGATGCTTCTGCGGCGTCCCTTGCGGCAAGCACCAAAACTGGAAAGCCTTCGCCGACAATTGCCTTTGGCCCATGCATCACTTCTGCGGCGCTGTATGATTCCGCGTGAACACCGCTGGTTTCCTTGAATTTCAAGGCAATCTCATTGGAAATGGCCAGAGAAGGTCCGCGCCCAAGAATAAAAAGCGAGTTTTCGTTTTCCAACGCCGCTGCGAATGGCGACCAGTCGCACATCACGGCCTTCGCCATTGCCGAAGGAAGGTCATCGATGGCAGCAAGCAGCTTTTGATCGTTGGTCCAATGCCCGATCAAAGCAAGGCCCGCAACTGCGGAACTCACGAAGGATTTTGTCGCCGCAACACTACGCTCTGGACCGGCAAGTATATCGATTGGCAGATCGCTTGCATTGGCAAGATCGGAATTAATTACATTTGTAATTGCGATGGTAAGTGCGCCGCTTTCGCGCGCTGCCTTTGTCATGCTGACAATATCGGGGCTCTTGCCGGATTGCGAGATGGACAAAGTGGCCGCGCTACCCAGTTTCAAGGTTATGCCGTAAATGGAAGCGACCGATGGCCCAAGTGATGCAACTGGAATACCTGCCGTTAACTCGCTGGAATATTTCAGGAATGCCGTGACATGGTCTGACGACCCCCGTGCTATGGATGCCAGAAATGGTGGATTTTTTTCGCGCAGCTTTGCACCAGCTGCGGCAAGCGTGGCGCGGGAGCTATCCAGAAAACGAGTTGTCACGTCGGGAATCGACAATATCTCTTCCCGCATCAATGTTGCCTTGTTCAAAGTACTGCTCCTGATATTTCCGAACTGTCGCCGAGTTTCAGCTCAGCAACAAACTCATAGGCGTCTGCGCGATAAATGGACCGGGTGAACTCAATCACTTTTCCCGAATCAAGATAGGAGATTCGCTCAATATTCAAACTGGCCGAACCGACAGGAACCTCAAGCAATTTTGCATCGTTCTCTTTAAGTATTGCCGCCGAGATACGCTGTATCGCGCGAACGGGACGATTGCCGCTGGCGGCCAGCACTGCATAAAGCGACAGAGTAACCAGTTCCGGATTGGGCAAAACATGCACGGACAAAGCGGCTCTCTCGATTGCCATAGGCGTATCGTTGGCAACACGCAGGCGGCTGATCCGGGATACTCTTTCGCCAGAAGTCAGACCCAGCGTCACCATTTCCTCAGGCGAGGGGACATAGATGCCACGATCAAGCCATGTCGAGCGAACAACCATGCCGCGCCGCGCCATATCTTCCGTAAATGATGTCAGATGTGTCAGCGATTGCTCCACCCGAGCAGAGCGAGGCGCGACGAATGTGCCGGAGCCGTGACGCTGTATGAGTAAACCATCACTCACCAAACCCTGAACCGCTTTGCGAACAGTTACGCGAGAAATATCGGCAATTGCGGCAAGCTCGCGTTCCGGCGGCAATGCGTCTCCGGGTTTCAGTAGACCATCAAGCACGGCATTTTCAATTAGCCGCTGCAATTTTACATAAAGAGGGCCACCGGCAATCGATCCGTCATTGAGGGTCGGAAGAATATTAATCAGGCCGTCAGACATGAATATACTCCGCCGATTTTGAAGCGAAATTCAAAACTGCGAGTTGCACCGCTCCGGCAAGAGCGTCGTTCAGCGGTTTTTGCAGCTTCTCTTGATAGCGCGCTGACAGGCGCTTTTCATAGAGCGGACCAAGGCCGCCCAGAAGGGAAAGGCGTGTCTGTCGTG
The DNA here is from genome assembly GCA_900471815.1 of Hyphomicrobiales bacterium. Taxonomy (GTDB): domain Bacteria; phylum Pseudomonadota; class Alphaproteobacteria; order Rhizobiales; family Rhizobiaceae; genus Phyllobacterium; species Phyllobacterium ifriqiyense. The sequence continues at coordinate 348,926 of UICE01000003.1, forward strand.
CTGACATGATAGTGTCGAGGCCCTGCTCAATCTGGTCTATGGCGGTTTGTAGGATAGCAAGAGCAACCGCATCTTCGACGGCAGCATAGTCGAATATCATCGGCACGAGCGTTCCGAAGTCGCTCGGAGTTGCCGCATGCGCAAATCGTACAATGTTATGCGGGTTGTTTTCATAACGCTGCATGACGGCTTGTGTAAGTTCGGATGCAGGGCGGAAACGATCATATGCCAAAAGCGTTTCCTCGAGCAGATGTCGACCTAAACGTGCGCCGCCGCCGAGATCGCCGACCTTGAATCCCCAACCGCCCGCGAACTGGACCTTATCTCCTTCGCGCGCAATAAAGAGCGAGCCCGTTCCCAGAATGACGACTGTACCGTCATTATTGCCTATTGCGCCCTGAAGCGCGATCAAGCCATCTGATAAAACCAATGCATCCTTGAACGGGAGTGAGGCTTTCAAGTTTGCAGCGTTGTCGCCAACATTCGCGCCGGCGAGCCCCAACACTGCGGACAGAGAACCTACGTGTGATTTATCGATGCCTGCGCTGGCAAATGCAGCATCAGTGGCGTCCATTATATTGCCGCGCGCCATATCCATATCGGTCATGACATTGGCGGAGCCGCTCTTGCCTATACCAAGGATGCGGCCGTTCAGATCGGCCAATGCCGCTCTGCAACCTGTTCCACCGCCATCGATTCCTAGGAGATAAGTCACGACAAATAGCCCTCCATAAATAGAATACCAATAAAGTACCAATAGCCAAGCGTTAATTTACGTATTTTCAAATTTTTCTATAATGCATTGTTATATATGCATAAAATTACACCGATGCAAATGACTGTAGGATTTTTTTAAGATTTACTGGACAAGTGGTATTTTTTTGGCATTAATTATAAAAACGAGGAGAGCAGAGTGGAACCTAGCCGCACCGAGCAACGCAATGATAGAGCGACCGGTCTTGACGAGAAGTCGCCGGACGTTGTTGTACGTTTGCTGCTTGATGCGCAAATCGCTGCTGCAGAAGTCGTCGCCAATGCGTTGGAACCAATTGCGGAGGCGGCACAGATCGCTGCTGAAACCATTTCGGGTGGCGGCAGGTTGGTATATGCAGCTGCAGGAAGTTCAGGTCTCATGGCTCTGGCCGATGCGCTGGAAATTCCTGGCACCTATGGTATCGCCCCGGACAGGATTGTCATTCTGATCGCTGGAGGTATTGCCAGCCTTAATCGTCTTGCCGGAACCTATGAGGATGACGTTAGTCAAGCTGCCAAAGACATCGCCGAGGCAGACTTGAGGGCAGGCGATTGTCTGATAGCGGTGTCGGCAAGCGGTACAACGCCTTATGCTCTGGCAGCAATTGACGAAGCCAGGAAGCGCGGGCTTAAAATCATTTCGATTGCCAATAATCGTAACGCACCGATCTTTGACGGTGCTGATGTTGCCATTGCATTGGAAACTCCGGCGGAAATGGTCGCGGGTTCGACCAGGATGGGTGCCGGTACGGCGCAGAAAATCGCCCTTAATTTGTTATCTACCCTGATGGCGATCCATCTTGGGCATGTGCATGACGGCTACATGGTCAATCTGGTGGCGGACAACATTAAATTGCGCGAGAGGGCGGTTCGGATTGTCTCGGCAATAAGCGTTTGCGATCCGGGTGAAGCTGCAAAATGGCTTGATGCAAGCGGCGGCTCAGTAAAAGAGGCGGTACTACTCGCTGCCGGCGCAAAAGATGCGAACAAAGCAACAAGAATTCTCGAAAGCAATCAACAGAGGCTTCGCCCGGCGCTTTCGGAACTGAAAGAGATCCTTGGGTCCCGCTAGGGGCCCGGGTTCTCATTAACGGCACTACTCATGAGGGTGCAACAGGAGACTAAAATGGGAAGCAAGACACTAAAATCACTGCTAATGGCGACAAGCATCCTGGCAACAGCCGGTTTTGCTCATGCCGCTGATACCGAGCTTACAATTGAAAGCTGGCGTACGGATGATCTTGCCATCTGGCAGGAAAAGCTGATCCCAGCGTTCGAAGCAAAGAATCCCGGCATCAAGGTTAAATTCGCGCCAACACCGCCCACCGAATATGATGCCGCCCTTGGTGCGCGTTTTGATGCAGGCAGCGCTGGCGATATCATCACTTGCCGTCCGTTTGACAAGTCGCTTGAACAGTTCAAACGCGGCAATCTCGCCAGCCTCACTGATCTCCCCGGCATGAAAAATTTCTCCGACGTTGCCAAGGCTGCGTGGACGACTGATGATGGCAAGGACGCATTCTGCGTACCGATGGCCTCGGTTATTCATGGGTTCATCTACAACAAGGATGCCTTTGATAAGCTTGGCATTGCTATTCCGACGACCGAAGCTGAATTCTTTGCAGCGCTAGACAAGATCAAGGCCGATGGCACCTATATTCCAATGGCAATGGGTACGAAAGACCTTTGGGAAGCCGCAACCATGGGCTACCAGAATATCGGCCCGACATATTGGAAGGGTGAAGAAGGCCGCGCCAAGCTGATTAAGGGCGAGGAAAAGCTGACGGACGCCCCTTGGGTCGAGCCTTACAAGGTTTTGCTGAAGTGGAAAGATTATCTGGGCGATGGTTTTGAAGCTCAGACCTATCCGGACAGCCAGAATCTGTTCACCTTGGGTCGTGCTGCAATCTATCCAGCTGGTTCATGGGAAATTGGCCTTTTCAATACGCAGGCTCAGTTCAAAATGGGGGCATTCCCGCCACCCGTGAAAAATGCTGGCGATGCATGCTACATCTCGGATCATAACGATATTGGCGCGGGTCTGAACGCCAAGAGCAAACATCCGGAAGAAGCCAAGAAGTTCCTCGATTGGGTCGCTTCGCCCGAGTTCGCCGACATCTATGCCAATGCGCTGCCTGGCTTCTTCAGCCTGAACTCGACGCCGGTAAAGATGCAGGATCCATTGGCGCAGGAGTTCGTTTCCTGGCGCGAAAAGTGCAAGCCAACAATCCGTTCAACTTACCAGATATTGTCGCGCGGCACACCTAATCTCGAAAACGAGACATGGGTAGAATCTGCTAACGTGATCAATGGTACCGACACGCCTGAAGCAGCAGCCAAGAAGCTGCAAGACGGTCTGGACAGCTGGTACAAGCCTGCCAAATAAGCACTTGATCATAAACGGGGCATCGCCTGATGCCCCGTTTATGCTTTGAGTAAAACGTCGATTATTCGACTTGATGGTTTTCCACGGCAGTCGCACGCCGTTTTATGATGCGGCCAAAACCAAAAGCAGGGGTTCTGTTATCCATGAGCACAGTCGAGCAAGCATCGGCCGACCGCGGCAACGATAAGCGTCCTTGGCGCTGGTACATATTGGTATTTTTGACACCAGCTTTGCTCGTCTACACGGCGGTGATGATCCTTCCGCTCATCGAAACACTGCGTCTTTCGCTGTTCAACGTCAAAGATGGCCAAAGCGTCTTTGTGGGCTTGGACAATTTTGCTGTGCTATTTGGAGATCCGCGTTGGGCGGCAAGCTTCTGGAACGCACTTAAGAATAACTTCATCTTCTTTTTCATTCACATGGTCGTGCAAAATCCAATCGGGGTTGCATTGGCAGCGCTTCTATCCGTGCCAAAATTGCGCTTTGGTGCCTTCTACCGCACCGCTTTGTTTCTGCCGACGCTGCTTTCATTTGTCATTGTCGGGTTTATCTGGAAGCTCATTCTTTCACCGATATGGGGCGTCTCGCCATTCCTTTTGGATTTGATTGGCCTCAAATCACTTTTCTCGCCATGGCTCGGTAAGCCCGGTTCAGCATTGATTGCGGTGTCACTGATTTCAGTGTGGCAGTATGTCGGCATACCGATGATGTTGATTTACGCGGCGATGCTGAACATTCCGGACGAAGTTCTGGAAGCAGCAGAGTGCGACGGTGTTACCGGATGGAGCCAATTCTGGAAGATCAAGCTTCCGCTGATATTGCCCTCAATCGGCATCATCTCGATCCTTACTTTTGTGGGCAATTTCAACGCGTTCGATCTGGTTTATACCGTGCAAGGTGCACTGGCAGGGCCGGATGGAGCGACCGATATTCTCGGAACGTTGCTTTACCGTACATTCTTTGGCTTCCAGCTTCAGATCGGTGACAAGTCCATGGGCGCAACCATCGCGACGGTGATGTTCCTCATCATCCTCTCTGGCGTTTGCCTCTATCTGTTTGCCATTCAGCGGCGCATGCGCCGGTATCAGTTTTAGGATTACGATCATGGCAAAAACCACGACATCCCCAGTTCGGACCGGTCTCGTCCACCTCGCGTTGATAACTTACACGCTTATCGCGTTATTCCCCGTGTTCCTGACCGTCATCAATTCTTTCAAGGATCGCGCCTCTATTTTCCGCGATCCTCTGGGGCTACCTACTCCATCGGTTTTCAGTCTCGTTGGTTATGAAACAGTGCTGAAGCAAGGCGATTTCATACTCTATTTTCAAAACAGTTTTATCGTCACTGCCGTATCGATCTTTTTCGTTCTGTTGTTTGGGGCAATGGCAGCCTTTGCATTGTCGGAATATCGTTTCCGCGGCAATACCCTAATGGGACTTTATCTTGCACTTGGTATCATGATCCCGATTCGGCTGGGCACAGTAGCGATCCTGCAGGGGATGGTTGCTGCCGGTCTGGTCAACACGTTGACCGCGCTCATTCTGGTTTATACTGCACAGGGTCTTCCGCTAGCCGTATTCATCCTTACTGAATTTATGCAAACGGTTTCCGATGATTTGAAGAATGCCGGACGTATCGACGGCCTTTCGGAATATTCCATATTCTTCCGTCTTGTTTTGCCGTTGATAAGGCCAGCCATGGCAACTGTCGCTGTCTTTACCATGATACCAATCTGGAACGATCTCTGGTTCCCGCTGATCCTTGCGCCCAGCGACGCGACCAAGACGATTACGCTTGGCAGTCAGGTCTTTATCGGTCAGTTCGTAACTAACTGGAATGCTGTTCTTGCTGCACTTACTCTGGCGATTGTGCCGGTGCTTGTCCTTTACCTTATCTTTTCGCGGCAGTTGATCCGCGGCATCACAGCAGGAGCCGTGAAATGAGCGAACAAAAGCCGATCCGCGTTCTTGTTGCCGGGCTTGGCAATATGGGCCGCAGTCATGCGCTCGCCTACCATAATAATCCGGGATTTGAGATCGTTGGGTTGGTAAACAGATCTGTCGTGCCCTTGCAGCCGGAACTTGAAGGGTACACGATTCACCAATCATTTGAGGCAGCCTTGGCGGAGCTCAAACCGGAACTGGTGTCCATCAATACCTATTCCGACAGCCATGCAGACTATGCTGTGGCGGCAATGAAAGCGGGGGCGGATGTCTTCGTTGAAAAGCCATTGGCTACAACAGTTGCCGATGCGGAGCGTGTGGTAGCTGCCGCCAAGCAGTATGGCCGTAAACTGGTGATTGGTTACATATTGCGCCACCATCCGTCATGGGTTCGGCTGATTGAAGAGGCCCGAAAACTCGGCGGACCTTATGTTTTCCGGATGAATCTCAATCAGCAATCCAGTGGTGCAACTTGGAACACGCATAAGGCGCTTATGCAGACAACGTCTCCAATTGTCGATTGCGGCGTGCACTACCTCGATGTGATGTTGCAAATCACCGATGCAAAGCCGGTTCAGGTACGCGGCATGGGCGTGCGGCTATCGGATGAGATTGCGCCAGACATGTACAATTATGGTCATCTCCAGGTTCTGTTCGATGATAGGACTGTGGGGTGGTATGAGGCCGGCTGGGGTCCGATGATTTCGGAAACCGCCTTCTTCGTGAAAGACGTCATATCTCCCAATGGTTGTGTCTCCATCGTGATGGATCAGAATGCCAAATCAGATGACATCGATTCCCATACCAAGACGTCAACGATAAAGTTGCACTCAGCAGCAATGGATGCAGATGGTCGTTTTACCAAGCAGGACGAATTGCTGAATATGGCTGGTGAGCCTGGCCATCAGGAGCTGTGCGATCTTGAGCAAGCCTATGTCCTCAAGGCAATCCGGGAAAATATTGATCTTACACGTCACATGCAGGATGCGGTGCGCTCTTTGAGCGTGTGTCTTGCAGCCGACGAAAGCGTTCGTACCGGTCAGCCAGTAAACCTATAAATTTATCCAAGAAACGGGAACAAGACATTGGGTTCTTTGAAGATCGAAAATATCGTTAAGTCTTTTGGCCATGTGGACGTACTGAAAGGTATTGACCTTGAGGTAGAGGACGGCGAGTTCGTCATTTTTGTCGGACCATCGGGCTGCGGTAAATCAACGCTGCTGCGTATCATCGCTGGTCTGGAAGACGCGACGGCTGGCGAAATTCTTATTGATGGCAAGAAGGTCAATAATACGCCGCCAGCCAAGCGGGGCATTGCGATGGTATTTCAGACCTATGCGCTTTATCCACATCTGTCGGTTCGCGATAATATGGGTCTTGGGTTGAAACAGGCCGGAAAACCCGCAGACGAAATAAAGGAGCGCACCAAAGTCGCATCCTCCATGTTGTCGCTTGACGATTATCTTGAGCGTCGTCCTTCAGAGCTTTCAGGCGGGCAACGCCAACGTGTTGCTATCGGGCGTGCCATAGTGCGCGAGCCCAAGCTGTTTCTTTTTGATGAGCCATTGTCAAATCTTGACGCGGCCCTACGCGTCAATACACGATTGGAGATCGCTCGACTTCATCGCCAACTCAAGGCGACCATGATCTATGTGACACATGATCAGGTTGAGGCAATGACGCTCGCCGATAAGATCGTCGTGCTGAACAAGGGTAAGATCGAGCAGGTAGGTTCGCCTATGGAGCTTTATAATGCTCCGCAGACCGTATTCGTTGCCGGCTTTATCGGATCGCCGCAGATGAACCTGATTGACGCGGCAAAGCTTGGCCATACCGATGCGAAAACTATTGGTATTCGCCCGGAGCATATTCAGGTCAGCAGCACATCTGGAGAATGGAAGGGCTCGGTCATCCATGTCGAACATTTGGGTGCTGATACAATCATCTATCTCCAAACGGACTTTGGACCTTTGACAGTCAGACTGTTCGGAGAGCATCAGTACGAAGTTGATGGCATTCTATATGCAACCCCAGATGCCGGGCGCACTTATCGCTTTGACAACGAAGGACAGGTCATCAAATCGTGACGATTCATGTCATGACATCATAGACTGTTTGGGTCATAGTCGCCGCCGCGCAGAGTCTCTTCGTGCGCGGCATACTTATTGACGAGAACAGGATCGATGTTATGGGCTATATCCCGGATTCCAAGCGCTACGACACTATGAAGTACAATCGCTGTGGTCGCAGCGGCCTAAGACTGCCAGCGATTTCTCTCGGCCTTTGGCACAATTTCGGCGATGACACACCCCATAATCTCAAACAGGCAATTTGCCGTCAGGCATTCGATCTCGGCATTACCCATTTCGATCTTGCCAATAATTACGGACCACCTCCCGGTTCTGCCGAGACAGCTTTTGGCGAAATCCTGCGTACGGATTTCAGAGCCCATCGCGATGAGTTGATTATCTCTTCCAAGGCAGGATATGGCATGTGGCCAGGCCCCTATGGCGAATGGGGTAGCCGGAAATATTTGATGGCCAGTTGTGACCAAAGCTTGAAGCGACTCGGTCTCGATTATGTCGATATTTTCTATTCGCATCGTTTCGATCCAGATACGCCGCTTGAAGAAACGATGATGGCCTTGGATCATATTGTGCGGTCTGGCCGCGCTCAATATGTTGGGCTTTCCTCGTATAATTCTCATCGCACGCGCGAAGCGGCGGCCATTCTTGAAGAACTTGGCACGCCTTGCCTTATTCACCAGCCAAGCTACTCCATGATTAACCGCTGGATCGAGGAAGATGGTTTGGTTGATACTTTGGAAGATCTGGGAATTGGCTCGATTGTATTTTCGCCGCTGGCTCAAGGAATGCTGACAGACAAATATCTCAAGGGTGTTCCTGAACAGAGTCGTGCTGCACAAGGAAAATCACTCAATCCTGAATTTCTTAGCGATCAGAATATCGCCAATATTCGCTCACTAAACGAGATTGCTTCGCGCCGCGGACAAACGCTCGCTCAAATGGCGTTGGCGTGGGTTTTGAGGAAAGGTCGTATTACGACGGCTTTGATTGGTGCGAGCAAGCCGCAGCAGGTCATTGATTGTGTAAAAGCGCTCGACAATCTTGAGTTCAGCGACGAGGAGTTGGCTCAGATTGATACCTATGCGAACGATGCCAATGTCAATCTTTGGGCTGCTTCGGCCGAACGCAAAGGGCCAGAGCGCAAGCCGGTCAAATTGGACTGACACGTCAGACAGAACAATGCTTCGGCGGCGGAGTAGGTCGCCGGGCATGTAAGCAATTGGCAGAACGCGCCAATTGTGCGAAATGTCTGCGGCAGAACAGAAATAGCCTGAACAAGCGGAATGGAACTTTTCAATGAAGATTGCGATGATCGGGACCGGATATGTCGGTCTGGTGTCGGGAGTGTGCTTTGCCGAATTCGGCTTCTCTGTCACATGCGTTGATAAAAACCCGGCTATTGTCGAGCGCTTGCAGGCGGGCGAAGTTACCATTTTCGAACCTGGCCTCGATGAATTGCTTGCGCGCAATGCGCGCGACGGTCGGCTGACATTTACCACCGAACTCGCTGAGACAGTTGCAGATGCCGACGTGATATTCGTCGCGGTAGGTACGCCGTCCAGACGTGGCGATGGTGAGGCTGATCTGCAATATATTCATGCAGCGGCGGATGAGATCGCTGCAGCGATGAAGCCAAATGCTGTCATTGTGATTAAGTCCACAGTGGTGGTCGGCACCAATGCCGATGTGCGCGATCGTATCGCCAAGGCCCGGCCCGGTGTGCCGTTTTCCATGGTGTCCAATCCGGAATTTCTTCGTGAAGGTTCAGCAGTTGAAGACTTTCTTCGACCGGACCGCGTTGTCGTCGGTGTTCATGACGATGCGGGAGCAGCTGCCATGAAGCGCGTTTATCGTCCGCTTTATCTGCGTGAGACGCCAATGATTGTGACCACTTTGGAAAATGCTGAAATCATCAAATATGCGGCCAATGCCTTTTTGGCCATGAAGGTCACCTTCATCAACGAAGTGGCAGACCTTTGCGAAAAGACAGGCGGAAATGTGCAGGATGTTGCCCGTGCCATCGGCATGGATAATCGCATCGGCTCAAAGTTCCTGCATGCCGGTCCGGGTTTCGGCGGTTCGTGTTTCCCGAAGGACACACGAGCTTACGCTGCAACGGGACGCAAGATGAATGCGCCTCAAACGCTGATCGAACAGGTTGTCACTGTCAATGAGCAGCGCAAACGGTCAATGGCTGAGCGGATTGTTGAAGCTGCGAAAAAGAGCGGGACCAAGTCGATTGCCGTTCTTGGCATCGCATTCAAGCCGAATACGGATGATATTCGTGAGTCTCCGGCTTTGGACATTATTCCAGCCCTGCAAAAGGCCGGTCTGACTGTGCGAGCGCATGATCCGGAAGCGCGTAGCGCTGCGGAGCCGATTCTGCCCGGTGTTATCTGGTGCACCTCTGCCTATGATGCGATTGAAGGAGCCGGCATTACCGTGTTGCTGACGGAATGGAACGCCTATCGCGCACTCAATCTGAAAAAAGTCTCAGAATTGATGAGCGGCAATATTCTCTTCGACCTGCGTAATGTCTTTAATGAACAGGAACTCGAAGGCTCGGGCCTTGAATATTATTCAGTCGGCAGACCGCTTGTTGGGTAAGCCACCGCTTACACATCTTGAGTGAGTGCTCGCTTTTCATTGGCGATCAGCCAAAGGTTGCGGATATAGACAAATAAACCGAAGCCTTGGCCAGCTATGAATACAGGGTCCTTGCGGACGATCGCATAGACAAAAAGCAGCGCTCCGCCAAAAAGCGAAAAAAACCAGAAGGCTACAGGCATTACGCTTTTCTTTGCTTTTTCGGACGCGAGCCACTGGACGACGAAGCGCATGGTGAAACATCCCTGAGCGAAAAAGCCCAGCAAAATCCAGGCGTCAAACTGTTCGATAAAAACCGTATGCAGCCAATTGGAAAATGCTTCGGCCATTGCTGGTCTCCATATTATTCAGGGAGGGCTTTCCCTCTCGCGCGGGCTCAATATCACTGAATGACGCTCTGCACCATTGGGATTATGTGCGGTTGCGGATGTCACTCAATGATTTGGCCGGAGTGATCGCTTCCGGGTCCAAACGAATTTCGATGATCGCAGGCTTTCCGCTTTGTACCGCGCGTTGCCAAGCCCCTTCAAACTCACTGGTAGCTTCCACGGTTTCGCCATGACCGCCATAGGCTCTTGCCAGCATTGCGAAGTCAGGATTGGTCAGGTCCGTGCCTGACACACGTCCAGGATATTCGCGCTCCTGATGCATGCGGATAGTGCCATAGATGCCATTATTGATGACGAGAACAATAATGGGCAGGTTGTACTTCACCGCAGTGGCGAAGTCCTGACCGTTCATGAGAAAGCAGCCATCGCCGGCGAAACATACTACCATGCGTTCAGGATGAATTTGTTTTGCAGCAACCGCCGCGGGTAGGCCATAGCCCATTGATCCTGATGTGGGAGCGGCTTGCGTTGCGAAACGGCGAAAACGATGGAACCGATGCAACCAGGTCGCGTAATTGCCGGCACCATTGGTCATGATTGCGTCTTCGGGCAGGACGGTTTCAAGATAGGACATGATTGGTCCCATCGCGACTTTGCCCGGTCCGCTTTGCGGAGGCGTGGACCAATCAAGATAGGATTTATGGGCAGTTTCTGCTTCACCGGGCCAATTAATATTGGATGGCGGTGCGAGATGTTCGACCACCTCAGCAAATGCGTCTGGTGCCGAATTGATGGAAAGGGTTGGCCGGTAAACCCGCCCCAATTCATTTGCATCCGGATGGATATGGATGAGGGTTTGCTTGGGATACGGGCTGTCCATGAGTGTGTAGCCGGAAGAGGGCATTTCACCAAACCTTCCGCCTACAAGAAGTAAAACATCAGCTTCTTTCACCCGCTTGGCCAGCGCCGGATTAATGCCGATTCCGACATCGCCTGCATAGTTGGGATGTAGATTATCGAACAGCATCTGCCGCCTGAAGGAGCAACCCACGGGAAGGTGCCACTTCTCGGCAAAACGGGTGATTGATGCAACGGCATCTGCGCTCCAACGGGATCCCCCCAATATCATGAATGGTTTGGAAGCAGCCTGTAATATGTCGGCAAGCTTTTCTATGCTGGCGGCGGACGGGCCGGTTTCTATGGGTTGCCATGCTTGTGCCGTCACGGTTTCTACCATGTCCGTGAGCATATCTTCAGGCAAAGCAAGAACAACCGGGCCTGGCCGTCCGGAGGTCGCGACAGAAAATGCACGGGTTACGAATTCGGGAATACGCCGGGCATCATCAATCTCTGCGACCCATTTCGCTGTATCGGCAAAAAAGCGGCGGTACTCTACCTCCTGAAATGCCTCTCGTTCGCGGGCATCACGCTGAACTTGCCCGATGAACAGGATCATTGGAGTTGAATCCTGCATGGCGATATGTATGCCGGGTGAAGCATTCGTCGCCCCAGGTCCGCGTGTGACAAAGCAAATTCCAGGCTTTCCTGTGAGCTTGCCCCAAGCCTCCGCCATCATGGCGGCCCCGCCTTCCGCGCGGCAGATCGTTATGCCGATCTTCGCGCCATAAAGCGCGTCCAACACAGCCAGATAGCTTTCACCTGGTACGCAAAAGAGACGCTCCGCACCATTTGCGGCCAAAGCTTCAACGATCAATTCACCGCCCGTCTTCATTCGGATGCGTCCTTCAATTGTTGGAGTATATCGGCAGTGTGTTCGCCTAAGCGAGGCGAGGGCCGTGTGTAGGTCAATGGTGTTTGTGACATGATGATCGGCGTTCGCACAGAAGGGATAGAACTGCCATGGGAGTCTTCCAGGTCAAGTCGCAATTGCCGCGCCACGATCTGCGGATCGTCGAACATCTCACCAATCTTGTTGATCGGTCCCGCTGGCACCGCATTTTTGGCACAGGCGTTTAGCAGCTCAGCCCGGGTTCTTTTTGAGGTTTCCGTGCTGATGAGCGTTGTTAGTATCGTGCGATTTTCAAGTCTGGATCGGTTTGTGAGAAACCGCTCATCGCTGGCCCATTCCGGATGCTCGATGATTGAACAGAATCTGGCGAATTGCCCATCATTGCCGACAGCAAGGATCAGGTGTCCGTCAGATGTGGGAACAACCTCATAAGGGGAGATATTCGGGTGTGCATTGCCCATACGGTTCGGGCTTTTCCCCGTAGCCAGAAAATTCATTGCCTGATTGGCCATCACAGCTGACTGGACATCGAACAGCGCCATATCCACCATTTGACCTTGACCGGTCTTAGCGGCATGGGCAAGGGCGGCCTGAATGGCAATGACCGAATAGAGTCCGGTAAATACATCCGCGACTGCCAAACCTACTTTTTGAGGCTGGCCATCAGGGTCGCCCGTCACCGACATCAGGCCGGACATTCCCTGAATGATAAAGTCATAACCAGCCTGCGATGCATATGGGCCGGTCTGGCCGAAACCTGTTATTGAGCAGTAGACTAGTCTCGGGTTCTCAGTGCTTAGGCTGGCGTAATCCAGTCCGTATTTTGCCAGTCCGCCCACCTTGAAATTCTCAAGCACAACATCAGCTGTTCGGCAGAGCGCTTTTACGGTTTCTTGTCCCTCGGCGGTTGTAAAATCAACCGTGATGGAGCGCTTGCCTCGGTTGCAAGAGTGAAAATACGCTGCGGAAAGGTTCTCGCCTTCTGCGCTGGTGATGAAAGGGGGCCCCCAGCCGCGTGTCTCGTCGCCGCCGGAGGGATTTTCCACCTTTATGACATCGGCTCCAAGATCAGCGAGAACCTGTCCGGCCCATGGGCCAGCCAGCACTCGGGCTAGTTCAATGACGCGTATGCCTTTAAGCGGGGCTGCCGCTTGCTCAGCAATCATCGGCTTGCCTTTGACGCTGTGTGGATAGCCCAATTGGCAAATTCGCTCATGATGAGTTCACGGTTGATTTCGTTAAGGCCCTCATGGCGCGTATCGGGGTATATTTTGGTCGTAACGTCTGTAAAGCCGAGCTTGCGCATTCTATGGTCCAGATGATTGACGGAAGTGCCTTGTGCTGTCGCCGGATCTTTGGCACCGCCAACGAGGTTGAAGGGCAGGTTGCGACGCAATTTACTCAACAAGCTATCCTTTGCTCCGGTGAATACCAAATCGAATGTATCACGCCACATGCTCACAGTAGGGCTCCAGCCGCAAAGGGGATCCTTCACGTACAAATCGACCTCAGCAGAATCCCGCGAGAGCCAGTCAAAATCCGTTCGCGGATTGGCTACACTACGATTCCATTCCTGAAATGTAAGTTTTGGCAGCAGCATGCTTGGGACATCAGAACCTAAAAACATACGTTCAGCCAGTAGTAGGCATTGGGCGAACCTTCCCAACATTCCGGCCGAAAAATTTGCGTTCCAGACTGCAGCCGCATCCACTTTTTCTTGATGTTTGAAAACGTAATTAAGCGCGACAAGTCCGCCGAGGGAGTGCCCGAAAACGATCAGGGGTAAATCCGGATAGCGTAGGCGCGCTTCATTGTTGACCGCATCAACATCGCGCAACACGGCGTCCATTCCATCTTTTGCAGCAAAACGTCCCGCCGGTGCGTCTTGTGCTCTCGTCAGGCCATGCCCCCGATGATCATGTGCATAAATGTGAAAACCATGCTCGCTCAGAAATCCTGCAAAACGTTTGTAACGCAAAGAATGCTCGGCCACTCCGTGATTTATTTGAATGATCCCGCGAACCTGACCCTTTGCGGGCATGTGTCGTATTGCAAGGGCTGCACCAGTACTGGTGGTCAAAACGTCGGTATCATCAAAACTCATGGCAACCTCTTTGCGAGACGCCCAGTTGAGAGGGTGCCGTAAAATTAGTCAATGTGGAAAACAATCTACAAACTATTCTTAATTTTGGACTATTGTGCTCAATTATTAGTCAGGCGATTTGGTGTGCAATTTTATTTTGCAAAACCCCTTGCAAACCCATTAAACTTGCCGCAGAACTTTAAACCAGAAGCATATGAGTTTCGCGGGCATTGCAATTTTTCGGTGTAATCGCGAATCGGATGATGTTGTCGCAATGACGAAACGTATTTCGTCTAGTTAGTTTACATGGCCGCTACTGGGAGAAGAGGACGCTTCCTGTTGCGGCACCAGAGGGGAAACCGGGTGACGGAAATATCCGCGCCCGGTTTCGCTCGTTTGGCGAAGGTCGAAAATCATGGGCATCCATTGCCACGGCTGAGGCTTTCGCCTACATACGGCGCAAATTCATTCAAAAGAAATCCCGAGCATCGGAGTGACGCGCGTTATGGCACGCCAATTCATCTATCACATGTCCGGCCTGAACAAGGCATATGGAACCAAGAAGGTTCTTGAGAATATCAACTTGTCCTTCTACCCAGATGCCAAGATTGGTATTCTGGGTCCAAATGGTGCTGGTAAGTCTACAGTTCTGAAAATCATGGCTGGTCTGGATAAGGAATATACAGGCGAGGCTTGGTTGGCGGATGGCGCTACCGTTGGCTATCTGGCGCAGGAACCTTATTTGGATCCAGCCAAGGACGTTATGGGCAATGTCATGGATGGCGTTGCCGACAAGAAGGCCATTCTCGATCGCTACAATGAATTGATGATGAATTACTCCGACGAGACCGCCGATGAAGGCGCCAAGTTGCAGGATGTCATCGATTCTCAAAACCTTTGGGACCTTGAATCGCAAGTTGAGATGGCGATGGAAGCACTTCGTTGCCCACCCGGCGACAGCGAAGTAACCAATCTTTCCGGTGGTGAGCGCCGCCGTGTTGCTTTGTGCCGCTTGCTCCTGTCACAGCCTGATCTTCTTCTGCTCGACGAACCGACCAACCATTTGGACGCTGAAACGACCGCCTGGCTTGAAAAACATCTGCGCGAATATAAGGGCTCCGTGCTTCTGATTACGCATGATCGCTACTTCCTTGACAATGTGACCGGCTGGATTCTCGAACTCGACCGTGGGCGCGGCATTGCTTATGAAGGCAATTACTCTGCCTATCTTGGTGCCAAGTCCAAGCGCATGCTGCAGGAAGGCCGTGAAGATGACTCCCGGCAGAAAGCTCTCGAGCGCGAACGCGAGTGGATTTCCGCCAGCCCGAAAGCACGTCAGGCAAAATCGAAGGCACGTATCAAGGCCTATGATGCGCTCGTTGATGCCGCTAACGACCAGCGCCCCGGCGATGCCCAGATTCTGATACCGGCGGGTGAACGGCTGGGTCAGGTGGTTATCGAAGCAGAAAATCTCACCAAGTCCTTCGGTGATCGTGTGCTGATCGAAAACCTGACTTTCAAACTGCCGCCCGGCGGTATTGTGGGCATTATTGGTCCGAACGGTGCGGGTAAAACCACTCTGTTCAAGATGATCACCGGTCAGGAAAAGCCGGATTCCGGCACTATTCGCGTTGGCGAGACTGTTAACCTCGGATATGTCGATCAGAGTCGCGATCATCTGAAAGCCGACAAGAATGTCTGGGAAGAAATTTCCGGCGGAACTGACATCATCAAGCTTGGCAAGCATGAGATGAACTCCCGCGCTTATGTTTCAGCATTCAACTTCAAGGGTACCGACCAGCAGCAGAAAGTTGGAAATCTTTCTGGTGGTCAGCGTAACCGCGTGCATTTGGCCAAGATGCTTCAGTCCGGTGGCAATGTTCTGCTCCTCGACGAACCGACAAACGATCTGGACACGGAAACCTTGGCAGCACTTGAAGATGCCTTGGAAAAATATGCAGGTTGCGCTGTGATCATCAGCCATGATCGCATGTTCCTTGACCGTCTCGCGACGCATATCCTGGCTTTCGAAGGCGATAGCCATGTCGAATGGTTTGAAGGTAATTTCGAAGATTATGAAAACGACAAGATTCGTCGTCTCGGTCCCGATAGCGTCAATCCAAAGCGTCCAAGCTACAAGCCTCTGACACGATAAATATAGATGGGAACCGCAAGGTTCCCCGTTGTCTTTGCTGGTGTAATCGCCAGATAATTTGCCGCTTTTCTAAAGCAGGGAACTCTTTGGAGCAAATGATGACTGACCTGTTCGGTAATCGTGACGAAATAGTCCCTTCGCGTAAGGTCAGTGGTCGTGTGATCGGGCTATTTGAGGCACTCGATAGGGATTTTGTCACTTCTCCAACAGATTTACTGGAACTGACTTTTGACGGTATTGTCGGTGACTTTCACGCGGGTCAGACGCGTCGCTCTGGTGGACGTGAGCCTTGGTATCCGCGTGGCACCGAGATGCGCAACGAACGCCACCTTTCCATTCTAAGTGCCGACGAGCTTGACGAGATCGCAGCAGGCATGGGCTTGCCTCAGCTGAAAGCTGAATGGATCGGTGGAAACATGGTGATTTCCGGTATTCCATCCCTTTCGATGCTACCACCCAGATCGCTGATGTTTTTTGAAGGTGGCGTGACGTTGAAAGTCGATGGACAGAATGCGCCCTGCAAGATTGCTGGTCGTTCTATTGCTTCGCATGCGGGTACTCCTGACGAAACCACCACTGCATTGGATTTTGTACGCGTGTCCAAGCGCTCGCGGGGTATCGTCGCTTGGGTTGAAAAGCCCGGGATCATACGCGCCGGTGAAAAAGTTGATATTCGTATTCCCGAACAGTGGATTTACAGGGTCTAAGGCTTGCGCCAAGTGCCTTTTCATGGCGAATAGAAAACAGGTCCGGTGCCAGCAATTTAGACGATTGCGGAGAATCGGGAAGCCGGTGAAAATCCGGCACGTGCCCAGCGCTGTAAGGGGAATGACCGTGCATTATGCCACGGTGGCCGAGAGGCCACAGGAAGGCGCACGGTTCAGCTGAACCCAAGTCAGAAGACCGGCCGGACCCCATAGCCCAAGCTGCGCGGACGGCGGCGAGGGCCTCAAGCGTTGTTAGGAGCAAACAATGCA
The DNA here is from genome assembly GCA_900471815.1 of Hyphomicrobiales bacterium. GTDB lineage: Bacteria > Pseudomonadota > Alphaproteobacteria > Rhizobiales > Rhizobiaceae > Phyllobacterium > Phyllobacterium ifriqiyense. The sequence goes on from UICE01000003.1 coordinate 365,997, forward strand.
CGAAGCTTTTGATAGTCCGGTTCCAGCGGGTGATTTTACTGACGATGAGCGTGCGGCCGTTTATAAGGCGATTTATACCCGGCGAGACGTCCGCGATCAGTTTTTGTCAAAACCGATCGCCTATGATGTTTTGATGCGATTGCTCGATGCGGCGCACCATGCTCCATCTGTAGGCTTCATGCAGCCTTGGAACTTCATCACAATTCGCGATATGGCCCGCAAGAGGCAAGTGCACCGCGCTTTCGCCAAAGCCAACGAGGAAGCCAAGGCCCTGTTTCAAGATGAACGCCGGGCGCTGTATGCCTCTCTCAAATTGGAAGGCATCCTTAAAGCGCCGGTCAATTTATGCATCACCTGCGACCGGACACGCGGTGGAACGGTCGTGCTCGGTCGCACCCACAACCGCCAGATGGATGTCTATAGCACCGTTTGTGCAGTCCAAAATTTGTGGCTTGCTGCCCGTGCTGAAGGTATTGGCGTTGGCTGGGTGAGCATCTATCACGACAATGACATGCGCCAAATATTAGGTATTCCGGATCACGTTGAGATTGTTGCCTATCTATGCCTGGGCTATGTCGACGAGCTTTTTGATGCACCGGAGCTGGAAAAAAAGGGCTGGCGCAAAAGAATCCAATTACAGGACCTTATTTTTGAAGAAGGCTGGGGCCAGCTCAGCTCAGATCTTCCTCATCCGGATCCAGAAGACGTGTCGCCCGCCATTCCGTCAGTTTGCGATTAATCGCATCAAGCACGAAGAAACGAGCGGACTCTTTGTCATAGCCTTCGTCGCGCAGCGCATCATAGTCTGTATGTTGATGCCGCACATGGGCAATAGCGGCCAACCATACGGCAATCGGCGGCGGCAAGGTCTTCATATGGGGCGCACCTGCGGCCGCGCGTATTGGTTCCGAATCGGAGTAGGGAACGGCGGGTAAAAGCAAGGTCAGCGCTTTGTTGATTGAACGCTGACGGTTCGTTCCTGCACTCATTGATGTCTTTCTAATTTGATTCTGGCGCCTATTTCAGACGCGGCAGAAATTGTCGTCAATGGCAAAAACCTCTTGCCAATCGTCGCCTCATGACATAAACATATCTTTATGTCTTTTGAGGATTGGTTATGGACCGGCACAATCTTAATCTCGACCTGATGGTTGATACGTTGAAAGCGGCAGCTGAGCCTAGTCGGCTACGCATTCTTGCTTTGTTGTCGCGTGGTGATCTAACCGTTTCCGACCTCACATCCATTTTAGGACAATCTCAGCCGCGAGTGTCACGACATCTGAAATTGCTCTTTGAAGCAAGTCTTATCAACCGCTATCAGGAAGGCTCCTGGGCCTATTTCCGTTTGGCGGAATCATTGATTGTGGGAGATATTGCCCGTTCCCTGCTAGATCGCCTGGATTGTTCTGATCCCCTGCTGGAGCGTGACCTTGAACGTCTTTCCTCTGTGAAGCTTCAGCGCCGGGAACGTGCGGCTGCCTATTTTAGCGCGAATGCTTCAAGCTGGGATGCTATCCGCTCGTTGCATGTTCCAGACGGCGCTGTGGAAGAGGCCCTTACCAAGATCATAGGTGCAAGACCGTTTCAAGCGATGCTCGACGTCGGTACGGGTACCGGGCGCCTGCTGGAGCTCTTTGCTCCGCTCTACTTGCGCGGTGTCGGTATCGATATCAATCGCGACATGTTGACGATTGCCCGGTCAAATCTTGAGAAGTCCGGCATTGCCAACGCGCAAGTCCGTCAAGGTGATGTCTATTCCTTGCCGGTAGATAGAGAGTCATTCGATCTGGTGACAATCCATCAGGTCTTGCACTTCCTTGATAATCCGGCCGAGGCCATTCGTGAAGCTGCGCGTGCCTTGCGTCCTTCCGGCCGAATGTTGATCGTCGATTTTGCTCCACACGAACTTGAATTTCTACGCGACAGACATGCCCATTTGCGCCTCGGTTTTCATGACGGACAGATTAAAGACTGGCTGACGGAAGCCGGACTGACGCTGGAACAGAGCATGGAATTACAACCAAAAGATAAAGACAAACTGACTGTTAAATTGTGGCTGGCACGCGACCCACGCTTGCTAATTGCCGATCCTGTTTCAACCTCCCGCGTTACGGAGAGTGTCTAATGAGTTTTTTCCGCCAATCCCGCCGTGCCGATCTTGGTAGCAATATCAAGGTTTCATTCGAGTTCTTCCCGCCAAAGACCGAGGTGATGGAAGAGCGTCTCTGGGAGACTGTGACGCGTCTGGCTCCGCTTAATCCCGAATTTGTCTCTGTGACATATGGGGCAGGTGGCTCCACTCGTGAACGCACAGCCCGCACGATCAAGCGCATCTTAACCGAAACCGATGTGAATGCAGCGGCACATTTGACCTGTGTTGATGCCACAAAGGAAGAGGTGGACACGGTAATCCGCGAATTTGCCGCCATGGGTGTCAATCGCTTTGTCGCCTTGCGCGGCGATCCGGCAAGCGGCGTAGGTGCTCATTACAAGCCGACACCGGGTGGGTATGAAAACGGTGCCGAACTTGTCGCTGGATTGAAAGCTTTCGCTGACTTCGATATTTCGGTTTCTGCATATCCCGAAAAGCATCCCGAGAGTCCGGATTTTGCTACCGACATCGATATGTTGAAGCGCAAGGTCGATAATGGCGCGACGCGTGCCATCACGCAGTTCTTTTTCGAGAACGACCAATATGAGCGCTATGTTGAAAAGGTGCGTCGTGCCGGAATCTATATTCCGATTTTGCCTGGCATACTTCCAATCCATAATTTCACCCAGGTTACCAATTTCTGCTCCAAAGCTGGTACTCACATACCTACATGGCTGGCAGAGCGGTTTGATGGATTGCAGAATGACGAGCAGACTCATGCTCTGGTAGCTTCAGCCGTCGCAGCGGAACAGGTTCTTGATCTGGTCGAACGTGGCGTGCAGGATTTCCATTTTTACACGATGAACAGGGCTGATCTCGCCTTTGCGATCTGTCATCTCATCGGTATTCGTCCAGAAGCTGTAGCACTCCAATCCAATCTAGCCGGTGCAGCAGCTTGATAACAGCTTGTTAAAAGTGAAACGGCCCGGTTGCTATAACCGGGCCGTTTCTTTTGTTTCACTCACTTAACGGTCAGAGACCATATCCGTAGCGCTCATATTTCAATTCAAGGTATCAGTCCTACGACCATTGCACCAATAAATGCGAACGCTGCACAGATCATAAGGACATTCATCGATCGAGTTAGTCCCATCGCTTGTCTCCTGCAGTTAACCCCCATAACATAGCGCAAATTCGCCACAGAAAAAGCCCAAATATTACCGAACGATGACAAAGAGTGTAGAAATTTTTTCTACAGCAACGATAAGTTTTTGAAACTAAACGTATTTAAACGTTTGAAAATGTCGAAAAAATCGAAAAAATTCTTTGCTGGCGGTAAAATTTTGCAGTGCGATAAAATTATCGCATTTCTCGCTAGCGTGTTGCTTTGCCACATTTCGAACAGGATTAAGCCTTGGAGTTTCGGGCTAACTACAGAAATTTTATGACAATTCTATCTATTCGGCTTTCTGGAAAGCGCTAGAATACGGCCATCAATGATCAGCAGGCCCAAAGCGATGAGGGCCATCCCGGCAATATCTTGCGCCGCCAGTTTCTCGCTAAGAAAAATTGTTCCAAGTAAAACCGCGCTGACCGGAACAATCAGGGTGACGAGGGAGGCATTGGTTGCTCCCGAAGCTTTCACGATTGAAAAGAACAGGATATAGGCGAAAGCTGTCGATAGCAGCCCCAATCCGAGAATGGCGGACCAGACGCCCAGGCTAATCCCATCCAAATGCGGCATGCCGTCATGGAGGAGTACGACAGGGATCATGATAAGAGTGGATGCTGTCATCTGTCCGGTTGCCGTTACTGTTGGCGGGATGCCTTTAAAGCGTTTGGCCAGGATGCTCGCGAAGGCGTAGGATATAGTTGCGGTTATGACAGCAAGCTCGGCCCATAGCGGCCCGCCAAGGCCAGTCAAAATTCCAGGCCCGATCATGACCACAATACCCACGATACCCATGAAAATGCCGGCAAGCTTGGCTGCCGTAACCTTTTCGTCGGCGGTCAGTATGGTCGCCAATATGACCGTCCAGATAGGGGTCGTTGCATTGAAGATAGAGGCAAGACCAGCACCTAGCGCTGTTTGCCCGATGAAAAGCAAAGAAAAGGGAATGACATTGTTCAACAGGCCGAGTCCGGCAAAACCGAGCGCGTGGCGACGATAGTCCCAGAAATTAACACCGCGGCTTCCAAGATAAATATGCAGCGCCAGGGCTGCTATGACAACGCGAAACAACACCAGCGTGAGGGGTGGAACGACTTGTACGGCGATGCGCGCGAAGAAGAATGATCCACCCCAAATAGCACCTAACAACAGCAATTGCAGCCAGACAAATCCGGACATGGAAAGGGTCGGCGGCACTTTGGCATCAGCTACGGACACGGCAATTACCCTTTCATGGTAAGCGGATTGCAAATCCTTAGCCATTTTATGGCGAGTCGCCACCCGATTCTTGCAACAAGTCGCGACTTTCATCCGTCACTTTCCCTTGCTAAGAGTCTGGAATGACGCAAGACACACAGATGCAACGATTCGCCACCGCCCGTGATGCAGCGCTTGAATTGCGCCCGGATCAACCGGTTTATTGCTTCAGGCCTCAGGTCCTCATCGAAGACGCTCATAACTTCATGAAGATGTTTCCGGGCGAGACCGCGTATGCGGTTAAAACCAATGGTGAAAACCTGGTACTGGAAACACTCGCCCGTAACGGTATCAACACGTTTGATGTAGCCTCGCCGGGAGAGTTCGCAGCTGTTCGAAAAGTGGCACCCAATGCGCATATGCTCTACATGCATCCGATCAAAGCGCAATCGGACATCCGTCTGGCGCTTGAAACCTATGGGATACGCATCCTTGCCGTTGACCATGAAGATGAGATCGCCAAGGTGACCCGCATTGTGCGGGCTTTGGATATCGATCCGGGCAGCATAACTCTCTACATTCGGTTGCAGACAAAGGGACATGCAGCATACGAGCTTTCAAAGAAATTCGGTGCTGCTCCGGCCCATGCCGTGGAATTGCTACAGCGTTCAGAAAAAATTGGCTACAAAGTCGGCCTTTGCTTCCATGTTGGCAGTCAGATTGAAGATCCCGATACCTACGAACGCGCATTGCGCGCTGCCGATTGGGTCCGAAATCGCGCTGGCGTGACACTGGCCGGGCTTGATGTCGGCGGTGGTTTTCCTGCTGAATATGGTCATGATCCCAAGCGCAAACAGGTCGAAATGCCCTCGCTCGGGCAATTAATGTCGCGTTTGCGCGGCGATATCAATGAATATGGCTTTGGGGATTTGCCGCTGGTTGCCGAACCCGGACGGGTTATTGTTGCGCGGGCCTTTTCGCTGATTGTTCGAGTGCTTCTGCGCAAAGGCAGACGGCTTTACATCAATGATGGTATCTGGGCATCGCTTTCGGATTCCTGGACTGGAAAAATCACTTTGCCAGCCCGGTTTATCCCAGACCCTGCCAAGAAACATCGCAATGGCAATCCTGAAACGATTGTGCCTTTCCGTGTTTGCGGGGCAACTTGCGATTCCGTTGATATTTTGTCCCGCCCATTCTGGCTGCCGGAAACCGTGGATACCGGCGACTGGATCGAGATTGGCAATATCGGTGCCTATTCTCTGTCGTTGCGTACCCGGTTTAACGGTTTCTACCCCGATACATTTGTCGAGGTGGAAACACCGTTTGAGGCGGGCGGACGGCCGGAAGGTTTTGCTTCGCTGGAGACGATGGAATACGCGTCACAAGACCTATAGCTTGTTCAGTAGTTCCGGTGTTGGCCAGGAATCGGCTGGCAGGCCTAGTCGCATTTGTTCCTCGCGAACGGCGTCGCGGGTAAGAATGCCGAACACGCCATCAATTTTCGGGCCCATATCGTGGCCGCGTGCTGCCAGCTTGTTTTGAAGTTCTTTCATCTGTTCAGGGTTGAGACCCTGTTCAGGTGTGGTTTGTTCCAGCGGGCCTGCCCCTGCCAGCCGCGTAGCGAAATAAGCGGCCGTGGTCGCGTAGATGATGGACTTATTCCATTCTACAAAGATATCGAAGTTTGAATAGGAAAGGAAAGCTGGACCCTTTCGGCCCATCGGCAATAATAGCGATGCGTCGCCATCATCCGGGCCAAGCGGCCCCTTTAGGCCGGTTACACCCCATTCAGCCCATTTGGAGTGTGGCAGACGATTGGTGCGGATGGCGTTCTCCCATGGGAGTTCTTTGGTGAGTTTGACCTCTTCGAGCCATGGCTCGCCTTTGCGCCAGCCAAGATCGCGCATAACACGGGCGGCGGTCATGATCGCATCGGGTGCGGAGCCTTTCAGGTCAACCTTGCCATCACCGTCGCCATCAACGCCACGCTCAAGATAATCGGTCGGCAACATCTGCATTTGGCCAATTTCGCCAGCCCACGCACCGGTCGTCTTTGCATCCACAACGCCGCTGTCAAATAGCTTGAGCAGTGCAATCAATTGCGGGCGGAAAAGTTCAGGCCTACGGCAGTCGAAGGATAGCGTCAGAAGGGCATTCAGCGTATCGAAATCGCCCTGGACGGCACCAAAATCCGTCTCGAGGCCCCAAAAGGCCGAAATCACAGGACCGGGGACACCATATTCGGCCTCGGCTTTGGCAAAAGTATCGGCATATTTCTTCAGATTGGCTGCGCCCTGTTTCAGGCGGTAATCAGCAACCATGCGAGATGAAAACGTCAAAAATGTCTGGCTGAAAACGCCCTGCGCACGGTCGCGTTCCAAAACCTTGTCGTCCATCGAAGCCTTGAAAAGCTCGCTGATGCCTTTATCGCTGACACCCGCTGCCTTTGCTTCGGCGATCAAGCCATTGAACCAGGGTTCAAGTTCGCCTCCACAGGCGGGTTTGGCGACAACAGGTTGAGCTGGTGCAACCTGATCCAGAGCTTGAGCATTGGAAATGGTAAGCAGACTTGCGGCGATGGCGATCGATATTTTATTCATTGGGAAATCTCGTTGATGACGGGCGCGCCAAGGCACGCACACTTTCCCTGCTAATGCACGATAACCGTCGTCAGGTGAAGTCACAGAATAGAGAGAACTGTTCGACTCAAAGCTTTATCGAACCTTGTTGCGCGCCAGCCACTGTTTCCAGGCGCTTTCGCTGCCGGCAAAAACATTGATATCGGCATCTCCGCGTATACCGGGGATGGAACCCGTTCCGGTATATTGCCAGAAGGTCCAAGGATGCGGTCCATATTTCTCATCAGGATGACCCGCAACCGAGCGAAGCCAGAAAGGATAATCGGCGAGTTGGCGCAAATCATTGTCATCAAAGAAATCGACAGTGGTATAAATGATGGGGCGCTTGCCGTAGTGACGCTGTACGATGTCAATGAAGGTGCGCATCTCGCTGCGAACAATTGCTGCATTCGGTCTCAGCTTGCAGGTGGGTGATGCGGCGTTCCATTCCATATCCAGCACTGGCGGCAGGGCACCCGGGTCATTCGGCACATTGCGGATGAACCAACGGGCCTGATCGGCGGCAGAGCGGCAGAAATAGTAAAAATGGTAAGCACCACGCGGAACACCTGCAGCTCTTGCTGCTGCCCAATTTTCTGCAAAGCGGTCATCGACCCGGTCACCACCTTCCGTGGCTTTGATAAAGGCAAAAGAGATGCGGCTCGAGCGTGCAGTCTGCCAGTCTATGGTGGATTGATATTTGGAAACGTCCGTGCCGTGTATCGGATAATGCCAAGGTGTTTTTCCGGTCCATTCATGTGGATCGCTATCACCGTAGCGCGGTGCCTTGACATTGCCAGAGGGCGCATCCATCTGGCGTGTCGCGGAGGGTTTCCTGGCGTCCTCAAAATTATAATCGACGGTCGTACAGCCGGTTAAAACGAGTGTCATCAAAGCGGCTGCAAGACGTTTCATATAAAATTTCCGCGGCTAGATCATTGTTCGGCATTGGTGCGATCTTACAGATGCACTATTATGCTTAACAGATCATGAGCGGTCGCGCTGACCCACGTGGGATCGAAATTACATACCGTTCCGGCGTATAGTCGTTATCCAGGCAAATCCGCGATAAAGCCGTTGTTTCTGCACTGTGGCATTGTTTTTCAATGCAATGGATTCGCCAATATCGAACAGATCATTGCGCGGCGTGACATGATACCAGTCCAGCCACTTATAGAGTGCTTTGCGGGAAACGGACGGCAGATCGGCCAGATCACCGAAGTCAACAATATGAAGAGAGCCGTGCGGAGCAAGGTGGCTGACCGCTTCATGCATTACCAACTGCCATTGCGGGATCATTGAAACGGCGTAGGAGATAAAAATTCGGTCAAAATGCCGACGCGCGAAAAGAGCTTGGGGATTAAAGTCGGCTGCGTCTGCATAGGCGAGCTTGGCCCGCTTACCAAGACCGGCTATCTCAATTTTCTTATGCGCGGTTGCGAGCATTTCGTTCGAAATATCAATGCCGTAGAGGGAAGTCTTTGGATAAGCCTCGCCAGCAAGAATCAAATTCCGGCCTGTTCCGCATCCAATCTCGAGGATCGAGCCGCGTTCTGGCGGATTGAGACCGGCAATCATGGGGTCGCGGCCCAGCAGATAATATTTACGTGTCACATCGTAGAAATGGCGTTGATGCCGATAGACGCGATCCATAAGAGGACCATGTTCGATCTTCGTAAACATGATTCAGCCTCGGAATGTGTACAAATGAAATCCGCCATAAATAGAAGATCGGTCGCGCGCATGAAGCGTTTTCGACTGATCTTCCTTGTATTCCCACTGCGCTAGCGTTGCGTCATCGACACGGCCCGGCAAAAGAGAGGGCTCGGCGGCTGTGCGAAAGATTACCCGCGCGCCGGGAGCGGCTGTGCGGGTAATTTCAGTCCAAAGCTCATTGAGCTGCGTATCGTTCATCCAGTCTTGAGCATCCAGCAATATGAAGCGATCCACTGAGTTTTCAGGCTTTGCGCTCAGAAACTCCGTGTAGGACGCATTGACGACGCTCATTCGGCCGGCACGTTCACGCACTGCCGCAAAATTGTTGCGGGATAAATAAGGCGGTAGCGGACCGGTCTCCGCATTGTCGCTATAGCCGCGGCCAAAGGCTTGCCAAGCAAAATAGTTTTCTGAAAGCGGAAAACCGCAGGCGAGTTTTTCAAGGCGCCCACGCAATACCTCAGCCATATCGCCGTTTCCTGCAGTTGCAAGGGCATCATACTGCTGTGGTGGAATTCCGAGGCCAAAAAGCGAAGACTTCCGTGCGGTCGCCCAGCGGATCATGCGTTTGTCAAAGAGCGGGGCGAGGGCGGTGTCGAAATAAACCCGTTGTTCGGCAAGTGTCGATGCCTTCAGAATATCGCGCGGGTCAATACCGTAGAGTCTGGCAACGCGATGCCCCATGCCGATAAACAGGCCAAGCAGGCCATGGCGGTAAAGGTCGCGCGAAAAAATGGAGATACGCCGCCGGCCGGACACCATCCGCTTCTCCCAATAGGAGCGGCTGGTTGCATCAAGGTGCGGCCGGATGAAGCGTTCATAGGCCGTTAGATTGGATTTGCTGTCGGCAGTTCCATAGAACCGATAAAACGCATCGTAATTGGGAAGATTGACGACAGCAGCAAGCTTGAGGCGGTTGAAGGCAACGTGAGCCGTATTGAGATCAACGGCTTCAACACTGGCAGGATCAGCCGTCAAATAGGACATGGCATTACAGCCGCCGGATGCAATGGTAACAATTCGATGACCGGCACCAAGCTGCAGGGCCTCCATATCAACTTCCGGATCTTCCCATATTTGCGGATAGACCAGTCCCTTGAAAACGTGAGCAAACAGTCTTTCAGACAATCCGGCGCGTGATAGAAGCCGGTTTTGCCGAACAGCCCTGTTCAGTTTTTCATTGCTGATATGCGAGCGAGGAGGCGGCGTATTTGCAGACTGTCGAGCAACTGGCATCCAAACGAATCCCCTTTATTGGAAATTCCTGCTCGCCTAGCACCCGCATGTAACAAGTTGGTGACGCCGCTGTGACGTAATGGATGAAGCTGATGACAATTTGATTCAAATTTTATCGATAAGTATTGGTTTTCGAATCTGATTCTTCCGCCTTGTGCTGGCGCTGTCAGCGTTGGGGCGGTTCAGTTCGTACCACCACCGACATTCCGGGGGCGAGATATTGTGCCAGGTCCTGTCCGGGATCGACTGATATGCGTACAGAGATACGTTGCGCGACCTTTGTAAAATTTCCGGTGGCGTTGTCAGGTTTGATTACGCTGAATTCAGAGCCGGCTGCTGGTGCAAATCGTTCAACCTTGCCGGACAGTCTTTTGCGATTGAGAGCGTCGACTGTGAACGTGATCGGCTGCCCCAGTGCAATATTGCTAAGCTGAGTTTCCTTGAAGTTTGCGATAATCCAGACGTCGCTGGGGACAATTGCCATAAGCTGCGTTCCGGCACTGACATATTGGCCGAGCTTGACACCAACTTCGCCAAGAGTGCCATCCCGTGGAGCTACAATTTTAGTGTTGGACAAATCGATATCAGCCAGTTCAACGGCTGCCTTTGCGCCTGCGACTGCTGCTTCCAACGAACCGCGACTGACCTTAATGGTTTCAAGATCCTGATTGGACACTTCCAGTGCTGCTTTGGCCTGAGTTACAGATGCCTGGGCTTGCTCCAATGCTGTTTCACTTTGCTCTGCGTCACTCTTTGTCAAAACACCCTGACGGGCCAATGGCTCGATGCGGGCCCAATTGGCCTGTGCTCGCCGCAATACAGCCTCGGCGCTGTCGAGTTGTGCCTGGCTGGATCCAATGCGTGCCTCGGCGGCACGTTGCTGCTGTGTTGAGTTGTCAAGAGCGGCTTGCTGACTGGCGAGAGTCGCTTTTGCCTGATCCAGTTTTTGCGCAAAAATCCGGTCGTCAATTTTGGCCAGAAGTTGGCCCTGTTTGACCTTGTTATAATCCTGAACCGGAACATCAACGATATAGCCGCTCAACTGCGGACTAATCAGAGTGACATAGCCCTTCACATAGGCATTTTCCGTTATCTCGATATCGCTCTGAAATGGTGGCAGGCGCCAAGCATAAAGCACAAGCACGAGCCCGGAAATTCCAATAAGGATGGCAATTATCGTTGCCGAATGGCGCATATATTTAGACATCATCTGATCAACTCGTTTGGATGGCGAGAACGGTTTCCCGGTTGCGGAAAAGTGCGCGCAGGGAGACGTGCGTTAAAAGAATAATGAGCGCGAAAAGCGAAATACCGGCAATGAGCAGAAACGCATCATTATAGGCGAGGATATTGGCTTCACGCGTCGTTTGTTGGGAAAGCAGCGCTATTCCTTCTGCGTTTAACAGGGTGCCGTCGGTAATCGATCGGCTATAACCCGCTGTCAGTTGCCCAACACGCTGAACCACAAGCGGATTAGATAGGACAATGCTTTCTGCCAGGATATTGGAATGGAATTTTTCGCGTATCGTTATGAACGTACCGAAAACCGCTTGCCCGAAAAGCCCCCCAAGACTTTGTGTGGCTAGAAACACGATAATGAAACTGAGAATGTAGTTTGGCCCGCGTTTCAACGCTGAACTTAGCCCGACGGACATGGCTGGCGGCAAGAAGAGAGCTGTGGCAGCCGCTATGCAAGCTTGACTCGCATACATTTGCGCTGGGCGCGTGAGGTTCGTTGATTGGCTGTCCATATAGGAGCCGGCAATAAGAAACATCAAGGCAACGGCATGGATCGCAGGCACTCTTTCGGGTGTCATCACTGCGGCACATGAGAGGCCTGCTACAATCATTGCCGCCATGGAAACCATATAGATCATGCTGATTTGATCGTTTAGTAGGCCCAGGTTTTGAAAGAAATTATTGGCGACAGTTGATTGTTCGGAGACGACAAGCCTGAAAAGCAGAATTGTTCCGGCGAAATGAACGATCTCCTTGCTGGCAATCCAGCGGATATCGAGGAGGGGTTTTTCCCGGTTGAGCTCAATAATGACCGCAGCCGTAATGGTGACGACTGCAATAGCCAGAAGCACACCAAGCCAAGGGGCTTCAAACCACCAATAAAGCCTACCAGTAACGAGTGTCACGGCGATACAACCGAAACCGATGGCTATCAAAAGATAGCTGACAATATCCAGTTTCTCGATGACCTTTGCCCTTGGTATGGGCGTCAGAGGGAGAAGATAGATAACGCCAAATGCGATAAGGGCGAGAGAAATTTCGAACGTATATAATCCGCCCCACTGGCCGATATCCAACAGCGTGGGCGAAAGCAGACGAGCCAGAGGCGAGGCCAGCGATATATTCGTTAGCACCAGACATATGGCTATTGTCATCTTGCGCGCCGGTGTGAACGCCTCAAGCATGTAAAGGAAGGCAAGACTCGACAATGGAGCTGCGGCAATGCCGCTGACAAAACGAATGATGATGGCCGATTGCAAATCTGTGACCACCAGATGCAGCAGCGATACAAGCACGAAAATTGCCAAGCTTAACTGGGCAAAATTTCGCAAGCCATACTGATTTCTGATCTTGATAAGTGCAATCGACAGGCTGACATTGGGTGCCATATAGGCAGCGATCAGCCAGGTGGTTTCGGTGTTTGTTGCACCGAGATAGCCCTGAATCTGCGGGATATTTGTAGCGATCAGATTCATTCCAAGGCCCTGCGTCATCGATAGCAGAGTTGACGCGCCAATATAGGCAGCCGAGCGGAGCGGATGCATAGGAACGGGCGCCGCAGGGGGAGGCGGTGCAGTTTTGATCGGATCATAACCGACAAACTCAGCTTCGGGGAGCATGTGGCTCAGTCCCTCTCGTCGAGTTCGTTGATATTGCGGTTAATTGACCGAAGGACATCTATTGTGTTCTGCAGGTCTTCGCTCTCGATACCCGCCAGGACATCAGCGCGCAGCTTTTGGGCAAGATCATTGACCTTTTTTGCTAATGTCCTGCCGGTCACTGTGATGTGAATTTCCTTGGCGCGCCGGTCCCCTTCTGCCTCTTTGCGTTGAATGAATCCCTGACTCTCAAGACCGTCAAGCAAGCGCACCATGGTGGGTGTTTCTATATCCAGCTCTTCTGCAAGCTCCTTTTGATTGAGCACTGCAAGCCTGTCGAGCAGCAACAATGTCCGCGCTCTGGCTTGTGTCAGTCCTAATTCTTTCACACGCGAATCAAAATGCGTGCGCAGCTTTCGGCTGGCTCTGCCCAATTCGTCCACAAAAATAAAATGTAAGCCACGATGTGCCATAAGATAGCCGTATAATAAGTAGGTTGCTAATTATTAACGTGCGATATAACTCCAAACGGATTGGATTTCAAGGTCGTGTTAGCGTAGATCGAGACGCAGGAGTTCGTCCGTATAAGATTTGCCGTCGATACGCAGGGCATCCTTCTCCACGCCGAACACCTCAAAACCCAAGCTGAGATAGAGCGTGCGGGCTGTAATATTGGCAGCCATGACGGTCGCGTGTAATGTATCAACGTGATTTCGAGCGTAATCGATAACTGCCAGCGTCAGTCTTTTTCCGAGCTGATGCCCGCGCCAACTCTCATCCACATAAACACCCCAAAGCAAACCCTTGTGTTTTTGCTTTGTCTTGGAGTTTGCGGCAAAGCCTGCAACGCCGATCAGTTCACCTTCAGCAAATGCACCGAAAACGGCGTTTGGCAGAGCGTCAAGGCGGCAGCGAATTTCGGCCATGTCGCGATCGGCCTCTTCTTCATAACTTGAGCCGAATGCTTCCGGCGCCGCTTGCAATCCATGTAAGCGCAGTCGCTGGAATTGCTCTGCATCCTTCCTGTTCAATACCCGGATCGAAATATTCATATTCGGACTCCAAATATCACATCGTGACAGGCAGATGACGAATGTCGCCATGTTTACAAAGAGATATCCACATAAGAGTTGAATGAAAATGAAAATAGAACTCCATTCCGCCTTATTTCAGATAGAGTGGATTCGAGGGGCCACTTGAGTACCTAGGAGAGGATTAAAACACATGAAGAATAAATTTGTTATCGCCTTGGCAGCTGTATCGTTGTTTGCTTTGGCTGGCTGCGGTGAAAGCGAGCAGAAGACCGAAACGCCACCTGCTACAACTGAAGCACCAGCTCCAGCACCGGCGCCGGCTCCAACAGCGGTTGAACCAGCAAAGCCAATGACTGCTCAAGACGCGATGAAGACCATTAAAGAGCAGGCTGCAACCATGACTGCTGAGCAAAAGCAGGCTGCCGTCGAAACCGCCCGCAAGGCAGCTGAAGAAGCCGCAAAAGCGGCGGGACAAACAGCCGATCAGGTTAAAGCCGCTGCCGACGCAGCTGAAAAAGCCATCAAGGATGCGCTTGGCGTTCAATAAAATTCAATTGGCAGGTACGGCAGGCCTCATGTTTGCCGTACCTACGCCCATCTATGTCAAACAGTTTTGATGCGTAATTATCTCTCTCGCAATTGCGAAAAACTTTGAATAAAATAGAGCCATGTCTATTTGGCGCCGCATCAGCGATTTCATCACCACCACAGCAGTCGATGCATTCTCCAGCATTATCGAGGCTGTACGTACCGCATTTGAAGGCGATCCCGAAACGCGGCGACGCGTTGCGTTTTCGATAGCAATGATTGCCTTGTCGGCCAAAATGGCCAAGGCAGATGGCATTGTATCGCAAGCCGAGGTTAATGCGTTCCACGACATTTTTCATGTGCCTGAGCAGTATCAGGACCAAGTCACCAGATTATATAATCTGGCAAAGCAGGATGTCGCGGGTTACGAGGCCTACGCAACGCAGTTGGCTTCACTTTGCGGTTCCGGTCACCGGAACTGTCAAATGCTGGAAGATGTTCTTGATGGGCTTTTCCATATTGCCAAGGCCGATGGCGCATTGCACGACAAGGAATTGACATTTCTCGGCACGGTTGCGGAAATCTTTGCCCTTGATGAGGAAAAGTTTGACCGTGTCCTTGCGCGGCATGTCGGGCGTGGACAGGCAGACCCATATCTGGTCTTGGGTCTGGCGCGGAATGTAAATTTTGAGACTGCGCGCAAGCAGTATCGCGCGCTGGTTAGGGAAAACCATCCGGATATGTTGATTGCCCGAGGTGTGCCGGAAGAATTCATAGCTATCGCCAATCAACGTATAGCGGCTATCAATGCGGCTTGGGAACAAGTCGAAAAAGACCTGAAGGCATATGAACGCGTTTAAGCCCGATCATTTAAACGTGGCAGTTCACGCGTCGCCAAATTTCGGTCCCCGCAAGGATGGCAAGCGCCCGCATATTCTTATCCTGCATTATACTGGCATGGAGACGGGCGAAGCTGCCGAAAACTGGCTGGCAAACCCGGAAAGCGAAGTTTCCGCGCATTATGTCGTGCATGAAGACGGCAGGATCGTGCAATTGGTTTCCGAAAGTGAGCGCGCCTGGCATGCCGGAAAGGGCTCGTGGAAGGGCGAAACGGATATTAATTCTTGCTCAATCGGGATTGAAATCGTCAATGGCGGCCCGCTACTTGGATTCCCGGTGTTTCCGGGCGAACAGATCGACGCGGTTATCGACCTTTGCAAAGGCATAATCTCGCGCAATGGAATTCGCCCTGAAAATGTCCTTGCTCATTCAGATGTCGCACCTGCACGCAAGATCGACCCCGGCGAGAAATTCCCTTGGCCAGTGCTATTTAATTCCGGCGTGGGGCATTGGGTCGATCCGGCTCCGGTGCGCGGTGGTCGGTTCTTTTCTGCTGGTGATCAAGGGCAGCCAGTGGAGGCTTTGCAGTCCATGCTGGCTCTTTATGG
This sequence comes from Hyphomicrobiales bacterium, assembly GCA_900471815.1. Lineage (GTDB taxonomy): Bacteria > Pseudomonadota > Alphaproteobacteria > Rhizobiales > Rhizobiaceae > Phyllobacterium > Phyllobacterium ifriqiyense. The sequence continues at coordinate 381,877 of UICE01000003.1, forward strand.
CTACGGCGTACCCATTGATGGGGTCTTCGGAAATGCGACCGAATTGAGTGTTTTGGCCTTCCAGCGCCACTTTCGGCCGGCAAAAGTGGACGGAGTCGCGGACATGTCAACCATTGAAACGCTGCACAAGCTACTTTCTGCACTCCCGGCATTGTCAGCATAACGTATTGAACGTTAAAGCCTTTTCTGAGGGAAATTGTGCGATGCAGCATATATATTACAATGGGTTACACAAAGTTATTTGATGTATCAATATTCGGCTGCATTGGGCCGTCACATCCTAGCCCAGTGTTTCGGGCAGCCCATTTTGGATTTTTGGGCTCGGAACGTTCCCGGCGCGCATCTTTCGTGCGGCCCAAGAAATTAAACGGAAAACGATGACAAATAGATTTGGTATGATTTGCGCCCTTGTTGGGGCGGTGGCTTTGTTTGGTTCAAATTCAGCATTCAGCAAACCGGTCGAGGCCCAGCCGACAAACCTGGCCGATTATCTGAAGGCAAAGCGTGTTGAAGCCGATAAGAAAAAAACGACCGAAAAAACTGCAAAGAAGGTTGATGGAAAGAGCCAGGGCAAGAAGGTAAGTGCCAAGGTTTCATCCGGTAAAAAGGCTGCAGTAAAAACTCAGCGTATCTCAAAAAAGATTTCTGGTTCCAAGCGTCCGGTCGTTCAGGCAAAAGCCCGTTTCAAGACCACGACAGTAAACAGCCGCATTGATACAATGACAACCGGCAGCATTGCATCTGCCGCCTCTGCTGGTGGTTCGACCAAATATTCCAGCATCATCTCTTCTTACGCAGCGTCTTACGGTGTTCCGATTGCACTTGCTCATGCGGTCGTCCGCGTGGAAAGCAACTACCGGGCTGACATGACTGGCCGTGCTGGTGAGGTTGGTTTGATGCAGATCAAATATTCGACGGCACAGGGCTTGGGCTACACAGGTAGCCGTCAGGCGCTCTATAATCCCGATACGAATATTCGTTGGGGTATGAAGTATCTTGCCGGAGCCCATAAGCTTGGCAATGGCACGACTTGCGGCACGATCCTGCGCTATAATGCAGGGCACGGCGCCACCCGGATGAATCCGATTTCGGCCAATTATTGTGCCAAGGTCAAACTGCAAATGGCGGCCAACTAAGCATTCGCTTGTTGCTTTGAGGAAGGCTGGATGACTATCCAGCCTTTTTTCATTTGCCTTTTCTGGAAGATAGGCATTTATACGGGCGCCAGCTGGCCGGGCAGCCGCGCATGTCATAAGCCGAAAGGCGGCATGTGAGGAAAGTCCGGGCTCCAGGGAAACACGGTGCCGGATAACGTCCGGCGGGGGCGACCCTAGGGAAAGTGCCACAGAAAGGAAACCGCCCCGTCTTTCGTTGTGCCGCGTCTATAATGGATGGGACACAAGGAATGACGGGGTAAGGGTGAAAGGGTGGGGTAAGAGCCCACCGCGCAACTGGTAACAGGGGCGGCAAGGCAAACCCCACCGGGAGCAAAACCGAATAGGGACGGCGTGCCTGACGAAAGTCAGGCGATCAGTTTCCGGGTCAGTCGTCCGGGTAGGTTGCAGGAGGCGGATGGCAACATCCGTCCAAGATGAATGGCTGCCGCGCCGGATGCAAATCCGGCCATACAGAACCCGGCTTACAGGCCAGCTGGCACTTTAAACTCTGCGATTATTTATCATTCTCCCCGTAAGGGAGGGGACTGGTTTGCGATTCCTAACGCTTCATTAAGCTTAATGATGGATAAATTCAGAATCGCCGGAAGTGTGCTTGGTTTTGCCAGCTACTTCCATCCTGTGTACTCTAATCCCATTGACGCCCATAGTGCCCCATGATATCGATTGATTTCATCAGTAGCGTTCAGTCGACACGGTGTTTCCCGACATTGGATCTTGCCATGCAGGGCCGGCATTTCGCCGGAGTTTCGACGCGCGCTTATGAGATTCTGTCTCCTCGGTTGCAGGGAGAGGCAGGGGCAGAACGATCAGAGACCCTTGAGGTCAGAACGGCGGGATTAAGCTTTGAACCGGTTCCTCGGGCATATGACGAACAGGATCGACGCAAAGGGGCGGGTTTCCGTTCCGGCTCAGTTTCGTCTGATTGTGCAGTCCGCCGGTCATACGGAGCTTTATGCCCTACGCTCTCTTCATCTTCCTGCTCTGGATGTGGGCGGACCGGAACTGTTGACCCGATTCGACAAAAAGCTGGAAAGCGAAGATCCGTTTGCGGAGACAGCGGACGATATGTCGTTTTATCTTCACGCGGACGGCGGCTTCCTCAAATTGGACGCAGATGGGCGGATTACGGTGACGGATTTCCTGCGGGAACATACGGGCATCTCCACAGATGTGACCTTTGCGGGGGCGAATACGCATTTTCAAATGTGGCAGCCGGATCAATTCGAAGCGCATCGCAAAACAGTTCGGGCCCGGCTCGCGGAAAAACGCCGTCTGGAGGCGAATTGATGACCGGTTCTGACGCGGATAATGGCTCAAAAAACGCAGATGATCGTCATGTCCCGGTTCTGCTTGATGAAGTCATTGCTGCCTTGCAGCCGGATAAGGGCCAGCGAATTATCGATGGAACCTTTGGAGCTGGTGGTTACACCAAGCGTATTCTTGAAACGGGCGCTGACGTAACGGCAATTGATCGCGATCCTTCTGCGATCGAAGCTGGCCGTGCCCTGGAAAAAGACTACGCGGGAAGGCTGACCCTCGTTCAAGGCACCTTTTCGACGCTGGATCAGGTTGCTCTTCTGGGTGCTCCCGATGGCATTGTTCTTGATATCGGTGTTTCGTCCATGCAAATTGACGAAGCCGAGCGTGGCTTTTCTTTCCAAAAAGATGGACCACTCGATATGCGCATGTCGAGTTCGGGTCCGAGTGCTGCTGATGTGGTCAATCGTCTCAAAATTGGCGACCTCGCGCGCATTTTCAATTTTCTCGGGGAAGAGCGCAACGCGGGCCGTATCGCCCGTATGATCGACAAGCGGCGTGCGACGGAGCCGTTTCATCGTACCCGCGATCTGGCCAATGCAATCGAAGCTCTGGTTGGTCGAAATCCAAAAGTTCCGATTCATCCGGCGACGCGTGTCTTTCAGGCGCTGCGTATTTTTGTGAATGATGAGCTCGGCGAATTGGTGCGCGCATTGCACGCGGCTGAACGTGTGTTGAAGCCCGGCGGGCGGCTCGTTGTTGTAACATTCCATTCGCTTGAAGATCGCATCGTTAAACGCTTCTTTGCAGATCGTTCAGGCGCAGGCGGCGGCTCGCGTCATTTGCCGCAGGTCGAGCAGCGCCGCGCCACATTTACCCCGGTTGGCAAGGGGATCGTTGCGCCGACAGAGGCGGAGGCGGCGCGCAATCCGCGGGCACGTTCCGCCAAGCTTCGCGCAGGCATCCGCACGGATAGTGCGCCGCTTGTCGAAGATCATGCGATTTATGGTTTGCCTAATCTGCCCATATTTCATGAAACCCAGTCTCAGAAGAAAATGGGGAGTTGACCAGTGCTGCGTACCTTCGACATCATTTTGATCGGGTTGATGATAGCGGCGGCGTCGATAACCTATAAGATCAAGCACGACGCCGAGAAGCAGATGAATCAAGTGACGAAGCTTGAGCGCATGATCTCGGATGAGAACGATACGATTGATCTCTTGAAGGCTGATTGGAGTTTGCTCACCCAGCCAAACCGTTTGCAAAAACTGATAGAGACCTTCCAGGGTCAGCTTGATCTTCAACTCGTTGAAGCCAATCAGATTATAGACATCAATGATCTGCCCCAACCAAAGCCGGTTGTTTTTGACTCTGTCGCAGACATCATCACCGAAGCCAGCGCCAAGGACTTGAAGCCGGATTCTACGTTGACCGGCAGCGTGGCAAAAAAGGCTAATCCCGCACCAAAAGGAGCTGCACAATAATGGCTGCTGTTTGGATCAAGCGGAAGAAGATCGATCTGGAGTCTGGAACTGCACCGGCCTTTGCCGTGGATGCAAAAAAGAAGAAATCAGGCAATCGCGCGCGCAACCGAGTTGTCATGGCCATTGCTTGCTTCATAGGCATATATAGCGTCATCGGCGGAAGACTGATCTATTACGGGATTCAGGAAGATACGACCGGATATAATGGCCCAACTGGTACGGTGCTGGCTGCGCGACCGGATATTCTTGATCGAAATGGCGAAGTCTTGGCAACCGATATCAAGACGAATTCGCTTTATGCTGAACCGAAGAAGATCATTGACCCTGATGAAGCCATTGAGCTGCTTTCGACAGTGCTTCCTGATCTCAATTTCGAGCAGACCTACAGCCGGCTGAAAAGCAAGGCAGGATTTGCCTGGTTGAAACGTGGCCTGACGCCACAGCAAAAGAGCCAGATCATGGCTCTGGGCATACCTGGCATCGGTTTTCGCACGGAGAAAGCACGGTTCTATCCAGGTGGTCCTACCGCTTCGCATATTCTTGGTCTCGTAAATATCGACAATCAGGGGATTGCCGGTATGGAGAAATATATCGACGAACATGGCCTGTCGGATCTGCGTGACGCAGGACTTGCAGACAGCCGGTCGCTTGAGCCCGTCAGGCTTTCGATTGATCTGCGTGTGCAGCATGTGGTGCGCGATGTGGTTGTTCAGGCCATGCAGAAATATAGCGCCATCGCCGCTGGTGCAGTCGTATTGAACGTCAAGACTGGCGAAGTTCTAGCCATGGCATCGGCCCCGGATTTTGACCCGAATAATCCATATAATGCTCTGGAAAAAGACCGGCTTAACCGCATGTCTGCCGGTGCCTTTGAGATGGGTTCGACAATCAAAAGCTTTACCACGGCAATGGCGCTGGATTCCGGCAAGGTCAATTTGCAAAGCACATTCGACGCGCGCCGCCCGATCACTATTGGCCGCCAGACGATCCGGGATTTCCATGGCAAGGGCCGGGTTCTTACCCTGCCTGAAGTGTTCATTTACTCATCCAATATCGGATCGGCAAAAGAGGCCGATGTTGTTGGCATTGACGGTCATCGTGAGTTCCTGCACCGCATGGGCCTCCTTGACCGTATGGTGACAGAGCTGCCGGAAGTGGCCCGGCCAATGGAGCCAAAAGTCTGGAAGAAAGTGCATTCCATCACTATCGCATTCGGTCACGGTATGGCGACGACACCCTTGCAGACTGCGGTTGGAGCGGCTGCTCTTATGAATGGCGGTCGCCTGATGCCTCCGACATTCCTGCCGCGTACCATGGAAGAAGCCAATAAAGTCGCCAAACAGGTCGTGAGCGAAAAGACCAGCGAAGATATGCGTTATCTGTATCGCCTGAATGCTGAAAAAGGTTCCGGTGGTTCGGGTAATCGCGCAACGGTGCCTGGCTATCGCGTTGGCGGTAAAACCGGGACGGCGGAAAAAGTCGTCAATGGACGGTACTCCAAGGATGTCAGGTTCAACGCATTTGTCGCCGCATTTCCGATCGATAAGCCTGAATATGTAGTGTTGACGATTGTAGACGAGCCGAAGGCCGAGGCAGGTAAAATCGGCGCTACTGCCGGTTTCAATGCAGCGCCTATGGTTCAGGAAATCATCCGCCGTTCAGCCTCCTTCTTGGGCGTGCAGCCGGATTTCAACGAAGAACAAATATCTGCTCCAATGATGGTGAACTTTAACCAATAACACCCGGAAAACGAATCAATAAGAGACGTTTTTCAACCGAACTCATGGGAAAGAACAGGTTCCGGTCCGGCCATGAAATTGAAAGAATTGAACGGCATCCCTGCCTTGGCAATCTCCGAATTTGGGGAAAGAGCCATCACTGGTCTGACATCGGACTCCCGACAGGTTCAGAAGGGATACGTTTTTGCCGCCCTCAAAGGGGTAAAGGCTGACGGGATAGCCTATGCTCAGGATGCTGTGAAAAGAGGCGCGTCGGTTATCATCGCGTCGAGTGGCGCCAAGCTTGGAAATATTGGTGCGCCGATCATTTATGTTGACGATCCGCGCCGTACACTGGCGCTTGCCGCGGCGAGTTTTTATGGAAGCCAGCCTGATGTGATGGTCGCTATCACCGGGACGAGCGGGAAAACCTCCGTTGCCTCCTTTACGCGGCAGATCTGGGCGCAGGCAGGTTTCGCATCCGCCAGCATTGGCACTACAGGCGTCATCTCGCCGACACGCGATGATTATGGTTCTCTGACAACGCCGGATCCGGTTGAACTCCACAAGCTGTTGAGTGAACTTGTGGAGGAAGGCGTTACCCATGCGGCTATGGAAGCGTCATCTCACGGTCTCGATCAGCGCCGTCTTGACGGTGTAAAGCTCACAGCCGGTGCGTTCACCAATCTCGGCCGAGATCATATGGATTACCACCCCACGGTCGAAGAATATCACGCGGCCAAGCTGCGGCTTTTCACAGAACTCCTGCCGAAAGGTGCGCCCGCGGTCATTTTTGCCGACGATCCTTTTTCCAAGGCGACAATCGCCGCAGCGGCGGAAGCTGGCTGCAAAGTATTGACTGTCGGTCGCAAGGGCGAATTCATATCGCTGAAGCGGGTTGAACATGAACGTTTCCGCCAGCACGTTGAAGTGCATATTGCGGGCGAGATTTATGAAATAACATTGCCGCTCGCCGGTGATTTCCAGGTCGCCAATGGACTCGTTGCTGCGGGTCTTGCCATCGCAACGGGCGTTCCGGCAGCAGCGGCGATGCGTGGCCTTGAGCGCCTCAAGGGCGCTCCGGGACGGCTTGATCTGGTGGGAGCGACGGAAGAAGGCGCGCCCGCCTATGTTGATTATGCGCACAAGCCTGATGCGCTTGAAAATGTACTGACGTCAGTGCGCCCATTTACGACTGGCCGCGTTATCGTGGTCTTTGGTTGCGGTGGCGATCGTGACAAGGGCAAGCGTCCGATGATGGGCGAAATCGCTACGCGGTTAGCAGATGTCGTTATCGTTACGGACGACAATCCACGCTCTGAAGTGCCCGCAACCATACGCGCCGAAATTCTCGCGGCTGCTCCCGGAGCCCGCGAGATCGGCGACCGGCGCGAAGCTATTCGCGAAGCCGTTGCAATGATGAAGTCGGGCGACACCTTGATCGTTGCGGGAAAAGGTCATGAAGAAGGCCAGACTGTCGGCGACGTCGTGCTGCCATTTTCGGACCACGTTGAAGTAGCTCAGGCATTGAAAGACCGTATACCACAGGAGGGCGGTATATGAGTCTTCTATGGTCTTCCGATGCCATGATCGCCGCCATGAATGGCAGGCCGGTCGGTAAACTTCCGGAGGGCATCACCGGCATTTCCATCGATACGCGGACATTGCGCGATGGCGAGGCGTTTTTCGCAATCAAAGGCGACGCCTTGGATGGTCATGACTATGCCACCGCCGCAGTTGCAGCGGGTGCGGCGCTTTTGGTCGTTGCAGAGGCCAAATTGCCTGCTCTTGGCAAGCTGAAAGCTCCTATGATTGTTGTGGACGATGTTTTGGCCGCTATGACGCGGCTTGGCATTGCCTCGCGCGAGCGCTCTCACGCACAGATTATTGCGGTAACTGGCTCCGTCGGCAAGACGACAACAAAAGAAGCACTGCGTCACGTTCTTTCCGAAGTCGGTAAGGTTCATGCCTCAGTTGCATCGTTTAATAATCACTGGGGCGTGCCCCTGACGCTTGCACGCATGCCGCAGGACACGGATTACGGCGTCTTCGAAATCGGAATGAACCATGCCGATGAGATTCGTCCGCTGGTTAAAATGGTGCGCCCACACGTGGCGATCATTACATTGATTGCTCCGGCACATCTTGGCCATTTCAAAAACCTTCAGGAGATTGCGACAGCCAAGGCGGAAATTTTTGAGGGCCTGCTGCCCGGTGGCTATGCTTTGCTCAATCGCGACGACAAGCACTACAAGTTTCTGGAGAAACTTGCGCTTGAAGCCGGTGTCGAGCACATCAAATCCTTTGGTGAGAATGCCAGGGCTGATTATCGGCTGATGAAGCTCAAACTGCACGACGCCTGTTCGTGCATGACTGCGCGGCTTGCCGGCGAAGAGGTTGTCGCAAAAGTTGGCGCACCCGGCCGCCACATCGTTCAGAACGTTCTGGCGGTGCTCGGTGCTGCACATCTCACAGGCGCTGATATGGCCAAGGTTGCCCTGGCGCTTTCATCGCTTCGCGCTGAAAGCGGACGTGGTGAGAGACACACGCTTGAGATCGCAAAGGGCACATTTACGCTAATTGACGAGAGCTATAATGCAAATCCCGCATCAATGCGCGCAGCTGTCGAACTTCTCGCGTCTGCAACCCCGACGGGCAAAGGGCGCCGTATTGCCGTTCTAGGCGATATGCTGGAACTGGGAAAACAATCGCCCAGGCTGCATGCCGAGCTGTCGTCAGTTATTGCAGCAAACAATATCAACATGGTTTTTCTCGGCGGACCGGAGATGGCGGCGCTGAAAGCAGCCATGCCGGTTGAAATTCGTGCCGAATACAGGCAGAGCGTGGAAGAGTTGCAACCGCAATTGCTGAATACGATCAGAGCTGGTGACGTGATCATGATCAAGTCGTCCAAGGGGACCGGCTTCTCCCAGATCGTCAAAACGCTCTTGCAGAAATATAACACCGCCGAACCTCTCGCTCCTGCCGAGTGAGCCTGCGGGGGATGGGGAAAGGGCACTAATCAATGCTTTATTATCTTGCCGGCCTGGCGGAACAGCTACAGTTTCTCAACGTGTTTCGTTATATCACGTTCAGGACCGGCGGGGCGCTGATTACCTCCGCGCTCATTGTTTTCCTTTTCGGGCCACGGATCATTGATTCCTTGCGCGTCCGTCAAGGTCGCGGCCAGCCAATACGCGCAGATGGCCCACAGACCCACTTCAAGAAGGCCGGTACGCCAACAATGGGCGGACTGATGATTATGACGGGCATTATCATTTCATCATTACTCTGGGCCAACTGGTCCAATATTTATGTATGGGTTGTGCTGCTCGTCGCCTTGGGTTTCGGTGCAATCGGCTTCTATGATGATTATCTGAAGGTCAGCAAGCAGGCGTCCAAGGGTTTTTCCGCCCGCGCGCGTCTTGGCATCGAATTCCTTATTGCAGCCATTGCCGGTCTGACGATCATGTGGGCAGGGCAGGAGCCTTTCTCCTCGTCACTCACATTTCCTTTCGCCAAAGAGTTTATACTCAACCTTGGAATTTTCTTCGTTCCGTTTGCAGCCTTCGTCATGGTTGGCGCGGGCAATGCAGTGAATTTCACCGACGGTCTTGATGGCCTGGCAACAGTCCCGGTCATGATTGCCGCCGCCTCCTTCGGCGTCATTGCCTATCTGGCGGGTAACGCAATATTCGCGGACTATCTGCAGATTCACTTCACTCCCGGCACGGGTGAACTCGCCGTCGTGCTCGGTTCTGTAATCGGAGCGGGGCTCGGCTTCCTCTGGTTCAACGCGCCGCCTGCCGCGATTTTCATGGGTGATACAGGTTCGTTGGCCCTTGGCGGATTGATCGGCGCTGTCGCTGTCGCTACCAAGCACGAGATTGTGCTTGCCATTATCGGCGGCGTTTTCGTCATGGAAGCCATGTCCGTGATCATCCAGGTTGCCTCGTTCAAAATGACGGGAAAACGGGTTTTCCTTATGGCGCCGATCCATCACCATTTTGAAAAGAAGGGCTGGACCGAAAGTCAGGTCGTGATCCGTTTCTGGATCATTGCCGTGATCCTCGCGCTCATCGGTCTTTCAACTCTGAAACTGAGGTAGGGCTGCAAGTATGATATCTGCCCACTCCATGAAGGACAAAACCGTCGCGCTCTTTGGGCTCGGCGGTTCGGGCATTGCAACGGCCCAAGCCATTATTGCTGGTGGTGCGAGGGTTATTGCGTGGGACGATAATCCTGACAGCGTAATGCGCGCCCAAGCCGCAGGCGTTACAACCTCTGATTTGCGTAACGTCGATTGGAAACAGTTTTCCTCTTTTGTCTTGTCCCCAGGGGTCCCATTGACCCATCCGCGTCCGCATTGGAGCGTTGATCTTGCGCGGGCAACCGGTGTCGAGATTATCGGTGATATAGAATTATTCGTGCGGGAGCGTAATCTTGTCCTCGCAGATAACCCGGGTGCGGAGATACCGTTTATCGCCATCACCGGCACGAATGGGAAATCCACTACTACTGCTCTTATCGCCCACATCATCAAATCATCGGGTCGCGACGTGCAACTTGGCGGCAATATCGGCACAGCAATCATGACGCTGGATCAACCGGAAAACGGGCGTATCTATGTGGTTGAATGTTCTTCATACCAGATCGATCTGGCGCCTTCGATCAATCCGACTGCGGGTATTTTATTGAACCTTACACCGGATCATCTGGATCGCCACGGCACCATGCAGCACTATGCCGAGATCAAGGAAAGACTGGTGGCGGGAAGCCAAACCGCGATTATTGGCGTTGATGACAGTTTTTGCGCTGCAATTGCCGACCGGCTGGAACGCGCTGGAAAACGTGTCGCCCGGCTTTCCAAGCGCATGCCCATAGCGGAGGGTTATTTTGCTGAGGAAAGCCAGTTGTTCCATGCCCATGACGGTGTGACGACGGCAATTGCTTCGCTTGAAGGGATAGGGTCGCTGCGCGGCGAGCACAATGCGCAAAATGTTCTTGCAGCTTTTGCCGCGTGCCGTGCGGCTGGTCTGTCGGCTGAAGAGATCAATGCTGGTCTGAGAACGTTTCCTGGTCTTGCTCATCGCATGGAGCAGGTTGCCAAGCTAGGCTCGACACTCTTCGTCAACGACTCCAAGGCGACAAATGCCGAAGCTGCAGCGCCTGCATTGTCATCCTTTCCACGTATCTACTGGATTGCCGGTGGGCTGCCTAAAGACGGCGGCATCGCTTCGCTCTCGGGTTTCTTTCCGCGTATCGCTAAAGCCTATCTCATCGGCGAAGCTGCCCCGCAATTCGCGGCAACCCTTGGTGATACCGCACCTTATGAGATTTCCGGTACAATTGACGTTGCCGTTCGACATGCTGCATCGGACGCAAGCAAAGACGAAGCCGGCGAGCCCGTGGTTCTGCTGTCTCCTGCCTGCGCCAGCTTCGATCAGTTTCAGAATTTTGAAAAACGCGGTGAAGCTTTCCGCTCTGCCGTTCTTGCGCTTCCGGGCGCATCACCTATTGGGGGTCTGTAATGGTAAGTCGCATTGACCGTGGTCCCGTTGCTGAGTGGTGGTGGACGATTGATCGCTTTCTTCTGGCTGCATGTCTGAGCCTGATGGGCCTTGGCATTTTGTTGTCTTTTGCCGCAAGTCCCGCTGTTGCCGAACGCATCGGGCTTGAGAGCTTTTATTTCGTCAAGCACCAGTCCATGTTCATGGTTCCGGCTGTGATCGTCATGTTTGCGGTATCGTTCATGGCGCCAAGAACGATTAGGCGATTTGCGATCATCCTGCTCGCCGGTGCGATATTTGCCATGGTGCTTGCCCTGTTTTTCGGCATTGAAGTCAAAGGCGCACGCCGCTGGATTTCGCTCGCGGGCATATCGGTGCAGCCGTCCGAGTTCATGAAACCGGCATTTGTGATCGTTTGTGCCTGGCTTTTTGCCGAAAACGAACGCCGCAAGGATATCCCTGGCAATTTCTTTTCGATGGTTCTGTTCGGCGTTGTTGCTGCCTTGCTGATTGCTCAGCCCGATCTTGGCCAAACGATCCTGACTGCGGGTACATGGGGTGCCATGTTCTTCATGGCTGGTGTTCCGTGGATGTGGATCATTGCTTTGGGCGGTCTTGGTGTGGCCGGGTTCTTTGGCGCTTATACGGTTTTTCCGCACGTTGCCGGCCGTATTGACCGCTTCATGACGGGCGAGGGCGACACGTTTCAGGTTGATGCCGGACGTGAAGCCATTATCCGCGGCGGCTGGCTCGGCCAGGGCCCAGGTGAAGGAACCATCAAGCGTATCATTCCGGACAGTCACACCGACTTCATTTTCTCGGTGACTGCCGAAGAATATGGAATCGCGCTCTGTCTCTTGATCGTTTTGATTTTCGCTTTCATCGTTATTCGCGGTCTGTCGATAGCCTTGAAGGAGCGTGATGACTTTACACGTCTTGCTGTGTCCGGGCTGGTGATCCTGTTTGGTTTTCAGTCCATCATCAATATTTCGGTCAATCTGCATCTTATGCCTGCCAAGGGTATGACGCTGCCATTTATCTCCTATGGCGGTTCTTCGCTTATCTCCGTGGCGATCTCGACCGGATTATTGCTGGCTTTGACCAGGCGCAGGCCAGAGGGGCGCCGCTCCGCAACTTTGGGAAATTCGCAGAGACCTGCCATGATGGGTGCAGGATAGCCAATGACCAAGGGAGTTATTTTTCTTGCCGCCGGTGGTACCGGCGGCCATCTTTTTCCGGCTGAATCGCTAGCTCACGATCTGATCGAAAGAGGTTGGGATATTCATCTTGCCACTGATGACCGTGCGCAGCGTTTTACCGGCCACTTTCCGGCAAGTCAGATTCATGTTGTTCGTTCCGCGACAATTGGCGGGCGAAACCCGATCGCTTTGGCGCAAACATTCTGGAAGCTTTGGCTTGGCAACCTTGATTCCCGCAGATTGTTTCGCTCTTTAAAGCCCAAGCTTGTTGCCGGTTTTGGTGGCTATCCGACATTGCCGCCACTTTACGCTGCAACCGCGCTGAAAATTCCGACGCTCATTCATGAGCAAAATGCCGTGATGGGCCGTGCCAACAAAGCGCTTGCCACGCGCGTCGATGCCATCGCCGGAGGGTTCCTGCCCGATCACGGTGGGGCTTTTTCAAGCAAGACAATTGTTACTGGAAATCCTGTGCGCCCTGCCGTGCTCGCGGAGGTAGGCAAGCCATACAAGGCATCGCAGGCACATCAGCCATTTCACTTTCTGGTTTTTGGTGGCAGCCAAGGTGCCCAGTATTTTTCGACGGCGATACCGGCAGCTATAAGTTTGCTTGCGCCGGATTTGCGGGCTCGCCTTGTCTTGACCCAGCAGGCCCGCCCGGAAGATGAGGCACAGCTTCGCGCCGCCTATCAGCATGCGGGGATCAAGGCTGATGTGGCGGTGTTTTTCACCGATATGGCACGCCGCATATCAGAATCGCACTTTGTTCTGTCCCGGTCTGGTGCTTCCACTGTTTCCGAAATCGCCGCTATCGGGCGGCCAGCCATCCTGGTGCCATTCCCGCACGCGCTCGATCACGATCAAGCCGCCAACGCGGCTGCGCTGCAGGCGGCAGGCGGAGCCGACGTCATCAAGCAGTCGGACCTTTCGCCGGAGCGTATTGCAGCGATCCTCACCAGCGCCATGAATGAACCGACGCGTCTGGCATTTATTGCCGAAAAGGCACGTTCAACAGGCAAACCGGACGCAGCAAGGTTGCTTGGCGACCTCGCAGAGGCTATTGCAACCGGCCAAAGCGTCGAAGAATTTAAAAAAGGAGTGCGTCCATGAAGATGCCGCTCAATATAGGTCTTGTCCATTTTATCGGTATCGGTGGTATCGGAATGAGCGGCATTGCCGAAGTGCTTCATAATCTTGGCTACAAGGTTCAAGGATCCGATCAGGCAGACAGCGCCAATGTGCAGCGTTTGCGTGAGAAGGGCATAGAGATATTCATCGGTCACGCAGCGCCCAATATCGGCGATGCAGAAGTCGTCGTGGTTTCGACAGCTATCAAAAAATCCAATCCTGAACTCATGGCGGCGCGCGAGAAATTATTGCCGATTGTCCGCCGCGCGGAGATGCTGGCTGAACTGATGCGTTTTCGTCAGGCAGTTGCTATCGGCGGCACACACGGCAAGACGACCACCACCTCAATGGTTGCAACGCTTCTTGATGCGGGCAAGCTCGATCCAACGGTGATCAATGGTGGTATTATCAACGCCTATGGTACTAATGCGCGCATGGGTGCTGGCGAGTGGATGGTCGTCGAGGCTGATGAAAGCGATGGCACATTCCTCAAGCTTCCTGCAGACATCGCGGTTGTTACCAATATTGATCCGGAGCATCTCGACCATTACGGCACATTCGATCGGGTGCGTGAAGCATTTCGCCAATTTGTTGAAAATGTTCCGTTTTATGGCTTCGGCGTCATGTGTCTTGACCATCCGGAAGTTCAGTCTCTCGTCTCCCGTATCGAGGACCGGCGCGTTATCACCTATGGTGAAAATCCACAGGCCGATGTGCGTTTTGTCAATCTGGTTGTCGATGGCGCGAGTTCACGTTTCGATGTGCATATCGCCAAACGCAAGACCGGCGAAGTAACCGAGATCACGGGACTACATTTGCCGATGCCGGGCAGGCACAATGTATCAAACGCCACGGCGGCTATTGCTGTGGCACATGAACTGGGCATTTCATCGGCTGATATTAAAAAGGGCCTGTCATCATTCGGCGGTGTAAAACGGCGCTTCACGCATACCGGTTCCTGGAGTGGCGTCGACATTTTTGATGATTATGGTCACCATCCGGTCGAAATCAAAGCGGTGCTGAAAGCCGCACGCGATTCTGCCAAGGGCCGCGTTATCGCTATTGTCCAGCCGCATCGTTTCACACGACTTGCCAGCCTGTTCGATGAATTTGCCTCATGCTTCAACGATGCCGATACAGTTATCGTCGCTCCGGTTTATACCGCTGGCGAAGATCCTATCGAGGGCGTTACATCGGAAACATTGGTTTCGCGGATCAAGACAGCAGCGCACAGAGACGCGCGCTACATCAATGGCTCGCAGGAAATTGCTCCGTTGATCGCTGATATCGCCAAGCCGGGCGACTTTGTGATCTTTCTTGGGGCTGGCAACATCACACAATGGGCCTATGCCTTGCCAAAAGAACTGGCGGCGCTCTAGATTTGGCAGTTGCCCTTGAGAGGGTAGAGCTGCTGAAAGGATAAAATGTCTTCACTTGTTGATGGAGAAGCCCTGCTTTCGAAGCTGGGAGACCGTTTTGCTGGTTTGCGTGGACGGCTTACGCCCAATATGGGCATGGAGAAAGTGACCTGGTTTCGCGCAGGCGGGCCCGCTGAAGTCATGTTTCAACCCGCCGACGAAGAAGATTTGGCAGCGTTCCTGAAAGCAGTTCCAGAAGAATATCCGATTCTGACCGTGGGCATTGGCTCAAATTTGCTCGTGCGGGATGGTGGCATTCCGGGTTTCGTTGTGCGCCTTTCGGCAAAAGGTTTTGGTGAAGTAGAGCGCGTGGGCGAAACGCAACTGCGTGCCGGTACGGCGACGCCTGACAAGCGTGTCGCCTCTGCCGCTTTGGACGCGGGCATTGCCGGGTTCCATTTTTATCACGGCATACCCGGCGGAATTGGCGGCGCGCTGCGTATGAATGCCGGCGCCAATGGCGTTGAGACCCGTGAGCGTGTGGTTGAGGTGAGGGCGCTGGATCGCAAGGGCGAGTTGCATATCCTTTCCAATGCCGACATGGGTTATGCCTATCGTCATTCCGGTGCCGCCAGTGATCTGATTTTTACCTCTGCTCTTTTCGAAGGAATGCCGGGTGAGCGGCCGGAAATTCAGGCCGCGATGGATGCCGTCCAGCATCATCGTGAAACCGTGCAGCCAATTCGAGAAAAAACGGGCGGCTCTACGTTCAAAAACCCTGAGGGCTCATCTGCCTGGAAGGAAATTGATGCGGCAGGCGGTCGTGGCTTGAGGATTGGCGGCGCTCAAATGTCGCCGATGCATTGCAATTTCATGATTAATACCGGTACGGCCAATGGCTATGAGCTGGAGACCTTGGGCGAAACGATCCGTTCGCGTGTCCTCCAAAACTCCGGAATTCGCCTGCACTGGGAAATAAAGCGGCTTGGTCTTTTCCGTCCGGGTCAGGAAGTGCACGAATTCATGGGGCAACTGCTCTAGCCTGCACACATATTGTGCGTGGTTCGACAGAGCTCACAATAAGGAAGGTGGTTGGATTGCATATTAGTCGCTGCCAACCTCGCAGGATATAAACCTCCTGCAAATAATAACCTCCCTCATGGTGAGCTCGCGCGGCCGGAATTGCGCTCCTGACACATTTTTTTACACGAAATATCATTGTTGAATCATTGGGGACTTGTCAGCGAATCAACTCTCTGATTCTTTAGGGGCAAGCGTTAACTGATTTGAGTCGGCTGGTTCTGCCAGTCTTGGGTATCTGCGGTCCTGGCCGCCGGATGTGCGACGACTCATGCCTTTTTCCGCCCGCGCATGGCTGCGAGAATTTCGTGGGTTTTTAGTTTCCGGTCATGCGTCAGATGGGGATGTGTTTGAGGGGATGCCTTAATGGCGAAAAAGCATGTTGCGGTGCTGATGGGCGGATTTTCTTCGGAACGTCCCGTTTCGCTGTCGTCAGGCAATTCCTGCGCCGATGCCTTGGAGGCTGAGGGCTACACAGTCACCCGTGTAGATGTATCCCGCGATATCGCCAATGTTCTGCAAGAACTTAAGCCCGATGTTGTGTTCAACGCCCTTCATGGCCCGTTTGGCGAGGATGGTACCATTCAGGGCATCCTCGAATATCTACAGATTCCCTATACCCATTCGGGGGTGCTTGCTTCCGCTCTGGCGATGAACAAGGAGCAGGCAAAAATCGTTGCCAAAGCCGCGGGTGTGCCTGTAGCTGAAGCGAAGGTGATGGATCGCTCCAAATTCACAGCCAAGCATCCGATGAAGCCGCCTTATGTCATCAAGCCAGTGAGCGAGGGGTCGAGCTTTGGCGTCGTTATCGTCAAGGAAGATCAGTCGCATCCGCCGCAGGTCGTTACCTCCGATGAATGGAAATTTGGCGGCTCGGTGATGGTCGAGCGCTACATTCACGGGCGTGAGTTGACATGCGCGGTGATGGGCGATGTTGCCATTGGGGTCTGTGAAATCATCCCGGTTGGGCACCAGTTCTACGATTATGATTCAAAATATGTTGCAGGCGGATCAAATCATGTGGTTCCCGCAAAAATTTCACTAAAAATTTACCAAAAAATACAAACACTGTCTCTCAAGGCGCATCAGGCAATTGGATGTAAAGGGATCAGCCGGTCGGACTTTCGTTACGACGACCGGTTTTCCGAAGATGGCGAGCTTATTTGGCTGGAGGTGAACACTCAGCCAGGCATGACTCCCACATCACTTGTACCTGATATCGCCAAAGCTGCGGGGCATACCTTCGGTGAATTGTTGAGTTGGATGGTGGAGGACGCATCGTGTTTGCGTTGAAGGGCAAAAATACGCACCGCCTCGGTGCTGCGCCGATGTCTTCGGACAGGTCGGTGGCTTTTGGCCGTTTTCGCATGGTCCTGCCAAAGTTTCTTCGCAAGCCCGTCCGTGTTTTCTTGCGGGTGGTAGATGGGGAAGTTTCTGTCCCGAATCACATCGGCACAATCGGAGCGGTCGCTTTCCTTGCATTGACCGGAGCCTATGGCGCGATCCTGGGTGGTCATGCGCCGGAAGTCGTCAAGGTTACGACATCCACGTTCGGTTTTGCCATCGAAGATGTAAAAGTTGTCGGCAATAAAGAAACATCCGAGATCGATATTCTCGGTGCACTTGGCCTTGACGGCGAAACATCACTGGTAGGTTTGAGCGCTTCTGATGCGCAGGCAGCTGTCGCTGGCCTTCCTTGGGTTGAGAGTGTGGATGTTTTCAAGGTCTACCCGAATACAATCCAGATCTCGATCCATGAGCGCACGGCATTGGCTGTCTGGCAGAATGGTACGGAACTGAACGTTATTGATGCCGATGGGCGGATCATTGTTCCTTTCACCGGCGGACGCAGTGCGCTCTTGCCGTTGGTCATCGGTGCGGGTGCCGATCAGCAAGTAAAACTTCTGATGGCGCAGATGGCTGCCTATCCGAAGATTGCCCAGGATGTTCGAGCCTATGCTCGTGTGGGTGATCGCCGCTGGGATCTCGTTCTCAAAAATGGCGTAACGCTCATGCTGCCTGAGCACGGCGTTTCTGAGGCCTTGGCCGATATCGCGGGCATGGAAGCAAAGGCAGGTCTGTTGTCTCGCGATATTGCCTCTGTCGATTTGCGGTTGGATGACCGCGTTGTTGTAAAGCTGACACCGGAAGCCATGGTGCAGCGTGTTGAGTATCTGAAGGCGCGCGATAAGGCGCCCAAGCGTTCGGAGAAGCGTGTATGAGTATTCTGAACGGAAAAAGCGCATCATCAGGAACGTCTTCCGCAAAACGGACGCGTTCCTTGACGGTTTTGGACATAGGTTCGAGCAAGGTGTGCTGCATCATTGCTCGTCTGCGTCCGCGCGAGGAAAGTGCGCATTTGCCGGGCCGCACACATCGCATTGAAGTTTTGGGTATCGGCCATCAGAAGTCGCGTGGCATCAAGTCTGGCGTCATTGTCAATCTTGACGCCGCAGAGCAGGCTATCCGCCTCGCTGTCGATGCGGCGGAACGTATGGCTGGCCTGACGGTCGATTCGATGATCGTCAATATCTCGGCGGGGCGCCTGAAGAGCGAAAGCTTTTCAGCAAGCATCAATCTTGGCGGTCATGAGGTCGATCAGGCTGATATTCGCCGCGTGCTTGCTGCCGGTGCCAAGCAGGCTTTGGCAACAGAGCGTCATCTCGTTCACTCGCTGCCGATCGCTTACGGGCTTGATGGCGAGCGCGGTATCCGTGATCCGCTTGGCATGATTGGCGATACTCTTGGCGTTGATATGCATGTTCTGACCGCAGATGCGGCTCCACTGCGCAATCTTGAGCTTTGCGTCAATCGCTGCCATCTGTCCGTCGAGGCAATGATCGCCACTCCCTATGCAAGCGGTCTTTCTGCTCTTGTTGATGATGAAGCAGAGATGGGCGCTGCCTGCATCGATATGGGTGGCGGCACAACGACGATTTCAGTCTTCTCTGAAGGCAAATTCATTCATGCTGATGCAATCGCCATTGGCGGCAATCACGTGACCATGGATGTGGCTCGTGGCTTGTCGGCGCATATGGATGATGCGGAGCGCTTGAAGGTCATGCATGGTTCGGCGCTTCCAAGCGCTGCCGACGACCGTGATCTCATCAGCGTTTCGCCGCTTGGCAATGATGCCCGCGATGTTCCCAATCAATATCCGCGCGCAGTTTTGACGCGCATCATTCGTGCCCGTGTTGAAGAGACACTGGAACTGGCGCGCGACCGCCTCAATCAATCCGGTTACGGCCAGATTGTCGGCAAGCGCGTTGTTCTGACGGGCGGTGCAAGTCAGTTGGCCGGGCTGCCCGAAGTGGCCCGCCGTATTCTGGCTCGCAATGTACGAATTGGCCGTCCCCTGGGCGTTACGGGTCTTCCCGAAGCGGCAAAGGGTCCGGCTTTTTCTGCAGCGGTTGGTCTTCTGATCTATCCGCAGGTAGCAGGTATTGAAGAGCGTTCTGTAAAGGCCGGTTCATCATCGCTGATGACAGGTACGGGTGGGCGTTTTCAGCGTATCGGCCAGTGGCTGAAAGAGAGTTTTTAATTAATCGGGGAAACCCAAAAGAAATTACCGCAGCGGCGACGCGGTAAAGACAAAAAGGAACGGACAAATGAGCATCAATCTGCAAAAGCCGGACATTACCGAGCTTAAGCCCCGGATCACCGTTTTCGGTGTTGGCGGCGGCGGCGGCAATGCGGTCAATAACATGATCAATGCCGGCTTGCGCGGTGTTGAATTCGTTGTAGCAAATACAGACGCACAGGCATTGGCGCAGTCCAAGGCAGAGCGCCTGGTTCAGCTCGGCGCTTCGGTTACCGAGGGGCTGGGTGCCGGTTCGCAGCCCGAAGTTGGCCGCGCTGCCGCTGAAGAGTGCATTGACGAGATCAATGATCATCTTCAGGGTACGCATATGTGCTTTGTTACTGCCGGTATGGGCGGCGGTACCGGTACTGGCGCTGCCCCTGTCGTAGCTCGCGCTGCGCGGGAAAAGGGCATTCTGACGGTTGGTGTTGTTACCAAGCCGTTCCATTTCGAAGGTCAGCGCCGTATGCGCACCGCAGATATGGGCATCGAAGATCTGCAGAAGAATGTCGACACATTGATTGTCATTCCGAACCAGAACCTCTTCCGCATTGCCAATGACAAGACGACTTTCGCCGATGCTTTCGCGATGGCCGATCAGGTTCTTTATTCTGGCGTTGCCTGCATCACCGATTTGATGGTCAAGGAAGGCCTGATCAATCTCGACTTTGCTGACGTCCGTTCTGTCATGCGCGAAATGGGCAAGGCAATGATGGGCACAGGCGAAGCCTCCGGCGATGGCCGCGCAATGGCCGCTGCTGAAGCTGCGATTGCCAACCCGCTTCTGGACGAGACGTCCATGCGTGGTGCCAAGGGCTTGCTCATCTCGATCACCGGTGGTCGCGACATGACCCTGTTTGAGGTTGATGAAGCTGCAACTCGTATCCGCGAAGAAGTTGATCAGGATGCCAATATCATCCTCGGCGCTACTTTCGATGAAAGCCTTGAAGGCATCATCCGCGTTTCGGTTGTTGCCACTGGCATCGACAAGCAGGTTGGAGATGCGGCGCCAGCGCCGATCGAGTTTCGCCAGCCGCTAAAGCCAATGCCAAAGCCGGCACCACAAGTAGTGGCCAAGGTTGAAACAGTGGCTCGTCCGCCTGTTCAGCAGTCGGTATCACCGGTCGCCGAGGCGGTGCGCAATGCAGGGCTTGATGTAGCGCAGCACGCACCACAGCCTGTCCAGCAGGAATTCCGTCCGCAGAGCCGCATTTTCCAGGCTCCTGCTCCGGAAGTATTTGATGCACCAGTCGCAGCAGCACCACAGGCGCCAGTCTATCAGCCAGCACCTCAGCCTGCACCGCAAATGGCTGAACCTGCACCGCAGCCAGTTGCACCACGCATGCCGAATGTTGCTGATTTCCCGCCGCTGGTTCAGGCTGAACTCAACGCCCGTGATATGGGGTCGCGTGACCATTCCCGTGATCAGGCTGCTCACGAAGCCCACGAAGACCGTGGCCCGATGGGTCTGCTCAAGCGCCTTACCGCTGGTCTGACACGCCGCGAAGATGAGACTGCTCGTCTCGAGCCAGCTCAGCCTCGCGAACCAGCAATGCGCCCGGCAGAACCACGCCGTCCGCTTTCGCAAGATGCTTCCATTTATGCACCTCGTCGTGGACAGCTTGACGAACAGGGCCGCGTACAGCCGCAGGCGCGTCAGTCTTCGGAAGACGATCAGTTGGAAATTCCCGCATTCCTTCGCCGTCAGGCCAACTGATCTGACTGCAGTCATCTTCAAAACTCAAATTCCGCCATTGTCTCAATGGCGGAATTTTTCGTTTAATTCATTGAAAAATACTATAAACGACTTAGCTGATAGCCAGGCGCCGCACAGATGCGATGGATGACTACGAGGGTTTGTATTGCAGGATTTCCAGACCACGATTGCGAAACGCATTTCTGTCTCGGGCGCAGGTGTACATAGCGGCGCCCCGGTCACGCTTTCCTTTTTGCCTGCGGCAGTCAACACCGGCATTGTTTTCAATGTGATTGACAGCGCAGGTGTCCGCCACCCAATCAAAGCGCTGGTTTCGGAAGTTGGCGCAACAGACCTTTCGACCAAGTTGGCAAATGTTGAAGGTATCACCATCAGCACCATTGAGCACGTGATGGCGGCCATTGCAGGTTCTGGCATTGATAATATGGTGCTCGAGATTGATGGTCCAGAAGTGCCCATCTTCGATGGATCATCAGCCGCTTTCCTGGAAGCCTTTGATGAAGCGGGGTTGAGCCAACAGTCGGCCAAGCGCCGCTATATCCGCATTCTTAAATCTTCGCGCGTAGAATCCGGCGCATCATGGGCGGAGTTCATTCCTTACGAAGGCACACGTTATGAAGTCGAAATTGACTTTGAAACGCCTGTCATAGGTCGTCAGAAGTTCGCGGGCGACATGGATGACGCGGTGTTCCGCAAAGAGATATCGCGCGCGCGCACATTTGGATTCATGCGGGACGTAGAAAGACTCTGGGCCGCTGGCCTCGCGCTTGGATCATCGCTTGATAACTCCTTGGTCATTGGTGACGACAATACCGTCATCAACCCCGGTGGATTGCGGTATCCGGATGAGTTTGTTCGCCATAAGACATTGGATGCGATCGGAGATCTATCGCTGGCGGGCGCACCCTTTATTGGCTGTTTCCGCTCCTATCGAGGCGGGCATCGTCTCAACGCGAGCGCTGTGCGTGCTTTGCTCGCCGACCCGTCGGCTTTTGAGATTATAGAGATGCAGCACAGCGGTCCTGTGGGTGCAAGCAAGGCAGTCAGTGCTGCTTCAACCGTATAAATCATTTTTTTTGCGGTATTGAGTTGATGGATTGCAGCAGAATGGCCGCAAGCCGGGCTGTGGCTGGCTCAGGCTGCGCCTCTGACCGATGAAGCATCAAGCCGAGCGAGGGCAGGGATGGCAGCCCGTCCTCCTGCGGTCCCAGACACTGTACCGTTGTTGGTAGTCCAAATGGCGTTCGTATCGTCACGCCCAGACCTGCAGCCGTTGCGGCCCACAATCCGGTCAGGCTTGGGCTGATAAATGACAAACGCCAGGGAATGCCGGCGCGATCCAGAGCGTTGACAGCGGCCGTGCGCAAAAGACATGGTGCTTCCAGCGAAATTAAAGGTAAGGGATCTCCGCCATTCTGCCAGTTTCTGGATTCTCCAGCCGGACCTATCCAGCACATTGGCACATCCAGGACATGTTCGTAATGCGGTGTTGTAGAGGCCCCGCTGCTCCATGCCAGCGCGAGATCAAGACGCCCTGATGTAATCCGATCAAGCAGGTCGGCATTTCGCGTTACGCGCGCTTCAATGCGCACTTTAGGATGTGCTCGGGCAAATTGGCCAAGAACGTCGGTCAACAGGCTTTCGCCGAAATCCTCCTGTAGGCCAAGCCTCACCCAGCCTTCGAGTTCACTTCCATGGACAGCCGTAATTGCCTCATCATTCAGATCAAGCATGCGGCGCGCATAACCGAGCATGGTTTCGCCAGCTTCGGTTAGGGCAAGTCCACGACCGGCTTTAACGAAGATGGCTGTCTCGGCTTGTTGTTCGAGCTTCTTTAGCTGAGCGCTGACTGCTGATGTCGAACGGCCAAGGCGCTCCGCTGCCTTGGCAAAACTGCCCAACTCCATCCCGGTAGAGAAGGTCCGCAGCACGTCCAGATCAAGTGTGATCTTTCTCATTTGAAACAATCCACATTTTTAGGACTATTAGTCCTGAATAATCTGATTTTCAGGATCATTGTGGGAGCTTATTGATATGGCGTCAAGCAATTCATGAAAGGAAGTCAAATGCCCTTTACCCGCATCTCCCTGCTGGAAGGTAAATCTCCTGAGTACCTCAAGGCGCTGTCGGACAGTTTCCATCAGGCAATGGTCGAAACATTCAACGTTCCCCTGACTGATAAATTTCAGGCCATTCATCAGCACCGGCCAAACGAACTCATCATTGATCCAACTTACTTCAGCGATGGTCGCTCGGATGATTTCGTTATCTTTACAATAACGATTGGCAAGCCGCGCGATACAGCTACCAAGCAAGCTTTCTACAAGCGCGTCGTCGAGCTTCTGGGTAAGTCGCCCGGTATTCGGCCGCAAGACATTATGATTGTGGTCAGCACATCGACACGCGACGAGTGGTCATTCAGCAATGGCGATACGCAAATGGTTGAGCCAGCTTGAGCAAGGTTAGCGAGATTATGAACAGTCCAAAGCGCTGCCCGCAGCAAATGACCGTTCGTCGGGCAGGCCAATCCATCGCACCGGCCCCCGCCAATATTTCCACGGCTCCCTTCTGGGCACAGATGTTGCTGGAAAGCGATGTGGATGGCGAAAATAATGTCATGCAAGCCTATGTCGAACCTGGTGTCATCACCAATTGGCACACACATCCTCGCGGACAGTTCCTCTATGTTCTGTCCGGCGTTGGGTTTGCCCAGTGCGACGGCGGTCCCATGGTTGAATTGCGCGCGGGAGATTGTGTCTGGTTTGCGCCGGATGAGCGCCATTGGCACGGAGCAAGTCCGACCAGCACTTTTTGCTACATCAGCATTCAAGCAACCCAGGATGGGACCGCTGTATCCTGGCTTGAACCCGTTATTCGCGAGGAGGCCGCGCAATGATTGCGATGCAGTATAGTTTTACGCTGCCTGCCGATTACGACATGGGCATTATCGATCGGCGCATCGCAGAAAAGGGGCCGTTGCTGGATAATTTCCCCAATCTTGCATTCAAGGCCTATCTGACAGCGCGACGCGACGACGAACGACAAATTCGTGAAAACCTCTATGCCCCGTTTTATGTGTGGCGGCACGAAGCTGGATTGAACGATTTTGTTTGCGGCAATGGCTTTGATGCGGTCAGCCAGTCATTCGGGCGGCCAAGCATTAAGACATGGATAGTATGGCAGGCAGAAATATCAGCTGCAATATCATCGGCTGCTTTCGCCACAAGGGAAATACTGCCGATAGAACCCTATTCATCGCTTGCGGATTTGCGATGCCGCGAAGCAGAAAAGGCTTTGGCCGATGTTGAAAAGGGCGGAGCGCTCGCTGCGGTTTCGGCTTTTGACCCTACTTGCTGGACGCAGATACGTTTTCGATTATGGAAAGAAGAGCCGAAATCAACAATAAAATCAGGCTTTCAAGCCTATAAAATCGGTCATCTTTCTCTGCCAAAGGTCGACTAATTCCCGCTCCGCCACAAATTTGGACGATTGCATGGCAATAACATTGCTGATTCCTGTCGCTTGTGGTTTATGAACGCCCAACCGACGGTAAGATTGTCTATGTCTAGAGCATGGCGCGAAAACGTGATATCGGGTTTCGCGACAATGCTCTTAAATTATAATGTGGGGCCGGAGACAGCATGGCGAATAGCAGAACGCTTATCAGCGCAAGGTTTGGAAACGCAGGGTTTGGCGGAAAGGTCCGTGCAGCTCTTCTTCTTTTTCCGATTGCCGGCGCTGTTGCAATCTCGGGTTGCGCATCCAAGGACGATGATCTTGATCTTTCTGCCTATGTGGACACGATTGAGCCTGCCGACGTGCTTTACAATCAGGCTCTGGCAAATTTGAATTCGGGTCGCCTTGATGAGGCAGCCAAGAAGTTTGATGCGGTCGACCGTCAGCATCCTTACTCTGAATTTGCACGTAAATCTCTGGTCATGGGCGCGTTCGCTAATTACCGCAGCGGTAAATATGACGATGCCATCGCCATGACGAAGCGTTATATTGCCCTTTACCCGACGCAGCCCGAAGCTGCATATGCTTATTATATAACCGGCCTTTCCTATTACCGGCAAATTCCGGACATTACGCGCGAGCAGAGCATGACCCGCAGGTCGATTGCCGCGTTTCAAGAGGTCGTGCAAACCTATCCTGACTCTGAATATGTTGAAGACTCAAAAGCAAAGATCCGTTTCGGCCGCGATCAGCTCGCAGGCAAGGAAATGCAGGTCGGCCGCTACTATCTGGAGCGCAAGGATTACCTCGCATCGATCAAGCGTTTCCGTGGTGTCGTTGAACAATATTCCAATACCCGTCACATCGAAGAAGCGCTCGCGCGTCTCGTTGAAGCCTATTACGCGCTCGGCTTGACGAGCGAAGCCCAAGCTGCTGCTGCCGTTCTTGGTCAGAATTATCCTGACAGCGATTGGTACAAGGACAGCTACAAGCTGCTGCAAAGCGGTGGTCTCGAGCCGCGTGAAAATGCAGGCTCATGGCTTTCGAAAGCGGCTACAGCAATTACTGGCGGCAAAGAAGGCGCTTAAACTAGAACTCAACCTGAGCCATCATGCTTTCGCATCTGTCGATCCGCGATATTGTCCTGATTGAACGGCTCGACATCGAGTTCGGCGAAGGTCTGTCCGTGCTTACGGGTGAAACTGGCGCCGGCAAGTCCATCCTGCTTGATGCCTTGTCACTGGCGCTCGGCGCACGGGGCGACGCGTCTTTGGTCAGGCACGGTGCCGAGCAGGGGCAGGTTACCGCAGTTTTTGACGTCGCGGGCAGTCATCCGGCTCGTCTGCTTTTGCGTGAAAATGACATTGACGATGATGGCGATATCATTTTGCGGCGCGTGCAGAATGCGGATGGTCGTAGCCGGGTTTTTATCAATGATCAGGCCGCCAGCGTTACCATGCTCAAAGAGCTTGGGCGGCGGCTCGTCGAAATTCATGGCCAGCATGATGATCGCGCGCTGATCGATATCGATATTCATCGCACATTGCTTGATGCTTTCGGTGCTTTGGAAACAAAAGCAAATCTGGTCCGGTCGCTGCACAAGAAATGGCGCGAGGCCGAACATGCTCTGGTTCGCCATCGGGCCAAGGTTGAGGCAGCGGCACGTGAAGCCGACTATCTGCGTGCTTCGGTGGAGGAGCTTTCCAAGCTCGATCCGGAACCGCAGGAAGAAGAAATGCTGGCGATAAAGCGCACAGAAATGATGCGTTCGGAAAAAATTGCCGGTGATGTCAATGAGGCCAATGATATTTTGTCAGGCAATGCGTCGCCGGTACCATCGCTCGCCAGTCTTGTTCGGCGGCTTGAGCGTAAAGTACCCGAAGCGCCGCATTTGCTTGAACCAGTCGTCAAAGCCATTGATGAAGCGCTGAATTTTCTGGCCGAAGCGCAAAATGGTATTGAGCAAGCAATTCGCGCGATCGACTTCGACCCGCGTGTTCTGGAGCAGACGGAAGAACGCCTGTTTGCGCTGCGTGGTGCGGCGCGTAAATATTCGGTGGCAGTGGATGATCTATCGGCACTGCGGGATCGCATGGACGGAGATCTTGCCGATATTGACGCCGGAGCCGAACGTCTGGCAGCACTGGAAAAAGAAACCCTTGCGGCACGGGATGCCTTTGATGAAGCTGCCCTGTCGCTCTCCGCTCACCGTCATGAAACAGCCGAACATCTAAAACAGGCCGTCATGGCCGAGCTTCCCGCCCTCAAGCTTGAACGGGCGGAGTTCATTGTCGAGATGACGACGGATGTGAATAATCGCACAGCAGATGGAATTGATACGGTTGAATATTGGGTGCGAACCAATCCTGGCACGCGCGCAGGGCCAATGATGAAGGTTGCATCGGGCGGCGAGCTTTCACGCTTTCTGCTTGCGCTCAAAGTGGCGCTGGCAGATCGCGGATCAGCTCCAACACTGGTTTTTGACGAGATTGATACGGGTGTTGGCGGTGCCGTAGCCGATGCAATCGGCCAGCGGCTTCGGCGCTTGTCCGGCAATGTGCAGGTACTGTCGGTCACTCATGCGCCGCAAGTTGCGGCTCGGGCCCAAACACATTTTCTCATCGCCAAATCCTCTGCGGGTAATGATCGCGTGGCTACATCGATCCGGGCAATGGAAACGGATGATCGTCAGGAAGAAATTGCGCGCATGTTGGCCGGTGCAAGTGTCACCGATGAGGCGCGCGCTGCCGCGGTGCGATTGCTTCGAGAAAACGCTGCTTAGTTCAACGCTAAAATATAAGGATAGATCGTTAATTACGCCCGGCGATCTAGACAGTGCCAATTTGGGGTTTTTCGGCTAATCTCCCGCCGAATCCAGCGGTAGGCAAATCATGGCAGATAAAGCAGTAGAAAAACTGACCGAAGCGGAAGCAGTCGAGGAACTTGGTCGGCTTGCAGCGGAGATTGCTCAACACGATTATCGTTATAACACCGAAGATGCACCGATAATTTCTGATGTGGAGTACGATGCCCTGCGTCGACGCAATCTGGCTATTGAGCAACGCTTTCCGCAACTGAAACGCGAAGATTCACCATCCAACAAGGTTGGCGCCAGTGTTTCGGAAAAGTTCGGCAAGGTCACCCATTCCATCCCGATGCTGTCGCTGGACAATGCATTTCATGACAGCGACGTGGAGGATTTCGTAGGTCGTATCCGTCGCTTTTTAAAACTGGGTACCAATGCGAGCGTGGCTATTACTGCCGAACCAAAAATTGACGGGTTGTCGCTCTCTCTGCGCTACGAGCTGGGCCGGCTGGTAACTGCCGCCACTCGCGGGGATGGAACGACTGGCGAGAATGTCACGCTGAATGCGCGTACAGTTGCCAGCATTCCCAATGTGCTTGATGGAAATCCGCCGGAGGTGCTCGAAGTGCGCGGTGAGGTTTATATGAGCCATGCCGATTTTGCAGCTTTGAACGAGCGCCAGGCCAAGGATGGCAAACAGATCTTTGCCAATCCGCGCAACGCCGCTGCCGGCTCGTTGCGCCAGCTGGATTCCACCATTACCGCCTCGCGGCCTCTACAGTTCTTTGCCTATGCATGGGGTGAGGTGAGCGAAATGCCCGCTTCCACACAAATGGGCATGGTGGAGGCTTTCAAATCCTATGGTTTTCGCGTGAACCCGCTGATGCAGCGTTTCGAAAGCGTTGAAGGCCTGGTCAAACATTATCACCAGATTGAAGAGCAACGCGCGCTCCTCGGCTATGACATTGATGGCGTGGTCTACAAGGTTGATGATTTAGCGCTACAGCAGCGTCTCGGTTTCGTCTCACGCAGTCCGCGCTGGGCAATTGCGCATAAATTTCCAGCTGAACGCGCCATGACGATTTTGCGCGGTATCGATATTCAGGTGGGTCGCACAGGCGCTCTGACGCCTGTTGCCAGACTTGAGCCTGTTACAGTTGGCGGCGTTGTGGTGACGAATGTCACACTGCATAATGAAGACTACATCAAAGGCATCGGCCAGAACGGCCAACCGATCCGTGAAGGTCGCGATCTGCGCGTTGGCGATACGGTGGTGGTGCAGCGCGCAGGCGATGTCATCCCGCAGATCGTTGACATCGTGGCGGATAAGCCTCGCGGAAGCACGCCCTATATATTCCCTCACACATGCCCGGCGTGCGATTCCCATGCAGTGCGCGAAGAGGGGGAGGCCGTGCGCCGCTGCACTGGCGGATTGATCTGCCCTGCACAGGCCGTCGAACGCCTCCGTCATTTCGTTCAGCGCAACGCATTTGACATTGAAGGTCTTGGTGAAAAACAGGTCGAATTTTTCTTCAAGTCAGATGATCCGGCGCTGCACATAGGCACGCCCGCCGACATTTTCACTCTAAAGAAGCGCCAGGCGGGCTCGTTGGCCAAGCTTGAAAATATTGATGGCTTTGGCGCAACTTCGGTCAAGAAACTCTACGATGCCATCGACGAACGTCGTGAGGTTTCGCTCAGCCGCTTTATCTTCGGTCTTGGTATTCGTCATGTGGGCGAAGTGAATGCCAAGCGGCTGGCAAAGGCTTATCGCTCCTATGAGGCGCTTGCCAATGCCGCAATCGCAGCCGTCCCCCCGAAGGACAAAGGGGACAAGGGTAATGATGCCTGGCGGGAATTGAACGATGTTGAAGGCATTGGCAGTATTGTCGCGGAGGCGCTGGTCGATTTTTATGCGGAGCAGCACAATCGCGATGCGCTTGCAGCGCTCCTCAATGAAGTCACGCCTCTTGATGAGGAAGTGCGTATCGTCAGCGACTCGCCCGTGGAGGGAAAAACTATTGTGTTTACCGGCTCATTGGAGCGCATGTCCCGTGATGAAGCTAAAGCTATGGCAGAGCGTTATGGCGCCAAGACCGCAGGCTCCGTTTCAAAGAAAACCGATCTTGTTGTTGCCGGTCCGGGCGCGGGTTCGAAACTGACACAGGCACAGGCATTGGGCATTGAAGTCATTGATGAAGACGCATGGTTTGAACTGGTGGGCGCATGAGCGAGACTGTTTTCAAGGGATTTGGCGACAAAGCACTGCCTTTTCTCAAGGCGTTGGATTTTCATCAGAATCGCGAATGGTTTCTGGAAAACAAGGATCTGTTTGAGGCACATCTTTACGAGCCTTTGGGAGATCTCGTCGATGATCTGATTGTGCGGTTTGAAAAAGCCGGACTGCCATTTAAAGGAGATCGCAAAAAATCGCAGTTCCGCATCAAGCGCGATACGCGCTTTGCCAAGGATAAAAGCCCCTATAACCGGCATCTTTCAGCACTGCTTTCTCCTGATGGAAGCAAATGGAGCGAGAGCGGTTGTTTCTACGTGTGTGTCGGTCTCGAAGAATACAGGGGTTGCTACGCCGCCGTCGCGTTCTGGCAGGGAAAGCCCGAGCTTTTACTTGCGATGCGCAAGGCAATTGTCGCCAAACCGGAAAAATATCGAGCAATGGTCAAAGCCCTTGCCAGTAATGGATTGGAGCTTCGGGATATTGACCGTCTGAAGCGCACCCCCCGTGGGTTTGAGGAGGTGACGGATGCCGATCTTATTGAAGCATTGCGCAACCGGCATTTCATGGTGCGCCATACGATTGAACCTGCGAGAATTACATCTCCGGAGCTGGCGGATGACCTGTTTGATTTTGCATTGCGCGCCAAGCCGCTTATTGATTGGGGCAGGGCAATTCAAGGCACGCTCCCTGCTTAAAAAGCTTGTTGCAGTTAGCAATTGTGTCCTTCTTGTCACATATGTCTCCTCGCTGAAACATATGGAAATATTCTGTGCAATTAATCTTGACTTAAATGGTAAAGTTTAAGTAGCTAGCGCCAGTTGCACGTAATTGCGTGCATTATTCGCTCAGCAAGCCACCGACATCTCGCGATCGCCTATCGCAGGTCCAGCCAGCCAAGCATTCTCTCGCGGGGACTTGTTATGGTTTTGGGTAAGATTCTGTTTGCACGCCTTATGTGTGGTAGCGCCGGTACGATTTTGGCGCTTGGATTGGGCTCGGGGATTGCGGCGGCGCAGACCGCTCCTGCTGATGGCGAGAATATCACGCTTGCACCCATCGTTCTTAAAAACAAACCGGGCGGCGACGAAGCGACTGTCCTGACAAATACTGTTGACCGCGAAGTTATCCAAAACCGTATGGTCCAAGACTTTGAAGACCTCGGCCGACGGGTTGATGCAGGCGTTAATTACAATTCCACCTCCAAGAGTATCAACCTCCGCGGGCTGGATCAGAATCGCGTATTGACCACCCTTGATGGAATTCGTGTGCCATGGATTTCCGATCCACGCAGCACGCAAGGCGGGCTGGATACGTTCGGCTTTGACGGCCTTTCCAAGATCAACATCACCAAGGGTACCGATTCCAGCCGTTATGGCTCTGGCGCACTTGGTGGGGTTATCCAGATACACACGCTGGACCCTGTTGATATTATTGGTGAGGGAAAGAATTGGGGTGTCTGGACCAAGGGCACCTATGATGATTCAAGCCGCAGCTGGCGGACAAATATTGCGGCTGCAACGCGCATCAATGACACTGAGTTGCTTGTTCAGGGCGGCTACACGACAGGTCATGAAAAGGACCGCATGGGTGATATTGGCGGTTACGGCGCCGGACGCACAGAGCCGAATCCTCTCGACGTCGACCAACGCAATTTGCTGGTAAAGCTCTATCAGAACGTGGAGGGTGGCCATCGTTTTGGTTTGACTGGAGAAATCTCCAATCGCGAACAGGACGGCGAGAACTTCATTGGCACAACGTCTTCCTATGAGCGTGGGAAATTCCAGTCGGGCGAAGAGTCAGAGCGTATCCGCATTTCGGGCAGCTATGATTATGTCGCGCCGGATAAAACCGGTTGGCTTGATGAGGCGCACGCCGTCGCTTACTGGACCCGGCAGACTCTGAATAATACCACTGATGCAATTCGCCTGCGGGACAGCAGAGCGTCCATCATACCGCGTGATCCTTTCCGCTATGGCTATCCTTTCGGCATCTATAAGCGCGACAATGAGTTGGAGCTTGACGCTTACGGCTTTACCGGCAATGCGAGCAAGACTGTCGAGATTGGCAGCATTGAGCACAAGTTCCGTATTGGAGCGGAAATTTACCGCCAGGATCTCCATCAGTATTCAGCGGGTGTGGACAATTGTCCGGATATTGATTGGACAAGAATTCCCTCACCATTCGGCCCGCAATCGTGCAAAATGCTGCACTCGAATGCGTCCGATATGCCTGATGTGGAAACTACTGGATTTGGCCTCTATGTCGAGGACGATATCGAGCTTCTCAACGGCAAGCTGACGCTGACGCCGGGTGGTCGTTTTGACTGGTATGAGCACAGCCCGCAGTCGACGGCAGCTTACGAGAGGGGGCCGAATTATGATGGCGGCTTGCCTGCGTCAAACAGCGATTCCCGCTTCACGCCCAAGCTTCGTGCGACATGGCACGCAAATAATAATCTCGATTTCTATGCTCAATGGGCGCAGGGCTTCCGCATGCCCTCGGCGATGGAGCTTTACCAGAATTATGGCGCTCCCGGTTCCTATGCGAGAATCGGTAATCCGGACCTGAAGGCAGAGACCAGCAATGGTTTCGAAATTGGTACCAAATATGATGATGGCACCTATGCGCTGTCAGCCAGCATATTCAACAATTACTACCGCAACTTCATCCATGACGTGACTATCGCACCTCCCGGTGGCGAGTATCCGGTTGGTGGTATTACGGGCTATGAGAACCTTAGCCGCGTACAGATTTATGGTGCGGAACTGAGTGGGCGCGTGAACTTCGCTAATAATTGGACGACATGGACATCCATTGCGTTTGTTGAAGGCAAGGACACCAAGACAGATGAGTATCTGAACTCTATTCCACCAATCCGCGCCATTGTTGGTCTTGGCTATGCGGCTGATAGCTGGGGCGCCGATGTGTCCCTGACCATGGCTGCCAGACGCGACAAGGTGAGCCAGGGTGGTTTTGTTGCCCCAGGTTATGGCATTGTCGATACAACTGCCTATTGGGAGCCGAAATTTGCCAAAGGTATGAAGCTGCAAGTTGGTGTATTCAACGTATTCGACAAGAAATATTGGTCCGCAACCGACGTGCCAGACAGCATCAACCTTGCTATAGCAGACCGCTATTCCGAAGTTGGCCGTAGCTTCCGTGTGTCGCTGACACAGAAATTCTGATTAAAATTGGCATGGCTCCCTGCCCAGGCGGGGAGCCGTACCGCATAATTAAGCTACTCCAGCCATTCAGTGACGAACACTTCATTGGCGTGAATATCGATCGTTTCCAGCGCGCCTGGTCCCAGATTTTTGAAATTGTGCGGCGTGTTCGCCGGACACACCACGATTTGCCCTTCCTCGGCATCGATTATTTCCTCGCCCACCGTGAAGCGCGCCCGCCCTCTGCGTATGATGAAGGTTTCAGTATAGGGGTGTTTATGCAGTCGTGGTCCGGCGCCGACGCGTTCCTGATTGTTGAATATAATCGACACATTGGTGCCATAGGGCTTGCCGGTAATTTCCCCATGCCAGCTTAGCGGGAGATCTTCCCAAACTTCCCTATTAATAATATGCGCCATGATTGCTCCTCCGCTCTTCAACTGGAAATCTAAAGAGCCGAGACATCACCGACAAGATGCGACCGTGTCTGAGATTGATGATAGCCATCAACAAAACTAACGTGACAGAATAAGCTCGGTGGCCTAGATGGGGGACATGGATGAACATATATATCAGCAGAAGCCATCGCAGGCTGTTCCAGTGAGGAAAAGCACGCAATTTTGGGAAGGGTTTGCCAAAGGGCTGCCGATCATGATTGCGGCCGCGCCATTCGGGGTATTGTTTGGTGCACTTGCGATTGATCAGGGCTTTTCTCTGTTCGAAACTGTACTTATGAGTGCTGCCATATTTGGCGGTGCCAGCCAAATGGTCGGAATTGAGCTGTTTGGACAGCATATCCCTGCTTGGCTCATCGTCTTTTCCATCTTCGCGGTTAATTTCCGACATGTTCTTTATTCGGCAGCGGTTGGCCGTCGTATCGGACATTTCAAGCCATTAGAAGCAATGCTCAGCTATTTTTTGCTGACTGATCCGCAATATGCTGAAACCGAAAAGCGTGCAGAGTCCGGAAAGCCGGTAACCTTCATCTGGTATCTCGGCGTTGCTACACCGATCTATGTAATGTGGGTCGTTGAGGCTTTTATTGGCGGGCTTTTTGGTAATCTCATTGCGGATACGCATGCGCTGGGTATCGATATGCTGCTTCCCATTTATTTCCTTGGGTTGGTGATGGGGTTCCGCAAACGGACCAATTGGGGACCGATTGTCATTACCAGTGCCATTGCATCAATCATTGCCGCAAAGACCATTGGATCGCCCTGGCATGTCAGCATAGGTGCCGTCGCGGGTATCCTCATGGCGGTCATTCTTGCCAAGCCTGAGCCGGCAAAGGAAAAACGCTGATGTCATCGATTTTCTGGATCATTATTGCGGGCGCGGTTGCCACTTTTTTAACCCGCATAGGCGGCCATCTCGTGCTTTCGCGCTTTGAGCGGGTGCATCCACGCGTTGAAGTCGCGTTGAATGCAGTGCCGGCAGCGGTCTTGACGACGCTGGTTGCGCCCGCCGCGGCCAATGCCGATTGGCGAGGCCTTGTGGCACTTGCCATTGCCGGACTTGTGTCAGTGCGCTTCAATGCGCTGACCATGTTTTTGATTGGCGCAGCAGTCATCATCCTGCTGCGCCAGTTTACCTGAATTATCCTTCGTGGCCGAATGGTTCTGTCGCATTGACGAGCCATTCGCGCGCTTCACCGCTGGTGTGAGGCAGTAATTTTTCCCGGACCTTGGCATGGTAGGCATCAAGCCATACCAGTTCTTCGCGAACAAGCAGGCTTGTATCGATGAGCCGCTTGTCGATGGGGCACAGGGTAATTGTCTCAAACCCCATCATCGGCAAATCGCCACCTTCAGGCACTTGTGGCTCCGTAACAATCAGCAGATTTTCTGTGCGTATGCCATAGCCACCCGGCTTGTAATATCCAGGTTCATTGGAAAGAATCATGCCCGGCAAGAGTTCCTGGGTGCCCCGCTTCGAAATATTTTGCGGGCCTTCGTGCACGGAGAGGAAAGAGCCGACACCGTGCCCTGTGCCATGGCCGTAATCATAGCCCTGTTTCCACAAAGCAATGCGGGCAAGAACGTCAATGTCCATGCCGCGCGTTCCTTTCGGAAAACGTGCGGTTGAAATGGCAATCATGCCCTTCAAAACCAGTGTGAACTTCTTTTTCATATCCGCTGTTGGCGTGCCAACCGGCAATGTCCGGGTAATGTCGGTTGTACCATCGCGATACTGGCCGCCACTATCAATCAAATAGAGCTCGCCATCCTGCAGCTTGCGGTTTGACTCCGTGTTGACGCGATAATGCGCAAATGCGCCATTTGGGCCAGCACCGGAAATGCTGTCGAATGACAGATTTTCGAGCGGCATCTGGAAGCCTTGAGCAATCTCGTGGCGCGTTTCTTCGAGTTTGGTCGCAGCGTCGATTTCGTCAATCGTGCCCGGTGCCTGATGGTCAATCCATGACAGGAAGGAGACCATGGCCACGCCGTCACGCTCATGCGACTTGCGTGCGCCTTCCAGCTCGGTTTTGTTTTTAATGGCACGCGGCAGGCGCGCGGGGTCGAGACCTTCGACGATTTTGCCGCCAGCTTTTTCGATGATCAGCCGCAGCTTTTCCGCTGCCAGCGCCGGATCGAGCATGACAGTGTGACCCTGAGCAGCAAAATCGGCAACGTCATTATCGAGCGTTGACGGCGCGCGCAATGTGGCGAGCTGGGTCAAATAGGCCTCTGTTTCCATTGGCAGCTTGCGCTTGTCGATGAAAAGCAAGGGCTCGCCATTTGCGGGGATGAGTGCAAAGGCCAAGGGCAAAGGCGTATTGCTCACATCATTGCCGCGAATGTTGAACGTCCACGCAATCGAGGATGGGTCTGTCAAAATGGTTGCATCCGCTTTGGCTTTGCCGACAGCATCCGCCAATTCATGCAGTTTCACTTTGGCAAGCTTGCCGGCATATTTTTCCGGCTGGATCGTCACTGCTTCAAGCGGTGGGGCAGGCTGATCGTCCCAGATAAGATCGACAAGATTATCCTTTACGGCGACGAGGCTGCCGCCATTTTTCTCCAGCGCTTCGCGCAAGGCTTTTGTTTCGCTGATTGTGTGCAGCCATGGATCAAAGCCGATGGTCAGCGGACGTTCAATACTGCGCAGCCAGACCGCAGGCGGCGTATCGATAAGGCTTTCAATCGTAAAGACGGAAGGGTCGGTTTGATCTGCCGCCTGTAAAGTGTAACGCCCATCGACGAAAAGATGCGCCTTGTTCTTCAACACCAGAACAACGCCCGCAGAACCGGTAAAGCCCGTCAGCCAAGCCAGACGTTGCGCGCGGGCAGGAACATATTCACCCTGATGCTCGTCTGCACGGGGCACGAGAAAACCATCGAGCTTCAAGCCTTCGAGTTCAGCTCGTAATTTTGCAACACGCGGTGCGCCGGTAGCTGGATTGCTGGACACCTCAAACGACTGGAACATGATGATATCGACCTCTTTTGTTTGGGTCGAAACCTATCTTCCCCATTTGCTCTGCGCAATGGAGCATTGAATTTAGCAACCGGTTTAATCGCTCGAGGTGTTTTAGTCTTTGAGTTCAAGCGGAAAGGGTGTGGGCTCCCAGTATTTTTCGAGCTTGAGATTCTTGATCATGAAAGCTTGTTTTTCTTGTAGATTCATCAACAAGGCTGCCCGATCACGAGATATCAGCGCATTGTAGTAGTCTGGTTTCCTACCCAGCTGACCACTTGTAATGCCTTCTTCAACAAAAGAAATTGCAAGATCAAGATCACCGTTCGCTAAGGCGGCTATTGCGCGCAGACTGGCATTTCGAAGAAAATACCAGGAGTTTTCAGGATCATTGCTACGGTGGGTTACATAGTCATCTATAGAGTTTATTCGGCGCAGTTCTGGTAAGGCCTCCTCAATGATATTGCGCATGAGCTCGATAGATTTCAGGTCGCGGATGTCCCATAAACGTTGATGTATGTAGAGAAGACGTCCTCCGCTTAAAGGCCAATGATTCAACCCGAGAAATGATAGTGTAACCGCTGTGTCTACCACAAAAATATTGGGGTTGGATCGCCGATCTATACAGATAAAGCGGAGAACATTGCGTACCGGTGTCAAAACCAGCATGCGTCCAAGGAGCGCCAGATCGGAATGGCGCTCCAGCAAGGGCATTATGGCCTGTTTCACATGTGCGGCTGTTGTCAATAATCTAGCTCAGGTTGGATTGGGATAATGAAGATGCGGTATGGTCCTGAAAAATTCTTTTGCACAGATTGGCCGATCTCTACCATTCTAGCGGGTGTGAGACCTTTTTTGCCCGCTTTGAGATCGTAAACGCAAACAACACCATTTTTAACCTTCTCGAGGATATCGAGGCGTAGTGATGCTGGAAGACCATATCTTACACCATTTTCTCCGTAATTATTTTCCGACAGTTCCTCAGCATACTTTAAGAATGATCGTTCGGGTATTAGACGTCCGTTGTAGTTGCGGACAATATTATCCTTGAGAATCGTATGCATTCTTGTGCCGAATTCCGCTGCGGAACGATAGTCTGATATCTTTCCTGCTGCCCGAGCTGCCAGATTCACTTGTGTCTGAACTGCCTTATATAGTGGGCAGGCTCCCTCAACCTGTTCACGCAACATAGGTACCACGACTTTTTCCAGTTTGGGCCCTTCGCCTGGCTTAAACTCGTGGGGTGTAAAGTGTAGTGCGGGAACAATACTCTTTGGTGCATTTTGGAGCAACCAATTGTAGCGGTCCAAAGCCTCCTGGGTTGTACCCCGGAATGATGAATTCAATGGGTCTGTGTCAGGTAACTGGCGCAATATTTCGGCAGCAATTGCAGGACCGCCGCTTCTACCTGTCTGACGTCCCGATCTAAAGTCCGGCATAGGCTTGATCGGCTGCTGCGTATCTGCCCTTGGCCTAACTCCTGAAAAGTCAACTTTCATTGGTTTTACATTCTGATCATGCGGCAGTGATGATCCACCATTGCCATTTGTCCATTGCCCTCCGTCTGAATGGCCTGCAGGCACGCGCGGCTGATTGGCATTGAATTTCCGTTCAGCTGCTTCGAGAAAGCGTAACCGTGACTTGCGAGAATCGAGCCCCAACTCAAGCTGGCGAATTTGCATGCGGGGAAAGGTATTAAGTGGAGCCAGCCGCATATGTTTAAGATTGGCGCTATCTGCTGCGACTTGGTTTCTGAGGTGGTGGATTTCAGTCAGATAGGGAAATAATGCGCTCATGAAATAAATCCTCGTTAAAGGTATATATTCCTATAACGAGATAAAGATGTCAATTATACCAAAGAAGCATTTAGCCCATGGGTTAGTAAGTTGCGCGCGCTTTCAAATGCAGCGTTACCCAGCCCTCGCGGCGGAGGGTCTTCACGTGGAAAAGCCCCTGCACACGATAGGCGGCGAGTACTTTTTCGCGTTGGGTTTCCAGAATACCCGAAAGGATCAGCGAGCCGCCCCAGCCAAGATGTTTGCGCATTTCGGGCGCGAGCATCATCAATGGCCGTGCCAGAATATTGGCGACAATCAGGTCGAAGGGCGCCGAACCGCGCATCGCCGGATGATGGAAGCCGGTAGCTGTTTCGGTGCGAACCCGCGAAGCAACACCGTTCTTCACCACGTTTTCCCGTGCAACAGCAACAGCGACAGGATCGATATCTGTCGCCAGAACGGGAATAGGCGCGAGCTTTGCAATGCCGATGGCCAGAACCGCACTTCCTGTTCCCAGATCAAGCGCATTTCGTGGGTGTTCGCGGCGGATCACTTCGCCGATCATATCAAGACAGCCGGATGTCGTGCCGTGGTGGCCGGTGCCAAAGGCCTGCCCGGCATCGATTTCAATGCCGAGATCATTGATACGGCGCTTGTGGCGGTCATGTGAGCCATGCACAAAGAATCGCCCGGCGCGCACCGGCTTCAAGCCTTCCAGCGAATGCGCAACCCAATCAATATCAGGTACCTGTTCGCGCTCGACGGGCCAATTCTTGCCAACGGTGTCGATCATGCGAGTTTCAATTTCTTCCGGTTCAAACGTATAGACCGAAACTTCATATATCTCGCGATCCTCATCGATCTCCGCTGAGGAGATTGGCAGGCCATCATCTTCGAAAGCATTTTCCAGCAAGATAAACAGCCGCTCGGCTTCGGCCTTGCCGGCAGTAATGAAAAGGCGGGTCTGGGTCGTCATGGGCGTTTGCTTTCGGAAAGGCATGTGTCGGCTACCCCTATCAGGATTTTCGCCATAGGCAACGGTGCATCATTTGTGCAAAAGAATTGCACTGACCTGATCCGGGAAACCGCAATGACTGAAATTGATGATCCTCGCTTTCTCAACCCGCAGCCGCGCATCCATCCGAGCGCGCATCTGAAGGGCGTCAAGCTTGGCAAATATGCGGAAGTGGGCGAGCGCGTCATCCTACGCGACGTTACCATGGGGGATTTTTCCTATATTGAGCGTCACAGTGAGGGCATATATGCCGATATTGGCCGGTTCTGCTCCATTGCTCCCAATGTGCGTATCAACGCTCTCGAACATCCTATGGAGCGGGTGACAACCCATAAAATCAGCTATCGCCCCAATGAGTTTTTCAAATTTCAGGGCATAGACGCTGATTTTCGTGCGCGCAGACAAGGCAAGCGCGTCAGCATTGGTCATGATGTATGGATCGGTCATGGCGCGGTTATCATGCCAGCAATTACTATTGGTCATGGCGCGGTCATTGGTGCCAATGCCGTCGTTACCAAAGATGTCGCGCCCTATATGATCGTAGCTGGTAATCCTGCAAGGCCCATTCGACCGCGCTTTTCCCAAGAGATAGCCATCCGCCTGATCAAGCTTGCCTGGTGGGATTGGCCGCATACGGTTCTGTTTGATGCAATTGCTGATATCCAGTCACTGAGCATCGAGGATTTTCTCGCCAAGTGGGAACGTTAGCGGTCCATCCTCGTTCTGGTTGCATTCCACCTGCTCAGTCCCCAACTGAGGCTTATGAGTTCTGCCACAATTTTCTGGAGATTTCGATGAAGCGTAGTCTTGCTGCCCTGGCTCTTTTGGCCGCCTCTATATTGCCCTCCCATGCGGAAGAGGTGGGTAAAGTCGGCGTCGATTGGCTGGGCAATGATATTGTCATTGATGCTGTGACGGATCCGAAAGTGCAGGGCGTCACCTGCCATCTCGCCTCGTTCTCACGCGGCGTCATTGATCGGCTGCAAAAGGGGAACTGGTTCGAAGATCCGTCCAATGCCTCTATTTCATGCCAGCAGACTGGTCCGGTCGTGATCGGTGATATTGAACTGGATGAGGGCGGCGAACGCGTGTTTTCGGAGCGCACCAGCCTGATATGGAAGAAGCTCATTATCACCCGCATTTATGACAAGGCGAACAACACGCTGATTTATCTGGCTCACGCCAGTCAGGTTCAGGATGGTTCGGCCAAAACATCCATATCCACAATCCCGCTATTTGCAGGCAATGCTACCTGGACAAAGGGCAAGCCGGAATAATCAGAAAACCTGAAAGGTGCCGCTACAAGCGGCATCTTTTTCATTGACGAATAGGAATTAAAACTTATTATATGGATACTCATATTGTTTTGAGGAATTTTTTCATGAATTTCGCGGTTAAAAGCCACAGACTACATGTCGGATCCAGTGCGATTCCCTTCATCCCATCGCCCAATATTGGTGGGCAGCTTTCCCCAAAATTTCTGATCATTCACTATACGGCCAGCGGTCCTGACTCGGATATTGCCAGCTATTTCGCTAGAAAATCGGCTAATGTTTCGGCCCATCTAGTTATCCGTCGTGACGGGACTGTAAAGCAATGTGTTCCATTCAACAGGGTGGCGTGGCACGCGGGCAAAAGCCAATGGACTGGGAAAAATGGCGTGCTCTATTCCGGCTTGAACAATTCCTCGATCGGCATGGAAATGGAAAATTGGGGGCCACTCAAGAAAATTGAGGACCGCTGGATTTCATGGACGGGCGTTGATGTTGTTCGTTCCAAAATTATCGAGGCGCGCCATAAATTCGGTGTGCCGGATTGTGGCTGGGAGGTTTTCACCAAGGCGCAGATTAAAACAGCGCAAGCGGCAGCGCGGGCAATCTGCGCCGCCTATAAGATCCAAGATATCATGGGCCATGACGATATTGCCCCCGGGCGCAAATCAGACCCCGGACCCGCTTGGGACATGGCAGCGTTCAAAACGAAGGTTGGTTTGGTCAGTCTCTAGAGCGTTCTGCGCTCTGATAGATTCAAAACGACGCTCTAAGTCTTTGTTTTTACGCAATTCCGGACGGAAAACTGCTACACACTTTTCCGGGAATTGCTCTAATCGTAGCAATTGCTTGTTTGGGCATTTCGAAAAGGTACAGTGGGATAATTGAAGTCTATTGCATTTTATAGCTATTGGTAATAATTGTAATGAGAAATATTGCATATAGCAAAGAATCGTCGCAGTTGCTGCGACGAATCCCGAAGAACGAAGCTGAAAAAATTATGAGGAAAATCCGTGCTTATGCGGATGATCCTGCAAGTTTGAAAAATAATGTGAAAACCTTGCAGGGCTTGGGGCTAAAGCGCCTTCGGGTTGGTGAGTGGCGCGTTATTTTTGATGAGGATGGAAACGTGCTTACAATCGTTAAAATCGGCCCGCGGAGTAGTGTCTATGATTGAGGCAAAAATGGGTGAATTGAAGGTAAGCTATATAATGCCTCCGGGCAGTGATCAGCGTTATGCGATGATTTCAGAAGACGATTTTCTCGCTTTGAAAGCAATTGTCACCCGTTTGGATGATGTCTCGCTTGGCAAAGATAGTCATTCCATAAAGGAACTTGTGGAAGCATTGAACATTCGAGATGCTATCGCAAGGGGCGATGAAGAGACATTTCCCGAAGATGTGGTGTTCGCTCTCGTGCAAGGTGAGAACCCGGTAAGAGTTTTCCGGAAGTGGCGCGGCATGACAGCTGTGGCGCTGTCGCAGGCAGCAGGAATTTCGCAACCATATCTTTCCGAAATTGAAAATGGTTCAAAAGATGGATCATTATCAGTGATGAAACGTATTGCGACGATATTAAATGTGACACTTGATGATTTGGCAGGATAATCGTTCAAATCCCCTTCACGAAACTATCCAGCACGCGTTTTTGTCCGGCCTTGTCGAAGTCGATCGTCAGCTTGTTGCCTTCGATGGATGAGACATTGCCATTGCCGAATTTGATATGGAATACACGGTCGCCAACATCGAAATTTGATGGCGTTTCACTGACGGATTTGGCGACGAGTTCGCCATCAATCAT
The DNA here is from genome assembly GCA_900471815.1 of Hyphomicrobiales bacterium. Taxonomy (GTDB): domain Bacteria; phylum Pseudomonadota; class Alphaproteobacteria; order Rhizobiales; family Rhizobiaceae; genus Phyllobacterium; species Phyllobacterium ifriqiyense. The sequence goes on from UICE01000003.1 coordinate 424,032, forward strand.
GCGTCCTTTAACCGAGCCGCGCCCTGCGCCATGGCCGGAATCCGTCTCGCCATAGCCTATTCGCTCCACACGTGCGCCCGAGCGCGAGCCCCAATTATTGCGTGTGGCGTCAGAACGGTTCTGCTGGGCTCTTTGCCAACCGGGCGTTGAGTAGCTGTTTTCAAAAGGATCGGCGCGATCAAAGCGCGACTGGCCATAGCCTCCGCGCCCGCCATATCCACCATAGCTATCGCCACCGGCGATTACTTCGACATGCGCTTCGGGGAGTTCTTCAAGGAAGCGGGAAGGGATGGTGGATTGCCACAGACCATGGATACGGCGGTTGGAAACAAACCAGATATGCAGGTTTTTCTTGGCACGGGTAAGCCCGACATAGGCAAGACGGCGTTCTTCTTCCAGCCCGGAGCGTCCACCTTCATCCAGCGCACGCTGATGCGGAAACAGACCTTCCTCCCAGCCAGGAAGAATGACCGTTTCAAACTCCAGCCCTTTTGCCGAGTGCAGCGTCATGATGTTTACAGCATCGAGATTTTCGTTCTGCTCAGCATCCATGACCAGCGCGACATGCTCAAGGAAAGAGCGCAGTGATTCATATTCTTCCATAGAGCGGATAAGCTCTTTAAGGTTTTCGAGGCGACCCGGCGCTTCGGCTGAGCGGTCTGCCTGCCACATGGCGGTATAACCGGATTCGTCGAGAATCTTTTCCGCCAGTTCCGTGTGGGGTACGGAATCAATTTGCGACTGCCAACGCCGGAAATTTTCCACCACTTCGCGTAAAGCCGAGCGCGGCTTGGGCTTCAACTCCTCAGTTTCAACAAGATCTGCGGCTGCATCAAGCATGCCGATGTCCTTGGCGCGGGCATAATCATGCACCTGCCGGATTGCAGCTTCGCCAAGACCGCGCTTGGGATTATTGATAATGCGCTCCAGCGCCAGATCGTCGGAACCCTGCGCAACAACGCGGAAATAGGCCAGTGCATCGCGTATTTCCATGCGCTCGTAAAAGCGTGGACCACCGACAACGCGGTAATTCAGACCTAGCGTGACAAAGCGGTCTTCAAACTCGCGCATCTGAAAGGAAGCGCGCACAAGAATGGCAATATCATTGAGATTGTGGCCTTTGCGCTGCGCTTGTTCGATCTCTTCGCCGACTGCCCGAGCCTCTTCCTCGGAATCCCAGCCGGCATGCACATTGACCTTGGCATCTTCCGGGTTTGGGGCATCGGTGAAAAGCGTTTTGCCAAGCCGTCCCTCATTATGGGAAATGAGATGCGATGCGGTGCCAAGAATATGCGCGGTAGAGCGATAATTGCGCTCCAACCGGATCACGACTGCGCCCGGGAAATCCTTTTCGAAGCGTAGAATATTGTCTACCTCTGCCCCGCGCCAGCCATAGATCGACTGGTCATCATCGCCGACACAGCAGACATTCTTCGAACCCTGTGCGATGAGGCGCAGCCACATATATTGCGCGGTATTGGTGTCTTGATACTCGTCGACGAGAATATAGCGGAACTTGGCGTGATATTCCTTGAGGATATCGGGATAGGCGCGGAACATCCGGATTGGATGGCATAGCAAATCGCCAAAATCGCAGGCATTCAATGTTTTCAGACGGTTCTGGTAGGCGGTGTAAAGTTCGCGGCCCTTACCATTGGCAAACGACCGGGCATCGCCTTCAGCAATTTCGGAGGGTCCGAGCCCTTTGTTCTTCCAGCCATCAATCATCAGCGCAAATTGCTTGGCGGGCCAGCGCTTGTCGTCCAGCCCTTCCGCCTGAATGATCTGCTTGATCAGCCTTATGACATCATCCGTATCCAGAATGGTGAAATCGGAGCGCAACCCCACGAGTTCCGCATGGCGGCGCAATAGCTTGACGCCGATGGAGTGGAACGTGCCGAGCCATGGCATGCCTTCGACAGCACCGCCGACGAGAACGCCAATGCGCTCCTTCATCTCGCGTGCTGCTTTATTCGTGAAGGTGACGGCGAGTATCTGGCTTGGCCAAGCTTTGCCGAGCGAAAGGATATGCGCAATACGGGAAGTCAGAACCCGTGTTTTGCCAGTGCCAGCACCAGCCAGAACGAGTACAGGCCCTTCGGTGGTTTCAACCGCCAGTCGCTGTTCGGGGTTAAGTCCATTGAGATAAGGTGGTGCACTACGCGCCTGCATGGCGCGTGCAGCTATGCCCGAAGGCTGGCGGGGCGCATCAGGTTCGTCGAAAAACGGAATATCGTCAGGTAATCCAGACATTTGAACCCAATGTAGTGATTCGGTACCGAAAAACCAGAAAAATGCGATACAAAAAGAGAACAATTGCAATTAGCCCCCCACTTTCAATTGAAGTGGGCGGTTGAAATATCAAGTCAGGATATTGCGTCACTCGATTTATGAGCCTACCCATTTTGATTAATGACTCGTGACTTCAAGGTTTTGACAGCCGATGGCAACATTCGTCGCCTCATGTCAGGATCATCTGGTTTTGATTGAGATCGGAAAGGGACTTTCCTCATGGCAATCACTCTCACGGCACTCGTTTTCCTTCTCATTGGCGCGGCTCTTGGCGTCGGCGGTGTATGGCTCGCTGTCCTGGGCGGCAGTTGGTATTATATCATTGCTGCGCTTGCGTTCCTTGTGGTTGCTTTTCTGCTCTTCCGTAGGCGGTCATCCGCTCTGCTGCTTTATGCTCTGCTGGTGGTAGGAACGCTTGGCTGGGCCATTTGGGAAATCGGCTTCGACTGGTGGCAGCTTGCGCCACGCGGCGGCGTCATCATGATCCTTGGCCTGTGGCTGCTCACACCATGGATCAGGCGGGGCTTGAATTCATCTGCAAGCGGTTCTGGTTCTTCCTCCGCTGTTCCGGCTCTGTCGTTGTCCGTTGCTGTTGTTGTGGCGCTGGTTGTTGCAGGCTATTCGATGACCCAGGATCCTTTGCAAATTACGGGTGAATTGAGCAGGGAAATTGTCTCGGATACTGTCGATCTGGGCGGCAATATGCCGGAGGGCGATTGGCACCAATATGGGCGTACGCCCTATGGTCAGCGTTATTCACCGTTGAAGCAGATCACCACCGAAAACGTTGACAAGCTGCAAGTCGCCTGGACCTATCAGACTGGCGACGTCAAGTTGCCGGAGGATGTTGGCGAGACCACTTATCAGGTCACGCCGCTCAAGGTTCGCGATACACTTTTCATCTGCACGCCGCACAATTGGGCCATCGCGCTTGATGCGGCAACAGGCAAGGAAAAGTGGAAGTTTGATTCCAATTCCGGCATGAATCCCGATCGTCAGCACCAGACCTGCCGCGGTGTTTCCTATTATGCCGATTCTGCTGCCACGCCAGGCCAGCCTTGTGCCGAACGCGTCTATCTGCCGACGTCCGACGCGCGTTTGATTGCGCTTGATGCGGCCAATGGCCAGATTTGTTCGTCCTTTGCTGACAAGGGCACGCTGCATCTTGAAAAAGGCATGCCCTATAACCCCGCAGGCTATTACTATTCCACATCGCCGCCTGTTGTTGCGGCGGGAAAGATCATAATCGGCGGTGCGGTCAATGATAATTATTCAACCAAGGAGCAATCCGGTGTTATCCGCGCTTTCGATATCAATACTGGCGCGCTTGTGTGGAACTGGGATTCCGGCAATCCGGATGTAACGACACCTTTGCCGGATGGACAGACCTACACGCATAATTCTCCCAATAGCTGGTCTGTTTCCAGTGCCGATGAAAAGCTTGGTCTGATCTATGTACCTCTTGGAAATCAGACACCTGACCAGCTTGGTGCTGGGCGCTCCGCAAATGTGGAGAAATTCTCGTCCTCAATCGTTGCGCTTGATCTTAATACCGGTCAGATGCGCTGGGTGCGCCAGACTGTCCATCATGATCTTTGGGACATGGATGTTCCTGCACAACCAACGCTAGTTGATATCAATACGGTCAATGGCACAGTGCCGGGACTGGTAGGACCAACCAAGCAGGGCGATCTCTATGTTCTCGACCGCCGTACGGGCGAGCCGATCATTCCGATCAAGGAAATTCCCGCGCCGACAGGCGCTATCGAGGGTGACTTTACCTCTCCCACGCAGCCGATTTCGGACCTGACATTCTCGCCGCCACCGTTGACGGGCAAGGATATGTGGGGCGTGTCCATGTTCGACCAGCTCGTCTGCCGGATCGAATTCCTGAAATTGCGCTATGAAGGGCGCTATACTCCGCCATCATTGCAAGGATCACTCGTCTATCCGGGTAATTTTGGCGTGTTCAACTGGGGCGGCGTCGCAGTTGACCCGGAACGGCAGATCATGTTCGGCATGCCGACATATCTTGCCTTTACCTCGCGTCTTGTGCCACGCGCCGATGTGCCTCCGCCCGGCGTTGGCACCAAGGGCAGCGAGCAGGGGCTTAACCGCAATGAGGGCGCTCCTTACGCGGTGGTGATGGGTCCATTTGTTTCACCGCTTGGCCTGCCTTGCCAGTCGCCGCCATGGGGCTATGTCGCCGGTGCCGATCTGCGCACGGGCAAGATCGCTTGGAAGCACCGCAATGGCACTGTGCGGGATTCCTCGCCAGTGCCATTGCCATTCAAGGTTGGGGTGCCGGGCATTGGCGGTCCGATCATCACAGCCGGTGGCGTTGCGTTTCTCGGGGCCGCGGTTGATGATTATCTGCGCGCCTATAACGTGACTGATGGCAAGCAGCTTTGGGAGGCTCGCCTTCCTGCCGGTGGCCAGTCAACGCCGATGACCTTCTCCTTGGATGATGGCAAGCAATATGTGGTCATTGTTGCGGGTGGCCATGGTTCGGTCGGCACAAAGCCGGGGGATTATGTCATCGCCTATACTCTGCCAAAATGAGATTGACGGTAATCCGAAGCAGGAATATTGCTGCAAGCGGCTGATACAGCCAGCCGCTCGCGGCCTTCGGGTTACGGTGAATGTATCGAATAAATAAGCTTGGCTTCATCCTTTGAAAGGTGAACTGGTCGGCAATGCGAGCACTGACTTTCCAGATTCACCGACGACGAAGGAATGATTATGCGTACTTTCAATGACGCCAAGGCTATTGCCAAATCGCTGCGCAACGCTCTGGACGAAAAGAATATCAAAATTTCTCACGGTGAGGGGCTTGAACTCGTCGCAGCCGGTTTCGGTTTCGATAGTTGGAATGTGCTTGCGGCCAAAATTGCCGATGAACCAGCCCCGAAAGAAGGTATCTCGTTCGGACCTGCCAATCCCATCCTCCGTATCTTTGATGTTTCTAAAGCCCGGGAATTCTATCTCGATTTTCTTGGCTTCACGCTCGATTGGGAGCATCGGTTTGGAGACAATTTTCCGCTTTATTGTCAGGTATCACGTTCCGATCTGACACTGCATCTTAGCGAGCATTCAGGTGATGCCAGCCCCGGCGCGCGGGTCTATGTCCGCATGACAGGCATTGAGGCTTTCCATAAGGAACTGCATTCCCAAGACTACCGTTTCATGAAACCTGGTCTTGAAGAAGCACCCTGGGGACGAGAAGTCACCGTTACTGACCCGTTCAGCAATCGGATTACCTTCTGCGAATCCTGATTCAGCGCTGCGGTAGTTTCAAGGGACTGTTGGTCTTGATTGTGCGAATGGCAAAGTTTGAGCGAATGTCCGATATGCCGGGCAGGACCAGCAGTTTTTCCGTAAGAAACCGCTCATAGGCGGAAAGGTCTTCCACCACCACCTCAGCAAGAAAATCCGCTGTTCCTGAAATAAGGAACGCGCCGGTCACTTCCGGCATGGCGATCAAAGCCGCTTGCTGAAGTTCGGAGTTTGCCTTGCTGTGCTGTCCCACCTTTATTTCCACAAAGACGGTCAGTCCAAGTCCGACTTCCTTGCGATCAATATCGGCGCGGTAACCTCGAATGACACCGGACTTTTCCAGATTTCGGATGCGCCGCAGGCAAGGAGAAGGTGACAGATTCACCTTTTCTGCAATCTCGACATTTGTGGCCCGTGCATCACCTTGCAGTGCCTCAAGAATACCAATATCGAATTTATCAAGATTTGGCATATTCTGCCTTTAACAAGGTTAAATCTTATCGAAAGTAGCTGAAATCATAGGTTAAGTGGCATCAACTTGCAAGGACATGCCAGAGACATTCGCTCTATATTGCTCCCATGGAAACGCATTCAGACTAATCTGAAAGGATATTTCAATGGTTGCGATCTCACCCGAAATCAACAAATCCGCCTCTCTGGCTCCCGGTTATGCCGGCGCTCTGGTTACGGTCTTCATCTGGGCAACGTGGATCATTGCCACCCGCCATTCCGGCGGTACGCATCTTGGTACTATCGATCTTGGGCTCATTCGTTACGGTCTTCCCGTGCTGGTGCTGGCGCCGGTATGGCTGAAGACGGGCTTGCTGCCCCGCAATGTTCCCTTGGCGTTGCTCGCAATCATGGTTTGTGGCGCGGGCGTATTGTTCTTCCAGATCACCACCTTCGCCATTCATTCGACGCCCGCCGCCGCCGTAGGCGTGCTGCTCGGCGGTTCAATGCCCCTTGCAGCCGCACTGATCGGGGTTGTCCTGTTCGGCGAACGCCCGGATGCCGCACGCTGGCTTGGCCTTGCTGCCATTGTTGCCGGGCTTGCCATTCTGCTGACGCTAGCCATCGGCAGCCATCAGATTTCATGGGTAAGCTTTGTGTTTCTGCCATTCGGCGCATTGCTATGGGCTGGTTATACCCACGCTTTCAAGCGTTCAGGTCTGACTGCTCTACAGGGTGGCGCTTTGATTGCTGTCTGGTCATTCATCATCCATCTGGTGCTGGCTGCTTTTTTCGGCACAACGATCATGGATGTACCGCTGTCTGAAATCGGCTTGCAGTTTTTGAGCCAGGGTGTGCTCTCCGGGCTGGCTGCTATGCTTGCCTACGGAATAGCCGTTCGTTCGCTGGGCGGTAGTCAGGCTGCCGCGTTCAGCGCGCTCACTCCGGTGCTTGCTGCTGTGGGTGGCTCCATCTTCCTTGACGAGGCGCTCGGTGTCTGGGAAATTGCAGCAGCAATTATCACGGGACTTGGCGTTGCTCTTTCTACCGGCATCCTGTCGCATCGGGTCAGGACTTGATTGGAGGGGGCGGCGCATTTCCCCTAAAAGGATTGTAAAATGAGCGAACCAACAAAGCATCCGAATATTACCCAGGCGATGGTCGACGCGTTTGATGAGTATACTCACCTGACGCTCGACCGCCGCTCTTTCATGGACAAGCTCACAAAGCTTGCAGGTTCGGGCGCCGCTGCGGCAGTTATTGCTCCCATGCTCGCAGCAAATTCTGCTCAGGCTGCAATCATCGCACCGGAAGACAAACGGCTCTTCACCAAAGATCTCGTGTTTGCAGGACCTTCCGGCGATATCAAGGCCTATCTGGCTGTTCCTGCCGATGCGTCTGGTAAGCTTCCAGCAGTTGTCGTCATCCACGAGAATCGCGGGTTAAACGGCCATATTCGCGACGTTGCCCGGCGTATGGCCCTTGAAGGTTTTGTGGCAATGGCGCCGGATCTTCTGTCATCAGCGGGTGGGACGCCCGAGGACGAGGAAAAAGCCCGTGGCATGATAAGCGCGCTCGATTCAAAGACGGCGATTGCAGAGGGCGTCGCCTCTCTGGACTATCTTGCCAAAATCAAATCATCGAATGGCAAGGTTGGCGCTGTTGGTTTCTGCTGGGGAGGTGGCATGGTCAACGATCTTGCTGTCAATGCGCCACAGCTTGGGGCAGGCGTAGCCTATTATGGTCGTCAGCCGAAATCGGAAGACGTGGCAAAGATCAAAGCCCCCCTGCTTTTGCAATATGCGGGTCTCGATTCACGGATTAATGCCGGAATTGAGGATTACAGGAAAGCGCTTGAAGCCAATGGAAAGACCTTTGAGATTCATGTCTATGAAGGTGCGAACCATGCTTTTAACAACGACACCTCTGCTGCGCGCTACGACAAGAAGACTGCCGATCTTGCATGGAGCCGCACGGTTGAGTTTTTCAAGAAGAATTTGAGCTGAGAGCAATTCAACGCAGCTGTACGAATGGTCGACCGGACTTGCGAAACCAATCGCTTGCCGGATCGTTCTGTGCTTACTATTTGTGCGTTAATAAAACAGGATTTGATAAATGCAGTTTGTTGGACGGGTCTTCGGCCTCTTGTTTGTTTTGTTGGTGATCGCCCAACCCGGATTTGCGCAAGAAGCGGTTTTTCCAAGTGGATCAGGTATTGGCTTGGTTCCGCCAGCCGGTTTGGTACCATCTTCCAGTTTCAGCGGTTTCGAAGACCCAGCCAAGGGCACATCTATCGTCGTGACCGAACTTCCCGTTGATGCCTATGCCACAATCGCTGCGGGGTTTAATCGGGAAGGCCTACTGGCTACGGGTATAGAAACCATATCCGGGCCTGAGGAATGGTCGGTGCAGGGCGCTGTTGTTTCAAAACTGATCCGCGCCAGTCAGGTGGCAGCTGGCGTCAAATATCGCAAGTGGATTGTGCTTGTCGGTGCCGAAAGCACAACTGCAATGGTGACGGTCCAGATACCGGATGGTGCCAAAGGTGCGTTGTCGGATGCCGATGTGGAAAAAGCTCTGCGTACTTTGGTTGTTCGCGCGCCCGCAAGCTTGCCGGACCAGATTGCGTCTTTGCCCTTCAAAGTTGCAGATACGTCCGGTTTTCGCCCCGTGCGTGTTATTGCCGGAGCCACCTTGCTTTTGACCGAGGGGCCAAATGATGTTGCCATCAACTCGATGCAACCAATGGTGATTATTGCTTCAAACCTGAATACAGCGCCTGAGGCCGCCACGCGGCTGGAGTTTTCGAAAAAGGCCTTCGCATCGCTAACCGGAATCAAGGATGTCCAGTCCGATAATGAGACAAGCAGCGAGGTCGATGGCGCGGAATGGATCGAAATCGATGGAACAGCGACAGATTCCGCCAGCGGCGATGCACTTTACGTGGCCCAGATCGCGCGGTTTGAAACCAATCGCTATGTGCGCGCCATCCTCATCGTCAATGCTACGGAAAAGAGCAAATATGCTGACCGCTTCCGGAAGCTAGCCAAGTCCATGACGATCAACTAAAATCGGCTATGGATAAAAGTTACCGACTCACCAAGGAAGAAATACGGCCACTGATACGCAATTATGGTGGTTGCATTGCGACTGACACGATAACGATTGACGGCTATCCAGTGCGTTTCATGTATCGCGAAGATCCTGATAATGATCTTGATAGTGGTTGGCGCTTCCTCTCCGGCTTTGAGAGCGACGACTATATGGAAGATCCCGAGAATAGTGGCATCTTCGACGTTAATACCATCGCAAACTATGATCCGAGTATTATTCCTCTTCTGGATTCGCCCGTTGGCAGTGTTTTTGAAAAAACTGGTGAGCAGGAACGCTTCGTTGCAGTAACCGACTGGTCACCCGGTGAAGACGATGATGATGATGATGATGATGATGATGACGAAGATTAAGGCGCGGAAGAACTGACGCCTGCGGCCTTTCGTGTAACGCAGAGTTACAACTAGACAAGGCCCGTGTATTGCCTAAAAATACCGTTCTGAAGAGAATCCAACAAAAGGCTGGAAACTGGAATGGCATTGGCAGACGCAGGTGCATTGCTGCGCAACGAAAACGGTATTGCAACCGTAGTATCCATCCTCAAAAAGCGCTTCGGCGATAATGCCCAAGGCGGAAAATCCATCCGCGAGCAGCACGCCCATACCACAAGTTATGTGCCTAATCAGGCACCTGATCTGGTTGTATTTGCCGAGTCTATCGAAGACGTGCAGGAGGTCGTCCGCCTCTGCGGCGAATGGCAGGTGCCTGTTATCGCATTTGGTACTGGAACTTCGCTCGAAGGCCAGGTGAATGCGCCGGCCGGTGGCATATCAATCGATCTTTCGCGGATGAACCGTATTCTCAAAGTCTATAATGACGATTTGAATGTCGTTATAGAGCCGGGCGTCACACGCAAAGAGTTGAACGAGTATCTGCGTGATACTGGTCTGTTCTTTCCTATTGATCCTGGTGCAAATGCGAGCCTTGGGGGCATGGCTGCAACCCGCGCGTCAGGGACAAACGCTGTCCGCTACGGTACGATGCGGGAAAATGTCTTGGCTCTTAAGGCCGTGATGCCGGACGGCAGGCTTATTACAACGTCGAAGCGGGTGAAAAAGACGTCTGCCGGTTACGATCTGACGAGGCTTTTGATTGGTTCTGAGGGAACGCTTGGTATTATCGTTGAGCTGACGTTGAAATTATACGGCATCCCACAGGCCATTTCGGGCGGCATTTGCGCTTTTCCTGATCTGGAAAGCGCCTGCAATACGGTTATTGAGACGATCCAGATGGGCATTCCCGTTGCACGCATCGAGCTTGTCAATGAGCTCGAAATGACGGCAATGATTGCCTACTCCAAGCTGGATTATGATCCTGCGCCTTATCTGTTCCTAGAGTTTCACGGCAGCGAGACGAGTGTGGCGGAGCAGGCGGAGTTGTTTGGAGAGATTGCAGCTGCCAATGGCGGCGGCGAATTCAAGTGGACTGCCAATGTTGAGGAGCGGGAAAAACTTTGGGCCGCCCGGCATAATTCCTACTTTGCCTGCATGACATTGGCGCCCGGCAAGCAATCGCTGTCCACTGATGTCTGCGTGCCAATTTCTCGTTTGGCCGAATGCATCGTCGAAACCGAAAAGGATATTGAGAAGAGCGGCTTGATTGCACCTATCGTCGGTCATGCTGGTGATGGCAATTTCCATGTTCTTGTGCTTTTCGATGAGAAGAATCCAGCTGAAATCGAAAATGTGGAAGCATTTGTGGAGCGCCTCAATCTTCGTGCTATCGCGATGGATGGAACGTGCACCGGCGAACATGGGATCGGGCAGGGGAAGATAAAATTTCTTCGCGCTGAACTCGGCGGTGCCGTTGATGTCATGGAAACGATCAAGCGGGCTATCGATCCGGGGAATATCATGAATCCCGGCAAGATCTTACGCCTTTAGGTTCGCATTTTGATTCCGGGTGTTAAAGCATGGTGTAAGCATTGCAAATCGCGCATAGAAACGGTCATGTCTCGGCACTGCCATAAAGTCGTTTCTATGGTGATTGGCGCGAACCTATCGGAGTAAGACACTGGCACGTTTGTTTGTTTTCATCGGCGGATTGTTGGTACTGCTGCTGACCGCAGCGCTGGTTGTGCCATATTTCGTCGACTGGGCCGGCTATCGCTCTTCGTTCGAACGTGAAGCATCCACATTGCTTGGCCGTCCCGTGACTGTTGCCGGAAGCGCGAGTGCGCGGCTTTTGCCGTTCCCCTCCGTTACCTTTTCGGATGTTCGTGTCGGTGATCCGGGCGTTGAACCGGTAATGACCATCGAGAAATTCTCCATGGATGCGGAGCTTGCTCCCTTTCTGCGCGGTGAGATTCTCATATTTGACATGCGGCTGGAAAAACCGGCTGCAACAGTGCGGATAAGTGAAGGCGGCGTAGTCGATTGGGCAATCCGGCCGCGCACTCCTTTCCACAAAACGCAGGTCAAGCTGGAGAATTTGCGGATTAGCAATGGTTCGCTGATCATTCGCGATGCTTCGACGGGGACAACGCGCTCAATCTCCGATTTGAATGCCACCATGTCTGCTGACGATCTTTCCGGACCATGGAAATTCGACGGGAACTTGTTCTTCAACGGCAAAAAAATCTCCGTTTCCTCTTCGACCGGCGCATTGAAACCGGACGGATCGTTGCAAATGCACGCGCGTGTCATTCCGGACAATATTCCGGCTGCGATGGAAACGGACGGCCAGATAACGCTCGATCAGGGTGCGTTGAAATATGCCGGCCGCATCGACATTCGTTCTCGCGACGAAGTCGCTGATAAATCAGGAGAAAAAGCAGGATCGGCAGACAAGCCGCTGCTCTCCAGTCTTCGCCTGTCCGGACAATTTGAAGCCGATCATGCCAGGATAACCATACCGGAGTTTCATATGGAGCAGGGGCCGGTGGCGGACCCCTATGTGGTCAATGGCAACGCCCATTTTGACTATGGCGATAATCCGCGATTTGAGGTGAAAGCCGATGGTCAGCAAGTAACATTCGGCAATCAGGAGGCAGAGCAGGCAAACGCCAAAGCAAACCCTGAAACCGCGGCTCAGCGCCTTGGTATATTCCGGCGTTTGATGGATCAGCTTCCTGTGCCGACCATGCCCGGAAGAATAGATTTGAAACTGCCTGCTATCGTCGCCGGCGATACAACAATTCGTTCGGTAACGATTGATGCAGCACCCGCAGCCGGTAATTGGGTAATAAATCAGCTCAAGGCGGAATTGCCAGGACGTACGCAATTTGAAGCAAAAGGCGTCTTGCAGGTTGGCGATAATTTCGGCTTCGATGGCAAATTGCTTGTCGCATCGCGCCAACCTTCCGGACTTGCCGTCTGGCTGACAAACACAGTGGACGATTCCATTCGCCGTATTCGCGGTGCCGGTTTCTCCGGCGATGTGAGCCTGCATGATGAATTGCAGAAGGTCGATAATCTTGAGCTTGCGCTCGGGGGTGCCTCGTTGAAGGGAACGCTGGTTCGTAGCGCCAAGGGCGATTCCCTGCCGCTGACGCAATTGAAACTGGAAGGCGGCGCGCTCGATGCAGATGCGCTGGAGGCTTTCGCGGCATTGTTCAGCAGCAATGCATCAAATGGCAGTTCCGCTATATTAAACGGGCAGGACCTTGATGTTGACCTGAAAGCGGGACCGGTCGCCCATGGCGGATTTGTCGCTGAAACGGTGGATACGGCGTTCCGTCTGCGCGAAGGTGTGTTCGATATTGATCGCCTGACTATTGGCAGTGTCGCTGGCACCACGATCACCGCCACCGGCAAGCTGGAGCCCTTCAAGACGGAGCCATCAGGGTCGGTTGACGCAACATTGCTGTCGGATGACATGGCGCCCTTTGTCGATGCGCTTGCACAGCGTTTCCCGGACTTCCCGTTTCTCGTTGCCATGAAGGAGCGGTCATCACGCTTCCCAGGTCTCTTCGAGGATACGCAGATGAGTGTCCTCGCCAATACGCTGCATGGAAAGTCTGGAACAAATGAGTTTTCGTTGAGTGCCGCGGGAAAGTCGGGTGGGATGAACATCACTCTTTCCGGCACAAGCACCATGAATGAGGAGCAATTGCGCACACTCGAACTGACCATGAATGCGCGTACCGATCATGCCGAAGGGCTGATGGCCTTTATTGGCTTGCCAGCATTGCCGCTTGGTCTTGCCGGAGAGTTGGAAGCCGATATCGCCCTTAAAGGAAACCAGAATGCCGGATTTCAGACGCAGCTCGCTTTGAAAGCGCCGGACGGTCGCGCATTACTGGATGGTAGTTTCCGCTATGCGGATGGTAGCCTGAACGGGGAGGGACGGGCATCGCTCAAGAGTAGCGATATCGATGCCTATCTCGCAACGGCAGGCTATTCCGTGCCAGGCTTCGGGAACGGCACGCCGATTGATGCAGCCAGCAGCTTTTCCCTTAACAATGGCAAACTCATGCTGCCCGATCTGAGCGGGCAGGTGAACGACACAAAAATTGGAGGGCACATCGGCTTCGTGCTCGACAATGGCGTGCCAAATGCGCAAGGCGATCTCACGCTCGCTCAGATTAATCTTGATGCCGTCACGCAATTTGTTCTTGGCACAGGCAGTACGGATGGCGATGGCAAGTCGCAGTGGCCGCAACAACCATTTCTTGCAAGCCCGCTTTTCCCGATGGGCTTTGACCTCAAATTGCGCGCAGAAACTGCCGATACGGGGATTATAGGCGAGATAGGCAATTTTCAAACCAGTGCTACGCTGAAAGACGGTGCTTTGCGCCTTGATGATGTCAAGGGTGACCTTTTCGGCGGCAAATTGGCTGGCATGTTCGAGCTTCGCAATACAAGCGGTACCGGCTTGGCGACGGGCCAGTTCACGCTTGATCAAGCGGGTATTGACGAACTCTATCAGCCGGAAACGGGTATTGCTGCTGTTCAAGGCAAGGCAAAAATTTCGGCGTCCGTCAATGCAACGGGCACGTCGATGGCGGAATTGGTCAAATCCATCGCTGGCTCTGGAGTCGTGGCGGTAAGCGATCTTACGATCAACGCGCTTAATCCGGCAGCGTTGGTGCCGATTTTGGCGGATGTCGACGCCATGGAAGGGCCCGTTACAACCGCCACCATCGATGCGATCATTGGTAAATATCTGAATGCCGGAGCGTTGAAGGCAACTGCCTCTGAAATTCCCTATACGATTGCTGGAGGAGTGGCGCGCACATCGACATTCCAGTTAAACAATGGGGATGCCCGGCTTTTTGCTGATTTGCGGATAAATTTCCCGGAAATGATGGTGGCTTCCCAAGGCAAACTGACATTTGAGCCCGGAAAGACCGTTGTCGTCGGTGCCGATCCCGTAGTCGAGTTTACGCTGGATGGCCCATGGCATGGCCCTGCGGTCACCTTTAATCGGCAACCGCTTGAGCAGTTCCTGACCCAGCGCGCGCTGGAGCGCGAGCAGCAGCGGGTGGAAACACTGCAGGCATCGCTGGTGGAAAAGCAGCGTTTGCGTCGCGAGACGCAGTTATTTCAGGCGCTTGCGGAAGAGCGGGTGAGGGTCGCGCGCCTCAAGGTTGAGCAGGAAGCGCGCGAGGCGGCGGAAAGAAAAGCGGCCGAGGAAGCAGCGCGCAAAGCTCTTGAGAACCCACCTGCCGCCCCTCCGCCAGCGCAGCCGCAAGGCGCCATTGACCGGCAGTCGCTCGATGAGTTTTTGCAAACCATCGAGCCGAATGCCGTTCCGCAGTGATCTTTACTCGCCCCTAAAAGCCGCTTCCAGCTTGCTGATGTCGAGCTTGTGCATTTGCAGGAGTGCTCCCAAAAGGCGGTCAACCTTTGTCTGGTCCTTGTCTTGCATCATTTGACCAAGCACCGAAGGCACGATCTGCCATGACAGGCCAAACTTGTCCTTTACCCAGCCGCATGGGCCGATTTCACCGCCATTTGCAGTCAACTTCTCGGTGAGCTCATCTATTTCAGCTTGGGATCCGCAATCGATTATAAGAGAGATGGCCTCGTTGAATTTGAATTCCGGACCGCCATTCAGCGCCAGATATTCCTGACCGGCGATTTCAAATCGAGCGGTCAGCAAAGATCCTTCCGGTCCCATGCCGCCTTTGCCCCAATAGCTCTTTTCCAGAATCTTTCCATTTTCAAAGATGGAAAAATAGAACTCCATCGCTTCTTCGGCATTGCCTTCGAACCATAAGCATGGAGTAATTTTTTGTTTGATTGGCATGTCATTCCCTTTCATTGCGATTTGAACTGCCTGAAAGACGAAGGAAGGCTGACCAATCCTACATGATGCCGGAATTATTTTTGCGTAGACATGCCGCCACTTTGCACCCAAGCCAATACGTATAATCGCAATGCGGATGAAAGGCTGGAGTCGCGATCCCGGTCTTTGTCGACCTGTGCGATAAGTGCCGCCAGCGTCATTTGGCGGGTTTGTGCAATGGAGGTGATAATTTCATAAAAGGGATCTTCGAGCGAAAAGCTGGTGCGGTGCCCGTGAATTGTCACCGAGCGCTTCTGGACAAGACTCACTTGTCGTCCAAGGGCTTTTCCAGCCGGCTATCGTCCAAAAACCGCTCTGCTTTAGCGGTTAATGCAGTTTCGAACTTCTTCTCAGTCTTGGTGCGCCCGAACAAGATGCGGTTCTGAGCCGCAACCTGTTCTTCAGCATCTTTGGCTTTGCGCTTCCTGACCTGCCGCAGGTTGACGATCTCGGCCATGGAGGTCGTTATTTCTTCTTGCGGAAGGAGTCGAGCGATACCACCGAAGCAGAAGCTTTCTCGCCATTATCGTCTGAGCTTCCATCGGCTGCCGCTTCCGACTTTCCGGATGGCTTGGCCGGTTTCTTGGCGGATTTCGCCGGAGGCTTTGGCTTGGCGCTGGTCGAAGCGAGCTTGGGACCGTCAGTAATGTCGGTTGGCGCTATGCTGGTGATACCCTGGTCATTGTCGCCAACGGTTTCTTCAACCTCCACATCGAACTCCAGCTCGAAGTTTACAGAAGGGTCATAGAAACCGCGAATCGCGGAGAATGGCACGACGAGTTTCTCCGGCACATCGCCAAACGATAGGCCGACTTCAAGATGGGTGTCTGTGACCTGCATGTCCCAGAATTGATGTTGAAGGACAATCGTCATCTGTTCCGGATATTTTTCGTGAAGCCGCGTCGAAATACGCACGCCGGGTGCGCCGGTCAAAAAGGTGACGAAAAAATGGTGGTTGCCGGGCAGGCCTGCTTTGGCAACTTCACCTAGCACCTTACGGATAACGCCGCGAAGCGCTTCCTGGGCAAGTATATCGTAACGGATCATATCTTGTGGCATGCACTCTTATCCCATGGATTCCCCCCTGCCTGTCAAGCGGAGATAGAAATCGTATCCGACCATTATGGCGTATCGCTAATGCATTTGCGACCGATTGTCAGCAATGGGTGCAAATATATCCAGCGAACAGGATATCGATGTCTGTGAAGCGCATTATCAAGAGTATTTGCGGCAAATTTTACAGCGGCTTGGCGTCAGACAACCAAGGACCACAATAAATGAGCAAATTGTACTTTGCTGGTAGACGCTTTCGCAATTCAAATGTGGAAGTCAGCTGACAGCCATCAGGACAGGAGCCGGTTGGCTGCTGGTTTCCTGTACGCGCGGACCATAGGCTCGCAAGAAAGTTTCAACGGCATTTTTGGCAGCGGTCTGCAGTTCTTCTTCTGTCGGTTTGCCACCAAACAGATAAATCATTTGGAGATCGGCATTCACCAGCGCCAGAAATTGGCGGGCGGCAAGGTCAAAATCATCGATTCGCAATGCACCCTTGTGGGCGAGCTTTGCAAACAGCGCGCCAAGCGTCGTGCTTATTTTGCATGGACCGTGCTGGCGCCATCCTTCGAACAAATGCGGATATCTCTCGCCCTCGGATTGGACAAGCCTGCGCAGGAACTTTCCGTCATCGTTGCACAGGCAATTTTTTGTCAGCCTTATGGCGAAATCGGCCAAATCTTGTTGCAGATGATCGGGCTTGTCGGGAAAGGTCGAAAGTGTAGAGAAAAGCATGGCGTTTGCCCGCTCCATAACATCTTCGATCACTGCGACAAACAGCGTTTCTTTTTCGCGGTAGTGGTTATATATTGTCTGGCGCGAGACGCATGCTTCAATTGCGATTTCATCAATACTCGCTCCGGAAAAGCCTTCCCGGCAAAAAACATTTGCTGCGGCATCCAGAATAGACACACGTTTTGAACATTGACCGCGTTGTGTGGGACCGGTGTCTTTGCGTGCAGTTGATGGTCGGCTTAAAGCCATCGCGTGATTTTTCATAGGCCCAAGATAATGCGTCTTGACGTGTTAGACAATAGTGTCTAATTTTACACCTGTGTCCAAATATATTGACGCAGTATTTTCCATGAGCGCCATGCTCCTCCCAAGCAGACGCCTTCATGTTTAGCGCAGTGCCCAAAACCGGATTTCTGGCTGTCCGGGGGTAGCTGCGAAGAAATTTCGGATAGGGCAGGGTGTTTCATCAAATTGAGACGGCCCTGCTCTATCAAGACCGTTCAATTCGTAAATGCAACGCGCTCCTGTGCCGCGATTGCTTGAAAGAGCATCACCATGAAGTCCTCCTTCCTACGTTATGCAATCATCCTTGGATTGCTGTCGGCCATCGGTCCTTTTGCGATCGATATGTATTTGCCTGCGCTTCCATTCATCGGTGCCGATCTGGCGGCGGGTGAAAATGCCGTGCAAATGAGTCTTTTGGCCTTTTTCCTGTCCTTTGCCCTCTTCCAGATCGTCTATGGTCCGCTCTCGGATATGTGGGGTCGCAAGCTACCTCTCTATATGGGGATCGGTCTGTTTACGGTAGCCAGCATTGGCTGCGCCCTGGCAACAAATATTGAGACGCTGGTCGCATTCCGCTTCCTGCAGGGAATTGGCGGTGCAGCAGGTATGGTCATTCCACGCGCTGTTGTACGTGATATGCATACTGGTGTTCAGGCCGCCCGCCTTATGTCGCTGCTGATGCTGGTGTTCAGCATTTCTCCTATTCTAGCGCCGTTGACAGGCAGTGCGGTTATTCACTTTTTTGGATGGCGCGGCGTATTCTGGGCCGTAATGATTGCCGCCCTTATCGGTCTGGTTTTGCTGTCAACACAGCTTGAAGAAACCCGGCCAAAGGAAGCGCGTGCGGAAAGTAGCTTGCGCAGTGCGCTTACTGCTTACGGAATTCTGCTGCGTGATCGCAACTTTATGGTCTTGTCGATGATTGGCGGTTTTGGCATTGCGAGCTTCCTCGTCTATCTCGCCAACTCGCCTTTCGTCTTGATTGACCACTACGGCCTGACACCAACGCAATATAGTATTGCTTTCTCGATCAACGCGGTTTCGTTTTTCACCGTGTCGCAATTGACCGGTTGGCTTGGCAGTCGCTTTGGTCTGGTGCGTGTCATGCGTATGGCAGTTACGGGCTTTGGCATAACATTGGCCGCCATGGTTGTTGTCATGGGCGCCGGCTTTGATCAATTGCCGGTTCTGGCTGCATTCCTCTTTGTCGGCTATGGCTTCCTCGGCCTTGTTATCCCGACAACCGGTGTTCTTGCATTGGAAGAGCACGGAGAAATTGCCGGTTCCGCGTCGGCTCTGTTGGGTACTTTGCAGTTCGTGATATCGATCATTGCCATGATTGTTGCGGCGCTTTTCTTCACAGGCAAGCCACTGCCGATGGCCGCCGGTATTGCCATGTGCGCCGTGATAGCTTTCGCCGTCACACAACTGACGATCGGCCGTCGTCCTGTTGAAGTTGGTGCTGCTGCCGAGTAATTCTGAGTTTCAGATATGCAAAAAGGCCCGGATGCAAATCCGGGCCTTTTTTATGATAGGTGCTCAAGGATAAAGTCGGCTCGGTGACTGGCTGGCAATCGAGGCACTTCGATCAGGTCATAGCCAAAATGCCCATAGGCTTTCACCATGGCATGATAGGTCCGGACAGCCTCCGCAAATGTTTGTTTGCGTTCCCTATCTTGCTCGAAGATATCTTCCCAAGGGGGCAGTATGAAAGCCAGCGGGTTATACCGGTATTGTTCGGCAGCGTTTTGAACATGTGCGGGCACCGCAAGCTGCGATAGTTGCAGATATCCTGCGATGTCCGGGATGCCGCGATCGAAAAAGATCATCCCATCCACTTCTTGTGCAATCTCGTAAGATCGCAGTTCCCAACAAAGCATCAGTTCGGAGAAAAGGGCAGGGTCTTTCCAAGGCAGCGCTGGTCCTTCAATGCTTGTTTGCTGCTGGATAATCGCTCGCCCAGCTTCGACCGAGGCGGCGTGACCGCGTTGTTTCAGCTCTTCAATGAGAGTTGTTTTTCCTGAGCCCGGGCCGCCTGTGAGGACGACAAACCTTTCATTTAGAATGTGCATGGATAGCTCCTGCTGACGCGCGCTCACGGCTATCAGCTTCATAGATTTACGAACAGCAGACGCGGACCGCCGCTGGCTTTAAGGGAATTTCGGGGGAGGGTTTTGGCGCTTGATCAGCGAACCATGTGGATGATTTAACCAACCATATCGAAGAAACTCAAGCGAATTTCATTGTCCGGAAGGTTTTTTATAGCTCGCATCAGTTAGCTGGATGGGTTTGGCTCCATTTGCTGGCACGCCGCTGCAAATGGGCTGCGCGAGAATTTCAGCCAGTACAGAACGCTCATTATTGGCGGCCCTGTTGAAATAGTGCCGGACATGCTCTGCCGCGAAAGCTGAGCCCACAATCACGGTGATGGACGCGATGGCATAGGCAAGGACGCGCAGCCGCCGGGCGAGAATGTTTTTCAAACTCGCCCGGGTTGCGGTTGCCATTGCGATGCACAGTGCAATGAGTGTGCAGCACATGGTGCAAAGTCAGCTATGTGTCGAACAAGCGCATGCAGCGGCTTGCTCGTGGATTGGCGCCGGCGGATTGCTGGTCCGGCCATTGGTGTTTTTCAGCCGCGCCCAATCGCCAAGATTGAAATGCGGACCATTTTCATTGCGGCCCTTTGGCATGATGTCGAAATAGGCGTAGACACCAAGGAATTGCTCATCACCGCGGCCAAATGCTGAATAGGTATGATAGATCTGGCCGTCTTCATCCTTGTAGAACACGCTGCCGCCCGACAAATCGTCGATCCCCGGGTCGCCATATTCATAATTGTAGAATGCCGTGCCTTTCTCTCTTTCCTCCGCAGTAAATGACACGTCAAAATCATAGTTGAAGTCGTTATTGAAAGACGACACCCAGGGAAAGTTCCAGCCCATGGATTTACGGGCAGCTTCGATTTCAGCAATTGGCGCCCGCGCAATGGCGACATAAGACACGTCATTATTTGCCAGATGCCGTAAAATGCCTTCCACGTGATCCACAACGAGTCCGCAACCGAAACATGGTTTTTCCTGACCGGGTGCCAACATGAAATGCTTGATGAAAAGCTGGCTGTGTCCGTTGAACAAATCAGAGAGCGTTACCTTTCCTGAAGGGCTATCAAAGACATAATCCTTTTCGATTTTTACCCAAGGCAGCGCGCGTTTTTCCGCACTCATGCGCTCTTGCGCTTTGGTAAAGGCTTTTTCTTTTTCGAGCAGTGCAGTGCGCGCTTCAAGCCATTGTTCTCGTGATACGATCTGGTGTTGCATGATCATCTCCTGTTGCTGTTGCTTCGTCGCTGCTGATTTCAGGCGAGCAGTTCTTCCAGCCTGTCGAAGGCGCTGTTCCAACCCTGCCGGTGGCCTTCACAATTTTCCACTGTGTCGAACTCGGACTGTTGAAACTGCATTTTGGTCTTGCCGGCCAAGTCTTCGAAATCGATTTTGACAAGCGTTTCCCTGCCTGCTTTTCCGTCTTCCTGATCCCATGCAAATGTGAAGACGAGCCGTTCGTCTGGTACGACCTCATGATAGATTCCGCCGTGCCAAAGTTCCTCGCCATTTGCCGCCGAGTCCAGGCATGCCCGCCATTTGCCACCGGGGCGGACATCCGCTTCCACGAAACTTGCGGGATAGTCCCGGGGCCCAAGCCATTGCAGCATTCGTTTTGGGTCGGTGAACGCCTTGAAAACTACGGAACGTGGGGCATTGAAAACCCGATTGATAGTCAGGACGCGCCCGGCAACAGTGTTTGCTATTTCGGCACTATTGTTCTGAATCATTTTTCTTGTCCTCCACCTGTAGCTCTTCCAGATATTCTTCCAACCGGTCGAAGCTGTTTTCCCAGAAGCGTTTATAATGTTCGATCCAGGTCTCGACTTCCTTTAGCGGTGCAGCATTGAGGCTGCATGGCCGCCACTGCGCTTCCCGGCCACGAATGACCAGGCCTGCGCGTTCCAAAACCTTCAGATGTTTTGAAATAGCGGGGCCTGACATTTCGAAAGGTTCTGCCAGTTCCGTTACCGAAGTTGTTCCGAGTGAAAGCCGCGCAAGAATCGCACGGCGGGTAGGGTCGGCCAGCGCAGAAAAAATATTGTCGAGGCGGTCAGTTTGCATTGCTGTAGAACCATTCGGTTATTTAACTTAATGGTTATATACGCCTGACAAACGCGATCGTCAAGCAGGACTTTGCAAGCGCAAAGGCAGCAGGAGGTCACAACGCAGAAATGCGAAGGAGTGTTTTAAAGATTTTGAAGGAGAGGAAGTGGAGGTTTCTGTTGCCAGGTACCTCCGAACCCCGCCTAGAAGTGCGAACCCCTAGGACTTGATTTGAAGCTATAGCACTGCATTAAGCAGCGATACGTGCTTCCGCATAGTTGTCGTTTGCAACTACTGAGTTAGCCCGATAACGGTGGTACAATGCCGGGCAAAAGTTCGATCTTTACACCCTTGTCGATCCTATTTCGCCCCCGCCACAAGGCAGCGTTGTTCTGCTGCATTGTGGTGGAGGCGCCGGGTACCGCCCCCGGGTCCAATGGGCTTATTTCATCGTCCGTTTATCACCATAGCTGGCCGAAGCCAGCGGAACGTATATAGGTGTGCCGCATAATTAAATCAACGCGCAAATCATTGATTTTCCGGTTGATGCAAGTGTAGCGGCGACTGCTCGGTTCCCTTATAAGCAGAGCCAACAGTCACCAGAAAGCGGTCAGATCATGCAGACGTTGAAAATATCCACGCTTACAATATGCGGTATCGATGAACTTCCCGGCCAAAGGGAGCGCGGCGTCAGCCATGTGCTTTCAATCGTTGATCCCGACTGGCCAGAGCTGGAAGCGTTTCAGTCCTATGGTGTCCATGACCGCACAATCCTGCAATTTCACGACATTATCGACCCTGCGCCAGATCGTGTTCTACCTCAGCAACATCATGTGACGGAAATACTCAACTTCGGCTCTCGCCTGCTTCAATCGGCAGAAGATCGCGTTGAGGGCCACCTGCTTGTGCATTGCCATATGGGCGTTTCACGCTCGACTGCCGCTATGCTGACGCTTATGGCGCAAGCCAGTCCGGATGAGGCTGAAGATCGGCTTTTCGAGAGACTGCGAACAATCCGGCCTCAGGCCTGGCCGAACTCATTGATGGTTGGCTATGCCGATGAACAATTGGGCCGTAAAGGCAGGCTGGTTTCCGAATTGCACCGCCACTATGCAGTCCAGCTGAAGCGCGATGCAATGTTCGAAGAGTTGATGACACGCATTGGTCGCACACGTGAATTGGAAATGGGCAGATCGGCGGCCTGATAGAGCTCTGTACGCTTACTCAGGGACAAGGCCGTCAAAGACTTCCAGCATAGCATCGGCAATGGCCTTGCCCAGCGCTGCTCCGGACTCTTTCAATCCGGCCTCATCCATATCGCGCGCGGCGAGGGCAAGAGCGGACCCTTCGGATCGCACTATCTCCTGCGCGCGCTCAATCGCCCACATGGCAAAATCGCTGCGCGTCGTAATTTCCACAGTATCCATGGCGGTGCCTTCCTGTCATTTGATGCCGCTGTACTATCCTTTGGCGGACGATTTCGAAAGCGGTTTCGCGATAAAGCCAGACATCGGCCGAGCCAAAGAGTGATTGACTTGGGGGTATTGCTGAGGAATGTTCCTTTTGTCTAGCGTGGACATTGGCCAGCCTGTTTTCCGCAACGCGCCATGTCTTCATTGTCAGGGGAGGTTGCAATGCAGCGCATTGGGCCTAGCAATCAGGAGATTTTTACATGAGTGACTATCTAACCGATGTCCGTCATTACGATGCTGCGGCTGATGAAGCTGTCGTTGCAAAGATCGTCAAACATCTCGGCATTGCTCTACGCAACCGGGATTCATCACTGGTATCCTGTTCTGATCCTGAAGAATTGGCGCGCGTTCGCACCAATTGGGTGGAAAAGAAGCTTGGCCTGACAGATGTGGCCAAAGCCGATGCCGCAATCGAGTCCGTATGCGCAACAATGAAGGACGACCGCACCAAGAGCCGCGTTACATTTTACTATCTGACCGCTAAGGCTCTTGGAGCGTTGGGTAGCATCTGATCTTTCCGCCTCAAAAGAGAAAGCCTTGTGGGAATCCGCAGGGCTTTTCTGTTTGCAGTGCTGTGGATCACGTACAAGTTTTACTATTTAGTCAGTCGAATCTGCTAAAGAGAAACGATGCGCACTTATCTTGATCTTCTACAGCACGTCCTTGACAACGGTGCCGACCGTGGTGATCGCACGGGCACGGGCACGCGTTCGGTTTTCGGCTATCAAATGCGATTTGATCTGGCCGCAGGGTTTCCCGTTCTCACCACGAAGAAACTGCATCTCAAGTCGATTATCCACGAGTTGTTGTGGTTCCTGAAAGGCGACACCAACATTGCCTATCTGCGTGATAATGGCGTAACGATTTGGGACGAATGGGCTGACGAAAACGGCGATCTCGGCCCCGTCTATGGCTATCAATGGCGCTCATGGCCGACACCGGATGGCGGGCATATTGACCAGATTGCCGGGCTACTGAGTGCCATACGGAACAACCCCAATTCACGGCGTCTGATCGTTTCGGCATGGAATCCCGCGCTTGTAGACGAGATGGCGCTGCCGCCATGCCACTGCCTGTTCCAGTTTTATGTGTCTGATGGCAAACTGTCCTGCCAGCTTTACCAACGATCCGCCGATATTTTTCTGGGCGTTCCGTTCAACATCGCCTCTTATGCGCTGTTGACGATGATGATCGCTCAGGTGACAGGTTTGAAACCGGGTGATTTTGTTCACACTCTGGGCGATGCGCATCTTTATGCAAACCATTTCGAGCAGGCGCGATTACAACTTGCGCGCAAGCCGGGTCCATTGCCTATTATGCAGATCAATCCTGATGTGACTGATCTCTTTGCTTTTAAATATGATGACTTCCGTCTCGTTGATTATGTCGCTGAGCCGGCCATTAAGGCGCCCATCGCCGTCTAGAGCAATTCATGACATCGTTTTAGTTGAAAATGCTCTGGACCATCTTCGCGGAGAGTGAAAATGACTGTCAGATTGTCTCTCGTCGCTCTTCAGACATTGCTGCTTCTGATTTCATCGCCAGGTCTGGCTAATGATACAACCGCATCGGTGGGAACTGGCGGTCTGATCTACACGCGCAATTCGATCATTTCCATGGAACAGGAAGACCTGTTCATTTCGGAAAACGAGATACGCGTCGATTATGTGTTCAGAAACAATTCGGATGGCGATGTGGAGAACATTATTGCTTTCCCCATGCCTGATCTCGAACCCCGTTACGAATCCGATATTGCCATTCCGGATATGGGCTCGGACAATTTTCTGGACTTTACAGTCGCCATTGATGGCAAGCCGATCAAGCCCGAGCTGCAACAGCGTGGCTTGGCCGGCGGTCTTGATGTTACTGACGCCCTCATGTCGAGTGCAATTCCAGTGTCACCGCAAAATGCTTCGGTCCAA
The DNA here is from genome assembly GCA_900471815.1 of Hyphomicrobiales bacterium. Classification (GTDB taxonomy): domain Bacteria; phylum Pseudomonadota; class Alphaproteobacteria; order Rhizobiales; family Rhizobiaceae; genus Phyllobacterium; species Phyllobacterium ifriqiyense. The sequence continues at coordinate 449,007 of UICE01000003.1, forward strand.
GCGGCGATTGACAAGTTGGATACCGCCACAAAACAGGATTGGCTGAAACGCGGTATTCTCCAAAATAGTGATGATTCTGAATTTGCACCGGGCTGGTTGCTCAAGTCGACCTATTGGTGGGTGGGCCATTTTCCGGCAGGAAAGGATGTGCGTGTATCGCATCGCTACAAGCCCAGTGTCGGCGGAACAGTCAGCCTGAATTTTGATCCCGATGATAACAGTACCCATGGCCCCAATTTTGACCACGCGCAGAAGTATTGCCGTGACAAGAGCTTCAATCAAAGCGTTGCAAAAATCGTCAAGAAGGCTGGGCCCGAGCGAACCGTGCTCTATGAAAATTGGATATCATATATCCTTACCACAGGTGGTAATTGGGCAGGCCCCATCAAGAAGTTCAAACTTACGATCGATAAGGGCGACACGGAGAATCTGATCAGTTTTTGTGGGCAGAATGTCAGAAAAACCGGTCCCACAACCTTTGAGATGACTGCTGAAGATTTCTGGCCCGAGCGCGATTTGGAAATACTGCTTCTGAAGAGGAATAAGTCTGAATGATCAGCTTTGTAGTTGCCATTGCGCAGAATGGTGTGATTGGACGGGATAATGATCTGCCATGGCGATTATCTTCGGATTTGAAGCGGTTCAAGGCGATTACCATGGGCAAACCCATCATCATGGGTCGCAAGACATGGGATTCGCTTGGCAAGCCTTTGCCGGGACGCACAAATATCGTCATTACGCGCGATCCAGCTTTCAATGTCGAGGGGGTAGTCTCGGCCAGGTCCGTTGACGAAGCGCTGCTGATTGCGGGCAGCCACGCGGGCGCTGATCAGGTCAATGAGATTTGCATTATCGGCGGCGGCGAGATCTTCCGGCAATGCCTCAACCGCGCTGACAGGTTGTATGTGACATGGGTGCTTGCGAGCGTGGAAGGCGATGTCCATTTTCCCGAGATCGATCCTGCCATCTGGTCGGAATCGTCCAGCGAAGAATTTCCCGCTGGGGAAAAAGACAACTATCCGACACGCTATGTCGTCTACGAGCGTCGCCATTAAGCTTGCCGACACGCCTCATATTATGAAAATATTGTGATAACTGACGATAATTGTTTGGTTTTTCAGCAAAAGGCTCAGAAAAGCGTCGGTGTGCGTTGAAAGCCAACCTCGCCATCCCTATAAACGGGATGTTGAGCTACTGCGTCCCGTGTCAGAATGGCGACGCAAAGGTCTCAGTAGAGCGTTAAAATAGCGCATGGCCCATTCTAAAAATCGATTCCGGTTTCTAGGGGCATGTGCTGCGAGGGGTAGCCACAGGGTGGTGATTTTCGTTCAAATTAAGAGGTAGGAATGCCCTGGAGTAATCAGAACGGTGGCGGCGGCCCTTGGGGCGGTGGCGGTAATAATAATGGCGGTGGTGGTGGCCCTTGGGGTCAAAAACCGCAAGGTGGCGGTGGAGGCAAGACGCCTCCGGACCTCGAAGACATTTTCCGCCGCGGTCAAGACCGTCTGCGGCAAGCAATCCCCGGTGGCACCGGCGGTAGTCCAGCTATCTGGGGCCTGATCGGACTTGCCCTTGTGGCTTTCTGGGTTTTCCAGTCTGTTTATACTGTTCAGCCAGACGAACGTGCAGTCGAACTGCGTTTTGGTAAACCGAAGACCGATATTTCCGAGCCTGGCTTGCATTTCCACTTCTGGCCAATCGAATCCTACGAAAAGGTGGAGATTGTTGAAAAGCAGAAGAATATTGGCGGACAAGGTACACGCGGCGCCAAGGAAGGCCTGATGCTTTCGGGTGACCAGAACATCGTCGATGTTCAGTTCTCGGTGCTTTATCGTGTTTCCGATCCGGTTTCCTATCTGTTCAAGGTCGAAAATCCGGAAAATCTGGTACAGCAGGTTTCTGAAAGCGCTATGCGCGAGATCGTTGGCCGCAGTCCAGCTCAGGATATTTTCCGTGATAATCGCGCAGGCATTGCCAACGACGTGCGCAACATTATCCAGAAAACGCTTGATGAATATGGCGCTGGCATTGCTATCAATGCTCTTTCAATTGAAGATGCAGCTCCACCGCGCGAAGTTGCAGACGCCTTCGACGAAGTTCAGCGTGCTGAACAGGACGAAGATCGTTTCGTTGAGGAATCCAATCAATATTCCAACCAGAAGCTTGGTCAGGCTCGCGGTGAGGGCGCGCAGATTCGTGAAGATGCTGCGGCTTATAAAAACCGTATCGTTCAGGAAGCAGCGGGTGAGGCCCAGCGCTTTACCTCAGTCTACGATGAATATGTCAAGGCGCCGGAAGTTACCCGTAAGCGTCTTTTCCTTGAAACCATGGAGCGTGTGCTGAAAGACTCTACCAAGGTCATTGTTGATCAGAACGGGCAGGGCGTTGTTCCCTATCTACCATTGCCGGAACTGAGCAAACAGGCGAAACCCGCGACCGGAGGAGCACAGTGATGAACCAGAATCGTCTCCCGATTTATGTCGGTGTAATCCTCTTCGCTGCGCTTCTTGTTTATGCGTCAATCTTTGTTGTACGCGCCGGTCAGCAGGCCATCGTTCTGCGCTTCGGTGAAATTGTCGATGTGGAATCCGAGCCCGGTATCTATTTCAAAATGCCTTTCGGCTTTCTTGAAGCAGATAATGTTCAGATGATCGAAAATCGTGCTCTCAGCTTTGAACTCGATAATATCCGTGTTCAGGTTTCGGGCGGCAAGTTCTACGAAGTCGATGCCTTCCTCGTCTATCGCATCACCGATCCTCGTAAATTCCGTCAGACCGTTTCGGGCGACGTGACTCTGGCGGAAGCCCGCCTACGCACGCGTCTTGATGCAGCCCTGCGTGGCGTTTACGGCCTGCGCGGCTTTGAAGCTGCTTTGTCGGATGAACGTGCAGGCATGATGCTTGAGGTGCGTGAACAATTGCGTCCTGACTCTGAATCGCTTGGATTGCAGATCACCGATGTACGTATTCGCCGTACGGATCTAACTCAGGAAGTATCCCAGCAGACCTTTGCCCGTATGAGCGCCGAGCGTCTTGCTGAAGCTGAACGTCTGCGTGCGCGTGGCCGTGAAGCTGCACAGCGGATTAAGGCGATTGCCGATCGTCAGGTGGTTGAGATCGTTGCCGAAGCCCGCAAGGAATCAGAAATTATCCGCGGTCAGGGTGAAGGCGAACGCAGCCGTATCTTCGCGGATGTATTCTCGAAAGATCCCGATTTCTTTGCTTTCTATAGGTCAATGTCGGCCTATGGCACTGCACTGGAAAACACCGGAACGACGATGGTACTTTCACCTAACTCCGAGTTTTTCCGTTACTTCCAGGATGCTGGTGGAGCATTGCCGCCAGTTAGCGGTTCCACACCGCCTGCGCCTGCTGCAACAACACCTGCCCCTCAATAGGGGCAGGATCGGCTGATGACTGATTTTTTGGATGCCGTCGGACTGTTCCTTGTTTTTGAAGGATTGCTCTACGGGTGTTTTCCAATCGTAGCCAAACGGGTTGCTCGCGATGTCAGCGAGCAACCCGATGGTTTCCTGCGTGTAGCTGGCGTTGCATCGATTGCAATTGGCGTGGCCGTTGTTTGGCTGGTCCGCGGTTAGAGCTGGATATTGCTGTCGATCTCAATCAGCAAATCTTGAGTTGAACTCCAACCAAATAAACGCTGAAATAGCTAGGGCAGGTTTTGTTTATAGAGAGTCATTCTGCGGGTCAGGCAGTTCGTTCGATGGAACCACATCGACCTCGCTGCCTTCCGCGTGGATTGTCTCGTTATCCGTGAAACAGAATTGGCTCTATATAAATAAAATTTGCTCTGTCCGGCCATACTTTCGACCATAGTGGTGGTTCTGCTGGCCTGAAATATTCCGACCTTATTGAAAAGGCCTGTTGTCATGGTTTCTAGCACTGCCCGCAAAGCATTCCGTTCTGCTACAGCCGCAATTGCATTGACTGCCTTGGCAGCCACCGGATTTCCACCGGCACTCGTCACGGTGGCAAATGCGCAGACGCAGGCGCCAACTGTTCCCAATAGTGCGCAGCCAAGAGCGCAGGGCCCGGCTTCTGTGGCCGATCTTGCCGAGGGTCTCCTGGGCGCTGTGGTGAATATTTCCACATCGCAGACCGTTAAGGGACAGGACGGGGATTCTGGTCCGATCCCGATGCCGAAAGTTCCCGAGGGCTCGCCCTTTCAGGAATTCTTCAATGACTATTTCGGTAAGCAGCAACCGGGGCAAAACAATCCATCCCGTCAGGTGCAGTCATTGGGTTCAGGTTTCGTCGTTGATGCCCAAGAGGGCATTATCGTAACCAATAATCATGTGATCGCTGATGCAGACGAAATCGAGGTCAACTTTAGTGATGGCTCGAAACTGAAAGCCGAATTGGTCGGTAAAGATACCAAGACGGACCTTGCCGTTCTCAAAGTTGATCCGAAGAAGCACAAGCTTGTTGCTGTGAAATTTGGCGATTCTTCGAAAACGCGCATTGGCGATTGGGTTATGGCAATCGGTAATCCCTTTGGTTTCGGTGGCACTGTGACAGTCGGAATTGTTTCTGCACGCAACCGCGATATTAATTCTGGCCCCTATGACAATTTTATCCAGACCGATGCAGCGATCAATCGCGGTAATTCCGGCGGGCCGCTGTTTGATATGTATGGACAGGTCATCGGTATCAATACCGCGATTATCTCGCCTACCGGTGGCTCAATTGGTATCGGCTTTGCCATTCCTGCCGAATTGGCGTCCGGCGTGATTGCCCAATTGCGGGAATTTGGTGAAACTCGTCGCGGCTGGCTGGGTGTGCGTATTCAACCCGTGACGGACGATATTGCGGAAAGTCTGGGGATGACCACCAGCAAGGGTGCATTGGTTGCCGGTATCATTGATGGCGGTCCTGTCGCCAACGGCTCCATCCTTGCAGGTGATGTGATTATTCGCTTCGATGGCAAAGAAGTGGCAACTGTCAAAGATCTGCCGCGCGTTGTTGCTGAAAGCCCCGTAGGCAAGGAAGTGGATGTCGTCGTTGTTCGTAAGGGCAAGGAGCAGACAGTGAAGGTCACGCTTGGTCGTCTGGAAGACAGTGAACAAGCTCCCAAGAAACCTGTTGATTCTGATCAGGATGAAGACGGCGCCATTCAGGGCGTTGATGTCTTGGGGATGACCTTGGGCGTGCTGGACGAAGATACCCGCAAGTCATTCGGGATCTCCAAAGAAGTCGAAGGCGTGCTCGTAACAGAAGTCCAGGATGACTCGGTTGCAGGCAATAAGCGGATACAAGCCGGGGATGTAATTGTCGATATTGCACAGGAGACAGTTTCGACTCCGGAGGATGTTGCAGCACGTATCGAAAAACTGCGCGATGAGGGCCGCAAGAATGCGCTCCTCATGCTCGCATCCAAGACGGGCGAGTTGCGATTTGTAACTTTGCAAATGGACTGAGCACTGGGAAGCGCAATCTGCGAACGAAAGTGCCCTGATCGGTCGAGGTTTTTACCGATACAGGTTCATTTTGAAGCATAATTCCTGAAAGTTGCTGAAAAATGCTCGATTTTTGCTGAAATTTTTCTACCAGAGCGTGAAAAATAGTTGCGGGTAGGCGAGTGCACTTAGATAAGGAAGTCGGACTTTCGGTAGCCTTGAATATAGAGCAGAGCGGTCAAATCCCCGTGGTCGATTCGAACCTTGGCCTGTTCGGCAACTACTGGTTTTGCATGAAGAGCGACACCCGTTCCTGCAAGTTGCAACATATCAAGATCATTAGCGCCATCGCCCACTGCGATCGCTTCTTCCGGCGCAAAGCCAAAACGCTCGCAAATGCTGCTTAATGCCGCCACCTTCGCAGCGCGGCCAAGAATGGGTTCCTGGACTTTGCCTGTTAGCGTTTCTCCATTGTTTATCAATATGTTAGCGCTATTTTCGTTAAACCCGATCATCTCGGCGATACGTTGTGTGAATACGGTAAAGCCGCCGGAAACGAGAGCGGTGTAGGCGCCGTGTTTCTTCATGGTTCTGACAAGTTCCGGTCCGCCCGGCATCAGTGTAATCCGGCTTGCGATCACTTTATCGATGACCGAATATGACAGGCCCTCCAGTAGGGCAACGCGCTCCCGCAATGCCGGTTCGAACTCGATTTCGCCATTCATGGCTCGCGCGGTGATTGCCGCTACCTCATCGCGCAACCCGGCTTCCTCGGCCAGTTCATCGATACACTCCTGCTGAATCATGGTTGAATCCATGTCTGCAATCAGAATTTTTTTGCGCCTGCTATCCTGATTTTGAATAACAATATCAATTGGTTCACCGTCCAGCGCGCGAGCAAGTAGGCCTCTGGCTTCGTCAAGGTCGCTGGTGTCTTTCAAGGTGATGTCACAGGCAATTCCATCGGCCAGCCAATAAAGACCTGTTGCATTGACTGCAGCCGAGGCTTTAATCCCCAATGATGGTGTAAGATTGGATGCGGCAGGATTTGCAATGAGCGTAGCCATTAGAGGCATGGGGCGATTTCCATTTGGGCAGTGATTTGAACAGACAGATAATCCTGATAGCCGGACCAACGGCCAGCGGCAAGTCAGCGCTCGCGCTTCGTTTAGCCGAAGAATTGAATGGCGTAATCATCAATACGGATTCCATGCAAGTTTACAATGTGCTGGAACAGCTGACCGCGCGTCCGGGCAAAGCTGAGTTGGAGCGAGTGCCTCATTATCTTTATGGACACGTCTCGCCCTCCTTAGCCTATTCGACAGGGCGCTGGTTTTCCGATGTCGAGGGACTTTTGAAGTCTCCGGAACTCTTTGAAAAGACTTTGATTTTTGCTGGCGGTACCGGGCTTTACTTTCGTGCACTCCTTGGCGGTCTTTCAACGATGCCGGCTATCCCAGAGGCTGTCCGCTCTTTTTGGCGCAAGCAGGATGGTGAACTGGGAGCGGAAAAACTCCATGAAATGCTGGTGCTGAAAGACCCTTTGGCTGCCGCATCACTTCGCCCGACGGATAGTCAGCGAATTGTTCGTGCGCTTGAAGTTTTCGATACTTCAGGCCGCTCCATCATTGAATGGCAGAAGGAAACTGGCCGGGCGTTGATTAATGCTGCAACTGCCAGAAAGATCATTATTGAACCGGATCGGCAGTGGCTAGGTTCGCGTATTGCCAAGCGTTTTGAAGCAATGATGGAAGAGGGGGCTATCGAGGAGGTCAAGTCCTTGTTATCGCTTGGACTTTCACAAGAATTTCCAGCCATGCGCGCCATTGGCGTTAAGGAAATAGCAGAAGTATTGGCCGGAAGAATAAGATCCGAGCAAGCTGCGGAACTTGCGACAATTGCCACGCGGCAATATGCAAAACGGCAAATGACCTGGTTTCGCAATCAACTTGGCGACGATTGGGAAAGAGTGCCATATCCCTGATTTATTAGGTTTTATCGTTGCGGAATGTTCGGATCAGATCGCTTGCGCGAAAGCCTTCAACAGTGGGCTGGCTTTGTTCCGTCCGCACGACCGGTTCCGTACTGCGCCATTGAATTTTTTCCGGCTGCGGTTTGGGTGCGGCCAAGGGGGACTCAAATGTTTGAAATGCCGAGTCTGTATCGTCTTTCGCCATGCCGTCAGCGGCATTGAGCTGGCGCATTCGCATTAGCACGCTATCAAGACTCAAGTGCTGACTGTCTGGTTTTGCCAATTCTTGCTTCTTCGTCATATTTGCCGCAGGAAGGTCTTCCGGGGCTATTGTCTCGAATATCATACGCATCGGCGTGGGAACTGCTTCACCAAAGGCAATGGCCTCACGATTTGCGATTGATGACAGAAAGCCGACTGTACTTTGTGAAGCGCCAGTGATTGAGCCACGAATAATTTCCTGATCGCGTTCGTTTCCCAGCCGCATGGCGAAAACAGTACTGCATTGCGATAGAATCGTGGAATCGAGTTCTCCCGGACGTTGCGTGATCACACCTAGATAAACCCCATATTTTCGGCCTTCCTTTGCTATACGGGCGATCGCTTGCCGGGTTGGCAAAAATCCGGCGTCCGGGTTTGCTGGAATGTAGCGATGCGCCTCTTCGCACACGACCAATGTCTGCAGGGTGCCATCGCTTGAAACAGCCAGATCAAAGGCCATTCGGCACAATACGGACGCAACAGAGTTCACGACTTCTGATGGCAATCCGGCCAGCTGAAAAACGCAGATAGGTTTATCATTTGCCGGTATGCGGAAAATATGACTGATGGTCTGCCGCATAGTGTCCATTGTCGTTGGGGCGGTAAACATGAACCGATAACGGGGGTCAGCGATCAATGCCTGAAGACGTTGTTTCAGAGCCTTCATGACTGGCCTATCGGTCTTGCCTTCAAGTTGGCCAATGCGTTCATCAATCAACTTGATTAGGTCAGCTATTCGATAGGGTGCCGGCGTATCAGCCGTCATCGATGTGTAATCCCGGTCTCTTTTTAGGAGTGAAGGAGCTACGGGTTGCTCTGAATTTGCAAATTGTTCCTTGGCCATGGGGATCAAATCCCTCAAGGCATCTACTTCACCGGCGATGACAGGGCGTCCCCGGAATACGGCCTCCGCAAACTCTTCGAGTTTGAACAACCAGTAGGGCATATCAAACGTATTATGGTCTATTGAGATTGCATTTTTGGGAAATGCGCTGGCAAATTCATTATGTGGATCAAGGATCAGGATTCGAAGTTCTGGGCGCTGCTTGATGATTTTGCGCAAAAGAAGCGAAACTGCGCTCGATTTTCCGACGCCTGTGCTGCCAAGAACGGCAAAGTGGCGGGTAATCAAACTTTCGATGGAAATCAGGGCAGGGATCGATGCGTTCTGCGATAGATGTCCTATTGAAACTGCATTCTTGAGACTTGCGGTGTAAATCGTGGCCAGATCAGTTGCGCGAATACGATGCGCTATCGCCCCCATATGAGGATAGTTTGCGATGCCCGACGAAAATGTCAGTTTGTCATTCGTATCCGTGTTGACCTGTCCGACAAGTTCGACGTGCACATGCACATCCTGATCCGAACCTGAAACCCATCGGGTTTCAGGCAAATCAACTTTGAATATCAGCCCGACTATCCGGGCGTTGTCGACTTGAATGGAGATAAGTTGCCCGACGGTCCAGTAATCGTCGGAAGCACCTATTGACGGACCTGTTTGGGCATAAATGACAGCTGTCCGGCCATTGCATTCAATAATGTGACCATCAGCTCTGTTGCGAACAAATGGCCGCGGTTCTCCGGTAGGCATGGCTTCAGCGCTCATCGGCTGTTTGTCCCAATTAGATTGCCCGTCGGATGACAGAGGCCAGATGGCTATTTTGCATGCAAGGAATTGAAAATACCTTAGCGACCCAATGCTAAATCGCCGTGACCGCAATCACCTGACTTGATTTGCACTTTGCCGGTTGACGGATTGAAATCACTAAATTATCGTCCGCGACCATGAAAACAGTTCTTATTGTCGTGGGACCGCGTATGGGCAGGGTGTTGTAAGCACCCGGCGAAAGCTCCCATGCGCGAAACACAGGCTCCCTCGGGGGCCTTTTTTATTTTCTACATCTCAGTTAAACGAAAGCACCTTCTGAAAGGCTTTGCGCCGCAGAATAGACGGGAAGAGACCGATGACAGCAGATAAACAGGATAGCAGTAAAACTTCGCAACGACGTGAGATGACTGGCGCCGAAATGGTCGTGCAGGCTCTTATCGATCAGGGCGTGACCGATATTTTCGGATATCCCGGTGGTGCTGTGCTTCCGATCTATGATGAACTCTTTCAGCAGGACAAGATCAACCACATTCTCGTTCGCCATGAGCAGGGCGCTGGTCATGCGGCTGAAGGATATGCTCGTTCCACCGGCAAAGTCGGTGTCATGCTGGTTACTTCCGGTCCAGGTGCAACCAACGCCGTTACCCCACTTCAAGATGCGTTAATGGATTCAATTCCGCTTGTTTGCATCAGCGGACAGGTTCCAACCAGCTTGATCGGATCAGATGCTTTTCAAGAATGTGATACCGTTGGGATTACGCGTCCTTGCACCAAACATAACTGGCTGGTGAAGGACGTAAACGATCTCTCCCGTATATTGCACGAAGCGTTTCACATCGCTCGTACCGGACGTCCTGGTCCAGTTCTGGTTGATGTTCCCAAGGACGTTCAGTTCGCTACGGGCATTTATACACCTCCTGAAACCAGTCCGCGGACCAGTTATCGTCCTACCATCCAGGCAGACCTCGAAGCCGTAAAGCAGGCTGTAGCGCTGATGCTGACGGCAAAGCGCCCGGTGATTTATTCGGGTGGTGGCGTCATCAACTCCGGTGATGAAGCAAGCAAATTGTTGCGCGAGTTGGTACAGCTGACGAATTTCCCCATCACATCGACATTGATGGGGCTTGGTGCTTATCCGGCTTCGGGCAAGAATTGGCTGGGAATGCTCGGCATGCATGGCACGTATGAAGCCAATATGACCATGCATGACTGTGATGTCATGGTGAACGTTGGTGCACGTTTTGATGACCGCATTACAGGGCGGCTGAGCGGATTCTCACCAAATTCGAAAAAGATTCACATCGACATCGATCCATCGTCAATCAACAAAGCCGTTCGGGTCGATATTCCAGTGATAGGTGACGTTGCCTCGGTGCTTGAGGATATGATCCGCTTGTTGCGTGCTTCATCCACCAAACCCGACGCGAAGGCGATTGATGATTGGTGGCTGCAGATTGACAAGTGGCGTAGCCGGAAATCCTTGTCTTATACCCGCAACAAGGACGTTATCATGCCGCAATACGCGCTTGAACGCCTCTATGCTCTGACCAAGGATCGCGACACCTACATTACGACGGAAGTCGGACAACATCAGATGTGGGCGGCGCAGTTCTACGGCTTTGAAAAGCCAAACCGCTGGATGACATCCGGTGGGCTTGGCACGATGGGATATGGTTTGCCGGCGGCGCTGGGGGTGCAGATCGCCCATCCTGACTCGTTGGTTATCGATATTGCTGGCGATGCGTCTGTGCAGATGACCATGCAGGAAATGAGCGCGGCAGTTCAATATGAGGCGCCGATCAAGATCTTCATCTTGAACAACCAATATATGGGTATGGTTCGTCAGTGGCAGCAATTGCTGCACGGCAATCGCTTGTCGCATTCCTACACAGAAGCATTGCCGGACTTTGTCAAATTGGCGGAAGCTTATGGTGGCCATGGTATTCGTTGTGAAAAGCCTGGCGATCTCGACGACGCTATTCAGGAAATGATTGATGTCAAAAAGCCTGTGCTTTTCGATTGCCGCGTTGCCAATCTGGCAAATTGCTTCCCGATGATACCATCAGGCAAAGCCCACAATGAGATGCTTCTGCCTGACGAAGCCACCGATGAAGCCGTTGCAAACGCTATTGATGCCAAGGGCAGACAGCTCGTTTAAGAACCCGGAGAAATAGAATGAACGCTCAAAATCTAGCCTCCGGCTCGGCATATTTCATCGCCAAGGAGACTGAACTACCTGTTACGACTGTCTTGTCCGTCCTTGTGGATAATGAACCTGGTGTACTCGCACGCGTCATCGGTCTCTTTTCCGGACGGGGCTATAATATCGAAAGCCTGACGGTTTCCGAAACGGAGCATGAGCAACATCTGTCACGCATCACCATTGTGACACGAGGGACGCCGCATATTCTTGACCAGATACGCCATCAGCTAGAGCGCATCGTGCCGGTGCACCGTGTTGTGGACCTCTCTGTCCGTGCTGATGAACTCGGCCAAGCAGGGCCAATCCAGCGCGAACTGGCACTGGTCAAGGTTGCTGGGCTTGGCGAGCACCGAAATGAAGCATTACGTCTTGCAGATGCTTTTCATGCAAAAGTTGCTGATGCCACAACCGAGCACTTCATTTTTGAAATCACCGGCAAAGGTTCGAAAATCGATCAGTTTATTGCGATCATGAAGCCGCTTGGTCTTGTTGAAATCTGCCGGACCGGTGTCGCTGCAATGAACCGTGGTCCTTTGGGAATGTGATCTGTCAGAGGATCAATTCTCTTTTTGTCAGGGGTAAATTGTATCCCTGACAAGTTGGATATTGAGCGGTGGCAGGCCAGATCTTAATGTTGGATTTTCATTGACTGGTTCTTAAATGGCGCTCGATGTTTTCCTGACACTACTTCTTTTTGCTTTCGTGACCTCGATAACGCCGGGACCGAACAATTTAATGCTGCTGACCTCAGGCGTTAATTTCGGTTTCAGGCGATCCATTCCGCATATGTTCGGCATTGGCTCTGGCTTCTTCACCCTATTGATTGGTGTCGGCTGCGGGCTTGGCGCACTAATTGAAGCCATGCCTGTGCTTTATACCGTCCTGAAATTCGCAGGCGGAGCCTATCTTCTTTATCTTGCTTATAAAATTGCGATGTCTCGCTCCATAAGCAATGTTGATAGCAGGGCTCGGCCAATGACGTTTGTGGAAGCGGCAGCCTTTCAATGGATCAACCCCAAGGCGTGGGTGATGGCCGTTACAGCCATGGCGACCTATACCTCGCCGGATGCCTATTTCACGACGATGATGATAGTCGGCATAGCCTTTGCTGTCGTCAATATACCATCGGTATCGAGCTGGGCCGCATTTGGCCAGATCATGCGCGGATGGCTTGCCGATCCAGTAAGACTCAAATGGTTCAATATCATTATGGCCGTTCTCTTGGTGGCAAGTCTTTGGCCTATGTTGAAGTGATCTTGCATCTAAGGCTTTAGGTGCATAGGATTTTGCCATGCCACATGATCACGACGACCATCACCATGATAATGAGCTTGACCCCATGGCTGCGCGAGTGCGTGCGCTGGAAACGATCCTGACCGAAAAGGGTTTGATCGATCCCTTGGCGATAGATGCCATAGTCGAGACTTATGAAACCAAGATCGGCCCAAGAAATGGCGCCAAGGTAGTAGCAAAAGCGTGGAGCGATCCTGAATTTTCAGACTGGCTCCAGCGGGACGCTACGGCGGCTATCGCTTCACTTGGATTCACCGGTCGGCAAGGCGAGCATATGCAGGCTGTATTCAATACGGCCGATACGCATAATCTTGTCGTTTGCACACTTTGCTCTTGTTATCCGTGGTCAGTGCTTGGATTACCTCCAGTCTGGTACAAATCGCCACCTTATCGATCACAAGCCGTGATCGACCCTCGCGGTGTTCTCGCCGAATTTGATCTGGTTCTGCCTCAAACCACCCAGATACGGGTGTGGGATTCAACCGCTGAGCTGCGCTACCTGGTGGTGCCACTGCGCCCTGAAGGTTCCGATGACCTGAATGATGAGCAACTGGCCGCTCTCGTTACGCGGGATTCAATGATCGGGACCGGACTGCCTTTGACGCCGGGGCATACATGAACGGGCCGCAGGATCTTGGCGGGCAGATGGGATTTGGTCCCGTTGCCCCTGAAGTCAACGAGCCATTGTTTCATGCAGAATGGGAAAAAAGGGCGTTAGGCATCACGCTTGCTGCGGGTGGCATGGGGCATTGGAACATTGATGAAAGCCGTCATGCTCGAGAAAGCCTGCATCCAGCCGATTATTATTCGTCATCCTACTATGAAATTTGGATCAAGGCTTTGGAAGTTCTCCTGGAGCGACATGGGTTCGTTTCAGATGACGAATTGAGAATGGCGCGGTTTTTAACAAAGGGCGCGACTCCAAAACGTGTCTTATTAGCAGAAAGCGTACCCTCCGTGCTCGCTAAAGGTGGTCCATGCGACAGGGAGATGAAGTCCGAGCCTCGTTTCCAAGCGGGTGATCGAGTGCGAACCCGTAATCTAAATCCTAAGACTCATACGCGCCTACCACGCTATGCGCGGGGCAAGACCGGTATCATCGAAGCTGTTCGCGATGGTTTCGTGTTTCCTGACACGAACGCGCATGGCCAAGGGGAAAACCCTCAATATGTCTATACCGTCGTGTTTCAAGCTTCAGAAATTTGGGGTGTTGCCGCAGATCCTTTGTTGACCATCAGTATTGACGCTTGGGAGGATTATATTGAGCTTGCATGATCTGATCGGTAATTCCGCCGCCCCTGGAGGAGAAACAACGGTTTTTGCGCAACCTTGGCAGGCAGAAGCATTTGCAATGGTGGTCGCGCTACATGAGCGTGGATTGTTCAGCTGGGCCGAGTGGGCACAGGCTTTATCGTCCCAACTAAAACAGTCGGACGAGCTGGAAGACCCTAGCGACTATTATCAATGCTGGCTTGCTGCGTTGGAATCGCTCATAACGGAAAAGAAGGTTGCGCCAAAAGCGGATATAGATTTGCTGACGCGTGCCTGGCAACGCGCTGCCTTGGCAACGCCTCATGGGCAGCCTATCAGGCTGGAAAATGATCCTGATCGGGTATGAAAACTATGCTGACAGTATTGCGAAGTATTTCTGTTCTTGCTGCCCTTGTTGGAGGACTTGTGGTAACGCAGGCCCTTGCACAGGCAGATATTTGGCCTACGCCTAATGAGGAAGAGCTCCGTAAGATCGTCACAGGGGCAACGCTTACCGGCGAAGTCAAAGCGCAGCCGCCCTTTAATTTCAGCGAATATCTTGGCGCTGATGGCACATCACGCGGCAAGATGATCGAATGCTGCAAGCCCGACGAGCTCGCAACAAAGGGCATGTCATATTCGGGGGAGTGGGCGCTGGACCAAGGTAGCCTATGTTTCACTTATGAAGGTGAGGAAAAGAAAATTTGCTGGAAGTTGCAGGTCAAGGGCGACCGTTTTCGTATGTTAGACCAGCAATTTGGCCTTGCCGGCGAAGGACAGATCCGTTCCGGGAATCCTGATAATCTATAGTCTAATGGCCTTTGTCAGCATTTTCCTTGCCCTTTGATTACGAATCCTGTCTCTCAGGATCATGCAACTGTCACCACAACAGGATGAGGCCTTACAGGCCGTCTCAAAATGGCTGAAGGGCGGACGGAGTCCGATTTTCAGGCTGTTTGGCTATGCCGGCACCGGCAAAACAACACTTGCGCGTTATTTTGCGGAACATATCGAAGGCGATGTTCAATTTGCTGCGTTTACGGGCAAAGCTGCGCAGGTTTTGCGTTCCAAGGGCGCCAAGAACGCGCGCACGCTGCATTCGCTTATCTATAGGCCGCGCGGTGAAGAGGCTGTCGAAAACGAAACGACAGGCAAAACCAGCATCGCGCCAACCTTTTCTCTCAATAGGCAGAGTCCTGTAGCAAAGGCAAAATTGATTGTCGTTGATGAGTGCTCGATGGTTGATGAGCAATTGGGGCGGGACCTTATGAGTTTCGGAACGCCAATTCTTGTTTTGGGTGATCCGGGACAATTGCCGCCCATATCCGGCGGTGGCTTTTTCACCGAACATGAGCCTGACTTTCTATTGAGTGAGATTCATCGGCAAGCGCGTGACAATCCAATTTTGCGGTTGGCCTTGGACGTTCGTGAGGGGCGCGAATTTGAATTTGGCGATTATGGTGCCGCCAAGGTGATTTCCAAGTCAGAGGTTACTCAAGAGCTGGTGCTGGAGGCAGATCAAGTTCTCGTGGGTACGAACCGAACCCGCAAACGATATAATCAGCGCTTGCGAGAGCTCAAGGGATTTTCGGCTGCCTTTCCGCAGGCAGGCGATAAGCTGGTCTGCTTGCGTAACGATCCAGCCAAGGGGCTTCTCAATGGTTCGCTTTGGAAGGTGATGACCTCTTCACGCGAAACAGTAAAACCTGGCATCAACTTGCTGATCGCACCGGAAGATGAAGAGCCAGGACGGGGTGTCGCGAAAATAAAATTGCTGAAAGCGCAGTTTGACGATCCCGATGTGGAGATACCGTGGCAAACAAAGAAGCGTTTCGATGATTTCGATTATGGCTACGCGTTGACTACTCATAAGGCACAGGGTTCACAGTGGAACGAAGTTGTGCTGTTTGACGAGAGCTATGCATTTCGAGACACGCGGGATCGCTGGCTTTATACGGCTATAACCCGTGCAGCCGAACGCTTGACTGTTGTTCGATAAATTCAAGCGGTTAAGTTGAGGGTTTGCGCTGCCGACGCAAAGATAAGCATGTCTAGGGTCTCCAAACTCATGTACAACAAAATCCAAATACACTGCTCCGGATATTTTCATGACCGCTTCTTTGTCTGTTAATCTGAACGCAATTGCTATGTTGCGGAACCGCCGTGATCTGCCTTGGCCAAATGTCATCGGTATCGGCCGTATAGCATTGGCTGCGGGGGCTTCCGGACTGACGGTGCATCCCCGGCCCGATGAACGGCATATCCGGTTTGCCGACCTTCCGGAAATTCGGGCCCTCATTGATGATGAGTTTCCTGAAGCAGAGTTCAATATTGAGGGTTATCCAACCAGTGAATTTCTCGAACTGGTTACCAGGAATGAACCAGAACAGGTGACGCTGGTGCCGGATGATCCAGCCCAATCGACGTCCGATCATGGTTGGGACTTGGAGCGCAACGCAGAATTTCTGACGCCTATTATTCGGGATTTGAAAAACCGCGGCATGCGAGTCTCCCTTTTTGTTGATCCGGATCCGGAGACGCCGCTGGCCGCAAAAGAACTTGGCGCTGATCGAATTGAACTTTACACTGGCCCTTATGGCTCAATGTATGATGATCCAAACGGCGCGCTAATTGAACTTGAGAAGCTGGGCGTTACGGCATCTGCAGCAGCGAAAGCGGGTATTGCGGTGAATGCCGGACATGATCTGACGGTAGCAAATTTACCTGCGCTGGTGAAGAAAGTGCCAAAACTTGCCGAAGTTTCCATTGGTCACGGCCTCACAGCGGATGCTTTAATACATGGGATGGCGGGCTCTGTGGAAAGATTTCTCAATGCGCTCAAGGTATAATGCTTTGATTTAGCATGCTAATCTGCTGTCATGCATTTTTGCATAACGCAAAGGATGAGATATGTTAAAATGGCGATTGATATTGCGGTGCAACACGACTAACTCGTCCGCCCACGCTGTAGGAGCGAGGGAAAACTTTTATGAATGACCAGCAAGCGGTCGGCGATGATTGCGATAACGGTTCGGTAAGTTACGAGCCAGAACCGCATCACAAGGAAGCCTTTCCAGTTCTCGTTCTGGGCGCGCTTGGTGTTGTCTATGGCGATATCGGAACCAGCCCGATCTATGCTTTTCGCGAAGCGTTGCATGCTGCATCCCTTGATGGCAGCTTGAGCCGTACTGACGTGCTCGGCGTCGTATCCATGATTTTTTGGGCATTGACGGTCATTGTTACCATCAAGTACGTCACCTTCGTATTGCGCGCAGATAATGACGGCGAAGGCGGTATCCTATCCTTGATGGCCCTAGCCCGGTCCAGCTTTAAATCACGGCCGCAACTTATCTTGGGGCTTGGTATCATTGGCGCTTCCCTGTTTTACGGGGATGCCGTGATAACGCCTGCGATTTCTGTCCTCTCGGCCGTCGAGGGACTTGAGATAGTAACGCCAACCTTAAAACCATTTATCGTCCCGATAACGATTGTCATCCTCCTGACCTTGTTCTCCATCCAAAGGTTTGGGACAGCGAGCGTAGCAAAGATATTTGGACCGATTACGTTGATCTGGTTTCTTGCGATCGGTTTTTTCGGGCTGCTGCACATTGCCGATGATCTCAGCATTTTTGCGGCTGTTAACCCATACTATGCGTTCGAATATATCATGGATAATCCGGGTACCGCTTTCCCCACGATTGGAACTGTGTTCCTTGCCGTGACGGGTGCGGAAGCGCTTTATGCCGATCTTGGCCACTTTGGACGCAAACCGATTGCTACCGCGTGGATGTGGGTTGTTTTCCCGTGTTTGCTGCTCAATTACTTTGGGCAGGGCGCCTTCATCCTCGCTTATCCGGATGAAGCAAAAAATCCATTCTTCGAGATGTTCCCGCATTGGGCACTCTTACCGATGGTTGTGTTGGCGACTATGGCCACTGTTATCGCCAGCCAGGCTGTTATTTCGGGCGCATACTCATTGTCCCGTCAGGCTGTGCAGTTGAACCTTCTGCCGCGCCTGAATATCGAGCACACGTCAGAGAAGCAGTCAGGCCAAGTCTACCTGCCAAAGGTCAACGCACTTCTCGGTATTGTTGTTATACTGCTTGTTTTGGGCTTCGAGCGCTCTTCAAATCTGGCATCCGCATACGGTATTGCCGTTACTGGAAATATGCTAGTAACGACAATCCTGCTTTTCATTGTCATGACCCGCATCTGGAAATGGAGTTTGTGGTTGGCAACCAGTCTGACCGCGTGTTTCCTCATCATCGACCTTGTTTTTGTAAGCGCCAATTTGATTAAGGTCGTAGATGGAGGCTGGGCGTCTTTGGTCGTTGCTTTCCTGGTTGTTCTTATCATGTTTACCTGGGTTCGCGGCAGCCGGAAGCTCTTCGAGAAAACTCGCAAGGGCGAAGTTCCGCTGGCTTTGATCTCAAAGAAAATGGCTGAAAATCCGCCTACCCTGGTCCCGGGCACTGCGGTTTTCCTGACTGGCGATCCGAAAAGCACGCCAACAGCGCTCATGCACAGTCTTAAGCACTACAAGGTTTTGCATCAGAACAATGTGATCCTGACCGTAATCACCGCTCCATCGCCTTTGGTGAAAAAGAGTGAGCGGGTGCGGATAGAACCTATCAACGACCTGTTCATGCGGGTAACCTTGACGTTCGGCTATATGGAGCGACCAAACATTCCCAGGACGCTCGCGATTTGTCGTAAGCAAGGATGGAAGTTCGATATTATGACGACTTCATTCTTCCTGTCCCGGCGGTCCTTGAAGGCTTCGGCGCGCTCTGAAATGCCACGCTGGCAGGACCGTCTTTTCATTGCTCTGGCAAGAAGCGCCAGCGATGCGACTGAATATTTTCAGATACCAACAGGACGCGTCGTCGAGATTGGAACGCAGGTCAATATTTAGCCCGCATTAGCAAACTGGTCCGCATGAAAAAATTACAGATCGCTATTGTTGGCGCAGGACCGGCTGGATTGGCCGCCGCGCTCTACCTTAAGCGTTCGGACAATCATGTTACATTGTTTGAACGGTTTGAATCGGCTTCTGCGGTTGGTTCAGGTCTTATCCTTCAACCCACGGGACTGACGGTTCTTGACGATCTCGGGTTGTTTGAGATGATCCGGGGTTTGGGTAGTCGCATCGACAGACTTTATGGTGCGGATGCACATTCTGGCCGCACTGTTCTTGACGTGAGATACTCTGCGCTTAAGGGTGGGCGTTATGGCATTGCGGTTCACCGGGCGGCTTTGTTTGGTGTGCTTTACGATGCAGTGCTACGCGAAGCTATCGATATTGAGACGAATATTGATGTTGTTTCAATGGAAGTCGGAGCTGGTTCCGCTTGGCTCATAACGGATACTGGCCGCCGCGTCGGGGCCTTTGATCTGATTGTTGATGCCAGCGGATCGAGATCGAAAATAAATAAATTTGCATACAAGAGCCGGGACCCGAAGCCGCTGGCTTATGGGGCTTATTGGGCCTCGCTCAAATGGCATCCGGATGCTTTTGATGAGCGTTCGCTGCAACAGCGTTATCGCAAAGCAGGAATAATGATTGGCGTGCTGCCGATAGGCAAAGCAAGCGTTGCTGACGAGAAGAGCGCTGCCTTCTTCTGGAGTACCAAGCCAGACGAAAACGTAAAATTGCGTAGTGCCGGAATGACGCAATGGAAAGACAATATATTGTCACTTTGGCCGGAATGTTCGGTTTATCTCGACCAGATCGGCAGCTTCGATGATATGGCATTGGCGCGTTATGGCCATCATACACTCCCTTTCCCAATCGGGCGTCACCTTTCGGTTATTGGCGATGCAGCACATTCGACGAGTCCCCAATTGGGGCAGGGTGCAAATATGGCTTTGCTGGATGCCAAGGCTCTCGCTCATGCGCTGCATTCTTCATCTGACCTTGCAACAGCATTGTCGCTATATGCATCGTCGCGACGTGGGCATATACGGAGTTTCCAAGCATTGTCGCGCGCATTCACGCCATTTTATCAATCAGACTCCAGAATATTGCCCTTCATCCGTGACCGCTTGGTACCAATAATTTCTGGCATTCCGCCAGCGCCGCAATTATTGGCAGCAATGGTTTCAGGCACGCTGATAGATCCATTTGGACCGATCGGATTGCGTGAGAAAGTCTGGAGCTGAATTTTCGGCCTAACGCTTGTCAAACCCTGGGACATGTATTAAAAGCCAAGCCGTAACGTACGGTACGGTACGGTTGGAGGATGTGTTGAAAGCAGAACTGGAAATCAGCGAAACGGCATTAACGGAACGTCAGAAAGACGTCCTTGATGCTGCGCTCGCGCTTCTGGTTGAAGCTGGCGACAAACTCACAATGACAAGCGTGGCGCGCCGTGCAAGCTGTTCGAAAGAAAGCTTATACAAATGGTTTGGCGACCGCGATGGCTTGCTGACGGCTACGGTCCAGTGGCAAGCCTCCAAGGTCAGGGGAGTCCCCGTCAGCCGCAATGCATTTGATCGCGATGCGCTGGTAGCTGGTTTGGAGCGTTTCGCGGCAGATTGGCTGCGGGTTTTGTCGGGTAAAATCTCAGTTGCATTGAACCGCGTTGCTGTCACGCATGCCGGCACAGACAAGCACGGACTTGGTCGCGATCTTGGCGGTATCGTTCTGGAGAATGGCCCATTTGCCATGGCTCGCAGGCTCGAGCCCGTTCTGCTGCTTGGCCGGGAAGCGGGGTTGCTTAAGTTCGAACAGACCGATGAGGCATTCCGTACATTTTTTGGTCTGGTGGTTCGCGATGTGCAAATTCGTCTGCTGTTAGGAGATCGCTTCGAGTTGGGCGAGGCAGCTATTGAGCGTGACGCAAAACGGGCCACGGAACAATTTCTGGTTCTATACAAACCTTGAGAAAAACCGGTCAAGCGACTGGAAAACAATACTGATTGAAACATAGGAAGGAATAACAAAATGCGCGTATATTATGATCGTGATGCGGACATCAATCTGATCAAGTCGAAGAAGGTCGCCATCATCGGCTACGGTTCGCAGGGGCGCGCGCATGCGCTCAATCTGAAGGATTCCGGTGCAAAGGATGTGCGCATTGCTCTGCGTCCCGGTTCAGCAACAGCGAAAAAGGCTGAAGCGGACGGATTTCAGGTCGTCAGCGTTGCCGAGGCAGCCAAATGGGCCGACCTTATGATGATGGCAACGCCTGATGAATTGCAGGCCGATATCTACAAGGACCATATCGCCGATAACATCCGCGATGGTGCTGCGATCGCTTTTGCTCATGGTCTTAACGTTCACTTCGGTCTCATTGAGCCGAAGAAGACTGTTGACGTTGTTATGATCGCGCCAAAGGGCCCCGGCCACACGGTTCGTGGTGAGTATCAGAAGGGCGGTGGCGTACCATGCCTCATCGCTATTCATCAGGATGCATCCGGCAACGCACATGATCTTGCTCTATCCTACGCTTGTGGCGTTGGTGGCGGTCGTTCGGGCGTTATCGAAACCAATTTCCGTGAAGAATGCGAAACCGATCTGTTCGGTGAACAGGTTGTTCTGTGCGGCGGTCTCGTTGAGCTGATCCGCGCTGGTTTCGAAACATTGGTTGAAGGTGGCTATGCGCCTGAAATGGCCTATTTTGAGTGCTTGCACGAAGTAAAGCTTATCGTTGATTTGATCTATGAAGGCGGTATTGCCAACATGAATTATTCGATCTCGAACACTGCAGAGTGGGGTGAGTATGTATCCGGCCCACGCATCATCACAGCCGAGACAAAAGCAGAGATGAAGCGCGTTCTGACCGACATTCAGACCGGCAAGTTCACTTCCGATTGGATGCAGGAATATAAGGCCGGCGCATCGCGCTTCAAGGCCATCCGTCGCAACAATGACAAACACCAGATCGAAGAAGTTGGTGAGAAGCTGCGCGGCATGATGCCTTGGATCGGTAGCAACAAGCTGGTCGATAAGGCAAAGAACTAAGAAGATCAGAACACAATTTTAAAGGCCACCGGCGAAACCCGGTGGCTTTTTTGTGTCTTTAGATCCGGCGAAGCCACTGAATTTACATTACAAATTGCATCGTTCTCGCGGACGGTTATATGGCTTATAGGTATTGTCGAAAGCTCGATAGGACTGATAGGCCGCGCGACATTTCTCAGCCTGCGTAGGACCGTTATTTCCGGTCGGTCGGTTAGCTCGTCCATTGTAGCAGTTTCCTGTTGAACAATCCCGCAGACTATCCCGATACGGACTATTATTGCGCAGGATCGTTGGGGATCGCGGCACCACATCAAGCCCTCGCGGAGCCGGTCGATATGTCTGGATTTCACGCGCGAAAGCAGTCGGCATCTGGCCGACCATTTCTAAAACCAGAAGAGCCAGCGCCATCTTAAGAAATTTCATTGTTTCAAGCTTCCGGTTATTCATAGGGTTGATATAGGCGCTTGTGATGCCAATCGCTACTGGCAGCAACGGGGTAATGCGGGTAGGCTATGAGCGCATAGAGCGTCATTGATCTTAATCCAGAGTATTTGCATGTCAGTTCGCATTGCTACCTTCAACGTTGAAAATCTGATGAATCGTTTCGACTTTTCCGGTTTCAAAAATAATCTTAACAAAGACAGAGCCTTGCAGCTCTTTCAGATAGATGATGAGGCGCAATACCGGCAGCTTGAACAGGCTCGAGCTATTGCTTATGCCGATGACACACGCCAGCTGACCGCATTGGCGATCGCCGAAACTCATGCGGACATTCTTTGCCTCCAGGAGGTGGACAATATCGGCGCGCTAAATGCTTTCGAATTCGGCTATTTGTTCAAGATGGTGGGTGAGGGCTATCGCCACAAATATATGGTCGAAGGAAATGACAGCCGTGGCATCGACGTTGCTGTCCTGATGCGAGATCAGACACGTGACGGTTTACCGATCGAATTTGTTGCGATGACGAGTCATGCCCATCTCACATATAATGATTTTGGTATTTATAGCTCTGACCTGGCGTTATTGGGTATCGAATCCTACCAGCGAATATTCAAGCGTGACTGCCTAGAGATCGACGTGCGCATCGGTGGAAAGCCGTTGACGCTTTTTGTCAGTCATTTCAAATCCATGGGCACGCCTCGCAACGGCATGGATGGGCGGGCTGCTTCCATGCCCGTCCGAGTTGCGGAGGCAAAGGCCGTGCGCCGTATCATCGAAGACAAATTTGCCAGCAGTGGGGGATCAGCTGATAAGAGTTGGGTCATCTGTGGTGATTTCAATGATTATCGAGAGCGTGTTCTTATCAAGGGGGACACGCTGGTTGGGTACATGTTCGAGCCGGTTAAAGAGATGGAGAGCAGTCTTAACATCCTGCTTGAGGATGGCTTTTGTGAAAATCTGGTAGAAAGACGCCCCGAAATGGATCGCTGGACGCTTTATCACACGCGAGGACCCAATGAACGGCACTTGTGCCAGCTTGATTATATCTTGGCGTCACCGTCCTTGGCGCAGAATAACATGCAAGCTGTTCCCGACATCATCAGACAAGGACAGCCATTCCGGGCAGTATTCCCACCTGATCAAAAGTTTGAACGTTTTCCTCGTATTGGCTGGGATCGCCCCAAGGCCAGCGATCATTGTCCTGTCGTAGTTACGTTTGACATGGTTTGAACAATGAAAGCCTCTCCCGAGAAGACGGTGATTGAGCTCAAACATGCTGCGATACGGATAGAAAGTGGCTCGCTAACCTATGAATTAGAAAACAAGTCTGAAATTGGGGCAAATTGGGAAGAGGAAATTAGAGCCAATCCTACTCTTTTCAATGGCGATTTCTTTATGGCTGAGCAGGCTCACGTCAACGGTGATGCCTTCGAGGCGGTCTATAAACGCACGCGTTTCAAAACGATGATGCACTGGAAGAAGAATCGGACATCACTGAAGCCTTGGCACGTTTATGCAGTAGGCGTGATCGTCTCTAACGACAATAAGCTGATCGCCGGTCGAATGGCCAGTTCAACGGCGGCGGCAGGGCGTGTCTATTTTCCGGCCGGTTCCTTTGATGAAGGTGATGTGCGCAACGAAATTATTGATATTGAAGGGAATATGAGGCGTGAGGTTTTGGAGGAGACTGCTATTGATTTAGCGGATGCTCAGGGCTTTGACAGCAATATTTATCTCGTTACCGCGGATCGCAGCATTGCATTGTTTCGTCGCTATTATTTTGATTTGTGTTCCCAAGAATTGTTGACGCGCATACGTCGCCATATCACTGCAGAACTCATTTCGGAGCTCGACGATGTTGTTGCAGTGGCTTCATCGGCTGATATGACTGATACAACACCTGTTACATTCCGCGCGTTCGGCGACTGGCATTTCAGCCAAATGTAACCGTTACAAGGTTTGACTTGCGCCCCTTTAGGGTTGGTCTATTTTTCATCAAATTGAAAAAGGGGCAACGCCCATGACCTTCCGCCGTTATGAAATATATGATGTCTTTACTTCCGAGGTCCTGAAAGGGAATCCATTGGCAATCGTTCACGATTCGCAGGGCCTTGATGATGAGGCGATGCAGCGTATCGCCCGTGAGTTCAACCTGTCGGAAACAGTTTTCGTGCTGCCGGCGAAAAACGCCGCTCATACAGCATGGGTTCGCATTTTTACGCCGGATTATGAGATGCCGTTCGCCGGGCATCCTACGGTTGGGACAGCTGTGTCACTTGCGCAAAATCGTTTTGGTGAAGTTGAAAACGATCAAGATGCGCTTATTATTTTGGAAGAGCAGGTTGGACCTGTTCGGTGCGGCGTAAGACTGGGAAAACACGGGGCTTTTGCGGAATTTGACCTCCCTAAATTGCCGCAACGGGTAGACTACAACTACGACAAGGTTGCCATAGCGCGGGCACTGCGGTTAGAGCGCGACGAGATTGGTTTCGAAAACCATGTTCCCAGCATTTGGGATGCCGGTGTACCATTTTTACTTGTGCCGATACGTGGTCTTGCGTCAGCTGCTCGAATACGGATCGATCAGGCTGCAATGCAGCGCATAGCACCCCGAATTGGCCATAGGCAATTGCCGGTTTATGCTTACTGCCGTGAAACCGTAGGGCATGAGAACGATTTTCATTCGCGTATGTTTGTCAGTGACGAAGGAACTTATGAAGACCCTGCAACTGGCTCAGCGACAGCTGCGTTTGCCGGTGCAATTCACTTGTTCGATGAACCGCTTGATGGCGTACAGCGATTTTCTATTGAACAAGGCTATGAGATGGGCCGGCTGTCGAAACTTGAGCTAGAACTCGATATTAAGGATAAGGCAATCATAAGCGCACGAATCGGCGGCGCGGCGATCAAGGTGGCAGAGGGCAAATTGTTTGTCTGAGAGCGAAAATTTCATCTTCTTGCCGATCAGCGCGATAAAGTTTGGTGAAGGGCTGGACAGGCAAGATTTGCCCCGTTATAGAGCGCTCACTGTCGTCGCGGAAGCGGCTGACGGGCACATAGCTCAGTTGGTAGAGCAGCTGACTCTTAATCAGCGGGTCGTAGGTTCGATCCCTACTGTGCCCACCATTTTTCTGAAACGAGGGCCGTATGGCCCTTTTTTCTTGCACCAAGCAAGCCTCGGCTTGCCCGAAACCTTCCACAGGAGATTTTCATGAGCGTTCGTCGTATTGAAGCAGGCCCTCGCATGAGCCAGGCCGTGATCCATGGTAATACAGTCTATCTGGCCGGTCAGGTAGGTGGTCCGGGCAAGAGCGTAACAGAACAGACTAAAGACGTCCTGGCCTCGGTTGATCGTTTGCTCAAAGAGGCAGGTACAGATAAGTCGAAGTTGTTGCAGGCCATCATCTGGCTTGATGACATGAAGGACTTTGGCGAAATGAATGCAGTATGGGATGCATGGGTTGATCCAGCCAATGCTCCAGCACGCGCGACAGGTGAAGCCAAGCTTGCAACACCGGAATATAAGGTTGAAATCATCATCACGGCTGCAATCTAAAGATTGCGTATCCAAGTTTAATTGCTTGGGTGCACTGGATTTTTGGCGCGGGAATGAATAAAGTCCGCGCTTCTCCGGATTGCCGTTGTGGCAATTCTTCAAACGCTTGTCTGATTGTGGCCAGTTTTGGTACTGCAAGACGAGGCAAGCATGGGTAAGGAAAACGATTGCAAGTTCTCGTCCGTGATAACAATGTTGAACAAGCCCTACGGGTCTTGAAGAAAAAGATGCAGCGCGAAGGTCTATTTCGCGAAATGAAGGCCCGTCAGGCTTTCGAGAAGCCTTCTGAACGTCGTGTTCGCGAAAAAGCAGAAGCCGTTAGCCGCGCCCGCAAGGCCGCCCGCAAGCAGGCTCAACGCGAAGGCTTGTTGCCTGGACCAAAGAAAAAAGAACGTGTTGCACGCCCTGGCGCGCCAGCAGGTAACGACTATAATAATAATCGCTAATATCTGACGGGCTTTAACGCCCTTCATTGTGACGACAAACCCGCATGGCCAAATCGCTATAGCGGGTTTCGTTTTTTGTGGGACTACGCAGACATTCCGGGCAGTTTCAAAAAAGTGCCTTCTTGTGCGATGGGTCAATGTCTTTACTTATCGATTATCGCAGTTTTGGAGATATGATACTATGGCACTCAGGCTCAATATTATAATCGCAAGCACGCGGCCCGGGCGTGGTGGTCCTGCTGTAGCAAAGTGGTTCAACGAATTCGCCAAGCAGGATGGCAAGTTCGACCCTGTGCTTATCGATTTGGCTGATTTCAAGTTGCCGGTCTATGACGAACCGAATCATCCCCGCATGAAAAAATACGAACATCCGCATACAAAGAAGTGGAGTGAGGCGATTGAGCCGGCCGACGCTTACATCTTTGTCATGCCTGAATATGACTACAACGCGCCACCTTCGCTCATCAATGCCTTGGTCTATTTATGGAATGAGTGGAACTACAAACCTGTAAGCTTTGTAAGTTATGGCGGTGTTTCCGGTGGATTGCGTGCTACCGAATCGGTCAAAGGGTTGATCTCGGCACTCCGTATGGTTTCGCTTGCAGAAAGCGTTCCCATTCCTTCGTACCAGCAGTTTATCAACGATGATGGCGTGTTCACGCCAAATGAACTGATAACTACCAGCGCCAGCACGGTTTTGACTGAACTTGCAAAATGGGCAGGTGCTCTGAAACCGCTTCGCGCTTCGTAATTTTATGAAGCGCTTGACAGCAATACGTCAGGCGGTTCACTTTAGGCCATTCACCAGGGGAGTCCCGACAAGGGGCTGAGATACTGCTTCAGGCATAGCCAAGCGCAGTGACCCGTTGAACCTGATCCAGTTCACACTGGCGTAGGGACGGTGCAAAGGTTATCGCGCATAGTGCATTCGCACTGAATCCATGATTGGATTCGCGAGGCTTCTTTCATCCTTCCGGCTCAGAACTGGGTTTCCTGCAATAACGCAAAGGAACCTGACGATGACTGCTGTAACAAAAATTACCGAGGCCCCGAAAGTTTCAACCGGGCCGCTTCCCGCCTCAATCAAGATTTATAAACCAGGGCAGATACATGCTGATATTCGCGTTCCCTTGCGCGAAATTGCGGTTCATCCCACCGCTGGTGAGCCAAACCTTGCGGTTTACGATTCATCCGGTCCCTACACTGACGCAACTGCAAGTATCGATATCAATAAAGGGATCGCACGTGTTCGTGAGGCATGGAAAATCGGTCAACAGGCCGATAGCTATTCCTATAAGGGGCGAATAATCCAGTCAGCTGACAATGGCTTCGCCACGGGCGAGCGGCTTACAAGAGAATTTCCTGTTCAATATCAGCCACGCCGCGCTTATGACGGAAAAGCGATAACGCAGCTTGCTTATGCCCGTGCGGGAATTATTACGCCTGAAATGGAATATGTCGCCATAAGGGAGAATCTCGGTCGGGAAGCCGCACGGAACCAGGTTCGGGATGGCGAGTCATTCGGTGCATCGTTACCGGATCATGTGACACCGGAATTCGTACGGGAGGAAATCGCCAGGGGGCGGGCCATCATACCTGCCAATATCAATCATCCTGAGCTTGAGCCTATGATCATAGGTCGGAATTTCCTCGTGAAGATCAATGCCAATATCGGTAATTCCGCCGTCACATCGTCGATGGAGGAGGAAGTCGAAAAGATGGTTTGGGCTATCCGCTGGGGTGGCGATACGGTGATGGACTTGTCGACCGGGCGCAACATCCACAATATTCGCGAGTGGATTATCCGTAATTCGCCGGTTCCCATCGGAACTGTCCCGCTATATCAGGCGCTGGAGAAGGTTGGCGGTATCGCTGAAGATCTGACTTGGGAAGTTTACAGAGATACGCTGATCGAACAGGCAGAGCAGGGCGTCGACTACTTTACTATTCATGCCGGTGTCCGACTGCATTATATTCCACTGACGGTTAATCGTGTCACGGGCATCGTCTCGCGAGGCGGTTCAATCATGGCAAAGTGGTGCCTGCATCATCACCGGGAAAGCTTTCTTTATGAGCATTTCGAGGAAATCTGCGATATTTGCCGTGCTTATGATGTCAGTTTTTCACTCGGTGACGGATTGCGTCCCGGTTCAATAGCCGATGCAAACGACGCGGCGCAGTTTGCTGAGCTTGAAACATTGGGTGAACTGACTCAGATCGCTTGGGCCAGAGATTGCCAGGTTATGATCGAAGGTCCCGGTCATGTGCCGATGCACAAGATCAAAGAGAATATGGACAAGCAGCTTGCTGTTTGCGGAGAGGCACCATTCTACACGCTTGGACCGCTGACGACAGACATTGCTCCCGGCTACGATCATATTACCTCTGGCATCGGTGCTGCAATGATCGGCTGGTTTGGCACGGCGATGCTTTGTTATGTTACGCCTAAAGAACATCTGGGATTGCCCAATCGAGACGACGTAAAGGTCGGCGTTATTACCTACAAGATTGCTGCACATGCGGCGGATTTGGCCAAGGGGCATCCGGCGGCGAAGCTTCGAGATGATGCTCTATCCCGTGCGCGCTTTGAGTTTCGCTGGGAGGACCAGTTTAATCTCTCTCTTGATCCTGAGACGGCGAGACTCTACCACGATGAGACCTTGCCGAAAGAAGCGCATAAGGTTGCGCATTTTTGCTCAATGTGCGGGCCGAAGTTTTGCTCAATGCGCATTTCACACGACATTCGTGCGGAGGCTCAAAAAGAAGGCATGGTAGCGATGGCGGAGAAATTCCGCACAGGCGGCGAGCTCTATATGCCGCTCAATGCCGGGGAATGAGGTGAATATTCTGGTGAAAGGGGCCGGCGTTGCCGGCCTCACAGTTGCTTATGAGCTTCGAGCACGTGGAGCCGAAGTGACGATACTAGACCCCTTTGGCGGCGAAAATTCTGCAGCCTCCTGGTATGCCGGTGGCATGCTCGCACCTTGGTGTGAGCGCGAAAGCGCTGAACAGGCTGTCATTGATCTTGGAATGAACGCGGCCAATTGGTGGGAGTCTGTAATTCCCGGATCCGTGAGTCGCAAGGGAACGCTGGTGGTGGCCACACCGCGGGATGTAAAAGAACTGGAGCGCTTTGGCGCGCGGACGTCGGGCTTTGTGCGCATTGGTGAGGAAGCAATTTCGCTCTTGGAACCCGATCTTGGCGAGGCGGCTTTCCGCAAGGGATTGTTCTTTGAAAGTGAGGCGCATCTGGCGCCACGTCAGGTTCTAACGGAATTAAAGGCAAAACTCGTTGGGTTAGGCGCCCGCTGCGAAACTGAGATGAGCGCCGCTGAAATTTCCAGCTTTGAATGGGTTGTCGATTGTACTGGAATCGCGTCTCCAGATATTGATTTGCGGGGCGTGCGTGGCGAAATGCTCATCTTGCGCAGCAAAGACATATCACTATCACGACCCATACGGCTTATTCACCCGCGGTTCCCGCTTTATATTGTGCCCCGACCGGACCACACCTTCATGGTGGGCGCGACGATGATTGAGAGCGATGCCAATGGACCGGTAACGGCGCGCTCAATGATGGAATTATTGAACGCTGCCTACACTGTTCACCCGGCATTTGGTGAAGCCGAAATTATCGAAACCGGAACAGGCGTTCGCCCAGCCTACCCAAATAATCTGCCGCGCGTGGTTAAAACGGGCAATTGCATCAGCATTAATGGACTTTATCGACACGGTTTTCTGCTTGCGCCAGCGATGGCAAAGCAGGCTGCCGACATGATCCTGAAAGAAAGGAGTATACGCCATGAAACTCACCGTGAACGGACAAGCGCATGATGTCTCGGCGCAAACTCTTGAAGCGCTGTTGTTAGAGCTTGAATTTGAGGGTGAATGGCTCGCAACAGCAGTCAATAGTGAGCTTGTACGAGCAAACGAGCGGCAGAATCACACTCTAAAGAATGGTGATCGCATCGAAATTTTGACCCCGAAGCAGGGTGGGTGAAATGTTGAAACTTTATGGCGCCGAAATATCGTCTCGCCTTTTGCTTGGTACGGCGCAGTATCCATCTCCTGCAATTCTTATAGATGCGATTAAAGCTTCAGGAACAGAGATCATAACCGTGTCGTTGCGCCGCGAAATGGCTGGCACGAAAAGTGGCGACGGATTTTGGTCCTTGCTTCGTTCCTTGGAATTGCGTGTGTTGCCTAATACAGCCGGGTGTCACACAGTGAAAGAAGCTGTGCTGACTGCGCATATGGCGCGTGACGTTTTTTCTACAGACTGGATCAAGCTTGAAGTCATTGGTAATCACGACACTCTACAACCCGATGTTTTCGCTTTGGTAGAAGCCGCAAGGATTTTGAGCGAAGATGGCTTCAAGGTGTTTCCCTATACAACCGATGACCTGGTCATC
This sequence comes from Hyphomicrobiales bacterium, assembly GCA_900471815.1. Classification (GTDB taxonomy): domain Bacteria; phylum Pseudomonadota; class Alphaproteobacteria; order Rhizobiales; family Rhizobiaceae; genus Phyllobacterium; species Phyllobacterium ifriqiyense. The sequence goes on from UICE01000003.1 coordinate 479,833, forward strand.
GCTGAACGGTTGCTGGAAGCGGGCTGCGATGTTCTCATGCCGTGGTGCGCGCCTATTGGTTCAGCCATGGGACCGCTCAATTTGCATGCATTGCGCTCGATACGCGGGCATTTCCCTGAGGTTCCGATTATTATCGATGCTGGCTTGGGTCGGCCGTCGCATGCAGCGGCTGTGATGGAATTGGGATTTGATGCGGTCCTTCTCAATACAGCGGTAGCCAAGGCAGGCAATCCGCCAGCAATGGCACAGGCTTTTGCCAAAGCTGTTGAGGCTGGCCATCAAGCTTATCAAGCGGTCGTGCTGGAGCCGCGCGATATGGCTGTGCCGTCAACGCCTGTAATAGGCAAGGCTGTATTTACATAGGGAGATTACCTGGCCTTTGTAGCAATAACATCGAGCCATTCCGTCGGCTCATTATCGTAACCACTCCCCATATAATTCTTGATCTCGACCAAAGACCAGCTTGAGCCATAAGCCTGCCTAAGCCATTCAGGAGAGGGGTAGTTATAATAACGCCCAAACTTGTCGCGCCCTTCCTGCTTTCCAGCCTTGTAACTGGCATAAAACAAACCGCCTGATTTAAGCGCTCGCTCGATACGCTGAAGAATAGCGGCAAGGTTTGGTCGCGGAACATGTAAAAGACAGGCGTTGGCCCACACAGCATCAAATTTGCTGCGATCCTTGATTTGATCGAACTTCAATACTTTTGCAGGAACGCCCAGACGTTTCTCAGCTTGATAGGCAAGTTCTGGGCTGCCATCGGTAGGTGTAACGTCAAAGCCTAGAGCGAGCATGCGGGCACTGTCATCGCCGCCGCCGCAACCAAGTTCTAGAATGGAGCAATTGCGAGTAAGACGAATAAGAAAGGAATCCAATCGTTCGTATGATCTATGTTCAATGCGATTGGCATAGGTCTCTGCTTCTTCTGAATAAAATCGAAGAGTATCTTGATCTTCAGCGACCACCACATCGTCCTTTTACATATCAAGAATGGCGGGTATTTTCCCCTTTTCGCCATAGATCAGACAATCGGCAATGGTCGTTTTGTCGAGTACCCCGCGTGTTACATTCGCAACTTCGTTGAAAACATGGCGGATTTCACAGGTATCTTCATCGCTGCAGTCCTCGCAGCGCCGATAGGCAATTTTACTCAAACACGGAAGGGAAGCTATGGGGCCGTCTATCAGGCGCAGAATTTCGCCGAAAGTAATGTCGTCCGCACCTTTCAGAAGAAGATAGCCACCCATCTTGCCTCTTCGGCTCATGACAATGCCTTCACGCTTTAGGTCTAGCAAAATCTGTTCGAGAAATTTCTTTGGAATATTTTGCTCTTCTGCAATATCCGAAATGAATAGAGCTTTTTCAGAGTCGGCGCGTGCGAGGACGACAAGCGCGCGGAGAGCATATTTGGCTTTTTGCGATATCATTCTTCTTAGCCTACAACCTTCTGGGTGCAGTCATAGCCCTTCGATAAACATTTCCTAGTATAAAAACGTAAAAAATGTGAGTTTTTTTGCGGCGCCCGAATGTCTCAATAATGGCACGTAATGCTCTGAAAAATAATAATTCATTAAGGTTTTTGCTTTGGAAAATACCTTTGTGAAGCCATTTTGATACACGATTAAATCAGTCGTGATTATTGACAAACAATTTCAAGGCGTCATCATTGTCGTTCTATTGCCCGTCAATGGTAAGCCACTTTACAGCCGAGTTATTTTTGGAGGTCGCAATGTATAGTGAAGTCTCAAACATCTTCAATCGAGCGGAGCGTTTATGGCGTGAGGTATTCACGTCTGATAACATCAAATTCGATGCTCGTAATTCTGAGAATTGCGCAGATGATAAAGCTCCTGTGAAGAAGCGGCGCAACTCGGGCGAGGAAGATTTTCTGTGGTGCTGGCAGCATCGTGGTTTTTGGTAAACCGACAGCCTGAGACCCGAAGTATATCAATTAATGCGGGCGGCCTGGAGCATCGCCGTCGTTTGCCCTGATTTTCCCAGTTCATAGTATTTTGTTTCTATTCTTTGCGGTTCCTTGGAAAGGTAACCCTTCCTTCCGCCCGTTTTTACCGACAGTCTTAGAATAATTGTCCGTGAAGCCGGAGAGCAGGCGGATTGGGTGTGGCTTGAAAAGTAGATTGGGCGATTATCGCCTCCGACTGGGAGAATTTCATGAAAAAATTGGTTGCTTTTGCGGCTTTGGCGCTGAGCTTTGCTTTAACTCCTGCACAAGCGGCAGAAGAGCCTACGGAAATTCTCAATGTCTCTTACGATATCTCCCGTGAACTTTACGAGCAGATCAACAAAGCTTTTAGCGCTGCTTACAAGGTACAGGTCGGTAAGGACATTACGGTAAACCAGTCGCATGCGGGCTCATCGAAGCAGGCGCGCTCCATTCTTGAAGGCCTTGAGGCTGACGTTGTAACGTTCAATCAGGTGACCGACGTGCAAGTGTTGCACGATAAGGGAAATTTGATCCCAGCCGATTGGCAATCACGCCTTCCCAACAATTCATCGCCATATTATTCCCTTCCTGCTTTTCTCGTGCGGGCCGGTAATCCAAAGAATATCAAGAACTGGGATGATCTTGTTCGTGATGATGTAAAGGTTGTTTTCCCCAATCCGAAAACATCCGGTAATGGTCGGTATACTTACTTGGCCGCCTATGCCTATGCGCTTGAGGCAAACAATAAGGATCAAGCAAAGGCTCAAGAATTCGCGAAAAAGTTGCTCGCCAATGTTCCGGTGTTTGACACTGGCGGTCGCGCTGCCACCACAACTTTTGCTGAACGCGGGATTGGCGACGTGCTCATCACGTTCGAGGCAGAGGTGCTGGGCACTCGAAAGCAGCTTGGCGAAGACAAGTACGAAGCGGTCATTCCACCGGTAAGCTTGTTAGCTGAGTTTCCAGTATCTGTAGTCGATAAAGTTGCGGATAAGCGCGGATCACGTGCAATTGCTGAAAGCTATCTGAAATTCCTTTACACCTCGGAAGGCCAGGACATCCTCGCGCAGAATTATAACCGTGTGCATGATGAAGCAGTCAAAGCCAAATACGCCTCGCAGTTTCCAGAAACCCGTCTTTTGACTGTCGAGGATGTGTTCGGAGGCTGGAAGAAGGTCACCACAGATCATCTGGCTGAAGGTGGTATTCTTGATAAGGTATTCACCAAGCGCTGAATCAAAGGTAAATCTCTATACAGACGGCGCGGCAGCCAATCCGCGTCGTTTTTCGTTGCAACAGATCACTTGCGTTAAAGTCTGGATGAATTAAGAACCTCGCATGTCATTGTTTTCCAAGTCCAGTCAGCGCGGAATTTTGCCCGGTTTCGGTCTCACTCTTGGAGTGACGTTATTTTATTTTACGTTGATTGTGGCTCTGCCATTGCTGGCAATGCTGTACAAATCCTTCAATCTGGGTTGGGCGGATTTCTGGAGTATCATCTCTTCTGAACGGGCCGTCGCAACCTATCGCATAACAGTCAGTGCAGCTTTGTTGGCCACCTTGCTGAATGCGCTTTTTGGGATGCTCCTAGCGTGGGTATTGGTGCGTTACGAGTTTCCCGGAAAACGACTTCTTGATGCGGTGGTCGACTTGCCTTTCGCTTTGCCCACGGCCGTTGCTGGGTTGGCATTGGTCACCGTATTTTCCGCCAATGGCTGGTTCGGACGGTATCTGGAGCCGCTGGGTATCAAAATCGCATATGCACCTTTGGGAATTGCGCTCGCGATGATGTTTACCAGCATTCCCTTCGTTGTCCGGACGGTTCAGCCCGTTTTGGAAGATGTGGCAACAGATGTAGAAGAGGCTGGCCGCTCTTTGGGTGCCACAAACTGGCAGATATTCGCAAACATTATCTGGCCCGCCATTTTTCCGGCATTTGTCGCTGGTTGCAGCCTTTCATTTGCAAGAAGCTTGGGAGAGTTTGGTGCCATCGTCTTTATTTCGGGCAATTTGCCGTTTGAAACAGAAGTAATGTCTCTTCTCGTCTTTATCCGGCTTGATGAATATGACTATCCCGCAGCTGCAGCCATAGCGACAGTTATGTTGGTCATAGCGTTCGTCATGCTTTTCGTAACAAACTCAATACAGGCCTGGCAGCTGAAATATGCAGAACGTAACTAATCTTGCTGCGCCCGTCGGGAGCCTGAAGCCGTCATCGCGACACGGCAAAAAGCCCGTGCGATTGTCCCAGCGGCTTTTGGTAATTTCCGCGATTTTGCTGTCTATATTGCTTATCGGCGTACCGCTGCTCGTTATTTTCACCTACGCATTTCGGGAGGGTATGACGGTTTATTTGACTCAGATAAGCCAACCCGCAACCCTGCACGCGATTTGGCTAACTGTCTTGACCGCGATCGTCGTAGTGCCGATCAACATGGTGTTCGGGATTTGCGTGGCATGGTTGGTTACGCGCTTTAGATTTCCCGGACGAGGGTTGTTGATTACATTTATCGAGATACCTTTTTCGGTCTCGCCAATCGTTGCGGGTGTGACCTATCTCTTCCTATATGGGAGTCAGGGCCTGCTTGGACCGTTGTTGGAGAACTACGACATAAAAATTATGTTTACGGTTCCCGCCATCTTTTTGGTCAGCCTTTTCGTTACAAGCCCATTCGTTGCACGCGAGCTTATTCCCCTGATGCAGGCTCAAGGTAGCGAAGATGAGGAGGCGGCAATCACCCTTGGCGCCAATGGCTTGCAAACATTCTTTTACGTTACATTGCCGAATATCCGTTGGGCTCTTCTTTACGGTGCGGTGCTATGCAATGCTCGCGTGATGGGCGAGTTTGGTGCCGTTTCAGTTGTTTCCGGCGCCATTCGGGGGCAAACCAACACGCTGCCTTTGCAAATTGAGCTGCTATTCAATGACTATAATGTCACTGGTGCATTTGCAGCCTCATCTACATTGGCGCTGATTGCTGTCGTGACATTAGTTCTCAAATATCTGCTTGAACGCAAGCAATTGGTTTAGGCAGCGCGTTGTGCGCGAAAACTCTGGTGAGGCCTGCGCATTGAATCTGCCAGGACATGTCCTTCTGGCCACGAGCCGAAACCGCTTTCAACATTAATGTGCCCTGAATTACCCATATCAACGAAACCGGAACCCCAGATATTCGCTAGGGCCTGTGCTTTATTGAAAGACATATAAGGATCGTCACGGCTTGCCACGACCACAGAAGGGAAGCTCAGTTTATGGCGCGGCAAGGGCGCGAAACTTGCAAACTTTTTGTCCCAAGCGGCCATACGCTCTGCGTCTGCAGGTGCCACGAGCACAGCGCCCGCTACATGCGCAGCTGAAGGCCTGCTCGCAAGGTGAGCCACCAAAATAGATCCTAGACTATGGGCCACAAGAATGGCACCGGGCGTTTCGGCAAGAGCGGCCTCCAATACATGAAGCCATTGGGATAGATCCGGATTGTCCCAGTCATCCTGTTCAAGGAGCTGCGATGTCTCATCCTCAAGCAACCACTGGCGTTGCCAATGGCCATTTTCGGAGCCGCGGTATCCCGGAATAATCAATGTTGTCATTGTGGCACTCCACGTTGAAGTCTGCCTTCAAAATAGAGTGGGGCGCTGTGCTCTTGAAGAAACTGCGCACCAATTTGTGGCTTATCTGGAAAATATTTCCTACGTGAAATCGCTCAACCTGAAAATGGTCCGATGTTCATTCTTCTTTCTTATACCAGCGCAGGAGCAATTGCGAACGTTCGAAGACGAGCACAACCACCAGCGAAAGAGCAAATGGAATCAACAAGTAGAACAGACGGAATATGATGAGAGCGGCAAGCACGTCGGCTTGATTCATGTCCGGGAGGCCCGTCAGAAAGACGAGTTCAAGCACGCCTAATCCGCCCGGTGCATGCGATATCAGTGCGGCAGAAAAGGATACAAGAAATATGCCAAGGATAATCATAAATCCGGGATTTCCGGCTTCTGGCAATGTGAAATAAATAATTGCAGCCGCGCCGATGAGCTCCAGTGGTCCTACGATTAATTGTTGCGCGACAACAGTCAGCCGGGGATATTCAAGGGTAAACTGGCGAATGCGTAGCGGCTTAAAGTGCAGCCAGCTGCCGAAAGCGTAAAGCAAGATAAGTGACAGCGAACCAAGACCGAGAATATAGCTTAGTGAAAGCGGTAATTCCGAATTGAACCGCTGTAGAATTTCCGGCTCAATCAGAAGCACGATGGCGCTCAAACTCATAACGCCAACTAGAAAAGTGAATGAGCAAAAGGCAATCAGGAGCGCTATTTCCGGCCCGCTCATCCCTTGCGAGGAATAAGCGCGGTACCGGACGACCGCGCCCGAAAGCACGGAAGCACCTATATTATGGGATAGGGCGTAGGTCGTGAACGAACAAAGGGCTATAAACACCCATGAAATCTTGCGGCGAAGGTGCAAAAGCGCGATGCGGTCGTAACCAGCAAGGGCGGCATAGGCCACTAGCGACGCTAGAGCAGCCAGTACCCAACGATGCATCGATATAGCTTTAAGGCTGTCGACCACATCATCCAGCGAAATACTACGCAACTCCTTGTAAAGAAGCCATGCAGATATGCCGACTGCGGCCAACCCTACGACCGGCCAAATGTAATCTTTAAGTTTCATTGTCTTTCCTGCCCGGCCTTCGTAATCATCATTCTTTTAGTTTTAGGTTTCGGTCAGTGGTCCCTCTGGCTTTGGCTCATCCAAACTCAGTATATGCGAAACAATTCCTCGCGCTATCTCGCGTTCTCCCATGATCACGGCGTCAGCACCCAGATCCTGCAAATGCTGAACCTCCGCATCGGAATGAGCGCGGGCAAGTATGCTGATAACTGGATTGGCGGCGCGGGCTTTGACTACGATTTGTCCTGCCTCGAACGCATTCGGGATAGCGAGAATAAGCTGCCGTGCACCGGCTAGATTGGCAGCAGCGAGAATATCACCGTTTGCAGCATTCCCGACGATTGTTTCAATGTTATCGTCCCGCAATTTGGCAACTGTCTTGTCGGCGTCTTCTATAACAAGGAATGGCTTTCCGACCTCTTTCAGCGCATCTCCGACCAGACTGCCAACTCGCCCATAACCAACCAGCACAGCGTGGTCGGTAAGCAATGTGGGACGAATTTCCTCTACATCCGTTTCGTCTGCTTTCGGAGTATCCGCCTCCGCCGCCGGTTCTGTAGCTGCGGGTGCTCGCTTTTCTAACCAAGGTTTTACATAGGTTACCCCTGCAAAAACCAACGGATTCACGAGAATTGAAAGAATGGCGCCGCCAAGAATGAGGTCGCGCCCTTCCTCTGGAAGCATGCCCAGACCGACACCGAGTTCCGCCAGAATAAAGGAGAATTCGCCAATCTGGGCGAGACTGGCAGAGATGATAAGCGCAGTTCCGGTTGGATAGCCAAATGCAAGCACGATGAAGAAGGCAGCCAGCGATTTGCCTATGACAATGATCGCCAGCGTTGCAAGAAGCGGCAGGGGGTCGTTTATAATTGTCATCGGATCGAACAGCATACCGACCGAAACAAAGAACAAAACCGCGAAAGCATCGCGTAGCGGCAGCGATTCTTCAGCGGCCCGGTGGCTCAATTCAGACTCGCTCATGATCATGCCGGCGAAGAACGCACCCAGTGCAAACGATACGCCAAAGAGTTTTGCTGCGCCAAAAGCCACGCCAAGCGCAATTGCTAAAACTGCAAGCCGGAAAAGTTCGCGTGAGCCGGTGTGGGCAATGGCATGGAGGGTCCATGGAATAACGCGACGGCCCACAATCAGCATAACGGCAACGAACGCCGCAACTTTACCGAGTGTCAGGGCGATCACGCCGCCAATACCGAGATTGAAATAGGCTGCTATGGGATCGCTATTGGCGTGAATTGGCCCGCTGGGCGTGTCGCCGCCATTAAGTGCACCAGCAATTGCAGGCAGCAGAACAAGCGCCAACACCATGGCGAGATCTTCAACGATAAGCCAGCCGACAGCAATGCGACCGCGTTCTGTCTCAATGAGCCGGCGCTCTTGCATTGCGCGAAGGAGAACAACAGTACTGGCAACAGATAGGGCCAGACCAAAAACAAATCCGGCTTGAAGGCTCCATCCGAGAATCCAGGCAAGTCCCAGTCCGAGAAGCGTTGCGGCCAGAATTTGGACAATGGCACCGGGAATGGCGATCGCTCGCACGGAAAGAAGATCTTTAAGAGAGAAGTGCAGCCCGACACCGAACATCAACAGAATAACGCCGATTTCGGCGAGTTCGGCTGCCAAATCTTGATCGGCAACAAAACCGGGAGTGTGTGAACCAGCGAGAACACCGGCAACAAGGTAACCGACAAGGGGAGGGATACGCAGACGGTTGGCAATCGCACCGAAAATAAAGGCTAGCACAAGGCCTATGACGATGGTCGCAATCAGCGGCGTTTCATGAGGCATATGTCGGCTTCTCCCCCTTGAGGTTTGTTAATGGAAGACACTCGTATCAATCGATGGATCGTTGTTTGTAACAGTATTGCCTACCGGGTCCGGCTTGCAAACCGTTTTCGTTGTTTTGCGGCGCAGGAAAGGCGATTTTTTCCATGCGCCGCAAATATTTAGCGACAAATATTAAATTGCGCGCTTTCAGCCTTGGGTGACTGCCTTGTCAGTAGAACCGATGCGATGGGCGTGGTTCTTTTCCCACCATGTCCCGAGAAGGAGCAAGATTGGCGCTGCGATAAACAGCGATGAACTCGTTGCGATAATGACGCCAAACAACATAGGGAGCGCAAAGTTCTCTACTGCTTTTCCGCCCCAGATTGCCATTGGCAGCATGGCGAGGAAGACGGTCAAGGACGTGTAGATACAACGCGCCAAGGTCTGGTTGATCGACAGATCGATGATCTGGCGTAGAGGCATCTTTTTGTGGATTCGCAAATTTTCGCGCATTCGATCATAGACGACCACCTTATCGTTCACGGAATAACCGATAATCGTCAACAATGCCGCGATGGCTGTTAGGTTGAAATCGAGACCCAACAGGGCAAAGAAGCCGACTGTTTTCGTTGTGTCGAGGATCAGGGTCGCAATGGCGCCCAAGGCAAAGTGCCATTCAAAACGCCACCAAATGTAAAGCAGCATTGCAAGGCTGGCGAGAACAACCGCGATAATACCTGAACGCGCCAGTTCTCCACTGACTTTCGGTCCAACAACTTCGGAACGCTCAATCTTTACACCCGGATCAAGCTCTTCAACAGCAGCTTTGACCTTTGTTACAGCTGCAGTCTGCGCCTCTTCGCCACCTTCCTGACGCTGCACGCGGATCAGGACCTGGCTATCGCCGCCAGCTTGCTGCAATGCGACTTCACCGAGTCCCAATCCTTCCAGCTTTTCGCGCATCGAAGCGAGTTCCGCTGGTTTGGATGTGGTGACTTCGACCTGGATACCACCCTTGAAATCGATACCATAATTGAGGCCGGGATGGATAAACAGAATGATGGATGCGATGGAGAGAAAGATAGAAACACCAATGCCGAAGAATCGAGCATTCATGAAAGAGATATTGGTGTTTTCTGGCACAAGCTTAAACAGATGCTCGATGTGAATTGTCTTCATCTTGCGGCGGCGAACGATAGCCATCGTGATGATGCGAACCACCGTAACCGCTGTGAACATGGACACGAGCGCGCCAATGATCATTGTAATCGCAAAACCGCGTACAGGCCCGGTGCCGAAAAGGAACAGGAGGAAGGTTGCGATAAGATGCGTGGCATTGGCATCAATAATGGTCGAATAGGCAAGCTTAAAGCCACGATCCACTGCGGCCATCGCGCCTATGCCTTTGCGCGCCTCCTCACGAATACGCTCGTTGATAAGGATGTTTGCGTCGACCGCAAAGCCGATACCAAGAATGATAGCGGCGATACCGGGGAGTGTAAGCGTTGCGCCGATCAAGCTCAGAATTCCGAATGTCAGAATAACATTCAGTGCAAGAGCAAAATTGGCGATCAGACCCCAGCCACTGTAAAGAATGAAGATAAAGCCGACGACAAGCGCAAAGCCAATCAAACCGGTCAAAAGACCCATTTTGATCACGTCGCCGCCAAGATCCGGACCAACAGTTCGTTCTTCAATGACGGTCAGAGGTGCAGGCAGAGCGCCTGCGCGAAGAAGAGCGGCAGTAGTAACAGTGTCCTGAACGGTGAAATTGCCGGTTATTTGGCCTGAGCCGCCGGTGATCGGTACCTGAATGACAGGCGCTGTCAGGACTTTCCCGTCAAGTACAATCGCGAAGGGACGGCCGACATTCTGGCTTGTTATCTCGGCAAATTGACGGGCACCAATATTGTCAAACCGAAAGGATATGATCGGCTGGTTGGTCTGCTGATCAAAAGCGGCGCGTGCGTCCGTGAGGCGTTCACCGCTAAGTGCAACGCGATCTTCGACGGGATAAGTCACGCCCGGCTCTTTAGCGTCAGGAAGAATGGAAACGCCCGGGGGAGGTGCTTCCCCTGTGTTGCGGTCGGCAACCATATGGAACGTCATTTTGGCAGTGCTGCCGAGCAGCGCGCGCAATTGGCTTGGATCCTGTAGCCCTGGAAGCTGGACAACGATACGGTCTGAACCGACGCGTTGGATGGATGGTTCGGCAACGCCGACCTGGTCAACACGTCGACGAACGATCTCCAAGCTCTGGGTCAGCGCATTGTCGAGCTTGTCCTTCATGCCCGCATCAGTAAGCGTGAGGCGGATCTGGTTGTCATTGGTTGCGATATCAATGTCGCTAACCGGCGCTGCAAATCCGATCTGCGCAACCTGTGTCGTCAGCTCGCGAAGTGCTGTCGTCGCGGCATCACGCTGTGCAGGATCGGTGATTGTAACGACAACGCTGTCGCCAGCGATCCGAACAGATTGTGGTTGAATTTTTGCTGTACGCAAACGACCGCGGGCATCATCCAGGATGGAACGAATGCGATCCTTTTTCAGCGCGGCAGCGTCGACTTCCAGGACAAGATAGGAGCCGCCGCGAAGATCGAGACCGAGCGCAACCTGTTTTTTAGGAAGCCAGTTCGGCATCGCATCAAGCTGTGCCTTGGTGAACATATTAGGGAAGGCAAGAACAATGCCCGCAAGGATAATAAAAATATAGGTCCAAAGAACCCATCTAGAAGTGCGCATATCTGTGTTCCATTACGAAAAGCGGGGCACGCTGCCTTGACTGACGGCTGCCGGAATTTGGTTCATCATTTCCCTGATGAGAAACGGAGATATCAAGCGGTGAGCGGCGGCGCTCTAGCGCTGAAAAATGAATGATAATCCAGTATTCGACTGGACCCAAGCTGTTCTGGCTCTGCCACAACTTTTTGAACTATAACGAGTTGCGATTCTCCGGGCAAAAGTCCGTCTTGTGATCCGGCGTCAGTGTGCAATCCGCTTTTTATCTTCAGATGCAGCGTTTCGAGAGCAATGACCCGCAATGGTCGCTGGGCTGGCACGGATGAGCTATCAACTTCACGAGCGATTCGTGTCGTGTTCTTTATGGGGGTGCGAATATCCGTTGATGAGATATTTGCATCGCGATCGACCACACAGCCAGCACCAAATGTCGCGCTAAGAGTGGAGAGAATCCAGAAAATAGAAATCAGGAGCGGAGCAGTGCCGCGTGTTCCCGTCTTCCTATTTCCAAACAAATTCATGGTTTATCCCGTAAAAACAGAGCGGGGTGCAAAGCACCTCGCTGCGTCCTTCTTTATGAAGTCTGACTCCCCGAGTCACTTAAAATCGTCGTGTAATGTGTAAATGCCAGCAAAATATGGCGTTCAGCAGGAAACGGGTGGAAGAATATCCACAATGCGGCACGCTGCTCCCGGATAAGAACTGAGGAGATTTACGTGTTACATAAATTGGATACTTCCAAAATAAACTGGGCCGCGGCCGAAACTGAACTCGATGATTTCGGCTGCGCGCTGCTGCCCGGTCTGCTGTCTCAAGCAGAAACTCGACAGATCGCAATCGCATATAAAGATGATAACCAGTTCCGGAAGCGCATTGTCATGGCGCGACATGGCTTTGGGCGTGGCGAGTATAAATATTACAACTACCCGCTACCGGATGTCATCCAGGAACTGCGCTCCACGCTTTATCCACCGTTGGCAAAAATCGCAAATCGTTGGAACGAATGGATGGGCATCGACATTCGCTATCCCGATCAGCACAAGGCCTTTGTTGAAAGATGCCATGCGGCTGGGCAAGACCGCCCCACGCCACTTCTTCTGCAGTATCGCGAAGGCGACTATAATTGCATGCATCAGGATATTTATGGTGAACACACTTTTCCGCTACAGGTTGCGATTCTATTGTCACAACCTTGGGATGATTTCAGCGGAGGCGAGTTCGTTCTGACCGAGCAGCGCCCACGGATGCAATCGCGTGCTGAAGTCGTTTCTCTTAAACAGGGCGATGCGGTGATCTTTCCGGTCAGTCAACGCCCGGTGAAAGGCTCGCGAGGATATTACCGCGTGAATATGCGTCACGGCGTAAGCCGTTTGCGTTGGGGACAGCGGAATACGTTAGGGATTATTTTCCACGATTCCCGATAGCCGGACCAGTTGCATCGGCTCTCAAACGACCGCATTGTAGCGCGGTATGGGACGTGTGGGGTGTCGATGGATTATCTGATTTTCTGGGAATGGCTCAGTTTTGCTGCCCGTTGGCTACATGTGATCACAGCCATTGCGTGGATAGGGTCGTCATTCTATTTCATTGCTCTTGATCTTGGTCTGCGACGCCATGCCAATCTGCCCCAAGGGGTAAATGGTGAAGAATGGCAGGTCCATGGCGGTGGCTTCTATCACATTCAAAAGTACATGGTCGCGCCGCCCAATATGCCTGAGCATCTAATCTGGTTCAAATGGGAATCCTATGCCACTTGGCTCTCCGGATTTACATTGCTTTGCATCGTTTATTATGCGGGTGCCGATCTTTATTTGATAGATCCCAATGTCTTGGATGTGTCGACGCCCGTCGCGATTTTAATATCCCTTGTTTCGCTTTTTATCGGCTGGCTGATTTATGATCTGCTGTGCCGTTCTCCGCTTGCCTCCAACGATACCGCACTGATGATCGTTCTTTATGGGGTGATCGTTTTTATGGCTTGGGGTTACACGCATCTCTTTACCGGACGGGCTGCTTTTCTGCATCTCGGCGCTTTCACCGCGACAATTATGTCAGGCAATGTTTTCCTGTTGATTATCCCTAATCAGAAAATCGTTGTTGCTGATCTCATCGCTGGAAAGACACCTGATCCAAAGCTTGGGAAACAAGCAAAACAGCGATCAACACACAATAATTATCTGACGCTCCCAGTCATTTTCCTGATGCTGTCCAATCACTACCCCCTTGCGCATTCCACGCAGTTTAATTGGGTTATTGCCGCGCTGATCTTCATCATGGGTGTTCTTATCCGGCACTATTTCAATTCCAAACATGCGGGAAAGGGCAATCCGCATTGGACGTGGCTTGCAACAACCATTCTTTTCATAATTGTCATCTGGCTGTCGACTGTACCCAAAGTGCTGACTGGAGAGGAAAAGGTTTCTCGCGCTGCTCAACCATTTCTTGCAGCACGTAATTTCGAGCACGTTCGGGATACTGTCATGGGACGTTGTTCAATGTGCCATGCCGCAGAGCCGTCTTGGGAAGGTATTGTGCTGCCCCCAAAGGGCGTGCGCCTCGACACAGCCGAACTGATCGCGACCCATGCCAACGAGATTTACATTCAGGCCGGGGTGAGCCATGCAATGCCTCCCGGTAATCTGACCCGGATAACCGATGATGAACGTGCGCAAATCGTTGCGTGGTATCGTGATGGAACATTGAGAAAACCGGCAAATGACTGAAATATTGCTCCGCGGACGGGTCCTGACTTTCCACGATGAACCTTTGGAAGGCGAAGCCAGCACGGATACGTACACATATATAGAAGACGGTGGTCTGCTGATACGAAATGGCAAAATAGTTGCACTGGACGACTATTCAGCTTTGCGGGCAGGCGAGGGACGAAATGTCGAAGTCGTTGACCATCACCCGCATCTTATCGTGCCAGGTTTTATTGATTGCCATATTCATTATCCCCAGATGCAGGTGATAGGATCCTATGCCGGGGCATTATTAGAATGGCTCGATAAATATACCTTTGTCGAGGAGCAAAAATTTGCAAATCAAGGACATCCGGAACGAATAGCCTCCGCTTTTTTTGATGAGCTAATCCGGCATGGGACGACGACCGCCGCCGCCTATTGTTCTGTGCATAAAGCGTCCGTCCAAGCCTTCTTTACTGAGGCGCATAAGCGCAATATGCGTATGGTCGCGGGCAAGGTGATGATGGATCGCAATGCGCCATCAGGTCTGCTGGATACGCCGCAGTCGGGTTATGACGAGACCAAGGCTCTGATCAATGAGTGGCATGGGAAGGGTCGTCAGCTTTACGCTATAACGCCACGGTTCGCACCGACATCGACACCCGAACAGCTCGAGATGAGTGGCGCGCTGGTGCGTGAATTTCCGCAACTGCACGTGCAGACGCATTTGTGCGAAAATATGGCTGAGATCGCTTTCGTTGCAGAGCTCTTCCCCTGGAGCCGTGATTATACCCATGTTTACGAACATTACGGGTTGCTTGGTCCCAAGACATTGCTTGGTCACTGCATTCATCTGACCGATGCCGAGATTGGTGTCATCGCCAATAGCAAATCAGTTGCAGTCTTCTGCCCAACCTCGAATCTCTTTATTGGTAGCGGGCTTTTCGATCTTGGCCGATTGAAAAAATCAAATGTCCGGAATGCACTCGCAACGGACGTTGGAGGAGGTACATCCTATTCGATGCTACGCACAATGGATGAGGGCTATAAGATACTAAACATCCAAGGGCAGCGGTATCATCCGCTCCGATCCTTCTATCAGGCGACGCTTGGCAACGCTCGTGCTTTATCTTTGGACGGTGTTGTCGGGTCATTCAAACCTGGTGCGGAGGCTGATTGCGTTGTTCTTGACGCACGCGCCACATCCGCCATGCGCGCGCGGATGGAGACGATCGAGACGTTGGTCGAAGAGCTGATGTTGTTGCAAACGATGGGTGACGACAGAAGTGTTGCAGAAGTCTACGTAACAGGAAAAGCATCCAAAAGCACGTTGACCTAGGAACGAAGCTTGGTGTCGGACGTTTCGAACGAGCACTGCATTGTTCGGGAATTTTCATGACAACACAGCATCGGCGTTTGAGAACCGGCCAGCCAATCTGGTTGGGTAAACCCGCAACAGGCGTGAAATTTGATACTTTAATGGATGATATCAGTGTCGATATCGCCGTTATCGGTGCGGGGATAAGCGGTGCACTTATAGCCGAGAATCTTACGGAGGCTGGCTATAGTGTGGCAATTTTCGATCGTCGCAAACCAGTGATGGGTTCGACACCGGCGAGCACAGCCTTGTTACAATTCGAGATTGATATGCCGTTGCATAAATTGGCAAAGCGCATCGGCCTAAATAACGCCGAACGCGCATGGCGATGCTCGAAACTGGCGGTCGATGCGATGCGAGAGCGAACTCGAAATTTGGGCATTTCGTGTGAAATGAAGAATAGGGATTCGCTTTACATCGCTGGTGATGTGCTGGATGCGAAGGGGCTGCATCGGGAATTTCTTGCCCGCCAGCGAGCAGGTATTGAGACGACATTCCTCTCCCAAGCTGACCTTCAGACAAGATTTGGAATAGACCGTGAGGCAGCACTTATGAGCTTTGATAATATCGAGGCTAACCCCCGTAAGCTTGCCCTTGGCTACTTGAAAAAGGCAATTGATAGGGGAGCTCACATTTATGCTCCTGTTGAAGTGGCAAATGTTGAGCCAAGATCGCGCGATGTTCTGGCGACAACCGTTGAAGGTCGGAAAATCCGCTGCAAATATCTTGTATCGGCGACCGGCTATGAACTACCCGCGCACATACCAAAAAAAGGACACCGTATTATTTCGACATGGGCACTTGCGACTGTGCCGCAACCTGAAAGGCTATGGCCAGAACGCTGCCTCATTTGGGAGGCTTCCGATCCCTATCTTTATATGCGGACGACGCAGGACGGACGAATTATAGTTGGGGGTGAAGATGAGGAATTCGAAGACGAGAGAAAACGTGATGCCAAGCTCTCATCCAAAACTCATACTCTATTGACTAAACTCAAAAAGATGTTCCCCAAATCAATAGCCGAAGCCGATTACGCTTGGACAGGAAGTTTTGGCTCAAGCACTACCGGATTGCCCTTTATTGGCGCAATTCCCGGAATGGATCGATGCTATGCAGTTCTCGGATATGGCGGTAACGGCATCACATTTTCCATGGTTGCATCACAGCTTATCCGCGGGCTGATAAGTGGAGATGGTCACCCCGACGAAGATGTCTTTGCATTCAAATAAGACTATTCCACACGATAGCCGACCTCTTCGGCTGCGTGCCCAAGGGTTAACCAGAAGGAACGCGCAAAAGAGCGGAAAACGTAAAGATCAAAACTATTTTCGTCTATACGTTGGATCAGAGTATGAATGTCGTGATGTAATGTTGCCCGGCCGGTTCCAACAGGAAAAGCATGTTCGGAGAAATCCAGTGCAAACAGCTTGGCTAGCACCCATTCCACGCGCGATCCGCTTATACGAATAACCGTACGCCCATGCGTTAACGCAACGATTGTTCCAAGATCGGTCGAAATGGCAGCGCGTAATCGCTGCTCAAGATCTGGAGTTGCTCCCGTAACCATGAAACGTCCTGGCGCAAAACCAAAAACAGATTTTTCGCCAGCAACCCGGCCATGCCCGGGCTTATTTTGAACGATAACACCGGTCGCACTGCCAATTGCCGTTAAAACCGTTGGAATGGTGTTGTTCCAGGCGGTCACCTGAATGAGAGAAATGTTGGTCCGCTCATGCAATGTTATGCCAACGCCGCCGGCAGCATTGCCATGATCTCCCGGGATAAACGTGACCCCAAGCGGTGATTGAAGATCAACCATGCATCCGACTCCCATCCTTGTCGAACATGTGGTGGCTCACGATCTCGACCGCGCCGTGCTTGTCGCGCAGGAGATCGGTAGCGAAGGCTCGTTTTCCGATCATCGATGTTCCATGTTTGACCAGTGCTAATGCGATGTATTTGCCCAACGCCGGCGAATAACACGCAGCCGTTACGTGACCGAAGCTGTCGGCGGGTTCGCGGGGTGTCTTATCTGACACAATGTGACTGCCCCCGTTGATTGATTGATTATCGAGCGAAATAAGACCGACAAGTGATAACCGATGCTCGTCTTTCAGGCCGGGTCGATTAATCATGGCCGAGCCAATATAGGTTTTTTTCTTTGAGAGCATCCAGCCAAGATGAAGATCATGTGCTGTGGTTCGCCCATCGATCTCCGCGCCCGTCACGTGACCCTTTTCGATACGCAATGTTCCAAGTGCTTCCAATCCATAGGGGACAATGTCGAATTGTTTACCCGCAGCTATAAGCGCCTCCCAAATACGCGTTCCATGCCCAGCGCCAGAATAAACTTCGTAAGCCAGTTCCCCAGAGAACGACAGACGGCAGATCATCACCGGAATATCGGCAATGCGACCATAAACAATACCCATAAATGGCAAGGCCGTATTGTCCACTTTGGTTCCGGTAACGCATGTTTCGAGCACGGAACGCGATTTGGGGCCTGAAATAGCGGCTCCAGCCCAAACGTCGGTTACGGATGTGAGATGGACACGCAGTTCCGGCCATACGCAGTCGAGATAATATTCCAGATGTTGCATGACCGGACCGGCATTGGCCGTCGTGGTTGTCATCAAAAATTGGGTTTCGCCAAGACGCCAGGTGGTGCCGTCATCAAAAACGATACCATCCTCACGCAGCATGAGACCGTAGCGCGCCTTTCCGACAGGAAGCGTCGAGAACATATTGGTATAAACACGGTCGAGAAATTCCGCCGCGTCGGGCCCCTGAATATCGATCTTGCCCAATGTAGATACATCGACAATGCCAACGCCCTCACGCACGGCGCGGGCTTCGCGCGTATATGCCTGCTCAATGGTTTCGCCGTGGCTACCATAGATCATGGGACGATGCCAAAGGCCGGCTTCGTAGGTCTTGGCGCCATTCGAGATGTGCCAATCATGCATTGGAGTCAGCCGATGGGGGCGCAGATCACCATAGCGCTCTCCAGCGATGGCGCCCATGGACACAGGCGTAAATGGCGCACGAAATCTCGTAGTGCCAGCATCAGGAATTGAGATGCCGCGAATGTCGGCCATGATGGCAAGGCCGGGGACATTTGAAGTCTTGCCCTGATCTGTTGCCATGCCAAGAGTGGTATAGCGTTTGAGATGCTCGACCGAATGAAAACCTTCGCGATAGGCGAGGCGAATATCACTTGCGGTTACGTCATGCTGAAAATCGACAAAAGCTTTCTGCGATTTTCCGGCTGGTTCGATCTCAAAGACTGGTGCAGGAGAACTATCCAGCATGGGTGCCTCCACACTCGGCAGAACAAGTCTGCTTTTGGCCGAGCCCTTGGTGGCCGCATCTGAAAGAACGCTGATTGTATCCATGTAGCCAGCAGCTGACCCGGTGACGACCCAGTTCTGGTTGGGTTCTGGCGCGAGGAAAGCTTGTAAATCCTCATCCCACTCGGGTTTTCCACCGGCTTGGCTAGCAAGGTGAATGACCGGCGACCACCCACCGGATACACCCAGACAGTCAGTTTTTATCTCCCGCGGAGCACCAGATATCCGTCCTGTCGTCATATTGAAATGCTGGACAGTTATAGCGCTTAAGGATTTTCCAGCATGGGTGCCGGTGACGGCCGATCCGAGCAGCAATTCAGCACCGAGAATATTGGCAATATCCCTGCAAGCGCCAGATACGTCGGGACGGACGTCGACAATAGTGGTTACTGCAATGCCAGCCAGTGACAATGTTCGCGCTGCATCATAAGCGCTGTCATTATTGGTGAAGAAGGCAACGTTCTTTCCCGCCGCCACGCCATACTCGACAGCAAAGCGGCGTACAGCGTCGGCCAGCATGACTCCGGGACAATCATTGCCGGGGAAAACGATTGGACGTTCGAACGCGCCTGTTGCGAGAATGGTTTTACCCGCGCGAATTACCCAATGACGTTGGCGCGGTTGTCCCTTGGTTCGGTTTGGCTTGTGATCAGAAACGCGCTGGACAGCTGTTAAAACGTTTCCGTCATAATATCCCCAGACAGAGGTGCGGGTCAGAAAGCGAACGTTCGGGAGATTTGCAAGGGCTTCGGCTTTTTCGCGTGCCCAAACTGCCGGATTACGTCCGTCAATAATTTCGCCGGAAGCTAATAGAGAGCCACCAGCGACAGGTCGCTCTTCCGCAATAATAACCCGTGCTCCGGTTGCGGCTGCGGCTTCAGCGGCGATAAGGCCTGCGGGGCCGCTCCCTACTACAAGCACATCGCAAAATGCATTCATTCGCTCGTAGCGGTCTGGATCAGCGGCGATGCCTGCTTTTCCAAGCCCCGCCGCGCGCCGGATAAACCGTTCGCAAAACATCCAGAAGCGAGTGCTTTTCAACGGGCCAATCGCCGGGCCCATAAAGGTTTTATAATAGAAACCTGCTGAGAGAAGCGAGCCTGCCAGCTGGTTGACGGCCATCAGATCATGTTCAAGGGACGGAAAACGGTTCTGGCTTTGAACGGCAAGGCCATCAAAAATTTCCAGCTCGGTGGCTCGCACATTCGGCTCGCGAACATCGCCTGAAATGATTGTGACCAGCGCATTAGGTTCATCACTGCCTGCTGCAAGTAGGCCGCGCGGACGGTGATATTTGAAAGAGCGTCCGAAAAGCGTGACGCCATTGGCAAGCAATGCCGAAGCGAGCGTGTCACCTGGATGGCCGCTATAGGCCCTGCCGTCGAATGTAAATCCAACGGATTTAGCGCGCTCAATCTGCCCGCCATTTGGAAGTCGCGAACTTGTCATCACTGGTCTCCCGCGTGTTTACTGTCGCGTGCAAAGCCAACCGATGAAATCGAATGGGTCGACATATCGCGGGTAACGACCAGATGCTGACGGCAACCGCCCGTATGCAGCCAGAATTCGCGATGGGATTTTGCGGGATTGGAACGATCGTAAATATAAGCATTCCATAGGTTCTGGTCTGTCGAACTTGGATCAGGCCTCTTGCGGGTCGCGTCGCCCTGATAGGTAAACTCAATAACGTCGCGCGGACCACAATAGGGGCATTTGATAATCATTGTTTCATTGTCCGATAAGCGAATCGCTGGAGTTATTATTATGATGGTGGCGTGAATCGCGTACAAACAGAAGACAGGATATGTAGGCTTTTGCAAAGACGCGAACTGCGGTTCTAACAATATGCTATTGTCAGCCGGGTACAATCATCAGTATAGCGGCGATGACTGTCATGGAACCGACCCCGTTTTTCTTGATCACGCCTTGATTGTGCCGAGAAGAGGGGGCAAGTCGACAATGAAACTCTCCCTGCATGGATTTGAACCTGTGATTTCTTCATTTCGGCAAATTATTCTCGCCTTCGCAATGTTTCTGGCCGTCGCCTTACAAACACATTCGACCTGGGCCCAGACTGCTGAGCAGCCAGTCGCCGCTGCTAGTTCTGGCATTGTTGCCGAACAGCGTCCCCTCATCGATGATCTAAAAAAGCAGATCTCCGGTTATCAGCAGAAGTTCAAGGACAAAGCAGATGCAGATGCTGCACTGGCCGATCTACGTCTTGACTTGGAAGCGACGGCAAAAAAGCTTCTCGAGATCGGCGTATCATTTCGTCCTCGATTGACTGAAATCAACTCGCGTTTGGAACAATTGGGTCAGCCTCCCGCACAAGGGCAACCGGCCGAGGCGCAGATTGTCACTGACGAGCGGACAAGACTGACAACCGAAAAAGCGGAAATCAATGCTGTTCTTGGAGAAACCGAGGATCAGTTGATCGCCGTTAACAAAATGGTTGATGCTATCAGCGATGCCAGGCGGGAGCTGTTTGCGAACACACTGTCTCAACGCGTCGATATAAATTATTCGCTGGGGAGCGAAGTGGCGGAAGCTTACGGCCGCGAACTGCAAACGATGAACCAGCGCATATCATCATGGTGGCGCTTTGTTATCGCATTCAAATGGCAATCCATGCTGGCGGCGGCAGCAATGGCTGCCGTAACAGCATTGGTGCTGTTGATTGGCGGGCAGCGAGTCTTGGGTCATCTTTATTTGCGCGATGCAACGGTTGAGGCTCCCTCATATCTTAGCCGGTTGGCAGTGGCATTCTGGTCAACCCTTATGCGCTCGCTAACCGTTGTGGTTTTCCTTGCCACCACCTATTTCTTTCTCGACTATTTCAATGTCCTCAGAGAAGATATTGCTTCTCTTTTCTACACTTTATTCAGCGTTATCGGGATCGTCTATTTTGTTCACGCCTTGGCCCAGGCGGTTATCTGTCCGGGCGCGCCCAATTGGCGGCTTGTGCGGGTTGCTCCTCGGCCCGGTCGCATATTGATGGTTCTCATTACGGCAACCGCCACGATCACGGGCTTGGATTATCTGGCGGACACAATTAACCAGATCGCAACATCGCCTTTGTCACTGACAGTGGCCAAAAGCCTCTTTGCCACAATATTGGTTGGTCTTCTCATCTTTTCGATCGCCTTGCTAAAACCGCTGGAAGATCAGGAAACGGGTAAGGTCAAGCCGTGGCCTAAGACCATAAGCTACTCTCTATACATTATCGCATTATTGCCGGTTGTTGCTGCCCTGCTTGGTTATATCGGGCTTGCGCGTTTTGTTTCGCAGCAAGTCGTTATAAATGGTGCAGTCGTTGTTACAATGTATCTCGGCTTTCTGACCGCTCGGGCCGTGTCAGACGAAAATGCTCTATCAAGCACAGTGTTTGGTAGGGCTATTCAAACCCGTTTTGGTATGGATGAAACAACGCTGGACCAGCTTGGGCTTGCAGCCAGTATTGTTATTTATGTGTTTGTCCTTCTGTTGGGCATACCGGTTATATTGCTGTTGTGGGGCTTCCAGTGGAGCGAAATGACGGCCTGGTTCCTCAATGTCGCCACTGGCTTTCAGATCGGATCAGTCAACATCTCGCTTGTGGCGATTGCCATAGGCATTTTGCTGTTTGCAATGTTCTATGCCTTTACGCGTTGGTTTCAGGGGTGGCTCGATACAAAAGTCATGGCGCGCGGCAAGCTCGATTCCGGCGTGCGCAATTCCATCCGCACCGCAGTTGGTTATCTGGGCCTGGGTATAGCAGGTGTAATTGGTATTTCTGCCGCTGGTATCAATCTATCAAGTCTCGCTCTGGTTGCTGGCGGTCTATCACTGGGTATCGGTTTTGGTATGCAGGCGATCGTGTCCAACTTCGTTTCCGGTCTTATCCTTCTGGCCGAGCGTCCGTTCAAAGTAGGAGACTGGATCGAAACGGCCGGCGTTGGCGGTATTGTGAAGAAGATCAGCGTGCGCGCAACCGAGGTGGAAACCTTCCAGCGCCAGTCAATAATTATCCCGAACTCTTCGTTTATTAATGGCAATGTCGGCAACTGGACCCATCGCAACAAATTGGGCCGTGTCGAAATTGCGGTTGGCGTTTCCTACAAATCGGACCCTAAACGCGTTTATGATGTGTTGATGGAAATCGCACGGGCACAACCTCTCGTGCTCAAAAACCCCGAACCGTTCGTAGCCTTCAAGGCATTAACATCTTCTACGATGGATTTTGAACTGCGCGTTCATCTTGCCGATCTGTCAAACTCCGGCACCGTTCAGAACGATATCCGATTCGCGATGATTGATCGTTTTGCCGAGGAGGGGATAGAAATTCCCTACCCGGCACGGGACGTGAAGCTCAATCTGGAAGAGGCAGATGTTCTGATTGAAGCATTGACCAGCAGGATCAAGGCCGAGATCACGTCTGAGGCCAAGAAGCCGAAATCCAAACCTGTTTAGACCTTGGCAGAATGAAGGCAAAATAACGGAGTGTTCAGTTGCCGTTCAGTTTGTTGCCGCTATAACTGTTTGTGAAAGAGTAAGTTTGACTCTTGGTAACAGGGACGGTGGTAACACTGGAATGGATATGAACAAGGTTGCTATTGCTATTCTTATGAGTGCCATCTCTGCCGGGTCGGCTTTTGCCGCCAGTATCACAAATGGCGATTCATCTGCTCAGACTATTGTTGTCACGGAAGGTTCGAGCAAGACCGAGCTTCAGGTGGGAGCTGGCGAGACTGTCGATTTTTGCAGCAATGGTTGCTTTGTTACATTTTCCAATGGCGACCGTGAGGCATTGACCGGCGGTGAAACCGTCGAGATCAAAGGCGGCAAAGCCACCATCAAGTAGATTCTACAAATCAGATAACTATTTTATAGGCCGGCTGAGTCCTTCAGCCGGTTTTTTTAATTGTTGATTTACTGTCGCTATTACTTTCCCCGAAGAACTCGCCCCTGCTAGATAAGTTCATTGTTCATTTTATCTTTTACGGTAAGCACTGCACCAATGAATAATGTAAATGTCCCGCACGTGCAGGACTCCAGGGATTTGTCGTGATAGATTCTCCTTCGAGTAACAAAGTTTTGGACTTGGTCGTAGACCTTGATGGCACGCTGATAGCGACTGATCTTCTTTGGGAAAGTGTGTTTCAGTTACTGAAGAAGAATATGCTCTACATTTTTCTTTTGCCGGTTTGGTTACTTAAAGGGAAAGCAAATCTAAAACATCAGATATCGCTGTGCGTTACTATTGATCCCTCAACATTGCCTTATCGATCCGAGTTTATTGAATATCTAAGGCAGGAACGCGATCAAGGCCGCAGATTGGTCCTCGCCACCGGTTCGGCACGCAGCTTCGCAGACAGTATCGCTGGGCATCTTGGGATATTCGATGCGGTTTATGCGACCGATGAAAACCGCAACCTGACGGCACACAAAGCAGCGTTTCTGTTGGAAACCTACGATAATGTGAAGTTCGCTTATGCCGGAAACAGTCGTGCTGACCTGCCGGTGTTCGATGCAGCGAGCGAGGTCATCGTGGTCGCCCCGGATCGGGCAGCACGCAAATGGCAACAAACGCATTCTACCCGGCTCTTCGAAGCACCCAAAACCAACTTCAAAATATTCCTGAAGATGCTTCGGGTCCACCAATGGATGAAGAACACGCTGATATTTGTTCCAGCCATTTTAGACCATATGTTGATGGAATGGCAGGTAATCGTAAATTCCATCTTTGCGTTCTTTGCGTTTTCCGCTGCAGCCTCGGCAATCTACATTATCAATGACTTGTTCGATCTTCCGCTTGACCGACAGCATGCCCGCAAGAAGAACCGTGCTTTCGCCAGCGGTGCTTTTTCTATTCGTTTCGGCCTTGTTGTTGCTGCGTCGCTTCTCCTGATAGCGGGGTTGCTCGCATCGCAACTGCACTGGACTTTTGGTGCCATGCTAGCAGGTTATCTGATCACGACCACGGCCTATTCAATCTCAATAAAACGAATGTTGCTGGTGGATGTTTTTACCCTCGCAGGGCTATATACCTTGCGTATTCTTGCGGGTGCAGCGGCCAATCAGACTGAGGGCTCGTTCTGGTTGTTGGCATTTTCATCATTCTTCTTTTTGTCGCTGGCACTGGTGAAGCGATATGTGGAACTAAAAAACTCTGTCGTTGAGGAGAATAATCGCATTGCGGGCAGGGGATACCGGCGCGCTGATCGTGAAGTTATTGCTCAATGCGGAATCGCTTCGGCATTCGCTGCGGCCCTCGTTCTGGCGCTGTATGTGGACAGTGACGCCGTCGTAAGTCTTTACGCTTATCCATGGATGATCTGGCCGCTGTGCCCAATCGTACTCTATCTCAACATTCGCATCTGGATATTGGCATATAGAGGTGAAATGCATGACGACCCGGTTGTGTTTATCATATCGGATTGGCGCAGCCAGGTCGTAATAGCTATTGGAGCTGCTCTCCTTCTTTATGGCGGTATGCGCTCGTGACTGGAAATTATAACAGTTTTGGGTTGATCGACAGACGTCAACGTGTGGCTATTCCGCTTGAGCAAGCTCGAGAGCTTTTTGAAAACCAGCGTTATGACCCGGGCGGTTTTCTGGCGTTTGGCAATGGAAAGTCTTACGGCGACTCCTGCCATAATGATCAAGGAACGCTGATCGATATGCGTGGCAGCGATAAACTCATTGAGTTTGACGCCAACACTGGTCGTCTGACGGCGCAAGCCGGAATAACGCTTTCCAGCATCATAAGCATCGGAGCAAAGCACGGCTATTTCCTGCCGGTTACGCCGGGCACGCGCTTTGTAACATTGGGCGGTGCGATAGCCAACGACGTCCACGGCAAAAATCATCACCGACGTGGAACATTTGGCTGTCATGTTGAGCGCTTTGAGCTTCTCAAGTCAGATGGTTCCACGATCACATGCTCGCCCGAAACGAATTCCCGGCTTTTCGAGGCCACAATCGGTGGTCTGGGCCTGACTGGCGTCATTCTTGCTGCGACAGTTCAGCTTATGAAGGTCGGGTCTCTGGATGTCCTTGAACGTATCCGTCCCTTTAGGAGTTTGGGAGAATATTTCAGCCTTGCCGTTCAGGCCGATGCGGACAATGAATATTCTGTAGCCTGGGTTGATCAGCTGGCATCTGGTGCTGATGCTGGGAGAGGCGTCCTCATAAGTGGTAATCATGCTGACAATGGCAATTTCGCGGTGAGTACAAAACCCGGCCGGTTGAATGTACCATTCGACCTCCCGATCTCCGCGTTGAATTACCCCAGCCTAAAGCTGTTCAATGCCGCTTATTATAATCTGAAGGGCCGCCAACAGAAGTTACATCTGAGCGGCTATCAGGACTTCTTTTATCCGCTTGATCAGGTTTTAAATTGGAACAGGCTGTACGGCAAAGCCGGTCTCTTTCAGCATCAAAGTGTCATTCCTGAAGCCGCGGCACCATCCGTAATACCAAACATGCTAAAAGCCACGCGCGATGCCGGGCAAAGCTCTTTTCTCACGGTGCTGAAAAGGTTCGGTGATATTCAATCCCCTGGAATCCTTTCCTTTCCTCAAGCGGGCTACACTCTCACCGTGGATTTCCCCAATCGCGGTCGCCGCACGCTTGGCTTGCTGGCTGAACTTGACCGGATGACAATTGCCAGTGGGGGGCGGGTCAATCCTTATAAGGACCAACGAATGAGCGCTGCGGTTTTCAAAGCCAGCTTTCCGCGCTGGAAGGAACTTGATCAGGAGCGGGACCCAGAAATCAATTCGAACTTTTGGCAGCGAACTGCCTTGGCTGGAGCAATGTGATGAAAGCATCAAACTTTAATAATGTGCTTGGTGTGTTCTCAAGACAGGATTGTTATCGATCGGGGGACATAAGGGGACATTTCAATGACTAAGTATATCCCGTTCATTCTGTTTACGGTGATGACAAACGCGGCTGCCCAGGTCCTGCTAAAATATGGAATGATAAGCTTGGGACCAATCAGCTTCAGTGCCGACACAATTATCCAACGCGTCTTTCAGATTGTATTCAATCCGTGGGTATTTGCCGGGCTTTTCATGTTTGTCATTTCCATGGCGTCCCATCTCTTTGTGCTTTCAAAGGTTGATCTTTCCTACGCTTATCCATTTCTAAGCCTTGCTTACGTCGTCGTGGCGGTCATCGCCTGGGCGCTGTTCAAGGAAGAGCTTGGAGCATACAAGCTTGCGGGAATTGCATTTATTATGGTGGGCACAATCCTTATCGCACAAGGCGGGCACGAGAGCGGATCGGCACTGGATGCTGAGAAATCGTCAACGCTAAACACACCATCATAAGTGGAACCGAGGCATGAGACATATTATTTTTGGTGGTGACGGGTTTGTCGGGCGGCATCTCGCACCAAAGCTTGCGGCAGAAGGCGAAGAGGTGCTTGTCGCTGATATCGTTAAGAGCAGTCTGCCACATTACGGCGACGTCCAGTTCGTGCAATGCGATGTCACAGACACCAGTGCAATTGCCAACGTCGGAATTAAAGCTGATGACATGGTGTACAACCTGTCAGCGAAAATGCTGTCGCCGTTACAGGTCAGGGCAAAGCGACATGATTTCTTTTTCCCCGTAAACTACTACGGGACCGAAAATATCATCAAGGCTTTGGATAAGGCTGGCGCCAACAAGCTGGTGCACTACACGACGGATATGATTTACGGCCATACATATGTTTGGCCACAAACCGAGGAACATCCGGCTGCTCCACTTGGCGAATACGGATTGTCAAAGTGGAAGACAGAGGAACTGGCGACCGAGTGGCGCAAGCGTGGGATGAACATCTCCTTGTTTCGGCCCCGCTTGATTATCGGTCCCGGGCGGCTTGGTATCCTGGAAAAGCTCTTCAAGCTGGTGGATTACAATCTGCCTGTCCCAATGATCGGTTCTGGCAAAAACCCTTATCAGTTCATTTCCGTGTTTGATTGCGCGGATGCGGCCTATGCAGGTTGGAAGGCAGGTGTTCCAAACGAAGCTTATAATCTTGGTTCACTCAACCCGCCACCGGTTCGCAAGCTTCTGGGCGATCTTGTGAGGTTCGCTGATTCTAAATCATTGCTTGTGCCGACACCGGCTTGGGCAGTGAAACGCACGCTGGATTTTTTCGACATGATCAACATGCCCATCATGGATCCCGAGCAATATCTGATCGCTGATGAAATGTGCGTGCTTGATGTTTCGAAGGCGGAAAGACAATTGGGTTGGATTCCAAAGCATCGGGACGAGGACATGCTGATTGCGGCCTATAAAGAATACCGGCTGATCAAAGAAGGCAAAGCGCCAATGGCAGCGCATTAACGGGGAATGGCGATGAGTAACGTTCAAGAAATGACAAAAGCCGATACGTCGGTTATCCGGCCGAACCTGTTGTCAGTCGATGATGCCAAGGCAATGACTTTGCCACGCATGACAGAAATCTTCACAAAGCATCTCAATCCGGGACAACTTCACTTCATGAAGTTGCTTGGCTTTCACAAGATCAAGATCGAACGGGCTGAGGGGATGTATTATTACGATCAGAACGGGCGAGCGATCCTCGATTTTTTCGGAGGATTCGGATCGCTTGCATTCGGTCACAACCACCCGAAGATCGTGGAAGCACGCAAAAAATTTCAAGATGAGAAGCGGCAGGAAATTGCAATCGCCTTCATGTCGCAATATGCCAGCGCGCTCGCTCATAATCTGGCAGCATGTTCGCCCGGCGATCTGGATATGGTATTTCTGGGCTCGTCTGGCTCTGAAGCGATGGAAGCGGCCATCAAGGTTGCCGAGCGTGCGGCAGGCCCAAAGAAACCCAAGATTGTTTATGCCGAAAACTCGTTTCACGGCAAGACCAAGGGCGTCCTGTCTATTACGGACGGTTCGCTTTACCGTGGCGAATTCAAGCTGGTTGACAATACGATCCGCGTGCCCTTCGGCGATATCAATGCCGTAGAAAATGCTTTCAAGTCGGATCCAGAGATTGGCGTCATTGTTCTGGAGACGATTCAGGGCGGCGGCGGCATTATTCAGGCTCCGAACGAATATTGGCAAAAACTACGGGCGCTTTGCGATCAATATGGCGTACTTTGGGTTGCCGACGAAGTTCAGTGTGGTTTTGGCCGATCCGGCAAATTCTATGCTTTTGAACATGCCGGCGTGGTTCCGGATGTCACCGCATTGGCCAAGTCGCTGGGTGGAGGCAAGGCGGCGGTCGGGGCGATGATCGCCCGGCGCGATGTCTATATGAAAGCCTATGGCACGCCGAAGACCGCTATGATCCATGCCATGGCCACTTTCGGAGGTATCGGGGAAGCATGCGTAACTTCGATCGAAGCGATAAATATTCTCTACGATGATAATCTGATCGCCAATTCAGCAGCGACGGGCGCTTATCTCCTGAGTAAGCTTGAAGAGCTGAAAGCAAAGCATCCAGCTATGATCAAGGATGTGCGCGGCAAGGGCCTTATGGTTGGCCTGGAGTTCCATGACTTCTCCAAAACCGTTCCCATGGTGTTGCGTCCGGTATTGGCCGTACTCGATGATAAACTTAAAGGTTCGCTTCCTGGCTTTATTGGAAGTCATTTACTTCGCGACCATGGCGTGCTGGTTGCCTTCACCGAGTACAATCGCAATGTTGTCCGACTGGAACCTCCATTGATCTGTGAGCGCGAACATGTCGATGAATTCATCAAGGCGCTGGATGAGGTTCTTTCGCGTGGGATTGTGCGGATTGTGAAGGATTTCGTGAAAGCCCAAGTAAAATAGCCGCCGCGATAATTCTTTTAGGGAAGCCGGCTTTGTCCGGCTTTTTCTATTGGGTTGGTAACCTTATTCCTGATCTGAGCAAGAGATCCCAACACTCGTTGAGTTTGATGATTGTCCGATCGTCCAGCGCTTTGGCGTAGATGTCTTGTAGATGACGCCGCGCTGTTGTTGTCGGGCAAGTCGGCCGCAGCACACCGTCTGTGGCGCGCACAGAAGCTTCTACCAACGGCGTGAGCGTCCCGACTGTGCGGAATGGATCTGCACCAATTTGAATATGCCGCGTGGCATCCCGATCCAATATCCAGGGAAATGGATCAGTGAAATCAAGGTTCATCAAGCTATTTAGACGTATATTGTTTGTAGTCTCAAATTGCTTGATGGCTTTAACCGCATGGTCGACCGATAAAAGCCAGTACATCTGATAGTCAAGCTCGGCATAGAACCGCCAGCTGGGCAATTGCCCTTCATCAGCTAGCTGCTGATAGGACTTCACGTTTTGCGTATAATGGTCTTCCAGCAGTAGAGCTCGGTCCATTATATCTGCACGCGTCGAAACCAGTCCCATTGTTTTTAATTCGGATACTGGGGCAGGGATATAATTGGGGGCAACGGCGACAAAACGCAAAGTGCCGTGGATGACCTTCGTTATCGTGGGAATGGCAGTGAAAGCGATAAGGCAAAAGATGATTAGCCGTTTTTTTTCGTCAAATGCCGTCGACTTGTAAATTATCGCCAGCAAAACCGGCCAAAGGAAGATAAACTCCTGGCTGCCCGTGTTTTGCGTCTCAAGGAATGTCCCTGCAACCATTAAGATGCTGACCCATAGCCAATCCCGGTCGAGAAAAGACCTGCTTTTCTGCAACATTGTTGTTTGGGAATGGCCGCGCCAATCAAGCCAAAACAAAAAGATGATCAGACCGGCTGCAGCAATTATAACGTCGAGTTTATTCGAAAAGACCGTCAGAAAACGTGAAATCAATAGTCCTTCGTTCAAACTGACCAGCGCAATGATGTTTGCGATATAGGATGAGACCATTCCGTTATTGAGCTCAAGTCCCGCTAAGACAATCATGAAAACCGCGAGTGCCAGAATTACATGGCGTAGCAGGAAACGGCCTGTAAGTACGGCAAAAAGGCCAATCATTCCCCCCGCAAGAAATCCCGTGATCTTCGTGAAAAAAAGCGCAAGCATCGCCAGCGCCGCAATAATTGCTAAGGCGCGACCTCTAGGCAAAAATATAAGCGCGCTTGTTAAGATGTAGAGAAATAAAGAGGTGTGGCGATTGTAGATGCCAAACCCACTCACGCCTGGATAGGAATGAAAGGCTTGGGTATTCATAGGACAAAGCGCAAAAATCAGAAAAGGTATTAGGATAGCCATCGCTAATTTGCGATTGTCTTTATGTACCACGGCAATAACTGCCGCCATCAGCGGTATTGCTGATATCAGGACAGACCATTGTGCCAGCAATGTCGGTTGCCCAGAGGGAAAAAGCGTTTGCAACCAATAAAACTGATAATATTCCATAGCGCCGACGGGGGCTTGAAAATCGACGGCGGGAATTTGTCCGAGCTTCAACCGCTGTGCTGCGTCCAGATATATGTAGGTATCCCAGTACATCGGGCCGATGGGAATAATGAGCGGTAAGCTCAGTAGAACGCAGAAAACCAGTGCAGTTAGAAACAGCAAACTCAATGGCGAAAAAAACCACGTAACCGATTGTTTCCTGCCCGTTGTCAAATCCACCATTTGCTTTCGCTTCAGCTCGTTCACTTTTTACAATTGATGATCAGGATCGCGTCAATTTTGCCCGGCAGCTTTGTCGCAAAGGCTTGCAAATGGATCACGGTCCCTTCGCCTTTGCTCATCTTGTCCAAACGAAAAAGCGTTGTACCATTTCACCGGGACTAACAGCTTATGACCCTACCCTTCAGTTCTCCATATTGCGTTAAATTGTAAGGCTGATCTTCAAGTTTTTTAGTTAAGGCAGGCAGTGTTTACTATGCGTCGCGCCATGTTTTGGGCATGTCGCAAACAGGCCTTAGCAATAGACACGCAGAACGGCATAGTGCAAAAAATCATAGATGCCGTTCGAACCCCTCGATCGATACCAAAGGATGTTTAGAAATGAAAACTGAGGCGCGTGTTGTCGTTATCGGCGGAGGTGTGGTGGGTGTTTCAACACTTTATCACTTGGCCAAAAAAGGCTGGAGCGACGTTGTCCTGATCGAACGGAAAGAACTGACTTCCGGGTCCACTTGGCATGCGGCTGGCCTGCTTCCGCTCTTTAACATGAGCTATTCAGTAGGCCAAATCCACAAGTACTCAGTAAAATTCTATCAGGAGCTGCAGGAAGAAACCGGTATGAATGTCGGTTTTACCAATTGCAGCAATATTCGTCTTGCCCGTACCAAGGATCGCTGGGACGAGTACATGTATTATGCCGGTGTCGCTGAGACGATCGGAGTGCCGGTGAAGCTACTGACACCGGATCAGGTAAAGGAAATTTGGCCTCTCGCGGAGATGGACGGAATTTTAGGTGCGATTCAGCATCCCGAAGATGGATATATTCAACCGGCTGATCTGACACAGGCGCTTGCCAAAGGCGCACGCGATCGCGGTGCAACGATTTATCGTTATACAACTGTGCTCGGCATCGAACAGTTGCCGTCCGATAAATGGCTGGTAAAGACCGATAAAGGCGATATCACCGCGGATCACGTTGTGTCCGCCACCGGTAATTTTGCTCGAAAGACCGGCAAAATGGTGGGGCTCGATGTGCCGGTTATTCCGGTCGAGCACCAATACATTGTTACAGAGCCTCATCCTGCTATCGTTGAACGCAAAGCAAAAGGCTTGCCGGAGATGGGCGTTCTGCGCGAAAGTGATAGTTCCTGGTATATGCGCGAAGAAAATGGCGGGCTTTTGCTTGGGCCATATGAGCGCGGCGCTCCGGTCTGCTATGTCGATGGACCTTCAGATGGCAGCGAATACGAGCTTTTCCAGGAAGATTTGGACAGGCTCGAGCCTTACATTGAAACAGCCATTGCGCGGGTTCCCGCCTTTGGCGAAGTTGGCATCAAGAAGGTCTATAATGGTGCTATTGCTTATACGCCAGATGGTTCGCCGATCATTGGACCTGCGCCTCGCCTGAAAAATTTCTGGCTCAATGAAGGTCATTCCTTTGGCGTGACTGCGGCTGGCGGCGCTGGCTGGCAGTTGGCAGAATGGATTGTGGAAGGCGAACCCTCGATCGATATGATGGGCGTCGATCCAAGACGCTTTGGACCCTACGCAACTGAGGGTTACCTCAAAGAAAAGAACGAAGAGGCCTATGCGGAAGTCTTCTCGGTTCATTATCCGGATGAAGAACGCGGTGCAGCGCGCCCCTTGAAGCGCTCGCCAACATATGAGCGCCAGAAGGAATTGGGTGCTGTGTTCGGGACTGTCTATGGTTGGGAACGCGCCAACTGGTTTGCACCGATAGAATATGAACTGGACGTCGCAAAGCTGGACAAGCCGGACGTCCTGATGAATCACAATCATCCCAAGCCGGTAAACGGCAAAGTGAAGGAATTGTGGTCATTTCGCCGTTCGAATTACTTCGAACATGTTGGCCTCGAGATCAAGAACGTTACCAGCAATGTCGGCCTGCTCGATATGTCGGCGTTCGCTAAAATGGAAGTGTCGGGTCCTGGTGCACGCCAATGGCTTGATTCAATTCTGGCGAACCGCATCCCCAAAAAACAGGGACGCATCGCACTTTGCCATCTTCTGACGAAGCAGGGTGGCGTTCGCTCTGAGTTCACGGTCTATGAGTGGGTGCCTGGCAAATTCTATTTGGTCTCTGCCGGGGCATATGAGAACCACGATCATGATTATCTCTATAAGCTATTGCCGACCGATGGCTCAGTATCGCTACGTCCCATCACGTCGACCTATGGGGTTTTGGTTCTTGCTGGACCAAACAGCCGCAAGGTGCTTCAGAAGCTGACACGTGCAGATCTTTCCAATGAAGCATTCCCTTGGCTGTCCGGTAAAGAAATAAGCGTAGGCACTGCGACTGCTCATGCCCTCCGAGTTAATTTCGTCGGCGAGCTCGGATGGGAATTGCATCACCCCATCGAACAGCAGAGCGCCATATACGAAATGTTGCTTGAAGCCGGCGCAGAGTTTGGCATCAAGCCATTTGGCATCCGTGCCATGACTGCAATGGCCGTTGAGAAGTCCTACCGTCTCATCCCACGCGAACTATCCATTGAGTATAATGCCTTTGAAAGTGGACTTGACCGGTTT
Organism: Hyphomicrobiales bacterium; assembly: GCA_900471815.1. Lineage (GTDB taxonomy): Bacteria > Pseudomonadota > Alphaproteobacteria > Rhizobiales > Rhizobiaceae > Phyllobacterium > Phyllobacterium ifriqiyense. Next base: position 513,453 of record UICE01000003.1, read on the forward strand.
GTTCATCCGAACAAGGGTGACTTTATTGGTCGCGACGCTGTCGTGAAGGCACGTGAAGACGGCTTGAAATGGAACTTCGTTACCTTGGAGGTGCATGTACCTGGCGTATCCGATGTCGACGCAAGGGGCAGCGAACCAATTTACTCCAAAGGCGAACTCGTTGGACGTGCAACTCACGGTACTTACGGCTGGCGCTTAGGTAAAAGTCTTGCGCTGGCAATGGTAAAGCCGGAATACTCGGCTTTGGGTACAGAACTCGAAATCAAGATTCTCGGTAAGACTCACAAGGCCACGGTCATTCCGGAATCACCTTTCGACACTGAAAATGAACGACTGAAGGCTTAATAACCTTCGTTGAAAAATAAAAATGGCGCCGTTTGGCGCCATTTTTCTTTTGTGTTCATTCAACTGCGCGTGAACAAGTACAAACCCGCTTTGCGTTATTTCATTTTGCGGTACACTTTCCATATGTCATCACAAAAGAAAGCTCTTTGCGGTTTTCTGATACTGGCGGCGCTCTTGGCCAGTTCCTTGGCGCGCTCACAATCAAACGAAATTGATGTGGATGTAGAGCTTGTTCTTGCGGTTGACGCATCGCGCTCGATGCAAAGTTTTGAGCAAAAAATTCAGAGAGATGGTTACGTTGCGGCTTTTCGGCAAAGAGACGTGGTTCGCGCCATTCAGGAGGGCGTTCATGGCAAGGTTGCGATTACCTATGTCGAATGGGCAGGCTCGACAATGCAACGGGTCATCGTTCCATGGATGGTGGTGGACAGTACAGAATCTGCTGAAAAGTTCGCATCCCTACTTGCAGCGCCTATCCCAACAACACAAAGCAGGACGTCTATCTCAGGCGTCATCGACTTTGGCGCCACCCTTTTCGATGATAACGGTTTTAAAGGGTTGCGCCGTGTCATCGATGTTTCTGGAGATGGTGCAAACAATAATGGACGCCCCGTACTTGAAGCCAGAAATGATGCGACCGCAAAGGGTGTAACGATAAATGGATTGCCCCTTATGACCCGGGGCGATTTTTACTCCGATTGGGCCGTCGAGGATTTGGATGTCTATTACACAAACTGTGTCATTGGCGGGCCCGGTGCATTCATGATTCCCGTCAATTCGTGGGATCAATTTCCTGAGGCGGTAAGACGCAAGCTTGTCCTCGAATTAGCGGGAGGTGCATTCGATGTGCACAAGGTGGATTATCGCTCATCAGATATGCCTCCTATTTCGGTTGTACAGAACAAGCGGGAATACGACTGTTTGTCCGGAGAGCGAATATGGCAAAAGCGGATGCAGGACTGGGAGTCCCGCTAACCTGACTAGGCAGCCATAAGCTGCTTGCGATCAGCGCGCTCCTGTTGTGGCGAGCGCCCATATAGTTCGCGATAGCATTTTGAAAAGTGTGAGGCGGAAACAAATCCGCAAGCTACCGCGACTTCAACAATGGGCATTGACGATTGGATCAACAGATGGCGTGCACGATCAAGCCGGATTTCCAGATAGTAGCGAGCAGGGGAACGCCCCATTTCCTGGCGGAATAAGCGTTCAATCTGGCGGCGAGACAGGCCGACATGATCGGCAATTTCTATCAATGAAAGTGGTTCGGAAAGTCGCGCTTCCATCAGCTCGATAATCGTAAGCACTTTTGAATTTTGTACACCTAGCCGCGCACGGAGAGGCAGACGTTGGCGGTCATGCGGACTGCGGACTCGATCGGTTAGAGCCTGCTCGCAAACGCGGTTGACGATATTATCGCCAAAATCATCACCAATAAGTTTGAGCATCATGTCGAGCGCAGCAGTGCCCCCGGCACAGGTGTAAATATTGCCATCGACCTCAAAAAGATCGGCATAGACATCAGCTTTAGGAAAGGCTTCCGCAAAGCCGGGCAGGTTTTCCCAGTGAATGGCACAGCGCTTGCCTGAGAGCAGGCCAGCCGCAGCCAGTATATGCGCACCTGTACATAGTCCACCGACCGCGACGCCGCGGTTGAATTCCTCGCGAAGCCAGGCAAAAACGGACTTGTTCTGGAACTTTTCAACGTGAACGCCCGAGCAAACAAAGACCATTGATGGACGGTCTTCGCCGGTCAAGTAACGCCGCTCATCTTCAAGCGAGGAATTGGCGGCGCATTCAACGCCATTTGATGCTGTTACCGGCTTTGCATCCACCGATGCGAGGCGCCAACGATATGCCTCATATCCCAACATGCGATTGGCAATACGCAAAGGCTCAATCGCAGTCGCAAATGCGATCATAGAGAAATTCGGAACCAGAAAAAATACGAAAGAGCGCTTGGTGAGACCGACTTGATCCATGTTGACCTATGTTCCCGTATCTGGCTTTAAGGCCATGTCGCACCTGAACCAGCATGTTCCGGCGGCGGGCGTGGTCTTTAGAGCTTTTTTTCAGATACAACCATAGAACTATTCTAAATGGAAGGGCTTGGCCCTGTGTCGCAAAAGCGCAGGTGTAACTAATATTAAAGGGAGCAGATAGTTCGTTATCTGCTCCCTTTTTTGAATTGGCCTCGCATTTAATTTGGCCGGCGTTTCATTTCATTGCATTCCTGCACCTGACGCTCGTACAGATCAGGCCAGCCAATATCTTGCCGAATACCTTCGGGCAGTGAATCAAGTGCACTTTCCGTAGCGTGAAATCTGCGGTTGCGAATAACGGAATCGCGTGCATTCAAAACAGCTCGCGCCAAGCCGTGTACGTGCTCGTTAATGGAAGCTGCAATACGCTCGGAAAATCCAATCTCGCCCTTATTATAGCCTTCGTCACAAATACTCATCTTCGTTCTCCTTTTTGAAAAGAAAGGTGCTTCATGCTTACCTTTCGATACACTTGACTATCGGCGCTAATTGATGTTCAATCAAACGAAATTAGAGAATGGTATAATTAAGAAAAATTGATCTGTGAGGATGTGACATGTCAGCACCAATGCATCACCCGATTCCGATCCTGGATCTGGACGTATTGCGCACATTTGCAATGATTGCCGAAACTGGCAGCTTTTCCAGCGCTGCCAATGCAGTCTTCCGCACCCCTTCCGCAGTTTCGATGCAAATCAAGAAGCTGGAAGAGGTGCTCGGTCATGTTCTGTTGGAACGTGACGCACGATCAGTAAAGTTAACACCAAGTGGCGAGATATTGCTGGGTTATGCCAAGCGCATGCTCTCACTGAACCGCGAAACAGTTGCAAAATTTATTGCTCCGACAGTTTCTGGTGTTGTGCGGCTTGGAGCACCGGATGATGTTGGAGAAAGAGTGCTCCCGTTTGTCTTAAAGAGATTTGCTGAGTCGCACCCGGATGTGACAGTCGACGTGGTTATCGATCAGAGCAACAACCTACGGAAGCGCCTTGATGAGCAGCGTCTCGACGTGACCTTGGTCAATGTCAATGAGACATTGGCGAAGCATGATGAAATTGAAGTTCTCATGACTGAAAAGATTATCTGGGCCGGAGCCAAGTGCGGTAATGCCCACGAACGCAGTCCACTGCCGTTGTCGATGTGGGAGGAGGGCTGCATCTGGCGTGCCAACGCCATTGAGGCATTGGAGAGCATGGGTCGCGATTATCGCGTCGCTTATATGAGCGCACATACGATGGGCCAGCGCGCAGCCATCGTTGCCGATTTAGCGGTCGCACCATTCTCGAAGTTTCTTCTGGATGACAATATGGTTCAGCTTGGACCAGAGCACGGATTACCCGAGCTTGGTGAATCAAAGCTTGGTATGCTCGTCACCAAGAATGCCGGTGCCCACATTAAAGCAGTAGCTCAACATCTTCGCGTCTATTTCGAAGGGTATGAACGTACTGGCAAACTTACCTGCTGAGGCAATAGTTTTTCAAAGCTCTAACGAGATCCGGGCAAGTCTGCTTTTGCGAGGCGGTTTCAAAACCAAGCCGCCTTGCCGATTCACTGACAATGGGCCGGGAAACCGCGCAAGATGAATGTATTTCTGCAAAGGGAATGCGATCAAGGAGCATCTCGGCATTGTCGATGTTGACGCCCGATCCGGGCATGATTTTTATCCGTCCGTCAGCAAGCTCAAACGTTTGCTGCAGATCATCAACACCTTCGCGAGAAGTTGGCGCGCGTCCGGAGGTGAGGATTCTTTCAAATCCGAGATCGACTGCCATATTAATGGCATCTTCAAGGTCTGGCACGAGGTCAAATGCACGATGCAACGTAACACCCAGTCCGCTGCATTGCCGGATTAGCCGTCCAAGCGTCTTGTGATCCAACTCGCCGCTGATCAGGTTTGCGCCAAAAACAACACCTGAAAGACCGCTCGCACGAATAACATCGATTTCGCGAAGCATTGCATCGACATCAGTTTCGTTGAAAACGAAGTTTCCTGGACGGGGCCGGATCATCGCGTAGATAGGTATTGATGATGCAGCAGCTTGACCGATCAGGCCGGGAGTTGGCGTCAAGCCACCGAGCTCGAGTGCGGAACAGAGTTCCACGCGGTCAGCGCCACCCTTTATTGCCGCTGCCAACCCTTCAGGACTATCCACGCAAACTTCAAGTAAAACAGTCATTTAGGCAGTTCCATCAATCCTAGAACTCCAGCGCCGATCAAGCCGGGTTCAATCTTAAGTTCTGCCGGAATTACCAGCGGCCTGTCAGTCCGTCTTAAGATACGGCGGCGAACTGCTTCGTCCAGTTTGCCGATCAGGGAGCGAGAATTAGCGAGTCCTCCGCCAACTGGTACAATAGAGGCTCCGACTATGTTGAGTGTCATTGCCAATGGTGCGCTTACAATATCAACATAAACGTCAATCGTTCGAGCTGCTGCCTCGTCACCAGCATCCCAAGCTGCAATAATCTCTGTGCTGGCAAGCGAAACACCGTGAATATGTGCATGGAGCCGTTCCATGCCGCGAGCCGCTCCTACTGCATCAACGCAGCCAATCTGACCGCAACCGCACGCATAACGAGGTATGGCAATGGGCGGGTTGCCTGCAAGTGTCGCCGAAACAGGACCATGGCCCCATTCGCCTGCAAAACCTCCAGTCCCCTCGTGAATTTTGCCGTTTATAACCAGGCCACCGCCAACGCCTGTTCCCAGAATGATGCCGAAGACAACCCGATGATTGCGTCCAGCACCGACGACAGCTTCGGACAATGCAAAACAGTCAGCATCGTTTGCCACAAGCACTGGCCGTTTCAGTTTCTCACTAAGGTCCGCAACCAACCGGCGGCCATTTATACATGGGATATTGGCACAAGTGATCACGCCAGTGTCAGAGTCGACAACTCCCGCGATTGATATAGATATCAGACTTGTCGGAGCCACGCCGCCATCAGCCGCAATTTTTTCTATTGCCATGGCAAATAGATCGAAGTCGTGCAGGGGAGTAGCAACCTTGGACAAAGGGCGAATATCTTCTGGCGAATAGGCTATCGCACCCTTGATGGCTGAGCCACCAATATCAAAACACGCTATCATAGGTGGTAATTTCCGGAATCACTCATATGAGGTTGTTTGATAGCGGAAATTACGAAATTAACAAAGCTAATCACGTGATCGGCGGGCAGCGCGATCCTCACGTGAACGGCGACGCGGCGTGGCGTCACCTGCAATGCCATCCTCGCTGACATTTTTGCGTGGAGGCAAGGTAACGGCTTTGGACAGTTTTGGGAAAGGATCGACCTTATTAGGCATCGCCATTGCATAAACGAAATGTTCTTGGAACTTCGGTTCGAGAGCAGTTTCAATTTTCTCGATGCGAGTAACAGTGTCCTCGATTTCGCGGCGATAGTTGCGGTTTAGCAAAGCCATGCGTGCGCCGGTACCCGCCGCGTTACCCACGGCTTGAACCTTGTCCAAATCGCAATCAGGGATCAGACCGAGAACCATGGCGTATTTCGGATCGATAAACGAGCCAAAGGCGCCGGCAAACCGTATTTGATCGACGTGATCAATGCCCAACTTGTCCATCAGCAACTTGACCCCGGCATAAAGTGCCGCCTTTGCCAGCTGAATGGCTCGGACATCTGTCTGGGTAATGGTAATTGTCGGCATACCTTCATGCAAAAGGTAGGAAAACGTGCGGCCAGTTGCCATAACGCGTGGTGATTTGGCAGCAAGGCTACCGTCGATCACGCCATCTTCGGAAATTATTCCAGACAGATACATCTCCGCAACGACTTCAATAATGGCCGAGCCGCAAATGCCGGTAATACCGCTTGCCGCCACAGCGTCATCAAAGCCCGGCTCGTCGGACCATTGTTCTGTGCCGATCACCCGGAAGCGAGGCTCCAGAGTTACGGGATCTATGCGAACCCTCTCAATGGCGCCGGGTGCTGCACGCTGACCACCAGAAATTTCTGCACCTTCAAAGGCCGGACCAGTCGGCGATGAGGCGGCAACTGTACGATGACGATTTCCCAGAACGATCTCGGCATTGGTGCCAACGTCAACCAGCAACATCATCTCTTCTTGGCGATGCGGGCCCTCCGCCAGAGTGGCGGCTGCAGCATCAGCGCCAACGTGCCCAGCGATACATGGCAGCATGTAAACACGGGTTCCGAGATTCATCGGAAGGCCAATGTCAGATGATTTGAGATGCACAGCGCCTGAAACCGCCAGCGCAAATGGCGCTCCACCTAGCTCTGTCGGATCAATGCCGAGGAAAAGATGGTGCATGATCGGATTACCGACGAAAACTGCATCGAGAATATCTTCGCGGGCAACTCCGCCTTCGGCGCAGACCCTGTCGATCAGTTCATTTATCGCCCCACGAACGGCGGTGGTCATGCCTTCGCGTCCGTCCGGATTCATCATGACATATGAGACGCGGCTCATCAGGTCTTCGCCGAAGCGGATTTGCGGATTGGACGTGCCCGCCGATGCGATGGTACGAACTGAAAGAAGCGACGACAGATGCATGGCAATCGTCGTGGAGCCTATATCACAAGCAATGCCATAGGCTTCATTCTTGAGGCCAGGCCACAAGCCGATCATGGTTGGGCGGGATGTCTCTTCATCATGGTGGATAGCGGCAGTGACGCCCCATTCGCCCTTGCGAAGTATCTTCTGAACATCGGCGAGAAGATAGGTGTCGACGTCTATATTGTGAAAGCCCCATTCCTTTTCGAGCGCAGCCTTCAGTCGGTCTAGATCGCCAAGCGGTTTGTGCATGTCGGGCTCTTCAACCTCGACATAGCACATGCGGATAGCGGGATTACGCTCGATCACGCGTGTGTCGACGTCTTTGCGTACGACCTGTGCATTGACTTGAACGTCTTGCGGAACGTCGACAACAAGATCGCCAAGGATTGTCGCCGAACAGGACAGGCGCCTGCCTTGTTTCAGGTCCCGCTTTTCCGCGTATCGTTGCTCTTTGGCGCCAAATTCCGAAATATGATCGTTGGAGGAGGTAATGCCATGTTTGGCAAAGCGGCCCTCCTGTACTTCGACCTGACAACGGCCGCAAATACCGCGACCGCCACAAACACTTTCGACATATACGCCGAGAGTACGTGCTGCATCGAGGATAGGAGTGCCAACTGCAAAGCGACCACGCTTTCCTGAAGGCATGAAAAGCACGAGTGCTTCTCTGGCGGAGCTTTCAGGTGTTTTAACGGGTGCGTTCAAGATCGGTACTCCAAAACTCATTAGGTGGAGGGCAGGGTGTAGCCTCCACCTATCTATGCCGGGCCGAGCGTCTGACGCAAACGGCTAGCTTGCGACGCCGCGTCGCGCATCTCGTCCACCACGGCGACGACCGCCACCGGATGAATCGGCAGGGACAGAAATTCCTGCTGTTGCACCTGCCGCTGCTGGCTGATGGTCACGGTATTTTTTGATCCAATAGGTGCAATTGGCATCAGTGCCGTTGAGAACATTGGCAGCGTGCACCGCTTCCATCTCCTGTGGGCGGCAGGGATTCATAATGGCCGACGTCATCCCAGCGCCGATGACCATTGGAATGAAACCGGCATTGATGCCATGACGATGCGGTAAACCGAACGAAATGTTTGACAGGCCGCAAGTGGTATTTACCTTGAGTTCTTCCCGCAGGCGGCGAAGCAGGGCAAATACCTGACGTCCCGCATCGCCGAGGGCTCCGATGGGCATGACCAGCGGATCGACAACAATGTCGTGGGCGGGAATGCCGAAATCAGCGGCACGTTGAACGATCTTCTTGGCAACCGCAAAGCGAACGTCCGGATCCATGGAAATGCCGGTCTCGTCGTTCGAGATGGCAACGACCGGGACATTATATTTCTTTATAAGCGGAAGAATTGCTTCTAGTTTTTCCTCTTCACCGGTTACTGAATTCACCAATGGACGACCTTTGGCAACACGCAGTGCAGCTTCGATAGCTGCCGTAACCGAACTGTCTATGGAAAGCGGCACGTCAACCAGATTCTGTACGATCTCAAGTGTCTTGACCAGAAGATCAGGCTCCGTAGCATTCGGATCCACCGCTGTTACCCCGGCATTCACATCCAACATGGTTGCGCCAGCGGCCACCTGTTCCAGTGCATCCCTGATGACAGTATCGAAGTTTCCAGCCACCATCTCTGCGGCAAGCTTCTTGCGCCCGGTAGGGTTGATCCGCTCGCCGATTACGCAAAAAGGCTGATCGAAACCTATGATGATCTCTCTGGTTGCCGAGGCAACGATCGTACGGGTCATGCAGAAATCCTTAATTGGCCGCTGAGTTGACTGCTAGGTAGGGTGTAGCGTTCAAGTTCCATGAACCACGATCAACCAGCCATTCGGATGATTTCTTCAGGCCACCAAACGGAAACACGTGTATCTGCTTGATCGCGGATGCCGGATTGGCAATCGCGTGCTGCTCGATTGGGCCAACTACACCCTCCGGAGAATGGCTTGTCGCGAGCGCAGTTAGCGAAAGCGCATTCTTCTTCAAGAAGCTGATTGAATTACCTACACCACACATTGCAGCATATTTAATCAGCGTTGTGATTTTTGCGGGGCCTGCGACGCCCAGATGGACTGGCAAATCCACGTCATGCTCGCGCAGCGATTCCGAATAACGGATAAAGCGATCAGCATCAAAACCGAACTGGGTGACTACCCGAATACGAGCACCGGTGCGTTCACCGAAATTCTTCTTGAGGCGAAGCGCCTCCAAAGCAACAGCTTCGGAAAACTCAGGGCTTCCTTCCGGATGACCGGCAACACCCATTTCCGTAATGCCATATTTATCAAAAAAGCCGGTTTCAAGAACCTGCATTGTGGAAGAAAATTCACCGGCCTGACGCTCAAGACCACCGCCAATGACGAGGACATCTGTAACGCCAGCTTCCTGCGCAGCGCGTTGAATGCGGGTTTCCAAGGCAGCTTTTGTCGAAAGGCGACGCGAAGCGAAATGTGGAACAGGCTTATATCCAAGATCATGAACGCGCTTTGCAGCCGCTGTGAGCGTATCAACGCTATCGCTGCCCATGTCAGTGATATAAACACGCGTACCCGTCGGGAAAAGGCCCGGAAGGTCTTGGGATTCGATAGCCTGGCGCGCTGCGACTTCGATTGATGCTGCGATTTTTGTCATTGGCTTCGCTCTCAATTCATGAATTGTCATGTCCACCTGCCTTTACAAGCGCCACAAGGCGTTCCCGGTCATAATCATTGTCAATACGGGCGAGGGCCGTATCAGCCTCAGTTTCAAGATCGTCACTGACAGGCACCGGCGTGCCGCGACGCCATTCGGCCAGATAAGCGTCAGAATCTTTGGCACCTATGCGCATCGCGCACATGTCGATAGCTTCAGTAAAACGAATGGGGAGTTCACGCTTTGCTGCCTGGCGGCCTTTTTTGACGGTCACTTGGGCGGGTATATCCCGCCAATAAACGACAATGAGATCAGCCATGCAAAAGGTCCTCCGACAACGTTCCTTGTGCCGGAAAATATTGGGCTAAGCTAGCTATCTCACGACGCACGGGCACTCAAATGCGACGTACCGTGGTGCTATTTTTGCGACAACTTATTTTAGAAGGGCCAAAAACTTGCTGCATAGGTAATAACGCTGGCAGCGACGAAGGCAAAACCAGCGACAATCGCAATTGAGACAACACCTATTGTAAGCCCTGCAAACAATAGTCGCCCATCGCGTTCACATAAGGCAATTCCGATAATTGCAGTTGCGAGCGCTGGGAGCCAGTTTGAAAGCGGCATCGGCAATACGACTGACATGCCGAGAATGGTAGTAAAAGCACCGAGCAAGCGGTCGCCTTGTTTCCGACCGAACGGCCAGTTGCGCGGCTTTATAAAGCGCTCCAGCCATTGGAGTCTGGGCACGATCTTGTCGGAAACCTGCCTGAAACGTTCAGGCGAAATTGACTTTGTGCGCAGAAAAGAGGGCAGCCAAACGGAATCCCGTCCCATGACCATTTGAACCGACACAAGCACAAGGGGGATACCTGTGATTATTCCAGTGCCAGGGGGCAGTGGCAGCAGGTTCAAGATGGCAAAGAACGTCAACAGCGCAGCAAAACTGCGATCTGTAAATGCATCCTCCAGTTCGGTGAATGAAACAGGAGCGGTAACGGAAAGAGATAAATCCTTGAAAACCTGAGAGAGAGGCCGCGGATCGTTGTCCGCTTGCATCTCTTCTATGTGGTCCTCAGGACTTGGTTTATGGTTTGCTTGAGTAGCAGTCATGTTCTCGTCTTGCTTGTGCTTTCGACGCATATGGCGTGAGCTTGGTGACATTGCAATGACGAAAGGGCTTAACGTTTTAATTCCAGAACATCCAAAATTGACTCGAGCGCTGGTGAGGGAAACTCAATCCGGAACGAATTCGTTGACATTCGGTAGGCATAACCTACCTCGTCAGTATCAGCGCCAGAACCATATTTTTTCGGCTTTTCACCAGCAATAAAGCCACTTCCCAAATAGATCAGCCTTGTGTCACTACCAGTGAAGAAGCGACCTTTGGTACGCTGCGATCCGCTTATCTTTTCCAGCATCCAACCGGATCCATCATCGGTGACACGACATTTGAACCAGCTGTAAATTACCAGCGGCGTGGTTTTCCCAAGCTTTATTGTGCGGCATTGCCAGTTGCCGGTCATGTCAAAATTCTCACCAAATCCGAGAGTGGGCGCGGCAATAATATCGTTGAGTTTGGCTATATCTGCCGGTTCCCCGCCTTTTCTTGCTTCGCTCAACGCCTGCGCTTTGGTTGTTTCATGCGAGGCGAGACGAACTTTGTCTGAAGCCGTGATAATTTTGTTGATGGTCCCATCCGCAAAAGCAGAATGTGCGATGCAGATCAGAAGAACTGTCAAAATGGGAAATCGCATGGAAAATTCCTGTTGGAATCAGAAAACAAAGAGAAATTAAACTCGCTGACATTGGGGGAGGCAAGCCGTTCAGTGACCGGCTGCCGCCTTCAGCGCAGGTACCAGGTCGCCATAGCCGGTAAGCCGACGCTCGTAAGCCAATCCCAAGAACTCTGCGGCTTTTTCAGCTTTTACGCTCAGTTCCGGATTGTCTGTTTGTGCCATATAGACCATCTTCTTGTAGTTGCCGAAATAGATGTCCCGCAATTCCGGATGGCGATCCAATCCCAAGGGTTTGACCATGAAGGCGTCAAAATGGCGGGCAAGAAAATCTGTCATGAAAAATGATGTCATGTCATCATCCCATTGTGCGGCAAAGAGGTCGTTACCCGCATAGAATGAAAAGCAGTGAGGGCCAGCAATCCGTTCCACACCGTGCTTTTCGCATACCTGATCCAGTAAACCGCCCGTTCCGCAGTCAGCATAACCTATGAAGATGTTTGTTATACCTTCGGCCTTGGCTTTTTGAATAGCTTGGTCAACAGATGGCGCTATTCTGTCAGGGTAGTGGTGATACTCCGCCGGAAGGCATATCAACTGTAAATGATCGAGGCCAAACTGTTCGCGAATGGCAAGCACTTCGCGTGCAATCATTCCGCAAGCAATGACCCGTACAGGCTCCGGTTGAATTGTGTGGTTTCGGCTAACATTCATGGAACCGATGTTGCTCCATCGCGTTATGCGAACGTTGGATTTAATTTATCAGAACGGGAGACATTTCCATGAAACTATCACACTTTGCTCCGATTGCAGCTATTCTTGCTGTAGTTACACTAGCGGGCTGCGCAAATACCATTCGGGGCGTGGGTGCCGATGCCGCAAATACTGTAAATGCAACTCAGAACGCAGGCCACCGCGTTGCAAATTCTGCTCAATAATTAAAGCGCCAATATGGCGCTTTCTCCCATTTTACTGAGAACGAGCGGCTGCATTATCATGCGGCCGTTTCGTAATTATGCGCCCGACATCTGATTATGTTTGCGCTTCATGTATGATTTCGCAGTTTCAACGGCAACGGCCGCATCGCGGCAATAGGCATCCGCGCCGACTGCTTTGCCGAACTCTTCATTAAGCGGTGCACCGCCGACGAGTATCACATAGTCGTCCCGAATGCCTTTTTCCTTCATCGTGTCGATGACGACCTTCATATACGGCATTGTCGTGGTCAAAAGCGCCGACATGCCAAGGATATCGGGTTTGTGCTCTTCAATGGCCGCCAGATAATTTTCAACGGGATTATTGATGCCCAGGTCAATCACATCAAACCCTGCGCCTTCCATCATCATGCCAACGAGATTCTTGCCAATGTCATGAATGTCACCCTTAACAGTGCCAATTACCAGCTTGCCCTGCTTGGGCGCGCCGGTTGCAGCAAGGAGAGGGCGGAGGATGAACATGCCTGCTTTCATCGCATTGGCTGACAGCAAAACTTCCGGCACGAAGAGGATACCATCGCGGAAATCTTCGCCGACGATACGCATTCCCTCCACCAGCGCTTCAGTTAGGACCCTATAGGGCACCCAACCGCGTTCAAGCAGAATGTTTGTGCCTTCTTCGATCTCTTCCTTGAGGCCGTCATACAGATCATCGTGCATTTGCTCGACGAGTTCTTCGTCTGAAAGCTCCGAAAGAATGATTTCATCGTCGGCCATTTCTATGCTTCCTTTCGCGCCTCATGCAGATGTGAACAAGGGTTCTGGCGTTTCTCTATCATATCGGGCAAGTTGCTGAAAACACATTGCTTAAATGCGACCTCGTAAATGACGAAAACGACTGTTGGTTGTCTCCGATGCGCCACCGGGTGCCGCACACGGAAACGCTCTTGCAGGCTATGCGGTTAGGATTTGGTCTGTTGAAGGAAAAGCCTGCGCTCACGAAGCGCTGAGGAGATAAGAAAATGAGTGAGGATACGTCAGTTGATGCTTCCGCTGAGGCGGAAACAGGCGGTGGTGTTCGCCGCGGTCGTGGCGCAGGGGCTGGAGCTGCCGCGCGCCGTGCCGCACGGTCTGGTGGCGGGCCTGGAAAATCACTGACTTATATTACCCGCAAGATAAATACCTATGAGGTGCTGGACGAGGAAGGTTTGGCGATTATCGAAGCCAATGCCGACACAGTGCTGGAAGAGATCGGTATTGAGTTTCGCGATGACGCAGAGGCCCTCGCACTGTGGAAAGAGGCTGGCGCTGATGTCAAAGGCGAGCGGGTTCATTTTCCAAAAGGTTTGCCACGCTCACTTTTGAAAACAGCGCCTTCAGTTTATACGCAAAATGCGCGCAATCCGGAGCGGTCGGTCCAGATTGGTGGGAAAGCGACAGTTTTTGCCCCTGTATACGGTCCGCCTTTCGTTCGCGACCTCGATGGCAATCGTCGCTATGCGACCATTGCCGACTTTCAGAATTTCGTGAAGCTCGCCTATATGGCCCCCTCGATCCATCACTCGGGCGGTACAGTCTGTGAGCCGGTGGATGTGCCTGTAAACAAGCGCCATCTTGATATGATCTATGCTCATATCAAATATTCCGACAAACCATTTATGGGATCTGTCACTGCACCCGAGCGGGCTGAAGATACAATTTCCATGTGCAAACTTGTGTTTGGTGAAGATTATCTTGACCAGAATACAGTGCTGACCAGCCTTATCAACGCAAATTCACCGATGGTTTTCGATGAGACGATGTTGGGCGCATTGAAAGTATATGCACGCAACAATCAGGCCTGCATCGTCACGCCATTCATTCTTGCGGGCGCAATGAGCCCGGTTACCGTGGCTGGGACGCTGACGCAGGTTCTGGCCGAGGTTCTGGCGGGGGCGTCGTTTACTCAGTTGATTCGTCCAGGCGCTCCGGTCATTTTCGGTACTTTTGCTTCATCTATCTCCATGCAATCGGGAGCACCGACATTTGGCACTCCTGAGCCATCGCTTGTGTCATACGGCGCTGCGCAACTTGCACGCCGGCTCGGATTGCCGTTCCGCACGGGTGGTTCGCTTTGCGCATCAAAGGTTTCCGATGCTCAGGCGGCCTATGAAAGTGCAAACACTTTGAATTCGACGCTGCTGGCGGGTACAAACTTTGTGCTGCACGCCGCTGGTTGGCTCGAAGGCGGATTAGTATCCTCTTACGAGAAGTTTATGATGGATATTGACCAGCTCGGCATGGCCCAGAAAATCGCCGAAGGCGTCGATCTTTCCGAAAACGGCCAAGCTATGGATGCCATCAGGCAGGTTGGGCCCGGCAGCCACTATCTCGGCTGCGACCATACACAGGCCAATTTCCAAACAGCCTTTTATCGTTCGAACATTGCTGACAACAATTCCTATGAGCAATGGCTTGCTGAGGGTGAAAAGCGTGCCGACCAGCGCGCCAACGAACTTGCCCGCCGTTGGCTGGAGACTTACGAGGCGCCGTATCTTGATCCGGCAATCGATGAATCGCTCAAAGAGTTTATTGCCAAGAAAAAGGCATCGATGCCCGACGCATTCACCTGAAAGAAGCCCGAAGACGGCCGGGCTAAAGTGGCCGATTTTATCCATAAAGACGTCTGGGCCTCGGCAGTGAAGGGGTAGGTTGTCTGGCAATGACTGCTGACATGAAGTTGGATTGGATTGCTGCGGAACTAAGGCCTTTTGGCCTTGTTCCGCGCGGTAGTTTTATGTTTGATGCCAAGACACCGGCGCCGAGCCTTGGTGAACATACCGATTTCAAAAGTGCGGTAATGATCGGGCATTTCGGCTCGACCATATGGCCGCACTTCGGTCAATGGCGGCAGTTGCAGTCAAATATGGCTGATCCGCTGGATAGTTGGTCAAAGGAAATACTAAACAAAGTCGCCACGCGTGTGGGGGCCTTTGCCGTTTTCCCTTCCGACCAGCCGTATCAGCCATTCCAGGAGTGGGCAAAGCGCGCTGAAGGGCTTTCCGCTTCTCCGCTCGGGTTGCTGATTCATCCCCAATATGGACTGTGGCAGGCGTTTAGAGGTGCGTTACTGTTTGATAGCGCTCTCGAGCCTTCGCAACTGTCTCCAACCATTCATCCATGTGATGTCTGTTTGAATAAACCGTGTCTATCAGCCTGTCCTGTTCAAGCTTTTGACGGGATCGGCTTTGCGGTGGATCGCTGCCGGGACCATCTTTGGACTGAGGGTTTCGAATGCATGGATAGAGGATGCAAAGCGAGGCTGGCATGCCCCGTTGGACGGGAACACGCATATGTATCCGATCAGCAGCGCTTTCACATGGCCGCGTTTGCGTAGGCTCTAACCGCGCCGCCCACGACGCTCGCGTTTGGGGGTGTTGTCGGCATGGGCAGCGAGCTTGTTGCGCATCGGCCCTATGACTTCAACAATTTCTTCCACCGTTGGCCGTGGTCCATGTGTATGGCTATCGAGCGCTTTGCGCATGGCTGCCAGATGTTCGAATGACGTACCGCAGCACCCACCGATGATTTTCGCACCGCCGTTAATTGCCATATGGGCATAGTCGGACATGAGTTCAGGTGTGCCGGAATAATAAATCTCGGCGCCGCGAAATTCCGGAATGCCGCAATTTCCCTTGATTACAATAGTGGCTGACGGATCGGCCTCGCTCATATCGAGCAGGGATGCCAATATATCCGAGGCACCGACGCCGCAATTGGCGCCAACCGCGACTGGACGTTCTGCCAAACCGTCTACTACGCCATGAATTTCCTTGGGTGGCAGGCCCATCATAGTCTTGCCGGCCGTATCAAAGGAGCCCGTATAGACATAAGGAAGACCGACTTTGACTGCTGCCTCCGCTGCTGCGCGAATTTCACCGGGCGCAGACATTGTCTCGATCCAGGCAACATCGACGCCACCAGCCTTCAAGCCTTCCAATTGTTCTGTGAACGCAGCAACCGCATCTTCTTCGGTGAGAGCGCCAAGCGGAACCAGCAACTCACCTGTAGGGCCTACTGAGCCTGCAACAATAACTTTCCGATTTGCCTTGTCGGCAACGCCTCGAGCCAATTCGGCCGCTGCCTTATTCAACTCGAAAACGCGATCTTGAGCATGGTGCAGTTTAAGGCGGTGGCGCGTGCCGCCAAACGAGTTGGTCAAGATAATATCGGCACCCGCATCCACGAAGCCCTGGTGTAATGCGATTATTTTTTCAGGTTGCGCTTCGTTCCAAAGCTCCGGTGCTTCACCTGCTTCAAGACCTGCAGCAAAAAGATTGGTGCCGGTAGCGCCGTCAGCCAATAGCACACCCTTTTCAGCAATCAGTTCGGCAAGCGGGTTCGCACGGTTCATCGAAGTTGTCCTTTAATTGTATGATATGCTGATATAAAGAAATCTTTATATGTGGTCAATTCCCATATGCGACAAGGCCCGACGCTCTGGCTATTTTATTATCAGGGACGAAACATAGTCGGCGACTTCGTGTGCGTTGACCTTCGCTACGCGTATCAGACCGTCAAAGTGACGCTGCATCGTCAATACAGATTCTGTTGTGTTGAGGACGAGGTACATACCGCCAACGAACAGGGCGACTCTGTAAGGCCCAAAAACCGTGTAAGGTACGGAAAATTTCTCGCGCCCATCGAACAGATAGAGACGGAAGGAGGGGTAAAGTTCTTCCAGCAACGACGACATATGTCCAAGTTGCTCAGCGCGAACGTCCTTGGTCAATTCGCTCCAGATTCCGTTGCCGGACGCAAAATCATTCAAAGTTTGGAACGGCATGCAGACTTCCATGTCTGTACCGGGTTGGCGGTTATAATCGAGACGAAAGGCCGTTTCGATCATTTGCGCCGCCGGATCGCGATGAACCATGGATGTTTCATAGGCGATGACGGCAGGGGTACGCAGCAAATCCGGAATACGCGCTGGCACATAGCGAATCTTGCTACCGGTTGCTTCAGCATGCCAGCGGACCAGAAGAGTGCGCTCGAAATTATCCGGCCCTTCCTCAATCTCCATGCTTGGGCGTAGCTCGCCGGTAATCCCTTCATCTTGACTAAGGCCCAGCAGCCAATCCAGGGAAACCGAATGTCGCTCAGCAATATTGAGCAAGGTTTCAACCCTGGGGAGCCGCGTTGACTGGCCAGATAAGAGCTGTGACAGCGCAGAACGGTCAATTCCAACCGATTGAGCGAATGCCGATTGATTCTCGCCGCTACGATTGAGAAGGCTTTTTATCCGCGTTTGAAACAGGCGCGAAAGATCTCGCTTATCCATCTGGCCATCACTATTTGTTTATAATGTACAACAAATGCATTATTTGGTGCGCAAAATCAACACCTAGTCACAATTGTATCATTGCTGACAGTTCCTGACAGTGAGACCATGAAAAACATGGAATCAGAACGACATACCTCTCATTCATCCGCAAATCACAAACGGCACCGTATTGAATGGCCGACTATTGGTTTGATGGTGTTGTGTTACGGGCTTTGGATTTTTGCAGGGCTTTATCTTTATCCCTCAATGCCGATTTTGGCGCTTTTGCTGATGGCCCTAGCAGTCGCGTTTCATTCGTCACTGCAACATGAAGCCTTGCACGGTCATCCAACACGCAATGGGACAATTAACGAGCTGCTCGTCTCCGTACCACTTGGAATGTTCTACCCGTTCAGGCGCTATAAGCACCTGCATCTCAAACACCATGCTGATGAGCGCTTGACCGACCCTTATGATGACCCGGAAAGCTATTTTCGCGCGCTGGGTGATTGGAACAAACTGCCAAAGCCTTTGAAAATCTTGCTGAACTGGAACAATACGCTTGTCGGCCGGGTTATAATTGGCCCTGCATTAATGGTTGCCGGGTTCCTTATAAGCGAGTTCAAGCTCGTCTCTGGCGGGGAACGTAAGACACGCAATGCATGGGTTTTGCACTTGCTTGGTCTCATTCCCATGCTTGTTGTCGTCTGGGCTTTGTTTGATATTCCCCTCTGGATTTATACGCTCACCGCGGCTTATTGGGGATTATCAATCATCGCCATCCGTACCTATTGCGAACATCAATGGTCAGAGCGCCCTGATGGGCGGACGATAATTGTCGAGAAATCTCCATTGGCGCTGCTTTTTCTCAATAATAATCTGCATTTTGTTCATCATAAGCGCCCCACCGCACCTTGGTATGATCTGCCGCAAATCTATGATGAACAACGAGATGAATGGCAGCGGATGAATGGCGGCTACGTATTTCGTAACTATTTTGAAATTCTGCGCGCCTATGCATTCCGCAAGAAGCAAGAGGTTGTCCATCCCGTGCTAAGACGTGAGCCTGCGACAGCACGGGCTTTTCGTCCCCGGCGTCATGGCATCAGTATGCAGGGCGGTTCAACTTTACCTATTCCCGCAGAGCCACCGAAAGATTAAGTATAGCGCATGACTTTGGTGGCGGCTTTGCCGATGTATGATTGGCCGGAACGACGCGTGGAAGTGGATGCGCAATGGTCCCTCTTGCGTGACATTCTTCGCGCAGAAGGCTTTGATGCACCGGATCACCTGACAAGACGCAACGCCGACCTGCCTGCGGTTCCCGGGAGCATTAGAGATGCTGCAGGCAATATTATCGCCCCAGACCCGGCGACGTTGCCGCCAGATGAACTCGATCTTCCCACGCTTTGGCGTCATCCCGCTCTTTTATTCGCGCAGACCTGTTGGGGACCGATGGAGCTCGGGCTGCAACCACATGTCCGGCTTGTGGGACAGGACGACTACTCCGGCACAGAAGGCGGCAAGGAAGCGTTTTATTCCAGTCCGATTGTAATGAGGCGCGGTGAGGGTGTTGCCATAGCTGCTCCCCCCGACGGAAAGCCCCATCTGCCTTTGGATACAATCAGGCAAAAACGTCTCGCGTTTAACAGCCCCGATTCCATGTCTGGATATCTTTCTCTGAAGCGCGACCTTGAGGCTTTAGGCGAGACACTAGGTCTCTTCATTAGTCATTCCGAAACGGGTGGGCACCGGAAATCTATTAAGGCCGTAGCAACCGGTCGTGCGGACGTTGCTGCCATAGATTGCAAATCATGGGAGTTGGCCCAGCGCTATGACGAGGCGGCCAGTGCTCTTGTCGTTGTTGGTTGGACAGGCAGGCGCAAAGGCCTGCCTTTCATTTCATCGCGGGAATTACCCGCGCATCTTTTCACCTGATGGGTCGAATGGTGGCTCGATATTGATCCGGGCGGCTCTCCGGCGTCCAAGGATTTCCACTTCGAACAAGCCCTGGTCCTCATTTGCAGCAAGTTCTGCAGGCACATATCCCTGTGCCATGGAATGCCCTACATAGTGGGCATAGCCGCCGGATGTTACCCAGCCAACCACACGCCATTCGCCTTGTACGGCACCAATGTCTCCAGCATTGGCGACAACTTCACCTTCCTTATTGAAGCGCGGAGCACCGACGCCATGGCTGGCCTGAACGACACCGTAATCCTTGGAGACTTTTGCCCAAATGGGTTCATCGCCCATGACATCTGCTGCATCATCACTTGATGGTACATCAATGATAAGCGAGACACGGCGTAACTTCGTGCTGGTACCAGCATCGAAGTCTGCTTTTTCTCGCATTGCCATTTCCCTGCCAATGAAATCATTCTTGGAGAGCTTGACGAAGCGATCCATTGAACCCTCATAGGGACCGTAGATCGGCCGCAGTTCGCGATACCATGTCGGGAAATTCTTTTCGAGCCGCATGGAGAGCAGGGCGCGCATACCGAAATCGACAATATCATATTCAGCGCCAGCATCCTTGATCGCCTTGTAGACCAGCCTTTGATAGGCTGGTTCCATCCATATTTCGTAGCCAAGGTCGCCCGTATAGGAAATGCGGTTTACCCTGCATGGCGCTCCCCCAACGGCCATCTCCCGATAATCCATAAAGCGAAACGCAGCATTGGACACATCTTCATCAACAAGTTTGGCGAGAACATCGCGTGCTTTCGGCCCTGCAATCGACAAGCCGACCAATGTTTGATCAAAACGATGAATAGTAACGGAACCGTCTTTTGGCTGCTGCTTTTGGAACCAGCGCATGTGATAACGCTGTGCCGCTGATGAACCCCATATAACAAAGCGCTCGTCATCTGCCTTTGCAATCGTAAAGTCGCCGATAAGCTTGCCTTCGTGATTGAGCATCGGTGTCAGGACAAGGCGTGCCTTTTTCGGCATTGTGTTGGTCATCAACCGGGAAAGAAAGGCTTCCGCTCCGATGCCTGTAACCTCGTACTTAGCGAAGTTGGCAATTTCGGTAACGCCTACACGCTCACGCGTTGCCCGCACCTCTTTGCCAATATACTCGAAATCGTTGGAGCGGTGGTAGGAAACGATGTCCTTCGCTTCTGTGCCTTTGGGTGCAAACCAGAGCGGTGTTTCCAGACCCCAGGAATCACCCATCACGGCATTTTGCGAGAGCATCGTTTCATAGAGCGGTGTGGTTTGTTGAGGCCGCGCGGCTGGTAGCTCTTCGTTGGGAAATCGTATGGAAAAACGGCGAGAATAATTCTCGCGAACCTTGGCGTTGGTATAACGCAAGGTTGCCCATTCACCGAACCGAGCGACATCCATACCCCAAACATCAAATCCGGGCTCGCCATGCACCATCCAGTTGGAGAGTGCCAGACCAACGCCACCGCCCTGACTGAAACCGGCCATGACAGCACATGCGGTCCAATAATTGGTCAGTCCAGGGACAGGCCCCACCAGGGGATTGCCGTCTGGTGCAAAAGTGAACGGCCCATTGATAATTTGTTTTATTCCAGCCTTTTCAATGCCTGGAAAATGCTTGAACCCGACTTCCAAGGAAGGGGCGATACGATCAATATCCGGCGCAAGCAGTTCGTGACCAAAATCCCAAGGCGTATTGACCGGGGACCATGGCTTCGCGGCCTTTTCATAGGTGCCAAGCAGAATGCCATTGCGTTCCTGCCGCGTATAGATTTCACCTTTGAAATCCATGACGCCAATGAGCTCGCGACCGGTACTCTGGTTGAATTCCATGACCTCCGGAACATCTTCGGTCAGGAGATACATATGTTCCATGGCGAGAACGGGCAGTTCCAGTCCGACCATACGACCCACTTCACGGGCCCAAAGACCGCCGCAATTAACGACATGTTCGGCTTTTACCGTTCCTTGCTCGGTAATCACGTTCCATGTGCCATCAACCTCCTGCGTTAATTCGACGACGCGATTACGCAGCGATATTTCAGCTCCGAGTTTCCGTGCAGCCTTGGCATAGGCGTGTGTTGTTCCAGATGGATCAAGATGACCCTCGACCGGATCCCACATGGCGCCGACAAAGTTGCTTTCGTCCATTAACGGGAACATGGCTTTGGCTTCGGACGGGGTGATCAGTTCGGTATCCATGCCAAGGTAGCGACCTCGTGCATGCGCTAGCCGCAAAAAATCCATGCGTTCCGGGCTGTCGGCCATCATGACGCCGCCAGTTAAATGCAAGCCGCATGATTGACCGGAAAGCTCTTCAATTTCCTTGTAAAGGCTGACCGTATAAGCCTGCAGCTTGGCTACATTTGGATCGCCATTAAGTGTGTGAAAGCCGCCGGCAGCATGCCATGAGGAACCCGATGTCAACTCTGAGCGCTCGATCAGCAAGACATCAGTCCAGCCAGCACGAGCAAGATGGTAAAGGACGGAACATCCGACAACGCCGCCGCCGATGACAACTGCTTTAACGTGCGATTTCATGCAATTAAGCCTCTTGGGTATAAATATGATTCAAGATGTTGAGAAACTGAGTCAGCCAATTAGAAGTCGGTTGGAGCGCCGCCTTCAGACTTTCGTTTGGCTACGAAAGCATCAATTTCTTCTTCGATAGCCGGGTTGATCGCAGGTTTGACATAGGTTGCGAGCCGCTCTTTCCAGACCCGGTTTGCGCGCTCGATCGCTGTGGGGGATCCAGCTTCCTGCCAACTCTCGTAATTGCGCCAATCAGAGATGATTGGAGCATAGAAGGCTGTTTTGTAGCGCGATTGCGTGTGCGCCGTGCCAAAGAAATGTCCGCCGGGTCCAACATCGCGCATAGCTTCGACGCCAAGCGCATCGTCAGACAGATCAAGCGGGGTCAGAAATTCCGCCACCATTTGCAAGAGGTCGAAATCCAGGATCATTTTTTCGTAGGAGCAGCACAACCCGCCCTCGAGCCAGCCTGCTGAATGCAGCATGAAATTCGCGCCGCCTTGAATGGCTCCCCAAAGCGAAAAAACCGACTCATAGGCTGCCTGTGCATCGACCGTATTGGCCGCGCAAACATTGGAGGTGCGATAAGGAATGCCGTAGCGGCGGGCCAGTTGGCCGCCGACCATCTGCGCTTTCATGTATTCAGGTGTACCGAAGGCAGGAGCTCCGGATTTCATATCGACATTGGAGGTAAATCCTCCATAGCCGACAGGAGCGCCCTTCTTGACCATTTGAGTGAAAGAAATTCCCGCTAATGCTTCTGCATTTTGCTGCACCAATGCGCCGGCAATGGTAACCGGAGCCATTGCTCCGGCAAGTGTGAACGGTGTTACAATAACGATCTGACCGTTACCAGACATCTGGATGATGCCTTCCATCATCGGGATATCCAGTTTAAGCGGGGAGTTGGTATTGATAATCGTGTAGCAGGAGGCTTCCTCCTGTAGTTGTTCACGGCTGATGCCACGAGCGATCCGTGCAATCTCTATTCCGTCTTCATTGCGTTCCTTACCGAGCGAATAAATATGGAATGGTTTATCTGTGAGCGTCGCAAGATCGCGGATGCATTCCAGGTGTCGCACAGACGGATGGATATCAATGGGTTCGACCGGATAACCACCCGTCGCATTGATGATATTATGCATCTGCGCCAGTTTGAGGAAATTGCGGAAATCCGCTTGATTGCCCGAGCGCCTGCCACTGTCTGTATCAGAACAATTTGGTGCTGAACCCATTTGTGCAAAAATAAGGTTATTGCCGCCAAAACGGACATTATGCGCCGGATTGCGCGCGTGCAGTGTGAATTCGGATGGCGCATGTCCCACATATTCAAGGATCATATCCTTGTCGAAATGGACGCGTGCAGTGCCGGGGCGCACGTCAGCACCGGCCTTCTTCATGATTTCCCGGGCACCATCATGCAGAACGTCAACGCCAATCTCTTGCAAGACTCTCAGCGAAGCATTGTGTATCGATTCCAGCTCATCATCGGAGACCACTTTGGTCGGTGTCAGAGGAATTCTAAGCTGACGAGGGGGCGGCTGGTCGAAAGCGCCGCTTTCAATTCTGCGTGGGCGGGATCGGCCTCCGCGTCTACCATGATCTCGCGATGAACCAGTGTTTTCGATTTCAATCGCAGGTTCGCTCATAATGCATGCCCTCTATGACACCCTTGAAGGGCGATAGGATCACTATCGCCAGAGGTGAAAAAAGGATGCGTGGCGTGAGCGACTCCTTGGGCAAAGTAAACGACATTCGATGCTGATAAGGAGCGCTGTGCTTAACAGAGCGATCCTTTGTAAGCCTATTATTCGGCAGCAGCGGCGGTCAGATGACTGATCGGTGTAACCATTGCCTGAATAAGACTATTCATGCTCAGAACGCCCAGCGACTTACCATTTTCGTCAACCACGGTAGCGTATTGTTGGTTTGCGTCGGTCATGGTTTTGGCGGCTTCTTCCAGGGTAGTCCCGCTGGCAACCGAGACATGGCCCGCATCTGCGGGACCGCCGGTAGTTGTCGCAATGGTGTCCACCATGATCACGCGTCCGCGATTAACTTCCTTGACGAAGCTGGAGATATATTCATCGGCAGGCTGAAGAACGATGTCCTGTCCTGTCCCTTGCTGAATAACCTCGCCATCTCTCAAAATGGCAATACGGTCACCCAGGCGAAGCGCTTCATCAAGATCATGCGTGATGAAAACGATGGTCTTCTTGATCTCCTTTTGGAGATCCAGAAGGACAGACTGCATGTCCATGCGGATCAGCGGATCAAGTGCTGAAAATGCTTCGTCCATAAGCAGGATTGGCGCATCGTTTGTCAGCGCACGTGCAAGCCCGACACGTTGCTGCATACCACCGGAAAGTTGGTTCGGGTAGTTGTCCTCAAAGCCTTTGAGGCCGACCCGTTCAATCCAACGGCGCGCCTGTTCTTCCTGCTTATCGCGGGAAATACCTTGGATTTCCAAGCCGTAGACGGTGTTGTCAAGAACTGTGCGGTGGGGCAGCAGTGCAAACTTCTGAAAAACCATCGCAGTCTTGTGCCGGCGAAATTGGCGCAAATCGCTTTCGTTCATCTGGCAGACGTCCGTACCATCGATGATAACTTCACCGGCAGTTGGATCAATCAGGCGGTTGATGTGGCGAATGAGAGTGGATTTGCCAGAGCCGGATAGACCCATAACGACCTGAATTCCACCCGCGGGCATATCGATATTGATATCGCGGAGGCCAAGCACGTGGTGATGCTTCTCGTTGAGCTCTGTTTTGGTCATGCCGTTTTTTACGGCCTCGACATATGCAGATCCGCGCGAGCCAAAAATCTTGTAAAGATTCTTGATCTTAATTCCCGCGCCTTGAATTGTTTGATCAGCCATGGACGACCTCCTGATGTTTTTGAAGACGCTTGCCATAGGCCTGACTAACGCGGTCGAAGATGATGGCAATGCCGACAATGGCAAGGCCGTTGAAAAGACCAAGGGAGAAGAATTGTCCATTGACAGAACGCAGCACCGGTTGCCCAAGTCCCTGCACGCCAATCATTGAAGCAATGACCACCATGGCGAGCGCCATCATGATCGTTTGATTAATGCCAGCCATGATGGTTGGAAGGGCGAGGGGGATCTGTACGTTTTTCAGGCGCTGCCAGCTCGATGAACCAAATGCATCGGCAGCTTCCAACACGTCCTTATCCACAAGCCGGATACCCAGATTAGTCAGGCGGATCATTGGCGGAATGGCGTAAATCACCACCGCGATAAGTCCGGGAACTTTGCCAATACCGAGCAGCATGACCACCGGTATCAGGTATACGAAGCTCGGCATTGTCTGCATCACGTCAAGTATTGGATTAACGATTCTCTGGAAACTGTCGGATCGCGCCATGATAATGCCGATAGGGATGCCAACGACGATGGATACGACTGTTCCAACAAAGATCATTGCGATGGTTTTCATCGCATCGCTCCACATATCGAAATAGCCGATCAGAAGCAGTGTAAGGATTGTTCCGGCCACGATCTTCCAGTTGCGGCTGGCAAGCCAGGCTATGCCTGCAATGAGCAGTACCATGATGGGCCAAGGCGTGCCTGTCATGAAACGTTCTGCTTGAATCAGAAAGTACTGCAGGGGCTCAAAGAATGATTCAATGATGTCGCCATATTCGCGCGTGAAAGCCTTAAAGCCCTCATCCATCGTTTTTTTCAAATTACGCAGCGTCTCATCATTCATGTTCGGGAATGAGTAGAACCAATCCATGCGTTGGTACCCCTTCTAAAGTCAAAAAAAGCCTGGCTTTTTCATACGACCTTGCTGGCTGAATGCTGAGGCATCCAACCTGATTAAGATTGCTTGCGGCGGAGCTTGCTCCGCCGCAATTCAACTATTTAACTGCAGCCTTGATTTTCTCGGCAGCTTCAGGGGAAACCCACTTCGTCCAGGTTGCCTCGTTGTTCTGCAGGTAATATTTAGCACCGTCTTCGCCAGTGGCCTGATTGTCGACCATCCACGCGAGAAGCTTGTTTGTTTCTTCGGTCGAAATCTGACGCTTTTTCAGGTACTCAAAGGCTGGTCCAGCACGTTCAGAGAATTTTTTGGTGACGATCGTGTAAATGTCAGCAATCGGCCAACCATTTGGTTTTGGATCCGGGCAATCTGCGATGGAATTGCAGCGGTTCCATTCCTTTTCATCCCATGGAACGCCATTGTCCAACTTTACCATCGGATATTTGCCGAGAATGGCTGTCGGACCCCAGTAGTAGCCAAGCCAAGGCTCTTTGCGTTCGTAAGCTTTCGCTATCGAGCCATCAAGACCGGCTGCTGAGCCTGTGTCGACAAGTGTGAAACCATTCTTGTCGCCCTCATAAGCCTTATAAAAGTTAGCGGTCGTGATCTGGCATGCCCAGCCTGATGGGCAATTATAGACGGCTCCCTTTTTAGGATCTTCAGGCGAGGGGAACAATTCCGGATGCTTCATCGCGTCGGCGATGGTCTTGATATCCGGATGAGCATCAGCAAAATATTTGGGTACCCACCAGCTTTCAGTGCCGCCTTCAGTGATGGCTGGCGCTGCATAGACCAGCTTGTTCTCTTTGACAGCTTTTTCAAGCGGCTCGCGAACAGCATTCAACCAGCCTTCCGGTGCGATATCAGGCTGCCCTTTTTCGATCATGGAGGTAAAGGTCGGCACAGTGTCGCCTGCAACAAGCTCTGCATCGCAGCCATAGCCTTCGGTCAAGATTATCTTGTCGAGGTTGGCCAAGGCTTCGGCTGACTGCCAGTTCATGTTTGCGATTGTAACCGTACCGCAATCTTCGGCTGCTGAAGCTGATCCGGCATAACCGAATAATCCAGCTGCCAATATAGTTGAAGCAAGTAGCTTCTTCATGTTCTTAGTCTCCCACTCTTTTTTGACAGTTCACCCGAATGCGAATTTACCCGGTACTGCCATTACCAGTCATTCGCTTATGTGCCATTTGGCATCGTTATCCCGACAGAATGCAATGCTTTGATTGAATAAATGCGGTGTATCGCGACAAGGCCTATCGATAAAACGACGCCGGAAAAATGAATGAGGTGCCAAAACAACAATGCTCATAATGGCATCGTAACAAACCAATAGATGAAAGATCAACGCTTTCAGTGATTTTCTTTCAAAAGTTGATGTCGGTACGTGCCGATATCATCCCGTTACGGTTTTTTAGCTGCAACGACATGGCGCGCTAAATGCAGACACTGTGGGCAGTTCTCGACTTTCCTGTTAGCGCCATGCGCCGTCCGGAGGTTTTTCTGTTGAAAACGCCCGCAGGGGAGCGCAGTTAACGCGAACTTTCATGGGTGCCATGCATTTTTGACGTGGCTACTAACGTAAATGCGACAAGGTATGACGAATTACCGTGATCAAACTTTAAGCAATAAGCGCATTTGGAGTGCAACAACAGTTTCTCTTCGAGGTGCAGAAATGCTTTACATTTTCAATCGGAATAACGGCGTCCACATAGCGTGGAATGCAACTGAAAAGCGCGATACACCACGCACCAATGCCAAGAGCGGCGTTGCGTCAGCTCTGTCGTTCATCTGGACACGTTCGGCAGGCTAATTGTCATTGGCTTGCATGAAGCCGTTGCCTCGCCAGGTGACGGCTTTTTGTCATTCGAATTAGACTTTGGTGCGAATAACAAAAAACCGCTCTGCTCATTACAAAGCAGCGCGGTTTTTGCCAAAATAGATGTGGTATCTGTCGATTGATAAATTCGGCAGGAGATCCAACCCCGGTACGCAATACCTGATCCGGAGCGGTGAGCAGGGTCTTGATCTACTCACCCCTAAAGTTTTAACCGGACATCCTTACCGCGAGGTTATCGAGAACTTAATTAAACCTAAATTTTGCGAATTTCCGCATATGTGAGGTCAATCTTTGCGCTGAGTTGTGCGAAGATGATTGATGATGGCTGAAAAGTCCGAGCCTTCATTTCCCGCGGCACCAAATTCCGCATAGATGGCTTCAGCATGCGAGCCAAGTGGTGTCGCAGCGCCTACACTTTTCGCAGCGTCCTGTGCAAGCTTCAAATCCTTTAGCATCAGCGCAGCGGCAAATCCCGGTTTGTAATCATTATTGGCGGGGGATGTGGCAACCGGCCCTGGAACGGGACAGTAGGTCGTTAGCGACCAGCATTGACCGGAGGAGGTGGAGGCGACATCGAAAAGCGCCTGATGGGAAAGTCCCAGCTTTTCCGCCAATGTGAAAGCCTCGCTAACGCCGATCATGGAAATGCCGAGGATCATGTTGTTACAGATTTTTGCCGCTTGACCGTTCCCGGCATCACCGCAATGGACAATTTTTGCGCCCATGTGTTTCAAGACTGACTCGGCTTTGGAAAATGCTTCGGCACTACCTCCAACCATAAAAGTCAAAGTGCCAGCCGCCGCGCCGCCGATACCGCCGGAAACAGGCGCGTCAACGGAAAGCAGCCCATTCTTGTGGGCGATCTCATGTGCTTTGCGCGCAGAATCGACGTCAATCGTCGATGAATCGATAAACAGCGCATTCTGTTTTGCTGCTTTTGTCACGGATTCGTAGACTGAGAGAACGTGTTTCCCGGCTGGCAGCATGGTGATGACCACATCTGCATCAGCAACAGCGAACTCTGCGCTTGAGGCTACTGTCACGCCGTTGGCCGTGGCAACAGCCAAATTGTCTGGCAAAAGATCAAAACCGAGAACTGTATGTCCAGCTTTGACCAGATTGGCGGCCATGGGGTTGCCCATATGTCCTAGGCCGATAAAGGCGATTATTGTCATCGCAGCACTCTCCCTGAATATCTTGTTTTAGTTTTTGATCATATGCCGCGCGATGATCACCCGCATAATCTCATTGGTGCCTTCCAATATCTGATGGACGCGCAGGTCACGAACGATTTTTTCAACGCCGTAATCATGCAAATAGCCGTAGCCACCATGGATTTGAAGCGCGTCATTGGCGATATCAAAGCCTTTATCGGTTACAAAACGCTTTGCCATGGCTGACCACTTGGACGCGTCATGGGCCTTCGCATCGAGTTTTGAGGCAGCTGTGTAGAGCAGCATTCGCGCGGCTGAAAGATCCGTCTCCATGTCAGCAAGCTTGAACTGCAATGCCTGAAACTGATTGATGGCCTTACCGAATGCTTTGCGCTCGGAAGCATAAGCAACCGCTTTGTCGAGTGCCGATTGAGCTCCACCCAAGGAGCATGCCGCGATATTCAGACGGCCACCATCAAGCCCTCCCATGGCTATTTTAAATCCATCACCCTCAGCACCAAGCCGATTTGCTACAGGAACCCGGCAATTATCGAATAAAACTGTGCGGGTGGACTGGGCGTTCCAACCCATCTTGAATTCATTTGCGCCAAATGACAGGCCCGGAGCATCCTTGGGAATGATCAGTGCAGAAATGCCCTTTGGTCCGGATTCGCCGGTGCGCACCATGGTGACATAAATATCGCTATCGCCTGCGCCGGATATGAATTGTTTAGCACCATTTAAAACGTAATGATCGCCATCCAGAACAGCTGTAGTTTTCAACGCCGCCGCATCGGAACCGGAGTTCGGTTCCGTCAGGCAATAGCTGCCCAGCCACTCCATAGACGTCAATTTGGGCACAAATTCTTGTCGTTGAGCTTGTGTTCCGAACAGGTCGATCATCCATGTCGACATATTGTGAATTGATATAAATGCTGAGAAGGCAGGGCAGGCCATTGAAAGAGCTTCAAATATCAGCACGGCATCAAGCCGTTTCAAACCCGATCCGCCAACATCCTCGCGCACATAAATGCCACCCATGCCCAGCGGACCTGTCTCGCGAATGACATCGGCGGGAAAATGCTTGTCGCGGTCCCAAGCGAGTGCCTTCGGTGCTACCCGATCAGCCGCAAAAGCGCGTGCCATATCCTGAATTGCCAGTTGATCATCATTGAGTTCAAATTGACCGGCCGCCGCATCAACGACTGCATCCATTATAGTTCCTCCCGAATATTACTGCCGGTCACTCTATCGGATGCGCGTAAGCGCGCAACGGCTTGCATGGGACTAGGAAGAGAAAGACATATCCGCTACTCAAAGCCCATGACACACGCAATCATGTTGCAAGGAACTGGCTCTGACGTTGGCAAATCCGTTTTGGTGGCGGGATTGTGCCGTCTGGCGCGCAATCGCGGTTTGAGGGTTTTTCCATTTAAGCCGCAAAACATGTCGAACAATGCTGCTGTTAGCGATGATGGTGGTGAGATTGGCCGGGCGCAATGGTTGCAAGCGCTGGCTTGTGGCGTGCCCTCGTCGGTTCACATGAATCCGGTATTGCTGAAGCCTCAGTCAGAAACGGGCAGCCAAATCATTGTCCAGGGCAAAGTTTGGGGACAGGCGAAGGGCAGAGATTATCAGCAATACAAGGCGGGATTGCTGAATGCGGTTATGGAGTCGTGGGATATCGTTCGTGCCGATGCGGACATAGTCATCGTTGAAGGAGCTGGATCGCCCGCAGAAATCAATCTGCGACCAGGGGACATCGCCAATATGGGCTTTGCCGTCAAAGCCAATGTGCCTGTGGTTCTGGTTGGCGATATTGATCGAGGCGGGGTGATAGCGTCGATTGTCGGCACGCACGCAATTCTTTCTCCTGAAGATCGGGATATGATTTCCGGTTATCTGATCAACAAGTTTCGCGGCGACATTTCGCTTTTCGATGACGGTTTGAAATCTATCACACAATTTACGGGCTGGCCGTCCTTCGGGGTTGTCCCTTGGTTGAAAGATGCCTCCCGTCTTCCGGCGGAAGACTCGGTTGTATTGGAACGGCTGGTCAAAGGTGATGGGCGGGCGTTGAAAATTGCCGTTCCAGTGCTTGATCGCATTGCCAATTTTGATGATTTCGATCCGCTGATAGCTGAACCGCAAGTCGAGGTCGTCATGATCAAAAGTGGCGAGCGAATCCCTGCAGATGCAGGTTTGGTCATTATTCCGGGCTCCAAATCCACCATTGGTGACCTTCAACGGTTCCGTGAAAATGGCTGGGACCACGATCTTGATCAGCACAGGCGCAGAGGTGGTCATATTATCGGCATTTGTGGCGGCTTCCAGATGCTGGGTAAAACAGTATCTGACCCCCAAGGGATTGAAGGAAATATCAGGGAAATTAGAGGTCTTGGTTATCTCGATATTGATACAGTTATGGAGCCGGAGAAGACCGTGCGCAATGTCCAAGCCCATTCATTGCAGTTTGACATACCGTTGAAGGGCTATGAGATTCACCTTGGTCGAACGACTGGCCCCGATTGCATCCGGCCAGCCGTGAATATTGATGGCATAGCGGATGGTGCAATATCCGCTGACGGCAAAGTATTCGGTACCTATATGCACGGGCTTTTCAACGCGGACGCATTCCGGGCAGCATTTTTAAAGTCCATGGGAATATCTGCTGGCGCTCTCGATTATCACGCTGGTGTAGATGCGGCGCTCGACTCCATTGCAGCGCAATTGGAGTCAGTTCTGGATATCGAGGCATTGTTTGCGCTTAAACGTGTCTGACGGCGTAGGCAGCGATCAAGGTGTCGCAGATTCGTTTGACTTTTAGAGCGCTTGGTGAATAACGTTCAGCAGATGATTGGTTCCCGCATTGGCCAAAGGCCAGGGATCAAAAGGGAATGCGACGGTCGTACCCATTAGGGCGATCCCACCGCAGCCGACCCCGCGACTGTAGAGCGGTTAGGATATATGCCATGCTGAACGCGAAAGCGGACGGCAGTCACTGGGAAACCGGGAAGGCGGCATTTATCTTGCGACCCGCGAGCCAGGAGACCTGCCAATCACAGGGTAATAGTGCCCAAAACCGAGGGGGATTTTCCCTTCTGGCCCTGCACGGAGGTTGTTATGGCTACTGTTCGTACTTCTAATACGATTTCTCTCCCACTCGCATCGCGTCTGACGACGGCTGTTGTGTCATTGCTTCTCGGCGTGTTTATTATTTATGGCGTCGGTCTTTCACATTCTGAAACGCTGCATGACACAGCACACGACACCCGCCATTCATATGGATTTCCTTGCCATTGAGTCTTTGAAAGCTGAAATGCTGATTCAGCTATCGACCCTTAAGCATTGAAATAATGATGGTTTGTTTGGTCCGGGGCCTTTGCAGGTGCCCGGCGTCTCGCTTTTGGAATTGGGGAGTGGACTCCATGTTGGTCAAATATTTGCTGGCTACAATCATAGCCGGTCTGTTTGCCGGAATAATTCTAACACCGGCCATGTATGTAAAAAATGTACCGCTGATATTGCATGCGGAAGAGTATGAAAGTGCGGGCGGCGGAGGTCATTCTCATGATACGCCTGCCTCTGCGAGCGAATCTGCGGCGGTTACTCCGCACGAACATGCGGAAGAGGCGGGTCCCGAGCTGCCATTTGGACGTCTCGGTAATACGTTGTTGATCAATCTGGTGGCTGGAGCAGGCTTTGCGTTGATCACTGGTGCTGCGGCGCTTTTCCTCGGTCATCGCATTACCCTTCAGAACGGAATCTATTGGGGGCTTGCAGGGTTTTTCATCTTCAATTTTGCACCGGCGTTCAGCCTTGCCCCTGAATTGCCTGCTATGCCTGCAGCCGATCTGGCCATGCGGCAGACCTGGTGGCTGATAACTGTCATTCTGACGGCGGGCGGCGTCTATCTGATCGTACTGCGTGAGCAGATTTGGGCTAAGCTTCTTGGTGTTATATTGATTGTCGCTCCCCATATTTATGGCGCACCGGAAGCAGAAGATCTGACATCAGCGGTGCCTCCGACACTTGCCTCAGAGTTTGCCGTCTCAGCACTGGCAACCAATCTCTTCTTCTGGGTTGTACTTGGTACTGCACTGGGCTGGGCAATTCAGAATTATGCTTCATCGGAGCTTGAGCAGTAATGCAACCGCTGGAACGCGAAATTACCTTTATTCTTGGAGGCGCGCGTTCCGGCAAATCGTCCTTTGCCGAAGGTCTGATCGAATCATCCGGGTGGGATGCTATTTATCTTGCCACCGGCAGAGCGTGGGATGATGAAATGTCCGAGCGAATTGGGCATCATAGAGCGCGGCGCGGATCCCGATGGATTACAGTTGAAGAACCAATTGATCTGGCTGGAAAACTGGAAAGTCTTGCTGGTGTCGAAAAGGCAATCCTGGTCGATTGCCTAACACTGTGGCTGACCAATTTAATGATGGCCGAACGTGATATCGACGCCGAAATAGCACGTCTGATAAACACACTGAGCCATCTCGCCGGTGCCATTGTTCTGGTTTCCAATGAGGTTGGTCTTGGAATCGTACCGGAAAATCGCATGGCACGTGAGTTTCGTGATCACGCAGGCCGATTGCATCAAGCCGTGGCTGCCGCTGCGGCAAAAGTCTATTTCGTGGCAGCAGGGCTGCCGCTCAAAATGAAGGGATAACAAAATGCAGGGTCACAAGATTCCGGCAACGGTCATCACTGGCTTTCTCGGTTCGGGCAAGACTACAATGATCCGAAATCTGCTCGAAAATGCCAATGGCAAGCGCATCGCGCTGATCATCAACGAATTTGGTGATCTTGGCGTTGACGGGAATTTGCTCAAAGGCTGCGGCATCGAAGCGTGCCGCGACGAAGATATGATCGAACTTAACAATGGCTGCATTTGCTGCACCGTGGCCGATGATTTCATTCCCACCATGACCAAGCTTCTGGATCGACCTGATCGCTTTGATCATATTGTCATTGAAACGTCCGGTCTTGCTCTTCCACAGCCGCTGGTTGCCGCTTTTAACTGGCCGGAAATCAAGACACAGGTAACCGTTGATGGCGTTGTTACCGTTATTGATGCTGCCGCCGTGTCGGAAGGCCGTTTTGCAGATGATCACGATAAGGTTGATGCTCAGCGCGAGCAGGACGAGTCACTTGATCACGACAGCCCGCTGGAAGAGCTGTTCGAGGATCAAATTCGCGCCGCCGATCTTATTGTTCTGAATAAGACCGATCTTATTGACGAAGCTCAACTTGCCGGGGTCAAGAGTGACGTGCAGAGCCGCTCATCGCGTTCACTTAACATGGTTTCGGCTAGCTTTGGCAAGCTTAGCAATCAACTCCTACTTGGACTTGGTATTGGCACCGAAGAGGATATTGCGAACCGCAAGTCCCATCACGAGATGGAACATGAGGCAGGCGAAGAGCACGATCACGATGAATTTGAAAGCTTTGTCGTTGGGCTTGGGCCGGTTGCAGAGCCCAAATCATTTGTTGAGAAGTTGAAGCATGTGATCGTCGATCATGATGTCCTGCGGCTCAAAGGTTTCGTTGATGTACCCGGCAAGCCTATGCGCCTGGTCATTCAAGCCGTCGGATCACGCATCGAGCATTATTTTGATCGTAGCTGGAATCCGGGCGAAGAACGCCAGACAAGGCTCGTTGTTATTGGTCTGCACGATATTGATTCAGCAGCCATTACATCAGCTGTTAATGCTGCTGCAGCCTGATCGGAAATTGAATGCATCTTCTGCTGGCTCAAAAAGGAACGATTGCTGAAGGCACCGAGGCAATTGATCTCGGCCAGACACCGGGAGATGTGCTGTTTCTTTCTGCTGCCGATACAGAACTTGCGAGCCTTGGTATGGCCCAACGGCAAGCTGGTAATGGCTTGTCGTTACGCTTGGCAAATATGATGGCGCTTGCGCATCCCATGTCCGTCGATGCCTATATCGAGCGGACAGCCCAATATTCCAAACTTATCGTTGTCAGGATTATCGGCGGCGAAAGCTATTGGCCTTACGGGTTGGAAGCGCTCCACGCCTGCGCTGTAAATCATAAGGTTCATTTGGCGGTTCTGCCGGGTGATGACAAGCCCGACCCGGGTCTGGACCGATTTTCGACGGTTACGCGTCAGGATCGCGACGCTCTTTGGCATTACTTGCTGGAAGGTGGAGCGCAGAACGCGCAATACTTCCTCGACTATTGTGCGGCCATGATCCATGGTGGTGACAAGCCGCAAGAGGCTGCACCATTATTAAAGGCGGGCCTTTGGTGGCCGGGGAGCTCGGCTCCATCGCTAACCGAATTGCGCAAACACTGGGTGGCGGATGCTCCAATTGTTGCTATCTGCTTTTACAGGGCACTGGTGCAAAGCGGACAAATGCAACCCGTGGAAGCACTGGTTAGTGCGCTGAAGGCAAAGGGCCTTAACGCCTTGCCGGTTTTCGTTTCCAGCCTGAAAGATCCCGTCTCAGTTGCAACACTGACGGGTATTTTTAATGAAGCCGCGCCAGCAGTGGTCCTGAATGCAACCGGATTTGCGGTTTCGGTGCCCGGCGCGTCGCGTAAGCCCACCGTGCTTGAGCATGACGATGCTATGGTGCTGCAAGTCATCTTCTCAGGCTCAAGTGTCGATCAATGGCGCAATTCTGATCAGGGCCTTTCAGCGCGCGATCTGGCGATGAATGTTGCACTGCCCGAGATAGATGGCCGGGTTTTATCGCGCGCGGTGTCGTTCAAATCCGCACGCCATTATGATGAGGCGGTTCAGGCAAATATTGTTACGCATGAGCCTTTGGCCGATCGGGTTGAGTTCGTTGCAGCATTGGCTGCTGGCTGGGCTCGTCTTCGCGTCACAAAACCTGCCAAGCGTTTGACGGCATTGATCATGGCGAACTATCCAAATCGCGATGGCCGCCTTGGCAATGGCGTTGGCTTGGATACGCCAGCTGCAACGCGGCATATACTCGATAAAATGCGCGAGCAGGGCTATCCGGTCGCCGATATTCCTGCCGATGGCGATGCTCTGATTAATCATTTGATGGCGGGACCAACCAATTCCGCGAATGATGGGCGCGAGGTGCGCGAAACGATTTCTCTGCGAGAATACAAGGACTTCTTCGATACTCTTCCTCAATTGATTCAGGCCGCAGTAGTCGAGCGTTGGGGCAAACCAGAAGCCGACCCGTATTTCATTGCAGGCGATAGCCTATTTGCGCTGCCTTTGGCGAGATACGGCGAAACTCTTGTCGGCATTCAGCCAGCTCGTGGTTATAATATTGACCCGAAAGAGACTTACCATTCGCCTGATCTTGTGCCGCCGCATGGTTATATCGCATTCTATGCCTATCTGCGGAGCGTGTATGGTGCCCATGCCATTGTACATGTCGGCAAGCATGGCAATCTGGAGTGGCTGCCGGGCAAATCCCTCGCGCTATCCGAAGCATGCTATCCAGAGGCGGTTTTAGGCCCTGTTCCCCATATCTATCCTTTTATCGTCAATGACCCAGGTGAGGGTACGCAGGCTAAACGCCGTTCATCGGCAGTTATTATCGATCATCTGACGCCGCCACTGACCCGTGCTGAAAGCTATGGGCCGTTAAAGGATCTCGAGGCGCTTGTTGACGAATATTACGAAGCCTCGGGCGTTGATCCGCGTCGTCTTGTGCGTCTAAAGGGACAAATTCTCGATCTCGTGCGCGATATTGGCCTCGACACGGATGCCGGCATTCATGACCATGATCCAGATGATCTCGCTCTGCAAAAACTTGATGCCTATCTCTGTGATCTCAAGGAAATGCAGATTCGCGATGGATTACATATTTTCGGGCAATCCCCCAAAGGCAGCCTGTTAACCGATTTGGTTGTGGCTTTGGCGCGTGTACCCCGCGGTTCGGGGCATGGATCTGATCAAAGTCTGCAACGTGCGATTGCTTTGGATCTCAAACTCGATGGCTTTGACCCGCTTGATTGTGACATGGCCGCGCCATGGGAAGGTTTGCGCCCGCGAGGCCTGAGAACTCTTTCCGATGCGTCTTGGCGTATCGCCGGAGACACGGTCGAGCGCATTGAAATCCTCGCGGCCAAGCTGGTGGCGGGTGAAATTGAATGCCCCGAAGATTGGGTTGCGACTACGGCGGTGCTGGAAGGTATCCGCGACAATCTGCATCCGGCTGTTTCAGCATGTGGCGATGCAGAAATTAATGCACTTTTGACGGCACTTGACGGACGTTTTGTAGCACCGGGACCCTCGGGAGCACCAACACGCGGACGGCCGGACGTTTTGCCAACAGGCCGCAACTTTTTTTCCATTGATACGCGCGCTGTGCCGACACCCGCCGCATGGGAATTGGGACAAAAATCTGCCGAGCTTTTGATCCGCCGATATACGCAAGATCATGGCGAATGGCCGACATCATTTGGTCTAACCGCTTGGGGCACGTCGAATATGCGCACCGGCGGAGATGATATTGCGCAGGCACTGGCGCTGATTGGAGTCAAACCCGTATGGGACATGGCATCCCGCCGGGTTACTGGATATGAAATCATTACGATTGCTTTGCTGGGGCGTCCGCGCGTGGATATAACCTTGCGTATTTCCGGCTTTTTCCGGGATGCTTTCCCTGATCAAATTGCATTATTTGATACTGCCGTTCGTGCGGTGGGAGCATTGGACGAAGACGAGCAGGACAATCCTATTGCTGCGCGCATGCATAGTGAACAGGCGCGGTTGATTGCCGAAGGTGCCGACGAAAAGCTTGCCAAACAACGCGCGGGATTCCGTGTTTTTGGCTCAAAGCCGGGTGCCTATGGCGCGGGGCTGCAAGCGCTTATGGATGAGAATGATTGGGCGAAGCGCGATGATTTGGCCGAAGCGTGGCTGGTCTGGGGCGGCTACGCCTATGGTGCAGGCGAAGAGGGCAAGCCAGAGCGTGGCCTTCTCGAAGAACGATTGCGGACGGTAAATGCCGTTGTTCAAAATCAGGACAATCGGGAACATGATTTGCTTGATTCAGACGAGTATTACCAGTTTGAAGGTGGTATGTCGGCTGCGGTGGAGCTTGTGTCGGGCGAGCGGACCACGATCTACCACAATGATCATTCGCGCCCTGAAAAACCAGTCATCCGTACACTGGAAGAAGAGATTGCACGCACTGTGCGTGGGCGCGTGACAAACCCCAAATGGATTGCGGGTGTCATGCGTCACGGCTACAAGGGCGCTTTTGAAATGGCTGCCACAGTTGATTACCTGTTTGCTTTTGCCGCTACGACAGGGGCTGTGGGCGATCACCATTTTGAGGCAGTCTATCAGGCATTTCTGGTGGATGACGATGTGAGGGCTTTTCTTGCTGAAAAAAACCCCCATGCGCTGCGTGATATGGCCGAGAAACTGGAAGCTGCCGTGGATCGTGGTTTCTGGTCGCCACGTTCCAATTCGGCACGATTTGAACTGAGTAAGCTTGCTGCTTGAGATTATGATTCGGAAGGACACGCCAAATGGCTGAAAAATCACAAAAATTACAGAACCTGACCGAAGAGGAAATCAACGAACGGCACGCAGACAAGATGCGTAAGAAAAAGGCCGTTCGCGACAAGATACAGGCCACGAAAACGGACGAGAAGGGCTTGGTCATTGTCAATACGGGCAAAGGCAAAGGCAAGTCCACCGCCGGTTTCGGTGTTGTCTTCCGCGCATTGGGGCACGGAATGAAAGTCGGCGTCATTCAGTTCGTGAAAGGCTCGTGGGATACGGGTGAGCGCTGGGTTCTCGAAAAGTTTCCGGAGCAAGTGACGATTTCTGCCATGGGCGAGGGGTTTACCTGGGAAACGCAGGACCGTGCACGTGACATTGCGATGGCGCGCAATGCGTGGGAGCAGGCAAAGGCGATGATATTGGATGACGAAACTGAGTTGGTGCTTTGTGACGAACTGAATATTGCGCTTCGATATGATTATCTGCCCGTCGATGAAATCATTGACGTCTTGAAACAGAAGCCGCACATGAAACATGTCATTATCACAGGTCGTAATGCCAAGGATGAGCTAATCGAGTTTGCCGACCTTGTGACGGAAATGGAAATGATCAAACATCCTTTCCGTGCGGGCATCAAAGCACAGAAGGGTATCGAGTTCTGATGATGTAAGACTGGCTGGTATTGCCGCTTGAAGTCGGACTTTAGAACAAGTCCGACAGCCACACGCGGACTGGATTGTCGCCGTCAAGCAGAAGCTTGGTTGCCAAGGCCAGACATACGATGATGAGAAGCGGCTTGATGATTTTCGCGCCATTTTTCATAGCCATGCCAGCGCCAATGCGTGCACCAATGAATTGCGCCACTCCCATCAATAAACCG
The DNA here is from genome assembly GCA_900471815.1 of Hyphomicrobiales bacterium. Taxonomy (GTDB): domain Bacteria; phylum Pseudomonadota; class Alphaproteobacteria; order Rhizobiales; family Rhizobiaceae; genus Phyllobacterium; species Phyllobacterium ifriqiyense. The sequence goes on from UICE01000003.1 coordinate 552,592, forward strand.
ATTTTCCAGTTGATTGCGCCAAGAAATGCAAATGTTATGAACCCGCCAAGATTTGACGAGAAGTTCAGCAGTTTCGTGTGAGCTGTGGCTTTCAACAGGCCAAAACCTGCAAGGGAAACAAAAGAAAGCATGAAGAACGAGCCCGTGCCGGGCCCGAAAAGCCCATCATAGAAGCCGATCAAGGGAACGATGCAAAGGCCAAAAATAAAGGGTGTAAGGCGTTGCGCCCTGTCCACATCGCCCATATTGGGTTTGACAGCAAAGTAAAGCGCGATTGCTATTAGCAACAATGGCAAAAACGCGCGCAGCACGTCTCCGGGCAAGAACCCGGCCAGCAGAGCACCCCCAACCGCTCCAAGCGCTGCCATCAAGGCTGACGGCAGCTGCTTTTTCAAATCGACATGGCCCTTTTGCGCGTATGCCACGGTTGCGGAGGCCGAACCAAAAAGCGATTGCAACTTGTTGGTCCCAAGCGATTCTATTGGTGACATACCGGCCAGCAATAGCGCAGGTACTGTCACCAATCCGCCTCCTCCCGCAATCGAGTCTATGAAGCCTGCCGCAAAGGCGGCAGCGATCAAAATCAAATGAACATTGTCGAAAAAGGCGGACATGGCGGGAGACTCGTTTGAACGAGGCGGACAATAGTTGGATTTTCGCGTTTGGCGAGCGGTTTTGCGGGACAGTTATATGGCTTGATGCGATTAGGCGCCCGCTGTGTTGTTTACGCACTTGAATTTGCTGGGTTGCGCTGCAATCAATTACGTCAAATCATTTCGGGGGTATAATGAGCGAGAGCATTTTTGATCGGATCACAGCGTTTCTGGGGACGAAGAGCGCGGTCCAGAAGGTAGCGGATGATCCGGTGCTCACAGCCGAACTTTTGCTGCTTTTGCATGTGGCGTTGGCGGATGGAAAAACTGAAAAGGCTGAGTATGCTGCGATCATGCGGATAGCATCGACCGATTTTGGTATTTCGCCCGACGAATTCGGAGAAGTTGCTGAATACCTCAAGGACTTTGGTTATGAGACCACCAGCAGCCAAGCGGCGCTGGCCTTTGCGGATGTTCCTTTTGAACGCAAAGTGCAACTGCTGCGCCATCTTCTTACGATCGCAAATGCGGATAATGAGCTTGATCCCAAAGAAGCCAATCTTATCCGCAAGACTGCGGAAATGTTGGGCGTAACTCCGGAAGAGCTGCATAAGTCTCATTAATGGAAACCTATACTCTTGGGCTTGGGTGTGAGCGCGGTTGTGATCCTGCCGAGCTGCTTGCTCTAGCAGAACACGTTATAACCACCGCCGGACGCGATATTTCGCGGCTAGCCGGTCTATTCACTATCGATCAGCGGATGAACGAGCCAGCGATTGTCTATGTCGCCACCCGCCTAGCAGTTCCTTTATACGCATTTGATGCCGCCAGGTTGGAAGTGGAAACGCCGCGCTTGCTCAATCCGTCTGCGCAGGTTTTCGCGCTTGTGGGTTGTCACGGCGTCGCTGAAGCTGCCGCGCTGGCGGGTGCGGGATCTAAAGCGCAGCTAATAGTTGGCAAGACAAAATCAGCTCACGCCACCGCGGCACTTGCAGTTTACAACGCAATCCCATAGCGAATTATCATGATTGTTCATTTTATTGGAGCGGGCCCCGGTGCCCCGGACCTTATCACAGTGCGGGGATTGAAGCTGATTCAATCTTGCCCTGTTTGTCTATATGCAGGCTCACTCGTCCCGCCGGAAATGGTTGCGGAGGTGCCGGAAGGCGCGCGCGTGGTCGACACGTCTTCGCTCAATCTCGATGAAATTATTGCAGAGTTTGAGTTGGCGCATGCGGAGGGCAAGGACGTAGCGCGTGTCCATTCCGGCGACCCGTCGATTTATGGAGCGGTTGCCGAGCAAATGCGACGGCTGGATGCGCTGGGTATTGAGTATGACGTAACGCCGGGCGTGCCTGCCTTTGCTGCAGCAGCTGCCGCGCTTAAAAAGGAACTTACCGTTCCTGAGGTGTGTCAAACCATTATCCTCACCCGGACTTCGATGAAATCGTCCGCCATGCCAGCAGGAGAGGAGCTTGCGACTTTAGGCAAATCCGGTGCCACCATGGTGATCCATTTGTCGATCCGTAATTTGAAACGCATTGAGGAAGAGCTTTCCCCGCTTTATGGCGATGATTGTCCCGTCATTATCGCCTATCGTGTGGGTTGGCCGGATGAACAATTTCTTCACGGAACACTTGCAGATATCGCCAAAAAGGTTGCCGATTCTGGTTTGATGCGCTCCGCGATGATCTTTGTCGGGCGGGGATTATCCGCCGACGGCTTCAGGGATTCAGCGCTTTATCATAAGAGCCACAGCCACACATTGCGTTCAGGTTCCAAGTAAATTCAATGTCTGCCCGACAAAACCAATAACGCTCTCCACGTCGGGGAATGTGCGGATTTCTGGACGACGCGGTCGTTCAAGCATGATGACAGGAATACCCAGATCGCGGGCCGCCGTGATTTTGGCATAGGAGGCCTTGCCGCCCGAATTGCGGCAGACGATGTGGGTGATCCGCTTGGCGATAAGAAGGCTGGCCTCGCTTTCAACGGTCCCCGGTTTAGACAATTCCAGCTCGAAGTCGACAAGATCAAGCGGTGCTTCAGGCGGATCGATCATGCGAACCACGAAGTGCACGCTGTTTCGCTTGGAGAATGTTGCGATATGTTGTTTGCCAAGCGCCAGCAGCACCCGTGCCTTTGATGGAATAGCATCTGCCGCCTGCGCCAATGTATCGACCACAATCCACTTGTCGCCAGGTTTCTTAAGCCATGCAGGACGTTCCAGTCTTACAAATGCGATCGAATTTACAGTTGTGCTGGCAAAAATAGCATTATCCGATATTTGCGTGGCAAAAGGGTGGGTCGCGTCAATTAACAGCTTGACGTTTTCGGCCTTGAGATAGTCTGCCAACCCTTGAGGTCCGCCAAAGCCGCCAACGCGGATTTCGCCCGCAATTTTTGCAGGCGCGAGGGTCCGACCGGCTAGTGATGAAATCACGCGCAGATGCGGTGCTTGCAAACGTGATGCGAGTTTAACTGCTTCCGCCGTGCCACCCAGAATGAGAATTGTTGTTTCAGACACGGGCGAGTACAGTCCCTTTGCGGTCAGTCACAATAACCTCCACGTCGACAGGGGCACCCTTCAGTGTGTCAATTGCGGTCTGTTTCGCCTTGATGGCAATTGCGTGTGCAAGGTCAAACCCAAGCTCTTGAGTTATTTCAAGCACTTCCTGGGCCGTATTCGCATTTAGAATCCGGTTTCTCTCGGCTGGGTCTAGCCCGAGGTTTTCCGCCTCGTCTGCCAGAAAGGTCATATCAACCTGGCTGCGGCCTGAATGAAGATCGAGAGCGCCTTGCGCAAGCTTGGTCAGTTTCGCAAATCCGCCCGCAATTGTGAGCCTGTCAATTGGGTGCACACGCAGATATTTGAGCAATCCTCCGGCAAAATCCCCCATATCGAGAAGTGCAATCTCAGGCAGATTGTATATTGCCTGAGCAGCGTCCTCTGACGTGGATCCTGTTGCGGCAAGAACGTGTTTCAGTCCTGCTGCACGAGAAACATCAATGCCACGATGAATGGAATGTATCCAGGCAGCGCAAGAAAACGGGTGAACAATTCCGGTTGTCCCCAAGATGGAAATGCCGCCAACAATTCCGAGGCGGGGGTTCCATGTCTGCTTGGCCAGTTCTTCGCCGTCCGGAACCGATATTGCGATTAGCAGATCCGCTGGCAAAGCATATTCTGCGCATATTTCTTCGCATATCTTTGTCATCATCTCGCGGGGCACCGGATTTATAGCGGCTTGCCCGGGAGGAATGGGAAGGCCGGGCAGTGTAACTGTGCCAACACCTTCGCCAGCGGCAAACTGAATGCCGCTTCCCGGCGGTGCCGGGAACACCGTGGAGATTATGGTTGCACCATGTGTAACGTCAGGGTCGTCTCCCGCATCTTTTACAATTCCAGCCATTGCGTAGCCTTCACCAATCGATTCTATGGCAAGCTGGAAGTGTGGAACTTCGCCTTTAGGCAAAATGATTGCCACCGGATCAGGAAATTCACCCGTGATCAGCGCGAGCAATGCTGCTTTGGTTGCTGCAGTTGCGCATGCCCCGGTTGTCCAGCCGCGGCGCAAGGGGCCCCCGCCGGGTTCGTGTGGTTTGCGCAAGGCGGTCTCAGGCTCGTTATTCATTCCAACCTTATAGACCAGCTTGTGCAATCGTTGCATGATTTTTCCGACAGGTGCATTCTTGCAGACAGAAAAATTGTGCTATGCGCAGATGAACGAGGTTAAATGATGCGCGCAAAGCGGAATAAGCTGCCGAAATTTGAGATTGGACATGTCTGGCTTGTTGGAGCCGGACCCGGTGATCCAGGACTTTTGACGTTGCATGCAGTCAATGCTCTGGAGCAGGCCGACGTGATTGTCTATGACGCGCTGGTGAACGAAGAATGTCTCTCATTTGCTGGCCCGTCCGCTGTTTTGGAATATGCCGGCAAGCGCGGTGGTAAACCTTCACCGCAGCAACGGGATATCTCTCTTCGGCTCGTTGAGCTCGCCCGTGCGGGCAAGCGGGTGCTCCGCCTGAAGGGTGGCGATCCATTTGTATTCGGCAGAGGCGGCGAGGAGGCACTTACCCTTGTCGAACATGACGTGCCGTTCCGGATTGTTCCCGGCATAACTGCTGGCATTGGCGGACTGGCCTATGCCGGGATTCCCGTTACCCATCGCGAAACCAATCAAAGCGTTACCTTTTTGACAGGGCACGATGCCACTGGCCTTGTTCCGGATTCGATGGACTGGAAGAGCATTGCACAGGGCTCTGCCGTTATCGTCATGTACATGGCGATGAAACATATTGGTCTTATAGCTTCGCGCTTGATGGAGGCGGGCCGCCCCTTTGACGAACCTGTCGCATTCGTCTGCAATGCCACTACCGCTCATCAGCAGGTGCTTGAAACAACGCTGGAGAAAGCAGAGTCTGATGTGGAGGCTGCTGATCTCAAGCCTCCCGCCATAGTGGTCGTTGGGCAGGTCGTTCGACTGCGTGGTGCGTTGGACTGGCTAGGCGCGCTTGAAGGTCGCGTCCTGACAAATGACCCGCTCGGTACGCGGCGCGCGAAGGATGCCGGATGAAAGGTTTCCTGATTGCCGCGCCCTCATCAGGTAGCGGAAAGACAACGGTTACGCTTGGCCTTTTGCGGGCATTGCGCAATTTGGGCGTTAATATTGCTCCCGCAAAAGCAGGTCCGGATTATATTGACCCTGCCTATCATGCGGTTGCCGGTGGCGCGCCTTGTGTCAATCTTGATCCTTGGGCCATGCGGCCCGACCTCATCAGTGCGCTAGCCTCCAGGCACGCAGAAGGCGACAAGACGTTGATCGTTGAGGGCATGATGGGGCTGTTTGACGGCGCTTCGGATGGCAAGGGCTCTGCCGCTGATCTGGCCAAACATTTATCCCTGCCCATTATTCTGGTTGTCGATTGTGCCCGCCAATCGCATTCAATTGCCGCACTTGTCAGTGGGTTTCGTGATTTCCGGCGAGATATCATGATTGCAGGACTTATTCTTAACCGCGTTGGCAGTGCGCGTCATGAAATGATGCTGCGTTCTGCATTGCAGCCGGTCGGGATTGCCGTATTGGGATCATTACCCAAAAGCGAACAATTGCAGCTGCCGGAAAGACATCTTGGCTTAGTGCAAGCAGGCGAGCACCGTGATCTCGACAATTTCCTTGAAAATGCTGGTTTGATGGTCTCCGAACGAATTGATATCCACAGCATTCTCGACATTGCAGGACGATATGGCTCATTGGAATCGATGGCTAACATCAAGCGCGTTCCTCCGCTGGGGCAGAGGATAGCGGTGGCGCACGACAATGCTTTTGCGTTCTCCTATTTTCATTTGCTGGATGGTTGGCGCAGGCGTGGTGCTGAAATCAGCTTCTTTTCTCCGCTTGCCGATGAGGTCCCTGCCGCGAACAGTGATGCGATTTATTTGCCTGGCGGCTATCCCGAGCTTTATGCGGGTAAGTTAGCCGCAGCCAGCCACTTTGCCGAAGGGATGAAGCAGGCAGCGGCCAAAACAATCCCAATCTATGGTGAGTGCGGTGGCTATATGGTGCTTGGCGAAAGCATCGAAGATGCTGCGGGAGTTTCACATAGAATGCTCGGTTTATTGCCTGTTGAAACAAGCTTTGCAAAGCGCAAACTGCATCTGGGCTATCGACGACTGACGCCCGTCGAAGGGTCGCCTTTCCACACGCCCTTGACCGGACATGAATTTCACTACGCGAGCATTGTGCGAGAAGGAAAGGCACACCGCTTGTTTCATGTTAGCGATGCTTTGGACAATGATCTGGGCGATGCTGGTTTGCGCGTCGGTTCGGTCAGTGGTTCCTATATGCATGTAATTGATTTGGTTGGATGATGCAGATTGAACATGGAGGCGCCCTTGATGGCGCTGTAGCGCGGTTTGGCGGTGCGCCGTCGGATTGGATTGACCTTTCGACTGGCATTAATCCGGAATTGTTTCCATTGCCCGAGATTGGGCCGGAAATCTGGAACAGATTGCCGGATCAGAAGCTGTTAGTCACGGCAATTGCCGCAGCACGGCGCTACTACGGTACCCGCGCTGAGGCTGGTATTGTCGCTGCGCCCGGCACTCAAGCTCTGATACAAATATTGCCGGAATTGATGCAAGTTGGTGAAGTCACGATCATTGGCCCCACATATCAAGAGCACGAATTTTCATTCAAACAGGCTGGATGGCATGTTTCCCATCAGACCCAAATTGGCGAAATTCCTCGATCTGCAAAGATTGTGGTGATGGTCAATCCTAACAATCCCGACGGACGGATTGTGCCTGCGGAAATCTTGATTAATCTTGCCAAGGAAATGCATGGCAGAGGTGGATATCTCATCGTGGATGAAGCCTTTGCTGACCCTCATCCAGAATGCAGCGTCGCTGCATATGCAGGCATGGATGGGTTGATTATTCTCAAATCATTTGGCAAGTTCTTCGGCCTTGGCGGACTACGTCTCGGTTTTGCTTTGACCACCCATGCATATGCTGAGCGATTGAAACTGAGGCTTGGACCATGGGCCGTATCCGGGCCAGCGCTTGCCATAGCAGCTCATGCGTTTTCTGATGCGAAGCTTTTGAGCGAGTACACCTCGAGATTAAAAATTCGCCGCAAATTGCTCGCAGATGTTCTTTCAGAAGTTCAACTAATCGAGATTGGCGGAACGATGCTGTTTTCTCTAGTCAAGTTCGATGAGGCGCATCGGCTTCATGACACATTATGCGAGCAGCGTGTCTTTACCCGGAAATTTAATAATGCGCCGCAGCACTTACGGTTCGGACTCCCGCTCGATGAGTTGGCAGCGAGCCGGTTGCATAAGCGACTTGCCTTGGCACTGAGTGCAATCCAGAACTGATATTTTGATTCAACAGGATAGAATCTATAATGGAAATCAACCTCTTGATCCTGTTTCTTGCCCTGCTGGCAGATCGTTATTTTGGCGACCCCGAATGGTTGTGGAAAAAAATACCGCATCCGGTTGTTATGTTTGGCAGAGCTATTTCCTATGTGGACAAGCGCTTTAATGTGCCGGGCAATTCCGACCAGCGGCGTCGGCGCGATGGTTTTCTTGCTGTGCTGGGACTTTTATTGCTTTCCGCGGCCATTGGCTTCTTTGTGCATCTGGCATTACGGACAATTCCGCCTTTTGGTGGTTTGATTGAAGCTATTATCGTCGCTGTTTTCTTGGCGCAGAAGAGTCTTGGCGATCATGTTGAGAGGGTCGCAATAGCATTGCGCGAAGAAGGGCTGATTGGCGCACGGCATGCTGTTTCAATGATTGTGGGTCGCGATCCGGACGTTCTGGATGAGCCCGCGATCAGTCGGGCTGCCATTGAAAGTCTCGCGGAAAACACCTCGGACGGCATTATTGCTCCGGCGTTCTGGTTTGTACTGCTCGGGCTGCCTGGTCTATTCGCTTACAAAATGCTGAACACGGCTGACTCCATGATCGGACATTTGAATGATCGTCATCGCGATTTTGGCCGCTTTGCCGCAAAGCTGGACGATGCTGCCAATTGGGTGCCGGCGCGTTTAACTGGTTTGTTGATCGCTTGTGCAGCTTGGGTCGTTTACGGTTACCGCGCCGCCAAACAGTCTTTCGATGTCATGATGCGGGACGCTCGCTTGCATAGATCGCCCAATGCTGGCTGGCCTGAAGCGGCAATGGCGGGGGCAATCGACGTAGCGCTGGCGGGCCCGCGCATTTATGGCGGCGTCATCGCAAATGAGCCAATGTTGAATGGTGCTGGGCGGCGGGACGCGGGGTTGGAGAATATCGAGGATGCTTTACATGTTTTCAGCACAACAACAGCGATCTTCGCGATAGCAGTCCTTACCCTTTTTATTGTTGGCCTGTTTTTCTAGAGCAAGCGCACTATCAGCGCATATAGCGCAATTTGGGATCGAGAAAGTCTCTAAGCCCGTCGCCAAGCAAATTGAGCCCGAGCACTGTCACCATGATGGCCAGTCCTGGAAAAAGGGCCATGTGCGGCGCGAGGCTGATCATGGTTTGTGCCTCAAACAGCATTCGGCCCCAGCTTGGCATTGGCGGTTGAGCGCCGAGTCCGACATAGGACAGCCCAGCTTCAGCAAGAATGCCGAGGGAAAACTGGATTGTGCCCTGTATAATCAAGATATTGGCCAAGTTCGGCAGGATGTGATCGAGGGTGATACGGCCTTCACCTTTGCCGATGGCGCGAGCGGCAAGAACAAATTCCCGAACCCAAAGCGCTAGCGCCGCTCCTCGCGCGACACGCGCGAACACTGGAATGTTGAAGATGCCGATGGCAATGATAGCGTTAACGGCTCCAGGGCCAAAAATGGCGGTGATCATGACGGCCGACAGAAGGGCAGGGAAAGCAAAAATGAGGTCGTTGAATCGCATAAGCATCTCGTCGACAATGCCGCCGCGGGCAGCAGCCCAAAGTCCCAATGGGACACCGATACCAGCGCCAATCGCAACCGAAACAAACGCGACGAAAATCGAAGCGCGGCTGCCGACCATGATCATAGACAGGATATCTCGACCGAAATGGTCTGTACCCAGCCAGTGCGAAATGGATGGCGGCTTTAACTTCGCGACTATATCAAGCGCTGAGACGCTGTAGGGCGTCCACAAGAACGATAGACCAGCCATCAATGCCACGATAAGCGTGATGATCGTTCCAATCAGAAATGACCTGTTGCCGATCAGACTTTCGAATTTGCGGCTCACTTGCGGCTCCACAAACGCGGGTCGACAATGGCGTAGGACAGATCAACGAGGACATTAACTGCAATCACAGTAGCCACGAGAATCATGACGACACCCTCTACCACTATCAGGTCGCGTTGAGTGATTGCTTGGAATACCAAGCGCCCCAGACCCGGCAGGTAGAATACATTCTCCACGATGATTGTACCGGCGAGGAGAAATGAAAATTGCATGCCAAGTATAGTCAAGACGGGTATTAGCGCGTTACGCAACGCATGATGATAAAGCACTTTGCGCCGTGACAGCCCTTTGGCACGGGCAGTGCGTATATAATCTTCGCCGAGAACATCTAGCAAAGAAGATCGGGTTACCCGAGCAAGAATGGAAGCTTGAGGCAGGGCCAAGGCAACCGATGGCAATATCAGTGACTTTATGCTCGGCCAAAAGCCGTTTTCCCATCCAGCGAACCCGCCAGCTGGCAAAAGACGTAACACAACTGCAAATATATAGACGAGGAGCAGAGCAAACCAGAAATTCGGGATTGCTACGCCAACTTGCGCAATTCCCATCGCAGTCGTGTCTGCTGTGCTGCCGCGCCTTGATGCTGCGAATATTCCAATCGGAATGGCTATTATTGTCGAAAGAGCGAGCGAAATCAGCGCCAAAGGTAGGGAAACCGCAATCCGCTCTTTAATGAGATCAATTACCGGAACCGAATAGGTGTAAGACTTGCCAAAATCTCCGGTCAGCAAATCGCCCAGCCAACTGAAATATCGTAAAATCAGGGGTTGGTTAAATCCCATCTGATCTTGCAGGGCTCGAACGGCGTCTTCGGTAGCATTCATGCCGAGCATTAGTCGCGCCGGATCGCCCGGCACAACTTCCAACACGGCAAATACAATGATTGATGCCGCCAGCAACGTAAGGATGCCAATAACCACGCGTTTTGACGCGTAGCTCAGCATGCCATCCCTTTTTGAAAGCCAGGAGTCATCTTTAATCGGCCCATTTTACTGCGGTCAAATCATTTGCCTGAATTGGTCCGTTCTCCCAAAGGCCCTCGATTTTTGCGTCCCATATGCCGGTTTTTGGCAATTGAAACAAAAATGCTGCGGGTTCGTCGGCTGCGAGCAGCTTTTGCGCCTGCTGATAAAGCTCAATGCGCTTTGGTCCATCGGAAGTTGCATCTATCTGCTTGATCAATTCCTTAAACGGAGCGCTGTCATAATTGAAATAGTAATCATCGCGCGCAAAAATGTTGAGATCGTTTGGCTCGGTGTGAGAAACGATTGTCATCTCATAGTTTTTATTCTTGAAGACTTGGTCGAGCCATTGCGCCCATTCTACCGGGATAATTTCGGCTTCTATCCCAATCTCACGCAGTTGAGCGGCAATAATCTCGCCGCCACGCCGTGCATAGGTCGGGGGTGGCAATTTGAGCGTTGTCTTGAAGCCGTCGGCATAACCTGCTTCAGCCAAAAGCTTCTTGGCAAGTTCGGGATCATAGGCGGCTTCTGCCGTCAAATCCAAATAGGCCGGATGATGTGGTGGAAAGAATGAACCAATCGGAGTTCCAAATCCAAACATGGTTCCATCGATAACCGTCTTGCGGTCAATTGCATGTGCAATTGCCTGACGCACTTTGACGTTGTCGAAGGGGGGCTTCTTATTGTTCATGCCCATCACTGTTTCGCCTTCGGTCGTGCCGATCACGACCTTGAAGCGCGGATCTGCCTGAAATTGAGCAATGGTTTCATAGCTGGGGAAAACCGGAAATGCCTGCACATCACCCGCCAAAAGAGCCGCTGTTGCTGCCGCTGGATCGGGGATAATGCGAAACGTGGCTTTTTCGAGCGTTGCTGGCGTTCCCCAATAGTCCGGATTTTTCGCGATGACGATCTGCGATCCCTTTGCCCAGTTTTCCAATTTGAAAGGGCCGGTGCCGATTGGCTTGTCCTTATTGGTATCGGCGCTTTCCGGCGCAACAATAACCGCATCGCCCCAAGCCATATTATAGAGAAAATCACCGCTCGGTTGTTTCAAAGCCACTTTGACAGTCAGCGGATCGACGCTTTCGACCGTATCTATCGCAGCAAAGAGACCCTTCTGGGCATTGGTTGACGTGTCGCCTCGAGCTCTGTCGAGGGAGAACTTCACATCGTCCGCATCAAATGTCGTGCCATCGTGAAATTTAACGCCCTTATGCAGCTTGAACGTATAGACCTTGCCGTCTTCTGATTTGGTCCAGCTTTCGGCCAAAGCGGGCAGGACATCACCTTTCGGGCCAATACGCGTCAAACCCTCAAATATATTGGCATATACGATCTCATCGATCGCCGCTGCGGCGCCGGCTGTCGGATCAAGATGCGGCGGCTCCAATACAATGCCGAGCACGAGATCCGTCTTCGCTGCAAATGAAGCGGTTGCCGGGAGCAGGGCGACTGCCGTGCCGAACAAAAATGCTTTCCAGATATTCATTCAGCGTCTCCCATTAAATCGAACCGGACAGTAGCACTTTCAGGCCAAGTGCCATCACTTTGGCTGACTCGATCATATCTTCAATACCGACATATTCATCCGGCCGGTGGGCAAGATCGAGAATGCCCGGACCATAGGCGATGCAATCGTGCAAAAGCCCGATGCGTGCAATATGTTTCTGATCATATGTTCCGGGCGAAATCACATATTCCGGTTCTTTGCCGAAAACAGAGCGAATCGCCTGTGCTACTGCCGTTACGACAGGAGCGTCGCGCTCGGTCATCAAGGGCTGAACTTCCATGATGTCGCGAATTTTGTAATGGAACTTTGGCCGTTCCCATTGAAGGCGGTCCAGGATTGATGTGACCTCGCGCTTGACCTCGTCAATATCCTCCTCAAGCAGGAAGCGCCGATCGATTGTAAGCCGGCATGAATCTGGAACATTGGGCGAGGGTAGCCCCGAAAAATCATCGGTTTGTCCGCCATGAACCGAGTTGATATTCATCGTCGATCGCCGCGCGCCCTCGGGAACCACCGGCATCCGGGTTTCTTTCCGATCGAGGGCGGGAAAAAGTTCTTTCTCAAATGCATCAAGAACTGCACCCATATGCCTGACTGCGCAATCACCAAGAAATGGCATCGAGCCATGCGCGATCTCGCCCTTGGTTTCGATCTCCGCCCACCACACGCCGCGATGACCAAGGCAAATACGATCCTTGTTCAGTGGTTCGGGAATGATCACGTGATCAACCCGAGGTTTGGAAAAGAACCCCTTGCTAGCAAGATAGGCTACGCCGCCAAAGCCGCCGGACTCCTCGTCCACTGTGCCTGAAATCTCTATGGCGCCAGCAAAATCAGGGTAGACTTCGAGAAAAGCTTCTGCAGCTATAATTGAAGCGGCGAGACCGCCTTTCATGTCGCATGCGCCACGACCGTAGATTTTGCCATCCTTGACGACACCTCCAAAAGGGTCGACGGTCCAGCCTTTGCCAGTATCTACGACATCAATATGCGAATTGAAATGAACGGTCTGGCCAGGAGTGCGACCATCGAAGCGCGCAAGGACATTTGTCCGTGGATATCGGTCCGTATCGCCAGGGGTTCCTTCAGCGCGAATCAATTGCGTTTCAAAACCACTCTTCTGCAATCGTTGTGCGATGTACTCTGCGCAGGGGGCGTAGGCTTCGCCCGGTGGATTAATCGTCGGAAAGCGTATCAACTCTTGCGTGAGTGCGATCAGATCGTCACGTCGTTTATCAATCGCGCGGGAAAGCTTTTCGTCCATTCGCCTATCAAATCAGGCGGTATCCCGATTTGGCAAGAGGCAAGTTTCGCAACGATGGCAAATTGCCGCTTTCCTGGTGAGATGTCGTTTGAGTGTTTGGTAGATTGGAATTGTTCTTATAAAACAGCATGCGAAGCTGATGATGATCGGGGCAACACGACATGAATTCCGAACCACGCCTTGCCCTGTCCGAGCCGGTTGGTGACGAGATTGCCAAAACGACTTGTTATATGTGTGCCTGCCGCTGCGGCATTGATGTCCATTTGAAGGATGGAAAAGTTCGCTACATCGAGGGCAATCGCGATCACCCGATTAACAAGGGTGTGCTTTGCGCCAAGGGCTCAGCGGGAATCATGCAGCATTATTCGCCCGCGCGATTGCGTGCGCCGTTGCTCCGCACGGGACCGCGCGGATCGGGTGAATTTAGGGAAATCAGTTGGGACGAAGCGCTTAAGCTGGCGGTCGATTGGCTGCAACCAATCCGCGATACAGCACCGCAGAAACTCGCTTTTTTTACGGGCCGGGATCAAAGCCAGGCATTGACGAGCTTTTGGGCTCAAAATTTCGGGACGCCTAATTATGCGGCCCATGGCGGGTTCTGCTCAGTCAACATGGCAGCCGCTGGCATTTATACAATCGGCGGGGCATTTTGGGAGTTCGGTGCGCCGGATTGGGACAAAACGAAGCTGTTCGTGCTCTTCGGTGTGGCGGAAGATCATGACTCCAATCCCATCAAGATTGGCATTTCAAAACTTAAGAAGCGGGGCGCACGCTTTGTTTCGGTCAATCCGGTTCGCACCGGATATTCCGCTATCGCCGATAATTGGATTGGCATCCGGCCGGGCACAGACGGTCTGCTTGTCCTGAGCATTATCCATGAGCTGTTCCGGACGGGTAAGATCGATCTGGATTATCTTTCCCGGTATACCAATGCGCCTTGGCTGGTAATCGACAATGAGGGCCATGAGGATCATGGGCTATTTCTGCGCGATGATCTTGGAAAAGCGCTGGTAAGAGACCGAAAGACCGGTGCTGTCGTGCGCTTTGATGAGCCGGGCCATATTGCCGATCTTAACGCTGAATTTACGACAGCAGATGGACTCAAGGTGCGCAGCGTTCTGCGGTTAATGGCGGAGAAATATCTCGATCCGAAATATGCTCCCGAAGCTGTTGCAGCTGAAACCGGGGTTTCAGCGACAACAATTAGCGGGCTTGCTTCAGAGATTGCGCGCGTAGCCTTCGAAGAAGAAATTATCGTCGAGCAGCCCTGGATCGATATGAAGGGCGAGCAGCACGAGGTCATGATTGGGCGACCGGTCAGCTTCCACGCCATGCGTGGCATTTCTGCTCATTCCAATGGCTTTCAATCGGCCCGCGCCTTGCATGTGTTGCAGACGATCATTGGTTCCATCGATTGTCCTGGCGGCTATCGTTACAAGCCGCCCTATCCAAAACCTGCCACGGCGCACCCCCGACCTCATGGTCGTTCGGAACATGTGACGCCGGGAAAACCTCTGGCTGGCCCACATCTCGGATATCCATTGGGTCCGGAAGATCTGCTTGTTGATGCTGAGGGCAAGCCGCAGCGGATAGACAAGGCGTTTTCATGGGAAGCACCGCTTTCGGCCCACGGCATGATGCACATGGTAATCGCCAATGCACATGCAGGCGATCCTTACCCGATTGACGTGCTGTTTCTGTACATGGCGAATATGGCCTGGAACTCGTCGATGAACACGCGTGGCACGATCAAGATGCTGGAGGAGCGTGACGAGGCAACCGGCGAATATAAGATTCCGAAAATTATCTACTCCGATGCCTATTCATCGGAAATGGTTGCTTATGCCGATCTTGTCTTGCCCGATACGACTTATCTCGAACGGCATGACTGTATCTCACTACTGGACAGACCTATTTCTGAACCGGGGGCCGTATGTGATGCAATTCGCTGGCCTGTCATCAAGCCTGACCGGGATGTACGCGGTTTCCAATCGGTATTGATAGACCTTGGTGCTCGGTTGAAGCTGCCGGGCTTTGTGAACGAGGATGGTGAGGCGCTCTACAAGGATTATGCCGATTATATCGCCAATCATCAGCGCAAGCCGGGTATTGGTCCATTGTCAGGTTGGCGCGGCGCTCAAGCCGATAGCGAGGGCAGGGGCGCTCCCAATCAGGATCAAATTCAAAATTATATTGATAATGGAGCCTTCTGGACAAAACACATTCCGCAGGAGGCATTGTATTTCAAACATCACAATGCCGCGTATCAGCAATTCGCAATCGATATGGGTTTCTTCGATACTCCCCAGCCGGTGACGATTCAGCTCTATGTGGAGACGTTGCAGAAGTTCCGCCTTTCCGCAGAAGGCATTCGAAAACCCTTTGCGCCATCGCAATACAAGCAGCGCCTGCTGGAATGTTTCGACCCACTGCCGGATTGGTACCGCCCGTTTGAAGAACAGGGTGTTGATACGACGGAATTTCCGTACCATGCGATTACCCAGCGCCCGATGGCCATGTACCATTCATGGGGTTCGCAAAATGCCTGGTTGCGCCAGATCCACACGAAAAACCCGCTATATGTGCCAGGTGTCATCTGCGATGAGATCGGGTTGAGTGATGGAGACTGGGCTTGGATTATCTCCCATCATGGCCGGATCAAATGTGAAGTTGCCCGTACTGATGCCGTGAATGGCAAAACCATGTGGACATGGAACGCAATTGGCAAGCGTGGCGGAGCCTGGGCGCTTGAGCCAAATTCGCCCGAGGCCACCAAGGGATTCTTGCTGAACCATCTTATTCACGAGTTGCTACCACCGAAATCCGATGGCATGCGCTGGTCAAACTCTGATCCCATTACCGGACAGGCGGCATGGTATGATCTGCGCGTACGGATTGAGAAAGCTGAAATTGGCGAAGGGTTTAGCGAGCCGCACTTCAAGGCGATAAAGCGTCCTGGAAGCCAAAAGGAGCCGCCGGAAGAAGTGCGTTATGGGCAGGAGTGGGCGAAATGACGAGTCTGCCACACAGCCCTGCCTCAAAAAAACTGGGTCTGGTTATCGACCTTGATGTTTGCGTTGGTTGTCATGCCTGTGTCATCAGTTGCAAGGAGTGGAACACGGGTGGTTATGGCAGCGCCTTGTCTGACCAACATGCCTATGGCGCAGATGTATCTGGCACATTTCTCAATCGCATTCACAGCTTTGAAGTTGTTCCGGAAGGTGGCCTGATCATCGGCGAAGCGGGTGAAGCCCGTGTGGTACATTTTCCCAAGTCCTGCTTGCACTGCGAAGATGCACCTTGCGTAACGGTGTGCCCAACGGGAGCCTCATACAAGCGTGCAGAAGACGGTATAGTGCTGGTGGACGAGGATAAGTGTATTGGCTGCGGGCTTTGCGCCTGGTCATGCGCCTATGGTGCCCGGGAAATGGATCTGGCTGCCGGCGTGATGAAGAAATGCACGCTCTGCGTTGACCGTATCTATAATGAGACATTGAAGCAGGAGGATCGTGTTCCTTCCTGCGTCAGAACCTGTCCGGTCAATGCTCGGCACTTTGGTGATCTTGGTGACCCGAATTCCGATGTTTCCATGATGGTTGCTGAGCGGGGTGGTTTTGATCTGATGCCGGAACAGGATACAAGGCCGACGAATAAATATTTGCCCCCACGTCCTCGTAGTTCATTGAGTGATGTTGCACCGATTATTCCGCTTGCGGAAAATACCGAAGGTGCGCGTGGCTTCTTTGCATGGCTCGACAAAACGTTGGATAGAATCTGATGCATCCAGCGTTTTCGATGATCATTTTCACGACCTTATCGGGATTGGGCTATGGCCTAGCCATTGTGCTCGGCCTTGGCTTTTTCGATCCTGCCATGGTTGCAACAAAGCTAGCCTACCTGACCTCGCTAACTCTCATTGCAACAGGCTTGATCGCGTCGCTTTTCCATTTAGGAAATCCACAACGCGCTTGGCGGGCGCTGAGCCAATGGCGTTCCAGTTGGTTGTCGCGTGAAGGTGTCATGGCAATCGCTACCTTTGTTCCCTTTACGTTGAGCGCCGGTTTGGCAATTTTTGCCAATCGGTATGATGCGACTCTGGGTTTGATCAGCGTGCTCGGTTCGCTATTGACGGTCTATTGCACGTCAATGATTTATGGGTCGCTGAAGACTGTAGACTCTTGGCACACAAGGCTTACGCCCCTCTGTTTTATATCGTTTTCACTGGCTGGCGGCTTTCTGCTGGCAAGCACCTTCTCCGGTATGCTTATACTCGAGCTGTTGGCCGTGCTGTTATTATTGACAGCGCTCGTCGCCAAGATGGTATGGCGCAATCGCATCGCGACACTCGTGCCACGTTCAACACCGGAAAGCGCAACCGGGCTCGGTTTTATCGGTAAGGTGCGCCTGTTTGAGAGGCCACATTCACTCGATAATTATCTGACTCGTGAGATGGGTTTTCGCGTTGCCCGCAAACACGCTGCCAAGCTATGGATCATTTCATGGTTGAGCGGCGTGGTATTGCCTATAGCGGCTTTACTATCTGCCATGGCGTTGGGAACCGGCCTGCCAGCGCAATTAATACTCGCGATCGCTGCTGTCAGCCACTTATTGGGGATATTTGTGGAACGCTGGTTGTTTTTTGCCGAGGCAAAACACGCCGTGACCAATTACTACTAAAGGCGCTATTTGTTCCAGCGTTTGTGGAACCACATCCATTGGCCGGGATATTCACGAACCCAGCTTTCAACCTTGTCGTTCAGTGCCTGTGCAGTGGCGGCAAGGTCAACGGCGCCTTTTTCATCGCGCGGCAGTTGCATCTTCTCTTCCAATTCCAGACGGAAGCGTCCCCCCGGCAGGCGAATGCAGCGTGCGGGATAGACATCACACTCATATTGACGCGCAAGTTTTGCCAATAGAGGATTGGTTTTACAGGGGCGATCAAAGAAAGTCGTGGGAATGCCGCGATGGAACTTTTGATCTACCAGCATACCCACATTGCCATCGGCATTCAAAACACTGGCAAGTGACCACGCTGCGCCCGCTTTTGATGGAACGAGGTGGCCCATATTCGTACGGCGAGCGCCCAGAATTTTCCTTGCAACATAGGGATTATTCGGTGGACGGAACAAGGCAGTCACGTTCAGTTCAAACGTTGCGGCACAGATCGGGAGCAATTCAAAATTACCCGTGTGACCGGTGAAGAAAATATGAGGCCGGTCTTTTTCGTCGCGGATGCGCTCAAAGATTTCGCGGCCCTGTACCTCGATCAATCCCGGCTTGTCACTGTGCGGATCGTAATCGAAGATTGCATCAAGGAAGACATATTCTGCCGTCAACCGCGCCATATTTCCCCACATGTCGCGCGCGATCTTCTGTAGTTCTTCTTCCGGTCTGTCCGGATAGGCTTTGCGCAGATTGGTCATTGCAACACGGTGGCGGCCCATCAACGGGCCGATTTTGCGCGCAGAAGCATCGATGAAATCCATCGCAGCCTTGGCGGGCAACTGACGCAAAAGCCAAAGTATGCCGAATATAATATTCGCGGAAAGCCAGTAGTTGACCGATTTCAACTTCTGGCTCCACCGATACAGAGCTAGCTTTCTATCAAGTTTCATAAGGGATCAGTTGACGCGCAGAATGATCTTGCCAAAAACATCCCGGCCTTCCATTCGCTTCAGGGCCGTATCAATGTCATCAAAGCCGACTTCAGTATCGATGACAGGATGAACCAGACCTCGCGCCATCTTCTGCATGGCATCAGCCATGTTTTCCATGCGGCAACCGAATGAACCGAGCAGCTTCAATTGTTGCTGAAACAACATCATCAAATTCATGCTGGTAGAGACACCGGATGTCGAGCCGCAGGTCACGAGCCGTCCACCGCGTCGTAGCGATAGCATGGATCCCGCCCAGGTATCGGCCCCGACATGCTCGAAAACAACGTCTACGCCCTTCTTCTTGGTCAGTTTGCGGACAACGCCTTCAAAGCGGTCTTCGCGGTAATTTATGACATGATCCGCGCCAAGCGCCTTGGCTTTTTCAATCTTGTTGTCAGAACCTACGGTGGTGATGACAGTACAGCCCATCTTTTTGGCAAGCTGGATTGCAGCCGAACCAATGCCGGATCCGCCTGCATGGACCAGAATGGTTTCGCCGGACTCAAGCTTCGCGTTGTCGAAGAGCATATGCTCGACGGTCCCAAATGTGACCGGAGCAACTGCGGCGCCAATCTCGTCAACACCGGGAGGTGCAGGGACCAGTAGCCGGGCCTTCAGATTCACCTTCTCTTGAGCAAAGCCATCAAGATGGAAGCCGTGCACGCCGGAGACATGCTCGCAAAGATTATCGCGACCTTCGCGGCATGGGCGGCATAGACCGCAGGTTTGTGCGCCATAGATCGAAACCAGTTGTCCTGGAAGCAGATTGCTGACGCCCGGGCCGATAGCATCCACGATGCCGGATGCTTCCGCACCAATTGTCAAAGGCATTTTGCGCTTGGCAAAGGCCATGCCGCGCCAACCCCAGACATCAATATGGTTGAGCGCAACCGCTTTGATGTTAACAGTGACTTCGCCGGGGCCAGGGGGAGGCGGAGGAGCGACGTCGACGATTTCAAGTTTGCGATCTTCGATCAGCTGTAGTGCACGCATATCCGTTTCCTTGAGTGGCGCCGCTAAAGGCAGGTAGCCGCTCATTTGTGGGTTGCGCAATTCCGGACGGGAAAACCGGATCCCGCATTTGAAATTGCTCTAATTCAGGTTCCGGATTAGTTCGGTTCTGCCGTCATGACAAGACACGTATTTTGTCCGCCAAATCCGAAGGAGCTTGAAAGCACCGCTGAAACCTTTGCCTCACGCTTCACGTTGGGAACGACGTCGAGCACGATTGCAGGGTCGGGATTGTCATAGTTGATTGTTGGCGGAATAGTGCCGGTCTGAATTGTCAGAACTGAAAAAACGGCTTCGATAGCGCCCGCAGCAGTCAGCGTATGGCCGATCATCGACTTGTTGGAAGAAACCGGTAACGAGGATATGCGGTCACCAAAAACCGTCGAGAGGGCCAAATACTCCATCTTGTCGTTTTCCGGAGTTGAAGTGCCGTGGGCATTGACATAGTCGATGGCATCTTCCTTGATCCCCGCATCGTCCAAGGCTGCGCGCACGGCACCAATCGCCGGAGAGCCATCGGGCTTTGAGCGTGTGCGATGGAAATCATCTGCCTTTTCGCCGCAACCACGCATGATTCCGAGAATATTGGCGCCGCGGCCGACAGCAGATTCCAGCGATTCCATAACAAGCGCGCCGGAACCTTCGGCCATGACAAAACCGTCACGGTCCTTTGAGAAAGGCTTGGCGGCCTTATGGGCAGGTTCATTGTGGGTTGAAAGTGCCGATAGCAGCGAGAAGCGGATAAGCGCTTCTGCCGACACGGAGCCATCAGTTCCGATTGACAGGACGCGGTCGCTTTCGCCACGCCGGATAGCCTCGACACCAAGTTGGATTGCAGTTGCGCCTGATGCACATGCGGTCGACAGCGTGATGGGCAGTCCGCGCGTTCCGAACTTGTCGGCGATGCATTCTGCTATAAAGCCAAATTCGGCCGTGTTGAACATCGCGCTTTGCGGTGCCTTTCGGCACGCTGCCAGCAATAGATCGTAACCGGGTTCGCCTTCGGACTTTACCAGTGCATCAAGCGCGAAGCGGTTGCGCCATTCGAGTTCCACGGGTGGCGCTGCGAGAAACAAAGGCCCGCCGAAATCATCGATTGGAAAACCGGCTTGCGCTATGGCCTCTTCAGCGGCAAGGGAAGCCAGTTTCTGCGAAAGTGCTGACGCTCCCTGACTGCTCTCTTCAAGAAAATCCACAGTCCCGGCTATTTGCGTGCGCAAATTGTCGAGCGCAAAACGCGTTATGGTGTGAATGCCGGAAGTTCCCGAGGTCAGAGCTGTCCAGTTTTCTTCCTTGCCTTGTCCAAGCGAGGAGACGACACCAAGACCAGTAATCGCAACCAGGGGGCGACCTAGATGATCAGTATATTTGGACATTGGAATATCCTTTAAACCTTGCTCAGGCGGGCAACGCCTTCACTGCGCGTGGCACCGATGGAAGTCGCGAGTGCACTGGAAATATTAGCCGGACCAGTTGCCTCGTTTTCACTATCAAGCGGGAGAAAGGCTGTCCCATGAAAAACGCTCAATGCGGCGATGGCAACAGCGAGAGGGAATTGTGCCTCGCGCAGATGGCCCGTTTTACTGGAAAGTCCACGAACTGTTGAACTGGAGAAAGCCTCCAGCGCTGCTTTTTCTGCAGACGTGACTTTCTTTGCCCCGGTTGCACCGGAAACAATAAGATCAGCTGCCTTATCCGCACTTGCGGCACCCAGAAGCTTGGAAATCGTTTCGCCAAGGTTTTCGCGGTTGCGGCGAATCTGTGAGCTGTAAATAGCGTCAATGGCAGCGTAAGCGCGAACACCGCGCTTCTTGGCATGGTCTGCACTTTCGAGAACGAGAAAGGCACCGCCGGAGCCTGTGACAATGCCACCGCCCTCGGAATTTTCCCTTTGCCAAACCGGCGACCATCCATCGGTTTTCAACATCTGGTTCAGCTCGAAACCGAGCAGCATGTCGGGATGTTCAGCGTTATAGGAGCCTCCCACGAGGGCGTGGGTGCTTTGGCCGGAACGAATGCGCGAAACCGCTGTGTCTATTGCGGAAATACCCGCACCTTCTTCGCCCATGAATGTGCGTGAAGATCCTGTCACCTTGTGAACAATCGAAATATTGCCCGCAAGGAGATTGGAAAGCTGTGCCAGGAAAAGCGTCGGACGCAATTCTGTCGACAGTTTTTCGTTCAGCATCGTGCCAAGATCATTGCGTACACGTGCTTCAGCCAGAATTTGCGTGTCGACAGTCACATCGCGTTCGCCGCCGCCCGCTGCCACAACCATATCCATTGTTGCGCAGAGAGCTTCATCGTCCTTGATGCCAGCATCCTGTAGAGCAAGACCGGCAGTATATGTGCCGATGCGCTGCCAGGTTTCCATCTGCCGCTGGTCGCCGCGTTTTGGAATCTGGCTGTTCCAATCGACTTCACCGAGCGGATGCACTGTGTATGGCTTGAATCTTTCACCATCGATGCGCGGCTTGGCTCCATCGTTGAAAGCTTGCCAATGAGCATCGGCCCCTTCGCCCAAAGAGGAAATAAGTCCGATACCTGTGATAACGACGGTGTTGTTCTGCATTGTCTCGCAACACCGTTGTTACGGTGCATCCGGTTAATGGATATGTCTTAGCGCCCGCGTTGGTCTGCGGATCAGGCTTTCTTGGCGGCGACCAGTTCGTCGATTTTGGCGCAAAGATTCTTCAACACGAAATATTCTTCGGTCGGAACCTTGCCGTCATTGACTTCCTGCGTCCACTGTTCAAGCGGAATCTTGATGCCGAATGCCTTGTCGATGGCGAAAACGATATCGAGGAAATCCAGACTGTCGATGCCAAGATCGTCGATTGTATGGCTTTCCGGCGTGATGCTGTCGCGGTCGATCTCGCTGGTTTCAGCAATAATATCGGCGACTTTGTCGAATGTATCGGACAATTGATTTTCCTTTTGTTTTAGGTGTCTCGTCTAAGACCCTGCGATCTGATGAGCCGGTATCTAGCTTTTTTCGCAGGCGAGGGAAAGACCCAAGAGCATGTGGTGATTAGTCGAATATGATTCTTCCAGCAACGTGAATGGTTTTTCCGTCCTCTGCGGGAGCTGCAACAACAGCCTCGCTGGGCCGGGGTGCCACTCCTGTTAGCGCTATTATATTGTTACGATCCGTGAGCAATACCAGATTTCCAGAGCCTTTGAACGAAATGATCGTGGTTCGAATTTGTTCAAGCTGCGTTTCTCTTGCTGTGTCATCGCCAGCCATTGGATCAAGCGGGGCGAATATTTCCATAGGGGATGAACCAAAGGAAAGGCGCGCTGTCTCCCGTGCATTACAAACGGTGCTTGTCAAAACCTTGTCGATTCGCACACCGCGGGCAGCAAATCGCGCGCCTAGCTTTTGCGCCAGCTGGTGACCCCGGTCCGAGAGCGTTCGTGCGGCACAATCCGCGGAAGTATCAGATGATGGGCTGAGCGCGCCTGAAGCATCGCCGCCCTGAATGAGGATTGTATAGCCTCCGCGCTGAACTCTTGCCCAAGCGGCATCTGTCGCCTGAGCGGGCACGGATGCGAGGGCGATGCCAAACGTCAGAACCAATCCGGAGTAAAGCCAAAGACTCGATCGATATGCCATTCATTCTCCTTATCAGGCAGATGGGAATTCTGCTCGCAAAAATAAAGTGATCGTTTTCCAGGCTTGCTCCTCGAAACTTCCGGGCTTATCCCAAGGATCATGAGTCTTATCCAAACAATCATCGTTGTTTTTGGCGTCATCGCTATCGCCTATGCGGCGGCGCATTTCAAATTGCTTGATGAGCGGGTCGGCGATGGTCTTTCCGATTTCGTGTTCATGATTGCAGCGCCGCTATTATTGTTCAGAACCATGGTGACGGCCGACTTTCATGGCGCAGCGCCTTGGTCGCTGTGGATCGCCTATTTCAGCGGTGTCGTTGTGGCCTGGGCCGCGTCGGACCTCGCTATCAAATATATGTTTGGCCGAGATAATCGCGCTGGTGTCGTTGCCGGGGTTTCTGGATCTTTCTCCAATTTGGTTTTCCTTGGAATGCCGCTTGTGCTTGGCGTATTCGGGCAAAACGGCTTTGCGATACTCTCTCTCATTGTCGCCATTCACATGCCGATCATGATGGCAGCATCAATCAGCTTGCATGAAATCGCGATGCGACGGGATGGCGTATTCAGCGGAGAAGCCCATCTGGCGGCGGTCGTGCTTTCGTTCTTCAAGAGCTTGCTGCGAAATCCGTTCGTGCTTGGAATATTAGCCGGATGGATTTGGCGGCTTGTTGGTCTGACGATGCCACAGACAGCGGATGCTCTCATACAAACTCTGGCGAGTGTTGCCGGGCCGGTTGCGCTGTTCGCGATGGGGATGGGGCTGAAGAAATTTGGCGTGTCGGGAAATATTGCCGCAGCGCTCGTCATGTCTGTCATAAAATTATTGCTGATGCCTGCAGTTGTTTTAGGGGCTGTGTGGCTGTTGGGACTAGCGCCGTTTACCGCAAAAATTGCCGTCGTGGCAGCAGCTTTGCCTGCAGGCGTGAATTCCTATCTCATTGCCACACGCTTTGGAACAGGGCAGGCTTTGGCATCTAACTCAATGGTTATGGCGACTGCTCTGTCTGCGGTGACACTGGCATTCTGGGTTTCAGTTGTTACCTATATATTTGGCTAGCTGCGCCGTTGCAGCTTTTGCCAAAAAGGAGCAGGGTGCTTACGGACCTTGACCCAAGGCTCGATTGCCCAGCGCAATATGGTTATCCTTCACGGAATCCACCTAAAGAGCATAACCCTTCGAACACAGGGAGAATATGATGTTGCAGAAATCCAGCCAGTTCATGAAGCAGGCCAATCTTATCAATGGCGAGTGGATCGCGGCAGATTCGGGCAAGACAATCGATGTCATCAATCCCGCGACAGGGCTCGTCATTGGCACAGTGCCCAATTCGGGTAGGGCCGAAACGAAGCGCGCCATTGACGCGGCAGCGGAAGCCTTCAAAACCTGGCGCAAGACATCGGCGCTGGAGCGCTCAAAGCTGATGCGCAAATTGCACGATGCAATCCTGGACAACCAGGATGCGCTCGCCGAATTGCTAACGCTGGAACAAGGTAAATCACTCGCCGAATCCAAGGGCGAGGTTGGCATGTCTGCCGCTTATATCCTTTGGTATGCTGAAGAGGCCCGTCGTACTTATGGTGATACCGTACCGTCACCTTGGGCTGATCGCCGGATCATGATTACCAAAGAGCCAGTTGGCGTTATCGGCGCTATCACGCCTTGGAATTTCCCCTCTTCCATGCTGGCACGCAAGATTGGCCCGGCCTTGGCTTCTGGTTGTACAGCCGTTGTAAAACCAGCCACGCAGACACCTTATTCAGGTCTTGCATGGGGACTATTATGCGAGCAGGCAGGTATTCCGAAAGGCGTCGTCAATATTCTGACAGGCTCGGCCAGCGAGATTGGCGGCGAAATTACCAGCAATCCCGTCGTGCGTAAGATAACCTTCACGGGTTCTACCGAAATCGGCAAGATTTTGATCAAACAGGCGGCCGATACTGTCAAGAAAGTATCGATGGAACTCGGCGGAAATGCGCCATTCATCGTGTTTGATGATGCGGATGTCGACCGGGCCGTCGACGGCGCCATCATGGCAAAGTTCCGCAACTCCGGACAAACCTGCGTTTGCACAAATCGGTTTCTGGTTCAGGCTGGAATCTACGATAGTTTCGTTGAAAAATTTGCAGCAAAGACTGCAAAGCTCAAGATCGGCAATGGGCTTGAAGCAGGCACCGAACAAGGTCCGCTCATTGATGAAAAGGCCGTCGAAAAGGTTGAGGAATTTATCGCTGACGCAAAACAGAAGGGCGGGAAGATTGTCACTGGTGGCAAGCGCCATTCGCTAGGCGGCAGCTTCTTTGAGCCAACCGTCATTGGCGATGCAAAGCCGGACATGCTTTTCACGACAGAGGAAATCTTTGGCCCCGTTGCTCCTATCTACAAGTTTGAGACGGAGCAGGAAGCAATTGATCTTGCCAACAACACGCAGTTCGGCCTTGCCAGCTATTTCTACACGCAGGATCTTGGGCGTGTGTTCCGTGTTTCGGAAGGTTTGAAATATGGCATGGTCGGCGTCAATGAGGGACTGATCACAACCGTCGAAGCTCCCTTTGGCGGCGTTAAAGAATCAGGTCTCGGCAAGGAAGGCGGGCATCAAGGCATCGAAGATTATCTCGATACCAAATATGTCTGCATTGGTGGGCTTGGTCTTTAGGCTGTTTAGCTCACATCATTCACCTGATGCATTCCGGTGCATCAGGCTGCCTGCGCAATGAATCTTATAAAAGGTTTTAAAGTCAAATGGATACGGAAGTTTTTGGGCATACTGATTCAGGTGAAGCGGTGCATTGCATTACCATTGTTGGCGGTGGCCTGACGGCGAAAGTCCTGACCTGGGGTGCCGTTATTCAGGACCTGCGCCTGAAAGGTCATGAAAGTCCGCTGGTGCTTGGCTATCAGAACTTTGCCGATTACCCCGCCTATTCGCCCTATCTCGGGGCCACGATTGGCCGTTCCATTAATCGCATTCGGGACGGCGAATTGACGATTGATGGCAAAACCTATCAGTTGGAGAAGAATTTCCGCGGCTTGCACAATATTCATGGCGGCACGCTTGGGGCGGGAAAACGTTTGTGGCAGGTTGTGGCCGTTGGGCCGGACTATGTGACGCTGACAATTCATCTGCCCGATGGCGAGGTGGGTTTTCCGGGTAATCTCAACATTACCTGCACCTATATGCTTGAGTCGAAGGGCACTCTGGCCATTCGTATGGATGCAGTCACAGACAAGCCAACCCTATGCAATCTCGCGCATCACAGTTACTTCAATCTGGATGATGGTGGCGCAACTGAAGCGCTCGATCATCAGGTACGTATGGATGCGCAGGCCTATCTGCCTACCGATGCTGATCTTCTGCCTGATGGGCGCGTTTTGCCTGTGGCAGGAACCACGCATGATTTTCGTGAATTCAGACCAGTACGGCGTGAAGAAAACGGCAAGCAGGTTATCTATGACAATAATTTCTGTCTGGCGAGCGAGCGGCGCCCGCTGTGCCCGGTCGCTTGGGCCAGAGGAGCTAAATCTGGCGTGGAAATGACTGTGTCCACCACCGAGCCGGGTGTGCAGCTTTATGCATCCAATACGCTTGGCGGAAAGCCTGCCATTGGTTTGACCGGAAAAACATATGAAAATTATGCGGCATTGTGTTTCGAAGCGCAGATTTGGCCAGATTCAACACATTTTTCGTACTTCCCGCAGGCGATCCTGCGGCCAGACGAAACATACAGCCAAATGACAAAGTACAGTTTTAAAAAATCTTAGCCAAAGGCCGCGCGCGCTTCGCTCATGGGAGCAAGTGCGCCGTGAAATTCAACCACGCGAGCGGCAACCCTATGGGCACTGGCTGCAGCCTTGACGGGGTCAAAGCCGGCAAGGCGCGAGGCAATGTAGCCGCCATTGAAGCTGTCGCCAGCGCCGGTCGTATCAACTGCCTTGGCAATGGTTGCTGGCACGTTGGTGCGGCGACCATCAGCCACTACAAGCGCTGGCTCCGTGCCATCTTTAACGACGATCTCGCCTACGCCAAAACCGGCTATCCGGTCAGCCGTGTGATCAGGTGTTGCGTCGCCAAAAAGTGCGTTCTCATCTGGAAATGTGGGTAAGGCAATGTCGGTGACGCGAAAGGCATCGCTGAGTACCTGCTGGGCTGTGTCGGCATTTTCCCACAGGCGAGGGCGGTAATTGGCATCGAAGACAATGAGAGATCCCTGTTCGCGTGCGTTTTTGACAGCGTTCAAAACATTTTCACGGTTTTTGGGACTGAGAATACCCATGGTGATCCCGGAGAAATAAACAATCTCACGTCCGGCGAGGCTTTGTGCCAGCGCCTCCGTGTCATCTGCCAGCTGGCGCGCAGCCGCGTCATTGCGCCAGTAGGTGAACGAACGCTCGGCCCCGGTCAAACTTATCGCATAAAGTCCCGGGCGCGCACCGGCGATAATCGGACTATTGGCTGTTTGAATACCGTTTTCATTCAGGAATGCGCGCTGCTTCATCGAGAAGGGATCATCGCCGAAAGCCGTGACGTAATCTACGGGATACTCGGTTTTGGTAAGCGCCCGGACATACCAGGTGGTGTTAAGCGTATCGCCTGCGAAACCCATGCGCCATTGGTCGCCATTAGCACCGGACAGCTCAATCATACACTCGCCGATTGCCGCAAAACCACCCATGTCATCTCTCCCGAATATTGGTCGCGCGACTGATATACTAGTGCGGTCTGTATGTCATTTCCAAAGTGATGGCTGTCATAATCGTTTCGCCATGGCATGTTAGTCGGCGAATGCGAATGCAGGAGGAAATGATGACGCGGATTACGTCGATAGAACAACTTGAAGCCATTTATAGTGGTGTAAGTGAAGCCTCGACTGCCAAAGTGGCAGATCGAATCACGCCGGATTATCGCTTGCTGATTGAAGGATCGCCATTCGTTGCTTTTGCCACGAGTGGTCCGGAAGGGCTGGATTGTTCTCCGCGTGGTGATCTAGCCGGGTTTATCCGGGTACATGACGAGAGAACGCTAATGATGCCGGATCGGCGGGGCAACAACCGTATTGATTCGCTGCGAAATATCGTCCGTGACCCGCGTGTGGCTCTGTTGTTTCTCATTCCCGGTTTGACGACGACCTTTCGAGTCAATGGCCGTGCCTATATCGAAACGGATCAGGTAGTGCTTGAGAGTTTCAATGTGGACGGCAAGGCGCCACGATCCGTCACCGTCATTGAGGTCGAAGAGGCCTATTTCCAATGTGCCCGCGCGCTTATTCGGTCGGAGCTTTGGAATCCATCAAAACATCGTTCTCCGAAGGAGTTTCCGACGCCGGGCCAAATCCTTGCCGCGTTGAGCGAAGCGCGCTTTGATGGTGATACCTATGACCGCGAATGGCCGGAGCGGGCCGCAAAAACCATGTGGTAGCAGGAGCAAGGTTTGCTCTAAAGAGATGACTGTCTGCCGATGGCAATTTCCATGCGGTCGGCAGAAAAGTGCGTTGTTGCGTATTCAACAGGCCGTCCATCCATATCGACATTGACGGCTGTTGCGACGATAACAATGGCGCCAGGCGAAAGCTTCAAGTGTCGCAGATCCTCAGCATCAGCATGCCGGGCTCCGATAATCGTTGACTGACGCAGATAGTCATCAATTCCTGCCCGTTTAAACGCTGCGGTAACCGAACCGGTCGCACGATAATCCTCGATGATATTTGGCACACGCGCAGCATCGAACCAGGATGTGGCGCAAGAGATGGGATTGTTATCTGCTGTGTGCATCGTATCAATTCTGATGACCATGCCGGAGTGCATTCCAAGCGCAGAGGCAACTTCCGCTGTAGGCTCCTCCAGCGACGACCCAAGCAGCACACCCTTTGTCTCGCGAACCTGTGTTGAGAGAATTTCCGAAAACCTCGTGCGTTCACCAATTCGATAGGTGAGCTTTTTGGCATTGGCGACGAATGTCCCGCGCCCTTGTTCAGCTCGAAGCACGCCTTCCTTCGTTAATGCGGCTATTGCGCTGCGGATTGTATGACGATTGACGGAAAACCGGGTTGCAAGCTCCACCTCAGGCGGCATGCGCACGCCACTGGCCATTTTGCCCGCTGAAATATCGCCCCTGATCTGATCGGCAATCTGCCGCCAGACAGCAACGCCACTATTCCTGGTTATCAAATGGCTTGAACGCATGCTTTGTCATGCTCCTGTCATTGACGGGTATTATAACCACGCTTATTGTCTAGTTGTATATATAAATAGACAAATTGCTGTGAGGTGTCAATGCGCAATGCAAATTTGAAAACGGGTAAGGAACCCGATGTAACAGCTGAGATTGCAGATTCCAGCCGCAAAGCGGCTATGGCGCTTCTGGCGCAAGCAACCGTGCAGGAAATGCGGCAGTTCTGGGAGCGCTGGGAAAACAAGCCAGCAGTGGAAACTCTGCGCGGTCCTGAAACCGGCCTGGTCATGGTGCGTGGACGCATCGGCGGTGGTGGCGCAGCTTTCAATCTGGGCGAGGCGAGCGTGACGCGAGCGACCATAAGGCTCGATAATGGCGCGGTCGGTCATGCCTACGCGCTCGGGCGTTCAAGCGAGAAAGTAAAGCTCGCTGCAGTCTTTGATGCGATCTGGCAGGAGCCAGCCCATCGCCAAGCAGTTGAAGACAACGTGCTTGCTCCAATCGCGCAGCGTTTGAATGAAGGGCTTGAACTGAAGCGGGCTGAGACCGCTGCAACCAAGGTCGATTTTTTCACTATGGTGCGAGGAGATGATTGATGCGCGCAGCAACTCAGGTTTTTGAAGGCGGGTTCGCCGACACGGTTTTAAACTCGCAGGAGATTTTTCGGGCATTGATGGACGCTATGGCCAATCCGGGCCGTGTCATTTCCGTCGGTGATCTGGCTCTTGCTCCATCGCCCTTATCGCCGGCGATAGCTTCGATTGCAGCCACGTTGTTGGATCATGATGCGGTCGTCTGGTGTGACAAGCCAGTGAAAGCATCGCAGGACGCTATCGGCTGGCTGAAGTTCCATACTGGCGTTGAGCTCACGAATGATCCTTCCCAGGCCGATTTTGCTTTGGTCAGCGACATCGAAAACATGCCGTCTTTTGATTCATTTGCCAAAGGCACGTCTGAATATCCGGATCGTTCGACCACAATCATTTTGCAGGTGACCGGTTTTGATGGTTCGCAAGAATTGACCCTCGAAGGTCCTGGAATCAAGGATAATGCGGTCTTTGCGCCGAATGAGCTTCCTAGAATGTTTATTGAACAATGGGCAGCAAATCGTGGCGTCTTTCCGCGTGGTATCGACCTGATCTTTGCTGGCAATGGCGCGCTTGCCGCTTTGCCGCGAACCACCCGCATTTCGAAGAAGGAGGCTTAGGCCATGTATGTTGCTGTTAAAGGCGGCGAAGCCGCCATTCGCAATGCGCACAAGCTTCTGGCAGACCGCCGCCGTGGTGATCGCTCCGTTCCGGCTATCGGCCTCGATCAGATTGTTGAACAGCTGGCGCTCGCAGTTGATCGTGTGATGGCTGAAGGTTCGCTCTACGATACCGAGCTTGCTGCGCTCGCTGTGAAACAGGCTCGCGGCGATATGATTGAGGCGATTTTCCTCGTTCGGGCTTACCGGACGACCTTGCCGCGTTTCGGCTATACAAAGCCGGTCGAGACATCGCAGATGGCTATTGAACGCCGCATTTCCGCAACATTCAAGGATCTGCCAGGCGGTCAATTGCTGGGTCCGACCTTCGATTATACGCACCGCTTGCTCGATCCTGAACTTGCGGAAGATGGGTCAGTTGATCTGCCGGATCAACGCATCGAGGCCCATGAACATATGCCGCGTGTGACCGATATTCTCGGCCATGACGGCATGATCGAAGCTGATGGTGATATGCCTGAGGGAGCTCAAACGGGCGATTTGACCCGCGAGCCTTTGACCTTTCCGCTTGAGCGGGATTTGCGATTGCAGGCTCTGGCGCGCGGCGATGAGGGTTTTCTGCTGGGCTTGGCCTATTCCACCCAGCGCGGCTACGCGCGTAGCCATCCTTTTGCCGGTGAAATTCGCATTGGTGAGGTTGAAGTGGAACTCGAAGTCGCCGAACTTGATTTTCCACTAACGCTTGGCCGCATTCGTCTTACCGAATGCCAGATGGTCAATCAGTTCAAAGGATCATCTAAGCAGCCGCCCCAATTCACGCGTGGCTACGGGCTTGTTTTCGGCCAAAGCGAGCGCAAGTCCATGTCCATGGCTCTTTGCGACCGCGCATTGCGGGCAAGAGAGCTGGGAGAGGACATTACCGCTGCGGCGCAGGACGAAGAATTCGTCATCTCACACAGCGATAATGTTCAGTCGACCGGCTTCGTCGAGCATCTGAAATTACCGCATTATGTGGATTTCCAAGCGGAACTCGAGCTCGTGCGCCGTATGCGTAGTGGACATGAAAGCCAAAAGAACGAAATCAGTGAGGCTGCAGAATGAACTTAGTCGCCACCGCCTCCATCACCTCCGCCATCGGAGTCGCCCCAGCTGTCGCTGCTGCCGGAAACACCAGTGTCGCCGCTATCGTTATTCAATTTTTTTCGGTTCTTGTTGCGCTGCTCGATTGCGGCAAGCGCTACGATGAAAACAAAAACACCAGTAAAAAGATAAAACTCAATATCTCCCGTCATGCATCCCTACGTTTTGCAGTTCAAACCAAAGGATCAAAATTCCGTGGTTTTGCGCAAACCAACTCCTTTGAGGCTATGACAAAATGACCGAGCTTGCCACCTACAATTTTGCTTATCTTGATGAGCAGACCAAGCGGATGATCCGCCGGGCTATTCTCAAAGCCATTGCCATACCTGGATATCAGGTGCCGTTTGCCAGCCGCGAAATGCCCATGCCCTATGGGTGGGGTACTGGCGGCGTACAGGTAACGGCTGCGATCATCGGCCCGAAGGACACGCTGAAAGTAATCGATCAAGGCGCTGATGACACAACGAATGCGGTTTCAATTCGTGCCTTTTTTCAAAAGGTTGCCAATGTTCCGGTGACCACGAAGACCACAGAAGCAACAATTATCCAGACGCGCCATCGCATTCCGGAGACTGCGCTAGCAGCAGGTCAGACGCTCGTCTATCAGGTGCCAATCCCAGAGCCGTTGCGCTTTCTTGAGCCGCGTGAAACCGAAACGCGCAAAATGCATGCGCTGGAGGAATATGGGCTCATGCATGTGAAGCTTTACGAAGATATCGCTCGCCACGGCCATATTGCGACCACCTATGCCTATCCGGTGAAGGTCGAGGGGCGTTATGTGATGGACCCATCTCCGACACCCAAATTCGACAATCCCAAGATGCATAACTCGCCAGCCTTGCAGCTTTTCGGTGCAGGGCGGGAGAAGCGGATTTATGCAATTCCTCCCTATACGCAGGTCGTCAGTCTCGATTTCGAAGATCATCCTTTCGAGATTCAGAAGTTTTCGCAGCCATGCGCTCTTTGTGGTGCCAAGGGCAGCTATCTCGATGAAGTCATTCTCGACGATAAAGGAGGCAGCATGTTCGTCTGTTCCGACACGGATTTTTGTGAAGAACGGCAGGCCGCAGGGCATCGCGGTGAATTATCGGCACCACAGGCGGAGGCAGCAGAATGAGCGATATACCACTCTTGAAGGTTGGGGCATTATCGAAATTTTACGGAAGCCGTATCGGCTGCAAGAATGTTTCGTTTGAGCTTTTTCCTGGCGAAGTGCTGGCCGTCGTTGGCGAATCCGGGTCCGGTAAAACCACATTGCTCAATTGTCTGGCTACGAGACTTGCGCCTTCTGCCGGCACGGTCGAGTACCGCATGCGCGACGGGCATTTCCGTGACCTCTACCGCATGGGCGAGGCAGAGCGGCGCCTGTTGATGCGCACTGACTGGGGCTTTGTTCATCAAAACCCCGCTGATGGCCTGAGGATGACCGTATCGGCAGGAGCAAATGTTGGCGAAAGGCTGATGGCCATTGGCGACCGTCATTATGGCAATATCCGCGCTACTGCCACTGATTGGCTAGGCCGAGTTGAGATTGCAGGGGATCGTATTGATGACCAGCCACGCGACTTTTCCGGCGGTATGCGCCAGCGCCTGCAGATTGCACGCAATCTTGTTACCAATCCGCGTCTCGTTTTCATGGATGAACCGACGGGCGGACTGGACGTTTCGGTGCAGGCAAGGCTTCTTGATCTGCTCCGCGGTCTTGTCAGCGATCTTGGCCTGGCAGCGATTGTCGTGACCCATGATCTGGCCGTAGCTCGTCTTCTCTCACATCGTATGATGGTGATGAAGGACGGTCACGTCGTGGAAACGGGCCTTACCGACCGCGTTCTGGACGATCCGCAGGCGCCATACACGCAGCTTCTTGTCTCCTCCATTCTACAGGTTTGACCATGCCGACACCTCTCGTTGTTTCCGATGTTGCCAAGAGCTTCACCATGCATTTGCGTGACGGCATTTGCTTGCCGGTTGTGGCCAATGTTTCCTTCTCCATTAAAGCAGGGGAATGCGCCGTGCTGGGTGGTCCTTCCGGTGCGGGTAAAAGCTCGATTCTCAAGATGATCTATGGCAATTATGCTGCCGATACCGGCCAAATCATTGTGCCTTACCGGGACAGGTTGGTTGATGTTGCGGCGGCAGACGCGCGCACAATGCTTGGCATTCGACGCGATCTGATTGGCTATGTAAGCCAGTTTCTGCGCACTGTGCCGCGCGTTTCTGCCCTTGATGTTGTAGCTGAGCCATTAGTGGCACGCGGCATTGATCGCGATGAAGCGCGCGAAAAGGCAGCCGCTCTTCTCGCGGGGCTTAATTTGCCGGAACGGTTGTGGTCATTGCCGCCGGCGACATTTTCGGGTGGTGAGCAGCAGCGCGTTAATATCGCTCGGGGCTTTATCACGGATCATCCCATTTTGTTGCTTGATGAGCCTACTGCGTCACTCGATGCCAGAAACCGCGATGTGGTGGTTTCAATGATCCGCGACAAGAAAAATGCGGGCGTTGCCATGCTTGGCATCTTCCACGATGACGATGTGCGCGAAGCAGTCGCTGACAGGATTATCGATGTCACGGCGTTTTCGGCTCAAACCGGAGCGGCCGCATGAGTCGTCTGTCTGAAATACCTTTGGTGCATGAAACCGCAACGGTTCAGGATTCCACGCTGGGCCGTTACACGGAAGTTTCCGAGCGTTGCCGCATAAGCGAAGCTACGCTCGGCGACTATTCCTACATTATGCAGGATGGCGCGGTCTGGTGTGCGAAGATTGGCAAATTCGCCAATATTGCGGCGAGCGTTCGTATCAACGCGACCAACCACCCGACATGGCGTCCGACACTGCATCATTTCACCTATCGTTCCGCCGAATATTGGGATGATGCGGGAGTCGACGACGAGTTTTTTGAATGGCGTCGGTCAAATCTTGTCACCATTGGGCACGATGTGTGGATTGGTCACGGATCAACAATCCTGCCCGGAGTGACTGTTGGTGACGGGGCGGTTATCGGTGCTGGAGCCGTCGTCTCGAAGGATGTTGCGCCCTACACAATTGTTGGGGGTGTTGCGGCCAAAAAAATCCGGGACCGATTTGATCCCCATACTGCGGAGCGTCTGCAAAGGTTGGCCTGGTGGGATTGGGATCACGCAAAATTACGTGCTGGGCTGGATGATTTCCGCACATTGGAGATCCAGGAATTCCTGGAAAAACATCACGTTTAGATACAGCCCAAAGTTGTCACGAAACTGAGACAAAACTGCCATTGCAGGTTCACATAAACCCTCTACCACAGGCTGACGCCAACAGAGGTTAATTGATGCTGAAAATCGAAAACGTGACGCGGCGCTTTGGCAATAATATCGCCATAGACAACGTCAATGTAGAAATTCCGCAGGGTCAGATGGTTGGCATTATTGGCCGGTCGGGAGCGGGTAAATCAACGCTGCTGCGCATGATCAACCGGCTGATCGACCCGTCGGAAGGTGCCATCATTTTTGAAGGCACGGATGTTGCCAAATTGCGAGGCAGCAATCTGCGGAATTGGCAGCGCGATTGCGCAATGATTTTCCAGCAATTCAATCTTGTGCCTCGTCTTGATGTTCTCACCAATGTCTTGCTTGGCCGTCTCAATCACCGTTCGACAATCAAAAGCCTTCTGGGTATTTTTTCGCGTGAAGAACGCGCCATGGCCATAGCCGCGCTTGAGCGGTTGGATATTGCAAAGACGGCCTTGCAGCGCGCCGGCACGCTTTCCGGCGGCCAGCAGCAGCGTGTCGCTATCGCCCGCGCCTTGATGCAGAATCCCAAAGTCATTCTGGCCGATGAGCCTATCGCCTCGCTGGACCCGCGCAATGCGCAAGTGGTTATGGAATCACTGCGTGATATCAATGAGCGCGAGGGCCTTACGGTCATAACCAATCTGCATACGCTCGATACGGCGCGTCATTTTTGCCAGCGGATCATCGGTATGCAAGGAGGCAAAATCGTATTCGACGGCGGGCCGGACGACCTGACGGAAATGGCTGCCCGCCGGATTTACGGTGCTGACGGCCTCAAGGACGCATTTTCAGAAGCTATTACATCGACCAGTATTTCGCGCGGCGCGCCAAAACCCATTCCCGAGCTTGAGGCTATTCTGGCCGCTCGCTGAGAGATCGTCTAGCCCACGTCACGGGCAACCATGAACAGATCACAAACTCAAACAGACGTTTGACAGGAGAGACCAATGTTGCTCAAAAAAGCCCTTCTTGGTGCGATCGCAATCGGCGCAATGCTTGCCGGTTCGATGGCTCGTGCAGAAAACCTCGAAACATTCCGCGTTGGCATTATCGGCGGTGAGAATGAAGCTGATCGCCTGCGCAATTATCAGTGCATTGTAGACCAGCTGCCAAAGGTACTTGGCGTAAAGAACGTCAAACTATTTCCTGCTACGGACTATGATGGCGTTATCCAGGGCTTGCTCGGCGGTACGTTGGATTATGCAGAGCTTGGCGCATCTGGTTTCGCAAAAATCTATCTCGCAAACCCGAAGGCTGTTGAACCAATCCTGACAACAGTCCAGACAGACGGCGCCACCGGCTATTATTCGATCATGGTTGCCCGCAAAGATAGCGGCATCAAGACGTTAGCCGACATGAAGGGTAAAAAGCTGGGTTTTGCTGATCCAGACTCAACCTCCGGTTATCTTGTTCCAGTTACGGCTCTGCCAAAAGACATCAAGACCTCTGTGAAGGATTACTTCAGAGAAACCGGCTTTGGTGGCGGACACGAAAATCTTGTGCTTGCTGTCAAAGATGGCAAGTTTGATGCTGGTACGACTTTCGGTTCGGGTGTTGGCAAGTTCGATGAAGGCTATACCTCCGGCAATTTGCGCAAGATGGTCGATAAGGGCATTATCGACATGAAGGATTTTGTGGAATTGTGGAAGTCACCATTGATTCCAAATGGCCCGATAGTCGTCCGTACTTCGCTAGACAGCGACATGAAGACAAAGTTTAAAAACTTCATGATGGAACTTCCAAAGTCAGATCCAGCCTGCTTTGCAGCAACGATGGGCGGCGATTTCAAAGGCTACACAGAGGTAAACACTGAATTCTACCAACCCATCATTGACGCTCGTAAGGCGCAGATCGGCGGTTAATTCAATCACCCTTTCACGGCCAGATCACTTGATCTGGCCGTGATTTTTTATGCTCTGGAAGGATAAGCCCATGAGCCGCGCCAATTCGACAGAACTAACGCCTGAAGGAATAGAGATCGAGCGTCATTGGCAAGAACTTGCCAGCCGTCGCCGTGCATATTCCTGGTTGATCGGCATTGGCTTGCTCATTGCTGTTACGGGTTCGCTTTGGTTTGCAAATGATTCGAACGCTGGAAAGTTCTTTGACCGGCTGCCGCATTTCTTTGATTTTGCTGGCGATCTCGTACCGCGCGATGGGTGGGAAGTCTGGCGCGCCTTGTTCGATCTGCCATCACCCTATTTCGATGGAAGCTTGAAATTCGACTACCCGGAGGGCCGGGTTTACATTTTCAGTGGGCTCTACATTCCCGAATATTTTTACAAAATGCTGGAGACGCTCAATATCGCGATCATCTCGACATTGGTGGGAGCATTTTTCGGTTTCCTTCTTTGTTTTCTTGCGGCCAAAAACCTTGTGAAAAGCAAGCTGATAAGGTTTGCCGCGCGTCGCTATATGGAAATTTTGCGCGCCTTTCCCGAGATAGTCATCGCTGGGTTCTTCGCCGCAATTCTTTCGCTGGGGCCTATACCCGCTATGTTCGCCGTCGGAATTCACACCATCGGTGCGCTTGGCAAGCTATTCTTCGAAGTTGTCGAGAATGCTGACATGAAGGCAGATGAAGGCCTGCGCGCAGCTGGTGCCAATTGGTTCGAGCGAGTTGGCTTTGGAATTGTCCCACAAGTCATGCCGAATTTCATGTCCTATGCTTTGTTGCGTCTGGAAATCAATGTGCGTGCCTCCACAATCATCGGTGCGGTTGGTGGCGGGGGCATTGGTGAAGAATTGCGCCTTTCCATCGGGCGTGGTCATCAAGCAAAGACACTGGCAATCATATTGCTGCTTTTGGCAACGATTATCGCCGTCGATCAATTCTCTGCCTGGCTCCGGCGACGCCTTGTTGGCAATCAGGCTTTCGCTTTCGGAGGCAAACAGTCATGAGCGCTATAACCTCCCTGAATGTTGCTGACTTCGAAGCCCGCTATCCCGATGTGTTCAACCCTTCGATTTTGAAGCGCTTCATGCCCTTGATTATAGGGGCTGGTGTGGTGCTTTATGTTATCTATTGCTGGTGGTTTTTTTCCATCGGCACGGTGCTTGCATCAGGCCAATGGCAGCGGGCTGAAATTTATGCTCGCGACTGGGTGTCTTATGCGATCCGCACAACAGTCCGGATGGGCGCTGAGGGGACAACTATCAGCTATCCGCGCTTTTCCGAGCTTGGTGACAATCCGAAGTCGGATTGGGCGATCAAGCAAGGCAATGATGTCACGATAACATTCGGCACGGGTAAGTCGCTTCAGATCACCCCGACACAGGTTATCGCTACGCGCGGCAGTGAGAAACTCCTCGTGCTCATTGAGCCCGATGGTGCCAAACCTCAGGGAGCTTTGCCTGATTGGGCATCGCTCAAGGAAGATCAGGTCACGGTCAATTTCGGCTTTGCCGGGACAGCCGATATTATTCCTGAGCGGGTCGTTGTCAGCCGACGTTTCTTCGGCTGGGCGAATTTTGTCTTCGATACTGCTTCGCCCTTCTGGAACAAATCCCTTGGCGAAGTCGCATCCATGATTGTCAGCGGCGAGCGTATAAAGCCGGAAATGTCCAATGCCGAGCTGGCATTCGACAATATCTGGTACAACTCCTCCTGGCAGCATGGCGATGTCTGGACCAAGCTCCTGCAGACCATTGTCATGGCATTTGTCGGGACCTTGCTTGCAACGCTTGTGTCGTTCCCGTTGGCCTTCATAGCCGCACGCAATATCATGCCGAACTTCTTTGCAAATCAGATCACAAAGCGGTTTTTCGATTTTCTCCGTTCGGTCGATATGCTGATCTGGGCATTGTTCTTTACGCGCGCCTTTGGTCCGGGACCGCTTGCCGGTATTTCCGCTATCTTTTTCACCGATACGGGTACGCTCGGAAAAGTTTATTCCGAAACGCTGGAAAACATTGATGACAAGCAGCGCGAAGGCGTCAAATCTGTTGGGGCGGCGCCCGTAAATGTTCAGCGGTATGGCGTCTTACCGCAGGTATTGCCGGTTTTCGCCAGCCAAGCGCTTTATTTCTGGGAGTCAAACACACGGTCGGCCACCATTATCGGTGCGGTTGGCGCAGGTGGTATCGGACTGAAACTTTGGGAGGCGATGCGCACCAATACCAATTGGCATAATGTTGCCTATATGGTCGTGCTTATTCTCGCGGTGATCTTTATCTTTGATAGCATTTCCAATGCACTGCGCTCCCGCCTGATGGGAAAGCAACAATGAAATTGGCGACGTTCAAAGGCTTGTCATAATCGGAGCGTAACGCGACACTGCTCCGGAGGAATCAAAATGCGCTATGCGATTTATTTTACACCGCCTTCCAGCGATCCATTGTTGAAAGTGGCGGCTAACTGGCTTGGCCGGAATGCCTTTACCGGGCAGCCGGTGCGTCCGCCACAAATTCGCAACCTGGCGCATGAGGAAGTAACGAAGCTTACGGAATCCGCCCGGCGTTATGGGTTCCATGCAACGCTCAAGGCACCCTTTCATCTGGCCGAAGGGGTGGAGGAACGGGAGCTTCTGTCCGCCTTGATGCATTTTGCGTCCTCCATGCGACCGGTAGAGATTCCCAAGCTGAAGATCGCAAATCTTGACGGTTTCTTTGCTCTGGTTCCTGAAGAACCCGTGGCGAAGCTAAACCAGTTGGCCAATGATATTGTTGTTGCATTTGATCGTTTTCGCGCGCCGCCCAGCGTGGCGGAAATCGCAAGGCGAAATCCTGAGAAAATGAGTGTTTCGGAGCGGCGTAATCTTGAACAGTGGGGGTATCCTTATGTGTTCGATGATTTCCGTTTTCACATGACGCTTACCAATCCCGTTGCGGAGCAAGACCGGGAAAAGATCGCTCAAATGCTGAGCGAATTTCTGGAGCCTGTTCTCGAAGAGCCTGTTGAGATCAACAATATCGCATTGTTTATCGAGGCGGAGCCCGGTGCCCCATTCGAAGTACATTCCCTGCATCCCTTGGCAGGAACGAACATAAGAAAGACCGCTTGAAATGTCCGCCGAACTTGTATTGAACAACGCCAAAATCGTTCTGGAGAATGAAGTAATTCCCGGTTCCGTCCTTATCCGCGACGGTAAAATCGCCGATATTTCGAACATCTCCGCATCGGGCGGGGAAGATTTCGAAGGCGACTATCTTATTCCTGGGTTGATTGAGCTGCACACGGACCATCTTGAAGGCCATTACATGCCGCGCCCCAAGGTCCGCTGGAATCCTATTGCTTCCGTTCTAGCCCATGATGCGCAGATTGCCACATCGGGTATCACCACCGTGCTCGATGCCTTGCGTGTCGGTATGGATGAAGATGCCGAAATGACGCCGCAGGAAATCCGTAAGCTGGCGGATGCAATAGAAGACAGTGTGCAGCAAGATCGCCTGCGCGCTGATCACTATTTTCATCTGCGCTGCGAGGTGTCGGCGGCTGACTGCCTGGATGGATTTGCATTTTTCGAAAATGACAACCGGGTTCGTCTCGCATCGCTCATGGATCACGCACCGGGTCAGAGGCAGTTTGTCAATCTTGAGACCTACGCAACCTACTACCAGCGTAAGCTGAAATTATCCGATGTTGAGTTTAATGCATTCTGCGAAAAGCGGATGGCGCAATCTGCGACGAATTCCGGTCCTAACCGCAAAGCTATTTCAGATTTTTGCCGTGACCACGGTATCGTTCTTGCCAGTCATGACGATGCGACGGGCGCGCATGTTGATGAGGCGGTCGAGCAGGGTATTCAGGTTGCCGAGTTTCCAACGACTCTTGAAGCCGCAGCTGCATCCAAACAGGCGGGTCTTTCAGTGCTGATGGGCGCGCCGAATGTTGTTCGCGGCGGTTCGCATTCGGGCAATGTTTCGGCGCGAGAGCTTGCCGAGCATGGATATCTGGATATCCTCTCGTCGGATTACATTCCGTTCAGCCTTATCCAATCGACATTCTTCATGAGCGAGACTGTCGATAATATTACGCTTCCCGAGGCTATCCAGCTTGTGACCAGAAATCCGGCCAAGGCTGTAGGGTTCGAAGATCGTGGTGTCATCGAGATTGGCAAGCGCGCGGATCTTGTTCGCGTTCGCGTCGATGAGCACATTCCGGTGGTGCGTACAGTATGGCGCGAAGGCCGAAGAGTGGTGTGATGAAAGCTTCTGCTTCAATAGAGCGCTTGCTTGACCCTGCAGCTGACTACGTTCGAAATGGCGTATTTGTTGCGGTCGTCGGTCCAAGTGGTGCCGGTAAGGATACCATTATCGACTATGCTCGAATGGTGTTAAAAGATGAGCCGGGATTTCATTTTGTACGCCGCGTGGTAACTCGCCCATCGTCCGTCGATGCGGAGGATCATGATACGTTGAGTGAGGCGGAGTTCTCGAAGGCGTTGCAATCGGGTGTTTTTTCGCATCAGTGGGAAGCGCATGGCCTATGCTATGGTTTGCCTAAATCCGTCCATGATGAAATCCGGCTGGGAGCTGTCGCAATAGCAAATGTTTCGCGCGGTATCGTTCCGAAGCTTCGTGCGACCTACGCAAATTTTGCCGTAGTCCACATTACGGCTTCGCACGAGGTATTGGCTAAGCGGCTCGCGGCGCGAGGCAGGGAAAGTGCCGACGAAATTCAACGTCGCTTGATGCGGGCTGGTGCAAATCCTTGCGATCCTTTGGACGCCATCATGATTGACAATTCCGCGGACGTGGCAAAAGCCGGAGGCGAATTCGTTGCGCTGCTGAGAAAGATGGCGGTGAAAGCGGCAATCTCCGAACAGGTTTGAGCCACACAGCTGCTGGAGTGGACAATTGTGCCTCAGGATATTATGTGAAGGCATAACAACATATCCGAAACCAGACAGCGAAAAAAATGCCAGTTAGCAGTGCTTATGGCGCCAACCGCTTCGCGGTAGCGCCGATGATCGACTGGACAGACAGGCATTGCCGGACTCTGCATCGCCAGTTCACGCGCTATTCTCTGCTTTATACCGAGATGATCGTTGCCGATGCTGCCATCCACGGAGATCGGGAGCGAATACTGGGTTTTGCGAATGAGGAACAGCCGGTTGCGTTGCAACTGGGTGGCTCTGACGCTGCCAAGCTGGCGGAAGCTGCTCGCATTGGCGAAGCAATGGGATATGTGGAAATCAACCTGAACGTAGGCTGCCCTTCAGACCGGGTTCAATCGGGAACATTTGGCGCTTGCCTTATGAAAACGCCGGAGATCGTTGCGCAGGCCGTTCTTGCCATGAAGCGGGCGGTCGATGTCCCGGTTACCGTTAAGTGCCGCATTGGTGTCGATGATCAGGATACAGAGATAGCGTTGAACAATTTGGCGAAAGCCGTGTTCGACGCTGGTGCCGATGCTCTGTGGGTTCATGCCCGCAAGGCTTGGTTGAAGGGGCTTTCACCAAAGGAAAACCGCGATATTCCGCCATTGGACTATGATCGCGTCTACCGGCTTAAGCAGCAATATGTGAATCAATTCATTGGGATAAACGGCGGTATTCAGACCATCAGCGAAGGCCTTCAGCATTTGAATCATGTTGATGGCGTGATGCTCGGCCGGGCTGTCTATCATAACCCGATGATGCTCGCTGAAGTTGATACTGCCATTTACGGCAATGAGAACGGCCTGGCGTCGATCGATGCCATTATTGATTATATGTGCCATTATGCGGATAGGCATATAGCGGCTGGCGGGCGATTGTCTCACATAGCGCGCCATATGGTCGGGCTGTTTCATGGCGCTGCCGGTGCGCGGCGCTGGCGGCAAATCTTGTCAACAGAAGCCAATCAGACAGGTGCGACCAGCAATGTCATACGCCGCGCCTATGCGGCTGTTCAGAATGCTGCCATCGAAAAAGCGGCCTAATCAGTCAGGACCAGCCGGTCCCCCCGAACTGAAAAACCACTGAGTGTGTTAAGAAAGTTCATGCCAAGCAAGCTGCCGTCCATACGGCCATCTTGCGTTACCATGGCGCGCATATTCCGCCGCTCGATATCGCCAATTTTTATACTGTCGATTGTGATGTTTGCAGCATTTGCAAGGCCGTTAGCCGTCATAACGGGCGTGCTGTAGTTAAGTTTATCCGGATCGATACCCGCTCTGCGTGCATCATCTGCCGAAAGCACGATGGACGACGCGCCGGTGTCAATCATGAAGGGTACGGTTTCGCCATTAACCTGTCCGCGCACTTCGAAGTGCCCGTTTTCTGCCTTGGCCAGCGTTACAGAAACCAGCCCATCTCCATCCCGCATGGAAATCGGGCTGCCGGGTATCAGGCCCGCGGTAATACGATGGCCAACATCCTGCAATTCATAGCGATATTGGTATCCGGTCACGAGGGTGAGAATAATAACGATCCATACGGCGAGGTTGCGCAAGGAATGGCTGAGCGGAATTCCCGAACCCAATAGCGCAGACCCGACAACAACGCCCAATATGCCAAAATAGGCGAGGCGCGCGAATGAATCATTGGCAATGCCGAATGTCGAGCCCGCATCATTGTTTGTTACCAGTAGCAACAGGACAATGCCGATAAGAGCGATGGCGATCCAAAACACACGCATTCTATTGCTCCTGCCTTTCCCGCGCCATGCGAGTGCGACGGGTTTCCCGGCGCGGGCGCCGTTCCAGCGTCGCGAGTCGGGCAGGGAGCGTGGCCATGATGGAGTGGCGATTATCCGCAGACATCATCATCCATCCGGCGATTTCATCGCGCGTACGTCCACAACCGAAACAATAGCCGGTCTTTATGTCGATCGCGCATACGAGAATGCAGGGTGACTCAATATTCATACAGCAAATCTGGTGTGATTAGAGGGCAATGACAAGCCCAAGCTGCAGCGTAATTGCGGTCAATTGCTGTATGGCTCCCAGCGTATCGCCAGTTTGCCCGCCAATTTTATCCCGGCACAATCTGCTGAACCCGAAAAATGCCAGAGTAGTTAAAGCGGCAGCAAGGATAATCGCCAAAAGCCCGCCAGCAATACCGAATGTGATGACCCCGATAAGGCTGGCAGAAATGAGTGCGAAATTGGCTGCTGATGCATCGGGTATTCCGGCTCTGTCAGCAACGCCACCATTTCGCGCCGAGGGCAGGATTTGCCAGAATTTTACCAATAATCCGCGGCTGGCAGCTTCCGTTCCGATCACGATAAGAACGACTTGAAACAGACTGACTTCATCAATGATGGTTGCCAGTAGCGCTATCCGCAGCAAGATCGTCAGAATCAGTGCCAATGTGCCATAGGAACCGTTGCTGGAGTCTTTCATGATC
Source organism: Hyphomicrobiales bacterium (assembly GCA_900471815.1). Taxonomy (GTDB): domain Bacteria; phylum Pseudomonadota; class Alphaproteobacteria; order Rhizobiales; family Rhizobiaceae; genus Phyllobacterium; species Phyllobacterium ifriqiyense. The sequence goes on from UICE01000003.1 coordinate 597,012, forward strand.
TCCAGGCGGCGTTCCGCCGTCGCGCCGCCAAAAAAGCCATCAGCCACATCTGCCAAGCCGTCTTCATGCAGTGCGCCGGTGGTCACGATCAGCGCCGTAACAGCAAGGATTGCGCTAATACTCTCTGGAAGGTCAAAGGCATTGCAAATCAGAATGATTATTACGGCAGGCAAAGACAGAACGACTCCAGCCAAGGGAAACCCGCGCACACTGTCTGCCAGCTTCCCGCTAAATCTATCGAACCAGCTTGACGCGACGCTTATGCGAGAAAGAAATGCCAGCGAGCGCATCATATCTGTGATCAGGTCCATGTTGCACACCTTGGTTGACAGGTCGCGACACTCTGCGCCGAACGTTGACCTTTGCGTTTTCCCATACAGCGCTTATAGGACGGGTAAATCTGATTTGCCATGAAGAGTTGACCGCAAGGAACATCATGACCACTGGCCTGCCATTTGACGACTTCCGCACCCTTATCGAAACTTTGCCTGGCCCGGATGACGCGGCTGTTGCAGTCGTTCGCAAACGCGACTCCATGTTGACCAAACCGCCGGGCGCGCTGGGGCGTCTTGAAGAAATTGTTGAGTGGCTTGCAGCATGGACAGGAAGGTCGCAGCCGCAGGTGACGCGGCCATTGGTTGCTGTTTTTGCCGGAAATCACGGTGTTACCGCAAAAGGCGTTTCACCATATCCATCGTCTGTAACGGCCCAAATGGTTGAAAATTTTGCTGCTGGCGGCGCTGCTATCAACCAGATTTGCATTGCCAATGATCTCGGCTTGAAAATCTTTGATCTAGCGCTGGAATATCCAACCGCCGATATCACTGAAGATGCCGCGATGGACGAAAAGACCTGCGCCGCAACCATGGCATTCGGCATGGAATCGATTGCAGGCGGTACTGATCTGCTTTGCATTGGCGAAATGGGAATTGGTAATACTACAATCGCTGCCGCGATTTTCCATGCGCTTTATGGCGGGGCGGCGGAAGATTGGGTTGGTCCGGGCACCGGGTCCGACAGGGAGGGAATGAAGCGCAAAGCCGATGCCGTACGTGCTGCGGTCGCTTTGCATGGATCGCATCTCAAGGATCCGCTGGAGGTGTTGCGCCGTCTTGGCGGTCGTGAAGTGGCGGCCATGGTGGGCGCGATCCTGGCGACGCGCGTTGAGAAAATACCGGTCATTATTGATGGCTATGTAGCCACCGCTGCGGCTGCAATTCTACATACTGCCAATCCCGAGGCGATTGATCATTGCCTGATCGGCCATGTGTCGGCCGAGCCTGGCCATCACAAGGTGCTTGAGCGGCTTGGGAAGAAGCCGCTTCTCGATCTGGGCATGAGATTGGGTGAGGGCACAGGTGCTGCGCTTGCGGCAGGGATCGTTAAGGCTGCAGCGCTTTGCCATAGTGGCATGGCGACATTTGAGCAGGCAGGCATCAGCAATCGCGATTAATTGATGGAAAAGGCCCGCCGAAACGGGCCTTTCAATCAGAACTCTTTGCCGATCTTGGCGTCGACCGAATGAGCATTGGCGCCACGGAAGAGGAAAAACAACAGGACGAATGTCCAGAGAATGGATTTTTCCGCGCCAAAGAATCCTTGCCCGGCAGTAACCCAATGGAAATAGACGGTTACGATCAAAACGATGGTCGTTGCAAAAGCTGCCGGACGGGTAAACAAGCCGAGAACCAGCAGAATACCGCCGAAAAATTCCGTTATCGCCAAGAGCGGCGACCAGAAGACACCGGGATAAAAGCCGAGGCTTTCGACCATTTCGACAGAGCCGAATGGAGCGGCGATCTTGCCTGAGCCGTGAACGACGAGCAAAGCGCCAGCCGTTACACGCAACAGCGTTTCGGCGAGCGTGCCGAAATTTGAATAGATTGAGCCTAGCGCTGGTATGAAAAGTGGGCGGTTATTGACGGCCATTAATTTCGGGTCCCCGAATTGTTGCAATGCAGCAAGCAATGCAGGCCCGCTAACCCACTATCAAATAACAATAAGTTGAAGTGGAGTCTTCTAGGCAGCTTTTTGGGACTGTGACGAAGACTTGTTCTTCCCGGTAGATGTGGCGATGCGGCTTCGTGGAAAAGTTGCGAGCGCTTCGGTTCCCTCGCGAAGCTTGGAGAAGAGATGGAACTCGCCATCATGAACGTGAACCAACGCTTGAACGATGGGTAGTCCAAGGCCTGTTCCCTGCTCGGCAGTCTTTATGGCAATCGATCCCTGCCCAAAAGCGGACAAGACAATGGGAATTTCATCGGCGGGTATGCCCGGCCCGGTGTCGCGAACTGAAAGATATTGACCGCCGCCGGCGGTCCAGCCGATCTTCACGTAGACCTTTCCTTTTGACGGCGTAAACTTGACTGCGTTAGCCATGAGATTGAGCAGTATTTGCCGCAAGGAGCGTTCGTCGCCCATCATGGGGAGCATGCCGGATTCGAATTGTGCAATGAGCGTAATTTCCTTGTTACGCGCTTTCAAAGACATCATGCGAATGCACTCATCGGCAATTTCTGTCAGCATTACCGCATCTTCACTGAGTGTGTGACGACCTGCTTCAACGCGGCTTAAATCCAAAATCTCATTGATAAGATTGAGAAGGTGTTCACCTGAAGCGTGAATATCGCTGGCATATTCCCGGTATGTGGCGTTTTCGATCGGTCCCAATACTTCCCTGACCATGACTTCCGAAAAGCCAAGTATTGCATTAAGCGGCGTGCGGAGTTCGTGACTCATTGAGGCAAGGAAGCGTGATTTTGCAAGATTTGCCTCCTCTGCGCGCCGTCTTCCTTCGTCAGACATGGCATTGGCAGTTTCAAGTTCGGCGATCAGTGCATCTTTTTCCGCCTGAAGTGCCAAAGTGAGAACAACTGAATAATTGAGGCGCGTGGCAACGAGATAGAAAAACGTCAGGCCCGCCAGCAGCATTACAACCATTGTCGCCTGAGCAGGATCGCCAAGACTATCCGATACGGCGCTTATATAGGCGAGGATAGGGAGGGTAAATGCAATCGGTACAGCCAAGCGCAGAGCGGAAGAAAACACGGCGGTAATCGCCATTGCAAGAATGAGAACCACCGCTTTGATAATCGAAAACTGGCTGATGCCGCAGACTTCGCATTGGAGGAATATGAAATATGTCCAGCCAATGCCCGTCACAAAGTGACCAAGCAGATAGACAAGATGCCATTGGTGAATGTGACCGTCGCTAATGCTGGTTCTATTGATCTGGCGTGCAAGCAAGCCGAGCAGGGCGTAAAGGCAAATGCTGAAGCACGCCCAGATAATCATTTGCTGGCCGAACCCGGCAAAAATGCTGGTTACGGTGACGATGGCGATAAGCAAGGGAATAGTGGCGGCGTTGATGATCAACGCGCGCGTGTGCATGAACAGCAATTCCCGCTCGAAATGCTCGGTTTTTGGCCGCTGCATGAGGCGTTCCCGGGCACTGCGAACAACCACAGACATATCGCGGTTGCGCGGCTGCTTGCGCCGGTCAACTATGTTCTTGTCTGCATGGCTCGCGTCTAGTAGTGCCATAAGCCTCATTCCGGGTGAAACCGACCATTGGCTGCATTGCACCGCAAGCCCGTTCATAAATGATTAAAACGGGCTAGATTGCGGTAATAAAGCGAATCTATTCTTGGCGATAAAGGTAAATATGAAACAACTTTATCAAGCGGGCAGACCGTGAGGGGCCGCTTTCGCAGCTCTCGAAGATGGTCGGCAAACCGACCCACACCACGCTCGGCCCTTCGCAAGTTATTCGATATCTGCTTGACGCTTATTTTCTTCGGATTGGTAGCGTTGCTCATAGCGCGCATTGATCAAAGACCACGGGCCATTGACCTTTCCGGTAACGCCTACGTGATTGACGGAGATACGCTGATAATCTCGAAACAGCATATTCGGCTAAAGGGTATCGACGCTCCGGAGCTTGATCAAACCTGCGGCAGGCAGCCATCGCTACGCAATTGCGGGCAGATCGCCCGGCAAGCTCTGCAAAAGCTCGTTGCCAGGACGGACGTGCGTTGTGAGGGACAGGGGCGCGACAAGTTTGATCGCTTTCTGGCAACCTGTTTTGCTGGCCAAATTAACGTCAACCGTATTATGGTCGAAACGGGCCAGGCTATAGCCTATGGCGATTATCGCGATGCGGAATTGCTCGCCCGTGGACGCAGGGTTGGCATATGGGTCGACGCATTTGAAACACCACAGGATTGGCGCAGAACGCATGATGGTGTTACCGAAACATCACCACCTGAGCGAAACGTAGTCGCCGAAGCGATTGATACGGTCGTCGCGTGGGTTGTTGGATTATTGGGAGGTATCTGGTGAAATTATATGATGGAGGTCGCGCGCCCAACCCGAGACGCACGCGCATATTTCTGGCCGAAAAAGGACTGAATATACCGCTTGTGCCGATCGATATGGGAGCATTGGGGCATCGTTCGAATGAAATAGAATCGCTCAACCCTTTGCAAAGGTTGCCAATTCTCGAACTTGATAACGGCACCGTCATCACCGAATCCGTTGCGATCTGCCGGTATTTTGAAGAATTGCACCCGGAACCGCCCCTGTTTGGCGAAGGCGCACTCGGCAAAGCACGTGTCGAAATGTGGAATCGCCGCGTTGAACTGAATTTTTTTGGGCCAGTCTCGGCGGCCTTCCGGCACACGCACCCGGCCATGGCGGAATGGGAAGTCCCGCAAGTTCCGGAATGGGGTGAGGCAAACCGGCCCAAAGCCGTGAAGTTCATGGCTTTGCTGGATGAGCAATTGGCAACCAATACATTTATCGCCGGAGAACATTTTTCAATTGCCGATATAACATTGCTTGTCAGTGTCGACTTTCTGAAACCCGCCAAGATAACCATGCCTGACGAGTTCCAGAACTTGAAACGCTGGCATGAGGCGGTTTCCAGCCGTCCGAGCGCCAAGGCCTGATATTGGATGCTCGCGGTGGGTTCCATTGGTTTGGATGATCTGAGTGTGGCGATAAAGGCTTGCCGGATTTGCCGCGACAATCCGCAATATGGTTTGCCTTTGCCGCATGAACCAAACCCGGTTTGCGTGCCGTCGCCCGTCGCGCGCATTATTATCTGCGGGCAGGCTCCCGGTATTCGTGTTCATAATACCGGTGTTCCATTCAACGACCCATCCGGCGTGCGGTTACGTCAGTGGCTGGGCGTTGACGCTGAAACTTTTTATGACCCGCATAAATTTGCCATTGTTCCGATGGGATTTTGCTTTCCCGGCTACGATGCGCAGGGCGGGGATTTGCCTCCCCGGCGGGAATGCCGCCAAGTCTGGCACGACCGGCTTTTTGCAGCCATGCCGCAAGTGAAATTGATCCTCACCATTGGACAATATGCGCAGGCCTATCATCTCGGTTCACGCCGCAAATCCAGCATGACCGATACGGTGCGCAATTGGCGCGAATATTTTAACGACCACACAGCTCCTGCAATCCTGCCTCTGCCTCATCCATCATGGCGTAACAGTGGTTGGTTGAAAAAGAATCCCTGGTTCGCACAAGATGTTCTGCCCGTGCTTCAGCAGACGGTTCAGAATCTAATTTGATCCATTTTCGGATGAAATTTTTTTACAATTGAAAAAGATTGGAATAATTTTCTTGTACGACGGCCGTTAATCAGCTCATAAAGTATCCCATTCCAAGGGGTAAGCAAACATGGACAGACTCGATAGAAAAATACTTCGCCTTCTTCAGGAGGATGCCACGCTGGCAGTGGCGGATGTTGCCAAGAAAGTTGGACTATCGACGACACCTTGCTGGCGGCGTATCCAGAAGCTTGAAGAAGATGGCGTGATCCAGCGCCGGGTCGCTATTCTTGATCCGGTCCGGGTGAACACGCGGGTGACGGTATTCGTTTCCATCCGTACAGGCGCGCACAATAATGAATGGCTCAAGCGCTTTTCAGAAGTGGTGCAGGAGTTTCCCGAGGTGGTCGAATTCTATCGCATGAGCGGCGATGTCGACTATCTGCTGCGTGTAGTGGTGCCGGACATTGCGGCCTATGATGCCGTCTATAAGCGCCTGATCAGCAAGATCGACATTCGGGATGTATCGTCTGCCTTCGCCATGGAGCAGATCAAATACACCACCGAATTGCCGCTGGACTATATGAGGATCGAAGGCCTCAACGAAAACCGGGAAGGAATTTAGAGCGGTTGCCGGCCATACTGGACCCAAAACCGATCCAACCCAAGCGCGGCTGGCTTACTTTTCCAGTCGCGCGAGCAGGGATGACGTGTCCCAGCGATTTCCGCCCATCACCTGAACATCCTTGTAAAATTGATCGACAAGCGCCGTAACCGGTAATTTCGCCTGGTTGCGGTCCGCCTCTGCAAGGCAGATGCCCAAGTCTTTGCGCATCCAATCAACGGCAAAGCCAAAATCATATTTACCGGCATTCATGGTCTTGTGCCGGTTTTCCATCTGCCAGGAGCCTGCGGCACCCTTGGAAATGACTTCGATGACTTTTTCGATATCAAGTCCTGCCTTCTTGCCAAAGTGGATACCCTCGGCCAGTCCCTGAACTAAACCGGCAATGCAAATCTGGTTGATCATCTTGGTCAATTGGCCCGCACCGGCATCGCCCATCAATCCGACCATTTTCGCGTAAGATTCGATGACTGGCTTGGCTTTTTCAAAAGCTGCCGCTTCGCCGCCTACCATGACGGTAAGCGCGCCGTTTTCGGCACCCGCCTGTCCTCCCGAAACGGGCGCATCCAGAAAATGGAACCCGCGCTTTATCGCTTCTGCGCTGAGCTCGCGCGCAACTTCCGCTGATGCCGTGGTGTTATCAATAAAAATCGCGCCCTTTTTCATGGAGTGAAAAGCGCCATTCTCGCCAGTCGTTACCGAGCGCAGATCATCATCGTTTCCGACACAGCAAAAGACAAAATCCTTGCCCTCTGCCGCCTTTTGAGGCGTGTCGGCATGTGATCCGGAAAATTGTTCCGCCCACTTTGCGGCCTTTTCCCCAGAGCGATTGAAGACTGTCACGTCATGACCACCCCGCGTCTTCAAATGCCCCGCCATCGGGTAACCCATGACGCCCAGACCAATAAATGCAACACTTGCCATTCAGTAATTTCCTCTGTCTTATGGCCTTCAATCAGGTCGATTTGCGGAGGTTAGAATATTGCGGCGCATCATCAAAGGCCTGCTTTGGATTGTTTTTTCACTTATACCTCTCGCTCTTCTCGCTTTTATCTTCGCTTATGCCTGGCTCGCAGGTTCGGTAGCACCGGCAACCGGTGAAACAAGCATTGCGGGACTGTCCGGTCCCGTCACCATCACCCGCGATAAACATGCTGTGCCCCATATCACCGGCTCCTCGGTTGAGGACGTTTTCAGCGCGCTCGGGTTTGTGCATGCGCAGGAGCGCCTATGGCAAATGGACGTCACCCGCATGGCAGGGCGAGGCCGCCTGTCAGAGCTTTTCGGGGATAAGACCATTGCGACGGACGTCTTCATTCGCACACTTGGTCTTTATGAAGCCGCGCAAAGCTCGGCGGATTCACTGGCACCCGCCGATCGCGCGAAGGTGGACGCTTATGTGCGCGGTATCAATGCATTCATAGATAGTTCAGGGCCTTCTTTCGGGTCGAAATATTCGCCGGAATTCGTCATCCTCCAGCATTTCCCTGAACAATGGACAGCCGCAGATGTCATTGTAACGCTGAAACTGATGTCGGTTACGCTTGCGGCCAATATTGATGACGAGGTGCTGCGACTGAAATTTGCCCGTCTCGGAATGAATGAGCAAGAAATTGTGGATCTCTTGCCTCCTGTCGAAGGGGATACGCCGCCTCCATTGCCAAATTTGCAGCAATTGCTTGGTCTGCCTACAGGAACGATCAAGACGGGCGCGATTGAGGCGGAGAAACAATTTGCTGCGCTGAGCGATATCATGTCCACCGGAGCATCCAACAATTGGGTGGTTGGCGGAGCACGTACTGCCACTGGCAAGCCAATCCTAGCCAATGATCCGCATCTTGGTTTGACCGCACCCGCGATCTGGTATCTCGCGCATCTTCAGGTGAAGCAGCCGGATGGAACAGCGAAAAATCTTGTTGGTGTCACGCTTCCCGGCGCGCCGCTGGTTCTGCTTGGCCGTAACGACAAGGTTGCCTGGGGTTTCACCAATACAGGATCGGACGTTCAGGATATTTTCATCGAAAAGATCAATCCAGCCAATCCGGATCAATATCAGGCTCCCGAAGGTTTTCGACCATTTGAGAAGAAGAGGGTGGAGATTCGCGTTAAAGGCAGTGAAACCGTCAGTTTCGATCGCCGTAGCACACGCCACGGGCCAGTTCTTCCGCCGGAATATCGCGGCCTTCAACACTATCTGGATGAGGGAACGGTTGCATCGCTTTCATGGACTGTGCTTGCGGGGGACGATAAAACAATCGCTGCCGGATTGAAGCTTTGGGATTTCGCAAGCGTATCGGATTTCCAAAATGGCATGGCTGATTATGTTACGCCTATGCAGTCGATGGTCATCGCCGATGTTGACGGCAATATCGGTATGATCGCGCCGGGCAGAATTCCTGTCCGCGACCCTGCTAACCAGATTATGGGGCGTGCGCCGTCTCCCGGTTGGGATGCCGTTTACGACTGGAAAGGGTATATTCCCTATGAGGAATTGCCGCGCGCCTATAATCCAGCGGATAATGTTCTGGCCACTGCCAATACCAAGATGGTTGATGCCAACTATCCGCACTTCCTGACCTTTGACTGGGATGAACCATGGCGCTTGGAGCGGATCAAATCATTGATCTATAACGCCAATCAACAAACGCTGGAAACAAACCGGATAGTGCAGGGCGATGTCTATGCAGGCGCCTATGCTGTTCTGACTCCTGCCATGCTCAAACTTGTTGAAGGCCGCGATGATGTTGATCTGACGGCGATAAAACAATTGAAAGAATGGGACTTCATCGAGGATCGTGCGCGCACCGAGCCGCTACTGTTCAATGCGTGGCTGCGGTTTGCGACGAAACGCATCCTTGAGGACGATCTGGGCGACGCTTTCCCGTCCTATTGGCAGGGCCGCGTCGATGCCATGATGCGTTGGCTTGGACAAAATCCGGGACGTGATTGGTGTGACAATGGACGCACGCCCGAGAAAGAGAGTTGCGGCGACGTGCTGGCGCTTTCACTTGGCGACGCGCTGAAGGATATTGAAACGCGGCTTGGCAGTGATCGTGCAAAATGGAACTGGGGTGCATTGCATTATGCCTATAGTGCCCACCGCCCCTTTGCTCAGGTCAGTCCACTCGACAAATTATTCAATGTTACCGTGCCTGCTTCAGGGGGCGCTTATACGTTGGATCGGGGCAAATCGACGTTCACCGACGAGAGCAATCCTTACCGCGCGACCCATGGGTCGAGTTATCGCGGATTATTCGACCTTTCGGATCTCAACCAGTCCACCTATATCCAGACTACTGGTCAATCGGGCAATGTTTTCTCGTCCAACTATCGTGATTTTGCGGAGAAATGGTCGAATATCGAAGCAATTACGATTTCGACGGATGAAGCCGTTTATCAGGATGGTTTGCAGGGGATCTGGCGTTTGAACCCGTAATGACGCTCCTCAAGTGAGGGGAGTCATTACCGATTTCTGATAGGCGGGGCGGGTTTTCAGCCGCTCATACCAACTCTTCAGATGTGGCAGTTCTGGACGATCAATCGGCATTTCAAACCAGGCATAGGCGAAGCAGCCGAGCGGAATATCGCCGATGCCGAACTTTGAGCCCGACAGATAGGGTTGTGATGCCAGAGCATCATCGACCATCGCAAATAATTTGCTACAGTTTTGAAAACCGGTTTCCTTGGCCGCAAGATCCTGCTTGTCTGGCGCCAAGCGTACGACATTCCAGAACAGATCACGGAACGGAAGCGCAAGCGAGGATGTTGTCCAATCCATCCAGCGTTCTGCTTTTGCGCGTTGTCCCGCATCGGCAATAAAAAGCTCCGAAACGCCATATTGAGCGGCCAGATAACGGACAATCGTATTGCTTTCCCAAAGGATCAGGTCGCCATCCTCTAGTGTCGGCACAAGTCCATTCGGATTTTTGGCACGATATTCCGGATCACTGACTATGCCAAATGCGCCGCCAGCAGCGATATTTTCATAGGGAGCGCCTGCTTCTTCGGCAGCCCACAGGACTTTTTTGACGTTGGTCGAATTTGTTCGACCCCAGATTTTGAGCATGAGATTCTCTTTGTGATCGGGTTTTAGCGAGTCAAATGGCGGGTGATGCGGCGTTCCATCCAGTCCCATAAATGGCGCAAAGCTTCAACCAGCAATAGATATATGATTGCAGTCCAGAGATAGGTCTGGAAGTCAAAGGTGCGTGAATAGGCCAGTTTGGTATAGCCCATAAGATCATAGACTGAAATCAGCGCCACAATAGCTGAGCCTTTGATCATCAGGATCAATTCATTGCCGTAGGGCCGCAAAGCCACGATCAATGCCTGAGGCAAGATGACTTTGCGGAATGTCACAAACTTGGAAATACCCAAGGAGGCTGCGCCTTCCCATTGCCCCGGTGCAACGCTGCGAACAGCGCCGCGCAGGATTTCCGCCTGATAGGCGGCGGTGTTTAGTGCAAAGGATAGCAATGCGCAGTACCAGGCTTCGCGAAAGAACCCCCAAAGCCCGATCGCCTGAAGTTCTTTGCTGAACGATCCAAGGCCGTAATAGATCAGGAAAACCTGAGCGATCAGCGGCGTTCCGCGGAAAAAGTAGACATAGAAATAGGCTATGGAGGATATGACCCGATTTTTACTCATCCGGCCAAGCGCAATCGGAACAGAAAGCACTGCACCGATAATCACTGATGCGAGGACAAGGGTTATTGTGGTCCAAAGCCCGGACAGGTAAGTCGGAGCATATTTATCGATAAGTTCTCTGTCCCAGGCGACAAAGAGAAAATATATCAGACCGACGATCAGAGCCGTCCAAAGGCCCACCAGCACATGGCCGATAATGCGTGTTTTCGTCCATGGCTTGGGCGGCGATGGTGGTCGGCGCACTGCTGCTGCAGAGGGGGCGATTGCATTATCGGTCATCTTTTTGCCCCGCTCTTGGCCGCCCAGCGATCAATACCGTTAATGACGAATGATGAAAGGATGCCGAGTATAAGGAAAATGAGACAGGCGGTTCCGTAGAACAGGAAGGCTTGCTTCGTTACACGTGCCGCCACTGCAGTCTGGCGCAAAATATCCGCAAGGCCGATGGCCGACACAAGCGCCGTATCTTTCAGCAATATCAGCCAGAGATTACCTAGACCGGGCAGGGCGATACGGATCAATTGCGGCAGGATAATCTTGCGCATGGTTTGCCCATAGGAAAGACCAATCGCATAGCCACCTTCATATTGCCCTTTGGGAATAACACGAAATGCGGAGAGAAAAACTTCACTTGCATAGGATGAGAAGACCGTGCCCAAGGCGAACATGCCCGCGATAAAGGAGTTTATCTCTATGGCGCCGGTATAACCGAGCAATTGACCGATTTTTTGAACGCCGATCTGTCCGCCATAATAGACCAGAAACAGCGTCAACAGCTCGGGCAAGCCACGAAATATCGTCGTGTACATGTTGGCGGCGAGTTTGACCGAAGGTTCTTCTGACTGTTTACCGAGGGCGACGAAAAATCCGATCGCCAATCCCAAAGGGAGGGTGGCAAGCGCCAGCGTCACAGTGACAAGAATTCCGCTGGCTATGCTCAGGCCCCATCCGCCTTCGCCAAAACCCAAGAGTGCTATTGAGCCTTCCATAGGCAACTTTCATATCTCGCGGGCAATTCCCCAACCCGTCATTTTTGTAAGTTCGCAGATGGCAGTTTTATCCGCCATCTGCCTGTCAGATCAACTTTTTATCTTAGTTTTCTGCACCATATACGTCGAACTTGAAGTACTTATCGTTGATTTCCTTGTACTTTCCGTTCTTACGGATCGCGGCAATCGCTTCGCTGAACTTGTCTGCCAGAGCAGTATTGCCCTTTTTGACAGTCACACCAGCACCTGGGCCGTGAATCGCGATATCAGGGGTAATTGTACCGAGGATCTTGCAGCAAGAACCGGCATCACTGTCCACCCACTGGCTAAGTACAACTACGTCATCCATAACCGCGTCGATACGGCCGTTTGAAACGTCGAGCTTATACTCGTCGGCAGTCGGATACATTTTGATGTCAGAGCCGCTATATTTGGCTTCAGCAAAGTTGGAGTGGCTTGTCGAACCTTGAACGCCAAGGGATTTGCCCTTCAGCGATTCCGGTGAGACATCCTTGATATCGGAATCTTTCGGTACAGCGATTGCTGGCGGCGTGTTGTAGTATTTCTTGGAGAAGTCGACCTGCTTCAGACGTTCCGGGGTGATCGACATGGAAGCGATAACAGCATCGAATTTGTCAGCCTGAAGTGCTGGGATCATTCCATCCCAATCCTGCGTGACGAAAGTGCAATCTGCCTTCATCTCTTCGCACAGCGCCTTGCCAATATCGATGTCGAAACCTTCAAGCTTGCCGTCCGAGGTCAGATTGTTGAAAGGAGGGTAAGCTCCCTCGGAAGCGATTTTGATCTTCAGCGCATCCTGTGCATGGGCTGCGCCCATGGTTAAGGCGAGGGCTGCAGCAGAAATCGCGATTGTGAGACGCTTGGTTGTACGCATTTATTTGAACCTCTCTTTTATAAGCCCGGCTGTTCCCCTGTTTTTTCTGGACAGCCTTCCGAGCAAAGTCGCAGTTTACGTCACTGCTCCTGACACCGATATTCCCACTAGTTTTCAAGGAAAAGCAACCGGGAATCGTGTGCCGTTTAACGAATCCGACCGTAAAAATTCCCGATATTTGAGGCCTCTATATTTTTATTTCACACATACGGGATGAAAAGACACATTCAAACACATCAAACGCGAAGTCCCGTTTCACGCTCGATCATATCGGCGAGCCCATTAACGTCATCAAGTTCAAAAACCGGCACGGTTTCATCATTTAAGGCGTGGTCACTGGCAACAGCGACGATTGTCGGATCGCCTGCCGTCAGGGGCTCGCCGGAGCGGCCTTCCTGACGCCGTGTCTCGATCTTCTTGTGTCCCTCGCGTTTATATCCCTCAATCAATATGAGGTCGCAGGGTGAGAGTCGCTCCACGATGGTGGCCAGCGACGGCTCAGCCTCATTCGTCAATTCGTGCATCACCGCCCAACGGCGACCGGAGACAATCGCAACTTCGCCAGCCCCGGCTTTGCGGTGGCGATAAGAGTCTGTGCCTTCCTTATCGATGTCGAAATCGTGATGCGCATGCTTGATCGTCGACACTTTCCAGCCCCGCCGCGTCAGTTCTGTAACCAGCTTGACTGTCAGCGTGGTTTTCCCAGAATTTTTCCAGCCAGTTATGCCGAACAGGCGAGTCGTCATGTTGAAGGCGTCCATCGCTTTTGCGCTTCGAGAATATCTTCCTGCGTATTTATGTTGAAGAAGGGGTCGATGGGCTGGTCTGTTTGCGTCGTTGTCAACGGAAACTCAAAGCTCTTGTGTGGGTGCGCAGCGATCCAGCTCATCACTCGGCGGTTTTCGTCATCAGCCAGCCATGCACGGAGTTCACCACGTGATGAAATCGGCCATATGCCAAAAACAGGGTGAATCCGCTCGGCCGACGATGCAATTACTATCCTATCTGGTGCATCGGCGATTTGCTGACTCAGTTTTTCACAAAGATTATCCGGGAAGAAAGGCGTATCGGTCGCAACCGTCAAGATATGCGAAAAACCATCGCTTTGGGTTGAGGCCCATTCCATTCCCGCCAGTATCCCGGCCAAGGGACCGGCGTAACCGGCAATTTCATCCGGGATAATCGGAATGCCAAGATCGCGAAAATGTGCAGGATCATTATTGGTGTTGAGAGCTAGAACCGGTAGCTGGCGTGCCAGACGCTGGTGAATATGGTCGATCAGTCTGCCCGTGCCGAAGGGTAGAAGAGCCTTGTCAGACCCATTCATGCGGCGCGATTGTCCGCCCGCCAGAATGATACCCGCTGTTTTCAAGATCAGACTCCGTCGGGTGAAGACGCTGCCGCAGTGGCTGCTGGCTTTGCGCGGCTCACCATCTGCTCACGATAAAGCGTATATAGACCGCTGCCAATAACTATGATCGAGCCGATTATCATTGGCATATCGGGCAAATCACCGAAAAACAGGAAGCCAAGAAGGATTGCCCATAGAAGGCTCGTATAACGAAACGGCGCAACGAACGAAATTTCACCTTCGCGCATTGCAAGAATGAGAAAATGATACGCTGCCATCACGCAACAGGCAGCAAGAATCAACAGAAACGTATTTGTGGTCGACATGGGTGTCCAGCCACCCAGCGGTACAATCATCGCGGCACCGGCGACGCCAACGCCGACCGATGTCAAAGCGGATATCATCAGCACGGGTATGGTTTTGGGAACTCTGCGGGTTGCAAGGTCTCGTAACGACGCAAAAATCACCGTAACCACAATCAGCAGAACATAGGGGCTCATTCCTTCCTGGCCGGGACGAACAATTATCAGAACGCCAGCAAGGCCTATGATGATGGCGACCCATCGACGCCAACCCACGGGTTCTCCGAAAAACAAAGCCGCACCGAGTGTGACCAGAAGCGGTAATGATTGAAGAATGGCGGATGTTAGCGCCAGCGGAATGTGAACGAGCGCGATAAGGAAGGTGATTGTCCCAACGACTTCTCCAATAACGCGCAATATCGTCATCTTATGAAGCGCCTGCCGGATCGGGATCAGCATCCCCTGATACCAGGCCAGAGCCACGATTAACACTGTCGCTATGGTGCTGCGAACCAGCATGACCTGGCCCATGTTCATTTCTTCGGCGACAAACTTCACTGTCGCGTCATTGAAAGTGAAGCACGCCATGCCGATAGCCATGTGCAGACTTCCGCGCAAATTGGGAGATAGCGCCAAGATTTTTTACTTCCGCTGGGCAGGACGATTCTCCTCCAGAATCGCTGTCATTGATATATCAACGAAAGCAATATTGTGCATGCGGAATCTTTGGAATTTTAGCCGCCGGTCACGCTCATATGGCGGGAAACTGCCGGGCGATTATGGCGGCGGTCAATAATGAAGTCATGGCCCTTCGGTTTGCGGCCGATAGCTTCGTCAATAGCGTTGCTTAGGAGCTCGTTGCCTTCGGATGCCCGCAAGGGAGCACGCAAATCTGCTGCATCCTCCTGGCCCAGGCACATATAAAGTGTCCCGGTACAAGTCAGGCGAACACGATTGCAGCTTTCGCAGAAATTATGCGTCATCGGCGTGATGAAGCCGACGCGACCACCCGTTTCCGGAATTTCGACATAACGGGCAGGGCCACCCGTCTTGTAAGGAATATCGTTCAGCGTGAATTCTTCCCGCAGCCTTGTTCTGAGCAGCGACAAGGGAAGATATTGGTCCGTTCGGTCGAGATCAATTTCGCCCATTGGCATGGTTTCGATAAGTGTCAAGTCCATGCCGCGTCCATGTGCCCAGCGGATCATGTGCGGAATTTCGATATCGTTGAAATCTTTGAGCGCGACAGCATTCAGCTTGACCTTGATTCCAGCGTCCTGCGCAGCATCAATGCCCTCCATCACTCGGCCAAGATCACCCCAACGTGTGATGGCCTTGAACTTTGCAGCGTCAAGCGTATCCAGCGATACATTGATGCGTTTTACCCCAAGGTCCGCCAGTTCATGCGCAAACCGCGCGAGCTGTGAGCCATTTGTTGTCAGCGTCAGTTCATCCAAAGCGCCTGAACGCAAATGTCGGGAGATCTCGCTGATAAGATGCATGATATTCTTGCGCACCAATGGCTCACCACCCGTGAGCCTTAGCCGTTTCACGCCTTTTTCGATAAAGGCAGTGCACAGACGATCCAGTTCTTCGAGCGTCAGAAGTTCTTTCTTCGGTAGGAATGTCATATGTTCCGACATGCAATAGGTGCAGCGGAAATCACAGCGATCCGTTACCGACACGCGCAGATAATTGATCGTCCGCCCGAAAGGGTCGATCATGCTTGTCTGCGTTGGCGTCTGGTCGAATGTTGCCAAATGGTTCAAGAGCTTCCTCCTCACCCAGAGATAGTGCGGCGTCAAGGACTTGTCCAGTTATTGCGAATGGCGTCTATGCCTTATAGCTGAGACGTTTTCGCACATTTGCTTATAAGGATCGGCGGAATTAAGAGGCGCCGTCTTGGCGCTTGCAGCAATCAACGACAACGCCTACACCAAATAAAAACAGGGATATCAGTAATGACCGATGCTTGGCCAAAGGAACTACGCGTCAGCAAGGATCGAAAGTCGCTGGTCGTTACATTCGATAATGGCGAGCGTTATGATTTAAGCGCTGAATTGCTGCGCGTGGCATCGCCATCTGCGGAGGTGCAGGGGCATTCTCCCGAACAGCGCGTGACCGTCCCCGGTAAGATCAATGTCGAGATTGCCAAGATGGAGCCTATTGGCAATTACGCAGTGCGAATCACGTTTGACGACATGCATGACACCGGCCTATTCAGCTGGGACTATCTGATCGATCTTGGCCGGAATAAGGACACACGCTGGCAGGCATATCTCGACGAGTTAACGCAAAAAGGCCTTAGCCGCGAGCCGGTCAGCCGGAAACACTCATAAGCTACCGCAGAACGACGACACGCGTGCCGACACCGACATTGGCATAGAGATGTTTCACGTCATCATTCGCCATTCTTATGCAGCCCGATGACATGGCGTGACCAATCGTCCACGGCTGGTTGGTTCCGTGAATGCGATAGATTGTCGAACCAATATACAGGGCTCTTGCGCCGAGAGGATTGTTCGGCCCTCCGGGCATATAAGCGGGAAGGATGCGTCCCTTCTTTGCTTCGCGGGCGCGCATGCGCGCTGGCGGCGTCCAGCCCGGCCATTCGGCCTTGCGCGAAATTTTGTTGCTTCCACTCCAGGTGAAGCCGGTCTTGCCGACACCGATTCCATAAGCCAATGCGCGGCCTTCTGCTGTCACATGATAAAGTCGCCGTTCGCCGGTTCGTATGACTATGGTTCCGGCTGAATATTTGGAAGGAAAAGCAACACTTTTCCGTGCAATTGGCGAAAAATCAGATTTAAATTTTGTCGACTGAATTTGATATCCGTTGTTTGGGTGTTTTCTTTTCCCAAGGTTACTATCCATTGATTTTGCTGTTGCGCCGAAGCAACTTAGACAAAAAACGCCAAGACATACTAAAAATACGCGATAAACTCCAATCATCGTATCCCCCAATTCGATGTTTCGACCGCTTGTACTGTGACATTATTGCATGTTTGGGAAAAGAATGCCTATGATCAACTCGTCGTGTAGTGAATCAAAATGAAATTCGATGTGAATCGCGTTAATCTTTGAGTCGGGGTGAGTGCCGAAAATGCGTCGCCTGAGAATTATCTGCCGGCGGCGGAGCATTGTTAAAACATTCTAAACAAGATGCGCCGAAACTGGAACGACACCAAATTGATAGCCCGCTTTTGACTGCGGGCGAGACTGTTCCAGCTGGGCGAGCACCATGACTTCTTTCTCAAAAAAACGAGCACTCTTTCTGGCCGCAATGTTGTCGGCAACGGCGAGTGCTGTGCCGCAAGCTTCGGCAGCCAATAATCTGATGGAGCTTCTGTTCCCCGGTCGCCGGGTTCAATCCCAGCCTGTCATGCCGCCAGAACCAAGGGTCAACGTAGACCAGAATTCTGCGCCCGCGTCACGCGCGCCAATCAAGCGTGTAACGGTCACTGCGCCCAAGAATTATGACTACAAAGCGGATGCGCTGGTTCAGATCGATTTGACGAAGATTGACCCGCAACTGACAGCTTCCGCACATGTCGGCACCGGTGTTGCGCCATCCATGGAGATGGACCAGTTCGGTTTGAAGATCGATCATCTTCGCGAAGCGCATGTGAAAGCGGAGAAGGACATTGCTGATGCAATTGTCGCTTATTATGCATCCGGCAAGAACCCGATATGGACTGTATCCTATGATGTTTCGCCGAAAGCCAAAGCCGTTATTGCATTGTTCGCAAAGGCTGCGGAAAGCGGGCTTGATCCTCAGGACTATGCCGTAAAAGTACCCGGAGATGATTATGAGCGGAGCGATATTCCTGCTCGATTGAAGGAGCTTGCCGAGTTCGAACTTTCACTGTCCGCCCGCGCCCTTCGTTATGCGATGGATCAGGGGGATGGCCGCATCAATCCTAATCGCCTGAGCGGATTTCACGATCTGAATACGGACAATGTAAAGCCGCGCAACGTTATCGATCAGCTTGCGTCGGCTGGCGATGCGAGCGCCGTCTTAGCGGGATTTGAACCGCAAAACAAATGGTACACCGAGCTTAAGCAGAATTTGCATGCCATAGCTGACACTGCTGGCCCTTCTATTCATATCGCGCCCGGCACATTGATCCGTCCTGGCGAAAGCAATGCCGAGTTGAAGAATGTGGTTGCTCTCATCAGGGCAAAAGCACCCAAGGATTATCTTCTTCAGCATGATGCGGTTCTGCAGGCGAATGAAACTGCTGAAACCTATGATGTAAGTCTTGTCGAGGCGGTTAAGGACTATCAAAAATCGCAGGGACGACAGGCGGACGGCGTTATCGGCAATGCCACGATAAAAACTCTTCAGGGCGAGAGCAGCGCGTCCAAGCGCGACCGGATTCTCTATTCGATGGAGCGTTTGCGCTGGATGCCTCGTGATTTTGGCAGTCGCTATGTCTTCATTAATCAGCCAGCATATCGCGCACAATATTTCAACGATAATGCTGAGAAATTGGCGATGAATGTTGTTGTCGGGTCTGCGAAGAACCAGACCTATTTCTTCAATGATACGATTGAAACGGTGGTTTTTAACCCGTCTTGGGGGGTGCCGCGCTCCATCATTCTCAATGAGATGATGCCAAAAATCCTGAACAATCCATCCTATCTCGAAAATAGTGGCTATGAAGTCTACGACAAGTCCGGCCGGGTGGTTCCATCAAGTTCAGTCAATTGGGGGCAGGTTGCATCAAACGGCGGCGGCGTTGGCATCCGACAGAAGCCAAGCCTGGACAATGCTCTTGGTGAGTTGAAGATATTGTTCCCCAACAGCCATGACATCTACATGCATGACACGCCTGCAAAGTCATATTTTAAGAAGGATATGCGCGCTTTGAGCCATGGTTGCATCCGTTTGGAGCGTCCACGCGATATGGCAGCTGCAGTGCTTGAAATGCCTGTGGAGGAGTTAAACCAGTATTTCGGCAAGAACGAGCGTAACGTGAAGGTGAAATCACAGCTTCCGGTTTACGTCTCCTACTTCACAGCTTGGCCGGATGCGGCGACTGGGCAAATTCATTATTACGATGACGTCTATGAGCGCGACGCCTATCTTCAAAAGGCTATTCTCAAGACACAGGCCGTCCGTCAGGCTGACACCATTCAAACAGCAAATCTCTGAGCGAATTTAATCGCGCGATTTGATTTCAAAGGGCGGCAGGCTCTGGAACGCAAGTTTCAAAGCCTGCGACCAGCCTTCCGAGACGATCTCGTAATAGGGATCATTGCGCTCGATACGCTTCTCAAACCCGAGACGGAAACTGTCTGATTCGTAAAATTGCAGATCGAGCGGCAGTCCAACCGACAGATTCGATTTCAACGTAGAATCAAATGAAACCAGCAATAGCTTTGTCGCTTCCTCGAAAGTCATCGCGGGATCGTAAGACCGCACGATGATCGGCTTACCATATTTATGTTCGCCAATTTGGAAGAAGGGCGTGTCCTGCGTCGATTCAATAAAGTTTCCCTCAGGATAAATAAGGAAAAGCCGAGGGTCGCCGCCCTTTATCTGACCACCAAGAATAATCGAAGCTCCGAAGGAATCGGCCCGCTGACCGCCACTATCCACTTGGTGGATCACATCGCGAATCGTGTCTCCGACCAGCCTTGCTGTCTGAAACATCGAAGGCATCTCGTAAATTGAAGGCGAGCGTTCAGAGGGCGTTTTCGTCCGCTCGTTGAGAATGCTGATAACGGCCTGCGTGGTTGCTAGATTGCCGGCCGATAAAAGGGTAATCACCCGGTCGCCCGTTTTGGCCCAAGTGTACATTTTCTTGAATGTCGAAATGTTGTCGACGCCCGCATTGGTTCTTGTGTCAGACATAAACACAAGCCCACGGTCCAGTTTGAGCCCGACGCAATAAGTCATAGCGAATCCCAAGTTCGAAATATAAAGCGATTACTGCTCTACATTGACCTCGACGGCAAGTGATTCAATTGATGGTCCAAAGCGTATTCCGGAAACAGGCGCTGCTTCCCGATAATCTAGCCCGCAGGCGATGCGGACATAGGTCTCGTTCGGACAAAGGTCGTTAGCGGCGTCGAAGCCTACCCATCCCAGCCCATCTATATGTGCTTCCGCCCAAGCATGGCTGGCGGTCTGTTCAATCGTATTGTTCATCATAAGATAGCCGGAGACATAGCGGGCAGGTATACCCAAAAGTCTGGCAGCTGACAAAAATACATGGGTATGATCCTGGCAGACCCCGGTCCCAAGTCGAAGCGCCTCTTCGGCGGTTGTGTTGATGGTGGTTGAGTTGGGCGTATAAACCAGCTTGCGGTTCAACGCTCCCATCAACTCATGCAATATTTCCAGCCTGTCCGATTTTGCCGGCAATCCTGCTGCCAGATCCTTGATCGCCTCACCAGCCGCCGTCAGTTCGGTTTCGCGCTCATAGAGCCAGGTCGGCATGAAATTATAGACCTTGCCGAGAACGCCGCTCCTGTCTTCTGTTTCAACATGTCCTGCGGCGCGGATCACGAGTTCTTCTGTTCCCCGGTCAACACTGATCAACATGGTCCGGTTGCCATAGCCGTCGCGGTAATTTGCTTCCTGGGTTGCGCCGTCCACGGTTACTGTCCAGTCGATGACTTTCTGACCCGGAGAGCTTTGCGGATGAAGGCGCAACCGCTGAATGGCATAGTGAACGGGCGCATCGTAGCGGTAGTGGGAATTATGCTGGATGTTCAGAAGCATGGGTTTCAATCAAAATTGTAGGCTTTGGCAATTTTACTGCTCAAGCCAGTTGTTTGATAGATGAGATCGCTCAGGAATTCATGCAATCCATTGTCGAAGATCGTGCGGATATCATTGTTCTCAAGGCGCGTCATGATGCCCTCTGCCATATCGTGGCATTCGTGCCGGGCACCGTAATCAATCGCCAGATGTTTAAGATTGTCGACTATATTGGAATAGCAGAAATTCAGCGAACGGGGCATTCGTGAATTAAGGATCAGATAATCAGCAATATTCACAGGGCTATATTCGATATCATAGACCCAGCGATAGGAGCGATGGGCGGAAACCGACCGCAAAATGGACTCCCACTGAAAATTGTCCAGCGTTGTACCGACATAGGAAATCGATGGCAGAAGCACATAATATTTTACGTCGAGAATTCGCGCTGTATTGTCGGCCCGCTCAATAAAGGTGCCGATCCGAGCGAAATTGAAAATCTCGTTGCGCAGCATCGTGCCATGAAAAGCGCCGCGAATGATTGCTGTTTCACGTTTGATCTGGTCGAGAACGCGTGGCAAGTCTGTTTCGGGAACTGCTAAGGCCAAGGTCGACTTCAACACCATCCAGGTTTCATTGACGCTTTCCCAGGCTTCGCGGGTCAAAGCGGTACGCACCATGCGCGCATTTGAGCGGGCTGTTTCGACGCAGGACATGACACTTGAGGGATTGCTCGGATCACGCAGGAGAAAATCCGAAACGAGGCTGGCGTTATATTCCTTGTACTTGTTGTCGTAACCGATCTTCACACCGGCGCTCATCAATACGGATGACCATTCTTCGGGTGCATCGGATGTTTTGGTCAGCGCCATGCGCAACCCGGCATCGATCAACCGAGCCATGTTTTCTGCCCGCTCTATATAGCGAAACATCCAGTAAAGACCGTTTGCGGTGCGCCCAAGTAGCATTTTCTAATAAAATCCCTCTTTTATTCATCGGGGGCCTTATGGATGACCCTTATTTCCGCAATTATCGGCAGTCGATTGAACCTAATCGTCCAACACCCATGTGTCCTTTGTGCCGCCTCCCTGACTTGAGTTGACCACCAGCGAGCCTTCCTTCAACGCCACGCGTGTCAACCCACCGGGTGTGATGCGGATACGGTCCGAAACGAGCACGAAAGGCCGCAAATCCACGTGGCGTGGCGCGAGACCTTTTTCCGTCATGATCGGTGTGGTCGATAGCGCCAATGTTGGCTGGGCGATGTAATTTTTGGGGTTGGCCTTCAATTTGAGTGCAAAATCCTCGCACTCTTTTTTGGAGGCAGCCGGTCCGACCAGCATTCCATAGCCGCCGGAACCATGCACTTCCTTGACCACAAGTTCGCTGAGATTTTCGAGGACATATTTCAGCGTGTCCGGTTCGGAACAACGATGGGTCGGGACGTTTTCCAGTATTGCCTTTCGCCCGGTGTAGAATTCGACGATTTCCGGCATGTAGGAATAAAGCGCCTTGTCGTCAGCAATCCCGGTTCCCGGCGCATTGGCTATGGTGATGTTGCCTGACCGATACACATCCATGATACCGGCAACGCCAAGCGCCGAGTCGCGGCGGAAGGTGAGGGGGTCGAGATAGGAATCATCCACGCGGCGATACAATACGTCGATGGCGCGGTTGCCTTCGGTCGTGCGCATGACGACCTTGCCATTTTCGACCTTCAGGTCGCCGCCCTCGACTAGTTCCACACCCATCTGATCGGCCAGGAACGCGTGTTCGAAATAGGCGGAATTATAGATGCCGGGTGTCAGAACCGCGATTGTCGGTGTGCCGTTGCATCCGGGCGGTGCCACAGCCGCCAGGGACTGCCGCAGCATTTTCGGATAGGTCTCTACCGGACGAACCTTGATCTGCTGAAACAGTTCCGGAAAGAGCTGCATCATTGTTTCGCGATTTTCCAGCATGTATGACACGCCGGAAGGGGTTCGCGCGTTGTCTTCAAGCACATAGAACTGGTTTTCGGCCGTGCGGACGATATCGACGCCAATAATATGGGTATAGACATTGCCCGGCGGGCGGAATCCGACCATTTCCGGCAGATAAGCATCATTATGTGTAAACAATTCGCGGGGTATGCGCCCGGCGCGGATGATTTCCTGACGGTGATAAATGTCATCAAGAAAGGCGTTAAGAGCCATCACGCGCTGTTCGATACCTTGGGAAAGGCGTCGCCATTCATTGCCTGTTATAATGCGCGGGATAATGTCGAAAGGAATAAGCCGCTCGGCAGCCTCTTCGTCGCCATAGACGGCGAAAGTAATACCGGTTTTACGAAAAACATTCTCAGCGTCGAGTGCTTTTTGCGCCAGTCGGCCTGGATTTTGCGTATCGAGCCAGCTTTTCAGCTGGTCATATGGCGGACGGACCTCGTCGCCGGTCTTGATCATCTCGTCAAATGGCTTCACTCAAATCCCCTTTTATACAACTGACATTCAAGCGCGTTCGGGGAAAAATGCAAGCACATTCCTCCGTTAACATCCGCCACGGATAAGAGGGGCTAAAAACTAGGCAGCTATGATATCTTATGGGCAAGAGCAAAAAGCCTTCGTCTAATATGAAGGCATTTCATTGATGTCGGCTAACTAGAAATGGGCCCGGCTGTGATAGCCGGGCCAAAGAATCGAGTCACACCACCTTAATAGGGTGAGTTGCACTGGCGGCGCGGACCGTAATTGGGCTGATATGTGTTGTCCGACGCACGATATGAACGATATCGGTCATAGCACCATTGAGTATGCGAACGGACGCCACGATATGCCGGGCGATTAACAGTGCTGCCAACAATCACGCCCGTGCCAAAGGCGGCCAGCGGGAACCATGCGCCGTCATAATAACGATATCCCGGACGATGATGACGCCAACCGCGATGGCCGCGCCAATATCTGTCGCCTCTCCAGCCGCGATCTCCTCGCCAGCCACGATCGCCGCGCCAATGCCTGTCGCCGCGCCAGCGATCACCACGGCTCATATATTGTTGATGCTTGTTGTAAAAAATGGTTCTGCGATCACGCACGGTTTGCACATTCGCATTGCTGGTTTCGATAGCGACAGGCGCAAGCGGTGCGGAAATTGCCGGAACGGCACCCGCCGATAGCATACCGACAGACATGGCCATTGCTGTCAGAATTGAAGTGAGCTTTTTCATCGTTCCTCCAGAGTTTCCCGAAGTATCAAACACTTCGTTCTAATGACGAACCAATTTTGTCGGCATCATTCTACAACAGAAACGCGCATCGCGATGCTTTGTTCCTTCCTCTGGCCTATGCGTTCACGGCAGCAATCAAATTCCCGGTCATCTCGACGCTCAACTCGCGATAATGTGAAATGACGCGGCTGGGATCGTAAGTCGCAACCGGCATATCGGAATAGCCGAAATCAACTGCGATCACCGGAATTCCGGCTGCTTTGGCTGTGTTGATGTCCGTATGACTGTCGCCCACCATCACGGCTCTGTCGACGTCTCCGCCTGCCAGCCGGATTGTCTCAATGAGATGCCGTGGATCGGGTTTTCTGAAGGCAAACGTATCACCACCGGTAATGGCGGCGAAACGGGATGTCTCTCCAAGGTGGCCCAGCAGCGATACGGCCAAACCTTCAAACTTATTCGTGCAGATAGCAAGGAGGTAACCGGCATTGGCAAGCTCGTCCATTGCCTGTGCAACGCCTTCATAAAGCGCGGAGTGTCCTGGCATATTTGCACTATAATGCTCGATAAAAAGACCGAGAAGCCAGTCGAGTTGTTCCGGGCTCAAGAGTTTTTGCTGTGCCTCAAAAGCACGCTCGATCATGACGCGGCCGCCTTGACCGACATAGCGACGCAGCGCCACCGGGTCGACTTTTTGCATTCCTGCTGCATTCAGACAATGATTGAGACTGTCGAGAAGATCAGGAGCTGTATCTACCAGCGTTCCATCAAGGTCGAATACTATAATGGGTTGAGACATCTTATTCCTGCAATCGCTTTGTGGGTGTCAAACCGGCCAAAATCAAAAGGCCAGCGGTCTGATTCAAACATTCGCATCCCTTTTCGATCACCACTGGTCTTGACCCTTTTGACTGACGTGTTAGGGAGCCCAATGTCAATGCAAAAAGATGGCATGTCAAAGCTGCAAGAGGACGCATCACCCATGGATCCGAGAACACTGAAGATCGAAGCTGCCGCTGCGGCATTGACCTACGTCGAGGATGGCATGCGTCTTGGTATTGGCACGGGATCGACGGCAGAAGAGTTTGTTCGCCTTTTGGCAAAAAAAGTCGAGGAGGGAATATCTGTCATTGGCGTGCCCACCTCGGAACGGACAGCAGCGCTTTGCCGCGAGCTTTCTGTGCCCTTGTCAACGCTTGAAGAAACGCCGCAGCTTGACCTTACCATTGATGGTGCCGACGAGATTGATGCACAGCTCAGCCTTATCAAAGGTGGCGGAGGGGCGCTGCTGCGTGAAAAGATCGTTGCCGCAGCTTCAAGCCGGATGATCGTAATTGCCGATGCTTCAAAGTTCGTCGATGTGCTCGGCGCTTTTCCGCTGCCCATCGAAATCAATCGCTTCGGACTGGCCGCGACAAAGCTGGCGATCGAGCGGGCGGCTGCGGGGTTGGGTCTGTCGGGCACCCTTACATTAAGGGTGACGGGAGGCGATGCATTTGTTACAGAGCCATTTGTAACGGACGGTGGACATTTGATCCTGGATGCATCTTTTGGCCGCATTCCGGATACAAGAGCGTTGTCCAATGCTTTGCATGCCATTCCCGGCGTGGTGGAGCATGGATTGTTTCTGAATCTGGCGCATACAGCCATATTGGCCGGTGCTGACGGTATTCAAACATTGCAGCGTGCCCCATCTGCCTAGGCGCGCAGTAATATTAGAATTGGTTGTTTCATCTGCAAGCTTGGAGATGTTTCGGGTGAGACGCGTACAACGAAAAACGGAGCGATAAATTCATGAACCGAGCAACTGGCTTTCGCCGCTTGATTGCACCCTTGTCCATCGCAATCATGCTGGGCGGTGTTTATTCTGCACAAGCGCAGGAGATCACTCCATCACATCTGGCTGCTGCACGCGCCGCTGTTACGGCTATCAAGACCACCGATCAATTCGATACAATTTTGCCAATGGTTGCCCAGCAGCTGAAGTCGGAGCTGATCCAGAAAGACCCGAACCTGGAATCGATCATCAGCACCACTGTCGATGAACAGGCTTTGGTTTTGGCTTCGCGTCGCGGTGATCTCGAAAACGAAGCAGCCCGTGCATATGCTGTTTCTTTCACTGAAGAAGACCTGAATGCCATCACTGGTTTTTACAATTCTCCAGCTGGAAAAAAGCTCCTTTCGGAAGGCCCGATTGTTACGCGTGAAGTTCTGAAGGCCGCCGGCATCTGGCAGCGCGGTATAGCCCGCGATCTGGCTCAGGCTGTTGCCGAAAAGGTT
Source organism: Hyphomicrobiales bacterium (assembly GCA_900471815.1). Classification (GTDB taxonomy): domain Bacteria; phylum Pseudomonadota; class Alphaproteobacteria; order Rhizobiales; family Rhizobiaceae; genus Phyllobacterium; species Phyllobacterium ifriqiyense. The sequence continues at coordinate 623,579 of UICE01000003.1, forward strand.
GTTGCAGCAGCGGCGGCAACATCGCCTGCTCCCGCAGCACCGGAAGCCCCCAAGCCGTGAGCTAACTCTACGGTAACTTGATTTCAAAGCCCGGTTCAAGCCGGGCTTTGTGCTTTTAAATCGTTTGGATAAGTCCCATATAGTTGCTCAGGCAAAGATTCGGAGTGCTCCCCCATGACATCATATGACTACGACCTTTTTGTTATCGGGGGAGGGTCCGGGGGTGTTCGCGCTGGCAGGCTTGCGGGCGCAATGGGCAAAAAGGTCGGCCTTGCCGAAGAGTTTCGCATGGGCGGAACTTGTGTCATACGCGGCTGCGTTCCCAAAAAACTGTTTGTTTATGCCTCGCAGTTTCCAGAGCATTTTGAAGCAGCCGCTGGTTATGGCTGGACGGTTGGACCTGTCAGCTTTGACTGGGCCACGCTGGTTGCCAACAAGGATCGTGAGATTGCGCGGCTGGAAGGGCTGTATCGCAAGGGGCTGGATAATTCGCATGTCGAGATATTTGACAGCCGAGCAGTGCTGATCGACGCTCACACAATTGAAATCCTCAAAACCGGTAAGCGCATTACGGCTGATCAGATATTGATCGCTGTTGGTGGGCACCCAAACCCGCATGCCGCATTGCCGGGCTACGAGTTTTGCATAAGCTCCAACGAGGCATTTCATCTGGAACAGCTGCCGAAGGCCATTATAATCGCCGGTGGGGGTTATATAGCTGTCGAGTTTGCAAATATCTTCCACGGCCTGGGTGTCGACGTCACCCTTGTCTATCGTGGCAAGGAGATACTTTCGCGGTTCGACCATGATCTGCGGCATCTTTTGCACGAGGCGATGGAAGCCAAAGGCATAAAAATCCGCTGTGGCGAAATATTGAAAGAGGTCAAGCGTAATACTGACGGTCGCCTCGACGTGCATTTATCGTCAGATGACGAACTTGTTGCAGATCAGGTCATGTTGGCAATTGGGCGTGTGCCGAACACAAAAAAGCTCGGTCTGGAGCAGGTCGGCGTCGAAGTTGATGAGATTGGCGCCATTAAGGTTGACGACTATTCACGCACGACTGTGGGAAATATCTGGGCGGTTGGCGATGTAACAAATCGCGTACAGCTAACCCCGGTGGCCATTCATGAAGCTATGTGTTTTCTTGAAACGGTATTCAAGGATAATCCCACCAAGCCTGACCACAATGATATCGCGACGGCGGTGTTTTCGCAGCCCGAGATCGGTACGGTGGGTCTCTCGGAAGAGGAAGCCGCCAAGAAGTTCGACGAGGTTGAAGTCTACAGGGCCTTGTTCCGCCCGATGCGCAATACGCTCTCCGGGTCAACAGAAAGGATGCTGACCAAGCTCATTGTCGATGCGGCGAGCCGCAAAGTGGTGGGTGCCCATATCCTTGGGCCGGATGCTGGCGAAATGGCGCAGCTTTTGGGCATTCCGATCAAAGCGGGCTGCACCAAAGACGATTTTGACCGGACAATGGCGGTTCACCCGACCGCTTCGGAGGAGCTTGTTACAATGTACAAGCCTAGCTATCGCCTTATCAAAGGCGAACGCGTCGACTGAATTTGATGGAAATTAGACTTTTGCTTGCCGGAGCACTTCGTTAATCCTGGACTGCCAGCCCTTGCCCGTCGCTTTGAACTTGGCAATCACGTCAGGATCGAGGCGTATCGTTACCGGCTGTTTGGTCGTGGCAGAAAGCGGGCGGCCACGTTTGGCGATTTCCTCATCGATTTTTTTCGCCAGTTCGGGGAAGACTTCGCGAAATGGGCGCGCATTCTTCAGTTCTTCCTCCGTCCACTCAGGATTATCTGGATCATTTGCAATGCCAGCCTGAATTTTTGCCTCTTCCTCGTCGCTAAGGGGGCTCACACGCCTACGTACAATAAATAAGAGAAATCAAAATAAGAAACGACAATAGGGAATATTGTCTCCGTTTAAAGCACGACCTTGGTCTTATGCTGCACGAGCGCCAACGCGTTTTATGGCGTTTGCGGGCAGCGTCCCGTTCAGCAACCAGCCCATCACGTCTGGCCAGAGAGTTTCAGCGCGGGTTTTGCGGAAATAACCAAGATGGCCGATCTGATCGGCGCGGTTTTCCGGTGATAACCAAAGCTCGTGAACATCTGCATTCACCAGCCTTTCGAGGAATAATCGAACAGCCCTTGGCGTTCCCCAAGGGTCGTCATTTATGCCAATGCCCAGAACCGGTATCTCCACTGCTGAAAAATGCCGTGCTTCAGGAACTTTTGGGTCTTCGAATAAGAAGTTCCGATTGCGGCACCAACGCGCCCAGTCACGGAAAATGCTGCCGGGAAGGGCTTCGCCTATTCCGCTCCATTTGGGCAATCGTCCAAGCGGATATGTGAGCGGCACGCCCAGGAGGTTCATTCTGGCAAAGACGGCAATGGGCTCGGCAGTGTTGCGATAGTAACCCGACAGCGAGGCGAGGGTGGTATATCGCTCAAAATCAACTGAACGGTTGCATAGGCCGAGCGCGACCCCGCCAAAGGAATGGCCAATACCGACAATTGGTTTGTTACCGGATGCATTCTTCAGCTCGTCCAGCGCCGCAGGCATGTCCAGAACTGCCCAATCCTTCATGTGGAGGCGGGGCTTCCAGCCTTTGGGAACTTGTGATTTCGCTACTCCGCGATAATCGTAAGTGAGTACGTGAGAAGCGCCGAGCTCAAGCAATCTGTTGGCAAAATGCCGATAAAAACTGTCAGGAACCGCGGCAGCAGAAGAGATCAGAACCGCTGGCTTTTGCCCCGGCCCGCTGAACAGAGTGCCGCGCAAGGGAAACCCATCTTCAGCCTTAAAAGCAATCTCCTGCATCGCAGCCTCCCACACTTACTTTTACGTTAAGGTAATATAGATGGGCACTTCTCACAATGACCAAAAGAGATGAGCGGGGTAATTGTTAACGGGACTGGTATCACAGGCGTAATTGGACTATATGAGCGCCTTCCGGCATGACCGGAAAAATTCAAACAAACGCTACCAAAGTGGAAAGCAAGTAACAGGTGCAATAATGACCAAGAACTGGACACCGACTTCCTGGAGAGGCAAACCGATCAAGCAGGTGCCTTTTTATCCGGACGCTCAGGCTCTGAGCGATGTCGAGGCCCGTCTTCGGACATATCCACCGCTGGTTTTTGCAGGTGAGGCACGCAAGCTGAAGAAGCAGCTCGCCGCTGTCTCGCGTGGTGAAAGCTTCCTGCTGCAGGGTGGTGATTGCGCCGAAAGCTTCGCCGAACACGGCGCCGACAATATTCGCGACTTTTTCCGCGTGTTCCTACAAATGGCAGTTGTTCTGACCTTCGGTGCCTCGCAGCCCATCGTCAAGGTTGGCCGTATTGCGGGCCAGTTCGCCAAGCCGCGTTCTTCGGACACGGAAACAAAGAACGGCATTGAACTGCCAATCTATCGCGGTGATATCATCAATGGCACCGAGTTCACCGAGCAATCGCGTATTCCGGATCCCGCACGTCAGGAAATGGCATACCGTCAGTCCGCAGCAACGCTCAATCTTTTGCGTGCCTTCGCGCAAGGCGGCTATGCCAATCTGGAGAACGTCAACCAGTGGATGCTTGGCTTCGTGGCCGACAGTCCGCAAGGCGAGCGCTATGGCATGCTTGCACGCCGTATCGCCGATACGGTCGACTTCATGCGCGCTGTTGGCATTACTGCTGAAACAAACGCGCAATTGCGTGAGACAGACTTCTACACAAGCCATGAAGCGCTGCTGCTTGGCTATGAAGAAGCTTTGACTCGCGTGGATTCCACGTCCGGCGATTGGTACGGCACGTCAGGTCACATGATCTGGATCGGCGATCGTACCCGTCAGGCTGATCACGCGCATATTGAATATTGCCGTGGCATCAAGAACCCGCTTGGCCTCAAGTGCGGACCAAGCTTGGAGCCCGACGATCTTTTGCGTCTGATTGATCTGCTCAATCCTGCAAACGAGGCTGGTCGCCTGACATTGATTGCCCGCTTCGGTCACGACAAGGTTGGAGATCATTTGCCAAAGCTGATCCGCGCCGTGCAAAAGGAAGGCCGCAATGTCGTCTGGTCCTGTGATCCGATGCATGGCAATACCATCACTGCCAATGGCTACAAGACACGTCCATTCGACCGCATCCTTAAGGAGGTTGAGGGCTTTTTTGCAGTTCATCATGCCGAGGGAACATATCCAGGCGGCATCCACATTGAGATGACAGGCAATAATGTGACGGAGTGCACGGGTGGTGCGCGCGCTATCTCTGCTGAAGATCTGCAGGATCGCTACCACACCCATTGTGATCCGCGCCTTAATGCCGATCAGGCTTTGGAGCTTGCTTTTCTGGTTGCCGAGCTTCTCAAGAAGGAACGTGACAGCCAGCCACAGAAAATGGCTGCAAACGGCTGATCAAGCTAACTTAAAATTTAATGGCGGCCTACGTGGCCGCCATTATTGTTTTAGGGATAAGGTACAGCGCAGGAGGTGCCATGGACAAGAATATCAACGAAATCGATGGCGCCTGCCATTGCGGCACTGTTCGGTTCCATGTGCGACTGAAGAATGGCTTGCACAGTGCTCGCAGATGCACCTGCTCCTACTGTCGGATGCGTGGTGCGGTTGCCGTGAGCGCCAATATTAGTGACATCACAATATTGCAAGGCGAAGACGCGCTGACACTTTATCAATTCAATACGAATACAGCCAAGCATTATTTCTGTTCAAAATGCGGGATCTATACGCATCACCAGCGCCGCTCAAATCCACAGGAATACGGCGTTAATGCTGCATGTCTTGCGGGTATCAGCCCCTTTGATTTTGAAGAACTGCCTGTAAATGACGGCACCAGTCATCCTTCCGACAGGGGAAAGGATGCAAGTTCGGAACTAGCCGGAATTTTGAGGTTCTATCCGCGACAGTGACGTCCTTATAAACGCAGAAAACTCTATTCTCACAATCATGTCATTACAAACCACTTTGGGGTGGAGTTTTCTTACTTCGAATACTATCAAAGCGGGATGAACACGAAAACGCCCCGCCGAGTCCGTCTATCAGCATCCTTCCGTTCATTCATGGCAAGCGAGGCCGCTGGCGGCATCATTCTCATGGTGGTTGCTGCGCTGGCGTTGATCATCGCCAATTCTCCGCTCAGCCAGACATATTTTGATTTGCTTCATCGGTATGTTGGCGGATTAAGCGTCCTGCATTGGGTAAATGACGCGCTGATGGCAGTGTTTTTCCTGCTGGTCGGCCTTGAGATCAAACGTGAGATGATCAGCGGACAATTGTCAAACTGGTCGCGGCGAGCACTTCCCGGCTTTGCTGCCGTTGGCGGGATGGTCGTTCCAGCTCTGATTTTCGTTGCCTTCAATGAAGGCGATACCATCCGGGGCTGGGCTATACCATCGGCCACAGACATTGCTTTCTCGCTCGGCGTGCTTTCGCTGCTCGGGTCACGCGTTCCAATGTCGTTGAAAGTATTTCTGACGGCGCTTGCCATTATCGATGATCTGGGTGCGGTCATAATTATCGCGCTGTTCTATTCGCAAGGCTTGAACATACCGGCCCTCGCCGGTGTAGCCGTCGTTTTTGCTCTCCTTATGGCGATAAATTTCATGGGCATGGTCAGGCTCTGGGCCTATGTCGTGCTCGGTGTAATTCTTTGGATACTGGTTTTCAAATCCGGCATTCATGCGACGATTGCAGGTGTGCTTCTTGCTTTGACCATCCCCATGAAAGGCGAAAAGGGTGAGGCAGATTCGCCGCTTCTCAAGCTCGAGCATGCCATCCAGCCATGGGTCGCTTTTGCAATTGTGCCGATATTCGGATTTGCCAATGCAGGCGTTTCGTTCAGCGGCGTCTCGCTCTCCAATCTGGCCGATCCGGTGCCGCTTGGTGTTGCAGCCGGCCTGTTTGTAGGCAAACAGCTTGGCGTGTTTTCCTTTGCATGGCTTGCCATCAAAATGCGGCTGGCTGAGCGTCCCGCCGGCGCAAATTGGATGCAAGTGTATGGCGTCTCTACCCTTTGCGGCATTGGCTTTACGATGAGCCTGTTTATCGGGTTGCTCGCTTACGCCAATTCGCCCTTGCTTCAGGATGAAACGAAGCTTGGCGTTCTGCTTGGTTCTTTGCTGTCGGCTCTGCTTGGTGCGCTCCTGCTGGTGCTGTCGTCAAAACGATCAGCCAAGGCGTGAATGTAAAAGCAGGCGGGCTTGCGCACGGCTATTCTCCAGTCCTGCAAGGAGGACCATTTGATGACGGAATTGCATAAAGGCTCGTGCCTTTGCGGAAAAGTGCACTTTGAAACGCGCGGTCCCCTTCGTGGCATAGTCTACTGCCATTGCTCGCAATGCCGTAAACAGTCCGGCCATCATTACGCAGCGACGAACGTGCAGGATGACTGCATTGATATATCCGGAAAAGAAAATATCAGTTGGTATGCCGCCAGTGAGTTTGCCCGGCGCGGCTTCTGCAAACATTGCGGCTCTGTCCTGTTCTGGAAGCACAATGAGCTTGACTACATCTCAGTTATGGCTGGAGCCTTCGATAGTCCCACAAGTCTTGAGGGTGAAGTCCATATTTTCGTTGCTGACAAAGGCGATTACTACGAAATTGCCGATGGCCTGCCGCAGTACGAAAAAAGCAGCAGCGGTGTTGTAGTGGCCCGCCAAAGCATTGATGCGGGTTGACGAATCGCCACATTGCGCTTGTCACGTTATTCGGCGATCTGGAATATTTCCGCGATTCCGTTTAACTGAAATTCTCTAGAATATTCAGGGGCAGGGCATGCACCGGCTTGTTATGGCATTTATCAATTCTATGCGGGCACTCAAGCATCTTGCCGCGCATGAAAAGGCAGTGCAACAGGAACTCGTCCTGTTTTTCCTGTCCATTCCCATTGCCGCTTTTATAGCCCCCTCTGTACTCGTTTTCCTGCTTCTAACCGGCTCGTTGCTCTTCCTGATTATGGTGGAAGTTTTAAACACGGGCATTGAGGCGGCTTGCGATGCAGTTTCGCGCGACTTTCACAAGGAAATCCAGATCGCTAAAGATTGCGGTTCGCTCGCGGTGCTGATCTCGGTTATCCTTGTTGCCATCGTCTGGCTCTATTTGCTCTGGCACGTATTTTTCCTGTGATACGCTTCATGGCAACATTGTTTTTCCATCAACGAAACGATATATGTTCATAATGAGCAAAAATCCTGATATCCTCCGTATCGCCATTGCCCAACTCAATCCGGTTCTGGGTGACATCAAGGGCAATCTTGCCAAAGCGCGCGAAGCCAGAGCCGATGCTGCGCGGCAGGGCGCTGATCTTGTGCTGTTCACGGAACTGTTCATTTCCGGCTACCCGCCAGAGGATCTGGTGCTGAAAAAGGCCTTTATCGCGGCTTGCGAGAAGGCAGTTCAGGATTTTGCCGAGGATACCGGTGATGGTGGTCCAGGTGTCATTATTGGTGTGCCGCTGCGGCGCGAAACAGGTCTGCACAATTCTGTCATGGTTCTGGATGGCGGCAAGGTTATTGCCGAGCGTTTCAAAGTTGATCTGCCAAACTATGGCGAATTCGATGAGAAGCGTGTGTTCCAGCCGGGGCCGATGCCGGGTCCCGTCAATTTCAGGGGCATCCGCATCGGCATACCGATTTGTGAAGATATATGGGGCGAGCTGGGCGTTTGCGAAACACTGGCCGAAAGCGGCGCGGAAATACTTTGCGTGCCAAATGGCTCTCCCTACTATCGCGGTAAGGTCGATGTGCGCCATCAGGTGGCATTGCGTCAGGTCATTGAAACCGGACTGCCGCTGATTTTTGCGAACCAGCTTGGCGGGCAGGATGATTTGATTTTTGACGGCGCTTCATTTGCCTTCAATGCCGACAAGAATCTCGCGTTCCAAATGTCGCAATTTGAGGAACAGCTGATTGTCACCACATGGCGTCGTGGCAAAGATGGCTGGAGCTGTGGCGAAGGCCCGATGTCACGTATCCCGGAGGGGGAGGAGGCGAACTACCGCGCCTGCATGCTCGGCCTGCGCGATTACGTCAACAAGAATGGCTTCAAGGACGTGGTGCTGGGACTTTCCGGCGGTATCGATTCAGCGATCTGCGCCGCTCTGGCCGTTGATGCGCTGGGTGAAGAGCGGCTTCGCGCTGTTATGATGCCCTACACCTACACATCCAAGGATTCGCTGAAAGACGCCGAGGATTGCGCAAGATTGCTCGGATGCCGCTATGACATAGTGCCGATCTTCGAGCCGGTGGAAGGTTTTCTCAGGGCGTTGGGGCCGACATTCGAAGGTACCAAGGAAGGAATTACTGAAGAAAATCTGCAAAGCCGCGCCCGCGGTACAATCTTGATGGCTATTTCCAATAAGTTTGGCTCCATGGTTGTGACGACCGGCAACAAGTCAGAAATGTCCGTCGGTTATGCCACGCTTTATGGCGATATGAATGGCGGCTATAATCCCATTAAAGATCTGTACAAAATGCAGGTCTATTCCATGTCCGAATGGCGCAACAAGAATGTGCCTGCCGGTGGTCTTGGCCCCTCAGGAGAAGTGATCCCCGTCAATATCATCAGCAAGGCGCCCTCGGCGGAGCTGCGCGAAAACCAGACGGACCAGGATTCTTTGCCGCCTTACCCGGTTCTCGATGACATCCTCGAATGCCTGGTCGAAAACGAGATGGGGGTGGATGAAATCGTTGCGCGCGGGCACGAGCGGGCCACGGTCGAGCGTATCGAGCATCTGCTCTACATTGCCGAATATAAGCGTCGCCAGTCGGCTCCGGGTGTGAAGGTCACGAAGAAAAATTTCGGTCGTGACCGCCGTTATCCGATCACCAACAGGTTCCGTGACAGGCAGTAAGCGAACTGTTGCAATCTGGCCGCACCAGCCAATCAAAGCCATTTGCCCAAAAAATAGGCGCTTGGCGACGCAAAGCGATTCATCTATAAGCCAATCTCCGGCAATTTCGACCGGGAGGTTTAAGAATGGCAGCTTTCATCATGTCCCCACGGGGCGGCGCCAGTTTCTGATATGTGACGGCGAAAAGCCTTCTGGCTTTTCTATTGGCTTCACAAGTCAAGAACTCATCGCCGACATTGGCCTTGTCCGTATTCGGTCAAGTCGCCAGACCACAATGCCGTACTGATTCACTTTCCTACTCGCGGCATCTTTCTTCTACAATTCCTATTGAGGCCGGTGCTTATGTACCGGACAATTGTCATGGCTTTTTTTCGACTCGCCATCCGGGGCGGAGCTTTCCGCAGCGTTCTCGGATTCACCTGGAAACATTGGCAGGCACAACCTTTGCGCCTGTCGCTAACGCTTGTCGCAGTGTTGCTGTCGACATTGGCCGATGTGTTGACCCCGCTTTATTCGGGGCGGCTCGTTGACGCCATCGTCAAAGGCAGTCCGCAGGACGAACTGGCATGGAATGCCGCAATAGCAGCCTTTTCAACGCTGATTGCCCTGTCGTTCGGGGCGATTGTCTTGCGGCACATCATTTTCCTGACGGTGGTCAAGCTGACATTGAAAATGATGTCCGATATTGCTGCAAATGCCTTCTACCGTATTCAGCGTTTCTCGACCGACTGGCATGCCAATAGCTTTGCCGGCTCTACGGTTCGCAAGGTCACGCGGGGCATGTGGGCGCTTGATCTGTTGAACGATACGCTGTTGTTGGCGCTGTTTCCGTCCATCATCATGCTTATCGGCTCTACAGTGCTTATGGCCTGGTATTGGCCTGTCATGGGCATCATTGTCGGTCTTGGTTCACTGCTGTTCGTTGTCGTTACAGTGCTGATGTCACTTGGCTTTGTTGCTCCAATGGCAAGTCTTGCCAATCGTTGGGACACAAAGCTTGGCGGTGCATTGGCCGATGCGGTTAGCTGCAATATGGTTGTCAAAGGTTTTGGTGCTGAGGCGCGCGAAGATGCACGTCTTGCCAAGGTCGTTGCAAAATGGCGTGACCGTACGGCGCGTACCTGGCGGCGCGGAACGATCAACGGCACAACACAGGGCTCGATGCTTCTTGTATTGAGAGCTTCAATGATCGGCTCGGCCTTGCTTCTATGGTCCAAAGGCCATGCAAGTGCGGGTGACATTACCTTTGTGCTCACCTCGTTCTTCATCTTGCAGGGCTATTTGCGCGAAGTTGGCATGGACATTCGCAATTTGCAGCGTTCTGTCAATGACATGGAAGAGCTGGTTGATATTCAGAGTCAACCACTCGGCATTGATGATCGACCCGGCGCAAAGCCGATACAGATCACCAATGGCAAGATCGAGTTCGACAATGTGACGTTCCATTATGGCGCGCACAGACTGCCGCTCTATGACCGGTTTTCGGTAACGATCCGGGCAGGCGAGCGGGTTGGTCTGGTCGGGCATTCGGGCTCGGGCAAATCCACATTCGTCAAGCTGATCCAGCGTCTGCATGATGTGCAGTCCGGTCAGATCCGCATTGACGGTCAGGACATTGCCGATGTCAGACAGGCATCTTTACGCCAGCAAATTGCCATCGTGCAGCAGGAGCCGATCCTGTTTCACCGGACGCTGGCGGAAAACATTGCCTATGCAAGGCCGGGAGCAACGCAGGCCGAGGTGGAGGAAGCTGCGCGACAGGCAAGTGCGCATGAGTTCATCACCAATCTGCCGAAAGGCTACAGCACGCTCGTTGGCGAGCGCGGTGTGAAGCTTTCCGGTGGTGAGCGCCAGCGTGTTGCCATTGCCCGTGCTTTCCTTGCGGATGCACCGATTCTTATTCTGGACGAGGCTACTTCCAGTCTCGATTCAGAATCGGAAATGCTGATCCAGCAGGCAATGGAACGGCTGATGCTTGGCCGGACGACTTTGGTGATCGCTCACCGTCTGTCGACCGTGCGCTCTCTCGACCGGCTTCTGGTTTTCGACCATGGCCGCATCGCAGAAGAGGGTAACCATGAAGCGCTGATCGGGCTCAAGGGCGGTATCTATCGCGGTCTGTTCGAATTGCAGGCGATGGAACTGACCAAGGGCCTCATGCTTCAGGACAGCTAACAATATGGGCCGCGTGAAAACGCGGCCCATATTGCCATTCATCGCCGCATCCGATATGCCCCGATCATGACCCCAATCGTACGTTTTGCACCATCGCCTACGGGCTATATCCATATTGGCAATACACGCACTGCCTTGTTCAACTGGCTGTTTGCGCTGAAAAATGGCGGACAAATGGTCCTGCGTTTCGACGATACGGACGTCGAGCGCTCCAAGACCGAATATGTCGAAGCCATTGCCGAAGATGTCGAATGGCTGGGTATCAAACCTTTTCGCGTCGAATATCAGTCGAAGCGGTTTGCTGAATATGCGGCAGCAGCCGAAAGATTGAAGGCCGCTGGTCTTCTGTATCCCTGCTATGAAACTGCCGAAGAACTTGATTTGAAACGCAAGCTGCGGCTCGCGCGACGTCTGCCGCCAGTCTATGGCCGCGACGCGCTGAAGCTGTCGGACGAAGACAAAGCCAAGCTTGAGGCGGAAGGAAAGCGCCCGCATTGGCGTTTCCTTCTTCCGAATTTCAAGGACGACCCTTTCGCCCCGGTACGTACAGAAGTGCATTGGGACGATCTGGTGCGCGGTCCGGAAACCGTCGATCTGGCATCTCTGTCAGATCCTGTGCTGATCCGTGAAGATGGTACCTATCTTTATACATTCACCTCTGTTGTCGACGATATCGACATGAACATCACGCATATTATTCGGGGCGATGATCATGTTACCAATAGCGGTGTGCAGATTTCCATTTTTGAGGCGATGGGCGCAAAGTCACCGCAGCTCGGCCATCACAATCTGCTGACGACTGCTACGGGCGAGGGCTTGTCTAAGCGTACTGGCGCTTTGTCGGTGGGCAGTCTGCGCCGCGCCGGCTATGAACCGATGGCGGTTGCGAGCCTTGCCGTGCTCACGGGCACTTCGGAAAATGTTGTCGCCATGCCCGATATGAATGCGTTGGCGGCGATATTTGATCCGGCTTCCACCTCGAAATCATCTTCCAAGTTTGATCCTGCCGACCTCGATGCGCTAAACCGGGCGCTGATCCACGCCATGCCCTTTAGCGATGCCAAAGACAGGCTTGCTGCGCTTGGTATTCAAGGTGATAATGCAGAGGCGTTCTGGCTGGCTGTGCGCAGCAATCTTACCTTCGTATCCGATGCCGCGCAGTGGTGGGCAATTGTCAAAAATGGCCCTTCGAGCGACGAACCTCTTGCCGACGAGGATCGTGAATTTGCACGCGCTGCCTTCGATGTTCTGCCATCCGAGCCTTGGAACCATGAGACTTGGAAATCATGGACCGATGCTGTGAAGGTACAGAGCGGGCGTAAAGGCAAAGGCTTGTTCATGCCTTTGCGTATTGCGCTTACGGGGCGATCTTCCGGTCCTGAGCTTGCGGATCTTTTGCCCCTCCTTGGTCGGGAAGGAACGTTGGCCCGACGACCCTGACCTTGCGGTTCGGATCGATTGGCTTGTCCACGCTCAACGGTTTGGGCAATGGCGCTTCGTTGGGCGCCGCTGCGGGCTTGCCCAATTCAATGATGGATGATGGCTTTTCAACTGGCTTTGTTGGAAGGGTCGAAGGTTCAATCTTGGTCTGAACCGGCGGTTGTTCATTGGGCTTTGCAGGTTCCGTCAATGCCGGTTTTGCGGGCGGTGTCGCAGCGGGAAGCGGCTCCTGCTTTGTCACTGTTGGTTGTTGCGGATGCGCTGGCGCAATCGGCGGAGTTTGTGGTGCGGGCCGCGCGACTGGCGGCGAAGCTGGTTTTGGCGGTTGTTTCGCCAGTTCACGCGGATTGCCCATGGTCGAAAAATTGCCGGCTGTTTTCTGGCATGTGCATTGCGGCGTGGCATTAGCACCAGCCTTGCGAAATTTAAAAGCATTCGGCATATCCCGGTAAGCCTGACCACCCAGAGAAATCATGGCTTCCGGCCGCTCTTCGCCTGTTGGCTTGAAGAACAATTGCGCGCCGGGGCATTGTGCCTGGCATTGCGCCTGATCGCGCGCAAAATTCTCCGCTCCGGTTTCATAGGTCAGCGGAAAATAATAACCGTCACACGTGCGAACGCACATAGTCTGGTATTGACCGCCTTCGATGGGGACCGGGATTGATCCAGGCCCTACAGGTTGCGGTTCGCGGCCTCCATAAATCTCGTAGGATCCCGGCTCTTCCTCATCCAGCCGCGGCAGATCGCGATACTGATAATTGTTTACAGGGCAATTATTGGCATCCAGCGCTGCCTCGATACGATCCCGGCGCAGATTGAACTCGTAATCATCCAGCGTTGGGTCACTGTTCAGCCTGTCGAGACGCTCTTGCATGCGCACGCATGTATCGCTTTGCGCATGGGAGAAATCAGTCGCAGCCAGTACAGCGCCAAATGCGGCAACGATGATAAAAGATGTCCGGAGCATGGATGGTCTCTTCTTGGAGTATAGGCGAAACCATCCATGTTGATGCGGCAGCAATAAGACGAAAGTTTTACTCAATCCGCTGTGAAGCTTCCACAACTGCCAGCGCCGTCATGTTGACAATACCGCGCGATGTCACTGAAGGCGTCAGAATATGCGCGGGCTTGGCAGCACCCAGCAGGATCGGGCCGACATGCAGGGCATCTGTTACCGACTTGACGACATTTAGCGTGATATTGGCTGCATCAAGATTGGGGAAAACCAAGAGATTTGCCTCGTCCGTCAAGCGGGAATGGGGCAGTACGCGCTCCCGTAGAATTTGTGAAAGCGCGCTATCGCCGTGCATTTCGCCGTCCTGCTCAAGTTCCGGAGCCTTTACGCGCAGGATTTCTGAAGCGTTGCGCATTTTTGCTGCGCTTTCAGAATCGCGTGAGCCGAAGTTCGAATGTGAGAGCAATGCAGCTTTGGGCTCAATGCCAAAGCGTCGGATTTCGTTCGCAGCAAGGACGGTTTTTTCCGCAATCTCTTCCGCAGTCGGATCGATACTCACATAGGTGTCGGTAAGGAAGAGCACGCCGCGCTGTGAGATGAGCAGGCTGAGGGCGGAGAAATTACGGATGCCTTCTGACTTGCCGATAATGAGCTCGACATTGCGCAAGTGCCGCTCAAAGCGACCTTCAAGACCACAGATCATGGCATCGGCTTCGCCCCGCACGATGGCAAGCGCTGCAATAACGGTGCCGCTGGCGCGAACCATTGTGCGAGCAACCTCCGGTGTCGTGCCGCGTCGCCCTGTCAGGCTAACGAGCAGATCAACATAGTCGCGATAGCGGGGATCGTCTTCCGGATCGATAATATCGAAATCCTGTCCAATCTTGATTTTCAAGCCGTAGCGTTGAAGGCGCGTTTCGATGACCTGGGGACGACCGATAAGTGTTGGAATGGCGATACCTTCTTCCAGCACCACCTGAGCTGCGCGCAATACGCGCTCATCCTCACCATCCGCATAGATGACGCGCTTCTTCTCGGCGGTTTTTGCCGCAGTGAAGATTGGCTTCATGATAAGGCCGGAGCGGAACACGAAGCGGTTCAGCCGGTCGAGATAAGCGTCGAAATCTTCAATAGGACGTTCAGCAACGCCAGTTTCCATCGCTGCCTTTGCCACCGCTGGCGCAATGCGCAGAATAAGACGCGGATCGAACGGCGAAGGAATCAGGTAGTTGGGGCCGAATGTCGGTGTTTCGCCAGAATAGGCGCGGGCTGCAACATCCGATGGCTCTTCACGGGCAAGGGCGGCGATGGCCTGAACTGCCGCCATTTTCATTTCTTCGTTGATCGCACTTGCGCCGCAGTCGAGCGCGCCACGGAAAATATAGGGGAAGCAAAGAACGTTGTTGACCTGATTTGGGAAGTCCGAACGGCCCGTGCAGATCATGGCATCAGCACGTGCTGCGCGGGCCACTTCCGGCATGATTTCCGGATTTGGATTGGCAAGCGCCATAATCAACGGATTGGGTGCCATCTGCTTGAGAAGTTCAGGTTTCAACACGCCCGCTGCCGACAGACCAAGAAACACATCAGCACCACCGATAACGTCGGCAAGAACGCGCGCATCGGTCTTTTGCACATAGACAGACTTCCAACGGTCCATCAGCGTGTTACGGCCCTCATAGACCACACCATCCAGATCGCAGACCCAGATATTCTTGCGGTCCGCCCCAAGCTTGACGAGAAGATTGAGGCAGGCAAGCGCTGCGGCACCGGCACCGGAAGCCACGATTTTGACCTTGGAAAGATCTTTGCCGGCAAGCTCCATGCCGTTGATGATCGCAGCGGCAACAATGATCGCCGTGCCGTGCTGATCGTCATGAAATACCGGAATATTCATCTTCTCACGAAGCTGCTCTTCAACTTCGAAACACTCCGGTGCTTTGATATCTTCGAGGTTTATGCCGCCGAAAGTGGGTTCCAAGGCAGCAACAACGTCAACAATTTTGTTGATTTCCTGCGCGTCAATCTCAATGTCGAATACGTCGATATTCGCAAATTTCTTGAACAGGACGGCCTTGCCCTCCATCACTGGTTTGGAGGCCAGCGGTCCGATATTGCCAAGGCCAAGCACCGCGGTGCCGTTGGAAATAACGGCAACCAGATTGGCGCGGCTTGTGTAATCGGCAGCGGTAGACGGGTTGGCGTGAATGGCAAGGCAGGGCGCGGCAACGCCGGGAGAATAGGCAAGGGCAAGATCACGCTGGTTGCCAAGCGGCTTTGTCGCCTGAATTTCCAGCTTACCCGGCGTGGGAAAGCGGTGATAAAACAGCGCGCTTTCGTCAAGTTCTGAATTGCCGGGCGTATTGTCCTGGGCCATGAATTGCTTCCTTCCGGAGTATCGGTCTGGGTCGTCGTCTGATATCTATCTTGAGGCATAAATGAACATAGATTTGATACAAGTCTTTATCGTTCAAATCTGCATTTTTCCTTGCCGTCATAAGACTGTGACATGAATCGGGTTTGTGTCGCGCAGAAGACGCGTTTGCGTCAGCGCGATACGGAGATCCGCATCATGGTCGAGGCCGAGCCTAAAAAGTTCCGCACGCTGTTTCTGTCCGATATCCATCTTGGCTCAAAAGGCGCTAAGGCTAGCTTTTTGCTGGACTTTTTGAAGCACCATGATGCCGAAACCATTTATCTTGTCGGTGATATTGTCGATGGTTGGCGTCTTCGCCGGTCATGGCACTGGCCTCAGGAACACAATGATATTGTGCAGAAACTCCTGCGCAAAAGCCGCAAAGGTGCGACAATTCATTATGTCGCCGGCAATCATGATGAATTTCTGCGTGACTTCCAGGGCACGCATTTCGGCGGCATTGAAGTCACCGACCGCCTGATGCACGAAACGGCTGATGGCCGTAAGTTTCTGGTGATTCATGGCGACCAGTTCGATGTGGTTGTGCGCAATGCCCGCCACATCGCCTATCTGGGTGACTGGGCCTATGATGCAGCGCTTGCTATCAATACCGTGATGAACAAGGTGCGCCGCCGTCTTGGTCTGCGCTATTGGTCCTTCTCCGCATGGGCCAAATTCCGCGTCAAGAAAGCGGTCAATTTCATCGGTTCGTTCCAGACAGTTGTTTCCGACGAGGCGCGGCGTATCGGTGCCGATGGTGTTATCTGTGGACACATTCACCATGCGACCATCGAACAGATAGACGGTATCGAATATATCAACACGGGCGACTGGGTGGAAAGCTGTACGGCCATCGTGGAACATTTTGACGGAAGGATGGAACTTCTATCCTGGACACATCTCATCAGCGAGCATGCAGGCTTCGCGCCAGTGATCCAGATTGCCGATAAACGACCAAAGGCGGCGAATGCAGCGTGACGAGATTAAACGGCTCGTCATTGTTTCGGATGCTTGGCATCCGCAGGTCAATGGTGTCGTGCGAACCCTGACGAAAGTACGCGAGCAGATGGAGGCGCGGGGCTTTGAGGTGACGATCATCTCCCCGGCCGACTATCATTCTGTGCCTTGCCCGACCTATCCGGAAATCCGGCTTGCGTTGACACTGCCATCGGCGGTCAAGGCACGGATTGAAGCCATACAACCGGCCTATGTCCATATCGCGACGGAAGGTCCGCTGGGCATGATGGCGCGCCGCACGTGCATCAAGAATAACTGGCGTTTTACCACAAGCTTTCATACCCGTTTTCCTGAATATCTGCGCAAGCGCTTGCCGGTCCCGCTGTCATGGTCCTATGGCTGGCTGCGGCGCTTCCACAATGCTGCTGAATCCTGTCTTGTACCAACGCAGTCAATCCATGATGAGCTGATTGTGCGGGGATTTGAAACCCTGAAGGTGTGGACGCGGGGCGTAGACCGGGAATTGTTCCGGCCGCAACCAGACGTTGATCTGCACTTGCAACGACCGGTTTTCATCTGTGTGGGGCGGGTCGCTATCGAGAAGAATCTCGAAGCTTTCCTGTCGCTGGATTTGCCGGGCACGAAGCTGATCGTCGGTAATGGTCCCGACCTCGAAAATCTGAAACGCAAATATCCAAAGGCCGTCTTTGCCGGCAAGCATGAAGGTGAGGCGCTGGCACGCTTCTATGCGGGGGCGGATGTCTTCGTCTTTCCAAGCCGAACCGACACGTTCGGGCTGGTGCTACTTGAGGCTATAGCCTCCGGTCTGCCGGTCGCGGCCTATCCTGTGCCGGGATCTAAGGATGTCATCAACGCAACCGGCGCTGGGGTTCTCTCCGAGGACTTGGGAGAGGCGGCTCTGGCTGCTCTTGCGATGGGCCGCGTCGACCCCGAAGCGACGTTGCAGGGATTCAGCTGGGAAGCCTGCGCCGATATTTTCGAAAGTATCCTGACAAGGATCGGCGTCTCGCGCGAAGTGCCCGGTCATACGGTCAAATCCCGCCAGACTATTTCGGCGCGGTAGTTTCTATGGTTAAAATCTGGTTGGTTATAACCGCTGTTCCAGCCAATTGATCATAGATCGGGTCCCGTCTTTCAACGATCGATATTATGATCCAGAGGTACCAAGCCAGCATCAGAAGTAATGACACGATTATGGGTGTCATCGTAAGTGAGATGAAAAGCATGGATAGCAGAGCTGGTAGCAGCGGCAGCATCATAACGACCAACATCGCAAGTTGGCGGAAAACAGCTTTTTTCAACGGGATGCCTACTCTTTCGGGCACATCAACATCTATCGTTCGAATGCTAACGATGTATTTTCCCAAGGTTTGTCCAAATCGATATTCCAGTATAATCAAGTAAGCCAACGAAAGAACCCAATAAAATCCGTCAATAATGAAAGCGTCGTTGGGGCGCCCATCGGGGCCGAGAGTGTACTTTGTGGAAGAACTGGTATTGACGGTGCCGTCTTGTGAAACACTGTCCAAGACCAAAGTATGAGCTGTATCAAAACCTAAAAATGATGTGCGGCATTCACGCGTAGAGTTAAATCCGGGCGGAGGAACTACACTAACCGCTACACAGCGGGTGGTGGTAAATCCAGCAGAACCTTGCACATGACCATTTGTGACGAGAAAAAGTATAACGACCAAAATTTGTAATGGTAATGCAACAGTAAAGCCATCAATCACAGCTGCGATCAACCGATGCCAAAAACCAGCACGTTGCCACGTCTCTGCAGAACTGATTGGCGCTATGATTTCATTGCCGTCTGCCATGCATTGAGACCCCAATGGTGTGCCTAAAGCACTGTCATCGATTCTCTTAGAAATGCAATGCGACGAAAGATTTGTATTCTGTTGAGTTGCACCAGCAAAACTTGTCCAATTCTATGAACTCTTTGAATTTCATGATAATGGCCAAGCTCAAGGCAACGCATGGTTGTGATTCTGCCTGAACAGCTTCGTATTTTTCCGAAAGTCCCACCGAATGACAGCCGCCGTTGCGGATTTAAGCCAAGGGAAACCGTCTCGCTTTGAGTTGCGGATTGCGTTGACCTATTTCGCTATTTTCATGTCGAACGGGTTGCATCTGCCCTATTTTCCGCTCTGGCTTGAATATCGGTCGCTGACTCCGACAGAAATTTCCATCGTATTGTCGATGCCCCTTTTCGTCCGGGTCATCGCGGCACCTCTGGTTTCGATGCTGGCAGACCGCTCCAACGACCGGGCGCATATTCTGACCTTGTGCACTATATTGGCGGTAGCCGTCGCGGCGTTCTACTTCGTACCCTTCGGCTTTGTCGGTATTCTCGCTGTGTCGTTGCTGCTTTCGCCGCCATGGACTTCACAGGTACCCGTTGCAGATACGATTGCCCTTTCGGGCGTTCGCCGTTACGGCGCCGATTTTGCCAAGATGCGGGTTTGGGGCTCAATTTCTTTCCTGCTCACTTCGTTTGTGGCAGGCATCTTCATCCAGCGTTTGGGCGAGCACATTATCCCTTGGGCTTTGCTCGGCGCGCTGGTGCTGGCATGCGGCATGAGCTTTATCGTACCCAGAATCGGCAAACCACGCAGGCTTTCCCCACTTTCCGATGTCGATATAGCAAATGCGGGCAGGGCGCTGCGCCGTCCGGCCTTTGTAACATTTCTCATCGCGACAGGCATCACACAGGCGAGTCACGCCTATGGCTACAGTTTCTCGGCGATTTACTGGAAGTCGATCGGCATAGAAGAAACCGTAATCGGGGCATTCTGGTCGATCTCTGTCGTTGCGGAAGTGATCATGTTCACCTGTTTCCGCCGCATATTCGGCAACCTCCATCCCGCCAAGGTGCTGATGATCGGGTCTGCCGTGGCAATGTTCCGCTGGGCCGCCTTTCCTTTGATCGAACCCGCCGGACTTGGCGTTGCTGGTTTTCTGGTCGTCCAGTGCCTGCACTGCTTCTCATTTGCCCTGTCATTTCTCGGCATGCAAAAAATGATCGTCCTTACCATTCCCGAAGAGCGCGGCGGCACGGCGCAGGGGCTTTCAACTTTTTTCATCGGCACGTCATTGGCCATTGCCACGATGGCGTCAGGGCCGCTCTACTCGGCCACCGGCATTTACGGCTTTTACGCGATGGTGGCCCTTGCAGCTATCGGTCTGTTCCTCGCCGTTGTGTCTCTGAGGCTTGAGCAACGCGAGACCTAGAAAATTTGGTCTAGCCCCATAATTCCAATTTAGGCGGCGAAACCCGGCTTCCGTTAAATTCGAGTCCCGGCGTCCGGTCCTGCTTGAGGATCAAGGGACCGTCCAGATCGACAAAATCGGCATCTTGAGCCACGATAACAGCCGGAGCCATGGCCAGGGATGTGCCAACCATGCAACCGACCATGATCCCAAAGCCAAGTTCGCGTGCGCGATTATGCATGCGCAGCGCTTCGGTTAGTCCGCCGGTCTTGTCCAGCTTGATATTGATGCTGTCATAGCGCCCCAGCAATTTGTGCAGATCATCCGTGCCGTGGGCGCTTTCGTCAGCACAAATGGGCACAGGGTGCGGAATTTCAGCGAGGATGGCATCATTTCCGGCGGGCAGTGGCTGCTCGATCAGCGCAATACCGGCCCGCGCGCAGGCAAGCATGTTTTCCAGAATATTGGCATTGGTCCAGCCTTCATTCGCGTCAATGATAATGCGGCTTGAGGGCGCGGCCAGTGCTACGGCTCTTATCCGCTCTGCATCATTCTCGCCGCCAACCTTGACCTTGATCAAGGGTCTGTCGGCAAAGCCGCTCGCTGCCTTTGCCATTGTTGCAGCATCACCGAACGAAACAGTCACGGCGGTGGTCAAATCGTGCAATTCTGGCAGGCCCAGTAGAGAGGTCACGCTTGTGCCTTGGCGCTTGGCTTCGAGATCCCACAAGGCGCAATCTACGGCGTTGCGTGCCGCGCCTGCATGAATGAGCCCCGGCAGATCGTTGCGTGTCGCGCCCTTGCTCAAAGCATCGCGCAGACCTTCAATCTCGGCACAAACCGAGTCCATGCTCTCACCATATCGCGCATAGGGCACGCATTCACCGCGCCCGCTGTGCACGCCGTCACTTAACGAGCACACGACAATTGCGGCTTCAGTCTTGGAACCACGGGAGATCGTAAACGTTCCGGCAATGGGCCATCGTTCTACCGCTATATCCAAGCTAATTATCATAATCTGCGCCTTAATTGTTCCAGTGACATCGGTCGGGAGACTCGATATGTGTGTTGTTGATGTTGACCGATAGAGCAAACAATTCAAGTGCTTCTACTGCCGCGCCTCCGCATGTTGAGTTCAACAAGGACGGGGATCGCGCTACAGTTACACTTACTGGGGCATGGACCACACGCAATGTTCGCCGCGTGGACGAAACCATGCGCGATATCGAAGTTGATAACGGGTTTTCTAGCGCCGTTATTGATCTGTCCGGCGTGGAATTGCTGGATACTGCGGGAACCTGGCTGGTCGAGCGTCTGCGCACCGCGCTGGAAAAATCCGGCAAAACAGTTTCCATTGAAGGACAGTCCGAAAGCTGGGGTGCTCTGTTTGAGGCCGTTGGCGATATTGCGGCTGCTCCTCCGGAAGTCATTCATATTGACCGCCCGTCCTTGATAACGCGATTCTTTGAATCGATTGGTCGCATGGTCTATGCCTTTGGCGATGATTTCATCAAGGCGATGCACATTCTCGGCGCAACCGTTCGCGGCGCGCAGATGAAGGGCAGCAGCAGAAGCAGTATTCGCCCGGCGGCAATTATTCATCAAATAGACAGTATGGGCATCGGCGCGGTGCCGGTGGTTGTGCTTATGTCGACCATTATTGGTGCAATTATCGCGCAGCAGGGCGCTTTCCAGTTGCGCTACTTCGGTGCCGAAATATTCGTTGTCGATCTTGTTGGCATTTTGGTGCTGCGTGAAATCGGTGTGCTTTTGACGGCAATCATGATTGCAGGCCGCTCGGGTAGCGCGATCACCGCCGAAATCGGCTCAATGAAAATGCGCGAAGAAACCGATGCACTGACTGTTATTGGTCTCAATCCCGTCGGTGTTCTGGTTTTCCCGCGTCTCGTTGCATTGGTGATCTCGCTGCCATTGCTGACAATTATTGCGGATTTCGCGGCATTGGGCGGCGCCATGGTCATCACATGGGCCTATTCTGGAATTCCGCCGGATGCCTTTATCCAGCGTTTGCGCGATGCGGTCGATCTTTCCAGCTACCTTGCCGGTCTGATCAAAGCGCCTTTCATGGCCATGATCATCGGGGTGATGGCTTCGGTTGAAGGCATGAAGGTCGGTGGCAGCGCTGAATCTTTGGGACAACGGGTTACAGCATCTGTGGTCAAATCGATTTTCGTCGTCATTGTGGTCGATGGCATTTTCGCCATCTTCTACGCGTCCATCAATTTTTAAAACTGAAGCCCCAGGCAGAAGCCTGCTTAAAGTAGATCGAGGCGCATGAATCCGAAAGAAAGTAACCAGAGCACGCACACAAAGGCTGACGACGTCATCCTTTCTGTGAAAGATGTCAGTGTCTCCTTCGGTCGTTCGACTGTGCTCAACAATCTTGATCTTGATGTTTATCGCGGCGAAATCCTTGGTTTCGTCGGAGCGTCAGGAACGGGTAAGTCTGTTCTCATGCGGACGATTCTGGGCCTCAACCAGAAGCAAAAGGGCAAGATCAGCATTTTCGGTCACGATATTGACGAGGCGAGCGAGCAGGACAAACTCGCTGTCGATATGCGTATGGGGGTGCTTTTCCAGCATGGGGCGCTGTTTTCGTCCTTGACCGTGCTTGAAAACATTCAGGTGCCGATGCGTGAATATCTCGATATTCCTCAAAAGCTTATGGATGAGCTAGCTCGGCTCAAGATCGAACTCGTGGGACTCAAGCCCGATACCGCAGAAAAGTTTCCATCGGAGCTTTCAGGCGGAATGATCAAGCGTGCGGCCTTGGCCCGCGCCCTGTCGCTTGATCCCGAAATCGTCTTCCTCGATGAGCCGACATCAGGTCTTGATCCTATTGGTGCCGCTGACTTCGACGAATTGATTGCCGATCTGCGCGATACGATGGGGCTTACCGTCTATATGGTCACCCATGACCTCGACAGTCTGTTCGCTGTATGTGACCGAATCGCTGTATTGGGCAATAAGAAGGTTCTGATCGAAGGAACCATTGAGGATATGTTGGCGTTTGACGATCCGTGGGTGAAAGAATATTTCCGTGGAAAGCGTGCTCGTCAAATTGTATCCAATGGCGATAACAGGCGGCGTTCGCCGCGTAGTGAAGCTGCGCCAACGCCAAATGTACCACCGCAGCACAGGCTAGTGGAGTGAATTTTATCAGACCACTAGCGGAACAACAGGGTCGAGCAGAGTAATTCATGGAAACAAAAGCCAATTATGTTCTGGTCGGTATTTTCACGCTTGCTGTCTGCATGCTGGCCTTCGGATTTGTTTACTGGATTGCGCGTTATGGTGACAAAACCGAGACTGCAACTTTGGAAATCCGTATTCTCGGCTCGGTAACAGGTTTGGCTGACGGCAGTCAGGTGCTGTTCAACGGTATCAAGGTTGGTACAATCCGGCGCTTGAAAATTGACGACAATAATCCTGATGCTGTGATTGCGCAGGCGGAAGTCGATGCAACAACACCTATTACGCGTTCCACCCAAGCCACGCTGGGCTTTGCTGGTCTGACCGGCCAGGCCTTTATCGAGTTGAAGGGCGGAAAGCTTTATGAACCGATGCTGCTTGTGGAAGCGGCAAAGGAAGATTCCATTGCCCGCATTGATGCCGATCCGTCTGTCGTGAACAACCTTCTGCAAAAGGCCCAAACCATCCTTGAACGCGTCGATGGCGCGGTGGGATCGATTGAGAGCTTTATCACGGAAGTGAAGGGGCCTTTGGTTGATACGGTCAACAATACCAAGCAGTTTACCGATGCGCTTGCAAAGAATTCCGATGTCATCGAAAAGTTCAGCCGCAGTGCTGAAGATGTTCAGGCTGTCGTGGCTGAAGCACGGCAGATGATGGAAAAACTGAATAATGCGTCAACGCGTGTGGACGGCGTATTGGCCAAACTGGACAAACAGCTTTCCGACGAGGATGGCAGCGTTGTACGCGAAGCCCGTCAGACGCTGCAATCCTATCGTTCCGTAGCAGACAATCTGAATGCGAGACTTGGACCAATCACCGACAATCTCAACCGCTTTTCAGGGCAGGGATTGCGTGACGTGCAGTCTCTTGTCAATGAGAGCCGGCAGTCGGTTCAACGCATCGAGCGCGCTATTACAGATCTTGAGAAAAACCCGCAGCGGGTGATTTTCGGCGGTAGCGGCAATGTTCCTGAATATGACGGACGGACGCGCCGTTGACTTTGATGGATTCGCATCGCATGAAAGTTAATGAACTGTTACGCGTGGGATTGGTTAAGTGGTGAAATCGAAGACAGTAATTGCAGCGTTGGTTATCGCCTTGTCCTTGTCGGCCTGTGCCAGTTCCAAGAAGCTCGATACATTTGATCTTTCTAGCCCATCGCCGGAAGTCACCTCGTCAAGGAAGCAGGGCCGTCAGATATTGATCGCTGCCCCGTCCGCATTGAAAGCGCTCGACGGTGAAAATGTCGTTGTTCGTTCCGGTCCCAATTCAATTTCCTTTTTGAAAGGTGCGCAGTGGGCGGATCGTCTGCCCAATATTGTGCAGTCTCGCCTCGCACAGGCATTTGAAAGCACTGGACGGCTTGGCGGTGTTGGTCGCCCGGGCGATGGCCTTGCCATCGATTATCAGGTGATCAGCAATATTCGCACTTTCAACATTGATGCTTCCGGCAGTGAAACGGCCGTTGTTGAGATTGCCGTAAAGATACTGAATGACAAGAATGGCACCGTGCGTGCGACAAAGGTCTTCCGTTCAACATCGCCCGTAAGGGGCGCAGGCAACGCATCCTATATTGCCGCGCTTGATAGCGCCTTCGACACTGCCACCAGCGATATCGTCACCTGGACGCTTTCGGTCATTTAGAGCGTAAGCTCAATACCGGCTATTTTGCATTCCATTCAATGCGTGGTTCGACGGGGCTCACCATGAGGAAGATTAGTGATCTGCAAAGCTAGCCTTTAATGTCGGTGATCTTGTTCATGCAACCCATGAACCCTCCTCATGGTGAGCTTGTCGAACCACGCAGTAAATTGGTGCCAGTTTCAGCAACTCGATGAGATGAGTGATCAAGCTGCTTGCTTAAAGCTGCCAGCTTCCGGTCCAGTTGCAAACGGCAATTCTTCGTCGGCCCAACCGGTTATTCCACCGATCATGATTTTCACAGGCCGCCCAAGGCGCGCCAGCTTAAGCGCAGCCTGGTCTGCACCATTGCAATGGGGTCCGGCGCAATAGACGACAAAAATCGTATCCAGAGACCATTCAGCCATGCGTTCGGCTGAAATATCTCGGTGGTTCAGGTGGATTGCAGTGGGAATATGGCGACGCTCATAGGCAGCGCTTGTTCCTACAACATGCAAAAGGGTGAAGTCGGGTCCATCCTTCAGCGCCTGTGCCACGTCGGCGCAGTCGGTTTCCAGCGATAGACGCCTGGAAAAATGATCAATGACCTGATCGGCTGGGGCCGGGGCAATCTCGGTTACGTAGCTCATTCTGTCTCTCCTCGTGTTGGATGAGCAAGAAGTAAAACAGGTGATAAATTGCTGGTAGTTGGCAAGAATGCCATATATCGTCAATATCATGTCAAACGCCTCAAATCCGCCCCGTCTTGATAATCCGCTTGTGGTCGCCGTTGCTTATGACGGTCTTTGCACTTTCGAATTCGGTGTTGTGGTCGAGATGTTCGGGCTACCAAGGCCTGAAATGGGCGATGACTGGTATAAATTTGCTGTCGCCAGCATTGAAATGGGCGAGCTACGCGCCACAGGCGGCGTGCGCGTGCTTGCCGATGGCGGTCTTGACCTGTTCGAGCAGGCTGGAACGATTATCATGCCGGGCTGGCGCGGCGTTGAACATTCTGTCCCGGAGCCGTTGGTACAGGCTCTGCAAAAGGCCCATGCCAAGGGCGCGCGCATTCTTTCAATCTGCTCGGGCGTCTTTGTGCTTGCCGCCGCTGGCCTTTTATCGGGACGGCGCGCAACGACCCATTGGCGCTACGCCGATCTGTTGACCGAGCGTTATCCGGACATCGAGTTTGCGCCGAATGTGCTTTATGTGGACGAGGGCAATATTCTGACCTCAGCTGGCAGTGCGGCGGGCATTGACCTTTGCCTGCACCTTATTCGCCGCGATTTTGGTACCGAGGCCGCCAATAAGGTTGCCCGGCGCCTTGTTGTGGCTCCCCACCGTGATGGCGGGCAGGCTCAATTTGTCGAGCAGGCAGTCCCCACAGCCCATGAGGGAGTGAGGCTTTCTCCGCTGCTGGAAACGATGCGGAACAATATTCAGAAGGACTTTTCCATCGCCAGCCTCTCCAAAGCTGCGGGTATGAGTACACGTACCTTCCTACGCCGCTTTGAAGCTGCAACTGGCACGACGCCTGCCAAATGGCTATTATCCGAGCGGTTGGGTAAAGCACGCGATCTTTTGGAAAACTCTACGCTTTCTATTGAGACGATTGCCTTGCACACGGGTTTTGGCACTGCCGCTACGCTGCGGCATCACTTCCGCCAGCAATTGGCCACCACGCCCACAGCCTACAGGGATATGTTCGGGAAGGTGTCAGAGCTGGAAGGGGCTTGAGTGTTGTATCATCCAGATTAGTTGCATTTGACTTGTGCGTGGTTCGACGAGGCTCACCATGAGGAGGATTGCTATTTGCAGGGCGTTATATCCTGCAAGTTTGGCAAATAATCTGCAATCAACCACCTTCTAGTGAGCCTCGTCGAACCACGCAGCTACCGGAATGCGAGACTACGTTGATCTCAGCAATCAACCACGCATACTAACAAAAAACGCGGTCCGAAGACCGCGTTTTTGTTTTCATACCAATTGGCTCTTAACGCAGGCGATTACTCGCATGGGCAAGCATGGTGTAAACCTTGCCTGTGTCGGAGGTCAGATAGGCTTGGGTCGTTGTGTTGTCGCGATCGTTGCGTGTGACATCCTCAAGCAGGCGCTCGAAGTCATCCATGTAACGATCAACAGCACGTTTGAACTCGCTATCAGACGAGTACTTACGCTTGATCTCGTCAAAGGTCTGCTGCCCCTTCAGCGTGTAGAGACGGCGGGTGAAGACATTGCGCTCACCAGCCCGGTAACGCTGCCAGAGTTCAACAGAAGCCTCGTGGTCGATGGCGCGGGTGATGTC
The DNA here is from genome assembly GCA_900471815.1 of Hyphomicrobiales bacterium. Lineage (GTDB taxonomy): Bacteria > Pseudomonadota > Alphaproteobacteria > Rhizobiales > Rhizobiaceae > Phyllobacterium > Phyllobacterium ifriqiyense. The sequence goes on from UICE01000003.1 coordinate 650,770, forward strand.
AATCGATAGCGAATTGAGCGACTCGACAACCTGACCGGGTGAGCGGCCTGCCGGTGCCTTTGGCGCTGCTTCGGCTTCATCGGTCGAAGCACGGCGCAGGAGATCGGACACCCAGCCATTACCGGCAGGACGAGCCGGTTCAGCATTGCCACGTGTGTCGAGTGTGCCGCGCATTGCAGGCGCAGCCGGTGCTGATGCTGTTGGTGCCGCCGCAGGACGCGGTGCCGGAGCGACCGCTTCGGTCCGTTGTGGCTGTGCTGCCACTGCGGCTGTTGCGCGGGCTGGCGCTGCGCGCTGTGCCCGTGCTTCGCCAACGTCAGTAAGACGCCCGGATTTCTGAACGATTTCCGAGAGTTCCTTCAATGCGTTGATCTGTTCGGAAACAGCCTTGCGCATCTGTGCCGTGGATTGCTTGGCTTCTTCAGGCATATCCATCACACCGCGTTGCAATTCGGAACGGGTCTGTTCAAGCTCCGTACGGATCGCTGCGGAAGAACGACGGATTTCATCGGTCGCGTTGGCAAACTTCTGCGATGCCTGTTCCACAACTTCGGAGATGGAATTGCGGATCTGTTCGGTTGTCTGGTTTGCACGGCCTTCGGCGCGGTCGAATGCCGAGGAAACAAGCGATTCGAACGAACGCATTGTCTTCTCGATTGTTTCCGACTTGGCGATGAGACCTGATGCCAATGCCTGCAAAGCTTCCTGGCGCTCGTCAAAAGTCGAGGCGAGGTTGGTTTGCGATGCGTTGATCAGTTCCGATGCCTTGTTGAGCATGTTGCCGTGCTCGTCAAACCGCTGAGCGATGGAAGCAATGTCGGTTAGCGTGCTGTTGGACAATTGTGACAGTTTGCCGAGATTGCCATCAATCAGACGGGTTGAGGTCTCGAAGGATTCAGCAGCCTTCGTCGCGTTCTCCGCAAAGGCCGTCGTCGTGTCGAGCAGGCGTCCGTCAATATCGCCAAGGTTCTTGGTCGCCATATCGATGAGTTCCCCAAGCTTCGCATTTGAAGAGGAGAGGCGGTCGATAAGGTTGCTCACATCGTCGGTCAGACCAGCCTTGGCCGCTTGAACGGCAGTGATCGTCTCCGCAGTACGGCTGGCAATAGCATTGATCAGAGCCGCATTTTCAACCCGCAGACGTTCAGTTGCGGATGTCGTTGCTTCCACGAGCTGCGAGGCGAGCGTACGGCCATTATCGGCAAGGCTCTCGACCAGCGGCTGAGCCGTATTGTCGAGAATGCTGATGATTTCCTGCGAACGGGCCGAGAGAACCTCGTTCAATTCGCGGGTGCTTTCCGCAAGCTTCGATGCGGTCGTATTGGTGGCTGCCGAGAAGCGGGCCTCCAAAGCCTCGAGATTGGCGGCGGCCTCCGTTGCGCGCTGACCAAGCCGTTTTTCGGTTTCCGCCAGGCTTTCATTCATGCGCTGGCTGAATGCCTCGCCATGGCCGTCAAGAGCTTCGCCGGCCTTCTGTGCTTCACCGGTAAGGGTAGAAGCAGCTTCTGTGATTTTCTCACGCAGCGTGCGGGCGACAACCGAAGCACTCTGTTCGAGCGATTTGCGAACATTATCGACACCAATGGCCAGTGCATTCTGCATGGTTGTGGTGCGTTCGTCGATTGTACCGCCATGGTTTTCGAAGGCCTTGGCAAGCACGTCTGCGCTGTCTTGCAGGACCGCCTGCAAGGCTACCGTACGGTCGCCAATAGCACCTGCCTTGTCGTCCAGCGTCTGACCCAGAGCAGCATTGCCCTGTTCCATCGCTGCGCGAATGGCTGCAATGCGCTGGTCGAGAATGGTCGCATGATCGTTGAGCGTTTCGCCGACGCGGGTATCGCTTTCGGCCAAGGCTGCGCGAATAGCGGCAGCGCGCTCGTCCAGCGTTCCGATATGGGAAGCCAGCGTGTCGCCGATCTGCATATTGCTGCTGTCGAGCACAGAACGGATGCCTGCTGTGCGCTCTTCAATATCGCTAGCATGCTGTGCCAGTGTCTCGCCGATGCGGGCATGGGTATTTTCAAGCGCTGCCTGAATACCGGCTGTACGCTCATCCAGCGAGGAAGCGTGCGAAGCCAAAGTCTGGCCGATACGCTGATCGCTATTGCTGAGCGCCTGCTCGATTCCCGCTGTCCGCTCGTCGATGGAACTTGCATGCGAGGAAAGGATATTGCTGATGCGCGAGTCGCTTTCGATCAGGGCCTGACCGATACCGGCCGTACGCTCTTCAATGGCGCTGGCATGCGAGGCCAGAACATCGCTGATACGCGCGTCACTGCTGGTCAAAGCCGACTCGATGCGACCTGTACGGTCATCCACACTGTCGATAAAGCCGCTCAATGTGCCGTCGATACGTGTGCCGCTATTAAGCAGCGTGGCCTGAATTTCTGCGTTGCGTGCATCAATAGCCTGCGTATGAGCAGCAAGCGTTTCGCCAAGTTTGGCATCGCTGCCGGAAAGAGCCAGCTGGATTTCCTGGTTGCGCTCATCAAGGCTTCGATTGTGCTGGTCAAGCGTCTGCGCAATCTTGGCATGTGTTTCAACAAATGCCGCACGCATTCCAATGGTGCGCTCATCGATGATCTTGGCATGGGCATCAAGTGTCTGGCCAATGCGTGTGTCGGTGGCGTGTATCGCTGTTTCAATATTGGCGCTACGCAGATCGATGTTGCGAGCATGTTCGTCCAGCGTGTCGCGAATGCGTGTATCAGTGTCCGCAAAGGCAGCGTGCATGCCGGCTGTGCGATCTTCGATTGCTTTAGCGTGCTGTTCGAGTGTTGCACCAATACGGGCTTCATTGTCTTCAAGCAGCGTATGAATGCCGGCAGTACGGTTTTCAATTGCCTTGGCATGTTGTTCGAGCGTGGCACCGATGCGGGCGTCATTATCCACAAGCGATGCACGCAGACCAGCAGTACGCTCTTCGAGGGTCGAGCCATGGCCTTCGATGATCTGACCAATAGCTGCAGTGCTGCTTTCCAAGATGGATTTAAGGTTTGAGGTGTGATCGCCGATCTGTCCTGCCTGATCGCGAATAACGATGGCAGCGCGGTCGGTTTCCTGAATCAATGTCGCGGCGAGGGCATCGCGTTCTTCAGCAAGTTTGGCAGCGAGCGCTTCACGGCTTTCCACAAGGCGGTCGGAAAGAGCCGCCGCATTGGTGGAAAGAAGGCTGCCTACCTGCTCGGAAAGCGTCGACAGATCATTGCCGATCTTTGCTTTTGTCTCATCGACAATGCCGTCAATCGAAGCGCGGCCATCGGTAAAGGTCTTGGCGATGTCGCGAGTGCGTTCGATCAACTGTTCGTTGATCTGGCGCGCACGGGCTTCGAGGGCCGAATTGAGACGCTCGGTGCTGGCATCCAGCGAATGGGCGCGTGTTTCGAACTCTGCAAGCAGTGAGCGTCCGCGTTCGTTGATTGTTGTATCGAGCCCGGCGAGACGTGTGTCGAATTCGCCAACCAGCGTCTGCGTGGCATTGCCCAGCAGCGACAACATGCTGTTGGTGCGGCCGTCGAGCGTATCAGCCAGTTTCATTGTTACAGAATCTGTCTGTTCGGACAGAGCTGCAATGCGCATTTCCAGAAGATTTGCAAAGGCTTCGCCGGAAGTGCTGATCTTGTTTGATATGTCGTCCGAACGGGAAACGATCTGCTCGGAAATTACCTGTCCGCTCTGTGTCAGTCGTTCAATGAGCGACTCACCAGACTGGTTTATCGACATGCTAAGATTGGTGGACGCGCTGGAAAGGTGTTCGCGCAAGGAATCGCCTGCCAGTGAAAGCTCGTCTTTCAACTGCTCATGGGCACTGGAAATAGAAGCGCGCACGCGTTCTGCGTGGCCGATTACCGATTCGCGTTCACCGCCGAGACGGTCAACGAGGGTACGGATGCGGTATTCATTGTCGGTGTAGACGCGTTCAAGCTGGTTCACTTCGGTCTGGACCAAGGTTTCCAGTTCAACGGCGCGCGCCAGCGTGCGCTCGACACCTTCGCTCATGGCCGCAACTTCGCGGCGCACAGCCTGACCCAGCGAAGCAACGCGGTCGGATGAGAGCATTTCCGGTTCGGACAGGCGCATTGCTGCTTCCGCCATGGAACGCGCAGCATACTGCATTTCCTGGCCACGACGGATCATGATCGCGAATGCCCAGAAAAGCATGATTGGAACGATGATCGCTACCGCTAGGCCAATTGCGTAAGGCGCTGCGGCAAAATCAGAGAAGGACCGGATCGACCAGAGCGATGGACCGTAAAGAGCATTGCCAAGTGCCAAGACACTGCCGGCCCAAAGAACACTGATGATCCCTGTGATCAGACTATAGGATTTTGGCTGCACAACGGAACTGGTGGAGTGCGTGGTCTTGGCGGCTTGAAGCAGGTCGTCATTCGCTGGCCGGAAGGAGGGCTGCGATGGAACAGCCGGAGCCTTTGGTGGCGCGGGTGGAGCTGCGGGAATGGGATTGGCAGCCTTGATCTGCGGCTTTGGCGCAGGCAATGGAATGGTGGCAACAGGCGGCGTTGTTACCTCAGGTTCGGGCAATTTTACAGGTTCGGCCGCGGCAGGTGTCTCAAATTTCTCGGCGGCAAGCTCTTGCGCTGCCTGTGAAATCTGGGCTTCGAGATCGTTCAGGGACAAGAGATCATCGTCAAGTGGAGACAGATCCATATCCATCCCGAGCGTTGACTCGTCGAAATCGATTTCTAGAGCCTTTTCAAGGGCTTCACCGAGCTCGTCTTCGGCTTTGAAAGCCTTGCTTTTCGGGGCTGTGGCCATGTTTTCCTCACAATATTGGGCGGTGGCCACATGTGGGGCCAACCGCGCCATACTCTTTACGCCGCTACTTTAATGTACTGGCACATGGTTTGGAAAGAAACAATGGATTCAGGAAATGCTTAAAAGTTTAAACACAAGGTTAATTTTTGGGCCTCTCATAAAATTTCAATTGTAGGCAAAAATTTACCCGGCATTCACCATAAGGCACCATTTAAGCACGATTTCCGCCCCGTTTTAACCTTGAATCAGCGTCATCAGCTTAGGCTCGTGAGTTCAAATGTAAAAGCGTTCAGGAGAATATCCAATGGCCCAACAGGCATCGATGGCATTTGCTTCGCCAGGTGGTGAGCGATCGAAGCCAGCGCGCAAGCGCCCGATTGATCTTGTTCACCTTACCCGTGAAACATTCGGCAACCGCGCTCTCGAAACCGAAATCCTCAACCTGTTTTCCCGTCAGACCTGCGGCATCGTGGACAGACTTATCCACGCAAATCCTGATGATCGCGTCCGGCTTGCCCGCTCGCTCAAGGGTTCGGCCAATGCAATTGGCGCATTTCGCGTGGCCGAACTGGCAGAGGCGGTCGAGCAGGCTCCAGCCGATTCGAAACTGGTCAGGGACCTTCGCCCTGCCATTGATGATGCGCGCGATTATATAGCGGCAATAACGCGCTGAAGTTTGCGCTGCGTCAGGGAGTACAATTGACTTACGCCTTTAAAGCCCTATGTCAGCGGTAACTTGATCACTGGGGCCTTAATTCATGGCGAAAATCACCTTTGTCACTCATGGTGGCGAACGCATCGAGGCGGACGCCGAAAACGGCTCTACCGTTATGGAAAGTGCCATTCGCTTTGCTGTTCCGGGTATTGATGCGGAATGTGGCGGCGCCTGCGCTTGCGCCACCTGTCATGTCTATGTGGATGAAGAATGGAAGGCTGCGACTGGCGAACCCGAGGCCATGGAAGAAGACATGCTCGATTTCGCCTATGATGTGCGTCCCAATTCACGGCTTTCCTGCCAGATCCACGTTTCTGATGAACTGGATGGCCTTGTGGTACACGTTCCGGAACGTCAGTCCTGATATTTATTGCAGTTCTGTCGTGCGCCCTTCGACAAGCTCAGGATGAGGAATGTTGGTGTATTTGCAATGGATAGCGCCGGGCACGGTGACCTGCCTGCAGCCAACTCACCTTCCTCATGGTGAGCCCGTCGAACCACGCACAATAGAATTGCCACTCATAAGCCGATAATTGCAGCTCACAGGCTGATATTTTCTCATTGACCCATTAGAATCAAACCGCAGAACGGCTTTTCATAGCTTGAGCGGCGGCATTGTCTTGACCTTGGGACAAGCAATCGTTACGCGCATGGCAGCCCGTGTGTCTTGAACACGCCAGCCATTACCCTTTTTCTATCTGCACGGCATGCAGACCGTCCGGCATGAGGAATTTGCGATGAGCGAGATTATCAAAACCGATGTTGTCATCATTGGCGCAGGGCCCGTCGGCCTGTTTGCGGTGTTTGAACTTGGCCTTTACGATCTGAAATGCCATCTCATCGATATTCTTGATCGCCCCGGCGGCCAGTGTGCAGAGCTTTATCCGGAAAAGCCGATCTACGATATTCCGGCATGGCCCATCATCAGCGGCAATGAGCTGACTGAAAAGCTGATGGAGCAGATCAAGCCGTTTTCACCCCAATTCCATTTCAATCGCATGGTGACGGGACTTGAACGTCTCGAAGATGGAACATTCCGCATCGAGACGGATGATGCTGAAGTGTTCGAAGCCAAGGTGGTCGTTATTGCAGCCGGTGGCGGATCTTTCCAGCCCAAGCGCCCGCCGGTTCCCGGTATCGAGGCCTATGAAGGCAAGAGCGTGTTTTATTCCGTGCGCCGCATGGAAGAATTCCGCGATCAGGATGTTCTTATTGTGGGGGGCGGTGACAGTGCGCTGGATTGGGCGCTCAACTTGCAGCCGATTGCCCGTAGCCTGACCGTGGTGCACCGGCGCGCAGAATTCCGCGCTGCGCCAGACAGCGTCAAGAAAATGTTTGAACTGGTGGAAAGCGGCAGCGTTCGTTTTGAGCTGGGACAAGTGTCTGGCCTCAAAGGCGATAATGGCGAACTGACCCACGCTGTCATCAAGGCGGCAGAAGGCGAGGTCGAGATTCCTGTGACGCGCCTCCTGCCATTCTTCGGCCTGACCATGAAACTGGGTCCGATTGCCGATTGGGGCCTGAACCTGCATGAAAATCTTATTTCGGTGAATGTCGAGACTTTTGAAACATCAGAACCCGGCATTTTCGCCATTGGCGACATCAACTGGTATCCGGGCAAGCTCAAGCTGATCCTGTCGGGCTTCCACGAAGCTGCATTGATGACCCAAGCGGCAAAACGTATCGTTAATCCCGGTGAGCGCGTTGTGTTTCAATACACAACCTCATCAACCAGTTTGCAGAAAAAACTTGGGGTGAACTGAGGGGATAGTTTACTATTGAACACAAAACTCTCCGTCATCCTCGGGCTTGACCCGAGGACCCGGAGTTGCGCTACACAACAAAATTGACTGATAAATCCCCGGTTCAAGCCCGAGGATGACGGAGATGTTTGTACTTTATTGATGGCGGCGCACTACCTTCTCAAGGCTTAGACAGTTCCTTCACCATGCGGTAAGTCAACAGGCGCTCGAAGCGTGTCTCGAAATTGACTGTTTCAATGCGGTCGAAACGCACCTGATCTGCATCGTGTTTCTTGAGCAGTTTTGCCGTCAGCGCGTCAATATCGGCTTTCAACTTCATACAATCGCTACGCCAGGGCAGGGCTTTGACCTGACGCTCCATATCGCCAGCTGCGGTGCGCGCAATGACGATATGGCTTTCCTCATGCCGCTTGATATCCGCCGAAAGCGTGTCCCACACAAGCGCGAGATCCCGCTTTGCGCTGCGGCGCTGTTTCCAGCGGGGCAGGTAAACAGTTGCGCGCACGGTGATATCCGCATTGACGACCTGACAGTTCTTGCCATTGGAGCCAAACTTCACCTTGCTGTCAAAGCGCATCCGCGTCATGCCGGGATGCCGTGTACCGGTCTTCGCCAATACTGGTCCCCTGCGGCTCAACTCCTTGTCGAGTTCGGCTGCATTGTCTGCATTCAATGTGAAATACTGGTATTTTCGCAGGACGGTTGCGGCGTCGGCGGGAGCAACGAAACTGGAGGCAATAGCGACCGCAATCGAGCTGGCGGCTAATCTGGCCAAAATATGCATTCAGCTTTTCCTTTTCTTTGGCCAGTGTGCATCATTCAAACAGTATCGTCAAAAACCTTGCAGATGAATTGACGTTCCGCGCAATGTGATAAAAAACCAGACAGCGAATAATCAATGGGAGCGTAGGAATGGATCGGGAATGGCAACTGGCACATGGCCGGTCTTTGACCTTGGGGCCACGCGCATTGATTATGGGCGTGCTCAATGTGACGCCCGATTCGTTTTCCGATGCCGGTGTGCATTATTCGCTGGATCAAGCTTTGCAGGGCGCGCGCAAGATGATCGAAGATGGGGCATCGATCATTGATGTGGGCGGCGAATCCACACGGCCAGGCGCGGCGCGGGTTGAACCTTCGGTAGAGCAATCGCGAATTTTACCGGTCATCGGCGCTTTGGCGAAGCAGGACGATATAATTATCTCGGTTGACACATATCGCGAGGAAACGGCGCGGCTTGCCGTGGAGGCTGGAGCCCATATCGTCAATGATGTATGGGGGGTACAGCGGGAGCCCGCCATTGCTGATCTTGCTGCGCGCACCGGCGCGGGGCTTGTCATCATGCATACGGGCCGCGAGCGTGAACGCGATCCGGACGTGATCGCCGATCAGTTTGCCTTTCTCAATCGGTCGCTGGAAATCGCACGGCTTGCTGGCGTATCGGATAGCCAGATCGTGCTTGATCCCGGATTTGGTTTCGCCAAGGATACGGATGAGAATATTGCGTTGATGGATCGCTTTTCAGAACTTGCCGCCTTCGGCTACCCATTCCTTGCGGGGACGTCGCGCAAGAGATTCCTCGGCGCTGTTTCCGGTGGTGAAGCCAATGAAAGAGACGTGGTGACAGCTGCATCATCGGCTATTTTACGGCTTGCCGGAGCCGATATTTTCCGTGTGCATGATATTGCCATGAGCCGCAGCACGCTCAACCTCGCCGATGCAATGCTGGATAATCGCGGCAAGCGCCCATGACTATCTTGCGTAAAGCCTGGCTCGGTCTTGGCGGCAATCTTGGCGATCCGATCGTGGCCATGGGGCAGGCTCTGCGCGCGCTGGATAGCCGGGCTGATACCTCGGTCAACGTCGTGTCGCCGGTCTATAATACGCCGCCATGGGGCAAGCGCGATCAGCCTTCTTTCTACAATGCCTGCGCGGAGCTTGCGACTGAGCTCGAACCGGAATCCCTGCTGGCGGTCTGTCTCAATATTGAACTGGTAATGAAACGCGAGCGGCTGGAGCGCTGGGGCCCGCGCATTATCGATATTGATGTGCTGGCCTATGAGGGGATAGATCGCTTTGAAAGCTCAAGCCTTATCCTGCCGCATCCGCGCATGACGGAACGCGCATTCGTGCTCGTGCCGCTTGGTGATATCGCCCCCGATCTGAAGATTGAGGGAATGAGCGTTTTGCATTGGGCGGCGCTGGCAGATAGTACCGGAATGACAAAAGCCCGCGATGATGCGGGCTGGTGGTCCGTTCAATAGCAGAACAGAAAGGTGCGTGGTTCGACATGGTGAGCTTGTCGAACCAAGCAGGACATATATACAATCAGTTCTTAGCGACGCTGCCCACGGCAGTTGTATCAACGCGCTTCAAGGACATGCCGACAACAGGAATCAACTGGTCTTCCAGATGAACGGAAATCGTTACATTCATGCTGTTATCATTGTTGAATTTCGCCTGCATGGCACCGCTGAGCTGTCTGCGGTTGATTGCAAGAACAACGCGATTGCCTGAGACATTGCCGCCGGTAATGTCGAGACCCTTGCCAGCCGAACCGTCTAGGAAGGTGCCCTTGTAGCTATTGCCGCTGCGGGCGATCGTTGCCTTCATCGGTTGATTGAAAATACCGACACGGCAGTTGCCATCCAGCGTCATGCCTGTTGCGGCGGCCGGTGTGGAGCCTTCCAGCGTGCAGGTAAATTTTGTACCCTTATATTTGCCCGCCACGATTTCTCCGGGGCCAACCCACTGGCCTTGGACATTCTCGAAGAATTCCGCATCTTTATCCTTAGCTTGCGCCGGCAGCGCCAATAGCGCGCAGGCGAAAAGGGACAGGGCGGCGACTGCTGCGCTTGTTTTCATCGACACGGACTCAAACTCTAATCATTGGAATGGCTGCTTCGAACCAATCATGGGTTGGAATGGTTAACAGATGGTTGCCAATGCCATAAAACTTGGGGATATGAAATGCTTCTATTGCCCGGTCAGGGCTTTTTAACACCGCCGATCCTTGCCAGATCGCCGATGAAATCACCAATTCCCGGTCGCTTTTCAGCGTTGAACGGGAAGGGCCGCACCAGATCCATCGCTGAAATGCCGATGCGAGCCGTCATCAAGCCATTGATCACACCTTCGCCAAGCCGGGCTGAAAGCCGGGCGGCGAGACCATGGCCAACCAGTTGCTGAATGATGCTGTCGCCCATTGCCACTGTTCCTGTCACGGCAAGGTGGGCGATGACATTGCGCGTGAGCTTAAGGAAGCCAAGCGTTCCCGGCCTGCCTCCATAGAGTTCAGATAGCCGCCGGATAAGCCGCGCTGATTCGAAAATGACATAGCCGATATCGACAAGAGCGCGGGGGCTGACAGCCGTGACAATCGAAACGCGCTTTGAGGCGGCAAGGATCATTTCGCGCGCCTGCCGGTCAAGCGGGCGCAGCAATTCGGTTTCCGTCAGGCGTATCAAATCGAGCCCATCGATCACATCATCACGCAAGTCGTGCAGAAGCGCGCGGCCCTTGGCGGTGGCGGGCAGGGTTTCGGCAATGCTGACGAGCTTGGCCACAGCGGCCTTTGCCTGCACCGGATCATTTTCCATCGCCGCCTTGGCTGCCTCGTCACGCAAATGCTGCACTGAGGCGAGGCGGCGCAAGGCCAGTGTTTCGCGCACAATAATAGCGATTAGCGCCAAGGCACCGAGTATCGTGACCCCAAGCGCCACCCAGCCCAGCCATGGCGCACGTTCAAAAAGCGTGCGGATAAGATTGTCGGCCCAAAGGCCCAGCGCCAGCGATGCAAGCACCCCAATTGCGCCGGTAAAGACTGTGGCGAATGAAAACTTCTTTCTATTCGCCAGAGCTGGCGGCGGGGTCAGGGCATCCAGCTCATTGGCAGCCTCAGAATCTAGGTCAAACACATCGACCGCAGCGGGCGTTACAACAGCAATATCCTTGATCGCTGTTGGCCTGCGCTGTGCCGCTGGTGCTGCCTCGACAGCCTTTGCAGAGGCTTTTTCTTCCTCCGGCTGGTCCATGCGAAACGAAGCTGGCTTGCGTTTTTCACTCATGCGAGGCGATCTCCAATGAGGAATTGTATGGCCCGATCCAGCCTTATGTGCGGCAGTGAAAGCGTAAAGCCTTCTGCCGTTTTCTCCAGTTTGGGAGGGCGGAAACGGACAAAGCGGATAGAAGGATCTTCAGATACTGATTCCGGTCCTTCAAATATTGAATCCGGTTTTTCCGGTAAGTCACCGGGAAATATGGCTGTTTCGGTTTTTCCGTCGAATTTCTCGCCGTCTATTGTCTCGCCTTTCAGTGGTGTCCCGACGATGACCGGCAATATGTCTTTGCCTTGGGTGACAGTTGCCTCGCGGGTTGTTCGCACAGCGGCCATTGCCAACACCTCGACGCTGGCGCTGGTAAAATCAGCGCGGCTTATCGCGCGATCGACAAGGCGGCGTACGATGGCCTGCAACCGGTCATGGCTCTCATGGTGCAAATGATCTGCCTTTGTTGCTGCAACAAGAATGCGGCTGATGCGCCGCTGTACGAGCCCGGTCAGAAAATTCGTGCTGCCGGGACGAAAACAGGAAAGGATTTCCGTCAATGCCCGTTCAAGATCGGCAACAGCGGAAGGCCCGGCATTCATTGCCTGCATGGCGTCCACTAGAACGATTTGTCGGTCAAGCCGCGCAATATGCTCGCGGAAGAACGGCTTTACCACGTGCGTCTTATACGCCTCGTAGCGCCTTTCCATCATGGCGCCCAGCGAGCCGGACTTGTGTTTTTCCTGTCCCAATCCGGGTAAGGGCGCGAATGTCAGTGCGGGTGAGCCTTCCAGATCGCCGGGCATCAGGAAACGGCCCGGAGGCAGCGTGGAGAGTGCCCTTTCATCGGCCTTTCCCGCCTTTAGATAGGCGGTAAAGCTTTTTGCCAGTCTCTGCGCTGTCATTTCATCGGCATCGGCAGATGCATTTGCTGACGCTGCGGCTTTGAGCCAATCTTCAGCCAGATCGCGCCTGCTTTCCAGCTGCGCCAATTCGAATGAATCCTGCGAGAACTCATTATAGTTCTTGCCGAGTAGCGGCAGATCGAGCAGCCATTCGCCGGGGTAATCGACAATATCGACAGAAAGCTTGCCGCCGGAAAACATGCGTCCCCATGCGGATGCGGATTCATACTCGATTGTCAGGCGCAATTCGGAGATCGCCCGCGTTGAATCCGGCCAGATGCGGTCCTCGATCAATGCTTTCAGGTGGTCTTCATATTGAAATCGTGGAACGGCATCATCCGGTTGCTGCTCCAGATAGGCTTTGGCAATCCGGCCGGATTTCTGCGCTTCAAACAGCGGCAAGCGCCCGCCATGGATCAGATTGTGCACGAGCGCCGTGATGAAGACTGTTTTGCCTGCGCGGGAAAGTCCTGTCACGCCGATGCGGACGGAGGGGGAGGCTAAGGAAGTTGTACGCTCGGTCAGCGTATCCAGCGCAATTCTTGCCTCGTCGGCCCAACTTGTCAGTCCTGTGGTGAATGTTCCCAATCGACAATCCTATTGCGGCGTTCTTCTGCGACCCATTTGGGGGCTGCTTGTGTCAAACTCAAGGTACGTTGTTTTGCAGGATTGTTGTGCGAACCACGCACAAAGTGTGTGCAATCCGAATCTCACAAATGCTCCGAGGGTGAAAAGAACTCTCGCAGCGTTCCTTTGCCAGGACGAATTTCCGCCAAGGGTTCCTCAAACTCGATCACCGCGAGACCGGCTGTGGGAAATCCGGAGACAAATGTCGGGTGCGTAGGGGGATCGCCACGACCAGACAGTGCCATGGCCACTTCCTCCATCATGGGGTTATGGCCCACCAGCATGACCGATTGGCTGCCCTCATGCTCCAGACCGGCCATACGAATGGCCATCAGATAGGTGTCTGGACCGCCGGAATATAGTTTTTCGAGTTCCTGTAATATAAAGGGTGGCTCCAACCCTACATATTCCAGCGTCTGGCGGGCGCGGATTGCAGTTGAACACAGCACGACATCCGGTTTCAGTTGTGCTCGCTTCATCTCAAGCCCGAGGATTTGGGCCGCTTCCGTGCCATCCTTGTCCAGCGTACGGTCAAAATCCTTCTGACTCGGTGTTGGCCAGACCGCCTTGGCATGACGGAGAAGGTAGACGAGACTCATTTACTTATCTCCGTTCTGGAACAGGCTGGAAAGGTGCCATGCTTCACTCTTTGACGCAAATATCCGCTTTGGATCATGCGGCAAATGCACCATTTCTCAAATAAGTGTGCAAAACCTGCCTGCGAATATTCTGTGCGAGGTGCAATTTTGCGAGGCAAAGCGCAACCGCAAGTAGAGCTCTGAGGGTGAGAAATGCCAAGTTTTGGCCTTGTTTCCCTGCTCTGACGTCGCGAAAATTCCATTTATCCGGCTTAAATGCCACTATTTTAAGCGATTTCGCCCTGCTTCTTTATTGATTTGCTATGTCTTTTTGTAGTTGTGCGCTCATCGGACACGACCTATATAGGCCTCCTCGCGTCTAAAAGGTGCAGGGTGATTCAATGATGAATAAACTTATCGATCTTGACTATAAGCCCACGGATGACGAGCCCTTCATGAGTGATCGGCAGAAATCCTACTTTCGTGAAAAACTGATTGACTGGAAGAACGACATTTTGCGGGAAGCCCGTGAAACGCTCGAAATCCTACAGCAGGAAAATGCAAATCTGCCGGACATTGCTGATCGTGCTTCTTCAGAAACAGACCGCTCCATCGAGCTTCGGGCTCGTGATCGTCAGCGCAAGCTGATTTCAAAGATTGATGCAGCCTTGCAGCGCATCGATGATGGAACATATGGCTTCTGCGAAGAAACAGGCGATCCCATCAGCCTCAAGCGGCTTGATGCACGCCCAATCGCAACGTTGTCCATCGAAGCTCAGGAACGTCACGAGCGACGCGAGAAAGTCTACCGCGACGATTGAGCTCAAGTTTTAAAAAAAGCCCGGGAAACCGGGCTTTTTTTATTTTTGTAGATTATTTCTGCGTGGTTCGAACCACGCAGATGCTCTTATGCAATCGGACCGTACTCCTCTAACGGTCCGGTCGCGACAGATCGCCGAGCAGGCGTTCCATCTCATCCTCGATATCGTCAGCCTTTTTCGGTTGCTCTTCCCTGTCGACCTCTTCACCGGGGGCGATATTGAGTTCGCTCGCCAATTCCGGATCGAAAGCATCCGAAAAATCAGCGTCGCTTAGCGTGATCTCCGGCTCGGAAGTCTCCTCAGGCTCGATATTGTCGAGTGAAGGCTCGCGGTAGACCGCTTCATTGCGTGCGGCAAACGGGAATGCCGCGGCTGTGCTGGCTCTTTGTTCGCCGGAAAACTGCCTGACGGGTTCCGGCGCATCGATTGGCGGCTCCGGTGCATCCACCACGGGCTCAGCCTTGCTTTCGCTGCCAAAAGACGGCGAAGCGGTGCGTTCCCAGCCATTGCTGGCGTCACGCACTGGCACTGTAATGGTGGGAGCCGCTTCTGCTGCAATTGCTGCTGCCGCAGCGACCGTCGGAGGCATATAGGGCAGTGGCCGTGCAGGCTCAGGCGTTGCTGTAATGGGCGGAATGGGTGCCATTGGCGGGATAGGAGGCAAAGGCGCCGTCGCTGGCTGCTGGCGCGGCTCAGGTGGCCTGACATCGCGAGGCGGCGTCGGCTGTGGCGCTGGCGTTGGCGTGCGCAGCGGTACTTGCGGCGCCTGTTGCAAGGGTGGTGCCGGCCGTGTCACTGGCGCGGTTGCCTGTGGTGCCGGAGAAACCGGCTCGGCGCGCGGCGGCTCAACGGGTTTGCGCTCTGTTTTTAGCTCAGGTTCGGGGGAAGTAGTTGCCGCAGGTTCGATACGCGAGGACTGTTTGGCAAATTGCCGGATGTTCTGCTCGATGACGATATCGCTGGGCCCACCGATGAGGATCAGATGCTCGACATCATCGCGCCGCACGAGCACAAGCCGCCGGCGGTTGTCGACAGCAGCGGCATCGGTCACCGAGAGCCGAACCTGCCGGTTGCGCCCACCCGCCACGAACGTGCCGCCTGTTACCCGCCGCAACACGGCAAACACAAGCAAGAGCAGCGCAATGACCAGGGCAAACAGAAGAATGAATCCCACAATGGGGGCGGCAGTATCGCCGACGATAGTGGCAAGCCATGCATTCATGACAAACTCTCCTCTATAATATTCCACCAAGCCCGAAAACTTGTTCCCCGACACGGGCTTCGCAGCATAATTTCGCGTGACACTACAGAGTGGACTTCACAGTCGCAACCCTGATGATTTTAAAACAGTTTTACCCTATAAGGCGTGGAATAAAGCTTATCCGATAAAGGATAGGGTTTAACGCCGGTGAAAGATATGATCCAACCGATTCGAGAAGTATGACACAAGCAGCAGGCCAAACGGCAGCATGCTGGTTGGGCGATGAAAAAGGGGCCTGAGACATATGTCTCAAGAAGCGAATAGTAGACATATGTCTCGAGAAACGAATAGCGATCTTTATCCGGAACCGATCATCGCCAACACGAAATCGAACAGGGCAGGCTTGCGCCTGATCCTGCTGGGTATCGTGCTGGTCGGGATTTCCGTCCTCTATTTCATCTATCGCGACCAGCTCGGCCAGCAATTCCTGCTTGGCCTGCTTGGTTTGCTTGCCATGACCGGCGTTTTCTACCTGTTTGGCTCGGCCATTAATGTCATTCAGTTTACGCCACGCGGCACGAGTGATGAGCTGACCCGCGCCTTTGTCGATACTTACCCGGAAGGTACGGTCGTCTGCGACCAGAAGGGGCGCATTGTTTATGCCAATCGTGCCTATGCCGAGATGACGGGTGTAACGAGTTCGGATGATGTGCGCCCGATCGAACATATTCTTTCCGGTGAGCCAGCTGCATCCGATCCGATTTACCGCCTTGCCAATGGCTTGCGTGATGGAATTTCCGGACAGGAAGAGATTCGCCTGTCGCGCCCGCTTGATCCATCGCGTGAACCGGTGCCGACCTGGTACCGCGTCAAGGCGCGCGCCGTTGCCGGCATTCCCGATCAGACCGCCCCTGTCTATGCCTGGCAGATTTCCGATATTTCCGCCGAGCGCGCCGAGCAAGAGCGCTATTTTCAGGATATTCAGGAGGCCATTGATCACCTCGATCATGCGCCCGCCGGTTTCTTTTCCGCCGATCCCGATGGCCGCATTATCTATATCAATGCGACGTTGGCCGAGTGGTTGGGCATTGATCTGACACGCTTCACACCCGGCTCCATGACCGTGCGCGAGATCGTAGCCGGCAATGGAATGGCGCTGATAAATGCAGTCAAGACGGAAGCGGGAACAAGCCGCAATACGGTTATCGATCTTGATCTGGAAAAGGCCAATGGCCAGAGTCTTGCCGTTCGCTTCTACCACCGGGTTCAGGCACAGCGCGACGGCAAGCGTGGTCCGACGCGCACAATAGTCCTTGATCGGGCCGAGGGCGAAGATACCTCGGCGGCGCTGCGTGCTGCGGAAGTAAGGTTCACGCGCTTTTTCAATTCCGCCTCTATGGCTATTGCCGCTGTCGATTCAACCGGCAAGATATTGCGCACCAATGCGCGTTTCCTTGGCCTTTTTGCTCCCGTGGTCGACCGGGATGATATTGACCGGCGCATCCCGCTGGAAACCGTTGTGCATGAACGTGACCGCGAGGCGTTTGATCGTGCATTGGCCTCAGCCTTTGCCGGAAAAGCAGAAATTTCTCCAGTCGATACGGTTATTCCGGGCAATGAGGACCGGCATTTGCGGTTCTACATCAGCCCCGTTTTCGATGCCGGTGGAGAGGATGGAGCTGAAGAGGCTGCCATTGTCTCCGTGGTTGAAACCACCGAGCAGAAGGCGCTTGAAGCCACCATGGCGCAAAGCCAGAAGATGCAGGCTGTCGGGCAGCTTGCAGGCGGCATTGCGCATGATTTCAACAATGTACTGACGGCAATCATCATGTCGTCCGATCTGCTTTTGACCAATCATCGCGCATCGGACCCGTCCTTTGCCGACATTATGAATATCAAGCAGAATGCAAACCGGGCGGCATCTCTGGTGCGACAGCTTCTGGCATTCTCGCGCCGCCAGACATTGCGTCCGGAGGTTCTCAACCTTACTGACGTCATTGCCGATGTGCGGATGCTCTTGACGCGTCTTGCCGGCACGCAGGTCAACCTCAGGATCGAGCATGGCCGCGATCTTTGGCAGGTCAAGGCCGATCTTGGCCAGTTTGAGCAGGTCGTGGTTAATCTGACCGTTAATGCGCGTGATGCCATGCCGGAAGGCGGCGATTTGATCATCCGCACTCGCAATATGGGTGAGGCGGAAACGGCCCGCCTTAATTACCGCGATGTCGTGCCCGGCGATTATGTGGTGGTCGAGGTTGTCGATAGCGGCACAGGCATGACGCCTGAAACCATTGCCAAGATCTTCGAGCCCTTCTTCACCACCAAGGAAGTGGGCAAGGGCACAGGCCTTGGCCTTTCCATGGTCTATGGCATCATCAAGCAGACTGGCGGCTCCATCCATGCCGAATCCGAGCTTGGCAAGGGATCAACATTCCGCATCCTGCTGCCACGCTTCGTGGAAGGTGCCGAGCCGCAAATATTGAATGCCGAAGGCGAAGTCATTCAGATCGAAGCGCCGAAGAAAGAAAAGAAGCCCGAAAAGGCAACCGACCTTTCCGGCACTGCAACCGTGCTTCTGGTTGAAGATGAAGACGCCGTGCGGATGGGCGGCCTGCGCGCGCTTCAATCCCGTGGCTACACGGTGCATGAAGCGTCAAGCGGCGTTGAGGCGCTGGAGGTCATGAAAGAGCTGGATGGGAAGGTCGACATTGTTGTGTCTGACGTTGTCATGCCGGAGATGGATGGTCCGACCTTGTTGCGTGAACTGCGCAAGGATTACGGAGATATCAAGTTCATCTTCGTTTCCGGCTATGCGGAAGATGCCTTTGCCAAGAACCTGCCGGAAGATGCGAAATTCGGCTTCCTGCCGAAACCGTTCTCGCTGAAGCAACTGGCAACAGCGGTCAAGGAAATGCTGGAGAGCGAATAGCGTTTATTGCGATCCGCCCTCCGGGTTCGTTTATTTCGTGAACAGACCAACGCCCGGTGCCAGCGGAAGCCCGACTTCAATCCAGAAAACGAGGAAGGCTGTCCAGGCAACCAGGAATCCGATGGATATGGGCAGCGTCATCGCGGCCAATGTCCCGATGCCAGCATCTTTCTGGTAGCGCTGCAGGAAGGCAAGGCAGACCGCAAAATACGGGCTCATGGGCGAAATTACGTTGGTAGCGGAATCCGATATTCTGAAAGCCGCTTGCACCAGCGCTGGTTCCAGCCCCACCAGCATCATCATCGGCACGAATATGGGTGCCATCAGCGACCATTGAGCAGAACCTGAGGTGATGAAAACGCTCATGACGGTCGCCAGCATGATGAAGGCAAGCACAAGGGGCGTACCGGCAAAACCGCTGGCATCAAGCACGTGCGAGCCGCTGATCGCGATCCATTCGCCAAGATTCGTCCATTTGAACCACGCAAGAAACTGCGAGATTGCGAAGAACAGCACCAATGTCGGCGCAAGGTCCTTCAACGCTTCTGACATCAGGGAAACCGCATCACGGGCATTCTTTATCTTGCCGACGGCTTTGCCGTATATCCAGCCGACAAGCAGGAAGAAGACGGCCAGCAGCGCGACAATGGCTTCAAGCAGCGGCGAGGGTACCAACCCCCCTGTCTCATTGCGCAGAGGCGAGGCGGCAGGCAAGGTAATGGCAACCACGACAATAACGAAAGCCAGCGCTGCCCAGCCTGCCAGCTTCAGGCCGCGCATCTCAGTTGCACCGATAGGTTCCAGATTGAGAACCACATCGCCGTGATATTTACCAGCCAGCGGTTCGACAATCCGCTCAATGACGAATGTACCCACAAGCGAAAGCAGCACGGCCGAACAGGCGATGAAGTAGTAATTGTCAAGCGGCGAGACATAGGCCTGCGGATTGATCGTATGAGCGGCGCTTGTCGTTATTCCTGAGAGTATCACGTCAACCGGCGTAATCAGCAAGCTTGCATCGTAGCCAGCGCCCACTGCAACATAGCCCGTTACAGCGCCGACGAGCGGGTTGCGCCCCACAGCCTGAAAGATCATCGCTGACAGCGGGATCAATACGATATAGGCAGCATCGGAAGCGACATGGCTGCACATGCCGACGAGGAAAATGACGAATGTCGTCAACTGCCGGGGTGCTTTCATGACACTGATCTGCATCAGGCTGGCGATCAGTCCGGCACGGTCGGCAACGCCGATTGCCAGCATGATGACGAGGATCACGCCGAGCGGCGGGAACATGACATAGTTCTTGGCGATGGTGGTGAGGGCGAATACGAGGCCTTCACCGGAAATGAGGCTTTGTACGAAAACCTCCTTGCCTGTTTTGGGATTGATGCCGCTCGCACCACCCATAGCCATCAGCCAGGATACTATGGCGACAACAACGCAGAGAATGAGAAAGAGAATGAATGGATGGGGCAAGCGATTGCCGGCCCGTTCAATAACGCTGAGAAATCGCTGCATGCGAATATCCTTCAATCAGAATGGAAGAAATAAATCAGCGCGGCGCAAGGCGTCGGGCTGCTATGGCCGTAAACATTCCCGCCGCCACGGGAAGTATTTCATCGCGGTAGTCGTAAAGCGGGTGGTGCAGATAGGCGCCGTCCTCGCCATTGCCGACGAAGAAGAAGCAGCCGCGTATGCGTTCCAGATAGAATGCAAAGTCTTCCGCGCCCATGGTTGGAAGCGTATCGATCCTGCCAGCCTTATCAGCGCCTACGGTATCTATGGCGGTTGCAATCACAAATTCGGTCTCCTCCGCATTGTTCACAACAGCGGGGATACGCATTTGCTGGCTAATCATGGCTGTCGCATTATGCGCTTCGCAGATCTGCGCTACGACCAGCCGCAGTTCCTTGTCGATCACCGCATAGGCGGCGGGCGATCCGTCGCGTGTGTTGATGATCAGCGAGGCGCTGACGGGGATAATGTTGTGGCTGTTTCCACCGTGAAATTGTGTGACGGTGACCACGCCGGATTCGAGCGGCGAGAGGCGACGTGAGATCACGCTTTGCAGGCCCTGTACCACTGCGGTTCCCACGAAGATCGGATCGACAGCAAGATCGGGTCGCGACGCGTGTCCGCCTTTGCCGGAAATTGATATTTCATAGAGCGAACTACCGCCCATGGTTGGGCCGGATTTGGCAAAGACACGGCCAAGTGGATATCCCGGGCGGTTATGATAGCCATAAATGGCTTCCACGCCCGTCAACGCACCCGCTTCAATCATTCGGGCTGCCCCAAGCCCGCCTTCTTCAGCTGGCTGGAAAATGAGCTTTAGCTGGCCTGTAAACCGGTCAGCTGATTCCGCCAGCCCTTCGGCAGCCAGAAGCAGCGAGGCCGTGTGCCCGTCATGGCCGCAGGCATGCATCTTCCCATGGATTTTCGAGGCGTAGGGTAGTCCTGTTTCCTCGATGATCGGTAATGCGTCCATATCCGCGCGGAACGCAATTGTTGGGCCGGGACGTCCAGTATCCAGAGTGGCGACAACACCCGTCTCGGCAAGGCCTGTAACAACATCATAACCCAACCTGCGAAGTCGGCTTGCCACCAGATCGGCAGTGCCATGCTCCTCATATTTCAGTTCAGGATTTGTATGAATGTAGTGCCGGGTTTCCGTTGCATATTTGATGGCTTCGATAGAAAACGCGTTCATCGAGACTCCCAATTTAATGTTCCACACGGCCTGATTGACCTTTTTGACGTTGATATCAGCGTCACAAACATGCCACAATCGCTTTAATTCGTATAAACCATTGCCAAAATGGCAACGCAGGAGCGCCATGCAAAGCACGTCACTTCGTTACTTTCTCGAGGTCGTAAAGTCGGGTTCAATTGCCGATGCATCCTACCGGCTTAATGTAGCAAGCTCTGCAATCAGCAGGCAAATTGCCAAGCTGGAGCGGGAATTGGGTGTCGAATTGTTCGAGAGACGGCCGCGCGGCATGGTTCCGAGCGCGGCGGGCGAGGTTCTGTCTGCTCATGCACGGCGAACCATGCTTGATGCTGAACGCGTCACCGCCGAGATCAAAGCATTGCAGGTGCCGGATCGGGGATTTGTGCGTCTGGCCAGCTATGAAGGCTTTGCCGTCGATATTCTTTCCGAAGCCATCGCCGAATTCCGCAAGCGCTTTCCCGGCGTAACCTTTCATCTGTGGGTTGGAAACTCGGTGGAAGTGGCGCAGCTCATTCAAGACGGCGAAGCCGATATAGGTACGAC
The DNA here is from genome assembly GCA_900471815.1 of Hyphomicrobiales bacterium. Taxonomy (GTDB): domain Bacteria; phylum Pseudomonadota; class Alphaproteobacteria; order Rhizobiales; family Rhizobiaceae; genus Phyllobacterium; species Phyllobacterium ifriqiyense. Next base: position 672,408 of record UICE01000003.1, read on the forward strand.
CTTTAATCTGGCGCCGCCTCGTGGCGTAAAAATCGAGCAGGTTGTCCGCCGTCCGATGCACGCGTTGATTCCAAAACATCTCCCGCTTGCGAGCCTCGAATCCGTGACCATGACACAGACACTGAACTATCCTGTTGCCTTGCCGGACAAGGGGCGAACACAGCGCCATCTGATCGATGCAGCTTTTGCCATGCAAGGGCTTGTCGTGGAGCCTGTCATGTCCACCAACTGCATTTCAGCCTTGCGACGCTTTTCTGACGCTGCCGACTGCATACACTTTACCAGTGCAATCCGTACGCCCGGGCGTACGGACATGGGGGACTTTATCGCTGTTCCAGTTGATGACGAGGTCATGACTGACAGCGTATTGCATATACTGACAATGGAAGATCGCACTTTGCCTGTCGCGGTCCGCGCTTTTCTCGACATGCTGTTGGATAATTTGCATCCCTCTGAGCGCGGAGAGACAGACAAGTTTGCCTGATGAGTGCGATTGAAAATCCTTGAATACTTATAGGCTTGCCCGCGAGCACTGTTGAATGACGTGTTCGTTGTTGGGCTGGACGGCACCTTGCAGATTGGGTAGCTTGGGCCCATGGCGCTCAAACGGATGGACAATGTAGGAATCGTCGTCGAGGACCTCGAAGAGACGATTGAATTCTTTACTGAGCTTGGCCTTGAGTTTGAAGGTCGGGCCACGATCGAAGGAGAATGGGCAGGGCGTGTGACAGGGCTCGGCGATCAGCACGTCGAGATTGCCATGATGCGTACGCCTGACGGGCACAGCCGGCTCGAATTATCCCGCTTCCTCGCACCGGCTGTTGTCGCGGACCACCGCAATGCTCCGGTAAACGCCTTGGGCTACCTTCGCGCCATGTTCACCGTGGATGACATCGATGAGACGCTTGAACGGCTCTATAAACGCGGCGCGCAGCTCGTAGGTGAAGTCGTGCAATATAAAGAGATATACCGGCTCTGCTACATACGCGGTCCTGAAGGACTTCTCATCGGACTAGCGCAAGAACTCAACTGAGCGCGCCTTTAAAGACCTTAATGAAAGCCACGCGAGTATCCCGCACGGCTTCACGAATAGCTGTCATAACTCGCATTATCCGTGTCCATCAGGCGGCGGACGATTGAAAACCCTTGGGTCAGTTCCTCACGGGTTGCAGGCACTGTTATCCCAAGCCGCACGCGATGAAAGGTCTTTTCCGTACGGCCGGGCTTGAATTCATCCTCGTCATCAATCAGCACGCCTTCATTGAGGGCGGCATTCTTGAATGTCGCAGAAAGCCAGGGATCAGGAAGTTTTACCCAGAGGAATGTTGCAAGCGGCTGTGAGTTGAAATCCAATCCCGCAAATATGCTGCGCGCAATTGCTTCACGAGCTCGGATCTCTTCGCAAACCTTGTTGCGGATTACATCCGCTTCACCTGAATTGACCAATTGTGCGCCAAGTTCCGCCATAGTGAACGGCATTCCGCCGGTAAGCATTTTATGGGCGGTGTAAACGCGGGTCGCCAGGTTTGGCGGGCAGGCCACCCAGCCGCCGCGCACGCCAGCTGCGACCGATTTAGATAGGCCGCCAATGTAAAATGTGCGCTCAGGCGCCAGACGCGCGATGGCTGTAAGTTCACGCTTCATCACCGAACCATATAAATCATCTTCAATGATCCAGACATTATAGCGGCGTGCGATATCGGCAAATGCGTGGCGATAGTCCTCAGGCATGGTTGTCGCTGTAGGATTATGCAGTGACGGCATGAGGAAGACGAGTTTCGGATGTTGTTGCGCACAAAGCCGCTCAAAATCGTCTGGTGTCGCATATCCGGCCTGTGTGTGCATGATGATGCTGCGTCGCCCCATGAGATTGACGCTGCGCGCGGCAGAACAATAGGTCAGATCCTCAAAAGCGATTTTGTCACCGGGGGCAGTGACCGCTGCAATGATCGCAAGAATTGCCGAATGGGCACCAAGTGTTGGCACGATTGATGCGGGCTCTGGCGCCCAATCTGCGGTTGAGAGCCATTTGCTTCCAGCCTCAAGCCAGCCTTGGGGCAGGGTGCGGGAATAGCTGGTTACCTCGCGGGGGTATTGTCGCACAATGTTTTGCAGCAACCGTTCTATCGACTCAGATTGGCCGACATCAATGGCAGCGGTCGAGTCGAGGCGGATATTACCCGGCTCAATAATTGCGCCGCGCGTTCCGCCAAAGGGCGTAGACTGATTTGAACGCTCCACCAGTGGAACATCCTTGTGGCTGGTGACATAGGTGCCACGCCCGACTTCTCCCGTGACCAATCCTCGTTCGCGAATGAGATTATAAGCGCGGCCCACCGTGCCGATCGTCACGCCAATATCGAAGGCGAGATTGCGTTGCGGCGGCAGCTTGGTGCCGGGCGGAAGAACCCCTTGCGCTATGTCGGATTCAATCCGGTTTGCCAGCCGCATATAGAGCGGGCCGCGGCGTTGTTGGGGTTCAATGTCAGTTTCGAGGTTCGGAAGCCAATTTGTCATGGTGACAATGAATATATTGCGATTCAAACGGAGTCAATTCATTAGAGTATCGAACAATGTTCGAGTCAATTTCGACTTGAAAGGTGATAAAAATGAGTACAATTGACACAATTGATGCCTGTTGCAAGACAAACGAGTTCGTTGAGCCGCGCCATAGCCTATTCAATCGGGTTTCGGCAGCGCTCAACTGGTTCAGCTTGGCTATGATGAAGCGGAGAACCCGCATTCATCTCAGTGAACTGACTGATGATCAACTTCGGGATATCGGCATTTCAAAACGCGAAGCTCGCCGCGAAGTTGAACGGTCCTTTTGGGATTGAAGGCCGTGATGGTTGAGCGCTCGTCTTGTCCAATTCTTGGCTTGAATGAAAAAGAGGAATTGAACGATCGTTCAATTCCTCTTTTTTTGTTATTTTCAGTATTTATGCCGTTTTTGCTAGCCAAAAGGCCTTTTTCCACCAGTCAAATTGAAATTCTTCCGGGATATTGCGCGAGATTTCTGAAATCTTGCTGAAGAATGCGCAAATTTTGCTGCATTTTTTCAATCGGAAGCTTCAATTTAGTTGTTGTTGGTTGAGCCAAACACCCGGTTAAAAATCGTATCGACATGTTTCGTATGATAACCGAGGTCAAACTTCTCGCGAATGACTTCCTCCGGAAGAGAAGCTCGAACATCAGCATCGGCCAGCAGTTCTTCAAGGAAATCTGCGCCGTGTTCCCACACTTTCATCGCATTGCGTTGGACGAGGCGATAGGAGTCTTCACGCGAAACGCCGGCCTGCGTCAGCGCAAGCAATACGCGCTGAGAATGAATCAGGCCACGGAATTTATTCATGTTTTTCAACATGTTATCTGGATAGACCAGCAGCTTTTCGATCACGCCAACCATGCGGGCCAAGGCGAAATCCAGGGTGATTGTCGCATCCGGACCGATCATGCGCTCAACCGATGAGTGTGAAATATCGCGTTCGTGCCAAAGCGCCACATTTTCCATTGCAGGAAGTGCGAAGGCGCGAACCATGCGGGCGAGGCCGGTCATGTTCTCGGTTAGAACCGGGTTCCGCTTGTGCGGCATGGCTGAAGAGCCTTTTTGCCCGGGTGAAAAATACTCTTCCGCTTCCAATACTTCCGTGCGTTGCAAATGGCGTATTTCGACCGACAAACGCTCAACCGAAGAAGCAATTACACCCAAGGTTGCAAAATACATGGCGTGACGGTCGCGCGGAATAACCTGCGTGGAAACTGGTTCTGCCTGCATTCCCAATGCTTTAGCCACGTGTTCTTCTACGCGTGGGTCGATATTGGCGAAAGTTCCGACAGCGCCGGAAATGGCGCAGGTTGCAATCTCCTCACGGGCAGCCACCAGTCTGTTGCGGCATCTTTCGAATTCCGCATAGGCCTGAGCCAGCTTTACGCCGAAGGTTGTCGGTTCGGCGTGAATGCCGTGGCTGCGACCGATCGTGACTGTATCCTTGTGCTCGAAAGCGCGAACTTTCAAGGCTGCCAATAGCCGATCCAGGTCATCCAGAAGGATATCGCTGGCACGCATGAGTTGCACATTGAAGCAGGTGTCGAGAACGTCAGATGAGGTCATTCCTTGGTGCACGAAACGCGCATCCGGTCCGACGATTTCGGACAAATGTGTAAGGAAAGCAATGACATCGTGCTTTGTCTCCCGCTCGATTTCATCGATGCGATCAATGTCGAATGTCGCCGCGCCGCCTTTTTCCCAGATCGTTTTTGCAGCTTCTTTCGGGATCACGCCCAGCTCGGCAAGTGCGTCGCAGGCGTGTGCCTCGATTTCAAACCAGATACGGAATTTTGTCTCGGGAGACCAGATTGCGACCATCTCGGGCCGCGAATAGCGCGGGATCATATGTTTTCCTGTCGGCGGGTGTGTCTTGGATTTCTGTGCGGTCTATCAGACCGGGGCGCATCACTCAATGCCAGTTTGCGGCTGGCATCGGTTGGTGTGGATTATCGCTGTTTCGTCACCGCCAGCCATCTGTAGTCAGGGCCCTCAAAACCAACGCCGCGAACCGAAATCATGACAGCGACAACGGCCTTGCCATTGTCCGGATAAAAGGTCTGGACAGCGCCGATACTATAGCCGAGAGGGCAACCGCGACTGGTGGGAATAGCTTGGTCTTCATGCAATAATTCGGGCTTGGCGTCAGGCTTATCCTCAGCAAGCGTAAGCCGGAACCCTTTGATTTCACCCATTTTATTGCATGTTTCACTGGCGGGGGCAGGGATCTCCTGAAGTGTAATTGTCAGGCTGGTATCGAGTGCCGGAAAGACCGGTCTTGGGTTGACGATCACCTTGAATGGATCGGAAGAAAGCTCTGTTACAGGATTGAATGCAACCGTATGACCAGCGTTTTTGCGTAGCTCGGTATCAGGCAAAGATGTCAGATTTTGACCGTCCTGTTCCGCCTTGCTGCGAGCCTTTTCGACGGACGAATTCTCATCGTCCAGCCTTATACGTACCGGCGTTTTTGCAAGAAATTTGTCAGTGGCCGTGTCGATATAGAACCGGTTTGCATATGGAAAGCCCGAGCCATCCTGTATGCCATATTCTTCAAAGGCGAAAATGCCGCCATCTTTGGAAAAACCAATAATATCAAGCTTTGCTGCATCGCCAGCCTGAGCCATGTTTGGCATCGTAACCATTACGGCCAACAGGCTCAATCTCGATAATTGGCGGTATGGCATTACGATCCCTTTTTAATCGAGCTCCGTATCAGGTCGATATTAGCTTTATAATGCGCTTCTGTCCCGCCTTTATAAACTGCTGAACCTGCAACAAGCGCATTGGCTCCGGCGGCGACCGCCAATGGCGCTGTTTCTGCCGTAATACCGCCATCGACTTCGATATCGATAGGCCGGCTGCCTATCATCGTTTTGATTTTCCTCAATTTATCCTGCATTTCAGCGATAAATTTCTGCCCGCCAAAGCCCGGATTGACAGTCATCACCAGGATTAGATCAACATTATCGAGAACATATTCGATTGCGGATTCGGGCGTAGCGGGGTTGATCGCAACGCCAGCTTTTTTCCCAAAGGTGCGAATGGCTTGTAAGGAACGATGCAAATGTGGTCCTGCTTCCGCGTGAACCGTAATGATATCTGAACCCGCCTTGGCAAAGGCTTCAATATATGGGTCGCATGGGGCGATCATCAAATGCGTGTCAAACACCGCATCGGTCAGAGGCCGGATCGCTTTCACAACATCCGGGCCGAAGGTGATATTGGGCACGAAATGTCCGTCCATGACATCAATATGTATCCAGTCTGCACCAGCGTTCAGCACGGAGGTTATCTCTGAGCCAAGCTTGGAAAAATCCGATGCCAGAATGGACGGGGCGATAACGAGCGGACGGCTCATGGTAGTCTCCGGATAGGAAAATGGTTGGCGCGGACCTATCATGTGCAGCTTTACCGCACAAGCTTAGCTCAGAGAACGCCAGACAGGGTGGGGATCATTATCGGCCGGGGTGGCGGCATAGACACCGCGTGCCACAGCCCTCGCCATTGTGGAGGCAGCGGTTGCACTAAGTTCAATGAACTCCCCAATTTCCGGTGTCCTTCCGGCTGTTCCTGTGGCAAGCGCAAAGATCAGGTCGCCGTCGAAAGGCGTGTGGGAAGGCCATATAGCCCGGGAAAAACCGTCATGGGCTGCGATTGCCAAACGTTTGGCCTGCGCCTTGGTAAGAATAAGGTCGGTAGCAATCACGCCGATAGTGGTATTGCCGCCGCGCTGTGCATCGCTGAACTTGGTTCGTACATCAGCAGCCTCGCCGGGTAGAGGGTGGGGCAGGCCAAGTCCGCCAAATTCATCAGCAATTTCAAAGGGAGAAGCCCAGAAGTGTCGCGTATTTCCGACGGTAACCATTCCAAGCGCATTGACAGCCACCAGAGCGCCGATTGTTGTTCCGTTGTCCAGAACCGCTGAGGCGGACCCCAATCCGCCTTTCAAGCCGGCCACTGTTGCGCCTGTTCCGGCACCAATCGTGCCAAGGGTAAAATTCCGCGATGCTGTGTGAACCGCGTCATATCCCATCTCACGATAGGGCGGGTATCGGCCCCAATTCTTGTCGCCGCCATTGAGCATATCGAAAAGGATTGCTCCAGGAACAATGGGAATCCTTTGAGTGCCGACTTCAAAACCCACGTCCATTTCGCGCAACGCCGCTTGAACACCCGATGCGGCATCAAGTCCGAAAGCCGAGCCGCCAGACAAAACAAGTGCGTTAATGGCTTCAACCGTATTATGCGGCTCCAGCAAATCCGTTTCACGCGTGCCAGGCGCTCCGCCAAGTATTTGGACTGCTGCTGTTGCCGGTGTGTCGCAAAGTATGACGGTGCAGCCGGACTTCACATGTTCGCTTGAAGCATTGCCAACCTTAAGGCCGCCAACATCGGTAATGAGATTGAGAGCTCCGGCCCGCAGTGCCATTAATTGGTCTCCGGAACAAATTGTTTTCCATCGTATTTTTGCAAGCGATAAGTGTCGGCAATACGTTCGCCCGCAGCATCGAACTGCACAGGTCCGAGCGCTGTTTCAAAAGTAGTTTTGCGGAGCAGCTCGTTAATTGAACCCGCCTGGGACTTTGCGGCTTGCAGCACGCCCAAAGCAACTTCTCCGGCGGCATAGGCAGCGATCGTATAGCCCTCTGGAACTTTGCCTGCGAGCTCAATGGCGTTCTTGGCGGCGCGAGCGCTCTCCAATGTTTGCGGTGCACGGGGCGCGATCATGAGCGTACCCACTGCAAGGTCATTTTCATTGCCTAAGGCGTTTAGCGCCTCACTTCCGATAATCGTCAAGGGGTAATCCAATATCGCGGCGCTACGACCAATTGCTGCGACATCATCACGTTCCCCACCAACGAACACCTGAGTGGCACCAGCGCGTTTGAGGCGTCCGACGAGGGCATTCTGATTGTCGAGGCCCGGCCTGTACGTATCTGAAAATACCGGCTTTAGGCCTTTCTCTTCAAGCCGCGCACGAATACCGGAGGTTAGCTCACGCCCGAAGATTGTTCCGTCATCAATTATGGCAAAGGGCGTGGAACGCCAACGGTCAGCCAGTATGGCGCTGGTTTCGTTCACTTCATTCCGGTTTGAAGGAGCAAGCCTAAAAACAGGATAACGTTGGTCGGTTCGTAGCTCCGTCAGCGTTTGCGAACGTATAGCTGGCGTGATGATTGCGATACCTTTTTGACCAAGAATGGGCAAAGCGGCCTCAAGCGCTTCTGTACATAGAAATCCCACGACAATCAGCACATCCGATTGAAGCAGTTGTTTCGCAGCCTCAGCGCCGCCCGTTGCCGTACAAGTGTCGTCAGCGGTTACTATTGATGCCCCTTGCCCGCTTTTGTCTGATGCGATTGCTATTGCAGCGCCGTCCACCAACTGATTGCCCAAGCGCGAAAACGTGCCCGAGATTGGCGCGACAACACCAATTTTGTCTTCGGCATATGCGGTAGTGCAGAAAACCAAGCCAAGGGCGAAGGTTGTCGCGCGGATCAGTAAAGTCATCGAAAAATTGCCGTTTCCTCGTATCTGTAACCAATAGCCTGTTTTCGGTAACTGTTTCCTTCACTTAGTGCAATCCGACCCTATATAAATGATACATCTTGCGGTAGTGATGCGAGGACAAATGGAAAAAGTACTGTGTTTATCGCCAAAGACCAGAAGATAGAGCCCCTCGCATTTCGCAATGCGATGAGCCATTTTGCTGAAGCCGTCCATATCCTGACCACTGATGGCCCAGCCGGGCGTCGCGGCGTAACAATATCGGCTGTCTGTTCGGTATCTGACGACCCTGCGACCATGCTCGTTTGCCTAAACCGCAAGCATGAGTTCAATCATCTCTTTATCGAAAATCAGGTCTTCGCCTTGAATACGCTGTCTTATAGGCAGCAAGCGCTGTCGGAAGCGTTTTCAGGCAAGGGTGATCTCTCACAGGCTGACAGATTCGCACTTGGAAACTGGCATACGGCGCAAACTGGCGCCCCCGTATTGGTAGATGCGCTTGCAAGTTTCGATTGTCGGATTATCGATACCCATGAAGTCGCCACCCACTACGTCATTTATGGCAAAGTGACCGCTATCAATATGGGCGATTATGAAAACTCGCTAGTCTACCTCAACCGTGGCTATCATTGCGTTGGAGAATAGGCCGTGGTTCTACAACAACCGCCAGATCCGCTAATCATTGCCGAGCGCTGGATGCTGGAAGGCCGGGATGTTGCAATAGCCACGGTCATAGAGACATGGGGATCGTCACCGCGCCAGGCAGGAAGTCAGTTGGTTATTGATAATTCGGGGAATTTTGAAGGTTCCGTGTCCGGAGGATGCGTTGAAGCTGCCGTGATCGCAGAAGCTGCCGATGTGATCCGCCACGGTAAACCGGCTATGCTTGAATTTGGAGTTGCCGATGAAACCGCTTGGAAAGTGGGACTGTCGTGTGGTGGACGGATCAAAGTTTACGTTGAGCGCCTGGGCTAACTATGGATCCCTTTTGCCTGAAGAAACTCAATAAAGAGCGGCTTGAACGTCGCGCCGCAATTCTCTTGACTGACCTCACAGATGGGCGCGATCGGGTAGTAAAAGAAACGGACCCTGTAGCTGGGAAATTGGGCGAGGCCATCAGAAAAGCATTTTTGACAGGGCAATCCGGCGCTATCGAGATCGACGGCAGCTCTTTTTTTCTGAACGTCTATCTGCCGTCACCGCGCCTCGTTGTCATAGGTGCCGTTCATATCAGCGAAGCACTTGCTCCAATGGCAAAGGCCGCTGGTTACGAGATGGAGATCATCGACCCCCGATCCGCATTCGCGACACCAGAGCGCTTTCCAGATGTGGCGGTCTATGCCGACTGGCCGCATGATGTGCTGCTCGAGCGCCCTCTTGATAGCTATTGCGCCATGGCGGTTTTATCACATGATCCAAAGATTGATGATCCGGCATTGGAAATGGCCCTGAAAGCCGGGTGTTTTTATATCGGAGCCCTTGGTAGCCGCACCACTCATGCAAAACGCATTGAACGATTGAAAACGCTGGGATTTAATGACGATCATACAAGCCTGATCAATGCCCCGATCGGTCTGGATATCGGTGCTGTTGGCCCGCAGGAGATTGCAGTTGCGATCATCGGGGGTGTAATCAAGGCGTTTCGCGCTCGCGACAATCTAGGCAAGGATGGAAATTGAACAAGCTCGGTTTTTTGGCGGCATTGATCATTATATTTTTTTGCGGCCCAGCGTCAGCAGCTCAAATCGCTCCATATAAGGATAGTTTATTTGCCTATCCGGAAATTTTGAAAACAGGTGACAACGGCGATTATGTCGTCATCAATTACAATGAAATGCGCGATATTAACGGGCGCGACCAAATCCCGGAGCGGCGTGTCAAGCAAACCTATCTGTCAATGCAGCCCAAACGTACGCAGAAGGATCTGACGGTTACCACAGATGCCGGTGCGATGAAGGTTATGACGGTTGGCAAAGCTACCGGCGGTGCCTCATTTATAGTAATCTATCTCCATGGTCAGGGCGGCAACCGTCAACAAGGGATGAACGACTACACTTTTGGGGGTAATTTCAATCGCCTCAAGAACCTGCTGAACGAGAATGACGGGCTGTATCTTTCTCCGGATTTTAGCGATTTCGGGGAAAAGGGCGCGAACGAAATTTCAAGTCTCATCAGCTATTTTAAAGCTCAATCACCCAGAGCGAAGCTGATCGTCGCCTGCGGTTCGATGGGAGGGCAGTTGTGTTGGCGTTTGGCAAACGACACTGCGGCTTCCAAAAACATATCTGGTTTGATCTTGCTCGGTTCGTTATGGGACGACGAGTTTTTTAGTTCTGCGGCTTTTAAACGCCGACTTCCCGTCTTTTTCGGCCACGGGAGTCGTGATCCTGTGTTTTCGATCAGCAATCAAGAGGCATTCTATCGGAAAATTCGGGCGCAGGGGTCCGCGTATCCGGTGAAATTTCACAGATTTGAGAGTGGTAATCACGGGACACCTATTCGCATGACCGATTGGCGACTGGTGTTGAATTGGATGCTATCCATTCCCTCCTGAATGAATGTTGCAATAAAGTCCCATTGTGGCAGTTGTGCCACTCGACAATTGTTAAAAAGCGAATAGTTTCCGCCTTATACAACACCCTTCGAGACGACTTTTGCGGAGAGAGCAATGCGCCTGCCCAACAACATCCTATGCCGGATTGCCCCATTGGCGATTCTTATCCCTTTGGCAGCGTGTTCCACGACGAGCGAACCGAATATGCGGCCTACAATCATGCCGACCTTTGCCCCTGTTCGGCCACCTGTTGATGCAGCGCTGGCTGATCCATGCATATCTGCTGCGGCGTCGAAATATTTTCTAACGGAAAATCATATAACTGCTGTGGATGCTGAACCAATTGGCGGCGGCGTAAATCAGGTGCGCCTGAGGGCGGATATTCGCGATGCCATGTGTACCGTTACCGATAAGGGCAAGGTGCGTTCGATAGTCGATACCATGCCGAAAAGTGCAGATCAGGTTGCTGCTGAAGAAGCCGCAGCTGCGAAGAAAACTGCGGTCCAGGCAGCACCTGTGCAAAAGTCAAAGAAGAAGAGCTAACTCAGCATCATTTCAGAGAGGCGGGGCGCCTTCAGTCGCCCTGTCTTGTTCCTGATCTGGTCTTAGCGGGACCAGCACTTTCAGCTGGCCTGCATGTATCTTAATTTCCACGTCTTTGGGCAACGCTATCAGTTCTCCATCGATCGTTGCCTTGGCGCTTCTTCTCTTGTGCGGGAAGTGAAGTTGTACTTCTTTCGCCAATACCTCCTCGACATCTGCATTCCGGCGCCACGAGCCCGTAATAACCGACAAAGTCAGCTTCATAAGTGTCCCAGACGTGAGGCTGCCCGCGATATAGACTCCCAGCTCACCCTTATTTACGTCATCTGGAACGGGCAGCATGGTCTGACCGTATGGATTATTGGATACTGAAATCGCCGATACCGTTCTTTCGGTGGGAAATCCGTCGATGGTCATTCTAACGGAAAAGCGTGGTGGTTTGGCCATCGCTTTGAGAAAAGCGCGAAAACTCGCCAATCGCTTACCCCAACGGGAGTGATATGTGAGCGTATTGCGAAATTTGATCATCTGCGGTTGAAAACCGATGGATATCTGGTGCACGAAGCTTTCATCGTTGGCAGTAGAGATATCCACTGCTTCGATCTGCCCGCTCGCAAGACTTTCGAGAGCGGCATTGAGCTCCAATGGAATTTTTAATGCCCGTGCGAACAGGTTCATCGTGCCGGCAGGCAGCACTGCAAGTGGCACTTTTGCCTTCCAGGCGATGTCGGCCGCCGCGGAAATTGTGCCGTCACCGCCGCCAGCCATGAGTACATGTGCACCAGCCTCAGTTGCTACACGTTTCAAGGCTTTTACAACATCCTTCCCCGCAACGACTTCGCTTTGAAAACTGTGCCCGTGCTTTTCGAAAATGTCCTTTGCGGTCTGTGTAAACAGATTCATGTCCATCGTGCGGAATGTGCCGCCATCGCGGTTGAAAACGGCGTGAACTTTCATTACCGGCCCCTGGATTGAATTGAACTTAATTGAAAACTGGTTGGTTATATGAACTGACGCAATGGCTCAGCGGTGATTTGGTTCCCCGGATTTTCCATATGCGGGCTTTGAAAACCCAGTTTCAGCAATGCGTGCTTTATCTCCGGAGCGCTCATGAATAGCTTCCAAAGCAGGCCGCTCCGATGATTTTCTATCATGGCGATAATGGGCCCTTGATCGATTGCAAGATAAGTCCGTGCATACCATTCAGTAGCAGGCGAGAATGCGTCAACGAACCCGAACCGACCTGTCATCTTGCCCTTTGGCAAGCTGAGAAAATGGCGAAGTGCCTGCATGGATTCTCTGGGTGTGTAGGGCATGCTGCTTAAAGCAGCCGTCGGTGCGATCACCCCGAAATCGGATGCCGGTGAACTGGCTAGATACCCTTTTGGTCCGTGGCTCGATGTCAGCCCCCAGCAATTGGCGCCATAACCCTTATAACCATGTGGGTTATGGACACTATGCAGATAGTTGATCCGACTGTGATTTTGATTTTGCTCCCAATAATCCGCATATTGATCGGACAGTCCTCGCGGATCCAGTCCACAAAATGAATAATGTGCAAAGAATAGAGGGCCGCCATAATCGGCTCCTAGAGGTAATTTTACACCATAGTAGTCACGTCCGTTGAGAAATACTCCGTTGCGTGCAAATCCATCATGATAAGTATCGGATTGAATGCCGTATTCTTCAGAGCAGGCTGCCAGAACATAGGTGACCAGTGCTTCGTTCCATCCCTGAATTGGCACATTCCGGGCGAAGCGATATTTCGGACTATGATGCCAGTATAAAACGTTACGACCTGGTTTTACGTGGCTGTTCCACTGCACATCTCTCCAGATGCGATTAATACGCTCTCGTATCGCCAGATCTTCGGCGCTGGCAGATTTGAAATATTGCCTTACACAAACCAGCCCTTGAATGAGAAATGAAGTCTCAACGAGATCGCTTCCATCATCCAGTCTTGAAAAGGGAACGGTAGAACCATCGTTGCCATTGATGAAATGGGGAAAAACACCTCGATATCTTTGTGTGTGTTCCAACGCAGACAGCATGATATTAACGCGCTCGCGGGCTTGCCGGTGCGAAATCCAGTCGCGCTCCACAGCAACCAGAATCGCCATAAATGCAAAACCCGATCCGCCAATCGCTACGAGGTCATTGGCTGGATCAGCCGTTCGGCCAGATCTGTCCCGCGCCAAGCCGCTCTTCGGGTGTGCGCCGTGCCAAAAATAGGCGAAGCTTGCGTGCTGGACCTGTTCGAGCAGAATGTCGTCGTCAGCTTGGGCAACTTCTGCTGGATACGCCGGATCAAATTTCAGATGCATGAAAGACGCAAGTCCCCGCTGCGACGTGTGGCATTGGCTTGATGAACGTTTTCTGGTCTTGATAGCATGTAGTAGGGATGATCTAGTCCAGAAAGAGTCCAGCGATCAATAAGCGGTGAAAACAATCATGCACGATGAGTATATTTTTGAACCTGTCCCACAACCAGGACTGGAGATTTCCGGCACGGACAAACTTTTCCCTGTACATCGAATATATTGCGTTGGGCGCAATTATGCCGACCATGCAATCGAAATGGGTCATGATCCGAATCGTGAACCACCATTTTTCTTTCAGAAGAATCCAGACTCGCTCGTAAGACAGGGCCAGGATTTTCCTTATCCACCGGCGACGAGCGATGTTCATTTCGAAATGGAACTCGTGATTGCTATCGGGAAGGATGGGATCGACATTGCCAATGATGCAGCCCTTGATCACGTATTCGGCTATGCTGTTGGGCTGGATATGACGCGTCGTGACTTGCAAGGAGAAGCGAAAAAACTCGGTCGTCCGTGGGAGGTCGGTAAAGCGTTCGAATCATCTGCACCATGTTCACCGATTGTACCAGCTTCAGTAATCGGCCACCCCGAAAAAGGCGCGATATGGCTCAACGTAAATGGGGTTGAACGTCAACGTGGTGATCTCAGTCAGATGATTTGGAAAGTGCCCGAAACTGTTGCTTATCTCTCGACATTGTTCAGCCTTAAAGCCGGAGATCTCATCTTCACAGGAACGCCGGCTGGCGTTGGAGCAATACAACGCGGGGATAAAATGGTCGGTGGCGTGGACGGGGTTTCGGAAATTGAAGTGGGCGTTGTTTGATGCAATCTAAATTTTGCCAACAAAGATGATTGTTTTTGCTGCAAACAAGCAGGCTGTTTGGAAATATTTTTTTCGGTCGAAATGCCAGTAAGGGTTGTAGAAAAGCGTTTAAAATCGACCTGGAGTGAAGTATTTGCCGGCTAACTAAATTCGCAGGGGGATTTGATTGAAAACTCGTGTGTTGTCTTTGAAAATAAATGCTTTATCTAATAAGTGACGACACCCGAATTGGCTCGAAAGTTGGCGCTTGATGAACTACCAAATACTGTTTGGCTCATATCCCATCCCACGTTTTGCCGGGATAGCCAGCCATAATTTTGTTGTGATGTGCGATGAAACCGGCAGGCCGATTTTCGAGATAAATGGTGGTGCCTCCAATTCAGATGGCAGTTTTAATTATTGCGCCATTCGAGGGCCTTTGACGGCCGTCGTTACCGATTATGCTCATCGTGATCTGCGATACTTTCCAGAGTTCTATTTGCGGCCAACGTCGATAACGTCACTTCTTTTAGAAGGCAGTTATAGTTCGGTCGCAGCTCGCTGGCGCGCCGCAGTTGATCTAGCAGAGCGCATCCGCCAATCTGGCCTCCGTTATTCCTTTTGGCTCCAAAACAGCAATTCTGTGGCGAGCGCGGTAACCGAGGCGATGAAATTGACGCCGCCTTCAGCCGCCGTTGGTAGGGTAAAGGCTCCTGGAAGTTATCGGCGCCTCATACTTGATGCGGCGTAAAACAGAGCCCCGCCTAGAAGATGTTGAGCGCCATCCGTTTCAGCGCATCGTTTTTTTAAATTTTGGCGCAATCCCGCCATTATTGGATTGCTAGTGACGCTACCCCAATTTCATGGTGAACTTGGCAGTATTTAGAAACCGTTTTTAAGCCGGTACCTGCAATGACGCCAATTGTTGATAGTGAAAAGCAAATCCGCAAAATAGAAGCACGAACGGAATCCAGTAACCCCTGGAGCGTTAAAGCCCGGTCTGCTCTGTTTGCATTTCTCGGTATCGCCGTCGCCGGGATAAGCTTGCTCGTCCTCAGTCATTTATCGAGCGATATCTATCTTCATGACGTTCGCCAATCGCTACGCGAAATACCGAGAAATCTGGTTTTTCTGGCTTTTGCCTTCACTATTTTGAGCTTCGCAGCCGTTGCCATTTATGATGTCGTTGCTGTTGAGACAATTGCTCCGGGACGAATACCTTACCGAATTTCCGCGATGGCTGGAGGTGCTGGTTACGCTATCTCCAATGCACTTGGTTTCTCTCTGCTCACAGGTGGCGCATTACGCTACAGAATCTATGCTGCCGAGGGGATAGATACAGCCGATATCGGCCGGATCATTGGTACATCCTGGATGGCCATATGGTTTGCATTCATCATTCTTATTGCTGTTGCACTTGTTATTGATCCTTCGCGAATTCCATGGGTTGTTTCGTTCGGACCCATTGTGGACCAAATTATCGGGGCTGGGGTACTCGCTTGCGTAGCGTTGCTACTGTATTGGCTTTCTAGACGTGAGCGGACTCTGCGGTTGGGCAAAATGTCAGTCAAGCTCCCTTCGACGCAGGGAGCGCTGCTGCAGATCATTTCCGGTTTGGTTGACGTCGCTGCTGCTGCGGCAACGCTTTACGTCCTGCTTCCTGCCGGATCGGTTAGCAGTATTCCTGCCTTTGCTCTCGTCTATGTCGTCGCCGTAGCACTCGGCATTGTGAGCCATGCGCCGGGTGGAATTGGTGCTTTTGAGGCCACCATCATCGCTGGTCTCGGGCTTGGGCAAAATCCCGATGCAATTGCTGCACTGGTGGCTTACCGCGCCATCTACACCCTCTTTCCCTTTTTGATTGCCGTTGTCGGCTTTGCCTTGTCTGAAATCCTGCGGAAACGGCACGTGCTCACTGCATCAACCCAGACTGCCGTGAGGATGTTTGAGCCGCTCATCCCTCCGTTGTCGGCAGGAATAGCCTTTCTAGGCGGGATTGTGCTTCTAATTTCGACGGTGATTCCCGGCACGCATTATCGGCTAGAAGCGCTGTCGGGTATTGTTCCGATGCCCTTTCTCGAAATGTCGCACTTGGGTGCGAGCTTTGTTGGGCTAGCTCTTCTGATCGTGGCAAGAGGATTGGCGCGTCGCCTTTGGCGCGCTTGGCTTGTTGCGCTCGGACTGTTCAGCGCGGGTGCTGTATTCGCTTTGATCAAAGGTCTTGCATGGGAAGAGGCGCTGCTGCTCACATTGATGGCGGGTATTCTGCTGCTCTTTCGTGAATCCTTCTATCGTAAGCCACTTGGCGAGAGTTTTGCCTTGTCGTGGGGATGGCTGGCCAGCGTTGGAACGACAGCCTTTGCTATCATCTGGTTGGGATTCTTTGCCTATCGCCATGTTGAATATGCCAATGAGCTTTGGTGGGAATTTGCATGGGATGCTCAGGCATCGCGGTTTCTGCGCGCTCTGGTTCTGGTTTTAACTTGTCTTGCTGCCATAACAATTAACACGATCATAAATGGGGTAGGGCGTATCAAGCTACGTGCCCAGCCGATACCAGATGAAGTGCCCGCATTGGTTGCTCAATCGGCACGTGCATCAGATGCATTGGCTTTGCTCGGTGACAAGCGCTTTTTGATGGATGATGCCGGGCATGGTTTTGTCATGTATGCCCGTTCAGGCGGAAGCCTGGTTTCCATGGGTGAACCCGTTGGTACCGATGATAAAACTGTCTCTGATCTTGCTTGGGCTTTTCGCGGGCTGGCTGATCGGACGGGAACCAGAACGGTATTCTACGGCGTCGGACCAGAGCGCTTGCCACTATTTCTTGATATGGGATTAACTGCGTTAAAGCTCGGTGAGGTTGCACGGGTTGATCTCACCGAATTTTCGCTTGAGGGATCGAAGCGCCAACCGCTGCGTTATGCGGCGCGGCGTTTGGAGAAAGAGGGAGTGACTTTTGAAATACTCCCACGAGAGCGAACTAGTGAAGTCATGCAGGAGTTGCGTGCGATTTCGGATGCCTGGCTGGCCATGAAGTCCGGATCAGAGAAAAGATTCTCGCTGGGTTCGTTTGAAAATGCCTATCTTGCCCATTTCGACATCGCAATCTTGCGAAAAGAAGGAGCAATTGTTGCTTTCGCAAACCTTTGGCGCGGTGCAGGGCAAGGGGAAGTCGCTGTGGATCTCATGCGACATTTACCCGATGCCTCAAGTGTCGTTATGGATGGGTTGTTTGCGAACCTGCTGGTTGCCGCCAAAAATGAGGGATACCGTTGGTTTAACCTCGGGGCCGCGCCGCTTTCGGGGCTTTCCGATAGCCATCTCGCATCACGTTGGAATCGCATCGGTTCATTCATTTACCGGCGCGGAGCTGAGTTTTACCGATTTGATGGACTTCGCGCTTTCAAGGATAAATTCGGTCCAAAATGGACTCCATACTACCTAATCTGCCCCCCGGGGCTTGCAACACCCCGCTCGCTTATTGATGCGACCAATCTTGTGAGCGGAAGCCCCTTCGAGGTTTTCAAACGATGAAGTTTTTACGCAACCGCTACACATTGATCGTCGCGGCTCTTCTGGCTGTCAGTATTGTTTTGGTTGCCGGGTTGCACTTTGCACCACAGCTGGGTTTCCGCTCATCGGGCAGACCTGTGCTCGTTTCAGCGGAACGTCTTACTGACGTGCCGCTTCTACAACCTTCGGGCAAACCAAAGGCACTGGCGATTCTTGTTTCGCAGAGGGGTGGTCTTGCCGCTGGTGATACGAAGTTGGCGCAGCTACTTCTCGATCGAGGTTTTCTTGTTCTTACGGTTGATCTGGAAAAATGGCGCAAGGTGCTCAACGAGGATACGGGCGATTGCACCTATTTCGTGTCGGACTTTGAGGGAATTGCCAAGGAGGCGCAGAGAATGATCGCTGTTGATGTTTACATGCATCCCGTGATTGTTGGGATAGGTGAGGGTGGTGTATTGGCCTATGCGTCGGTTGCAGATACGCCTGCGGCAACAATTGCCGGCGCAGTAATTGTTGATCCATCGGCTGCCCTCAATACGAAGCTGCCGTCTTGTGAAGGCGCAGATTATGAAGCAGTTGCAGGGCAGGGCTTCAGTTATTCTTACGATGCAGACCTGCCAAATCCGGCGACAATAATACGCGAGAAATCTGATACTGAGCCGAAAGGGCCGCCTAGCGCCGGATTCTTTTTAGCGCAGGAAAAAATAGGCTCGTCGATAGCAGAACGGCTGGAGTTGGCGGCGGACGCTGCCGTGGATATAGCGAAAGAAGATGCTTCCGCGGAAGCACTACCAGTGATCGATATTCCTTCAGCCAATGGCCCGGCAAAATATGTGGCTCTATTCTTTTCCGGTGACGGCGGATGGCGAGATATCGACAAATCGGTTGGCGATATAATTTCAAAAGAGTCCACCCATGTGGTTGGCATCGATTCACTGCGTTACTATTGGTCGCTTCGCAAGCCGGAAGGCATTGCGAAAGACATACAAAGAATGGTTGCCAAGGCCGATCCTAGCGGGAAATTACCTGTATTATTGCTGGGATATTCCTTCGGAGCCAATACGGTTCCTTTTGCGTGGCCCTATCTTCCCAAAGAGCTTCAAGACCGTATCAGCCTTGTCGGGTTAATCGGTACGGAAAAGACGACTCCTTTTCAGGTCTCTGTTGGCGCTTGGCTGGGATTGGGCGGCGACAATGAGGTTGCGCCAGCAATCACTAAAGTACCGACTGCCAAGGTGCTTTGCGTCTATGGATCAGAGGAAGACGACACGGCATGTACCGATCCGTCGCTAAGTGCCGTGGAAAAAATCGAGCTTCCGGGCGATCATCACTATGATGAGAAATACGAACTTCTTGCCGCAAAGCTGATGGAGGCAGTGGCAGCTCGTCAACTCAAATAGCGTTAGACGCTTTGATCAGTTTGTTGGCGTAGCGTTGGGCGATGACGGCGCAGGCCATCAATTGAATCTGGTGGAATAGCATCAATGGCAGCATGATGCTGCCTATGCTCTGCCCTGCAAAAACTATCGTTGCGATGGGAACGCCGCTCGCCAAACTTTTCTTGGAGCCGCAAAAGGTAATCGCGATTTCATCTTCTCGCGAGAAACCGGCCCACCGGCTGCCAAACATCGTGGCGGTGAGCACAATCGCCAGCAAAATGATATCGATGGCGATGAGCATGACGAGATCACTGATCGAGATCGTCCGCCACAGGCCTTCAGTAACAGATTCGCTGAAAGCAAGATAAACGACCATCAGGATTGATCCTCGATCAATCGGCATCAAAATTGTTTTCTTGCTGCGAAGGAAGTTACCAATCCACGGCTGAAGTATCTGCCCCAGAATGAATGGTGCCAGCAGTTGAAGAAGTATCGACCGGAGTGCTTCCAGCGAAAAGTCTGCATGACCTTGGGCTGATAATAGTATGCCCGCGAGAACCGGTGTTAAAAACATGCCGAAGATATTTGATGCTGTTGCCGCGCAAATTGCTGCGGGCACATTGCCGCCGGCAATTGAAGTAAACGCAATCGACGACTGAACCGTAGATGGCAAGACGCAAAGGAAGAGGACACCTGCGTAGAAGGTCGGTGAAAGAACAGCCGGTACCAAGGCGCCAATTCCCAACCCAAGCAGAGGAAATAGCACAAAGGTTGACGCAAGAATGGTCAAATGCAGCTTCCAATGAAGAAAACCGGCAATGACCACATCGCGAGAAAGACGCGCGCCGTGGAGAAAAAATAAAAGACCAATCGCAATCTTGGTGGCGTATCCGAAATATTCTGCGGTCGTTCCGCTGACCGGAGCAAAAGAAGCAATGATCACTGTGAGGACAAGCAGCACGGTGAAGGTATCAGGTAGAAAACGTGACATGATTTTTCCAAGACGAGACAGCCTAATACGCTGCATGAACCGCACCGCCCAGTGCCAATAACGTCGCAGCAAAACAAGCACCGTTTGCCACTTATCGGCCCGATCTATTGTAGGGAATAAATAGGCGTGTTGGCCTAATCGGCGATAAGCGTTACCGTAGAAAAGTCACGCATCGCATCAGCAGCGAGCAGCGCGTCGCCTGGCAAAATCGTCTCACCTGTCAGGACGTTGTGAAACACTGCCGATGATATCGTTTCCGGCACATGGATGGTGGTGTCTCCCCAAGCGGGAATGGGCATGAACGGCTCCTGAAATTTCGAGACCGCCTCAAATGGCAAGCGGGGAACCGCGACAATACATGAACTGGATTCGTTGCGGCGCAAGAAGGCCAAAAGGTGGTCTGAATAGATACCGCTGATCTGTAGAGGAATGTAATCTCCCCGCAAAAACAATTCCGGATATTGCTGTCTTAGTCGAAGGTGAGTTGTGATAATACGTTGCTTCAAAGCGCCCGAATGCCAATCCGCCAATAAATTGGTGAATGGAGATTGCTCGGCATAGTTTAGTTGCGCACTCAGTTTTTCAAAGCCAGCATCGTCAGGCGCACCTGTCTGAGAAAGCGAAAAATCCCAGGTTTCAGAACCAGTTTGTATGACCGGCATGCCAGGCGTTGTCATTTTAAGGACGGTTTGTGAAAGGCTGTTGACTGCTCCCGCAACCCAATACGGCCTCATTCTATCTGCGAACTCCATCAGAAATGTACGATCGAGGAAGACGCTGCCAATATAGTCGGCAACTGCCATTTCATAGGGGCGGTTGACCTCCGTCCAAAAGGCGTCCTTTCTCATTTCCCGGATAGCTCTGATTACAAAGCCTGTTAATTCATCTTGAACAGCCAAGAGCGACTTTTGATCATCGAGATGGAGTTGGGGAGGCCAAATTGCAGCCATGGTCTGATAAATCAGCCATTCTGTTTCTGGATGTGGAACCAGGGCGCCCTCAATCATCTTGACGTTTTGAGCGAAGCGTATTCGCCAGTCCGACACGCATTGTATCCAGTTCGCCGGAGATTCTGTGAGCGCCAAAAGACGCATGCGGGCATCTTCACCAAATTTAGTAGCGTAGGAAAAGCTGGTGGCATTCATGCCCAAAGGCATCATTGCAGCCTTTTGGGCCATGTGTGTGTGAAACGCCTCAACCGGTCGTTTCGCATCGGCAGAGAAGACCGTAATTTCATCAACCGAAATCGGGCCACGGTCATAACGATAGGATTCTTCGACCGCTTGAGCCATAACTGCAGCCGATAGCTGTTGGTAGCGAGTATCAAATTCGTCATATATTTTTGGCGGCAGGGTCGATCTTGTTATCCCTGCGGTTTGCAAAATCATTGTGTAGTGATCCTGTCGATCACTCGGGTAAGTTCGAAACACTGGTAGTTCCGTGATAGTTTCGGAAATTGCGCGCCTTGTTTCAAGTTCATCAATGTCCGCGGGCGAGAACTGCAAAAGAAAACGCGCCAACGCGTTCAATTCCGGCGCGAGTTTCTTGTGAAGAATGGCGTGCTTCGCATCCCGGTAATGGTTCTCCCGAGACCGTTCAACTCCCGCTACTGTCGCATGGGCTTGTTCTAGAGTTGGAAGCTGTGCGTGATTCACCAGGACATTTGATGCGACGGCAATAAACTCATAGCCGGCCGTTCCATCCACATCCCACTCTTCTGACTGCACCTCTCCATTCAGAAAAATTTTGTCGGTGACAATGTAAGCATTGCTGCCGGTGGCGTGACGCAATTGTTTCAAATATCCAGCAGGATCTGCAAGACCATCTATTTGATTCACTCGAAATCCGCTTACTGCACTTAGTTTGATTAGTTCCAATGCTGTTTTATGAAAGTCATTGAAAACATCGGGGTCCTCCACATTTGCCCCCACAGAATAAAGGGAGTCGTATGAGTGTCGGTAAGTTAAGTGTTTGCGGGCGTCAGCGATGGTCATTAAAATCCAATGCTGCTCTGTCAGAACTTTCTTTAAGGATGAGATGTCAACGGTTAGCCTGTTGAGGTGATCAGCCAGAGCAAGACGATTGGAAACGCTGCTCCGTCCGTATATTACCCGCAAGTTTTCATGAAACTGGTCGGGATGGGATGGCTGAGCTTTGGCTGCTGCTTCACGAAATTGGTTGGCCAGTTCGCTATCGAGTCCTTGCAAGACTGTCGCATAAGATGGCGGTGACAAGGGATATAGATTTTGCGCGTGTGATATTCCCAGCACATTCGCCGCAGTATCAAATACCAAGCTGATCGCACTATTATCGAGTTCTTCGACAAGCGGGCGCTCCAGCACCGGCAGGCTTAGCCGACTGCTCCAGTCGACGTCAAAATACTTGGCGTATTTGGCATCCTTACCCCACTCAAGCAGCGATCTCCACCACGGGTTTTCGTAAGAAGCAGGAATTTGATTAGGATTGATATCGATCAAAAGACTGATACCCGCGTTTTCCAATGCGCGGATAAGTCTTGCAAAGCCCTGTTCGCCGCCCGATTTCCGATCCAGCGTAGTTGGGTCAAAAGATCGACGCCCGTTTCCAGCATCGCTTGTATCGAAAACAGATGAAACGCTGACGCAGTCTATCCCCAGTCGTTTCAGATAGGGCACTCTCGACGTCAAATGATTGAAAGTAACACCATTCTTCAAAAGCAAGCGATAGGCTGATGTCGGTACGTCATTCCGTTTTGGCATTCTGATTCACTACTCCTGATCACGCTCAGTTAAGTTGTCAGGTGGATGGGCGAGTGTTTTGTGAACTGATGTATGAGCTGAGGTCGTTCAGTTTTGCCGAGAAGCGCATCAAGGTATTCGCGCTGCCACCATTGAGCATCATGCTCTGTGACGCGTTTTAAAAGCTTGCGGTGCCGCAATTGCCGTTCGGCGAGTGGCATAGTCGCTGCTTTTTGAATAGCTTGTGCCACGTCATTGATATCGTAGGGATTTACGATCAGAGCTTCGCTCAACTCCTCGGCGGCTCCAGCAAACTTGGACAGTATGAGAATCCCGGGATCTGCATCGTCCTGCGCAGCGACATATTCTTTCGCGACAAGGTTCATTCCATCGCGGAGTGGCGTAATCAAGCCTATCAAACTTGATTTGAACAGTGGGGCAAGTTTAGAGCGCGCAATGCTGCGATTGATATATTGGATCGGCGCCCAGTTGAAATCGGCAAACTTGCCGTTGACTGCGCCAGCGAGTTGTTCAAGTTCTGATTTTATGTCGCCGTAAGCTGTTACGTCTTCACGTGAAGGAGACGCAATTTGTAGGTATTCAGCATGCCCCTGGTACTCAGGATAAAGGTCAAGAAACTTTCGAAATGCTTTTATGCGATGTGGCAAACCCTTGGAGTAATCGAGACGGTCAGCAGATATGATCTGGAACCGTTTTAACATTTTCCGGCGGATGCGTTCGAGTTCCACCGTGTCATCCGATTTGCTGGATGTCTGGGCAAATTGCTTCACATCGATCCCGATTGGAAAATGCCCGATATGAATTGTACGACCGTCAACCCGCACTAATTCCGGCGAAATTATATCTGCGTCGGAATGTTCTTTAAGATAACGATGAAAATTCTGAACGTCGTTTACCGTTTGAAACCCTATGAGATCATATTGGAGTAGACATGATCGCAGCCATTCATGTCTTGGAACGGCCGAAAATACGTCAATGGAAGGAAAGGGGATGTGCAGGAAAAAGCCGATCTTATTGCCACAACCTTTCTGGCGCAGTTTCGCTGCCATAGGGATCATGTGATAATCATGAACCCAGATCACATCATCCTGCTTAAGCTGGGGGGCAAGCGTGGCCGCAAAACGCTCATTGACTGAAGCGTAGCAATCAGCAAACTCAGTGCGATAGTCCATTAAATCCAGCCGATAGTGAAAGGCTGGCCAAAGCACCTTGTTTGAAAATCCGAGATAATATTTCTCGTGCTCTTCTGGGGTAAGGGATGTCGTCAGCGTTGTTACGTTGTCGTACTTTTCCTGTTTTGGGGCTGAAATATCTTCCGAAATACGTCCATCCCAACCCATCCACAGGCCGTCTTGGCTTTTCAAAGCATCGACAATTCCGACTGTTAATCCCCCTGCCTGTGATTTTTTAGTGAGGTTCGCCGTTCGGTTTGAAACAACAACCAACCGTCCCATAGATTAAGTCCCTTGCATTCGAGTTGAATAAACCCAATCCGCTCGGGCGCAGATGGTTCCCATTTTTTTCGAATTAGTAATGAACCATTTGTGTCGCGTGGAGTTTAAACAGCACCACCCTAGCTCCACCAACACGGCGAAATTTATAGATGAAATCTGATTCAACGGGAGTACTTCCAAAAGATCTCCATAACTGGGCCTTGTTTCTGGATGTTGACGGAACACTGATCGATCTTGCCTCCACGCCCACGGGCGTAAAGATACCGCAAGAATTGCCGGGACAATTATTATCGCTTTTCACGCAGCTGGATGGAGCCATGGCTCTGGTAACCGGGCGCTCGATTGAATCTGTCGACGCCATGTTTGCCCCTTTTCAATTTCCTGTTGCAGGGATGCACGGCTCGGAAGTTCGGGATGGGTCAGGAAATCTCGGTAGAAAGCTGATTAATCGCTTGGCGCTTGATCAAGCACGCCAGGAGCTGGAAAAGCTGACGGCGCGTTGGCCGCAAACCATTATTGAAGACAAGGGCTTGGCTATCGCGATGCACTATCGTTTGGTTCCCGAGGCTGAAAGGGCGGTGCAGGCCACGATGTCCACGGTTCATTCCAGACTTGGCGAGGGATGGAAACTCCAGAACGGGAAAATGGTTGTGGAACTGCTGCCGTCGGGTACTGATAAAGGATCTGCAGTAGCAGATTTTATGACAATGGCTCCCTTTAAGGGTAGAAAGCCGCTGGCTATTGGTGATGATCTCACGGATGAGGCCACGTTCCGTTTTGTTAACGGATCAAACGGTCTTTCCGTCAGAGTTGGTCGGCCACTTTTTCAAAGTGATGCGCAATATAAGGTCAACTCCCCCAACGAGGTGAGGGGAT
This sequence comes from Hyphomicrobiales bacterium, assembly GCA_900471815.1. Lineage (GTDB taxonomy): Bacteria > Pseudomonadota > Alphaproteobacteria > Rhizobiales > Rhizobiaceae > Phyllobacterium > Phyllobacterium ifriqiyense. Next base: position 697,638 of record UICE01000003.1, read on the forward strand.
GGATTGCAGCTCTGACGGGAGCCCCAAAACAAACGGATAAATCGCCTGAGTTGTTTCCACTTTCTAATCAGGACTGACGCGCCAGATCGTATTTCCCACATCATCAGCGACAAGGAGCGCACCGTTCCTGGCTATCGCTACGCCAACTGGTCGACCTAATGCTTCGTCGTTGCCGCTTATGAATCCCGTAAGAATATCCTTTGGCGGGCCATTGGGTTTGCCATTGGCAAACGGCACATAAATCACTTTGTAGCCGCTTCTAGGTTTGCGGTTCCACGATCCATGTTGGCCGATAAATGCACCATTTTGATATTCCGCCCCTAGGAGCGATCCCGTATTGAACGTCAATCCGAGCGAAGCAGTATGCGGGCCGAGCGCATAATCCGGTTTGATAGCCTTCGCGACCAATTCCGGGTTTTGCAGCTTTACTCTCACGTCAACATTTTGACCGTAATAGCTGTAGGGCCAGCCATAAAATCCACCGTCTTTGACAGATGTCATGTAGTCCGGGACAAGATCGCTACCGATTTCGTCACGTTCATTGACTGCGACCCAAAGCTGGCCGCTGTCAGGATTCCAGGAAATGCCGTTGGGATTGCGCAGTCCAGATGCGAAGACACGCTGTTGGCCGGTTGCTAGATCAATTTCGAGAACGCCCGCCCGGTTCTTCTCTGCATCCATGCCGTTTTCACCAATATTGCTGTTGGATCCGACTGTTACATACAGTTTCTTGCCATCGACACTCGCAATCAGATCTTTAGTCCAATGGCGATTGATTGGGCCCGCGGGCAAATCAATGATCTTTTCCGGTGGGGCTGTAGATTCGGTATCGCCATCCAGATAGGGCACTGCGACGATACTGTCGGTGTTCGCAATATAGAGTTTCCCATCTGCAAGTGTCATACCGAAGGGAGAACGCAAACCTTGCAGAAATGTCTTGCGTATCTCCGCAACACCGTCATTGTCGGCGTCGCGTAACAGCGTGATCCTGTCTGCGCTTTTAACCATTGCACCAGCTTGACCCATCACCATGCCTTCCAGCCAGTTTCGAATATTGAAACCTTGATTTTCCTTCGTGGGCGCATTGCTTTCGGCAACGAGAACATCGCCATTAGGCAGCACATGAATCATGCGTGGATGATCAAGGTCTTTGGCAAAAGCATTGACTTTCAAACCTGGCGCGGCTTTTGGCGTGACGCCTTCCGGCCATTTGCTGGCTTTCGCAACGTTTACAGTTGGTATGGGCTTGGGATTGGGTGCAGGAAGTGTGGGGTTGGGACCATAGCCTTGTTCAATCGCGATGGTTGCTGATTCTTGTGAATAGACATAGACGGCTGCAGCGCCAAGTCCGGCAAGCACAACGAAGACCAACACGATTTTAGCAAGGGTTTTCATCAATTTATCCTCTCATCGGCGTTAAATCATAATGCCTGTAAAGGGTGAGTGTTCCAATAACTCCGTCCAGCTGAAACAGCATCAGCTACGGAACCTCATTGTTATGTCGACGTTAAGTTTCGGACAGGAGAAAACAAATGACTGAAACCACATTGCTTACAGACCACCAAGCCATTCGCGATTGGGCCGGTACCCGTTCAGGAGTGCCTGCCATACGTGACCCAGCTGCCCTTATCGGCATTACCGAACCGGTTTTGATGATAAAATTCGGACAAGAGGCGTACGCGGACAATGACGATAGCGGCGCCGACCGTCCGGACGAATTGGGACGCCCCCGCCTTGTGGAATGGGATGAATGGTTTGATCTGTTTGACAAAAACCAATTAGCCCTTGTGGTATCGACAGAGATTGAAGGGCAACCGGACGAATTTCATGAGTTTGTTCGCAAATAAGCCGGTCAGAATTTTACACGTAAAAACAAATCCTGCCGTGGGTTGATCCCTGCGGGTTGGGCCTGTAAATAGAAGCATTGGATTTTGGATCGTCTGACTTTGTTTTACGCTTTCTAGCGCTTCGACAAGCTCCTTCTTCAAAACTCGATTATTAGGAGGCACCTTTAGTTGGGTGCCAGTTGTTGTTGCTAGACGGAGGTCCATCATGGCCACAGGCACAGTTAAATGGTTCGATTCAACAAAAGGTTTTGGTTTCATTCAGCCGGATGACGGCGGCACCGACGCTTTTGTTCACATCTCTGCAGTTGAACGCGCCGGCATGCGTAATATCGTTGAAGGTCAAAAGATCAGCTACGAGCTAGTTCGCGACAAGAAGTCTGGCAAGATGTCAGCTGATCAGCTCGCAGCTGTATAATAATAATGGCCACGGTGTTCGCTGCCAGCGACTTCCGTGGTAGGATTAAAGGAAAGGCTGGGCATGTGTCCGGCCTTTTTCCATCTACTGGCAATTGAAAAGCCGATTGCTTGCAACGACAGGACTACTTTCTATTGAAAAATCTTAAAGAATTGAACGAACGCCGCGCCGCGGCGATAGAAGCAAAAAAGCTTCTGCTGAAGAAATTTGAGTCAGCACCAAAGGCCGATGACCCTGAGGTGGTTGCCAAGCGGGCTGAACGTGAAGCTATCGTTGCCGCCCGTGAAGCAAGAAAAGCTGATCGTGATCGTTTGGCCAAGCTTGAAGAAGAGCGCAAGCTCGCGGAGACTCAAGCTCTTGCGGATGCTGCAGCGGCGGAAGCCGAAGCACTTGCTGCCGAAGCAAAGAATCGCATCGCCAGAGTTGTTCTGGATGAAGCCGAACGTAAGGCGGAACGTGACCGCCGTTATGCCGCTCGCAAAGCCAAACAGCGCTAACTGTCAGCCTTTCTGTCCCGTTTATTGTGCCCCACAGCTTTAAACCGTGGGGTACTTTTGGTTATGTTTCTTCGAACATAACGCTGGCTATCTGTTGACCACCGATATATTCATAAGAATATTACGGTGGAGCAGAGAGTTTGATGAGTGTTCAATGGCGTGACTGGTTGAAATATTTTACAGCCATATTGGCAGCTATTTCATTGGCAATATCTTTTCAGATCAATCAAGCCCAAGCGGTTGAGAAGGTTACGATTTTTGCAGCCGCAAGTCTTAAGAATGCGCTTGATGAGGTTACGTCAGCATGGAAGGCTGAAACTGGCAAGGAAGTAACAACTTCTTATGCTGCGAGTTCAGCATTGGCCAAACAAATCGAATCCGGTGCTCCGGCAGATATTTTCATCTCCGCAGATTTGGATTGGATGGATTATCTTACGGCAAAGAAGCTAATTAATGAAGCCACACGCAAGAGCCTTCTTAGCAATAGTATCGTTCTCGTAACATCAAAAGACAATGTTGAGCGGGTAGACATCAAAAAGGGTTTGGATCTGGCAGGGCTTCTCGGTGACGGCCGTTTGGCGATGGGCGCGATTGATTCGGTACCGGCAGGCAAATATGGCAAGGCTGCCCTGGAAACGTTAGGCATATGGTCGTCAGTGGAAAGTAAGATCGCTGGTGCAGAGAATGTGCGTGCTGCGTTGCTTCTCGTTTCTCGTGGCGAAGCACCATACGGGATCGTCTACAAAACTGATGCTGTAACTGACAAAGAAGTGGCGATTGCCGGTACCTTTCCGGACGATAGCCATAGGCCAATCGTCTACCCGATTGCGATGCTTGCTGACAGTAAGAATACTGATGCTGTGTCACTGCTTGACTATATAAAATCAGATAAAGCTGTGCCGCTGTTCGAAAAACATGGTTTTACCACACTCAAATAGGCGCGGACTTCCGGCAAGGGACCGCCACAAACACAGCGAGCTTTCGATTTGAATTGGTTCTCGTTAAGCGCAGAAGAATGGACGGCTGTTCATCTCAGTGTGCGTATTGCATCTGTTGCTACGATTGCCAGTCTACCTTTTGGCATAGCGGTCGGCGTGTTGTTGGCCAGAGGGCGTTTTTGGGGAAAGTCACTTTTGAATGGCTTGGTACATCTGCCATTGATTTTACCACCTGTTGTCACCGGCTTTCTCCTGCTGATCCTTTTTGGGAGGCGCGGACCACTCGGGGCATTTCTTGCCGAGAATCTCGGGATTGTTCTGTCATTTCGATGGACTGGTGCCGCCTTGGCCTGCGCTGTGATGGGTTTCCCCTTATTGGTTCGTAGCATCCGCCTTTCGGTTGAAGCAGTAGACAGGGGATTGGAGGATGCTGCCTCAACATTGGGCGCTAGCCCGGGCTGGGTTTTTATGACCGTAACTTTGCCTCTGATCTCGCCGGGCATTATTGCTGGTATGATACTTTCATTTGCAAAAGCAATGGGAGAGTTTGGAGCAACGATCACCTTTGTTTCCAATATTCCAGGTGAAACGCAAACTTTGTCAGCGGCGATCTATACCTTCACGCAGGTGCCTGGCGGGGATGCTGGCGCATTCAAACTGACTATTATCTCCGTGATCATTTCGATGGCCGCTTTAATGGCTTCAGAATTCATGACCTATCTCTTCGCTCGCAAAGTCACATCACCATGAAGTTGGTTTTCGAGGCGCGACGGAAGCTCGGTGCATTTCAGTTGGATGCGGCATTTACGTCCGAAGGCGGCGTAACTGCGCTGTTTGGTCCTTCAGGATCGGGTAAAACCTCCATCATTCGCATGTTAACCGGGCTGGCTCACCCTGATGAGGGGCGTGTGATTTTTGATGGCGATGTTATTGTCGATACCACCCGAGGCATATCTATTCCGAAGCACAAACGCCGTTTTGGTGTTGTTTTCCAAGACAACCGGTTGTTCCCCCATTTGTCGGTTCGTCAAAATCTTAACTACGGTCGATGGTTCGTTTCAAAGCCTAAGAACGATGATAGTTTCGCCTCCATCGTTGATTTGCTGGGACTAGATTTCTTGCTCGACCGGCGGCCGATAAATCTTTCAGGCGGCGAAAAACAGCGGGTGGCAATTGGCCGTGCGTTACTTTCTTCGCCTCGTCTGCTCTTGATGGATGAGCCGCTTGCTGCATTGGACGAGACGCGGAAATTGGAAATATTGCCATATCTCGAAGCGCTGCGCGATCAGATGAACATTCCGATCATCTACGTTAGCCATTCAGTGACGGAGGTAGCGCGATTGGCCGATAAAGTTGTTGTACTGGACAATGGCAGCGTTACGATGGCTGGGCCGGTGGCTGATGTGCTAAATCAACCGTCCGTTTCCTCGATGCAAAACCGGAAAGACAGAGGAACGCTGATCGAAGGGAAAGTCATCCAGTACGATATAAAGCACAGACTGATGACAATCGAGTTCAATTCCCATCATTTCTTTGTTCCCGGGCCTGAGATTTCGATCGGCAAGACCGTCCGCATGTATATTCTTGCAAAGGATGTCATGCTTTCCACCGTTTATCCGGAAGGCGTGAGCGCTCTTAACATCCTGCGAGGAGAGGTTGCGATAATCCTTTCCAATTCAGATGGCACAGTGGATGTGCATATTGAATGCGAGGGAACGGCTCTGGTTTCGCGAATTACCTCGCTTTCGAGCGACCGGCTAAAGCTCACGGACGGAATGACGGTTTATGCCATTATTAAAACGGTCGCCTTGGAATCACGAGGACCATAAGAGATTCAGGGTCTGTGCCTAAAAGGATAGTCCTTCCAGAGCTTGCGCGATGCGGTTGTACTCAGACTTTTCGATCGGCAATATGGGGCGTGGCGGATTGGAATGTGTTAGTCCCATTATGTTGGCGATAGCATACATGACGCGAATGCTGGAAAGCTCTTTAAATAAATCCCACAATGGTTGCAAAAGTTGGTCTAACCGTTGAACTTCGCCATCTTTTCCGGCCTGAGCGGCACGTGTTAGTGCAAGACATGGAATAGGCAACAGACCTCCAGCCACACTGTACCAAGCATGTCCGCCAGCCATCAAGGCATTCGCCGCATTCCAATCGCCACTAAACCCAATGGCAAACCCCGAGGGAAGTGCATTGCTGAGCGGCTGGATTATGGAAGGCATTTCAGAAGCTGGTGCTGCCGGATTTTTAAGCGCAACTATGTTGTCAATTTTTGACAGCCGCTCAATGAGTGGAACGCCAAACGTAAAATGTGTTGTGGTCGGATTGTTGTAAATGCAAAGGGGAAGGCGGGTAGCACCAGCCACTGCAGTATAATGCTGGAAGACTTCTTCATCGTTCAGCGGCGTATATGAAACTGGTGCAAGAAGCAGTCCTGAAGCGCCGGCCTGCTCGGCATGCTTTGCAAATTGCTCTGCTTCGTCGGTACGCATGGCACCAACTCCGACGACAATTGGCACAGTCGAGTTGCCAGCTTTCACAGCGATCTCGACTGCGCGTTGCCGTTCCGCCGGGTCAAGATACATATATGTGCCAGTGCTTCCCAGAAGGCCGATAGAATCCACGCGGGCATCTGCAAGGTTACTGATGATCTTTGAAAGATCACCTTCATCTACGCGGCCGTACGGATCACAAGGAGTAATGGGAAAGGCCGATAATCCATGGAAGATTGAAGAGTTCATGCTGCTATCCTAGCTTTCCGCGCTGGCGCTTAACGGTGCTCCGGGAAGATAAAGCAATATCTCCCGGATTTCGTAAACGGCTGTCGGATTGGCGCGGCGCAGTTCGCGTGCGGTTTCTACTGCAGCAGTAAGCGACGGGCAATCAACAACATATAGACCAAGCAATTGCTCTTTGGTTTCGGCAAAAGGACCATCGATTACTATTTCGGCGTCCTTACCGCGCAGCGTTACTGCACGGCCTGTGGGACCAAGACGTGCGGCTGGCCCGAGAGTTTTTTCACGAACGAGACGTTCATTAATCTCCAAGAGCTCGGTCATAAGGGCCGTGTCTTCCTCTTTGGTCCAGGAAGAGACGACTTCCTCTTCGTGATAGGCCAGAATTGCATAAAACATGGATTATGATCCTCTTTAACTCATGGCCGGGGATTCTATTCAAGTCAGTTGGCTCTGCAACTGACAGGGGTTGGCCTCTTGCGCTTCCACGACAATGCATGCCTTATTATAGGTCAGAGCAAAAGCTCAATTTTCCTTGAGCCAAAGAAGAAAATGTTCTCCATGACAGTTATCCCGGTCGGGAAAACTGCACAATGGCAATAGAATGGCTTCCCCGTGCCAGTGCTTGGTCATGAGCTGCCACCATCAAATTATGGGCTTACCGCCAGTGACGGCAATCGTTGCTCCAGAAACATAACTCGACAACGGATCGCTTTCCGGTCAATTTTCCCGAGCCTTTGTACGAATTTTCACGGTGGTCCGGAATAGGATTCATCCCTTTGCTTAATCCGGGCATTGATTGTTTGGGTGTAAAGCATCGACCAGCATCGACACACGCCGCGCCAGGCTTTTTCGCCATGCATTGCTTCCGACTGATACAATAGAAGGTGTGGCATTGCGTCGTCTGAAATTGCACCGGCAGAATGTTGTCCCTTCTACTCCTTTGCACCGCCACTCTGACGTCCATTCGTTTGATGCCCACGATTTGAAACCTGCGTGGTGTAGCCATTGTCTTCGCGCCTCGGACGCTAGGCCATGGTCTCCCTTCCAAGACGAAAAACCCGTTAACCCGCCCATTGTTCCAGATGCCATGCCTATGCATTCGCAATTGCGGCTACGCCCAGAGGCAGTTCTTGATTGGCTATTCCGACGGGGCGAACGTAATTAGTCCCACGGCAATGATTGCCAGCATTATTCCGGCAAGTTGAGTTGTTGGCAGTTTCTCGCCGAAATAAACTATTGCAATTGCGTTGATGGCCACCAGTTGCAGCAATGCAGAAAGGGTGAAGGCCGAGGCCATTCCAAACTCACGCACCAGCCGAAGCATAATCAGATTGCCGATAGTATATAAAATCAGCGTTATAGCCAGCTTCGGGAATGTGGGCGATATTGCCCAGTGTTTGGCTCCGACAGCCGCAAGTAGAAAAACAAGTGTCGACGCCGCAAGCTGCAGCATGCCTGAGATTGTCATAACATCTCCATTGAAGAAGAGCGGGCGCTCGAAATAACACCGTTTGATCGGGTTCAAAAATAGCATTGGATTTTTGGCCGCACCATCCGCGCGATAGATCGCCGCCATCGTAAAAGTTCCGGCTTAACCTAGTCAGTTATCGCAACTGTAATGCACCATAAAAATTCATTCGTTTGACTTATTATTTCCTGCGATGTAGATTATGGATATGGAAAATATAACCAAGCAGAGGAAACGTCAGTCCGCTCGCGGAGAAATTGCCCGCGAAAAGCTCATCGTCGTCGCGCTCGACCTGTTCGGCCGATATGGCTTCGAGGGCACGAGTACGCGGATGTTGCGTGATGCAGCAGGTGTGAACCTACAGGCCATCCTTTATTATTTCGGGAGCAAAGAAGGGCTCTATATAGCCACGGCGGAATATCTTGGCGGAGAGATCAATTCCCACGTTTCAGGCTTGCGAACCAAGGTGAAAGGACGACTGCAAGAATTGGCGGCAGCCGGGCAAAGTCTGTCACGCGAAGAAGCAAAAGCTTTCCTGACAGAGATACTCCAAAAGATGGCAACTGTGTTTGTAAGCAAGGAATCCGAGCCGTGGGCACGGTTTTTGATACGAGAACAGATGGAGCCGACAGTGGCATTCAACAGAGTATATACCGCAGTCATGAAGCCTATGCTTGAGGCAGGCATCCAACTCATTAGCGTCTTGCTTGACGAAGATCCTTTATCCGAACATGTGCGCTTACGAATGATTTCTCTTTTCGGCAGTGTTCTTGTGTACCGCACAGCCCACGCCTCTGCGATGCTGCAGCTCGAGTGGAGCAGTATTGGTGCAAGCGAAGTTAAAACTATACAGAATTTAGCGGAGGAACTTGTTGCTGCCATACAGCCCGTCAAGGTGCGATCATGAAGCGGCTGATCATTATATTGATCTTTGTTGTTGTGGTTGCCGCAGGCTTGGCGTGGTGGTTTGAGCTTCCACGCAAAATGGGCTGGGTTGAATCGGAAGCGACGCAACTCACGCTTTACGGCAATGTAGATATCCGTCAGGTGCCACTTGGTTTCAGGGTCAATGGCCGCATGGAAAGACTGATGTTTGACGAGGGTGATACCGTTGCAGCTGGCGCAGTTATCGCGAGCCTGGATACAGCGCCCTATCAACAGTCTGTTGATGCCGCAAAGGCTGAAGTGTCTGCGCTGCGTGCGACACTTGAAAAGGCAATAGCAGGGCCACGCCAGACTGAGATAGTGCAAGCAGAAGCCGCGCTGAATGAGCGGCTTGCCGATCTTGAAAATGTAACTCTCTCCTATGAGCGTGCCCTCCGCCTCCGCCCGAATGGAACCATTTCCCAGTCCGGTTTGGATGAGGCAATTGCAGCAAAATCGATAGCGAATGCACGGACTGCTTCGGCGCGGGCAGCTTTGGCGCTTCTTAAAGAAGGAACACGTAAAGAGGACATTGAAGCAGCGAAAGCCAACCTTGCAGCTGCAGAAGCGAAACTTTCCAGCGCCGTGACTTCGCTGGATGATGCTCAAATGCATGCGCCTAATGATGGGGTAATTCTTTCCCGCGTTCGTGAGGCAGGTTCCATCGTCGCGCCAGGTGATCCTGTGGTTGTATTGTCGCTGCTGAAACCCGTCTGGGTTCGCAGTTATATTTCTGAGGTTGATCTAGGCCGCATACATCCTGGCATGGTGGTCGATGTGTACTCGGATACGAAACCCGGTAAACCCGCTAAAGGGAAGATCGGCTTTATATCGCCTGTGGCTGAATTCACGCCCAAATCAGTGGAGACGCCGGACCTACGCACAGATCTCGTTTATCGGTTACGCATCATTGTTGATGAGGCAACCCAAGATTTGCGACAGGGAATGCCTGTCACCCTTCGAGTGCCGATGGAACCAGGCCGTGAGCTATGACCGACCGGATTCCATCCACCGATGATGATGCCCGATCCGAATTTGTTCGTCTCGCAGATGTCAGCAAGAGCTTTGGTCAAGCTGCGCAAGCATTGAAAGATGTGTCCGGCATCATAAGCGGAGGCAGGATTACAGGACTGGTTGGTCCAGACGGTGCTGGTAAAACTACGCTGATACGTCTGATTACCGGACTTATGCAGCCGGACGGAGGCTCGATCAATGTTCTGGGATTCGACACCAAACTGCATGCACCAAGCATTCAGGCTCTAATCGGTTATATGCCTCAACGTTTCGGACTTTATGAAGACCTCACGGTTCAGGAAAATCTCAATCTCTATGCTGATTTGCGTAGTCTCCCGCTGGGCGAGCGTCCGGCAGCATTTGATGAGCTTTTGACGTTCACTGATCTAAAGCGATTTACCGGGCGGCTCGCTGGTCAGCTTTCGGGCGGAATGAAACAGAAGCTTGGGCTTGCCTGCGCTCTCTTGAAAAAACCCAGACTCTTGCTCTTGGATGAACCAGGTGTTGGCGTCGATCCGATTTCCCGCCGCGACCTGTGGAAGATGGTAAAGGACCTGACCAAGGACGGCATAGGGGTCCTCTGGTCAACTGCTTATCTTGATGAGGCTGAAGCCTGCGATAAGGTGTTGCTTCTCAATAAGGGCGAACTGCTATTTTCCGGACCGCCCGCGGATTTGACAAATCGGGTTAAAGATCGGGTTTTCAAGTTCACTGGCATATCCGGCAGTCGCCGTCAGGCACTCTCGAAAATCCTGGAACAGCAAGGCGTGGTTGATGGTGTCATTCAAGGCGACGCAGTGCGCATTGTTACCAGCGCGGAAGCGAAACGAAGTGAGTTGACGAAAATCGCGGGAAACACAGCCAAGATACGTGCCACAGAGCCGCGTTTCGAAGACGCTTTTGTTGATATGCTTGGAGGTGGCCCCGGGGGGCGTTCCAAGCTTGCTGAAGCGGCCACACGGCTCGATGATCAGAATGGAAAGCCCGTCATAGAGGCCCATGGATTGACGAAGAATTTTGGTGATTTCACCGCAGCGAAGGACATTACATTTGACATTCCACGAGGTCAGATTTTCGGGCTTCTTGGGCCAAATGGTGCGGGAAAATCCACCACGTTCAAGATGCTGTGCGGGCTTCTAAAACCTACGCAGGGTGAGGGCAGGGTAGCCGGGTTTGATTTGCGGCGGGATGGTGCCGAGGCGCGCAATCGTCTAGGGTATATGGCGCAGAAATTTTCGCTTTATGGTGACTTGAGCGTCGGACAGAATCTGGATTTCTTCGCCGGCGTCTATGGTTTGAGCGGGTCACGTAAACGCGAGCGCATAAGCTTGATGAATGAGATATTTTCATTTGCCGCTCGCGATAACCTGCCGGCAAAGGATTTGCCTCTTGGCCTAAAACAACGCCTTGCACTCGCCTGTGCCGTTATGCACGAACCAGAAGCGCTTTTTCTAGATGAGCCGACATCCGGCGTAGACCCCATAACACGACGTGAGTTTTGGACACACATTAACGGCCTTGTCGAGAAAGGCGTGACGGTGCTTGTCACCACACATTTCATGGATGAAGCCGAGTATTGTGATCGTATTTCTCTTATCTATCGTGGTCGTTCGATTGCTCTGGGTTCGCCCGATGAACTCAAGGCGGGGGTCGCGACTAAGACGCAGCCGGATCCCACCATGGAGGATGCGTTTATCGCCTTGGTGGAGGCCTCCGAGCGGGAGGCAGCGGCATGACCTCCGTATCGCTAAGTAAAACGACGGAACCAGCACGCGTCCGGCGATTCTTTGCGCTTGTCCGCAAAGAGACCTTCCAGCTTTTGAGGGATCCAAGTAGTATTCTCATCGCCTTTGTTTTACCCGTCGTTCTATTATTTCTGTTTGGATATGGCGTTTCGCTCGACACGGGCCAAACCCGCATTGGCCTTGTTATTGAAGAGCAGACACCACTGGCAGGCGATCTTGCTGCTAGCTTCCGGGGATCGCGCTATTTCGATGTTGAAACAGGTCGGGATCGAAGGGAGTTTGATGCAAAACTGGTAAGCGGCGAAATTCGAGGAATCGTCATTATTCCTGCCGGCTTTACCTCCGACTTCGCGGCAGGAATGAACCCGCAGATTCAAGTGATTGTTGATGGATCTGATACCAATACCGCCGGTTTCGTTCAGAATTATGCGCAAGGCGTCATTGCAGGGTGGGTGGCTATCCGGTTGGCAGATATGGGAGTTCAAAAAGATGGCAGCGCCTCAGCGATCAGCGTAGAGCAGCGCTTCTGGTTTAATCCGGAACTGACGAGCCGCTTTTTCCTTGTTCCAGGATCAATCGCCATCGTCATGACGCTCGTCGGAACCCTGCTGACGTCATTGGTCATCGCCCGGGAATGGGAACGCGGAACCATGGAAGCAATTATGGCAACGCCGGTGACATCTGCGGAACTGCTGATGGGAAAAATCCTGCCCTATTTCGTGCTTGGAATATTGTCGATGACCCTTTGCGTTATAATCGCGGTATTCCTGTTCGGCGTGCCCTTCCGAGGATCAATCTTTGCATTGTATCTGCTCTCAGCGGCATTTCTTGTGCCAGCTCTTGGTCAGGGATTGCTTATATCAGCTGCAACAAAGAACCAATTCCTGGCATCGCAGCTTGCTTTGATCTCGGCCTTTCTTCCGGCATTTCTCCTTTCGGGTTTCCTGTTTGAAATTAATTCTATGCCGGTGGTCATACAATGGATCACTTTCGTCGTACCCGCCCGTTACCTGATACCAAGCTTGCAGACACTTTTTCTGGCCGGGGACATATGGCCGATGTTTTTGAAGGCAATGGCTGTCATGCTGTTTATCGGCAGCGTCTTCTTTGTTCTGGCCGCCCGTAGTACACGAAAACGGATCGATTAATATGTGGTGGACGCGGCTGAAAGCATTGATCATCAAGGAACTTCTCGCGGTGCTCCGCGATCCAAAGAGTCGGATGATCTTGATTGTGCCGCCTATCGTCCAGCTCTTGGTGTTCTCCTATGCGGCTACCCTTGAAGTCCGGAATGTAGACGTCATGATTCTAAACCGCGACAGTGGTCATTGGAGCGAAGAGTTGATAACGCGGATTGAAGGCTCGCCAACCTTCCGCACTGTATCGCATACGCAGGATCAATCGCGTATTCACGATGCAATCAGCAATCAGACAGTTATAGCCGCATTGGAGATCGGTCCAAGCTTCTCCCGCGACATTGAAGCGGGTTTGCCGGCAACAATTCAGATCATTTTAGACGGGCGTAAATCCAACGCTTCACAGATAGTAGCGGGCTATCTAAGCCAGATTGCCGGAAGACTTTCCCTTGAAACCCCATCGGGGATGAAAACGCAGAGCGCGATGATAAACGTAATGCCGCGCAATTGGTTTAATCCCAATTTGGATTTCCAATGGTTCATGGTGCCAAACTTGATTGCAAGTATTGCAATGCTGATTGGTCTAATTGTTACTGCCCTATCAATAGCCAGAGAACGGGAGCTCGGCACATTCGATCAACTGATTGTTTCCCCATTGCGGACGCATGAGATTGTCATCGGCAAGTTGATACCTCCAATGTTAATCGGCGTTTTTCACATGACAGTCTATTTGCTGGCCGCGATATTTTTGTTCCAGATTCCGTTTCGGGGATCGCTGATTTATCTCTACGGCAGTGGCATTATTTATCTTGCAGCGATCGTCGGGATCGGATTGTTCATCTCAGCTTTGTCGAAAACACAGCAACAAGCTATTCTCGGAGCATTCCTTTTTATCGTCCCGGCTATTCTTCTTTCAGGCTTTGCAACGCCGATCGAAAATATGCCCCAGTGGCTGCAGCCGATTACCATCATAAATCCACTTCGATATTTTCTGGTGATAATCAAAGGGCTTTTTCTGAAGGATATCGGGTCTCTGGAAGTACTGCACCAGACAATCCCACTCGCATTGATAGCTGGCGTGACTTTGTCAGCGGCGGCGTGGCTATTCAGGCGCCGCCTGGAGTAGTTAAGAGGATGATGTGCTGAACTCTTTGAAGACTTTTAGCACATCACAGCCTCACAATAGCAGACGATCAGCTTGTTTTCCGTTTCGTTGAGAATTCCAAGGGGAAAAGAAGTTCTGACGAAGCGTCTCGAGGTAGATATCCCAAACATAATTATCAATCATTGGAACGCTAATCCTTGCGCTTGATTATTATTGTATGAGATTAAATAATCGTTATCCAGTTAAGTTCATGGGGGAGAGTTTTGAGCGATTGGACTCTGTAATTAATCCACAAATCGATGCTGTGATAGCTTGGGTCGATGGATCTGACCCAAAGCATTTCGCCAAGATGCAAGAACATCTGGACGGCCGTATGCTCGGAAAGGCGACGCGATATGCCAACAATGGCGAAATCTATTATTGCATCGCGTCAATTCTCAAATTTGCCCCCTTTATCCGGCGGATTTGGATAGTCTCGGATAATCAGAAACCACAATTTATCGATGAATTTGCGAAGGCTGGCCTGTGCGAACAGGACTTTATCCAGATTATTGATCACACGGTACTGTTTGCAGGCTTTGAAGAAGTGTTGCCAACGTTCAACGCCAGAACGATAGAAGCAATGTTTTGGCGCATCCCCGAACTCAGTGAGCACTACATCTATCTGAATGACGATTTCTTCATGAACAGAAGTCTGACGCCGGATTTTTTCTTTCGGAATGGGATGCCTGTGATTTTTGGAAAGTGGGCTCCACCACAGCGCTGGCGTCTCAAAACCTTTTTCCGCAATGCTTTGAGAGTTCAGAAGGCTGTTCAACCGAATAAGCGGCCAACATACAGGCTCGCTCATGAACTCGGCGCTCGCATTGCCGGTTTCACGAAAAAGTTTTTGCTGGTCGATCACCTTCCGCATCCCATGCGTAAATCAACCCAGCAAGCGTATTATCAAAGCCAACCAGAGATACTTTACAAACAAATCAAGTTTCGTACGCGGAATATAGAGCAATATTCTCCGGTCGCGCTCATCAACCATTTGGAAATCGCCGCTCGCAACGCCTATATTCACAAGCCCGTTGATATCGCCTACGTGACACCACACGCTCTTCTTTTTATTTACCGCTTTGCCCAGCAAGTCCGCAGTCATCACAGAGTATTTGGCTGTATTCAAAGTCTTGATGGTTTTTCCGGGCCTGCAGTACGTCTCATTCGAAAAGTAATGAGACAAAAACTCGGTCAATTCCTGCCCGAAACAATTACATTTAACGATTGAGAACGCGTCACTTATAGCCCTCATATTCCAGATGGAGACGGCCCAATCTTGCGTTTAGCCTACACCGGCAGCGGAATCTTTCACCGTCGCAGTTGTCTCGATCGCCCACGACATAGCGATCATCGAAGTTGGGCTGGATTTCCCGCTCTCATCGAAGGCGGGCCCTTGCAATTCCCTGTGACTACCAGACGGTTCGGCGCACTGCATTCTTCGACAATCATGTTGGCCCATGGTTGACCTTTCTCGTGGGCCATTCGCACGCGAATGATCTTCCCTGGCGTCGCATTGTCTTCCCAGCGACCGAACCAGAGAGCAGTTTGTTCGGGCTTGGTTAAGCTCGACCAAACGTCAGTTTCATCTGCGAGAAACCTGCGCAGGAGGTCAAATTATTGCCACTGACGTGGCCGGTTGGTATAGGGCTCATGAGATCACCTCCTAAAACAAGCCGGTTCTTTCTCGGTCGCCCTCGGCTGTTCAAGCGCGAAAGCGCGCCGTCTGGTAAAGTCTCTGTCTATCGTGACCAAAACCGATGCTCAGGAGCAAGAGTTTAATGCCGGTGAAAACTTCAATAGCAATCAGGCTGACCTATTTGAACGACGGTCCACGGGATATTTGGAGGTAAATTTACTGTTTGCACAAACGAAACCCCACTGAATTTCGGCGAAACAAAAAAACTCGTTGTATGGGTATTTTCCTGGCCACTGTATGAAAGTTTATATGTCGTGGAACAGTTGTATGATCGGTTTTCTGGATTGGTTGCGACAATCCAAAAACCCTTATCATTTGAATCCCACCTGAATATTGGCAATGACCAAGCAATCGATGGTGTAGAGATAAACAGCAATGCGCTGACCGCAAGCCACGTTCTTATGGGGAAACCTTGAGAGTGATGGGACATCAATTAAAGCTCCGCGTACATCGACGTTAACATCGAATGCCGCCCAATAGCGGTCACAGATTCTTTCAGTTTGTCGGAGTGAGCAACGCCAGAGCGGCCCAGCGTTGCCATTCCAACAAGGAGTTGCGGGTCGAACCCAGCCCGGAGCAGTAGCTTGAGGCAGATGAAGGTTTATGGCACAGAAGTGCAATGGGTGAACTGTTTCATGTTGGGCAATGTCCGGGTTGCCGCCAAGGCTGGCTGATATTACAGCGTAATCTCAGTAGCGGTGACATTTACGCGCACTGCGAAGAGTGCGAAACTGGCTTCATCACTCCAGACGATCTCTTGTCGCCCGTAAATGGCTTTCTCACTGTTCTCGAAGAATATGACTACGAAACTGAGAACCCCGATAAAGAAGAAATATCGAGAACGGTCTGGGCAAACTTCATTGTAAAGAAAGTTCCCGTTGAGTAACGACGCCGAAACTTCCCGCTATAGAACGCTATTTTTGGGTTCCCCAGGTTGGGAACCCAATTTTCTTCGGAAATATTTCGACAGTTAGCTGCAGCCGCTTGTGCTTCCGCACGTGTCACACTTGAGGCATGTTCCGTTGCGCACCATCGTGAAATTGGAGCATTCGGAGCAGCTATCACCGGTATAACCTTGCATCATCGATTTGATGCGGCGATCGGAAATAACTTTCTTCGCTGCCGCCTTAGCTTCTTCGGCCGCTGCTTCCGCATCGGTGTCCTCAAACAATGCAGTTGACGGGCTTTGCTCCGGTTTAGACTGCTCTTCGTAATCCCGTTTGAAGCCAGTGGATTCCTGCGTTGTGGCAGCAATGACAGGTTTTGTTGCAAGCGCCGTTGCGGAGCGGCTGGCAAGGGTCATGACATTTGATGACGCAGCTGCCTTTGGCGCGCTAACCACGCCTGTCCCTCCTGCGTTGCTAAAACCCTTTGGATCAGCCTTGCCGGGCGAAACAACTGTAAGGGACGCGCCGCGTGTCAAGCCTTTGGAGACTGGTTCGGCTTTACCTTCTGAAATGCCGCGCCCAAGTGACGTGTTCGAAAAGTCGGACTGATCGACGTGCGCAAGGTCATGGCGATCAAGATAGGAGACAGCCAATTCACGGAAGAGATAATCAAGGATCGATGTTGCATTCTTGATCGCATCATTGCCCTGAACCATGCCAGCCGGTTCAAACTTCGTGAAGGTAAATGCCTCAACATATTCTTCAAGCGGCACGCCATACTGCAGGCCAAGCGAGATCGCGATGGCAAAGTTGTTCATCATTGCCCGGAAGGCAGCGCCTTCCTTGTGCATGTCGATGAAGATTTCGCCCAAACGCCCATCATCGAATTCGCCGGTGCGCAGATAGACCTTATGGCCACCAACAACTGCCTTTTGAGTATATCCCTTGCGGCGGTTCGGCAATTTCTCACGATCATGAACATATTTCTCGACAATACGCTCTACGATCTTTTCAGTGATCTGTACTGCGCGAGCGGCAGCCGGGGCTTCAACATAGGCTTCGATCGCATCATCCGCATCTTCGTCCTCATCGGCGAGAAGGGAGGCGTTGAGTGGCTGAGAAAGCTTGGAACCATCGCGGTAAAGCGCGTTTGCCTTGAGAGCCAGTTTCCACGAAAGCATGTAAGCGGATTTGCAATCCTCGACAGTGGCTTCATTGGCCATGTTGATGGTCTTGGAGATCGCACCGGAAATAAAAGGCTGCGCAGCGGCCATCATGCGAATGTGGCTATCTACTGAGAGATAGCGTTTGCCGATCTTGCCGCATGGGTTGGCGCAATCAAACACCGGATAATGCTCTTCCTTGAGGAATGGAGCGCCTTCCAAGGTCATGGCACCGCAAATGTGCACATTGGCGGCTTCAATTTCTTTCTTCGAGAAGCCAAGAGCTGGCAAAATCTCGAAGGACATGTCGTTGAGCTGCTCATCGGTAAAGCCGAGAACATTCTTGGCAAAATCTTCACCAATGGTCCATTTGTTCACTGCGAATTTGATATCAAAGGCAGATTTCAATGCGGTATTGAGCGTTGCGATGATCTCGTCCGTGAAGCCTTTGGCCTTCAGCGAGCCGGGATTGATCGCCGGAGCTTGATTGAGATTGCCGTGCCCGACAGCATATGCTTCGATCTCAGCAATCTGACTCTCCGAATAACCGAGAGTGCGCAATGCTTCCGGAACGGCGCGATTGATGATCTTGAAATAACCGCCGCCAGCAAGTTTCTTGAACTTCACGAGTGCAAAATCTGGCTCAATACCAGTTGTATCGCAATCCATGACCAAGCCGATTGTGCCAGTTGGGGCGATGACCGTGGCTTGCGCATTACGGAAACCGTGCTTCTCACCGAGCTCGAGTGCTTTATCCCAAGCTGACTTTGCATGCGTAATGAGGTCTTGATCCGGGCAGTCGCCTGCAATCAATGCGACAGGGTTTACAGCAAGACCTTCATAACCTTGCTTTTCGCCATGGGCTGCACGGCGATGGTTGCGGATGACACGCAACATGTTCGCTGCATTCGGCGCATAACCGGCAAAAGCGCCGAGTTCTTTCGCCATTTCGGCGGAGGTAGCATAAGAGACACCCGTCATGATGGCGGTGAGGGCGCCGCCAATGGCGCGGCCTTCATCACTGTCATAAGGTATGCCGGAGGTCATCAGCAAGCCGCCAATATTGGCATAGCCGAGACCGAGCGTGCGATATTCATAAGATAGTTTAGCAATTTCCTTTGAAGGGAACTGCGCCATCATGACGGATATTTCTAGTACGATTGTCCAGAGGCGCGCGGTGTGCTCGTAGCCAGTAATATCGAACTTTCCATCTTTTCCGCGATATGTCAGCAGGTTGATCGAAGCGAGATTACACGCTGTATCATCAAGGAACATATATTCCGAGCATGGATTGGATGCACGGATCGGACCGGCGGCGGGGCAGGTGTGCCAGTCGTTCATTGTTGTGTTGAAATGCAGACCAGGATCAGCCGAGGCCCAAGCCGCGTAGCCAATCTTTTCCCATAGGTCACGCGCCTTCAAGGTCTTCATGACCTTGCCATCCTTGCGGGCCGTCAAATTCCAATCGCCATCATTTTCTACGGCGCGCAGGAATTCGTCCTTCAGAGAAACGGAGTTGTTTGAGTTCTGGCCAGCCACAGTCAGATAGGCTTCAGAATCCCAATCTGTATCATAGGTTTTGAAGTCGATATCCGTGTAACCCTGCTTGGCAAACTGGATAACGCGCTGAATGTAATTTTCTGGAACCTGGTTCTTCTTCGCGGCCTTGATTTCACGCTTTAAAGCGGGGTTTTTCAAGGGCTCATAGCAATCCCCATTGTCAGCTTCGCAGTTGACGCAAGCTTTCATGATTGCAGTGAGATGCTGCTTGACGATTTTGGACCCTGTGACGAGAGCAGCAACTTTTTGCTCTTCCTTCACTTTCCAATCAATATAATCCTCAATATCGGGATGATCGACGTCTACGACGACCATTTTGGCAGCGCGACGCGTTGTGCCGCCTGATTTAATCGCACCAGCAGCACGGTCGCCAATTTTCAGAAACGACATAAGGCCGGAGGAGCGACCGCCACCGGAAAGCTTCTCGCCTTCGCCGCGAAGGTAAGAGAAGTTTGAGCCTGTGCCTGAACCATATTTAAAGAGACGGGCTTCACGAACCCAAAGATCCATGATGCCGCCTTCGTTGACAAGGTCATCAGCAACAGACTGAATGAAGCATGCATGAGGCTGCGGATGTTCATAGGATGATTTTGATTTCGTCAGTTTGCCGGTCTCGGGATCAACGTAATAATGTCCCTGACCCGGGCCATCAATACCGTAAGCCCAGTGCAGGCCGGTATTGAACCATTGCGGCGAATTCGGCGCAACGCGTTGTGTTGCCAGCATATAGGCAAGTTCATCGCGGAAGGCGAGGGCGTCCGCTTCGCTATCGAAATACTTACCCTTCCAGCCCCAATAGGTCCAAGTACCCGCCAGGCGATCGAAAACCTGGCGCGCATCCATCTCAGAACCATAACGCTCATCGGCTGGCAGAGCGGCCAATGCCTCTTCATCAGCCACAGAACGCCACAACCAGGATGGCACGGAGTTCTCTTCAACTTTCTTGAGCTTGGCAGGCACCCCGGCTTTGCGGAAATATTTTTGAGCCAGAATATCGGCTGCCACTTGACTGAACTGGGCCGGAACATCGATGTTCTCGAGGCGGAACACAACCGATCCGTTCGGGTTCTTGATTTCGCTTGTCGCCACGCGAAACTCTAGATCCGCGTAAGCAGACTGGTTCTCTTTTGTAAAACGCCGTTCGATCCGCATCTGTTTGGTCCTTGTCTCTCTATATATAGTGTTCAACCGGCGCCATGTGAAGCGTTGAGCCTGCCCTGAGCGCAATCCCATTGTCCCTGGTCAAATGCTTGAAACCAGTTCTGCATCCCGATCCGTCTTCAATGTGCGCTACCGCTACATTTTCGAACCGGATGGTTCTCTTGAACGTCTGTCGTTCGATTCTTACCTTATTTCCGCATCACACTATCTGGTAGAAATTCTGCCTGCAAACGCTAAATATAGTATTAACAAGAGAATAATTCAAATTTTGAATGCTCTCTCATTTGCCTGCAGTGCACAAATTCACCGAACGTGTTTTCGTAAGAAAACAGCGTCTAAGACTTTGCTCAAACTGGAAAAAAACCGGTTACCGACACTCCGGTCACGCTACTAACGCAACGGTCTCCTATAAAAAGTGACTCGATGGTTTGCGTCAAGAAATAGTTTCTGACAAATTTATGACCGCAACATCTTGTGTGTCACATATGTGGATAACGGGGAGAACTGATTAGCCGCATTGATAAAACGGTACAACTCCACGTCGACAAAAACTGTGGAGTTTAGAGTGGGCGGTCTGTCGTCAGCGAGGAATCCGGTAGGGATCAAAGCTCATCAGAAGAGCTTTAAGTTCGGGCTCTTCAACGCGTGACGCAGATTCTTCAAGGCTGACCCATTCGAGCCGTCGTTCACCACGTTCAGGCCATTTCTTTTCCTGGCGGATAAATTCCAGCGGAAAAACATCTACAATGAAATCACCAATCTCACCATCACACATATCGTCCTTTTCGTAACGATATGTGCCCACTGAGAATGGGCTGATGTCGCCCCTGACTCCTGCTTCTTCATATGCTTCCGCTTCCGCAGAGCATGCAAAAGTTTTACCGACCTGTGGCCAGCCTTTCGGCAAGACCCACCGGCCAGTGCCACGGCTGGTGATCAGAAGAACTTCGGGAACGTCTTTCTTTAATCTATAAACAAGCGCAGCAACCTGCCGAACCCGGCCATCAGGCATCTCGGTCCGTTTCGCAGTCACCAATTCGTCTTTGTAGACTATATTCAAGGTTCCACTCATTCTTTCTTGTTATCAGCAAGATTGAACCGATTCGTGCAAATCGCAACTGATCATCGGCTACACTTCTTTGCTTAAACGCGACTTGTGACATTTTTTTGAACAGCAGTGCAAAAAGATCACAACTATGAGCGGAGCCTCTTGTTCCTTCGTTTTGCTTATTTTTATCGGTAGGATGATCGGTGATCTACCGATCCATCACCCCTTATGGCCTTTGGTTATAGGTTCCTGATATGTCAGGCCCATGTCCCAAGGAAAATAAATCCATGTATCCTGAGAGACTTCGGTCACAAAGGTATCAATGAGTGGTCGACCTTTGGGTTTTGCATAAACAGTAGCAAAATGTGCCTTTGGCATCATGGCGCGAACAATAGCGGCCGTTTTCCCAGTGTCGGTCAGGTCGTCGATCACAAGGATTCCCTCACCGCCATTTTCCAGAAGTCGAGCATCCACATCTTTGAGAACTTTGAGTTCTCCTTGCTCATCGTAATCATGATAGGAGGCAATGCAGACAGTCTCGATCATGCGTATGCCGAGTTCGCGGCAAATAATTGCAGCTGGAACGAGGCCGCCTCTGGTGATTGCGACCATAGCTCGCCATTCACGCTGCATACCAGCAACACGCCATGCCAATGCACGGGCATCGCGATGGAATTGATCCCAGGATACCGGAAAGGCTTTGTCGGGCAGGGACATTGGATGCACTCCATAGATCAAGCGAGGAAGCGGGAAACCGCAAGGAATGCAACTCGCAATAGCGGGAAATGCTGGCTCATGGCAAGCAGCTTGCATTGGTTACCCACGTTTAGTGCAATTAACCTGGCACTTATGACAGTTAGCGCGACATCAGCGTCAAGCACGGCATATCATTCATCATCGACGTGGTTACCCCACCAAACACCCATTCCTTCAGGCGCGACTGGCTGTAAGCGCCCATAACAAATAGATTTGCCCCATTATCTGCAATTCTGCGCCTAAGGATCTTGTCGGTCGGTTCGCCATTGGAATCAATGGTTGACGGATTTACATTCACACCATGACGACGAAGCGCATCAGAAAGTGGCGTGCCGGGTATATCTACATTCGGGTCGGTAGACTTTCTTGGATCAACCCAAAGAATGTCAACGCTTTCCGCTTTGATCAGCAATGGCAGGGAATCAAATGCGGCGCGAGAAGCTTCGCGCTTGCCGTTGAATGCAACGACCACACGGTCAATCTTTTCGGGCAGTTGTGTCTTGTACGGCACGAAAAGCACAGGACGCCCGCTTTCCATGACTAAGGGGTCAGTGACGTCATTGACGCTATCAGGGTCACTAGGGTCAGGCTGACCCGCAATTATTATATCTGCGCGCAGGGCGCTTTGAGTAACGCCCGCTGATGGACTGCTGCTCTCCGAGCGCACGATACGAAATTCATGCGAAATCGTTGTTTTCGCCATTTCTGCGTTGAACGCTGCGGTTATTGCCGCTGCATTTTCTTTATGCCGCTGCTCATGTGCCTCAAACAATGTCGTGTCAGCAAAGCCTGTGGGATCAGCATAAACGATGGGTGAGGGGATTGTATAAAGGCCAATAATATGGGTCCGCTCGCTCGACGAGGCGATCAATCTGGCAGCGCCGATAACCCGTTTTGCTTCCCGTTCACTGCGAATAAAAGCGATGATGGTGCGAAATGCCATTTTGGCCTCCATTGTCTTTGTGCCATCGAAACATGGCTGACTACAGTATACAGCCAGAACGAGCCGTGCGTTAGCGTGGAAGTTGCGTTGCTTCCAGATTTGCGATCATGGCTTTAACGGCAGATACAGCAGAGGCCAGCTTCGCCGCGTCCCGGGCACGGACAACAAGCTCCGTGGAAAAACGACCATTCTCATATTTAGGGTATGACCCTATGATTGTGTCTGGGTTTTCAGCTTGTATGTTGCCCAATGCAACCGCGATGGAGCCCTCACCAAATGGACAATTCACTGATTGCGAAAGTAGCTGCGTGCCTACTTTCAATGTTGGAATAACGTTGTCCAGCATAGCTTGAAATATGGAAGGTACGCCGGCCATAACGTACACATTTTCCAGGTTGAACCCGGGAGCGGTTGAAACCGGATTGTCTATATGGATTGCACCTCTTGGCATCCTCGCCATGCGCTGACGACTTTCTGTAAACTCGATACCCCTTGAAGCGTAATTGTCCCCCATGATTTTCATCGCCTTGGCGTCATGTTCGCATGGCACACCAAATGCTACGGAGACAGCATCAGCGGTGATGTCGTCATGCGTCGGGCCGATACCACCAGAGGTAAAAACATAATCATAACGCTGGCGCAGGCTGTTCAATGCCTCAACAATTCGGCCTTGTTCGTCCGGAACTATGCGAACTTCCTCGAGATCAATCCCAATGGCGGTCAGAATATCGGCAAGATGGCCGATGTTTTTGTCCTTGGTGCGCCCGGAGAGCAATTCATCACCAATCGCGAGCATGGCGGCTGTCACGATTTTATTGTCATTAGTCATTGAAACACTCCTGATGGGAACAGGAACGTAGTTCCCGAAACGTACCGCTGCAAGCCCCGCCAGACAAACTGTTCATTGTGTTGGCCTGGTCGTAAATACATTGCAAAACAACAAAAAACCCGGCGGAAAGCCGGGTTCATGTTGGTGCGGACGGCGGGACTTGAACCCGCATGACCAATGGCCGACAGATTTTAAGTCTGTTGTGTATACCAATTCCACCACGTCCGCGTGACTATGCTTTTCAACGGTTCAATCGATTCCGTCAACGGTGTTTTAGCAAGTTATCGCATTGATACCGGTCCGAAATGAATTTCGGACCGGTTACCATAACTGCCTTGATCAATCCTCGACAAACACCTCATCGCGTTTTTTGCGGATGCTGGGCAGGAGCACTACCACAAGTACAGCTGCCGCAAGCAGCAATAGCGTCAAACTGATTGGCCGCGTGACAAATGTCGTGGCATCGCCGCGTGACATGATCATGGCGCGCCGCAGATGTTCTTCCAGAAGCGGACCCAATACAAAGCCGAGCAGCAAGGGGGCAGGTTCACAGCGGAGCTTGGCCAGAACATACCCAATCAGCCCGAAGAATGCGACCGCGAAGAGATCAAAGACGTTGGAATTAACGCTGTAAACACCGATGGAGCAGAACGCGATGATCGCCGGGAAGAGCATATAATAGGGAATAGTCAGAAGCTTAACCCAAAGCCCGATCAGCGGCAGGTTTAGTAGGATCAGCATAAGATTACCGATCCACATTGATGCGATGATGCCCCAAAAAAGAGCTGGCTGTTCAGTCGCCACATTTGGTCCGGGGACAATGCCCTGAATGATCATAGCGCCGATCATCAGCGCCATGACCGGGTTGGCCGGGATGCCAAGTGTCAGCATTGGTATGAATGATGTTTGAGCGCCGGCATTATTTGCAGATTCTGGACCCGCAACGCCAGCCACAGCGCCTTTGCCGAACTCTTGAGGCGTTTTCGACATGCGCTTTTCGACAGTATAAGAGGCAAAAGATGCGAGAATTGCGCCGCCCCCAGGCAATATGCCGAGTGCAGAGCCGATAGCAGTGCCACGCAAAATCGGCGCAGTCATCTCCTTCCAATCCTGTTTGGTTGGCCAAAGATTGGTGACCTTTTTAATCATGACATCCCGGTCATGTTCATTTTCGAGATTGCGGAGAATTTCTGCAATACCAAAGACGCCAACCGCAACGGCCACAAAGTTCAACCCGTCTGAAAGCTCCAAGATCCCAAGATTGAACCGAGGCGTTCCCGTATAAATATCGGTGCCGACAAGCCCCAATAGTAGTCCTAGAACGACCATTCCCAGTGCCTTGACCACTGAACCATGGGCGAGGGCAATGGATGAAACAAGACCGACGATCATAAGGGAGAAATATTCGGCAGAACCGAACTTCAACGCAACTGCGGTCAGCGGGGGGGCGAAGACTGCAACCAATATGGTGGAAACTGTTCCAGCAAAGAAAGAGCCAATAGCGGCAATAGCCAATGCGGCACCTGCTCGACCTTTCCTGGCCATTTGATAGCCATCAATTGCTGTGACGGCGGAAGACGATTCACCCGGCATGTTAATCAAAATAGCCGTTGTCGAACCACCATATTGGGCGCCGTAATAGATGCCCGCCAACATGATCAGCGAAGATACCGGCTCCAGCTGAAAAGTAATTGGCAAGAGCATCGCAATCGTTGCTGTTGCGCCGATGCCGGGCAATACACCGATAAGTGTGCCGAGGATAACGCCGATGAAACAAAAGAAGAGGTTCCATGGGGCGCCCGCGGTGGTGAACCCGAGTACAAGATTGTTAAAGAGTTCCACGATGTGTCCTCACTGTCCGAGCCAAGGGCCAAAGCGGCGAAATGGCAGTCCCAATGCGTAACTGAAGACGACGACGGAGAAGATCGTCAGACCGCAGACAAGAAGCAGCGCCATCCCAGGGCGCATTTTGTTGCTTGCAAATGCTGCAATCAAAGCAGTTAAAAACAGCGACGGAACAAATCCCAGGCCGCGAATAGTAAGGCCGAAAAAAATAGGAGCTGGCAGGATGAGCAGCATCCCGCGCCATGCGATTGGGCCCATCGGCTCATGTTCGATCTGCGTTCCCTGAATGATAACGATTACGCCCAGGACGATTAGGATTCCAGCCAGCACGAAAGGGAAATAGCCAGGGCCCATTCGAAATGCTGTTCCGAGATCAAGTCCATAAGCCTGTATCGCAAAGAACAAACCCGCAAGAATGAAAAATAGACCGCATACAATGTCGCGAGTACTGAAACTCAAGGATTTCATTTATCCCCCCAGTCGCCGTTTTCCGGCTTTGCTTAAACAAAAGGACCGGGGCATCGTAATGCCCCGGTAAATGCTGAATTAATCTGCGTATTGACCGGCAGCTTCAATGATGGGCTTCCAGCGTGTCACTTCGCTTTCGAGCTTTGACTTCAAGCCTGCCGGGGTAGCTTCCGCATCTGTCACGGGCACTGTGCCAAGTTCGGCAAATCGGGCAACAATGTTCGGATCCTTCAGGGCCTTTTGCAGCGACGCTGATAGTTTCTCAGTCACTTCGCTCGGCGTGCCTTTGGGAGCGTAGATACCGTGCCAAATGCCTACTTGCATGCCTGGAAGGCCAGCTTCCTCAACAGTTGGGACATCTGGAAGGGCATCGAGACGCTTCGCTGACGTCACTGCATAGGCCTTGATGGTGCCGCCTTTGATCTGCTTGGTCGTATTGGTTGTCTGATCACACATCAAATCAACCTGACCGCCGAGCAAATCGGTCATCGCAGGTCCTGTACCCTTGTACGGAACAGTCACAAGCGGAACTTTGATTTCATTCATGAACAACATGCCACAAAGATGCGAGGCAGCGCCGATACCGGCATTGGCAAGACTGATCTTGTCCGCATTGGCCTTCACATATTCTACGAGACCTTTCAGATCGGTTGCTTCGAAATCTTTCTTCGCAACGATGGTCATTGGCACGTCGGTCACAAGGCCAACATATTCAAACGCATTCAACGTATCATAAGGAAGCTTACGATACAGCGTTGCGCTGGTTGCCATGCCAATGTGATGCAAAAGCAATGTGTAACCATCGGGGTCGGCCTTGGCTACCTGAGAAGCACCCAAAGTGCCGCCGGCGCCACCGACATTCTCCACCAAAATTTGTTGCCCGAGATCTTTTGACATTGTTTCTGCTACCAACCGGGTAACAGTGTCAGTTGGGCCGCCCGCAGCAAATGGCACAACCATTGTAATGTTGCGCTCGGGGTAACCTTGAGAAAAAGCAGTGCTGGATGCCAAGGCAAATGTTGCGGTGGCTGCCAGAGAAATTAGTATCTTGCGCATTAAACACTCCTCCCAGAATACGGCTTGTAAATAGAGCTAGCCTTTTTTACGAAACAGATATTGCCGGGCTCCTCCGAGGTCTGGCAGAATCTGTATGATTTCCATTAGCGCTCTATCGGAGGCAAGCGCGGCCAGTATGTCAAGCATTTCATGGGCTTCGCATAATTTTTTGAGAAAATCTCTTGAGGTAGAGTGCTCAAAGCCGTTTTCGTATATGCATGAGTGAGATGTAAAAGACGATACGAGGTAATTGGATGTCAAAGCAGGGTAGGGCCAACAAGCCAGAGAGCTGGACGCAATCAGCCCCATTGCTGGTGGATGTAGCCATGGGACGCCACGCTGCGGACCTCGTCGTGCGAAATGGCCGTCTGGTAAGCGTATATTCCGGTGAAATAATAGCGGGTATTGATATTGCCATTATTGCCGGGCGTTTTGCATTTGTCGGTCATGGCGCGGAACACTGCATCGGGCCAAAAACCAAAGTCGTTGACGCAGCCGGGCGTTATTTGGTGCCGGGTCTTTGTGATGCCCATATGCACGTTGAAAGCGGCATGGTCACCGTTACTGAATTCACCCGTGCCGTTATTCCGCATGGCACGACATCAATGTTTATAGACCCGCATGAAATCGCCAATGTTTTGGGATTGGAAGGCGTACGCCTGATGCATGATGAAGCACTTGGCATGCCGATTAACGTGCATGTGCAAATGCCTAGTTGTGTGCCGTCGGCTCCGGGTTTGGAGAATGCAGGCGCAGCCATAAGTCCATCGGATGTGGCCGAGGCGATGACTTGGCCCAATATTGTTGGGCTGGGCGAGGTTATGAACTTTCCAGGTGTTGCCAATAATGATGCCACGATGCGCGGCGGCATTGATGCCACAGTCAAAGCTGGCAAAACTGTTGGCGGTCATTTTGCTTCACCGGAGTTGGGGCGCGCTTTCCATGGTTATGTGGCTGGTGGTCCCGAAGACGATCATGAAGGCACGCGAATGGAAGATGCGATGGCACGCGTGCGCCAGGGTATGCGCGCGATGCTGCGCCTCGGCTCTGCCTGGTACGATGTTGCAAGCCAGATCAAGGCGGTAACCGAGCAGGGGCTCGACTCCCGCAATTTCATCCTTTGTACCGATGACAGTCATTCCGGAACGTTGGTCAATGACGGGCATATGGATCGCGTTGTAAGACATGCGATCGCACAGGGACTTAAGCCAGTTACCGCAATTCAGATGGCGACGCTTAATACTGCACAGCATTTCCGGCTTGAGCGCGAGATCGGATCAATCACACCGGGGCGGCTGGCGGATTTTCTTATCGTATCAGATCTTCCGAACCTCGTTATTGATCGCGTTTATGCGCGCGGGATGCTTCTGGCGGAAAAAGGCAAGTTGATTGCTGACATTCCAGCCTATGACTATCCCTCATTCGCCAAAAATACGATTAAGCTGGGTAAAAAGCTGAAAGCCAAAGATTTTGATATTGCCGCACCCAAGCCCGGAAAACATGTGACGGCGCGGGTGATCGGTGTGATCGAAAATCAGGCTCCGACAAAAGCGCTTGAAGCGGATTTGCCCGTTTCTGACGGCATCGTGCAAATGGATCGCCGCAATGATGTTTGCCAGATAGCTCTCGTGGAACGTCATCGCGGAACCGGCGCAGTCGTAAACGGATTTGTGTCAGGCTTCGGTTATACGCTCGATTGCGCCATGGCTTCGACAGTCGCCCATGACAGTCATCACATGATCGTCGTTGGTACGAATAAGGAAGACATGGCAAAAGCCGCCAATCGTCTCGGTGAGGTGGGCGGTGGCGTGGTCCTGTTTTCAAAGGGACGTGAGTTGGCATTGGTCGAAATGCCCATCGCGGGTTTGATGTCTGATCAGCGCGCTGAAGTGGTTGCGGCCAAAGCTGACAAGCTGGTGAATGCCATGCGGGCAATGGGATGCAGCCTCAACAACGCCTATATGCAGCACTCCTTGCTAGCACTCGTCGTCATTCCGGAATTGCGCATCTCCGATGTCGGGATTATCGATGTCCGAACATTTGAAAAGGTTGATTTGTTTCTATGACTGCTTTTGCCAAGGCTGTCGCTTTAGCGACCACCAAGATGCGTGTGCTTTTTCCGGAAACGCCGCTTCAACTCAATCACTACCTTTCGCAGAAATATGGCGCGCAGATTTGGTTGAAACGCGAGGATTTATCGCCAGTCCGTTCCTATAAGATCAGAGGCGCGTTCAATTTCATCTCGCACTATCTGAACACAAACAAATCCGCAGATGCGGTGTTCGTTTGCGCCTCTGCGGGTAACCATGCTCAAGGGTTTGCTTTTATTTGCCGGCATTTTGGCAAAAAGGGCGTTGTCTTCATGCCCGTCACGACACCGCAGCAGAAAATTGACAAGACGCGCAGTTTCGGCGGCGAATTCATCGAAATCCGGCTTGTCGGCGATATTTTCGATCAATGCTATGCAGCAGCGCGGACATTCGAATCGGAAATGGGTGCCGTTATGGTGCCCCCATTCGATCATATGGATATTATAACGGGACAGGCGACTGTTGCGTATGAAATTGCAGCCCAACTGCCCGATGAGCGCAAGCCCGACTTGATGATTCTTCCCGTCGGCGGCGGAGGTCTTTCCGGGGGCGTGACGCGTTATCTTTCTGATCTTGGCTGGGAAACACAATTTTGTTTTGTGGAACCGGCAGGTGCTCCGAGCCTAAAGCGTAGTTTGGAAGCCGGGAAGCGGGTGAAACTTGAAGCCGTGGATAATTTTGTTGATGGCGCTGCTGTTGGCGAGATCGGGCGTGAAAATTTCAAACTTCTCAAAGGCTTCAGTCCAAACTCTGTCACTTTGATTCCGGAAAACAGGCTCAGCTCAACCATATTGGAGATGCTGAACGTCGAGGGCATCGTAGTTGAGCCAGCTGGTGCCTTGGCCATTGACGCACTTAAGGATTTCAAAAAAGCCGATCTGAAAGGTAAGCGGGTCGTGCTTGTCATATCTGGCAGCAATTTCGATTTTGAAAGACTGCCAGAGCTTAAAGAACGATCACAGCGCTATGAAGGCTTGAAAAAATACTTCATTTTCCGGTTCCCGCAAAGACCGGGAGCTTTGCGCTCATTTCTGGATTTGCTCGGTCCTGAAGACGATGTTGCTCGCTTTGAGTATTTGAAGAAGTCAGCGCGCAACTTTGGTTCTGTGCTTATCGGCATCGAAACCAAAAACAGGAAGAATTTTGACATATTGTTCAAACGGTTCGACGAGGCAGGCTGGGCCTATCAAGACATCACAGATAATGAAACGATTGCCGGGATGATCATCTAGGAGGGCGTATGACGACGTGGATCATTCTCTTTCGTGGCGTGGGTGGCGCGACATTGTTGCCGGTGAAACCACTCGCGATAGCCTTGACTGAGGAAGGGTTTGAAGGTGTCAGGACATACATTAATACTGGAAATGTGGTCCTGAAATCGTCTGATACATCGGAAAGAGTCCTAAAGCGCATCACTCCAATTGTCTTGAAGGAATTTGATTTTTCAAAAGCCATTTTGATAGCCAGCACAGCTGAATGGGCGAAACTCATTGCTGACAATCCGTTTCCCAACGCAGTCTGTGAGCCAACCAAGCTTCACGCATATCTTATGGAGCGCGAACCGGATGAGGTCGCAATAAAAGCATTGCAATCAAAGGCGGAGGGTCCTGACGAATTTCAGATACGAGGCCGGGTGCTTTACTACTACACGCCGCAGGGAATATCGAATGCTCGTCTGTTTCCCAAGATTGAAAGAACTTTGGGCGTGGTCGCCACAGCCCGTAATTGGAACACAGTGTTGAAGCTTCAAGCGTTAGCTGAAGTTGCCTGAACGGCTATCGCCTCGGAAAGAACATCGAATATTCTGGAATTCCCGCATTGGGCGACGTTGAAGCGCATGTAGGAATTGGCTGTCTGCGACTGGCTAAATACATTGCCCGGGGCAAATACCACGCCTTTTTCAAGGCCATATTTTGCAATTTCGGCTGCGTCGATACCGTCCGGCAATCTGCACCATAGCAACATGCCGCCGCGCGGCTCATTCCAGGGCACTATATCAAGCGCTTTCAACCGGGTGATCGTGTCTCCCATGCTACGGGCGAGTTGGGTACGCAAACCATCCATATGCTTGCGATATCCGCCTTCCTTCAGCATAAAAAGCACGAGCTCTGCTCCCATGCGGTTGCCACCGAATGATGTGGCGATCCGCAAATCTATCAATCCGTTGATCCAGTCTTGTCTGGCGGCGATAAAGCCGCAACGGAGCGATGCTGAGATTGATTTGGAGAAGCTGCCGATGTGCACAACCTGATTCAGTCCATCAAATGCGGCGAGTCGCGGAGCAGGCTCATGCTCGAAATCGGCAAAAATATCGTCTTCGACAATTGTAAGATTATGCAATTCCGCAAGCTTTAGTATCCGGTGGGCCGTTAGCGGAGATAACGCTGCTCCTGTTGGATTTTGAAGCGCGGAATTAGTGATGTAAAGCCTGGGGCAATGGCTTTTCAATGCCTGTGCAAACAATTCGATGTCAGGCCCATTTGGCGTATATGGCACGCTCACGACATTGGCTCGATGTGCTTTGAGCAGGGCGTGAAAGTTAAAATAGCATGGATCGTCGACGATCACTGTATCTCCAGGCTCAATCAGAAATCGGCATAGCAGATCAATTGCTTGGGTTCCCGAATCCGTCAGCATGATCTGATTGGTCGAAACTTCGATACCGTGCTCGCCCAGCCGTCTCGACAGGAGTTGCCGAAGCGGTTGCAGACCAAGAGGAGATGCGTAATCGGTCAGCGTCGAGCTATTCGATCTGGCTAGCGCCCGCAATGCACGCCGAATGCCATCTTCGGGCATCCACGAAGCGGGCAACCAACCGCAGCCTGGTTTTAGCATGCCATCATTGGCATCCAATGAGGTTCTTGAGACCCAAAGCGGATCGATTGCATGGTCGAGTTTTGGGCCGATTTCGGCAAGAGTTAAAGGAGCAAGATGACCTGCAACGAAGAACCCGGATCCACGCCGTGATTGAATGAGCCCCTCGGCTGCCAGCCTGTCATATGCATCAACGACAGTCGATTTTGACGTCGCCATGATTTCCGCGAAACTGCGAATCGATGGAAGTTTGGCGCCGGAAGGCAGCAATCGCGCTGCGATACGTTGCCGGATTGCCTGCATAACTTGCTCAACCCGCGTCACGCCACATATCCTTGTTTGACCATCTGTACTGCTCACTTATCCATTACAGTTTGCATAAATTGTACTGTACCGTATCTGGAAAATCCATCCTTAAGCGCGCTAGAGCAAGGCACGGATGAGGTGAATTGAATGGATAAGACAACGAGCGGTTGGATCAATGGTTTTGTAGGCGTTCTCATTTTTAGCGCGTCACTGCCCGCCACACGTGTTGCAGTGGCAGATTTTGATCCAATTTTTTTGACGGTAGCGCGGGCAACCATTGCTGCCTTGCTTGGTCTGGTGCTTTTGCTCGCGTTTAAAGAAAAATGGCCTTCAAGGTCCGATCTTGGGCATTTATTCGTCACTGCCATGGGTGTCGTGGTCGGCTTTCCGCTATTGACCGCACTGGCGCTTCAGCATGTTACGTCGGCACACTCGATTGTTTTTATTGGCCTTCTGCCTCTATCGACCGCTATTTTCGGTGTTCTGCGGGGCGGGGAATCCATGCGTCCAATGTTTTGGATATTCTCGTGCTTGGGTAGTGCATTGGTTGCAGGTTTTGCTCTCACACAAAATCTGGATGCCTCATTGACCGGCGACCTTTTGATGTTTGCCGCTATCGTGGCTTGCGGCTTGGGCTACGCCGAAGGAGCGCACCTGTCGCGCAAACTGGGTGGGTGGCAGGTGATTTGTTGGGCACTGGTCTTATCTTTGCCTGTGATGCTGCCTCTTACCTTGTTGCAATTACCCCAAGATTGGATGGCGATCGGTCAACCGGCTTGGTTCGGATTGATCTATGTCTCGCTGTTCTCAATGCTTATCGGTTTCGTTTTCTGGTATCGTGGTTTGGCGCAAGGGGGCATAGCGGCAGTCGGACAGCTTCAGCTATTACAGCCATTCTTCGGTTTGATGATCGCGGCCACATTACTGCATGAGACAGTTGGCTGGCAGATGATTGTCGTTACAATTGCCGTTATTGCATGCGTTTTCGGGGCAAAACGCTTCGCCAAGTAAGGCGGTGTTTTGCGTCGCACAATAAAATCATTTGCTTTTTGTGCGGGAAGAGCCCATATGCCGGTCAGACGCTTGGGCCGGGCAATCCGGTCTTCCGAAACAGGACTTGTGGCGTCTGAGCCCCATCCGCATGATGCGGTGGGCACGGCTGCGCAAGTCGCTTGATCCCTTTGGGGCTTTCGCGTCTCGTCGTTTATCCGAAAATGTTGCATGCAGGTTGCGCCCTGCGATGCGTTATATGGCCCGCGATGTATCGCGCTTGGCCAAGATGAGAGTTTAAATTGGAAACTACTGAAACAAACGGCTTTGCCACCATGGGCCTCAATGCGATTCTGCTTAAGGCAGTGGACGCAGCTGGAATGATTGCTCCCAAGCCAATCCAGCAACAGGCTATTCCGGCACAGCTTGCAGGTCAGGATATTCTTGGTATTGCCCAGACCGGTTCGGGCAAGACGGCAGCTTTTGCTTTGCCTATCCTGCAAAAAATCATAACTATCGGTGATAAGCGCAAGGGCAAGACCGCCCGCGCTTTGGTGCTTGCTCCTACTCGTGAGCTTGCCGTGCAGATCGAAGAAACCTTCCGTACATTGGCGAAGGGCGCTCATATTTCAACGGCTCTTGTCCTTGGCGGCGTTTCCCGCATTGCCCAGATCAATAAGATGCAGGCCGGTGTCGATGTTCTGATCGCCACACCAGGTCGCTTAACAGACCTCGTGCGCGACAATCGCATTGATTTGTCCGAAACCCGCTGGCTTGTTCTCGATGAAGCTGACCGCATGCTTGACATGGGCTTCATCAATGATGTCAAGAAAATCGCCAAAGGTACTCACCGCGATCGCCAGACAGCTCTGTTTTCTGCGACCATGCCTCAGGAAGTTGCTACCTTGGCAGCCAGCCTTTTGCGCAATCCTGTGCGTGTTGAAGTGGCGCCTCAAGGCACCACGGCAGCAGAGATCAAGCAGGTTGTTCATATGATCCCGACCCGCCAGAAGAAGCAGGTTTTGTCGGCCATGCTGAAAGACGAAACCCTGTCTTCCGTTATCGTATTTACACGTACGAAACACGGTGCTGACGCGGTTACCCGTATTCTGGAAAAAGACGGCTACAACGTTGCAGCTATCCACGGTAACAAGTCTCAGAATGCCCGTCAGCGCGCTTTGAATGGCTTTAAGGATGGGTCCGTCCGCATCCTCGTTGCAACTGACATTGCAGCACGCGGTATCGATGTTGTCGGTATCAGCCACGTGATCAATTTCGACCTGCCAGATGAGCCGGAGAGCTATGTTCACCGCATTGGGCGCACTGGTCGTAATGGCGCATCCGGCAATGCCATCACGCTTTACGATCCGGCTGAAGAAGGTTCAAAGTTCAAAGCTGTGGAGCGTGTAACCCGCATGCGTTTGCCAATGGCAGATTCGCCGGTTGATCTTTCCAGCTTGCCGGCCCGGGCGGCAAACAGCGATCAACGCCCGCCA
This sequence comes from Hyphomicrobiales bacterium, assembly GCA_900471815.1. GTDB lineage: Bacteria > Pseudomonadota > Alphaproteobacteria > Rhizobiales > Rhizobiaceae > Phyllobacterium > Phyllobacterium ifriqiyense. Next base: position 732,618 of record UICE01000003.1, read on the forward strand.
CGCCGCGAAGGTGGCAATAGTGGTGCGCCTGCAAAGAGCAAGAAGCCGCATCGTGGTCAACCAGCTGGCGGCAAGCCTCGGGAACCACGCGGCGAGAAGATTTGGAGCAATGATGGCGGTGCGCCCGCGCAGAAGCGTCCTTTCCGCCGGAATAAAAAAGGCTTTGGTTCCAAAGCTGCATAATTTGAGCTTACATTGAGCAACCTCAATTTTTTGAGAGGCCCTCGGCGTTAAATGCCGGGGGCCTTTTTGTTTATGCCCAAAGATTTATCCCCGTGGCAACAGATTGTGAGATTATGCGCTTGAACGGTGTGATCCGGACAAATAGGTTTAGGGCAGTATATTGAAGGGCTAGGCAATGTATAAATCCGTGATCGAAGCAATTGGAAATACACCGTTAATCCGCCTCAAAAAGGCGTCAGATCTCACCGGTTGCGAGATCTACGGAAAAGCCGAATTTCTAAATCCCGGTCAATCGGTCAAGGATCGCGCTGCACTCTACATCATTCGTGATGCGGAAAAACATGGCCAGTTGCGTCCGGGCGGCGTGATTGTCGAGGGCACCGCGGGCAATACCGGGATCGGCTTGACCATGGTTGCCAAGGCACTCGGTTACCGCACCGTTATTGTCATCCCAGAGACGCAGAGCCAGGAAAAGAAGGATGCGCTGCGGCTCCTCGGGGCAGAACTGGTGGAAGTGCCCGCGGTCCCGTACAAGAATCCCAACAATTACGTGAAGGTTTCTGGCCGTCTTGCGGAACAACTCGCAAAAACCGAACCAAATGGTGCAATATGGGCCAACCAGTTCGATAATGTTGCAAATCGTCAGGCACATGTGGAAACCACCGCACAGGAAATATGGCGTGATACGGACGGGAAAGTAGATGGTTTTGTTTCCGCTGTTGGGTCGGGGGGCACCTTGGTCGGCGTCGCCATGGGGCTGAAAGCCAAGAACGAAGCGGTGAAAGTCGCTATTGCCGACCCCCTCGGAGCAGCCCTGTTTTCTTATTATACGACCGGAGAATTTAAATCGGAAGGAAGCTCGATTACTGAAGGCATCGGGCAAGGCCGTGTAACCGCCAATCTTGAAGGCTTTACTCCAGACTTTTCATATCAAATTCCGGATGCTGAAGCGTTGGAAATTGTGTTTGATCTGGTGACGGAAGAGGGGCTTTGCCTCGGCGGATCATCCGGCATCAATATCGCCGGTGCTATTCATTTGGCACGTGATCTCGGTCCCGGACATACAATCGTGACTATCTTGTGCGACTACGGCAATCGTTATCAATCAAAACTTTTCAACCCTGAGTTTCTGCGCTCGAAAGACCTGCCGGTACCGCTGTGGATGGAGAGAAACATCGATATTTCTGTACCCTTTGCGAGTGAATAATGGCTTATGACACGACGATCCTTTTTCGCGATGATTCCTATCTGAAAGAGGCCAATGCCACGGTAATAGCGGTTAACGACCGGGGTGGCATCCTCACAGATCAAACCAATTTTTATGCCACATCCGGTGGGCAACCTGGCGATACAGGTGTTTTCGTTCGGTCGGATGGTTCTACAATTGTTATCGCCGCAACTGTGACAGGTGAGACAAAAGAAGAAGTCATCCATGTTCCTGCCTCTGATCAGCCTGTGCCGGATATTGGCGAAAAACTGTTGCTTCGCATTGATTGGGAGCGACGTTACAAATTGATGCGCATGCATGCAGCATGTCATCTGCTGAGCGTTGTTTGCCCGTATCCGATCACCGGCGCGGCCGTCAGCGAAGAAGACAGCCGGGTTGATTTTGACCTGCCTGACGCAGGTGTTACCAAGGAAAGTGCGACTGCAAAATTGATGGAATTGGTCAATGCCAATCATCCCATTTTTACTCGCTGGATCACCGACGAGGAACTCGCTGGAAATCCCGGGCTGATCAAGTCGAAAAATGTCCGTCCACCCACGGGAACGGGGCGTATCAGGCTCGTTTGTATCGGTGAAAATGCTGCCATAGATTCCCAACCTTGTGGTGGAACTCACGTCGCAACGACCGGCGAAATCGGGCAAATCCACATTGGAAAAATAGAAAAGAAGGGTAAGGAAAACCGGCGGTTTCGTATCCGTTTTGGCGCTTTGCCCGAAGGAGAATGAGATGAGCGACAAAAGCGCTTTTGTAGTGTCACCGGATTGGCTTCAGGAAAGGTTGGGACAACCTGGCCTGAGTATCATCGACGGTTCTTGGTATCTTCCGTTCCAGAATCGTGATCCCAAGGCAGAGTATGATGCGGGACATATTCCGGGCGCTGTCTTTTTCGATCATGATAAAATGGCTGATCCTGACTCCAACTTGCCGCACACATTTCCAAAGCCTGAAACCTTCGCTGCTGCTATTGGCAGCATGGGCATTACCAATAATGACACCATCGTGGTCTATGATGGGCCTGGAGTGTTTACGTCACCCAGGGTCTGGTGGATGTTGCGCATCATGGGCGCAAAAAAAGTATTCGTTCTTGATGGTGGTTTTGACAATTGGAAAAAGGCGGGCAGGCCAGTTACCGATGAGGTGACAAAGATAGCGCCGTCGGCATTTGTGGCAGATTTCGATGCCGCGAAGATCGCAAGTTTCGACGATATGCACGAGATCGTCCAGGAGGGCACGAGGCAGATAGCCGATGCCCGGGCCGCTGCGCGCTTTACCGGAGTTCAGGCGGAGCCACGGGCGGGATTGCGATCCGGCCATATGCCAAATGCACGCAATGTTCCCTCGTCAGTTCTGGTCGATAATGGATACTTAAAAGATATCAATGGGTTAAAGCAAGTGCTCGATGATGCGGGTGTTGATCTGTCGCGCCCCATCGTGACCACCTGCGGCTCAGGTATTACCGCTGCTGTCATTACGCTTGCGCTCGAATCTTTAGGGCACGAGAATAACGTGCTTTATGACGGGTCATGGACGGAATGGGGCGGTGCCAAGGATACTCCCGTAGCCACCGGCGAAGCTTAACAATGCCTACGCTCAAGACACGCGTTACCCATCTCGAAATGACGGATCGCCCAACCGCTGCGATCCCGACGCCAGCCAGCTACAAGCTGGCAATTATGCGGGCAACGAAGATCTCGCTGCCCTTCTATCGATTTTTGTATGAACAAGTGGGCAAGCCACACCATTGGTCAGTCCACCGCAAGCTTGATGACGAAGCGCTTTCTGCAATCATCCATCGAGACAATGTCGAGATCCATGTTCTGTATGTTGAAGGTTCCCCTGCGGGGTTTTTCGAGCTGGTACTAGATCAGGAGCGGGGTGTCGCTGAAATTCTCTATTTTGGCCTCGTAGCAGAGTTTCAAGGGCTTGGACTTGCGAAGTTCTTCCTGAATGAAGCCATCTCCACAGCTTGGATGAGCAGCCCGCAGAAGGTGATTATCGAAACAAATACGCTTGATAGTCCACGAGCGTTGCAAATGTATCAAAAAATGGGGTTCAGGCCAGTGAGCTTTGCTGAGGCTGAAATCGAAACCTGGGATTGATTGCATATTCTGCCGCGAGCATGAATCGGGTGGTTTGACGCTAATCTAATGTGTTTTCTTTGGCATCAAAGGAGACAGTTATGATCACAATTCGATTTATTGCAATGACGACAACAATGGCGCGGCACTATCAAGCCGGTGGTGCCGACGCCAATGGCCAAAAGCCTGAAACCCACCTATCGGATGGGGACGGAGTGCCTTGCAGGCATTGTTTGCATAATGTGAGGGCCGGCGACAAATATCTCATCCTTTCGCATCGGCCGTTTCCTTCGCCGCAACCCTATGCGGAAACTGGGCCGATATTTCTGCATGCGGATGAATGCGAGCGATATGCGCAGACAGATCAGCTGCCTGAAATGTTCAATAGAAGCAGTGACTTCATCCTTCGCGGCTATTCTTGTCAGGACCGGATTGTTTACGGCACCGGCGGAGTAGTCAAAACTGGCGGGATCGCTGATCGGGCTGCGGAATTATTGAAACGGGACGATGTCGCCTATGTTCATATGCGCTCGGCGAGAAATAACTGCTTCCAGTGCCGGATAGAAATGGCATGAAAAATCCCGGGTCACTGACCCGGGATTTTCATTATAATCAATAAAATCAAGCTGCTAGAACGGCTTTTGCTTCGAACATTTCAAGACCGAGTGCCTCGGCAACAGCACTGTTTGTAATGCGGCCCTTATGCACGTTCAAACCATTGCGCAGGTGCGGGTTGTCGATCAAAGCCTTGACGCCACGATCAGCCAATTGCAGTCCATATTGCAGGGTCGCATTGTTGAGCGCGTGGGCAGAAGTCACGGGAACTGCACCCGGCATGTTGGCGACGCAATAATGGATGACGCCATCCACTTCGTAAGTTGGCTCGGAATGTGTAGTGGCATGGGAGGTTTCAAAGCAGCCGCCCTGATCAATGGCAACGTCAACGATAACAGCACCTTTTTTCATGCCGGAAAGCATTTCGCGGGTTACCAGTTTGGGCGCAGCAGCGCCCGGAATGAGAACGGCGCCAACGACGATATCGGCAGAAAACACTTCTTCATCAAGGGCTTCGATGGTGGAGTAGCGTGTATGGATACGCCCGCGGAACAGATCGTCGAGCTGACGCAGGCGGGGAATCGAGCGATCCAGAATTGTAACGTCTGCACCAAGTCCAGCAGCCATTTGCGCTGCATTGATACCGACAACACCTCCGCCAATGATGGTAACTTTGCCGGGCAGAACGCCGGGAACACCGCCGAGAAGTATACCGCGACCGCCATTTGCTTTCTGCAAAGCAGTAGCGCCAGCCTGAATGGCAAGGCGGCCAGCAACTTCTGACATAGGTGCAAGCAGCGGCAAACCACCACGCTCGTCTGTCACAGTTTCATAAGCAATAGCCGTCACACCGGAACTAAGAAGACCTTTGGTTTGCTCGGGGTCGGGAGCAAGGTGAAGATAAGTATAAAGAAGCTGACCTTCACGAAGCTGACTCCATTCGGATGGCTGTGGCTCTTTAACCTTTACGATCATGTCAGACTGCTGAAATACTTCTTCTGCAGTCTTTACTACTTTGGCACCGGCGGCCTGATAGGCTCCATCATCTGCGCCAATTCCTGTACCAGCTCCGGACTGGATTATGACCTGATGGCCATGGGCAACATATTCGCGTACGGCACCCGGAGTCAGGCCGACGCGATATTCATGGTTTTTAATTTCCTTAGGGCAACCAACGCGCATAATGCCTCCTCATTGTTCTGCTTTGCTTATTGGGGAGCAATATAACACCACATCTCCCATCGCATGTCCTTGCCAAATGGCCTCGACGGTTGGTGGTTATTCGCGTATTCTTGCGTAGTAATTGCTATAAGTAATGGATTATTCGAACAATGTCGCTGGACAGGATTGATATCGCTATACTTGATAATTTGCAGAAAGACGGACGCATGTCGAATGCGACGTTGGCGGAAAAAATTGGCCTGTCGCAATCTGCCTGTTCGCGGCGCTTGGACATACTGGAAAAGTCCGGCGTTATTCGTGGATATCATGCACGTTTATCCAACAAATTGCTCGGTCATCCCGTCACGGTAATCGTCAATATTTCGCTTTCTGGACAGGCGGATAATCAACTTCGCGAATTCGAGACTGCAGTGCGGCGATGTCCGAATGTCCTGGTTTGCTATCTCATGTCAGGTGAATACGATTATCTGCTTCGTATTGCTGCGAAAGACCTTGAAGATTATGAGCGTATTCATAAATTTTGGCTCTCGGCCATGCCGCATGTCACCAAAATCAACTCATCTTTTGCTCTTCGTGAAGTCGCGGACCGAACCGGATTGGGAGTGGAGACGGGCTTGATAGAAATCTCATCGAACCCGTAACTCGCGTCATCACAACCATTTTTCTCTCCATGGTTGAAAATCTTCGGCAAAAATCGGAGGTTTTTCGGCAAAAGTTGCGGAAATTTCTGTGTTGGAGATGATTATTCGTCAAAACTCCCTCAAGATTCCATTGTTCCTGACCGTGGTGGTCCAAGAGGGCTTAAATTGACGTAATCGACTTTTTGAGTTTGGCAGGAGCCTTTGTGTGCCAAGCCAGTTTTATCCGATGGCTGAGCTCTTCGTCGGAAATGGCATCAAGGTGAATTAGTATATATGGCCATCCCTTATAATGGTCGGTCTCGAAATAGATGCTGGGTGCACTTTCCATAAGGAGAGGCTTTTCCTCCAGCGGACAATAAATTGCAAAGCTCGATTCATCCTTCAAGCGCCCCATGAATGAGGTTTTGACCTTCAACGAGGGCGTGCCGTGAGTTGTGCTTTTTATGAGCTCTGGTAAATGCAGGGCATCAGCCAGTTTCCAGATACGCTCAAACGCACGCTCGAGATTTTCGTCGGTCACGATTTATAGAAGACCTGGCGTACATCGATATATTCGGAGCGGAAGCCTGCCTCGCAATAGAACAGGTAAAATTCCCAAAGCTTTTTGAAACGACCGTCAAAGCCGAGATGGCGCAGCCGATCCCATGATCCCCAGAAACGCTCCCGCCACTCAGCTAAAGTTCGGGCGTAATCCTGCGGGAAGATATTTTCGCGGTACATGTCGAGGCCAAAGTCCTTGCCGAGACTTTTCAGCTTTGTGGGCGTTGGCAGCATACCGCCCGGAAAAACATAACGCTGGATGAAATCCGGACGCTTACGGTAGCGCTCAAAGGATTTGTCATTGATGGTAATGATCTGAAGTCCAGCGCTGCCACCGGGATTCAAGCAATCCTTGACCTTTGAAAAGAATACGGGCCAGTATTTTTCGCCGACCGCCTCAAACATTTCTATAGAAGCAATGTGATCATACTTGCCGGTCTCATCGCGATAGTCCTGAAATCGGATATCAACCTTTTCGGAAAGACCGGCTCGTTGAATGCGTTGGCTTGCATAATCGAATTGCTCGCGGCTGATTGTTAGACCGGTGATCTTGGCTCCAATTTCGCGGGCGGCAAATTCGGCAAAACCACCCCAGCCGCAACCGATCTCCAAAACGCGCGAATCAGCAGTGATTCCAATATTGCGGGCGAGGGCGCTGTACTTTGCCGTTTGGGCGCTCTCCAGATCGTTTGCGCCTTCAGCAAACAAGGCGGATGAATAGGTCATGGTGGGATCCAGCCACTCACGGTAGAAGGCGTTGCCGAGATCGTAATGGGCAGAGATATTCTTGCGCGAACGGCTTCGGGTATTTTCGTTTAGCCAGTGACGTAAGCGCTGCACCGTATTGACGAACCAGCTTGAACCGCCGGCAATGTCTTCGCCAACCTGTTCATTGACAACAAAAAGTTCAAGAAAAGTGGTGACATCAGGACTGTCCCAATCGCCGTCCATATAGGATTCGGCAACCCCAATTGTTCCGCTGGATAGAGCGCGGCGGGGCAGGTTCCAATTGTGCAGAACCAACGAAGCATCAGGACCTGTCTGTTTGCCGCCTACCTTGAATATCTGCTTGTCGGGCGTTGTTATGGTCAATGTACCACGGGGCAGATGGACCGCAGCCCGCAGTGCAGCCTGTACTTTTAACGGGAATCCCTTCAAAGCCGCGCCGACATTTTCCGGTGTCAGCAACTTCAATTGGGCTAGACTATCGGTGGAAAGGGTCTTTTTAATATTGGTCATCGGTCCAGACTTTCCGTTCGCTGACTTAATATTTCCCCCAAAGGACAATAGTTCAAGAGATTTTTCTCATCGTAGCTTGCGCACGATGATTGCATTTCTCTGATCGGCAACTCTCAGCCTAGGACAAGGACTATGGGTGTCGGGCAAGCTGCACCAGGCAAAAGGGTTGGCTTCCAGCGTAGACCATTTGGCCTTCGAAAATAGACAAAAAACGACAAAAATACATGAAGTTTAGACAGGAAGCGTCAATTGTATACATATGCGTGTGATAAGTAACATCTGTACATGCCATGATTCTGTTAAGCATTTACGGCAATTTGGTTTTTATATGTGCAGTAAGTATTTAAAAATTTACGGAAGTTTTTTGCTCCAGTCTGTAAATTATGAAACTATCATTTGCAAATAAATGTCTGATAAACAACATCAATAACCAATATTATCAATTCTGGCTTTCCGCTAAGTAAAATTAAAGGTATAAGAATTATCGTAATGGAATGTGGTCCGGGGGATCAGTTCGTGAAAACTGCAGGTTGTATTTTTTAATACGATCATGAGGAGGATGAATGAGTTCTGGGAATCGAGTAAACCAAGTCGTTGCGGCATCGATTTTTGCTGCGCTTGGGTTCAGCGCTCCAGCGGTTGCCGCTGTGGCGAACGGCAATCTTGGAGTGCAGATTCAGATAACGGCGGAATGCCGTGTCGTCTCAGCCAGTACGCTGGACTTCGGCTCTCACGGTCTTCTCGTAGCAAATGTTGATTCGAGCAGCGTCCTCACGGTTCAATGCACCAATGGCACACCTTATACAGTCGGGCTCGGCCTTGGCGCGGGTTCAGGTGCTACATTGGCATCACGCAAAATGACGGGTCCAGCCGGAGCAACCGTTAATTACTCGCTTTATAAGGATGCGGCCTATACCACGCTCTGGGGCAATGCGGTGCCGGCAGATCTGGTTTCAGGTACGGGGAATGGTGCGAGCCAAGCCATAACGGTCTATGGCCGTGTGACGGCTCAAACGACACCGGCCATCGGAACATACACCGATACAGTCGCGATCGAAGTTACCTACTGACCTTTTCACAAAGGAGAACAAAGTGCGATCCATGCTTTACAGCATTGGCGTCATGAGCCTCTGTGTGCTTTTTTCTGGCCCACTCCATGCCGCTTCACTGCGTGTTTCCCCGACAAACATTGATTTGGTTGCGCCGGGCAGCGCGGGTGTATTGACGCTCACCAATGAGGCCAAACGGCCTATCAATGTGCAGATACGTATTTTCCGCTGGACACAGGCCAATGGCGTGGAGCGGCTTGAGCCGACGAATGATGTTGTGGTCAGTCCGCCTTCAACAAAACTCACCGGCGGCAAGGACTATGCTGTTCGTGTTGTCCGTGTTTCGAAACAGCCTGTTGCCGCAGAGGAAAGCTACAGGGTTGTTGTTGATGAACTGCCCGACCCATCGCGCAAGCAAGGGGGCACGGTGACTTTGGTGGTGCGATATTCGATCCCGGTATTCTTCAGAGGCCAGGATGCGTCTCCGCCAAAGGTCGCATGGGGTGTTGCAAAAACAAAAGGATCGCTGATGCTGACCGCCCGAAATACGGGTGATACGCGACTTCGATTGGCCGAAGTGCAATTGTCACAAGGCGGACGTGTCCTTGGCACGCGCGGGGGGCTCGTTGGATATGTCCTTGGCGGCGCCAGCATGCAATGGCCCATTGGCGCAAGCAAATCAATCTCATCCGGTCGGGTAGCGCTTAAGGCTCTCAGCGACGCCGGACCTGTCAATGCAGATGTTGCGATCAGCGGCCGCTAAACTCGGCGGCATCCTTTGCATAAGTCTGTGCATGGTATCAATTGGACAGTCTCAACAACCAGAAGTTGATCCTGTTGACTTGTCTGTGTCCCCGAGCGGGGAAGCGCAGGATCTACATCTTGAAGTCTACATCAATGATGAACCGACGGGGTTGATCGGTAGCTTCAGACAATTGCCCGATGGTGATTTGTCAGCACAACCCGAGGAATTACGGGAGGTTGGTCTGAAGCCGATGGACAATGCGCGGGATCAGGATGGATCAATTCGAATCAATCGTCTCGCCAATGTCGAATTTCGTGTCGAGGTCGAAACACAGCGCCTCTATATCTACACTGACAATGGAGCGCGATCCGCCAAAATTATCGATGCCAATCCACGGCCTGAAAGGGACACCCCCAAACCTCAATCGGGCTATGGCGCTGTTCTGAATTATTCTCTGTTTGCCAGCACAGATGATTTGATGTCGAGTAATGTAAAACCGTTTCAAGGCGTGTCAGGCGGGTTTGATGCTCGGTTCTTCAGTCCCTATGGGACGCTCAGCCAGTCATTCACCGCAAACTTATCGCAAGGAGAACTGGAAGGAGTTCGGCGGTTAAACACCACGTGGAGCTTTTCTGATCCTGAACGGCTCATTACTTACCGTGCGGGTGACTTTATTTCCGGCGGATTGCCATGGACACGCCCCGTTTTCCTTGGCGGCATGCAGATTCAGCGTAATTTTACCCTGCGCTCAGATTTGGTAACGCTGCCGGTGCCGGTACTTTCAGGAACCGCCGCGGTGCCTTCCACATTGGAAGTCTATACGCAGAACGTTCGAACCTATAGTGGCGACGTGGCTTCCGGTCCTTTTGAGGTCACCAATTTCCCGGTCTTTTCCGGACAAGGCGAGGCGCAGATTGTGTTGCGGGACACCTTGGGGCGAGAGACACGTACAACCGTACCATTCTATTCGTCGAGCTCGCTGCTCCGCAAAGGATTATGGGATTTTTCAGCCGATGTGGGCGTGGCACGGCGTAACTTTGGCACAGAATCGAACGATTACGATGATGATGTCATGGGCGCTCTTACCACGCGTTACGGCTTGACCAACTGGCTGACGTTGGAAGGCCATCTTGAAGGGGGGGCCGATCTGGTGAATGGCGGACTAGGCGTTGCGTTTCCGCTGGGTGCATATGGTGTCACCTCATTGGCAGCTGCCGGCAGCCACCATGACGGCGATACGGGATTGTTGCTCAACGGCTCAATCGAAATGACCTACAAGAACAGATACACGATTTATGGCCGCGTCCAGCACACATTCGGAAACTACGACGACATTGCTTCGGTTACGGCGAGCGACCAGCTCAATTATATTTACGGCGTTTCCGGACTGCCTGCTATCAGCACACGGGTGCCGAAATCACTGGTGCAAGCCACGCTTTCAATGCCTGGACCGTTTGAAGGCAGCAGCATGAACTTTTCCTATACACAGCAAACGCTGGAATCCCGAGATAAGAGTACTATTGTCAGTGCCTCCTACTACCAGCAGCTCTTCAAGAGCAGCTCGTTTTTTGCCACTGCTTTCACTGATCTGGAGGATAGCGGCAGTTTCGGTATTTTCGCCGGGCTGACCATTCCGTTTGACAATAATATCTCCGTTTCGACCGGCTACGAACAAACAAATGATGGCCCATCAGGATTTGCCGAGATTGCCAAGTCGGAGCAGCGCGTGGAAGGCGGTTATGGCTGGCGTTTGCGCACGAGAGAGGGCGAAACACCAGATCGCTATGCCTCTGCCAGCTATCGTGGCAGGCATGCTCGCGTTGAAGGCAGCGTACAGCAATATGATGACAATGTGCGCGCCACGGCTCAGATCGAAGGCGCGATTGCAGTTGCCGGTGGCGGCGTATTTGCCACTAACCGCATTGATGATGCTTTTGCGGTGGTCGATGCGGGCGCGCCCGGCGTCGATGTCAGCTATGAGAATCGCCCGGTCGGCCGTACCAATGGACGGGGCAGAATATTGGTGCCTGACCTTCGGGCTTATGAGCCCAACACGCTTGCTATTGATCCTGCGAATTTGCCCGTCGATGCCAGTATAGGCTCAACGCGCGATATTGTGGTTCCCGCCGATCGCAGCGGCGTTGTGGTGAACTTCAATGTGGCGCAGACCACGGCCTCAGCGCTTGTCAGCCTGATGGACGCAGCTGGCAAGCCGCTGGATGCCGGATTGAGCGGGCGGGTCGGCGATGCGGGAGAGGAATTCGTCGTCGGCTATGATGGCGAGGCCTATATTTCAGGTCTGGAAGCGAAAAACAGCGTTTCCGTCGAACTCGCCGACGGCAGCACCTGCACTGCCAGATTTGCCTATCAAGCTGCGCGCGGGACACAGGTCAAAATAAAGAATGTGGTGTGCCAATGAAGATTTTCGTTTTGAGAATGCTATTTGTCTTCGGCTTGGGACTGGCTCCGGCTTCCGCACTGGCGCAGTCCTGTACATTCACCACCACGGCCATGACATTTTCCGGATCGCCTTTGCAAGGCGGTGCGATCGATGCCACTGCAACCCTCACATCAACCTGTACGGCCGTGCTGGGTTTGTTTCGGGAAGTTTTGGTCTGCCCAAATATTAATGCCGGAACGGGTGGCACGGTTGCTTCCGGTGCCCGCACAATGACAGGGCCAACTGCATTGCAGTTCCAGCTCTATCAGGACTCAGCGCGACAAGTTGTTTGGGGTTCGTATAATTGGGCATTCGCCACCAGACCGCCTGCCATCCTGGTCGGTATTTTTCCGATCTTGGGCACTGGCACCACTACGACGACGATCTATGGACGAATATTGCCCAACCAGACGACAACACCACCCGGCGCTTACAGTTCTGTGTTTTCCGGGGCGCAAACGCCATTCCGATATCGGTTTGATGATGGCAACGGATGCGGAAGTGGTGCAGGAACAACTGCAGCGACAAGCTTTACCGCCAGCCTGAATGTTGCCAAGGATTGCCTGGTCTCTGCCACTAATGTCAATTTTGGCTCACGGGGTATTTTGAGCTCGAACGTTGATGCAACCGGCGCAGTGAACGTAACCTGTTCAGCAACAACGCCTTACTCCGTCTCTCTAGGAAATGGTTTGAATGGCACTGCTCCGACCGCGCGGCGCATGAGGAAGGGCGTGGGGACAGAATATGTAACTTACGGGCTTTATCGCGATGTAAACCGACTTTTGCCGTGGGGTGAGACTATTCCTACCAATACGGTCGCCGGTACCGGAAATGGCTTGGCACAAAACATCCCCGTTTATGCAACAGTGCCACCCCAGAACACGCCATCACCGGGGACTTATACAGATACGGTGGTTATTACTGTAACCTATTGAGCAGTGGGAGCCTTGAAAAAGCAAAAGGCCGGGAGCTACCCGACCTTCCTAAACTTATCTCAACATCAGTGCCAGTACATCCGTGGTCAAAAATGGAAATAAGCTATTCGCTATACATAACCATTACCCTCTCATTGCGACAGAATAATGACATTCTCCAAGAAACTTGAGCGCGTACGCAGTACAAATCGCGCTTGAGACCAAGGTGGACGATCAAGGTAAAGACAGGGTTAATGGAAATCAGAAAGTGGTCGGGTTTGCGAGCAACTTGCCGATAATTTTCCCCGCGGCAGCCGGGAGATCCTCGGCGATAAGGCCAAAGCCGAGATGATGGGCGGCCGCACCATGAATGAAGACTGCGGCACAGGCTGCCTCAAAGGCTGGCATGCCTTGCGCCATCAAGCCCGCAGTCAGGCCAGCAAGCACATCGCCTGAGCCTGCCGTCGCCAAAAGCGGCGTGCCATTTGTGTTGATTGCAGCACGACCGTCAGGCGATGCAATAATTGTGTCGGCTCCCTTATAGATGACGATTGCACAAGCGAGCTTTGCCGCAGCACGGGCACGCTCGACCTTGGACGGCATGCTGGTTTCCGTTAGCTCTGGAAAGATGCGCTTGAACTCGCCTTCGTGCGGTGTCAGCACCAGTCTGATGGCACCGGGTCCAGCTGCAGCATTAAACAGTGTTTCGCGCTCATCCTTGAACGATGTGATCACGTCTGCATCGAAGACGACACCGGCCTTGGTTTCGCTGAGAAGAGCCAGTGCAAATTCCCGGGCTTTCCGCCCTACACCGAAAGCTGGCCCGAGTACAAACGCCGCAACTTCGCGGGTTTCCGTGAAAGTCGCGAGATCGCGCCGGTTCTCGCATTTATGCAGCATAATCGATGTGAGGTGCGCGGCATTGGCCGCAAGCGCTTCTTCTGATGCGAGCAATGTGACGGCACCAGTTCCACTGCGTGCCGCTGCCAAGGCCGACAACCGCCCGGCGCCTGTCGACGTGGCACCGCCGGAAAACACGGCGACATGACCACGGGCATATTTATGGGTGTTTTCTTCCAGAACCGGCAGCCGCGCTTTCCATAAGGCGGGCGTGTTTTCAAAACACTGAGGCCTGATGGCGGTCAAAACATTATCGGCGATACCGATATCAGCGACAATAACTTCTCCACACAGAGTGCGTCCGGGATAAAGCAGATGGGCGGGTTTCTTGCGGAAGAACGTGATTGTCGTGTCTGCCTGAAAAGCCGTACCAAGAACCCGACCGGTCAGCCCGTCCAACCCTGAGGGTATGTCGATGGCAACGCGATGGCAGGTGGAGCCGTTTGCAGTGCTGATGGCAGTGGCGGCCGGGCCGCTCACCGCGCGATTGAGGCCCGCGCCGAAGAGGGCATCGACAATCACGCCAGAAGGTGCGGATTTGAAATCGGCAATGTCCTGCACTTTGATCGGACAATGCTTCGCAGCTTGCGCGGCATCGGTTCCGCTCTTTGGCTCGCCATGCGTCCAAAGGTTTACCGAGGCACCGCTCGCGCCGAGAATGCTGGCCACGACATAGCCGTCACCGCCATTGTTGCCCGGCCCGCAAAGAATATGAAACGTGCTGGCATCGCCATGATGGCGCAGGAGATGGCGTGCAACAGCGTTGCCGGCATTGAGCATCAGGTGATAGCCGTCATGAATACCGGCCTTGATCGTCGATTGATCGGCGTGGGCCATTTCGGCGGGAGTTAAAATCTCATTTGCCATGTCGCGCGCGTTTCCTGCCGTTGTCATTCGAGCTTAATCGCTAAATTTTTATGGTGAAAGACTTTGCCGTGACAATGCATCCAAACTGCGCGTCGCGCGTTAGTAATCTATCACGCCAGGAGTAAATCATGACAACAAGTATCAAAGAACACATGGAAGTCATCGGTGCCGATGGGATTCACGTTGGAACGGTGGACCGCGTAGAGGGTGGCCGCATTAAACTGACCAAGAAAGACAGCGGTGAGGGGTCCCATAAAGGCCATCATCACTATATTTCAACCGCACTCGTAGCGGAGGTCGAAGGCGACAAGGTACGTCTTTCCGCAAATTCCGATGTTGCGGTCATGTTCGAAGAAGAGGCTTCGGACGACAGGTAAACCAGAAACCGACTGTATTTTTCGCAAGGAGAATCGCTTTGGGTGATCCACCGCAAATTCCCGATCCGGGTCCGGATACGAACCGGCCCGTTGATCCGGTGCCTGGTCCGCGTCCGGACGAAACACCGCCGCTACCGAATCCGCTGCCCGGCGAAATTCCGATAGAAGAACCGCCACCGCCGGAGCAATTGCCGGATGAGTTGCCTTTGCCCAATCCGGACGAAGTACGCGAGCCGCCTCAGCACGTATGAAAAAAAAGCAAAACGGTCGCTCAATGAGCGACCGTTGCGTTTGTGCTGAGCTTATCAACCTTTCGAAGGCATGTTCTTGTCATGATGTCTTTGGCCATGGTGCTTCTTGTGGCCATGGCGCATTTCGCTTTTGTCAATTTTCCCATCTTCATTGCGATCCATGAGGGCGAAGCGTTTGGCCTTCTGCTTTTCGACTTCGGCAATCGTAACCACACCGTCGCCATTTACATCAAGGCGCTTGGTCATGCGCTGAGCTTGCCGCTCAACCAGACGTTTCATCGCCATGGCTTCAATTTCCTGTTTGGAAAGGGTGCCGTCCTTATCGGTGTCTGCTTCCTTCAGGCGATCAATATTGGTAAATTCTGCCTGATCCAAGGCGCCGTCGTCGTTCGCATCGAGCCGGGCATTTCTCTTATGTTCATGGCCCGGAGTTTTAGTCGCTTCTTTGGCCACGGGAGGCTGTTCGGGTGTTTGCGTCTGGGCAAACGCGCCGCCGAGAGCAAAGACCGTCAAAAAGGTTCCGGACAAAGCGAGAGCGATAATTCGTTTCATTTTTTCTCTCCTGTAGCGCGAGCGGATTGTCCGCTCCGTGTACAGACCGTAGCGTTGCCAAAATGAACGGGAGATGATCGGCGAATTAATATTTTGTAATGCAAAGGCTGTGGCACAGCGGAAATAATAAAGACGGCCACGTTACTTCGCGGCGGCAGGAGAGACGTCAATCAGCCCGCCCGACCCTATCCTCAATTTGATAGCAGTCGCGCCTTGCCCTTGCGGGCAGATGGCTTGTGACAGATTTCAAAGGGAATTGATATCGTAATCTCAGGCTATTTAAGCGGCCAAAACAGCATCAGAGCAGGAACGGCGGTCAGCACGATGATCAGCGACAGGGGCAAGCCAAGCTTGGGGTAATCGTTGAACTTATAACCGCCTGGGCCCATGACCAGCGTATTGCACTGATGCCCGATAGGGGTGAGAAAATCGC
Organism: Hyphomicrobiales bacterium; assembly: GCA_900471815.1. Classification (GTDB taxonomy): domain Bacteria; phylum Pseudomonadota; class Alphaproteobacteria; order Rhizobiales; family Rhizobiaceae; genus Phyllobacterium; species Phyllobacterium ifriqiyense. The sequence continues at coordinate 748,792 of UICE01000003.1, forward strand.
ACCCGGCGCCAATTGCCACCGCCATTAAAAAAGCCTCTGGCCGGAAGCCAAGGCCGGTTGCAAAGCTTGTCGCAATGGGAGCCATGACCAGCACTGTCGCCGCATTATTGAGAAATGGCGTCACGGCCATTGCGGCAATAAGGATCAGCGCCAATGCCGCGAAGGGCGGTAATTGATGAGCGATCTGCGTGAGGAAATGTCCGATCAAATCTGTTCCGCCGGTGGTTCTCAAAGCGTCGCTGACGGGAATAAGCGCTGCGAGCATAACGAGGATCGGACCGTCAATTGCCGTATATAAATCGCGCAGCGGTATGGCCTTGAACAAGACCATGGCAACCGCAGCCGCAAAGAAGGCTATAGATACGGGCAGGAGGCTAAAAGCCGTAACGCCAATAGCTGCCAGCAGAATGAGCAGCGGCACTAGCCCGCGGCGGACGCTTCCCAGCAATATGGTTCGCTTTGCCAAGGGAAGGCAGCCGAATTCACGCAGCAGATTGGGAAGCACGCTATCGCGGCCTTGAAGCACAATGACATCGCCCAGTTGAAATCTGACTTCGCCCAAGCGATCCTTGATCCTTTCACCCTGCCTGCTGATGGCAAGAAGATTGACATCATAGCGATCAAACAAGGCCAGTTCCCGCGCCGAAACACCAATCAATGGCGACGTGTCTCCCACGACGGCTTCGATGGAATCGATTTCGGCCAAACCGCCCGACTCCGAATGGGATCGGTCGCGCGATAGCTGGAGCTTTCCGCTCGTGACGATAGCGTGGAGGGCTTTCGGATCTCCCTGCAAGATGAGTACGTCTTCCTGGGCAAGCTTTGTATCGGGCAGGGGGGTAACGCGCCGCTCGCCGCGAATAATGGAGGTGACGATCGCCCCACCTTCGGCTGGCTTTACAACATCCGTCATGCTCTTGCCTATGACGGTCGATTCCTTGGAAACGGTTGCTTCCGACACATAATTCAATATTTCAATTGCCTCTTCGGCTGAAACATCTTCGCGGGTTCGCGTTGGTACTAACCAATAAAACAAAACCAGATAGACTATACCGACCGCAGCAAGCGTTGCTCCGACGGGCGTAAAATCAAACATGGTAAAGCTTTCGCCAACCATTTCGGCGCGGATGCGCGAGACTACAATGTTTGGCGATGTGCCGATCTGGGTCATCAAGCCGCCAAGCAGTGCACCAAATGACATAGGCATCAGAAATACCGAAGGCGATACGTTGGAGCGGCGGGCAAACTGGAAGGCGATAGGAATCATGATTGCCAGAGCGCCGATATTTTTAACAAAAGCCGCTAGAATAGTGACGACAATCACGAGAATGGCAAGCTGCGCCCGGACCGATGACAGGCTTGGCACAAAGCGCTGAACCGCTGCTTCCATGAGTCCGGACCGTGCTACCCCCGCGCTGACCACCAATGCGCTGCCAACAATAATCACAATCTCGTCGCTGAAGCCGCGAAACGCATCTTTATAAGGCACGACACCGACAAGCACAGCCACAAGCAGCGAACACATTGCCACGACGTCATAGCGGAAGCGTCCCGATATGAAGGCAGCCATCATGAGAGCGATGACCGTAAAGGACAGGATTTGTTGAGTGGTCATAAGAGTCTCGTTTTGTACCGAATTCGCGATAAGGCAAATTTGTTCCGCCCCAGCTCGGAAAACAGGAAAAATCGTTCTGCATTCGTAGGAGATCTAAGAGCGTGATTCCCTGGCGGAGTAAAACAGTGTCTGACAAGTTTGAACAATGCGCCGTGTATCGCACCCATGCAGAACCACAAACTGCATCTGAGCGACAGCCACGCAAAGTTGGGCACGCGCACCAGCTAAGCGTTATTTCGACGGAGGTATCGGGGCAGAAAGACTGTCGGTTTGAGATTGAACCGGGGAAACATCGTCTTTGGAAAGGAGGGCCACAGCGCCTAAAAGGCAAAATAAACCGATAAGAACGGCAGTTACAATACACTGATGTCTCATTAAACAGTCCCGTATGCGAAGGAAATATAAGCTAACCAATTTTTTTGACCATAATCGGGCCGTTTAAAAAAAGCGACATTCGAATGTCTTATTAAACAGATTTGATCGCTATACATATAGTTTAAAAGTAATTCTAAAATATTCCATGCGATGAACGATTCTAATCTTGCGAAACCTTGCTGATGCGTTCTTGACTATAGCGGTGAGGGGATAACAGGCGCTTGCGCCTGTTATCCCCTTTTCATTAATCCATCTGGACGTTGGCGTCTTTAACGACCGGCGTCCATTTGGTGATCTCAGCCTTGACGTGGGCGGCCAGTTCTTCTGGAGTGGAGCCAACGATATCGGCGCTGAATTCCTTCATTTTACCGACCACGACAGGGTCCTTCATGGCCTCTACAGCTGCCTTGTTTAAGGTTGCGACCACTTCCGGTGGTGTTCCGGCCGGAGCAAACAGAGCATTCCAGCTATAGGTTTCATAGCCGGGGATTGTCTCGGCAATGGTTGGTACATCGGGGAAGGAAGCTGCTCGCTTAGTCGTTGTCACGCCGAGCGCCCGTAATGTGCCGCCCTTCATATGGGAAGAAGAAGAAGGAAGATTGTCAAACATGATCGGCACCTGATTGCCAACCACGTCGTTCAGAGCGGGGCCAGCACCTTTATACGGAATGTGCTGCAGGGAGACACCGGCCATTTTCTTGAACAACTCTCCGGAAAGGTGCAGCGGCGTTCCGTTGCCCGAAGAGGCATAGCTGTACTTATCCGGATTGGCCTTCAAGAGGTCGACCAGTTCTTTGACATTCTTTACAGGCAGCTCCGGATTGACGACCAGGACATTCGGCACGATGACCAGCAGCGAAATCGGCGTGAAGTCCTTTTCAGCATCATATGGCTTGGTTTTCAGGATGAGCGGATTGAGCGCGTGCGTTGCAACCGTTCCCATAAGGATCGTATAGCCATCCGGATCAGCGCGAACCACATTGCCTGTACCGAGGCTGCCGCCAGCGCCGCCGACATTCTGAACCACGATCTGCTGCCCAAGTATGTCGGACATTTTATTGGCGATCACGCGTCCGACCACGTCGGTCGACCCGCCGGCTGCGAAAGGAATCACCAATGTTACGGGGCGATCGGGGAAGGCCTGTGCCTGGGCGGAGCCTCCAAGAGCTGTTGCTGCCAGCAGTGAAAGGCCGAGGGCGAGACTAGCACGCCGGGTGATCGCAGATAGTGACATTCATTTTCCTCCCTGATGTCGCTTAGGTGATGAGGTTAGTAAAGCACGCGAAGCTGCCTGACGGAAGCACGTTAGGTCGAATGTTCGATTGGAGGCGCAGCATTGTTGAATCAAGTAAACGCAGTCAGCATTTTTTTGGCGTCGTCATTTGCCGTACGGGCCGCTGACGCCACGACACAATCAGGTGTCTTACTCAAAATCCGAATCGTCGATAGGAGCCTTGCGTCCCGGGACCATAGCCCCGGTCGTCAACTCATTGCCATGTTCACGATCAGCGGCTAGGGAAGCAATTTCCTCCGGATCGCGTAATCCTTGCGCAAAAAGCGTCATGACGATTCTGGCGAGCCTGCTTGCATCGGGATGAAGCCGGCGATCCCGGCCAAGAATAGTAGAGGCTGTTTCATGAGCGCGGTCCATAATGTCCCACTCATGCGGCGTGAATTGCGTTTCTTTGCGTGATCTGAATGGCATCAGCCTCTCTCAGAGCGGAGCTTAAGATGACACAAGCTTATATTGGTTTTTCTCTATGTCCACGTGATTATGAGGTGGTTTTCCCGCGGCAGAACGCCAGAAAAGCAAAAGGCTTAGCGATTTCTCGCTAAGCCTTTGAAGTGACTGGCTCCCCGGGCCGGATACAAGTACCTGATATTATTGATTTTATTGCTTCGACTGGATTGCTTTTCCTAATGGCTGCTGCATATTTACAGACATTGCTGCTAATATCGCTATTGATAGCAAGCGATGAGAATTAGGAAAACGATTAGGAAAAGATGGCACGCAACCTGCTCACCGCCTTAGCAATTAAAAACAGCACCGCAGACAAATTGCGGGATGGCGATGGCCTGTGGCTGCACCGCAGCAAGGCGGGTGGGCAATACTGGGTATTCATTTATATCCGTCAAGGGAAACGCAGAGAGATGGGGTTGGGGCCATTTGGTTCCGGTACGGGCAATGTAACACTCACCGCAGCAAGAGCTAAAGCTGAAGAGATACGGGCTATCCTCGGTAGGGGAGGCGATCCGTTCGTTGATATGGAAGAGCGCAAAGCCAGGATCAAGGTCGAAACCTTTGGAGAGCTTGCCGACGCGTATATCGAGACTATGAAATCGAAATGGAAAGGTGCGAAGACAGAAGCCGGTTGGAAATTGTCGCTGGGCACTTATGCCAAGCCCATACGGAAGCTTGCAGTCGACAAGATCACAACTGCGGATGTTGTGAAGTGCATTGAACCCATTTGGCATGCTAAAGCCGAAACTGCAGGCAAGGTTCGTGAGCGAATAAAGATGGTTCTCGATCACGCAAAGGCCAAGGGGCTGCGTACGGGCGATAACCCTGCTGAATGGAAGGGCCACCTTGACCAGATACTGCCTGCTGCCGAGAAGCTACAGCGCGGGCATCACGCTGCCATGCCTTATCCAGATGTACCAGACTTTATAAAAAAGGTGCAGACTATAAAAGGCAATGGTGCCCGCGCTCTGGAATTCACCATCTTGACAGCCGTCCGATCAGGCGAGGCGAGGGGCGCTGTCTGGTCCGAATTCGATTTAAAAAAGAAGGTTTGGACAATTCCTGCGAAAAGAATGAAAGCAGCAAAGGAACACCGCGTTCCGTTATCCCCTCGCGCGGTTGAGATCGTCGAGGGAATGCGCGAGGTTTCTGTGGACGATTACGTTTTTCCTGGTGCGAAGCATAGGACACAACTTTCTGATATGTCGCTGGCCAAAGTGCTGAAGACATTAAAAGCCAAAGCGACTGTGCATGGCTTCAGATCATCGTTTCGAGATTGGGTATCTGAAGCTACTGATTTTCAAACCGAAGTCGCGGAAGCTGCGCTCGCGCATCAAACAGGGGATGCAGTAGAACGTGCTTACCGGCGAGGGGATGTTTTAGCTAAACGACGTGAAATGATGGATGCATGGGCAAGATTTTGCGATGGGGTTGCCCGCTAACACCCATGCAATCGGCTTATAATTATAAGTCGACCTTTACAATTGCTATAACTTTGGTTATACCGACTCCAGTGAATGGAGAGATCAATGAAATATACATCGCTAGTGTACGCCCTCCACGACAAAGTTGGCTCGCAGAGCGCCGTAGCTAAACTAGTTGGAGTTAGTCAACCCACGGTCAGTAACTGGCTGGCCGGAAGCGACATTTTCGGAGAGAACATTAATAAGCTGTTGGCTGCGGCAAAGACTGCAGGTCTTGAGGCGGGGGTTGATCGACCAGACAGTATGGACGTTACGCAGGTGAAAGGCGTAGACCGACGGACCGGAGAGATTACTGATGCTTCTACTGCATTCTGGGCTATCCCAACTGCTTTTTTACGTTGGCAGATGCGGTCCAATCCTGACAGCGTAGTAGTTGCCGATGTCGATACAGATGCTGTCGGATTCAATCGGGGCGATGTTTTGATTATTGATACCTCGGATAAAGAGCCTGATGAGAACGGCGGTATGTATGCCGTGTTTAAGGATGGCAATGTGACCCCAATGGGTCTTTCAGCCTCGCGATCCGGGATCATTGGGCGGATAAAAGGTAGGGTGACGGCTGTTTAGTCTTTATTAGGAACGCTCCATCGGAAGATGGGGCGTTAATTTTGACGTCAATTATAACTTCTCTTATAATATAGCTTGACAAATTATAAGTCTTCTTATAACGATGTGTTTATCCAGTAAATCTGGTGACAACCACAACTAGAGGAGGCAGTCGTGATTCCATCAAACGATAACGAACCCGTTCTAATCAACATGACAGACACGTGCGCGATGACTTCCATGTCGCGTGCTATGATTGATATCTACCGAAAGCGAGGGGACTTTCCGATCGCTGTTCCTCTTGGAGAGAAGCGCATTGCCTTTCTAAGGTCGGAAGTATCAGAATTTATTCAATCCCGCATCGATGCCCGCAAGGCAGCATGAACCGCGCACAACGACGCGCGGCGAAGGGCGGTTCGCGTAAATCCACGCCATCACAACGCGGTGGCCACAGGGAGCGCTTCACCAACCGATAAAGGGGAACAACCACATGACAACCACAAGAATGACAGCAGAAGAACGAGTCCTGCGGGCCGTGTTTGGCGATGACAATGAAGCACCAGTCTATGGACCCGGCATAGTACTGACGCGCGCGCAACGTGCCGACCGCATCGCATGGGAAATCTCCACAACCGTCGATCCCGACTTATCAAACACGCGGCGGCGACTGAAATGCCGCGAGATGGCTAAAACTCACGGCGAGTTAGTTGCTGACAAGCTTTGGGTATACCTTGGCATGGAGGGGCGCGCCAGTCCTTACAAACAAGAACCAAACATGGAGGAGGATGTCGTGAAGTACGTACAACACAAAGAACTGATGTGCCGTGTCCACTCAATTTCATACGACTTTGCGAGCAAGACAGGAGTATTGCGCATGGATGACGGCAATTTCTGCGACATGCAAGGATGCACAGGACTGTTTGAGCGGATATCGCCAGATGTCGAGCGCATCGAGACTTATTCGGGCAACGAGGCGGACACATTCTATAAAAAGACTAAGGCTGGATGGGTGGTCGTATGAGTTCTGTGTTTGAAGAAACTGAGCGAAAATACCCCGGCTCTGCATCGACGGTTGCTCGGAACTGGGAACGTCTCATCCGAGACCGCACAGAGGCATCAGTGCCATGTAATGGCTGCAACGCTTGCTGTCGTTCGAAGACTCTGCAGGCTCAAGTCCGTGGCGACGAGTTAGAGCGCTTCCCCGACGCGGTTTGGAACGACAACACAAATTCATATGTCTTGAAAAAAAACGACGACGGGTCATGTACCCGGTTAGTCGACGGTAAATGCTCGGTTTATGCCGATCGCCCTAAAAGCTGCAGCGGATACGACTGCCGGTTTCATCTACTTGCTGGAGTTATTCCAGACGGCAATGACCCAGTAATGCAGGAAGCCGTTCTGCAATGGGACGTTCTGGCCATAAAATCTCGCGGCGACGCAGAAATCCTCGCCGCGTATCGACTTGCGGCTAACGACGGTGGGGCGCCCAGCACGGTAGGCGACGCAGAGGTCAAGTCTGCGCGATGGCGCGAGTTCCTGTCCCCAGTACGCATGCACATGCAATCCATGTCGCTGAACGAGTGTCGGGAAATGTATCGCGATGCCGACGAAGAAGCCCGTCGCAGTGTCGCTGATGCCGCCGCCGCCTCGGCACGGTAACAAAGGGGGCATCATGAAAATCTTAGAGATACGCCCGGAGCCGAATGGCTCCGGGGGCAGCGTAGTCGCGTCATTTGACATTGAACTTAGTGACCACCTTCGCCTTTTCCACATGATACTGCGGAGGACGCCTGACGGAAGGATGCGGTCTTTTGCTCCAAACGCATTCGGCAAGCATGCCGCAACATTTCATCCGGCACTCGCCGAACAGATAACAGAAGCCGCTGTAGCGGCGCTTATGGGGAGCTCGAAAGCCAATGCAAACCGCAACGCAGCCTGATACCTCACTAGCCGATACGCGGAGAGGCCTGATTTATCACGGCTACCTTCCAGTGCCCGTACTTGGGAAGTTCCCGAGAATCGATGGATGGCAAACTCTTGAACCAGTGATCGGCGATGTCGACAACCTTATAGCTGAGTATCCAGACCATGTCAGTACAGGACTTAAGACAGGCAACCTTGTCGCGATCGACGTGGATATTACCGACGAGAATGTATCGCGCCTTGTGCAAGAACGTGTATCCAAAATCCCGAATGCGTCGTACGCCTTGGCCCGCGTAGGCAAATGGCCGAAGATCATGTTCTTTTTCCGATCTGCAGAGTCGGGGAAGAAAAAACTAACACCGTTCTATAAAATCAATGGTGAAAACCATCGCGTTGAGGTCATGCGTGCCGGCCAACAGGTTGTTGCTTTTGGTACGCATCCTGAAACGCACAAGCCATACGAATGGCTAGGCGACAGCCCGCTGGATGTGGAATTCGACGATCTTCCCGAGATTGAGGACTCAGACATCGAAAGCTTCTTGGTCGACGCCGAGGAGATCATGGCCGCGCACGGCACCAAGGTTGAGAAGGAAAAGAAGGCGGCACCAATTGCACCATACGAGCCAACCGCAGCTGCGCCTGCAGGTGATGGGATTTGGGCCAAGCTGAAGGCCAATGCGATGGCCAATCTTGACTTATGGGTCCCGCAACTTGGCCTGTCAGGAACCAAGCGGTATCAGCAAGGATATTTGGCTCGAGCAGACTTTCGCGCCAGCACTTCGTCAACAGGCCTGTCAGGAACCAAGCGCGGTCTGTCTGTTGAGTTTTCCCCCCAAGGCATCTGCGATCATGCGGACGGCAACCAAGGGTACAACCCGATCGACATTGTGGCTGTGGCGTTGGGAATTACACCTCCGCACGCGGCAGACTGGTTGCGAGGCTTCATAGGTGACGAGCGACCGCCCGCACTCGACAACACGTCGGCTCTGGTGGCCAACTCTTTAGCGAAGCGTGCTGCCAACGAGGGTGCGCCCCAAGTAGAGGGCGCGAAGCCGGTTCCGATAGAAGCTGCAAACGACAATACTCCACCTGCGAAAAAGTCCCCACCTCCATCTCCTTACCCTGGCATCACCTCGAGTGGGGATCTGGTCCGAGGCTTTGTCCCACCCGATTATCACATCGACGGCGTGGCTCAGTCCGGATTCCTCTACTCCACAACAGCGATGACGGGCACAGGCAAGACAGCTGTTCTTCTTCTCATCACGGCCCTGACCGCGATGGGGGAACCACTGGGCGACTGCGAGGTAGCGCAAGGTCGCGTGCTGTACTTTGCTGGCGAGAATCCCGATGATGTCACCATGCGCTGGATCGCCATGGCGCATCATATGGGTTTTGATCCGGATGATATCGATGCGCATTTCATCAAGGGGACATTTTCCATCCCACAGATGTTCCAGAAAATTAAGCAGGATGTCGAGCGGCTCGGTGGTGTCAGTATGATCGTCATTGATACCAGTGCGGCCTACTTCCGTGGTGACGATGACAATAGCAATACCCAGCTCGGAAACCATGCCCGGGAGTTGCGTCAGCTTACCACTCTGAAGGGTAACCCGGTTGTTTACGTTGCTGCTCATCCAGTAAAAAGTGCCGACCTTACAAACCTAGTGCCACGTGGAGGAGGAGCGTTCTTGAACGAAGTTGATGGAAACCTTGTCCTCATCAAGGGTGATACAGGCGTAAAAATGCATTGGCACGGTAAGCACCGTGGCGTCGACTTCAAACCCATAATGTTTGGGCTTGATACCGTCACTGCGCCACCACTGCGGGATAGCAAAGGGCGAGATGTTCCAACCGTGATGGCGAGAATGCTGTCCAAAGGGGAGACGCGCGACATGGCTGCGGTAGCGCGAAACGACAAGGACGAAGTGCTTATTCAAATAGAGAATGGCGCCAGACACCTAGTCCAGATTGCCGAATCGTTGGGGTGGAAGGACAAGCATGGAGAACCCGATAAGGGTCGTGCGCGCCGCGCTACCGATAAAATGAAGAAGCTCGTAAAGTTTGATGGCGCAAAGTGGCACCTTACCCCTGCCGGACAAGAAGCAGCTACCGATGCGCGCGCGAGAATGCATCTGGCTAATACTTCAGCGGAAAATACAGCTGCTTTCGTCGCAAGATACGAGGCAAAACAGCATTGATTAGGTGTGTCTTTTGGGTGTGTTCAACCATTTGGTTTAATAACGCTAAACAGCACGCCCAAAATGCCTACTGTGTTCCGTGTCGTGTTCAGGTGTGCTTAGTGTGTCTTTTCGTTAATAACGCAATGAAATCAAAATGATAGCAGAACACAGCAATTTAGTCTGACCAATAGGTTTAGGGGTGTGGATTTATCCACCCCCCATGGTGTGCGTGTTTTCCCATTCCCTTGGGTAGAGCACAGAACACAGCAACCGCAAATGAGGGGAGAAAAACCACATGCACTTTTCTGAAAAGAATCCACGCCTCGAAAATGAGACGCCTATGGATCACGCAGCCAGATTGCTTTGCGGCGACCTAGCTAAAGGAAAGCTGACGGCCAAGACCGTCCGCAACGTGCTAGTGTACACCGACAAGAAAATTGAACGGGAGATGAAAGAAGTTTCACGTTTTGTCGTACATAAGCACATAAAGGAGATACAAGCACCACTCTTGGCAAGGATTGCCGAACTTGATCTGCTGCTAACGGCAAGCGTTCCCCGCACTGTCGCCGAAGAAGAGCGCCAGAAGGCTGCCGAGGCCATGCGCAATCGAATTGCAGTAAAAGAGATGGAATTCGGAGCTATCCCTAACGATTGGTCGGAAGAGATATTCTCGGTACCATTGCCGGCACCCAAATTCACGCGAACAAAACCCGCAGATTGGGATAAGAAGGCGTTGGCGAAGTTTAACTGAACAGACCTGCTAGGACCCTATGGATTTTACAAGCCGCACTACTTGCTCGTCGGTTAGTTCTAAAACTTTTCTCTCTAAGCTCGTAACAAGTATTTCGATCATCAGTTGGTGATCGATCATGACTGTAACATCCCGAGTAGTCGTCTTGAAGGTAGTTGTTGCTGTTTCTGTCGAGTCTCTTAATGTAACCCCGTATTTATCGATCTGACACTTTGGTCTGCCCCCGACAGTGTCGGACATGCTCCGCAATAATCCTCTAGACTGCTGTGTTTTGCCAGAGTGCTTTTCATCGGAGTAAGACAATACGCTTGCTTCAAATCGCCCAATCATTTGACCCATCCTTCTACCGAAGTTTAATCGTATGATTTCTCATCAAAGTTCTCCACTCATTCGGTGATTTCTCCAAAATTGGCCCAAATATAACTTGACTTATATAATAAGAAAAGTTATAAGACTTAATCTACCCCGTTCAGCCACCAGTCCGACTTTAACTCCAACTCAGGAGTAATTATGACAATTGCCGATAAAGATAATCAAGTAATAAGCCACGACAACAAATATCAAGCATTCCTAAAAGACCTCGCCCACCGCCATCCACCTCAAGCAAAGAACTTTCGCACACCTTTACCAACAGGCCCATGTGGGTTTGCATGGGGAGGAACAGACGCGCCAACTATGCGCCAGAAGCTCCCGCCATACAAAAACGCTGACGGCATTTACGACCAGGGACCTCGCGTTCTCATCAAGGACGAGACAATCAGTATCTCTAAGCCTTGGTTTATGAACCGGAAGCCCCGACTGGCATCACACGAACCATCCAAATCAACACCAGAAGAGCGCGCAGCAGGCAGGGCAAGATATACTGCTGTACACGGTGAGAACGGATCTGAAACAAAAGCCATTGCAAAGCTAGTTCGTGCAATTGCCAAGAGACAGTCGATCGGTGATCCGAACTGTGAACCTCACCGCGGAAATGATGTTCCGCTACTCAGCAACTTGAAGCGCGAAGGCCATGAGGAATTCGCCACCCTTGTGTTGGCCTATCGCAAACTGGCAGCCACGGCAGCAATGCAGCCTGTGCAGAGTATGACGCATGGATTTGACAGTAGCATCAACGTCCAGATGCGCAGCGATAAACTAACTCCAGAGCAAGACATCGAAGATGCAGCTGCAATAGCTGCGGAGAATAACGGGGTTTGGCCGGCGCTACCTAATGGAGAAATCCGCTACAAGAACGAGGTTGTGCGGGTGAAGGGCAACCAGAAGGACATCGTAGCTCGCAGGAAGAAGCCTGTCGATGCAAGTGGCGAATCCGATAGTGGTCACTATCAGGGGTACGATAAGCTGCACGAGAACTTTAGCGCGTCATCTATTGATGCGCTTATCGATGCCAAGAAGACATTGGGTATCTTGCGCGCCACGCTGGGTCCATTGCTAACGCCGTTCGAGGATGCAGCACTTGCTGGCATGACCATGACGCAGATTGGCAAAAAGGAAGGCTTCTCCATCAAGCCCGACCTCGTTGGCAAGGCCCTATGCCACCGAGCGTTAGTCAGCCTCAGATGGGTTTGGTATGACCTTGGGACGTTAGAGAAGTTAAGGGCTGACAACGACAATGATATGCAGGAAATTGCCAGCGTAGCCTGACAGTACCAAATACTCCGCCGCCAACGGCTACAAATGAGGAAGCAGTAAAAACAGGGTCGCCTTCGGGTGGCCCTTTTGTTTCCGCCCATTCTCACGCGCTTTAGTCGCGGAGACCCTGGCTTACGGCTGGGGTAACAAATAGCCCGTGCGCGCCTCACGGTGCCGGGTTATAGCAGGCCGCTCCTCCAGTGGTTGTGAGTTGAGCGGCCTGCATCTAGTCAAGACGGGTACCGGCACTTTATTTCAATGGTAGGTTACTGATATCCAAAGGTTGGCAACTGCTAGTCGAGTTCTGCGGGCCAATCACTACTGGCATTTCGAGTTTTAGGGTCTCTTTGTTGAATATCATGGAGCGATCTTCGAAAAATGGGCATATCAGGTAAGAACCGTTTACAGTGCAGGGATATTCGTGGCTTCCGCCACGTGGATATATCATGCTTATGGCAACGGTTCCCTCGTACCGGTACGCAATAATGAATTTATCGCCAGCTTCGAATTGATACATTCGTTGCGGAACATCTGTGGCGACACATAACAATGTATCGCTATTCGGCGCAGCCACGGCATTTGATGCCCACATTACTACGGCCATAATTCCAATTGTCTTGCGCAGCATTCCGTTGTCCTTCGCTCCCGTCGTTTAACAGGCAAGACTTCTGATCGGTGTTCAAGTCACCGCGGGAGCCCATTTAACCACACCCAACATTCATTAGGAGATCATATGCTTAAGATCGGCACAAGCGTTAGCTATGGCGACGGCAGAGGCACTATCAGCCGTACATCCACACGGACAGGACGTAAGCTGTATCGCATCAATGATCGGTGGTTTGAACGTGCTTCTTTAACGTTGGTCTGACATGTATCAGCGCGCCAGGCGCAGTGAGGAAGCTACTGCTTACAGGAAATTGTATCAAACAGCCCGCTGGCGTCGCATCCGTGAACACCAACTAACTCAAAGCCCTCTGTGCGAGTGGTGCCTTGAGCGTGAGGACGTAACTGAAGCCTCTGAAGTCCATCATAGCGATGGCGGACACAAGGGTGACGTAGACAAGTTCTGGTCTGGCCCTTTCATCAGCACATGCAAGGCATGCCATGCGTCTCGCGGTCAGCTTGAGGACAATGGACGAACCATAGTCTCGTTTCGAGCAGATGGATGGCCAGCATGACAGGGAGGGGTGCCGAGTATCGCCCAAACGGTTCAAAACCGCGAACCCGTGATGCCGCATTCTGCGCGTAGCCACAGTTCAGAATATGACCCCAAATAGGATTTATCATCATGGCTGCCCCTCGTAAGCCGCTTGCTAAGGCTGCAGTCGAGGCGAGCGCTATTAAGAATCCGAAACGCTTCAAGGACCGTACCGAACCTAAGCCCAATGGCCCCCTTGGCGCACCACCTAAGTGGGTTGCTGACACAGAGGCGTGCAAAGCCAAGTCGGCATGGCTCCTGTTTCAAAAAGAAATTCCATGGCTCACCGAATCCGACCGCATGTTGGTCGGCATGGCTGCAACCATACAGGGTCGCATCATGGCGAACCAAGAAGTGGGCGTACAAGCATTGAATCTGCTTCGTCAGATGCTTGGTCAGATGGGTGCAAGCCCTTCAGATAAGAGCAAGATTACGGTGCCAGATGGTGATGAAAAAGACCCGGACGAAGAGCTGTTTAATCGCTCTTGAACGAGTTACAGCCTACGCAGACGCGGTCATATCAGGCAACATAGTTGCTGGTCCACACGTTCGTAATGCCTGCCAGCGTCACAAAGACGATGTTAAGTGTGGCCACGAGCGTGGTTTGGTATGGGACGATGCAGCAGCGCTGCATGTATTTAATTTCTTTGAGAAGGGTCTAAAGCTTAGCGAAGGCCAGTTCGATGGCAAGCCATTCAAGTTGGCGCCGTCACAGGCATTCAAGCTTGGTTCTATATTCGGCTGGAAGCGTGAGGACGGCACACGCAGATTTAACACCGCCTACATCGAAGAAGGCAAAGGCAACGGCAAGTCACCATTTGCCGGTGGCGTAGGTCTGTATGGATTGACCGCCGACAATGAGGCGGGCGCACAGATTTACGCTGCTGCTGCCAAGAAAGACCAAGCGGCCATTTTGTTTCAGGATGCCTGCAAGATGGTTCGGCAGTCGCCGGCACTCTTGAAGCGCGTCAAGTTCAGCGGTGGTATGGGCAAAGAATTCAATATTGCCCATCACGCTTCGCAGTCGTTCTTCCGTCCTATTTCAAAAGAAGCAGGCAAGACTGGCTCCGGACCACGGCCACACATGGCGCTATGCGATGAGGTGCACGAGCATCCAGACCGTAGCATCATGGAAATGTTGCAGCGCGGTTTTAAGTTTCGACAAAACCCGCTCCTGCTGATGATTACCAACTCCGGGTCGGATCGTAATTCGGTCTGCTGGGAAGAGCGCACACGCGCTGTTCAGGTTGTCACTGGCACAATGACGCCAGACGATGACTTTAATTACGTGGGAGACACGTGGGAGGGCAGCGATACTGTCTTTGCGTACATCTGCGCTCTGGATAAAAACGACGATCCCATGACGGATCCGACATGCTGGATTAAAGCCAACCCAATGTTGGGAGAAATCCTGACAGAAAAGTATCTGGCTGGCGTTGTAGCAGAGGCGCGCTCTGTACCTGGCAAGCTCAACAACGTCCTTAGATTGCACTTCTGCTGTTGGACTGACGCCGACAAGGCATGGATGGCGCGAGCCACCGTTGCCGATGTCATGGAACCGTTTGATATCGAAGAACATGAGGGCGGGGACGCCTATCTAGGTATTGATCTTGCGGCCACAAAAGATATGGCTGTGGTTGCCGTTGTCGTTCCAACTGGGACTGTTGACGCAACGCGCGAAGACGGGACTACAGTTGCGCTACCTACCTTCGACGCTTGGATTGAGGCTTGGACTCCGGGTGATACACTTGCCGCACGCGTTGCGGCAGATAAGCAACCTTACGACATTTGGGTACGCGATAACTATCTTAACGCGCCAGAGGGTCCGCGCATTCGCTTTGACGTTATTGCTTCTCGCGTCGCGGAGCTCAACAGCTTCCTTAATATCAAGGCAATAGCCTACGACAACTACGCATTTTCGGCCTTCAAAGACGAACTGGATGCCATCGGTGTCGAGGTTGAAACCTTGCCTCATCCGCAGGGCGGCAAGATTCGGGCGAGACCATCTCAGGAGCGTATTGAGGCAGCCAAATCCGCGGGAGAAAAACCGCCGCTAGGTCTTTGGATGCCAGGCTCCGTGAATGAGTTGGAAAATGTGATTATCGATAAGCGAATTCGACTGCGTAGCAGCCCTGTTCTGATGTCGGCACTTATGGGCGCCACATTCAATCATCCACCCGACCCTCACGGCAACCGCTGGTTCGTAAAGACGCGAGCCTCAGTTCGTATCGATTCAGCTGTGGCTCTTGCTATGGCGCAAGGCGCAGCGATTGACGGTGGAGCAAATGTTCACGTGCCCGTCTCCCCATGGGAAAATCCCAACTTCAAAATAGCGATGGCATAATGTTTGGACTTACTACGACCCGCACTGCCGAAAGGCAGGTAGCGGAGGCTCGAGCATCGCTGGAGAACCCAACTGTTTCTCTCTCTGACGTGAAGGCATGGCGAGCCATGTTTGGAGAGTGGAACTCCGTGGCAGGTGTCACCGTCACCTCTGAAACCGCACTTGAGGTTCCTGCTGTCTGGTGCGCTGTAAACTTTATAGCAGGCACGCTAGCATCGCTACCATTGCAGGTTTTTACCAAGAGCGAAGGTGGACGGGACACTGCTGATAAGGACCCGCTGTACGCTATCCTTCACGATGCTCCTAATGCGGAATGGACATCCTTTGCTTGGCGCAAATACTGTATGGTCAATACCCTGATAAAGGGTAGGTCCTACTCGTTTATTGAACGCAATAAAGCGGGTAGGGTAATGAATCTATGGCCACTTGACCCGTCAAAAACGACTGTTGAACGCCGGGACGGCAAGAAATTCTATCTCTATCAGGATGGAGCGCGCACGGTCACTTACCGCGCAGAGGAAATTATCGATATCCCTTTCATGCTCAACTTCGATGGGGTTTCGCACATAGACCCAATTTCTAAACTTAAAGGTGCTGTTGGGCTTTCTATAGCGCTTGAGCAATACGCGCAGAAGTTCTTTGCCAATGGTGGTGTTCCGCCACTGGCACTTTATGGTCCTATGCCGTCGCCTTCAGCTGCATCGAGAGCCGCTTCAGACGTTCAGGATGCGGTTAAAGCTGCCAACGCTGAGCGTCGAAATGTCATGATCATGCCTACAGGGCATGAATTAAAGGCGGTAGGCGTAGATCCGCAGAAATCCCAGATGGAGGAAGCCCGCCGCTTTCAGATTGAGGAGATTGCGCGGGTTTTTGACCTGCCTCCTGTATTTCTGCAGGATTTGACACATGGCACGTTCTCCAACACAGAACAGCAGGATTTGCATTTCGTAAAGCACACGCTTTCTCAGTGGCTTAAAGCGTGGGAGCAAGAACTCAATTTGAAGTTGTTCAGTGCCCGCAACCGCACCAAGTTCTGCGAGTTTAATCTCGATGCACTCATGAGGGGTGACTTTAAGACCCGCATGGAAGGTTACGCAAAGGCCGTACAGAACGCCATTAACACGCCGGATGAAATTCGCGGCATGGAGAATTGGCCGGCACATGGAGGTGAGGCTGATAAGCTTCATATCCAAGGAGCCACAGTACCCCTTGGCATGCAAAGCATGTCTACAGGAAAGCCAGCGAACGACAACACCAACACCGAGGCAAACGCCGCATGACAAAGTTCGAAAAGCGTACGGCAGCTGCTGGCGTTGAGCACCGTGCAGGCGAGGGTGTACGTACCCTCGTCGGATACGCATCTGTTTTTAATTCCCCTGCTGATATTGGCGGATGGTTTACTGAGGTGATTGCACCAGGTGCGTTTTCATTGCAGCTGGGCGCAGATGTTCGCGCTCTTGTTGACCACGATTCCGGGCGAGTAATCGGCCGCACAAAGTCTGGCACTCTTCGTCTTTCCGAAGACGCCAAAGGTCTCAAGGTTGAAATTGACGTGCCGAATACAACTGACGGCAACGACCTATGGGAATTGGTTGAGCGCGGCGACGTAAATTCGATGTCTTTCGGCTTCCGCGTCCTCAAAGAGACATGGGACGAAACGGTAGATCCGCCATTGCGCACGGTTCACGAAGTTGAACTGATGGAAGTCAGCGCTGTTGCGTGGCCAGCCTATGAAGATACAGAGCTTGGCAAGCGTTCGCTGCAGCAGTGGCGAGAAGCAAACAAAGTCGAAGAGCCCATTATTCCAGAGATTACCAATTCGGCGGCAGCGTCGGATAACCAAGCAGCCGCAAATTTGAAGCGTCGGCTGTCGATGGACCTTGATCTTAAGGTCCGCGCAAAACGGTAGGCGCTGCCTAACCGCCACCACACACCACAGTAACCATCATTTAGGCTGCCATTCGGCGGCCTTTTCCATATTGGAGTCTTCATGACTATTTCCGAATTGCGCGCCAAACAGGCACAGCTAGTTGCCGAAGCACGCGCAGAGCTTGAAAAGATTACCCCAGAGACTGACGAAGCACGTTCCGCCGAAATCAACTCTGCACATGACAAAGCAATGGGCGAATATGATCGCCTTGAAGCCCGCATCGCACGCGAAGAAAAGCTTGCTGAACGTGAAGCTGAACTGAATGCTGCTGACGAACGCCGTCCAGTTGGTGAAAACCGTTCGGTTAAGCCAGGTGGTGACAAGGATGAGCTGCACCGTCAGGCGTTCGAGACGTTTCTACGAAGTGGCGCGTCAGCGCTGTCGAGAGAGCAGCGTCAAATCATGCTGGAAGCCCGCGCTCAAGGCGTGAGCCCGGACGCGAAGGGCGGTTACCTTGCCCCAACAGTATTTGTCGCTCGTGTCATTGAAAGCCTCAAGGCTTACGGCCCCATGCTTGATGATGGGGTATTTGACATAATCAATACCGGTAATGGCAACGATCTGGAAATGCCTACCGAAGACGACACCGCCAACGAAGGTGCCCTCCTTGGCGAGAATGTTCAGGATACTGAGCAGGATATGGAATGGGGCCAGAAGACCCTTGGCGCTTACAAATACACTACGAAGATTATTCGTGTTTCTGAAGAACTTCTGCAAGATTCTGCGATCGACGTTGAAGGTCGCATCGCAGGAGCATTTGCAAAGCGCATCGGACGCATTGTTAATCGCCATCTGACTGTTGGTACCGGATCAGCACAGCCTAATGGTATTGTTACAGCTGCTGGTTCTACTGCCGCAGCTGCTGCGGCAGCGATCGCCTTTGATGATCTGATTGAGTTGGAACACTCCATCGACCCGGCTTATCGCACTGCACTGTCTATTAGGTGGATGTTCAACGACAACACTCTCAAGCTGCTGCGCAAAATCAAGGATGCCGAAGGTCGCTATATTTGGCAACCGGCTGATGTTCGCGGTGGCGCGCCCGCCTCATTGCTGAATTATTCGTACATGATCAATCAGCACGTGGCGAACGTTGGCGCATCTGCCAAGTCTGTGGTCTTCGGTGACTTCAGCAAGTATGCAGTTCGCCGCGTGAAGGAGCTCACTACGAAACGCTTGGTGGAACGCTACGCTGATTTCCATCAGGTCGGTTTCATTGGCTTTGCCCGATTCGACGGCGAACTACTCGATGCTGCAGCCGTAAAGACTCTGACCCACCCTGCCAGCTAATTGCAAAATGCCGCCTCGGTCATTTGAACGGGGCGGCCTAACATTGAGGGGCTTCATGAAAGTCAAAGTTACTACAAGCCTTTCCGGCGATGGCTTCGATTATCAATGCGGACAAATCGTTGAGTTAGACGAATTCAAAGCTGCAGTTGGCACTGGTTATGAGAATCTCAGCATTTCTCACGTGGATACGAAGGTTGAGCGCGCTGTGAAATTGGCCGTTAAGGAAATACGATGATGAATCCGTGGTCGCGCCTAGCACTAGTTACCGCGGCCACAACTCCGGTTGTGACGCTTGAAGAAGCCAAAAAGCAAAGTCGCATCTACCACGATGACGAAGATAGCCAAATTCCTCTATACGTCGCTGCGGCGACAGCATTTATAGAGGGCCCACATGGGATTGGCGTTGCGCTGCGACCGCAGACTTGGCGCCTGTCATTAGACGGGTTTCCTTGTCACATCACAGTTCCACTCGGTCCAGTTACTGAAATTACGAGTATCTCATACATTGATGATGCGGGTGCCCCCGTAAATTTGGATAGTTGGCGCGCTGATTTGGATGCGCAGCCTCTTCGTATTTGGCCAGCCAAAGATACTTCATGGCCATCATCGACCTGTGAGCCTGGCTCAGTAAAGGTTGTGTTTAAGTGTGGATACGAAACAGTGCCAGCCGATCTTAAGGCCGTAGTACTTTTGCTTTCGGCGCACCTCTACGAGAATAGAGAAGCATCGAGCGACGTGGAATACCACAACTTGCCGTTCGCCGTTCAAGCAATTCTTGACCGCCACCGAGTAGGAAGATTCGCCTGATGGCTTGGGTAAAATTTAGACAAGATTGGGATTGGCGCTTGCCATCCAGCACGACAGCTTACAAAGCGGGCTGGTCAGGCAACATCACGCGAGATTGCGAATCCCTAGCAATCGCCGCTGGCGCAGCGGTCAGCATTAAGACGCCTCGTAAAGGCGAGGAGCCTGAAGATGGCGAGCAAAAAACCAACGGCGGGTGAGTTGCGTGGGCTATTTAGCTTTCAGCAGAGGGGGGCTGGAAATGATGGCTTCCCTGGATCGCCAGATATCCCCGGAACTGGGCCAATGACCGAAGTGTTCAAGTCTGCTGGAAGACTAACGCCTATGCGCGGCGGCGAGGGGATCACGGCAGGTAGATTGGAAGGAAGGCAACCTTATTTCCTAACATTCCGCAGCCATACTCTGGCCAGAACCATTGATACAAGTTGGCAAGTTGTTGACGTGCGAAACAACAACAAGGTCTATCACGTCAAATCACCAATCTCCGATGCCGATATGCACAACCAGTGGTTGGACATGCTCGTGCAAGAAGGTGGCGTTGAATAAATGGCTATAGGCGCAAAGATAATCGGCCTAGCTAAGTTAAACCGAAAACTAAAGCGTATGCCTATAATAGCAAAAGAGACTATTCGAGCGGCTATGGAGGCTGCGGCCAACGAAATAGTGCAGTTGATGAAATCTCTTGTCCCTGAAGTGAGCGGAGACCTAAAGGACAGCATAGGCTGGACTTGGGGCAAAAGACCAAAATACTCACAGGTTATAGCTGTTGCACAATCTAAGTTGGCCGATGATCTAACGCTGACTATTTTCGTCGGCAATTCCAAAGTTCGATATGCTCACCTTATAGAATTCGGTACTGCACCACATATTAACGGTGGACTTTTTGCCGGTACGGAACATCCAGGAACAGCAAAACAACCCTTCTTTTTTGTCTCTTATCGAGCCAAGAAAAAGGAAGCGCAGCGCAAAATCCGCCAAGCCATCAAGAAGGCCGCACTACAGGTGGCGCAAGGATAACCAATGGACCCAAGAGTAGAAGTATTGGGCGCCATACTGGCTCGCCTTCGCACTACTGCGTCAATAACAGCTTTAGTCGGAACCAGAATATACGACAATCCACCCACCTCACCAGTGCCAACAAGTCCGTACATTTCTATGGGTGCCAGTGACGCGATCAGCGATGATTACGATTGTATAGACGGATACGAGATAACATTTCAAATTGATGTCTGGAGTTGGGGTGCAAACGACGCGCACTCTTCGGCTCAATGCAGCAAGATAGCGCACGCCATCAAGAAGGCGCTACACAACGAAGATTTGCCAATAACCACCAATGCTCTGGTTGCTGTTCGGCACAACACGACACGCTATCTGCGTAGCGATGATGATCAAGTTAACCATGCAGCTGTTTCCGTAACGGCAATCGCTGAAGAGCCGTAGGCTCAAAAACACCACAAAAAAATCCACCACACATGGCCGCCACTGAGCGGCCTTTTTCATATCGAAAGGCCACTAATCAATGGCACAGCCAGTTACAATCAAAGGCGGCAAAGTCCGTGTGCTAATCGGGAACGATGCTACTCCGATCGTCTACGCAGCACTCTGCGGCTTTACCAGTCGCTCAATCACATTCACCAAAGGTCTTGAAGAGGTTAACATTCCAGACTGCGCGGATCCAGACAAGGTAGACTGGGTTGGGCGCGATGCAACTAGTCTTTCGATGTCGGTATCTGGCGAAGGTGTTCTGGCTTCCGAATCTGTCGATACTTGGCTCGACTCTTGGCACAGCATTGACTCGGCTCCAGTGAAGGTCGAAATCGACTTTCCGGCTAAAACGATCGTCTATACTGGCTCCATGCAGGTTGAGACACTCGAGGTTGGAGCACCTAACGGTCAGCGCGTAACGCTCAATGTTTCGATGCAGTCTGACGGCGAGATGGTCCGCGTAACGACGCCGACTCCATAATGAGTAGAGACGCATCTATAGAACTCGACTTCGGAGACGGGACTTATCAGTTCCGTCTGGGTTGGGGCGAGCTAGTCAAAGTCCAAGAAGCTTGTAACGCTGGTCCATATGTCGTCCTGCAACGGCTCGCTAGCGGCACATGGGAAATGGATGACATAAAAGAAGTTATCCGTTGGGCTCTTATCGGCGGAAAGACAGAGCCCGCAAAGGCGCTGAGGCTCGTTCGAACCTTTGTAGAAGAGCGCCCACCAGTGGAGTCGCTGCTCATTGCAAAGGTGGTGCTATCCGCTGGATTGATGGGGGCGCCTGAGGAGGAATTGGGAAAAGACCAGGCGGCAAGTCCAGAGGTGACCAACTCGACGATCTCCCCAACGGAAGATTGAGGCTTGCCGCAATTTACGGCAATGGCGCGGTCTTGGGATTTAGTCCTCAGCAGGTCAACGAAATGTCTATGTGGCAGTTCATGGCTGCACTTGACGGATACGTTACTGCCCATTCGGCAGATGACGGCAAGTCTCTTACCAAAGACGAGGAAGACGATCTTTGGGAAATGATCGTCGAGGCGAGTTAGTTATTTCCACATTCCATTGTCGGCTGGTTTTATGTGTCCATCGAAGTCCCTGCCGATGATCATCATGGGCAGGGCAGCCAACGATGCAAAGACACCGACAAATACGACTGCCAAGTACGGGATAGGGTCTACAGGCTGCCTAGCCAAGATAGAGGACCACATCATCCAATAAGCCACACCGCCAACGAATGGCCCAATAAACAACAGGGTGATTCCCCATCGGCCGCAAGTTGTAAAATTCTGCGTGATTTTCATCGAACTTCCCCGCCCGTACTGCCCGCATTTTTATCAGGATACCACTGCAAATGGCAACAGATATCGAGAGGCTGGTTGTCCAGCTTAGTGCTGACTTCAAATCTTTCGAAAAAAGTCTTGCCCGCGCCAATGGCGTTACCAACAAACAATTCCAGTCTATCGAGCGTCGCGCGCGCCAGATGAATAAAAACCTGGATGGCATATTTGCAAGATCGTTCAGTGGACTTGCTGCACCATTTACTGGCTTGGGTGCAGCTCTGGGTGTTAGGGAAATTGCTGGCTATGCAGACGCATGGACTGAGGCAGGAAATAAGATCAGGGCCGCTGCTACATCAGCCGGCGTCCAGGCGCGTTCGCTTGACTCACTAAAAGACGGAGCCAATGAGGCGAGAACCGCTCTGGGCGATTACGTCGACCTCTACGCGCGACTAATTCGGTCAGCATCTGGAGTCGCCAAGTCTGAGGCAGAGATTGCCAGTGCCACCAACATCGTTTCCAAGGCGTTCAAGGCCGGTGGAGCATCGGCTGCAGAGCAAGCATCTGGAATTCTTCAGTTGGGGCAGGCGCTGGGCTCGGGCGTGCTACAGGGAGATGAGTTGCGCTCTCTTCGTGAGAATGCACCTATTTTAGCGCAGGCTATAGCGAATGAATTTGGAGTAACAATTGCTGGACTGAAAGACCTTGGCGCTGAAGGGAAGCTAACAAGCGATCGTGTATTCAAAGCAATACTTGGCGCACAAAAACCTATTGAAGCGCAGTTCGCAGCCACTAACGCGACAATCAAAGATTCCATTACTCAGATCAACAATGAGTTCATTGCCTACATTGGTAATGCGGATTCTTCGGCGGGTGCTAGCCGCGGACTGGTTGATGCACTGCAAGGTCTTGCAGATAACTTTGGCACCGTTGCTGATGGCGTTGTGCAGTTCTCAACTGTACTGATTTCTGCCCTCACAGGCCGCGCCATTGCTGGTGCAGTGGCTGGTTTGGGTAATGCTGTAATAGCTCTTGGCGCCTTCCTTACGGCTATGCGTACAGGCACGCTGGTTGCCGCTGGATTTACCGCGGCGCTGGGACCAATAGGGCTTTTGGCAGGCGCAGCTGCTGCTGCAATTTACCTTTTTGCCGACAGGCAGAGTTATGCTGAGAAATCAGCAGATGCACATCAGAAAGCACTGAAGGAACTTAGGTTTCAGATCGAAAACGTTGACTACGCCAATGGCGAAGCTGTCACTTCGACCAGACAAAAGATTGACGCAGACATCAAGGCTGCTGAAGTCGCACTTACCAGAGCTAAGGCCGAGAGAGAGTTGGCTGCATCCTTTGCCAAGGATGAAATCTCGCCAGGGATGCAGAACTATCCTGCGCCAGAGGCATCTCAGGCTGATCAGGATGCATTCGTTAACGACAATCCAATGGTCAAAGACCGGCAGGCTGTCATTGACCAAGTGACTAAGCAGGTTGAAGACCTCAAGAGGTCCCAAAAAGACTTTGAGGATTACGCATCAGGAAAGAAAAAGCCAGTACGCGAAGGCGAAACTAATACTACTGGTTTTGGTGGTGGCTCAGGCGCATTGCCGGAAGATGACAAATCTAAAAAGTCAAAAAAAGAGCGACTTAACGAGTATGAGCGCGAAACCAAACAGATAACCGATAGAACCGCTGCTCTTGTTGCGGAAACGGAAGCTCAGAGAGGCGTCAATCCTCTTATCGATGATTTTGGTTATGCGGTTGAGAAGGCCCGCGCACAGCAGGACTTGCTGAATGCTGCCCAATCGGCTGGTGTGGAAATAACCCCACAGCTTCGGCAAGAGATTTCTGCCACTGCCGAACAGTTCGCTTTGGCAACGGTTGAGGCGGGTAGGCTTGCCGAAAGTCAAGACAAGATAAAGCAAAAAGCCGAAGAGATGGCTGATTTCCAAAAGGATCTTACGCGAGGAATCGTTGACGGATTCATTGAAGGAAAGGACGCGGCAGACATCTTCGCTGATGCCTTGGGCAAGATTGGTGACAAGCTTCTAGACCTTGCGTTTGATGGGCTATTCAATACCAAGGCGAGTGGTGGACAGGGTTTTAGTTTCCTCAGACTTCTTGGTCTCAAGGATGGTGGACCAGTAAAGCGCTTGGCAGGCGGTGGTGGTGTAAGTGGCCCGGGTGGACCCCGTGGCGACAAAATACCCGCCATGCTTTCCGATGGTGAGTTTGTGGTAAACGCTGCGGCTACCAAACGTAATCGTCAGTTGCTGGAAGCATTGAATTCTGGCGGCATGCTGAAATTGGCTAATGGTGGCATGGCAAATATGCGCGCACCAAACATGCCTCGACTGCAAGCTCCAGCAAATAGCAACAGCGGTCCAGTATTAAATTACAACCCCACGATTGATGCACGCGGCGCATCCGCAGAGGCCGTATCGCGACTTGAGTTGGCATTAGCCAAGGATAGAGCCTCGTTCGAGGCGAACACTATCAAAGCCATCCGTAAAGCCAATAAGACAAATACGAAACTGAAATAGGGAAATAGCATGGCAATCACGTTTCCCTATGATCTCCTTACTGACTTCCCAGGCTGGTCGACAGAATTCGACCTCTTCTGGCGACAGGAACAAAGCCGCGCAGCGGGTGGACGCACGTTCGTAAAGGACATGGGTTCACCGCTGTGGGCTGCGACATACCAGTCGACAAGCCTAAAGCCAAACGAGCTGGATTACTGGCGCGCACGATTCAAGTCTCTTGAGAACGGGTTTAACCAGTTCTACGGCAGGCCTAAGTCGCGCTGCTACCCTATGGCATATCCGGGTGGAAATTACTTCGGAACTGATGTTTTTACGAACGTCTTGTCGAATCCTGGCTTTGAAACAGGCGTACTGACACCTTGGGTGCCATCCGCAGGCGTAACATCGTATAACACCGGCGCTCATTCTGGCACCTATTGCATGCTTATGGACAAGGGTGCGTCAGGCATCGGTGCGGGAACGCAGCGAGAGGCGTGGCAACTTCTTGATGGCATAGTTGCTGGTAAGCAATATCGCGTTTCAGCATGGATAGTCGGTGTCGGTGCAGCAGCAGCCGGTGCCTACGTCAACGTACAGTGGCGTAACGCCGCCAACGGAATAATCTCAACATCGAATGCCGTGGTGAATGCTGGCTACACAACCACATGGGCGCAAGTTGCGGCAAACGTAACTGCTCCAGCCTTGGCAACACGAGCTTTAGTCTATGTCGTCCTAGCCACCACTGGATCGCAGCAATATATGCTTGTCGATGATGTTTCATTCGCTAGATACGAGACGTTCACTGGCCTTAATGCACAAGTGAATGCCATCAACGCCAACCGCAAAGCAATCTCTCTAAAGGGGCTTGTTGGCGGATATACCGGCAGCGTTGGCGACTATATCCAGATAGGCAGTAACCTGCACCAAGTACTTGAGCCATTCACGGCTAACACTGCTGGTGTGTCGGGCGAGTTTGAAATCAGGCCACACCTTTGGCCTGCATCCGCAGTCAATGACACAGTTGCTGTTACGCGGCCCTCGGCGTTGATGACAATGGTGCCTGGTAGTTTTAGCAGCACGGCAGAGCTTTCGACTGGCCGAGGCGTAATTACGTTTCAGGCTATTGAGAGTAGGTAAGGGCTAAATTGTAAACCGTGGGTTTACTTATTCGACAATCTTTAAAGTCTGGGGCTCTGCGCGGGTTGATCGCCGCATGCATCCTCGTCTCGCCAGCAGCGCGAATGCTGCTGTGCATCCATTCGTCTGTGTAGCTTAGCGGCCAAAGCATCGGTCTCCAAAACCGTGATCGCAGGTTCGAGTCCTGCCACATTCGCCATTTCCCCCGGAGTCACAATGCGCAATATCTCGTCTGGCAACCTCGCGTTGCTTCAGGAGCGTCGACTTGTGGCGCGTGATTTCATTTGGCTAAAAGCCCGTACACTTGCGGGCGCACCATTTTCATATGGTTTCTGGTCTGATTGGGGCGACGTAAGCGCATCGGTTCTTAATCCAGATACTGGCTTGCCGAACGTCAGAAACTTTGAAGGCTCGGGCAGCCTTATTGAAATCAGCAACATACCTGCGGTTTCGAACATATCAGTTCAGAATGTTTCCATCCTGCTTAACCAGATTGACCCTGCCGTTGAGAACATCGCGCGTGGGTATGATCTGAAGCAGGCTGGCATAGAGATTTACCGCGGACTGTTTAATCCAGATACGCGCCTTTTGGTTGACTCTGCGTTCTGTCGTTTTGTTGGCTTCGTCGACAACGTGACTATCACCACACCAAAAGAGAATGAGGCGGGCAGCATCGAACTTACGTGCGCCAGCCATACGCAGGAAATGACGCGAGGCAACCCAGACACACGGTCTACGGACAGCCAGAAGCGGCGCTTGTCGACTGATCGTTTTTACGAAGACGTTACGACCGTAGGTGAGCGCGAGCATTTCTGGGGTTCGCGCCAAGGCAAACTTGACACAAAACAAAGTGCCGCATGGAAGCTAAAGATGGCGCTATCCTTGAAGGGGTCGTGATGCAGGTACGCCGCGCACAACCCTCAGACAAATCGCGCGTCCTCATGATGGCACGCTCCTTCCAAGCCGCGTCAGGTCTGCCAATACCGTTCAATGCGGCTTACGCCAGCATGCTGTACGATACGTTGATCAGAAATCCAGCAATGCTGTGCTTGGTTCTCGACGACAAGGGGCCCTGTGGCGTGTTGGCTGCACAATCCGGCACATTGCCGCTCGCTCCGGTAAAAGCCGCCAGTGAGCTTATATGGTGGATTGAACCTGCTCACCGCGGCAAGGCTGCCAAGCTAATGCTTGACGCCTATGAAGAGTGGGCGCGCGAGCAGGGCTGTCAATTCGTCAACATGGTCGGCCTTGGCGCTGATCCACTCACGACAAGGCTTTATGAGCGCCGCGGTTACATCGCCGCAGAGCGCCACTTCTTGAAGTCTCTCTAGCCGCAGCAACATAGCCGCACGCGGACACCCCAAAATTTAGGATACAGATATGGCCGTATTTACCGCCATAGCCACCGCTATTGGCGGTGCGCTAGGTCTTGGTGCTGCTGGTATTGCGGTTATCGGTGCTGTCTTGCAGGCCGCAGTTGGCGTCGGGTTGAACCTGATAGCCAAAGCGCTCGCAGGCAAGCCAGAAGAAACACCGTTCAGCATTAATGGCCAGCTGCAATCAGGCGGCGATGTTCCACGCTCGTTCATCATTGGACACACCGTAACCGCTGGCTCACTGGTCTACGCCAATACATGGGGCAAGTCAGGCAAGACGCCTAACGCGTACTTCACGCAGGTAATTGCACTTTCTGACATTCCTATTGCTGGTGTCTCGCAGTTATTCGTCAACGGTGAAGCCGTCACCATCGGCACGCTTGATCCTGATGGCAAGGGCAACCGCATCACGGAATACGAAACAGGCGGTGGCAACAACCACCTTTGGATCAAATTCTATGACGGCACTCAGGTAGCAGCCGACAGTTATCTAACCGATACAGTTTCAACATCCAACAACCCTTGGCAACCAACACGCATCGGCCAAGGCGTTGCTTATGCAATCCTGACTTCGCAGATTGATCCTGAACTATTCACAGGATTTCCCGCATTCAAGTTCGAACTGCAAGGAATCAAGCTTTACGACCCGTCAAAAGATACCACGGCTGGCGGTGTTGGGCCACAGCGCTACGACACTCCATCCACATGGGGTGGAGATGGCGACGATCTGCCCGCAGTCCAGGTTTACAATCTGTTGCGCGGTATTCGCTACGGAACGGAGTGGTTCTACGGTCTTCAGGGGCTTGCGTCAGCGCGGTTGCCAAATGCGCACTGGATCGCACAGATTAACAAGTGCCGCGCGCTCATTGATGGGCCTGCGGGGGCTGAGCCTACATACCTTACTGGCGGCGAGATTGCCATTGGCGCGCAAGTCACCGAAGCAATCGAGGCTATACTTACAGGGTGCCAAGGTCGGCTTAGTGAGGCTGGCGGTACGTACAAGATATTCGTCGGTGCGCCAGATGCTCCAGTCTATGCATTTACCGATGACGACATTCTGTCGACAGAAGAGCAGACCTTCACGCCATTCTTCGGACTGGCAGACACCATCAACGGTGTAAACGCATCCTATCCTGAACCGGCTGAAAGCTGGAACATGAAGGCGGCACCAGCACTGTTGAACACGGCGTTTGAGGCGCAAGACGGCAACCGCCGCCTTATGGCTGATATCCAACTGGATATGGTCTATCGCGCTTCGCAGGTGCAGCGCCTTATGCGCTCTGCATTGCAGGAGGCCCGCAGGGCGCGCCGGCATACGATAACATTGGGGCCATCCGCTTGGGTTCTTGAGCCTGGCGACATCATCCAGTGGACTTCGGCTCGCAACGGATACGCAACAAAGCTATTCCGAATTGATGGCGTAGCAGATCATGCCAACCTAGACGTAACGCTGGATATGACGGAAGTCGATCCAACGGATTATGACTGGGATCAGGACAACGATTACACGCCACCAGTTTTCGTTCCGATTGTTCCCGGCAGACCTGTACCGCAGCCGATCATCGATTGGTTTGCCGAAGGTGCGGTTGTTAACGACAACAATGGCAACCCAAGAAGGCCAGCAATTCGGCTGACATGGGACGGCGATCAAGTCGACGTTATTGGCGTTGAGTTTGAAGTGCGCTTGGCCACCAGCTTGGTGACTATCTACCAAGGGCGCATGGACCAGCCGAAGGTTGGCGTTCTACTTATTAGCCAAGGACTGCTGCCCAACACGATTTACGGTGTTCGTGGTCGATATATACCGCGCACAGCGCGACCGATGGAATGGTCTGGATGGCTCAATGTCACCACACCTAACGTGTTGCTGGGTAGTGATGATGTCTACATTGATGACATTGTTGACGAGGTTAACGAGCAGATTGGCGAGCATCTTGAATGGGCTGGCAATACTACTCGCTGGCTTACAGATGAGATTGAGCGCCTCAACTCGTTGACAGCCGAAACTGGTGCGCAATCCGCAACCGACAAGTTCGAGCTATTAGCATCGATCGGCAACGTCACGGCGTCCTATACGCGCGACATCCTTGTGGTTGCTACCGCAACACAGGCAGCGGTGTCTCGCATTGAGACGCTTGAAGTTCAGGTTAACAACGACATTGCAACTGCCGTTAATGCGCTGACTGCCTCTATATCTGTCGTTGATGGCAAGGTCACAGCCAATGCCAATGCTATTACGAACCTGAATGTCAGTATTGGCAATATATCAGCCAACGGCTTGTTTCGTGTCGAAACTGTCGCAACAGAATCTGGCGCTCTTTCTACTATTGGTTTGAGCGCAAGCACCACTTCGGGCGGAGTTACAAACGAAGCGGCGCTATTCCTCAGCTCAAAAACTGGCGGAATTTCAAGCGTAACCATTCGAGCCGACAGGTTTGTCATATCCAATGGCACCGTTTCTGAGTTCCCGTTCATCTTCGTTGGTGGAGTGGCAACAATGAATGCCGCCCGCATCAACAACGTTACGGCGGGCATGCTCCAGTCCTCGGATGGCAAATTCCAAGTCGACTTGACTAATCGGCGCATTCTAATTGCGGACTAGCATTACATGACAAACAGAACGCTGATTGGTGACTTCGGCGGCGGTGACTATCGTATTCGGGTTTCAAAGCCCGGTTTCGATGTCACTGCCGCGCTTGACCCAGAAAGACTGGCTTTTGACAGCGCGTGGAAGGATGGGGCTGTAATCTATGCCATAGGGTCTGTTGTGTATCCTGGCGGTCAAACATCGTATGTGGAAGTTCCGTTTGGCGAAACAATGCCAAATATACCTTTCGTATATGCGTGGAGATATGACAGCGGAACCAGTCTTACGATTTGCGATGTACTGACGATCGACACAAACTATCGCTCCTACATCACGCCTGTTGCTTCCGAGACATCCCTTCGCTTCTACGGTGCGCTTCGCAATAGTGGCAACACGGCATATCAGGCCTACACGGCTGGCTATATTATACTGCGTGGCATGGCTGATGGTTAATCGAATCCTGATCGGATCCCATCCGACATTTGGCATGGGCTCCTACGTATCCATCCCCGGCGTAGATGTTTTAAGCGCCAATAAATTCCAGTTTTCATGGAGTACGATTTATGAGCAATTTCAGATTCTTCAGTCTGGAAGCATAGGAATAACCTATGGCTCTGGCGCCGTGGGTTTTTCGTGGAGTGATCTAGGTTACTACCCAATCATCTTTCTGTCGAATGACAAATTCAGACTCAGTCTTCAATATCTTTCGACGAGTAGCGGACAGGTGAGCGTAAGCAATGCCTTTAGTGACGGTGCACTCGATCAGCCATCGGGTTCGGCCACGGTTTATTACATCGTTACTCGGAGTATAAAACCGTAATGGTTAATCGTTTTTGGACAGAACCGGGCATTTTGCGCCTGTCTCGCCCAGGTGTTGAGGTTACCACAGCCAACAACGCAGGCCTTTTGTTCAACGGTGACAACGGGTCACCAGCCAAGTTCATCAAGGGGTCTATTGCAGGCAGTCGCGGAGGGGGTGGCACATCCAACCACACCGCAATGTTCGGCAAGACATACTCAGTCAAGCCATTCGTGATGACCAATGTCATTGGAGGTTCCGGGTCGAGCAATCCCGGTTTGGCTTATGCCATCAAGGGATTCGGTGACAGTTACACAGTTTGGACAGACTTCACGTTCTCATGGTCGTGGTTCAAAATAGATGTCCAAAATGATCGAGTGAACTTCTCAATGATCAGCGCGGCATCAGCTTACAGCTACACGATCAATTATTTGATTTTCGACTATCGGATTGGGTTTTGAGATGCTGATAAAGTTCGAAGTTGATGGACAGATTGATACCAAGGGGAAGATAACCCACATCCGCAGCGACCCAGAAAGCCAAGAGATAATCGACCTGTTTCTGGCCAAGGGCGATTGGCTGCACCTTCCTTCCATACCTTTGCCAGCCATTGCTGTTCGTGACAAAGACGGGCGCGTGGTAATAGAGGATGGCAAGGTCAAGAAGGAAGTTCCCGGCTACACCACTCCAGTTGCAACACATGACTACCACATGGTTGTCGATGGAAAGGTTGTAGAGCGCCCCACGCTGCCCGCTGGCGATGCTGAGATAAAAGCGGATGGATCGGATAGGTATACCTTGGAAGGATTGCCAAGGCCTTGTGTGATCAGTGTTGACGGAGAGCCTTACGAAGTTAAAGGCGGCGTTCTGCACTTCGCAACTAAAGACGCCGGCACATACGTTTTTGAGGCGGGATTTCCGTTTGTCGACTGGCGCGTGAATGTGGTGGCGAAATGAAGATCACTGGCAAGAAGAATATCGAAGCTGAACGTCTGCGGGGCAGGGTTGCAGTTGATGCTGTCTATGTGCCCCGGATCAACGCCGCCATGGGGCCGAAGTTCGCACTGTATCAAGCCAAGGCTTATTCCTCGGCGACTCTGCAGGTTGGCTCACTGGTATCTGACGTTGAGGCTGATGAGGTTATCAGGCGCTTCGATGAACTGCTGGCCTCCATCGCCAAGATCGAAACTGAACGCCAAGCGCTTCAAGCCCGCATAGACGCAGCCAGCACGGCAAGCGAAATCGACGCCATAGTCGCGTCTCTCTGATCCATCCACATTCCAATCTTATCACCCGCCTCTCGGCGGGGAGGAGAACCTATGTCGACACCCAACGAAGATGGCAAAGTTGCTATCAGCGCCCAAGCTGCTTTGAACGAAACCACTTGGTTCAAGGATCAACTGCTCAACCGGAACCTATTGCTCGCTCAGGCAGTGCACGAATTGACCGCCACCGTTGAGGTTCTTCGCAAGCAACTCGACGAAGCCAACACGGCGCTTGAATTTGAGCTTTCCGAAAAAACTACCGAGACTGAACAGGGGCCAAAATAATGGCTATCAAACCGGATTATATGGCAGGAACAATAACCGTTGCCGCCAATGGCACCGTTGTTACCGGCGTTGGGTCTCAGTGGGTATCAGCTGACATTCAGCCAGGCGACACGCTTAAGGTCAAAAACCTTGATGCTGTTATTGCGACAGTCACTTCCAATACGTCGATAACGCTGGCAGAACCATGGACAGGTGGAGCCCTAAGCGCTTCTGCATACCGTATTCGCTATCAGCCTGATGGCTCACGCTTCACTGCGGCTCTACGCGATTTGGTTACGGCAATTAGCACGGGCAGTATTGCTGCCTTGCAAGCGCTCACGGGCGCGGCAGGTAAGATACCATATTTCACTGGTCCGGGTGCTATGGCGTTGGTGGATATGCCAGTGTCGGGACAGTTGGGCGATGTAGTTGGCCCCACCACTGTCGGCTTTGTAGGGAATGTTGCAGTCTTTGATAACGTCAATGGCCGCAAGATTAAGGATGGCGGAAAGCCCGTCACCATCACTATCGAGACTTTCGGCGCAAAAACAACCAATACGCGTGCACAGAACACTACTGCCATCAACGCTGCCATTGCATTCGCTGCATTGAACCGCATTCGAGAGATAAATGTACCTGATGGAGAGTTTCTGTCCAACGCATTGACGAACCCGAACGGTGTCAAGCTCGTCGGAAGCGGGAAAGTGTCTATCGGTACGCTTGCAGCCTATACCAAGGCAAACTCGACGGCTGATTATTATGATCCCCAGTTTGATGGGAGAGAGTACCTTCAAAGGGTTCACAAGCAACTCTCCGGCACCAATCAGACCGTCGTATGCCTTTATGGCGACAGTACCGTTGCCAACGTATCCGTCACTGATACCGAATATTATTGCGAGAACGTCCTCAAGCGCACTGCTTATCAAAAGGGCGCCTTTCAGTTTGTGCCTATCAATCGTGGGGTTAGTGGCACATACCTTGGGCACCTGGTAGCCGATCCTTCGCAGCTTGACGCCGATTTGGCTAACGCAGCGGTGAACTGCATTATCCTTAAATATATGATCAATGACGGTGGGTATGCTCCTGCCGGCGACTGTGTGGAGCTTTTCGCCTCCAATCTCGATTGGGTCTTGTCGCGAATTAGAGCTGCCCGTGGTGTCGATACCTTGTCGGTCATTCTTGTGACGGGCAACACAGTAAACGATCCTGCAACTGGCCGAGATCAGCAATGGTTTGAAAAGGCTATACCAGTGCTTCGTGCCGGAGCACGCAAGCATAAGTGTGCTTTCGTTGACGTTTATTCGCCGTTCCGAGATGCGGTTAACGCAGGCTCATGGATGGATGACCTTTCCTCAAACGGTGTTCATATCCATCCGCTTAATGTGATGCAGGGATGGATATGGGGTGAGGTCGGCAAGGTACTGTTTGACGACTACACCATGCGAAGAATCGGGCTTACTGCCAATACTTCTTACAGCAGCGCTTCAGGGGTAACTGTCACACCTGCAACCCTGCCCAACGTCTTCCCGTTCGGAAACACAGACTATCGGGCGCAAGCCAGTCAAGGTTGGCCCACAGACGGATCATTGTTTGTCCGCCGAACGGCGGATGGTATCGTTTGGCAAACCCTCGTTGCATATGGTGCAGGAAACATTCATGCGAATATCATGATGAGGTCTGCCGACAGTGTTGGCAATGTCTGGAAACGATGGAGCCGGGAAACCAACACCCTCACGCTCGTAAACGGATGGGTAGATTACGCAGGCGGTTGGGTTGAACCCAGGTTCTCTGCGTCAGCGGATGGATATGTGCAACTAGAAGGCCGGGTAAAGAACGGCACGACAACCGGACTGACGATCATTGCCACTCTTCCCGTGGGATATAGACCAGCCGCTGCCTTGGATTTCGTCGTGCCAAGCGGTGCAGGAACAGGCCAATTGTTTATCAGTGCAGATGGAACAATTAGAATTCTCAGCGGTGGCGATGCAACCTATATGAGCCTGAACCCTATAAGATTTAGAGCGGGCAACTAGTGGCTTGCGCGCGCGTCGCTTGAGCTCACGATACGAATAATGCTGCTGCGCTACGTGCGGCGGTGAAAGGAAATGATATGAAGAAAGAAAAGAAAACGGCACCCGTTGAGATGCCGATGAACAAGTCGATATGGCTTGGCGTAATTTGCGCTTCGCTAATCATTGCCTCCGACAGACTTGGCCAACGCGTCGCGGATATCGACTAAGCGCGCCTTTCTCAAATTGAGAAAAAGTTTTCCCTCAGGGTCTAGCGGCTCAGATATTTTACCGTCAATGAGATTGTTGATAATTCCTGGCTTTAAAATGCCATGGCTTTGAAGGTAATGAAGTAGGAAGCTGGTCAAGGTCTTTTCAACCTCCAACTCCAATGTGAGCTTGTGAACCTGATCACCTATGGCTTTGATATCGTAATGCGCGGGCATATGTACGTCCTCCCATTTATCTACACCGCAAGCTGGCATGCCGCTTAGCGCTTAGCAATCCCACTAAAAATCCCAAAGGAACACCCCATGCGTCCAATCAAGGAATTGATTTGGCATTGCACCGCCACGCCTGAAGGCAGGGAGGTGTCAGTTGCCACGATACGTCAATGGCACAAAGCCAATGGCTGGTCCGATATCGGCTACCACAAGGTTGTGCATCTCGACGGCTCAGTCGAGGATGGTAGACCCGAATCCACCGTAGGCGCCCACACGGCAGGCCATAACACTGGCACGATCGGTTATGTGTATGTCGGTGGCTGCGATGCAAACATGAAGCCAAAAGACACACGTACCGAAGCACAGAAAAAAGCGATGCTTGCGCTAACGCGGCAGGCAATCGCTAAGTACGGGCTTAGGAAGGTTTCTGGTCACAATCAATATGCTGCCAAGGCATGCCCTTCCTTCGACATTCGCAGGGATCCGCTTGGGCAGTTAATCTGATGGCTGACGAACCTGTAGTCAGCATGGATAACGCAGGTGGTGGCCAGACGGTAAAAGTATCTGTTGCCGCGCCTCCTCCTGAACCAGCCAAAACGCCGCCACTGCAGCCGATTACAGTCCTGCCTCCGAAGGCTAGCCGTAGATTCTCCAAGTGGGTTGTGTTGGCCAACAGCACCTTGGCGTGGGGTGCAATCTTCGCATCCATATTTTGGGCGCAGGCTGCGTTCGTAGCACTTGGCGGATTCGCAATGGTTGCCGTCCTCGGCGCCCAATATATGAATATAGGACATCGCGACCTTCGCCTGTTGGTGGGTACGCTGACTCCGACTTCCACAAGCTACTTTGCTACGCCGCAGTATGACGGGCCTCCACCCGAAGGAGAAGGTGAATGATTAAACTATGGAACGCCGTCACTGGCGGATGGAT
Organism: Hyphomicrobiales bacterium; assembly: GCA_900471815.1. Lineage (GTDB taxonomy): Bacteria > Pseudomonadota > Alphaproteobacteria > Rhizobiales > Rhizobiaceae > Phyllobacterium > Phyllobacterium ifriqiyense. Next base: position 784,702 of record UICE01000003.1, read on the forward strand.
AGTCTACGCCTTGCTTGCGGCAATGGTCGTCGGTGCGTTTGGCTATACCTATCATCTTGGCGGCAAGCATACCGCAGCCGAGTGGCAGGTAAAGTACACCACACTGGAACGTAATTACGCCACTGCTGCACTGGCGGAAGGCACGCGGCAGGCCACAGCCAATCAGGCTGCGAAACAGGCTGAGGCTATTCGTATAGCAATAATCGCTGCTCAGTCAGCTGCACTTCAAGATTTACAGAGAAAGCTGGATGATGAGCAGGATAACGACCCTACTTCTAGCACTGACTGCATCAATGATGCTGGCCGGGTGCGTCTCAACAAAATCGATTAGCGTAGCGCCAGCACCAAGGCCGCAACTGGCCCAGCCGGACGGTAAGATTACCGAAAAATGCAAGCCGCCTGTTGTTATCCCCAAGGGCGGCAACGTTGAAAAACTATGGCGCCAGGATCGCGTTGCGCTGAAAGAGTGCGGCGTTACCAAAGAAGCGTTGCGCGACTTCTATGCCGACAGAGATGCGCGATTGATTGGAACAAAACCATGATGGTTTACGATGTTAACGAGGGCGAAAATCTGGAGTCACGCTCCACGATTGCAAGTCATATACGGCACGCCTACAACTGCGCGTATATCTGGTTGACCAATCTCTGCTATGCCGCTGGTCGATTCCTATGACCGGCGCTGAGGTAATTCCTTTTGCTGCTGTTCTTGGCATTATCGGTATGTTGTTTGGCTTCTGGAAATACATTGATAGCAAGCTGATTTCAGTTAGAGTTGAGTCTACTACAGGTGTAGCTGCCGCGCAGGCTCTTGCGCAACTTGCCAGAAGTGAGCTTGCCGAACATCGCCTCCACGTGGCCGAGTCGTACATTACAAAAGCAGGAATGCGCGAGCAGACAGAGCAGTTAATGGACGCTATCCACGGAGTAAAGGCTGCCGTTGATAGCATGGCACTTCGCGTTGATCGCGTTGTAGAAAACCAAGGAAAGCCAATCTCTAGAGCGCGTCCATAACTTTTACCCTTACCCAACCCCGCTGGCCTAACCGCTGGCGGGGTTTTTCTTTTGTAAATCTGAGACGTTTGAATAATAGCCAGCGTCTTGAAGCAGTTTCTCCGCACCCAATTTCATTTCCTCTTCGGTGCGTGAGCGTAGAATTTTATAAACTAGTGGCAAGTGCATCGCACTGAGAGCTCTTCGGTTAAAAATGCCATCCTGTAATCTTCGGCTTTTATCTTCTATTTCCTCTGGCGAGGCAGATTGGGAAATAAGCGTATGCCACTGGGACTCCACCTCTGTTCGCAGAGAATCATTTGCAACGATCGCATCGCACTGGCGGAAGTATTCTCGGAGGGACCAAGTCGCCACCGTTGATGAAGGAATAACTACGCTTAAAAGAAAGTCTTGAAAGTTTAATACCTGCGAGACTGGTAGCGCAAAAAGGACAAGTACGTACAATATCAAAAATATTATCAGTCCACTAGCGAGCCGCCCTCGAATGCGGCTATCATAAAACAAATTCGTTCTTTGACAGATTGAACGAGCATGCTCAATTGGCGCAGACTTCACCGCTACTGGATACCAATCCAACAGTTCTGGCTCGGTCGATTTTTTGCACCAACGGGCGAATCTAACAATATCTTCATGGGACCTAGGTTTGCCAGCCACAAAAGAGTTCCACGGCATGTGAAGAACTTGGCAGTCAAACATTTCAGAAATTACAGCAGCTTCTTTGGTTTTTCTTCTTATTTGTCTATCGATGAATATCACATCCAGGAACGTACCCGTAAGCGCTGCAAAAGCTGCGTATGGGCGCAACCATGGGTATGCTAGAGCAATAAAGCTGGCAGTAATTGGCAGAATAACCGAAAGGAATATTTGCAGGATCTGCCAATTTCGCGCAATTCGATACGTCCCAGTACGCGCTTTCATCAGCCGTTGCGAGGATTCCGAGTTTTGCAGCTCAACAATATCGTTCATGTAAGACCTACTCTATTACTACATAAAATGGCTCGCTTTGAGCTACTAGGTGATTGTCGCTCGTTCGTATGACAAACGCTTCTGACCAGTGAACGCCTCGATACTGCAGGCCTTCGTATCGTCGACATGGTTGGTCAGAGGAATAAAAATCCCCTCGAGTTGCCTTGGCAGATATTGCGAATGATCCAGTGTTTACAATTCGCCAATGCACTTTGTAACCGTCAGGTATTGCGCTTCCATCCAGTTGAGAGGCCTCGAACCACAGCCCACCGCTTCTGGATACTGAATCTCCCGAAAATACAACGTTAGAAGAATAACTGTCTTTGCTAGAATGCAACCTAGCGGAGACGCGTATAATCTTCGGGACTTCACCTGTGGTGGGCCATTTGGGTGGCTCCATGTATGGCGGTGACATAAAACTTGCCGGCAGGATTGAGACACCTAAGGATTTAACTTGATCCACCCAATCTTGTGTGTAAGCCCTAACTGAGCCAAGTAAATCTGCCATCTTGGACGTGGATTCTTTGACTGCAGCCTGGACGTTGGCCCCTTTGCCAAATTCCTCTCCGAATACTTTCTGCCAAAGTTTAATACTCGAAGTCCGATCTTCCTCGTCGTAAGCTTCGTCAATCCATCGGCGATATCGATTTATGCAATTACGGAAATTTTCGTATTGTGCATCAGTCTCCCAGAGCCGAGAAAAATCTTCTGCTGACAAAGTAGGATTTGGCACTGCTGGTTTTAAAGATCGCACTTGCAACCAGTCATCGAGCCTTCCAATAACCGTTTTCAAAGCAGTTGGGGTATCAGAAAAATTGCTACTTCCCCTATCAGGCCAATCTATATGACTGCCGATTAGCGTAGTAAAAAGAACCGATCGGCAGCTAAAACTGGTTTTTATATCGCGCATATACTTTAGAAGGCGGGTAACCTTGCGAAAGCTGTTCGATCCAGAGTAATTATTTCTTTCTACCATCCATGTTGTGTATTCCAGAGGTGTTGATTGCTCAAACTTGTTTGTTTTGCTGTTGCAAACTTCATAGCCGTTTAACCACCTGTCTACTACACAAGGCGTGATATCAACTTTTCGCACACCACTGTAGGTGATAGTGACGCAATAGTCGTACACGGTAGTCTTATCTTTGTAGACACTGCTGGCCTTAAACACCTCGCCGAGTTTTTTAACATAGTCTGCGGCTTCCCATCCCTCAACCGGATCAACTATTGCCAACAAGTCTGCATCATACTCTTTCCCATCGACAGGTTTAATAATGGTCTGGTGTCCCCATGAACCCTGACGTTGAAAAGTGCGTATGTGAGGTTCCCAGTTGCTCTTTCTAATAAATGTTTTCAGAGCACTTACGCTGTCACTGAGAAGTGTAAGACGATCCGCGTTTAGATTGACCGTATCGCGTAAAAAATCTGAGAAGAGGCTGGTTAGCTTCACATTATCACCTGCAGAATCACCGATATACGATGTTTGCATGCTTCGAGTAGTATTTTACAAGTAATTTTGAAATAATTAACAGGTGCAAATAAGTGGCGAGAATTTCGAGTAGCGCTATGTTTGCTTACGGTACTTTCAAGCCCTACGCCGCAACTTTCCTTTGCGCCATTTTTCCACTTTTCCGGTGGATGGTGGGCGGCCCGCCGCCTCGATATAGATGTCGGCTTCCTTGGCGGCCTCGATGAATGCCATGCGGGCGACGCCGGGTGACATTTCGCCATCGTAGCATTTCACCAGTGCATGCTTTGCAATTTCCAGCTTTTCGCTATCGCTTCCCGGCCACTCTTTCACAATGAACTCAGCCGCCTGCGTTATGGAGGTTATTACCTTCATCTTGCCGATCTGGCGGGTCATTACGGTTACTTCTTTGAAGGGTTTATCTTCCATGAGTCGGTGAACGACTCTTGCAGCGAATCAGTTCCGCTAAACCTTGCCTTCGCCTTTGTGCTCGCCACAGTACCAACTAATCCCATAGCGTCCTGCAAAGCCAAAGCTGCCCCATGCCTTGCAACCGGGATGATCGCACCAATGCTCAACGATCTTCTGCGGTGCTTCCATATGTGTGGGATATTGAGGCTTTGGTGAGGGCGGTGTTTCAGACATCAGGTTTCTTCATTAATTTCGACATATGTATTCTCACGGACTCCGCCACGGTTGCATCCAGGGCGAGCGCAGTATTGTCAGCCACGGCAATCATAGCGGTTAAGACCTCGGCCTTCGTCCAGCCCAAGGTGTTCGCATCTCCCAATATCTTCAGCAGAGCATCTTCGATAGCCATCTGACAGTCGATTTCTCTTTCTGGATACCGACCTTCCAGCTTTGGAGCGATTATAATCATGTGCCATCGCCCTCAAATGCTTTCTCGTTGTAAGCCGGATCGTGCGCAGCCGCATTAGTATAGAGAACGTGCACCTCACCCTCAGTATCGTCCGGCACGCCGGTGAAAATGAAAATCTCGCCAAGTTCGGGATGATTGGCCCGGACAGCCTCAAATGGAAACTCGGTAGGATCGGCAGATTCGGCAATGGTGATATTCTCTACGATTTCCTCGCCGTGCGACAAGACATTGAATGAACCGGGCAGTTCCTCAACGTCAGTCATATTCGCCTCAACTTCTCCCATGTAATCCTCATCGAAATAGCTCTCGATGCTGTAGTTCTTCCCGCGAAATCGGACTTTCCAAGGCATGGCAATTCCTCCTAAAGCAAAAGCGGCACTTCTTCGATCTTCTTTGGTGGCGCAAGAACGACCAAATCGCTGTCGGGTAGGGGACGTTGCAATTGAAGCGCTTCTTCTGCCGGCGCATTCATCCAGATGTCGAGCTCTTCGCGGGTTCTGAGAATGACGGGCATTGCCTTAGGATGGATTGGCCCGACTATCGCATTCGGCTCACATGTAAGGAAGGCAAAGATGTCCGCCTGGACAGGGCCTTCCTTCTTCTTTCGCATGCTGTACCAAGACGTCCAGATGCCAGCAAACCAGAACAATGGCTGCTCTTCATTGAGGGCAAACCAGTAAAGCGGGAGCTTCTTCGTGACCGGATCACGCTCCTGACCATACTCGGAAAAGCTGGTTGCCGGAACGATGCATCGGCTATCCGGCCCAAGCCAACGCCGCCAGTGTGGAGATTTAACGTTGCGGATATTGGTCACGCCATAATCAACTTCGCCCTTGATGAAGGCCGGAGGCGTTGGCATGCCCCAACGCAGCATTGAAACCTCAATCTCGCCGTTTTCATCCTTGCGCGCGACCGGCGCTGGATAGTCCGGGTAAATGTCGATGTTGAAATCTGTGATGTTTGTCCGGTTTCCAATCCCATTGAAGAGATTGCGGACTGCATCAAAGCCAGTCGATATTTTGTAGAGGTTACACATAGTCTTCCCCGGTCAAAGCGTGCAGCGGTGACTTGTCATCAATCCACCGATTATAATTCCGGTCAACTCTGCCCGCCCTAATATCTTCGATCCGCTGCCAGAACTCTTCCGGCCTATTTGCCTTGAGCCAGCTAAGCCTATCCGAGGATTGGCTGGGCCGCATCTCTTCCGGCTCAAGTCCTTTGCCGCCGCCGTCTTCAACAGGTGTCGCAAGATAGAGTTGAATTCGTTGCCGCAACCGCTCCGATGCAGCTTGGCTAGTCTGCTCGGCTCCGGTACTTGCTCTCATAAACTCCGGGCGTCCGCACCAAAAGCTCCAGTTCCATACCAAGGTCATTCCGGCTTGGTACTGGCCGTAAATACGTCCGACGCTTACGCCGAGAAGGTGGGCGCAGAAATCATCCGGTTTTACTTCGCCCCCGATACATGTGGGTTTCCATCGTATTTTCATCGCGTCCTGCGGCATCATTGATCTTGACGTTTTGGGATTATGTTCTCATTTTGTTCTCATGACAACCACCATTAAAAGATTAGGTCAAGCGGCGCGGCACGGCATGTTTTTGCTCGTGTGCTGCCGTAGTTGCGAAAAGGAGACGACCTTCTTTGCCCGTGATGTTGCCTTGATATGCAACCCTGAGACGCCACTGGAGCAACTGCCGTTCCGGTGTTCCAGATGTGATGCGAGGGCAACCGACGTAATGGCCTATGAGGTGTGTCGGGACCGATCAAACAAAAAGGTATTGGTCTGGCGACCGGTTGAAATGTGATGGGTGTATTTCGTCTCAGAGGGCCTCGGCGGATAATTGGCAGGAATCAGAAACTGTCCGCCCGCTGCACAGCGTGTGGGCATGAAGCCGAAATCGATCATGATGTGCTGCCAGTCGGCACCGACATCTACAGCCTGAGCACTAAATTCAAATGCTCGAAGTGCGGTTCGAAGGACGTTGAAGTGTTGGTATCGAGCGTTCGTTAATCACGGCCTCTTTACAAAACGCCGATGGATTTGGGAATGTGCGTATCCTCCTTCGAACTGAAAGCCATGCAATGTCTGAGATTACCGTTTCCCGCGATGACCTGTATCAACGGTTGTGGGAAGCGCCGATGAAAAATGTGATCGAGCACTACGACACCGACTACTATAACCTTCGAAAATTCTGCGATGCATACAAAATCCCAACGCCACCTTCAGGATATTGGAAAAAAGTTGAGCTTGGAAAAGAACTGCCCGCCAAGCCGCCGCTGAAACCTTACAATTATGAAAAAGGTGAATTGCGAACAGGATTCAAGCGGTCCACAGAGCAAGACAGGATGAGGGAAGACCAAATTGCGAAAGTAACCAGCGGTCTTGCGAAATTCAAAGTGCCAGAACGGCTTACTTACCCTCATCCAATTGCTAGAGATTTTTTTAAAGGTGATTTCCGTTATCGGCATTACAACGCGGAGAACAGGAAGCAGTACGATCTGCCGTATCCTCCAGGAACGCACCGAGCAATAAGAATTCTGGATACTTTTCTTAAGGCGCTGGAGTCCAAGGGGTACACCTTTGAAGAAGACCATAATTGGTGGATTTACGGTCGGTCTGGTATCCACCAATTTCGCTTTCGATTTCGTGAGCAGTATCGACAGGTAAAAGTGATCCATCCGGTGCGAACATCTTTTGCCACCGAGCTCGACAGAAAAATTTATCATCTGACTAAGCGGGTCACTTCAATCAGTCTCGAACCCAAGGGTATCATAGAGTTTACAGCCTATGGACTAGGGCAATGGGTAGATAAGCCAGCCAAGCCTCTCGAAGACCAACTTCGACATATCCTGCTCAACGTATTGCTTGCACGTGACCGTACCGAACAAGAAGCGCTATCAGTTGTAGAACGAGAAAAAGACCGGGCGAGGTGGGCCGAAGTTAAAGAGGCAAAACTCAAACGAAAGGTACAAGACCAAGCATCCTGGACAACCTTCACATCTATGGCCAACGCGTGGGAGACCAAAGCTAAACTCCAGTCATTCTACTTCGCACTGCGCTCTCTGCCGGCTAATGGATCCACGATGGTTGGCGAGAGATCGATTGATGAATGGAAGGCTTGGCTTGAACAAAAGTTGGCAGACAGCGATCCATTAAAAGATGGGGCGGAGGAAGTCTTCAGGCGGCTGGAGCGGGCGCGGGGGCAGGCGGACTAGCGGTTTTTTTTATCCCGAACGTGAATATCGGCACAGCTCCAACTCTGGTTCGTTCATCATCGTTCGACCAAATCCGCCAGCTGACGATTGGAATAGTTTCGCTATAGCCCATCGGAGGCGAAATTTTTAATGTCTCTATGTTTAACCATTCGGCTTTAGAGTCATTCCTTTGGGAGCCTAGCCGCAATCTTTTTTCGTTTCTGACTAGCGTAATCGTCCCCGTGCGCTCGGTTGCTTTAGCGTTTCCGGGCCAAGTCTCGTCTGTGTCAATAAGCTCAAGAACCCAATCCTGTCCGTAGCTTAAGACGGGCGAAATCAAGTAAAATTGCGACCGCTGGGGAAACGATCCTTCGCCATCACTTTCGCGAAGTGCGACGACGGCGACTTTATCCTCGCTAACGTCTACTGCGGTCACGATTCCCAATCCATGTCCGAACTGGGTCTGATATTTTATCAGTTCACCGAGACCGATATCTTGGATGGTTTTGGTAGAAAATTCCATGTGAATAGGCATGATCCATCCCGCTTTTTTGCACACGCTGTCATGCACCCAATAGAAAAACAATTACTCAAGTTGATAATGTATTAGACAGAGACCTCGAATGTCCAATCATCCTCGTCTTTCATCTTCATCGCCTTGTCAAAAACCCGATCTATGGCAACCCTGTCGAAGACTCGCCTGCCACCCCATTGGATCGGTTTAGGCATGACGCCAGCCTTCACAAGCACATCAAACAGGCTTGGGCTTACTCCGGCATACTCTGCCGCCTGAACACGATTCAAGCCACGTGGCGTTATTTGGGGCTTAGGACGGGGTGTCACTTCGCTGCTCTACGCGCATCGCGCTCACGTCTCCATTTTTGAAGTGCGGTCTCTGTGTCATTGTCCTTGTTGACTAGGCCGGACATTCCATCAAGTTTGGCGTCAATTGCGCGCTTATCCCAGCGCCTTGTCCCCGGCACTGGCTTGGGCATTGTTCCTTTAGATACCCACAGAGAGAACGCCGAAGGCTTAAGTCCGCAATAGGTTGCGGCCTCTTCTCGGGTAAGCAGGCGCTTTTCGTCAGTCATGATTTACTCGAACATCTGTTTGTATTCCTTGACGGCTTCAGCCCGCCGAGTGTCAATATATTCAGCCAAATCGAGAATATGCACACCACGATGACTCTTCTGGCTTTTCTCTAACCTGGTAATTGGAATTGCTATTTCGCCCAATGCAGCCTTCCTCAGGAACTTATCGATAGTAAGGTGGCTGAAATAGTCCCGGCAGACTTGTTCTAGCGGCACGATTGCGGTGGGACCATACTGTGCCATGAGAAAGAAGAGTGTATTCAGACCAGACGGCTTTGGTTCGTACTTCTTGATCATCGATCCCTCAACCGTACTCCAGGTCCATTGCCATTTGGATCGATGAATAGCACGCCTGCTGATTCCAGAGCGGCACGTACTGCTGCCAGATTATTGACGGACGGGATTCGCCTACCTTTCTCAAAATCGCGAATAGTGCTCTCGCTAAGGTTTGAAGCCTCAGCCAGTTTGCTCTGCGACCAATCCAGTAGCCCTCGTGCGGCGCGCGATTGTTCTAATGAAATAGACATGACAAATTTCCTGTTTGATATTTTTCGTTTACCACACACGAAAACCGTTGACACGTTATTATTTTAACGGTAATCGTTACTTATAAACGAAAAACGTTAACTGGAGAGACCGCCATGCCAACCCACATCGAAACTCCGAGAAGAACCGAGCTTCAAGACCTATCCAGCCTTCTAGTACAGATCATGGGCGCCAAGTACCTATGCGATATGCCAGACGCGGCTATGGATAACTTGCGCGACGCAGGCAACACAGTTGTAGAAACCATTGTCCAGACTAAGGACGAGTGCCCAGAAGATCGCCAGGCCAAGCTGGACGCGATAACGACGCTGTCCATGTACAATGCTGAGGGTTGTTATACTCGATCAATCGTCGAGATCAGTGGCAGCCTGCGTCCCCAGTTAATGATGGCGGCGGAGTAAAGACCATGGGAAGAGCGATCACCAAGCCGACACTTGTCACCCGTATTCATGTCCGGAAGCCAGATGGCCACCTTGAGCGTCAGGCTGAACACAGCAAGCGCTACCTCGCCATGGAGGAGGATATCCGCGCCGCGATGCAGATGGCACGTATTACCGAGACGCTCGCTGACGTGGCAGTTGACGAGCACAGAGGCTGCGGAGGGTTGATTGACGGTAGAAGATTAGAAGACATCGCCTTCGCCGCTCAGGAAGCCCGCAGGTACGCTAACAGAGTTCAAACCATCTTCAGTTTTGGAGTGGAATAACCAACCGCTCCGCCACCACACAGAATCACCACAGGTCGTTTCGTCCTCCCAAGCACACGACCGCAACACGTAGGAGAGCCTCATGACGAGAAGAAGAAGATGACATCCGGACGCGTAGCCAGTCCTGCCTTCTAAGCAGGTAGCTGTAACAGGAGCTGAAATTGTGGGTTCGAGTCCTACCGCGTCTACCAATCGAGGGCCGTTGTAACTGCAGCGGCCATCAGCACTACAGCCGCAGGGCGAGTCGAGAACCACGCAAGGCTGAACTGCGGAGCCAACTCTGGAGTCGAACCAAATCGAATTAGGAAAAATATTAGGGAAGAGTAGGCTGATGACTGGAAACATCTAGTGATTACAATTCACTAGGCCAGAAGACTGGCTCCCCGGGCCGGATTCGAACCAGCGACCAACCGGTTAACAGCCGGTTGCTCTACCACTGAGCTACCGGGGAATAGCTTTTCAGTCATCAGCGAGGTGGCCTATAGCAAAAGGGTTTCGCTTTTGCAAAGGACCATTTCACTTTTTTTCACTTAATGTGCACAACAAAACGCTGGCATCAGCAAAAACACTTCCTACATCAGGGCTATCCCGTCCAGTGAAGCAGAAGGATTTTGAGTGTCCGACGGACCTAAACAGACCGATAACCTTGGCGATCACGCCGAAAAGCCTCACAGGCGACGGCATATCCGCATTCTCGGACGGCACATACCCGTGCCGCAATCGGTGGCAATGCGTCGCACGCTTGGCGGAGGGTTGGTTGCGGGAGGCATATTGGGCTTTCTGCCCGTGCTTGGATTTTGGATGGTTCCTTTAGGCCTCGTCGTGCTCTCGCAGGATTCGGCCATCGTCAGGCGCAAACGCCGCCAGCTCGAAGTTAAAATTCTGCGCCGCTGGAAAGCCAGCCGGTTTGGCACAGACAAAGACAAAAATTGATGCTGCTTACGGGCACTCTGTGCCGAAGTTGTGCTGTGTGACAATTTCCATTTGTTAAGCAGAATGCGGCCTGTCTGTGAATGAGTGATTTTAGCTGTTGCAGCACAAAACAAAAACGACTATTCAGAACGCCGCGAGTGACCGAGTTCAGAATGAAAATGCGTCACTTTCATAAGTAGTTAATTTCATTAGCTATTTGCAGTTGAGGCCTCGTGGCGGAGTGGTTACGCAGAGGACTGCAAATCCTTGCACCCCGGTTCGATTCCGGGCGAGGCCTCCAAAATCAAATCCACCCACCATAATTGGTTGTTTTTATTGGCTTCCGCAGATTCGTCTCCGGATCTACAGCAGTCCATGATTTGCGGTGTGACGTAAATGTGCCGGAGAACAGGACGCGGTGTGCGGCCTGTTCTCCTTGACGCAAATCAGCTTTTTAGCCGTGAATTGCAGAGGCTGTAATATCCTCCGCCTTTCTGTATCCATTTCAGGCTGCCAAGAGAATTTCTCTGCTTGTTGGCGTAATATTGGTCCAGACAGGTATGCATACGCGCCTTGCCTGGGCTTTCCGTAGAATATTTCGTGGAAACGGCGCTCGGAAAAGCCACGCCGCGCGGAGCCCTTGTCGTTGGGGCGGGCGGATCATCCGTATAGGTGGCATTGTCCACGGATGGCGCAGAATCATCGTCATCATCATTGGCTGCGGTTGCTCCGGCGGCGCATTGTGCCTTGCGGAAGTCGTTCCACTTCAGGCCGCCCAGCGTTCCAGCGTCTTTGGCAGCCTGATATTTCACGCTGCATTCCTTCATCGTCAGGCCGCTACCTGAATCATCATTGTCGTTGGCTTGTGACTTTGCCGTCTTGGTTTTTGTGACCGGCGCTGCAGCAGCACCTGCGCTACATTGCGATTTGCGGAAATCATTCCATTTGACATCGCCAAGTGTGCCGGCGCTCTTTGCCGCCTGGTACTTGGCGCTGCATTCTTTCATCGTCAGTCCGCCACCGGAATCATCGTCGTCATTGGCTTGCGACTTCGCTGTCTTTGTCTTAGTAACCGGCGCAGCAGCAGCGTCCGCGCTGCATTGCGTTTTGCGGAAATCGTTCCATTTGACATCGCCAAGTGTACCCGCGCTCTTTGCTGCCTGGTACTTGGCGCTGCATTCCTTCATGGTCAATCCGCTGTCGTCGTCATTACTGGCTGCAGCGGTCGTTTTTGCTTTTTTCGCGGTTGTTGTCTTTGTACTAGCCGCAGGCGAATCGTCCGAAGCGCACTCCGCCTTGCGGAAGTCGTTCCACTTCAGGCCGCCCAGCGTTCCTGCGTCTTTGGCAGCCTGATATTTCACGCTGCATTCCTTCGCCGTCAAGGCATAGGCAGGCGCAACGGCAAACGATGCCGAAGCGAGTACACCCGCATATAAAAGATTTCGCATCATTGACATGCTTCGCTCCCTCAAGTGGTTGAATATTTGCAACCATACAACCTTGAGTACATTCCATTCATCATGCCGGGTCAATTGAAATCTGCCGGTGCAAATATGGCTGGGGGTGACAAAAGCCCCCGGGATCAGTGAAATGACCAATCGGTGAGGCATGAAGGCGTAGGGGTGCCGATGACCGTGATTGATGACGGTAAGCGGATTTGGCCATACTGGAACCAAGCTATAGTATTGATTTAATTTGGCTCTTTGGATCAATATGCCGGGTTCTATCGTGAAAATAATACTCTTGGTAGCCGGCATATTGCAGGTAAATTACGAATTCATGTTGCATGCCGGTGCAATATGATATCGTTGGTACAATTTGGAAAACAGCTTTCCAATCGGCTGATTTCTTCACATAAAACACTTCATGGCCAATCTATAAGAGATTGGTTTATTTGGGATTTTCTTGCTTCATGTTTGAATTGGCTGTCGTCGGGTTTCTTATTATCCTCAATGGCGTATTTGCGCTTTCGGAACTGGCGGTCGTTTCGGCCAGGAAGGCCCGCCTTGAGATGTTGGCAGACCGTGGTATTGCCGGAGCCCGTGCGGCGATTGCCCTTTCGGAAAACCCCGGAAAGTTCCTGTCCACCGTGCAGATCGGCATTACGCTTGTTGGCATTGTTGCTGGTGCGTTTTCGGGCGCCACGCTAGGCGCGCGCATGAGCGGTTTTCTGGTTGGCATCGGCGTTCGCCCGGATATTGCCGATATAGGCGGCTATGCGTTGGTTATTGGCATCATTACCTATCTGTCAGTCATCATCGGGGAACTTGTGCCAAAACATTTGGCGCTGAAAAACCCTGAACGCATCGCCTGTTTCATCGCGCGGCCCATGAATATCCTGTCACGGGTGGCGGCACCTGCCGTCTGGGCGCTGGACGCATCGACAAGGGGTGTGTTCCGGCTGCTCGGTATTTCCACCGCATCGGAAAGCTCGATTACCGATGAGGAGATACTGACAATTGTAGCAGAGGCGGGAAATACCGGCGTGATCGAAGAGGCCGAGAGGTCCATGATTTCCGGCGTTATCCGGCTGGGTGATCGAAGCGTGCGGGCCGTCATGACCCCGCGCACGGAAGTTGAAATGGTTGATATCGATGAAGATGCCATAGCGCTGAAGCGCAAATTGATATCCGCAAATCATTCCTGTCTTCCAGCTTTTGAAGGCGACCGCGACAATGTCATTGGCGTCATCATGCTCAGGGACATGATCGAACCCATGCTTGCCTCGTCAATGGTCGTGATCCGCGAGCATGTCAGGCACGCACCCATCATCCCGGATACGCTTGATGCGCTGGCTGCGCTCAAAGTCTTGCGTGACTCTGACGTTCCCATGGCACTCGTCCATGATGAGTACGGCCATTTTGAAGGCCTGCTGACGCCCGCCGATATTCTTGATGCCATCGCAGGCGCGTTCGCCTCGGATGAAGATCAATCAGAGCCGGAAGCGGTGAGGCGGGAGGATGGTTCCTGGCTTCTTGCAGGCTGGATGCCGGTTGATGAGATGGCGGATCTCTTGGGAATAGACCTGCCCGCGACAAGGCCATATGAAACGGTGGCCGGTTTTGTCATTGACCGTTTGCAGCGAATTCCAATGACGGGCGAATCCATGGAGTTTGATGATTGGCGTTTCGAGGTTGTCGATCTTGATCATCGCCGCGTCGACAAGGTTTTGGCGTCGCGCCTCTCCTAGCCAGAAATTGCTCCCAATTCGAGGCCTCACCAGATGACTGATCAAGATTACGCTATGCCATCCGTATGGGAGGAGCGGCTAGCGAAGTACAATTGGATAACGCAAACCATCGGAGAATCCGGAGCGCTGGTATTTCGTCTCGAAGCGGCAGAGCTTCCGACCTTATTCGTAAAAAGCGAGCGGATTGGAGAGTTCACCGAACTATTCGATGAGATAAAGCGGCTGCAATGGTTGGCAGGGCAAGCTATTGCCGCACCGCGCGTTCTGGATCAGGCAGAACAGGGCGATCGCCTCTGGTTGCTGATGAGCGCGGTGCCGGGGCGTGATCTCGCATCAAATCTGGAGATTCCCGCCGAAGCTGTCGTCAGAATTGTTGTCCGGTCGCTTAAAGCTTTACACCAGCTTGATATAGCGGTCTGTCCGTTTAACCATAGTCTTGAAGATCGAATTCCAATTGCTCTTTCCCGAGTGATTGGCAATCAGGTGGACGAAACTGATTTCGATGAGGTTGGACCCACTGCTGCTGAACTTTTCGAGAGACTTGTAGCAACACGTCCAAGCAATGAGGATTTGGTGGTAACGCACGGCGACGCGTGCCTGCCAAATATATTGAGCGACGGCTCGCAATTTACCGGTTTTGTTGATTGCGCACGCCTTGGGATCGCAGATCGGTATCAGGATCTTGCTCTGGCCAGCAGGAGCATTGAGGATAATCTGGGCGCTGAATGGGTCGAACCATTTTTCAAGCTATATGGTGTTGAGGCGGATTCTACCCGCGTAACCTATTACCGGCTGCTTGATGAGTTCTTTTAGCTGGAACGACGCTCGGAATAACGACGATAGATGCCTTTGCCTGCCTTCTTGGCAATATAAAGGGCCGCATCTCCGCACCAAAGCAAGCTTTCCGGCGTATCGCCATCACGCGGCGCAAGAGCTGCTCCAATGGTAACCGTGATAGCTGCCGAATCCGCATTGGTAAGATCATAGGGCTGAGAAACGCTGCCGATGATACGGTCTGCCACGCTTGCAACTTCATTGGCAGTGACCTGAAGCAACACGACGGCAAATTCGTCACCATCAATGCGGTAGACGACATCATTCTTGCGCATGCATGTTTGAAGGCGGTCAGCGACAAGCTTCAAGACAAGATCACCTTCGGCGCGCCCGTATTTTTCGTTGAATTGCTTGAAGCCGTCCAGATCAATGCAGAGAATCGCAAATTGCAGCCGGTCGTCAAAGTCACTATCAGCGTAGGAGCCGAACAGACTATCGAGATGTTCTTCCAGTGCAGCGCGGTCGGCGAGTCCCGTGAGCTCGTCCTGGCTGACAGGAAAATCACCAAATCCCTTGGTTTCAATCATTCGCCTAAAGTTCCCATCGTTCACTTGAACGACTCCATTTTTGCTGTGTGTAGAATGACAGGTGCCGACATTGGATACAATACAGGAAGATTCATAGGGTTAAGAAGGTTTTATCACAAACCGAAAGTAACCGGTACTGGAAAGTCAGTAGAAATATTTTGCACCGTCGCGCTCAATTGACGTGCCCTTCATTTTTTGACACACCCCTTGTGGGTTGGCGTTCTGGTTCCAATATGCTTTCGAGTTCACCGGATCCGTGCCCAACTGGCATAAACATGTTTTGCATGGTCGAAGTGTTCTGCATAACCTCATACTGGAATCGCTTTCCGGAAAAGGTTATACGGAGTCTCATAATGCTTTTGCGCATTGCGCCTTTGTTGGATGCATAACGCGATCGCACTGCTCGTGCTGTTAGGAAAGCTTGGAATATGGTGCTGAATTTCGAAGATCTGCGGACCAAGATGGTCGATAACCAGTTGCGGACAACTGATGTGACGGACAAGCCTCTGTTGCAGGCGTTTCTGGATGTCCCGCGCGAGAAATTCGTACCAAGTGTTCGTGCACCGCTCGCTTATATTGATGACGATGTCATGGTCTCAACGCCGACGGCCGAGGCAGGCGCGCGCTACATCATGCAAGCTTCGCCTTTTGCCAAGCTCGTTCAGCTTGCCAATATCCAGCCTGAAGATGTTGTTCTCGATATCGGTTGCGCGACAGGATATTCGGCAGCCATTCTCTCGCGAATCTCCAGCTCGGTTATCGCTGTGGAGGCTGATGCAAATCTCGCCGGTCAGGCTACTTCAATCCTGTCGTCCCTGGGCTATGATAATGTCGTGGTCTTAACCGGGCCGCTGGAAAAGGGCTACGCGTCTGAAGCACCTTTTGATGTAATCATAATTGAGGGTAGCGTTGACCACGTTCCTGTTACATTATTCGATCAGTTGAAGGATGGGGGGCGACTCGTTGCCGTTGAGGGCAGCGGAAACTCCGGAAAATCAATGATTTACGTGAAGAACGAGGGAATCGTATCAGGACGTCGCGCTTTCAATTCGGCGGTAAAGCCTCTCCCAGGCTTCGGCAAAGTTCCTGAATTCGAATTCTGAGCGTGTCGCACGTGAGACATAAGTGCAACGGTTGACCACTTTGTTTGCGAATTGGGGTTTGCAACTGTGGTCAATTCGGAAATTGGCTTGTATTGAAGTTACAACGTCGAACCGATTGGTTCGGTCTGAATATTGAGACATGAAGGGGTTTATAGTGTTCATAGCGGGTAAGCGATTACTGACCGCAGCGCTGATGTCAGCCACGGTACTAGCCTCTACGCCTTCAATGGCTGAGACGATCTTTGGCGCAATGGCCAAAGCCTACAACAACAACTCCACTCTTAACGCCACAAGGGCAGGCGTTCGCGTTACTGATGAAGGCGTGGCGATTGCCAAGTCGGGCTACCGGCCGACTATCTCTGCTTCCGCAAACCTCACATCGACCTATACCAGACTGGATGGACGGGGCCGATCGACAGGCACGGGGTTTGTGAATGACGGCACCTCAAATACCGCCGTGTTCGGCGTTACTGTCAATCAGATGCTCTTTGACGGGTTCACCACCAAGAACACAGTCTCAGCCTCAAAAACCCAGGTTCTGGCCGCCCGTGAAAACCTGCGCAACACGGAGCAGAATCAGCTTTTCGCTGCGGTGCAAGCCTATATGGATGTCTATCTGACCCGTCAGATCGTCGTTCTTCGCCAGCGGAATATCGAAGCGCTTGACGAACAGCTTCGTGCTGCGCGCGCTCGTTTTGACGTGGGTGAGGGTACGCGTACCGACGTTGCACAGGCAGATGCCCAGAAAGCAACGGCGATTGCGCAGCTGAACCTTGCCAAATCAAACGAAAAAACCGCCGAGGCAACCTATATTCAGGTGGTCGGCGAAGCACCGGGACGACTTGAGCGCGCACCAGCTGCCAAAAAGTCATTGCCGCGCAATATGGACGAAGCCTATGCCATAGCCGAGAATACGCATCCTGCTATTCTGTCGACACGCTATGCCGTGGATGCCGCTGGCTATACGGTCAAGGCAACAGAAGGCGAATTGCTTCCTCAGGTGAATTTGAGAGGCGAGATCAGCCGCGACGAAATATGGGGCGAGCCAAGCGATCTTTCTACCAGCAGCAATAATTCGACAAGCGCGTCGGCTGGAATTCAGGTTACCGTTCCGATTTACAGCGGTGGCCGCACATCGGCTCGTGTTCGCCAGGGCAAGGAAACCGTGGCGCAGCGCCGGATCGAAGTTGACGTAGCGCGTGACGATGTTCGTCAGGCTATCGCCAGCGCTTTTGCCGAAATGGAAGCCGCCAAGGCATCCATCGTTGCTCAAAGGACTGCTGTCGCCGCTGCTCAGCTCGCATTGAACGGCGTTATTGAAGAACGTAAAGTTGGTCAGCGCACGACACTCGACGTATTGAACGAGCAGACCAATGTTCTGACAGCGCAAATCAATCTTGTGCAGGCTGAGCGCGATGCGGTTGTTACCAGCTATGCTGCTCTTTCGGGAACTGGCCGTTTGACGGCAGCTCAACTTGGATTGCAGGTGGCTGAGCACCGGCCGGAAGAGCATTACGAAGCGGTCAAGGACAAGTGGATCGGCCTTCGCACGCCTGATAGCCGCTGATCGATCCTGCTACGATAAAATAGAAATTTGGCCGCTGGATAAATCCGGCGGCCAATTCATTTCAGCGGGGCGAATCAAAAGTCTGTGGGTTAGCCCGAAACATTGCTCTGAGGGATTCTCAAATAGACAACCAGCCTCTACACTGCATGCAGATTCGTTGCACCGCACCGAAACAAGATGTAGTAGGCAAGTTGATCATGGCACAATCACCAATCGGGGCATCCGCAGGCTTATCAAGCGCGACGCGCGAACCTTCCATGGAAGAGATTTTGGCCTCGATACGCCGCATCATTGAAGAGAGCGACACGGCACGGCCTGATGATGTGCCGCCAACGGCTGTAAATTCCGATATGCCAGCTCAAACTACTTCCAATTTGCAGGTCGAAGATAATCTGGAAAGCGACGAGGCCGAACTTGCTCCGCGGCAAGGTATTGCTGTTACGCCGCCTGTCCAGAAAATGCCTGAGGCGATGTTTTCGCCTCGTTTGCCCGACGTGGAATCAAAGCCGCATGAGACGAACAAGCCTGAGGCGAAATCGCCCGCCGAAGCTGTTGCCCCAGCTCCACAGATTCTTGCCGAGGAAGAATTGCTCGTTGCAGAGCAGGTTGCCGAAAAGCCGGCAGCACCCTCGCAACCTGATACAAGCGCTTATATGCGCTTTGCTGAGCCAGCGAGCGTCCCGGAATCTGGTCCGGCAGTAAAGTCATCGACGCCTATAGCTCTCGATGAATTCGAGACGAATATGGAGGAAGAAGTGTCGCTTGATCTGACGCAGGCGCTGGAGCCGATTCTTTCTGAGAGCACTGAGCGCCAGGTTAGTGCTGCGTTTGAGGATCTGTCATTTGCCGTCCGCAGCGAGCAGCGGCGTTCCTTTGATGAAATCGCACAGGAAATCATGCGGCCTTTGCTGCAGGATTGGCTGGACAATAATTTACCGACCTTGGTGGAGCGCCTTGTTCGCGAAGAAATTGAACGCGTTGCGCGCGGCGGCAAGCGTTAGTGCCCAGAAATACCTCGTCGAGCTTGTAGGGGCCGCCAGATGGCGGTCTTTTCGTTTCAGGCGTACGATATCATTGACTTGAGCCTCGCCATTGGGTTTACACCCTAACAATCCTTTTTTCCGCAAAATGACGGACAGTTTTATGCTTGAGAAGACTTATGACGCCGCGGCCGTAGAGCCAGAGATTGCAAAACGCTGGGAAGAGGCGGGTGCCTTTAAGGCCGGTGCCGGTTCCAAGCCGGGCGCAGATCCCTTTGCGATTGTCATACCGCCGCCAAACGTGACCGGCTCTCTGCATATGGGACATGCGCTGAATAATACCATTCAGGACATTATGGTCCGCTTTGAGCGGATGCGTGGCAAGAATGTCTTGTGGCAGCCGGGCATGGATCATGCCGGTATTGCAACGCAAATGGTTGTCGAGCGGCAATTGATGGAGCGTCAACAGCCGGGTCGCCGTGAGATGGGCCGTGAGAAGTTTGTCGAGCGTGTGTGGGAGTGGAAGGCGGAGTCTGGCGGGATTATTGCCGGACAGCTGAAACGCCTGGGTGCGTCCTGCGATTGGTCGCGCGAACGCTTTACCATGGATGAAGGCTTGTCGAAGGCCGTTCTTGAGGTTTTCGTTACACTTTACAAGCAGGGGCTTATTTACAAAGACAAACGTCTGGTCAATTGGGACCCCAAGCTGCTGACTGCGATTTCGGATATTGAGGTCGAGTCGCGCGAGATGAAGGGGCATTTGTGGCATTTCCGCTATCCGCTGGAGAATGTCGCCTTCGATCCGGAAAATCCGCATACATATATTGTTGTCGCAACAACCCGGCCAGAGACAATGCTTGGCGATACGGGCGTTGCCGTCAATCCTGACGATGCCCGCTATCATGCGCTTATTGGCAATAATGTTGTTCTGCCGCTCATCGGTCGTCATATTCCTATCGTTGCCGATGATTATGCTGATCCTGAAGCCGGATCCGGCGCTGTGAAGATTACGCCTGCGCACGATTTCAACGATTTTGAAGTGGGCAAGCGCAATGATCTCCGGCAGATCAACATTCTTAATACGAATGCATCGATTTTCCTCAAGGAAAACAATGATTTCCTGGAGGGTTTGGAGAAATCGAGCCATCTGGATCAGTTTATCCACGCACTGGACGGCAAGGATCGTTTTGCAGCACGCAAGCTGATTGTCGCTATGATGGAAGACGGCGGTTACCTTGAGAAGATCGAGGACCACACCCATTCCGTACCCCATGGCGATCGCGGTGATGTGCCGATTGAGCCTTATCTGACAGATCAGTGGTATGTGAATGCGGGCGAGCTCGCCAAGCCAGCCATTGCCAGTGTTCGTGAGGGCCGGACCAATTTTGTGCCGAAAAACTGGGAAAAAACCTATTATGACTGGATGGAAAACATCCAGCCCTGGGCGATTTCACGGCAATTGTGGTGGGGGCATCAAATTCCCGCCTGGTATGGACCGGATGGTCAGGTTTTCGTCGAGCGCACAGAAGAAGAAGCGCTCAGCGCAGCCGTTCAGCATTATCTCGCCCATGAAGGACCTATGAAGGCGCATGTGCAGAACCTTCTGGAGAACCTGAAGCCCGGAGAAATCCTGACGCGCGATGAAGATGTGCTCGATACATGGTTCTCTTCGGCGCTCTGGCCGTTTTCAACACTTGGCTGGCCCGACAAGACACCGGAGCTTTCGACCTATTATCCAACCAGCGTTCTGGTGAGCGGCTTTGATATCATATTCTTCTGGGTTGCTCGGATGATGATGATGGGCCTGCACTTTATGGATAAGGAGCCGTTTCACACCGTCTATATGCACGCGCTTGTTCGCGACAAGAACGGTGCGAAGATGTCGAAGTCCAAAGGCAACGTTATTGATCCGCTGGAACTGATGGATGAATACGGCGCTGATGCGTTGCGGTTTACCCTTGCCATCATGGCCGCTCAGGGCCGCGACGTGAAACTGGATACCAGCCGTATTGCCGGATATCGCAATTTTGGTACCAAGCTTTGGAACTCAACGCGCTTTGCTGAAATGAATGGTGTTGCGCGCAACCCGTCTTTCAAGCCGGAAGATGCCAAGCTGACGGTTAACCGCTGGATTCTGACAGAGCTCACCAATGCTGTGCGTGAAGTTACCGACGGTATCGCCACTTATCGCTTCAATGAAGCTGCAAGCGCGGCCTATCGTTTTGTATGGAACCAGTTCTGCGACTGGTACATCGAGCTTTTGAAGCCTGTATTCAATGGTGACGATGCCGAGGCAAAGGCGGAAGCACAAGCCTGTGCAGCCTATGTGCTTGATGAGATCTACAAGCTTCTGCATCCGTTCATGCCATTCATGACGGAGGAGCTCTGGGCGCATACGGCGGGCGAGGGTGCGAAGCGTGAAACCCTGCTGTGCCATGCTGAATGGCCAGTGTCATCATTTGTTGATACCGATGCCGCCTCAGAGATCAATTGGTTGATCGATCTGGTAACCGGTATCCGTTCCGTTCGGGCCGAGATGAATGTCCCTGCTTCCGCTGTAGCTCCGCTCGTCGTCATCGGTGCCAATGAAGCCACCGAGGCGCGCTTGCAGCGTCACGAAGCTGCGATCAAGTGGCGGGCGCGCGTGGACACGATTACGCTGGGAAGCGAGGCCCCTAAGGGTTCGGCACAATTTGTCATCGGCGAAGCTACAGCCTGCCTGCCACTGGGCAGCCTTATTGACGTCAATGCTGAAATTGCGCGACTGACCAAGGAGGCCGGTAAGATCGCCGATGAAAGCGACAAGATCGGTAAAAAGCTCGGCAATGAGAAATTCGTTGCCAATGCCAAACCGGAGATCGTGCAGGCAGAACGCGAACGACTGGCCGAGCTTCAGGAGGCCGCTGGTAAAATCGAAGTAGCGATACGGCGCGTTCGCGAGGCGAGCTGATTCCGGAGTTTTATTGCCGATAATGAAATTTGGAGTGGCTCGTCCCTTGAAATATGCGGCGAGCCACCCCATTTTCGTCGATCAAAAGCCCCAATTTTGTCATTTTTGAAGTGCGTTGCATTTGCGCAACAATGACGTTTTTTGGCTAAAAAACCGCTATTTCCCCCATAATGCTTTGTGACTAGTGGGAAACCCGCGATAATTTTGAACTGATTTTCGAAAAAAGTCAGTTTTTGAAGAATCTCCCGTTTTTCTCCCATAACGGGGCGCAATCAAAGATATTGCACTCAATAAGATTGCTTTGTTACCTATTACGTATTGGTAATATTTCCCGAATTAGGCTGACATTCGGGGCACATTATAAAGCTTTCGGGGAGGAATTAATGTCTAAAGCTATTTCGACAATGTTGGGCGGGGCACTATTGTTGACTGGTGTGGCCTCTGCTGCGCAAGCCGGGGGGCTTGAGCGCGGAGGCTACAATTACGATCTGCTGTTCAGCGAAGATCGTTTCGCCTCTGAAGCTGGCGTGATCTATGTCATGCCTGATCGCAAGATCAAGAATGCACAGGGTCTTAATGCAGGTGGCAAATCTTCTGTCAGCGAGACCGAAAATTACACCATTCCTCGCGTCGGCGTTAAAGTTGGCATCACTGAGGATTTCGATTGCTTGGCTCAGTATAGCCAGCCATGGGGAGTTCATACCAACCCAGGTGACGATTGGAAGGGCTCCAACCAGAACATCGAAACCAAGATCGAAAGCCATGATTATGGTTTGACTTGCTCTTACAAGTTCGATGTTGGCAAAGGCTTCCTCCGCGCACTCGGCGGTGTTTCTTACCAAAAGGTCGAAGGTTTCAAAGAGCGGATGGTTACACCCGCGTTCCGGCGGCTTGGTTTTGACGGTAACGGCCTGCTTGAACTCGAAGGTGATGGTGTAGGCTGGCGTATCGGTGCTGCTTACGAAATTCCAGAAATCGCATTGCGCGCAAGCTTGATCTACAATGCCGAAGTCGATCTCGGTGACGTTGAAGGCACTCTCGATCTTACTGATCTGCCAGCAGGAATTCCTGGCACCCCGGCACTCTTTGGCCGTGTGACCGATGTTTACGGCACGGCAACCATGCCGCAATCTTTGGAATTCAAAATCCAAACAGGTATTGCGCCCGATTGGCTGGCTTTCGGTTCGGTTAAGTGGGTTGACTGGAGCGTTCTCGAAGTCGTGTCGTTCTGCCCAATATCCACAAGGGGTGCAGTTTCCTGCGGACCTAACTCACCTGCCAAGGCGACATCGATCGATCTTATGTTCCGGGATGGCTGGACGGTTGCTGCAGGTGTTGGTCACAAGTTCAACGACCAATGGAGCGGTCAGGTTCAGGTTTCCTGGGACCGTGGAACTTCGACAGGCTTGACCACTCAGACAGACACATGGTTGCTGTCGAGCGGCGTTTCCTGGTCGCCTAACAAGAATGTTGAACTGCGCGTAGGCGGTGCAGTTGGTATGCTCACTTCCGGTTCGTACGGTCCGACAAAGTGCACCGTCAACACTGGCTGCGGCAATGATGCCAAGTATGATTTCGGCGATGACTTCGTGTCAGCGCTGTCGATCTCAGGCAAGCTGAAGTTCTGATCACTGCTTAACGAAATAGCGAAAGAGCCCGGCAAAGATGCCGGGCTTTTTTATTGGTACCGTGGCTTCCTTGGTCAATGCCTGCATTTGATCGATGGCCACCTTTGCCCGGGGGAAACCGTAGCGGCAGATAGCGTCCGGCATCCATGCCGGTTTGTGTTTAGGCATCACTTTTTGTGACGATTCGGCAACAGTGTGGCCAGGATGATTCACACAGCGCTTTCGGCAGCCAAATTTGCCCATTTTGCGCCACAAACCCGGAGCACCTCGATAAGGCGGTAACCTTTTAGAGGTATAACGTCAGGCAATATTGCTGGCGTACCGTTTTGGGGTAATGATGGACGCGACACTACTTTCGCATGAAGCTTCGAAAAGCCACCACGCAGTGGCATATCGCAATTCTATTTTAGAGTTGCGATCATCGGCCATTAATCCAGACCTTGAATACTGGAACAATTCTGCACAGCGCAGCCGCACTATTGCCGGAAATCTGCCCAACCATGGCTCAAATGATCTGAAATATTCTACAATTCCGTTGCGAGCCGCCATAAGGGTGTTGACTGGCGGTGTTGAAATCCGGTCTGCCGTTACGGCGCGCCTAGCGGCTGCGACAATGGCGAGCCCGAGCGAAGGAATTAAGCTGCCATGCTGATTGCTGATCGTTTTCTCGCTCCCATTGTGGGAATTGGTCTTTTCCTGAGCGCCATGACTCTGCCCTGCATGGCTTTTGATACCAAGAATGAGATGAACGAGGATTCCAGCCCTTTTGCTCTCTTCAAGTTTGGTTTTTCTGCCTACAAAAACGGTCACAAGGATGAGGCAGTCAAAGCCTTGCGTTTTGCCGCTGAAAAAGGCCATCAGGGCGCAAACTGGAAACTCGGACGAATGTATGCCGAAGGCGACGGCGTAAAAGAAGACGATTACGAAGCCTATAAGATGTTTGAGCAAGTCATCCAGGAAGGCGCTGATCAAGGCACCGAGAATGAGAGTTATGTTGCAGATGCGCTTGTAGCTCTTGCCGGATATGTAAAACGCGGCATCCCAAATTCACCCATCAATTCCAACCCAAGTGCCGCCCGCGACCTTTATCTGCAGGCAGCGTCGAATTTTGGTGATCCGGACGCACAGTTCGAACTCGGCAAAATGCTGATGCGCGGCGAGGGTGGCAGTGCAAGCCCCAATCAGGCAGCACGCTGGTTCCGGCTCTCAGCACAAAAGGGCCATGCCGGTGCTCAAGCGATGCTTGGCAATCTGTTGTTTCAGGCTGGCAAGACCGTTCGCGGGCTGGCAATGATGACGGCAGCGCTTGAACACGCAACCGGCAAGGATCGCATCTGGATCGGTGATATTCAGGAACAGGCATTTTCGATTGCGGATGAAGCGGATCGCCGCACGGCCATGGTTCTGGCTGGCGATATCGTAAAGACTGGCGATTTCTAATAGCGGTCAGCGCAAACCAAGTTCGAAGAACTTGGCTTGAACCCATCATCGTATCCGCATAGCGTTAAAATCCGCTCTAGACGATAATTATCGCGACCGGGACGTGATCCGAAGGCTTTTCCCAGGCACGGACATGTTTTTCTATGCTGGCAGATTCCAGACGATTGGCCGCTTCCGGTGACAGCATGAGATGGTCAATCCGAATGCCATTGTTCTTTTGCCAGGCGCCCGCCTGATAATCCCAGAATGTATAAGTTCCAGCCGCATCGGTCACGCTGCGCACCGCATCGGTGAAACCCAGATTTTCCAAACGGCGGAAAGCCTGTCGCGTTTCAGGTTGAAACAGCGCATCATTTACCCAGGCTTCGGGATTGCGCGCATCGATAGGCTCAGCGATGACATTATAATCGCCGGCCAGGATCAGCGGCTCTTCGAGGCTCAAACGCTCCTCTGCCCATTTTTCCAAACGGGCCATCCAGCGCAGCTTGTAGGGGAATTTTTCCGTATCGATCGGATTGCCATTGGGCAGATAGAGCGAGACGACGCGCAACATGCCCTTTTCCGTTGAGAAAACCGCCTCGATAAAACGCGCATGGTCGTCCTCGTCTTCGCCGGGAAGTCCTCGCGTTACTTCTTCGGGCGAGGTTTTCGACAAGATAGCGACGCCATTGAAGCCCTTTTGTCCGTTCGTCTCCACATGGTAGCCAAGCGCTTCAATTTCTTCGCGGGGAAAACCCTCGTCGACAGATTTGATTTCCTGCAAACAAACAATATCCGGATCGGACTCCCGCAACCAAGCCTTGAGAACCTCGATGCGAGCTTTGACGCCGTTGATGTTCCAGGTGACAATTTTCATGGGAAACACTTGGCTTTGCTGAGTTTTCGGTTGCGCAACGACCAATATAGGTCATTCTCATTAGTGGGGAAAACGATACTCGTCCGGTCATCAACCGGTCAAGCCATTGGGGGTATTTATGAGCAGTCCTTCACATATTCATGATGTTGATGCGGGCTTGCCCGTGCCCCGTCTTGCAGCCTTGGGCATTCAGCACGTCCTCGTCATGTATGCGGGGGCGATTGCGGTGCCTTTGATCGTAGGCCGCGCCTTGCAGTTAGCGCCTGCAGACGTTGCTTTTCTGATCTCCGCCGATCTCTTTGTCTGCGGGATCGTGACGATCATCCAGTCGCTTGGCGCAACCCAGTGGTTTGGGATAAAGCTGCCGGTGATGATGGGCGTAACATTCGCTGCCGTAGGTCCCATGGTCGCCATGGCCAATGCCAATACGGGGCCGGACGGAGCGCGGCTGATTTTCGGCGCCATTATCGGTGCGGGGTTTGTAGCAATGCTGCTGGCACCGCTTATGAGCCGTCTGCTGCGTTTCTTTCCGCCGGTGGTGACAGGCACGATTATCCTGGTCATCGGGGTTTCGCTGATGCGGGTCGGTATCAATTGGGTTTTCGGTAATCCCTTTGGCCCCACGGCTCCTAAAATCGTTTCTCCCGAACATGCGGCATGGCTTAAAGCGATTACCGAGCTTGCCGCCGCGCCGGGTTCTGCTTTACCGGCATTGCCGCAAAAGCTGGCGCTTGCACCTTCGCTGCAAAATCCTGCTTATGCGCCGCTTTCGAATATTGCGATCTCCGCTGTTGTGCTTGTCTCGATCCTGCTCATTGCGCGCTTCGGCAAGGGGTTCATCTCAAACATTGCCGTGCTTCTCGGTATCGTCATTGGCGCGCTCGTGGCAACAAGTCTGGGCATGATGGGTTTCGAGAAAGTTGCTTCCGCCGGCTGGTTTGCAATCATCACGCCGTTTCATTTCGGCATGCCGATTTTCGATCCTGTGCTGATCATCACCATGAGTCTTGTCATGATCGTCGTGATGATCGAATCTACGGGCATGTTTCTGGCTCTTGGCGATCTGACGGGAAAGAAAATAACCCGGCCAATGTTATCAGCCGGACTTCGCACAGATGGTCTGGGAACAGTCATTGGGGGTGTCTTTAACACGTTTCCCTATACGAGCTTCTCGCAAAATGTCGGGCTCGTAGGCGTGACCGGCGTTAAAAGCCGCTTCGTATGCGTGGCGGCCGGTCTGATACTGCTCATACTCGGGCTGATGCCCAAAATGGGCGCTCTCGTTGAATCATTGCCGCAATTTGTTCTTGGCGGGGCAGGGCTGGTGATGTTCGGCATGGTGGCAGCGACGGGCATACGCATATTGTCGAAGGTGGAATTCCAATCAAGCCGCAACAACCTTTTCATTGTGGCAGTGTCATTGGCTTTGGGAATGATCCCGCTGGTGGCCCCCGACTTCAAAATGTGGATGCCGCACGCCGTTCATCCCTTGATCGAATCCGGCATTCTTCTGGCATCGGTCTCGTCAGTTTTGCTGAATTGGTATTTCAATGGGGCTTTGGGGAGTGCCGACGATTTGCGCGAGGCGGCAAAAGGCGCTGAAGCTTGAGGGGAAATAAAAAAGCTGTCGCGAGACAGCCTTTTGAAACAGCTTGAGAAGAGGCGAGCAGCCTAGACGGAGAAACTCGTGCCGCAACCGCATGAGGATGTGGCATTCGGGTTGCGGATTTGAAAAGACTGGCCCATCAGGTCATCGACAAAATCAATCTCCGACCCGCCAATATAGGGCAGTGAAATCGAATCGATCAAAACCTTTGCTCCCAATTTTTCGATTACGATGTCATCTGCATCCTGTGCATCGACCAGATCGTACTTATAGGAAAAGCCTGAGCAGCCGCCACCTTCGACAGAGATGCGCAGGGCGGTTTTGTCAGGGTCGGATT
Organism: Hyphomicrobiales bacterium; assembly: GCA_900471815.1. Classification (GTDB taxonomy): domain Bacteria; phylum Pseudomonadota; class Alphaproteobacteria; order Rhizobiales; family Rhizobiaceae; genus Phyllobacterium; species Phyllobacterium ifriqiyense. Next base: position 812,490 of record UICE01000003.1, read on the forward strand.
TTAAAATTGCCGAGATGCGCTTGGCCGCAGCGTCGGAGACAGAAACATTTACAACTTCGGTCATTCTTCACATTCCTTCGCGGGAAACATCCGCCCGGCTCCAAAGACAGAACATCATCATGTCACGCCTTGCCATTCATTATACACCATAGCTAAGAATTGGCGACGGTGAAGTCAACGGCATGCGTGTTAATGGGTGGTACTGCCGTGCTCGCATGTTCCGAAGCATGCACAAGAAGGCGGGAAGTGAAATAATGTCGATGCAGGATGTGGGTTTTGGTTACAGGGAACGGGCATCTTATGCCAGCGATCCACAGCATAGCCGTGGGCGGCTCGTAGCTGAGAGCGAAAGTCCAACGCGCACCGTATTTCAGCGCGATCGCGACAGAATTATTCACTCGACGGCGTTTCGCCGTCTGAAACATAAAACTCAGGTTTTTATTGCCCATGAGGGCGACCATTACCGCACGAGGCTCACGCACACGATTGAGGTGGCGCAGATTGCCCGAGCCCTGGCTCGCTCAATGCGTCTTGATGAGGATTTGGCTGAAGCAATTGCCCTGGTACATGATTTTGGTCACACGCCCTTTGGCCATACCGGCGAAGACGCGTTGGATGAAAAGATGCGCGATTTTGGCGGCTTTGATCATAATGCGCAATCGCTGCGGATCGTAACCAGTCTTGAAAGGCGATATGCCGAGTTTGATGGTCTAAACCTGACCTGGGAGACGCTGGAGGGGCTTGTCAAACATAATGGCCCGCTAATGGATACCCAAGGGCGAGGCATTGGTCATCCTGTTCCGGCGGCGATCCTTGAGTATAATGCCCAGTTTAATCTGGAACTTGGGCATTATGCCTCTCTTGAAGCGCAATGCGCCGCAATAGCAGACGATATCGCTTATAATGCTCACGACATTGACGATGGACTTCGTTCAGGCCTCCTATCTTTGGACGCTCTGGAAGATGTGGCAATAATCGGCGATATTTTGCGGGCTGTAAGGACAAAATATCCCAAACTTGATGAAGTTCGCACGACACATGAGATTGTCAGACGCCAGATAACCCTGATGGTTGAGAACGTTATAAATCAGTCACAAGCCAATCTTGATCGTATCCAACCTCAAAAGATCGAAGACATACACAATGCTGGGCAAAACATTGTCGCCTTCACCGAGGCTATGAGATTGCAAGAGAAGGCACTGAAGACATTTCTCTACGACAATCTGTATTTTCACGAAAGTGTTCTAAGAGTGCGCAAATCGGCTGACAAGATTGTGAGAGATCTTTTTGAAGCCTATATGAATGACGCTCAAACAATGCCGGAAGGCTGGAGGAACGAGCAAGTTCAGGCAGATATGCCCGCCCGCGCTCGCCTGGTTGCCGATTTCCTGAGTGGTATGACCGACACTTATGCTGTGCGCGAGCATCGCAGGCTGTTTGACCATACGCCCGAATTGTCCTAGAGCAGGCTCAACTTTGGCCATGAGGCCCCAGACTTTTCTATAAACCTCGAATGAGAATTACGTCATGAACATCTTCGCGGACTTCGATGCGCGGATTAAGAACGCCCTGCAAGCACTTGATTTGAAAACAACTGATGGTGCAGCAGTCGATCTGTCGCGCGTTGGCGTCGAGCCACCTCGCGATGCAAGTCATGGCGATATTGCAACCAATGCAGCGATGGTGTTGTCGAAAGCCGTCGGTCAGAATCCACGCGAACTTGCCGTTAAAATCGGTGACGCGCTGAAGAATGATCCTGATGTCGGCTCAGTCGATGTTGCAGGTCCGGGCTTTATCAATTTGAGGCTGAAAGACAGTTACTGGCAACAGCAACTCTCCACCATGCTTGATGCCGGACTCGATTATGGCCGGTCAAAGCTCGGCTATGGCCATAGGGTCAATGTCGAGTATGTTTCAGCCAATCCGACAGGTCCAATGCATGTCGGGCACTGCCGCGGCGCAGTGGTGGGTGATGCGCTGGCCAATCTTCTATCTTTTGCCGGTTACGAAGTTGGCAAGGAATATTACATCAACGATGCCGGCGCGCAGATCGACGTGTTGGCAAATTCTGTCATGCTCCGGTACCGCGAGGCTTTGGGAGAACAGATCGGTGAGATTCCTGCCGGTTTATATCCGGGCGACTATCTCGTTCCTGTCGGCAAGGCGCTGGCCGACGATTACGGTACGAAATTGCTCGAAATGCCGGAAGAAAAAAGCCTTGCGATCGTCAAGGACCGAACTATCGACGCAATGATGGCAATGATCCGTGACGATCTGGCTTCGCTCAACGTTCATCACGACATCTTTTTCTCCGAGAGGACGCTACACGCCAATAATGCGAAGCTCATCCGCTCGGCCATCAATGATCTGACGCTGAAGGGGCATGTCTACAAGGGTAAGCTTCCTCCACCCAAAGGCCAAGTGCCGGAAGATTGGGAAGACAGGGAACAAACCCTGTTCCGGTCCACAGATGTGGGTGATGATATCGATCGGCCATTGGTGAAGTCGGATGGTCAGTTCACTTATTTTGCGGCGGACGTTGCCTATTTCAAAGACAAGTATGACCGGCATTTCGATGAGATGATCTATGTGCTTGGTGCAGACCATGGCGGCTACGTCAAGCGGCTGGAATCACTGGCGCGCGCAGTTTCGGGCGGCACGGCAAAGCTGACGGTACTGATTTGCCAGCTCGTCAAACTTTACCGCAATGGCGAGCCGGTGCGGATGTCGAAGCGATCCGGCGAATTTGTGACCCTGCGGGATGTGGTTGAGGAAGTTGGCCGCGATCCCGTCCGGTTCATGATGCTGTACCGGAAGAATGATGCACCCCTTGATTTCGATTTTGCCAAAGTAACGGAACATTCGAAAGATAATCCTGTGTTCTACGTTCAATATGCGTCCGCACGGTGCCATTCGGTGTTCCGGCAGGCGATTGAGCAGCTTGGCATTGGCGAAGTGGATCTGGCGGCGAGCGCGAAGCATTTCAATTTGCTGACCGACGAGAGTGAAATTGCGCTTATCCGCAAGCTTGCCGAATATCCGCGCATGATCGAAACAGCTGCGCTTCATCAGGAGCCGCACCGGGTCGCATTTTACCTTTATGACCTTGCAAGTTCGCTGCATGGACAGTGGAATAAAGGCACTGAAAATCCGGACTTACGTTTTATTAAGGTTAACGATCCAAACTTGTCCCAAGCCAGGCTAGGGCTGGTTCAGGTTGTTTCGAAGGTTTTGGCGTCCGGTTTGTCAATTATTGGTGCGGACGCTCCGACTGAAATGCGCTAATAAGCGTAGAAATCCTGTCAACTTTTGCCCACATTGCGCTGGTATGGCCAATGCGTGACGTTTTCGGACGTCCCACAGTTGAGAGTACAGGATTAACGCCATGGCGGAAAACTATCTTCAGCGTTCTAACCGGCAGGATGATTCGCGATTCGGTATTGATGATCCTCTGATGGAGCTATCCCGCATTATGGGAACTCCGGAGCAGGATGAGTCACCTTCCGGGTCCAATGATGATTTTGCTCTGGATCTTGAACGCGAACTGATGGGAGGCTTCGATGACGAAGTCACCTCACAGTCCGCTTCGGCTGAATCAGATCGCAATCAGCAGAATGACGAGCCTGACGCTAGCGAATTTCAGGAGTCAATCGAGCGCGAGCTTTCGGCCATGCAGCCTGAGCAGCCTTACGACATTCCTGCGCAACCCGTCGCCGCTTACGAAGAGCCTGACTATGCGGATTATGAGCCGGAGACGGCTTATGCCGACAATGAAGCAGGCGAGGGTGTAATTTCAAATACAGGCGCTGAAGCTCCCGCTGCGCCAGTTGCAGCCGCGCCGGCGATCAGCCTTGAAGATGAATTGGAAACACTGCTTGCCGGATCGGCAAGGCCAGTTGTGCAGAGGTCTGCGAATGCATCCTGGGGATACGGTTCACGTTCCAATGTAGCCGGTCGCACGGAAGCAGCGCCGATTATCAGCCGCGCAACTGCCTACCAGCAGCCAGAAGCAGCGCCAGCGCCTGCTCCGGTCGCTTATGCACCAGCATTGCCCGCTGCTGCGTATGAGCCGCCTGTGGAGGAGATTGCTGCGCCGGTTGCTTATGCTGCACCAGAGCCTTCTTATGAGCCGCAGGTTTCCTATGCCGAGCAGGAAAATTCCGACACGGAAATCGAAGATGCTTTCAATGATCAGGAACTGATGGCAGCGCTTGATGATTTTGAAGTGCCGATGGATGCCGAGGAAGAGCTTGCGCCAGTGCGGGAACAGATCGCCGTTCCAGTTGCTGCTCCTATTGCCGGGGTGCCTAAGGTTCCAGAAGTTCATGCCTTGAGCGATTATGCGGATGAACTCGATCGTGCCGCCAAGCCGGTTCAAGCACCTGATGTGGATACTATCGCCGTTACCGAAAGTCGGGTTGACTACACCGAGTCACTCGATCTTCCGATGGTGAACTACGAAGACGATGCTCCCCAGAACAATGGTCTCAACGAGCTGGAGAGCGAGTTTGCCGAAGTATTCGGCTCGATCGAATCCGACACACAGCACAATGATTTTGCTGCAACGCCCAAGGAACAGGCACAGCCGGAACCTGCAAAGGACGAGTTTGCTGAAATCTATGCCGATGTCTTTGGCAATGAAGCCGAACAAAGCCGTTACAATGAAGCTGGCTATGCGGCTGCCGGTGTCGCTGCGGCAGGTATAGCCGGAGCAGCATTGCAGGCTCCTGCTGCCTCGGCCCGTTATCAGCACGGTCCTGAGGACGATGCTAATTTCGGTTATGATCCGCGTCAGGATGATGTCGACATTGCTGCTGGAGCCTATGCGCAGAACGAAAACAGGCCGCGCCGTAATCCTCTGTTCGTTCCGGGTGTGGCTGCTGCTGTGGTTCTGGTCGCTGTTGCGGGTGCGCTCGCATATAAGTGGACTGGCTCGACGGGTGGTGAACCCGTGGTCATCATGGCCGATAAGACGCCGATGAAGGTTCAGCCAGAAGCAACGGCGAGCGCTGTCGTTCCCAATCAGGACAAGGCTGTTTTCGATAAGGACGCAACCGCTGCTCCGGTAACGCCTAAACAGGAGCAATTGGTAACAACGCGCCAGGATCCTGTTGATCTTGCAGCCGATGAAGACGATGAAGTGCCAATCGCCGACAAGGTTGATGCGCGTATCGACCCTGCCGATCAAGATCTGGCGGCAAATGAGCCAGCTCCGGAACGCAATGGTGCACTTGCACCGCGTAAGGTTCAGACAATGGTCGTCAAGCCGGACGGAACGATGGTTGCCTCCATTACTCCTGACGCGCCGCCGGCAGGCACTGGTGCCGCCGCTGCTCCCGTGGAACGTCCCGGCAACACAGCAACGGGGCCTGTCTCAGCGGATGATCCTGTTGCTGCACTTGCGGGAGGAGATCCGGTTGAGCCGGAACCAGCGCTTGCGCCAGAAGCGCCAGCCGCTGCGGCACCCGCTGCTCCAAAAGCTCAAGTTGCGGCCAAGCCGGTAGAAACGAAGAAGATCACACAGGAAACAGTCGCCTCGGTTGCTCCGAAAAACGTTCCCGTGGTGGAATCGCGTCCTGCCGAACAGCCGCTCGATATTGTTGATCGCGTGCCAGCCAAAAATGCTCCTACACAACAGGTGGCTTCGGCTGCACCTGCTGCTGGAAGCTATTTCATCCAAGTTGCTTCGCAGCCAAGCGTTGAGGGTGCGCAGAAGACCTATGCATCGCTGTCGCAGAAACATGCGGGCGTTATTGGCGGACGCGGTGTCGATATCAAGCAGGCCGAGATTGCAGGAAAGGGCACATTCTATCGTGTACGTATCCCTGCCGGCTCGAAGAGCGACGCGGTGAATTTGTGCTCCAAGTACAAATCCGCAGGCGGAAGCTGCTTTGTGACGCAATAGACCGAACAGACAAAAATAAGAGAAAAGGCGGCCACTGGCCGCCTTTTCTTTTTGTGCATTGAAGCAGTAGACTCCCAATATGAGCGAATCAAAAGCATGGATTGCCGGTACCACCGGCCTGAAACTGACTCCGGATGAGATTGCGTTTTTTCGCGATGAACGTCCTTGGGGTTTTATTCTTTTTGCACGCAATGTGAGCGAAGCTGCACAGATCGAAGATTTGTGCGCGCATTTGCGTGATCTGGTCGGGCGCAATGATGCGCCTGTGCTAATTGACCAGGAGGGTGGACGTGTGCAACGTTTGCGCCCGCCATTGGCCCCTGATTATCCATCGGGTTCGGCGCTGGGCGCTCTCTACCGCGAAAATGAGGAGAAGGGGCTGCGGGCGGCTTGGCTTTTGTCCCGCCTGCATGCGTTTGATCTGTTGAAGCTTGGCATTGACGTGGATTGCCTGCCAGTGCTGGACGTGCCGGTGGAAGGTGCCAATGATGTGATCGGTACGCGCGCCTATGGCAAGCATCCGGACATTGTAACAGCCATGGGCAGTGCGGCAGCAGAAGGATTGCTGGCGGGCGGCATGCTGCCGGTCATGAAACATATTCCCGGTCACGGCAGGGCCTTTGCTGATACGCATCACGAGCTACCGACCGTTGCGACCGGGCTGGATGAACTGGCTGAGCATGATTTTGCGCCCTTCAAAGCGCTATCCCATCTGCCAATGGCCATGAGCGCTCATGTGATCTTTTCAGCGGTCGACCCTAAATATCCGGCTACGACGTCTGGTAAGGTGGTCGAAGAGATTATCCGTGACTATATAGGCTTTGACGGGCTTTTGATGAGCGATGACGTCTCCATGAATGCACTTTCTGGGGATTACTTCGACCGAACCAAAGCAATCTTTGCGGCAGGATTGGATATGGTGCTTCATTGTCACGGGATTATGGAGCAAATGACGGCGGTTGCCTCATGCACTCCGGAGCTGCAAGGCAAGGCACTTGAACGGGCGGTAAAGGCCATAAAATACAAACGGAAACCCGACGCTTCCAGTGAAGAAGAGCTCAGGGACGAATTCCGCAGCATGTTCGAGGCGGTTGCATAAAGTGCGATAACAGGGAAGCGAGACAGGTTTGGCAGTTAGCGAAAAAAACATGAATGGCAACAAAGCAGCTCCAATGGAGGCGCTTTGGGAGAGCCAGGTTGATCGCGCTGCCAGCGAGCCTTCCCTTGTCATCGACATTCAAGGGTTTGAGGGGCCGCTTGATCTTTTGCTGCATCTTGCGCGAAATCAGCGTGTCGATCTGGCGCGAATTTCTGTTGTTGCCCTTGTTGAACAATATCTCGTGTTTATCCGGCAGGCACAGGCCCTTCGCCTTGAACTGGCGGCTGATTATCTGGTCATGGCCGCCTGGCTAACATATTTGAAATCGAAGCTGCTCATCCCGAAAGCTCCGGGCGAAGAAGGTGAAAGCGGCGAAGAACTGGCCGCCACTTTGCAATTCAGGCTGAAACGGCTTGAGGCAATGCGCGACGCGGCGATGAAGCTTATCAACTGCAATCGTCTTGGCCGTGATGTCTTTCCCCGTGGCATGCCGGAAGCTGTTATTGTTGATCAGACAAATGCTTACTCAGCCACGCTATATGAGCTTCTGACTGCCTATGCCTCACAAAGGCAAAAGCGCGCGACCTCGCATGTGCAGATTGCGCGGCGTTCCGTCTGGTCGCTCAAGGATGCTCGGGAAATATTGATGCGTCTCGTTGGCGAGATGAAAGACTGGACCGCGCTGGACCAATATTTGCTGGAATTTATTACGACTCCGGCAGAACGTGCTTCGGCAATAGCAAGTTCTTTTGCTGCAAGTCTTGAAATGGTCCGCGAGGGACATCTGGAAATCCGCCAGACGGGCGCTTTCAAACCGATCTACCTCCGCAACCGGCCGGAAGAACCAATGAAGGATGTGGTCAATGGCTGATCCTGCAAATGACGATGTCAAAATTGACAGGCAAGAGGCTGAGGACAACTGGAATACGGCAGTCAAAACATCAGACGCGTTGCGAATGGTTGAGGCGATCCTGTTTGCATCGGCGCAGCCTGTAACAGAAAAAGCCCTCAAAGAGCGCCTGCCATCGGATGTTGACGTTGCGATGTTGCTGGGAGAGTTGCAGGAAATATACTCCAATCGCGGTATAAATCTGCGGCAGGTTGGTGGTGCGTGGGCATTCCGCACTGCCGCAGATCTTGCATTCCTGATGAATCGCGAGGCTGTACAGCTCAAGAAATTGTCGCGGGCAGCTCTCGAAGTGCTTGCTATCATTGCCTATCACCAGCCGGTAACGCGTGCGGAACTCGAAGATATTCGCGGTGTTGAAACCTCCAAGGGCACGCTTGATGTGCTGATGGAAACGGGCTGGATCAAATTCCGGGGGCGTCGCCGCACGCCCGGTCGCCCCATAACTTATGGAACAACAGCCTCGTTCCTCGATCACTTCGGGTTACAGGAAGTACGCGATCTGCCCGGCATAGATGAGCTGCGCGGGGCAGGGCTGCTTTCCGCCCGCATGCCAACCAATTTTGCAATTCCTGTGCCTTTCAACGATCCGGACGAACTGACCGAGGATGAAGATCCTTTGACAGATATCGATCTGGAAGAACTGGGCCTTTTGACACCTAAGGTTGAGCAGGAGTGACATTATTTCTCGCCACATTTGCGGCGGATAGTCCCTTAAGGCAAAATTCGTACCTCGCAAATCAATTCGGGCTTGCGCTGGGTTTACGCGAATGTGAAAGAACAAAAGCGACTTGTGTTTGAAAAGCACGGGGAAAAAGCTTAGATCAGCTCAAACCACTGGGCGAATGTGAGGGTAAAATGGGTAGTTTTTCAATCTGGCACTGGCTTATCGTGCTTGCGGTCGTGTTGCTTCTCTTCGGACGCGGCAAAATTCCTGAGCTGATGGGCGATGTTGCCAAGGGTATCAAGAACTTCAAAAGCGGCATGAGCGACGAAGATGCTGCGGACGCCAATAATTCCAAGACCATTGACAACACGACAAGTGAGCCAGTGAATTCAGTCAAGGAAAAGACCAAGAAGTCTTGAACGGTAAGGGCGGGAGCCTTGCCCTGCGCGTGGCTGAATGGCCGCGTTGTGGCTGGAGCATGATAAATGTTTGATGTTGGTTGGTCGGAAATACTGGTCATCGCGGTCGTTCTGATTGTGGTTGTAGGTCCGAAAGACTTGCCCAAAATGCTGCGTGCGTTCGGCAAGGCGACGACTAAGTTTCGGGCAACTGCAGGTGAGTTTCGCAAGCAGTTTGATGAAGCTCTGAAAGAAGCCGAACTTGATGATGTTCGTGGCATTATAAATGATGCAAAGAGCCTCGACCCGCGCAATGACATACGCAAAGTATTCGATCCCGTCAGAACGATAGGCGAGGAAATACGCTCTACATTGAAAGATGCGACGGATACGGCGAAGGATAATGTGGCCATTCCCGACCCATCAGCGCCCGGTGCCACGCAGGCGCAACCTGTGGTGATGGAGCCATTGCCGCCTGTTGACGAGCCAAAGAAAAAGCCGAGGGCTGCGGCCAAGCCAAAGGCAGCCCCCAAAACCACGACGACCGCTAAACCCGCCAGCGCGGGGCCTGCAAAGGCAGTCGCTGTTAAGCCAGGCACAACAAAACAGACTGTCACAAAACAGACTGCTGCCAAAGCAGCCGCAGCGCCGGTCAAAAAGACGGCTAAGCCACGTGCCAAGAGCAGTGATACGGGGACGAAATCTTGAGCAATACCGACGATGAAATCGACAAGAGTTCAGCGCCGCTGATAGAGCATCTGATTGAGCTGCGCCGTCGTCTTATCTGGGCTCTGCTGGCTTTTTTCGTCGCGTTCCTGGGTTGCTTCCATTTTGGCAAGCAGCTTTTCAACCTGTTGGTTATTCCCTATCAATGGGCAGTGGGCTGGGCAGGATTTGATCCGGCAAAGGCGCAGCTGATTTATACCGCGCCACAGGAATTTTTCTTCACGCAGGTCAAGATTGCCATGTTTGGCGGTATCGTCATTGCCTTCCCTGTTATTGCTTCCCAGATTTATAAATTTGTTGCGCCCGGGCTCTACAAGAATGAGCGCATGGCCTTCTTGCCGTTTTTGATCGCCTCACCAATTCTGTTTCTCATGGGCGGTGCTCTGGTCTACTTTTTCTTCACGCCGATGGTTATGTGGTTCTTCCTTGCCATGCAGCAGACCGGCGGGGCCGGTGAAGTGCAAATTTCCTTGCTGCCCAAGGTTTCCGAATATCTCAGCCTTATCATGACGCTGATATTCGCGTTCGGACTCGTTTTTCAGTTGCCGGTTGTGACGACCCTTTTGGCCCGGGTTGGGTTGATCGGCTATGAAGGTCTCAGATCAAAGCGCAAATATGCGATTGTGATTGCTTTCATCGTTGCCGCGGTGATCACGCCGCCCGATCCTGTCAGCCAGATCGGTCTTGCGCTTCCCACCATCCTTCTCTACGAGATTTCCATCTGGATGGCGCGTCTGATCGAGAAAAAGCGTGCGGCTGAGACAGAAGCACAGTCGAGCGAAATCTCGTCCTGACACTCTCCAGTTCGCCGGGGTTCGCCCCATAAGATATAATTATTCCAGTACGGCTTTACTCTCATGCATGACATTAAATGGATCGTCCAAAATCCGCAGGCTTTCGACGCCGCAATGGCCAAGCGCGGAATGGAGCCGATTTCGTCACGTTTGATAGAGCTTGACGAAAAGCGGCGGCAATCCATTGCAAAATCTCAAGGGCTGCAGGAGCGTCGCAATGCCGCTTCCAAGGAAATTGGCAAGGCGATGGCCGCCAAAGATCAGGCAGCGGCCGATCAGTTGAAGGCGGAAGTCGCCGATATCAAGCAAGCGCTGACTTCTGCAGAAGAGGAAGAGCGCCAGCTAGAGCGCGCGCTCAATGAGGCGCTTGAAGTGCTGCCCAATATTCCGCTGGATAGTGTGCCTCTGGGCAAGGATGAAAGCGGCAATGTGGAAACGCGCCGCGTCGGCCATCTGAAGAACTTTTCGTTTGAACCGAAAGAACATTTCGAAATAGGCGAGAAGCTTGGATATATGGATTTCGAGCGGGCTGCGCGCCTGTCCGGCAGCCGTTTTACCGTATTGAAGAGCCAGCTTGCGCGGCTGGAACGGGCTCTTGGTCAGTTCATGTTGGACATGCACACGACGGAGCATGGCTATATGGAGGTCAATCCGCCGCTATTGGTCAATGACGATACGCTTTATGGCACCGGGCAATTGCCGAAATTTGCCGAAGATCTCTTCAAGACCACTGACGGCCGCTATCTCATCCCCACTGCCGAGGTGCCGCTGACCAATCTGGTGCGTGACGAGATTCTCGATATTCGCGATCTGCCAATCCGTATGACTGCTTTGACGGCTTGTTTCCGTTCCGAGGCGGGTTCCGCCGGGCGTGATACGCGCGGCATGCTGCGCCAGCACCAGTTCATGAAGGTGGAACTGGTTTCGATCACCGATGCGGAACGCGCCGTCGAAGAGCATGAACGCATGACTGCCTGCGCGGAAGAGGTGCTTAAGCGCCTTGATCTGTCATTCCGTACCATGACGCTTTGCACCGGCGATATGGGGTTCGGCGCGCAAAAGACCTACGATCTGGAAGTTTGGCTTCCGGGACAGAAATCCTACCGCGAAATTTCAAGCTGTTCTGTTTGCGGTGATTTTCAAGGCCGGCGGATGAATGCCCGTTACCGGCCAGAGGGCGAGAAATCCACCCGTTTTGTCCACACATTGAATGGTTCGGGCACTGCTGTTGGCCGCGCTTTGATTGCAGTTGTCGAAAATTATCAGAATGAAGACGGCAGCGTTACAGTTCCTCAAGCACTTGTGCCTTATATGGGTGGGCTGACACGGATCGAAAAAGCGGCTTAAACAAACGGGGTAGGGCGATGCGGATTCTCTTGACCAACGATGACGGAATTCATGCGGAAGGTCTGAGTGTTCTTGAACGTGTCGCCCGCCAGCTTTCTGACGATGTTTGGGTCATTGCACCTGAGACGGACCAGAGTGGACTTGCTCACTCGCTGACGCTTTCCAACCCATTGCGGCTGCGCAAGATTGATGACCGCCATTTTGCAGTGAGCGGCACGCCGACCGATTGCGTCATCATGGGCGTCAAGCATGTGATGCCCGAGCCACCAGATCTTGTGCTTTCCGGCGTCAACTCCGGATCAAATACTGCAGATGACGTAACTTATTCGGGTACGATCGCCGCAGCCATTGAAGGCACGTTGCTGGGGATCAAATCCATCGCTTTATCACAAGAGTATAATCTCAACGGTGGCGCTCGCGTCCTGCCATGGGAGATTGTGGAAGAGCGCGCTCCGGATGTGCTTCGAAAAGTGCTTGGTGTTGAATTGAGCAAGGGCGTTCTCGTCAACATCAATTTCCCCAGTTGCCAGGCTTCCGAGATCGCAGGCACCCGCGTGACGGTACAGGGAAAGCTTTCGCACGGGTTGACGATTGAAGAGCGTCACGATGGGCGCGGTTTGCCCTATTACTGGCTTCGATATGGACGGGGTAAGGATGTGCCTGCCGAAAACAGCGATGTCGCTGCGATCCGCAACAACTACATTTCCATAACGCCATTGCAGCTGGATCTGACCGCGCATGAGATGCGAGCCGTTCTTGAGGAAACATTTATATGAAACCGGCCATGTCCGAGCGTGAAGGTTTTGCGGCTTTTGTGCTGCGTATGCGCAGGTTGGGCCTAAGCGACCAGAGATTGATGAGCGCTCTTGAGGCCACGCCTCGCATGAGTTTCGTGAGCGGTAACCTTGGCAATGTCGCTTATAGTAAGGGCGTATTGCCTATTGAGTGCGGAGAATTCATTGAAGGCCTGGACCTTCAGGCTCAGTTGATCAAGGCGCTCGAGCTGGAACCATCGCACCGGGTTTTGGAAATTGGAACGGGTTCCGGTTTTACCGCCGCCGTCATGGCCCGGCTTTCAGGACGTGTCCTATCACTTGAACGCTATCGCACACTGGTTGAGCTTGCGCAGCAGCGTCTTCAGGCTTTGAAAATTGAAAACTGTATTATCAAACATGCAGACGGGCGGTTGGGGCTCGCAAGCGATGGCCCCTTTGACCGGATCATCGTCTGGTCTGCGTTCGACGCTATGCCAAGGCATTTTGTCGATCTCCTTTCGTCCAACGGTATTTTGGTGGCGCCTATCGGCCCTGTTGACGGGGAGCAGACAGTTGCACGTCTAACAAAGATTGGCAGCCGTTTTGACCAGCAGGAGTTGATGCGCGTAAGGTTCCTGCCCTTGGCCGAAGGGGTTTCCTCGGCGCTTTAACCTGACTGCGGCTGAGCCAAGCGTTTACGAGCTTGGTGAATTTTTTGCAAATTTTCGAAAGTTTTAACGGTCGGGTAACATTAACGCGATCTAATGCGTCTAATATTCTTGTATGAGTACGGGCGGGATTAAGCGATGCGTTTGAGTACACTAGACAAAGCGTCACGGCGGTTGGCTCTCAATGCCGCCATTCTCACAGTTGCCGGCATTGCTGCCGGTTGCAGCTCCGGGGTGTCACGTTTCTCCAGTGCAGATTTCAGCTCTGGTTACAGTGATAACCAGAGATCGATCATGCAGACCCAGAACAGTGGTTCGGTGGCGCCGGTCGATTCAACCTACACTGCTTCGGTCAATAATGCGCCGATCCGCTCATCGGGCGGTGTTCAGCGCGGTAGTCTGCCGCCCGTTGGCAGCCAAAGCGCTTCTTCATTGCCGCCGGTTTCCTCGCAGCCTTCGCGCCCGGCTCTCGCTCCCGTTGCGAACAATGCGCCAGTACGTCAGCAGCAGGTCGCCATGGCGGCACCCATGCAGACAGCGCCCGCAGGGTCTGCAACTTTGAAGACACCAGATGGACGCGAAGCCAGAATGCCTGCCGCTACTGCGCCCGCGCAGGCCGCAGCAAAACCCATCACGACTTCAACGGCAAGCGGCACCTATAAGGTTCAATCCGGCGATACGCTTCATGCCATTTCGCGCAAGACAGGCGCGAATGTCGATGCGATCAAGCAAGCCAATAATATGCAGGACGGAACAGTCCGTCTCGGGCAATCGCTGATCATTCCGCCGTCCAATTCATCGCTGGCACAAAATGTTGCCAATACGATGAAGCCCAAGGGCGGCACTGACCAGGTGAAAACTGCTGCTACACCGCCTGTCGAACAGCCTAAGGTTGTTGCAAGCGCACCTGCTGCGCCTGCGTCTGCTACAGCCGCCGCCGGATCGGAAGCCAAGCCCTATACCCCGCCGCAAGCGAGTGAAAAGGCTGCAGGCGAAGCGGAGAAGGAAGTCGCATCAATTCCATCGGCTTCGGGTGCATCGCAATTGCGCTGGCCTGTGCGTGGCCGCGTTGTCGCCAATTACGGCAAAGGTAGCGACGGCATAGACATTTCGGTTCCGGAAGGCACCCCAATCAAGGCCGCCGAAAGCGGTGTCGTGATCTATTCGGGCGATGGACTGAAGGAATTCGGCAATACGGTTCTGGTCCGCCACGATAATGGCTTGGTCACCGTTTACGGCAATGCGAGCAAGCTGAACGTTCAGCGCGGCCAGAAGGTCAAGCGTGGCGAAGAGCTGGGCGCATCCGGCATGACTGGCAATGCTACAACGCCGAAGCTTCACTTCGAAGTTCGCAAGAATTCGACGCCCGTCGATCCTACAAAATATCTCGAACTATAGTCAGTTCATTGATTTCCAAAAAAGCCCGTATTGTTTCGATATGGGCTTTTTTTATTTTAAAGCTTCTTACCAAGACGCCCGGCAAGATCCTGTATGAACTGCCATGCAACGCGACCGGAGCGCGCGCCACGCGTGGTTGACCATTCAAGTGCCTGCGCATGAAGCTGATCTTTTTCCATAGCCAGATCAAAATGTGCGGCGTAGCCGTCGATCATTGCAAGATAATCATCTTGGCTACACTTGTGAAATCCAAGCCAAAGACCAAAGCGGTCCGATAGAGACACCTTTTCTTCTACGGCTTCCGATGGATTGATGGCTGTTGAACGCTCGTTCTCGATCATATCCCGCGGGAGCAGATGGCGGCGGTTCGATGTCGCATAAAAAATCACATTGTCCGGGCGGCCTTCGACACCGCCCTCGAGCGCGGCTTTCAATGATTTGTACGACGTATCATCATGGTCGAAAGAAAGATCATCGCAGAACAGGATAAACAGGTAGGGCGTATTCTTGATGATGCCCATCAAGGCTGGCAGGCTATCAATGTCTTCGCGGTGAATTTCAATGAGTTTGAGCGGGTGAGCGACGGCCGGAGCTTCGGCATTTACCGAAGCGTGCACGGCTTTCACAAGCGAAGACTTGCCCATGCCACGCGCACCCCAAAGCAGAACATTATTTGCCTGCATGCCATCGGCAAACCGTTTGGTATTATCAAAGAGAATGTCGCGAACCGTATCAACACCTCTGATCAAGGAAATGTCGACGCGATTGACCTTATTGACGGGATCGAAACCGAGACGGGAAGGGTTCCATACAAAACAATCGGCAATTTCCAGATTGACAGGCTGCGGGGTTGGCGGCGCCATGCGCTCTAGCACAGCAATCAAACGGTCAAGTTTTTCGCTCAGCAATTCCTCAGTCATACCAGACATGCCCTTACATTCTTCAGTTTGAACGTCACTATCATGTTGACTGATAATGGAAAAGCAGTCGTGGTGGTTTTGTACTGTTGCTTTTGCCAGCTTAAACATTGTATTGCGCTGGTTCTGACTGTTTCAAATTTGATCTATCTGGAGGTTCTATGTTCGTAACTCCCGCATATGCACAGGCAACGGGTGCCGGTGGCGCTCCGGAAATGCTGATGAGCATTCTTCCCTTCATTTTGATCTTCGTGATCATGTATTTCCTGATCATCCGCCCGCAGCGTACAGCCGCGAAGAAGCGTGAAGAGCAGCTGAAGAATATTCGCCGCGGCGACACCATTATTACCGGTGGTGGTTTTATCGCCAAGGTTACGAAAGTTTATGAAGACACTGGTGAGCTCGACGTTGAAATCGGTGATGGCGTAAAGGCTCGTGTTCTTCGTGGCATGGTTGCAGATGTTCGCGTTAAAGGCGAACCGGTTGCCGACAACAAGAAATAAAGCTTAAGTGATGGGCGGCCCTGGAGCCGCCCTTCTGATTCTTGAGGTTGCGACCGTATGCTTTACTTTAGCCGCTGGAAGACTGTTCTCATCTGGACTGTGGTCCTTGCCGGACTGATACTTTCGCTTCCCAATGCCTTTACGCAGAGCCAGCTGGACAGTTTGCCGGACTGGCTACCCAAGAAACAGCTTGCTCTCGGGCTTGATCTTGAAGGCGGCTCACGCATGCGCCTGCAGGTGGATAAAGAACATCTGCCTGATACCGATGCCACCGTTGCAGTTCTTACACGCCGTCTCAGCGAGCTTGGCTACGCCAAACCGCATGTTGTGACTGAACGCAATGGCCGGGTGTTGATTGAAGTGCCTGGTCTTTACGATTCCCAGCTACTCAAGGACATTCTAAGTCTCACAGGCGAATTAAGTTTCCGCATGGTCGATTCTTCCGTGCCGGTGCAGCAGGCGATAGACGGCACGCCGCCCGAAGGCGATGAGGTAGTCTACTCTTTTGACGATCCGCCTGTTGCCTATCTCGTCAAAAAAGAGCCGCTCGTTACCAACGAGAATTTTGTCGATGCACAAGCGGGAATTGACACGGCCACGCAGCAGCCGGTGATTACATTTCACCTCGACAGTGTCGGTGCGGATCGCTTCTCCAAGGCGACAAAAGCCGGTATCGGACAGTCATTCGCCATTGTTCTCGATAATCAGGTTCTCTCGGCTCCTGTTATTCAGGAAGCGATACCCGGAAATACGGGGCAAATTGCTGGAAATTTCGATCTTTCAGGTGCCAGCAATCTCGCACTCGTCATGCGCGCCGGTTCGCTGCCTGCCAGTGTAACTGTCATTGAAGAGCGCACCGTGGGTACTGACCTTGGTGCTGCCTCCGTCTCCTACGGGAAAATCGCTGCCCTTGTTGGCGCAGCATTGGTTATCCTGTTCATGCTTTTGACTTATGGGTTGCTGGGTGTGATCGCCAGCATTGCTCTGGTTGTGAATGTCATTCTGATCCTAGCCGTCCTGACATTGTTCGGTGCACCGCTGACGCTTGCCGGCGTTGCCGGTATCGTTCTCACCATCGGAATGGCTGTCGATTCCAATGTACTTATTTATGAGCGTATTCGCGAGGACAGGCGGGCTGGTTTCTCGGTTATCCAGGCTATAGATTCGGGCTTCGCCCGTGCTCTTGCGACTATTGTCGATGCCAATGTCACGACATTGATCGCAGCTCTGGTCCTCTTCACACTTGGCAGCGGCCCCGTGCATGGATTTGCGCTGACGGTTACCATCGGCATTGTCACGACATTGTTCACCACGTTCACTTTGACCCGATTGCTTGTTTCGGTTTGGGTGCAACGCTCCAAGCCAAAAGAAGTACCTGGCGCGCTGCTCAAGCTTGTTCCTTACAATACCAAGATCGCCTTCATGAAGCTGCGGAGTTTGACGCTGGGCTTTTCCGCCCTTTCAAGCATTGCAGCGATTGCGCTTTTCCTGATCATCGGGATGAATTTCGGCATTGATTTCAAGGGTGGAACGATGGTCGAAATGCAATCGTCGGAAGGTGCAATCGATCTTGATGACGTCTACAGCCGCCTCGATGAACTCAATATCGGTGACGTGAAGATCGAACGCTTCAAATCCGACGACCGGGCGTTGATTACTGTGGGAAGTCAGGGCGAGGGCGAAGATGCGGAACAGACCGTGGGCGTCAAAATCCGCGGCGAGTTTCAGGACGAGTATAATCTTCCACGGGTAGACGTCATTGGGCCGTCCGTATCATCGGAATTGTCTCAAGCAGGCATTTTGGCTGTGGGCCTTTGCCTCGTCTTGATCTTTGCCTATGTCTGGTTCCGATTTGAGTGGCACTTTGCTCTCGGTGCTATTCTCGCAACGATCCACGATGTGCTGCTTCTGCTTTTGATGTTCATTGTCTTCAAGATGGAATTCAATCTCTGGAGCATTGCCGCCTTGCTGGCGATTGTTGGCTATTCGCTGAACGATACAGTGGTCATTTATGATCGGGTACGCGAGAATTTGCGCAAATATGGCAGCAATGTTTCGCTGTCCAGCATATTGGATGCGTCTATTAATCAAACGCTATCACGTACCATTCTCACGTCTCTGGCGACCTTTCTGGCCCTCATTGTGCTTTACCTCTATGGCGGCGATGACGTGCGTTCCTTCGCGTTGACCATCGGTGTGGGCATTATTGTTGCGACATACTCCTCGATCTTCGTTGCTGGCCCGCTATTGATGCTCTTCGGGCTGAAGGGCCGCGACGTCATGGATGAGCAGCATCCTGCGCCAATTACCGACGAAAGCAGGATTTAAAAGTGGCAAAAGGCATAGAGATTAGGGATGCGCATTTTCCAGGGCGCGCACCCATTGACGCTTATGGCAATGGCGGTTTTCGGTTTGCCGATATGTCACATCGCGGCTCGATCCTGTGCCTTCCTTCCGGGATACATGGCTGGGAGCCAAAAACACCGCCCGTACCGACTGCGACTGATTTGGCCCTAGTTCTCGAACAATCTGCGGAAATTGAAATCCTGCTGGTCGGCACTGGTACAGAACTGCGCCGTTTGCCGGAAGAGTTGCGGGAAATATTGCGCAAGCACCGTATTTCATCCGATCCGATGAGCACCGGCGCGGCGGTGCGTACTTATAATGTGCTCTTGGCTGAAAACCGCGCCGTGGCTGCGGCGTTGTTTGCGGTGGATTAATTCTCCGGTCCGGCTATATCTCACCCCATGAATGTCAATGAAACTCACTGCATCCAGTTGCTGCGGGACGCCGATCCTGATCGCTATCTGTCTGTCTTATATGCACCGGAAGTCAAGCGGGGCGCTTTAGCGGCTCTTTACGCGTTTAATGTCGAAATCGCGCGGATTCGCGATTTGATTCACGATCCTTTGCCGGGCGAAGTGCGGCTGCAATGGTGGCGCGATCTGATCAATGGCACAGAGCATGGTGCAGCAGCAGGTAACCCGGTTGCCGCCGCCCTTGTGGATACTATTCAAACATACAATCTGCCCCATGCGGCTTTCGACAATTATTGCGAAGCGCGGATTTTTGACTTTTACGATGATCCCATGCCGAGCCGAAATGATCTGGAAGGTTATTGCGGAGAAACGGCTTCAGCCATGATCCAGCTTGCATCGCTGATCCTTGACACGGAGCAGGCGGCAAAGCATGCCGATCTTGCAGGACATGCCGGTGTTGCCCAAGCCATCACAGGACTTTTGCGGAGTTTGCCGTTACACCGCCGTCGCGGCCAAGTTTATATACCTGCTGATGTACTTAGCGCTGTGGGGTGTACCTCGCAGGTCCTGCTGGATGGCACTGACCGGCAAGCGACCGAGCGTGCTGTCGCGGCCATGATCGCGCTGGCTGAGGATCATTTTTCCAAATTTCAGGCAGGTTCTAAAGGATTGCCGAAATCTTTGCGCCCCGCTTATCTGCCCGTTTGGCTGACGCCGGTCTACTTGAAGCGGTTGAAAGCAAAGGGTTTCGATGCGTCGACCGAGATCGCAGAAATCTCACCTCTGCGCCGCCAATGGACGGCGTTTAGAGCATCGATAGGTTAGATTATTCGACTTGGCTAAGACTGTTCTGTGTGCTTCGACAAGCTCACCGTGAGGAAGGTTGAGGTTTGCAGGGAGTAGTTCTGCTAACTCATAGCTATCTATGCAGCCCAGCCACCTTCCTCATGGTAAGCAATCCTGAGCTTGTCGAAGGGCGAACTACGCATGAAGCTCATGCCACCTTGTTCTAAATATCCAGCTCTTCAACAAAGGCAGCGCGATCCTGAATGAACCGGAAGCGCGCGTCAGGACGCGTTCCCATCAGATCGTCGACTGCAAGGCGCGTTTCATTGGCCCACTCTTCATCAATCTGAACGCGAAGCAGCGTGCGCTTCTTGCGATCCATCGTGGTTTCTTTGAGCTGATCGGCGCGCATCTCGCCCAGTCCCTTGAACCGGCCGATTTCGATCTTTCCACGACCCGTGAAAAGCGTCTTCATCAACTCGTCCTTATGGGCGTCGTTGCGCGCATAGGCCACTGTTCCGCCTTGAGCGATGCGGTAAAGTGGCGGGACGCCAAGGAACAAATGGCCATTGCGGATAAGGTCGGGCATTTCCTGATAAAAGAATGTGATCAAGAGCGATGCGATATGAGCGCCGTCAACGTCAGCATCGGTCATGATGATGATGCGATCATAGCGCAGATCTTCATCGCGATATTTTGACCGGGTACCGCAGCCAAGCGCTTGTATAAGATCGCTAATCTGCTGGTTGGCCGTCATTTTTTCCCGGCCGGCGCTGACAACATTCAAAATCTTGCCGCGCAACGGCAGAACAGCCTGCGTCGCACGATCCCGCGCCTGCTTTGCGGAACCGCCAGCGGAATCACCCTCAACGATAAAGAGTTCTGCACCGAGCGCTCCGGTTTGACTGCAATCAGCCAGTTTGCCCGGCAGACGCAGTTTTTTCACCGCTGATTTACGGTTGACCTCTTTTTCCTGACGGCGTTTTACCCGCTCTTCCGCGCGGTCCACCACCCAATCGAGCAGTTTCGATGCTTCTTGCGGCGATGCAGCAAGCCAATGGTCGAACGGGTCGCGAATGGCGTTTTCAACAAGGCGCTGTGCTTCCACCGTTGCAAGCTTATCCTTGGTTTGGCCGACAAATTCAGGTTCGCGAATAAAGACGGAAAGCATGGCAGCAGATGAAATCATCACGTCGTCCGTAGTGATGATCGATGCCCGCTTGTTGTTCGTCAGTTCCGCATAGGCTTTCAACCCACGGGTGAGGGCGATGCGGAGTCCCGCTTCATGAGTTCCACCTTCGCCTGTGGGAATGGTGTTGCAATAGGAGTTGACGAACCCATCGCCGCCATACCAGGCAACCGCCCATTCCATTGATCCATGCCCGCCGGATTTTTCCGTCTTACCGGCAAACATTTCGCGGGTAACTTGAAAATCCTTGCCCAGCGAAGCAGCCAGATATTCTTTCAGACCTCCGGGAAAATGGAAAACTGCTTTGTCCGGTGTCGGATCCTTGGGATCGAGCAGCGAGGGAGCGCAACTCCAACGAATCTCAACGCCGCCAAACAAATAAGCCTTGGAACGGGCCATCTTGTACAGGCGCGCGGGATCGAACTTTGCTTCCTGCCCGAAGATTTCTGCATCCGGATGGAAAGTTATGCGCGTGCCACGACGGTTTTGCACCTCACCCACTTCTTCAAGCGGGCCAAGCGCTATGCCGCGTGAGAAACGTTGGCGATAAAGGCGTCGATTTCGCGCAACTTCTACCTCAAGATGGTCCGAAAGCGCGTTGACCACTGATACACCGACACCATGCAGACCGCCGGATGTTTCATAGACTTTGGAATCAAACTTACCGCCCGCATGCAATGTCGTCATGATGACTTCGAGGGCGGACTTATCCTTGAACTTCGGGTGAGCATCGACCGGGATACCACGACCATTATCAGTTACTGACAGATAGCCGTTTTCATCCAGATCAATGTCAATAAAATTGGCATGACCGGCAACGGCCTCATCCATGGAATTGTCGATGACTTCAGCAAAAAGGTGATGCAGCGCCCGCTCATCCGTGCCACCGATATACATGCCGGGGCGACGCCGAACCGGCTCCAGACCTTCGAGAACCTCAATGTCCGACGCGTTATAATTACCGCTCGTTTCCGGAACGGCACGCGCAGGAGCGCGAGCCGGAACTGGCTTGGTCAGCGTAACAGGCAAAGCCGCAGCAACCTGTGAAGGTGCTTCGGTTTTTTGGGCCGGTGCTATTGCTTCCTGCCGCTCGCGTGCAGTCTTCACGATTGCTGAAAATAGGTCGTTAGTATCATCCATGGCAGGCCAGTATTTTATGGTTTCGAATCACTTTTAATCTTTGCATGGTTCCGGTTTAAACGCGATGGGCGTTCGCCATATGTTCCAAGGTTCGCCGCTGAACATAACGGTGAATCCCCATATTTTACGCTGCTTTGAGCGCTGCTATACGATCTTCCAGATTGGAAATCCGATTGCCGAGTTTTTCATGATGGTTCTTGAGTATGCTTATTTCGGCATTGATGGTCGCCGCATCTTCAGCGGTATCCACAGGGGCCTGACCAATACCGTGCATCAACCATGTTGGCGTAACACCGAGAAACCCGGCAAGCATGACAAGCCTATTGGCCCGCGGCTCTGACCGGTCCGACTCCCATGCAAGGATTGTCTGGGTCTTGACGCCAATGCGCTCGGCAACTTGCGAAACACTCATGGATTTGGCATCGCGGGCCCGTAGCAGCCGTCCACCCATGGTGTCCATGTCAGGCGTTTCGGTCATGATATTCGAGCGAAAATTCATGGAATTCTCCAGTTTTTCTTGTTTTTTCAGTCTTGGGAGGGTTCGTTGCACCATTTACGGCCCCAAAAGTCAAATTTTGCAGCTATTGCGCGAGATTGTTTAGGCGCCGAGATTGCTTTTTCTGGTGGAGCAGATATGCCAAAATTCCTACCAGCGGACTTTCTTCAGAAAGGTATTGGCGATGGAAAATACGACCTCACAACAGGTGCGGGGCGTTTCTGCGATGGCTGCCGCCATGTTCTTCCTGCCTATGATGGACGCTATAGCCAAATGGCTTTCGGTCTTTGACAGCCTGCCGCCTGCAACAGCTACGCTTTTTAGGTTTGTTGTCCAAACCATTTTGACCATGATGATCATTGTGCCCATGACGGGCTTCAAATCCCTGATACCTGTGAAACTGTGGGGAAATCTGTTTCGCGGCTTCCTTATGGGTATTGGCAGCCTGTGCTTTTATGCAGCCGTCAAATATATGCCGCTCGCAGACGCAATGGCGGTGTTTTTCGTTGAGCCACTGATGTTGACCGTCTTGTCGGCGCTTATTCTAAAGGAGCAAGTTGGTTGGCGACGCCGGGTTGCAGTGGCAATCGGCTTCATTGGAACATTGATCGTCATACAGCCAAGCTGGGAGCTGTTTGGGTGGGTATCGTTGCTGCCGCTTGGAACAGCAGCGGTCTTTGCAATCTACCTTATCCTCAATCGCCGCTATGGCACTGTCGATACGCCGCTTGTGATGCAGCTTTATGCCGGGATTGGCGGAACGATTACCGTTTTGATTGCCCTCATACCTGCTGCATTTCTGGGTATTCAAGACATGACATTCGCCATGCCAGGAAATGCCATGTCGTGGTTTTTGCTGTTCATGATGGGATTGATAGCCACAATCGGACATCTCCTGATCACACATGCCTCACGACTTGCACCGGCTTCCCTGCTGGCATCATTCCAATATCTCGAAATTGTCATGGCAGTTCTCATCGGCTTATTGGTTTTCGGTGATTTTCCAACGCCGTCTAAATGGGTCGGGATCATCATCATCGTTGCATCAGGCGCCTATCTGATCTGGCGCGAGGGCAAGAAGCGAGAGACCACGGAACCGGCGTACAATTAATTGACAGCTGTTGAGCAAAGTTGTGTTTCACAATAGAAACAAAGATCTGTTGGGAGGTCTAAGTGTTTAAAAAAATTCTGATTGCCAATCGTGGTGAGATTGCGTGCCGCGTTATCAAGTCTGCACGAAAAATGGGAATTGCAACAGTAGCGGTCTATTCTGACGCTGATCGTGATGCTGTGCATGTTGAGATGGCGGATGAGGCCGTGCATATCGGACCAGCTGCGGCATCCGAAAGCTATCTCGTCCCTGAAAAGATTATCGCTGCTTGCAAGGAAACCGGGGCAGAGGCTGTCCATCCCGGTTATGGCTTTCTTTCCGAACGCGCCTCTTTTTGCGAAGAGCTGGAAAAGCAGGGCATTATATTCATTGGTCCGAAGCCCCGCGCGATCATCGCGATGGGCGACAAAATCGAATCGAAAAAATTTGCCAATGAGGCAAAGGTCAGCACTGTGCCCGGTTCACCCGATGTGATTATTGACGTTGCACATGCTGAACGGATCGCCGGAGAAATCGGCTATCCCGTCATGATCAAGGCTTCCGCTGGCGGCGGCGGTAAGGGCATGCGCATAGCCTGGAACAAGGCTGAAGTGCGCGACGGATTTGAACGCGCGACCTCGGAAGCGCGTAATTCCTTCGGAGATGATCGCATCTTCATCGAAAAGTTCATTGTCGATCCGCGCCACATCGAAATTCAGGTTCTTGCAGATAGCTTTGGCAATTGCATTTATCTTGGCGAACGGGAATGTTCCGTACAACGGCGCAACCAGAAGGTCGTCGAAGAGGCACCATCACCATTTTTGGATGAGGCAACTCGCAAAGCAATGGGCGAACAGGCTGTGGCGCTGTCCAAAGCCGTTGATTATCAGAGCGCCGGCACCGTCGAATTTATCGTAGACAAGGACCGCAACTTTTATTTCCTTGAGATGAATACACGCTTGCAGGTGGAGCATCCTGTAACCGAGCTGATTACCGGCATCGATCTGGTTGAACAGATGATCCGCATTGCCGCTGGGGAAAAGCTTGCAATCAAACAAAACGAGGTGAAGCTCAATGGATGGGCCGTTGAAAGCCGTCTTTATGCAGAAGATCCATATCGTAATTTTCTGCCATCAATCGGGCGGCTGACGCGGTATCGTCCGCCGCTGGAAGGTCCTGTGGGCAAAGCTGTCATCCGGAATGATACGGGCGTGACGGAAGGGTCCGAAATTTCGATGTTCTATGATCCTATGGTGGCAAAGCTTTGCACCTGGGCACCGACACGGCTGGAAGCTGTCGATGCGATGGCCGATGCGCTCGACAATTTTGTCGTCGACGGAATTGAGCATAATATTCCATTTCTCGCGGCGCTGATGCAGCACCCCCGCTGGAGGGAAGGCAGGCTTTCAACGGCTTTTATCGCCGAGGAATTTCCGGACGGGTTCCAGCCGATATCCCCAACCGCAGATGACCTTGATGTTCTGGCGGCAATTGGACTTTCTGCCGAGCTTGTACGCAAAGAGCGCCTGGACCGTCTGGGTGACCGGCTGCGCCCGCATTCCGGCAGGATTCACGCGGAATGGGAGGTGCGGATCGGTGACGATTATGTGCCGGTGATTATTCGCAGCAGCGCAGCCAAACCTCCCGTCAAGCTTGAGCTCTCCTTGCGGGGTGGGGACTTTGTCACCGTTCGTAGCGATTGGCGTCCGGGCGAGGCCGTTTGGGATGGCTATGTCAACGAGCGCCCTGTCAAAGCTCAGTTACGCCCCGTTTCCAACGGTATGCGAATTGACTGGAAGGGGATGTCGATCATCGCCCATCCCATGCAAAAGCATGTTGCGGCGCTGGAAAAGCTGATGCCGGTCAAGATTCCGCCGGACACGTCAAAATTGTTGCTTTGTCCTATGCCGGGATTGCTCGTCTCGGTAAATGTGAGTGCCGGGCAGGAGGTCAAGGCGGGCGAAACACTTGCTATCGTTGAAGCCATGAAGATGGAGAATGTGTTGCGCGCCGAGCGCGATCTGACCGTCTCCGTGATCAATGCAAAGCAGGGCGACAGCCTTGCCGTGGACGCTGTCATTATGGAGTTTGACTAAGCCGGCTCGATAGGGCCAAAGACGCTTTCAAAAGATTCTAGCAGCGCGCGGTCGAGATCATGCATTTCGACCGGCAACCCCAGATCAACAAGGCTGGTGACGCCATGGCCGCGCACGCCACACGGAACAATTCCGTCAAAATGTGACAGCTCCGGCTCGACGTTGATGGAGATGCCGTGAAAACTGACCCATTTACGCAAACGAATGCCAATGGCGGCGATTTTGTCTTCCGCAGGCGAGCCATCCGCCAGCGCTGGGCGTTCCGGTCTGCTCACCCAAACGCCGACGCGATCTTCACGCCGCTCGCCCTTCACATTGAATGAAGCGAGCGTGAAAATGATCCATTGTTCGAGCGCTGTCACGAATGCACGGATATCTTCGCGCCGCTTTTTCAGGTCCAGCATGACATAAACCACGCGCTGGCCAGGTCCGTGATAAGTATATTCGCCGCCACGACCGGTTGCATAGACCGGGAAGCGGTCGGTTGCCAGCAGGTCTACCTCCTTGGCGCTCGTGCCGGCCGTGTAAAGCGGTGGATGCTCGACGAACCAGACCAATTCGGACGCTGTTCCATCTCTGATGGCTGCGACGCGTTCTTCCATGAAGGCGAGGGCGAAATCATAATCAGTGAGGCCGTCGGCAACTGCCCATGCCACCGGCGATGATCCCTCGAGGGGTAAAAAGGCGGGAGCGAGTTCATCGCGGCTGGACTTCATAGAGCGGATAATTCCAATTAAGACTGCCTGTCATGCTCCGCGCGCGGAGATCAAGGATGGGTCCCGCGCATATGGACTTTTTCGCGGGTCATTTCCAGTGGGATGCGACAAGAGCGGCTTTTTGACAAGTTTATGAAAAACTATCTGAGATAAAGCGTGATAGGGCTTGTTTCCCTGAAACCTATTTGCTACTAGCGCCAAGCCGACATGTTCGGCTTCTACCACAGTGCGGTCGTGGCGGAATTGGTAGACGCGCAGCGTTGAGGTCGCTGTGTCGCAAGACGTGGAAGTTCGAGTCTTCTCGACCGCACCATAATACTTTTCCAAGTATTTGATTATAAAGCAGAATACGGCGCCCATCGGGTGCCGTATTGCTTTTTGTGCTTGTCGTGTTCGGGAATGTGCTCTATCGGCGAACCAAAAAAGCGATAGCGTTTTGAAGTCGATCGGATGGTGCCAAAAGTGTCATCAACAAAAATCCGGCTAGCTTTGTATTTTCAAATGCCTTATGCGCGACTCTAAACCATGGAGCTCCAACGATAATGACCAAGCGTGCAGCAGTTGCCTTTTTTTACGACGAAGACGGGGTTGTAGACAAATATATGTTGCACCTTCTTCGTTCGATGAAGGAGCATGTAGATTATCAAGTTTTTGTCTCCAATGGTCCTCTGTCAAAGGAATCTGAGTTATCCTTGGTTGATATCGTCGATGATGTTATTATTCGAAAGAACGAAAATTTTGACGTCTGGGCATACAAGGAGGGTATCGAGCATATTGGCTACGATAGGCTTAAACAATTCGACGAATTGATCCTTTACAATCACACGTTTTATGGCCCAATTTTTCCGTTCAGTGAAATGTTCGACAAAATGGGAACGCTGCTTGTCGACTTTTGGGGCATATCGATCCATGGGAAGCTTGATCCCAACCCTTTTACGAACACCGGGATTCTTCCCGCTCACATAAACTCACATTTTATTGCCGTGCGGCATCCCCTTCTGTCCTCCAAAGCATTCAAGCACTATTGGGACGAAATGGAGCCAATAAACTCATATAATGACTCAGTGCTGAAGCATGAATCGAGATTTACCAAGCATTTTGCGGATTTGGGCTACAGCTTCGACGCATATGTAAAGCTTGAGGATTATGGTTCTCCTTATCCGGTCTTTATCGACATTGCGGAAACAATTGAGAACCGTAGTCCAATTCTGAAGCGCCGTATTTTCTTTCATACGCCTTTGTTTCACGACAACCAAGCTATCGATTTGCCACGGGCATTGAGAATTATCGAAGCAGAGAGTGATTACGATACCGATCTGATCTGGGAGAATATTTCCCGAACCACTAAACCTCGGGAACTAAGCGCCAATGCTGGGCTTCTGAAAATTCTGCCAAAAGACTCTGCAATAAAGAAGCCGTCAAAATTGAGAATTGCGGTTTGCGCGCACGTTTATTACGTCGATCTACTGCCGGAACTTCTTGCGTTTGCAAATAATATTTCGGGAAAATTTGATTTCATCTGCACGACTGACAGTGAAGACAAGAAAATTCTAATTGAAAAAGCGCTCGGAAAAGAAATGGCAATAGCCCGATTTGACGTGCGTATGGTGGAAGAGAACCGTGGGCGCGACATGTCAGCCCTGTTCATCACTTGTCGAGATATTTTCCTTGAGGATCGCTATGACCTCGTTTGCAGATTACATACCAAGAAGTCCCCACAGGTCGGACAGACACAGAGTTTGATATTTAAGCGGCATCTACTCGAGAATCTTTTGTATTCAAAAGGATATGTGTCGGAACTAACTCGAATGTTTGAACAAAACTCAAATATTGGAATGGCCTATCCACCAGCAATTCACATCGGCTATAGCACTTTGGGGAATGGATGGTTTGCCAATAAGCCGACGGTCGAGCAAATAATGTTAGACTTGGACATTCATGTTCCGTTGGACGACGACACACCTGTGGCCCCTTATGGTACAATGTTCTGGTTTCGACCGGACGCATTGAAAAAACTCTTCGAACACAAATGGAAATGGGGCGATTTCAATGCCGAGCCAGATCATGTTGATGGAGGGCTTGCTCACGGACTTGAACGATCGATGAGTTATGTTGCAGCGGATAGCAGATTCATAACAATGCAAGTGATGAATCCGGATCAAGCGGCATTCAGTTATGGACTGCTTGAGTACAAACTGCAGACACTGTTGGCTCATGCACCACGGGTTCATTTTCTAGGCGTAGAAGGATTTATGAAATCTTGGAAGGCGGCAGGGCATCCGACTGTCAGGTGGGGTCTGAAGACAACGGGCAAAGAGTTTCTCTTGGCATTCAAGCGCTCGTTGTTGTATCGATTCCCAAGACTCTTTTACGTGTTGCGCCCGCTGTACCGGCTAGGTCGATCCACGGCCAAAGTGCTTCACATTCGGTAACAGAGAACCAACATTTTGATTCCGCAGATGTCATAGTAAATTAAAACTAGATAATTGACATTATTGTTTCTGAATGGAATAGGCATCTCAAGATCCATGAAGGTTTGCTAAATCATGAAATTTCTTGTTACCGGCGCCAATGGCTATGTTGGACGCTATGTCACCAAAGCTTTGGTTCGCCGCGGAGAAGAAGTTGTCGCCGCAATTCGGAGCAGAACAGACGGTCTCGAGGGCGCTACAATATATTCAGGTGATATTTTGCAGTCGACCTCGGATATATTTGATGAAACCGGTAGGCCAGACGTAGTAATTCACCTTGCTTGGGAAGACGGGTTTATTCATCAAAGCCCGAAGCATTTAGAGAATTTGACGGCACACACATCGTTTATTGAGAATATGTTGAAAGGCGGGCTCAAGCAGATACTTTCAGTCGGCACGTCCCATGAGATAGGCTTCCATACTGGGCCCGTCGATGAAAACACGCCGACACGTCCGTTACATCCCTATGGAGTCGCCAAAAATCATTTGAGGCAAGTGCAATCTTTGTTATGTCAGCAGTATCAGGCCGTTGATCAATGGGCGCGATGCTTCTACATATGGGGCGATGATGCACGAAACAATTCAATCTTTACAAAGCTTCTCAAAGCGGAAGAAGAGGGAAAAGCAGAATTCCCGTTGAATTCAGGAGAGCTCTTGTATGACTTCGTTCATGTTGCGGAGCTTGGAGAAATGATCGCTGATGCAGCAAGCCAAAAAGATGTGACGGGCATCATCAATTGTTGTTCTGGCGATCCGGTTTCGCTAAAAACCATGGTTCTTAATTTCATTGAAACCCATGGACTTAAAATTAAGCCAGTTTGGGGTGCCTTTCCACTGAGGCCGTATGATTCACGAGCCATTTGGGGAGACAATAAGAAGATTATCTTATCACGCAAATCGCTGGAAACTTTAAAGGTTGCGGCCTAGCCTTGCAGTTCTCACAAGCTACGCCTACTAGATTTGCTTATCTCAACGCATTGCGTGGACTGGCAGCTCTTTGGGTGCTTCTGGTACATGTCGCGAAAATGCCCCAACCCATAATGGCTTTGCCCAGTTGGTTTGACATCTACATTGCCAACGGAACGATGGGTGTTGAGCTCTTCTTTGTTGTTAGCGCGTTTTCGTTATGTCTAAGTATGCCGGGCCACGTTGCTGAAGAAAGGCCATGGCTGGGATTCGCGCTGAGACGTTTCTTTCGTATAGCGCCGTTATTCTATGTAATGATCCTGGTGACCGCATTTTTTAATCCCGCTGGTTTTTTATATAATGTTAAAACGGTTGCCGTGAATCTTTTATTTGTTTTCAATTTTTTCCCAGGTCATGGTTTCCAAACATCGGTTGTTTTGGCTGGATGGACTATTGGCGTTGAAATGGTGTTCTACCTTATCTTCCCAATGTTGTATGGAGTGACCAAAAGTCTCCCGCGGTCAATTGTTGCGCTACTGGTATCCCTTGCTGTCGCCAAAATATTTGTGACGTTATTGCCGATATTAGTAAGCGATGTGAAGAGCTATTTGAATTATTCCGTATTCTATCGATTGCCGATCTTCATGTGCGGTCTTGTAGCCTTCTATGTAACACCTTTGCTGAAAGAGCATTCGCGCAAACAGGAGATTGGAGCGATCTTATTAGCTTCTGTGCCTGTCCAGTTTTTCGCTGTAACATCTAATTCCGTATCATTCATTGATGCATATCATTGGTATGGTATCATGTTCGGCTGTCTCGTCGTTGGACTAGGCTTGTGCCCAATTCGTTTTCTCGTAAACGATGTAACTGAGTGGATTGGGAAGATAAGTTTTTCTGTTTACTTGGTTCACAGTCCGATTATTGTTCTGTTGTTTCCGATTTACAAAGAGATTCAGAATTCCGAATTTAGCCGCATTGGTGGGTACCTCGTTGCAGTTGGTATTACATTAATTTGCGTACTACCGGTGGCAGCCTTGAGCTTCTATCTATTCGAGAATCCAATAAATATAAAAGGCAAGCAATGGGCAACCCGATTGGCGGGCCGATCCAAAATGCTTGGCGTACCATCTCCAGCGGTGGAATAGCAGATCGTCGCACGGCCAAAATTGCAAATCGTGGCGCATTGCATCCACCAAGCAGGTTGGCCAAGACCAAGCTAGCGAAGTGCAATTCGGCTAGCCCATTGCTAATCCACGACACTATATCGCGGCATTCCCGCTGCGCTCTCGGCAGTCCGCGCTCTATTGAGTGCCGCACTCTATTGAATAAGGTGGAAGCGCAATTGCCCTAACGCGATATCTCGGCTTACGCTCGATCAAGCAATAGAGATCCAGAGCAATAGACGCAGCACCTAGTCTTGCTGCGGCCAGAAATGAGACCAGATACGACTGAGGTAAGGTCTCATCTTCGAGTCCATGTTCTCATTCTTGGTCGACCAATTTCGTAGATAACTTGGAAAATCACTATAAACTGACGGCAGAAATTTTCCCGGGATCGCTATTGCGCCCGCCAGGCTGGGGCTGGCGCCGTTGGGAACATATCCACGTTGCTCAAAAGCTTACAGCGTTGTCATCACGAGATATGAGACCGCCGGCGATTACATCGCCCGGTGGCTGCGGTCTGCAGGTGCAGCGTCAGCAACTTCCGATTGCAAAGGAATCTGTTTTATTGCAATGCTTTTTAGTGATATTTAAAATATGAGCTGGGATCGTATATGTGTATGCTTTGCAAAATCGGACTGAAAAGGTTTCACCCATCTGCGGACAACTTGGACTATGATTCTGCAAATCTAATTGCAGCAGGCACAGCCATTGGACAGTCAAGTAATTTGACTGCCAATACACTTGATCCGTCTTTTGATCACTATATCGAGTACCTTCGAAGTGGTTTTTGGCAAGCAAAGAACCTGCCTATTCAGCAGCAACCTGATCTTATAGTGCAGGTAGATTTGTCTGGGTTGATGGGCAGTGATTCCGCAACACAACTGGCGGATACACGCGCGGCTATGGCCGTATGGTCAAGCACCATGCCCATAACATTTGAGGAAGTCACCGAAGGCAGCCCATTTGACATTAAATTCACTAATACAGATTCGGGCGCTTATTTTGACTCATATTCCAAGATCATTAATGTCAATAAATACTGGAACTCGGGTAGCGGCGGCTTCTCCCTCGGCCGGTATGGTTTTCAATCTATTATTCACGAGATTGGTCACGCACTAGGACTTGGTCACGGCGGAAGTTACAATGCGCTCGGCATTTGGAATGAAGAGTTCAATTACGACCGTTCTGCTGAATACACATACGATTCATGGCAATATTCGATAATGTCGTACTTTAGCCCCAGTCAGGCCCACCATTCGCCATATGATTACTTCCTCACTACCCCTAGAATTGCTGACATCGAAGCCCTGAGCCGAAAGTATTTTATGAATACTAGTGGAGTCTTCCAGCAAGTCAGCGCAAATACTTCCAATGACGTTTACGGTTTTGGTGGAAAGAGTGGTTTTGCGTTAGCCGGCAGCGGATATCTCCATAATGTTGGTTTCACTATTCATGATACGGGCGGTTGGGATAGTCTTGATTTTTCCGGTTCAACAACTGGAACAACTTTAAACTTGAATCCAGGCGCTTTCTCTAGCGTCAATGGCTTTTTTTACAATGTCAGTATTTACAATGGCCACAACACGAACCAGACCGATTACTTTATAGAGATTGGTGCCGGAAGTGCTTTCAATGACTTCATTACCGGTAATGAGGGCCGCAATGGCCTTTACGGAAATGCCGGTGACGACTGGATGAGTGCGAACGGAGGTAATGATGTACTTATTGGATGGATCGGTAATGATGCCATGGATGGAGGCAATGGTGACGATTTTCTAGATAGTGGTCCGGATAATGATGTGTTGTATGGAGGATCTGGTAATGATCAGCTTTATGGCGGCGCTGGAAATGATGTCTTAAATGGTGGGTTAGGTTGGGACCGATTTGAAGGCGGGACAGGCGCCGATACCTTTCAATTCACCAATGACATTGAGTACGGCGTGACCGAAGCTATTGCTGATTTTACTGCTGGCCAAGACATTTTTGCACTCTCATCAGCCTATATTGGACGGACGTTTGTGCAGGATACCTCCAATGGTGTTATGATCTCCGTTCCTGTCGGTAATGGTTATTGGAATGCTTTAATCTACGGAACCCGTGATGTATTGGCAGTCCAACACAGTTTTTCCTATGCATAAGGTTGAGTCGTCTTCTTCCCGGCAGATTTGACGGAAGAATAAATTTCTCATCCGAGAGCAACTATCCAGTGTGGCCCAGGCTTGTGTTTTGCGGCAAACATACGGAACTATATATGATCGCTGGCTCCAAGCATTGAAGGATATAGCTAGCATAAAATGTGACTTGAACGATTGGCGTTGCCGGGATCTTTATGACAACTGGAGAAACTGCCCGAATGTGCAATGGTCGACACTCAACCAATAGAAAAAATGTCTATGTCCGCACAAGTTGAGCAAACATATCAATCTCACCTGGAGGCGTTTTCGTGACTACACCTAGTTTGTAAGGAATAAGGTTTTCGTCAATGAGAGTCTGGATTTCGTCATAAAAAGTTTCTGTTGTGAAGACCCAGCAATGAGCATCGACATAATCGCTAATAGATTTTCTTGCCATTTCAATCGAATATTCAAGCGTGTGAACAAGGGAGCCGTTTCTCTCGTGCCAGCGATAGTAGTCGAACACCTGAATCGGTGATGGCTTCGTTTGACGTAGTATATTGGCTGCGAAAAAGTCCTTTTGTTCAGAAATGGAACGTCTGCTGTCGAAAGTATGCTCCTTATTAGGAACAATCAGTGACAAGATGCCGCCTGGTTTCAAAACATGTCCAATATCCTGAAGCCAGGAAATAATGTCAGGGACATGTTCGATTACGTGGGATGCAATCACATAGTCAAACTTCAAACTGTCCGGCACAACATCTCGCAAATAGCCACCATTTGTCACGAAATCAACATCAACAATACTATTGATGTCCACCGTTGGCGTGTTTACGTGATTTCGTCGCAAATCCGCCGTAGAGCAGTAGTCAGCATAAAAAACTTGGCCAGCAGTTGGCCTGGCAATCGGATTGTCTAACGCGCCGATTTCGAGGCCGACCATGCTCCGTTGGTCAATGTTTTGAAAGACTTGCTCTACCCTGGATAGTGTGCGGTCTATGATCAATTTGGTTTCTCCCCCTAAATGGCCGCTAACACAGGTTGGCGTTTGGAAAAAGTGCTTTCTAACCTCTGCTGTTGCAATACAATCGACATGAATGTGAAGGCTTGACCAGATCGTAGAGGTAAAGCGGCAAGACGCTATCTCGACTTCCGACGGCAAGATTAACCGCCTTGTATTGTGCTGGTTTGTTTTTCATTGGTGCGCTGCCCTGCGGCGCCAAGGGCAAGTCGGCAATGGTAATTTGCAATGTATTGATGCTGTGGATGTCGCCGCCTACTTTCCATCTACTTCCAAAGCCAAGAAATATCAGAAGTACTCAAGCCTCCTTTCCCTGGCTAATACCGGCGATAGCTCTTTTTCACAGCCTGCTTCCAGCAATGTCCAGCCTTGGGAGTGCAGTGCCATCGGTATGGCGCGCTCCAAAACATGGCCGTAAGTGCCATCCCGCTCACCACCCTCGCTTTCGAATTGCGCAAAGTCCACAGACTCCAAAATTTCGTTCGCACATTGGGAGCGAATCCAAAACATTGTTCCCGCGTAAAAGCCTAGATCGTCTGAGGTGGGGATGGCATAACCTCCGCGCTCCATAAACTCGCATACTCGTCTTTCGTTTGCCCCCCAATATCCGAGGTCGCTGACGTAAGAACCTTGAGCACCAATCATTGCCAATTTAGGGGAGGTTTCAAATTGCCGAATAATATCGTCAATACCGCCAAAATCTGGAAGTAATTGATCCAAGAGATCCCTACGCCACTTCTCGCCGAGTGGTGAATAAAGGCTGCGTTTGCCATGTATCTTGAGGATAGGAATGTTGTCAGCTAATCCCAGAAGCCGAAGAGCAACAAAGAATGGTAATACATCTCGACCTTTGTTCTCTGTTGCTAATACGTTCAAATAAACTTTCTTTCGCTTCCATCTCGTCTTAAATGCGGAGAGTATGGACGAATTTGACGATGTGACATGGATTTCACAGCCATCGGGCAGGCGTTCGAGTTTTAATATAAGTTCGTCCACCACTTCTTCGTAGTGGCAATGACAAATGACGACTGCCGGCGGCTCTGGTTGTGGCACCTGCACGGGCAATCCGGCTGTTGTTGTAGCGGCTTCTAATGCGATTGCGGCCATGCGTGGCGTTTCGGCCAGCCGCAACGGATTCTTGACGAGGCGTTCATATTTTACAATGCCGCAACGATCCTCAATCTCTTCAGCGTAATCATGGGTAGGGTTGATACCCCTTTTGCGCTGTTCACTCGAGATATGACCGGAGAGCTTGCTGGTATCGACAAGCGACGAAAATGATACATTCAGATCATTCAGACAGTGCGTTAGACCAATTTCGTAAGCGAAAATAACGCTTAGGCGTGTGGGTTGCGGTCGCACGCCACTTAGAAATTCATGGAATAATCGCTGTGAAAAAACCTTTCGGTCGATAGCGAATAAATAGCTTTGTCCGTGCCTAATGATTTGTGACGAACAGGTCAAAAATGCTGCACCATCTTTTGCAGATACCAGCTTTAACAAAGTATCGGCGAACTTCTTCTCATCGGAAATAAAGTAACTATCGTTTGTGAATAGAATTTTGTCAGCTCTCGTGTCGCCTTGGAGAACATCGACGCCGACCGCATAACTCATGAAATCGTAACCGACATTGTCACGGGCTATGACGGAAAAACCTAGCTGTTTGGCGATCTCTGAATCTTGTTGTGATATCCCTGTTGAAACGACCACAGCTTTTTGGACGTGGGGCCTGATTGCAGTCAACAATGTGTGCCAATTTTTCGACCGCTCGCTATAGGGATCGAAATGAGCAATGACGGCATTCACAATCATATCACCGGCCTCTAATTTTTCCTATCATACGATATAGGATCTGAGCTGCTCGATAAAATGGAGGATGATTTTTCAGCTTGTTTGCAATCACCCAGGCGAGCGGAACGTCGGTTTTGCTGCGACGGGTTCTAAGAGATTGTATCTCACTCAGAGCGGCCTTGTATTCGCTTTCTACGCCAGTCAGATATCGAAAGTTAGCGATGTCATAGGACTTTATTGCAGCCAACGCCCCCATAGTTGTATCGTGAGCAGGCATATTTGTAATGTATCGCTCAACATTGGTACCACGTCGAACCGCTTCTAGATGTTGGTGGCCATACTTCAGGCAAGGCTCCAGATGGGCGCCTTCCGCCCACTCGTTCCATGCATTGATAAATACAAACTTCTCTTTATTTTGAGTATCCTCAAGTGTCTTTAAACTTTGATTGCGTAGCCAAAACTCAAATAATTCTGGCGAAGAGTTTTTGAATATAAATGGGTCGTTTTGCCTTCTTGCTGTGTTGTCCCAAGAAGGCATAGTCCCATGAAAAAATAAAAAGTCATTGTGAACACGATCGATGGATGCAGACATTACGGCTCTATAATCCATTACGTTGCCGCAAAACTCAGGATTAGTGAATTTCGGCACATCAGAAGCAAAAGAATTTTGAAGATACTGGTGCGGTGGAAATTCTACGAGCGCGTCGCATCCCCAGTCAGAAGGATGAAAAATATCATAAAATGCCACAGACGCTATGAATAAGCCTGGAAGGCCAGCAGCTTTCGCCTGTTTCCGCCAATGCGCAAAAGTTTTCTTAGAATCCGCGAGTATGTCCGGACGATAAACGATTATGAGGGGCAATCCGTCATAACGAATATACCGATCATCCTGCATGGTGGGGATGATGTCATCAATGATGTGATTGTCATTTTCTACGCTGTGCTCGTTAGACAGCAAAACCTCATTGTTGCCGCCATCCCACCGCTTTGTCCAATTTTCATTGGCCCAGCAAAAACAAAAGGGCATATCGATTTTGTTTTTAATAAAGACATCAATCGGTTTTTCGAGAATACGACGACCGGAAAACCAGTAATAGTAGAAACAGAATCCGTATATGCCATATTCTTTTGCGAGCGTCGCTTGAGCGGCTAAAGTCTCCGGCATGCGGAGATCATAAAAACCTAGGTCCTTCGGTATCTGCGGTTGATAGTGCCCCTCATAGTTCGGTTTTGCCTTGGCTACGTTGGTCCATTCCGTAAAACCTGCTCCCCACCATTCGGAGTTTTCTTTCACGGGATGGAACTGCGGAAGGTAGAAGGCAATGGGCTTGATCATGAATCTCAGCTTCTGATTGCATTAACTAGAGGTGTATTGAAGGCCACTTTGGTGGCCTGTCAAACTTTAATTCACATTCGTCAGCGAGCATGTGAATTGCTGATATCACCCACGAGGAGCGATTAACCCAGCGAGAAACTTTGCTGCGCCTGTCAAAAATGGGGTTCTGCGGATGATGCTAGTTAACCGAATTGCCAGCCGCCATGTCGTGCTAGAATGAACGTTGTGAAGTTGCTCTCTCAAACTATCGAGCGTATCTGACAATCTGTTTATGCGAGCCAATCTGGTCTCATTTTCTAATCGAGTGGTCTCAAAGGCATTGGCAAGCTTCGCGTGTTCTTCTTGCGCTATTTGCAGCGAGGACCTAAGCGAGCTGATTTCTACCTTGTGACTGTGGAGAGCTTGGTTGGCTGCCTCAAGCAAGGCATCTTGTTCCTGGCGATCATTTGCGCAAGCACTTAAATCGTTTTGTGTTTTGCGTAGAAGGAATTCATCATCAATTACTTGCCAGTCGCTCGCATCGAAAAATCCGTAATATTGAATCTTTAGGTCAATAATGGTGTTGGAGCAAATTGCTAGAAAATACATTGGAGTGGCGGTGACACCGTCAAATCTTTCCGTCCATTTCGGGACGTCTGCATAAGTCATCTTAAAGTCGTTGTTTGGCATTTTCCATTCTCCATGGCCGTCGATTTCAACGACATGCGAGGATGCTCCCGAAAATTGACCAAACAATTTGGTATGCTTAAACGTATTATTCAGCGCATCCTGAAATTCGGAAAATGCCAATTCTTTCAGATGATATGGATTATCATAGTTGAAGCGATTGCTATAATTCTCCTTATTTGGAGTGGATATTATCAACAAGCCGTTGCTCTTTAGCACTCGCTGCAATTCATTGATTGCGGCAATTGGGTCATCGACATGTTCTACTGTTTCAAAGCAGACGATTACGTCAAATGTGTCTGTATCGAAAGGCAAATGCGCAAGATCGCCAACTTCAAATTGAACATTGCGAATTTTTGCGTATTTGCGTTTCGCATAGGCAATCGCGTTGGCGGCAAGGTCCATGCCAATGATGTTTTTTGCCTTCTCGGCCATAATGGCGGTGCCATATCCTTCGCCAGATGCAATGTCCAACACTGCTTTCCCGCGTATAAATTGTGTCGCAAATGCGTAGCGGGCTAAGTGCTCCGCTGCGATACGTCCGCCCATGCCGGGTATATATCGCTCGCCATCGAATGGAAGCTCGATAATTTCTTCGACAGCTTGTTTAGAATCGCTTGAATTATTGCTTTTAGACATGGCGAAATTCCCATTTTTTCGGCTTGCTCAAGCAACTTTCATCTTGTGACGCGCTATAACGTTTTCGAGATACTCAAACAACTCTGCAGCTTGGTTGTCGAAACTTTGAATATTATCCTTATAGGGATTGGAATAGGTTTTGAGAAATTCTTGCTTCTGAATGACGTTTTCCATGGCGTTTTTCAAATGGATACTGTTATTTGAAATGGGGATAATGTCGCCATTTTCTCCAGGAACTATGTCTTCAGTTGCTCCCCCGGCTTCAGTTACAATCACCCAGACATCGCGTATCAGTGCTTCTCGAACGGTTAGTCCGAAGCTTTCTTTCCATTGTGACGGAAATAGAAGAACGTCTATTTGGGAAAAGAACTCATCGATTGTTTCTTGGGTGTAGGCCGCAACTACACGCACCGGATTCGAAGCGTTTAGTCCTTCCAAATCCACCGTGCTACGGCCTTGATTAAGGGTATTGTCTACAAGCACCAGCTCAACGTTGCATGGTGGTAAGTCCGAAAAAGCCTTTCGAACCAATTCATAACCTTTAATCGGAGTAGCTCCCCCGACGTAGCCAAATCTAATGCGGTCAGATGGGTGGCGCTTATAAGTTTGAAGTGGTTTTTTTATTCCGTTTTTATTTACCGAAATTCGCTCGGGCTCAAATCCATTTTGGATGTGAAGTTCTTTGAAATAAGCGCTTGGCGAGATTATCCCATCCGCTCGGTGGAGACACTCCAAGACAATTGCGCTGCGATCTCTGTTAAATTGGCTGTCCTGAACGCAGCTGGAGCAGATTTGGGGATCAATCCATTGTTGATTACAGAACTTGTTGTCACCGGTCACCATGAACTGCCGCTCACAAAGCCACCATGCATCGTGAAGGGTAACCGTATATGGGATATCAAAATCATTACAAGCGGTTGCCAACTCAACGCCCAGAGTTTGGATTGAATGCAGTTGTACGATGTCAGGTTTGATAGATTTCAGGACCTCTTTGAAAACCTGGCCCATTGTATAGTCCTTGATATCCATAAGACGGTTTCGGACTATTGGCACCTTTGCGGCAAAAACTGTGGCTCCCTTGGCGCTATATCGCACTAGGTCGTAGTCGCCTGCACTGGTATTTGACCAAGATGTGAATATGTACACTTCAACATTTTTGTTAGCTGCGAAACGTTGCGCAATCTCCTCAACAACTATGGTCGCTCCTCCATACGATTGAGGAGAGAAGTAAATATTCGCAAGAAGTATTCTTGTAACATTTGGATTGGGACTGGCAAAGGTCGATACAAGTGAGGCCAATTGCCGGTTTGCGATGTTTTCCGGCGCGTATATTTGGCGGACCATGCGATAGGCATTTTCACCAATCTGAGAAGCTCTTACAGGATCATCCACGAGCGAGAGCAGGGCTTGTTCCCATTCAGTTGGACTTGAGGCTAGAAGGCCAGTTTCACCGTCGACGATAACAGAAGAGAAGGCCTCGGCGGGCGAGCATACAGTCGGAAGCCCCACAATCGACGCCTCAAGAAACTTAATGTTGCTTTTCGCGTTGTTGAAAATACTATTTTCTAGCGGGGCGATCGAAATATCCGCACTGGCGATAGTCTCTAAATAGCCTTCGAAGGTAGTGAACGGGATTCGCTCAATCCTATGGGCAAACCTGCCAAATCTGGATTCGATGTTTAGTTCGCCGATGATGCGAAGCTTGACGTTGGCACGCTTCGCAAGAACGTTATAAATAGCTTCACTGGCACACAAAAAGTCGACATCATGAGTTTTTGTGCCGGAACCATAGACGATGGTTACCCCGTCTTCGAAGGGCACCCGTTTTGTAACCTTGTCGCGGATATTTTCTGCTATTCTTATGGTGTCAGCATCCAACGCGTTTTCGATAACGTATGCCGGTCTGCCCGTAGTTTCGGTCATCACTTGGGCAATGACTTTCGTCGATCCTATTCCTTCATCGCAGAGAAGTAGCGCCTCGCGATATAGCTTCATCCCGTCCAACAGGCTGTTTCGGCTGTGAGAATCTAAACGCTGTAAATTCGTATTGGACGAATAGCCTTCCGGATCGAAGATTAGGTCATCAACTTCCCAAAATGTTCGTATCCCGAGGCGCTTACACTCGTTCGCCAGTAAGATGACATCCGGCACCGCAGGCACTCTATAAAATATTACTATCGGGTAGCTCTGAAGAAGGTTTCGGACTTTGTCGAAGTCCGTCCAATTGACAATCTTGGTTTCAATATCAAGTTCGGCAAACAATTCGGCTTTTTGGTCCACCCGATATTTTTTGCATTGGGGAATGGACATTTCCGCAACTATTAAAACGCGCCGAGTCATGAATTCAGATGCGCTGGGGCCTTCCGACACAGGATAAAACGTTGACAGGGCGGCTTTGCTTTCATCGGTAGCCGAGGACAAAAGCGACGCCCGTCTTTTTGCAATTAGGGACCATAATGTGCCATTTATTGCGAACCCGAAAATCCTCAACAAGGTTTT
The DNA here is from genome assembly GCA_900471815.1 of Hyphomicrobiales bacterium. Taxonomy (GTDB): domain Bacteria; phylum Pseudomonadota; class Alphaproteobacteria; order Rhizobiales; family Rhizobiaceae; genus Phyllobacterium; species Phyllobacterium ifriqiyense. Next base: position 853,452 of record UICE01000003.1, read on the forward strand.
TCGTATGCCAAAGATGCGAACAGATTCTAACAGTTTTCTGCCGGCAAAATGCAGCACATTTGTTGCGCGTCGAATGTGCCCGGAAATTCCTTGCAAAGAATTCATCCCATTACCGGTAATGCGCGAACATATGGACTATTGGTGTGCTCCAATCACTGATGGCCAAAGTAAGCGTCTGCAACAGTTTGTGAATCCCCATCCATCTTTATCTTTCCGTGTTCCAACCAAACAATCCGGGTGCAATTTTTAAGGAGAAGTTCCCGAGAGTGACTAGCAATGATAAGAATTTTCGTCTCGTTGACGAGTCCCCGCAACCGCTCGTTTGCCTTGTTTTGAAAACTCTCGTCTCCTGCAGCGAGCCACTCGTCCATGATCAATATTTCGGGCTTGATGACTGTAGAAATCGAGAACGCTAGTCGCAATTGCATACCTGTCGAGTATGTCCTGACGGGCATATCCAGAAAGCTTCCTAATTCGGAAAACTCTTCGATCTCATTTTGCTTCTCGGCCATTTGTTTTTTTGAGAAGCCAAGAAGCGCCCCGCGTATGCCGATATTTTCCCTGCCAGTTGCCTCAGGATCGATACCCAGCGAAATATTAATTAAAGACGTGCATTTGCCGTTGATAGATATGCGGCCACCCGAAGGGTAATATACACCGCTCATCACCCGCAAAAGTGTGGTTTTTCCTGAGCCGTTGTGGCCGATAAGTCCAAGCCGATCGCCTTCTTTGAGGCTTATATTTATCGAATCCAAGCCTCGAATGACAACATGTCCTTCCGAGTTCGAGCCGATTGTCCCCCCGGTTGCCAGGCTCATAACCTGGTTCTTAAGTGATCTGCTTCTCGCGTTATAAATAGGGAAATCTACAGTAACATCTTCAAGAGACATGGAAGTCATGTTTACCTTCACAATTTCATTCATAGTTCTGATTAGAGCCAGTACGTCACGCGTGAGCGAAACCGGTTCAGGAATAACATCGCAACTGCCCAACCTATGACAGCCATGGCGGACACAACGCCCCAGTTTAATGCGCTACCGGTACTTCCGAGCAACGGCTCACGTATGACGCTGATGAGGTGATAGAAGGGATTGAAGTCCAAAATGAGTAGCGATTTATCGGCAGGCAGTTGATGCGGTTGCCACATGATGGGGGTAACATACATTCCCACTTGCATGATGTTTTGTATGATTTGCGTCAGGTCGCGATAACGGGTGCAGACTATTGACAAGATTACCATCATCCAGAGCAGATTTATCGAAACGAGTGCGAATCCTGGAATCACTAGAAGCGCTTCCCATCCAAAGAATTTTCCGAATATTAAAAGGATGACCGGAAGAATTATGATATTGTGGAAGAGGATTATGGAGTTTCGCCACCAGGTTCTGAGAATATATGTGAAGAACGGCAGGGGCAACTGCAACATCGTGTCGGAGTTTGATATGAAACTGACACAGCCTTCGTTGATGAGCTGAGAATAGTATCCCCACATAATCAGGCCCACGCAGATGAAGGGCAGAAACTCCGACATCGGGGACCGGAAGATTGTGCCGAAAACCAGGCCAAGAGCTGCGATTAACACGCCCATATTGATGGTTAGCCAAAAGGCGCCCACACTTGATCGTCGATAACGTTGAGCGACATCCTGCCAACCTAATAGTGCTGCAAGCCGAAAATTGCCGACGGCGCTGGTTATGTCTTCCCAGGCCGTTATCTTCTGCGAATTCGCTATAGTCATATGGAAGCGCGTCTTTCTGTCATTTAAAGCGAGGGTAGTGGCGCTGGCTATATACCGAAAATCACGGCAATTCCATGAGGAGATTAAATTTCTAAATGCTCGTGGCAACTGTTCCCACTTGGAGTGTGGCCCTGAAGCCTCCACATTTTGTGCTGCTTCGCGGGTGTCAAAGTGTTGGTGCCGCGGCGGATGCGTGTCAAAAGAGGTCGCGGGCAAGAAACTCATAGGCCGATTGCTGGATTAGGATGAACCCAAATAAAAGGGGACTGGTCCATTGCCGTCACATGATGATCCGCTTTTGCAACCCTATCAGCTGAAACATTTGCGGCTTAAAAACCGCATCATGTCGACCAGTCATGAGCCTGCCTATTCAGAAGATGGCATGCCGAAGCAGCGGTATAGGCTTTATCATACGGAAAAGGCAAAGGGCGGCATTGCGCTGACAATGACCGCTGGTTCGGCTGTCGTGTCCCGGGAATCGCCGCCTGCTTTCGGTAATCTGCACGCCTATAACGATGAGATCGTGCCGTGGTTGCGCGAATTGACAGATGATTGTCATGAGCACGGTGCTGCCGTGATGATACAGCTTACACATCTTGGCCGCCGCACCAGCTGGAACAAGGCCGATTGGCTGCCCGTCATATCAGCATCACCCATACGCGAGCCAGCCCACCGCGCTTTTCCCAAAGAGGCCGAGGACTGGGATATTGAACGGATCATCATGGATTATGCTTCTGCGGCGCAGCGCATGCAGGCAGCCGGATTGGATGGCATTGAGTTCGAGGCATATGGCCATCTTATGGATGGTTTCTGGTCGCCCGCCACGAATAAACGAGGAGACGAATATGGCGGTTCGCTGGATAATCGTCTGCGTTTTACATGGTCGGTGATCGATGCTGTACGCAAAGCTGTCGGACCGGATTTCATCGTCGGCATTCGCATGGTTGCGGATGAAGATTGGGAGCAGGGGCTTTCAAAACAGGAAGGTATGGAGATTGCCCGGCGTATCGCAGCATCGGGAAAGTTTGATTTTCTCAATATTATTCGTGGTCATATCGATACGGATGCGGCGCTGAATGAAGTAATTCCCATTCAGGGCATGCGCTCTTCCCCGCATCTCGATTTTGCCGGAGATGTTCGCGAGGCGACAAAGTTTCCTGTGTTTCATGCGGCCAGAATTGCCGATGTTGCCACTGCCAGACATGCGGTTGCCGAGGGTAAGCTGGATATGGTGGGGATGACACGTGCTCATATCGCTGACCCGCATATCGTACGTAAAATAATGGCAGGCGAAGAACATCGTATAAGGCCGTGTGTTGGAGCGACCTATTGCCTTGATCGCATTTACGAGGGCGGAGAGGCGTTGTGTATTCACAATGCTGCAACAGGCCGCGAGATTTCAATGCCGCATGTGATTTCCAAAGCCAGCCAAAGCAAGTCGGTGGTTGTCGTAGGAGCAGGTCCCGCAGGACTTGAAGTGGCACGCGTTGCAGCTGAGGCTGGCCACAGGGTCGAAATACTCGAGGCTGCTGATAAAGCGGGCGGCCAAGTGATGTTGGCTTCAAAAAACCCCCGCCGTAAGGAAATGATCGGCATTGTTGATTGGCGTCTTGCCGAGCTTGAGCGCCTCGGTGTTCCGCTGCAATACAATATATGGGCTGAGGCTAATGATATTATATCTCTTGATCCGGATATTGTCGTTATCGCAACGGGTGGACTGCCACAGAACCCGCCACTTGCTGCCGGGGACGATCTGGTTACGTCGAGCTGGGATATTTTGGCTGGATCCGTGAAACCCGGTGAAAATGTCCTGCTCTACGACGATAATGGCGGGCACCAAGGTATGAGTGCGGCTGAAGTCATCGCGCAAGGTGGTTCAAAGCTGGAGCTGGTTAGTCCTGAGCGCTTTTTCGCGCCAGAGATGGGAGGCATGAATCACGTGCCCTATATGCGCGTGTTTCAACAGCAAGGCGTGCGCGTGACGATCAATACTCGGCTGTTGTCGGTTAAGCGCCTTGGCAATCAACTCATCGCCATATTGGGCTCTGATTACGCACCAGAATATCGGGAAGAAAGAACGGTCGACCAGGTGGTTGTCGAGCATGGCACATTGCCCATCGACGATCTCTACCGCGAATTGAAGCCGCTTTCGCGCAATGGTGGTGCGGTCGATTATGACAGGCTGGTCAATGGCGGAGCGATTTTCCCGGTTCGTTCGGAAGGGCAATTCGATCTTTTGCGCATTGGCGATGCCGTTCATGCCCGCAACATTCATGCGGCGATCTATGACGGCCTGCGTTACGCAACACGCTTTTAGGGTCCGGACCCTAGAATGGAGGGCAGCGACCAAGCCGCTGCCCCTTATTTTCTGGGTTAGTTGATTTCAGCTTTTACCTTTTCGGCAACTTCAGCGCTGACCCATTTGGTCCAGATCGCTTCATTGTTCTTCAGGAAGTGCTTTGCACCATCTTCGCCTGTCGCCTGATTGTCTGTCATCCAGGCGAGCAGTTCGTTGACCGTTTTGTTGTCCCAGGAGCGGGCTTTCAAATAATCCATGATGGGGCCGGCATTTTCGCTGAACTTCTTGGTAACGACTGTGTCGACCTCGGCGATTTCCCAATCATTTTTCTTCGGGTCAGGACAATCGGCAACCGTGTTGCAGCGCTTCCATTCGGCAGCATCAAATTTCACGCCATGATCCAGTTTGACCATCGCATATTTGCCAAGAAGGGCCGTTGGCTCCCAGTAATATCCGACCCAACCTTCCTTGCGTTCATATGCTTTAGCCAGTGAGCCATCAAGACCGGCGGCCGATCCTGTGTCCACGAGCGTGAAGCCTTTCTTTTCGGCATCATAAGCCTTGAAGAACTGGGCGGTTGCCACAGTACCGCCCCAGCCGGGAGGTCCGTTGAATACCGCGCCTTTTGTCTTGTCTTCGGGAGCGGGGAAAAGTTCCGGATGCTTAAGCGCATCATCGATTGTTTTAATATCGGGATGAGCGTCAGCCAAATATTTTGGAATCCACCAACCCTGCACGCCACCATCCGATAGCGACTTGGAAGCATAGACAAGTTTGCCGTCAGCTACGGCCTTGTCCATGATATCGCGCATGAAATCGATCCAACCTTCGGGCGCAATATCCGGCTGACCTTTTTCCGTCATTGAGGTGAGGGTCGGAATAGTGTCGCCTTGCACAACGTCTGCGTTGCAGCCATAGCCAGCATTGAGGATGATCTTGTCTAGATTGGCGAGAACTTCTGCCGACTGCCAGTTCATGCTGGCAATGGTGACATCGCCGCATTCCGCAGCGGATGCGTTGCTGACCGCGCCGAGTAGCGCCAATCCCATAACGCTGCTCAATAAGAGTGATTTCATTAAAGTACCCCTTCATTTTTTATTTGAATTCTGGCTTGGAAATTATGGGCATTCGCCATTGACCGGATGCTGTGAGCAGCGCCCGATTGTGATTGCACGTGCTCGATGCAGGAATGAACCATAGGGCGAGGATAGTACCGCAACACACAGCCAAGAAGCTTGGATGCGGCAAGTCGTATATTGTCTGCGACATCAAATATATTCAGCCACAGCGGGCCTTGCCATCGTCTGATTGATGGTCAGAATGGGGAAAGTTCGGTTAGCAGGAGGATGATCTATGCTCGACAAACGCAAATTCTATATCAATGGTGAATGGGTCGATCCGCTGCAACCAAATGATCTGGAAGTGCTTAATCCGGCAACGGAAAGGCCGATTGCCGTTATTTCAATGGGGACTGCGGCGGATGTTGATCGTGCAGTCGCAGCGGCAAAGAAAGCCTTTGAAAGTTACAGCCGGACGTCGGTAGAGGAACGGCTGGCGTTACTCGAAAAACTGCTGGCAGTTTACCGACGTCGTTATGATGAGATGGCACGGACGATCACGCTGGAACTGGGCGCTCCGATTACAATGAGCACGCAGCAGCAGGCCGATGTTGGTGTGGGACATCTTCAGGGCTTTATAGATGCCCTCAAAAGCATTCATATGCGAGAGGATTTGCCCAATGGCGACCTGCTGGTACGTGAGCCAATCGGCGTTTGCGGGCTGATTACGCCATGGAACTGGCCGGTGAATCAAATTGCATTGAAGGTCATTCCAGCTCTGGCGACAGGCAGCACCTGCGTATTGAAACCAAGTGAGTTCACGCCGCTTAATGCGATGCTCTATGCGGAAATGGTGCATGAGGCAGGATTTCCGGCCGGAACTTTCAATCTCATCAATGGTGATGGGCCTTCAGTCGGTGCTGCGCTTTCAAAGCACAAGGACGTCGACATGATGTCATTCACCGGTTCCACGCGCGCTGGCATCGCCGTCAGCAAGGATGCGGCAGATACCGTAAAGCGTGTCACGCTGGAACTGGGGGGCAAATCTCCCAATATTGTATTTGAGGATGCAGACCTTGAAGACCGGGTTTCCAGTAGCGTGTTTGAGTGCTTCAACAATAGCGGTCAATCATGTGATGCGCCGACGCGTATGCTCGTGCAGCGCTCGGTCTATGACAAGGTTGTGAAAATTGCGGAAGAAACCGGAAAGCAAGCACGCGTTGGCAATCCGGAAGAGGAGGGCGACCATATCGGCCCGCTTGTCAGCAATGTTCAGTATGGCCGCGTCCAAAGTCTGATCGAGGCCGGTATTGCAGAAGGCGCTCGTGTATTGGTTGGCGGCGCTGGCAAGCCGAAAGGATATGAGACCGGCTATTTCGTGCAACCAACCATTTTTGCCGATGTGAATAATGACATGCGCATCGCCAAGGAAGAAGTGTTCGGTCCGGTTCTGGCGCTAATCCCGTTCGACACGGAAGAAGAAGCTATCGCGATTGCCAATGACACGCCCTATGGCCTTGCGGCCTATGTGCAGACGGGAGATGCAAAGCGGGCGGAACGGGTTGCGTCACGCCTCAAGGCGGGAATGGTGCATATCAATGGTGGCCCCCATCGCTATGGCAGCCCGTTTGGTGGCTACAAGCAATCCGGTAACGGGCGCGAGGGTGGAAAATTCGGGCTTGAGGATTTTCTGGAAGTCAAAACAATCCATAGGCCATAGGCAAATCGGGTTGGCTGGTAGGACATCCTTCAGCCAACCAGTTTTTCATCTATTTCAATGAGATAGGGCTTTTCGCTCTCTTTTGCCGCTAAAAGAGCGGAAGGCAGCTCATTGATATTGCTGAGCCGCTTTGAAGGCAGACCATAGGCTTCAGCGATCTTGATATAATCTGGAGCCGAGGGGCGGACACCAACCGGATTGATATTGACCTCAACCATTGCGCGTTCGATTTCTTGATAGCCCTGATTGTTCCAGACGATGAAGATAACGGGGACTTGTTCGTCAATTGCAGCGCCAAGTTCGCCGAGAACAAACTGAAACCCGCCATCGCCGACAATACAAATCGTCGTGGTGTCCGGCTTGCCTAATGCCGCACCAATTGCTGCGGGAGGACCGAAGCCAAGCGCGCCAAAGCCTGTAGCTGCATTGAACCAGCCGCCTACGCGGTCGTGGTCGTAATACATATTGCCGGAATAGATGGTCTGGGTGGAATCACCCACGATCAATGAATTGGGCAATGTATCGCGCAGTATATTCAAAAACCGCACTTGGCCTTGTGTGCGGGTACCAATGTCAGCCCATGCACTCTCGCGGGCCTTGCGTGCGCGATCTTCACCGGATTGAGCATTGCGACGTTCCGGCAATGCGCCAGCCAATTTCTCAACCGTTTCCTTGGCTGAGGCTTCTATTGGCAGAAATGCCGGCCAGCGATCGAGCTGGCTCGCATCAATATCGATACGGACAAAGCGCGTCAGTTCGGGAAAGCCACCGTCGCCATACATGTCATAATCGGTCGGACCCATTTCTGTGCCGATGGCAATCACAAGGTCACTGTCGGCGATGAGCTCCCGCACTGCCTTAAGGCTGGGGCTGGCAGGGATAAGCAAAGGGTGATCATGCATGATGCCGCGTGCATTGGTCGTCGCGACGACCGGCGCATCGAGCTTTTCGGAAAGTTCTACCAGGCCGTCCGCAGCTGCTTTCGCGCCGCCGCCTATGAGGAGTACCGGACGCTGTGCATTGAGACACAGGCGGGTTAATTCCACCATTGTCTCAGTAGATGCCTGTGGAATTGGAGCATCGGAGAGCAGGCGTGACGCATTTTCCAGCGGAAGGGCCATGATATCGAGCGGAATTTCGATGTGAACAGGGCCGGGCCGTCGGGATGCGAACAAGGCAAAAGCCCTTGCCAGAACAATCGGAAGCTCGTCCGGCTGTTCAATGCGATGCGAGAACATGGCGACGGTTTGCAACATGGCGCGTTGATTGGGCAGTTCATGCAGAAAACCCATGCCCTTGCCGAGCGAATCGCGCTGATTTACCCCGGAAATGACCAGCATCGGAATGGAGTCCGCCCGTGCCTGTCCCATCGCCGTGATCGTGTTGGTGATACCAGGGCCGGTGATTACAAATGCAACGCCCGGTTTGCCCGTAGCCCGCGCGTAACCATCGGCCATAAAGCCAGCACCTTGCTCGTGGCGCGGTGTGATATGGCGTATTTTGGATCCGGCAAGCCCACGGTAGAGTTCTATCGTATGGACGCCAGGAATGCCGAAAACCGTGTCGACATCATAAGATTCGAGCAGTTGAACCAGAGCTTCACCGACAGTGGTCATGCGGATTTCCGTTGTTGCAAGCGGGAAGCGAGGCGGACAATACCGGCGCAAGCAGCGTCAATCTTGTCTTCAGCAACGCTAAGGCTGAGGCGAAGATAGCCGGAAAGGTTTTCGCCAAAGGATTCACCCGGCATGACAGCAACAAGCTCCTCTTCCAGCAAACGCATGGCAAAATCTTGCCCTGAAAGGCCTGTTGCCCGGATGTCGACCAGAATGAACATGCCAGCTTGTGGTGGTTTGGCGGAGATTCCTGCTACCCCATCGAGACGCTCGGAAATCATTTGCGCGCGGTGCAAAAAGTTTGCCTTCATGATTGCGGCAGCAGCTGCCGGTTGGCTGAGCGCATAGGCTGTCATGTCCGCGATGAATGGCTGAACGCCAAAAAGGATCGATTCCGACAAGGGCAATAGCTTTTGCGTAAACTCTTTTGGTCCAACACACCATCCACTGCGGAAGCCGGGGGCCGCATGCGATTTGGAGATCGATGCGACGGCAACTGTCCGGTCTGCCAGCTCTGGTCTATCCAAGGGAGAGGCGAATTTGCCGTCGAAAATCAGCAGCTCGTACACCTCGTCGGAGACGATCCAGAGATTGTGCTTGCGGCAGACTTCACCAATTTCTGCAACTTCCTTCTCGCTTAATACAGCTCCAGTTGGATTATGCGGCGTATTGAGCAAGAGGACTTTGGCGTTTGGCGTAATCACCTTTTCAAGATCAGACGCCTGCATGCGAAAACCTTTTTCCGGACGAAGCGGCACTGAAACACGAGTGGCGCCGGTGGCGCGCACCACGCCGTCATAAGTCGCATAAAGGGGATCACCGGTGATAATCTCGTCGCCTTCTTCAGCCAGTCCCAGCATGACCAGCGAGAGCGCTGTCTGTGTGCCGGGAAAGCACATGATATTATCCGGATTAATCTGCCGACCAGTGCGGGCGGTATATTTTTTTGACAGTTCAGCAAGAACCGCAGGCTCGCCGCGGCCATTCGAATAGCCGGTGCGGCCCGAACGCATCGCGCTTTCGGCCACGTCCATCATGTCGGTTGGAGTAGGAATATCAGGTTCACCAATGGTCAATTCGATGATCTCGGCACCGGCGTGTTTCATCTCACGCGCACGCATATGCACGGCCCATTTATCTGAGCCCAATCCGGCCAGACGATCAGTAACAGACGCAAAGCGCATCATATCGCGCCTCCTTTGGTGCTAAGTGAAATTCCAAGAACCGCCTCGATAGCGGCAATGCCGGTTTCCGCCAACTCCCCGTCGGCAAAAATATCGCCGGCCAAGCAGCCTTCAAGCCATAACCCGTCGATGATGGCGTTGATAGCTATAGCATATCGCCTTGTTATCGAGCCGTCGGCAGGCTTGGAGGTGGCAAGCAAGGCGTCACGAATAAGCGCTTCCAGCTCATCGCGAAACCCCAAATAGCCGTCACGGTGTGCAGCTGCCATTGCGGGATCTGCGTGAACGAGACCGATAAAGCCGGCCCAGAGCGACAGATTATGGGGGTCCATAATTGGCGTGCCCAGATTGGCGGTCACGAATGCACTAAGACGGGCGCGGGGGTCCGAGTCCGCATTCTTCAGCGCATCGCTAGCCTGCACAGTCATGCGACTCATCACCGCCCTGTACGCCGCGCCGATCAAATCATCTTTGACCGGAAAATAATAACGGATCAGCCCCGGAGTAACATCAGCACGCAATGCAATTTCACGCACCGTCGCACCGGCAAGTCCACGTTCCGCCACACATTCGAGCGTTGCCGCGATAAGGTCCTCGCGGCGTTTGTCTTCACCCTCGCGGCGAAAGCTCTTGCGTGTGGCGCTCTGTGTTTTCATTGACGCCAGACAGGGCGGGTGAGGCAAGTAGGGCCGCCTTCACAGGCGATGCACAGTGCATCCGCGTCGAATGTCGTAACGGTGCAACCGGCAGCTTCCATTGCGGCCTTGGTCTTCTCAAATCCGGCCACTGCTATTACTTCGTAAGGAGCGGTGGGGAGGACATTGAGATTAAGACCATTGCTTGCCGCAAACTCTTCTTCCGGTGCCACAACGAGACGAATGCCGCGCTCTTTCAGGAGCTGGTAGAATGCGGCTGGCAAAAGAGACAAATGGACCAACGCCAAATCTTCCGCGAGCGGTGAAATGATCGACATGAGATGCAAGCAGGCTTCCTCGCCCTGCCAAAGTGGCAAGTCAAAGCCCAGAACAGCAATGCCTAGCGGCTCAAGAATTGCACGAAGCTGATCAATACCCGACTGATTGGTGCGAACGCCACGGCCGACTGCAAGCGTTTTGCTATCCACCCACACGCAATCACCACCTTCGACGGTGCCCGGCGCTTCAATACGGCCAAGGACCGGCACATTCATCTCGCGATAGGTTTCCTCGTGAAGATCGGTTTCATCTAGCCGCAGACTTTTACCCATGCGCAAGAGAACAGCACCCTTGTCGGTTACGAGCGATGGATCGTGGGTGAAGATGGAGTCTGAAAGCCCGTCATTGCCGTCACGAATCCAGGTAATATCGGCACCTGATTTTGCGACCAGATCTGCAAACACACTGTGCTGCTCAGACGCCTTGCGTGGATCAAACTGAGGTCCATAGTGCCAGACATCGCGCTCGGCACCGGCCATAACGCGATCGGGCAGACGCATGATGACGCGTTTCAAGGGAAGGGCCATGGATTGGGAACCGAATGCGCTCATGCCGGATGCTCTCAAAAAATTGCAACTTCCCGTATTTATACGCTTGCATAATTAGAGCGCAAGTGGTGTGATGCGGTTAATTCAGGCAAATTAGACCTGTGCTGACAAAAGAGGCGGATTGAGATTGTCATGAGTGATTCTGCACGACCAAGACAGACTGGAGCTCCCGCATGACGGTGAGCGATGCGGTTTTAACGGACCCGCTCCAACCGCAGTCAGCTGAGCAGGCTGAAGCCATTCATGTGTGGAATTTACATAAGCGCTTTGGTTCGCTTGAGGTACTCAAGGGCGTTTCCATGACTGCCAGAGATGGCGATGTCGTTGCATTGATCGGTGGTAGCGGTTCCGGCAAATCCACCTTTCTGCGCTGCATCAATTTTCTCGAAAACCCCACAAGCGGCGTTATACGCATCAATGGCGAAGACATTGAAATGGTCAGCGACGGGGTGGGTGGGCAATATCCTGCCAATCGCCGCCAGATCGAGCGTATTCGTAGCCGTCTGGGAATGGTCTTTCAAAACTTCAACCTCTGGCAGCATATGACACTGTTGCAGAACGTCATCGAAGTGCCAGTGCATGTGCTTGGCGTGAAACGCGATGAAGCGATTGCCGTGGGCGAACAACTTCTTGAGCGTGTTGGGCTGTCTGCCAAACGTGATGTTTATCCTGCTTATCTGTCCGGCGGCCAACAGCAACGCGGCGCTATTGCCCGTGCGTTGGCTATTCAGCCGCGTGTCATGTTGTTTGACGAACCAACCTCAGCGCTTGATCCCGAACTTGTCGGCGAAGTCCTGAAAGTGATTGCGGATCTGGCCAAGGAAGGCCGGACAATGCTTCTCGTTACGCACGAGATGAAGTTTGCGCGCGAAGTGGCAAGCCATGTCATGTACCTGCACAACGGCATTGTCGAGGAAGAGGGACCACCGGAAGATTTGTTCGGATCACCAAAATCAGAACGTTTAAAACAGTTTATCCGAACTGTCTCATAAACTGAATCAATAATACGGGGAATAATCCCGGGGAACAGCAAGAGTGGAGATAATGATGAAGACACTATTGAAATCAACAGTTGCGGCCTTTGTTATTCTGGCCGGATTGGGCGTGGCAAATGCTGAAACAATCAAGGTTGGCATTGCGGCAGAGCCATATCCGCCATTCGCCTCGCCGGACGCATCGGGCAAATGGCAGGGCTGGGAGGTCGACATTGCCATGGCGCTTTGTGAAGAAGCGAAACTGGATTGTGTTATTACTCCGGTCTCGTGGGATGGCATCATTCCAGCGCTGACAACGAAGAAGATCGACATTATCACCGCTTCAATGTCGATCACGGCTGAACGCGAAAAGACAATCGATTTCTCGGATAAATATTACAACACGCCGACTGTTATCCTGGGCTCAAAAGACATCAAGATGGAGCCTACGCCGGAAGGGTTGAAAGACAGGATTATCGGTGTGCAGGTTTCGACAGTACACCAGGTCTACGTGAAGAAGCATTTCGCTGGCACGGCAGCTGAGATCAAGGAATATCAGACACAGGACGAGGCCAATCAGGATCTTGCGGCCGGTCGTATTGATGCGACACAGGCAGATGCGCTGGCACTGGAAACCTTTGCGGCAACGGATGCCGGAAAAGCGTGCTGTGAAATCAAAGGCAAGGTTGCCGACGATCTCGAAGTGTTGGGACCTGGCGTCGGTGTTGGTTTGCGTAAGGGCGATACGGCACTCAAGGAAAAAATGAATGCCGCGATCAAAGGCATTCGCGCTAATGGCAAATATGACGAAATCTCAAAGAAGTATTTCAACTTCGATATGTATGGTGGCTGATATGCCTTTGGCCGGGCGGGTATGACCCGCCCGGATTATCTTGCAGAACTGCGCTGACAGCGCTGAATCGAGGACGGCTTGGCCGACGTGTCGATTATTCCTGAAACACTATCGCAGATGCTGACATTGCTTTCTCCCAGCCCACCCGGCTGGGGTGGTAATCTGCTCCGCGGGCTTGTGCACTCACTGCAGATCGCATTGGGAGCATTTGGTATGGGGCTGATAATCGGCACTCTGGGTGCATATGGGAAGCTTTATGGATCGCCCTTGGTTCGGGATCTGGCCGGGATTTACACAACCATCGTCCGGGCAGTGCCGGAACTCGTATTGATCCTGCTGCTCTATTATGCGGGTACCGACCTTATCAATCGCATTCTTGAGATGGCCGGATATCAACGTATTGATATTAGCGGCTTGGTGGCCGGCATAGTCGTGCTTGGTTTCGTGCAGGGTGCCTATGCTACCGAAGTGTTGCGCGGTGCCATAAAGGCGATTCCTTATGGGGAGATAGAAGCAGCTCGCGCCTATGGCATGTCTCCAATATTGATGATGCGCCGCATAACGCTTCCCTCAATGCTGCCTTATGCTTTGCCAGGTCTGGCCAATCTCTGGCTGATAGCCACCAAGGATACGGCGTTACTTGCTGTTGTCGGTTTTAGTGAATTGACGCTGGAAACCCGGCAAGCCGCAGGAACGACCAAAGCATATTTCCTGTTCTTTATGGCTGCGGGGGTGCTCTATCTGCTCACCACGCTTTTCTCCAATCTCATAGTTGGGCGAATTGAGAAATGGGCGCGGCGTGGTATGCCGTCGGTCAGGGAGGCAGGATAATGTCCAACCTGACTGTTGATACGAAAATTGAAATCCCCCTTGAGACCTTTCCCATTCATAAGGATGCGGACCCCGATCGACCGCGTGAGTGGATGCAGCCGCACCGGATTGTTCTGATATTGATCGGTCTGGCGCTCGTGGCATCCGCGATATTCTTTCTGCGCTGGGATTGGTTGCCCAATTATGGCGGACTTATTCTCCAAGGATTATGGCGCACCATCTGGATATTATGCGTCACAGTGTTTCTCGGCTTTCTGCTGGCGGTTCCGCTGGGTCTCGCGCAAGCTGCAGGGCCTGCCATTCTCGCTGTTCCAGCACGCTGGTTTTGCACGATCATTCGCGGAACGCCGCTTCTCCTGCAGCTTTGGCTCCTTTACTACGGATTGGGGTCACTTTTCCCTCAATATCCCTGGATACGCGGGTCAGAGCTTTGGCCGTATTTGAGGCAGGCATGGCCTTATGCGGTGCTTGCCCTTACGCTGTCTTATGCGGGCTATGAAGGTGAGGTGATGCGCGGTGCTTTTGCCGGTGTGCCCAAGGGACAATTGGAAGCTGCACGGGCATTTGGAATGCGCCGATTCACGATACTAAGGCGCATCTGGCTTCCACAAGCTATTCATCGTGCTCTGCCAACACTTGCGGGTGAGGCGGTATTGCAGCTGAAATCTACGCCTCTTGTAGCAACGATTACCGTCGTGGACCTTTATTCGGTGGCGTCGCGGATTCGCCAGGATACGTTCATCACCTATGAACCGCTGCTTTTGCTGGCGGCGGGCTACCTGATCATAACCGGAATAATTGTCTTCCTGTTCAGGCGTTTGGAACGGCTTGTTCCCTCTCGCCTTGGCTGACGAATATACTGATGTTTGACGCAAATGGCGGGACTTATGTCGCAAGTGTTTGGTGTGTTATCGTGGGCAAATGCGCATAGTGTGAGCATAAGGGAACGCCTCGCAAAGACGAGAAAATGGGATTGTATCATTCGCGGGCGCTCCGCCCGGTATGCATCGCCATTTTCGTATCCATGTGAGGGCGAAAGGTGGTAATGCGAACAGTCGAAACTTTTCGGCATAAGATCACAGAGCAAGCCGATATGGGCATCGTCATGCCCGACGGCTGCCGCCTTTCAGCGCGGGTCTGGATGCCCGAGGAAGCTGACGAAAACCCTGTTCCGGCCATTCTTGAATTTCTGCCATATCGCAAACGTGACGGAACGACCGCGCGCGATAATCTGACCCATCCTTATTTTGCCGGGCATGGCTATGCCTGCTTGCGTGTTGATATGCGCGGGAATGGCGATTCCGAAGGATTGATGGAAGACGAATATTCCGAACAGGAATTGCAGGATGCCTGCGATGTCATCAAATGGATCGCGGCTCAATCCTGGTCGACCGGCAAGGTTGGCATGATGGGCATTTCCTGGGGCGGTTTTAACTCGCTTCAAGTGGCGGCAATGCAACCGGATGCACTCAAAGCCATCATTACGCTTTGTTCGACCGATGATCGTTATGCCGACGATATTCACTATAAGGGCGGTCTTCTGCTGAATGAAAATCTGGGTTGGGGCGCAACGATGCTGTCCTATTCATCCAGAGCGCCTGATCCGGCCTTGGTTGGGGAAAAATGGCGGGATATGTGGCTCGAGCGCTTGGACAATGAGCCATTTTTGCCTGCTGTCTGGTTGAATCACCAGACACGCGATGGCTATTGGCAGCGCGGCTCCGTTTGCGAAGATTTTTCGAAGATAAAGGCCGCGACACTTGCGATCGGCGGCTGGGGCGACGCTTACAAGAATGCGGTATCCAGATTGATGACGGGAATTACTGCACCGGTAAAAGGTATTATTGGGCCTTGGGTGCACAAATATCCGCATTTTGCGGTGCCGGGGCCGCGTATCGGCTTTCTCCAAGAGGCTCTGCGCTGGTGGGATCGATGGCTTAAGGACATTGAGACCGGCGTTGAGAATGATCCGGCCTATCGCGGCTATCTGATGGATTCTGTACGGCCTAAAAGCTGGTATACGGAGCGGCCTGGTCGCTGGATTGCAGAAGAACAATGGCCATCGCAAACTATTGGAACTGCGCTGTTTCATCTTCACGACGACAAGAGCCTGTCAGGGCAGCCTTCAGATGCCTTTTCGCATCTGGTGTCATCGCCGCAGGATTGCGGGATGATGGGAGGCGAATACTGCGCGATCTGGCTGGGTCCGGAAATGCCGGGCGATCAGCGCCGCGATGACGCTCTTTCCGTTTGCTATGATATGCAACTCGACCGGTCGATGGATATTGTCGGTGCACCCGAAATTACGTTGACGCTGACGAGCGACAAGCCTGTTGCCATGGTTGCCGTGCGGCTTTGCGATGTGCATCCGGACGGCGCCTCAACACGGATCACCTATGGTGTTTTCAATCTTTGCCATCGCAATAGTCACGCTGTACCCGAAGCATTGGAGCCGGGCAAAAGCTATGAAATCAGCTTCAAGCTTGATGATATCGCTTATCGCCTCCCTGCGGGGCATAAGTTGCGGGTTGCCGTATCCTCGTCTTACTGGCCAATGGTCTGGCCTTCACCGGAACCCGTCAGTCTGACAATTCAATCTGGAACAATTGCTGTTCCGTCGCGGGCAATGGCTGAGGGTGACGAGTGGACCTTCGCCGAGCCGGAAGCAGCATCGCCATGGCAATTGGAGACGTTGCGCGACAGTGCCAATAGTCGCTCAATTGTCCATGATCAGGTCAGTGGAAAGATTGTACTGTTGATCGAAGATGATTTCGGCGAAGCGCGAGACAAGGATCACGGTCTGATCCATGGCGGTGTGGCGCGTGAACGCTGGGAAATTCAGGCCGATGATCCGCTATCGGCGCGGGGTGAAACCCATTGGACCGAGATTTCGGGGCGTGACAATTGGCGTATCAGAACTGAGACTTTTACGAGCATGCATTCTGACAAGCACAAATTTTATCTCACGGGCCGGATCGAGGCCTATGAGAATGACAATGTCGTATTCGAGCGTGATTTTGCGGAAACAATTGATCGAAATTTCATATGAGAATGTCCGGCATTCGCACATGAGAAGTATCTAAAGGTTGAAATACATAGCTATCAGGTCGCATAATTAG
The DNA here is from genome assembly GCA_900471815.1 of Hyphomicrobiales bacterium. Taxonomy (GTDB): domain Bacteria; phylum Pseudomonadota; class Alphaproteobacteria; order Rhizobiales; family Rhizobiaceae; genus Phyllobacterium; species Phyllobacterium ifriqiyense. Next base: position 870,366 of record UICE01000003.1, read on the forward strand.
AGAAAACCAGAAGGCGCAAAGCGTCTTAGACAAGAAGGGGAATTCAATGTCTAATGAACTCGACTATCTCAGCCGCAGGGTTGCACTTGGAAAGCTTTCGCGCCGGGATTTCCTCGGTCGCGCCGCTGCGCTCGGCGTAACCACAGTTTTTGCCAATTCACTCCTGACCAGCGCAGCCTTGGCTGAGGGGCCGGTCAAAGGCGGTACGCTTAAAGCCGGTATGCAGGGTGGCGCATCGACTGACAGTCTTGATCCAGCCACCTGGCAAAGTCAGGTTCCCTACAAGTTTGGGCGCCAATGGGGCGAGCAACTGGTCGAGATCCAGCCCGACGGAACTTTGCAACCCAAGCTTGCCGAAGAGTGGGGCTCATCGGACGACGCCAAAGTCTGGACATTCAAGATTCGCAAAGGCGTTCAGTTTCACGACGGCAAGGACATGACGCCGGACGATGTTGTGGCAACGATGGAACGCCACTCCGACGCGAATTCCAAGTCCGGTGCGCTAGGCGTCATGGGTGGTATCTCCAATGTAAAGAAGGACGGCGATACCGTTGTATTTACACTGAAAGAAGCCAATGCCGACCTGCCATTCCTGATGGATGACTACCATCTCATGATTCAGCCGAATGGCGGCAAGGACAAGCCCACAGCCGGTATTGGCACGGGTCCCTATAAGGTCGTGACTGACGAGCCCGGCGTTCGCCATATCGGCGCAAAGTTTGAAAATTATTGGAATGGCGACAAGCGCGGTCATGCCGAGCAAATTGAAATCATCGTGATCAATGATGCAACTGCACGTACCTCCGCGCTGCAATCGGGTCAGGTGCACATGATCAACCGGGTCGAGCCGAAGATTGTCGATCTGGTCAAGCGCGTGCCGGGCGTCACCATTCAGAACGTGGCCGGTAAGGGACACTACGTTTTCATCGCTCATTGCAACACGGCGCCATTCAATAATAACGACCTGCGGTTGGCGCTTAAATATGCGATGAACCGTGAGGACATGGTGCAGAAAATTCTGCGTGGTTACGGTTCGGTCGGCAATGATTTCCCGATCAACAAGGCCTATCCATTATTCTCTGACGATATTGAGCAGCGCGCATACGATCCTGATAAAGCCGCCTTCCACTTCAAAAAGTCGGGCCATGACGGGCCAATACTGCTTCGCACATCCGACGTTGCCTTCCCGGGCGCTGTGGATGCGGCTCAGCTTTATCAGCAGAGCGCTGCAAAGGCCGGTATTACCATTGAGGTCAAGCGTGAGCCCGGCGATGGCTATTGGTCAGAAGTGTGGAACAAACAGCCATTTTCCGAATCCTATTGGGGCGGGCGTCCAACGCAAGATCAGATGTATTCGACGGCCTACCTTTCTACCGCCGATTGGAATGACACGCGCTTCTTCAATGAAAAGTTTGACAAGATGCTGATTACGGCACGCGGCGAACTGGACGAAGCCAAGCGCAAGTCGATGTACCGCGACATGTCAGTCATCGTGCGCGATGAGGGTGGGGTGATCGTGCCAATGTTCAACGACTTCATTGATGCGACAAGCGCAAAGGTGGGCGGTTGGGTACCAGATGGCAATCAGGAGATGAGCGGCGGTTACGCATTGTCGCGTTGCTGGCTGAACGCCTGATCGGCCGCGTGAGATGAGTACACCTGTCCTGAAACTGGTTGCCCAACGCATCGCGATGGGCATCCTTCTTCTCCTTGCAGTTTCCGTGCTGATTTTTGCAGGCACCCAGATTCTGCCTGGAGACGTTGCGCAATCCATACTTGGGCAATCAGCCACGCCGCAAGCGCTTGAAAACCTGCGACGTGATATGGGCCTGAATGATCCAGCCTATATCCGCTATCTGCATTGGCTTGGCGGCATATTGACCGGTGATTTGGGAACGGCCCTCTCAAGCGGGCAGGACATTGCAAGCTCACTGAAAGGAAGGCTGTGGAACACCTTGTTCCTTGCATTCTGGGCGGCAATTGTTTCCATTCCATTGGCTATTGGTCTGGGACTGTTGGCAGTGCGCTATCGCAATGGTTTCGTGGACAAGCTCATTTCCGGCCTTGGTCTGGCCTCAACTTCGTTGCCCGAGTTTTTTACCGGATACCTGCTGATCTACTTTGTCGCCGTTCGTCTGCAATGGTTTCCAAGTGTTTCAACGGTTTATGAAGGCATGCCGCTGGGTGAAAGGCTCAGCGCCATCGCCTTGCCGGTGACCGTTCTGACACTGGTTGTGCTGGCGCATATGATGCGTATGACACGCGCCGCCATTTTAAACGTCATGCAGTCTGCCTATGTGGAGACAGCGGAACTAAAGGGGCTTTCGCCCTTGCAGATCATCACGCGGCACGCATTTCCAAATGCCATCGCGCCGATCGTCAATGTGGTCATGCTCAATCTGGCATTCTTGGTCGTCGGCGTTGTCGTAGTCGAGGTTATCTTTGTCTATCCCGGCATGGGACAGTACCTTGTGGACCACGTGGCCAAACGCGATGTGCCGGTTGTTCAGGCATGTGGGCTTATTTTCGCGGCTGTATATGTCAGCCTGAATATCATTGCTGACATCGTGGCGATTGTTTCCAATCCCCGCCTCAGACACCCGAAGTGAGGCCCACGCAATGTTGAATGTAAAAAATATTCCAATCAGTGCGTGGATCGGACTACTCGTCACTGCTGTATTCGTCTTCGCAGCGGTTTTTGCGCCGTGGGTTGCTCCTTATCCTGTGGGGGAGACGGTTGGTGACGTATGGGAACCGATGTCGGCCAAATATTTGCTCGGCACAGACAATCTGGGTCGCGATTTGCTTTCACGCATGATTTTTGGCGCACGCATCACCATTTTCATTGCGGCCACGGCGACGGCACTCTCGTTTATTTTGGGTTCGGTGCTTGGTTTTGCCGCTGCGGTTATCGGAGGCTGGTTTGATCAGCTCATGTCGCGGTTTGTCGATCTGATCATGGCTATTCCGACCCTGATTTTTGCGCTTGTCGTGCTTTCGGTTTTGCCGGCAAATATAATGACATTGATCCTCGTCATGGGGCTATTGGATGCGACGCGCGTTTACCGGCTGGCCCGGGCAGTAGCCGTTGATATCAATGTCATGGACTTTGTCGAGGCTGCGAAACTTCGTGGCGAGGGCCGTATCTGGATTATTTTCAGGGAAATATTACCCAATGCCCTGACACCTTTGATCGCAGAGCTTGGCCTGAGATTCATATTTGCAGTTCTTTTCCTTTCGGCACTTTCCTTCCTTGGCCTCGGTGTCCAGCCGCCTGACGCTGATTGGGGTGGAATGGTGAAGGAAAACAAGGAGGGTATCGTCTTTGGCATTCCTGCAGCTTTGATACCTGCTGCGGCCATTGCTGTGCTTGCGATCTCGGTCAACCTTGTCGCGGACTGGATATTGAACCGAACCACCAGCCTGAAGGGAGGTCGCGGATAATGGTCAAAGCTCCATTGAAAGACAAAACAGGCCTTCTTCTCGACATCCGCAATCTGCGTATCGAAGCAACCAGTTATCCGCCTGGAGAACCGCCCAGGAATATTATTATTGTCGACGATGTGTCGGTAAAGCTTGAGCGGGGCAAGGTGCTCGGACTTATAGGCGAATCCGGTGCGGGCAAATCGACAATCGGGCTCTCCAGCATGGGCTATGGCAGGGGTGGCGTACGCATTACCGGTGGTGAAGTGCTGTTGAACGGCCGAGATATTCTGAAAGGCGGCGCCAAGATATTGCGACAGATACGGGGCCGCGAAGTTTGCTACGTGGCGCAATCGGCTGCTGCGGCCTTCAATCCTGCGCGCAAATTGATGGATCAGGTGATTGAAGCCGCGCTGCTTCACAAAATATGCACCAAGGCCGAGGCAGAAAAGCGCGCGGTCGGACTTTTCAAAAAGCTGGGTCTTCCAAATCCTGAAACTTTTGGCCAGCGCTTTCCGCATCAGGTATCGGGCGGACAGCTACAACGAGCCATGACAGCCATGGCTCTATGTTCGGAGCCGGATCTGATTGTCTTTGATGAGCCAACGACGGCTCTTGATGTGACCACGCAGATTGATGTGCTGGCTTCCATCAAGGATGCAATCCGCGATACGAATGTCGCCGCACTCTATATCACGCACGATCTTGCTGTGGTTGCACAGGTCGCTGACGACATTCTCGTCTTGCGCCATGGCAAACAGGTCGAATACGGAGATACACAACAGATAATCAAAGCGCCGCGCCAAGCCTATACAAAACAGCTTGTGTCCGTGCATCACATTCCGCACGAACAAAAAAGTCCCGCCGACAAGCCAATTCTATCGGTGAGGAACATCACCGCTGCCTATGGCGGCGGATTGGTCAAAGTGCTCAAGAACGTTTCTGTCGATATACATCTCGGTCAGACCTTGGCTGTGGTCGGTGAATCCGGTTCTGGTAAATCAACACTTGCTCGCGTCATCACTGGGCTTTTGCCGCCGATGGAAGGGGCGATTACCTTTGAAGGCAGAACATTATCGGCGCGACTTGCCAATCGCACGCGCGACGATCTGCGTGAATTGCAGATGATCTATCAAATGGCTGATACCGCGATGAATCCACGCCAAACGGTCGGTACCATTATCGGCCGTCCGTTGGAATTCTATTTCGGTATGGGTGGCAAGGAACGCGACAAGCGCGTTGCCGAATTGCTGGAAAAAATGGAAATGGGCAAAAATTTTGCTGGCTGCTATCCGGCAGAACTATCCGGCGGGCAGAAGCAGCGTGTTTGCATCGCGCGCGCACTGGCTGCAAAACCCAAGCTCATCATCTGCGACGAGGTAACCAGCGCGCTTGATCCCTTGGTTGCTGACGGTATTTTGAAACTGCTTTTGAATTTGCAAAAGGATGAAAACGTCGCTTATCTTTTTATCACGCATGACCTTGCGACAGTGAAATCCATATCCGACTCCATCGCAGTCATGTATCGGGGTGAAGTGGTTCGCTACGGTCCGAAGTCGGACGTGTTGAAACCGCCATTTGACGATTACACGGATTTGCTCTTGTCGTCGGTTCCAGAAATGGAACTCGGCTGGCTGGAAACGGCTATGAAGACAAGGCGAATGGCAAGCGCTGGAAACTAAGTTAAATCTGGCCGGGCCAACGGCCTTGGCCGAGCAAATGTACGGCGGTTGTGATCCGGCGAAAGCTCGCTCGCGCACGATCAACGCTGTGGCGCGCACGAAGGTAACCATGAACAAGACCGGGTTCATTGTTCCAGAGCGCCTTTCCCCCGGCAGCGCTGATTTTGTTGCAATAGTCGCGGCCATCGTCGGATAGTGGGTCACATTCCGCCGAGATGGCGATCGTATCGGGCAATCTGTTGAAATCCTGATCATTCAAAGGTGCAAAGCGCGGATCGTTTGACCAATTAAAACCACCACCGCGAATTTCAGCATAGTAGAGCGTATCGCGCGTCGTCAGCATTGGTGCTTGAGCATGGGTGAGATACGAGCCTTGATCTGTTTCACCACCCAGCCCGGGATAGATAAGAACCTGACCAACGGGAGCACGTTCGTGACGGCGCACATGATGTGTGACCGCGGCGGCGAGATTTCCGCCAGCACTGTCACCGCATAAAATGATCGGCAATTCGCAGGTGGATGCGACGTGTTCAAACGCCGCGAGGCAGTCAAGGAATGCTGCTGGATGCAAATGTTCAGGCGCTAAACGATAATCAACCGAGACGATACGAAAGCCGGTAGCATCGCAAAGCTCAGCACAGACATCATCATGGCTCTCAAGCCCACCCACGACAAATCCGCCACCATGGAAATAGAGGCATACAGCCTCTGGATCGCTATCAGACTTTTCGTAGACCCGGATCGGTATCCGCTGTTCTGCGGTATGAACGAATTTGTTAGTCGAGGAAACCGATCCTGGATATTGCGAAAAGAATGCCCGGCACATGGTGTTGTAGACTTCGCGTTGCCGGGCAACGGAATGATCCGTAGAATCTGGCGGATAAAAACTATTGGTCCGCTCAATGAAAGCCCAGGTCTGCTCGTCGATCAGGGCGGAGTAGTCAGTGGTCATTTTCCCTTCCAAACGGGCTCGCGTTTTTCGGCGAATGCCTTGAACCCTTCTTGCCCATCTTCCGAAGCATAAAGTGTGTCGACTGTACGGAATTTCCGCTTTGTGATCCAGTTCATGGCTTCCTGAAAGCCCATGCTTTCCGCTTCGCGCGCGACTTCCTTGATTGCAGCGAAAACCAATGGAGGTCCGCTTTCAAGCATGCGGGCAATTTCCCAAACGCGTGCCATGAGATTGTCTTTGGGCAGCACCTCGTTGACCAGCCCCCAACGATGGGCTTCAGCAACATCCATCCAGCGGCCAGTCAGGAGCAGGTCCATTGCAACATGGTAGGGAATGCGCTTTGGCAATTTTACAGTCGCGGCATCTGCCAGCGTACCAGCGCGTATTTCCGGCAGTGCAAAACTCGAATGATCGGAGGCATAAATCAGATCGCAGGAAAGGGCGAGTTCAAAACCACCGCCGACCGCCATGCCATTGACGGCTGCAATAACCGGCTTGTTAAGATCCAGTAATTCTTGCAGGCCGCCGAAGCCGCCAACACCGTAATCACCATCCACAGCATCGCCGCTGGCAGCTGCCTTCAAATCCCAGCCGGCGCAAAAGAACTTGTCGCCCTCGGTTTGTACGATTGCCACACGTAGTTCCGGATCATCGCGGAACTTTTTGAATGTTTCGCCCAGCAGTCTGCTGGTTGTCAGATCAATGGCATTGGCCTTTGGCCGATCAAGCGTAACTTCGAGAATGCCTCCCTCGCGCCGCGTTCTGACAACATCATTCATGAAAGTTCTCCCTTTGTAACCAGTAGCGCATCGGCGATCCAGGCGCCTTGTGCCACGCCACAGATCAGCAGCGGATTAATATCGAGTTCAACAATTTTTCCCGCATTTTTGACCGCAAATGTAGCGATCCCCATAATAGCGTCCAAAGCCGCATCCAGATCAGCTTTGGGCTTGCCGCGATAGCCATCAAGCAATGGGAACATACGCAGTGAACGCAAAGCGGTTTCAATATCGCTGCGGCTTGATGGCAGAAGCAGCGTTACCGTGTCTTGCAGCAATTCTACCATGACCCCGCCAGTACCCAGCGTCATAACAGGGCCGAACTGCGGATCGTCGATAATGCCAATTATAAGCTCGCCGACAGCCCCGGTTATCATACGCTCGACATAAAGACCGGAACCAAGATCAATCAGGTCGTCCGCCGCTGCTTTGACTGCATCTGCATTCTTTAGATTCAGCCTGACGGCATTTTGCTCCGACTTGTGGGAAATGCCGAGCGCCTTGAGGGCGACCGGATAGGCCAGTTTATTGGCGACGTCTACTGCTTCAGCAGACGTCGTACAGCGTTGACCTTCAGGAACCGGCAAGCCTGCGGCTTTCAAAATGGTTTTGGCTTGAGCTTCATCAGGTGCTGCCGTGTTGCCAGAGTTTTTACCGGGAGTAGCCACCGGCAGAGCAATTTCTGTGACCCAAGCCTTGCCGATGAACGCTGCCGCCTCAGCAGCGTCAAAAGCTTCGACAATTCCGCAAAGTGGGGCGATGCCTTTGGCGATGAGCTGCGCCATATATTCTTCCGGAATGTTTTCAGGCAATGAGGCCACGATAGCGCCCTTAGCATTGTTCGTGCGCAATGCATTCTCAAAGCCGCGAACAGTGGACCACCAATCAACGTCCGAGCACCGGTCCTTGCGCGGAAAATCGAGGACAAGACAGCTCAAAGAAAACCCGCCCGCGACCATCGTCGTAAATGTTTCAGTCAGTGCTGGTTCATTATTCCAGATAAAAGTGTGGTAATCGAGCGGATTGGCCACCGCAACGAGAGGTCCGAGCGTCGACTTCACTTTGGCGCGATGTTCCGGCGTCAAAGCAGGGAAGTGAACCAGGCGGCCTTCAGCACTGTCAGCCATAACAGAGGCTTCACCGCCCGAACAACTCATTGAACAGAGCGTGTTTCCATCAAGTGGTCCATGCACATGCAACAATTTGAGCGTCTCGAGGAACGATGCGATTGAATTGACACGAGCAATGCCCAGCCTTTTCAGAAATGCATCGGAAGCAGCATCCGAACCAGCCAGCGAAGCCGTATGGGAAACTGTCGCAGCTCGTGCTTGTTCTGAGCGTCCAACTTTCATCGCAACGATCGGCTTGCCGAGTTCACGGGCGCGCCTTGCCAGTAGTTCAAATTTAGATGCCGATTGAAAAGCCTCAATATGCAGACCGAGCGCTGTGACGCGTTCATCCTCAAGCAGGGCAATCGCCATGTCAGGCAAGCCGGTTTGGGCCTGATTTCCCGCCGTCATGACATGGGCAATCGGCAACCCACGGGTCTGCATCGTCATATTGATGGCGATGTTGGACGACTGCGTGATGATGGCTACGCCCCGTTCGTCCGGCTCCAGCCGTCTGCCGCCATGTTGATCGGGCCAAAGCAGAGCGCCATCACAATAATTAATAAGCCCATAGCAATTAGGCCCGATGATCGGCATTTCACCCGCCGCCTCGATCAGTTCTTCCTGAAGTCTTGCGCCGTCGGCGTCATCCGCGCCTGCTTCGAGGAAACCCGATGCATAGCAGACTGCCACGCCCGTTTCGATCGCGCGCAGTTCACGCACAATATCGAGAGTTAGAAAGCGATTAACTCCGATAAATGCGGCGTCAGGACCTGCCGGTAAGTCGGCAACCGAGCGGTAGACTTTCAACCCGCATATTTCATCATGTTTGGGATGCACCGGCCATATCTCACCGGAAAAACCCATTTTTTGCGATTGCTTTATGACTTCGGCAGCTTGAAGGCCGCCGAAGACAGCAATGGTCTTGGGCCGAAGCAGGCGATCCAGTTTATGCGCCATCAAATACTCCGTTACGCGCCATGCGGACGGAGCAGGGCGCGCGATATGATATGCCGCTGAATCTCGGACGTGCCTTCCCAGATGCGCTCGACCCGGGCGTCGCGCCAAATTCGCTCCAGCGGCAGATCATCCATCAATCCCATTCCGCCATGAATCTGGATCGCTTCATCGGCAACGAAAGCCAGCATTTCAGTGGCTTTGAGCTTGGCCATTGCCATATCCTGATCCGTAACGGTGCCTTGGTCGAATTTCCAGCCGGCTTCAAACGTGAGCAGATCCGCCGCTTTTAATTCAGTTGCCATATCAGCCAATTTGAACGATACACCCTGAAACTTGCCGATCTGCTGGCCGAACTGCTGACGTTGGGCAGCATATTCAATGGCATGATCCAGCGCGCGCTCAGCCCGGCCCAAGCAGGTGGCTGCAACCTGCAAACGGGTAGCCCCGAGCCAGGTATTGGCCACTTCAAAGCCTTTATGCACTTCACCCAGAATAGCATCTTGCGGCAAGCGGCAATCATCGAACTCGATAATCGCATTGCTATATCCACGGTGCGAAACATTGCGGTAGCCTTCGCGGATGGTCATGCCCGGATGACCTTTATCGACAAAGAATGCCGTGATTTTCTTTTTCTTGCCGCGCGGTGTGTCTTCCTCGCCTGACGCCACATAAAGAATAACGAAATCGGCCTCAAGCGCGTGGCTTATGAAGTGTTTCGTGCCATTCACCACCCAATCGCCATTATTCTCGACGGCAGATGCTTTCATGCCGCGCAAATCGGAACCAGCGCCGGGCTCTGTCATGGCCAGACAATCGGATTTCTCGCCCCGAATACATGGATAGAGATATTTCTCTTTTTGTGCGTCAGTTCCCGCGAGCAATATATTCGACGGACGTCCGACACAGGTCCAGTGCAGGGCATAGTTTGCGCGGCCGAGTTCTTTTTCATAGAGCAGCCAGGTAACAGTATCGAGACCAGCACCGCCAACTGATTCCGGCATGTTGGCCGCATAAAGGCCTGCTTCAATGGCCTTTTGCTTCAACTCGTCCGCGAGTTCTTTTCGCAGGATGCCAGTGCGTTCGACTTCTGACTCATGCGGATAAAGCTCATTCTCGACAAAAGCCCGCGTCGTATCAACGATCAGGCGTTGTTCTTCCGAAAGACCAAAATCCATTGTTTCAGCCTTTCTTCTTTTTGGGCTTACTCGTCACGGCCTTTGCTGCTGCCTTGGACAGAGCGGGTTTTTGTGCCAGTTTTGAAAGGCGCTTCGTATAGTCGTTATAGAGCGCACCAGCACCCCATCCTTTGCCCTTATTCTGCTTGGAAAGAGCATCCATGATGGCCACGAGATTGTCGTCACGTATGCGTTCGAGTTCACGAATGGAAAGTCCGTGAGCCTGTTCGTCAGATTGGTTGGCAATCTTGTCGACCAGTTCTTCGGTCAGTTCCGGCACATCCATGAGCTTGGTCCATGGCCATGACAGGCACGGACCGAACTGGGCAATGAAATGACGCATCCCGGCTTCGCCTCCAGCAACGCGGTAGACCTGGAACATACCCATTTGCGCCCAGCGAATGCCGAAGGAGTAGCGCATGATGTCGTCAAGTTCTTCAACGGTCGTGATGTCATCTTTGATGAGCCAGAGAGCTTCGCGCCAAACAGCTTCAAGCAGACGATCACCGACAAAAGCCTCAATTTCCTTGCGAATGACCACAGGTTTCATGCCGATAGACGCGTAAAGTTCCCGCGCTTTTTCGACCGCTTCCGGAGATGTCAGTTTGCCTCCGACAATCTCCACCAATGGCAAAAGGTAGACCGGATTGTAGGGGTGGCCAACAACCAGACGTTCCGGGTGTTTCATTGATGTTTGCATGTCAGACGGGAGAATGCCGGAAGTCGAAGACCCAATGATCGCGGTCACATCGGCATATTTATCTATTTCGGCCAGCACTTTGTGTTTCAGGTCGAGACGTTCGGGAACGCTTTCCTGGATGAAGTTTGCACCAGCAACGGCTTCCTCAATCGACTTGGCAAAAGTCAACTTGCCTTCTTTAGGCAGCCCATCCGGCAACATCGTCTTGTAGGCGCGACGCGAATTCTTCATCACCTCGCTGACTTTGCGTTCTGCTTCCGGATCGGGATCGAATATTGAAACATCAATTCCGTTGAGAAGCAGGCGGGCTACCCAGCCAGCACCAATAACTCCGCCACCGACAGCGGCTGCCTTGCGAATGCTTGCCATGATTTTACCAGCCCTTTGTCAATTTCATGCGTTCACGAACTTCTTGAGGACCGAGAATACGGGCTCCCATGCCTTCGGCAACTTTTACGGCTCGTTCTACCAATGGGCCGTTTGTCGCCAGCACGCCTTTATCGAGCCAGATATTGTCTTCCAGACCGACACGGATATTTCCGCCCGCAAGCATCGCCATTGCCGCATAGGGCATTTGGTTACGACCAATAGAAAATGCGGAAAAGGTCCAGTTGGAGGGCAGGTTGTTGGTCAGGGCAAGCAATGTACCAATATCGTCTGGCGCACCCCAAGGAATACCCATGCAGAGTTGAACCATAACAGGATCATCGAGCAGACCCTGATCATAGAGCCATTTGGCGAGAAGGAGGTGACCCGTGTCGAAGATTTCGACTTCAGGGCGAACGCCCAGCGCCTGAATCTGTGCTGCCATTGCTTTCAGCATGGCTGGCGTATTGGTCATGACATAGTCGCCTTCACCAAAATTCATGGTGCCACAGTCGAGCGTGCAGATTTCGGGGCGAAGTTTAGCCACATGTTCCAGACGCTCCGTCGCGCCGGCCATGTCCGTTCCATCTGCGGAAGGCGGCATAGGCTGCTCGACACTGCCGAGCGTCAGATCCCCGCCCATGCCTGCGGTCAAATTGAGCACCATGTCCACGCCAGAGGCCTTTATGTGCTCAACGACTTCCGTGTAGAGAGTTATATCGCGTGAACCCTTACCAGTTTTCGGGTCGCGTACGTGAATATGAGCAATCGCAGCACCCGCATTGGCAGCGGCAATACACTCATCAGCGATCTGGCGGGGAGTTACCGGCACCTTGTCCGAACGGCCTGTCGTGTCGCCAGCGCCAGTAACGGCGCAAGTGATAAATACTTCGCGATTGGGGGTAAGTCCCATTTGTCTGCTCCCATTATTTATTGACCTGATCATGCCCCCATTGCCAAGGAATGCTTTGCGATATACGAATTGAAATTGATGAATAACGAAATATCTCCACTGTTTTTGCCCAATACCGAGCCGTTAAATGTAACGGTTCTCGTATTCAGTGGCGCTTCCCTGATGTGTGTTGCCTCGACAATTGACCCCATGCGAGCAGCGAACCGGGTTTCAGGCGCATCATTGTTCAAATGGCAAGTCGTTTCCCTTGACGGTAAACCCACCATGACGACCTGTGGCTTGCCTATCGCTGTTTCCGGTCAGTTTAATGCATCGGAAAAGGGCGATATGCTGCTGGTCGTCGGGGGCTTTGGCACCGCGGACATTGCACGCACGACATTCACTGCAAATTTGCGGCGGGCAGTACACAATTATCAAATGATCGGCGGCATCGAGGCAGGTTCATGGTTGCTCGGACGTGCCGGACTATTGACCGGGCGTCGCGCAACCACTCATTGGGAAGATATGGAGGAGTTTACCGCAGAGTTTCCTGATGCGGACATCAGACCGGATCGCTATGTCATTGATGGCCCGGTTTTCACGAGCGGCGGCGCATCGCCGACTTTCGATCTCATGCTGCATTTGATCCGCTCGCGCTACGGTATGTCGGTCGCGCTCGATGTTGCAAGCGTGTTCATCTATGACGAGGCCCATGCGTCCAATGATGCACAGCCTTTGGTCTCACTCGGAAGACTGGACAATGTGCATCCAAAGCTAGCGGTCGCTATCCGATTGATGGAAGGTCATATCGAGCAGCCGCTGACGGTTGGAGCAATCGCCAAACGATGCGGACTTAGTGCCCGAAGCCTTGAGAAGATATTTGCAAAAGCTGTCGGGGAAGGGCCGGGGCGTTATTATCTTCGCTTACGTTTGAAAGTGGCGCGCAGACTGATTACCGATACCAAGTCGCCGCTTGCCGATATTGCTGCACGAACGGGATTTTCTTCTGCAGCAGCGTTCACCCGCACATTTCGGAGTTTTGAGGGCAAGCCGCCAAGTGCTTTCCGGCCTGTTCAATGAGAGTCGCTTTTGACAAAGCGACGTACTGCGCATCCATGTTTCAACCTTGAAGATCAACGCCCAAGAAAGAGGAGCACCAATGCCAGCCCTTCATCAAGCCGGAGAATTATACAGGTCAGCGCCGATTTCCATGGAAAAAGAATGGATCGACTATAATGGCCATCTGAACATGGCTTATTACAATGTAGTGTTTGATCGTGGTGGCGATGAGTTTCTGGCCGAGCTGGGCTTTGGGCCCCAATATGCCGCCGCACGCAGGCTTACGATATACACGGCGGAAGTGCATATTTGCTACGTTCAGGAAATTCATCTCGACCATCTCGTCACGGTTACAAGCCAACTCATTGATTTCGATGGCAAGCGCCTTCATACCTATAATGAGATTGTTCATGTGGACGGATGGCTGGCGGCGACCGCGGAAGTCCTGTCATTGCATGTTGACATGAATGGTCCGAAAGTCGTGCCGTTTCCGGACGATGTGTTGCCAAAGCTTGAATTTTACAAAGAGGCACACGAGAAATTGCCAAGGCCTGAGCGCGTAGGCCGGGCAATAGGCATCAAGAGGAAGTGACGCGGCTGAATTGATCGGCCAGCCAGTTCTCGAACTTTTTTATGCGTGCTTCGCCAACGCGCTCTTTGCGGCAGATCATATACCAGGCACCGGGCTGCGGCACCTTCAACGAGAATGGGGCGACCAGCCTGCCAGCCTTGATATCTTCCTGGACCAGAAAGTCAGGGGCAACGACAACTCCCTGACCATCGAGCGCCGATTGTAACGCCGCAAGATAGGTGTCGAACTTCAAAGTATCAGTTCTTGCCGTGTCGGTGATACCAGCAGCATCGAGCCAGGTGCTCCAGTCCTCTGGCGCAGTGTAAAGTGCCAAGCGGGGTACTTTTCCAAGAGCTTTGGCATCGGTATCCCCGGTAATGCGCTCAGCAACTGCCGGACTGCATACGGGTCGCATTTGGGCTTTTACCAATTGGCGATAATGCAGATTCATACGCTCCGGACGTGTGGTATGGATAATGCCAATATCAGAACTATCGATGTTCAATTCCCAATCCAGTTGGCTTGTACCGATGCGGATGGCAAGATTTGGATTGATCTTCCGAAAGTCAGTCAAGCGCGGAATGAGCCAGCGAATGGCGAAGGTCGCATAGGTCTCGATGGCAAGATCGTCTGCAGTGCCGATGCGGTTTATAAGTGCCGTGCCGCGCGCAATCTTTTCGAATGCGTCGCGCATATAGGGATAATACAGCGTTCCGGAATCTGTGAGCGAAACGCCGCGTGGCAGCCGCTCAAACAGCTTGACGCCAAGGATCGTTTCAAGCTCTGCAATGCGGTGGCTTATCGCAGACTGCGTCACCCCAAGTTCATCACCTGCAAGCCGAAAGCTCAAAAGCCGCGCTGATGCCTCAAAGGCTCGGAGCGAACCCAGCGGCGGTATTCTTGGCTTGGACATCATTGGTGAAAACTTTCACATTGAGACGGGTGAGAATAATTCATGTCTTTATGAGTAACCATCGCTTGAATGCTGCGCAATGCGGAATCATTCTAAACTGAGACGCGCACTTTGAGAAAACAAGCGTCCGGGAACAATGCTTTCGGAGAATAAAATGGGTGCAGAACAGGCATTTGCAGAAATTGCGCCGCCTCTGGAGAAGATTGATCGGCTAATCGCGGAACATAGAGCGGGTCATGGTCTCGTTCGGGCCTTCTACATGGACCCGGATATCTATGCGCGGGATATGGAACGTGTGTTCCGCCGCCATTGGCATTGTATCGGGCATGCCAGCATTATCCCGAATGCCGGTGATTTTGAGCTGTTCAAGATTGATACGGAAGCTGTCATTGTTTCGCGCACGGAAGACGGTTCCATCCACGCATTTCTGAATGTCTGCCGCCATAGAGGCGCAGAGGTTTGCACAAAATCCAAGGGCAATGCGCGCTTTTTCGTGTGTCCCTATCATGCCTGGACCTATACGAATGATGGCAGCCTACGAGCTGCACGGCTTATGCCGAGAGATTTTGACCGCAACGCTCATGGATTGAAAAAATTGCATGTGCGTGTTGCTGAAGGTTTGATTTTCATCTGCTTTGCCGACGAACCTCTAGATTTTTCAGTTGTAGAGCAGTCACTGCGCACGACTTGTGGGCAATATGGCTGGGCGGATGCCAAAGTGGCGCATCGGGAAACCTATCCAGTTGATGCCAACTGGAAGCTGGCCGTTGAAAATTACGTCGAATGCTATCATTGCGGTCCGGCTCATCCGGAATATTCGCAAACCCATGCGCTGGAGCAGCCCGCAGAGAAAATCGTAGAGCTTAATGCGCGTATGGAGCAGCGCACCTGCGCACTCGGTATAGATATTGCTACGGGAGATCATTGGCAAAGTTCAGCGCAGGGATATGAGGCAATCCACACTTTCCGCTATGCGCTTTATGACGGCGTTTCGAGCGGCAGCGAGGATGGATCGCCAGTTGGTCCGCTAATGGGCCGCTTCACCCAATTTGATGGCGGGGTAACATCCATCCACCTTGGAGGCACGAGCTTTCTGGTCTGCTATCCAGACCATGGCATGATCTATCGCTTCATTCCGAAAACAGTCGATACGTGTGAAATGGAGTTGATCTGGCTGGTGCGAGGCGATGCCGAAGAAGGCAAGGATTACGATCTCGAAAAGCTTACCTGGTTGTGGAAAGTAACCACCGCCGAAGACAAGACGATTATCGAGCATACCTCGCGGGGTGTTCGTTCGCATTACTTTGTGCCGGGGCCAATCGCACCAATGGAATATAACGAGTTGCGGTACATCCAGTGGTACCTCGATGAAATCGCACGGGCCTGAAACAGCATGATAATGCGGGAGACTATGTATGTCTGATTTTCCAACATCGGCGCGCGTCGTCATCATAGGCGGCGGGGCGGTCGGTGTTTCTTCGCTTTATCACCTCGCAAAAGCAGGCTGGACGGATTGTGTGCTGCTTGAGAAAAACGAGCTGACATCAGGTTCCACTTGGCATGCGGCGGGCAACGTACCCACATTTTCGGCTTCGTGGTCCGTAATGAATATGCAGCGTTATTCAGCCGAGCTTTATCGGGGGCTCGCTGCCGAAGTTGACTACCCAATGAATTATCATGTCACCGGTTCGTTGCGCCTTGCTCATACCAAGGAGCGCCTGCGCGAGTTTCAGCGCGTCAAGAGCATGGGCCGATATCAAGGAATGGATATTGACGTGCTGGGGGTTGACGAAATCAATGGCCGCTATCCATTCATTGCGACGCATGAGCTGGCCGGTGCGCTTTATGATCCCAATGATGGAGATATTGACCCGGCACAGCTCACGCAGGCTTTGGCAAAAGGCGCGCGTGATTTGGGCGCCAAGATTATTCGGTTCTGTCCCGTTACAGGCGCGCGGCGCGAAAATGAAGAGTGGATCATTACAACCCCGCAAGGCGAAATTCGCTGCGAATATGTAGTCAATGCAGCTGGCTATCGCGCGCAAGAAATTGGAAAATTGTTTGGGCGCGATGTCCCTATGATGGTGATGAGCCATCAATATTTGCTCTTTGATGAAATTCCGGAAATTGCAGCATGGTCTAGGGAGCATGGCCAAAAGCTACCGCTTCTCCGCGATGTCGATTCCTCTTATTACCTTCGACAAGAAAAGAACGGTATGAATCTTGGGCCTTATGAGCGCAATTGCCGTGCGCATTGGGCAACAGCAGACGATCCAATGCCGGACGATTTCTCTTTCCAGCTTTTCCCGGATGATCTTGAGCGATTGGAATGGTATCTCAACGATGCGATCGCCCGGGTTCCGATCCTTGGAACAGCGGGGCTTTCGAAAATCATCAATGGTCCCATTCCTTATGCTCCAGACGGCAATCCGTTGATCGGACCTATGCCCGGTGTTCCCAATGCGTTTGAGGCATGTGTATTTACATTCGGCATTGCACAGGCCGGAGGAGCAGGAAAAGTGCTCGCAGAATGGGTGATGGAGGGCGCGACCGAGTGGGATATGTGGTCCTGCGATCCACGCCGCTTTACCGGCTTTACGGATAAGGACTACTGCGTTGCCAAGGGCATGGAAGTCTACGGGCACGAATATGCCATTCATTTCCCCCGTCATACTTGGCCAGCAGGGCGCAATAAAAAACTTTCGCCAATCCATGATCGTATTGCAGGATTGGGCGCGCAGTTCGGCGCATATAATGGTTGGGAACGGGCAAACTGGTATGCGCAACCCAGCGACGATATTTCCGAAGAGGCGACACAGACTTTTACGCGGGAAGGGCCATGGCAAAAGCGCATCCGCGAAGAATGCCACGCGGTTCGCGATGCGGTCGGCATTCTCGATCTGCCGGGATTCTCGCGTTTTAAAGTGAGCGGTGAGGGTGCGCGCGCCTGGTTGACGACACTCGTCACAGGGATTGTGCCAAAGCCGGGCCGTATTGGACTCGGATATTTCTCGGATGACAAGGGCCGCGTTGTCACCGAAATGTCCATCATGGCCATTGATGAGGATGTATTCTTTCTCATTACTGCGGGTGTTGCTGAGTGGCATGACCGCGATTGGTTGATGAATCATCTTCCAAAAGATAGCGCCATTACGATCAGCAATGTTACAGATGATTTTTCCTGTCAGATCGTCACGGGGCCAAAAGCACGTGCATTGTTCAGTGATATTTGCGATGCGGACCTTGAGAAATCCTGGCTGTCGCATCAGACGACACAGATCGCCGGGCGCTATTGCCAATTAGTACGCGTGTCTTTTGCCGGTGAACTTGGCTGGGAAATTCATACGAAAATTGATGATACTGCGGCGATTTTCGACGCGGTTTGGGAAGCCGGCCAGAAATACGGGATCAAGCCATTCGGCATGTTTGCACTTGATTCATTGCGCCTGGAAAAAGGTTATCGCGCTTGGAAGGGTGATCTTTCGACCGACTATACGCCCCTGCAAAGTGGTCTTGAGCGCTTTATCAAATGGGAGAAGCCAGAATTTCTCGGCAAGAGCGCGCTTGAAAGTGAAAAGCAGCAGGGAGTGAAGAAACGCTTTGTTACACTCACGGTGGAAGCCGGAGATTGTGACGCGCCCTATATGTCTACGCTCTGGCATAATGGATCAATCGTGGGTGAAACCACGTCCGGTGGCTGGGGCCATCGCATTGATAAATCCATTGCCCTCGGCATGTTGAAAACTGAATTGACTGAACCTGGAACCGCAGTCGAAGTGGAAATCTTTGGCGAACGATACAAAGCAATGGTCCATCCGGACGAACCTCTCTGGGACCCAAAGAACGAAAGAATCCGCGCATGAGTTCTCTACCGGCTAAGGCCCGGGCCGTTATCATCGGCGGCGGTATTTCCGGCTGTTCTGTTGCATATCATCTGGCAAAGCTGGGGTGGACGGATATCGTCCTTCTCGAACGCAAACAGCTGACTTCCGGCACGACATGGCATGCTGCCGGGTTGATCGGGCAGCTTCGTGCTTCGCAAAACATGACGCGTCTGGCGAAATATTCCGCCGACCTCTACGTCAAGCTCGAGGCTGAAACGGAAGTTGCCACCGGTATGCGACAGGTAGGATCAATTACAGTCGCATTGACCGAAGAGCGCAAGCACGAAATATATCGGCAGGCGTCACTGGCGCGGGCTTTTGACGTAGATGTTCGGGAAATATCTCCTAATGAAGTCAAAGAGATGTATCCGCATCTTAATATCGCGGATGTAGTTGGCGCTGTGCATCTGCCGCTGGATGGACAATGTGATCCGGGCAATATCGCGATGGCCTTGGCGAAAGGTGCGCGGCAACGTGGCGCGAAGATCGTTGAGAACGTGAAGGTCACTGAAGTTCTGAAAAAGAATGGCCGGGTGACAGGTGTATCCTGGGCCAAGGGAGAGGAACAGGGAACAATCGAGACGGATGTTGTGATCAATTGCGCGGGAATGTGGGCGCGTGATCTGGCTGCGAGTTCCGGCGTCACTGTGCCACTGCATGCTTGCGAGCATTTCTATCTGGTTTCCGAGCCGATTGAGGGCTTGGGGCGGTTGCCTGTACTTCGTGTCCCGGACGAATGCGCCTATTACAAAGAAGATGCCGGCAAGATGATGCTTGGCGCGTTCGAGCCCGTTGCAAAGCCATGGGGCATGAACGGCATTTCTGAAGATTTCTGCTTTGACCAGTTGCCGGAAGACTTTGAGCATTTTGAACCCATCCTCGAAATGGGTGTCAACCGAATGCCGATGCTCGGCACTGCTGGCATTCATACGTTTTTCAACGGCCCAGAAAGCTTCACGCCTGATGATAAGTATTATCTTGGTGAAGCGCCGGAATTGGGTGGGTACTGGGTTGCCGCGGGCTATAACTCTATCGGGATCGTGTCATCAGGCGGTGCTGGAATGGCGCTTGCGCAATGGATACATGATGGCGAAGCGCCATTCGATCTTTGGGAAGTCGATATTCGCCGCGCGCAACCATTCCAGAAAAACCGGCGCTATCTGAAAGAGCGCGTTTCTGAAACGCTTGGGCTGCTCTACGCCGATCATTTCCCATATCGCCAGATGGCAACATCGCGCAATATTCGTCGCTCGCCCATTCATGAACACCTCAAGGTGCGTGGCGCCGTTTTTGGCGAAGTTGCAGGTTGGGAGCGGGCAAACTGGTTTGCCCGAGAAGGCCAGGAACGCGAGTATCGCTATTCGTGGAAGCGGCAAAACTGGTTTGATAATCAACGCGACGAGCATTTGGCCGTACGCAACGGCGTCGGTCTGTTCGATATGACGTCATTCGGTAAAATCCGCATCGAGGGCCGCGATGCGCTTGCATTTCTACAAAAGCTTTGTGCCAACCAGCTTGATGTGGAAGCCGGTCGCATCGTCTACACGCAAATGCTCAATAATCGCGGAGGGATTGAAAGCGACCTGACAGTCACGCGGCTTTCCGAGACGTCATTTCTGGCCGTCGTGCCCGGGGCTACTTTGCAACGCGATCTGGCCTGGATGCGCAAACATCTCAAGGACGAGTTTGTTGTCATCACAGACGCAACCGCCGCAGAATCGGTGCTTTGCCTCATGGGGCCAAAATCGCGTGAGCTGATCCAGAAAGTCAGCCCCAATGATTTTTCCAATGAAGCCAATCCATTCGGTACGGCGCGGGAAATCGAGATTGGCATGGGGCTGGCCCGCGCGCACCGCGTAACTTATGTCGGTGAACTTGGCTGGGAGCTTTATGTCTCGACCGATCAGACAGCGCATGTTTTCGAGCAGATCGAAGAGGCAGGACGAGAACTCGGTTTAAAGCTCTGTGGGCTGCATACGCTTGATTCTTGCCGTATCGAGAAAGCCTTCAGGCATTTCGGCCACGACATCACCGATGAAGATCACATTCTGGAAGCGGGATTGGGCTTTGCGGTAAAGGTCGACAAGGGAAGCTTCATCGGTCGTGATGCCGTGTTGAAGAAGAAGGAGGCCGGCCTTGACCGGCGGCTTGTGCAGTTTCGCCTCAGCGATCCAGAACCATTGCTTTTTCACAATGAGGCAATCATACGCGACGGCGCGATAGTCGGGACGATTACATCGGGCAATTATGGGCATCATCTCGGCGGAGCAGTCGGCCTCGGCTACGTCCCTGCAAAGGGTGAGACTGCCGATCAAATATTGGCTTCCTCATACGAAATCGAAATTGCCGGAACGCGCGTCAAGGCGGAGGCTTCGTTGAAGCCGATCTATGATCCGAAGGCAGAACGGGTGCGAATGTAAATTAACGAATGGGGGCAGTTTCGCGTTTGGAAAAGTTTAATTCGAGACATTTGTTAGTCGTCTGAAAACCCAGCAAAACGGGCATAATTCAGCCCGTTGCGCTGCAGTTTGCCTTACTGGTTAAAGCTAATTTTTCATGAATTCAGATGATTTTAACCAAATGCGTTCAGGAGCCGTTCATCTTTTTAAGTTAAGTTTTAGCTAATTGATCGCTATCCGGTTTTGTCCGGTGAGCATGAGCATGAACCAAGGCACACGACAATGACCATGATTTTCCAGCTGCGCGATACGCTTCGTATCGTCCGTGAATTTGTTGTTCCAAGCTATCGGCCAGAGCGCCATTATATGCGTGGTCCTGGACCCGCTTGCGCACAACGCAATCACGGATCCAGCGTTCAGGCGTGATGATATACTCTCGCATCAAGCGGAGCCTCATCACGGGCACGCAATCCATAGTCGCGCATAACGGACGCGATCCTCAGCCGATAATCAGCAAAGATTCCGGCTCTGCCATCACTTTGGGCCATTCGATGTTCTTCGGTGTTGCGCCAAGCCGCAACTGACTCCTCGTCGCGCCAGAATGACAGTGACAGATAGCGGTTTTCATCCGATAGGCTGCGAAACCGTTCCACGGAAATAAATCCATCCATTGTTTCGAGTATTGGCCGCAGATTTGCGGCCCGCTCAAAATAGTCTTTGCCGCGTCCCTCTGCTGGCTCGACTTCGAAAATCACCGCTATCATTTGACTAATCCTCCATTCGTACCGGTCACAAGACGCAGAAAGGTTCGATCCTCGCGGCGAATAAAGCGTTTTTCCCTTGCGAATTCATAATTTGCTCGCCCAACCGGATCGGCCATAAGCCGGGAACGATATTCTTCATATGCGGCGAGATTTTCAATATTATATACCCCATAGGCCAGCGTAGATGACCCTTCATGTGGTGCGTAATAGCCGATCAGGTCGGCTCCGCAGCGAGGAATCGCTTCATTCCAATTGCGGGCATATTCCTCAAATGCATCTTTCTGAAACGGGTCTATCTCATATTGGATGAAACAGGCGATAGGCATTTTCGTTGCTCCTTTGTGACTGTCTTCACTATGAGCGTGCAGAACTATTGATGCTTCGAGGATGATCGAAGTGTTGCAGCCTTTTGAACCTGTCAGGAGACTTTGCGATGCGTCTTGATAGTTCGACCATTTCCGAAGCAACATGGCCTTGCTTCGCTCAATGTCTCACAAGTGACAACACGGAACCGCACCATGCCCAACAATGCACGATTTGCAGAAATAGCAGCCCTTGCCGGAGATCCGGGGCGCGCCAGCATGCTTACCGGCCTTATGGACGGGCGTGCGTTGACCGCATCTGAATTAGCGCAGTTGGCCGGGATTACAGCGCAGACTGCAAGCAGTCATTTGATGCGCATGACGGAAGCGGGCCTGTTACAGGTCGAAAAACAGGGCCGTCACCGCTATCATCGCCTTGCTTCCCCGGCAGTGGCGCAGATGATTGAAAGCATCATGCGACTGGCCGCACCTGCCGCACGCGGCAAGTCGGTCAGAACCGGGCCTCGTGATGCAGCATTGCGGGCAGGGCGCACATGCTACGACCACTTGGCGGGACATCTTGGCGTGTCCATTGCAGATACGTTGATCGATGCCGGTCATATTGATCTTGGAATCGATGCAGGCGAGGTGACATTGAGCGGAATCAAGCTGTTTGAAAGCGCGGGAATAAATGTTGAAACGATTACGGCAAAGAGCAGCCGTATTCTTTGCCGGCCATGCCTGGATTGGAGCGAGCGCAGGCCCCATCTCGCAGGCGCTATTGGTGCCGCTTTATGCAGCCACTGTTTCGATCAAGGTTGGATCAGGCGCATAGAAGGCACGCGTGCTGTCTCGATAACCCCCAATGGGCAGCGACAGCTACGCGCGACCTTTGGCGTTAACCTCGCCTAGACATGCCTTGTGATACCGCCATCGACGCGAATGTTTTGGCCGGTGATATAACCTGCATCGTCTGAAAGCAGGAAAGCTGCGGTTTTTGCGATTTCATTCATTGTGCCGACCCGTTTCATCGGCACATTGTCTCCGGTGCCTGGCTTGTGATCCAAACTATCGATAAAACCGGGTAAAAGCGCATTCATACGGATGTTATTTGCGCCATAACGATCAGCATAAAGCTTGGTATATGCGCCGACAGCAGCCCGATACGCGCAGGACACAGGGAATACCAAGCTTGGCTCAAATGCTGCAAAGGTGGTAATATTCACCCAGGCACCTTTGCCTTGCTTGAGCATATAAGGCGTTACAAGCCGCGCCATGCGAACAACGCTCAGAACCATCAGATCATTGCCAGCAACCCACTTTTCATCGGTTATGTCGATCAAATCGCCCTTCGGCGGATGGCCGGTGTGGTTGACGACCGCATCCACACGTCCATAGGCCTCGACGGTTTTATTCACGAGTTGCTCCAGATCGCTCGCCTCGCCAGCCGAACCCTTGATACCGATGCCCCCAAGCTCGGCAGCCAGTTCAACAGCGCTGCCCGATGGCGACATCAAGCCAAGCCCGTAGCCGCGATCGTGCAATTCCCGAGCTATGGCGGCGCCCATGCCGCGCCCTCCGCCAGTTATGATTGCGACGGGAGCTTGTGTTTTATCGGTCATCGTATCTGCCTTGATTTATTGAACTGGCAGAGCATGTTCGATCAACGCCATTGAAGCAAATGAATTTCAGGCCATACTTCGCTCAAATATATTGAACGATTGCCAGGACAGGCCAAGGGAATTCGTTGGCGTTTTTTCGCCTAAATCAATTGTATATTCGCTGCCATATTCAACGGGGACTGATTCCATGATTAAGAAATTTGCCATCGCCTGTCTTGCGGCGACGTTTCTGGCAGGCTGTACAACGACTGACCCCTATACGGGCGAGCAGAAAATGTCGAACACCGCGGGCGGTGCTTTGATTGGTACGGCGGCTGGTGCTCTTGCCGGTCTGGCAGTTGGTGGCAGTGGACGGGCGCAGCGCAATGCCGTGCTGATCGGTGCTGGTCTTGGTGCTCTCGGTGGAGGTGCTATCGGCAATTACATGGATCGACAGGAATCGGAGTTGCGCGCGCAGCTGCAAGGTACCGGCGTATCAGTTACCCGTAATGGCGATCGCATCATTCTCAATATGCCGTCCGCCATCACCTTCAATATTGATCGCGACCAGGTAAAATCCGAGTTTTTCTCAACATTGGCGTCGGTCGCCGTTGTCTTGCGCAAGTTTGACCGGACCATTGTCGACGTTGCGGGTCACACGGACTCAACTGGCAGTATGGAACACAATCAGTTGCTCTCGGAGCGTCGCGCGCTTTCTGTTGCCAATTATCTGACGCAGCAGGGCATCGACAATCGCCGTTTCGACGTTCGTGGCTATGGCCCGACAGAGCCGGTCGCCAGCAATGCCAGCGAGTCCGGCCGCGCGCAAAACCGCCGCGTCGAGATTCAGATTTCGCCGCTTACCGAGTAGAGAGCGCCACCGCGATTTTTGCGGCGAGGCGAGCAT
The DNA here is from genome assembly GCA_900471815.1 of Hyphomicrobiales bacterium. GTDB lineage: Bacteria > Pseudomonadota > Alphaproteobacteria > Rhizobiales > Rhizobiaceae > Phyllobacterium > Phyllobacterium ifriqiyense. The sequence continues at coordinate 894,804 of UICE01000003.1, forward strand.
TATTCTCAACAAGCGCGATGTTTGCCACAAGGCTCTCACCCTTGGTTATCGTCAGTATTTCCGACAACAGGAATGGCGTTACGGCTTTACCGGTAATGCCATTTCTTGTTGCGCGGGAAAGTGCTTCGCTTATGTAGCCGGCCATGATTTCTGCAGGAATTTCGCTTGCCTGCGGAATGGGATTGGCAATCAACATGCCGCCGACAACGCCAATGGCTTCACGTGCTTTTTGAAAATCAGCAATGTTTTCGGCAGTATCAAGGCGCAGAGGCGCTTTGAGCGGAGATTGCCGCGACCAGAATGCCGGCATTGTATCTGAACCATAGACGATTACCGGCACGCCTTTTGTTTCAAGCACTTCGAGCGTTTTCTCAATATCCAGAATTGCCTTCGCGCCTGCCGACACGACGATAACGGGCGTGCGGCCAAGCTCTTCCAGATCCGCAGATATGTCAAAGCTGGTTTCTGCACCCTTGTGGACACCCCCGATACCTCCGGTGGCAAAAACCTTGATACCAGCAAGATGAGCGGCGAGCATTGTAGCTGCAACGGTTGTTCCCCCGGTGCGGCCTTCGGACAGCGCAAATGCCAAATCGGCTCGGGAGAGTTTCATCGCTCCCTTCACTTGCGCAAGTGCTTCGCGCTCTTCAATGGAAAGACCAATTTTCAATCTCCCATCGACGATAGCGATTGTAGCGGGAACAGCACCTTCCTGCGTGATGATGGCCTCCACATCGGCTGCCATGCGGCTATTGTCTGGATAGGGCATACCATGCGTAATTATTGTGCTTTCAAGGGCAACTACAGGCTTTCCTGCCGCGAGAGCGTTTTCCACATCACTGGAGATGTCCGTGTATTGGTTCAGGTTCATTGTCATTATCGCTTCCTTATGCGAGCGGATTTGCGGCGGGGATGCACGCAAGCGCTTGGTCGAATTCGTGTTGTGAAAATTTGGGGCTGGCTGAGTGGACCTGTAGCGTCAGCAAGGATGCGGCCATTCCTTCGCGGCACGCCTGCTCAAATGGCTCGCCGCGCATGAGTGCAGCAATGGTGCCTCCTGCTACTGCATCACCGGCGCCCGTTACATCTGCAATACCGGGAACCTCCGGCGGCTGGATCGTAAAGACGTTATCGCTGTTAAAGGCGAGCGCGGCGTTACCTCCATTGGTTATAATTGCGCTACGAAGCCCCTGATCACGTAAAGCGGCATGAATTTGAGTAAGTGAGGCATCTTGCTCCAGGTCCGAAAGGGCCAAAGCCTCGCGCCGGTTCATGAAAAGGCAAGCAAGCTCGGGAAAGACAGGGCGCAAGCGGATAGACTTTGCAGGGGAAATCGCCAAGGCGAAGATTGGCAGACTGCCGGCCAGCTCGGCAAGGCGCTTTAACCCTTCCGGCGGCAGGTTGGCATCGCAGAATATCGCATTGGCGGATGAGATGGCATCGCGCACCTTGCGCCGGCGCAATTGCTTTGGCAGCGCAAGTTCGTAAAGCGCCATATCGGCGATCGCAGCAACCACGTCGCCGTTTTCATCGAGGATAGCCGTATAGCTTGGCGTGGGCCGATCCATAAACACGACAGAACTGTCCTTTATGCTTGCCAATTCCATTGCCAATGCCACCGCATCTCCGGCAGGATCCGCACCCCGCACCGAAAGAATATCAGCTGAAATGCCGCGCTGCACCGCTAGCCTGAGGGCGTTGAAAACACCGCCGCCGGCTTCTTCGCGCATAATCCCGGGATTGGAGGCTCCAGGAACAAAAGGTACTGTGCTTTGGCCCCGCCGGTCGAGATGAGCACCGCCGACAGCAAAGAGCAGCGGTTTAATATATGTGGCCATGGTTGAAAACTTGCCTGGATAAAACTGAAGGTTGCGACGTTGATCGCGTTCCTCTTTCTCTAGACCGCAGAATCGCCCGACGCAACAATGAGAGCGATTCGACCACATCGAGCGATCTTAACCCTGGTGCTTGGTAAAACAGGTCAAAACAAAATGTGGACGGCAGTGGCAGTCATGACAAGAACATTATCGGAACAAAATTGATTTCTATATTAATTTCAGCCACATAGCGCTATTGCAAAATAAGAACAAAACAGATACAAATAAGTTCACAAACAGGAACATCCGGACTTCATGCATATCACAGGGGTAGTGTAACATGGCTCAGAATTCTTTGCGGTTGGTTGAGGGTAATTCGGTGGATAAAACTAAAGCGCTTGATGCGGCATTGTCGCAGATTGAAAGATCCTTTGGTAAGGGGTCGATTATGCGACTGGGGCGCAACGAGCAGGTCGTTGAGATTGAAACTGTGCCTACCGGTTCATTGTCGCTCGACATTGCGCTCGGTGTTGGCGGTCTTCCCAAGGGACGTATCGTAGAAATTTATGGACCGGAAAGTTCTGGTAAGACGACGCTCGCACTGCATACAATTGCAGAAGCGCAGAAGAAGGGCGGGATTTGCGCCTTTGTCGATGCGGAACACGCGCTTGATCCGGTCTATGCACGCAAGCTCGGCGTTGATCTGGAGAATTTGCTGATCTCCCAGCCCGATACGGGGGAGCAGGCGCTTGAAATCACCGATACGCTGGTTCGTTCTGGCGCTATCGATGTTTTGGTTATCGACTCTGTTGCTGCACTGACACCACGTGCCGAAATTGAAGGCGAAATGGGCGATAGCCTGCCAGGCTTGCAGGCTCGGTTGATGAGTCAGGCACTGCGCAAGCTGACAGCTTCGATTTCGCGTTCCAACTGCATGGTCATTTTCATCAACCAGATCCGCATGAAGATCGGCGTGATGTTTGGCTCGCCCGAAACAACGACAGGCGGCAATGCGCTTAAATTCTACGCTTCGGTTCGCCTTGATATTCGGCGCATCGGTTCGCTAAAAGAGCGTGATGAAGTCGTGGGCAATCAGACTCGTGTAAAAGTGGTCAAGAACAAGCTTGCTCCGCCCTTCAAGCAGGTTGAATTCGATATCATGTATGGTGAAGGTGTTTCGAAGACGGGTGAACTTGTTGATCTTGGTGTCAAGGCTGGTCTGGTCGAAAAGTCTGGATCCTGGTTCTCCTATAATTCGCAGCGCCTCGGTCAGGGCCGAGACAATGCCAAATTGTTCTTGAAGGAAAATCCCGATCTGGCCAATGAGATCGAACTTGCAATCCGCCAGAATGCGGGATTGATCTCCGAGCAGATGCTCGACAAGGGTCCGAATGATATTGAGGATGATGACAATTTGGATGCTGCTGAAGGCTAAGCCGATAAACAGCGTTATTTGATAGTTGCAAAAACCCGCACACCTTCAAGGTTGCGGGTTTTTTGTAATCCATTGCCGCGGGAAGAGGGATTTTCTGGACAGCGGCAGAACGCATCGCTACAAGCGTTTCGTTCTATCCCTTCATTTTGGGGAAGTAGTGAATCCGCATTGGATATACAGGATCAGAGGCTGAGAATTATGAGTGGCGTCAACGAGATACGGTCGACATTTCTGAACTATTTTAAGAAGAACGGCCATGAGATTGTCGCGTCGAGCCCGCTTGTGCCCCGCAATGATCCGACGCTGATGTTTACCAATGCCGGAATGGTCCAGTTCAAGAATGTTTTCACAGGTGTTGAGCAGCGCCCCTATAACCGCGCGACGACTTCGCAAAAATGCGTGCGAGCAGGCGGCAAGCATAATGATCTTGACAATGTCGGCTATACTGCCCGTCATCATACCTTCTTCGAAATGCTGGGCAATTTTTCCTTTGGCGATTACTTCAAGGAAGAAGCGATTTCTCTCGCCTGGAATTTGATCACCAAGGAGTTTGGCCTGGACAAGGACAAATTGCTTGTGACTGTCTATCATACGGACGACGCTGCTGCGGAATACTGGAAAAAAATCGCAGGCCTTTCGGATGACCGGATCATTCGCATTGCAACCAGTGATAATTTCTGGGCCATGGGCGATACCGGACCTTGTGGGCCTTGCTCTGAAATATTCTACGATCATGGCGAGGATATTTGGGGCGGTCCTCCCGGTAGCGCAAATGAGGACGGAGATCGCTTTATCGAGATCTGGAATCTGGTCTTCATGCAGTTCGAGCAATTGACCAAGGAAGAGCGGATAGAGCTGCCACGTCCCTCTATTGATACCGGAATGGGGCTTGAACGCCTTGCTGCCGTGCTTCAGAACGAGCATGACAATTATGATATTGATCTGTTTCGTGCGCTGATCCGGGCATCGGAAGATGCAACCGGCGTAAAAGCCGAAGGTAAGTTTCGCGCCAGTCATCGTGTGATCGCTGATCATCTGCGCTCGGCAAGCTTCCTTATTGCCGATGGCGTGCTGCCATCTAACGAAGGTCGTGGTTATGTACTTCGTCGCATAATGCGTCGCGCCATGCGCCATGCGCAATTGCTCGGTGCCCGCGATCCGCTGATGTGGCGTTTGCTTCCGGCTTTGGTGCGGGAAATGGGACAGGCCTATCCAGAGCTTGTTCGCGCAGAGTCGTTGATCTCGGAAACGCTCAAATTAGAGGAAACACGCTTCCGCAAGACATTGGAGCGTGGTCTTGGACTTTTGGGCGATGCAACGGAATCTTTGGGTGAGGGCGACAGCCTGGATGGCGAAACCGCATTCAAGCTATATGACACTTTTGGCTTTCCGCTTGATTTGACGCAGGATGCTTTGCGTCAGCGCGGCATCAATGTCGATACCGATGGGTTCTCCGCTGCCATGGAGCGGCAGAAGGCTGAAGCGCGCGCGCATTGGTCAGGTTCCGGTGACGCTGCAACCGAAACTGTGTGGTTCTCGGTTCGAGACAAGGTGGGCTCGACGGAATTTCTCGGCTATGAGACGGAGAAAGCCGAAGGCGTTGTCACCGCATTGGTTCAAAACGGCAAAACGGTCGACAGTGCCAGCGAAGGGCAGTCCGTATCTGTTGTGGTCAATCAAACACCATTTTATGGCGAGTCCGGCGGTCAGCAGGGCGATACGGGCTTAATTACCGGTGAAGGCTTCAGCATCGCCATCAGCGATACGCAGAAGAAAAATGATGGCGTGTTCGTTCATATTGGCACAGTCACCAAGGGCACAGTAAAAGTAGATGCGGCGGTTGAGCTTGTCGTGGATAGCGCTCGTCGCAACCGCATTCGCTCCAACCACTCGGCAACGCATTTATTGCATGAGGCTTTGCGCGAAACATTAGGAACCCATGTGGCGCAGAAGGGATCACTTGTTGCGCCTGATCGCCTGCGTTTCGACTTCTCACATCCCAAGCCGATTTCCGACAAGGAACTTGCGGCCATTGAAGATCTTGCCAATGAAATTGTTTTGCAGAACGCGCCCGTTTCGACGCGGCTGATGGCGGTTGATGATGCAATTGCCGAAGGCGCAATGGCATTGTTCGGAGAAAAATACGGAGACGAGGTGCGTGTCGTTTCGATGGGTACTGCGCTTCACGGAGAAAAGGCCGGAAAAAGTTATTCCACAGAGCTTTGCGGCGGCACGCATGTGCGCGCAACGGGCGATATTGGTCTTATTCGCGTTGTTTCTGAAAGCGCGGTGGCAGCTGGTGTTCGTCGCATGGAAGCGTTGACGGGCGAAGCTGCCCGCCGTTATCTCGAAGAGCAGGATGACCGGGTAAAGGCAATTGCGGGCGCACTCAAATCATCGCCCGCAGACGCATTGTCTCGTGTAACGGCACTCATCGACGAACGGCGCAAGCTTGAACGCGAACTTACCGAAGCGCGCAAACAGCTCGCTTTGGGAGGCGCAGCATCTGGCGGTGCCAAGTCTGAAACCATCAATGGCGTGGGCTTCCTTGGTAAAGTTGTTTCCGGTGTCAATCCACGCGACCTCAAGCCATTGGCAGATGATGCCAAGAAAACAGTTGGCTCTGGCATTGTCGCTTTTGTTGGCGTGTCGGACGATGGAAAGGCAAGTGCTGTGGTTGGCGTTACCGACGATCTGCTCGGGAAGTACAGCGCTGTCGAACTCGTCCGCATTGCATCTGCGGCGCTGGGCGGTGCTGGCGGGGGCGGTCGCCCGGACATGGCGCAGGCCGGCGGTCCCGATGGGGCAAAGGCGGAAGAGGCAGTCTCTGCGGTTCGTCAAGCTTTGCTGAATTAATTTTCGTACTCCTACCCGAGCGTAAGTCGGGTAGGAGTACACTTTTTAATTGTTATTGGGCATATATTGGTCATTAGACTTATTGTTTATTGCGTGTTTTGAGTTTTTATTTAAACTCTGTAAGTGCATTGAAATAATTTATATTTCTTATTGATCTTATTGAATTGTATATTTTACAGTCACACGCAAAATTTGTATTTTCTTTTAAATATTTAGGGAATTCCGTGAAGAGAATACTTGGTTTATTGTTTATTTCGATTTCTCTGAGTTCTTGTTTAACTCCACCAAGTGTTGTGAACGATGTTCATATGACCGACAAGACGGCATATGGTTCAATTGCCACGGCTTACTATGCAGTATTCTCTTTCTTGCAAGTTCAACCATTCTATTCGACGACGGCCGGTTACGGCTTCAAAACTGTCTATGCGGCTTTTGACAGGGTTAATTTCGAGGAAGCCTGGAGTTTTGGAAAACGGCTTGAATTCACCAAAGGCACTTTCGAGAGGCAGCCATGTTTTCAGGCGCCGTGCATGGTCTTTTCGAATGGCATTGTGATCTTGACCGAAGCAGAGTTCCTGGAGGCGTCGTTCAATGGGTTTGCCTTTGAGCTCGTTGGCAAGTCGGGTAAGGTGGTTGGCAAGGTGAACCCACAGGCCTTTCGCGATGCTCTGAAACTCAAGAGTAAACTCGGTCCGCCTGCCGCGCCATCTGTAAGCTCTTCAGCAGAACAGGTTGTGGCCGGGCAGGAGGGCGATCAATAGCATTACCATTAAGATCGCTCATATAGACCTGCATTTGCACAATCATGCCTTGGACAAGGTCAACGCTGGCGCTGAAAATCGGTTTGCGGTCAAGGCGACCATGCAGCTGCAATTCGGGAACGCGCTTGTGCACTGATTTGTGAATCATCTTTGAACCAATGCCGCGGGGAACTGTCTATGTCCGGCAACATTGTGTGAGCTAATTAAAATGGCGCTTATCAAACAGCCAATTGGTGTTTGATAAGCGTTCCCAAGCGGGCCATACCCGTATCAATGGCTTCGGCATTTGGCAGGGAGTAGTTCAGTCTGATTGTGTTCTTGCCGCTGCCATCGGCAAAGAATGCGGATCCGGGCACGAAAGCCACCTGGATTTCTTTTATCGATTTTGCCAGAAGATCCGCACCGTCCATATGTTCGGGTAGCGTCATCCACACAAACATTCCGCCTTCCGGTTTTGTCCAGGTAACACCCTCTGGCATGTAATTTTGTAAGGCTTGCAACATGTGATCGCGGCGCAGCCTGTAGCTATCGCAGGCCTTGCTGACCTGTTGGTCGAAATGCCGCTTAGCCACATGGTGAATAACCATCTGGTTGATTGTTGGGCTGTGCAAATCGGCAGCCTGTTTTATCAGGACCAGCTTGGAGATGATGGGCTTTGCCGCACAAACCCAGCCCACCCGAAGGCCGGGCGTCAGGGTTTTTGAGAAACTGCCGGAGTAAATAACCCGCGTCTTATCAATGGCTCCCTCGCGCTCAATATCGAGAGCAAGCATGGAGGGGGCGTTTTCGCCGTTGAACCGCAGTGACCGGTAAGCGGCATCTTCGATGAGGGGAATATCGAGCTCATGGGCAAGCTCGATCAGCTTGGCACGCTCGCTGCGTCCGATTGTTTCGCCAGTCGGATTGGAAAAATCAGCGGTAAGATAGGCGAGTTTTACCTGCCCGCCGGCTTTCTCTGCGCTCTGCATATAAGCTGCAGGGGTCGTATTGCCGCCTTCCGGTGTCAGACGATCATAACGTGGCTCGTAGGCATTGAATGCCTGAAGCGCTCCGAGATAGGTGGGCCAGGTGGTAAGTATCGTATCGCCTGGCGAAATAAACAGCTTGCCGAGATAGTCGAGCGCCTGCTGAGAACCCGTGGTAATGATGATATTGTCTATCGTGCATTCAACACCGAGCGACGCCATATGGCCAACGAGCCACTCACGCAGTGGCTTATAACCCTCGCTGACCGAATATTGCAGTGCTGCGCCAGCATTTTCACTCAAAATCGCGTTGTAAGCTTCCTGAATCGCATCTTTCGGAAACAGCGCCGGATCAGGTATGCCGCCGGCAAAAGAGATAATGCCGGGCTGATCCAGGAGCTTGAGCAGTTCGCGAACTTCGGAAGCACGCATATTATCGATGCGCGTTGAATATCGGTCGTTGCGATTGCTCATTTCTTCCTCCGCAATTTTGCAGGCACTCGACTGCAAAATAGATAATATGTCAACAATGCTGTCGTATATTTATTGCTTTGGAGCAAAAAAGACCGCATTTACTAAAAAAGCCCCGTCACAGTGTGAACGGGGCTTTTGAATTCAAGTGGTTTTATCAGGCAGCCATAGCTTTTGTAAGATTTTCGCTGATCTTGTCGAGGAAGCCTGTTGTTGAGAGCCAAGGCTGATCAGGGCCGATCAAAAGCGCCAGATCCTTGGTCATGAAGCCCGATTCAACGGTGTCGACACAGACTTTTTCAAGCGTGCTTGCGAAGCGATCCAGTTCGGCATTGCCGTCAAGCTTGGCACGATGTGCCAGACCGCGGGTCCATGCAAAAATCGACGCGATGGAGTTTGTCGATGTTTCCTGTCCCTTCTGGTGCTGCCGATAGTGACGAGTAACCGTGCCGTGAGCAGCTTCTGCTTCCACTGTCTGGCCATCTGGGGTCATCAGAACGGAAGTCATAAGACCAAGCGAGCCAAAGCCCTGCGCAACGATGTCAGACTGAACGTCGCCATCATAGTTCTTGCAAGCCCATACGTAGCCGCCAGACCATTTCAGTGCCGAAGCAACCATGTCATCGATCAGGCGATGCTCATAGCCGATCTTCTTTTCAGCAAACTTTTCCTTGAACTCCGTATCGAAGACTTCCTGGAAAATGTCCTTGAAACGGCCGTCATAGGCTTTGAGAATTGTATTCTTGGTCGACAGATAGCAAGGAACGCCGCGATTATATGCATAGTTCAATGATGCGCGCGCAAAATCGCGAATTGAGTCGTCAAGATTGTACATGGCCATGGCTACACCAGCGCTTGGTGCGTCATAGACATCGTGCTCAATGGTCTGGCCATCTTCGCCGACGAACTTGATCGACAACTTGCCCTTGCCGGGGAACTTGAAATCTGTCGCGCGGTACTGATCACCAAAGGCATGACGGCCAACGATGATTGGCTGTGTCCAGCCTGGAACCAGACGGGGAACGTTTTTGGCGATGATAGGCTCGCGGAAAATAACGCCGCCAAGAATATTGCGGATGGTGCCGTTAGGCGACTTCCACATCTTCTTCAGGCCAAATTCTTCAACGCGCTGTTCGTCAGGCGTAATGGTGGCGCACTTTACGCCCACACCATATTGCTTGATAGCGTTTGCAGCGTCGACCGTTACCTGATCATCCGTTGCATCGCGGTGTTCCATGCCCAGATCATAATATTTCAAATCAATATCGAGGTAAGGATGAATCAGCTTTTCCTTGATATATTGCCAGATGATGCGAGTCATCTCATCGCCGTCGAGCTCGACAACCGGATTTGCAACCTTGATCTTTGCCATGAATATTGGGCCTCTTTTTTGCCGGGTTTGGGATGCCGGCTTTGGTTTGATTGAGGGTTCGCGCCCCTATAGCATTGGAAAACAGTTACGCAAAGACGCTCGCACATGGTTTCGCGCAAACAGTTGGATTGCATCACAACGCCATGCTTGTTTTTTGATGCCCAAAGGTCGCCCCAACGCTTTTAATGGCGCAAAATCCTTCTCCAGCAGTCAAAATAAGATTTTTGGGGTTTTGTGTAAAAAAAACGCGAGCTATTACGGCGCAATCAAAGCAAGGATTGAAAATGGCCGGAACTGACAGACAGCGCACCCTTATTGCGGAAGGCCCGGCAATTATTCTGGTAGAGCCGCAATTGCCGGAAAATATCGGCATGGTGGCGCGGGCAATGGCAAATTTTGGACTGGCCGAGTTGAGATTGGTCAAGCCGCGCGAAACCTTCCCAAATGAGAAGGCGCGTTCGGCTGCCAGTCGTGCCGATCATATTATCGATAATGCAAAGGTTTTTGATGATCTGGCTTCGGCGATCAAGGATTTGCATTTTGTCTATGCGACCACGGCTCGCGAACGTGACGCTTTCAAGCAGGTGCGTGGTCCTGTTGAAGCTGGACAGATATTGCGGCAACGTTTCAACAATAAAGAAAAAACCGGAATTCTGTTTGGTCGCGAACGTTTCGGCCTCAACAATGACGAAATCAGCCTCGCTGATGAACTTGTGACCTTTCCCGTCAATCCGGCTTTTTCTTCGTTGAATATCGCGCAGGCAGTGCTCCTCATGTCTTACGAGTGGATGAAATCAGGACTTGCAAAGGAAACCGATACGGCCTTTCGCGGCCCGGAACTTGAGCCTGCTCCGAAAGAGCAATTGCAAGGATTTTTCAACCATCTTGAAGATGCGCTTCAAGCTCGCGGTTACTTCCGTCCCATGGCGCGTAAGGAGATTATGGTCAATAATCTGCGCGGAGTACTGACGCGAGCTGGTTTTTCCGAGTCAGAATTAAGACTGCTACGCGGCGTTGTTGTTTCGCTGGATTACTTCAGTCCAAAGACCCCGCGCGGTTCCGGCGCGCCCGAGGGGCGCAAGCGCGAAAAGTCCATGCCGCCAGAAAATGACATGCAAACTTTGGACAGGGATTCATCAAGCGATGAATAATACGGCCAGCGACAGACCAATTATTGCTTTTGACAGCGGTATTGGAGGTCTTACAGTCCTGCGCGAGGCGAGGGTGCTCATTCCAGATCGCCGCTTTGTCTATATCGCCGATGATGCCGGTTTTCCTTATGGCGATTGGGAAGAAGAGGCTTTGAAGCAGCGTATCATCGGCCTTTTCGATGGTTTCATCAAAACCTATGATCCTGAAATAGTGATCATTCCTTGCAATACGGCATCGACACTCGTGCTGGATGATTTGCGTAAAGCATTTCCAGCAGTGCCGTTTGTGGGCACAGTTCCCGCGATCAAACCAGCAGCCGAACGAACGTCTTCAGGTCTGATCAGCGTTCTGGCAACGCCGGGCACTGTGAAACGCGCCTATACGCGTGATCTCATCCAGTCTTTTGCCACAAAATGCCACGTGAGGCTTGTCGGCAGTCAAACACTCGCCCGAATGGCTGAAATGCACATGCGTGGCGATAAGCTGGATGATGCAGCACTGCTGGATGAAATTATGCCGTGCTTCTACGAGAAGGACGGCAAGCGTACGGATATCGTGGTGTTGGCTTGCACCCACTATCCGCTACTGGTCAATGTATTTCGCCGCCTTGCTCCCTGGCCCGTGGATTGGCTTGATCCAGCTGAAGCCATAGCAAGGCGGGCATTATCCTTGCTCAAGCCCAATGTCGACGGTGTGGAGCCGGAACATGGTGACGATATCGCCGTGTTCACCTCGGGCTTGCCGGACTTTCCAACGCGGCGTCTGTTGCAGGGTTTTGGACTAAATCCGGTCTAGCTCAGCCAAGCCGACCAAGCTCTTTGCGGATGACCGGCGCTACCTTCGTACCGTAAAGCTCAATCGCTTTGAGCGTGTTCTTATGAGGCAAGCTGCCAAGATCAATCTGCAACATGAAGCGATCATGTTTGAAGTAATTATACTGCAGCATGATCTTGTCGATGATCTCTTGCGGAGAACCAACCAAGAGGGCGCCCCGAGGCGTGCGTCCAGCTTCATATTGCGCGCGATTGCTTGGCGGCCAGCCACGTTCGCGGCCGATTTTATTCATGACAACTTCGTAAGATGGCCAGTATCCATCAGCGGCTTCTTGCGACGTATCAGCCACATAGCCATGCGAGTTGATACTAACCTTGAGCGTCTCCGGGGAATGTCCAGCTTTGCTTCCCGATTCACGATAGAGTTCAACCAAAGGCGCGAAGCGATGCGGCTCGCCGCCGATGATCGCAACGGCAAGCGGCAGTCCCAGCGTGCCGGCTCTGACAACCGATTCCGGCGTTCCACCCACAGCAATCCATACGGGCAAGGGATTTTGCACCGGGCGGGGATATACAGCGATGTTATCCAATGGTGCCCGCAATTTGCCGTGCCATGTCACACGCGTGCTTTCGCGTAGCTTCAGCAATAGATCGAGTTTTTCTGTGAAAAGCTCATCATAATCGCGAAGATCATACCCGAATAAAGGGAAAGACTCGATGAAGGAGCCGCGTCCGGCCATGATCTCAGCGCGGCCAGACGAAATCAGATCGAGTGTGGCATATTCCTGGAACACCCGTACCGGGTCTTCTGAACTCAGAACCGTAACGGCGCTGGTAAGGCGAATATTCTTGGTGCGGGCAGCGCCAGCGGCGAGCGCTACTGCAGGCGTAGAGATAACAAAATCAGGGCGGTGATGCTCTCCAATACCAAATACATCCAGCCCAACCTGATCCGCCAGTTCCATCTCTTCAATGAGATTCTGCATCCTTTGATGAGCATCAATCGCAACACCGGTTGTTGGGTCCGGGCTCATACCCGCAAATGTATAAATGCCAAGTTCCATGATTGTGCTCTTCGTTTTCAAACTAGACTGTAGGTAAGCTTGTCGACTCGCATTGTGAAGAACGCACATTTCAGTGTCCGAGGCACCAAAAAGTGACCGTTCAATTTGCAGCCGAAACGTGATTTGCGTGGAATGCCCGGCTGAACATGCCACCGTGACAAGATTCGCAGTGACTAATTCGTGTTCATTTGTCAGATATATGCAAAAGCAAAAGGATGGTGACGCATATGAGCTGGTCAGTAATATTTGCCTTCGTGATCACTGCCACGCTTTTGGTCACGTCACCCGGACCCAACGGCATGTTGATTGCCAAGACGGTTCCGACCTCTGGCCGCGCAGCCGGATTTGCCAATATTGCGGGATTCTTTACCGCATTTTACATACATGGCGCTTTGTCAATTCTGGGTATTTCCATCATTGTCATGAAATCCGCAACGGCATTTATGATCGTCAAATATATTGGCGTGGCTTATTTGTGCTGGATCGGAATTAAGGCGCTGATGGCTGCCTTCAAGGGTGTTGAAACTGCACCCAGGATCGCCCCCGCAAAGCGTCAGCGTACTCTTTTGAAGGCGTTCTTCGAGGGGTTGCTGACGAATGGCTTGAATCCCAAAGTATCAATGTTTTATCTTGCGATTTTCCCGCAATTCATTCCTTTGAATGCTCATCCCGTAGCATCAGCTTTTCTGCTCGTTTTCCTGCATTCCATGATCAATATTGTCTGGTTCGGCTCGATTGTGTTTCTTTTTTCAAAGCTGACGGCCTTCACACGGCAAGGAAAATTCCAGCGCTGGCTCAAGGGGGTGACAGGCGTTGTTTTCATCGGGTTTGGGCTGAAACTGGCTACTTACCGGCCAGCTATCTAAAACTGCTCCGCACAACTCAGAGTACAGAGCAGTTTTGGTTTTGTGTTAGTTGAGCCTTGTCAGTACTTCATCAAATTGTTCGAGCGCCCAATCCACCTGATCGCGCTTGATAACTAAAGGCGGGGCAATGCGGATTGTGTCGCCATGGGTATCCTTGGCAAGAATGCCACGCTCTTTCAGCTCATAGCAGAAGCGGTTTGCGCCACCGGCTTCAGGATGCAATTCGACGGCTAGCATCAACCCACGGCCACGGACTTCCCGCACGATGTTGCTACGAATGCCCTTTAGCTGTTCAAGGAAGTACTGACCTTCGACCCGGGAATTCTCGATCATGCCTTCTTCTGTAAGGACGCGGAGCGCTGCTCTGGCAATTGCGCAGGCAAGCGGGTTCCCGCCAAACGTGCTGCCATGCTGACCAGGCTTTAGGACGCCAAGCACGTCGGTATTGGAAAGAACGGCAGAAACCGGATAAAAACCGCCGGAAAGCGCTTTTCCTATTAACGTTACGTCGGCTTCGATGCCTTCATGTTCTTCAGCAAGTAGCGCGCCTGTCCGGCCAAGCCCTGTCTGGATTTCATCAAGAATAAGCGTCACATTATTGCTGGTGCAAAGCTCGCGCACTTTAGTGAAATAGCCTTGGGGTGGAATGATAACGCCAGCTTCGCCCTGAATGGGTTCAACAAGGAAGGCAACAGTATTAGGGGTCAAGGCGGCGCTGAACGCATCGATGTCGCCAAAGGGAACCACCTTGAAGCCGGGAGCAAATGGTCCGAAGTTTTCTCGCGCTGAAGGATCTGTGCTGAAGCCAACAATTCCCATGGTCCGGCCATGAAAATTATCGGAACAGACGATGATTTCCGCACTGTTTTCCGGAACGCCTTTTACTTCATAACCCCATTTGCGAACGGCCTTGATCGCTGTTTCGACAGCTTCCGCGCCGCTGTTCATGGGTAGAATTTTATGGGAGCCGGTCAGTGTTGCCAGTTCTTCATAAAACAAGGCAAGCTGATCATTGCGAAAGGCGCGGGAGGTCAGCGTCAACTTGCTGGCCTGCTCAGTCATGGCCTTTAGAATTTTGGGATGGCAATGCCCCTGATTGACCGCTGAATAGGCAGACAGGCAATCTAGATAGCGATTGCCTTCAATATCCCACACATGGACACCTTCACCGCGCTCCAGCACCACGTCGAGGGGTTTGTAGTTATGTGCCCCAAGACGGGATTCGGTAGAAATGAGATCGGCGGCTGTGTGCAGCAAAATATCCTCCTATTGCCATATTCAAGCATTGATGGCGGTTGTGCCCTGATCAACGCGATTTGGTTTTCCGAAAACTGAGCGGCCAAAAAGGCTGGCCACGAGATCGACGAGCAACAAAGCGCTCTTGCCCCGCTCGTCCAGAAAAGGGTTCAGCTCGACAACATCGAGCGAGCAGACGACCCCTGAATCATGCAGCATTTCCATGACGAGATGTGCTTCACGATAGGTCGCGCCGCCGGGCACCGTGGTGCCAACACCGGGTGCAATGGACGGGTCAATAAAATCGACGTCAAAGCTGACATGAAGAACGCCATTTGCCTTTTGCACG
The DNA here is from genome assembly GCA_900471815.1 of Hyphomicrobiales bacterium. GTDB lineage: Bacteria > Pseudomonadota > Alphaproteobacteria > Rhizobiales > Rhizobiaceae > Phyllobacterium > Phyllobacterium ifriqiyense. Next base: position 909,921 of record UICE01000003.1, read on the forward strand.
CGTTCGAGAATTCGGCGCAGGAGCGGTGCAACGCCGAACTCATCGATCTGGCGCATATCAACGACATCAATACCCCGTTCTCGCAGAAGCACGCGCTCGGTGCCGTCAATTGAGCGGATGCCGAAAAGGTGGAGGTTTTCCGGTTTGACGAAACCATGCGGTTCATCGCCGAAAACGCCTTCGAGGCCGGGTTCCCGGCACAAAAGAGCCAAAGGCATGCCATGCATGTTGCCGGATGGCGAAGTGGCAGGCGTATTGAAATCAGAATGCGCATCAAGCCAAAGCACGAAGAGTTCACGATTCTGCTCTTCACAATAGCGCGCAATGCCGCCGACCGATCCGATGGAAAGACTATGATCGCCACCAAGAATAATCGGAAAAGAGCCTGATTTCATTGCGTTATAGGTTTCGATCGCTAGCATGCGCGACCATGCGGCGATTTCTTCAATATGATGGGCAAGACCGTTAACCGGCGGGACATTGGGCAATATTTCAGGAAGGTGCAGGTCGCCGCGATCTTCCGCAGCATGGCCGAGTTCTTCAAGTGTACGCACAAGCCCTGCCGTGCGCAAAGCGGCCGGTCCCATCAATGCGCCAAGCCGACCTGCGCCCTCTTCAATAGGGGCGCCGATAATGGTCAGGTTTTGCTTTTGAGTATCATCAAAATTGCCGTGCATATTCATGAATCGTCGCCATTTCGCAGATTATCGTTTCCTGATGTTCGCATTTTTTAATGGTGACAAAAAGCCAGCATCTTGATAGAAATGCGCAACATAATGAGCAGTTTGCTTAATAATATTGATCGGTTTGATAGGTATGGATGACATTGATCGTCGGCTTTTGTCATTGATGAGAGATGATTGCCGCCTGCCGGTTTCATCGATGGCTACAATCCTGGGCATATCGCGCGCCACCGTGCGCACTCGTATCGACAAAATGACCAATGATGGCACTATTCAGGGCTTCACAATCACCTTGAAAGCTGGCGCTGGTGTCTATGGAGTACGGGCCATCGCCATGATCGAAGTTGCCGGGCAGGGTGGCGAGAAGGTTATTCGCCGCCTTCAGGGTTTCCCGGAAATCCGGGCCATGCATACCACCAATGGGCGCTGGGATATTGTTGCTGAGATTGAGGTCGAGACCCTTGAGGCTTTTGACAAAACGTTGCGTGATATTCGCCACATTGACGGAATCACCTCAACAGAGACAAGTATCCTTTTGTCTACGCGTAAAAGCTAAGCGATTATAATGTTACTGTAAAAATATCTAATGTCCGGTGCTGATACTCTCGGGAGAGCCATTTGCATATTCGTGAAATTCCATGGCTGGAGCCTGTCGATGCTGCCGAACGTTTGCGGGCGCTCGGAGGATTGAGCTTTCTCGACAGTGCGATGCGTCACGAATCCCTCGGACGGTACTCCTACGTGGCCGCTGATCCGTTCGGTCAGCTGATCGCCGATCAGGGCAGTGTAAGATGGAATAATGAGCCGGTGAGTATGCCCGCACGGGACGCTATTTCACATTATCTCGAATTATACCGCACGGTAGAACAAGCCGGATTGCCGCCATTCCAGGGAGGCGCGATAGGCTATTTCTCTTATGAATTCGGGCGCTTGCTTGAGCGATTGCCAAAGCCAGAAGTGCCAGAACAAGGGACAATGCCGGATGCCATATGGAATTTTTATGATGTCGTTCTGGCCTTCGATCACACAGAACAAAAAGTTTGGCTGATTTCAACCGGGTTTCCGGAACTGGAAAAAAGTGCTCGTGCAGAGCGCGCTGCGGAGAGGGCAGGACTGTTTTTAGACCAACTCACCAGATTGGAAAGCGGCGTTGCGGAACGAAAGCCAGCCATCCCCCGTACAGAGTGGAACTCCAATTTTGACCGTGAAAGCTATATGCAGGCGGTGAGCCGGGTCGTGGAATATATTCTCGATGGAGATATTTTTCAGGCGAACATTGCCCAGTGTTTCAGCGCAAACCTTCCCGAAAATTATGCGCCCTGGCAGTTCTACAAGCAATTGCGCCAGAAAAATGCTGCAACTTTCGCTGCTTTTCTCGATCATGGTGACATCATTATTGCGTCAAGTTCACCCGAGCGGTTTCTCGCTGTCACTGGAAGCCACGTCGAGACACGGCCGATCAAAGGCACAATGCCGCGATCTTCCGATCCTGTGAAGGATAAGCAACTAGCCGACATGCTCCTTGGATCTGAAAAGGACCGGGCCGAAAATCTGATGATTGTCGATCTGATGCGCAATGATCTGTCGCGCGTTTGTCGTCCACACTCGGTTCTGACGCCAGTGCTTTGCGGTCTGGAAACCTATGCCAGCGTTCATCATCTGGTTTCGGTGGTGACTGGCGAGTTGGCCAAAAACACATCATTGATGGATCTGATCGCTGCATCATTCCCCGGAGGATCAATAACCGGCGCTCCAAAGTTGCGGGCTATGGAGATCATTACCGAGATCGAGCGGCAGGCGCGGGGCATTTATTGCGGTTCGATAGGCTATATGGGTTTCAATGGTAATTGCGACAGCAATATCGGGATCCGAACCGTGTTGTTTCAGGGCGGCAAGGCTGTTTTTCAAGCTGGCGGCGGGATAACAGCGCTGTCGGATCCGGCAGCCGAGTATCAGGAAACCCTTGATAAAGCCGCTCGCATCTTCAGCGTTTTTGAAGAGGATGCGCCGTGATCCTGATCATCGATAATTACGATTCTTTTGTTTTTACCGTTTCACGCTATTTCGCCGAGCTTGGCGCGATCCCGAAAGTGGTTCGAAACGACGCCATATCAGCCGAAGCAGTAAAGCACCTCGCTCCAGAGGCCATTATCCTTTCACCGGGACCATGCGGACCGCGCCAGGCCGGGCAGTCGCTGGCAATTATCGAACAGCTGAGCGGGGAAATTCCTATACTCGGCATATGTCTCGGCCATCAATGTATCGGAGAAGTGTTTGGCGGCAGCGTTGTGCGGGCGCGCGAACCAATGCATGGTCGCTCGTCGGCAATCCAGCATGACGGCACGGGTGTTTTCAAGGGCCTGCCGAGCCCCCTTAAAGCGGGACGCTATCATTCATTGATCGTGGAGTACGAGCCGCAAGCGGGTCCATTATTGATTAATGCATGTTCCGGCTCGGGGGAAATCATGGGGCTGACCCATGCAAGCCACCCAACCCATGGCGTTCAGTTCCATCCGGAATCCGTATTGACCGAGTATGGTCATGCCATGCTCGGGAATTTTTTGCGGCTTGCACGGCAGTTCAATCGCGAACAAATAAAGGTGTAAATTAGCGCGCGCCGCAATTTTCGCCTCTTTGTTCGATATTCCTGTTGGACGTTTCGCCTATCCTCGCTACACACACAATATGACGTCCGCCGATCGTGGGCGGTCTTGTTACAATCGCCTTTTATAAAGCAAATGAGCAGGAGACAGATCATGCTGCGCAAGACCGATTTCTATATTGATGGAAAATGGATAGCTCCAATTGTCGCCAAAGAGCTTGAAGTGATCAACCCGGCTGACGAGCAAGCATTTGCCACGATCTCTCTTGGTTCTGCCGCTGATGTGGACAAAGCAGTTATCGCTGCCCGCAATGCCTTCACCACGTGGAGTATCAGCACCCGCGAGGATCGCCTCGCTTGGCTGGAACGCCTGATCGCCATTTACGAATCGCGCCTCTCCGATATGGCCAGGGCAATATCGTCTGAGATGGGTGCACCCATGACCATGGCGCTCGAAGAACAGGCGGCTTCAGGAATGGGGCACCTCAAGGCCTTTCAGCGCGCGCTGAAGAATTTCGAATTCGAACGCCCGCTTGATGCACACAACAAGAATGTACGTATCGCCTATGAGGCAATTGGCGTTTGCGGCCTCATTACACCTTGGAACTGGCCGATGAATCAGGTGGTGCTGAAAGTCGTTCCTGCGATTGCTGCGGGCTGCACAGTCATTCTGAAGCCATCTGAAGTTGCACCAATGTCCTCCATGCTCTTTGCGGAAATTATTGACGCTTCTGACTTGCCCGCAGGTGTTTTCAACCTCGTCAATGGCGATGGGCCGACTGTGGGCGAAGCTATGTCACGCCATCCAGGCATTGATATGATGTCCTTTACCGGTTCTACGCGCGCTGGCATTGCTGTCACCAAAGCTGCTGCCGATACGGTCAAGCGGGTTTCGCTGGAACTTGGTGGTAAATCACCAAACATTGTTTTCGCTGACACGGATGTTGAAGCAGCGGTAAAGCGCGGCGTTGCCCATGTGTTCAATAATACCGGACAGTCCTGCAACGCGCCGACACGCATGCTCGTCGAACGTTCTGTCTATGACAAGGCAACAGAAGTTGCCGCACAAACGGCCAAAGCGACCAAGGTTGGCGATCCTTCGCAGGAAGGTGACCATATGGGCCCCTTGGTTTCCGAACTTCAGTTCAACAAGGTGCAGGGTCTGATAGAACAGGGCATCAAGGAAGGCGCGCGGCTCATTGCCGGCGGAACCGGACGTCCCGAGGGTTTCAATCGTGGCTACTATGTCCGCCCGACCGTTTTTGCTGACGTGAACAACGGCATGACCATTGCTCGCGAAGAAATATTCGGTCCGGTTCTGACGATGATTCCCTTTGATACAGAAGAGGAGGCTGTCGAAATCGCCAATGACACGCCCTATGGCCTTGCCGCCTATGTTCAGTCCGGTAATGTTGAGCGCATCAAACGCGTATCGAAGCAGCTTCGTGCAGGCATGGTGCGTATCAATGGCGCGAGCCATGCGGCAGATGCACCTTTCGGTGGCTATAAGCAGTCAGGTATCGGCCGCGAAGGCGGTCATTGGGGCCTTGAAGACTTCCTGGAAGTGAAGGCCATAAGCGGTTGGGAAGACAGCACCGCTTGAGCCTGTATTGCCTGAACGACGATTGATGCCAGCAGACGGGTGCGGACAGAATGGATGAAACAGAACGCCTGACCAATGCCGCGCCTGACGTTGAGGACGTGGACATCTATGGCGAAGATGGCGCTGTGCGCTCGTCTTATCTCGCTCGCGTCGGCGCGGCTATTGCCGATCGCGATGTGCTGTTTCTGCGTTCGCATGTTGGCAAGTTGCATCAATCCGAGTTGGGTCATGTTCTTGAAGCCTTGCAGTCAGAACAGCGGCGCGCATTGGTTGAATTGCTTGGCGATGAGTTCGACTTTGCATCGCTCACCGAGGTGGACGAGGCTGTCCGCCTCGAAATCGTCGATGCAATGCCAAACAGGCAGATTGCCGAGGCCGTTCAGGACCTCGATTCCGACGATGCCGTCTACATTCTTGAAGATCTCGATCAGGAAGACCGCGACGAGATTCTGGCGCAATTGCCATTTACCGAGCGGGTGCGCCTCCGGCGTTCACTGGGTTATCCGGAAGAGACGGCTGGCCGCCGCATGCAGACCGAGTTTGTGGCTGTGCCGCCGTTCTGGACGGTGGGGCAGACCATCGACTATATGCGCGAGAATGATGATCTGCCGGAATCCTTTTCGCAGATATTTGTCATTGATCCGATGTTTCGGCTGCTGGGCGCCATTGATCTTGATCGCATCTTGCGCACGCGCCGCGATACGAAGATCGAAGATATCATGCACGAAACACGGCATGCGATCCCGGCAACGATGGACCAGGAAGAAGCTGCGCAAATTTTCGAGCAATATGATCTGCTATCTGCCGCTGTTGTCGACGAAAATGAGCGTCTGGTCGGTGTTCTGACAATTGAAAACATCGTTGACGTTATTCAAGAAGAGGCCGAGGAAGATATTATGCGCCTCGGCGGCGTCGGCGACGAAGAGCTTTCCGACTCGATCCTTTCCACCTCGCGCTCGCGTACGCCGTGGCTTGTGGTCAATCTGTTCACGGCATTTCTATCGGCATCTGTCATTGGGCTTTTCGACGGCACGATCCAGCAGATGGTCGCGCTCGCCGTGCTCATGCCGATTGTTGCCTCCATGGGCGGCAATGCAGGCACGCAGACGATGACTGTTACAGTGCGCGCGCTGGCCACCCGTGACATGGATATCTATAATGCTGGCCGTATCATAAGACGTGAAGCATCCGTGGGACTGATCAACGGCGTCATCTTTGCAATACTGATAGGTCTGGTCGCGGCTTTCTGGTTCAGCAGCGTCAATCTTGGCGGCATCATCGCTTGCGCGATGATAATCAACATGCTGGCGGCCGCGCTTGGCGGAATCCTCATTCCGCTCCTCCTCCACCGATTCGGCGCAGATCCGGCGATTGCCTCAGCGGTATTCGTGACAACAATCACCGATGTGGTTGGCTTTTCGTCATTTCTCGGCCTTGCAACATGGTGGTTTGGCTTCAAATAAAAGTTGTTATGCACCAAAGTTTTCAACCGAGTACAATCGTTCAATTGACTTTTACGTAAATTCGTGACCACTACATTCAATCGGTTAAAGAGAGAATGATCTGTGTCTGCTATCCGCGAATATTATTCAATTACAGAATTGACACGGGAGTTCGGTGTTTCGACCCGGACATTGCGCTTTTATGAAGATGAAGGCCTGATCCACCCTGTGCGTCGCGGGCGCACACGCTTATTCCGTCCCTCTGATCGGCATCTGCTAAAGCAAATTCTTCGTGGCAAGCGCCTGGGTTTCTCGATCTCCGAGATTCAGGAAATCATCCAGATGTACAAGGCGCCCCCCGGTGAGCTTGGACAGATTCATCTTATGATGAAGCGCGTGGAAGAAAAACGCAGTGAGCTGCGCCAGAAGCGCCGGGATATCGAAGAAACCTTAGCAGAACTAGATCAGGTGGAAGAGGGCTGCATTGAGCGGCTCGCTGAGCTGGGCGTTAATACCTGAAGTCTCACTGACCGGTTTCGTTAAGACAAATCTGCTGGATTTCCTGCATTTGCGGATCGGTTTGCGGATTTCGCTTTCCCGATAATGCGTCAGCGAATATTCCGTCTGCCTGAAATCTACCCACGACACATCCGCAGAAGTTTTCGCAAAGGGCCTTGTCATAGGTCACTTCGCAGCTTTGCACACATTCACCCGCATAGCGGCTGGCAGGCAGGGATGGGGGAAAAATCTGGGAAATAACGTAGACAGAACCGATAAGCACGGGTTGATGAATCAGATAGAAGGCAAGGCTATGGCGACCGATAAAGCGCAGCCCTTTGTCCAGCCAAGCCGGTTTGATATTGCCCGCAAACAAGGTCAGCAAATTGAGATGCTGGAATGTTTTGGCGAGGGCCATCCCCACCAATACCGCTCCGAACCAAGGAAATATCGGTACAAAATCATTGGAGCGGATCGTAATTTCGGAAAGACCCAGCGGCCATAGCCACGGGGCATCAAACGCCGATGATGCCAGAAAATGGGACGCGGCAACAACTCCAGCAGCGGCGAAAGCGATGATAAATGCTGGCAAGCGCAAGAAAAGCAGGCCAAGAAGGCTCGCAGCCGCAATTTGATGGAGTATACCAAAGAATACAAAGCTGTCCGGGGTGAATTGATAGGTGGCAATTGTAATTGCCAGCGCTGCGGCAACAATTTGCGCTAGTCGGATGCCGAAGGGTCGCCAGCGAATGCCGCGACTATGAGCCAGAACGAGACTGAAGCCGACAAGCACCAGAAATGTCGATGCAATACAGCGGGCATAGAGCTTCCACATACCATGTCCGGTTGTGCCGGGCTCCAAATAGCCGAAGAACTCAAAATCCCAACCGGTATGATATATCGCCATTGCAATAAGAGCGATGCCGCGCAACACATCGAGTTTGCCAAGGCGTGCTTTTACCGGAGGATTTGAGACAGCGTTTTGGCTCATTTTATGGAATCTCGTAGCTAAAGTTTGCCGCAAGCTATTGGAGCTGGCGCTTAAAATCCATGACGTTTCAGCAATCCCATCACGGATTGTGAAAAATCTATCGAAAGTTGCATGTTATGTCGCCTAATTGACTGCTATCGATGGATTCTCGTTCGATGCTTCCTGCAGCGTTCGAATCAAGCTTCAAAGTCCCATCGTGATAAATCAAGTTCGTCATCCCATCTGGATCAACACGGCCAAGCGTCCAACAGCGCGGGTATTTGCCATCCTTTTCGGCATCGAATCGATGGCCCGTGCGATCATTACTAGTGTGGTGCCGATCCAGACCTATGATCTTTTGCAAAGCGAACGCAGCGTCAGCATTCTTTATACCTGTATGTCTTTGCTCGGGCTTATTTCAACCTTATCGATCCCGCTGCTGATCGTGCGCATTCCACGGCGATGGGTGTACACAGCTGGTTCAGTTTCCCTGATGCTGGGATGCGTCGCATTTGCGCTTGATACAATATCAGGACAGGCAATTGGACTGTTCCTTCGAACCTTCGGGGCAGGAACGCTTTCGATAACGCTCAGCCTTTACATTATGGACCATATCAAGAAAGGCGAACTTGTCCGGGCCGAGTCCGTACGTATGGCAACGGCGACGCTCGCCTGGACGGCCGGGCCTTTTTTGGGTGTTTTTCTTTACACCCGCATCGGGATGATCGCTCCATTTTTGTTATCGATCGGTTTTTCCATTCTTTTGCTGACGCTGTTCTGGTATTTCCGGCTTAGCGATAACCCGGCCTTGCAAAAGGGTCCCAGCCGTCCGGCAAACCCCATTGCAAATGTGCGCCGGTTTGTCGTTCAGCCGAGGTTGCGACTGGCTTGGCTCATTGCCTTTTCCCGCTCTTGTTATTGGAGCACTTTCTTCGTCTACGGCCCGATCCTCATGGTAGCGACGGGGCAGGGATCGCTCGCCGGCGGGCTGCTCGTATCTTTAGGCAATCTGTTTCTTCTTGGTTCCATTCTGTGGGGCAAAATCGGAATGGCGCAGGGTTTAACGCGAACAATATCCGGCATATTCATCCTATTGGCTATTGCCCTGATCGGTGCGGGAATTGCTGGCGAAAGTTTTCCGATGATTGCAGCACTAATGCTGCTTTCCGGTTCATTTTTCTGTGTCGCGCTCGATACATTGGCATCCACGACATTCATTCGGGCCGTACACCCGCATGAACGAGCCCAAATGACCGCTGTATATCGGACTTATCTCGATTTTTCCGAAATACTGCCCGCCTTCTTTTACTCGATCATCCTGACATTCTTCAGCTTCGGCTCGATCTTTATCGCATTGGCAGCGTTGATGCTGTTCACAGCCATATTCGTCTGGCGATATCTGCCACGCCGTCTATAGGCCCGTCTGGGCATTGCGGATGAGAACGTCGCGCGCTTTTGAGAAGAACTGCCGGCGTAAAAGCACGAAGGCAACCAGTGTTGTCGTGACCATGAACAGCGCCGGGTGAAGAAACCAGCCTAAATATCCTATCGAGAAGAATATGCCGCGAAGGCCGCTGTTAAAATGCTGCCCGGCCTGAATGTTTATCCCGGCGGCGCGATTGATTCCGGCAACCACCTGCGGATCATCGGGACCTCTATCGCGGGCCATAGGCACACTGCCGATTAATATGGAGCAATAATTAAACAGCCGGTACGACCAGGCAAATTTAAAGAACGCATAGGCGAACAGGATGAGCAGACCAAGTATCTTTGTCTCAAACAGCTGTTGCGTTGTTTCGCTGATGAATGGCAGTTCGTGAAACAGGGTCAGAACGCGACCCGAAGAGTTGAGAAGGCCGAAACAGCCGCCGATTGCCAGGATCGAAGTTGAGGCAAAGAATCCTGTGCCTTGCTGCAACCCGATCATGATGCTGGTATCGATCATGCGCAGCTCGCGCGTGGCCATTGTCGTCATCCACTGGCTTCGTGCGTGATTCATCTCGGATGTCAGGGATTTTCTGCCACCAAAGCCATTGGCCGTGGTGTGCGAATAAAGCGCCCAGACGGCGAAAAAATACACTAGCGCCACAACATCGAGCCAATAGGACATATTCGGATTCGTCATTGTTCCATCACCCTTGGGGTCGGACCCCAGGATGTGCAGGCTCCGAGAATGGGGTACTATTCAACCTTTATTCGGGCAGTTCTGTTTCGTGTCAATAATTGCTGACACAAATAGCTATTGGACTTTCGTCTCACACACCCTATGTCGTATAAATGCAAGGCTAGGTCGGTGGCTGGCTGCGCCTTTCCTCGCCGACCAGCCATTATCGAATATTCCGGATTCCACCTTTTGAGGTTGCTTGATGTTCCTGTCGGTTTTCGATCTGTACAAAATCGGCATTGGTCCTTCGAGTTCCCACACGATGGGACCGATGACTGCCGGTGGACAATTTCTTGATGAATTGAAGAATGGCCAGTGGCCGCGCCCTACGAGTGTGAAAGTCCACAGGCTGCGTGTGCATCTGCATGGATCCTTGGCCTTTACCGGTATCGGGCATGCTACGGACCGGGCGGTGATTCTGGGTTTATGCGGGCTTTTGCCGGCAACTGTTGATCCAAACGAGATGGATGCCCTGCTTGAGAAAGTTAAGCAGACAAAGACGCTCGCACCAGAAGGTCATCCCGTCTATCGCTTTGATCCGGCTATGGATCTCATCATGGATCGTCGCACCGCGCTTCCCGGCCATGCCAATGGCATGGCTTTCGAGGCTTATGATGTTGATGACAGATTGTTGCTCCGCCGGATTTTCTACTCAATCGGCGGCGGTTTCGTTGTAACCGAAGAAGAATTGGAATCAGCGAAGACACGCACGGCGCCTAAAGCAGATCATTCGGTGCCGTTTCCTTTTAAAAATGCCGCGCAGATGATGAGCATGGCAAAGGAAAGCGGCCTTTCCATCGCTGAAATGAAGCGGCGCAACGAAGAAATGTTCATGAGCCGCGCTGATTTGGATGCTGGTCTTGATCGCATCTGGTCAGCCATGCGCTCATGTATTGATCGCGGCTTGGAGCAGGAAGGCATTATGCCAGGTGGCCTTAAGGTCAAGCGCCGTGCCCGTTATCTGCATGATCGGCTTCAGGAAGAGTGGCGGCAAAATCGCATCAATCCTCTGCTGGCCAATGATTGGCTGTCAGTTTATGCGATGGCTGTGAATGAGGAGAATGCTGCCGGTGGCCGTGTTGTAACTGCCCCGACAAATGGCGCCGCTGGCGTTGTTCCGGCAGTTCTGCGCTATTATCTGCATTTCCACGAGGACGCGGATCAGGATGGCATTCGGGATTTTTTGCTGACATCGGCAGCCATTGGAGGGATCGTCAAAACCAATGCCTCCATTTCGGGCGCTGAGGTCGGTTGTCAGGGTGAGGTCGGCTCTGCATCAGCTATGGCCGCTGCCGGTTTGGCGGCTGTCCTTGGCGGAACGCCGGAGCAGATTGAAAATGCTGCCGAAATTGCCCTTGAGCATCATCTTGGCATGACTTGCGATCCTGTTGCCGGACTGGTGCAGGTGCCCTGTATTGAGCGCAATGCGCTTGGCGCTGTAAAGGCGGTTACGGCGGCTTCATTGGCGGTTAAAGGCGACGGAACCCATTTTGTACCGCTGGATGCCTGTATCGAAACCATGCGCCAGACAGGTATGGACATGAATGAGCGGTACAAGGAAACCAGCCTGGGTGGTCTGGCTGTCAATGTGGTGGAATGCTGATTCATGCCGCTGTGGACGAAACGTTGCTTAAGGTTGACCGAACAACCCGGAAGCGTAAAAGCTAGCCTATGGCTCTTAACCTCGTAAAACTCTGTGTCGGCTGTACGGCAATCGAAGATCTGGCCGCCTGGATTGATTTCCGTCTGGATGAACGCCGCCGCGCGGGTCTGCCTGCGGAACAGTTTCATACAACGCGCATGGTGCCAAAGCGTGCTGAAGAGCTTCTGGATGGCGGATCGCTCTATTGGGTCATCAAGGGCAATATTCAGTGCCGCCAGCGCCTGACCGATCTGCGAACATTTACGGATGATGAAGGAATTTCGCGCTGCAATCTCGTATTGGAGCCGCGCATTATCGTAACCGAATGGCAGCCGAGGCGGGCATTTCAGGGGTGGCGCTATCTTACGAGCGAAGACGCACCGTTGGATGAGGGGCAGGGCAAATCCGGCCGTGCCAAACTGCCACCGGAGCTGCGGAATGAGCTGGCCTCGCTCGGGTTACTTTAGTCGTTTAGCTTGGTGCATTAATTCAGCGCGTGGTTCGACAAGCTCACCATGACGATGGTTGGAGATTGTAAGAGTCAAGCTTTGAAACGCTTGCGATTATCATGCCGCCCACTATTTCACCTTTGGTGAGATCCCTGAGCTTTTCGAAGGGCGAACACGTACAACGCCGTTGTCACCAGACATAAACACAGCGCATTGGCCGTGTGCTTGTTCAGTAAAGGCGGAGGCGAACTGCGGTTACTCCATTACGACTTTCCGAACGCAGGTGCAGACGAACCGGTGGCAAAGCCGCGCGGCGGGTCCGTGCTGCCTGACACAACAACACATTGACGAGATCCATGGTTTTGAAGGCGTTAGTACCGCCCCGGCGCAGATCGGCAAGACGCAATGCTGCCTGCTGCAATGCTCCAATACCGCTCAGCCGTGGCTTGGCAGACTTGGGGGCAAAACCAAAGGAACTATCTTGTTCTATGATACTCGACATGACCTAAACCCTTAACGCTAAACAATCGGGGCCTTCTTCATCAATCGCCTTACGATTGTGGTGCAATCGCAAAGCAGTTGAAACTTTGACGCTTCAGAGCGGCGCAAGCGCTGTTGGCAGCCTTGGCGGAGGAGATGCCTGCAAAGCGCGCGCGGTGATAGGTGATGGAACCCTTCTGGAATTTTTCCGTATAGGGCGAAAGGCTTGCAACAGGGGCGCCAACCTGTGAGACGGCCTTGGACAGCAGAGCCTTTGCTTCTTGAGGGCTGCCTGTGGAGCCAATCTGCACCATCCAGCCGCCGGGAGATGCCGAAGCAGTCGTTACAGGATCAACCTCAGACTGATCGCCTTCGCCGACTTCCTCTTTAGGTGTTGGGGCTGGTATGCGCAAAATCTGTGCTGCCGGTGAGGCGGCTGATGCAGGTGCCGCATAGGCTGTTACAACTTCTTCAGCCTCTACTGGAGCAGCGGCGACTTCGCGCTGGACCGGGACAGGAACATTATCGTTTTCAGGCAATTCGAGAGCAGCAACGCTGATTTGACTGTTTTTGCGGGATGCGAGCAGATTTCCACCATCGCGGCGCGATGCAGAAGGAAGATATTGCGCAATCAACTTGGCCATTTGAGCGTCGCGTGAGCCCCCGCTTGATCCGCCCATTACGACGGCTACGAGCTTTTTGCCGCCTGTATTGACCGACGAAACAAGGTTGAAGCCGGACATGCGGGTGTAGCCGGTCTTGATTCCATCAACGCCTTCGACTTTACCGAGAAGCCTGTTGTGACCAACGATGCGGCGGCCACGATAGCTGAAGCTGCGGGTTGAGAAATAGCTGTAATATTGTGGGAAATGCTCGCGGAGCGCGATGCCGAGGACCGCCAGATCACGTGCTGTCGAATATTGCTGACCATCAGGCAAGCCGCTCGCATTGCGGAATTGAGTATTGCGCATGCCAAGCTGGCGTGCCTTGTTGGTCATCATCACTGCGAAACGCTGCTCTGAGCCGCCAAGATGTTCACCTATGGCAGTTGCAGCATCGTTGGCGGATTTGGTGATCAGAGAAAGAATTGCAGCTTCGGCGCTGATTGTCTGGCCGGGTTTGAAACCGATCTTTGTGGGCGGCTGGGAGGCAGCATAAGCCGACACAGCGATTGGCGTCGATTTTGAAACCTTGCCTGCCGCCATCGCTTCAAAGAGCATATAGAGGGTCATCATCTTGGTCAGTGAAGCGGGATAACGCTTTGCATCTGCATTGGATGAATAGAGTGTCTTGCCCGTATTGGCATCCACGACGATTGAGGCAGCCTTGCTTTGAGCTTCGGCCTGTGTGGCGATGCCCAAACTCAACCCGGATATGATTGCCACTGCGAGCAGGGCATAAGCCATTTTTGTAATTAGTTTTGAAGTCTGGCGGGCCGGGTAAAGCACAATCAACACCTGCTCGGTATATGCGTCGAAATTTACTGATGATCAAAGGCATCAGAACGGATGTGTAGACTTTAGCCGTATCAGCGTTACCAAACCCTTTATGGTAACCGGAAGGTTCACGGTTTTCCGTCGATTTTGATTAATTTTTAAGGTTAAAATCGCAGCTACCTTGAATTTGACTTTTTGTGCAGTGCACACTAACTCCACGCCAATAACAAAAGTTCATTTGAAAGGTCTGAATTATGGTCACCTCACTCAGCGCGCTGAACGAGAAAAGCAGAGAATTTCTGGGCAATAGTATGGCCAGCGTTTCTGCAATGAACGAAGGCTTGCAGACGATTGTAGGCGAAGCTACCGATTATTCGACAAAATCGCTCCAGGATGGCTCAGCATTGGTTCAAAAGCTCGCATCCACTCGGTCCGTCGAGCAGGCATTCCATGCTCACAGCATTTTCACCAAAAATGCTTACGAAGCATTCGTGGCGCAAGCTGCCAAATTTAGTGAGCTTTACGCGGATATCGCGAAAGAAGCGTTCAAGCCTTATGAAGCAGTGCTGGTAAAAGTGCGGAGCTGACACGCTCTCACAAGGTTGATTTTGAGCCTGCTTGCCCTGCAAGCGGGCTTTTTTTATCCTTGAAGCAGCAAATCGCCTTTGCCAAGTGTAACTTGATATTGCAAGCTTCAGGATAGGGCTTAAAATTAGCTCATCGCGACCTACATAGAATGTACAGAGCGACACATGGCGATCAGAATGCAGGCAGCAACAACATGAATACGTTTTCACCCAAAATGCAGGATGAGGACCAAGGCAATGGCAACGGTCCCGGTCGGGGCACGGCTGTTATTACCCGTACAAAACCAAAGCTGAAAAAGCCAAGTCTCTACCGTGTGTTGATTCTTAATGACGATTACACTCCCATGGAATTCGTCATTCATGTTCTGGAACGTTTTTTCCAGAAGAACAAAGAAGATGCCACCAGAATCATGCTTCATGTGCATAATCATGGAGTCGGTGAATGCGGTGTCTTTACCTATGAGGTCGCGGAGTCCAAGATGACCCAAGTCATGGACTATGCGCGGCAAAACCAACATCCGCTGCAATGCGTGATGGAGAAAAAGTGAGGTTTCATGCCATCTTTCTCACCTAGTCTTGAGCGGGCCCTGCATCAGGCGCTGACCATCGCCAATGAGCATCATCACGAATATGCCACGCTGGAGCATCTGCTTCTTGCCCTGATCGATGATCAGGACGCAAGCAGTGTCATGCGCGCGTGCAATGTCGATCTGGTGCAACTTACCCGTACGGTGAACGATTATGTTGATCATGAGCTCGATAATCTTGTTACGGGCTATGATGAAGATTCAAAACCGACTGCCGCTTTTCAGCGCGTAATCCAGCGTGCTGTTATCCATGTGCAATCTTCCAACCGCGAGGAAGTGACCGGCGCAAACGTGCTTGTCGCGATTTTTGCCGAACGTGAAAGTCATGCGGCCTTCTTCCTGCAGGAACAGCAGATGACCCGCTATGATGCGGTCAACTACATTTCCCACGGGATTTCCAAGCGTCCAGGCATGTCGGAGCCGCGCACACCGCTCGGCACTGAAAGCAATAATGAAGAATCACATGCTTCAGAGTCTGATGAAACGACGAAGAAAAAGCAGGATGCCCTGACGGCTTATTGCATCAATCTGAATGACCGCGCCAAGATTGGCAAGATTGATCCATTGATCGGCCGTGATCAGGAGATCAACAGGACCATCCAGATTCTTTGCCGCCGTTCGAAAAACAATCCGCTTTATGTCGGTGATCCCGGCGTCGGCAAGACGGCAATAGCCGAAGGTCTGGCAAAGCGTATTGTGGAAAAGAAGGTTCCAAGTGTACTTCAGGATGCAACAGTGTTCTCCCTGGATATGGGTACATTGCTGGCCGGAACGCGCTACCGTGGCGATTTCGAAGAGCGTTTGAAGCAGGTCATCAAGGAACTCGAAGAGTTTCCGGGTGCAATCCTGTTCATCGACGAAATTCACACCATCATTGGTGCCGGTGCTACATCTGGAGGCGCTATGGATGCGTCGAACCTGTTGAAGCCGGCTTTGTCATCAGGGGCGATTCGTTGCATTGGTTCAACGACTTACAAGGAATTCCGCCAGTTCTTTGAGAAGGACAGGGCGCTTGTACGCCGTTTCCAGAAGATCGATGTGAACGAGCCTTCAATTCCTGATGCAATTGAGATCATGAAGGGCTTGCGGCCATATTTTGAAGACTTCCACAAGGTCAAATACACTGTGGAGGCGATCAAATCGGCTGTAGAACTTTCAGCACGCTATATCAATGATCGCAAATTGCCGGACAAGGCAATCGACGTGATCGATGAGACTGGTGCAAGCCAGATGCTGCTGCCGGAGGCCAAGCGCAAGAAATCGATTGGCGTCAAGGAAATAGAAGCAACCATTGCAACAATGGCGCGCATTCCGCCGAAAACTGTCTCGAAAGATGATGAAGCAGTCCTTTCAAATCTTGAGGCGGAATTGAAGCGGGTTGTCTATGGTCAGGATTTGGCCATCGAAGCGCTGTCTTCATCAATCAAGCTGGCCCGTGCAGGTTTGCGCGAACCGGAAAAGCCGATCGGCTCTTATCTGTTCTCCGGTCCTACCGGCGTCGGCAAGACCGAGGTTGCCAAACAATTGGCTGCATCACTTGGCGTGGAACTCCTGCGTTTCGATATGTCGGAATATATGGAGCGCCATACGGTGTCGCGTCTGCTCGGCGCACCTCCCGGCTATGTCGGGTTTGATCAGGGGGGCCTTTTGACCGATGGCGTCGATCAGCATCCGCATTGCGTGCTGCTGCTGGACGAAATCGAGAAGGCGCATCCGGATCTGTTCAATATCCTCTTGCAGGTCATGGATCACGGCAAGCTGACAGATCATAATGGCAAGCAGATCGATTTCCGCAATGTCATTTTGATCATGACGACGAATGCCGGCGCTTCGGATGCGGCAAAGGCGGCTATAGGTTTTGGCTCTTCACGGCGTGAAGGCGATGATCTGGAAGCCATCAACCGCCTGTTCACACCAGAATTCCGCAACCGTCTCGATGCGATCGTGCCATTTGGTCCTCTACCTGTTCCGGTCATTCATCAGGTGGTGCAGAAGTTTGTTATCCAGCTTGAGGCACAGCTTGCCGATCGCGGCGTAACATTCGATCTGCAACAGGAAGCAATCGCCTGGTTGGCTGACAAAGGTTATGATGATCGCATGGGTGCGCGTCCGCTGGGTCGCGTTATCCAGGAGTACATTAAGAAGCCATTGGCTGATGAAGTGCTGTTCGGAAAACTCAAGAAGGGCGGCACCGTCAAGGTTTCCGTTGCCGAGAAGCCGGATGGTTCACGCGGTCTGGTACTCGACTACATAGCCGACGAGGTTGTGGTAAAGCCGAAGAAGGAAATGCCGGTAGAGAAAAAGCCGCTGGCACGTAAGAAGCCAGCTCCTAAAAAACCGGTGCTCGAGAAAGCTTCGGCAGATGCGGTCATCGGGGAACGCTCCACCCCTGTGACCCCCAAGGCATCAGTGCCAAAGGTTCCGCGCAAGAAATAACAGAAAGGCCACCCTCGGGTGGCCTTTTTCTTGCCCCCTATGAAAGTTGCGTTTAACGCTTGAAGCATGTCTGATTCCGATCTTGCCCCCGAAGACACACAGATGACCGAGCGGACACCATTTCAGTGGTTTCTGGCAGGTGCTTCATTGATCGCAAGTATCCCGGCACTTATCCTCATGACCGCTCATGTTGGCTTCGCCGGCTTTGCCAGTGAAAATGGCGTCTCGATGCTGCAAGCGACGTTCATGGTAGCTTCAATCTGGGCGCTTCCGGCTAATATCGTGCTGATAGGTGCCATTTCGGGTGGCTATTCCATTGTCGCAACAGCCATTGCAGTAGGGCTTTCATCCATCAGGCTAATGCCAATGGTTGCGGCGTTCATCCCTGAGGTGCGCGGCCCAAAAACCAGGAAAAGAGCGCTTCTGCCCATTGCGCATTTCATTGCGATTACTGCGTGGGTGGTGGGCATGGAAAAGCTCAAGCATGTGCCGCGCGACATGCGCCTGATATTTTTCGCAGGTCTGGGCATTACTCTAACTACTGTGAACACATTGGTCGTGGCGATGGTGTATTGGCTTTCGGCCAGTTTTCCGCCACTTGTCTTTGCTGCGTTGTTTTTTTTGACGCCGATGTACTTCCTGGCTTCCCTTTGGGGATCGGCGCATGATCGTTCTGTGCATGTTGCCATGGTTTCGGGGCTGTTGCTGTTCCCGCTGATCCATACCATCGTCCCGGCTTATGATCTGCTGTTAACGGGCTTTGCCGGTGGTTTGGTGACAATGGCATATGTGCGATTTGCAGCTATGCGGAGCAGGTCGTCATGACTTGGCAAAGCTATTCCGATTGGTGGTGGCCTTACGTTTTCATTCTGCTGGCAGGAGCATTTCCCACCTATATCTGGCGCTTCATCGGCGTATTCATTGGTGGGCGCGTTAGCGAAGATTCAGAAGCGCTGACGGTTGTGCGCGCTGTTGCGACATCACTTGTGGCAGGCGTTATCGCCCAATTGATACTTTATCCAAGCGGCGCTTTAGCAGAGTCGTCCGTCTATTTGAGAGTAGGCGCCGCCTTGGCAGGATTTCTCGCCTATCTCTACCTGGGCCGACGGGTCATTATTGGCGTTGTCGTCGGGGAAGCTATTTTGATTGCCGGCTTGCTTTTATAGCTCTGCCAAAGCTGCCCTGATCTTTTCCGCGTTGGCCGCCAGCACGGCGTTGTCTTCCATCGTGCCGCTGTGTGGTTTCAGCGCAATTCCTTCAAAGCGCGGAATGACGTGAAAATGCAGATGGAAAACCGTTTGTCCCGCAGCAGATTCGTTGAACTGTGCAATGCCGACCCCATCGGCATTGAAAGCCTTCACCACGGCTTGCGCAATTTTCTGCGTTGTAGCGATGGCGGCGGAAAGCGCCTCTGTATCGGCGTCGAGCAGGTTGCGGCTTGGAGATTTGGTTAATACGAGGCAATGACCCTTTCCCTGCGGCATTACATCCATCAACGCATAGGTTCTGTCATCTTCGTATATCTTATGAGACGGAATCTCTCCGCGGAGGATTCGCGCGAATATGTTGGTGCTTTCATATTGCTGGTTCATTCTGTGCGTTTCCTTACAAAATCATGGCTGATGTTTTTGATCATGCCCGTTTTGCGGGTCAAGCTCATTGTTCGGATTTTTTGAATGGCGCATGTTCATTGAGCGCATCGCTCATCAAAGCAACATCAGCGCGTTCATGCCTGAGGAAATCATTGACTGCGCGCCGCAACCCCTCATGGGCAATGTAGTGCACTGAATTTGTAATGACGGGCAGATAGCCACGTGCCAACTTGTGTTCGCCTTGCGCACCCGCTTCGACGACACGCAATTTGCGCTCAATAGCGAAATCAATGGCTTGATGATAGCAAACCTCGAAATGCAGGAATCGGTGGTCTTCGATACAGCCCCAGTTCCGGCCATATAATCTGTCTGAGCCGATGAAATTGATGGCTCCCGCGATATAGCGACCATCACGGCGAGCCATGACAAGCATGATATCGTCGGGCATGCGCTCACCAATCAGTTGGTAGAACTTGCGGTTCAAATAGGGGCGACCCCATTTGCGGCTGCCAGTATCCATATAGAACGTATAAAAATCGTCCCAAACCTCTTGAGTGAGTTGGGTGCCGGTCAGTCGCTCAATGGTGATACCATTCGCCACGGCTTCGCGTCGTTCTTTCTTCAAAGCCTTGCGCTTGCGGGATGCAAGCGTATCAAGGAATTCGTCATAATTGGCATAATCATCATTGATGAAATGGAATTGCTGGTCGACGCGATGCAGGAACCCGGCTTCAGTGAAAGACACAAGATCGGTCTCATTCACGAAGGTTGAATGTGCGGACGAAACGTTCAGCTGCGTGGCGAGTTGCTGCAACCCATTAGCCAGCGCGGCGCGGACTGCATCGCCATCCCAATCATAATTGACCAGCAGACGTGGACCGGTGGCTGGCGTAAACGGTATGCTTGCCTGCAATTTCGGGTAATATCGCCCGCCCGCCCGTTCAAATGCATCAGCCCAACCATGGTCGAATACATATTCCCCTTGGCTATGGCTTTTTAAGTAGCAAGGAACGGCGCCGACGAGCACGCCGCATTCATCTTCAAGGCGCAAGAACTGCGGTAGCCAGCCTGCCTTGGTGGCAACGCAGCCGGAATCTTCCAGCGACGACAAAAAGGCATGCGAAATGAATGGATTGTAACCCGGTCGATCACGGGAGGTGTCAGTCAGCCGCGACCACTCGGCTGGCGTGAATGCGCCAATGCCTTCGCAGGCACGCAAGGTGAAATTGCCGTGTTCAAGATTTTGCATCAGCAAATTGGGCTTTCCATAAGCGAAGACGAACCGGAAGCAACGATTCCGGTTCAATCAATAAGCTAGGTGATTGATTTGCCGATACAAGAGGCAAAGCCAGCCTTATGGCAAGCGAGGATCAAAGCCTTCAAATGTGATCTGGTCTACAAGAGCATCGCTTTTCACCTTGTCTGCCGCGCTACGCACAGTCCAGGAGATCACAGGCAGGTCAAGGTGCGAGTTTACAAACTCCAGAAAGCGATTTTCCAGATGGTGGACATTATAGGAAATGAAGTCGATTTCGTAGGCCAGCATTGAGAAGTGCGCTTCCATATCCTCATCGCGCAGGCCCTCGGCTGTCAGCCCGGCTGGAATGCCCGGTGCGTCCTTGCCGAAAAGGCGAATGAGATGGTGATCGAACGACATGATCGCGGCTTGACCTTGATAAGCCGCCAAATCACTTGCGACAGCCTTGACCAGACCGTCGTCGCGTCCGGCAATGCCCTTCAGTTCGATGATAATCGGTACGCGGCCATCAATCAGCTTCAGGGCTTCGGCAAGGGTAGGGATATGGTCCTTGGTTCCGCCGACGCGGATTTCGCTGGCCTGTTGTGCAGTCAGTTCATCAATATTGCCCTTTTGGCCCGTGACGCGGTCCAAAGTGCCATCGTGAAAAACAACCGCTTTGCCATCGGCGGATAGATGAACGTCGCATTCTATGGCGAAGCCCGCGCTTGCTGCGGCGTCAAAAGCAGACAGCGTGTTTTCCCAGCGCTTATTGTTCAAATCATGCAAGCCACGATGGGCTATTGGAGTTTTCTTCAACCAGTCAATTGAGGGCATAATCAGCGAACCTCAATGATAGCTTCGATTTCGACAGGAGCATTAAGGGGCAGTGCCGCTGTGCCAACTGCAGAGCGTGCATGGCGTCCAATATCGCCCAATGCCGCGACAAGAAGATCAGAAGCGCCATTGGCGACAAGGTGCTGTTCGGTAAAACCTGGCGTTGAGGCGACAAAAACAGTGATCTTTATGACGCGAACAATCTTTTCAAGATCGCCAAGTGCAGCTTTTGCCTGAGCCAGAATATTGACGGCGCACGCCTGAGCACAGGCTTGACCCTGTGCCACATCCAGATCCGCACCGAGCAATCCCGTATGAACGAGCTTGCCACCGACCAAAGGCAGCTGGCCCGATGTGAGCAAAAGATTTCCTGTTTGCGAATAGGGCACATAATTTGCTGCCGGCGCTGCGGCGACGGGGAGGCTGATGCCGAGCTCGGCAAGGCGGGATTCGACAGGATTGCTCATGGTTTATTGTCCTTGTGTTTCGGAATCGCAATTGATTGTGATGGAAGTTGCGATTTTTGCCTCGCTTCCGCCAAGAGTTTTTTTAATATGCACGTTCAAATAGTGGAGAATCTTTTGATGCGCGTATTTTCAATCCTTGGTTACAGTCTCGGCGTCATGGCTTTGAGTGGTTCTACCATGACATTTGCTGCCGGAACTGCAACGCTTGTTCCTCATCGCGCTATTTATGACCTGAAACTGGACAATGCACAGGATTCTAGCGGCATTACCGGATTGACGGGGCGTATGGTCTACGAGTTCAATGGGTCGGATTGCGAAGGCTACACGACGAACTTCCGCTTTGTGACGCGCGTCGATATGGAAGAGCAGCCGCAAAGGGTGACAGATCAACAAACGACGACGTTCGAAACCGCAAATGGTGAGAAATTTCGCTTCGTCAATAAAACTTTTGTCGATCAAAGCCTGACCAAGGAAGTTCGCGGCGATGCATCGCTGTTGAAAGACAAGACGGAAATTTCACTGACAAAGCCGATTGCTTCGAAAGAAGATCTTGATCTTTCCCAATTTCCCACACGTCACATGCAGCAATTGATCGAGAAAGCGCTTGCTGGCGAGGTTTTCTATCAAACCAAGCTTTTCGATGGCTCGGAAGATGCCAACAAGATCATGGCGACGACTGTCGTTATCGGTAAATCAGCAGTTACCGAGCCTGATGACGAGATCAAGCACATGGGCCCATTGGCGAAAGATGCGACCTGGCCTGTATCAATCGCTTACTTCGACGAAAAGGAAAAGGCAGAAGGACTGCCAAGCTACCGCATCAATTTCAAGATGTATCGCAACGGTGTAACCCGCGACCTGAAAATGGATTATGGTGATTTTTCCATGACCGGCAAGCTGGTCAATCTCGAGCTGTTTGATACGCCGAAATGCAAGAAGTAGACCAAGGCTGAGGTCTTTTGTGCCGGACGCCCTTGCGTTTGCCGCAAATATCCATTAACAGCCGCTTCATTCCACACACGGGATTTGGGTTGATATCGGGAGAAATCCGATATGGCCTCCGGTGGCGGGTTTCCCGCCTCTTCCCGTGGAGGTTCAACCGGAAAAGGAAAACACAAGATGGCATTGCCTGATTTCAGCATGCGTCAGCTCTTGGAAGCTGGCGTTCACTTCGGACACCAGACACATCGCTGGAACCCGAAAATGGCACCATATATTTATGGTTCCCGTAACAATATCCACATTCTTGACCTTGCCCAGACCTATCCGCTGCTGAATACAGCGCTGAAGAAGGTTTCGGACACCGTTGCCCGTGGCGGCCGCGTTCTGTTCGTCGGCACCAAGCGTCAGGCTTCGGACATCATTGCCGATGCCGCAACACGGTCTGCCCAGTATTATGTCAACGCGCGCTGGCTCGGCGGCATGATGACCAACTGGAAGACCATTTCGAATTCCATCCAGCGTCTGCGCAAGCTTGACGAACTTCTTTCCGGCGAAGCACAGGGCTTCACCAAGAAGGAGCGTCTGAACCTTGACCGTGAACGCGAGAAGCTCAACCGCGCTCTTGGCGGTATCAAGAACATGGGTTCGGTTCCGGATCTTATTTTCATCATTGATACCAACAAGGAAGCGATTGCAATTCAGGAAGCCAAGCGTCTTGGTATTCCAGTTGTTGCAGTGATCGATTCCAACTGCGATCCGGACCAGATCGATTTCCCGATCCCCGGCAATGATGATGCTTCCCGCGCTATTTCGCTTTATTGCGATCTGATTGCCAAGGCAGCTCTCGATGGCATTCTGCGTCAGCAGGGCTCGCTCGGCATCGATGTTGGCGCACAGGAAGAAGCTCCTGTTGAACCAGCACTCGAAGCAGCGGCTGAAGAAACACCTGCACAGGAAGGTGAAGCCTCCGCTTGAGGCTTCATACACCCGTCTTATCGGGTGTTTAAAAACGATTCGACTGGCGCATGATGCGCCGCATAGTTGGCATGCTGGTTCACCAGTATGCCTTCGTTTTTAAAGTGGTTTTGGTTTCGGTAGATTCTGAAGACACTTTATCTATTTGTTTTCACGCAGTTTCAAACGGAAGGCCGTATCGGTTTTCGTGAGATTGCTTTGAGAAGAGGCGATTAGAATGAGCATTACCGCAGCACAAGTAAAAGAACTCCGCGAAATCAGCGGCGCTGGCATGATGGATTGCAAGACAGCCCTGACAGAAACCAATGGTGATATGGAAGCCGCTGTCGACTGGCTGCGTGCGAAGGGTATTTCCAAGGCCGACAAGAAGGCTGGCCGTACCGCTGCCGAAGGTCTGGTTGGCGTGGCAACAAACGGCACCAAGTCGGTTGTTGTAGAAGTGAATTCTGAAACAGACTTCGTTGCCCGCAACGATGCGTTTCAGGATATCGTTCGCAATGTTGCCAGTGTTGCACTGACAACAGACGGTTCGACTGCTGCTGTTTCGGCTGCAACCTATCCTTCAACCGGCAAGTCGATTGTAGACACAATCAAGGACGCTGTCGGCACAATCGGCGAAAACCTTTCATTCCGCCGCTCCACCGCTTTGAGCGTCAGTGAAGGCGTCGTTGCAACATACATTCATAACGCCGTTTCCGACGGCCTCGGCAAGCTCGGCGTTCTTGTTGCTATCGAGACAGCAGGCAATGCAGATGCTGCAAACGCATTTGGCCGCCAGGTTGCGATGCATGTTGCTGCTACTAACCCGCTTGCTTTGACCGCCGCTGAGGTTGATCCGGCAGCAGTTGAACGCGAAAAGGCAGTATTTACCGAGTCTGCTCGTCAGTCCGGCAAGCCAGACAACATCATTGAGAAGATGGTTGAAGGCCGCCTTCGTAAGTTCTACGAAGAAGTCGTACTTCTTTCGCAGGCATTCGTGATCAACCCTGACCTGACTGTCGAAGCTGCATTGAAGGATGCGGAAAAGGCAATCGGCGCGCCAGCAAAGATCACCGCATTTGCCCGCTTTGCTCTTGGTGAGGGCATTGAAAAGGAAGAAACAGATTTCGCAGCAGAAGTTGCAGCGGCTGTTAAGAAGTAATATTCAATAGTTGAAATGAAAGGGCATCGCGTGACAACGCGATGCCCTTCGTGTATCCGGAATTCACATTCAATTAGAAAAGACCCTGAGGGAGACTCCATGGCTGGTACGGCTGTTTACAAACGCGTTCTGCTGAAAGCCTCCGGTGAAGCTCTGATGGGCGACCAGGGGTTTGGTATTGACGTTGCGGTTGCAGACCGCATTGCCAGCGACATTGCCGAGGCGCGGGCGCTTGGCGTCGAGGTTGGTGTCGTTATCGGCGGCGGGAATATTTTTCGCGGTGTGGCAGTGGCATCCAAAGGCGGCGACCGCGTAACCGGCGATCATATGGGGATGCTTGCAACAGTGATCAATTCGCTGGCGCTGCGCACGTCCCTTGTCAAGCTCGGCATTGATACCGTTGTGCTATCTGCTGTTGCCATGCCGGAGTTCTGCGAGACTTTTTCACAGCGTCTGGCGACTGCCTATATGGATATGGGCAAGGTGGTGATATTCGCCGGTGGCACCGGCAATCCATTCTTCACAACAGATTCCGCCGCCGCGCTTCGCGCTGCTGAAATCAGCGCCGACGCCTTGTTCAAGGGAACGCAGGTCGATGGAATTTATTCGGCCGATCCCAAAAAAGACCCGAATGCTGTGCGATTTGATCGATTGACTCACAAGGATGTCCTGGATCGCGGCCTTGCAGTCATGGACACAACAGCGGTCGCTCTTGCACGCGAGAACAACATTCCAATTATCGTCTATTCAATCCACGAAAAAGGTGGTTTTGCAGAAGTGTTGCAGGGTAAAGGACGCGCAACTGTCGTATCCGATAGCTAACCAGCCTTACCGCCCAAGAATATAGGAGCATTGAGTATGAGTGATGCACTCGATTTGAACGATCTGAAGCGCCGTATGGATGGTGCCGTGCAAGCGTTGAAACATGATCTGGGCGGACTTCGCACGGGACGTGCTTCTGCCAGCCTGCTCGAACCGATTACTGTTGAGGCTTATGGCTCGCAAATGCCCCTCAATCAGGTTGCCAATATTACTGTGCCAGAATCGCGCATGTTATCCGTATCCGTTTGGGACAAGTCGATGGTTGGCAAAGTAGAGCGCGCGATCCGCGAATCCGGGCTTGGCCTCAATCCGATTACTGACGGAAACAATTTGCGCATTCCTTTGCCTGAGTTGAACGAGCAGCGCCGCAAGGAACTCGTCAAGATTGCTCACCAATATGTCGAGCAGGCAAAAGTGGCGGCACGCCATGTTCGCCGCGATGGAATGGACGAGCTGAAGAAACTCGAAAAAGACGGCGACATCAGTCAGGACGATAACCGTATCTTGTCTGAAAAAGTTCAAAAGCTGACAGATGACACCATCGCTGAGATGGATAAGGTTGTGGCTGTTAAAGAAGCGGAAATTATGCAGGTTTAGAACTATAGCCCGGTTCTAATACTCATAGGAGGTCTACACCCATGTCCAACCCGCGCCACATTGCCATCATCATGGATGGAAATGGCCGTTGGGCGAAGGCGAGAGGCCTTCCGCGCGCTGCAGGACATAAGGCCGGGGTGGAAACGCTGCGCGAGACAATCCGGGCCGCCGGGAAGATGGGTATTCCTTTCCTCACGCTTTTTGCTTTCTCCTCTGAAAACTGGTCGAGACCACGATCGGAAGTTTCCGATCTCATGGGCCTGTTAAAACTATTCATTCGCCGCGATCTGGCGGATTTGCACAGGGAAAATGTTCGCGTTCGAATTATCGGAGAACGCGACGGACTGGCAAAAGACATTTTGGGGCTTTTAAACGAAGCCGAAACATTGACGGAAAAGAACCAGGGCCTGACCTTGGTAATTGCCTTTAACTATGGCTCGCGCAACGAAATTACCCGCGCGGTCAAGAAGCTGGTCGATGACGTTTCAGCCGGCATTATCGCAAGTACAGCAATCACGATGGAGGCGATATCGGCCCGTCTCGATACGGCTGAAATGCCAGATCCGGATCTGATTATCCGGACGAGCGGCGAGATGCGGCTCTCCAATTTCCTGCTCTGGCAGGCAGCTTACTCGGAGTTCATGTTCCTGCCATGCTACTGGCCGGATTTTCGTCCTACGCATTTGTCAGAAGCGATTGAAGTGTTTCAATCGCGTGAACGCCGTTTTGGCGGGGTTACGGCACAGGAAATCGCTCTGTGAAACTTTCCGGCAATGGGCTTTCCAATCTGCAAAAGCGCATCCTTAGTGCGATAGTTCTGGTAGTCGTTGCAATCATTCTCACTTGGGCGGGCGGCTTCGGTTTTGGTCTGCTTGCCAGCACAATAGCGTTTGGCGTGATGTTTGAGTGGCAGTTAATGTCAAAAGGGCGGATGAGCGGCCTGACCGGCGGATTATCCTGGGTGGTTCTGATCGCCACATTGCTGGCTCTGTTATTCACTCAGCATGTGTTGTCAATGTTTCTCATTCTATTCGTTGGTGCGGCAGTTGTAGCCATGCTGGGCGGGCGCCAATCCGGCTATTGGCCCGCGGCAGGTCTGGTCTATGCAGGATTTCCCGCCATTTCCCTGACATTGTTGCGCGGCGATACTGGTGATGGTTTTGCAGCGATTCTGTTTTTGTTTGCCGTGGTGTGGGCAACGGATATTTTTGCCTACTTCAATGGAAAAGCACTTGGCGGGCCCAAGCTCGCTCCGCGTTTTTCACCCAACAAGACATGGTCGGGAGCGATCGGCGGGACAGCGGCGGGCGTTGCCGCCGGTGTGGCATGCGCCTCGTTCATCACTCCCGGTGGCGGGATGTCTCTGCCCTTCATCGCATTGTTGATCTCGATTATCGCCCAGTTAGGTGATCTTGGTGAATCCTGGATGAAGCGAAAGTTTGGAGCCAAGGACTCAGGGACGTTGATTCCCGGTCACGGTGGCGTGATGGACCGTGTGGATGGGCTTGTAGCTGCCGCTGCATTACTATACGTCATCGGTGCAATTCTGGTAACGCCAGAAACCCCATACGACATACTTTTCTAGACGGCTGAGCTTTCGAAGCCTTTTGGCTTATTCTGTTGCGGGCCCGGAGGATAATTTGACAGATCTGTTGCACACCATATTTGGTACTCAAAGCGTGCTCGTTGGAACAATCGTACCGTTTCTTATCGTTTTAACGGTTGTTGTCTTCGTTCATGAGATGGGACACTATCTGGTGGGTCGGTGGTGCGGTATCGGCGTAAAAGCTTTCTCGATCGGTTTTGGGCCTGAGTTGATAGGCTTTAATGATTCCAGAGGGACGCGCTGGAAGCTTTCGGCTATTCCGCTCGGCGGGTATGTAAAATTTGCCGGTGACGAAGACGTAACCAGTTCTACCGCAGCCGATGCGTCGACCATGACGGATGCTGAGCGTGCTGTGGCCTTTCACACTCAACCGGTGTGGAAACGTGCCGCAACGGTATTTGCAGGCCCGGCGTTCAATATTTTGCTCACGGTCGCGATTTTCTCGGTGTTTTTTGCGCTCTATGGGAGGATGATTTCCGATCCTATGGTCGCCGAAGTGCGTCCTGGTGGCCCGGCAGCCATTGCCGGTTTCCAGCCGGGAGATCGCTTCGTCAGCGTTGATGGCGAGAAGATCGTGACTTTTGCGGATGTGCAGCGCCATGTCTCGGCAAGAGGCGGGGATGCACTTGATTTTGTGGTCGAACGTGCAGGCAAAGAGGTACATCTGACTGCGACGCCTGAGCTTTCCGAGCAGGAAGACGCGTTGGGCAACAAGGTAAAGGTTGCAGTAATCGGCGTTGTTACCAATTTGCAGGCGGGGAATATTCGTCGCATCGAGTATGGCCCAATCGAATCGGTTGGTCAGGCCGTGCGCGAAAGTGGCTTTATCATTGCCCGCACAGGACAATTTTTCAGCCGTTTTTTCGCAGGTCGCGAAGATAAATGCCAGTTGGGTGGTCCGGTCAAGATTGCGACAATGGCGGGGCAGGCGGCCAGTCAGGGCATTGATTGGCTGATTCAGCTTACTGCCATGCTTTCCATTGGTATCGGGCTGCTTAATCTCTTCCCATTGCCTCCGCTTGATGGAGGGCATCTGGTTTTTTATGCTGCCGAGGCAGTTATAGGCAGGCCCGTAAAACCGGCTGTACAGGAGTTGTTTTTCCGTACAGGGTTCTTCCTTGTGCTCGGATTTATGGGATTCGTCATCTTCAATGATCTGTTCGCTTGCTGATGCGAAAATTAAACATTAGTGAAAATTTGAGGCGTGTTATGGCAAAACGACATGATCTGTTTACTATACGTGCTGAATGGCGTGGCATGGATGCCACTGTTATGTGGGAAGTAAACAGTTTTTAACCGTAAGCCTTGCGTGTATATAAAAACCGGCTATGACGGTGTACGAGTAATGCTTAGTCCGGGATCTCGCCCGGGTATAACGAGAAACGAAGGTTCATAAGGCCTATGGCGGCAAGTTCAAAATTTGTAGGTGCGGCGTCAGCGCTCGCCATTTCAGCGGCACTCGTCAGTTCGGGTGCGATCGTAACAACGGTCGCAGGCGTTGCTACAGCTCAGGCAGCTACTGTCAGCCGTATCGAGGTGCGGGGCAATACACGTGTTGATGCGCAGACTGTGCGCGACAATATCGGTATCACGCCTGGCAAGCCATTCTCCAATGGAGATATCGATGCTGCCACCAAGCGTCTTTTCGCTACTGGCCTGTTCAGCGATGTGCGCATCAGCCAGTCGGGCGGTGCTCTTGTTGTTACCGTCAATGAAAATCAGGTTGTGAACCAGGTTATTTTCCAGGGCAACAAGAAGATCAAAGACCCAGCGCTGCAAAATGCTGTTCAGTTGAAGCCTCGTGCCGCTTTCGATCAGGCAACGCTTGATGCAGATACAGAAGCAGTCCGCGCAGCCTATCGCAATGTTGGCCGCAGCGATGCAACTGTAAATTCGCGTTTGATGGATCTGGGCGAAGGCCGCGTTAACGTTGTCTTCGAAATTAATGAAGGCGACCGTACAAAGATTGCCAAGATCAACTTTGTCGGTAACCAGGCATTCGGCAATCGCCGTCTAAGTGACGTGATTTCGACAAAGAAATCCAACCCATTGTCATGGTTGACCCGTAACGACGTTTACAGCGAAGATCGTCTGCGTGCAGATGAGGAAGCGCTGCGCCGTTTCTATTATAACCGCGGCTATGCTGATTTCCGCGTTGTTTCCTCAACTGCCGATCTCGATCCGGCAACCAATGATTATACAATCAATATCACCGTCGAAGAGGGTGAGAAGTATACATTTGGCGGCGTGCAGATCGAAAGCTCTGTCGAGGGCGTTGATACTGCGCAATTGAATGGCTTGGTAAAGTCTCGCGAAGGCGACACCTACAGCGCCAAGGATGTTGAAGATTCAATCATCAAGGTTTCCGAAAAGGTTGCCGGTCAGGGTTATGCTTTTGCGAAAGTAGAGCCACGCGGTGATCGTAATTTCGAAAATCACACGATTTCCGTTACTTATGCGATCGATCAGGGCCCTCGCGCCTATGTTGAGCGTATTGAAATCCGCGGCAACGAAAAGACCCGCGATTTCGTTATTCGCCGTGAATTCGATGTGAGCGAAGGCGATGCATTCAATCAGGTTCTCATTCAGCGCGCAAAGCGTCGTCTTGAGCGCCTTGAGTTCTTCCAGACCGTCAATATTTCGACTGCGCCTGGTTCGCAGCCGGATCAGGTAATTCTGGTCGTTGACGTTATTGAGAAGCCGACAGGTGAATTCTCCATCGGTGGTGGTTACACGACCGGCGGTGAAAGCCCAGGGCCTACAGTGGAAGGTTCCATCACGGAGCGTAACTTCCTTGGTCGCGGTCAGTATATTCGTCTTGGCGCCGGTGGCGGTCTCGACAATAATAGAACCTATTCGTTCTCGTTCACAGAGCCCTATTTCTTGGGACAACGCGTTTCTGCCGGCTTTGATATCTTCAAGCGTCAGTCAGGCGTCAAGGACAAATACGACACAGATTTGACCGGCGGTACAATCCGCTTTGGTCTGCCGATCACGGAAGAGCTGACTGCAGGCGTTGCCTATAATCTTACTCGAGAAGAGTATGAGATTGACGGCGATGCCATGTATGATGATGACGGTAACCCGGATACGCCAAAGGTTTATGACCCATCCGAGATATCCAAGGCATTTGCTGATGCTGCAGAGAAAAGCCCTTGGATCAAGTCATCGGTCAGCTGGTCGCTTACCTACAATACAATTGATGACGTGAAGAACCCGCGCGATGGTATCTATGCGAAGTTCAATCAGGAATATGCCGGTATCGGCGGTGATGCCAACTTCCTGAAGACAACGGTTAAAGCCAGCTATTACAAGACATTGCTTGATGAGTTGGATGTTGTCGGCTTGGTTGGTGTAGGTGCAGGCCACATTGAAGGCTTCGGCGGCGATGATCTGCGCGTGTTTGATACGTTCAAGAACACGCAAGACATGATCCGCGGCTTTAAATATGCCGGTATCGGTCCTCGTGACGCCAATACAGACGACAAGAAGGGTAGCTTCCTTGGTGGTAATACCTACCTGAATGCAAGCGTTGAAACCCAGTTCCCGATACCTGTTATTCCAGAAAGTCTTGGTATTCGTGGTGCATTCTTCGCCGATGCTGCGACCCTGTTCGGTAGTGATTTGAAGGGTAGCGACGGTATCGACGTTGAAGGCGAAAAGATGGAATGGCGTGCATCTGTCGGCGCCAGCATCATGTGGGCATCACCATTCGGTCCGTTGCGCTTCGATTATGCCGTGCCGGTCAAGAAAGTTGATGGCGATCAGGTGCAGAATTTCAACTTCGGCATGTCGAGCAAGTTCTGATAGATTGCTGACCTCCCGGGGGGAGCAAGTTTCCCCGGGGGAGAAAGTTAGTCGATGGCCGATCCGATCTTTTATGAGTCACTGTCAAACGTAACCATTGGTCAGATCGCCGATCTGACCAATGGCGTTCTTGTGGACAGTTCTCTGGCCAACCGGCCAATTTCCCGTTTAGCCTCGCTAAATGATGCCGGTCCTGATGCACTCGTTTTCGTTGAAAGCAGAAAAAGTGCATTGGATTTGAGCGGTCTGAATGCCGCTTGTGTGCTCTGCACCGAAGAAGTCAGACCCAGCATACCAAAAAATGTCGCGATCATTGTCACGCGCCACCCACAGCAGGCATTTGCCGCTATCGGACGTGCGCTTTATCCGAATGCTGTCAATGCACATTTGTGGAGCGGGCAAACCGGCATTTCATCCCATGCTATTGTTCATGAAACTGCTGAAATTGAAGACGGCGTAACAATTGAACCGGGCGCAATTATCGGCAGTCATGTGTCCGTAGGCTCCGGCACTGTGATTGGCGCCAATGTGGTCATTGGTAATGGCTGCAAGATTGGACGCGATTGCTATGTTGCCCCAGGTAGTTCTGTTCAATATGCATTTCTCGGCAATCGGGTTCTGCTGCATCCAGGCGTGCGCATCGGACAGGATGGATTCGGGTATGTGCCGGGCAAAGCCGGTCTTGATAAAATGCCCCAA
Source organism: Hyphomicrobiales bacterium (assembly GCA_900471815.1). Lineage (GTDB taxonomy): Bacteria > Pseudomonadota > Alphaproteobacteria > Rhizobiales > Rhizobiaceae > Phyllobacterium > Phyllobacterium ifriqiyense. The sequence continues at coordinate 942,222 of UICE01000003.1, forward strand.
CTTGGCCGCGTGATCATTCAGGACAATGTGGAAATTGGCGCAAATACCACCGTAGATCGGGGTGCTTTGGCTGATACTGTCATCGGCGAAGGCACGAAAATCGATAATTTGGTGCAGATTGCCCACAATGTGCAGATCGGCCGCCATTGCGTTATCGCGGCGCAGTGCGGTATTTCCGGCAGCGTCATTCTCGGCGATATGACGCGGCTTGGCGGCAGTGTCGGGATTAAAGATCACGTCACGATTGGGGCGAGTGTTGAGATTGCCGCGGCAAGCGGCGTTATGAATGATATTCCGGACGGTGAGAGATGGGCTGGAGCGCCTGCCCAACCGTTCAAGCAGTGGTTCCGTGAGATTGCCAGCGTTCGCGCCATGACCCGGACCAAGAAGGAGAGCAGTTCAGATGACTGATGCCATAAAAACAGAGAGCCTTGGCGTTGCGGATATCCAGAAACTTCTGGCCAATTTGCCACATCGCTATCCGTTCCTGTTGATCGACCGGATCGTTGATATTGACGCAGACAGATCAGCGACTGGGATCAAGAATGTCAGCATCAATGAGCCGCATTTTGCCGGACATTTTCCGGAACTGCCCATTATGCCTGGTGTGCTGATCATCGAAGCTATGGCTCAGACTGCGGGTGCTATTGTGTTGTTCAACAATGGTAGCGGCAAGCCTGGTCAGGTTTTCTTCATGACCATCGATAATGCCAAGTTCAGAAAGCCGGTTGTACCGGGTGACCAATTGAAATTGCGCGTCACAAAGCTCAAGCAACGCGGCAATATCCATAAATACGCCTGCGTTGCCGAGGTGGACGGATTCAAGGTCGCCGAGGCCGAAGTTGCGGCCATGGTTAGCTTCCCTGTTGAAGAGACCGGGGTTTAATGTCGAGCATTCATCCCACGTCCATCATTGAGCAGGGCGCAGAAATCGGCGAAGGCGTAACCATCGGCCCGTTTTGCCATATTGGTTCCCAAGCCGTTATTGGCGACAATGTTAGTCTTCTCAGCCATATCGTCATCATGGGGCCAACTACGCTCGGAGATGGCTCTAAAGTCTATCCCAATGCGGTGCTTGGCGGCGAGCCCCAGAATACCAAACATAAGGGTGGGCATACCACCCTTGTTATCGGCAAGAACTGCGTTATTCGCGAAGGCGTCACTATGCATCGCGGGACTGATGGGAGCCGCGGCATCACGACAGTCGGCGACAATTGCATGTTTCTGGCTTATTCCCATGTCGCGCATGACTGCATCATCGGCGATAATGTTACGTTTTCAAACAATGTCATGATCGGCGGTCACGTCACTATTGGAAACAATGTGATTATTGGCGGCGGTGCGGGTATTCATCAGTTTGTACGTGTGGGCCATCACGCCTTTATTGGCGGCCTCGCGGCGTTGGCCAGCGATCTCGTGCCTTATGGCATGGCTATCGGTAATCATGCTTATCTTGGTGGTCTTAACATTATCGGGATGAAGCGCTCGGGCATGGCGCGGCCTGAAATCCATAATTTACGCCATGCCGTGCGCATGCTGTTCGATCGGTCGAAATCGATCAAAAATCGTGCCGATGATGTTCGTACCGCATTTCCGGAATCGCCTGCCGTGGCTGATCTCATCGATTTCATCAGCACCGACACAAAGCGCGCCTTCTGTACACCGCCGCTCGATTCTGCAATCGAGATCAGTGACAGTGACGTCAGCTAGAGCGAAGAAATCTCCAGAGCCGATTATTGGCCGCACCGCCATCGTAGCGGGTAATGGTTCTCTGCCGGTCGCAGTTGCAGCCAGTTTGCGAAAGCAAGGCGCTAACCCTTTGATTGTAACAATCAAAGGGGAGGCTGATCCTGAACTTTATGCCGGCGAGCATGCCGAGATATCCATTGTGGAACTTGGCGGGTTGATGAGAATCTTGAAAGCGGAGAACATCACAAATGTTGTTCTTGCTGGTGGTATTCGGCACCGGCCGGAGTTCAGTGCCGCACTTAAGCCCGGAAACGGTAATCTTGTGGCGCTCTATCGGTTTATGCGCGCTTTCAGGCTTGGAGATGATGGGTTGCTCCGGGCTGTCATCTCGACAATTGAATCCTATGGTTTTCGCGTGCTGGGAGCGCACGAAGTCGTGCCTGATATTCTCGCGCCGGCGCCGGGATGCATCACACGTAAGAAACCTACTCAGGAAGGACATGAGAACATCGAAGCCGCGCGTAAAGCAGCGATATTGATTGGTTCTCTGGATATTGGTCAGGCGGCTATTGCCGTAGGCCGGCGCGTCGTGGCGCTGGAGGGCGTCGAAGGGACGGATGCGATGCTGCAGCGTGTGGCCGACCTGCGTGAGGCAAAGCGGATAAACCGCAAAGGTGGTGTCTTGGTCAAATGTGCCAAGCCGCAACAGGAGGTTAGGGCGGATCTCCCTGCTATTGGTGTGAGCACTGTTGAAAACGCGGTGAAGGCCGGTCTCAGCGGAATTGCGGTGGAAGCTGGCCGCACCCTTATACTTTCCTACGAAGATACCCTTGCCGCTGCCAATGCGGCCGGCCTGTTTATCCAGACTTTTGAGCAGGAGAAAAGCTGATGACAGCTCGAAAAACACTGCGTCTGGCTATCATAACCGGTGAGGAGTCCGGTGATCAGTTGGGAGCCGATCTGGTCAGGGCGCTGCGCAAAAATTATGATGGAGAGATTACGCTGACCGGCGTTGGTGGCGACCATCTTTCTGAGCTTGGGCTTGATAGCCTGTTTGACCAGCACGAGATAGCGCTTGTCGGGCTTAGTGCGATCATACGCAAATTGCCTCAGTTGGTTCGCCGGATATCTCAACTTGCTGCCTCAATTGTCGTTGCAAAGCCGGATTGTCTTATCATTATCGACAGTCCCGATTTCACGCACCGCGTGGCACGCAAGGTGAGGGCCGCTGATCCATCCATCCCCATCGTTAATTACATCAGCCCATCCGTATGGGCTTGGCGTCCTGAGCGTGCGAAGGCAATGCGCTCGTACATAGATCACGTTCTGGTTATTTTGCCTTTTGAAGTACAGGCATTAAAGGATCTGGAAGGCCCCCCATCCACCTATGTCGGGCATAGGCTGGTTTCCTATGCGCCGCTGCTGGAAGCAGCCGAAAAAAACCGGGCACGAGATGCGGGACTTGGCGATCGAGATATCAAGAATCTCCTGATTCTGCCGGGTTCGCGAAGGTCAGAAATCGCCAGTCTGATTGATGTATTCGGTGAAACGGCAGGATTGCTGGTGAGCCGGGGCAATCGCATAAATGTCACTATACCGACATTGCCCCGGGTTGAGGCAATGGTTCGTGAATTAACGGCAAACTGGACGGTCCGCCCGAATATTGTTGTTGGTGAAGCCGAGCGGTTGCGCGCTTTTTCGCAAGCAGATGCAGCGCTTGCCGCGTCGGGCACGGTATCGCTTGAATTGGCGCTGGCACGCATACCAACCGTACTTTCCTACAAGGCGGATTGGCTAGCGCGCACTTTTCTTGCGCCACGTATCAAAATATGGAGCGCCGCGCTTCCCAATATCATAGCCGATGAACCTGCTGTGCCTGAATATTTCAATATATTCGTGCGCGCAGGATCACTTGCCCGCCAAGTTGAGCAATTGCTGATGCCAGGTCTGCGGCGTGACGCTCAGCTTGAGAGTTTCGACAAGATCAGCCGATTGATGCAAACGGATCGGCCTGCCGGCGAAATTGCCGCTGAAAAAGTTCTTGAGGTTGCAAAGCGATAATTGTCGCTCATAACTCAAGAAAAAGGCGCCATCTGGCGCCTTTTTCTTTGTCTTTATTTATTTGCGATTTTCAACGCTCACATAATCACGCTGCGTTGCGCCAGTATAAAGCTGGCGTGGACGGCCAATCTTCTGAAGTGGATCTTCGATCATCTCTTTCCACTGGGCAATCCAGCCAACAGTACGTGCAACAGCAAACAGCACTGTGAACATGGTGGTGGGGAAGCCGAGCGCCTTCAATGTGATCCCGGAATAGAAATCGACGTTTGGATAGAGCTTCTTTTCGATGAAATATTCATCAGTTAGCGCAATCCGTTCAAGCTCCATTGCAACGTCGAGCAAAGGATCATCCTTGATGCCCAGTTCTGCCAGAACCTCACGGGTGGTCTGCTGCATGATCTTGGCGCGCGGGTCATAGTTCTTATAGACGCGGTGGCCAAAGCCCATCAGGCGGAACGGGTCGTTCTTATCCTTGGCGCGGGCAATATATTCAGGAATACGATCAACAGTGCCAATTTCACCAAGCATGGTCAGCGCAGCCTCGTTGGCTCCGCCATGGGCTGGACCCCAAAGGCAGGCGATGCCCGCTGCAATACAAGCAAACGGATTTGCGCCCGACGAGCCTGCAAGGCGGACTGTCGATGTCGAGGCATTCTGCTCGTGGTCAGCATGCAAAATGAAGATGCGATCCATTGCACGGGCAAGCACGGGATTTGGAACGTAATCTTCGCAAGGCACTGCAAAACACATGTGCAGGAAGTTGGTTGCGAAATCGAGATTGTTCTTCGGGTAAACGAAGGGCTGACCGATATGATATTTATAGGCCATGGCGGCCAGCGTCGGAATTTTTGCAATCATGCGGATCGATGCGACCATGCGCTGATGCGGATCGGAAATATCTGTTGAGTCGTGGTAGAAAGCCGATAGGGCGCCTACGCAGCCGACCATGACTGCCATTGGATGCGCATCGCGGCGGAAGCCGCTGAAAAAGCGCGACATTTGCTCGTGCACCATCGTGTGGCGCGTTACGCGAAAATCAAAATCAGCCTTCTGGCTCTTTGTCGGCAGTTCGCCGTAAAGCAGCAAATAGCAAGCTTCCAGAAAATCGCCATGTTCGGCGAGTTGTTCAATTGGATAGCCGCGATGGAGCAGTACACCCTCGTCGCCATCAATATAGGTAATTTGCGACTCGCAAGACGCTGTCGAGGTGAAGCCCGGATCATACGTGAATGCGCCAGTGTTCTTGTATAGAGTCCCAATGTCTACGACATCCGGTCCGATGGTCCCCTTTTTTATGGGTAAAGCGAATGCGTGACCATTGAGATCGATGTTTACGCTGTTCTCAGACATTGCCGTTCCTTTCTTGCTTTGACTTGCGCTGAACCAGCGCAAAAGCACCTTCCTCAAATGAGGTTATTTCCGTGATTTTTGCAGGCAGTGCACCGTACCCGAAAGGCATAATGTTGCAATGCAAAATTCGATGAAAAGCGCCTCACTATTGCGCTTTTAACTGATCCTCTATCCGACCGAGTGATTCATCCCGGCCCAGCACAGCCAATACGTCAAAAACTCCCGGAGACGTTGCCTTTCCCGTCAGTGCGGCACGTAGTGGCTGAGCGATCTTTCCGAGTTTCAGGCCGGTTTTTTCAGCATGAACACGAACAGCTGCATCAAGAGCTTCGGCGTTCCAATCACTAACTGCAGCCAAATCGGGCAATACGCCTCGAAGGACGGTCAAACCTTCCTCATTGAGCAGGGTGGAGGCTTTTTCGTCAAGCGGGAGCGGTCGTTCAGCAAACAGATATTTGGCACTGTCGGCAAGTTCCACAAGTGTCTTGGCGCGCTCTTTCAAGCCGGGCATGGCGGCGAGAAGCTGTGCCCTGGTTGTATCATTCAAGCGGGAAATTATGTCAGCCCCACCTTCGATCTCCGGCAAAACGTCGATCATGGCCTTTACCAGATCGGCATCGCTGGAAATTCGCATATAGTGACCGTTAATCGCCTCGAGTTTCTGAAAATCAAAGCGTGATGCGCCGCGATTAATGTCGGATATTTCGAACCATTCGATCATTTGCGCATCGGACATGATCTCGTCATCGCCGTGGCTCCAGCCTAACCGTACGAGATAGTTCCGCAGAGCTGCTGGCAAATATCCCATGGCACGATAGGCTTCAACGCCGAGCGCACCGTGGCGCTTGGAGAGTTTTGCACCGTCTGCGCCATGGATGAGCGGGATATGGCCCATGACAGGCACGGCCCAGTCCATTGCGTTATAAATAACAGTTTGCCGTGCCGCATTGGTCAAATGATCATCGCCACGGATAATGTGCGTGACGCCCATATCGTGATCGTCGACGACGACCGCATGCATATAGGTCGGGTTGCCATCCGAGCGAAGGATAATGAAATCATCAAGGTCTTTATTGGGAAAGCGCACATCGCCTTGCACCTGATCGCGCACCAAGGTTTCACCCTCTTGGGGTGCTTTGATACGAATGACGGGCTTCACGCCAGCAGGGGCTTCCTTCGGATCGCGGTCGCGCCAACGGCCATCATAGCGGGGCGGGCGGCCTTCGGCACGGGCCTTTTCACGCATTTCCTCCAGTTCGGCCTGTGATGCATAGCAATAATAGGCTTTGCCTTTGGTAACCAGTTCTTCAGCTACGTCGCGATGGCGCGGAGCACGATCAAATTGGGAGACAACCTCGCCATCCCAATCAAGACCAAGCCATTTCAATCCATCAAGTATGGCGGTTACAGCTGCTTCGGACGAACGCTCGCGATCGGTATCCTCAATGCGCAATAACATTTTCCCGCCCGTATGCTTGGCGTAAAGCCAGTTGAACAGGGCTGTACGGGCGCCGCCAATGTGCAGAAAGCCGGTGGGCGAGGGAGCGAAACGGGTAACGACAGAAGATGACATAGGGTCTCCAGGGCAGTTCGGTCTATTAGTCGAACGTCCAATCGAATTGATTTGGCGTTGATGTACCATAGCGGTGCTGTCGTGCAAGGGCATTGGCAGAAATGGGGATCAATGGCCGAACCGTCAACCGACGAGAAAACGAGCGAAAGGCTTTTCTGGTTTCAACCGGAAAGTCTTGGGCAGCCGCTTGTCAAAACGTCTGGCACCGGAACGATCGATCATTATGGCGTTGGCTCGAATGGCCGCGTCGCCGTATTCAAACGGTCAGTCGAAGGCAAGCTGCAAGCCATTGCCCATGGAATTCCGGCGGCAATCAACGACGAGATTGCGCGAGGCGCGAAATTCTTGTTTCTGCCGGTGTTCGCTGGAACTGGAGCTATCCTTTATTTCGGCGCAAGCGGAGAGCCAAGACTAAGTCCGATGATCCTGGGAATCACGCTGCTTGTCGGATTTTATCTGCTGGCACACAACAGACCTTCGATAAGGATGGTCTGTCTCGGCTTCATGGCAATCACGGCGGGCATGGTTTGCGCAAAGCTGGAAACCAACAGAGCAGCGACGCCTATGCTTGGGTCTGAAGTGACGACCCGGGTGACGGGGCGTATTTCAGCATTGGCAAAGGATGCAAACGGAGGATGGCGGGTGATCCTTGACGTCATAGGCACCGAACGTCCTTCATTGCGTTATGGACCGGAGCGTATTGCGGTTTCTGCACGTCATTTGCCGCGAGATTTGAGCATTGGCGATGGACTCAAAGCACTGGTCCATCTGCGTCCGCAATCGGGCCCGGTTCGGCCAGCCAATTACGATTTTGCCTTTAACAATTATTATCGCGGCATTGGAGCCAACGGCTTTTTGCTGGGCCTGCCTCAAAAAGCCAATGTCGCGCCAAAGGCCGGAATAGCAGCAGCGGCATTCCTGACAATTAGCAATATTCGCCAGCAACTCACCCATCGCATATTGAAAAGCATTAAAGGGGAGCCGGGCGATATTGCGACATCGCTGGTGACAGGGCAGCGCGACGGCATAAGCGAGGAGACCAACAATGCCATGCGCCGCAGCGGCTTGTCACATATTTTGTCCATATCCGGCTTCCATATGGCATTGGTGGCTGCAATCAGCATAGGTTCGCTGCGCGCTGTATTCGCATTCTTTCCAAGTGCATCGGCCCGCTATCCCGTCAAGAAACTCGCGGCTGTCATCGCCCTGTTTGGCTCGGCATTCTATCTTCTGCTTTCAGGCGCCGACGTTGCCGCACAACGCAGCTTTGTGATGCTGGCAGTCATGTTGCTTGCAATGACCGTGGATCGCGCGGCGATATCCATGCGTAATCTCGCAATTGCCGCCTCAATTACAATTGCGGTTTCACCTCATGAAATTCTCGGACCAAGTTTCCAGATGTCCTATTCAGCAACTGCTGCCCTTATAGCTTTCTATAGCTGGTGGTCACGCTACCATTTGAGACGAGGCCTACGGAAACAGACAAGTGCCAAGGCCGGCATATGGCTGTTTCCATCGAAAGCAACGGCCTATATTGGCGGCATTGCCATGACCTCGCTGGTTGCTGGCGGAGCCAGCTCGATCTTTGCTGCCTATCATTTCAATAATACCGCTCCTTTTGGCCTTGTCGGGAATGCCTTGGCGCTGCCAATTGTCTCAATTCTCGTGATGCCCTTCGCAGTGCTTGGCCTGCTCGCCATGCCTTTTGACCTCGATTGGCTTCCGTTTAAAATCATGGGATGGGGCATCGAGATTGTTATCGCCATAGCAAAAGCCGTGGCGTCGCATTCACCAAGTGGAAATCTTGGGCTGATGTCCGAAACTTCGCTTATTCTTATGGCGATAGGGCTTCTGCTTCTTCTATTTCTTTCAACGTGGTTGCGCCTGCTTGCCTTGCCATTTGTAGCATTGGCAATTGGTTTGACGGGACGGGCATCCTATCCTGCGATTATGGTCTCAGAAGACGGAAAACTGGTCGCGTTAAGAACGGACGACGACCATCTGGCGATAAATAAACAAGCAGGCAGCGCCTTCAGCCTCGATAATTGGCAGTTGGGGTATAGGGCCGGGCAGATTATTAAGCCGGCAATGAAAGGCGATGTTGCAAGCGGCGTTCAGTTCGAATGTAACAATAAGCTTTGCACTGCCCGGGAGCCGGGAGGATTAATCGTTGCCTATACCGATGATGCAACAAGAACAGCAGATGCATGCCTAGAAGGGGATATCATCATTTTGGCTTTTGCCGCGAGGGCTGCAAATTGTCCAAATGCTGGAAAATTGTTGCTTTCATCGCAAATGCTGGCGCTTAAAGGCGCTGCGGAGATCAGGTTTGATGCTCCACAATCTGATTCTGTCAAAGCCGATTCCGCACCAGTTGGCACCGATTTGGCAAAACAAGAGCTTTCTCAACGCCTGAATTCGGTTGATATAAAATATGCGATTGGCACGCCCAACCGCCCTTGGAATAATTACCGCATCTATTCCCGCGCCGCGCGCAATCTTGAAGAGCGGCAACTATCCAAGAAACCACCGGATACAAGCAATAAAATGTAGTTCGGCGTTTATGGTAGTCCCAAACATTTTTCGCTAGCTGCTATTCTGTGGCTGTTCGAATGGAGCCTACGAACAAAAGCACACCGTCCAGCGAAGCGTAAACGCCATCAATATCTGCGTATCAGACCGACCAGCTTGCCCTGTACCTGAACGCGGTCCGGTCCAAAGATGCGGGTTTCATAGGCGGGGTTTGCTGCTTCGAGAGCAATGGATGCACCTTTTCGGCGAAAACGCTTCAAGGTTGCTTCTTCATCATCCACGAGTGCCACAACGATTTCACCGGGGCTCGCGGTATCTCCGCGCTTGATAACAACAGTGTCGCCGTCAAAAATACCCGCTTCGATCATGGAGTCACCTTTGACCTCAAGCGCATAATGCTCACCGCTGCCGATCATATCGGGCGGGAGATTGAGCATGTGAGTCTGGTTTTGAATTGCAGCGATCGGCACACCGGCAGCGATACGTCCCATAACAGGAATGCTGATCATGTTGGCAGCAACAATATCGGCAGTGCTTGCTTGCGGGCGAGGCGGCGCAACATTTCGTCCCAAACTGCCTTCAATAACGCTCGGAGAAAATTTGCGTTGCGCGTTCAGACCCGGCGCAATTGAGTCGGGCAGGCGAAGCACTTCCAGCGCCCGTGCCCTATTTGCTAGCCGACGAATAAATCCTCGCTCCTCCAGTGCGGTAATCAGGCGATGAATGCCGGATTTGGATGCGAGATCAAGTGCATCCTTCATTTCATCAAAAGAAGGGGGAATGCCCGTTTCCTTCAACCGTTCATGTATGAAGAGCAGAAGTTCATGTTGTTTGCGCGTCAGCATAGGGGCGATCCTTAAGTGTGGAATCGGAAAAACAAAACCAGAACAAACACTATATGTTCCAGTTGTGTTCCACAAGGATTAATATCTGGTATAAACCAGCCCTATATGCCCATTTACTCTGAAAATCAGATGGAATGACGCAAAATATAAGCCTATCCGCTTATCGGAGGACCGCTCGACTGGCGTACTGTGAGTTCCACGGGCCATAATTCATGAATATTGTCCACGGGTTCGCCATCAAGGACGCGCACGAGCATTTCAGCGATTCTCGTGGCGGCGGAGCGCATTGATGATCGTGTGGTGGTCATGGATGGAACCATGTTGCTGGCATTGAGATATGGAAAGACATCGTCATGGGTGATGAGCGATACTTGTTTGCCCAACTGATAACCCTTGTTGCGAACTGCACGTGACACGCCCAAAGCGGTCATCATGGATCCTGCAATGATTGCTGTCGGTTGCGGAGTGCATGAAAGCAGCCGCTGTGTTTCGCGAAAGCCGATTTCATCGGAGAAGTAGTCATGCACGATGAAGCGTGGGTCGATTTCGACGCCGCGTTCACTTAGCGCTTGGCGATATCCGAGCTCGCGATGCTCAGAGAACGTAAATCCTCTTAACCCGTCAATCATGGCTATATGCCGATGTCCAAGGTCGAGGAGGTGGCTTGCCGCCTGATAGAATGCGCCCTGATTGTCGATATCCAGCCAGGCATGGGGCCTGTCTATGTTCGTACGGCCATGCAGAACAAAGGGAAAGTTTGCATCGATCAGCATGGATACGCGCTCATCGACCAAAACAGGCCCGGAGACGATGATCGCATCAACCCGTTTGCTCGAAATCAGGCGCTTATAGACCGAAATCTCGTCATTATCGACAATGGGACTGAGCAGAAAATCAATCTCGTCCCGGGAAAGGCGCTCCGCCAAACCGGCAAGAAATTCCGCGGTATGAGGCCCAAATCGCTGGCTGGAATCTGCGGGGATAACCAGACCGATAGCACCGACACGGCCCATGGCTAGACGTCGGGCATTTGCATTTGCGCTATAGCCAAATTTCAATGCCGCTTTATTGACGCGCTCGCGCGTAGCCTCATTCACTTCCGGATAACCGTTCAGCGCGCGGCTAACGGTCGTCTGGGAGAGGTTGAGCTTTTCAGCGAGTTCTTTCAGCTTCATGCCGGACGGTCCAAAACTGTATTCCTATCTGCGTCGTTAGATGTCTTTGCCTTCGTAATATAATCATACTTCAAAGCGCTTTAAATGATCTGCACAATTTTATTTGCCTGATTAATGGCGTTCATAAACTATTTATTGACATTCGTTTTGCGTTTTGACACCTTTTATCCAAAGCGCTTTGGATAGGTTAATTTCACTATCTGATGTGCTTGAGGAGGATCGTCAATTGGGGATTGAGTGCCGTCCGGCATGGGTTGATCCATTAAATATTTCTGGGAGGATTTATGAAAAAGAGTTCAGTTTTGGCGGGCATCCTGCTTACAGCGCTGTTGTCTTCAGGTGCCTATGCAGCCAATCTTTCTATTGTTTACAGCTCGACCGGCAATGAAAATGCCGAGTTGCGCAAGCAGCTTGACCGCTTTGAAAAAGAAACGGGCAACAAGGTTTCCATTGTGGCGATGCCATCAAGCAGTTCTGACAATTTCGGTCAGTATCGCCTTTGGCTTGCAGCCGGAAACTCGGATATCGATGTCTATAAGACCGATGTGGTTTGGGCGCCTCAGCTATCAGAGCAATTTCTCGATCTGACCGAAGCGGCAAAAGGCGTGGTCGACCAGCATTTCCCGTCGATCATTGAAAGCCAGACAGTGGACGGCAAATTGGTTGCCCTGCCATTATACACAGATGCGCCAGCACTTTATTATCGCAAGGATCTGCTCGAAAAGTACAAGAAGCCGGTTCCCAAGACCTGGGATGAAATGGCTGCGACCGCCAAGGAAGTGCAGGATGGCGAGCGCCAAGCCGGAAACAAGGGAATGTTCGGATTTGTGTTTCAGGGAAATGCCTATGAGGGTTTAACCTGTAATGCATTGGAATGGATAAAATCATCCGGCGGCGGCCAGATTGTTGAGGCTGACGGTACGATCTCGGTCAATAATCCGGAGGCGGTTGCTGCGATTGATCGTGCCAAAGGCTGGATAGACACCATATCGCCAAAGGGTGCGCTGGCCTATAAGGAAGAAGAGTCCCGCGGGGTCTGGCAGACAGGCAATTCCGTCTTCATGAGGAATTGGCCTTACGCTTATTCATTGAGCCAAGGCGCTGACAGCGCCGTCAAAGGTAAGTTCGATGTTGCGCCGCTGCCCGTGGGAAAAGAGGGCGAGAAATCTGCCGCAACGCTGGGCGGTTGGAATGTGGCTGTTTCAAAATATTCCAAATCACCGGATGAGGCCATAAAGCTTGCTTTGTTCCTGGCAGATGAAAAGCAGCAAAAGGAAATGGCAATCAATATTTCTCATTTGCCGACCATCAAATCGCTCTACGATGACAAGGATATCGCTGCGGCGCAGCCTTTGATCCCATTGTGGAAGCCGGTTTTTGAAACGGCGGTTCCACGACCGTCTGCTCCGACAAAGGTCAAGTATAACGAAGTCTCCTCAATGTTCTGGAGTGCTGTTCACGACACATTGTCCGGAAATGGCACCGCCGCTGAAAACATTGAAGTACTTGAAGCCAAGATCGCCGAGCTTCAGGGAGGTAGCTGGTAGTTTTCTGCCAGCATAAGGGCACGGTGCGAGCGGTTGGAGGCCTCCTGACAACCCGCTCGCACCGACTGCCTGAGTTCACATCCCGATGTTTTTCCTGGGCAGGAATTCAAACATGACCTCAACAGCATTGCGATCAGATCTGTTACGCCAGCGATCCCGCTCGGCTCAGCTTTTCCTCATACCGATGATCATTGCTTTAGCAATCGTGGCTGGCTGGCCATTGATCCGAACCATCTATTTTTCCTTCACCGATGCTTCGCTCACAAATATGGGGGAAGCTAAATGGGTGGGATTCAAGAACTATCTTTCATGGGTCCAGCTGAAAAGTGGGCGCACGCTTTATTCCGGCCTGCTCGTCGATCCAGCATGGTGGAATGCAGTCTGGAACACAGTACGCTTTGCTGTCATTTCAGTGGCGCTTGAAGCCTTTTTCGGAATGATTATCGCCCTCGTGCTGAACGCCGAATTCAAGGGCAGGGGCATTGTCCGCGCAGCAATTCTTATACCTTGGGCGATACCGACTATCGTCTCTGCCCGCATGTGGGGCTGGATGCTGAACGATCAGTTCGGCATTCTCAATGACCTTTTCATGCGCCTTGGCTTTATCGACAATCCAATCGCATGGACCGCAAGTTCCGATACGGCAATGATCGCCGTATTGATCGTGGATGTATGGAAGACCACACCTTTTATGGCGCTTCTGATCCTTGCAGGTCTGCAAATGGTTCCGAACGATGTTTACGAGGCTGCCAAGATTGACGGCGTCCATCCCGTAAAGCAGTTCTTCCGTATAACGCTTCCTCTCGTCAAACCGGCGCTGATGGTCGCAATCATCTTCCGGCTGCTTGATGCCATGCGTATTTTTGACCTGATTTATGTCCTGACGCCAAACAGTGCTCAGACGAAAACCATGTCGGTGCTGGCCCGCGAAAATCTCATTGAATTCGACAAGTTTGCCTATGGCTCGGCGCAATCGACGCTGCTTTTCGTCGTTATTGCTCTCATGACCATTGTCGCAATCTGGGTCGGCCGAGTTCGGCTGGATGGGGGAGATCGCTGATGCCCGTAGCTATCAAGAATACAGCATTTTATGCGCTTGTGGTGCTCATTGTCCTGTTTGCGGTGTTCCCATTTTACTACGCGATCATCACGAGCTTCAAAACGGGCAGTGCGCTTTTCACGATTGAATATTGGCCGACGTCATTTTCCCTGGCCAATTATGTCAGCGTAATCGAAGCGGGCAGCTTTCCCCGCAATCTTCTGAATTCGCTTATTGTCTCCGGCCTCGTTGTAGCCTTGTCGCTGCTTATGGCGGTTACGGCAGCCTTCGCTTTGGCGCGTGTGCGGTTTCGTGGCCGCTCGCTTCTATTGCTGACAATTCTTTCGGTTTCCATGTTTCCGCAGATTGCAGTGCTGGCGGGGCTGTTTGAGGTTATCCGTCTCCTCGGGCTTTATAATACGTTGTGGGGTCTGATCTTCTCGTACACGATCTTCACATTGCCTTTTACCGTGTGGGTGCTCACCACATTCATGCGCGATCTGCCAATTGAAATCGAGGAGGCAGCTATTGTTGATGGTGCCACGCCTTGGGTGATCATCACCAAAGTATTCCTGCCGCTCATGTGGCCAGCGCTGGTAACAACAGGCCTTCTGGCATTCATCGCTGCATGGAATGAGTTTCTGTTTGCCTTGACGTTTACATCGTCCACGGAAACGCGAACGGTTCCCGTCATCATTGCACTTCTATCCGGCGCCAGTGCTCACGAGGTACCGTGGGGTCTGATCATGGCTGCGTCCGTCATCGTGACGGTACCGCTGGTGGTTCTAGTGCTTATTTTCCAACGCAAGATCATTTCCGGTCTCACCGCCGGCGGCGTCAAAGGCTAGAGCCTTGCGCTCAGGGGAGTTTCAAAAATGACAGTTATTCGTTTGAACAATGTACGCAAATCCTTCGGTACCTTTGATGTGATCAAGGGGGTGGATCTCGAAATCAATCCTTGCGAGTTCATGGTTTTCGTGGGGCCGTCCGGCTGCGGAAAATCGACGCTCCTTCGCTTGATCGCAGGGCTTGAAGACATCACCTCCGGCACGCTGGCTTTCGACGAGAAGGTTGTAAACAGCCTCACTCCATCGCAGCGCGGCATCGCCATGGTGTTCCAATCCTATGCGCTTTATCCGCATATGACTGTTTACGACAACATGGCTTTCGGGCTGAAGCTGGCAAAGGGTGGCGCGGACGAAATCAAGCGCCGGGTGAACGAGGCGGCGGAAATGCTGCAAATCACCGATTACCTCGACAGATTGCCCAAACAACTCTCAGGAGGGCAAAGGCAGCGCGTCGCCATTGGCCGGGCGATCGTGCGAGATCCGAAAGTATTTCTCTTCGATGAGCCGCTTTCGAACCTCGATGCCGCATTGCGGGTGCAAACGCGTCTTGAAATCGCCAAGCTCCACGCGAAAATGCATGAGACGACGATGATCTACGTCACGCATGATCAGGTGGAAGCCATGACGTTGGCTGATCGCATCTGTGTATTGCGTGATGGCAATGTGGAGCAGGTCGGTACGCCGATGGAGCTATATGAGAAACCGCAATCGACTTTCGTTGCCGGATTTATAGGATCTCCAAAGATGAACTTCCTGACTGAAAAATTCGCCGATGCCTATAAGGCGCACACGCTTGGGGTGCGTCCGGAGCATCTTGAAGTTCGGGAAAAGGCTGGCACTTGGGCTGGAAAGCTCATCCATTCTGAAAATCTCGGTTCTGAAAGCTATCTCTATATCGATATCGGCGCAAAGGAACCGCTTGTCGTTCGTCAGGACGGGAAGCCAAGCCGGCAGCCGGGGGATCTTCTCCATGTTTCGCCCATCAACGACAATGTTCACCGCTTCGACCAATCGGGCTACCCGGCCCGGGCATGAAGCAAAAGCAGCACACAGCATAAAGTAAGGAAATAATCATGCCGATTCGTACGCTCGTCTGGGGTGAAAACGTTCACGAGCATATCAACAAGACCGTTGCCGACATCTATCCGGAAGGTATGCACAATCAGATAGCCAAATTGATTGGCAAGGATGCCAATATCAGTGTGAAGACCACGACGTTGCAGGAACCCGAACATGGCTTGACCGACAAGGTACTTGAAGAGACGGACGTTCTGGTCTGGTGGGGCCATCGCGCTCACGGCGATGTTGCCGATGAAATCGTCGAGCGTGTTGCAAAGCGTGTTTGGGAGGGAATGGGCCTTATTGTTCTTCACTCCGGGCACTTTTCCAAGATTTTCAAGCGTCTGATGGGATCACCTTGCGCCCTGAACTGGCGTGAGGCAGGGGAACGCGAGCGTCTTTGGGTGGTCAATCCAGGACATCCGATTGCCAAGGGATTGCCAGCCTATTTCGAGCTCGAGAATGAGGAAATGTATGGCGAACCGTTTTCGGTTCCAGAACCTCTGGAAACAGTTTTCGTGTCATGGTTTCAGGGTGGCGAAGTTTTCCGCTCGGGACTGACCTATCGCAAGGGCGCGGGTAACGTGTTCTATTTCCGTCCTGGTCATGAAACCTATCCTACCTATCATGATGAGACAGTGGGCTTGGTGTTAAGAAATGCCGTCAATTGGGCATATAATTCCAATCGGTTCCCGCACATTACGGATGCTCCGAATGTGCCTGTAGAGAAGGCTCTGGAGCCTATCAAGGCTCGGGGTGGAAGTTTGCACGAGGCTGGCGAAGAAGGCTTCCGCTAGACTTTCAAGTACGATTAGAGACGATGAATATCGATCGCGGCGCTTGCACTCGGGGAGTGCAGCGCGCGTTTAAAGGACCGCAAGCATGCGTTTATTGATCCTAGGAACCGGCAGCATGGCCAATGCCCATGCAAAGAATTTCTCTGAAATTGAGGGGGTGACACTTGCGGGTGCTGTCGATGTGAACATCAATAGTGTCGAAGCGTTCCGCGAAAAATACAATATTGAGCGGGCCTTCACATCGCTCGATGACGCGCTTGCATGGGGTGATTTTGATTCGGTTGCCAATATCACGCCCGACAACATTCACTATGCAACCACTATGCAATGCCTAAGGGCTGGCAAGCATGTTTTCTGTGAAAAGCCTCTGGCCGTGAACCATCAGGACGCGATGGAGATGGCTCAGACGGCGGAAGCGGCACATCTGGTCGGTATGGTCAACTTGACCTATCGCAATGTCGCGCAGTTGCAGGCTGCTCGTAAACTCGTGACCAGCGGTCAGATCGGGCAGGTCAAGCATGTCGAAGCTTCATATCTGCAAAGCTGGCTTGTTGCGAAAATGTGGGGCGAATGGCGCACTGAAAGTCGTTGGCTTTGGCGGCTGTCGAAAAAGCACGGCTCAAACGGAACTCTGGGTGATGTTGGCGTCCATATTCTGGACTTTGTGGTTTATGCCACTGACACAGAAATTGACGAAATATTTTGCCGGTTGAAAGCCTTCGACAAGGCTGACGGCAACAGGATCGGCGAATATGATCTTGATGCGAATGACAGCTTTACCATGACAGTCAGCTTCACAAACGGCGCGCTGGGCGTTGTGCATTCAAGCCGTTGGGCAACGGGCCATGTCAATGAATTGAGGTTGCGGGTCTATGGCGACAAGGGATCGCTGGAAATCCAGCATCGGCATGATGGCTCAAAATTGATGGTTTGTCTCGGCGACGATGTTGAAGCTGCAACGTGGAAAGAACTTGATGTCGAGCCGGTCTCAACAAATTATCAGCGTTTCGTTGAAGCGGTTGGACAGGGCAGAACACTAGAGCCGTCATTCCGCCACGCCGCAAAATTGCAAAAAGCAATAGACCTTGCCACGATCACGGAGATCGATCGCAAGGAACATCAGCTTGAAGAAAACTCAGCGTAGCAACATCACCTTGCACATGGTTCCGGCCCTGAGGGCGGGGGCATGTGGTTCGCGGATGATAAGGCATTCGGCATCGCTCAAAAACTTCAGCATTGACGAATCCTGCAAGGGAAAAGGCGTGGCTGTGAGCGTGCCGTCGGCATTTCGTGCAAGCGTGGCGCGCACATAGTCCTGACGTTGATCATTCGTGTCCATGTCACGACCCAAAACTGCTGCACGCAGGTTAGGGTGGTACTCCAGCCCCAGCATCGTGCGGATCAGCGGCACCAGAAAGATGTGGCCGCATATCAAGCTGGAAACCGGATTGCCCGGCAGGCCCAGAATATTCATGTCGTTTAATCGCCCGAACATAAGCGGCTTGCCGGGACGCAAAGCAATCTTCCAGAAATCGAGTTTCATGCCCTTGGCAGCCAAAGCAGGCTGGACCAGATCATGATCACCAACGGATGCGCCGCCGAGCGTTACTAGAATATCCGCTTGAGCTACCACGGCGCGGTCTACAGCCTCGCTCAAAGCCTCCAGTCGGTCTTCTGCTATGCCAAGATCAATAGGCAAACCACCTGCCTGGCGTATGATTTCGGCCAGACCAAAAGTGTTTGAGGCAATGATCTGGTCGGGCCGGAAGACTTCGCCGGGATTCACCAATTCATCGCCGGTTGCAAGAACTGCAACTTTTGGTTGCCGATATACCCGCACTGCGGGATAATTTGCTGCGGCAGCCAGTGCAAGGGCCGAAGGATCGAGCGTCCGGCCATTTTTCAACAGCAGATCACCTTCCTGAAAATCCAGTCCCGCCTTGCGAATATTTTTGCCGAGGGTAATCGTCTCTTTGATTTCGACTTGGGAGCCGTGGGCAATGGTATTTTCCTGAATTACCACGCTATCAGCACCAGCAGGAACGGGCGCGCCGGTGAAAATTCGAACAGCCTCTCCAACGCCCAACGAACCTTGAAAGGCATGACCCGCTGCAGATTGGCCAATCAGTTTCAAGTTGACGGGGACGTTTGCAATATCAGCAGCGCGAACAGCATAGCCATCCATCGCCGATGCGGCGAAGGGCGGTTGTTGTCGTTTCGCGTAAAGGTCTTCAGCCAGAACACGCGCCCCGGCTTCGCTTAGCGGAACTGTTTCCGCATCTGTTCTGACAGCGGCACCGACGATGCGCGACAGGGCTTCATCAACGGGGAGGAGTCCAGCCATTTAACGCTCGCTGGCAGTAATATTGGCAGACCAATCGCCGGATTTTCCGCCGGTTTTCTGCAAGAGCCGAATGTTTTGAATATTCATGCCTTTGTCCACGGCTTTTGCCATGTCATAAATCGTCAGACAGGCCACGGAAACAGCGGTCAGAGCCTCCATCTCAACACCCGTCTTGCCCCTCAATTTAACGGTCGCAGTGACGTGCAGGCCGGGCAATGTCTCATCGGCTTCAATATCGATCGATATTTTGCTCAACAGCAGTGGATGGCATAGCGGGATGAGTTCGTGCGTCTTCTTGGCAGCCATGATGCCAGCGATGCGTGCGGTGCCGATAACATCGCCTTTGGCGGCATTGCCGGTCTGGATAAGCTTTAGCGTCTCTGGGAGCATGGAAACAAACCCCTCAGCTGTTGCCAGACGCACTGTTTCAGTCTTGTCGCCAACATCCACCATATTGGCTGCGCCTGTCGCATCGAGATGGGACAGTTTGGAGGGCGTCATGCGGCATCCGTTTGCGATGTATTGCCGAATAGAAGTGATTTGGTTGCAGCTGTTACGTCGACTTGACGCATCAGGCTTTCGCCAACGAGGAATGAGCCGATATTGGATTGTGCCAACCGCCGACAATCGTCATGGGTGAATACGCCACTTTCGCTGACAAGGAATTTAGAGTCCGGCACCATAGCAGCCAGTCTTTCTGATACAGCCAGATCAACTTCAAAGGTGCGCAGATTGCGATTATTGATACCCAGAAGCGGCGAGGATAGTTTCAGCGCGCGCTCCATCTCTGCTTCGTCATGAACCTCGACAAGTACGTCCATACCGAGCGAGAACGCAGTTTCTTCAAGCGCAATCGCCAGATCGTCAGTCACGCTGGCCATAATGATCAAAATGCAATCAGCACCCCAGCTCCGCGCTTCATAGACCTGGTAGGTATCGAAGAGAAAATCTTTACGCAGGGCAGGGAGCTTCACCGCAGCACGTGCTGTCTTCAAGAATTCCGGCGCACCTTGAAATGATGGGCCATCGGTCAAAACCGAAAGACATGCTGCACCGCCGAGTTCATAGGCTTTTGCCAAAGCAGGCGGATCAAAGTCTGCCCGGATCAATCCCTTGGATGGGCTAGCCTTTTTAATTTCGGCAATCAGGGCAAATTCGCCCTTGGCGCGTTTCGACTTCAGAGCATCGAGAAAGCCACGGCAGCTATCTTGATCGGCGATATAGGCTTTGAGATCTTCCAGCGACGCGGTGGCCTTTGCGGCTGCGATTTCCTCGCGCTTATAGGCCTCAATCTTGCGAAGAATATCTACCATGGTCAGGCAACCCTGCTGTTTGACACTTGCACGAGGTTCTTTAGCACATTTCGCGCCGCGCCGCTGTCAATGGAATGAGCGGCCATCTCAATACCAGCCTTCAGATCGTTTACAGCTCCGGCTATTACAAGTCCTGCACCGGCGTTGAACAGTGTGATATCGCGATAGGCGCCATGTGCCCCATCCAGCACGGAAAGCAAGGAAACAGCATTCTCATCGGCTGTTCCGCCTTTCAGGTCCTGGGGGTCGACCCGCCTTAGACCAAACGTTTCCGGTTCAATTTCGAAGGTGCGGATTGTACCGTTTTCGAGAGCGGCAACCTTGGTCACCCCTGCGGTGGTGATTTCATCCAGACCGTCGCCATGCACCACCCAAACCGACTGGGAGCCGAGATTTTTTAGCACATGCGCAATCGGCTCGACCCATTCGGGTGCGTAGACGCCAACCAATTGACGTTTTACGCCTGCCGGATTTGTCAAAGGTCCCAAAAGGTTGAAAATAGTACGTGTTCCAAGCTCAACGCGCGCAGGGCCAACATGCTTCATCGCCGGATGATGCATGGGCGCAAACATGAAGCCAATCCCCGCCTGCTCAATGCAGGTTGCTATGAGTTCCGGACCAATTTCGATGTTGATACCAAGCGCCGCTAGAGTATCGGCGGCCCCTGATCGGGATGATAACGCCCGGTTGCCATGTTTTGCGACCGGCACACCGGCTCCTGCAGCGACGAAGGCAGCACATGTCGAAACGTTGTAGGACCCTGACTGATCACCGCCGGTGCCAACAATATCAATCGCGTCGACGGAAGTGGCAACCTTGAGCATCTTCGAGCGCATGGCAGCAACGGCGCCTGTGATCTCATCAATGTTTTCACCGCGAACACGCAAAGCCATCAGCAGCGCGCCAATCTGGGCCGGGGTAGCCTGTCCCGACATCATGATGTCGAAAGCTTCAACCGCCTCGTCCTGGGAAAGTGCGTTGCCGGAAGCGGCAATACCAATGAAACGCTTTAGCTCAGCCATTATTCACACATTCTTACCGGGCGAGCGCCTGATCGATGACTGTCTTGTTGACTGTCACCGGATAGACGGTCTGCAATTGCGCTATCAACTGGTCGAGGAGATCATCTGCAAGACGCGAACCAAATGCATCTCTCTCCGCGGCTGTAAGAGATTCAGGACCGACATTGGCGGGTTCGATTGCCTCGGTAACCTTAAAGATCAACTTCGATCCATCGCTTGCCGATTCACTCATTCCAACCAAGCCCTGAGGTCCATCGAAAACAGAATCTACGCCACCTTGACCGAGGTCAGCATCCTTGCTTTCGCGCGTAATCCCACGCTTGGTTTCCTTGGTGAATTTGAACTCAGTGGCAATGTCGTCGAGTGACGTTCCATCCGCAACGCGCTTGCGAACTTCCTCAGCTTTCGCATTCAGCTGTTTTTCAAGTTCGGCTGTCTTCCAATGCTCGATGACCTTAGCTTTAACTTCGTCCAATGGCCGTTCACGGGCTGGCGTTACGCTGTCGACGTCGTACCAGAGATAGGCATTCGTGCCGAGGCTGAACGGTTCATTGTCAAAACCGACATCAGCCTGGAAAATTGCGGCCATCTGGTTTTCATCAAACGGCAGGTTTGGAACGTCTTTTTCGTCGGGCGAGCGACCATTCTGGTCCACCGCATCGATCGTTACCACCTTCAGGTTTTGTGCTGCGGCAGCTTCCGCCATGGTCTGGCCATCAGCGCGCGCATTTTCATAGGCGTCATGGACATCCGCTACGGCATTTGTCGCCTGTGCAAGAGCAATATTCTCACGAATTTCTTTTTCAACTTCAGGAAGCTGCTTGACTACTTCAGGTGTGACCGCAGTGACGCGAACAATCACAGGACCAAACGTTCCCTTCAATACGTCGCTTACGCCATTGGCTTGAAGCGCGGAGATCGGCTCGGCGATGGATTGGTCGGGCAGGGCACTTTTCGGGAATGTGCCAAGATGCACATCATTCATGCTCTTGCCTTCGGCCTTGACCAAATCCTCGAAGCTCATGCCTGTTTTAAGTTTTTCCAATCCGGCTTTCGCGGCAGCTTCGTCGGCAAATGACAGCTGTTCGATAGTGCGCGTTTCCGGTGTGGAGTAGCGGGCAATGTTCTTTTCGTACTCTGCCTTGATCTCTTCAGGCGTTACCGTTGCCGGGTTTGCAATATCCGAGGCCCCAAGTTTGACGTAGCTGACCTTGCGGTATTGCGGCGCGCCATAGACTTCTTTGTTGGCTTCGAAATATGTCTTCAGGTCCGCATCACTTGGGTCGGCAACGCTTGAGACGAAGTTTTTCGGCATAGCTACATATTCAATGGTGCGCGATTCGCCTTTGTAAATAGCGATGGCTTTAACCAACGTTTCTGGAGCCTTGATCCCGTCTGCGACAGCCTCGACGATCTGTTGGCGGCGTGCAACCTGGGCGCTATTGTCCAGATAGTTTTGCGGCGTCATGCCAGCATTGCGCAGAACGGCGTCAAACTGTGCGCTGCTGAACTGTCCGTTTGCGCCCCGAAATGCGGGATCTTCGGCTGCAAGCTGGGCCAGACGGTCTTTTGACAGACCCAAAGACATCTTGCGGGCCTGCTCATCAAGCAAGGCGCCGGCAACAAGCCGCCCCTGGACCTGATTGCTAATGCCGATGGCATCAGCCTGTTCGCGTGTCAGCCGTTGACCAAAGCGTTGCGACAATGACGCAAGCTCGCGGTCATAAGCCAAGCGGTAATCGAGAGGCGATACTTCGGAATCTCCCGCCTTGATGGCAGCATTGCCGTTAATGGCGCCAAGCAGGGTGCTCGACGCGCCCCAGCCTATAAAGCTGAGTCCGAGAAGAGCGAGAAGCAACTTGGCTACCCAGGTCTGGGCAACATTGCGGAGGGAGTCGAGCATATTAAAGTCACCGTATTAAACGAAACGCAGTTGAATCCTAGCGGGAATAGCGTGATGCAAAGCTTGTGTCGATTGCTTTATCAAGTGAATTTGCTAGTCAGGCAATCAAAGACTTCAGAAAATCGCCCAAACCATGACTTTCGTGACTTAAGGAAGAGAAGATGACCCCCAATATTCGCCCTCTCGTCGCCGGTAACTGGAAAATGAATGGCATGGGAGATCAGCTTGATGAACTTCGCGTGATCATTAATCGTCCCAACTCGGCAATCGGCGAAAAAATAGATGCTCTCATTTGCGTGCCTGCAACGCTTGTCTGGCGAGCCGCGCAATCCGTAGAGGGTGAGAAGTTGAGCATTGGTGGTCAGGACTGCCACGCAAAGCAGTCTGGCGCTCATACAGGTGATATAGCCGCCAGCATGCTGAAAGACGCGGGAGCATCGCACGTCATCGTCGGTCACTCGGAACGCCGCACCGACCATGGCGAGACCGATGCCATCGTCAATGCCAAGGCGCGCGCTGGCTGGGAAGCTGGTCTTACTGCCATTATCTGCATCGGAGAAACCGAGTTGCAGCGCAAAGCAGGTTCGACGCTGGAAATCATCGCGACGCAACTTGCTGGGTCAGTTCCCGATAATGCCACCGCCGGAAATACGATTGTCGCCTACGAGCCCGTCTGGGCAATCGGAACCGGACTGACACCGACCGCCGAAGACGTGCGTGAAGTCCACGCATCTATTCGGGTGGCATTAAGCGATCGCTTTGGTGATGAGGGCAAGGTAATGCGCATCCTCTATGGCGGGTCGGTAAAACCATCCAATGCTGTTGAACTTCTTGGTATAGAGAATGTCGATGGCGCACTTGTAGGCGGTGCGAGCTTGAAAGCGCCGGACTTTCTCGCCATCTGTGAAGCATATCATTCGCTCTAAGCGTAAAACCGGGCTTGGTTTATCGACCGATACGGTGTAAAGAGCCGCGTCCGACACTTGAGAAGCAGAAAATACCCATGCAAACCGTCCTTATTGTGATTCATCTTCTGATAGTACTTGCCCTCGTTGGGGTTGTGCTCGTGCAGCGTTCCGAAGGCGGTGGTCTGGGTATTGGCGGCGGGTCCGGTTTGATGACGGCACGGGGTGCTGCAAACGTGCTGACCCGCGCAACAGCCATCCTGGCAACAGGGTTCTTTATCACTTCCTTAGCGCTCGGCATTCTTTCGCGCTATAGCGAAACGCCCACTGACATTCTCAATCGTATTCCGACGACGACAGGCAGTCAGCCTGCCGGTCAGCAGCCTCCTTCAAGCGGCGGTGTTCTTAATCAGTTGGGCGGCGCATCGTCGACCGCCCCGGCAACGCCAGCGGCACCAGCCCCCGAATCGACCGCGCCCGCGCCTACAGCACCGGTTACTCCAGCGCAGCCTGCAAATCCTGTTCCGAACTCGCAGTAAAACGCATACGGTTATATAGTTACGCGGAACCACAACAATGTGTTGCGGTTCCGCAACTTCTTTGATGCATCCATCATTCGTCAGGAATGATCACAGCGATTTGCATTGAGAAGGGCCCTGTCTTCAGTTATCGCAATATCAAGTTGGCCTAGGGGGCCCGGCAAGCGTCGCTTGGGACGCTTTGCAATCCATTCGGGAATACACATCATGTTGTCACGTCGCTCATTGCTTATTGGAATGTCGGTACTGGCCTTGGCCGGCCCTGCATCTGCCGAGCCGATCCTCAAGAAACTTACAAAGCCTTTCACTGGCGAACGCGATGCAGCAAAGCCGGTAGAAGTGGCGGAGGTGCGCACGCCGGCCCGCCCGAAGAAAACAAAATATGGCATTGATCCAAAATACATGCCGCAGGAAGTTGAATTCTCCGGATACAAGCCGGGCACGATCGTGATCGATCCGCAAGCGAGATTTCTCTATCTGGTCCAAAGCGCCTATTCTGCCCGCCGTTATGGTATTGCCGTTGGCAAGGAAGGGCTCGAGTTCAAGGGTACGGCTGTTGTCCAGACAAAGCGCGAATGGCCTCGTTGGATTCCAACCAAGGAAATGATCAAGCGCGAGCCAGCTCATTATGCCAAGTATGAGAACGGCATGGATGGCGGTCCTGGTAATCCTTTGGGCGCCCGTGCAATCTATCTGTCACAGGGAAATCGTGACACCTATGTGCGTATCCACGGCACCGTGCAGCCTTGGACCATTGGAAGCTCAGCTTCCAATGGCTGCTTCCGCATGGTCAATGATCACGTTATCGATCTTTATGATCGCGTGAAAATCGGTACGGAAGTTGTTGTTCTATAACAACTAATACCGGATTTAATTGAACGGCCAGACTTTGCGTCTGGCCGTTTTGTTTGAAATGAAGAAAAGATTTGTGCGGGAAAACGGCGCTTCAGCCGAATTTTTTTGTGGCCAAATCACTTGCAAAGGACTAACGAGATAAGCCCATGGCCCGATATGTTTTCATCACTGGTGGCGTGGTTTCTTCCCTCGGAAAAGGCATCGCTGCAGCCGCTTTGGCGGCACTCCTCCAAGCTCGTGGATACCGTGTACGGATTCGCAAGCTTGATCCTTATCTCAACGTCGACCCCGGAACGATGTCGCCCTATCAACATGGCGAAGTGTTTGTAACCGACGATGGCGCCGAAACTGACCTTGATCTTGGTCATTATGAGCGTTTCACGGGGCGTCCCGCCAATAAGCAGGACAACATCACGACAGGGCGGATTTATCGCAACATTATCGAAAAGGAACGCCGGGGCGATTATCTCGGTGCGACGGTTCAGGTAATTCCGCACGTCACTGATGAGATCAAGAACTTCATTGTCGAAGGCAATGAGGATTATGATTTCGTTCTTTGTGAAATCGGCGGTACGGTCGGTGACATTGAAGCAATGCCCTTCCTTGAGGCGATCCGCCAACTTGGCAATGATTTGCCGCGCGGCAGCGCTGTTTATATCCACCTGACCCTCATGCCCTACATACCGGCTGCGGGTGAACTCAAGACCAAGCCAACCCAGCATTCGGTAAAAGAGCTGCGTTCCATTGGTATTGCTCCCGATATTCTTCTCATTCGCGCTGATCGCGAGATTCCGGAATCCGAGCGCCGCAAGCTATCGCTGTTCTGCAACGTCCGGGCTTCTGCCGTTATTCAGGCGCTTGATGTGGATACAATTTATGATGTGCCTATGGCCTATCATAAAGAAGGTCTGGATTCAGAAGTCTTGGCCGCATTTGGGATCGATCCGGCACCGAAGCCTCGCATGGAGCGTTGGGACGAAGTCAGCCAGCGCATCCACAATCCGGAAGGCGAGGTTACGATTGCCATTGTTGGTAAATATACCGGCCTGAAAGATGCGTATAAATCGCTGATTGAAGCGCTCCATCATGGCGGCATGGCCAATAAGGTAAAGGTCAATCTGGACTGGATCGAATCCGAAATATTCGAACAGGAAGATCCTGCGCCTTACCTGCAAAAGGTTCACGGTATTCTCGTGCCTGGCGGGTTTGGCGAGCGCGGTTCGGAAGGCAAGATACTTGCCGCCAAGTTCGCCCGCGAAAAAAAGGTTCCGTATTTCGGTATTTGTTTTGGCATGCAGATGGCTGTGATCGAAGCCGCTCGTTCCTTGGCTGGCGTCGAAAAGGCATCTTCTACCGAGTTTGGCCCAGCGAGCGAGCCCGTTGTTGGCCTGATGACCGAGTGGCTTAAAGGCAATATGCTTGAAAAGCGCGCGCAGACCGGGGATTTGGGCGGAACGATGCGTCTTGGCGCCTATGATGCGTTGCTCAAGTCGGGCACACGGATTGCTGATATTTACGGTTCTACCGACATTTCCGAACGGCACAGACATCGGTATGAAGTGAATATCGAATATAAGAACCGTCTTGAAGAATGTGGTTTGGTATTCTCGGGCATGTCGCCGGATGGCGTTCTGCCTGAAACGGTGGAATATCCTGACCATCCCTGGTTCATCGGTGTACAGTATCATCCGGAATTGAAGTCGCGTCCGTTTGAGCCACATCCATTGTTTGCATCGTTCATCAATGCGGCGATGGCGCAAAGCAGGCTCGTTTGATCGGCAAGGGTGTGACTTGAATTGCAGTCAGCATTGAGGCACACCCTTTCATCATGAGTAATTTGTCACCCCGCACGCCCCGTCCTGTCGACCATCTGGTTTTGCCCACGGCAGATCTGGAAATCGCACGCGTGCGATTGGAACAACTTGGGTTCACGGTCGCGCCTGTAGGAGTACATCCGTTCGGAACCGAGAATGTTTGCGTATTCTTCGGCGATAATAGTTTCCTTGAGTTTTTGGCCATAGGTCAGCGCGAGACATGCGAGGCTGAGGCGATTAAAGGCAATATGTTTGTCGCGCGGGATCAGGCCTATCGGTTCCGTAACGGGCAGGAAGGTTTTTCTGCACTCGTCATGGGCAGCGAGAACGCAAAAGCCGACCATCAATCTTTCGCAGAGGCAGGGATTTCTGCCGGCAATATTCTGGATTTTTCCCGGCCGTTCATTTTGCCGGATGGCAAAGAGGACCGAGCGGGATTTCGCTTGGCTTTTGCCGCGGACCTGCGCGCGCCCGATATATTCTTCTTCACTTGCGAGCGCATAAACACCCCAAAGGTAGATCGGAGCGCGTTGCAATTACATGCAAATGGTGCTGCCGTTTTGCGGGAAGTGGTTCTTTCTGAGGTCAATCCCACGGATTTCCAGTATCCTTTGCAGGAAGTGATCAATCAGCGGGACGTCAACGCGCATTCATTCGGCATGGATATGGCTGCGGCCAATGCAAATATTACCGTGCTTACGCCATCCGGATTGAAGGCTTTCACCGGTATAGAATCATCAACAATCGAGCGCGGTCTGCGCCTGCAAGCGTTCGTGCTTGGCGTTCGTGATCTGGCGGCAGTTGAATCTTTGCTCATCAGCAACAATATTCCAATCGAAAAGCGTGGCTCCCGCCTGATCGTGCACAAGGCACCAGGGCAGGGCGCTGCCATCGCATTTGAGGCCCTCTGATATGTCCCAGAATTCCATCGTTTCCGCTGGCAATGTCGCATTTTCCAATAGCGGCAGACTTTCGCTCATTGCGGGCCCTTGCCAGATGGAAAGCCGCCAGCACGCTTTCGACATGGCAGGCGCATTGAAAGAAATGGCCGAAAAGCTTGGCATTGGCCTCGTCTATAAATCCAGCTTTGACAAGGCGAATCGCACGTCGCTCTCCGGCAAGCGCGGCTTTGGCCTTGAAAATTCCTTGCCGGTATTTGCTGATATTAAAAAGGAGCTTGGTCTTCCAACGCTCACCGATGTTCACACGGAAGAGCAATGCGCAATTCTCGGCGAAGTTGTCGATGTTTTGCAGATTCCAGCCTTTCTTTGCCGCCAAACCGATCTTCTGATTGCTGCCGCCAAGACAGGTAAAATCGTGAATATCAAAAAGGGTCAATTTCTCGCGCCTTGGGATATGAAGAATGTCGTGGCCAAAGTGACAGAAAGCGGCAACCCAAATGTGATGGTGACCGAGCGCGGAGCCTCCTTCGGTTACAACACGTTGGTGTCCGACATGCGATCCCTGCCAATTATGGCAAGCTTTGGCGCGCCGGTTATTTTTGATGCGACTCACTCCGTGCAGCAGCCGGGTGGCCAGGGTGGTTCGACTGGCGGTCAGCGCGAATTCGTTGAAACTCTATCGCGCGCGGCAGTGGCCGTTGGTGTGGCGGGTGTCTTTATCGAGACGCATCAGGATCCCGATAACGCCCCGTCAGATGGTCCCAATATGGTGCCGCTGGATCAGATGCCTCGTTTGCTTGAAAAACTGCTGGAATTCGACCGCATAGCAAAAGCTGTTTGACCACGCGCGACATTGTTCCGCAATTAAAGTTGGAGTTTTTTGCAACCATGGGCCAATTCACTCATTAACCCTTCATGCAAAAGCAAGAAGGAGAAGCAAAATGCCAACCAGTTCAGGTCATACAACAGCTATCCGCGCTTCACGTGTTATTGGCACCAATGTCTATAACACTGCCGGCGAAAAGATGGGCGAGATTGAGGATGTTATGCTTGATAAGACATCCGATAAGATAATGTTTGCAGTCGTCGGCTTCGGAGGTTTCTTGGGCATTGGTGAAAAGTACCACGCCATACCTTGGTCACTGCTCGACTATGACAAAAACAATGGCGGTTACACTGTTGGGTTCACTCGCCAGCAGCTGGAACAGGCTCCTGTGAACACAATCGCCGAGCTTACGGAAAATGATGGTCGCAAAGTAAGGGATATGTCGTTCTCTTATTATAAGGTCGATAAGGCGGCTTAAGGTCGCTGATCTTCAAAAGAGGCCGCTTTCGAGCGGCCTTTTTTTCGTTTTAATGCACAAATCGACTTGTCAGGGTTTTCCTTGTCATCTTCATTCGCTATTCAGGGGCCAGCTTATGCTGTCCCACGTTTTCAAAAGGAAATCCCATGACTGCGATTGTCGATATTATTGGCCGTGAAATTCTGGATAGTCGCGGTAACCCGACTGTGGAAGTCGATGTCATCCTCGAAGACGGTTCCATGGGCCGCGCTGCTGTACCTTCGGGCGCATCGACTGGCGCACATGAAGCTGTTGAGTTGCGCGACGGCGGAACCCGTTATCTCGGCAAGGGCGTTCAAAAAGCTGTTGACGCAGTGAATGGCGAACTGTTTGACGCGATTGGCGGTCTAGAAGCAGAAAACCAGATCCATATCGATCAGACCATGATTGAACTTGATGGCACGCCGAACAAGAGCCGTCTTGGTGCCAATGCCATTCTCGGCGTTTCGCTCGCTGTTGCCAAGGCCGCCGCTGAGGCATCGGGCCTGCCGCTTTATCGCTACCTCGGCGGTCCAAACGCTCATGTCCTGCCAGTGCCCATGATGAACATCATCAATGGCGGCGCCCATGCCGACAACCCAATCGACTTTCAGGAATTTATGATCCTGCCAGTCGGCGCGTCATCTTTGGCAGAAGCCGTGCGTTATGGTTCGGAAGTGTTTCACACGCTGAAGAAGCGCCTCAAGGATGCGGGCCATAGCACAAATGTCGGCGATGAAGGCGGCTTTGCTCCAGATTTGAAGTCTGCTGAAGAAGCGCTCGATTTCATCATGGAGTCGATTGAAAAAGCTGGATTCAAGCCTGGTGAAGAAATCGCGATCGGTCTTGATTGTGCCGCCACTGAGTTCTTCAAAGGCGGAAACTACGTATACGAAGGCGACAACCAGAGCCGTAACCCGAAGGCGCAAGCTGAATATCTCGCTCAGCTCGTTGGCAATTATCCCATCATAACGGTCGAAGACGGCATGTCGGAAGATGATTGGGAAGGCTGGAAGCACCTCACTGATCTTGTTGGAAAGAAATGCCAGCTCGTCGGCGACGATCTTTTCGTGACCAACTCGGCCCGTCTTCGTGATGGCATCAAGATGGGTGTTGCCAACTCGATCCTCGTCAAGGTCAACCAGATTGGCACATTGTCTGAAACTTTTGACGCTGTGGAAACGGCCCATCGCGCTGGCTATACATCTGTGATGTCGCATCGTTCTGGCGAAACCGAAGATTCAACCATTGCGGATCTTGCAGTTGCTACCAATTGCGGACAGATCAAGACCGGATCGCTGTCACGTTCCGACCGGATCGCGAAGTACAACCAGTTGATCCGTATTGAAGAAGAGCTTGGTCCGCAGGCCAGCTATGCGGGCCGCGGCATTTTCCGCTTCATCTAATATTTGAACCTATCGAATTTAAATGGCGGGCTCAGGTCCGCCATTTTTTTTGGGCGGATTAGAGTCCGCTGCCGCATGTTTCCTGATGCGCATCAGTTTGAAGCTCATGAATGCTCAAGGCGATCTGAATGCCAAGCGCACCGCAAATAATCAGGCTGGATGCGGCTATCAGGATTCTCAATGTTGGCGACTTCGGAAATGCGGATATCGCGAAAATGCCAATACCCAGTGCATAGACAACAAGAGCCGCCAGCGCGAAAACGAGAACCCCAAATGGCCCGTCACAATCCACACCGGATTGCCCCATCGCCGTGTACTCATTTGGTGTTGTTATTAGTGCTATTATGGCGAGCGGAGCTGCCAGTACCAGCAAAGCAATTGCGCTGATGTTTCGAATGCTCATACCGGCGCCATTAGATGTTTGTCAAAAGATGCCCGGACTTCGTAACATGGTTTTGAGGTGGCTGGTAATCGCCTGTTAAGCAAAACACTGTTTTATGAGTGTGTGACAAATCAGGCCATCGTGACCTGATTCCGTAGCGATCCGGATAAGACAATGTGGACAAAACAGAGACGTAAAACCAGGCGGGGGCGCTTAATTGTTCCGCTGCTCGCCACCCTGTTTTTCGCCTATTTCGGCTTCCATGCCTATCACGGCGAATATGGTCTTTATTCCACCATTAAACTGCAGGAGCGAACCCAGCTGCTTCAGGCTCAGCTTGCTGCTGTCGTCGAGAATCGCAAGGAGCTTGAACGACAGGTTAAACTTATGCATGATGGGACAATTGAGAAGGATATGCTGGACGAGCAAGCTCGCAAAGCACTGAACGTTTCCCGTCCGGATGAGGTCACGATAATGCGTGGTTCCGGAGATTTAGCTATTAACTGATATCCGGTTAATAGCTATTTTGTTGTGTATTTTGAACGTCTTATTTGCATAGCACTTATTCGATTCTGCGTATTGTAAGTTCTGTCTCTGCTGCTATTCTCTTGCGACCAAGTCACAGGGAGTGAGATATGGCCACGAGGGCGAAAAAAAGCCCTGCGCGTTCCGCGCAGACTTCTGCTGCTAAAGCACCAAAACCAATCGAATTCACCAAAGAGCAAGAGCTGGAAGCCTACCGGCAGATGTTGTTGATCCGCCGCTTCGAAGAGAAGGCTGGTCAACTCTATGGCATGGGCTTTATCGGCGGCTTCTGTCACCTTTATATCGGACAGGAAGCGGTCGTCACAGGCATGCAAATGTCGCTCAAGGAAGGTGACCAGAATATCACCGGTTATCGTGACCATGGTCACATGCTCGCTTGCGGCATGAGTCCGCGGGGCGTGATGGCTGAACTGACTGGACGACGAGGCGGTCTTTCGAAGGGCAAGGGCGGCTCGATGCATATGTTCTCCAAGGAGAAGCATTTCTACGGCGGTCACGGTATCGTTGGTGCACAGGTTTCGCTCGGTACAGGTCTGGCATTCGCCAATCGCTACCGCGACAATGGCAATGTTTCGCTTGCCTATTTCGGCGACGGCGCCGCCAATCAGGGCCAGGTTTATGAAAGCTTCAACATGGCATCGCTATGGAAGCTTCCTGTCGTCTACATCATTGAAAACAATCGCTATGCGATGGGCACCTCGGTTTCTCGTGCATCTGCCGAAACTGACTTCTCCAAGCGTGGTCTCTCGTTCAATATTCCCGGTATTCAGGTTGATGGTATGGATGTTCGTGCCGTTAACGCTGCGGGCGAGGAAGCAACAGCCTGGGCCCGTTCCGGCAAAGGCCCGATGATCCTTGAGATGCAGACATACCGGTATCGTGGTCACTCCATGTCGGATCCGGCCAAATACCGTTCGAAGGACGAAGTGCAGAAGATGCGCTCCGATCATGACCCAATTGAGCAGGTGAAGAACCGATTGATCGAAAAAGGATGGTCCACAGAGGACGATCTGAAGAAGATCGATAAGGACGTTCGCGATATCGTTGCAGATGCAGCTGATTTTGCGCAGTCCGATCCGGAGCCGGATGCATCCGAGCTCTACACCGACATTTTGCTCTAAGGGAGGCGCGATCATGCCTGTAGATATTTTGATGCCAGCACTCTCGCCAACTATGGAAGAGGGCAAGCTGTCCAAATGGCTGAAGAAAGAAGGCGATAAGGTCACGTCCGGTGACATTCTCGCCGAAATCGAAACCGACAAGGCGACGATGGAGGTCGAAGCTGTTGACGAAGGTACAATCGGCAAGATTCTTGTCGCCGAAGGTACTGACGGTGTAAAGGTGAACACCGTGATCGCCGTGCTGCTTGGTGATGGTGAAAGCGCTGATGATGCCGCAGCGCCCAAGGCAGATGCTTCCGCCAAGGCAGAAGCTGCGCCAGCACAGGCTGAGCCGGAAGCTCCCAAGCAAGAGACTGCTCCTGAAAAGACCAGCGTTCCTGCTGCGCCGAAAACTGAAGTTGCCGCTGATCCCGATATTCCGGCAGGCACCGAAATGGTTTCGACGACCGTTCGTGAAGCTTTGCGCGATGCGATGGCTGAAGAAATGCGCCGCGACGACTCGGTGTTTGTCATGGGCGAGGAAGTCGCTGAATATCAGGGTGCCTATAAGATCACTCAAGGCCTGCTTGATGAATTTGGTCCGCGCCGCGTTGTCGATACGCCAATCACGGAGCATGGCTTTGCCGGTGTTGGCGTCGGCGCTGCGATGACCGGCCTGCGTCCTATCGTTGAATTCATGACATTCAACTTTGCCATGCAGGCAATCGACCAGATACTCAACTCTGCTGCCAAGACGCTCTATATGTCTGGCGGTCAGATGGGTGCGCCAATGGTTTTCCGTGGCCCAAGCGGTGCAGCCTCACGCGTGGCAGCCCAGCATTCGCAATGTTACGCTGCATGGTATAGCCACATTCCCGGTCTGAAGGTCGTCATGCCTTATTCGGCTGCCGATGCAAAAGGCCTGCTCAAGGCTGCAATCCGCGATCCTAATCCGGTGATCTTCCTTGAGAACGAAATCCTCTACGGTCATTCCTTCGACGTGCCGAAGCTTGATGATTTCGTACTGCCAATCGGCAAGGCCCGTATCCACAAGAAGGGTAAGGACGTTACGCTCGTCTCGTTTGGCATCGGCATGAACTATACGGTGAAGGCTGAAGTCGAGCTTGCCAAGATGGGTATTGATGCGGAAATCATTGATCTGCGCACAATCCGCCCAATGGATATTCCAACAGTGGTTGAATCTGTGAAGAAGACAGGTCGCCTTGTGACCATTGAGGAGGGCTATCCGCAGTCTTCAGTTGGTACGGAAATTGCCACCCGCGTTATGCAGCAGGCCTTTGATTATCTAGATGCTCCAATCCTGACGATTGCGGGCAAGGATGTTCCAATGCCTTATGCTGCCAATCTGGAAAAGCTGGCGCTGCCAAACATTCAGGAAATTATCGACGCCGTCAAAGCTGTGACCTACACAGCATAAGGGGAGGAAACCGATATGCCGATCAATATCACCATGCCGGCGCTTTCTCCTACGATGGAAGAGGGCAACCTTGCCAAATGGCTCGTCAAAGAAGGCGATAAGGTTGGTCCCGGCGATGTTATTGCCGAGATCGAAACCGATAAGGCAACAATGGAAGTTGAAGCCGTTGACGAAGGTACCGTTGCCAAAATCGTCGTTCCGGCAGGCACTGAAGGCGTCAAGGTCAATGCCTTGATTGCTATTCTTGCGGCTGATGGCGAGGATGTTGGCGCTGCTGCCCAAGGCGGTGGCGATGCTGCTCCTGCCAAAGCAGAAGCAAAAGAAGAGAAGAAGGCTGAGCCAGCCGCAGAAGCCCCCAAAGCCGATGCACCCAAATCAGAACCGGCCAAGGCAGAAGCGCCAAAGCAGGAAGCACCTGCTGCTGATGCCAAGGCGGGCGATCGTCCATTTTCATCGCCGCTTGCGCGCCGCATAGCCAAGGATGCAGGGATTGATCTTGTCGCGGTTACGGGCACTGGACCGCATGGCCGCGTTATAAAGAAAGACGTTGAAGCCGCTATTGCCGGAGGCGGTGCCAAATCGGCTGCGCCTGCCGCTGCAGCGCCAGCTACTGCTGCATCCGCGCCCAAGCCGATGTCTGATGACGCTGTGCTTAAGCTGTTTGCCGAAGGCTCTTACGAGCTTGTACCGCATGACGGCATGCGTAAAACAATCGCCAAGCGTCTTCTCGAGGCAAAATCGACGGTTCCTCACTTCTACCTAACTGTCGATTGCGAGTTGGATGCCCTTCTGGCCCTACGCCAGCAGATCAATCTTGCTGCACCAATGCGCAAAACCGACAAGGGCGATGTTCCGGTCTACAAGCTCTCGGTCAATGATTTCATCATCAAGGCGATGGCTTTGGCCTTGCGCGATGTACCGGAAGCCAATGTTTCCTGGACCGAAAGCAATATGGTCAAGCACAAGCATTCCGATGTGGGTGTGGCTGTCTCCATCCCCGGTGGATTGATCACACCAATCATCCGCAAGGCAGAAGAGAAAGCCCTATCGACCATTTCCAATGAAATGAAAGACTTGGCCAAGCGCGCGCGTGATCGCAAGCTGAAGCCCGAGGAATATCAGGGCGGCACGACAGCAGTCTCCAACCTCGGGATGTTCGGCGTGAAGGATTTTGCGGCGATCATCAACCCTCCACATGCGACCATCCTTGCCATTGGGGCAGGCGAAGAACGTGCTGTGGTGAAAAAAGGTGAGATCAAGGTTGCTACGGTAATGTCCGTTACGCTTTCAACCGATCATCGTGCTGTTGACGGGGCCCTTGGGGCAGAACTCGCTCAGGCTTTCAAGCGGCACATTGAAAACCCGATGGGCATGCTGGTCTGAGAAAAGATATGAAAACAGTCCTCTGCTATGGCGACTCACTGACCTGGGGATATATCCCGGGAGGATCGGGTCGCCATGCACTGGCTGATCGTTGGCCAAATGCGCTTCAGGCAGAGCTTGGAGCGGGCGTCAATGTCGTCGCGGACGGTTTGAACGGTCGCACGACTGCCTATGATGATCATCTGTCAGGATTTCAAAGGAATGGTGCCAAGACATTGACCACCGTTCTTGGCACCCATTTCCCTCTCGATCTGATCATTATCATGCTTGGCACAAATGATATGAAAGCATTTATCTGCGGCAATGCGCAGGGTGCAAAACGAGGCATGCAGCGGCTGATTGAGATCGTCCGCACAGCGCCATACCAGTTCAATGCCCATCCACCGCAGATACTTGTCATGTCGCCGCCCGCATTGGGCGAAACGGAAGGGCCGGAATTCCGGCTGACCTTCGAGCAGGGCATTGAGCAGTCGCGCTTGCTTGCTGCGTTTTATCGTGATGCCGCAGATATTGCCGGTTGCGCTTTCTTTGATGCCGGATCCGTTGTGAAAACGTCACCGCTTGATGGCGTACATCTTGATGCAGAAAATACCCGGGCAATCGGCAAGGCCGTTGCACCCATCGTTCGAGACATACTCGATCTTTAATTCAGGAGGATAATGGTCTTGGCCAATAATTACGACGTGATCATCATTGGTTCTGGCCCTGGCGGCTATGTGACCGCAATTCGTTCCGCGCAGCTTGGCCTTAAGACCGCTATTGTCGAGCGGGAGCATCTGGGCGGCATATGTCTCAACTGGGGCTGCATACCGACCAAAGCATTGCTGCGTTCAGCGGAGATTTTCCATTACGGCCAGCATGCCAAGGACTACGGTCTTACTATTGAAGGCAAGATTTCCGCCGATATCAAGGCTGTTGTGCAGCGTTCGCGCGGCGTCTCCGCCCGCCTGAATGCCGGCATCGGCTTCCTGATGAAGAAGAACAAGGTTGATGTGATCTGGGGCGAAGCAAAGCTTTCGAAGCCTGGTGAGATCGTCGTCACAAAGACTTCAAAGAAGCCTATGGAGCCCCAAAATCCGGTTCCGAAGAACGCGCAAGGCGAGGGCACTTATACTGCCAAGCATATTATTCTCGCCACCGGCGCGCGCCCTCGTGCACTGCCAGGTATCGAACCGGATGGCAAGTTGATATGGACATATTTCGAAGCCATGATCCCGCCGGAAATGCCTAAGTCCCTTGTAGTCATGGGCTCGGGTGCGATTGGTATCGAATTCGCATCATTCTATCGCACCATGGGTGCGGAAGTCACAGTCGTCGAGCTTCTGCCAAATGTCATGCCTGTGGAAGACGCGGAAATATCCGCCATTGCCCGCAAGCAATTCGAAAAGCAGGGTATGAAGATCATCACGGAGGCCAAGGTAACCAAGGTTGAGAAAGCGGCAAATTCCATCACAGCCCATGTCGAAACCAAGGATGGCAAGGTTGAGAAAATTACTGCCGACCGTTTGATTTCAGCTGTGGGCGTTCAAGGCAATATCGAAAATCTTGGGCTTGAAGCGCTCGGCGTGAAGACAGATCGCGGCTGTGTGGTCATTGATGGTTATGGCAGGACCAATGTTCCGGGCATTTATGCCATTGGGGATGTGGCTGGCCCCCCCATGCTGGCGCACAAGGCCGAGCATGAGGGCGTTATCTGCGTTGAGAAGATAGCAAATGTCCCCGGGGTGCATCCAATGGAAAAAGACAAGATTCCTGGCTGCACTTATTGCCACCCGCAGGTCGCGTCTGTCGGTCTGACCGAAGCCAAGGCTAAGGAAGGCGGCCGTGAAATCCGCGTGGGCCGGTTCCAGTTTGCTGCAAATGGCAAGGCCATTGCTCTTGGTGAGGATCAGGGTTTGGTAAAGACCATCTTTGATAAGAAGACCGGCCAGCTGATCGGCGCTCATATGGTTGGTGCAGAGGTGACTGAACTGATACAGGGCTTTGTCGTTGCCATGAATCTGGAGACGACGGAAGAAGAACTCATGCATACGGTATTCCCGCATCCAACCTTGTCGGAAATGATGAAGGAAAGTGTGCTGGATGCTTATGGGCGCGTGCTTAACGCCTGATAGTTGAGGCGACAGGAAAGGAACCGAAGCTGGTAGTCATCAAAGACAGCAGGCCGTGGATCAGCTTTTCATGGTTGATCCTAAAATGGTCGACCCTGATCGGCATCGTGCTGGGGTTTGTGCCTGCTGCCTTGAGTCTGGTTTCAGGCAACACCATATCAGTCAACGGTTTGGCAATTACTGGCTGGACCGGAGTTTGGATGGTAACTTTTGCCTTTGGCTTGGGCGGGTTTCTTTTCGGTGCTATATGGGCCTTGGTATTTCGCGCCATTGCCATGGCGTCTGGACGCTAAAAGGGAACGAAGAGATGGATCAGCCAGTCGGAATAATGGGTATGCCCGAAGTCGGTTTCTTCGGCATGCTGCTTATCGGCTTCCTTGCTGGCTATATTGCCGAGAAGGCGATGAGCCGCAATCATGGGCTTTTCACCAATATTTTGGTTGGCATCGCCGGTTCCTTTGTTGGCGGGACGCTGGCAGGTCTGGTGAATTTCAATTTCTATGGATTCTTTGGAAATCTGATCGTTGCGACAGTTGGCGCAATTCTCATCCTGTGGGTCTTTGGTAAAGCCAAAGCCGCAAATTAGGATATTCTAATGGTAACGGTACTCGACACCATCGATCAAAAAAGGCGCTTGCGCCATCCGGAAAAAGCTAACCGTCCGGACACGGAGCTTCTCAAGAAGCCTGATTGGATACGTGTAAAAGCGCCCGTATCGAAGGGATACTCCGAAACCCGCGATATTGTGCGTTCCCATAACCTTGTCACGGTTTGTGAAGAGGCCGGCTGTCCGAATATTGGTGAATGCTGGGATAAGAAGCACGCGACCTTCATGATCATGGGCGAGATCTGCACGCGTGCTTGTGCATTCTGTAATGTCGCAACTGGCCTGCCGAAGGCGCTGGACCCTGAAGAGCCGGAGAATGTTGGCAAAGCAGTCCTGAAAATGGGTCTGCAACACGTCGTGATTACATCTGTTGATCGTGATGATCTGGCCGATGGCGGGGCGCAGCATTTTGCCGATGTCATCCTGGCCATTCGCCGCATTTCTCCCGGCACGACCATTGAAATTCTTACCCCCGACTTCCTGCGCAAGCCCGGCGCACTGGAAATCGTTGTTGCTGCCCGTCCAGACGTCTTCAACCATAATCTTGAAACTGTGCCTTCGAATTATCTGAAGGTTCGTCCGGGTGCGCGATATTTCCATTCCATAAGGTTGTTGCAGCGCGTCAAGGAAATCGATCCCACTATCTTCACTAAATCCGGCATCATGGTTGGGTTGGGCGAAGAGCGGAACGAAGTTTTGCAACTTATGGATGATCTTCGCTCTGCGGATGTGGATTTCATGACGATTGGCCAATATCTCCAACCAACGCGCAAACATCACGCTGTGCTCAACTATGTCACGCCTGACGAGTTCAAGTCCTATGCCACAATTGCCAAGACAAAGGGCTTTCTGGTTGTTGCCTCGAGCCCGCTCACACGTTCCTCGCACCATGCGGGCGAAGATTTTGCCAGATTGAAAGCTGCGCGCGAGGCGCTGCACGCAAGCCGCGCCTGACAAATGCCGAAATTTGACACGACCCGACCTGTCGCCCACCGCGCAGAGCAGATGTTCGACCTTGTTGCCGATGTGGAAAGCTACCCGCAGTTTTTGCCGATGTGCGAGAGCTTGAAAGTACGCTCGCGCAAGGAACGGGACGGCAAGGTGCTGCTGATTGCGGATATGACAGTCGGCTACAAGCTTATCCGTGAAACCTTCACCAGTCAGGTTTTGCTGAAGCGCGAAGAAAACATCATCGAAACCAAATATATTGATGGTCCATTCCGCTATCTCGATAATCGCTGGCAGTTCGTTCCGGATGCAAATCCTGAGCGATCGACAGTGAAATTCTATATCGATTATGAGTTCAAAAGCCGTACGCTCGGATTTCTGATGGGCTCGATGTTCGATATTGCGTTCCGGAAGTTTACCGAGGCGTTTGAAAAGCGTGCGGATGCCATTTACGGTGTCGACG
The DNA here is from genome assembly GCA_900471815.1 of Hyphomicrobiales bacterium. Classification (GTDB taxonomy): domain Bacteria; phylum Pseudomonadota; class Alphaproteobacteria; order Rhizobiales; family Rhizobiaceae; genus Phyllobacterium; species Phyllobacterium ifriqiyense. The sequence goes on from UICE01000003.1 coordinate 982,040, forward strand.
GCAAATCGCCAATTGCTTGAGAAGAGTTTGCCCGTGCAGGACGAAAACACCGAATATCAGCTTTGTGTCGAAACGCCATCCGTGGATGACTATCTTCGTCTTCGAATAATCTCGGGGTTAAGTCCGAAGGGCAGGGAAGCTGCCGAAATCGGACTACCGAACACCATTCACGCCGCGATCATTCGATATCAAGGCCAAGCAGTTGGAATGGGCCGGATTGTCGGCGACAAAGGCTGTTTCTATCAGGTCGTTGATATTGCAGTCGATCCGGAGCACCAGGGCAAGGGGCTAGGCAAGATCATCGTGGAAAATCTGGTGGACTATGTGCAAAACAATGCACCGGATGGTGCCTATTGCAGTTTGATTGCCGATGGTCCCGCTAAATATCTCTACGAAAAATTTGGTTTCGAGCCGGTTACTCCCAAATCGATTGGTATGGCGCTGAGGGTCAAGCGGACTTAGTTTCAAGTGCCGAAAGTGCCATATCTAGCGCAGTATTGACCGCGGCCATGCGAATTGAGGCCCGTCCCTTATCTTCAAACAGGTGGTGTGCGGCAACGGGCTCCTGACCCTTCAGTGCCAGTCCAAACCACACAAGTCCGACCGGCTTTTCCTTCGACCCGCCGCCGGGGCCCGCAATGCCGGTGACAGAAAGCGCAATTGCCGCGCGGGAGTGGGCAAGCGCACCCGTGGCCATTGCCAACGCCACTTCCTTTGAGACAGCGCCGTATTTCTCGATCATTTCCATAGGAACGCCCAGCATGTCATGTTTGGCTTCGTTAGAGTAGGTAACGAAGCCTCTGTCGACAACATCGGAAGAGCCGCCAATATCTGTCAGCGAAGCGGCGATCAGACCGCCAGTGCAGGATTCGGCGGTAACCAGCAGGATACCCTCACGCCGGCACGCTTCAAGCAATGCTATTGCCTTGGTTTCTGCAATAAGTGTGCTCATTCAGGTAGTCCGCCAGGATATATGACCGAGGCAGTTGCTATTGCGGCTATCCCTTCCTCGCGTCCGATAAAACCGAGTTTTTCATTTGTCGTCGCTTTTATAGAGATACGATCCGGCGTAATGCCCAGCATTTTTGCCAAAGCTGCGGTCATAGCTTCGCGGTGGGGCCCAACCTTGGGTGCCTCGCAGATTAAGGTAATATCCGCATTGGCGATCCTTCCGCCAGCCTCTTTCACAATCTTCACTGCATGTTCAACGAAGATGTGGGAAGCGGCGCCCTTCCACTGGGGATCAGAGGGCGGGAAGTGCGTCCCGATATCTCCGGCGCCGCGCGTCGCCAGCAGGGCATCAGTTAGGGCATGCAGGGCGACATCAGCATCTGAATGCCCCGAAAGCTTCCTATCGTGCGGGATGAACACGCCAGCCAACCAGACACCATCGCCCGGTTCGAATGCATGAACGTCATATCCATTGCCGGTGCGCACGTCCGGGAAGGAGAATTGCTTTTGCGACAGACGATCATCGGCCATTTCAATATCCTTTGCCCAGGTGAGCTTTGTATTATCAGCGGACCCTTCGACTATGCGCACGGGCAGACTGTGCCATTCGGCGATGGCGGAATCATCTGTAAAGTCAGAGCGTCCGGCGGCATAAGCTGCATTATGGGCATCAAGAATGGGCTGGTAGGGGAAAGCTTGAGGGGTTTGCGCTGCATATAGGCCTGCACGAGGAACCGTTGCACTCACCATTGCATCGGGGCTAGCAGCCTTCAATGTATCGGACACCGCCAGTACCGGCAGGACACCGATATGAGGAGTAAGATTAAAGATAACGCGCTCGAGCAAATCTGCAGCTATGAAAGGCCGCACGCCATCGTGAATGAGTACGTGATCGATTCCCGCATTGTCCAAAGCCAATAAGCCCAGGCGGGTTGATTCCTGCCGCGTTGGTCCGCCGGTAACAGCCTTCACTTTATCGGCCACATCGCCCAGCGCCTGGACAAATAATGCGCCATCCTCTTTGTGAATGACCACGACAATTTGATCGATCATGGGACAGCCAAGAAAAGCCCGAACCGTATGCATCAGCACGGCTTCGCCGCCGATCCTGCGATATTGCTTGGGACCTTCGACGCTTTGGCCAGCGCGTTCGCCGCGTCCCGCTGCCACGATGACAGCAGCTACCCGCAGTTTATTGTCGTCAGTCTTGGCAGGCACAATTCTCTCCGATCAATCAATCTGCGTTACCCTTTGCCAAACCGAAAGGCTAGAGGCCTTAGTTATTAAAGGTCGAAAACTGATCAGAGAAAGGCGTAGATTGCCTTGCGAAGCAGCATGATCCTGTCTAAAGGTTAGGCTATTATAAAATTGCATACGAAACAGGCAGACGTGGTGACCGATTTAAAGCAACCATTGACCGTAGGCGGCGTCAAATTGCGCAATCGCGTATTTCTGGCGCCGATGTCCGGCGTATCGGATTTGCCGTTCCGCCAGCTTGCGTGGCAGGCTGGCGCGGGAATGGTCGTGTCCGAAATGGTCGCGAGTGCGGAGCTTTGCACGCGGGAGCGTGGAAATCTGCTGCGGCTGAAGGGCGATGGATTAGGCACCCATGTCGTGCAGATTGCTGGTCGTGAAACCAGATGGATGTCGGAGGCCGCTCGTATTGCCGAGGGTGAAGGCGCCCATATCGTGGACATCAATATGGGCTGTCCTGCAAAAAAAGTAACTGGAGGCCTGTCCGGATCTGCGCTTATGCGTGACCTTGATCACGCTTTGACGCTGATTGAGGCAACCATCAATGCCGTCAAAGTGCCCGTAACGTTGAAAATGCGTCTTGGCTGGGACGATAATAGCATCAATGCGCCGGAACTTGCATCCAGAGCGGAGCAGGCGGGTGTACAGATGATAACGGTGCATGGGCGCACACGCTGCCAGTTTTATGAAGGCAAGGCGGATTGGCGGGCGATTTATGCGGTGCGTGATGTTATCTCCATACCGCTTGTTGCCAATGGCGACGTTCTGACCCGTGATGATGCTGTTGCGATCCTGAGAGATTCTGGAGCCGACGCTGTCATGGTGGGGCGGGGATCATATGGGCAACCGTGGTTGCCGGGCTGGATTGCTGGCGATAGCAGCACGACGGGCCCCGAGACGGTGGCTGATTATGCGATTGCCCATTACGAAGCAATGCTGGCTCATTATGGATCAACGACAGGTATCCGCCATGCGCGCAAACATCTTGGCTGGTATCTCGATTTGCACGGGGTTGATATCGGCCCTGCCACGCGCGGTTCCATCATGACGGAAACCAATCCACTCCTTGTGGCAAAACGTTTGCACGATGCTTTGAGCCGCCCGCAGACAGATTTGAAGAAAGTGGCTTGATGACGGTACCTGAAAATACGCTTGCAAGCATGGTTCTCAATTCACTGCGCCATCCCGTGATAATGCTGGATGAAGCGGGTTATATCTCCTACGCCAATGCGGATGCGGAAGCTTTTTTTCGTTCAAGCGCCACAATCTTGAGCCGCAATACACTTGATATGCTGCTGCCCTTTGGCAGCCCTCTATTGGCTCTTGTTAAACAGGTGCGCGAGAGCCCATCGCCGGTAAATGAATATCGCGTGGATGTCTCATCACCGCGCCTTGGCCAAGACCGGATCGTCGATCTTTACGTGACGCCGGTGAGCGAGTCTCCGGGGTCCATCGTTATCCTGTTCAAGGAACGTTCCATGGCGGAAAAGCTTGACCGCCAGATGACGCATAGGGGCGCTGCGCGTTCGGTTACGGGCCTTGCCTCGATGCTCGCACATGAGATCAAGAATCCTCTTTCAGGCATACGCGGTGCAGCCCAGCTGCTGGAAACCGGTCTTAATGACGATGACAGAGCTTTGACGCGGCTGATAACCGACGAAACTGATCGTATCGTATCGCTTGTAGATCGCATGGAAGTGTTTTCGGATGAGCGACCGATTGAACGGGAAGCAGTCAATATCCACGTGGTTCTGGATCACGTCAAAGCTATCGCCAGAAACGGTTTCGCCAGCCACATAAAGTTTCATGAGGATTATGATCCCTCGCTGCCCTATGTTTTCGCCAATCGCGATCAACTTGTGCAGATATTTCTCAATCTCGTAAAAAATGCAGCCGAATCCATAGGCGCAAACGAGCCCGGTGAAATCACACTCTCCACGGCATTTCGCCCCGGAATCAGGCTGTCGGTACCGGGGATGCGCAACCGCGTTTCGCTCCCGCTTGAATTTTGCGTTTCCGACACCGGCGCTGGCGTTTCACCCGATATCATGCCGCATTTGTTTGATCCGTTTGTTACGACAAAACCCAACGGTTCTGGCCTTGGGCTTGCACTTGTAGCGAAGATCGTTGGTGACCATGGCGGTGTCATTGAATGCGATTCATTTCCCCGCAAGACAACATTCCGGATTTTGATGCCTGCTTGGCAAAACGGTCCGCTTGACGATGACCACGCAGATGACAATCCATACCCCACTAAGACAGGATTCTGATAATGAGTTTGGGTAGCATTCTCGTAGCCGATGACGATGCGGCAATCAGAACGGTTCTCAATCAGGCGCTTTCGCGTGCCGGTTATGATGTTCGCATAACGTCGAATGCCGCAACGTTGTGGCGCTGGATCTCGGCAGGTGACGGCGATCTCGTGATTACCGATGTGATCATGCCGGACGAAAATGCCTTTGATCTTTTGCCGCGTATAAAGAAATCCCGTCCGGATCTGCCGGTTATCGTTATGAGCGCGCAAAACACGTTCATGACAGCTATTCGCGCCTCGGAAGCTGGTGCTTATGAGTATTTGCCAAAACCGTTTGATCTGACCGAATTTGTCAGCATTGTTGGCCGGGCTTTGGCTGAGCCGAAAAAGAAGCTCGACAAACGACCTGTAGATGAGCAACCCGATACAATGCCGCTGGTGGGTCGTTCTCCCGCCATGCAGGACATTTACCGCGTGCTTGCCCGTATGATGCAGACTGACCTGACGGTCATGATTTCCGGTGAATCCGGTACGGGCAAGGAATTGGTGGCTCGTGCGTTGCATGAATATGGTCGGCGACGCAAAGGGCCATTCGTTGCAATTAATATGGCGGCAATTCCTCGTGATCTGATTGAATCAGAATTGTTCGGGCATGAACGCGGAGCCTTTACCGGAGCGCAGAACCGCTCAAGCGGGCGTTTCGAACAAGCCGATGGCGGAACACTTTTTCTCGACGAGATTGGCGATATGCCCATGGAGGCCCAGACGCGCCTGCTACGTGTCCTGCAGCAGGGCGAGTACATGACCGTTGGTGGACGAACACCGATCAAGACGGATGTCCGTATAGTTGCGGCAAGCAATAAGGACCTTCGCACCCTCATCAATCAGGGGTTGTTTCGCGAAGATTTGTACTATCGCCTTAACGTGGTGCCGCTGCGTTTGCCGCCGCTGCGTGAACGCGGGGAGGACATTCCTGATCTGGTCCGGCATTTCTTCAAAATGGCGGTCAAGGATGGTCTTCCGGAAAAACGCATTACCGGCGCCGGTTTGGATCTTATGCGCCGCTATCCCTGGGCGGGAAATGTGCGTGAACTCGAAAATCTCGTTCGGCGCTTGGCAGCGCTCTATCCGCAAGAAGAAATCAATGCGGATGTCATTGAAGTTGAACTGAAGGCGGATTTGCGCCCCGCAGAGCCATCATCGAATGGTTTGGCGAATGAAGACATTACCATTGCTCAAGCAGTGGAATTGAATATGCAGCGGTACTTTCTGTCCTACGGAGACGACCTGCCGCCAGCGGGACTTTACCAGCGCGTACTGGAAGAGGTTGAGTACCCGCTTATCTTGTCGTGTCTGACTGCCACTCACGGCAATCAGATCAAGGCCGCCGAGCTTTTGGGGTTGAATCGCAATACGTTGCGCAAGAAAATTCGCGAATTGGGTGTCAATATCTACAAGAACAATAAAAGCGACCGCTAAGGGCGGCCGCGTAAACGGCCACCCAAATATTTTTCTCAGGCAATCGGTCCGAGATAGTCGAGCTTGCCTACTGAAACGCCATTATGGCGCAGGATGTTCTGCGCGGTTGTGACGTGAAAATAGAAGTTGGGCAAAACGAACTTGGTGATGTAATCATCGCCGCTCAGCGTTGTCTTCAATTTGCCGAAGCTCAGCGTGACTTCTTTTGAAGAAGCGTCACGAAACGCGCTTTCATCCACGCTTTTCAGAAAATCCACTGTTTTTGCAACGCGCTCCTGCAACTCTGCAAACGTCTTCTCTTCGTCGGGCATTTTAGGTGGTTCGATAGAGGTAAGGCGGCCAATAACACCTTTTGAGGTATCGCTTACCCGCTGTACCTGACCGGAAAATGGCAGCATGTCCGGTGCAAGCCGCGCATTGATAAGTACGTCTGGGCTTATTTTCTTCTCAGTCGAAAACGCTTCTGCCTTATCAATCAGCGATGAAACAATGGAAAGCCCGCGTAACAGAGCGGGTATTGAAATAGCGTAGGTTGAATTGGACATGGGTGTCTTTCCTGGAAGGTCGTTGCAACTGCATGGATGCCAACTTCACGCGCAGCTGGCTGAGTGGCAGATACGCCTCAGCTTTGTTTTTTCAAGGCCAGCGCCAAAGATTGCCGCCATTCAGACGTATCTGTCTACACTGTTTGGCGCTTTGGCTGATATATTTCTATGTATTCGCTGTTTGCGTGAACGATACGGTTTCGCCCTTGATTTTTGGCGGCGTAGAGGCACTTGTCAGCTGCCACAAGCGCTTCTTCCAAAGGCTGGCCTGGCTGGTGAATAGCAATACCGACACTCACGGTGACGTTAAGTTCAGAAATGCGCAAGTAAGTGGGGATTTCCCGCATACCCATAAGAATTTTGTGTGACAGCCAATCAGCTTTGCCAATGTCGGCATTGGTGAGAAAAAGAGCGAATTCTTCGCCGCCGAACCTTGCAGCAAAATCCCATTCGCCAATAACGGAGCGCAGCAAGATGCCGATTTCCTGTAAAACGCTATCGCCGACTGCATGTCCATAACGATCATTGATTGATTTGAAATGGTCGGCATCAATGTAGAGGATTGCGCCTGCACTTTTCGCTGGGTCGCACAACGTAATTTGCCTTTGCGCTTGGAGATAAAATTCATTCCTGTTTGACAGTCCCGTCAAATCATCTCTGCGCGATGCAAGATCAAGCAGCGATGCGGTCTGTTTCAGGCGATAGTTCAAGCCAACCAGAAATGAACCGAGTGGAGCACTAACAATTATGACGATGGCCGTTGTCACGATCAGAACATTGTTAATTTGGCCCAGATCAACCAAGGCAAAGAACGCCACAGCCAGGACATTTGCCGCGATAGTTGCCATTAAGACCATTATGACGACCTGTCGATAAGGCGACATATTGCCAAATTTGGTCATCCAGAAGTCGTAGGTCGTCATTGCACCCACCGCGAAGTTGATACACTTAATTACAACCGTGATTTGTGAAGAAGCTATGCGTAAAACGCCGTAAATTTTAATAGTTGGCTGAATTGTTGATGTTTCATGTCGACTATTGCAAATGGTTGTGCATTTCACACAACCCAAACGATAAAGCGTTGCATTTCCGCCACAATGTGTTGCATGAGTGCCACTTGGTTGGGGTCACATAGCAATGCTCTTGTCAAACTCGGTCAACACATTGAATGGTTCTGTATCCGGCGCTAGGGGCGGCGTTACGCAGAGGTTCTTTTCACGTCTGGGTATTGCAACAGTAATACTGGCGTTGCTGACCACAGGCGTAACATTCCTTATTCTGACCGGGGTTACACCGATCCATCCGGATAGCGATGTAACTTTGCTGCTGACCAGCATCAATGCGGTTTTAATCGTCGCGCTCATTTTGTTGATTGGCCGCGAAATTTACCGTGTTGTTCAGGCGAGGCATCGGGGAAAGGCGGCATCCCGTCTTCACGTGCGTCTCGTTGTGCTTTTTTCGCTCGTGGCTGCCGTGCCGGCAATGATCGTGGCAATTGTCGCCTCCATCACCCTGGATATGGGGCTTGATCGGTGGTTCGAAATGCGAACCTCGACGATTGTAAAATCGTCGATCAGCCTGGCGGAAGCCTATATTCAGGAAAGCGCACGGAATCTGCAGTCCACGAGCCTCGAAATGGTCGATGACCTGGACACGCAACGCACATTGTTCGATCTGGACCGCAGCGGTTTCGTCCGGCTGATGACACAGCAGGCACTCGGGCGGAACATGATTGCGGCGTCGATAATCCGTACTGACGGAAGCACGGTGGTGCGCGCTGATATTCAAACGACAACACCGGTACCGACAGTTGCAAAGTCAGTTCTTGAAACTGCCTCTGACGGAAAACCTGTGCTTATTCCGCCAGATCAGACCAATCTGTTGAGTGCCGTCATCAAACTGCGTGAGATCCCGGGCGTATTTCTCTATGCGATACGGCCGGTCGATCCGGATATTCTCAATACCAGTCGGGCGATGGAGAAAAAGACCGCTGACGCTGCAATCGCCGCCGACGGCAATGGCATCACAACACAGATTCTCTTTGCGATGCTGTACTTCGGATTGACGCTTACTCTGCTTCTCTCTGCAATTTGGACCGGCATTGCGGTAGCGGATCGTCTCGTTCGCCCAATACGCTTGCTCATCGGTGCAGCCGATAATGTTGCGACTGGCAATCTGAATGTTTCTGTTCCTGTTCACCGCTCTGACGGTGATGTCGGGTCATTGTCCCAGACGTTCAATACAATGGTCCGTCAATTGGGCAGCCAGCGCAAAGACCTTGTTTCGGCGAAAGATCAGATCGACGAGCGGCGCCGCTTTTCAGAGGCTGTGCTATCAGGCGTTACCGCAGGTGTCATCAGCGTCAATGCTGATGGCGCGATCGGCATTTTAAATCGCTCTGCTGAAACCATGCTGGCACTCGATCCGATTGCCTCGCGTGGTAAAAACCTGTCCGCTCTTGTTCCGGAAATCGGTCTGGTATTTGAAGTGGCGCATGCCACCGGACGATCCGTCTATCGTGAACAGGTAACCATGTCGCGTCGTGGCAGCGCCCGGACATTTAACGTTCAGATTACCGTGGAAGATGCTGAATCCATAGAACACTCCTATGTTGTGACCGTCGATGACATAACGGATCTGGTTGAAGCGCAACGCTCATCTGCCTGGGCCGATGTGGCGCGGCGCATTGCGCATGAAATCAAGAATCCGCTTACGCCCATTCAGCTATCGGCAGAACGCTTGCGCCGCCGTTTTGGCAAGGTGATCACTGAAGACCGGGAAGTTTTCGACCAATGCACCGAAACCATTATCCGGCAGGTCGGCGATATTGGTCGCATGGTTGACGAGTTTTCGTCGTTTGCGCGCATGCCCAAGCCGGAGATTAAGGCGATGGATTTGCGTGAAGCGCTTCGTGAAGCTTCGTTCCTCGTGGAAGTAAGCCGCAGCGATATCCGTTTTGAACGAGATTTCGGTACCGTGCCGTTAATTGGTCAGTTTGACAGCCGTCTTTTGGGGCAAGCCTTTGGCAATGTTATCAAGAACGCCGCTGAAGCGGTGGAGGCGGTTGTCAAGGAAGGGCATGTTGACGGCCATATCCTCATCAGATCACGCGCGCAGGAGGGTTCGATCGTTGTTGAAGTTCTCGACAGCGGCAAAGGATTGCCGCGCGAGCATCGTCAACGTCTGCTCGAACCCTATATGACGACACGCGAAAAAGGGACTGGCCTTGGCCTTGCTATCGTCAAGAAGATCGTTGAGGACCACGCCGGACACATAGAACTACACGATGCGCCGGACGATTTTTACGGGGGGCGAGGCGCAATGATCCGCATGATTTTTCCAATGAACCAATCTGCTTCCGCAGATTCAGAAAATCCCGATAAAACGGCAAAACAGGTGAATTCAAATGGCATCTGACATTCTTGTAGTCGACGACGAAGTCGATATCCGCGAGCTTGTTGCAGGCATACTGAGCGACGAAGGTTATGATACGCGCGTGGCATCGGACGCCGACAGCGCTCTGGCTGCCATAGATGAACGAATTCCGCGTCTCATATTCCTTGATATCTGGATGCAGGGTAGCCGTCTTGACGGTCTGGCCCTGCTTGATGAGATCAAGCTGCGTCATCCGGAAATTCCCGTTGTCATGATTTCGGGTCACGGAAACATCGAAACAGCGGTCTCGGCAATCCGCCGGGGTGCCTATGATTTCATTGAAAAACCATTCAAGGCTGACAGGCTTATCCTGATTGCCGAGCGCGCGCTTGAAACCTCCAAGCTTCGCCGCGAAGTCTCCGACCTGCGCAAGCGTTCGTCGGAGAGCTTCGAGCTTTTAGGCTCTTCGCTATCGATGAATCATTTGCGGCAAACAATTGAGCGCGTGGCGCCAACCAACAGCAGAATCATGATTACCGGTCCATCAGGCGCCGGTAAGGAACTGACGGCCAGGGCAATTCATGCCTTGTCCAGCCGGTCGAAGGGTCCATTCGTCAATCTGAATGCTGCGACCATCACGCCTGAACGTATGGAGGTTGAACTTTTCGGTACGGAATCCGATGGCGGAGAACGCAAGGTTGGTGCGTTGGAGGAGGCACATGGCGGCATTCTTTATCTCAATGAGATCGCTGATATGCCGCGTGAAACGCAAAACAAGATTCTGCGTGTTCTCGTCGATCAGCAATTTGAGCGTGTGGGCGGTACCAAGCGGATCAAGGTTGATGTGCGGATCATCTCGTCGACGGCGCAAAATCTTGAGGCGATGATCGCAGAGGGCCGTTTCCGCGAGGATCTGTTTCACCGGCTTGCAGTTGTTCCGGTTATTGTTCCGCCGCTTGCGGACCGCCGCGATGATATTCCCGCTCTGGTGGACTTTTTCATGGCACAGATCGCTGATCAGGCTGGTATCAAGCCACGCAAGATCGGCCCCGATGCGATGGCGGTTTTGCAATCGCATTCCTGGCCGGGCAATATTCGGCAGTTGCGCAACAATGTTGAGCGATTGATCATCCTTGCTCGCGGCGATGATCCTGACGCTGTTATCACCGCAGATCTGCTTCCAGCGGAAATTGGCGATACTTTGCCCAAGGCCCCTACAGAGTCTGACCAGCATATTATGGCTTTGCCGCTGCGTGAGGCGCGTGAGCGTTTTGAGAAGGAATATCTGATCGCGCAAATCAACCGATTTGGCGGAAACATCTCGCGTACGGCGGAATTCGTTGGTATGGAACGTTCGGCACTGCACCGGAAGTTGAAGTCCCTCGGGGTATAGCAAAATGCGAGTAATTATCTGCGGGGCGGGCCAGGTAGGTTATGGCATAGCTGAACGGCTTGCCGCCGAAGATAATGATATTTCCGTCATCGATACGTCTGCGGAACTCATTGAGGTTATTCGCGATACGCTGGACGTACGCGGCTTCGTTGGACATGGCGCTCATCCGGATGTTTTGGCGGCGGCAGGCGCTGATCAGGCGGATATGATTATTGCCGCGACGCTTTATGACGAAGTGAATATAGTTGCGTGTGAGGTCGCGCACGCGTTGTTCAATGTGCCTACCAAGATTGCGCGTATCCGCGCGCAGGCCTATCTTCAATCGCACTATCAGGATCTATTCTCACGCGATCACATGCCCATCGACGTGATCATTTCGCCGGAATTGGAAGTGGGCGAGATGGTGTTGCGGCGCATCGCGCTTCCCGGTGTTAGCGATGTCGTTCGGTTTGCCGATGAGAATGTAGCGGTATTGGCCATCGAATGCCTTGAGGACTGCCCGGTCATCAACACGCCCTTGTTTCAGCTTACCGATCTTTTCCCCGATCTGGTTGCGACAGTCATGGCAATTGTGCGTAATGACAAGCTGTTCATACCTCACTCGACAGACCAGATGTTTAGCGGCGATATCGCTTATGTCGCTTCCATTAAATCGCAGATCCATCGAACATTAGCTTTATTTGGCCATGAAGAACCTGAGGCGACCCGCATTGTCATTGCTGGCGGCGGCAATATCGGCCTTCATGTTGCGCAGACTATCGAAGCGAAGCAGCCAAAGACCAAGGTCAAGCTCATAGAGCCAAATCTCAAACGCGCCAACACGATAGCGGACGAGCTTCGCCGGTCCCTGGTTCTGCACGGCAGTGCGCTGGATCAGAAACTTCTCTATGAAGCCGAGATACAGGATGCCGACCTGATGGTCAGTCTGACGAATGACGATCAGGTCAACATGCTTGCAGGCGTTATGGCAAAGCGTATGGGCTGCAAGTCCAATCTCGTGCTGATCAACAATCCCGACTATCTCGACCTCAGCAAGTCACTTGGCATAGACGCGCATATCAGCCCGCGCAGTGTCACGATTTCCCGCGTGTTGCAACATGTCCGTCGAGGCCGAATTCGCGCTGTTCATAGCGTGCAGAAAGGGCAGGCGGAAATCATTGAAGCGGAAGCGTTGGAAACCTCGCCGATGGTTGGTGCGCCTTTGCGCGAGCTTGATTTGCCGGCTGGCTTGCGGATAGGCGCAATCTATCGCAATGGTGAAGTTATCAAGCCCGATGGTAACGTTCGCATAAAACCAAAAGACAGAGTGGTGCTTTTTGCCACGGCGGAGACAGTCAAGCAGGTTGAGCAGATGTTCCGGGTCAGTCTCGAGTTCTTCTAGCGTAGTTGAGCTGAATAAAAACAAAGAGTTGCATTGTAGACCTGCATTCAAGAAATCCTCCATCTCACAGCTTCCAATCCATGAGTATGACAATGCCCAAAACATTTGCTTTCGTCGGAAACCTGAATCGCAATGCTTTGCCCGGTCAGGGCAAGGGCATCAGTGTGTATCAGTTCGATACCGAAACCGGCGATCTCGCGCTTGCGAGTGAGTATCTGGCAATCGATAATCCTGGTTATCTGGCAATAGATGAGCAGCGCAAGCGTCTCTATGCAGCAGTTGAAATTCCCGAGTGGAATGAAAATCTCGTAGCCGCGTTCGACATTGATCCGGAAAACGGAGCGCTGTCCTACATCAACATGCAGTCCACACTCGGGAATACCACGTGCCATCTGGGCTTTGATCAGACGGGTGAGAAGATTTTCGCATCCAATTACACCGTGGCTCCGTTGGGAGAGCGTCCGGGCAATGCAATTGTTGCCTTCTCCATTCGCAATGATGGCGCTATTGACCCTGCCTTTGCAGCCGCTTGCCATGAAGGTCCAAATGCCATTCTGCCGACCAAGAAAAGACAGCATGGTCATTGTGCGGTGGCCAGTCCGGATAATAGGACATTATTTGTCTGTGATCTTGGGCTGGATCAGATTCTTGCTTATGAAATGCCCAAGCACGGCGAAAAGCTGAAACTCGCCGCGACGCCGTTTACCCAGTTTCCGGAAGGTGCAGGGCCGCGCCATTTGACATTTCATCCCAATGGCAAAATTGCCTACGTTATCAATGAATTAAACTGCACTGTTTCTGTTTTGGATTATGATGCTGAAAAAGCCAGCCTGACAATATTGCAGACTTTGCCAACAATTCCTGACGATTTCACCGAAACAAATACATGCGCGGAGATTGCTGTCAGTGCCGATGGTCGTTTCCTTTACGGATCAAACCGTGGCCACCACAGCATTGTAACGTATTCCATCGAGGATTCCGGAAAGATTTCACTGGTCGGATGGACGCCATCGCAAGGTATTGGCCCGCGCAATTTCATTATCGATCCTTCCGGAAAATTCATGCTGGTGTCGAACCAGAAGGGCGGCGGTATTGCAGTGTTCAGACGCGATATCGAGACGGGAGCGTTGGAAGACACAGGCAAGCGTGTTGATTTGTCGACACCCATGCGTATCGTCTTCGGCACGTTTTAAGGAGCCTCAGAATGTCCCGAATTGCCTATGTAAACGGACAATATGTGCAGCATTCAGATGCCGGGGTGCATATTGAGGATCGCGGCTACCAATTCGCTGATGGCGTCTACGAGGTATGCGAGATTGCCCGCGATAACATTATGGATATGACGCGGCACCTAGACCGGCTTGGTCGTTCATTGTCAGAACTGAAGATCGCCTGGCCGATGGAGCGCAAGGCATTGCAGCTCATCATCAGGGAAGTGGTGCGACGGAACAAGGTTCACAATGGTCTTGTCTATTTGCAGGTGACACGCGGCGTTGCCCGCCGCGACCATGTGTTCCCGTCAGCTGATACGCCGCCCTCGCTCGTCATTACTGCCAAGCGCACCAGCCCGGCCGCATCCGCAGCACGTGCTGCAAAGGGCATCAAGGTAATCACAGTTCCTGAAAACAGATGGGAGCGGGTGGATATCAAATCGGTGGGCCTGCTGCCAAACGTGCTTGCCCGCCAGCAAGCCAAAGAGCAGGGGGCTCAGGAAGCCTGGTTTGTGGATCCGGATGGGACCGTTAAGGAAGGCGCTGCTACCAATGCATGGATTGTCACAAAGGACGGCGTTCTTGTTACGCGGTCAGCGGAAACCGGTATTTTGCGCGGCATTACCCGAACGACAATCTTTGATGTGGCTAAAAAGCTTGGTTTGAAAATTGAAGAACGGGGATTTTCAGTAGACGAAGCAAAAAATGCAAAAGAGGCTTTCATCAGTGCCGCAACCACTGTAATTATGCCCGTTGTTGACATCGATGGCGTTGTGGTCGCAAACGGGCACCCCGGTACTATAACACTTTCGTTACGCGAAGCGTTTTTTGAGATTGCGGAAAAAACGCCATCCTGTTAACCCGTGAGTGAGGGGACTTTACAAACGCTGTTTTCCACCTCCTGTTGGAGCAGGGTTACCTGTTTCCACTGCAGAATTTTGCACGAGACACATTTGCTGATCGCATAAAAGGATAAAAACAATGGCTGAACGATCGCAGAATCTTCAAGACCTTTTTCTGAACTCCGTCAGAAAACAGAAGATTTCTCTGACAATCTTCCTGATAAATGGTGTAAAACTGACCGGTATTGTTACTTCGTTTGACAATTTCTGCGTGCTTTTGCGCCGTGACGGCCATTCGCAGCTTGTTTACAAGCATGCCATTTCGACCATCATGCCAAGTCAGCCTGTGCAGATGTTCGAAGTTGAAGAAAGTGACTAACCGCATTTGACCAAAGAAAATACGCGTAACGCAGACAAAAAGGGCGGAATTGCCGAGGATGGCGATACCGCCCGCGAACCTACGCGCGCGCTTGTCATAGTTCCGGTGCTGCCACATCGCTTTACAGATGGTGGCAAGCAGGAAGATCACAAAACACCTGCCTACTACCGCGAATTTCAACGCAGCGATGAAGCACGTCTGGAAGAGGCCAAAGGTCTCGCTCGCGCCATTGATCTGGATATTGTCCATTCCGATATCGTACAGGTCTCTGCGCCCCGACCAGCAACGCTGCTCGGTTCAGGCAAAGTCGACATGATCGCTGAGATCATTGAAGAAACGCATGCCGAACTGGTGATTGTCGATCACGCACTGACACCCGTACAGCAGCGCAATCTTGAAAAAGCGTGGAATGCCAAGGTTCTTGATAGAACTGGACTTATTCTGGAGATTTTCGGTCGTCGTGCCCAAACAAAAGAAGGCACGTTGCAGGTCGAACTGGCGCATCTGACCTACCAGAAAGGCCGGTTGGTTCGAAGCTGGACCCACCTTGAGCGGCAGCGTGGCGGCGGCGGATTTTTGGGCGGGCCGGGTGAAACGCAGATCGAGTCTGACAGGCGCGCCTTGCAGGAAAAGATTCTGCGTATCAAGCGCGAGCTGGAAACTGTTGTCCGCACACGCGCCTTGCACCGTAGCAAGCGCCGCAAGGTTCCGCATCCCATCGTTGCGCTCGTAGGCTATACCAATGCCGGTAAATCCACGCTTTTCAATCGCATGACCGGCGCCGGAGTGGTCGCGGAAGACATGCTCTTCGCAACGCTTGATCCAACCTTGCGGCGAATCCGCCTGGAACATGGCGAAATGGTTATCCTGTCTGATACGGTGGGATTCATATCAAACCTGCCGACGCATCTTGTTGCGGCATTCCGGGCGACACTTGAAGAAGTTGTCGAGGCGGATCTGATCTTGCACATACGAGATATTTCCGATCCGGATACCGCTGCGCAGGCCGAAGATGTTCATGCCATCATGGCCGATCTCGGTATTGAGCGAGGCGATACGAAGCGCATTATCGAAGTCTGGAACAAGATTGACCTACTGGATGAGCCGGGCAGGGAATCTGCGCAAAGGCTTAGTGCCGCTGCCACAGGCAACGAACACCCAATTCCTGTTTCGGCGATCACGGGAGAGGGCGTAGACACCCTTCTGGCTGAAATTGAAAACCGCATCGCCGGAAAGCTTGCTCATGTGAAGCTTACATTAAAGCCAGAGCAAATGGGCCTCATTGATTGGATTTACCAGCACTCCAGCAATCTGAAGCGCAAAGATGAGGATGATGGCTCAGTTGTACTGACCATGGATATGACGGTGGCTTCAAATGCCGTTTTACAAGAGAAACTGCTGACCAAAAACAAAGCCTAATTCACTTCTTGGTCTTTGCTTCGCTCCAGAGTGCCTCCATTTCGTCCAGTGTAGCATCTTCAAGGGATTGTTGGCGTTCTGTCAGCTTGCGCTCAATATAATGAAAGCGTGTGCGGAATTTCTCGTTGGTTCCGCGCAATGCGCTTTCGGGTTCCAGTTTCAAATGTCGGCCAAGATTGACCATGGCGAACAGCAAGTCGCCATATTCCTCTTCGGTCTTTTGCTGGTCGCCAATACTTATTTCATGTCTCAACTCGGCGATTTCTTCTTCAATCTTGTCAAGAATGGGAAGGGCTTCCGACCAGTCGAAGCCCACTTTGGCGGCTTTTTGCTGTAGTTTCAGGGCCCGCATCAGCGATGGAAAGCCCTGAGGAATATCGTCAAGAAATCCACTCGGCTCGGCAGTTTCAAGCTGCAATGCCGCCCGTCGCTCGCGCCGTTCTGCCTTCTCTTCAGCCTTGATCTTGTCCCACATGCCCTTGGCCATGCCTGCGCCACGGGCATTTTCGTCGCCAAAAACATGCGGATGGCGCCGTATCATCTTGTGCGTGATGGCTTGCACCACATCGCCAAAATCAAAAGCCTTCATTTCCTCCGCCATTCGAGCGTGAAATACGACCTGAAGCAACAGGTCGCCCAGCTCCTCGCGCAAATCATCAATGTCATTGCGTTCGATGGCATCAATGACTTCAAACGCTTCTTCAAGCGTATACGGGGCGATTGACTTGAAATCCTGCTCGATATCCCATGGACAGCCGGTAACAGGCGTGCGCAAAGCGGCCATGATGTCGAGGAGACGTGTAATTTCGCGCGATGGTTTCATTGCACGACCATAAGCGAGGTCACTCCTTACAGCCATCTCACATGCAAAGGCCGGGTCAATTGTCCACAACAAGCGGATCAGGCTCTACGCCCGATTTTCGACAATAGAATGACTGGCAATATGCCTATGACAACAATAGCAAGCGCCGCGATGGATGCTTCTTCATAAGTGCCACGTGCAGCTTCACCGTAAAGGTGCGTTGCAAAGGTTTCAAAGTTAAGCGGTCGTAGCAGCAATGTAGCTGGCAGTTCTTTTACGCAATCCACAAAAACGAGAAGGGCGGCCGCAGTCAAAGCCGCTTTTGACAAGGGCAAATGGACATGTCGGAACGTACCGCTGGCGCTTTGACCGAGCGTGCGCGAAGCGTGGTCGAATGAAAGCGGTATCCGCGTCAGCCCGGCGTCCATGCCGCCCGCCGATATGGCGAGGAAACGGGTAGCGTAGGCATAAATCAGCGCTGCGCCTGATCCCATAAAAAGCAGACCGGTCGAAACGCCGAACCAGGCTATGGCATTTCTGTTTATGAACTGGTCCAGCCCCGCCAGCAGAATAAGGACACCAATGGCAATAACAGTGCCGGGTGCGGCATAACCGATAGTCGCCAGCCTGAAAAACCAGGCGGAAGCTGGTCCTGGCCGCAGACGGGCAACATAGGCAAGCAAGACGCCAAGCCCCACGGTGACTATTGTCGCTGTAAAAGCAAAAACGACAGTGTTGGCCGCCTCAATAAGAAACCGGGGCGAAAGCCCGGCAAATTGGAAACGGCGCCAAGCTTCGGTTGCAAGATATATGGCCGGGAAAACAAATCCTATGAGAACTGGAATGGACCCGATGCAGAAAAATATCAGTCCTTGCCGCGAGGTTACTTTCAGCGGCTCGGAAATGCGGCTTCTCTGCGCGCTGATGGAGTAGCGTTGTTCGCGTCTTGCCCAACGCTCCATTGCCACCAGTGCAACGACGATGAAAAGCAGCGAAAGCGCGATCTGCGAAGCGCCCGGCAAATCGGCGCGCGTTATCCATGTTGTATAGATCGAGACCGTAAGCGTGCGGATGCCCAGGAATTCAGAGGCACCGATATCATTTAACGCTTCCATGAGTGCCAGACTGACACCAACTGCTATGGCGGGACGGGCGAGGGGCAGGGCCACCCGCCAGAATATGTGACGTCGCGAAACACCAAGCGTACGGGCGGCCTCGATCAAACTGGACGACTGCATCAGGAAAAGTGCCCGTGTTGGAATATATACGTAAGGGTACAGGACGAAACCAAGCAGGATGATGCAGCCCGTCATGTTGCGTATATCCGGAAGGCGGAACTCACGCGGGCTGGAATAGCCGAAGAGCCAGCGTATCGCACCTTGCACAACGCCTATCGGGTGAAGAATATCCAGATAGGCGTAGGCGATAATATATGTTGGTACTGCCAGAGGCAGGATGAGCGCCCATTCGAGGATGCGCCTGCCCGGAAAATCATAGGCAGTGACAAGCCAGGCGGCTCCTGTGCCCAAGATTGCGACGAGCAATCCCACGCCGCAAAGCAAAATAAGCGTATCGGCGAGTGCTGTGGGTAGGGTGGTCACAAGCAGATGAGACCATAATCCGGCTGAGCCTTGAATAGCCTGTAGCGCCAGTGCAAAAACAGGCAGGAGAACCAGAACAGCTATAATTGCTGCCGAGACGATCCATCCCGATCCGCTACGGCTGTGCCGCCGGTTTGTTGTTAACGGGGTGGTCAAACGCGCATCCATTCAAGGTAAGGACGAGCGCCCGTGAAGCCGGGCGCTCGTCCTTTTTGATTAGTTGTCGAAACCGACTTTGTCTACGAGTTCGCTTGCTTCTTTGCGATGGCTAACAACTTCGGTCAACGGGGTTGAGTCGATCTTGAGCTCGCCAAAAGAGGCAATGATCGGATCTGCTTTGGCACCGGCCTTTACAGGATACTCGAAATTGGCTTCAGCATAGATTTTCTGTGCTTCATCAGAAACCAGATATTCGAGCAGCTTGACAGCCTCGGCCTTGTTTGGAGCATGTTTTGCAACTGCTGCGCCGCTGATATTGACCTGCGTTCCTCCATTTTTGAAGGTTGGAAGTACGACCTTGATTGCTTCGCCCCATTTGACCTGGTCTTCGCCGCCCTTTCCAGAGCGCATCAAACCAACATAGTAAGAGTTTGCAATTGCGATATCGCAGATCCCGCCAAGAATGTCCTTGGCGCCGTCGCGATCACCGCCGCCAGCTTTGCGGGCGAGGTTGCCTTTTACCGCTGCAAGCCACTTTTCGGTCTCGGCTGCATCATAATGGGCCAGATAGCTGGCAAAAAGCGCTGTGTTGTAAGGATGCTGGCCGGAACGAATGCAAATCTTGCCCTTCCATTTCGGGTCTGCAAGGTCTTCATAATTGAAGCTGGCTAGATTGAGGTCCTTGGCCGCATAAAGAACGCGGGCACGCATGGACAGGGCAAACCAGTTACCCTTTGGATCGCGCAAAGTTTCCGGAATGGATTCTGTCAAAACTGCGGATTCGACCGGCTGTGTGACACCTTTATCAACCAGATCGACGAGGTTGCCTGCGTCAACTGCCATCAAAATGTCTGCAGGAGAGCTTTCGCCTTCGCTGGCAACGCGTTCAGCAAGTCCGTCTTTCATAAATACGGTATTGACCGTGATTCCTGTCGAAGCCTTGAACGAGTCCAGCAAGGGTTGAATCAGGCCTGGTTCCCGGGTGGTATAAATATTGAGTTCGGCAGCGGATGCTGCGCCCGCACCAATGGCAAGAACGCCGGCCAGTACAATTGATTTTGCCGTATTGGATGGATGCATTGTAACCCCCTTGGAAAATGAAAAAACACAGTCATGGCAAAACCATACTTGATTGATCTTATCAAGTTTTTAGGATGTAGCTGGTTCCATATCACGAAATGTTGATTGGGTTTGTCTTTGGCTAGAGGGCTGGGAAAACCAACAAACCTTCTGCTTTTACCGTAAGGCCTATATGGTCTGCCGTGCCAGGAAGCCGGTCGAATGTCTTCACATGCAATGGCTCAGTCAGCCCTTCAACATTGACCATGATCTGTTCGGTATCGCCCAGGAATATCCGATTGGCTATTTTCCCTCTCAGTTGGCTCTGGTCAGTGCTGACCGAAATCGCCTGAGGGCGCAAATAGGCGGTGACTGCTGTCCCGTCATTTACCGAGGCTGTACAAGCATAGGTGCCTATCGCCGTTTCAATATGCCCGTTGCGATAGATGCCCGGGACTTTGTTAAAATCTCCAAAGAAGTCTGCTGCATAGGGTGAATTTGGCGCGTCGTGCAGTTCATACCCTGTCCCTGATTGAACGATACGTCCTTGCCGCATAAGGATAATGCGATCTCCGGTTGAGAGCGCCTCTTCAGGATCATGCGTTACCATGATGACCGTTGTGCCCAACTCCCGCAGCAACCCGAATGTATCGTTTCGAACTTTCTGCCGTAATCCCGAATCCAGACTGGAGAATGGCTCGTCCATGAGCAGGATATCAGGGCTGGGGGCGAGCGCGCGCGCCAGTGCCACGCGTTGCTGTTCGCCGCCGGAAAGCATGTGCGGGTAGCGCGTGATAAGCGATGCGATTCCTACATGCTCGATGACTTCTTGGGCGCGCTTAAGCGCTTGCTGCTTGGGCAAAGCCTTCAAACCAAACAAAATATTCTGTTCGGCCGTCAAATGCGGGAAGAGGGCGTAATCCTGAAATACAAACCCGATCTTGCGCATTTCAGGCTCAACGAAACGCTGCGGCCCGGCGATTTCCTCACCCTGCATTAACAGGACGCCACTGTCGGGGCTGTCGACGCCTGCAATAATTCTTAGAAGCGAGGACTTGCCGCAACCAGAATGACCTGCAAGGCAGATGATTTCACTCGCCTGGATCGTTAGCGATATGTCTTTAAGCGCATCAACTGCCCCAAAGCGTCTGCTGACCGTGTCTAGTTGAAGAATCGCCGCTTGGTGCTCAGGTTTTTGCATGTTCATTTCGTTTGTCTCGGTCTGCTGCCATTGCATGTTGCCTTGATCCGTTAAATTGCGATGAAATGCAAATGATGTGCGGCTTTTCAAGGTAGGGCGCGGACAGGTTTTAGATGCGGCGGTTGACAATTCCGTGAAGCTATACAATCGTTGATACTGCGCATCTCGGTCCTACGGGCCGATAAATCATGCTGTCCGCCCGTGACAGCGATTAAACTGCGCCTCACCAAAATCCCAAAATTTCATTACCGAAAAGACGGAGGGTTTTCCCATGACCGATGCTCAATGCGTATGCGGTGGACTTAGACTGACAATGCGAAAGCCAACAAAGTTGGTTGCCATGTGTCATTGTTTCGCTTGCCAGAGGCGAACAGGCACATCATTCAGCGTTAATGCGTTCTATGCGGCTGATAGTGTCGAGATTTCAGGAGCTGCAACGGAGTACAGCCGTGTTGCCGAAAGCGGGCGCAAGGTTCGCATGTATTTTTGCCCGAGCTGTGGTTCAACGGTCTATTGGAAACCCGATGCGGATCCAACAATTATTGGTGTAGCAGTCGGTACTTTGGCTGACCCAAATTTCCCGGCGCCGACGATGTCAGTTTTCGAGCAATCAAAACATCATTGGGTGAGTTTTGCCGAAGGAACCGACTGTTTCCAGGCAAGTCCGGTGTAGGATTGCAATTGGCACGTCGACGCCAAAAACAACCGGGCGACCGTGCGGCGGTTCGTCCACACTCAACTGTATAAGAGCGAGATTGCTCATCCGCAATTTCCTGGATGTCGTATGATCCGGGGAGTGTGACATTTCAACTTTACAGAGCGCCTACACTTAAGTCGCATAAGATAGATTATGGAACTAATGGGATGACCAAAACCCAGCTATGACGCGGTTTTGCTTGATCAAAAACCTTGATTAATGCATCGAGATCTAAATTGTAATGTCAGCAATATGCGCTTTGGCGGCTGTTGCCAGCCTGTGTGGTTCACATGGAAAAACAAAGTTCGTTCCACCTGCTGCTGCCCATACAATATCAAACTGCATCAGGCTTTCATCTGCATATGTCTGGATTTCGATCAGATGGCCCAATGGCGATACTCCGCCGATAGCAAAGCCCGTTTCCTTGCGCACATATTTCGGGTCGGCCCGATGCAATGGCTCGCCTGTCAGTTTGGCGGCCTTGTCGAGGTCAAGCTTGCGCGGCCCGGATACAAGGAAGAGATAAAGACTATTGCTGTCTGCACCCTGAAAAACCAAGGATTTGACGATTTGCGCTACCGTAACGCCGCATTGTACTGCCGCATCTTCAGCCGTATGCGTTGAATCAGCCATTTGGCGAATTTCGATGTCGAGACCGGCGGCTACGGCGGCCTGCCGGACACGTTCAACGCTCTTGCTCACAATTCGACCTCAAAAGACAGCCCGTCATAGGCCGGTTCGACATTATCTGGAGTTTCGCGCAGCACAGTTCCATAATCCAGGGGTATATGCATATGTGTGAGATATGCTCGACGAGGTTTCAACTTATCAATCCAATCCATTGATTCTTCGAGTGAAAAATGGCTTGGATGTGGACGATACTGCAAAGCGTCGATGATCAAAGTATCAAGGTTGAAAAGCTGAGCTGCAGTTGTGTCGGGAAACGCATTCACATCGGAACAATAAGCAACATCGGCGATCCTGAAAGCCAGGGAAAGAATGTCGCCATGTATCTGAGGCAAAGGTAAAAACCTGATTGGTCCGCCCGGCCCGTCAATTTCGAAGGCTTCGTGATGGATAATCTCATGCGGTCGCAAGATCGGCGGATAGCTTGAGCCTTCCGGTGTTTTGAAACAGTAAGAAAATCCCTCCATCAAGCGTCTTTGCGTCGCTGCGTCGGCATAGATATTCACAAGATCGCGTCTGTCGATGACAAAGGTGCGCAAGTCATCGAGCCCATGAATATGGTCGGCATGGGCGTGAGTATAGACAACGGCGTCCAGCTTGCCGTGACCAAAATCGATCATCTGCGAGCGGAAATCCGGCCCCGTATCAACAATGACTGTTGTGGTGCCATGATCGCCAATACGCTCGACAAGCATCGATGCGCGCCGGCGTTTGTTTTTTGGCTCGTTCGGATCGCAATTGCCCCAGTCACCATTAAGCCGCGGCACGCCGGGCGACGAACCGCATCCAAGGATAGTGAAGCGCAAGCGATCAGGCATGAGCTGGCCTTGGCATCTTTGTAAACAGGCGGAACCCATTGTCAGACGTTATATTGGCGATTTCAGCCTCGCTTACGCCAATCGTTTCGGCCAGAACAGCAGCCGTATGGCGAACGAAGCTCGGCTCGTTGCGTTTTCCGCGATGCGGCATGGGTGCAAGATATGGAGCATCGGTTTCGACCAAAAGCCGGTCGCGCGGAACATTTCGTGCAATCTCCCGAATTTCGGGCGAGTTTTTGAAAGTCAGAATACCGGAAAATGAGATATAGCCACCAAGCTCTACACCCACTTGTGCAAGTTCGGCACCGGACGAAAAGCAATGTAGAATGAAAGGGAAGGCGCCCTTCCCTGTTTCTTCACGCAAGATCGAGATCATGTCTTCGTCGGCGCTGCGCGCGTGAATGACCAATGGCAGCTGCGTTATTCTGGATGCCGAGATATGTGTCCGGAAACCCTGATCCTGCGCTGCGGGCGGCGCATAATCATAGTGATAATCAAGTCCTGCCTCGCCAATGGCCACGACCTTTGGATGTTTTGACAACTCGACAAGCTCTTCAACCGTCACATCCAGCTCTTCGTGGGCATTATTGGGATGCGTGCCAACGGAGGCGTAAACGCTCTCATAGGCCTCCGCGATCGCAATGATGCTATCGAAACGGCGAACACGCGTGCAAATCGTTACAAGGCGCTTGATGTCATTATCAAGCGCCCGCTGAACGATGGCATCGCGTTCCTCGGCGAAATCTGCAAAATCCAGATGGCAGTGACTATCAACAAGCATCAGTCTATTCCGCTTTGTCTGCTTCGACGTAGCGAGGGAAAATAGGCTGCGGTGCAGGCAAATCGCCACCCGGAACAAGTTGGCTTTCCACGAGGTCAGTAAAGTTGCGCTCGTCGGCCGGTACCGCCAGAATATCGAGCAATTTCTCAGCCGAACCCGGAATGAATGGCTGGCAAAGAATACCGACACGCCGGATCACTTCTGCTGTCACATAAAGAACAGTTTCCATGCGGGCTGGATCGGTTTTCTTCAGCGCCCAAGGCTCCTGCCCTGCAAAATAGCGGTTTGCTTCGGCCACGACGCCAAAGATTGCCGCCAAGGCCTGATGCAGTGCCTGAACGCCAACAGCTTTGCGTGCCGTATCCAATGCCGCGATTGCCTGATCGAGAATTGCCTTGTCGGCTTCAGTCAATTCGCCAGGTTTTGGCACTTTGGCCTCGCAATTCTTGGCGATCATCGACAGCGAACGCTGCGCCAGATTGCCAAGATCATTGGCAAGATCGGCATTTGTACGATTGACGATCGCTTCATGGCTGTAATTGCCATCCTGACCGAACGGTATTTCCCTCAGCAGGAAATAACGCAACTGATCAAGCCCGTAATGTTCCACGAGCGCAGTTGGATCAATCACGTTGCCAACCGATTTCGACATTTTCTCGCCGCGGTTAAAGACAAACCCATGCCCGAAAACCCGCTTAGGCAATTCGATCCCGGCAGACCAGAGAAATGCTGGCCAGTAAACCGAGTGAAAGCGGATAATGTCCTTGCCGATAATATGCACATCAGCGGGCCAATAATGCCAAAGATCTGCATTTTCGTCCGGGTAACCTGTTGCCGTGATGTAATTGGTCAGGGCATCCACCCATACATACATCACATGCTTTTCGTCGCCGGGAACAGGGACGCCCCAATCAAACGTGGTTCGTGAAATTGAAAGGTCTTTCAGTCCGGATTTGACAAAGGACACAACTTCATTGCGTCGCTCGTCGGGTCCGATAAAGCTTGGATTCTCGCTGTATAGTGCAAGCAGGCGGCCCTGATAGGCTGACAGACGGAAGAAATAACTCTCCTCTTCAAGCCATTCCACAGGCGTGCCCTGCGGGCCGTAGCGCACATTGTCCGCACGCAGCTCCGTCTCTTCTTCCTGATAATAGGCTTCGTCGCGCACGGAGTACCAGCCGGCATAACCGCCCTTATAAATGTCACCCGCATCGGCCATTTTCTGCCAGATCGCTTGCGAAGATTTATAGTGGCGCTCTTCCGTCGTGCGAATGTAGTCATCAAACGAAGCATTCAAAAGATGCCCCATGTCACGGAAAAGTTTAGCATTTCTATCAGCGAGTTCACGCGGGCTGATGCCTTCTTTGCGCGCCGTCTGCAGCATCTTGATACCGTGCTCGTCCGTTCCACTCAGGAACATGACATCCTTGCCGTCATGGCGGTTGAAGCGTGCAATAGCGTCGGTGGCAATCACCTCATAGGCGTGACCGATATGCGGGCTTCCGTTTGGATAAGCGATGGCAGTCGTGATGTAGAATTTTTCGCGGCTCATGGGTACCTGACTCTGTCTCTTCTTTCCGCATCTTGGGAAAAGTTGACATAACGCAAGTCAGACGTGATTGCCATAGTGGGCGGGTTTGCTGTGCGGCTCTAATTGAATGCCCGCTGGCTACGCTCAAGAAAAATCAAAACGGTTTGTTTGCGATCAAGATTGAAGGCCGCAGCATCCCTCGCCTCATTCTGGATTTCCCGCCATAGCAATGACCAGCGATTGGCTTCGTTGGCACTGTCCTGCTCGGCGGCAAGTCGTGCCTTTACGGCGATCCGCGCCAGCAAATCATCGAGGAACAAGTCATATTGAATCTCCGCGTCACGGCCCGAGAGGGCTGTTGCCAGAGCGTGAGCCTTTGGCACGTCAAAAACGCGTTTTGCCAGTATGCTGTCCACCGCCGCCGAGATTTCGAGGCCGCCAAAGGCGAGCAATAGCGCGGCCTTGCGCACGCTGCCATCCGCATGAGCCATCAATTGATCTGCATCGGGCAGTGTTTGGGTGTCGAGATTAATCGCCTGTAATGCCGCTGATAGATCCTCGTTCGCCAGTGGTTCGAAACGAATCGATTGGCAGCGCGAACGAATTGTCGGCAATAGCCGCCCTGAAGAATGCGATATCAAAATGAAAAGTGTTCGCTTGGGTGGTTCTTCAAGAGTTTTTAGTAAGGCATTGGCAGCATTACGATTCATGTCATCAGCTGGATCCACGATTACAATGCGCCATGCGCCATCATGCGATGTCCGGTTTAGAAAATGTCCTACGCGCCGAATTTCTTCAACCGGTATTCCGGTCTTGAATTTTCCGCCTTTTGCATCAAATGGCCGGCTTATATGCAGAATGGAAAGATGCGTTCCGGTCGCAATTTGCCTGTAGGGTGCGGTTGCGAAATTAGGTGTTGCAAGCGTCAATGGTGCGGTTTCAGGCTGGGGATATTTCAGCATATGTCCAGCGAGATGAAATGCCAGCGTCGCCTTGCCAACACCTGGAGGACCTTCAAGAAGCAAGGCGTGGTGCATTTGGCCGGACTGATAGGCTTGAGCCAAAAAGGCTCGTATCCCCACATGACCAAACAGTGCTGGATTTGCTGAAGGCGATGGAACGCCATCAATAGCGTCATGTGTGGCTGGTACGTCCAGAACTGGCTCGCTCACTTCGCCGCCTCAACTGTTTGAGTGTCTTTGTGCTTGTTTGCAGCCCTCACTTGATCAACATAAGCGATGATCTCGGCCGATATTATATCGATAGGCCGATCCGCAGCGATAACTTTGCAGCGCTTCGGCTCTGCATTGGCGATAGCAAGATATGCCTCGCGCCGTTTTATATGCAATTCCACGGTCTCTTTTTCAAAGCGGTCCGCAATGTCAGTGCCGCGCCGCTTATTGGCCCGTTGAAGGCCAAGTTCCGCAGGTAGGTCGAGAATGATCGTCAGGTCCGGAATCAGGCCGTTAATAGCTGTCCGTTCTATGGCACGCATAAGCTGAGGGTCCAGATTTCCCGTAACGCCCTGATAGACGCGGCTTGAATCAATATAACGATCGCATAGCACAGTACGCCCAGCCTGCAATGCCGGACGGATAACCTGCTCCACGTGGTCATTTCTCGCAGCGGCAAACAAAATTGCTTCCATTGCGGGCCCCAGTGATTCTGCCGCACCGCTCAGAATAACGTGGCGGGCAGCTTCAGCTCCTGGCGTCCCGCCGGGCTCGCGCGTTACCAGCACATCTTCGCCGTCAGAACGCAAATACTCGCTCAACCGGGCAATCTGGGTGGATTTGCCAGCGCCCTCGCCGCCTTCAAATGTAATGAACAATCCCTGCACGCCTCGATCTCTTCGTTACTGGCATGAACCACGTACTGCAAACATGCAATATGGCATGTCTACTGATATTGGGGGGCAATTGCCAAGAAGTTTAAAAGTTCAATCGACGCATCCAGCCCGTGGTCAGCTCGAATACCGCATTCAGCGAGCGTTCCGTGAGATCGCCGCTTTCTACGGCTTCCGCTGTATAGACCGGCGTTTCCTGCACGAGTGCATCGCCAATCCAGATACGTAATGTGCCAACTTTTTGATCCGCTTCGAGCGGTGCCACCAATGGTCCATTATAGACCACATGTGCCTTGAGGCGGTCGCGGTTAGCCACGGGAACAAGTATGCTCACTTTCTCATGCGCTTTTAGTGGAACGCCGGACTTTACGCCGCCAAATACGCTGGCCTCGCCAACAGATTCGTTGGGTGCGAAAATGTCGACTTCTTCGAAGGCCTGATAAGCCCATTCAAAAATGCGCTTGGCTTCCTCGGCACGTTCTTTGTCTGTCGCAAGGCCGCTCAATGCAACGATATAACGCCGGCCGCCCCGCTCTGCTGCACCGACAATGCCATAACCGGATTGCTCGGTGTAGCCGGTACCCATGCCGTCTGCGCCAATATCAAGCCGCAACAGCGGATTGCGGTTGCGCTGAAAAATGTTGTTCCAGGTAAAATTGTCCTGCGCATAGGTTTTGTAATATTCAGGGTATTCCTTTTTTATGTGTCGCGCCAACTTCACAAGATCGGTTAGCGATACCCGCTGCTTTGGGTCCGGCAGCCCGGTGGAATTGACGAATGTCGAAGCGGTAAGCCCTATTTCCTTGGCGCGCGCGTTCATTAATTCGGCAAATTTCGCCTCTGAGCCCGCAATTCCTTCCGCGAGAATGATGCAGCCATCATTAGCCGACTGCACGATGACGCCTTGTATCAGATCGCCGACCGCGAGCTGGGATTTAAGTTTGGCGAACATGGTCGAGCCACCAGATGGCGCGCCGCCCGTGCGCCAGGCATTCTCGCTGACAGTATATTGCGTCGTCTGCGAAATCCTGCCCGCCTTCAACTCATGAAACACCACTTCCATCGTCATGAGCTTTGCCAGAGCCGCCGGCTCGATCAGCGTGTCGGGCGATTTGGCGAATAATATTGTTCCGGTCTGGTCTTCGACCATAAGAGCCTGTTTGGCTTTGGTGTCAAACAGCGCTTCCTCGGCATTGGCAACCAAGGGCGTGAGCAAAATACCAATACTCAAAGCACAGGTATGAATATGCTTTGTCAGATAAGAGAATGTCCTGCCGGGCTTAGCTTCTGTCATCGCGAACAACAAATGCGTCTGTTGCGCCAGCCTTCCAGGCTGCCTGTAACAATGCATCAGTCTGTTTTGCGGTGTCAGCCTTCGCGGCGAGCGCGATACGGCTACCGGTAGGGCTGGCGACTTCGGAAAGTTTTATTTTGCCAAGTGGCGCAAGTGTGTTCATCAAGCGCGTGGCTTCTTCCTTGTCGGCAAAAAGGCCAATATCAACATACTCGCCCTGGAATGCGCTTTGCGAGGCGCTCATTGATTTCCAAGCGCTTGTTACAGCTTCCGACGTCAACAGCATTTCCGTCGCTGCGGCAGGCGCATGCGCCATTTCTATACGCTCGCTGGCATAGGAATTGACGAAGGGTGAGGATGTAGGCTTCTGGGCCTTATATGAGCCTACGAGTACCGCAGGTTTATCGGCAATAAATGGTCCGATCAGAGGCAGAACCGGATCAATATCCGTGTTGAACGACAGGCCCGTGTCATCGACCAGACTTGGCTGGGATTGCGGCGTCGCCAATTGATTGGCCTGCTCCCCTAAAGAAATTGGCTGTGTGCCAAGGCTCGCCACCTGAATACCTGCGGGTTCAGGACGTACCATACCGGGAACGGGCGTCTGCTTTCTCGCTGTTGGCGTGGTGCCGTTCATTGCGATCATGACGCCAGATGCCGGTTGTCCCCAAGGATCGGATGCGCCTGGTCCGCGATAGGATGCCATGAGAAAACGATCATCGTCGCCCTCAAGCGGTGCACGGCCAACATATTCAACTTTTACATCTGCAGTGCCTGTATGCTGATAGTCCAGCATAGTGGCAGCACGCTGCGACAGATCGATTACCCGGTCGCTATGATAGGGTCCGCGATCATTGACGCGCACAATAACTGACGCGCCATTTCCAAGATTGGTGACGCGTGCATAGCTTGGCAGCGGCATAGTTGGGTGCGCTGCGGAAAGTTGTGCCGTGTCATAGACTTCGCCATTGGCGGTCAAGCGCCCGTGAAATGCCGAACCATACCATGAGGCCCTGCCCTTGCGCACATAGCCCGGCTCTTCCTTGGGGTAATACCACTTGCCTGCAACCTGATATGGACGTCCGACCTGATTGCGGCCACCGCCCCGTGTGATCTTTCCGCCGGTCCAAACGCGCGGGCTTGCCTTCACACCATACTTGGATTCAGCAAAATATTCCTTGCCGTGGGACTTCTTGGTGATCTTGGCCTTTGGCGAAGCGCAGGCTGTCATGAGAACACCCATGGCCACGACGCCCGCAATGCGGCTGAACTCGAAAACTCGGAAGGTTTTGGCTTTTGGCAATGCAAACCACCGGCCTGCACGGCCGTCCCCACAATTTTACATCAAGGCATAAATACCAGATTGAAACATCTGCGCAAAGCCGAGACACATAACCGGATTTGTACGACGTCCATCAATGTCATCCAGAGGTTGATACGTTGTTAACAAATGCTTTGCGGGATTGATAATATTACGCATGTTTATGGATGGATTTGCAAGCGTAAGGCAGGTGATCTTGAGCACGCGCCCCGACGTCTAGGCGATGGCCTCCAGACTGCCATCTCCATAAACAATTGTTAATGCTGTTTCCCAACTGAAAATGACGTCTGGTCGCATTCTCCCAATGACGACAACCCTTTTCCAAGCGTTGCAGTATATTTCTGAGAATCTGAGTGCCCTATGTCAGTCTCTTCCGCCCCGTAATCATCGCTGCGACGAGATTTTCCTTGTGACGAACACTGGCGAGAAGGACGCCGGCCAAATGAAGCGCCACAAGAAAAATGACACCGTTGGCAAGAAACTGGTGCACATCTTCAAGTAACTCTTCGCCAAAGAAACGATCTGTTGTTAACAGCCAGCCGGTCAGCCCTGTCATGCTTATGGTGAGCAATAGCGCCAGGATCATTGCGCCACCGGCAGGATTATGCCCGATATGACGCTCTTCTTTTCCCCGCCAGATTTGCTTGAGATACCCAACTGTCTCGGCAGGTCCTTTCACAAAGTTTGTAAATTTGACAAAGCCACCATCCAAAAAACCGGCAAAAATACGGATGGTAACGATGGTAACGGCGCCATAGCCCAGATATTCATGAACCCAGCGGATATTCTCGGACATTATCCAGGCGCCCAATACACAGGATGCGAGTGTCCAGTGCATGGCCCGGATATATCCGGGCCATGTCTTGATGGATTGTCGCTCTTGCGACGCTATTTCTGATAACTCACTTGTCATCGCCCATGGCCTTGAAGCTTGCTGGATCAAAGAACCTTTCCAGCTTCTCACCACTCGCTTTGGTCGCATAGGCTTCATAGCAACCATTCTCTGTCTTGATCTTTTTGACTTTCCATCCCTCACCCTCAAGCTGTTTCTGCAGCGCCTCTTTTGGCCGCCACTTCTCTTTAGGGGTATCGCATTTTGGGGCAGCCATTGCGGTGCTGGCAACGAGAGAAAGTGTCAAAGCGGCAAAAATGGATTTCATGGTCTTGTCCTTCTTCAGGTTGTGACGTGACCTGTCTGAAGGCAATTGCTGACACGACACTGAATGGTGAGCGCTGGTCCCTTCATAATTGAACGTTCTGATTTTCGCCGATTTTTTTGGAATCAGAAAATTCGTCAATAGTGAATTAATTACTGGAACCAATCGTGCGGTGATGGATTTTACCTATATCAGGACGGCATCGAACATGTTTCGGAAAGCATCCTGATAGAGGCTCAGTATCGTCCATGAATAAAATCATGCGGCAATCTGGGCCTCACTTTTGTGTGGTTTCAGTCCCATCTCGAGAGCCTGACATTGTTTCCCATTTGCGGCTCGTCTGGCCTTTATTCACATCTAATATCGCCAACGCAAATAGTCGCTGTAGAACAGGTTGACGCGGCAATCCGAAAGGCTATAAAGGCCCCCGAACAACATTCGGCAGAAAAGCAATCGCAATTGCTTTATCTCCGAAATGATCCTGAACCAGGTCATCAAGTGTTTTCAACAGGTTGGAGGGGTGGCCGAGCGGTTTAAGGCACCGGTCTTGAAAACCGGCGTAGGTGAGAGCCTACCGTGGGTTCGAATCCCACCCCCTCCGCCATTTTATTGCAGTAAATGATAAAAAGGCAGGTTAGCGGACAAAGGCAGAGTTTACTTTCGTTCGGCTTTTTCTAATCGTTCCAATCCGGCTGCTACCTCGCGCGCGAAACATGCGCTGCCAAGTCGAGGCAACGGCAGGCATATCCCCATTCATTGTCATACCAGGCAACGACCTTGGTCAGTCCGCTTTCAATCTGCATGCCGGCGAGCGCGTCGATGATTGAAGAATGCGGATTACCGCGCATATCGGTAGAGACGACAGGCTCATCGCAATAAGCGAGAATGCCATGCATCGCGCTTGCCGCCTGCTCGCGGAGCATCGCGCAAATGTCCTTATAAGACACGCTTTCCCTAAGCCGGCATGTAAGATCAATCATCGAGACGTCCGACACCGGCACGCGCACCGCCATGCCGTTGATCCGTCCATTCAGCTCGGGGATAACTTTGCCCACCATGCGCGCCGCACCGGTGGTCGCCGGGATGATGTTTTCAAGGATGCCACGCCCGAAACGCCAATCCTTGCGCGCCACGCCATCGACCGTGTTCTGGCTCGACGTTGTCGCGTGAACCGTAAGCATCAGCGCTTCCTCAAGGCCGAAAGCGTCATTCAGTGCTTTGGCGAGCGGCGCTACACAATTCGTCGTGCATGACGCATTCGAAACAACGTTTTCACCGGCGTAGTTGACCGCATTGACACCCATCACAAAGACAGGTGTGTCGTCCTCTGGCGGTGCGGAGAGCAATACTTTACCTGCACCGGAAGCAAGGTGTCCTTCCACGGCCTTTTTTGTCAGGAACAGACCGGTGGACTCAATGACGAGATCGACGCCGACGTCGCCCCAACGGATCGCGCCCGGTTCCCGTTCGCCGAAAGCCCTGACCTTGCTACCATTGATATCGAGGGCGTTATCCGCAGCGGCTAGACTGGCCCCGAAGCCGCCATGCACGCTGTCATATTTGAGGAGATAAGCCAGATGATCGATTGGCAGCAGATCGTTGATTGCCACGACCTCGACGTCGTCGCGCGCCATGGCAGCCCTTAGAACTGTCCGGCCAATACGTCCGAACCCGTTAATGCCGATGCGGATTTTATCAGTCATGGATTGTCCTTTTCCGGGGCGGTTCGCCGCTTGCGTATGCGGCCTGAGCGCTGCAGGGCGGAATGCAAGCGCCTATTCGCCCGACTTCTTCCAGAGGGGTGTTTTTTCTGAGTCACTTATTTTATACTAGTTCGCATAAAAATATGGCGCAACGAATTTATTGCGATACGGTACAAAAATGAATGAGAAATCCACCCGTGGGCGTCCACGCAAATACGACACCAGGGCAGCGCTCGACGCTGCGCTCCTGGAATTTAGGCGCCATGGCTACACCGCCACGTCGCTGGATCATCTGTCGGAGGCCACGAAAATGGCGCGGCCGAGCCTTTATGCCGCCTTCGGTCACAAGCGCAGCATCTATCTGCGGGCAGTCGGACAGTATGTTGAGGACAAAGCCGTAGACTGGAACCGTGCCCTCTTCGACGAACCTTCGTTTGCAAAAGCGCTCGAAGCCTATTTCCTTATACTTGTTGCTATCTATTCGGAAGGTGATGATCGCCCGCTCGGTTGCCCCATGCTCAGCGTCATAGCCGGCGAAGCTACGGCCGATCCTGTGATGAGCGCGGAACTGTCTGCCGCTCTCGAACGCACCGACGCGCGGTTTCGCAATCGTATCGCGGTGGCACGCGACGACGTCCAGTTACCGCCTGAAACCGATGTAGATGCCCTCGCCGACCTGCTCGCCGCCTTGCAGCACAGTCTTGCATTGCGCGCCCGTGCCGGGACAGAACAGCCGGAACTTGAGCGCATCGCACGCAACAGTGTTGCGCTGATCCTCAGGTCCGCAGGCGCTATCCCGGTATCAGACTACGCTACAGTCGCCCCTAATCCTTGATCGGTTCGCCGAGGGTGTGCATCAGGCGGTTTGCCCAGCCGAAGATTGCGGATGAGAGAACGAGGTCAAGAACTTCGAGTTCGTTAAGCCCAACATCCGCCAGAGCTCGCACATCGGCCGTTGTCGCCTCGGGCGGTGTCGGCGATAAATGTGCTGAAAAATCAAAAATGGCTTGTAGATGCTCGTCAATCGTTGCGTTCAGCCCATCAGCGAAGATCGCGTCAATTACGTCGCTGCGTTTCGTCTGGGCGGTGAACCGCGAAGCGTGGACGGCGGCACAGTAGACGCAGCGGTTAACGATGGATGCCGCAACTGCGCCCAGCTCGCGCTCGCTCGATGCCAAGCCGTCTTTTCCATACATGATCAGGTTGAACAGGGGCGAGCGAACAGCAAGTGTCTCAGGATCGTGCGCCAGGGTAAGCACATAGGGCGAAATGCCCTTGTTCGACGGCGTTGTCTGCATCGCCGCATGCTGCTCTTCTGTCGCGGCCGCGAAATCCACCGGGACAACATAGGGCTGCCAGCGCGGAACCGTTGTAGTAAAAGTATGGACAACCTCGCTCATCGCATTTCTCCCATCAGTTTCAAGCCTGCAAGAACACGCACCTGATAATTGACAAAGGCCGCAAGCTCCGCGAGCCGAACGATATCGGCGTCGGTGACGCCGACCTGACGCAAAGCCTCGATATGAGCCTGCGTCGCATCTCGTGGCGCGACTGTCAGCCGGTCGGCATGGCGGACAATCTCCGCGACACGTGGTTCGGTAACGGTGGCTTCGGGATCAGCAAGCGGGGCCGTGGCCGGTTCGTCAGCGCGCGCAACCAGGGTGTCATAATGGTCTGCGAGCGCGGCATTGCGGTTCTGCCGCGCCATTCGAGCGGCAAGTGCTGCCCTTAATCCAAGCGAAAGACCACCTGGATCACGCGGTAGGACAACGGCGTCGTGCGCTGCTTCACTGAGGCGCAATATTTCCGCGCGTTTCTCCATAGCGTCCGCCAGGGCGGTGCCCGGCCTGACGGAGGCAAGGGTTTCGATGAGTGTCAAAACTAGCTCCTCATATTGATGGCTGGTGTGCCATGTAATTAGGCACGACCTGTTATCATGTCAATTTATCATGATACATCGCTAATGATGCGGAATAATAATCCAATTTCGTGACTAAATTGAGCATCATTATACTGTACGTGCATTGAGATGGGTGCTTAATATAAAATATGCATTCTAGATTATTTGACATTCGGCAACTTGAAGCATTCGCAGCAGTCATGTCCGCTGGTAGCGTGACCGGGGCAGCGAGGCTCCTTGGCCGCTCGCAACCTGCCGTCAGCAGATTGATTCAAGATCTAGAAGCCGATCTAGGCTACGCACTGCTCCATCGCAGTGGACCGCGCATCACGCCGACGTCGCGAGGCTTGCAGTTTCATGCGGAAGTCGAACGCCACCTTGCCAGCCTGACGCATATCCGCGAGCGGGCAAACGCTATTGGTCTTGATGAGCCAATCTCGCTCACCATCGCCGCCACGCCCTCGCTTGCAGCTGGCGTTCTTCCGCGGGCACTTGCGGCTGTCTCGCCGGATCTCATTCCTCGCCATCTCCATATCCAGGCATTGGCTGCCGAAAATGTAGTGCAGGCCGTTCTCGCCCGCTCGGCGGACTTCGGCATTGCCAGTCTCCCTTTGGAACATCCGGGCCTGGATGTGCACTGGATTGC
This sequence comes from Hyphomicrobiales bacterium, assembly GCA_900471815.1. GTDB lineage: Bacteria > Pseudomonadota > Alphaproteobacteria > Rhizobiales > Rhizobiaceae > Phyllobacterium > Phyllobacterium ifriqiyense. The sequence continues at coordinate 1,017,726 of UICE01000003.1, forward strand.
CGATGCGCCATGCGTCGTCGCTCTTGCCGTAGACGATCCTCTCGCAGGAAATGACGTGGTGCGTCTCGCCGATCTTGCCGAGCGCCGTATCATCACTTTGGCCAATCCGTTCCGATTGCGCCATCGCATTGACGAAGCTTTGGCGCGGGCGGGCGTCGCGCCGCAGCGGATTATCGACGTTAATTCCTCCATGACGGCACTCACGATGGTCCGCGTCGGACTTGGGGTGGCGCTCGTTGAACCAGCGACCGTTGTTGGCGTGCCGCTGGAGGGGATCGTGATGCGAACACTCGACCAAACTATCCCCTTTCTGTTCGGCGCGATCTCGCCTGCCGCACATCCGCTGAGCCCGACCGTCGCCGCCGTGATTGACGCTGCCCGTGCCGTCGCACTGGCCATGCCTGGCTGCCGCCTGCGCGAGTTGGGTGGCGACGGGGCATTGGCCGAAGCCATCTATGGAAATAGCATAGTGCCGGAAGGAACGCTGTCATGAGCGAGCCTTCCATTTTGCCAACCGGCCTCGACGCATTGGAGGCACGCCTGCGGCAAGATCTTGCCTGGCTGGAGCTACCTGCCAAGTCCTGGGTTCCCCCGCGCATGGCAAATGGCAAAGCAGTTGTCGATGTCGTCATCATCGGCGGCGGCATGGCTGGCCTTGTCGCCTCCGGTATGCTCAAACGGCTCGGCGTTGCCAACCACATCGTTCTCGACAAGGCACCTGCTGGACAAGAGGGGCCGTGGATCACGTTTGCGCGCATGCGCACCTTGCGCTCACCCAAGCAATTGACCGGACCCGCCATGGGGCTGCCTGCCCTCACTTTCCGGGCATATTATGAGGCACGCTATGGTATTGAGGCCTGGGCTGCTCTCGACCGGGCGCCGCGCGAAATCTGGATGGACTATCTGATCTGGTATCGCCGGGTGCTTGAACTGCCGGTCCGCAACAATATCTCGGTGGATGCAATTCTTCCGCGCGACGACGGCATGCTCGATCTGATTTGCCAGCAAGACGGCCGCACCGAAACGATAATCGCCCGCCATGTGGTACTCGCGACAGGTCGAGATGGTCTGGGCGGTCCATATGTGCCCCCTATCGCCGACGGCATTGAACGGAAATTCTGGGCTCATACCGCCGATGAGATTGATTTCGCGGCGCTGAAAAACAAGCGTGTCGGGGTTATAGGCGCTGGCGCATCGGCGATGGACAATGCTGCGACAGCGCTTGAAGCTGGGGCGGGACGCCTGGACATGTTTGTGCGCCGCAAGGAACTGCCACGGATCAACAAGTTCACCGGCATTGGCAGCCAAGGGGTTGTGCACGGATTTGTGGGCCTTCCGGATGAGTGGAAGTGGCGATTCCTGGACTATACGATGGGCCAGCAGACGCCGCCGCCCCGCCCGAGTGTTCTGCGGGTCAGCGCGTTCGCGCAAGCTCATCTTCACCTGGGAAGCCCCATCACCTCGTTGGAGCACCACGGAGACCATATCGTGGTGGTGACTCCGAAAGGGCGTTATCCCCTCGACTTCCTGATTTTCGGGACCGGCTTCAGGATCGACGTGATCAATCGGTCGGAACTTGCTGCGGTCGCACCGTCTATCCGCTTGTGGCGCGACAGGTTCCCCGTCCCGGCAGATATGCAAAACAACGAGCTGCAGGCGTCGCCCGATCTTGGAGAAGCATTCGAATTCCTCGAAAAAGAACCCGGTGCATGCCCGGCCCTGTCAAAGATTCACTGCTTTAATTTCCCGGCGACCCTGAGCCACGGCAAGCTCACGGGCGACATTCCCGCAGTCAGCGAGGGCGCCGATCGTCTCGCGCGCGGCATCGTAAAGGCGCTCTTCGTCGAAGATCGCGAGCGTCACTTCGCTGATCTTCAGGCGTTCGACACACCCGAACTAAATGGAGACGAGTGGGTCGACAGCGAAACCCCGACGAATTGTGCAACACCTTCCGAAAGGACATTGATCTGAAATGCTTGAGCTCAAGAACCTAAAGCTGTCCTACGGAAAGACGCAGGTCCTCAATGGCGTTGATCTCGTTGTCAATCGCGGGGACGTGGTTTCGATCATCGGCCCCAGCGGCACCGGCAAGACCACGCTCCTGAAGTGCATCAATTATCTGGCAAAGCCGGCATCCGGCACAATCGCCTTTGATCAGATCCGCATGGACTATGAAAAACCGGATAAAAACGCGATCCAGGCGATCCGGCTTCGCACGGCCATGGTTTTTCAGCAGTTCAATGTCTTCAAGAACATGACGGTCATCCAGAATGTGATGGACCCGCTCATAGTTGTACAGCGAAAGTCAAAAGACGAAGCTCATGCCATTGCGCTGCAAGAGCTTGACCGTGTGGGCCTGTCCGACAAGATCGACAGCTATCCATCCCAGCTTTCAGGCGGGCAACTTCAGCGGACCGGCATTGCGCGCGCGCTCGCCGTCAAGCCGGATGTCATGCTGTTCGATGAACCAACGTCATCACTCGATCCTGAGCTTGTCGGCGAAGTTCTCAAGGTTATTCGTGACGTCACATCGTCTGGAATCACCTCGCTCCTTGTCACCCATGAAATGCAGTTCGCCAAGAATGTCTCGAACCGCATCGTGTTTATGGATCGCGGCGTCGTCGCATCTCAAGGTAGTCCGTCCGAAATTTTTGACGCTCCGTCAAATCCGCGTCTTACGCAATTTCTCAACTCTGAACACGCCTTTTAAAGAAAGGATACCCCGATATGTCTTCATTCCAATCAATCTCGCGTAGAGCCTTTGGCCTTGCCGTAGCTGGCGTCGCAATTGCCGTCGTTACCACTGGCGCAGCTCTTGCCCAGGATGTTCGTACGATAAAGATCGCCACCGCAGCGGAATCCAAGCCGCTGTCCTGGGGTGCAATCGGCGTCGAGCCGCAGGGTTACGAACCTGATGTGCTCAAGGCGATCAATGCCAAGCTGCCTCAATACAAGTTCGTCATGGAAGGCGCTGCAGACATTGCGCAAGAGACCGGCCTTGTCACCGGCAAGTACGATATCGCGACCGGCGGCTACTACCGGGCGCCCGCTCGCGAAAAGCAGTTCCTCATCCCTGAAAGCCCAATCGGCGCAAGCCTGATTAAGATCTACAGCCGTAAGGACAGCGGCATCAACGAGATGAAAGATCTGGTCGGCAAGAAGATCGTGCCCGTCACAGCTGGCGGCGGCATCTACAAGTTTGCCACGGCGTGGCAGGAAAAGAACCCCGACACCAAGATCGAGATCACCGCATCCAGTGCAGGCATCCCTTATCCTGACCGTCTGAAAGAAGTCGAGAACGGCAAGTATGATGCCCTCGTCCTGCCTTCCAATCTCGGTGAGCAGACTGTGATCGACCAACAGAAGCTCAACATCAAGGCGAGCGAACCAGTTGCGATCAACAGCACCTTTATCCTGATCCATCGCTCCGAAGAAAATCAGGCTCTCTCCGATGGCATCGACAAGGCTTTGAAGGAGCTCAAGGCGGACGGCACACTCGCCAAGCTGTCGCAGAAATGGTTCGGCGAAGACATCACCACCTACATGAAATAACGCCGCGCCTGACGGTCAAAGCCCAAACTGAAAGAAGGAGTGCAAGGTGGATCTTTCGATAATGGTTCCCGAGTTGTTGAAGGCATTGCCGCTGACGCTCGCGATAACATTCACGGCCATGATCGTCGGCTTCTGCCTGGCGTTGATCGCAACGACGTTCCGGGTGCGCAGGATACCAGTGATCAGCCAACTGGCTGACATTTACGTGTCCTATGCCCGGAGCGTCCCTGTGGTGCTCCAGTTGTTCGTAGCGTTTTACGGGCTTCCTCTGGTGGTAGCCCTATTCGAGGTTGAGGATTTCGTGTCACCGAACGTCGCTGCGATTGTCGGTCTCAGCCTCTATCACGGAGGTTATCTGTCGGAGGTCCTGCGTCCAGCCTACCTCGCCATTGACCGGGGCCAGCATGACGCAGCCGACAGTCTCGGCTACACATTTCTAAAGAAGCTTTTGCGCGTCGTCGGCCCGCAGGCTATCCACATCGCCCTGCCCGGCTACGGCAATGCCATCATCTATCTCATCCATAACGTGGCACTGGTCATGTATATCGGCGCGGCTGATGTGATGGCGACGGCGCACCTTGTCATGGAGCGGGACTACAACCAGTACCAGTTCGAAACCTACCTCGTGCTGGCGGTAATTTATTCGCTCTTATGCCTGGTGGCATGGCTGATTGTACGCTTTTTTGAAGCGCGAAACGCAAAGTTCACCTCCAACACCACGCCGGCCGCAGCCACACTGATGCCAAGCGTCTGATTGAAGAGAAGTTCATCACATGTTCGCTTCCGAAGTCCTCCTCCCCGATCTGTACGACATTCTTGGCGCTGTTCCCGTTACACTCGGCATGGCCCTGATCATCTTTGTTTGCTCAACGATTATCGGCAGTTTGTTCGCGATGATCGAATACCGACGGATTCCCGTACTGCGTGAAATTGTGGTCGCCTATAAGGTCGCTTTCAAGGGTGTCCCAATGGTTATCGTGATCTTCCTCGCCTATTACGGGCTCCCGCCAGCCACGCGTTTCCTCGCTTCCCTTGTCGGATTAGATTACAATGGCCATGCAACTCCGAACTGGGTGACGCTCATTGTCGCCTTGACCGCTTGTGTTGCAGCATTTCAGGCGGAGGTCGTGAAGGGTGCGCTGAATTCTTTTGACACTGGCCAAGCTGATGCGGCCTACTCGTTGGGCTACAAGAAGAGCCAGGTGTTTCGGCGTGTCATGCTTCCGCAAGTGATTGTTGCGGCCATCCCGGACCTTGCCAATTCAATCATGGTGATCATGAAGGCGCTATCCCTGGGGTTTGCAATCGAGGTTGTCGATATTTTCGCCCAATCACAATTGAGCGCTGCGCTGAATTTCTATTATCTGGAAGCGTTTCTCATCGCCGTCGTGGTTTACATGGTCATTGCCTATATCGTCACATATGCAGCAGACCGAATGGAACGTGCCCTTAGGGTTTGGGCGTAGCGACCAAAGATTACAAGGTGGAGGGTGTTACGCTTTCGCGCATGCGCTGACGCTCTGCGACCACCAGCATGTCCAGAAATGCTTTGACCTTGGCGGGGCGAAACCGGGCGGCAGGAAATACGGCATGAATACCTCCTTGCGGCAATGACCATTCCGGGAAAAGTCGTACGAGTTTTCCAGCTTGCATATCGGCCTTGGCCAAGTAGTCGGGAAAAACCGAGACTCCAATTCCTGCCAGCGTGCAGGCATAGGCTGACGGTGTCTTGTCCGCCATCATGATGGGACGAATTTCAACGGTCAAAGCTTCCGTTTGTCCGCGTGAAAACGTCCAGCGAAAAGGGTTCTTCAAAGCCCCATTGGCGATCCATGGTAGGTTGCACGCGTCTGCTGGGGTTAAGTCAGCTGGAATGCGAGCGGCAACAGACGGTGTTGCGGCAAGTATCTGTTCAAACGTGCCGATCCGACGTGCCTGATGACTGGTATCGGTTAGCCATCCGACTCGAATCGATAAGTCGATTTGGTCAGCCATCAGATCGCTCACGCTGTCGTCGAAGATCACGTCGACCCGCATCTGCGGATATGCCTGCATATACGATGCAATCGTGGGTGCTACGACAGCCGTGCCATAGTCGAGCGGGGCCGTTAACGTCAGCGTTCCTGAAGGTTCCGTGCTACGAAGCGACAATTCCCCGTAGGCGGCTTCCGCCTCTCTTAAGATGAGTATGCAACGCTTATAGAACAGATTGCCCTCTTCGGTTGCATGTAGACGGCGTGTCGTACGCAAAAGCAGCGTTACGCCCAGTTCCTCCTCAAGGCGCGCGATTTGATGACTGACGACCGCCTTGGCGACGCCGAGACGATCAGCAGCCACTGTGAATGAGCCCGCTTCGATAACCGAGGTAAAGAAGATGAGCCGGTTCAGATTGAGAAGATCACGCATGTTTGTCTCATTAAATCGTACAGTCTGTATGATTGATTGATATTTATTACCGCATCAAGGCGTGAAATAAAGCAGAAAGAGAAATCAGCCTCGGGAAACATCTCATGATCACGCGCCGCGAAACCTTTAAGCTCGCCGCTATTGCCGGCTTGGCGACAGTCCTGCCCCTCGCCTCCGCTCGCTCTAGCAACAGTGCCCTTGCATGGACGTTTTTCCAGGCAAACGAAGCTGGATTCCGCCGCACGCCGGTGCTTTTGACCGGTGAGAAAGACGCAATTCTGATCGATGGTGGTTTCACTCTTTCCGACGGTAAAGCCGTCGCGGCCGCCATCAAGGCGACTGGCAAGAACCTGACTACGGTCTATGTGAGCTGCAACGACCCGGATTATTATTTCGGCCTACGCCCGATTGTTGAAGCCTTTCCGAAGGCGGTGGTCATTGCCAAGCCGGTCACTGTCGCGGCGATCAAAGCCAATGTTGAGGCCAAGCTGGGTGTTTGGGGACCGCAATTAAAGGAAAACGGTCCGCAGACACTCGCAGACGTCGTGATTCCGGAAGCATCGAGCGCTGCCTCGCTTGACCTTGAGGGAAATACGATCGAGATCGTTGAAATCCCGGACATGCACGACCGTCGCTATCTGTACGTTCCCGCACTCGAAGCGGTGTTCGGCGGCGTGCTGGTCGATTCCGGGAATCATGTCTGGATCGCAGATTCAGCAACGACCGAACTGCGCGCGGCATGGGTCAAGGCGCTCGACGGAATCATCGCGCGCGCACCGAGAATCGTCGTTCCTGGACATCAGGTCGAAGGGGCCCCGCAAGGCATTGATGCCGTCATGTTTACGCGTGATTATCTTATTGCTTTTGACAAAGAGATGGCTCGCACGAAAAACAGCGCGGAACTGATCGCAGCCATGACCAAGCTTTACCCGAACCTCGTCGATGTCTCTTCGCTCGAACTCGGCGCGAAGGTGGCAAAGGGCGAGATGAAGTGGGGCTGAACCTCTATTATATTCATCCAATATTCATCTGAAAAAGCTCATTCTGGACGCCTCATTCAGGAGGAATAAGCATGAGGAAAATAGTATCTGGAATTTTCGCAGGCGCTTTAAGCTTAGCAATGGGCGTCACCTCCATCATTCCGGCATCGGCGGCTCCATTTGTCCCTGCCCCGCTCGAAATCAAATCGAGTGTCGAGCAGGTTCAATACCGTCATGACAGGCGCTGGCGTGGCCATCATTGGCGGGGCCATCGCGGTTATCGCCACTCCCGTCCAGGCTATCGCCGCCACAATGATGGCTGGTGGTATCCATTGGCTGCCTTTGGCGCGGGTGCGATCATTGGAGGTGCAATCGCCAATCAGCCTCGCCGGGTTGCCCCGGCCCGCGGCAGCGCCCATGTGGAGTGGTGCTATAACAAATATCGCTCGTACCGTTCATCGGACAATAGCTATCAGCCCTATGGCGGCCCGCGCGCCCAGTGTTATTCACCCTATAATTGATAGCGATGCGTGAAAGGCGGCTTTTCGAAGCCGCCTTTTCCTTTGTTTTCCTCTCGCAAATACCTCCCCGACGAGACCATTTGTTGAATATAGCCCCTGCCCGCCACATATGCGGATGACTGCCGGAAAATGACCAGAATCATATTGGCAGTGTGATTGATGAATTTAATCCCCAATCTGGAGACCGGTTTGACAGCGAAAAGAGCTTTGGTTCTGGTGAACCCCTATGCACGCCGTGGCAAGGCCGGCATTGTTCAAGTCCGGCAACTGCTCGATCAGGCTGACATTGATGTCATCGAAGATACGCCCAGCCGCGGCCAACCCCTTTCCGACCTTATTCACAAACATTCCGGAAACATTGATCTGGTGATTGTCGGAGGCGGTGATGGGTCGCTGAACGACTGCGCCAAGGCTTTGCTCGATACCGGTCTTCCGCTGGGTGTCCTACCGCTCGGTACCGCCAATGACTTTGCCCGGACAATTGGCATTCCTCTGGATATTCCCGCTGCCATCAACAGCATCGTCAAGGGCAAAACGACACTGGTCGATCTCGGCGACGCCAATGGATTTCCGTTTTTCAACGTTGCCAGCATTGGTTTCAGTGCAGATCTGGCTATGTCACTGACAGAAAAAGCCAAGAAATATTGGGGCAAGCTTGGTTATGGTCTGGTTGCAGCGCGGCTTCTGGCGGACTCCCGCCTTTTTACCGCAACCCTTGAACATGATGGGATAAGCGAAGAGCTGCGCACCTTACAGATCGCAGTAGGCAATGGCAGGCATTATGGCGGCGGCATGACTGTTCATGAGGATGCGACGGCGACCGATGGCCTGCTCGATTTTTACAGTCTTGAGGTTGATCACTGGTGGCGTTTGCTCACTCTGCTGCCAAGTCTGCGGAAAGGCACCCATGGTCAGTGGGATGATGTGCGGGCCTTTTCCACCAAGGATCTGACGATTCGCACACGCAAACCACGTCGCGTTAATCTCGACGGTGAGTTGAAAACAGAAACGCCGGTTCGCTTTACCATCCGTGAAAAGGCAATCGCCGTTTTTGTGCCCTGAGCCGGCCACACGCCAGTTAAGGCAGAACCAGCACTACCGGCAAATGGCCGGATGCGTGCAGCGCTTGCAGCAATAGTGCGAATGGTAGGGCTGCGAAATAGTGAAGCGAGTCGAGAAGACCGGTGGCTGCGGCTTCAGTTGAATAGCTGGGCAGTCTTCCGGGGTGCCAGTGGCGCAATCCGGGAATGAATCGCCGGACGTGCCGCCTGTAATATTCATATTCGGTACCGTGCAAGTTAGCCAGAAAACGCTCTTCTCTGGCGATCTTCGATGAAAAGATCATCATTGCCGTGATGCCCGCAGCAATGCCATGACATATTTCCCCCGACCACTATGAACTTCACAGTCAAATAGAGCTGTCAGATTGCGCTTGCATTACGCTGAAGCGATTGCGCCTATCAAAAAGCAATGTTATCCATGCGTCGAACATTGAGTATTTTACCAAGAAAGGAGGGCTGCACATGAACGGACCATTCCACCAGCATCGTCGGCGCGGCCCTGTCTACGCCCTGCAATCGCGTTTGCAGGGCTGACCGGAAATCTATTTCAATTTCATATCCTGGTCTGCCCTTCGTTGAGAGCAGCGCCCAACCTGAAATTCAGGCGCGCTGCCAATCGATAATCACCGAGTAATCGCGGGAATATCCCGCATGGATTCGCATCAGAGATGCAGTATCTGCTCGGCAGACCAGAGAATGAACATGACTTTGATCAACGTCAGAAACCTCGGCATCACCCTTGGTGCGCCACTTTTCTCCAAACTTAATCTTTCCATCGCAAATGGCGACCGCCTGGGTATTGTCGCGGCCAACGGGCGGGGTAAATCCACCCTTCTACGCTGTCTTAACGGCGATCTCGAACCAACGACCGGCGATATCACCCGCACACGAGGTCTGCGGGTTGGGCATGTCGAGCAGGTCGTTCCGCACAAACTCATGGGCGTGGCTTTTTATGAGGCGGTGCGCCTTGCCCTGCCCGCTGACCAGATCGACAGTGAGAGTTGGCGGGTTGATATTGTACTGGACTCGCTCGATGTGCCCGAAGAGCTTCGCCAGCGTGCGCTATCGAAACTCAGCGGAGGCTGGCAAAGGCTGGCCATGCTTGCCCGCATTTGGGTGACAGAGCCGGATGTTCTGTTGCTGGATGAGCCGACAAATCATCTTGATCTCTCCAAGATCAACCAGCTGGAGCGTTGGATCAATGATCTGCCGCGCGATGTGCCGCTTGTCATCTGCAGTCATGACCGCGCATTTCTCGATGCGACGACAAACCGGACGCTGTTTCTTCGACCTGAGAACTCGCAGATATTCTCGCTGCCTTATAGCCCTGCCCGCCAGGCTTTGGACGAGATTGATGCATCGGAAGCGCGCCGTTTCCAGCGCGATATGAAGGTCGCGCAGCAACTGCGCCACCAGGCTGCAAAACTCAACAACATCGCCATCAATTCGGGTAGCGATCTGTTGACAGTCAAGACCAAGCAACTCAAGCAAAGGGCGGAGCGGCTGGAGGATGCCGCCCGACCGGCGCATCAGGAACGCTCTTCCGGGGCAATCAAGCTTGCCAATAGCGGCACTCATGCAAAGGTTCTGGTAACGCTGGATGAGGCAGCCGTGTCAACGCCCGACGGTATGCATCTGTTCAACTCAGGAAAACGCTGGATATGTCATGGTGACCGTATCGTCCTTCTGGGCTTGAACGGCGCGGGAAAGTCACGGCTTGTCGATATGATCCGCAAGTCTATCATTGATCCGGCAACATCTCAGGTTGGGGTAAAGGCAACGCCTTCTCTGGTTCTTGGCTATGGCGATCAAGCATTGTCAGACCTCTCTGACAGCTCAACGCCGTTCAATACAATCAGCCGCCGGTTTGATATTGGCGATCAGCGGGTTCGCACGCTTCTTGCAGGCGCTGGCTTGGGAATCGATATCCAAAACAAGCCAAACAGCATTCTTTCGGGCGGACAAAAAGCCCGGCTTGGAATGCTGGTTCTGCGCCTGTCAAACCCCAACTTCTATCTTTTGGATGAGCCGACAAATCATCTGGATATTGACGGTCAGGAAGCATTGGAAAACGAATTGATGGCGCATGAGGCAAGCTGTCTGGTTGTTTCGCATGATCGCAGTTTCGTTCGGGCAATAGGCAATCGCTTCTGGCTTATCGAGAAGCGTCGCCTGATTGAGGTTGAAAGCCCGGAAGAATTTTTCGCGTCCTTTGCCAAGACCGCCTGATGACGCAAAAATGTTCCGGCGAAGCCCCCATTTCGCCGGAACATTTTAGTGGATGATTGTGGTAGCTTTTCCACGAGTCGCACACACCAAACAGGTCTTTTCAAGGGAATATCAAATGACTGATCTATCGTCCTTCCCCATTACTAAAAAGTGGCCGGCACAACATCCTGATCGCTTGCAGCTTTATTCCTTTGCCACGCCCAATGGTGTGAAGGTTTCCATAGCCTTGGAAGAACTTGGCCTCGCCTATGAAGCCCACACGGTCAATATCGGTGCCAATGAGACATGGACGCCGGAGTTCCTGTCGCTAAACCCAAATGGCAAGATTCCGGCGATTATTGATCCGAACGGGCCTGGCGGCGAGCCACTAGCCTTGTTTGAATCAGGCGCGATCCTGCTTTACCTTGCCGAGAAGACCGGCAAATTGCTTCCCGCTGATCCTGCCAAGCGCTATGAAACCATCCAATGGGTATTCTTCCAGATGGCAGCCATCGGGCCAATGTTCGGTCAGGTCGGTTTTTTCTACAAGTTTGCCGGTCGTGAGTATGAAGACAAGCGGCCGCTTGAGCGCTACCGCGCTGAATCGCAACGTCTGCTTGGTGTTCTTGAAACGCGCCTCGAAGGGCGTGAATGGATTATGGGCGAAGAATACACAATCGCAGACATTTCGATGCTTGGTTGGGTGCGAAACCTTATCGGCTTTTATGGAGCTCGCGAAATCGTGCAGTTCGACGCGCTCAAGAATGTTCCAGCTTGGCTGGAGCGTGGCCTGGCTCGCCCCGCTGTGCAACGTGGTTTGGATATCCCCAAACGTCCAGCATGAAGCTCACAATCAGGCAGTGTTGAAACTGTTTGCATTGAGAAGCGTTATCCTACACCATAAATAATCTGAGGCCGGGGTCGTTATAATCCCGGTCCCGGCCCATCCCGAAAGGATTGGATACTTGGTAGTAGATGATTTTGATGAAGACGATGAAGATGCATGGGCTGTTCATAATTCCCAGGGTTGGTATCTTGCGATCTTCGGTATCGGTGTCGCCTTCGCAGCTTTGGTCGTCTATATTTGCTGAATTGCCGGTCGCAATTCAGCCCGTACTAATCCAGTGCTGCACGCGCATTTTCTAAAGCACGCATTGCCGCAAACAGCACTTCCCTGTCGCGCTGATGAGCCTCAAATAACTCGACAAAGGCGGGGTTGCTGATTTCATGCGGCCGTGGTGCAGATTTTGCACGCAAAAGGCTTTGATCGGCCGCAATTTTAGCAATGGAAACCTGATGTTTGGCCGCGTCGATGCGGGAAAGCGCCTGACGCATTTTGGTATTGATGGTCGTGCGTATTGCCTGCCCTGACAGCACAGATGCCAGAAGCTTTTCGCCGGCCACCGCCGGATTTTCATTTGGAACGACTCGTTCGTTCATCTTGGTTACGCTTTCTGTCCATGATTCAATTTTCCCTAATTATAGGCATTGTTCATGACAGCAGAACGATGGGCCGGTTAAATTCCATGACAAATGGGGTAGGCAATTCCTGTTTTTGTGCAAATTGTGGAATTCAGTTGCAGTTGCTGGACGAAGCCGGGCAAGAGCGCAAACTGATTTGACTGTGTAGACTTATTCAGTTGTAATCGCCGCCGATTGATACGCATGGACTGCAGGAGTGAAATATGGACCGCTATGAAACTTTCGCAACGTGGATATTTATTGTCTTCGGGGCGCTCATCATTGCTGGCCTGATGGCTTTCGCCATTTCCACCGGCGACAAGCCGGCATTTATCTTCGCGCTTGCTGCAGCCTGCAGTGCCTTTTTTCTCGGTTTCGCAGTTATTTTCGACCGGCCGCGGCTTTACGGGCTGATCTTGTTTGTTTCATTTGTAATGATTGCCGGTTCAGTGACCAATATTGTCACTTGAGACGCCAGGGCGGTGGGGCGGACAGCAGATCGCCCGAATCCTTCTGCTAACCGCCCTCAAACTGCAATTCTCCAGTGAATTTTTTCGCTGTTTGGTCGTTTAGTAAAAAATTTGTTCGATAATACAGGGTGCGGGGTAATCTCTATCGTTTCAATCGTGTATCAACTGTTGCATATTGCCTCCAACTCAATGTGAGATCTCGGCATGGCACTGATTGATGTTACCTCCTGCGAAACGTCACCTTTGAAAAGGCAGCAACTTATTCGCACGGATCGTCTCGGCGTTATTCTCATTTTCGCCGGTGCTGTGGTGTTCCATCTGGCGATACTCTTCAATCTTTTGCCATCGGTGTAAATTAACCAAATATTTTTTACCAAGGCCGGAACCAATTTTCGGCACATGCATTCTGCATGTACTGGTTCCCCCAAACCAGTTTTGGCTAGACCCCACAAGCCAATAGCCCAATCCTCATGCCCCTGAGGGTTGGGCATTTCTTTTTGGGCTGGAGCACTCTGGCAGGCGCGGTTTTAACGGGCCAGTTTACAGGATCTTGGAGGAGAAAGATGTCGCTCGAAAATGCCAGACAGGCAATTGAAGCTGCAATTCACAGTGGAGACTTCAAAAGTATGGGCGTGGCAGTATTTAAGGCCATCAATGCTTTGGAAGAAAGAATTAAAGCGTTAGAAGAAGAAAATGAACGGCTAAAGGCGCAATTGAAATAATACGTGCTCAAGCTGATTGTTGAATCTACTGACGATTGTGCTAGACTATATGTAAGTTGAGTGTAGCGGTGTCTTGAGCCTGAGCCGCACTGAAACGATGCGCGATATATTTATCCAGAGTCCAGTTTGTTAGAGCCGAATCAAGCCTCAACTTGCAAAACCCTTGACCGATTGGCCAGGGGTTTTGTTTGACTGCTTTATATTTGCGATGAATTCATTACGCCGCGAGAATTGACTGAATATCGTTGATCGAATGGTTGGTCAGCGTTTTTGGAATTTCGCTTACGATTTTGTCTGAAACTTCCTTATGAAATTCCTGACGCATCTGGCCGAGCACGACGGGCGGTGCGATAATTATAAGCCGCTCGAAGTCTCCTTTGTGAGCGAAACCGTAAAGTTCGTCGGCGACTTCCTTTGCAAACCGTTTTTTTGAAATTGCATGCCAGTCTGTCTCTTCAGTGGCGCTCCTATGTGCGCTTGGTCCATCGGAAAAGCGGCCCGGTTTATCTGTCCCCTGCTCGCGCGTTGCCGGATTAGACTGGTTCATTTCATGGATTGTGTGTAATTCGACATGGTTTACCTCGCGCTCGTTGCGGAGAAATAAAGCCTTCTCACCGTCTGCCACTATAACCCACGTGTGACGGTTCAGCATGACATCCACCATTTTACGCTCCACCTTTCCTGTTTCGGTCTTGGATAAATTTCATTAGGAGTTTCCTTCCATTTGAGGTTGGCTGTGAGCGCCGCTTTGAAATAAGCGGATAAAAACTAACGTCTCGAATCTTCAGATGTTCCAGATTTTTTAGACAGACTGATTGCGCCAAGAGCGTAGTGGAGGACCGAATGAAAATGGTTTTACGCGTTGTTGCAGCCTTGCTGATCATCGCTGGTTGCATATGGACGTTGCAAGGACTGAGTCTGATTGGCGGCAGCTTCATGGTCGGGCAGACGCGTTGGTTGGTCATTGGCCTATGCACGATGATCATGGGTGCGCTTTTGTTGATTTTCCTCCGCCGGCAATAAGCCCTTGTCTGGATTTAAGCCACCTCGCCTGTTAGAAAACAAAGAGTTAGAACCGCGACTCTGTTGCGGCTAAAAATTCCGGGGAGAGAAAAATGACGGCATGGACCATTATCGTTGAGTTTGAAACGAACGAGGGCAAGGAAGAGGAGTTCCTGACGCGCATTCGCGAACATGCCAGAAAGACGCTTGAAGAAGAGCCCGGTTGTCTGCGTTTTGAGGTTATCAAGCCGGTCCAACGTGACGGAACGCCCATACCCAACAAGGTAATGGTCAATGAGCTTTATGCAAATGAAGCGGCTGTGACCGCCCACGAATCCAATCCTCGGATGCCAAAGGTGCGCGAGGCGAACAAGCCTTTGTTGAAGTCGAGCAGGCTTATTTATGCGCAAGCTGTAGATGGAAAAGTCGCAGCCGAAGGTTTGCGGCCGCAAGAACTCAATGCCAGCAATGATGATTGATTTCGATCATCTGCAACGAAAGTATCATGGTGCAAGTTGCACATTATGTGTCATGCTTATTTCAAGCCTTGTCATGTTTGCGGGCGGCCATATTGAGAGTCTGGGACGATGAAAATACTTGCCACGGTTGTTATCTTGCCTTGTGTATTGGCGCTGACGGGATGCGGAGCAATGCGTTGGGCCGATAAGAACCCGCCAAGAACTTCGAACTGCGCAGGCTGGAACAAGATAAGAATTAAAGCTGAAACAGCGGTTTATCTGGCGAAGAATGATTTTTCTGCGGGTATCGACATCGATTCCCACAATTTGAATGGTCAGAATAATGGCTGCTGGAAATAGCTCTCCAGCTTTGTGCGGAACCAAACATATCCTTTGACGTTTTCCAAACGATAGAACAGCGGAGCGAAATGCCGAATTTCGGTTTTCGACTAATTTGTTGTTTGGATAAATGAACGATCACCATTTGCCGCAGAAAGGCATTCGGCGATCGGGAAATCACAAAGGAATGTTTGGAATGGCAACGAATACATCGAAAGTTCGCGACGCAATTGAAGATGATCTGGAAACGCAGATCGCCTCCTTGCGCAAAGAGCTTTCCACAATCAGCAAATCTTTGTCTGACCAGGGATATGATCTATATGATCAAGCCAGTTCTACATATGATAGTGTGAAGCAAGGTGGGCGCAAGGCAGTGCGGTTTGTTGGTGATGAAGCGCAATATGTGGCGGAAAAAGCCAAGGAAAACCCTTTGACAGCTGTTGCTATTGTGTCCGTCGTGGCCGCAGTCGGGCTGCTGATTGGCCTTAGCGCATATCGCCGCTAAAGCAAATTCCGGGAACGCGAAGCTGGGTTTTTTTCGCCCGCATCGTGAGTAACAACATTGGTTTATACGTTACGAGGCCGGGGCTTTGCCCGGCCTTTTTTATGTTGATACTGAACCTGCCACTATTTTACCGGCTTGCATCGCCAATATTGCTTTCGCAAGGCTGAACAGTTTATGTATTGCGAAATTCATCGGCTTCGTACCGAGGTTGTGTTTGGAAGGCTATGTTTTCAAAATAGCCAGTTCGAGAGTGAGTTATACCCGCGATGGACAAGTTCGAGAATTATGCACTGGCTCTGATGGTCGTGTTCGGTGCACTGATCATTGGCGGCCTTATGGCTGTTCACATAGCCATGATGCATAAGGCTGGCTTTATTCTGGCTCTGAGTGCTGCCGTAGTCGTGTGGGCCGCCGGGTTCGCCGTGCTTTTTGACAAGCCGCGGCTCTACGGTCTTTCGCTCCTCGTTGCAATTGGTCTGATCGCTGGTTCTATAGCAGTACTCGTTGTCTGACGTATTCAACATCATAATCGTGCAATGGCGATAATATGAATATTGTCGTCATATTTTTTTATTTACTTTATTGAGAATAGTTCTAAAGTAGAATGCGTAGAGAGTGAACGTACCTGAAACTTCAGGTTGAGAAAGACATTCCCATGCGACTGACACGTCAAACAAATTATGCCATCCGTATTCTCATGTATTGCGCCGCTAATGATGGCAAGCTCAGCCGTATTGGCGAGATTGCGCAGGCCTATACAGTCTCGGAGCTTTTTCTTTTCAAGATCCTCCAGCCGCTCGTAGAAAATGGTTTCATTGAAACAGTGCGCGGCCGCAATGGCGGCGTGAAGCTTGGCAAGCCTGCGACCGACATTACGCTGTTTGATGTTGTTCGCGTGACTGAAGAGAATTTTGCAATGGCCGAATGCTTTGAAGCTGATGGCGCCGATTGCCCGTTGATCGATAGCTGCGGTTTGAACTCGGCGCTGCGCAAGGCGCTCAACGCGTTCTTCGAAGTGCTGGCCCAATACTCAATCGACGACATCGTGGACAAGCGTGATGTTCGCGCTTTGCTCGGAATAGATGCGCTTGCGCCGCGCCTAGCCACCGCGAGTTGAGTTGGCATTAGCCGGGCGCCCTGCCCGGCATTTTGAAAATAGCGGCGCCATTTTTGTGGCGACTCGCCAGATGCTTCCAGCGATTCGGGGAAGATCGAAGTGTTTTTGCTCAAAAATTGATTGTTTTTGCTGAAGAATTTCCATCAGAAGTGGTAAAAAGATTGTGCCGGGTTGCATGCTTCGGCATTCGCAGCTGGAAATGACGCCAATTTTCACCGGTTGAGACGTTATGACACACGCCATCTCGCGTTAAATTTTACAACCTTTTACAGCCCATTTTGGTCAAATATGATTGAAATGGTTATGTTATTTTCCTAGTTTAGAACTATTCTAAGTTATTGAAATCATGGCGCAATCTGGCCTCCCCGTTTGACACATTGCCCAAAAATCCGTTTTATAGAGCCAGCGTTGCACAAACGCACAACCTTTAATGTTTGGGCCTTGAACCCTTGCGATTGGAGGAACCATTGTCTGGTTCGGAAGTATTACCCGCTTGCGGGAACGTCTTTACAGGTACAAAAAACTGGCTTGAGATCAATTCTCGGCTTATTTTTCGTATTGTTGAGAAAAGATTCAGCATTTCCAATAGTTTGTCTACTTTGCAAAACGGCATTGAACCACGATGCTAGTTTGCCATTGCAATATCATTACCCAGAAAGAGATCGAGAATACTATCATTGAGTTTCTCGATGCTGATCCTTGGCAGCTTCTTGTCCCTGCAAAAATTTACCATGCCCTGAAGAAGCGCGGTCGCTGCTGCGGTTGCTTCCCAAACGTCGTTGAAACCATCATAAAGGTGACGGAAGATTATCACCTCCGCCATGGTCCGAACGACTCCAATGCTGTGTCGTTCATAGACCGTGTGCGGTCATTACGGCACGAATACGGGAGTTCACGACATGAAGGGCGATCCAAGGGTCATCGAGCGGCTTAACGAGGCACTTTTCCTCGAACTGGGAGCCGTCAATCAGTATTGGTTGCATTACCGTCTGCTCGACGACTGGGGCTTCAAAAAGCTGGCCAAGAAAGAACGCGCTGAATCCATTGAAGAGATGCAGCATGCGGATCGTATTATCGAACGCATTATTTTTCTTGAAGGCCACCCAAACCTGCAATCCATTGGCGCATTGCGTATCGGCCAGAACATCAAAGAAGTTCTGGAGGCGGATCTACAAGGCGAGATGGATGCCGTGGCATCCTACAAGAAGTCCCGCGAGATTTGTTCTGAATTGGGCGACTACGTCAGCAAAGAACTCTTTGACGAACTTCTTAAAGACGAGGAAGGTCATGTCGACTTCCTGGAGACCCAGCTTGATTTGCTGAACTCGATTGGTATCGAGCGCTATGGCATGCTCAATGCCGCTTCGGCTGACGAAGCCGGCTGATATCGTTTTTACGAGTTCCGGGAAAAATGCCTAAGGGCTTTTCACCCGGAGTTGTAAAAAATAAAAAGGGCGCCAAAAGCGCCCTTTTTATTATTGGTTGGTTCAAGCTCAATTGGGCAGCTTGTCGTCCACGCCTGCGACGTAGAAATTCATGCTCAAAATGGTCTTGTCGTCGGCGGTCTCACCGGCCTTCAGCCATTCGGAACCATCCTGCTTTTTCAGCGGGCCGGTAAACGGCTTCAGTTCGCCGGAAGTGATCTTCGCCTGTGTTTCTTCGGCGAGCTTCTTCACATCCTCTGGCATATTCGTGTAGGGCGCCATGACGACCAGCCCTTCCTTCATACCTTCGAAAACATTGTGCGACTTCCAACTGCCGTCAATAACAGCCTTGGCACGTTCAATGTAGTATGGGCCCCAATTATCGACGATTGATGTCAATTGAGTTTCAGGACCGAATTTGATCATATCGGAGGCCTGACCGAAGGCTTTGATTTTGCGCTCAGATGCCACCTGCATTGGTGCTGTCGAATCCGTGTGCTGGGTGATGATATCAACGCCCTGATCGACGAGCGCCTTAGCTGCGTCGGCTTCCTTGCCAGGATCAAACCAGGAGTTCGCCCAGATTACTTTGACCTTGAAATCTGGATTGACCGACTGCGCGCCAAGCATGAATGCGTTAATGCCCTGCACGACTTCCGGGATCGGGAATGAGCCAATATAACCGGCAATGCCTGCCTTCGACATTTTCGCAGCTATGACGCCCTGTACGTAGCGGCCTTCGTAAAAACGCGAATTATAGACCGAAACATTTTCAGCAGTTTTATATCCCGTAGCATGTTCAAACTTCACGTCCGGGAACTTCTGCGCGACTTTGATAGTCGGATCCATATAACCGAAAGATGTTGTGAAAATCAGCTTGTTACCAGCACGGGCAAGGCGTTCAATTGAACGCTCTGCATCTGCGCCCTCTGGAACGCTTTCAAGAAATGTCGTCTCAACCTGATCGCCGAGCGCCTTCTCCATCTCTTTGCGGCCTTGATCGTGCTGGTATGTCCAGCCAAAATCACCGGGCGGTCCGATATAGATAAAGCCAACCTTCAGCTTTTCCGCTGCGAAGGCAGCGCCTGTCACAGCAAAGCTGGTAACCCCAAGGGTCGCAGCTATTGTCAGCCCCATAATCAGTTTTTTCATTAAAGTTCACCTCTCTGTTAAAGCAATGCGTTGTTTTGGTCCTGTTCCCGCGCGAGGGATGTGAATGTTAATTCACTCCACTAGCGATCAGGTACAAAAGCTTTGCCAAGCGATGTTGGCGTATTCATCAGCGTCAGACGCTTGTTTCGAGAAATCAAGACAAGAACGATGATCGTTGCAAGATAGGGCAATGCTGACATGAGCTGCGACGGGACACCGATACCTAAAGCCTGAGCATGCAACTGCCCAATGGTAACTGCTCCAAACAGATAAGCACCTGCCATGATGCGCCAGGGCCGCCACGAAGCAAAAACCACCAGCGCCAATGCAATCCAACCGCGCCCGGAACTCATATTTTCAACCCATTGCGGCACGTAAACCAGCGATAGCTGTGCACCGGCAAGACCGGCGCAGGCGCCCCCAAACAGCACGGCGAGGTAGCGAATCCGGATTACCGGAACCCCCAAAGCATGGGCTGAAGTGTGGTTGTCGCCGACAGAGCGAAGCGTCAATCCGGCGCGAGTTTTGAACAGGAACCACGCGACGCCGATGGTCAGAAGAATGGAAATGTAGAAGATAGGGTCCTGTCCAAAGAAGAACTTTCCGATATAGGGTAAGTCTGTAAGCCCTTGAATATAAAGAGACTGCATGCGTATTCCGGGCAATCCCACAAAGCTTTCACCGATCATTGCGGAAGCTCCGAGGCCAAGCAAGGTGAGTGCCAGACCGGTAGCAACTTGATTGGTCGCCAGGGTCAATGTCAGAAAACCGAAAAGCAGTGAAAAGGCAGCGCCGGCAAGCACGGCAGCCAGAAGGCCAAGCCAAGCAGAGCCGGTCATTTGCGCGGCAGCAAAGCCAGAAACCGCCCCCATGATCATCATGCCCTCAACGCCGAGATTGAGAACGCCCGAACGTTCAACGACGAGCTCGCCCAAGGCAGCGATCAGCAGCGGTGTGGCAGCCGTTGCAATCGTCAGAAGAATGGCCTCGAACATCGTCATTTCACGCGCCTTTCGCCGCTGCATCGCCCAAATGGGACACAATCCGGATGCGATAATAAATCAAGGTGTCACTGGCGAGGATAAAAAACAGCATTATCCCTTGGAAGATTCGGGCTGATTTTTCCGAAATACCCAATGAAATCTGGGCTGCTTCGCCACCAAGATAAGTTAGCGCGAGCACTAAACCTGCAGCAACTATCCCCAGCGGGTTGAGCCGGCCGAGAAATGCCACGATGATCGCCGTAAAGCCGTAGCCCGGCGAAATACTGGTGCGAAGTTGCCCGACGGCGCCGGATACTTCAGCTATTCCTGCAAGTCCCGCCAGGGCACCTGAAATCAGGAACGCAAAAAAGGTCAGTCGCCCTGCGCTGAATCCAGCAAAACGCCCTGCTCGAGCGCTACGCCCGAATACCTTTATTTCAAAGCCGCTTAGCGTGCGCGAGAGCGTGAACCACACGGCAAGGGCAGCAATCAACGCCAGCATAAAACCCCAATGGGCCCTGCCCGATTCTGTCCAGATTTCCGGAAGAACCGCACTTGCGTTGAACTGTATTGTTTCGGGAAAATTATATCCTTGCGGATTGCGCCATGGACCGCGCACCAGCCAATCCAAAAACAGCTGCGCTACATAAACCAGCATCAGACTTGTCAGGATTTCGTTGGTGTTGAACCGCACTTTCAGGAAAGCCGGAATTGTTGCATAGGCCGCGCCACCGGCCATGCCCAGCAGAAGCATCAGTGGCAAGACGTACCAGCCTTGAAAGTCAGGAAAAACAATTGGAAGAAACGAACCAGCAATGCCACCGGCGATAAACTGCCCTTCCGCACCAATGTTCCAATTATTCGAAAGAAAACAAACCGATAGGCCAACCGCAATGAGGATCAGCGGCGCTGCTTTTATCAGTAGCTCGTGAATGGACCAGACTTCGGTCAATGGCTCAATGAAATAGGAATAAAGAGCAGCAAACGGGTTTTTGCCAAGAATGGAAAACAGGATCGCGCCTGCGATCAGGGTCAGGAATAGCGCGATGAAAGGAGATAATGCACTGAACAAAGCCGAATGCTGCGGGCGCCTGACAAGTTCTATCCGCATCAAGCCGCTCCTGCATGTGAAGTAGCCGATATATCCGCGCCGCCCATCATCAGCCCTGCGCGCTCCATTGTCATGGCTTCGATTGGTATGGGCTGGGACAATCTTCCATGGACCATGGCTGCCATCATGTCGGAAATTTCAAACAATTCATCAAGATCCTGGCTTATGACCACGACAGCGGCGCCGTTACGGGCAAGATTGACCAAAGCTTGCCGAATGAGCGCAGCAGCACCCGCATCGACACCCCATGTTGGCTGATTGACGACCAGCACTGACGGATTGCGGTCAAGCTCCCTACCGATGAGGAATTTCTGCAAATTTCCGCCTGAAAGTGCCGAAGCATCAGGATTATCGGCGCTTTTGCGTACATCCATCCGAGCCACTATACGTTTGGCTGCCATTGCAAGGCTTGATTGGGCAATAAGTTTGAACAAACCGCCGGAAACGAATACTTTCTTATCGGTAGAATGGCGCGACAACAGCAAATTTTGCGTCAATGCCATGTCCGGCACGGCTCCATGCCCGAGGCGCTCTTCCGGTACGAATGCTGCGCCAAGTTTGCGACGCGCGGAAATACCGATCTGACTGGCATCAATCCCGCGAATTGTCACTTTGCCAGATTGTTCCTGTCGTATCTCGCCGGAAATTGCGTCGAATAATTCACCCTGCCCATTGCCGGCAACGCCAGCAATACCAAGAACTTCGCCCGCATTCACTACAAGGTTGATGTCGTGCAACGCGATGGAAAAAGGTCCGCGTGGTCTTTGTGAGAGGCTGTTTATCTGCAATAGCGGCAGCGGCTTGTTATCCGATTTTTCTACTGCCGGTCGTTCAATAATATGAATGTCGCTTCCAACCATCATTCGTGCCAGTGAAGAGGCTGTTTCGCCACGCGGGTCGCAATGACCGACTACTTTACCGTGCCGCAATACCGTTGCCCGGTCGCAGAGCCGCCGCACCTCTTCGAGCCTGTGGCTGATGTAAAGGATCGACTTTCCTTCAGAACGCAGCCGCTCCAGCGTGAGGAATAGCAGATCAGCCTCCTGTGGCGTGAGCACTGAAGTAGGCTCATCAAGAATGATCAGGTCGGGGTTTTGCAGGAGGCAGCGAATAATCTCGATCCGTTGACGCTCCCCAACGGAAAGATCACCCACCAGCGCTTCCGGATCAACCGGCAATCCATAGGTTTGACCAATCTGTCTGGCGCGCTCGGCAATGCTATCGAGCGGCGCTTTCTCGTCGAGCGACAGGGCAATATTTTCCGCTGTAGTCAGCGCGTCGAAAAGCGAAAAATGCTGGAAAACCATGCCGATACCGAACGATCTTCCCACAGCAGGGCTTGCGACCGTGACCGGCTGCCCCTTCCAGAAGATTTCGCCGGATGTTGGCTGCAATGCACCGAACAGCATTTTAACGAGCGTGGATTTGCCCGCACCATTTTCCCCAAGCAACGCATGAATCTCACCGGCGCTGATTGATAAATCGATACCGTCACACGCTTTCAACGTTCCAAAAATTTTGGTGAGCTTGTTTGCTTCCAGTAGCGGATTTTTAGAGCCGTCTTTTGTTGTTGTTGTTGTCATCGTTCCCCGCGGCCAAGACCGGGATTGATCCTACGTCAGGCATATTCCGCTTGGGAAGTGCAAACTGTAAGTTGCGGCTATTTGCGCACATTATTCGTGCATCAACAAAAAGGGATTAAGGAATAAGCACCGTCGTGCCTGTTGTTTTGCGCGATTCGAGTTGCTGATGTGCTTCAGCAGCGTCTTTTAACGGAAAGCTCTGCCCCACCTCTATGCGAATAATGCCTTTCGCAACAAGGTCAAACAGTTCGCTTGATGCTTTCACGAGCGCTTCGCGCGCAGCTACATAAGTTACCAGTGTTGGGCGAGACAGGAAGAGAGAACCTTTCCGTGCCAGCACGCCAAGGTCGAATGGCGGAACCGGTCCTGAAGATTGCCCAAAACAAACCAGCATGCCTAGGGGCCTCAGGCAATCCAGCGAGCCTTCAAATGTATCCTTGCCGACAGAATCATAAACGACATCGACACCCTTGCCGCCGGTTAATTCTCGAACCCGCTCAACAAAGTTTTCGGTTCGGTAATTGATGACATGGTCGTAACCATGTTCCAGCGCCAGCTTGACCTTTTCATCAGAGCCGGCAGTCCCGATCACTGTCGCTCCGAGGTGTTTTGCCCACTGCCCTGCGATTAATCCCACGCCTCCCGCGGCAGCGTGAAACAGAATAGTGTGGCCTTGTTTTACCGGAAAAGTCTGCCGCAAAAGATATTGCGCGGTCATTCCCTTAAGCATCATGGAAGCGGCCTGCTCAAACGCTATAGCGTCGGGCAGTTTGACGAGCCGTACCGCCGGGATCAGCCGTTCTTCGGCATAGGAGCCCATTGGATCGGCATAGGCCACGCGGTCACCAGGTTTAAAATCTTGCACGTCAGCTGCAACAGACAAAACGACACCGGCACCCTCATTGCCCGGGACAAAGGGCAAGCCCTTAGGCGCGGGGTAGAGTCCAGTGCGAAAATAAACATCGAGGAAATTCAAGCCGATCGCTTCATTGCGGATATGAACTTCGCCGGGCCCGGGAGCGGCAATCGATATATCTTCATAGGTTAGAACCTCAGGACCGCCTGTGTGATGAACTCGAATAGCTTTAACCATTATGCCTTCTCCGTCCGTCCCAGATTGGGAAATAGCTGCATCACCGCGCCGATGCAGAAGAGATAAATACCGGTCGCCGAAATGCCGACGCGCACCCATAGTGGCGAATCCAGCTGCTGATACAGGGATAGAGCACCAAGTGCGCACCAGATGAAAAATATCGCCAGATTAAGCGGGCGTAGCCGCTGAACGCGCACTGGATGAAGAAAATAAATCGGCAGGAAGGAAACGATTGCGGCAGCCAGTACGATGGCGAATGCGACCCATTCGCCGGGCCGAACGATGAACAAGGTGAAAACCACCATATTCCAAACAACAGGAAACCCCTTGAAGAAGTTCTCTTTGGTTTTCATGCCCGTATCGGCATAGTAAATTGCACTTGAAACGACGATAATCGCAGCGGCAAGAAATGACAGCCCCTCGCCCATGAAACCACGCTGATAGAGCGCGAAGGCGGGTATGAGCACATAGGTCATATAATCAATAATATTGTCCAGCAATTCGCCAGACCAGTTGGGAAGGACATATTTCACGTCCAGCTTACGGGCAATCGGCCCATCAATCCCGTCGACAAAAAGGGCCAGCCCCAGCCACCAGAACATTGCAGTCCAGCTTTCTTCGCTGGCGGCGACTACGGATAAAAAAGCCAGGAAAGAGCCGGAAGCTGTAAGAAGATGGACGGAAAATGCCTTTGCCTGCGGTGCGGTGACCTTCTTTGGCTTCATGCCTTTGGGTAAAGTCGGTTTTTTCACAGTCCGCGCCAATCTGCTGCATGATAATTTTCTGCTCACCATCATATCTTATGAGGAGATGAGCAATTTGTGAGAAGCTTTTCTTGAAAACGGCCCAAAGTGCAAGCAAAGAAGCTTATATAAGCTGTTGAAAGCTATGAAATGGAGAAAACCATGACCGATATCAGAACCGATCCGATTATTGTCGCCGGCGCAGGTCATGTTGGATTGATTGCTGCGCTTTCCTTGGCGCGCTCTGGCCATAACGTTGTCAATCTTGGCGAAACACCCGGTCAAAGCGATAAGCGGACCACCGCTTTGATGATGCCGGCCATCCGTTTTCTTCAAAGCGTTGATCTTTGGCAGGATATTGAGCCGCATGCTGCGCCCATGACGACCATGCGAATCCTCGACGGTACGAGGCGGCTTGTCAGAAGCCCTTCGGTCACGTTTGAGGCCAGCGAAATAGGTGAGACTGCTTTCGGCTACAACGTACCGAACAGCACACTTACCGCAGTGCTTAGTGATGCGTTGAAGAGATCGACGGTAGACCATAAGCCAGTGTCGGTCGTGAAATATAGCCATGTTGGCGATACAATTCGCGTGGAAACCCGCGATGGTTCAACATTAACGGCGAATATTGTCATTGCTGCTGATGGGCGCTCTTCGCTGGCTCGGGATGCCGCGGGGATCGACGCGCGTACATGGAGCTACAATCAGACCGCTGTCGTGCTGAGTTTCGCCCATACCCGCGATCACCATGATATTTCAACCGAATTTCATACCGAATATGGCCCCTTTACCATTGTTCCGTTGCAAGGGCAGCGCTCCAGCCTTGTCTGGGTTACAACGCCGGAAATGGCAGCGGAACTGCTTGCCATCAGCCATGACGAGCTTGCAAGACGCGTAGAGGATCGGATGCAATCCATGCTCGGGGCCGTGACCATTGAAGTTGCGCCGCAGAGTTGGCCGCTGTCGGGTCTCGTACCAACTTCGTTTGCGCGTAACCGGATATTTCTGGCTGGGGAAGCAGCCCATGTATTTCCGCCCATCGGCGCACAAGGTCTCAATCTCGGCATTCGTGATGTCGAAGCGCTGACCGAAATATTGCCTGAAGACGGTAGTGACCTTGGCGGTGCAAACGTAATTTCGGCTTATAACCGCAAGCGTAGTCCCGACATTCTTGCGCGAACAGGGGCAGTCGATGCCTTGAACCGTTCCCTGCTCTCAGATTTTTTACCCGTTCAGATGGTTCGCAGCGGAGGCTTGGAACTCTTGCGGGCTTTTTCGCCATTGCGCAGCTTTGTCATGCGCGAGGGTTTGCGGCCCGGAAGTGGCTTTCGCCTTTCCGGCCGCGGCGCGGACCAGCAGTGATCAGCCGATAACAAAATCGCTTAGCAGCTTCACATTCAGTAAAGCGATAACGATCGCGATAAACATGGCAAAGGTCGAAAGCCAGCGCGGCGAAACCAATTCGCCCATCTTTGACTTGCTTGCCGTGAATATCACCAATGGAAACACGGCAAATGATAGCTGAAGACTAAGCACCACCTGCGTCAGGATCAATAGTCTGGCCGTCCCCTCATCGCCAAACCAAATGGTAACGATAGCTGCGGGAACGATGGCAATGCCACGGGTGATCAGTCGGCGTAACCAGGGCGACAACTTGATGTGAAGAAAGCCTTCCATCACAATCTGGCCAGCCAATGTCGCTGTCACGGTTGAATTGATACCGCAGCAGAGCAATGCAATGCCAAACAGCGTTGGCGCGAGAGACCAACCCAGCAAGGGCGCAAGTAGCGAATGAGCATCGCCAAGTTCGGCAACCTCGGTTTGACCGGTTTTATGAAAGGTAGCTGCCGCGAGAATAAGGATCGATGCGTTGATCAGCAGAGCAAACATCAGGGCGACCGTCGAATCTATCGTGGCATATTTCAATGCCTGCCGCTTTTCAGGAATTGAGTGCCCATAGTCGCGCGTTTGTACGATACCTGAATGCAAATAGAGATTATGCGGCATGACGGTTGCGCCAAGAATCCCTAAGGCCAGATAGAGCATTTCCGGGTTGCGGACAATTTCAGTTGTCGGCGCGAAGCCTTTGATAACTTCGCCCCATACGGGATCGGCAAGGAAAATCTGTATACCGAAGCAGACGGCGATGACGCCGAGTAAAGTGATAACCAGCGCTTCAACCCAACGAAATCCGAGTTTTTGCAGATAAAGAATGAGAAAAACATCAAGCGCAGTGATCAGAACGCCAATTTCCAGCGGTATTCCGAATATCAGATTGAGGCCAATTGCTGTCCCGATTACTTCAGCAATATCCGTCGCGATAATGGCTATTTCCGCCAGAAACCAAAGGATATAGGCGACCGGCCGAGGAAACGCATCACGGCAAGCCTGGGCGAGATCCCTTCCAGAGCCTATAGCCAGTCGGGCGCATAGCGCTTGCAGAACAATAGCCATGATATTCGAAACAAGCGCGACGACCAGCAGCGTATAACCGAATTTTGAACCGCCAGCGAGCGAAGTCGCCCAATTACCGGGGTCCATATATCCGACCGCGACGAGATATCCCGGCCCTACAAAGGCAGCGACCCTACGCCAACCGGGGCCGCGGGTCTGGACAGCGATGGAGCGGTGGACATCCGACAACGAGGCCTCACCTCTCTTGCGCAGCCAACCTTCCGGCTGGACGTCCAACTCTTTCTGCTGATCCATGATATTTATCCGCAACTGCAAATCATTTGCAATTATAAGCATTCCAAACTGCCGACTGCAAGTTATCGCCGGAAGAATCTGAATATTTTATGGGATAAGTCCGTTCGTCATGGCATAGAGCCAAAGCGTCAAAGTCAGGATCGAAAAAAGAGTGGTGGCAAGAATGCTGCTTGATGCGCGCTCGACCCAAACTCCATATTGTTGCGCTATGACAAATACATTCGTGGCTGTAGGTAGTGCAGCCATGAGCATTGCCGTATGAATCCAGACTGGTGGGAAATCTCCGGCCAGATTCAGCATGCCGTAAATCATGAGCGGTTGGACCAGGAGCTTTAGCGGTACAATGAGATATAGCTCCTTTGGTACTCTTTTGAGCGGCCGCAATGCGAGAGTGGCACCCATTGCAAATAAGGCGCATGGCGCGGCGGCTGCTGCCAGCAAGTCGATCATTCTGGTCATTGCCAATGGAGGCGTTAGCCCGGCAACGGCAGCTCCAATGCCCAAAATTGTAGCAATAATAAAGGGATGGAAGAAAATCTTCTTCAAGACACCGAGCATCAACTCAGATTTTGAACGCTTGTCATTTCCGGAGATAGCCATCATCAGAGGTGATATGACAAAATGAAATATATTGTCGAAGCAAAAGATTAGCGCTACCGGCACAGCGGCGGGAGCGCCAAACGCCAATATCGCCAGTGGTGGCCCCATATATCCAATATTGCCATATGCGGCAGCCAGCCCCTGAATTGTGCTTTCATCAATCCTGCGAGTTCGTACCATTCCGATTAGGAACATGATCGCGAAAATGCAGAAAGTGGATGCAGTGCAACCAATAATGAAACCCCATTGCGTCAATTCAGATACTGGCGTGCGCGACAATATCTGGAAAAACATGGCAGGAAGCGCCACATATACGATGAAGGTGTTCATCCATCCCAGCGCTTCAAGCGGCTGGCGATTGATTCGCGCCACGAAAAAGCCGAGAAAAATCAGTCCAAAGAACGGCAGTACAAGATTGAAGACGCTGAGCATGATGGGCTTTTATCGTTGTGGCGGGCAAGAACCCATGATTTATGCTCGCGTGTTTTAACAGAAACCGATAGTTATAACGAATGAACACAATGACACAGATACGACATGCAAAATTTCAGATCGGCCAGGTGGTCAGCCATCGAATCTTTGCGTTTCGCGGCCTGATTTTCGATGTTGATCCGGAATTCAACAATACGGAAGAGTGGTATCGCTCAATTCCTGAGGATATCCGTCCTCGGCGCGATCAGCCCTTCTATCATCTTTTTGCTGAAAATGCAGAGAGCGAATACGTGGCGTATGTTTCAGAACAAAATCTGGTGGCTGATACGACAGGAATACCGCTCAGGCATGCCCAAATAGCGGCAATGTTCGATAAATCCGAAGACGGCTCCTACCGCGTGAAGAGGCCGCATATCAACTGAGAACCCTTTTCGGCCAATAAAAAAGGGATGCAGATGCATCCCTTTTTTATTGCAAGACTAAATTATTGCGGTGCTTTTGCTTTTTCCTGCTCCGCCTTCATTTTTTCTTCAAACTCTTTTTGACGCTTCTGCACTTCATCCTGAAGTGTCTTTTGGCGTTGTTCGAGTTCATTTTGCTGAAGGCCGGGGCCATCATAAGCCTGTGTGAAACCCGTCAGCGCAACATTGATCGGATTTGGCTTGTTCTGGAAATTGACCGAAGTCAGCGTAAGCTGGCTGCCCTTCTTGAAGGAAGCAAGCAATTCGTCGGACAGGGCAACTTCGGAAATGCAGCGATCCGGGAAGCAGATGGCGTAATCAACCTTGACCGCCTTGGCACCATTAACCTGAAGTCCGACGCCAGGACCGATCAAGCGCCCGGTTGGAACTGAGATCTGGAAGATTTTGCGGTTAACTTTGCCCTTGATCTCAATGAGATTGACGGCTGTCAAAAGCTGGCCGCTATCGGCGGTGACGATGTTCTGCGTATTGCAGATATCATTGTCTTCCTGCTTGGAGCATACCTTGAACCAGCCCTGCGGCGCTCTCTGCTGCTGGGCTGATGCTGGTACTGCAGCTGCGGCGAGCAATGCAATAGCACCCGCGATAGATGTGGTTGCAGCGAAAATCTTAGGGCTGGACATGGTCAACTGGTTCCTTTCAGCGCACTTATCCGAAGTGTGACTTGGTCACGTAAAGTTGCTCGTCTGGCTTTTGGGTGCCAAATAAGGCAACAGAGTGACCCCTTGTTATCGAACGCCGTGTTACACTGCAAGACAACGCAAATCCAGCCACCTTTTGCTGTACTTATCGATTCAATCCCGGGTTAAGCGGCGTGACGCCCTATAATTGTCGTCAAATGATAGTCTTTGACACGAATCATAATAAACCGCTCGAAAGAGCGCAGACTGAACGGGCACAGGGTCCAAAGAATGATCAGGCAGAGTTTCAAGGTTTTGGCGTTGGCTTTCGCCTTTTTGGCGACAATAGCCACAGCAATAGCCGAGCCGAGTTATGGCCTTGCAATGCGGGGCGCACCCGCCCTGCCCGCTGACTATACGCATTTTCCTTACGCCAATCCTGATGCTCCCAAGGGAGGGTCTATAACCTATGGTGTGGTTGGTACATTCGACAGCCTGAATTCCTTTCTGGTCAAAAGCTTGCGAACGACGGCACGCGGTGTCTTCAACGATCCGCAGTTTGGAAACCTGGTTTACGAAACGCTGATGCAGCGGAGTGCCGATGAGCCTTTTACGCTTTACGGTTTGCTGGCGGAAAAAGTTGAAACCAATGACGAGCGGACATGGGTTGAGTTTACGCTCAATCCAAAAGCCAGATGGTCCGATGAAAAACCTGTCACCACAGATGACGTGATTTTCACGTTCGAGCTTCTCGCCGAAAAAGGCCTGCCGCAATATAAACAGCGCATGGATCGCATCGAAAAGATCGAGAAGATCGGGGAGCGCGGCATCAGGTTCACGTTCAACGATCAGGCTGACCGGGAATTTCCGCTGGTGCTTGGTTTAATGCCGGTTTTACCGAAACACGCCATAGATCCAGAGAAATTCGACCAGTCTCCTTTGCGTATTCCGGTAGGCAGTGGCCCCTATATCATTTCTAAGGTTCAGCCAGGCCAGCGAATTATTTACAAGCGCAATACCGACTATTGGGCCGCCGATATACCCAGCAGACGTGGATTTAATAATTTCGATACAATTACTGTTGAGTATTTTCGAAACGAGCAATCGCAATTCGAAGCCTTCAAGAAAGGTGTCTTCGACATTTTCATGGAGGGTGATCCCAATAAATGGGCCTCTTCGTATAATTTCCCTGCGTTTAAAGAAGGCCGTGTCGTCCAGGAGACGTTCGAAACTAAAGCACCGTCCAATATGTTCGGTTTTGTTTTCAATACGAGACGGGCCAAATTTGCTGATCGTGATGTGCGCGCTGCCTTGGGATTGATGTTTGATTTTGAATGGACCAACCGAAATCTCTATGCGGATCGTTACAAGCGTCTTGCCAGCTTCTGGCAAGGATCGGATTTGTCGGCGTTGGGTGTCCCCGCCAATGAAGCAGAGCGGCAACTGCTAGCGCCTTATCCTGATGCCGTGGCACCTGACGTAATGGACGGCACCTATGTGCCCGCAAAGACAGATGGATCCGGACGCGACCGCAAGGAGATGAAGCGTGCTTTTGATATCCTGACGGATAAAGGCTTTTCCATCAAAGATGAGAAGATGCAGGATGCCAAAGGTAATGTTCTTAGCTTCGAGATATTAACCAGGTCCGTGGCGGAAGAGCGTCTTGGACTTGCCTATAAGCGCACGCTCGAACGGCTGGGCATTGGAGTCACCATTCGCACTGTTGACGATGCGCAATACCAAAAGCGGCTCGAAACATTCGATTATGACATGATATTGGGCGCTTATTCCGGTTCATTATCGCCTGGCTTTGAGCAATTCCGACGTTGGAGCAGCCAGTTCCGCGATATTAATGGCAGTTTCAATTACGCTGGCGTAGCCGATGCTGCAGTTGATGCTTTGATCGGCAAAATGCTTTCGGCGCGTAAGCAGAATGAGTTTGTCGATACAGTACGCGCGCTGGATCGAGTGCTCATGTCCGGAAATTATTTTGTACCGATCTATTTTCAGCCATCACAGTGGGTGGCAAGATGGACTCATATCAAACATCCAGACAAGACATCGCTTAATGGCTACCAATTCACCACCTGGTGGTCAGACAAAAAATAGGCCCCTATAATGACCGAAAAGAAATTCATAATAGATGTTGTGTCCGACGTTGTTTGCCCATGGTGCTTTCTAGGTAGAAAGCGTCTGGAAAACGCCTTAGCAATGAACCCTGATATCGAGGCCACCGTGAATTGGCGGCCGTTTCAGCTTGATCCGACCATTCCGCGCCAAGGTAAGGATCGCAATCGATATATGCAGGAGAAATTCGGCAGCTCCGACAAGATATTCGAAATCCATCAGCAACTGATTGAGCTTGGCAAGGAAGAAGGCATTGAGTTTGATTTTGAAGCGATCAAAATCAGCCCGAATACACTTGATGCGCATCGGCTGATCCGATGGGCATCGCAAGCCAAGCCCAATGTTCAGGATGCAGTGGTTGGAATTCTCTTTTCGTATTATTTCGAACAGGGAAAGGACATTGGTGATCGTCAGGTTCTGCTTGAAGCTGCTGAAGAAGCAGGCATGGATGTCGCCATTGTCGATAGCCTGCTTGCTACGGATGCTGACACTGTCGGTGTCCAACAGGAAATTGATACCGCCAATCAGGTGGGCGTGCGCGGCGTTCCCTGTTTTATTCTCGACCAGAAATATGCGGTCATGGGCGCGCAGTCAGCAGATGCGCTTGCCGATGCCATTCGCCAGACTGCCGATGGTTATGAGCCGCGTCCTGTTTGATCAGGACGCCTCGGCCAATTTGGCAAGCTGGGTCATTACGACTGCCGCTCCGTTAAGCCGCTTCTCCGCCGTCGGCCAATCGCGAACAAAAACAACGCTCTGGTCGGGGCGAATCTTCGCCATAGACCCCTGTTCGCCAATCATCTTCACCAAGGCAGCAGGGTTGTTGAACGTCTTGTTGCGGAACTGAATGACGACGCCCTTTGGTCCAGCATCGACCTTTTCCACATTCGCCCGACGGCAAAGCGCTTTGATGTAAACGATTTTAAGCAGATGCTGGACCTCTTCCGGCAAGGGACCAAATCTGTCGATCATCTCCGCACCGAAGCCGTCAATGTCCTGAAGTTCTTCGAGGTCTGCCAAACGGCGATAAAGGCCGAGGCGCAATTGCAGATCAGGAACATAGGTTTCCGGTATCATCACAGCAGTGCCTACAGCAATTTGCGGTGACCAATGTCCGTCTTCAACCTCACCTGTTCCCTTGATTTCGGCGACTGCCTCCTCAAGCATCTGCTGGTAAAGTTCGAAACCGACCTCACGAATATGGCCCGATTGTTCTTCGCCGAGCAGATTACCGGCTCCGCGGATGTCCATATCGTGGCTCGCAAGTTGAAAACCTGCGCCAAGCGTATCAAGAGATTGCAGAACTTTCAGTCTGCGATCCGCCATCTGGGTGAGAACCTTGTTTGCAGGTAGTGTGAACAAAGCATAGGCGCGCTGTTTCGATCGCCCCACACGCCCACGCAATTGGTAAAGCTGAGATAGGCCGAACATGTCGGCACGATGAATAATCAACGTGTTGGCAGTGGGAATATCAAGCCCTGACTCAACGATCGTGGTCGATAGAAGCACATCATACTGGCCATCGTAGAATGCATTCATAATGTCATCGAGCTCGCCCGGTGCCATTTGCCCATGAGCCACAGCCACTTTGAGCTCCGGCACCTGTGCATCAAGGAACTCCTTGATTTCATTGAGATCCGAAATGCGCGGGCAGACGTAGAAGCTTTGCCCGCCACGATAGCGTTCGCGCAACAATGTCTCGCGAATAACGAGCGGATCGAAAGGCGAAACAAAGGTACGTACAGCCATGCGATCCACTGGCGGTGTCGTGATAAGCGATAGCTCGCGAACGCCGGTCAAAGCCAACTGTAAAGTCCGCGGAATTGGTGTCGCAGACAAAGTGAGCACATGAACATCCGATTTCAGTTCTTTAAGCCGTTCCTTGTGTTTGACGCCGAAATGCTGCTCTTCATCAATAATCAGAAGGCCTAGATTCTTGAACTTGATGCCCTGCCCGAGCAGCGCATGCGTACCAACCGCAATGTCGACCTGACCTTCGGCGATGCCTTTTTTGTTCTCGGCAAGCTCTTTCGAACCGACCAGTCGTGAGGCTTGCACAACATTGACTGGCAACCCCTGAAATCGGGACGTAAATGTCTTGAAATGCTGCCGGGACAGCAAGGTGGTAGGCACGACCACCGCGACCTGAACGCCGTTCAGCGCTGCTACAAAAGCTGCGCGCAGCGCCACTTCTGTTTTGCCGAATCCCACATCGCCGCAAATCAGGCGGTCCATCGGTTTTCCAAGCGATAGATCATCAATCACCGCATCTATCGCGCGGTCCTGGTCTTCGGTTTCGTCATAGGGGAAGCGAGCTGCGAACTCACCATAAAGACCCTCAGGTGGCAGTAATACCGGTGCGCCGCGCATTTGCCGTTCGGCAGCAATACGTATCAGATGCCCCGCAATATCGAGGAGACGCTTCTTGAGCTTGGCTTTACGGGCTTGCCATGCGCCGCCGCCGAGCTTGTCCAGAATGGCAGTCGATGTCTCCGAGCCGAACCGCGATAGAAGCTCGATGTTTTCAACAGGTAGAAAAAGCCGATCATCACCAGCATAATGCAGTTCCAGACAGTCATGTGGCGCCCCCGCTGCCGTAATCGTACGCAAGCCGATGAAGCGGCCGATACCGTGGTCAACGTGAACGACAATGTCTCCGGCATTCAGGGCAGCAACTTCGCTGATAAAGTCCCGGTCCCGCTTACGCCGCTTGGAATGGCGAATGAGACGATCACCAAGAATATCCTGTTCGGCGACAACAACGAGCTCGCCTGCATTGAATCCAGTTTCAAGCGACAAGACGCCTGCTGTAACTTTGTCGCGAGCAAGCGCTTTAACGGTGCGCAAATCTTCGACCAACTCGATCTTCTCAAGACCATGCTCGCTCAGAACTTGAACGAGCCTGTCCCGCGTTCCCTCGCTCCATGCAGCAACAAGAACTTTCTTACCGGCAGCACGTTCATCGGAAATGTGCTTGACCACACTGTCAAAGACGTTGGTATCCTTGGCGGTTCGTTCTTCTACAAAAGTACGTCCGCGATGCACACCCGCGTGAATCGTCGAGCGCCCCGTTACAAATGGCGCATCAAATGGAGTAAAGTCTATCTTTAGTCCTGAACTAAGTGCTGCTGCTTCAACCTGGTCCGGCGTTAGATAGAGCGTTTCCGGTTCAACAGGTTTGTATGGAATTGTATCGCCCGGTTCCTTGCCATCGGACTGCC
Organism: Hyphomicrobiales bacterium; assembly: GCA_900471815.1. Taxonomy (GTDB): domain Bacteria; phylum Pseudomonadota; class Alphaproteobacteria; order Rhizobiales; family Rhizobiaceae; genus Phyllobacterium; species Phyllobacterium ifriqiyense. Next base: position 1,052,808 of record UICE01000003.1, read on the forward strand.
GCTTGCGGGCTTCATAGTGATCGACCACCATTTTGTGGCGCTCAGCCATGGATTCATGTGCAAGATGATCGAACACAACGGGCATATCGCCTGCATGGTCGAAAACGGTTTCGAGGTTATCGTAAAATAACGGCAACCAATGCTCCATGCCCGCGAAACGGCGGCCCTCCGAAATCGACTGATAGAGCGCGTCATCACGTGACGGTGCGCCGAATTTTAGAACATACTGAGTGCGAAAGTGGCTGATGATCTCAGGCGACAGCGTAATTTCGCTCATCGGCTGCATCGAAAATTCAGTTTTCTGGCTGGATGTACGTTGCGACGCGGGATCGAATGTGCGGATCGTTTCGAGCGTATCGCCGAAAAAATCCAGACGAAGCGGCTCTTCGGCGCCCGGTGCGAAGAGGTCCAATATGCCGCCGCGTACCGCATATTCACCAACATCACGAACTGTCGGAACACGCTCAAAACCATTGCTTTCAAGGCGTTGCACGAGAGAGTTCATATCGATTCTATTGCCTGGCTTTGCCAGAAATAGCTGTTTGCTGAGTATTTCTCGTGGCGGAAGTTTTTGCAGGACCGAATTGGCAGTCGCCAGAATTACGCCCGGATGCTTGCCCTGCCGCATGGCAGCAAGGCCAGCAAGTGCGCTCAGACGGCGAGCAGAGGTATCCGCCCCGGGGGAAACGCGATCATAGGGAAGGCAATCCCACGCAGGAAGTTGCAACACTGGCAATTCCGGCGAGACAAATCCCAATACCTGCTCAATATCCGCAATACGTTGTCCATCACGCGCGATGAAAAGCACGGGTCCACCGGCCCCCGCTTCCGCAACGACCTTTGCCAGAGCGAATGCCTCATAACCATCGACAACGCCGTCAACAACAATGTGTCCACGTGCATCAGGTTTCAGTCCGAGTTTGGTAAAAGCAGTCATTTCGATTTCAGGATTTCATTTCGGAGTCAGGCCTTGGCACGACCTCAATATTTCAGATTATGGCGAGAGGCGACAACCTTGTGAAAAATCGGCGTGTCGAATTCGGCGGGTACTTCTGCTTCGCCTGTCACCCATTTTAGCAGGTCACGGTCCAGCGCTTCCATGAGAGACTCATATTGGTCAAGTTCTTCTTCAGACAAGCTGTCAATGTTGGCGTCGGCAAATTGACCTAGAATCAGATCCATTTCACGCATTCCGCGATGCCAGCAGCGAAAAAGTATCCGTCTTTGCCTTGGTGGCAAGTCAGCGGTTGTGCGACTGCTTCCAGTCATGAGCAAGCTCCGTTTGTAATATTCAAGGCACCGATCAACTGATGCGGCTGGGTATAGCCTGCCTTGTGGCATCTGTCAGCCTTGCAACGCAAATCGAACGCGTTAAACGTTACATATGCGTCCTTCCCTGCTTGATCCTTTATTCGCCTCGGTTCGTTCGCTTTCGGGTATTGGCCCGAAAGTATCCGTCCTTTTGGGGACATTGCTCGGAACACAGCCGCCGGGAGCCGAGCCGCGTGTCGGCAATCTTGTGTACTTGCCGCCCCATAGCGTCATAGATCGTCGTAATCGTCCCGGCATCGCCTATGCGCCCGAAGGTGCGATTGTGACCCTTGAAGTCCGCATCGACCGCCACCAGCCAGCGCCAAGCGGTCGCAGCAACGTCCCCCATCGCGTTTACGCCCATGATGATACAGGTGAAATCAGCCTGACATTTTTTCATGCAAAGCAAGCCTGGCTGGAAAAAGTCATGCCTGTTGGTGAAACAATTATCGTTTCCGGCACCATGGAATGGTTCAACGGACGACCGACGATGGTCCATCCGGATCATATTGCAAGTTTGGAGGATGCGGCTTCACTTCCATTGGTTGAGCCGATCTACCCACTGACAGCCGGATTGTCACCCAAAGTCCTGGCAAGAAGCGTTCAGGAGGCACTCGGCAAAACGCCAGACATGCCCGAATGGATTGATCCACCCATCATTGAAAAATACAATTTGCCCTCCCACCGCCAGGCTTTGCAAACGCTGCATAATCCGCAAGACCCAAGTGATATCGCGCTTGATCACCCCGCAAGGCAGCGGCTAGCCTATGATGAGTTTCTGGCCGGGCAATTGGCGCTTGCTCTGGTTCGTATGAAAACGCGCCGGCTTTCCGGTCGCAAGCTTGAGGGAGACGGTCATCTCAAGGCGAAGATCATCGCTGCACTTCCCTATAAGCTGACCAATAGTCAACAACAGGCAATCGAGGAAATCATAACCGATCTGCGTGCGCCGGACCGCATGCTGCGGCTGTTGCAAGGCGATGTTGGTTCCGGCAAAACTATTGTTGGTCTGCTGGCCATGGCTCATGCAGCAGAGGCTGGCGGCCAGTCAGCGCTCATGGTGCCAACGGAGGTTCTTGCCCGGCAGCACTTTGCAACAATTTCTCCCTTCGCGCAAAAGGCCGGGCTGCGGGTTGCATTGTTGACGGGGCGCGAAAAGGGCCGCGAACGGGAGGAGATTCTTGAGGGACTAAGAACCGGCGCGATCCATATTATCGTTGGAACGCACGCGCTCTTCCAGGAAAAGGTCAATTATCACGATCTGGTATTGGTGATTGTCGATGAACAGCATCGTTTTGGAGTGCACCAGCGCCTGCTTTTGACATCCAAAGGCACTGCCCCTGACATGTTGGTTATGACAGCAACTCCAATTCCACGTACCTTGGTACTCACCGCATTTGGCGATATGGATGTGTCAAAACTGACGGAAAAGCCTGCTGGACGCCGCCCGATTACCACAGCAATCCTGCCGATGGAGCGGTTGAGCCAACTTGTCGAACGCATGCGTACAGCCATCAATGAGGGGCAGAAGATTTATTGGATCTGTCCTTTGGTGGAAGAATCCGAATTGGTCGATCTTGTTTCTGCCGAGGAACGCTTTCAATCTTTGCAGCCACTGTTGGGCAGTCGCATCGGGCTGGTTCACGGCCGAATGAGCGGTGCCGAAAAAGATGCGGCAATGGCTGCTTTCAAGAGTGGTGAAACGCGGTTGCTTGTTGCCACTACCGTCATTGAAGTCGGGGTTGATGTTCCCGATGCAACCATTATCGTTATCGAGCATGCAGAACGCTTTGGCCTCGCGCAATTACATCAGCTACGGGGGCGTGTTGGTCGTGGAGACAAGCCTTCCACCTGTCTTTTGATCTACAAAGGCCCGCTTGGCGAGGTCGCGCAAGCACGCTTGAAGATCATGCGCGAGACTGAAGATGGCTTCCGTATTGCGGAAGAAGACCTGAAATTACGCGGTGAAGGTGAACTTCTAGGTACACGTCAATCCGGCGTACCCGGCTTCCGGCTTGCAAATATCGAAGCGCATGCGGAGTTTCTTGAAGTCGCCCGCAAGGATGCGCGCTATATTCTGACGCGAGACCCGGAACTGCAGAGCGCGCGCGGCGAGGCCCTACGCGTTCTGCTATATCTTTTTGAGCGAGACGAAGCAGTCAGGCTGCTTCGCGCTGGCTAATCATTCCACTGTGACCGATTTGGCTAGGTTGCGTGGCTGATCAACATCCGTTCCCATGAAAACGGCTGTGTAATAGGCCAGCATCTGGATCGGCAGCGTATAAATGATCGGCATGATAATCTCCGGCATGTCCGGCAGGACAATCGTATGCCAGGTTTTCAAACTATTGGCAGCCGCACCTTTTTCGTCAGTAATGAGAATGATCTTGCCGCCGCGCGCTGCTGCTTCCTGCATGTTGGATATGGTTTTTTCAAACCAACGATCATGTGGAGCAATGACAATGACCGGCATCGATTCATCAATCAGCGCGATTGGTCCATGCTTTAATTCACCTGCGGCATAGCCTTCTGCGTGAATATAGGAAATTTCCTTGAGCTTCAGCGCTCCTTCAAGAGCCAATGGATAATTCGTGCCACGGCCCAGATAAAGCGCATGCTTGACCTGGCTGAGTTCACGGCTGATCCCCTCGATCTGGCTCTCAAGTTTCAATGCCTGGGTGGCATAACGTGGGATCTCGGATAGCTCACGCACAAGCTGGCGTTCTTCCTGATCGGTGATGGTCCCTCGCATTTTGCCAGCAGCGACGGCAAGGGAGGCCAGAACAGAAAGCTGGCATGTAAACGCCTTGGTGGATGCGACACCCACCTCTGGTCCGGCAAGAGTCGGGAAAATTGTGTCTGACTCACGCGCCATCGTCGATTCTTTGACATTGACGATGGTGCTGACTGTGAGGCCCTGCTCCTTGCAATAACGCAACGAGGCCAGCGTATCGGCTGTTTCTCCCGACTGCGAAACAAACAGAGCAAGACTGTCTTTCGACAGCGGCATTTCGCGGTAGCGGAACTCAGAAGCAACGTCGATATCTACCGGTAACCTTGCAATGCGTTCAAACCAGTATTTACCAACGAGACCGGCATAAAAAGCAGTGCCGCAAGCCGAAGCTGCAATCCGGTCGACTTTTGCAAAATCAATCGGCGCGGCATCGGCCCGAATGGTTCCGTTGGCAAAATCCAGATAGTTGGCAAGCGTGTGAGAAATAACTTCCGGCTGCTCATGGATTTCCTTTTCCATGAAATGTCTGTGATTGCCCTTGCTGACCAAAAATGCCGAGCCGGCGGATTTTTGCATGGCTCTATGCACTGTTGCGCCGGACTCATCGTAGATCGTCACGCCGTTACGGGTCAAAACTGCCCAATCACCATCTTCAAGATAGGATAGATTATCCGTGAAGGGCGCAAGCGCTATAGCATCGGAACCCAAGTACATTTCGCCTTGCCCGTACCCTACGGCAAGCGGCGGCCCGTTGCGGGCTGCAATCAGCAAATCCTCCTGTCCCTTGAACATGATGGCGATTGCAAAAGCGCCCCGCAACAAGGGCAGTGACTCACGAACAGCTTCGATCGGGGCAAGGCCACGATCTAAAGCACGCGTCACCAGATGGGCGACAGTTTCTGTGTCTGTTTCCGTTTCGAAAACATAGCCGTCAGCTTCCAGCATGGAGCGAAGCTCAGCAAAGTTTTCGATAATCCCATTGTGAATGACAGCAAGGCGCGGCGTTGTATGTGGATGAGCATTGCGGACGATCGGCGCGCCGTGCGTGGCCCAACGCGTATGGCCAATACCAATTGTTCCGCCAAGCGGGTTTTCTTTGAGCAGGTTGTCGAGGTTTATAAGCTTGCCTTCGGCCCGGCGACGGTCAAGCAGGCCATTTTCCAACGTTGCCACACCAGCAGAATCGTAACCACGATATTCGAGCCGCTTGAGCGCATCGACCAGAAGGGGGGCAACCTGTTCCCGTCCGATTATTCCTACAATTCCGCACATATAAAACTCCGATGCCTCAATTTACCATTTCTGCCTATGACGCGTCGCCATGGCAGAAAGCCTATTACCTAACCCTTGCATGATTTAAAGGGACTGCCCTACTCTGCCTTTTTCGACAGCTTCAAGGCAGCATATCGCGCCCGCAATTGGACGGCACGCCCTTCCTTAATTTCTTGACGCGCTCTACCAAAGGCCAGCGCATCTGCTGGCACGTTTTCTGTAATCACACTGCCGGAAGCAACATATGCATTATCACCTATCGATACCGGCGCAACGAGAGACGAGTTGGACCCTACAAATGTGTTGGTTCCAATTTCAGTATGATATTTGTTGTAACCATCATAATTACACGTAATCGTGCCTGCGCCAATATTTGCGTCCGCACCAACGGTAGCATCTCCGATGTAACTCAAATGATTTAGTTTGGCGCCCTGCCCAATCTTGGCGTTCTTCACTTCAACGAAATTGCCCACTTTTGCTTTTGCCGCGAGATTTGCACCCGGACGAAGACGGGCAAACGGGCCAATACTTGCGTTTGCTCCAATGCTTGCACCTTCAATATGCGAAAATGCGTGGATTACAGTACCGGACGCAATCGAAACACCTGGGCCAAAAACAATATTGGGCTCCAGCGTAACATCTGCCTCAATCACTGTATCATGAGAGAAAAATACTGTTTCCGGCGCTTGCATGGATACGCCTGCCAGCATCATTTCGCGGCGTTTGCGGTTCTGCCAAATCGCTTCCGCTTCCGCCAGTTCCAGCCGCGTATTAATGCCGATCACATTGTCCGGAGAAATCTCAATGGCAACAACAGACTTCCCTTGCGAATTGGCGATCTCCACCACATCGGTCAGATAATACTCACCTTTTGCATTCTCATTCTTAATCATGTGAAGCAATGCCAACGCACTATCACCGCGCAAAGCCATTAGCCCGCCATTGCAAAACCCAATTTTCTTCTCGGCTTCGCTTGCGTCCTTTTCTTCACGAATCGCAATTAAGCGGCCATCCTGTTCAATAAGGCGGCCATATCCGTGCGGATTATCAGGCCTGAATCCCATGACCACAATATCGGAGCCACTGGCCAATTTCTCACGAGCCATTGCCAGCGCCGATGTTTCGATGAGCGGGGTATCACCAAAAACGACGATGATGTCGTCGTAACCTGCCTCTATGGCAGATTGTGCGGCAAGAACGGCATGTCCCGTGCCAAGGCGCTCCACCTGCTCGTGAACGGTGATATTGCTGACGAGCGCGCGCACGGAGGTTTCAACCTTGTCGGCGCCACGGCCCACCACTAAGGCTATATCGCTGCCTCCAGCACCTTGCACTGCCTTGGCGACGTGTCCCACAATTGGTAATCCGGCTATTTCATGCAGCACTTTCGGCAATGAGGACTTCATCCGCGTGCCCTCTCCGGCAGCGAGAATAACCGTAAGACAAGTGCGTGATGTCATGGTTCAGACTTTCAGTTTGGCCAAAGCGTTATCAGGCTGCAACATGGCACAATGCTGGTTGCAATTTGGTAACTTGCGCTTCTTTAGCCAAGTTGGCCGAGGATGGGAAATGTTTCAAGCAGCCAGAATGAAAATGTCTGCAGCCCTCCGGTCAGGAAAAGTACTCCTGTAATCACCAGCAGTCCTCCCATGATTTTTTCGACCTTGCCAAGATGCATGCGAAACCGGGATAGGAATCGCATGAACACACCGGAAAATAGCGCGGCAATAATGAAGGGAATGCCGAGCCCAAGAGAATAGATCGCAAGCAGTAGCGCCCCGTCAGCGACAGTATCGCGTGCGCCAGCCAGAGCCAAAATTGGACCAAGCACCGGTCCTATGCATGGGGTCCAGCCAAATGCGAATGCCAATCCCATAATATAGGCTGCAAAGGGATTGGCCGGTGCTCCTGTGCTTTGAAAGCGTGCCTCGCGGGATAGAAAAGCTAATTTGAACACACCGAGGAAGTTCAATCCCATAATGATGATGATGATTCCGGCCAGGATGGCTATTTCCTGCTGCCACATGCGCAGGAATGCCCCAATTGTCGATGCGCCTGCACCCAGTAGAACAAAAACTGTGGTGAATCCCAAGACGAAGCAAAAGGACGATAAAAGGAGCGCGCGCCTGACCGGTGAAATTTTGGCGGTGGAAGCATCAGCTCGGAAGTCTTCTACAGTCACCCCTGCCATGTAGCACAGGTACGGCGGCACGAGAGGCAGCACACAAGGTGAAAGAAATGAGAGCGCCCCGGCCCCGGCGGCAGTCAGATAGGAAACATCCAGCGCCATATGCGCTCCTTCATGGTCATTCAGGTTGCGCCGGATTAAGCCGAATCTGTTCGGATTTCCAATCACCTTTTCGCCATTCCTCTGATCAAATACCGCATTACGGGGTAGCTCTGCCGAGGAAATTTGAAGAAAGCTGTAAAAACAACGCTTTTTATCACAGAAACTATGCACAATAGCTGTTGACCGATTGCCATCTCGCACCTATGTTCCGCCGCACTTCCCGAGGCCAGTTTATGGCTTTCAAGGGAGCGCGTAGCTCAGCCGGTAGAGCAACTGACTTTTAATCAGTAGGTCCGGGGTTCGAACCCCCGCGCGCTCACCATCATTCCCGCAAAATATCCTATTCTCTTCGAGCGGTAATTATCCAGGCGCGGGAGTCAAAGAGCACCCCGTCAGTGGTCATATGAGCCTCAAGCAGGTTGCGCAGCCGTTGCAAGGCAGGTTCGGGTGCTTCATTCGTTTGAGCAAGCATATCCTTTATAGAGAAGATTTCCATGAGAGCGTCAAACGCGCTGTCGACAGATGCTCCGTAGAATACCGGTTCCCGCACGTCGATAAAATCGACGGATACAAACCCTGCGGTATTGAGAAGCTCTTTGGCGGTAGCAGGCTCACCAAGGGAAAACGCCTTCCGGGTTTCCGGTGAGGCCATCGTGGTCGGAGCTACGGTTCGCCGAATGGCGCCAGACCATTCATTTTTATCCTGGTTCTGCCATACCATCCATGCCAGTCGCGCATCGGGACGCATGGCGCTGGCAATATTTGCAAACGCGGCAGCCGGATCAGAGAAGAACATAGCGCCAAACCGGCTGATGCAAAGATCGAATCTGGCTTGGGGAAATACGTGGCTTTGGGCGTCGCCCTGCTCAAATGAAACATTTTTGAGCCCAGAATCATTTGCCCGTTGCCTGGCAACTTCCAGCATATCGCTTGACGTATCCACACCAATCGCCTTGCCATTGACAGCAAGGCTGGCGGCATCGCGCGTGGTTTGTCCTGCCCCGCAACCCACATCAAGCACATGGTCACTCACTCCAACGCTGGCAGCGGCAATCAAGTGTTTGGTGTGACGTTTTAATTCTGCGTCATAGAAATCTGCACGATCCAACATTTGAACCTCTTCTGGTTTCTGCTGTCATTGCCGGCGGTTGCTTCTTTGGCAAGACTGGTTGCATTATAGGATCAGTTATGTAAGTTCACAACCAATGTAGTTGCTGTTCGTTTGAGACGAGGCTCGAGGCATTGACACCTCAGATGCTGTGCAGGGGGATGACGAAATGAATGAACGGATCATCATTGCTGACAATGTAGAGATCGCCACGCAGGCTTTTGGAGATCCAACCCATGAGCCTGTTCTGCTTATCATGGGCGCCATGGCTTCCATGTTGTGGTGGCCGGAGGGGTTTTGCAAGCAACTCGCCGCCCAAAATCGCTACGTCATTCGTTATGATAATCGGGATACCGGCCTTTCGACCGCTTATGAGCCGGGAAACCCTGACTATACAATGGACGACATGGCTCAGGATGCATTTCGCGTGCTCGACGCCTACAATATCAAAACCGCACATCTGGTCGGTATGTCGCTGGGTGGTATGATCGCGCAAATGGCCACTTTCGCCCATCCTGAACGCGTAAAAACGCTGACCTTGATCTCAACCACGCCCATCGGCGTTGATACCTCCAACCTTCCGCAGACGAGTAGTGCCTATATGGAGCACGCAGCGACAGGCGAGAGTGTTGATTGGACCGATAGCGCTCAGGTCATAGATTTTATTGTTAAAGATACGCAGATGATTGCAGGTACACGGCATCCCTATAATGAGATGCAGGCCCGTAAACTCGTAGAGCATGATGTGAAGCGTGCTAAAAACTTTGCCAGCGCTACCAATCATTTCATGTTGAAAGGTGATGACAGCTGGGACAACAAGCGCGACGAATTAGCTAAACCTCTTCTCGTTGTCCACGGCACAGCGGACCCGATTTTTCCGATCGAGCATGGCGAATTGCTGGCACAAAGCGTTCCAGGTGCAGAACTTCTCCGTGTTCCAGGTGGCGGCCATGAAATTCACCTTGAGGATTGGGATGACATTATTCGCGCTATCGGCGCTCACACAGGGCTTAACTGCCGCGCCTAACTTTTCAGGCGGACTTAGTTTTCTTGTTCCGTTGGGCCAAGAAGCCTGTCTCTTTCGCTTATAAAAGTATCAAGCGCCTGATGACCCTTGACTGTCCAGAAAGCGGCTTCCGGCTCGTAATCATATCCCATGAGTTTGGGGGGAATATCCACAGTGGAAAAATTCTGAATCGTTTTGCTTGCAAATTCGCAGACGTAAAACGGTAGAATCTGGTCGATATGATATTTGGGTTTCTTCCCCAAGCTAACTGCTATCGAAACGGCAATTGCATTTGCCAATCGCATTGAACCTGGCGAATTATTTAAAAGAACGGCAGATGCAAGAATTTTGCGCCACGGATGTTTTTCATTCCTTCTAAATATGAATGCTCCGCTTTGATGGTCGAAATCAGATGGAATTATTGGCCAGGGAGACCGATTCATCACGGCGTCGACATCAATCATAAGAAGGCGTTCGACACCAGCTTCCAGAATTAAAGGCGCTAGCAGGAAGCGTGCGGCGGTATAATAGATTTCACGGCGTGGCAGCCCCTCCGCCAGTGCGCATGGATCAATAGAATAGGTCAGCCTCACGTGCTTGAGAGTCTTGGAAAGGGTAGCCGCTTCCTCGATGACCTTGCCGGAAGGTTGAAGAAGCAGAAGATGGAATGCCTCAGGCTGACCTAGACGTTCGATGGATTTGATCAGCCCCAGAGCGAAATTGTAGAAATAGCGATCATCGCATGCTGCCAGGAGAACATTACCTGAATTTGGCAAATTTCCCTTTATACTTTCACGAAACAGCTCTGTTTCTCGGGCTCTGACCTGTGGCAGCTTTAACGCCTGCCGAGCATTCCGCCTCAACATCCAGCGAAATAATAGTGAATGTCTCTTTTCCGATTTAGGTATGGGAGCAGTGGATTTGGCAGACATGCGATCATTTCTATGACTTTGAGCGTAGTTTCACCTCAATCTATAACACAACCATTATCGTGAAGAAGGGCTTCAGAACCAGATCAGAAATCCTTCCCATGAGTCTCAACAGCGAAAGGCTGGATGACTCTGAAATCTGCAATTGATGATCTGATTCTAACCATTCGCATCGGGAAGCGCTTGACACTGGATACCTTAAATTTGATAATGGAACATATCATGAACAAACAGGGGTTCTATAGTGGCGATCGTCGATCTAACGGCGTTAAGACGCGATATTGCGTCTCTAAATGAGCAAGGCACGCAAGGTGTGTCTGGCTCTGCCTTTGATCTTGGCTGCCGGGATGTAGACGGCATATTTCGGGGTGGCCTTCAGCGAGGCGCTCTGCATGAGGTTTTTGCGAAGGAAAGTGGGGACGCAGGAGCCGCAACAGGTTTTGTTCTTGCCCTCGCCTTGCGCGCATCAGCCAACCTAAGCCCCATTCTTTGGATTGAAGAAGATTTTACAGGCAATGAACATGGCTTTCCCTATGCTCCCGGCCTGCATTATTTGGGTCTCGACCCGGAGCGGGTGGTTTTCGTTCGGTGCTCCTCGCCTCATAATGTTTTAAAGGCTGCAGCAGACAGCCTTGGCATTCGCGGTATGGGAGCAGTTATTATTGCGCCGTGGGGCCATCCCAAATGTCTGGATTTGACTGCCTCGCGAAAATTACTGCTTAGCGCACAACAGGCCGAAGTGCCCGCCTTTCTCCTGAGGCTGGGAGCTGTTCCGGGTGAAAATGCTGCCGTCACACGGTGGTTAATTCGTGCTGCAACCTCACAATCCCCTGGTGCAAACGCGCCGGGCAACCCTGTTTTTCAAGTCCAACTCATTCGCAACAGGCAGGGCAACACAGGCCAATGGCTATTACAATGGGAGAGTGAAAATCATGTTTTCCAACGGATCGAGCCGGTTTTTGGCTCTGTGGTTTCCACATCTTCCTACGGATCGTCTCAAACGCGAAAATTCGCAGCGCGACCGTTCTGATCAGTATCTCATTGTTGTTGACAAGATTGCCAATACTTTACGGCTGGTAGCGGTTGATCAGAGAGCTACAAAAGCAGGTCTATACAAAAGCATGACTTTGGCTGATGCACGTGCGCAGTTTGAAAAGCTGGATATCGCATTTGCCTCACCTCGTCAGGATTCCGCATTTTTGGGGCGTCTGGCAGATTGGTGTGATCGATACACGCCTCTGGTCGCTTTTGACGATCCGGATGGTCTTATCCTCGACATTACAGGTTGTGTTCATCTTTTTGGGGATGAGCACACTATGCTCAAGGATATTCACAATCGTCTCAATCAACAGGGCGTGGCAGTAAAATCAGCCATCGCAAGCAATGCAGCCTCTGCCCGTGCCTTTGCACGCTATTCATCCGGCGGTGTCATCGGCGATGATGAAGAAAAGAGACTATATAAACTGCACCTTGCCTGTCTTGAGATAGAAGCAGCACATCTTGCTGGTCTGAAGCGCGCAGGTCTGCTGCATGTTGGCGAAGTCGAGGTTCTGCCCCGTGCTGCCCTTGCTGCCCGTTTCGGAAAAGAGCTGATCAATCGCCTGGACAGTCTTTTTGGCAGGCAAGACCAGCCAATTTCTCCGCGCCGTATTGTGCCTGTCTGTATGGTTGAGCGACGCATGGCCGAACCTTTGGTTGTTATGGATTCCGTCGAGCTTTTACTTCAATCCCTTGGCGATGAACTTTTCAGGCAATTGCAAACCCGTGTTCAAGGTGCGCGTGAAATCGAAGCGAGCTTTTTTCGTGTTGATGGAAATGTGCGACGGATTCGTATTGAATCCGGAAGGCCGCTTGTAGAGACAAAAACATTACTGCGATTGCTTAAAGAGAGGCTATCAAGCTTGGCAGAACCTCTGGATGCAGGCTATGGCTTTGATATTGTTCGGCTCTCTGCTATTCGAACAGAACAAACACATGCGCTGCAGAAAAGTCTCGACAATACGCGGCAAGAGACAGAAGCATTTGATGCGCTCATCGATAGACTTTCTATAAGATTGGGCAGTTCGCGTGTGTTGCGACCTGTTGCTATTGATACGCACATTCCTGAACGTGCTGTCATGCTTGAAGCTGCAGCCGGGAATAGATCGGATCAATCAGTTCAGTGGTCACCAGAACATTACCCTGGAAATCCTCCCGAAAGACCAATCAGACTGTTTAATCCACCCGAACGCATTGAAACGACATCGGGAGTTCCTGACGGTGCACCGGCGCGCTTTACGTGGCGCCGCGTACAGCACACGATTGTTTTAGCTGAAGGACCCGAGCGTATTGCACCAGAATGGTGGCGCGAGCATGCGGGTGCTCTCACACGCGACTATTACCGGGTTGAAGACAATCAGGGAAAGCGTTTTTGGGTATTCCGCGAAGGTCTGTATGAGCGAGGCGATCCCACCCCCCGATGGTATTTGCATGGGATTTTTGCCTGATGGATTATACTGAGCTTGCCGTCACCAGCAATTTTTCCTTCCTCAAGGGGGCGTCGCAACCCCAGGAACTGGTTCTGGCTGCAGCTCTTCTGGGGCTTAAAGGCATTGGTATTGCCGATTGCAATACACTTGCTGGCGTGGTGCGAGCCCATAGCGCCAGAAAAGAAATCAAAAAAGAACAGGGTCTTTCAATAGACCTCTATATTGGTTGTCGGCTAAGTTTCACTGACGGCACGCCTGACGTTGTTGTTTATCCGCGAGATCGCCCTGCTTACGGTCATCTCTGCCAGATTTTGAGTGTGGGAAAGCACCGTGCCAAGACCAAAGGGGAATGCCATCTGCTTTTCGAAGACTTTCTGTTCAAGGCAGACAATTTTCAGATAGCTGTAATGCCTCCCGAAAATCCCGACGAAAGCTTCACGGACTTCCTAAAAAAACTAGCTTTTGCAGCGCCGGATTGCGTTTGGGTTGGTCTGGTGATGCCGCGCAAGGGAGCCGACAGGCGTCACGGTGAAAAACTGGTTCGAATTGCAGCCGATGCAAACATTCCATTTTTGGCAGTTAATGATGTGCTTTATCACACTCCTGCCCGGCGGCCACTTCAGGATGTGCTGACCTGTATCCGTGAGCATGTTACGATAGAGACAGCTGGCCGCAAACTGGAAAAGAATGCAGAGCGGCATCTGAAATCGCCAACCGACATGCAGTATCTCTTTCGGTTTTTTCCGGAAGCACTTGAAGAGACGCAGCGCTTTGTGAAGCCGATCAGTTTTTCTCTTGATGATTTACGCTATCAATATCCTGATGAACCTGTTCCGCCCGGCAAAACACCCCAGCAACATCTGATCGATGAAACATGGATCGGCGCCAATAAACGCTATCCGGATGGCATTCCCAAAAATGTGTCTACGATCCTGGAAAAAGAACTGACCCTGATCGGGGAGTTGGAATACGCGCCCTACTTCCTGACTGTTTATGACATTGTTACCTATGCCCGTTCAAAAAATATCCTTTGTCAGGGGCGCGGTTCCTCGGCCAATTCTGCTGTCTGTTATTGTCTGGGCATTACGGCCGTTGATCCTGCCACGAGCAATCTGCTTTTTGACCGGTTTCTTTCGAAAGAACGTAAAGAACCGCCCGATATTGATGTGGATTTCGAGCATGAGCGCCGCGAAGAAGTCATGCAATGGATCTTCGAGCGATATGGGCGCGACCATGCTGCTATTATTGCAACCGTCATCAGCTATCGGCCGCGCAGTGCAATCCGTGATGTTGGGAAAGCATTGGGCCTGACAGAAGATGTCACTGCCGCTTTGGCCAATATGGTTTGGGGTAGTTGGGGATCGGTCGTTGAAAAGCAGGAAATAAAGCAGGCTGGACTTGATCCTGATAATGTCATGATCCGCCGCACCATAAGGCTTGCCAAGGAACTGCTTGGTTTCCCACGTCATCTTTCCCAACATGTTGGTGGTTTCGTCCTCACGCAGGAACGTCTTGATTTGACCGTTCCGATAGGGCCCGCCGCCATGAAAGACCGTACTTTCATCGAATGGAACAAGGATGATATTGACGAACTCAATATCATGAAAGTCGATGTTCTTTCGCTTGGCATGCTCACTTGTATCCGCAAGGCCTTTGATCTCATTCATCTACACGGTGGTAAACGCTATGGACTTGCGGACATCCCATTGGATGATGACGACGTCTACGACATGCTCTGCAAGGCAGATTCCCTTGGGGTCTTCCAAGTGGAAAGCCGTGCACAGATGAATATGCTGCCGCGCCTTCGTCCGAGGAAATTTTACGATCTGGTTATTGAAGTCGCCATAGTAAGACCGGGACCTATTCAGGGGGATATGGTTCATCCCTATTTGAAGCGGCGCAACAATCCTGATTCTGTTGTTTATCCTTCACCCTCGCCTGAGCACGGACATAAAGACGAATTGAAAGAGGTTCTTGTCCGGACGCTTGGAGTTCCTCTCTTTCAGGAGCAGGCGATGAGTATTGCCATCGTCGCAGCAGGTTTTACCGGCGATGAAGCCAATCAATTGCGCCGCGCCATGGCAACTTTCCGGCATGTGGGAACTATTCACAAACTGGAAAACAAGATGGTGGAAGGCATGGTTCGCCGAGGCTATGAAAGGGATTTCGCTCAAAACTGCTTCAACCAGATCAAAGGATTTGGTGAGTATGGTTTTCCTGAAAGCCATGCTGCGAGTTTTGCCATCCTGGTCTATATTTCATCTTGGATTAAGTATCATTATCCCGCTGCTTTCGCGGCGGCACTGTTGAACTCACAGCCTATGGGTTTTTATCCGCCAGACCAGATTATTCGCGATGCGCGCAAGCATGATGTCGAAGTACGTCCTGTAGATATTAATTTCAGTCATTGGGACAACACATTGGAATCAAAGGAAAATGATGTTTTATGCACAAGACTCGGTTTTCGTCAGGTCGACGGTTTTTCAAAGCCTTGGGCCGACTTGATCTGTGAGAGAAGAAAGCAAGCCTATACCGATATTGAACAGGTAAGGCGTCTGACGAAACTTGAAAGACGGGCTTTTGTCTTGCTTGCTGATGGAGATGCATTTCGTTCGCTAGGTATCGACCGGCGAGAGGCACTTTGGGCCGTGCGCCGCTTCCCTGACAACACGACGTTGCCCCTATTTCATGCGGCTGAAACAAATGAGTTGGCTACGGAAGTCAAAACGGTTCTTCCTCAAATGAAACTCTCTGAGCACGTCATTGCCGATTACGAATCGACAAGGCTTTCGCTCAAAGGGCATCCAATGCAGTTTTTGCGAGAAATGTTTGCGTCAGAAGGCGTTTCCACATGCCAATTTGCAAATAGTCTGGCGAATAATAAGCGCGTCAAACTGGCTGGAGTGGTGACTGTTCGGCAAAGGCCTGGAACTGCAAAAGGCGTAGTCTTTATGACTATTGAAGATGAAACAGGCATCTCCAACATTGTCATCTGGCAAAAGCTCCTCAACATTTATCGTAAGGAAGTGATGGGATCTCGGCTGATCCAGATCGAAGGAATAGTTCAAAGCGCCGATAATGTGGTGCACATCGTTGCCAGAAAACTTATCGATCGGACTGGCGACCTTTATCGTCTCTCTGAGCAGCGGGCAATTTTGCCCGTATCACGCAGTGACGAAGTCAACCATTCTGTCCAGGGAGACGCGGGGGCGCGTCATCCCAGAAATGTTCGCATAATGCCGAAATCTAGGGATTTCCATTAATTCGGATATTGTCGAATTTGGCATCCGGCACGACAACCAGTTTCCCGACAAAGGATTTGGCCATGAAATCCGTTTGTGCGCGGTGAAACTCAGAAAGCGGATAAACGCCGCCAACAAGCGGCCGGATCTTGCCTTCTTCGATATAGCGCACGATTCGGCGGAAATCTCCCCGCGTGCCCTGCGATGAGCCATGCAAAGCCAGTTGTTTAAGATACATGGTGCGAAGATCGAGCTGCACAACAGGTCCAGCAATTGCTCCGGCTGTGGTGTAACGACCCTCAGCCCTGAGAATGCGCAACAAATCGTTGAATATTGAACCGCCAACGAGATCGGCTACGACGTCAATTCGCTCTCCGCCGGTCGCATCATTCACCGCTGCCACAAGGTCATTGGTGCCCCGTGTGATCACTGCTTCAGCGCCAATGTCGAGCAATGCCTGTTCTTTGCCCGCTCCCACAAGCGCATAGGGAATTGCACCCCGTGCCCTTGCAAGTTGAACAATACCGGAGCCCACGCCACCTGATGCGCCAGTAACAAGCACTCGCTCTCCTGCCCGCAATCCGGCACGTTCCAGCATCTGTTCGCCGGTTAAATATGCACAGCAGAAGGTGGCAAGTTCGATATCACTCAAATCCGTGTTGACGTAATGGGCATTTTCAACCGGCACGGTTACGTATTCGGCATACCCGCCATCGCGTCCATGACCAATATAATCGATATCGGCAAGACTATCATCATCGCGATTATAGATGGAAAAATCGACCATTACGCGTTGCCCGATACGCACCTTGTCGACGCCCTCGCCAACAGCAACAATCGTCCCGACTATGTCAGTCCCCTGAACGCGCGGAAACCTTAATGTCGGCTCTTGTCGGCGCCAGGTTGAAACGGCGCCAGCATCTTCCTCGGTGCCGTAAGCGCCTTCCCGCACCCAGACATCCGTATTGTTCATACCGCAAGCGGTTATTTCGATAAGAACCTCGCCCGGCGCAGGTGTAGGAACCGGCGTGTTCTCATTGTAAATCAGCTTGTCGAGCCCGCCATGGCCAATGAGTTGTATAGCGGCCATGGTCTGCGGAATGTTTTGCTCTTTCATTGTGAACCTCAGAGCGTTTTTGCAATCGACTCGACCGCTTTGGCCGCGGCATTGACAACCGTGTCAGCCTCGTCCCGGGTCAAACATAATGGTGGTGCAAAGCCCAGAATATCGCCTTGCGGCATGGCCCGCCCAAGCACGCCAAGTTCAGCCAGAGCTGCCGCAATGCGTGGTCCGACTTTCAATGCAGGGTCAAAGAATTTCCTATCGTCTTTGTCAGCAACAAATTCTACGGCGGCGAGCATCCCGTCACCGCGCACTTCACCGACGATGGCATTCTCTGCCAAGGCTTCAGTCAACTGCTTGCGGAAATAAGCACCGGTTTCACCGGCATTTGTCACAAGATCGAGCTTGTCGATAAGTTCGAGATTGGCGATACCAGCCGCAGTGCAGATCGGATGTGCTGAATAGGTCCAACCATGCCCGATTGCACCAAGCATATCGGATCCCTTGACCAGTACCTGCCAAACCTTGTCTGAAACGATGACGCCCGAGAGCGGTGCATATGCTGAGGTGAGCCCCTTCGCGATGGTGATCAGATCGGGCTTAATGCCATAATGATCCGATCCGAACATTGTACCCAAACGGCCAAATCCGGTAATCACTTCATCAGCTACGAGTACAATGTCGTATTTGTTGAGTACGGCCTGAATTTTTTCCCAGTAACCTGCTGGCGGCGGGACAATGCCGCCTGTCCCAAGAATTGGCTCACCGATGAAGGCTGCGACTGTTTCCGGTCCTTCTGCAAGGATCATCTCTTCCAGCTTGTCGGCACAATGTTGCGAAAATTGCTCTTCGCTCATCGAACGATCTTCGCGGCGGAAATAATAGGGTGCTTCCGTGTGGAGAATTGGCGCACGCGGCAGATCAAAGGCATTATGGAAAAGCTCAAGCCCTGTCATGCTGCCGGTCATGATTCCCGAGCCATGATAGCCACGCCAACGGGAAATGATTTTCTTCTTTTCAGGACGACCCAGAACATTGTTGTAGTACCAGATCAATTTGATGTTGGTTTCATTGGCGTCAGAGCCGGAAAGCCCGAAATAGACCCGGCTCATTCCTTCCGGCGCGCGATCAATGATCATCTTGGAAAGTGTTATTGATGCATCCGTGCCATGCCCGACGTAGGCATGGTAATAAGCGAGCTCGTGAGCCTGTTTTGCAATGGCGTCGGCGATTTCGGTTCGGCCATAGCCAACATTGACGCAGTAAAGGCCCGCGAATGCATCGATACTTGTGCGACCGGTACTATCGGTAATATGAACGCCCTCACCGCTTTTGATAATACGCGTTGGTGTTTCACCGCGCGCATGAGCGCCCATATGAGTTGACGGGTGAAAGAAGTGGTCCCGATCCCAGGCGTTCAATTCGTTCGAGCGTTCAAGCATGGTACTATCCTGTTCTTCTAAATCAGTGAGTGTCGATGCAGAGATATTTTAGTTCTGTGAAAGCCTCGATTCCGTGCCGCGATCCTTCGCGCCCCAGCCCGGACTGTTTAATGCCCCCGAAGGGAATTGGCGCGCCGGTGATCTTCACCCGGTTTATCGCGACCATTCCATATTCGAGGCTACGGCCAAGACGCAGCATTCGCGCCCCATCCTTGGTCACGGCATAAGCAACCAAGCCATATTCTGTATCGTTGGCGCGCTGAACGACCTCTTCTTCCGTATCAAATACGGCAAGAGCCGCCACAGGGCCGAATGTCTCTTCGCGCATGATCAGTGCATCTTCTGGTACATTCAAAAGAAGCGTGGGCTCATAAAATAATGCACCAGCGTCATGGCGCTTGCCGCCGACAGTGCATTTCGCGCCTCGTGCCACGGCATCCTCAACCTGCTCTTCAACCTTTTGAACGGCTCGTTCATGCATCAGTGGACCGATATCAACGCCCTCAGTCAGTCCCGGAGCGACCTTCAGCTTAGAAATCCGCCTGGCAAATGCTGCGGCAAAAGCCGCATGTATTGGGCGCTCAACATAAATCCGGTTTGCAGCGAGACAATCCTGTCCCGAAGTCGCAAACTTTGCATCAATGGCGATCTCAACGGCGCGATCAATATCCGCATCGGCAAACACGATAAGCGGTGCATGACCGCCCAATTCCATCACGAGAGTTTTCATAGTTGGCGCACATTGCGCCGCGATAAGCCGGCCAATTTCTGTTGAACCGGTGAAGCTTAACGCCCGAACGCGCGGGTCTTCGCACATGCGTCCAACCACTGTTGCGGCGTCGCCTGTGACAATATTGAAAACGCCAGCAGGAATACCTGCACGATCAGCAAGCTCTGCCAGAGCAAGCGCCGAAAGCGGCGTTTCCGATGATGGATGCGCAACGACAGTACAACCAGCGGCCAAGGCGGCTGCTGCCTTTCGCGTCAGCATGGCTGATGGGAAGTTCCAGGGCGTTACAATCCCGACAACGCCAATTGCTTCGCGGCGAACAATCATCTCAGCGCCGGAAAGATGACTTGTTACATTCTCGGCGTTTAAGCGCCTGGCCTCTTCCGCATACCACTCGATAAAGGAGGCGGCATACTCGATTTCGCCGCGCGATTCACTGAGCGGCTTGCCCTGCTCAAGGGTCATGATCAAAGCCAGATCATCCTTCGCAGCCAATATGAGTTCGTACCACTTCCGCAATCTTGCCGTTCGCTCTTGAGGGAGAAGCGCCCGCCAAGCCGGCCAAGCTCTCACGGCAGCATCAACGGCAATCGAAGTTTGATCCGCATTGAGCTTGGATACCCAGGCTATAGCAGCACCGGTCGCAGGGTCAGAAACTTCAAAGGTCTGTCCTGCGTCACCTGCAGTCCAATGGCCATCGACATAGGCCAATTCGCGCAGCATGCGCCGGTCGGTCAGGCGATCAAGTGCGGCATGGCGATCTGGTCGTGCAAAGTGAGCGGACATTCAACTCTCCCGGAATTGTTCGGTGCAAGGGTCGCACAAATCGGAAGAGAGACAGCCTGTATGAGACGCCGGGTTAAGAGAGATTGTCTTTATTTCGTAACACTGAAAGAGAGATTGACTAGCTATTACCCGCGTCGGTCAACAACTCTGCCACAGGCAATACCGCGTCATCTTTGACGGTCTTGGTCACGATATAGGTAAAATACCGGTCTATGCCGATTTCGCGTTGCAAAAGGTCATCCACCAGTCGCTGATATGCATCGATATCGCGAGTCATGACTTTGAGAACGTAATCGACGCCTCCTCCGACCGACCAACAGGCAACCACTTCTGGCAGCGTTTTGATTGCGCGTTCAAACCGTTCGAAATCCGCTTGTTTGTGCGCACCCAGAGTAACTTCCATGAGCACGGTCGTAATGGGCGCGATAAGCCGCAACGCGATACGGGCATGATACCCTGTAATGACACCTGCCTTTTCCAGGCGGCGTAGGCGTGTCCAGCATGGTGTCGGAGATATTCCTACCCGTTCGGCCAGTGCAAGCTT
Organism: Hyphomicrobiales bacterium; assembly: GCA_900471815.1. GTDB lineage: Bacteria > Pseudomonadota > Alphaproteobacteria > Rhizobiales > Rhizobiaceae > Phyllobacterium > Phyllobacterium ifriqiyense. The sequence continues at coordinate 1,073,733 of UICE01000003.1, forward strand.
GGTGATCCGGCCTTCCCGCTGGATTTCATCAAGGATGCGTATATCGATTGGATCTAGCTTGATTGAGGTCATGATACGCCCGTTGGATTCATGTTATAATCATGACGTTGTGACTTTTTGATTGTCAATTGCACTGACTTCGATCACTTATAAATCATGACATTGTGGCAACCAGATCCGACAAGCCTTCGCCGTCCAGCCTATCTATCGCTGGCAGAACAGATTGCACGTGCTATCGCTGATGGCAAACTGGAAGGTGGCGCCCGTCTGCCAACGCATCGACGAATGGCCGATGATTTGCGACTTTCGGTACAGACTGTCAGTCGCGCCTATGAAGAATTGATTCGCCGCAATTTGATTTCGGGTGAAACCGGGCGTGGTACATTCGTCTGTCAAAACAGCCGTGAGCCGGATCCTCCCTATCTGCCGGAACGACTTGGCGAGGTTATCGATCTGTCCATCTTGAAGCCCATATGCGAGCCAATGCATTTGGAGCGCATGAAAAAAGCCCTGGCGTGGCTGTCGGAAACCCTGCCTCCAAGTTCGGCTTTATCATTCCGGCCAAATGTTGTTTTCCCGCGCCACCGTACCATCGCAGTGGAATGGCTGCGCGCGTGCGGGCTGGAAGTGGCGCCTGGGAATATCAGTGTAACAAACGGTGCGACTGCTGCCATGACGGTCGCCTTGATGAGCGCAGCGCCACCCGGTTCGAAGGTCGCGACGGAAGGGATAGGGCATCACACATTGACGCCGCTAGCCTCCTATCTTGGCCTTACGCTTGAAGGTCTTGCCATCGATGATCAGGGCATTATTCCGGAATCGCTCGACGAATGCTGCAGGGTCACCGGTATCCAAGCAGTTTTCGTTCAGCCCTCGGTTATCAATCCGACCGGGACACTGATGGGCCTGGAGCGGCGAAATGCTCTGGTGGCTATTGCCCGTAAGCATGACATCGCGATCATCGAGAGTGATGTGCTGGGCCCGCTTGTCGAGCATCGTCCGCCTCCCATCGCATCAATTGCGCCAGAGCGAACGCTCTATTTCACCAGTTTCACCAAGATCGTCATACCTGGTCTGCGGATCGGCTATTTGGTGGCACCTGATCGCTATGTCGCTGCTGTTGCCAATAGGCATCTTGTTTCAAACTGGATGGCCACACCGATCGTTGCAGAAATTGCGAGCCGATGGGTATCGGACGGCACGGCCATGGAATTGGTCAACTGGCAGCGTGAGGCGCTGCGGGCCAGACATTCCGTTGCTGCCGAAGTCTTAAGCGGCATTCCTTTCTTGTCACATCCGCAAAGCCTGCACATCTGGTTACCTCTGACTGGCGAGCGGACTGAAGAAGCTTTTGTGGCGCATGCAAGGCTGCAAGGAGTTGCCATCGCACCCGGCGCGTCCTTCCGCATCTCAAATTATCCGTGGCATCCGGCGGTACGGATCTCGCTCGGCTCAACAACTGAGCAGGAGCTGCGGTCCGGACTTGGTGTTGTTGCCAATCTTCTTCGTGGCGACCTTGAACATCTGCTCCTTGCTATTTGACCAATCTGCCTGATTTTTCATCACGATCAGTTAAATTGTCATGATTTAATTTTAACAATTGACATGATTTCATAAGTCTCCCATCGTTAGCGCATGAGGTTGTCTCAACCAGAAGGGAGACACGCATGCCACCATCCGCAGCCGCACCAATCATCGAGATTGACGGCATCAGTAAAAGTTTTGGTGCGTTCAAAGTTTTGAACGACCTGTCATTCAGTGTAGCACCGGGCGAAAAGCTCGCTCTCATTGGACCATCGGGCTCGGGAAAGACTACGATCCTGCGCATCCTCATGACGCTTGAGGGAATAGATTCCGGAACGATCCGCGTTGCCGGCGACAATCTTTATCAGATGGAGCGTAACGGAAAGCTGCAACCAGCGGATGACGCGCATCTTCACAAAATGCGCGAAAAGATTGGCATGGTCTTTCAGTTGTTCAATCTGTTTCCGCACAAATGCGTGCTCGATAATGTGACGTTAGCGCCCATGCTGACAAAGGGCGTCGCGAAAAAAGATGCCGAGCAGCACGCAATGGAATTGCTGGACATGGTTGGGCTTGCGGATAAGGCGAAATCCATGCCGTCGCAGCTCTCCGGTGGCCAAAAACAGCGCGTCGCAATTGCCCGTGCTTTGGCCCTCCAACCGAAGATCATGTTGTTTGACGAAGTTACATCTGCCCTCGATCCAGAACTCGTGGAGGAAGTGCTGAACGTGCTTTGGCGTCTGTGCCGCGAAACAGACATGACAATGCTTCTCGTTACCCACGAGATGGGTTTTGCCCATGATTTTGCTGATCGCGTTCTGTTCTTTGATCGCGGTCGAATTGTCGAGGATGGCAAGCCGGACGAAATTTTCAGACATCCGAAGCAGGAAAGAACACAGGCCTTCCTGAAAAAGATCATCGCCGCAGGTCACCGCATCTAACAGGCCCTCGGCGATCCTACAAAAAAGAAAACCAAGGAGTTGGGAACATGATGAAACTACAAACGATCAGTGCATTGTTGGGAGCCGCAGCATTGTCTGCTCTGGTTTCTTCAATGCCGGCAAAGGCTGACGAAGCGCTCGACAAGTTGAAAGCGCAAGGCTTTGCCCGCATTGCAATTGCAAATGAACCGCCATTCACGGCCGTTAAGGCCGATGGCAGCGTATCGGGTGCCGGTCCGGATGTTGCTCGTGCGGTGTTCAAAAAGCTCGGCGTCAACGATGTCGTTGCTTCAATTTCCGAGTATGGCGCCATGATCCCCGGTCTTCAGGCTGGCCGTCATGATGTTGTTACTGCTGGTCTTTTCATGAAGCCAGAACGCTGCAATGCAGTGTCCTATTCGGAACCGATCCTTTGTGACGCCGAGGCATTCCTCGTTAAAAAAGGCAATCCAAAAGGCTTCAAGAGCTATGCGGATATTGCCAAGGATGAGAAAGCTACAATCGGCGCGCCGGGCGGCGGTACTGAAGAGCGCCTGGCTCTTGAAGCAGGCGTACCACGTGAGCGCGTTATTGTTGTGCCGGACGGCCAGAGCGGTTTGAAAATGCTGCAGGACGGTCGCATCGATACATATTCCCTGCCCGTTCTTTCAATCAATGATCTGGTCAAAAAGGCAAATGATCCGAACATCGAAGTCATTGCGCCGGTACAGGGTGCTCCCGTTTATTGCGATGGCGCAGCTTTCCGCAAGGGCGACACTGCTCTGCGTGATGAGTTTGACAAGGTTCTTGCGGAGATGAAGACATCTGGCGAATTTGCCAAAATCATAGAGCCATATGGTTTCTCGGCAGCGGCAGCCATCTCGACCAATCGCGAAAAGCTTTGCGCCGCCAAATAAGGCCGCAAGCAATGCCGCTTCGCTTAAAGGTGAAGCGGCTCTTTCCTTTACTCTTACAAAGGTGGCGAAGCGATGGGCCAATGGGCCGGCTATCTGCAACTTATCCTCGACGGTGCAATCGTCACCATCCAGCTGACGCTGATGGGCTCAGTGCTGGCATTGGTAATGGCATTTCTCGCCGGGCTTGGGAGATTATCTCGCATCGCTCCCGTTCGCTGGCTTGCGACGGCCTATATTGAATTTTTTCGTGGCACGTCGATTTTCGTACAATTATTCTGGGCCTATTTTGTGCTGCCGCTCTTTGGCTTTTCGCTCACGCCGTTGCAGGCGGGCGTGCTTGCGCTGGGCCTGAATGTAGGCGCTTACGGCGCAGAAGTGGTTCGCGGAGCAGTCAAGTCCATTGGTAAAGAGCAATACGAGGCTTGTATCGCGCTCAATCTGACACGCTGGCAGGGCCTGCGCAAAATCATCCTGCCGCAGGCATTCGTCCTGATGCTTCCGACATTTGGTAATAATGCCATTGAGCTTTTAAAAGCTTCAGCTGTCGTATCGCTCATATCGCTTTCGGATATGACATTTCAGGCCCAAGTCGTACGTGCGCAAACCGGCAATACACTCGTCCCGTTTCTTACGATCCTTGTGCTGTACTTTCTTATCGCCAGCATCATCTCCCTCGCAATCCGTGGTCTCGAGCGTTACCTGACGCGCGGCCTAGACGGCATCAGGTCATAGGAGGCGAAAATGGAATGGGATTGGGCTTTCGTCGTTCAAATTCTTCCAACGCTGATCGAAGGCGTGAAAATTACCATTATTGCCACCCTGCTCGGGTCGGTCCTGGCCGCGATTGTTGGGCTTGTTATTGCCATTATACGCCGTTCCAGCAACCGGCTGATATCAATGCCAATGGGTTTTATTGCCGAGTTCATTCGCGGCACGCCATTGCTGGTGCAGCTCTACTTCATTTTCTACGTGTTGCCGGACCTCGGGGTTACGCTTTCGCCGCTCGTCGCAGGTGTCATCGGGCTCGGGCTGCATTACGGCACATACACGGCTGAAGTGTACCGCGCTGGCATTGATAATGTGGCGCGCGGCCAATGGGAGGCGGCAAAGGCATGCAATCTTAGCCCTTTCCAGACATGGACCCAGATTATCATGCCGCAGGCATTGCCGCCGATGATCCCGGCTTTGGCTAACTATTTCATCGCCATGTTCAAGGAAACCCCGCTGCTTTCAGCGATCACGGTACTTGAGTTGATGAACCAGGCTCGCAGCATCGCCAACTACAATTACAGATATATTGAACCGATCACGATGGTTGGTGCGTTCTTCCTCGTCATTAGTGTCGTTTCTGTAATCGGGCTGCGTTGGCTGGAACGCCGATATGGCAAGATCGATTGAGGAGTACAAAGATGGACTCATTCCCGACTATTCGCCAGACGGACTTGCATCTTGATTTTGATGATCGGCCTTTATCAAAGCGCGTCGGCCTCCTCATTCTTGCCACCGATCACACGACCGAGCCGGACTTCCAGCGTATGGTGGCCAGCAGCAATATTGGCCTTTATACGTCACGCATTCCCTATGCCAATCCAACCACACCTGGAAATCTGCGGCGTATGCTTCGTCCGATGAGCGAAGGCGCATGGATGATCCTGCCCGACGAAGAGCTTGATGCAATCTGTTATTCCTGCACGTCAGCCTCTGTGGTCATTGGCGATGATGAAATTGAGCATGCCATTCGGCAGGCCAAACCGAACGTGCCTGTGGTTACGCCCACATTGGCCGCCGTTAAGGCATTGGAGGCGTTCGATGCGAAAAGGATCAGCATTCTTACGCCTTACACGCTTGAGACCAGCACTCCAATGGCGAGCTATTTCAGCGACAAGGGCTTTGAGATTGCGAATTTCAGCTGCTTTGGACTGGATGATGACCGGGAGATGGCAAGGATCAGCACAAAGTCATTGATCTTGGCTGCACGCGAAACAATCGCCAGCGATGCGGATGCCCTGTTCATATCTTGCACTGCCGTTCGCGCAGCGGTTGTGGCGGCAGAAATCGAGCAGGCGATTGGCAAGCCAGTTGTGACCAGTAATCTTGCAACCGCATGGGCAACTCTGCGCATATGCGGTGACCACTCGTTTAAGCCTGAACGCGGCAGCCTGATGGCTCAGCCCATGGCAAGCTGGTGAAAATGGCTTCAAACCTCGTCAGCATAAACGATATTGAACGGGCGCATGATACCATTGCGGCTAAAGTCGTGCGAACACCTACAGTTCAATCCGCATATCTTACTCGACAGCTGGGCGTCCCCGTCTGGCTGAAACTTGAACATCGGCAAACAACCGGTAGCTTCAAATTACGCGGCGCGACCAATGCATTGAGCCAGCTTTCCGAAGCTGAAAAGCGGCGCGGCGTTGTTGCTGCTTCAACAGGAAATCATGGCCGTGCACTTGCCTATGCTGCAAGGCTGGAAGGCATGCGAGCTGTTATCTGCATGTCCCGTCTCGTTCCCCAGAACAAGGTTGATGAAATTCGCCGCCTTGGTGCCGAGATACATATTGTCGGAAAATCGCAGGATGACGCTCAAGAGGAAGTCGAGCGCCTGGTTCTTCAAGACGGTTTGGCGATGGTGCCGCCTTTCGACAATGCACATGTCATTGCAGGACAAGGCACGCTCGGACTGGAGATGGCCGAAGACGTTCCAAATATTCACACGGTCTTTGTTCCTCTGTCAGGTGGCGGGCTGGCCTCCGGCGTTGCCTGTGCGATCAAGTCGAAGCAGCCGAATGCAAAAGTCATTGGTGTTTCCATGCAGAATGGCGCCGCTATGCACGCAAGTTTGAAAGCAGGCAGACCCGTGCTCGTTGAGGAAAGCGCTAGTCTGGCGGATTCGCTCGGTGGTGGTATCGGCCTCGATAATCGTTTCACCTTCGCAATGGCTCGTGACCTTCTTGATGATGTAATTTTACTGACCGAGCCGGAAATCGCAGCGGGCATGCGTCATGCCTATCAACATGAGCGCGAGGTGATAGAGGGTGCCGCTGCTGTCGGTATTGGCGCGTTGCTTTCAGGCAAAGTGCGCGCGGACGGGCCAATCATTGTCATTTTATCCGGGAGCAACGTCGATATGAATCAGCACAAGAGTGTCATCTGCGCTGATCAGTCCAGTGGAAGAGCAGAACAATGCCCCGCATGATCATTCTGACAGAAGCAGAACTACGCAAAATCATCTGGTTGAATCTTGACGCTGTCGCCTGCGTTGAAAATGCTTTTGAGGCACTCGCAACCAAAGCAGTGGCCATGCCGCCTATTTTGCGCCTCGATATTCCCGAACATCGGGGCGAAGTTGATGTCAAAACCGCCTATGTGCCGGGCATTGATAGTTTTGCAATAAAGATCAGCCCCGGTTTCTTTGACAATCCAAAACTTGGTTTGCCGAGCGTCAATGGAATGATGGTTTTGCTGAGCAGTAAAACCGGGCTCGTAGAAGCATTGCTTCTCGATAATGGCTATTTGACCGATATTCGTACCGCCGCTGCCGGTGCAGTGGCAGCCAAGCATTTGTCGCGCCCCGATTCTACCGTCGCGACGATTTTCGGTGCGGGTGTGCAGGCACTGTTACAGTTAAAGGCGCTCACTCTCGTTCGGCCTATCGAGAAGGCATGTTTCTGGGCAAGAGATTACGCCAAGGCCGAACAGATTGCCGATAGCGCAAGCAAAGAATTTGGTTTTCCGGTTAAAGCGATTGCCGATCCGGAACATGCGACGGCTCTTGCAGACATTATTGTCACGACTACCCCCTCCCCCGATCCCCTTCTGCAAGCTGCCTGGCTACGTGCCGGGCAACACGTCACCGCCATGGGGTCAGACGCCGAACATAAGAACGAGCTGGCTCCCGACATCATAACTAAGGCTGATCTCTACATTGCTGACAGTCTCAAGCAGACCCGCATTTTGGGCGAACTGCATCACGCAATCAAAGCCGGCTTAGTAGGTCCAGACGCTGCATATGGTGAGCTCGGGGCAGTCATTGCTGGTTCCGCAAAAGGCCGCGCCTCACCGTCCCAAATCACATTGGCTGACCTGACGGGCACGGGCGTGCAGGACACAGCCATCGCCACGCTGGCACGGGAACGCGCAGCCCACGCAAATGCTGGAACCAGTTTCGAAAGTTGATAAGGGGCTTTTGCCCAAGCATGAGGAAATAGAAATGACCGGACCTAACCTGAAGTTTACGAGGCAGGAGTTTGCCGATCGATTGAAAAAGACACGCGCTGCAATGCAGGCACGCGGAATCGATCTTTTGATCTGCAGCGATCCATCCAATATGGCGTGGCTTACCGGATATGATGGCTGGTCGTTTTACGTTCATCAGGCTGTCCTTGTGCCGCCTGAAGGAGAGCCTGTCTGGTATGGTCGCGGGCAGGATGCGAATGGCGCCAAACGCACAGCCTATCTGAACAATGACAACATCATTGGTTATGCGGACCACTACGTTCAGTCAACAGAACGCCATCCCATGGACTTCCTGTCGCAAATTATTGAGGAGCGCGGTTGGGACAAGCTCACTATCGGCGTCGAGATGGACAATTACTGGTTTTCCGCCGCGGCCTATGGCTCGTTGCAAAAACATCTGCCCAAAGCCCGCTTTGTTGATGGGACGGCTTTGGTGAACTGGCAGCGCGCAGTCAAAAGTCCCACCGAAATTGATTATATGCGCAAGGCTGGGCGTATTGTCGAACTGATGCATCAACGTATCGTCGATAAGATCGAGCCCGGTATGCGTAAATGCGATCTGGTGGCAGAGATTTACGATGCTGGAATTCGCGGAACGCCAGAGTTTGGCGGCGACTATCCCGCCATCGTGCCTTTGCTTCCTTCCGGTGCGGATGCTTCCGCACCCCACCTCACCTGGGATGACAAGCCAATGAAGCTTGGCGAAGGGACATTCTTTGAGATTGCAGGTTGCTACAACCGTTATCACGTACCGCTTTCCCGCACAGTGTTTCTCGGCAAGCCGACACAGGAGTTTCTGGATGCGGAAAAAGCCACGCTTGAAGGGATGGAGGCAGGTCTTGCGGCAGCAAAACCCGGTAATACATGCGAAGACATTGCCAACGGCTTCTTTGGTGTCTTGAAGAAATACGGCATCGTGAAAGACAATCGTACCGGCTATCCAATCGGTATTTCCTATCCACCGGATTGGGGCGAACGCACCATGAGCCTGCGTCCCGGCGATAAGACGGTGCTTGAACCGGGTATGACATTTCACTTCATGACCGGACTTTGGCTGGAGACGATGGGGCTTGAGATCACCGAGAGCATTTTGATCACCGATACCGGCGTTGAATGTCTCGCCAACTTCCCGCGCAAGCTTATCGTCAAAAACTGAGGCTACGATGCAGTTACAGACACTTCGGCCCTCACCTGTCACGCCCACCATTGATCTCGACAAGCAGGGTGTACAGCATGGTTTCTTGAGATTGCCTTATAGCCGCGACGACTCTGCGTGGGGATCTGTCATGATCCCTATAGCAGTTCTGCGTAATGGAGATGGACCGACGGCACTTCTAACGGGCGGCAATCACGGCGACGAGTATGAAGGTCCGATAGCCCTGTTCGATCTTGCCCGGACACTCGACATCAACACCATCAATGGCACCGTCATCATTGTGCCCGCGATGAACTATCCGGCATTTCAGGCTGGCACGCGGACATCGCCCATCGATAAAGGCAATATGAACCGAAGCTATCCCGGGAAGCCGGATGGCACGGTAACGCAGAAGATCGCCGACTACTTCACTCGGGAATTGCTCCCGCGTGCGGATGTGGTCCTGGATTTCCATTCAGGCGGCAAGACGCTTGATTTCGTGCCTTTCGCTGCGGCTCATATTCTGCCTGACAAGGTTCAGGAGGCCAAAGGCTTTGATGCGGTCAAGGCATTCTCCGCCCCATGGTCCATGCGGATGTTGGAGATTGATGCCGTCGGAATGTATGACACGACCGTGGAAGAAATGGGCAAGGTGTTTGTCACCACTGAACTTGGTGGTGGCGGTACGGCTCGCGCCGAAACGGTGGCGATAGCAAAGCGCGGCGCAGCAAATGTTCTTCGGCATGCGGGCATTTTGCACGGCGCAATTGAACATCGTGAGACCCGTTGGCTCGACATGCCATCTGGAAACTGCTTCTCATTTGCCGAGGATGCAGGCCTCATTGAAACCATGGTCGATCTTGGCGAAGCAGTTCAGGAAGGGCAATTGATTGCTCAAATCTATCCGATTGGCCGCACTGGTGCTGCTCCTGCGGAAATAAGAGCTAGAATAACCGGTGTTCTTGCGGCTCGACACTTCCCAGGCTTGGTCAAACCGGGTGATTGTGTAGCTGTCGTTGGAACTGTTGACTAAGCAGCGGTTTTGGCTCGATCAAGTTTCGTTATCCAAAAGCACGGGCTGAGCGTAAACTTCGTCTTGATGATTCTCTTGCCGATTATGGATTGAGGAATCCAGGCCTGCGAACCATCGTGGTGAAACCGGTTATTGGAGAACTTGATATGGGCGGAGAAGGTCTTCTCGTATTTCTACTGGTTGGACTGATTGCTGGCTGGCTAGCCAGCATGCTGGTTCGCGGCGGTGGCTTTGGCCTCGTCGGCGATCTTGTCGTCGGCGTGATCGGCGCTTTTATTGCAGGGTTCTTGTTTCCAAGGCTCGGCATCTCGTTGGGTGCGGGCATAATCGGACAGATTATCGCTGCAGCAATTGGCGCGATTATCCTGCTTGTAATCATCCGCGCCGTTAAACGCGCCTGATTACTGTACCGTAAAAAAGGCCTCCGGATCGATCTGGTCCGGAGGCCTTTTTGTTTATTGGTTTACTCTGCCGTAGTGGCCCGCCGCAGTGGGCTCAGGGTCGGCGGCCTCTGACTTCAAATCCTTTCTGGAAATGAAGGTGTAGAACATCGGCACCACAAACAGCGTGAAGATCGTTCCGACCAAAATACCGGAGAAGATCACCAGACCGATCGAGTAACGAGCGGCTGCACCTGCGCCTGTTGCCGTGATCAATGGGATAACGCCCAAGGCCATAGCTGCAGTTGTCATCAGGATCGGGCGAAGACGTGTCTTTGCCGCCAGAATAATCGCGTCATGTCGCGAAATTCCATGAAGCTCACGTTGCTGATTGGCAAACTCCACCATCAAAATACCATGCTTGGTAATCAGCCCGACGAGCGTGATCAGTCCAACCTGCGTATAGATGTTCAGCGTGCCCAGCCCGAGATTCAGCGGTACGATAGCACCAAAGATCGACAGGGGAACCGACATCATGATGATGAACGGATCACGGAAGCTTTCGAACTGCGCCGCAAGCACGAGATAGATAACCACCACAGCCAAAGCAAATGCGATCAGGATTGTGCTTCCCTGTTCGATTTCAAGACGAGACTGGCCTGAATAATCCATGAAGAACCCATCCGGCATCAATGGACGTGCAGTGTCGATAACCGTTTGCAGGCCCTGACCGGTCGTCACGCCAGGCAGTGGCAATGCCGAGATGGTCGCGGAATTGAGCTGGTTGAACTGCTCGATAGCCGCTGGCGATGCATTCTCGCTGATTTTCACAACCGCAGACAGAGGAACCATTGTTCCCGATGCACTCCTGACGAAGTACTGTCCCAGTTTATCCGGATTGGACCGGAAATCCTGCGGGACCTGCGGATAGATATCATAGCTGTTGGAGTCGCGATCAAACTTCGACACTTTCGGCTCACCAACGAGCAAGCCGAGCGTCTGACCTATCTCGCTGACGGGAACGCCCAAGGCCGAAGCCCTGTCACGGTCGATCGTGATCGTGACTTGAGGTGCGTTGAATGACAGCGAGTTCTGGACGATAATGAACTGACCAGACGCCTGCGCCTTGTTCTTGATCTCTTCGGCAACTTCAAAGACCTTGTCAGCCGGTCCCGTTGACTGAATGACCACCGAGATAGGCAAGCCACCGCCTGTACCCGGAAGCGTTGGTGGTGAGAAGATGAATGCCTCCGCGCCGGCTATAGGCGAAATGCGGCCTTGCAACTCTTCCTGCAATTGCTTCTGCGACTTGTCACGATCAGACCAGTCCTTGAACACCCAGATCGCAAATGCCGAATTTGTCGTTCCCAATCCAAGAATATTGAAGCGGGCTTTTAGCTCCGGCAAATCTTTGGTCAGATTGTCGATCTGATCGGCATAAAGCTTCGTATAAGCAGAGGTAGCATATTGCGGAGCGTTGACGATTGAGAACAGAGCGCCGGAATCTTCTTCCGGAGCCAGTTCAGAAGACGTCTTGGTGAAGAGGAAGCCGGTCAAAGCAACAAGTGCGATAACAATAAACAATGTTACCGGGCGGAAGCCCAGCGACCCGGCAACGCGCCGTTCATATGCACCTTCAAGCCAGCCGAAAGCACCATCGACGATCCGCTGGAACCGGCTATGATTGCCGCCGCGAAGCAGGAGCGCGCACATCATTGGAGATACGGTCAGAGCGGCCACACCGGAGATGATAACCGAGCCTGCGAGCGTAAACGCAAATTCGCGGAACAATGAACCCGTAAGACCACCCGTAAAGCCTAGCGGTGCGAACACAGCGGCAAGCGTTACAGTCATAGCGATGATAGGGCCGGTAATTTCCTTCATACCGCGCAATGCGGCATCGACTGGTTTCAGCCCCTCTTCGATATGGCGATGAATATTCTCCAAAACGACAATCGCGTCATCCACCACCAGCCCGATCGCAAGAACCATCGCCAGAAGCGATAGAAGATTGATCGAATAGCCAAGCAGGAAAAGGAAGAAGCACACACCGACAAGCGAGATCGGGATAGTTACGACCGGAATAATAACCGACCGGAACGAGCCGAGGAACAGCAAGATAACCGCGACAACGATCAGCACCGCTTCAACAACAGTCTTCAACACTTCTTCGATGGACGAGCTGATTTGCTCAGTAGCATCATAAAGCATGGTGATTGTCATGCCTTCTGGAAGCGACTGTTGAATCGACGGAAGTTCTTCTCGAACAGCGGCGGTCATATCAATCGGATTGGCCGCCGGTGTCGGGAAAATGCCCAGGAATGTACCGCTGGAACCATTGAAGGTCACGACTGTATCTTTGCTTACCGCACCCAATTCCACGCGCGCAACGTCACGCAGACGCACGATATTGTCGCCTTCGGATTTAATCGGCATCGCGCCGAATGCTTCAGGCGTCTGCAATGTTGTCTTCAGGGTAATTGGTGAAGCGACATAAAGGTTCTTCACCTTGCCCGGAGCTGACAGGAAGTTTGACTGATTGATCGCAGTCAGAACTTCCGTTGCGGTTGTCCCGCGTGCCGCAAGCTTGATCGGATCGATCCAGACGCGCATCGAGAATACCTGACCACCAAGAATCTGGGCGTCAGCAACACCTTGAATCGTCGACATGCGCGGTTGAATAACGCGTTCGAGATATTCAGTGATCTGCTCACTGGTCATATTGGGGTTCTGCACGGCGAGATACATCGTCGCGAAGTCCTGACCTGTTCCCTTTGTGATGATCGGATCATCGGATTCCGTTGGCAGATCGCCGCGAACCTGATTGACCTTGGAGATAACTTCGGTCAACGCAGCATCGGGGTCAGCGCCAAGCTTCATCTGTACAGTAACTTTACTGGACGATGGCGACGAGGACGAGGTCACATAGTCGATGTTTTCAGTCGTCGTTACCGCTTTTGCGATAGGCGACGAAATAAAGCCCTGCATCAGATCCGCGCTCGCGCCCGGATAGGCTGTTGAAATGGTGATAACCGTTTCCTCGACCTTCGGATATTCGCGAACGGACAAGTTCACGAGACCCTGGGCGCCAAGCAGAATGATCATCAATGCTACAACCGTCGAGAGGACTGGACGGCGAATGAATATCTCGGAAAAATTCATTTCTTTGGCAGTCCTGCGTCGGTTGTATTGGCTGGGTTAACGGAGTTGTCAATCTTCACCGCAGCGCCGGGGCTCAAGCGGTTTTGACCTGCGGTTACAACTATATCGCCCTTTTTCAGGCCCTTGGTGACTTCAACCACCAATCCAGAGCGACGGCCGGGCGTAACGAAGACCTGAGATACGACGAGCTTTTCTTCTTTCTTCTCGCCCTCAGCCGGCTTTGCTGCGTCTGCAGGTTTTGCTTCGTCAGACTTTGCAGCGTCTGCAGGAGCCGTGCCTTCAGCTGGCTTTTCTGGAGCAGGACGAACAACAAACACATAGTCGCCATACAAGCTGGAAACGAGCGCTGTCTGAGGCAAGGTCACAACGTTCTCTTCCTTGGGAAGCGTTACGCGAACCTGAGCAAACTGGCCGGGGCGAAGCTTGCCGGACGAATTTTCAACCTTGGCACGTACAGATACAAGCCGGGTCGATGGGTCGATACGTGGTTCAATAGCGGTAATTACGCCATCGAAGCTTTCATCATTGTCTGTCAGATTGAGCTTGATCGGTTGATCAATGTTGATCGAGGCAAGCGACTGTTCCGGCACAGTAAAATCAACACGCATTGTGTTAAGATCCTGCAACGAAACAACGACTGTGCCTGGCGACAAATACTGACCAAGTTCGATACGGGGGATACCAACCGTACCCTTGAATGGAGCTTTGATGAGCTTTTGATCAAGTACGGCCTGCAACTTGGCGATTTCTGCCTTCTTGGCCAAGGAGGCCGACTGGGCTTCATCTACGCTCGAAACCGCACCGACGCCGCGTGTATTCAGCGTACGTGCGCGCTCCAGCGTCTGGTCAGCCAGAACATCCTGTGCCTTCGCAGCGACGATATCTGCCTTTTCGATGGCATCATCGAGTTGCAACAGAGCTTCGCCCTTCTCGATCATCTGGTTGGCTTTGAAAGGAATATCCTTGACGATACCAGCCACCTCTACGGCCAGCTCAACACCCTGAATGGCGCTAACTGTACCAATTGCTTCGATATTGGGCGTCCACACGCCAGGCTCAACGGTATAAGTTGATACGGGAGCGGCTGGCTGCTGCATGGTTGCGAAGAAATCTTTGATAGCCTTGTCCCGGAACAGATTGAATCCAACCAATCCAACACCGAGCAATACGACCAGGATCAGAACGATCACGGGGACTATGTAGCGCTTAATCATGGGGGAAACCGCTCCGAAACAAAACAATGGCCAGCAAAATTTCTGCCAGCCTGTCATATGACATTAACGTGGTGTGGACTTGATTGCCACATGTAATGTACTGTACCGTCTGGACGGTATTGTCAATATCAGTTGGCAGGTTGACTACAACGAAAGTTTTAGAATGAAGGCGGACACGCTCTCCACGAAAGATAAAATTCTCCAGGCAGCAGCCGAAATAACTATGGAGATCGGGCCGGTTAATCTTTCGCTTGATGCGGTTGCACGCAGAGCGGGACTTTCAAAAGGAGGGCTTCTTTACACTTTCCCGACCAAGGCAAAACTGCTGGAAGCCCTTGTTGAACAACATATGGCTGAGTTTGACGAATCATTAAAGAAAGAAGAAGCAGCCAGAAATCACGGCAGGAATAGCGTCATTCTTGCTTGTATTGCGGTTTTCAGGGCACAATTTATCTGCAATGAAAAAGAGCCATCGGGCATTCTAGCGGCGATTGCCAATGACCCGACATTTCTTGATCCGATCCGTCGTTATAATAAGCAGCTATTTCAACGTATTCGTGAAAATTCAGACGATCCGACGCTTGCACTGATGGCATTTCTGACCATTGAAGGCATGCGCAGCCTCAAACTCTTTGAGATGGAGGGTTTAAGCCATGATGAGCAGATCGCAACAATCGATCGTTTAAAACTGCTCTTTCAATCAGCAGATTAATCAAACAACAGGAATGTCGCCAGTCGCCCAGGCAGCCTGTGTTTCACCGACAAAATCATCAAATCGTGTTGTTTCAATTGCGCTACGCACGCCCTGCATGAGTTGCTGGTAATAGGCAAGATTATTCCATGTCAGCAACATTCCACCGAGCGCTTCGCCTGATTTGACGAGATGGTGAAGGTAGGCGCGGCTGTAATCCCGTGCTGCCGGGCACGTCGACTCTTCGTCAAGCGGACGGGGGTCATCCGCGTGGCGCGCATTGCGCAGATTGACTTTACCTCGCCGGGTAAAGGCCAGCCCGTGCCGCCCTGCCCTGGTCGGCATTACGCAATCGAACATATCAATACCGCGCGCGACCGACTTCAAAATGTCATCAGGCGTACCAACACCCATCAGGTAGCGGGGCTTTTCTGATGGCAGCTCGGGGCAAGTCACGTCCAGCATATCGAGCATGACTTCCTGCGGTTCGCCAACCGCCAATCCGCCAACTGCATAGCCCTTCAAGTCCATAGATTTGAGAGCTTGCGCCGAGCGAATACGCAGAGCCGGTACGTCACCACCTTGCACAATGCCAAACATTGCCTTTCCCGGCTGAGTACCAAACGCAATTTTGCATCGTTCTGCCCAACGCAACGAAAGCTCCATGGCGCGTTCAATATCTTTTGGCGTGGAAGGCAGCGCAACGCACTCATCCAACTGCATCTGAATATCCGAATCCAAGAGGCCCTGAATTTCAATCGAGCGCTCAGGTGTCATTTCATAGGCGCGGCCATCTATATGTGACCGGAAGGTAACGCCCTTCTCGTCAAGCTTGCGCAGTTGCGCCAGCGACATAACCTGAAAACCGCCGGAATCAGTGAGAATGGGACCGGGCCAACGAGCGAAATCATGAAGCCCGCCGAGTTTGGCGACACGTTCCGCGCCCGGACGCAGCATCAAATGATAGGTATTGCCCAGAATAATATCGGCGCCGAGATCCCGCACCTGATCCATATACATGGCTTTGACAGTTCCCGCCGTACCAACAGGCATGAAGGCAGGTGTACGAACAGTACCGCGCGGCATGGTGATTTCACCACGCCGGGCTTTGCCGTCAGTTGCTATCAATTTGAATTCAAAGTTTTCGCTTGTCATGATGCCGATCGCCATAACAGGCTTGCGTCACCATAGGAATAGAAGCGATAGCGGTTTTTGATCGCATAGTCATAAGCGGCATGCATGCGTTCAAACCCGCTGAATGCCGAAACAAGCATGAACAGGGTCGAGCGCGGCAGGTGAAAATTGGTCATCAGCATGTCCACTGCACGAAACTGATAGCCGGGGGTAATGAATATGTCGGTCGGCCCGGACCAAGCCTTTATGGTTCCGTCAACATCCGTCGCACTTTCAAGCAAGCGTAATGATGTCGTGCCAACAGCAACAATACGCCCGCCCCGCGCTCTTACGGCATTCAATGCCTCTGCAGTTGCCGCATCGACCGTGCCAATCTCTGCATGCATCTTATGATCGGCCGTGTCATCGGCTTTAACCGGCAGAAAAGTCCCCGCGCCAACATGCAAAGTGACAAAATGTTCTTCAATCCCGCGCTTTTTTAAATCCGTCAGCAACTCCGGGGTAAAATGCAGACCGGCAGTTGGGGCAGCAACAGCGCCTTCTTCACGGGCATAGACAGTCTGGTAGTCTGCCTGGTCCCGTTCATCTTCCGCGCGTTTGGAGGCAATATAAGGCGGCAAAGGAATGTGCCCCACCGCGGCAATGGCTTGATCAAGGTCGGGGCCACTGAAATCAAACACGAGCAATGCTTCGCCAGCATCACCTTTTTCGGCGACAGTCGCCTGTAACGAACCGAGCAGGCAAGCATTATTGCCATGTCCGAAATCGATACGCTCGCCCTGCTTGATGCGCTTTGCCGGGCGCAAAAAGGCCTTCCAGCGATCAGGCCCAACCCGCATATGCAGCGTTGCACTTATTTGCGCTTTCACGCCGTCGCGTTCACGAAACCCTTCAAGTTGAGCGGGTATCACTTTGGTATCATTGAATACCAGAGCATCGCCTTCCCGAAGAAAATCCCCAAGGTTGCGCACGCTGCTGTCCTGAAATTCGGAACCATCATTCTTCACAAGCAAAAGCCGCGCTGAATCGCGCGGCTCTACTGGTCTCAATGCAATGTTGTCTTCCGGCAGGTCGAAATCGAAAAGATCAACACGCATGATAGATAAACAATGCCTTATTCAGCGTCGGCTGCGACGCGCATGGAAACGATTGAGTCAGGATCCTGCACTGGCTCGCCGCGCTTGATCTTGTCTACATTGTCCATGCCTTCAATGACCTGACCCCAAACCGTATACTGACGATTGAGGAAAGCAGCATCATCAAAGCAGATGAAGAATTGCGAATTGGCTGAATTCGGGTTCTGGGAACGAGCCATCGAGCAAGCGCCACGACCATGATTGGCATTGGAGAATTCCGCCTTCAAGTCTGGCTTATCCGAACCGCCCATACCGGCACGCGATGGATTGAACGAGCTGCCGCCCTGCTTGCCGAATTTGACATCGCCGGTTTGCGCCATGAAACCGTCGATCACGCGGTGGAATACAACGCCATCATAAGCGCCTTCGCGTGCCAATTCCTTGATGCGCTCGACATGTCCAGGAGCAAGATCTGGATAAAGTTCGATAACAACATTACCCTTTGTTGTTTCCAGCAGGATGGTATTTTCTGGGTCTTTATAAGCCATTTCAGGCAATCTCCTTGTTAGTAATTATTGGCCAACTGTGACCTTGAGCATCTTGTCGGGGTTATCGACAGAACCATTATCCGCCTCAGAACCCTTCTTGATTTTGTCCACGGCTTCCATGCCGCTCGTCACCTTGCCGACGACCGTGTACTGGCCGTTGAGCGATGGATATTCGGTGAACATGATGAAAAACTGCGAGTTTGCGGAGTTTGGATTTTGCGAGCGGGCCATACCCACCACGCCACGAACAAACGGCTCCTTGGAGAATTCCGCTGGAATATCCGGGCGGGTTGAACCGCCAGTACCGGCGGCGGCCTGGTTGTATCCCTTTTCGGTATTGCCATACTGAACATCACCGGTCTGGGCCATGAAACCTGGAATCACACGGTGGAACACGACATTATTATAAGCACCCTCTTTGGCGAGCGCCTTGATCTGCTCAACATGTTTTGGCGCAAGGTTGGGGAGAAGCTCCACTTTGACGTCACCATCCTTGAGTTTGATCGTCATTGTGTTGGCATCGTCAGCCCAACTCGAGTTTGCAGTAGCAAAAGATAGAGACGTAACGGCAGCAACAAGCAATGCTGTGCGGAATACGGACATGAAAGACTCCAGATCAGGATTTGAATTTAGTCTTGAGCGCATCAGCGACAAGCGCGGGAACAAAGTGCCGGACGTCGCCGCCCATGGACGCAATCTGGCGGACCAATGTGGCAGTAATTGTGCGGACCGATGGATCAGCGGGTAGAAACACAGTTTGCAGTTCCGGTGCCATCTTGCCATTCATGCCAGCCATCTGCATTTCGTAGTCGAGATCAGTGCCGTCACGCAGGCCCCGCACCATCAGCGAAGCCTTGTGTTTGCGGGCAGCATCAATAAGCAGTCCATCGAATGCTACGACCTTGATCCTGGCACCATCCTTGCCCAGTACATCGAGAGCAACCTGTTTAATCAAGTCCATTCGCTCTTCAAACGAAAATAATGGTGCCTTGCCCGGATGAATACCTATGGCAACGAACACTTCGTCGGCAAGTCTCAGCGATCCTTGCAAGACATCCATATGGCCATTGGTGATGGGATCGAATGATCCGGCATAGATTGCTATCGTCATGAGCGCTTACTAGCGGTTTTGCCAAGGGGTTTCAATGGCCCGAGCCAATTGCCCTGAACAGGAAATGAACAAGCAGATCAGTAAGCATTCATCCCCTTTCAACTATGCGTGAACCCAAATGGTGAAACCATTTCATAGTTACTGCGTTGTTAACCATGAAATGAACCGTAATGATCCCGAAGGGAAAGACCAATGTTTATTCTTCTGAGTATTGCCATGATGATTGCAATGGTAGTGTCCGCTATCATTATGATTGTTGAAGAAAACAAAAAACGGGAAGCTCCGTTAAGAACCTCCCGCTTTGGTGTTTATCACATACGCGATAACTAGGTTGTCGCGTATTATTCTTCGTTGGCACCTTGATCTGACGTCGGTGTAACCACTTCTTCTCCGACCGTCCCCTCATCCTCAATGTCTTCGGACTCGGTTTCAGAGATACGCTCCACTGAAACGACCTTTTCACCATCGGCAGTATTGAAAATGGTGACGCCCTTTGTGGATCGCCCGGCAATTCGAATGCCGTTTACGGGGACCCGAATGAGCTGACCGCGATCGGAAACCAGCAAGATTTGATCCGCTGCTGCGATCGGGAACAAAGCTACCAGCTTACCAATTTCATCCGTCTTTGACGTATCGGTGGCGCGAATCCCCTTGCCTCCGCGGCCCGAAACGCGGAACTCATAAGATGATGAGCGCTTGCCATATCCAAACTCACTGACCGTCAACACTGTCTGTTCACGATCGCGAAGTTCTGCATAGCGTTCAGCCGAAAGGCTGGTCAGTTCAGTTGCCTCTTCGCCGACCAGTGCGATTTCCTCAACATCATCAGCACCTTGCGCCCGGCGCTCCGCTGCCGCCTGCTTCAGGTAAGTCGAACGCTCTGCCGGACTTGCATCCACATGGCCAAGAATTGCCATGGAAATGATCTTGTCTCCCGGTGCGAGGGTAATACCGCGCACACCAATGGAGTTGCGACCGACAAACACACGAACATCGGTTACCGGGAAGCGTATGCACTGTCCGCCAGCGGCTGTCAGCAGCACGTCGTCAAACTCGTTGCATGTATCGACGCTGAGAATTTCATCGCCTTCTTCTTCCAGCTTCATCGCAATTTTACCGTTGCGATTGACCTGAACAAAGTCTGACAACTTGTTGCGACGAACCGTGCCACGTGTCGTCGCGAACATGACATCGAGATTTGCCCAGCTGGCTTCATCCTCGGGCAGAGGCATGATCGTCGTAATGCGCTCGCCCTGTTCGAGCGGCAGCATGTTGATCAAGGCCTTGCCGCGTGACTGCGGCGTGCCAATTGGCAAGCGCCAGACCTTTTCTTTATAGACAATGCCGCGTGACGAGAAGAACAGCATAGGCGTGTGCGTATTGGCGACGAAAAGCCGTGTTACAAAATCTTCGTCCTTCATCGACACACCGGAGCGGCCTTTGCCACCACGACGCTGGGCGCGATAGGTGGCGAGTGGCACGCGCTTGATATATCCGGCGTGACTTACCGTAACCACCATATCTTCGCGGGCGATAAGGTCTTCATCATCCATATCTGCGCCGCCCTCCGTCAGCACAGAGCGACGGGGCGTTCCAAACTCATCACGAATGGCGATAAGTTCGTCCTTGACGATGCCCATGATGCGGGTACGTGAGGCGAGAATTTCAAGATAATCGGCGATTTCAACACCGATCTTATTCAACTCATCAGCGATTTCATCGCGTCCGAGAGCTGTCAGCCTCTGCAAGCGCAGATCAAGAATGGCTCGGGCCTGCTCTTCTGACAGATTATATGTGCTGTCATCATTCAACTTGTGACGAGGATCGGCGATCAATGTGATCAAAGGCGCAACATCATTGGCTGGCCAACGACGCTCCATCAACTGATCGCGTGCAGTCGCTGGATCTGGAGCTTTTCGGATGAGCGCGATGATTTCGTCAATATTCGCCACAGCAATGGCAAGACCAACCAATACGTGTGCACGGTCGCGAGCCTTGCGCAGCAGGAATTTAGTACGGCGACTGACCACTTCCTCACGGAAGCTGACAAAAGCGCGCAATATATCGAGCAAGTTCAAAAGCCCGGGCTTGCCGCCATTCAATGCCACCATATTGGCACCAAACGAGGATTGCAGTGGGGTAAAGCGGTAAAGCTGGTTCACGATGACATCGGCAACCGCGTCACGCTTCAACTCAACCACAACGCGATAGCCGTCACGATCCGACTCATCCCGGATGTCCGAGATGCCTTCAATCCGCTTTTCACGGACAAGATCGGCCATCTTCTCGATCATCGTCGCCTTGTTCACCTGAAAAGGCACTTCGGTAATGATGATCGCTTCGCGATCGCCGCGCATGCTCTCGATGGCAACCTTGCCGCGCATCAAGATAGAACCACGCCCGGTGCTATAGGCCGATATGATACCGGAGCGGCCGAGGATCAAACCGCCAGTCGGGAAATCTGGACCGGGGATATATTCCATCATTTCCGGCAGGTCGATTGCCGGATTGTCGATCAAGGCAACGCAACCATTGATGACTTCAGTCAGATTGTGCGGGGGTATGTTTGTCGCCATGCCAACGGCAATACCGCCGGAGCCATTGACGAGCAGATTGGGGAAGCGCGCCGGCAGAACCGTTGGCTCCTGCTCGCGGCCATCATAATTGTCCTGGAAGTCGACAGTTTCCTTGTCGATATCGGAGAGCAAAGACTCCGTAACTTTTTCAAGACGGCATTCGGTATACCGCATCGCAGCCGGGCTATCGCCATCGATGGAACCGAAGTTTCCTTGCCCATCCACGAGCGGGTCGCGCAGCGACCAATCCTGCGCCATGCGCACAAGCGCATCATAAATCGAAGCATCGCCATGAGGATGGTATTTACCCATCACTTCACCGACAACACCGGCGGACTTACGATAAGACCTGTTCCAGGAGAGGCCCATTTCATTCATCGCATGAAGAATACGGCGATGAACAGGCTTCAAGCCGTCGCGCACATCAGGTAGCGCACGGCTGACGATCACGCTCATTGCATAATCGAGATAGGAACGCTGCATCTCCTCGATGATGGAAATGGCTTCAATACCGGAGCCAGGTCCGGTCTTGTCGTCTTCTGGGCCAGGAGGTGGAGTTAAATCAGACACGAGGCACTCATCTTTCGAATAGAATCAATCTTTGATCTTATAGCGGCTTTCCAAACCAAATGCCAATTAACACGTCGGTAATGCACAGATGAAAACCCTTTAAAATCAAGAACATAAAATGGAGTTTCTCATGCAGTGAAAAAGTTGCATAAGGATTTTCATCTTTATCGACGCTGAACAGCAAATCCGGTAAGTTAAGGCGGGGACAGCCATGGGCTTGCATGGCATTAATCAGAAAAGAAAAGCAAAATCGTGGCATTATATGACACAATTCTAAATGCGCTCGTTACCCTCATGGTAACGATTGATCCGCCGGGGCTTGCTCCGCTTTTCCTCGCCCTTACTCAGGGCATGAACAGGAAGGAACGCGGCCAGGTTGCGTTGCGCGCCAGCCTTACAGCGTTCATTGTACTCACGGTTTTTGCAATTGCAGGCGCGCAAATATTGGCGCTTTTCGGCATAACGCTCGGAGCTTTCCGCATTGCCGGTGGCCTGCTCTTGTTCTGGATTGCCTTTGAAATGATCTTTGAAAAACGTCAGGACCGCAAGGAAAAGAGCGCCGCCGTCGCAATCACCAAGGATCACATTCGAAATATTGCAGCCTTTCCTTTGGCAATACCACTTATTGCAGGCCCCGGAGCCATATCGGCAACGATCCTGTTGGCCGGAACGATGGCCACTCCAGCTTCGCGTATCGCCCTTATTGGCGTTATTCTCGTATGTATTGCCTCGGCTTATCTCGTCTTTTTCGTTGCGGAACGTGTTGATCGTTTTTTGGGAGAAACGGGACGTTCGATCCTGACACGCTTGCTGGGCGTGATCCTTGCCGCGCTGGCAGTGCAGTTCGTTGCGGATGGCATCAAGACGTTCATTACGACCTGATCAAATAGCCCGAGCCAACCACTATAGCGGCTTGTCTTCTTCCGCAGCTTCCCGCTGAGTGATCAGGCGGGCACTGCGTGCGCCGGTGAACGATATCCATAGCCAGCTTAATGCAACGGCGAGCCGGTTGCGCACACCTATCAAAAAATAGATGTGCGCCAGTCCCCACAACCACCATGCGGGGTAGCCCTTCAACTTTATGAATCCGAAATCTGTCACCGCAGCCCGCTTGCCTATCGTTGCCAGATCGCCTGAATGTCGATACCGGAAAGGCTTCGTCGCAGTATCGCCAGCAAGGCGCGCCTTGATGATTTTCGCAACATGCGCACCTTGTTGCTTAGCCGCAGGTGCTATTCCCGGAACAGTGCCCTTATCGCCATTTGCCACCGTTGCGGTGTCGCCAATGACAAAAATTTCGGGGTGACTTGGTGCGGTCAGGTCAGGATTAACGGCAAGGCGCCCTGCCCGGTCTGCCTGCGCATTCAACCATTTGGCGGCTGGCGACGCCTGAACGCCTGCTGCCCAGATGATTGTTTTTGCGCGCAGGGAATGTCCTGCAAATTCGACGCCGTCTGCATGACATTCGGTTACCGGATTGCCGACATGCACGATAACGCCGAGCTTCTCGAGCGCCCGTTGCGCATAGGCAGAAAGATCCTCGTTAAATGCGCCGAGAACACGCGGACCGCCTTCGATAAGCACCACGCGGGCTGTGGCTGGATCAATTACGCGAAAATCACCCTTCAATGTATCACGTGACAAGTCAGCCAAAGTTCCGGCAATTTCCACGCCGGTTGGTCCGCCGCCTATGATTACGAATGTGAGAAGTTCCTGGCGCTTTGCCGGGTCAGGTTCGCGTTCAGCTTTTTCGAATGCCGTGAGAATACGCCGGCGGATCATCGTGGCATCTTCGAGCGTCTTCAACCCGGGAGCATAGGGTTCCCAGTCATCGTGACCAAAATATGCATGCCGCGCACCAGTAGCCAAGACGAGCGTGTCATAAGCAATCACCTCGCCGTCGAGCGTCGAAACAGTTTTTGAGGCGGTATCAACCCCATCGACTGTTCCCAGCAGTGTCTTCACATTCTTGAATTTGCGCAAAAGATGCCGGATCGGCCAGGCAATTTCGGAGGTCGCCAGCGTTGAGGTTGCGACTTGATAAAGCAGCGGCTGAAACAGGTGGTGATTGCGCTGATCGATCAGCGTCACATCGATATCGACATTGCGAAGGTTTTGAACTGTAACCAGACCACCAAAACCTGCGCCGACGATCACGAGGCGATGACGAGATGCAACTGGTGTTTCGACTTGTGTCATAACCGGGCTCCGATGCACTATCGCGACTGGTCTAACAGACCAGCCTTTCCACGACAATTGCGTCAAACGCCGGACAGCAATGCGTTATGTATTGGTCCCAGTGAACCGCTTCAGGCTGCCACTGTTGGCTTGACCTGCATGTGCTTATCGAAAATTGACGCACCAATATTGCGAGCAGTATTGAAATGTTGAAGCGGTTCTCGCGAATCTGCCTCCAGCAGCCGTGTCGATGATATGACACGAGCCCCGCAATAATCGAAAATACCGTGATCGATCTGTCTTTCCATAGCGATATCATAGCCATGCTTCTCATAAGTCCTCGCATCTGCACCACCAATGCCGACGAGATGGATTTGAAGATGGCCAAGCTTTTTCGACAGCCTCCCTTCGAAATTGTCGTCATATGCCCAACCATTCGAGAAAACACGATCGATCCAGCCCTTGAGCAAGCCCGGCATTGACCACCAATAGACCGGAAATACGAGTACCAAACTGTCTGCCCGGTCTATCCGCGCTTGCTCGGCCGCTACATCCGGCGGCGTCTTGGCACGTCGTTTGTGGGAAGCAATATCTGCCTGGCTAAATCGCGGATCAAAACCCTCTGCAGCAAGGTCTGCGATCTCAAATGTATGGGAGCCGCTCTGCGACAGGCCTTCGCCAATCTTTAACGCGATACTGTTGGTCAGTGATTTGGATTCTGGATGCGATGTAACAATAAGCGTATGCATGTCGATTACTCCATGATTAGAGATTGTGGAACCGGCCGAAACCTTATATACTTTTAGTAAGTTACTTTTGGTATATAGTGATGTCAAGCTCAGTTTCAAAAAACTCCTCATCTCAAACATCTCCCCGCCAGCGTCTTTCCCGCGAGGCGCGCCAGCGGCAATTACTGGATGTTTCATGGAAATTAATTCGTGACGAAGGTACGGAAGCTTTGACGCTTGGTCGCCTGGCTGAGTTGTCAGGTGTTACAAAGCCCGTTGTCTATGACCATTTCGGCACAAGGCCAGGACTTCTCGCGGCCCTTTTCAAAGAGTTCGATGCGCGTCAGACCGTTATAATGGATGCGGCGCTTGAGCGTGCCGCACCCAATCTTACCGACGTCGCCAAAGTGATCGCCTCGTCTTATGTTGATTGCGTTCTTACACAGGGACGCGAAATTCCCGGCATCACTGCCGCATTAAAAGGCTCGCCAGAACTTGATAAGATAAAGCACGACTTCGAGGCCGTGTTCATAGAAAAGTGCAGGCATCTGTTAAATGCGTTTACCGGCGCAGAAGGTGTTTCATCGGCTGGACTGTGGGGAATGCTCGGAGCTGCAGAAGGCTTGTCAAATGCTGCAGTAAACGAGGATATCGCTCCTGCTCAGGCAAAAGATGAGCTCTATGAAATCATTATTTCAATGGTGAAGCGCTCCGGAAACTAGGAGCAGTTGTTCTCATCTAAAAACAAACATCGGGCAGTCTTGGACTACCCGATGCCTGCATAATAATGAGAATACGATCAAGTCCGGTCTTTTGAACTCAACTCAGAACGGGATCTCATCATCGAGATCGCGTGAGAAATTACCGCCGCTCGAGCTTGAGGATCCGCCTGCATTGGACCGGCCAAAGTCGGAGCCGCCACGATCGTCGCTCATCTGTCCGCGCCCGGAATTGCTCTCGAAGGACCGACCGCCGCCAGCTCCCGCACCTTCTCCGCGTGAATCCAGCATCTGTAGTTCACCACGGAATTTTTGCAGTACGACTTCGGTGGAATAACGATCATTGCCCGTCTGGTCCTGCCATTTACGGGTCTGAAGCGCGCCTTCCAGATAAACCTTCATACCCTTCTTAAGGTACTGCTCGGCAACTTTTGCGAGATTGTCATTGAAAATGACGACGCTGTGCCACTCGGTCTTTTCCTTGCGTTCGCCGCTATTCTTGTCACGCCAGCTTTCCGAGGTCGCAATACGTAGATTCACGACGGGATCGCCTGAACCGAGCCGCCGGACTTCTGGATCAGCGCCAAGATTTCCTACCAAAATGACCTTGTTGACACTGCCTGCCATGTTCAAAACTCCACAAATTCCAATTTTAAATTTTGCCTATCATACAGAAGCCATGGACGTGGCGGGCAATTGATTGCCACTATCCACAATATACACCTCATATCGGCATCGTCTGCTGCGATCACTCTCCTGCCAGATTTGTCAGGAGACATTTTTCGATCATGCAGCCGACTATCTCAGCTCAAAGCGTCCTTTTACAATCAATTCGCAGCCGTATACATCCGGATATGGCGAAGGCTGTTGTCAATATTATTTGTTCTTTCTTTGTTCTAACACTTGCTCTAATAATGTCAACATGGCTATGGTGATTCAGGATGGTTGATAAAGTCCGGCCTCGTAAATTATCCATGAAGCACTAGATAAAGGGAACTGTTCTCTTAAAGAACAATTCCCCATAACAGCATGCCCTCTTAAAGGCGAACCGACATGAGCGATCAGAAGTACATTTCCATTCGCGGCGCGCGCGAACATAATTTGAAAAATATCGATCTTGATCTGCCGCGCGACAAGCTGATTGTCATGACCGGCCTTTCCGGTTCGGGCAAGTCTTCGCTCGCCTTCGATACGATCTATGCAGAAGGCCAAAGACGCTATGTCGAAAGCCTGTCGGCCTATGCCCGGCAGTTTCTGGAGATGATGCAGAAGCCAGACGTGGATCAAATTGACGGTCTTTCTCCAGCAATTTCGATTGAGCAAAAGACAACCAGCCGCAACCCCCGCTCAACTGTGGGTACAGTCACTGAGATTTACGACTATTTGCGCCTGCTTTATGCGCGTGTCGGTGTCCCTTATTCACCGGCAACAGGCTTGCCTATCGAAAGCCAGACCGTTAGCCAAATGGTGGATCGTGTCATGGCGCTCGAGGAAGGCGCCCGTCTATTCATCCTTGCGCCCATAGTACGCGGGCGTAAGGGGGAGTATCGCAAGGAGCTTGCGGATCTGCAGAAACGCGGTTTTCAGCGCGTGAAGGTCGATGGTATTTTTTATGAAATTGCCGATGTTCCGGCACTCGATAAGAAGTACAAGCATGATATCGACGTTGTGGTTGACCGCATCGTCGTCCGACCTGATATTTCCGCACGTCTTGCCGATAGCCTCGAGACCTGCCTGAAGCTTGCAGATGGTATCGCTGTCGCAGAATTTGCGGATAAGCCGCTGCCTGCTGATGAAACCTCGAGTGAATCAGCCAATAAATCCAAGAACGAAACACATGAACGCATCATGTTTTCGGAAAAATTCGCCTGTCCTGTTTCAGGCTTCACCATTTCGGAAATTGAACCACGCCTTTTCTCGTTCAATAATCCCTTCGGTGCTTGCCCGACCTGCGATGGCCTGGGTACTCAAAAGGCGATTGATCCAACAATGATCATTCCTGATGAGGCTCTGACGCTCAAGAATGGTGCAATTGCGCCTTGGGCAAAATCGAGTTCTCCTTATTACAGCCAAACATTGCAGGCGCTGGGCGAAGCCTATGGTTTCAAGCTCGCAGATCGCTGGCGTGATTTGAATGAAGAGGCGCGCGAAGCCATACTTTACGGCACTGGCAGCCGTGAAATTGCATTCTCCTATGATGATGGTTTGCGATCCTATCGCACAACAAAATCTTTCGAGGGTGTCATTCCCAATTTGGAACGCCGCTGGAAAGAGACGGATTCAGCATGGTCGCGCGAAGAGATCGAGCGTTTCATGTCTGGCACGCCCTGCCCCGCTTGCAAGGGTTACCGCCTGAAACCCGAGGCTCTTGCGGTAAAAATTGGCGGTCTGCATATCGGCCAGATTACTGAAAAATCCATTCGTCATGCGGATGCCTGGTTCAGCGATATTGATAAAAGCTTCAATGAGAAACAGACAGAAATCGCTGCGCGCATTCTTAAGGAAATTCGCGAGCGTCTGCGCTTCCTGAATGATGTCGGCCTGGATTACCTGGCGCTTTCACGCAATTCGGGCACTCTTTCCGGTGGTGAAAGCCAGCGTATCCGCCTTGCATCGCAGATCGGTTCCGGTCTGACTGGTGTTCTCTATGTTCTGGACGAGCCATCCATTGGCCTACATCAACGCGACAATGAGCAGTTGCTGAAGACTTTGCGTCATCTGCGGGATCTCGGAAATACGGTTATCGTTGTTGAGCACGACGAGGATGCGATTTTGACCGCAGATTATGTCGTCGATATCGGTCCGGCCGCCGGTATTCACGGTGGTCAGATAATCGCCGAAGGCAGTCCAGCGGACATTATGGCCAGCCCGAAATCCTTGACCGGCAAATATTTGTCAGGCGAAATCGAGGTGGCCGTGCCGGCAGAACGCCGCAAGGTCAATAAGAAACGGATTAAAGTTGTCGGCGCGCGTGGCAATAATCTGAAAAATGTCTCGGCAGAAATTCCGCTTGGCACTTTCACCGCTGTAACCGGCGTGTCGGGTGGCGGAAAATCCACCTTCCTTATCGAGACATTATTCAAGGCCGCCTCACGCCGGATCATGGGCTCCCGCGAGCATCCTGCAGAGCACGACCATATTGATGGTCTGGAATTCCTCGATAAAGTCATCGATATCGATCAATCGCCAATCGGACGTACACCCCGGTCCAATCCGGCAACTTATACGGGTGCGTTTACTCCAATCCGTGATTGGTTTGCGGGTTTGCCTGAAGCCAAGGCGCGTGGCTATCAGCCGGGTCGTTTTTCGTTCAACGTCAAAGGCGGGCGCTGTGAAGCCTGTCAGGGCGATGGCGTCATCAAGATTGAGATGCACTTCCTGCCGGATGTCTATGTCACGTGCGACGTATGCCATGGCAAGCGCTATAATCGCGAAACGCTGGAAGTTCTGTTCAAGGGCAAATCAATCGCTGATGTGCTCGATATGACTGTTGAAGAGGGCGCGGAGTTTTTCGCCGCCGTTCCTGCCGTTCGCGATAAGTTGCAAACATTGGCGAAGGTCGGCCTCGGTTATATTCATGTCGGGCAACAGGCAAACACGCTTTCCGGCGGTGAGGCGCAACGAATCAAACTCGCCAAGGAACTGTCCCGCAAGGCAACTGGCAGAACGCTTTATATTCTTGATGAGCCGACAACAGGCTTGCATTTCCATGATGTAGCCAAGCTTCTTGAAGTTTTGCATGAGCTTGTGGATCAAGGCAACACGGTGGTCGTGATCGAGCATAATCTCGAAGTCATCAAGACCGCTGATTGGGTGATCGATCTTGGTCCGGAAGGCGGCGACGGCGGCGGTGAAATCGTAGCGGTTGGTCGTCCTGAGGATATTGTCGATGTTGAGCGTTCTTATACGGGTCAATTCCTGAAGGAGCTTTTGCGGCGCCGTCCGGGACATAGGGTGCAAGCAGCGGCGGAATAGCTGCTTCCAGGGATGTCGTGGCGTTGGTCTGGATACGGTCAGGGAGGAAACTATGACTGCAGGAACTATTCGGGCGGGCATCGGCGGCTGGATATTTGAACCTTGGCGCGGGACCTTCTACCCGGAAGGTCTTTCAAAGGCCAAGGAGCTTAATTATGCAGGACAGCATCTCCAGACGATAGAAATCAACAGCACCTATTACGGCACGCAAAAACCGGAGACCTTCGCCAAATGGGCTGGCCAGGTGCCGGATGGTTTCATTTTCTCCGTTAAAGGAAATCGTTTTGTCACCAATCGAAAGGTGCTGGCGGAGGCTGGAGAGTCCATGGAGCGATTTATCAAATCGGGACTTGCAGAACTTGGTGACCGTTTAGGACCGCTCATCTGGCAGTTCGCGCCGACAAAAAAGTTTGATATTGAGGATTTCGGCGCTTTTCTCGACCTTCTTCCCCGAAAGGAAGCGGGCTTGCCGTTGCGGCACGCGGTTGAAGTGCGCAATCCATCTTTTATCGATCCTGATTTTATTGCCTTGGCACGCAAGAAGAACGTGGCCATCGTCTATGCCGAGCATTTTGAATATCCGGAGATCGCTGATGTGACGTCCGATTTTGTCTATGCACGACTTCAAAAAGGCGATGATAATATCGAAACAGCTTATTCAACTGACGCATTGGACAAGTGGGCTGAGCGAGCGCAATTATGGGCCAAAGGCGGAGTGCCGGATGATCTGCCCTTGGCTGCTCCCAATGAGAAAACGCAGAAGCATCCTCGTGATGTGTTCGTTTACTTCATCCACGAAGGCAAAGTGCGCGCTCCGCAGGCAGCGCAAGCGCTCACAGGGCGAATCCAGTAAGTCGCCGCCCCTGCCCGGCCTAATAATGTTGCAATTCGCCTAATTTTTAGGCTGCGCAACGGTCTGATTTGTGCATTCATGGTTCAATTCATCGACGGGAAATAAAATTCCCTCTGCCAAAGCGGCTTTAAATTGCCATTTCAAGAATATTCTTCAAAAGCGATGGAATTGGCACGCTTCATGCTTTTATGATGGGCAAGCGGGCATAGGCCCGCCGGTTATATAGGGAGATCGATCTCTGATGAAGAAAATCGAAGCCATCATCAAGCCGTTCAAGCTGGACGAGGTGAAAGAAGCACTGCAGGAAGTGGGGCTTCAAGGCATCACGGTCACCGAAGCCAAGGGCTTTGGCCGTCAAAAGGGTCACACGGAATTGTATCGTGGCGCGGAATATGTCGTCGACTTTTTGCCCAAGGTTAAAGTGGAAATCGTTCTCGGCGATGAATCTGTCGAAGCCGCAATAGAGGCTATTCGCAAGGCTGCGCAGACCGGGCGCATCGGCGACGGAAAAATCTTCGTCTCGAATATCGAGGAAGTCGTTCGCATTCGTACTGGTGAATCCGGTATCGACGCCATCTGATCCAACTGTTGCCGGCGATGAATCCGGTACCCAATCATCGTGCTTAATAAGGAAAATTGGTATGACGACTGCAAATGATATTCTCAAGCAGATCAAAGACAACGACGTAAAGTTCCTTGATCTTCGCTTCACAGATCCCAAGGGCAAGCTGCAGCATGTGACAATGGACGTTGCTGAAGTTGATGAGGATATGTTCGCCGATGGCGTTATGTTCGACGGCTCGTCCATCGCCGGTTGGAAAGCCATCAATGAATCGGACATGGTGCTGATGCCAGATACCGAAACGGTTCACATGGATCCGTTCTTTGCTCAGTCAACCATGGTTATTCTTTGTGATATCCTTGATCCGGTTTCTGGCGAATCCTACAATCGTGATCCGCGCGGCACTGCCAAGAAGGCTGAAGCCTATATGAAGGCCGAAGGCGTTGGCGATACAATTTTTGTTGGCCCAGAAGCGGAATTCTTCGTCTTTGACGATGTGAAGTACAAGGCTGACCCGTATAATACAGGTTTCAAGCTGGATTCAACGGAACTGCCGTCAAACGATGACACAGACTATGAGACCGGCAACCTCGGTCACCGTCCGCGCGTCAAGGGCGGCTACTTCCCGGTTCCTCCGATTGACAGCGCACAGGACATGCGCTCGGAAATGCTTACCGTTTTGACGGAAATGGGCGTGCGCGTCGAAAAGCACCACCACGAAGTGGCAGCTGCTCAACACGAGCTCGGCATCAAGTTCGATCACCTGACACGCAATGCCGACAAGATGCTTATTTACAAGTATGTCGTTCATCAGGTTGCCAATGCCTATGGCAAGACGGCTACCTTCATGCCAAAGCCGATCTTCGGCGATAATGGCTCGGGCATGCACGTGCACATGTCGATCTGGAAAGATGGCAAGCCGACATTCGCTGGCAATGAATATGCGGGCCTGTCAGAAAACTGCCTGTTCTTCATTGGCGGCATTATCAAACACGCCAAGGCAATCAATGCCTTCACCAACCCGTCGACCAACTCCTACAAGCGTCTGGTACCGGGTTATGAAGCTCCGGTCCTGCTGGCATATTCTGCGCGCAACCGCTCGGCTTCATGCCGTATTCCATTCGGCTCTTCGCCAAAGTCGAAGCGCGTTGAGATCCGCTTCCCTGATCCAACAGCAAATCCATATCTCGGTTTTGCTGCCATGTTGATGGCCGGTCTGGATGGCATCAAGAACAAGATTCATCCTGGTCAGCCAATGGACAAGGATCTTTATGATCTTCCAGCAAAGGAACTCAAAAAGATCCCGACTGTCTGCGGTTCGCTGCGTGAAGCGCTCCAGAGCCTCGACAAGGATCGCTCCTTCCTCAAGGCAGGCGGCGTATTTGACGACGATCAGATCGACTCCTTCATCGAGCTGAAAATGGCTGAAGTGATGCGTTACGAAATGACCCCGCATCCGGTCGAATATGACATGTACTATTCGGTCTGATAGCGACCTCTGCATACGAAAAACCCCGGCTCACGCCGGGGTTTTTTATTGAGTCAAATCGGGCAAAATGCCTATACCGAAACCGCTTGCAATATTTGCACGGCGGCCTGCATTTCACGCTTACGTATATCACGGCGAATAGCGGCTTCGGCGTCTTCGCCCCACTGCTCTGATGTCCAGTCCTCCTCCAGATGGGCAAGTTCCCAAGCCTCGTCGCCGGAGATTTCACCTTTGGCTACGGCCAGCGCCAAAATGGCCGAACCCGTTAGGGTTGTGATCGTATGGAGCGCCGCAATCGCAAAGGGATCGGTAAAAGCTCCAAGGTGAACACCAAAAGCGCCAAGCGCTTCGCGTGGCTGCTCCACATGGATCACACCTTCGGCCAAGATAAAACGCGCATTAAGTACAGCCGCCGCCCAGTCGATAATCGGATCCCAGGACTCAGTCTGGCGTTGGACCAGACGTTGCGGAGAACCGGCGCGATAGCAAAGCATATCCGACGAGGCAAAACGCAAAACATCTTCCAGCACCGCCTGTGGATCATTGATGATACCGTCAATTGCTGTGTTGGCCAATCGTGTTGCGGGCATCTGCGCCGGATCGATTTCCTTTTCCTGCGCGGTAAATTCGTCAGCGATGAGTTGTGCTGCGGCACGCGTTGGCAGAACCAGATTTTGCCGGGCGGGGGTTTTAACCACACGCCCATCCAGCTCCACTGAAAATCCGCCATCGCGCTCTGCAACAGCGGCCTCTTTGTAGAATCGCTTTGGCAGAGGCAGTTTTGAGGTTATTTGCGCACGGCGAACAGGGTCCGGATCAGAAAGCTCCTGTTTTGCATCCATGCTGAAAAGTTCATCGCGCATTGTTAAAGTCCATTCCTACGCCTGAGAGGTTATTCCTCTCAATTGTCTTCGTCTGCATCATTTTCGTCCAGACCCAAGAGGTTCCATGTCTGGACCATATGTGGTGGCAGAGGTGCTGTAACATCAATGATACCACCGGATGGATTTGGTATGCGAATGCGCCTGGCATGAAGGTGCAGGCGATTTTGGATGCCGCCCGGAAATGACCAGTTTGTATCGGCTTCGAAATATTTCGGATCACCGATGATCGGGCAACCAATATGGGCTGCGTGAACGCGAAGCTGGTGCGTGCGCCCAGTGTAAGGCTCCATTTCAAGCCAGGTCAGCACCTGCCCTGCAGATTCAATAACCCGGTAGTAGGAAATCGCATGATCGGAATCTGGCTCGCCATGAGGGACAACGCGCATTCGGTCGCCATCTTCCGTTGCTTCCTTGGCTAGCCAGGTGGCGATTTTGTCTTCCCGCTTGCGTGGAATACCCTTGACCAGAGCCCAGTAGGTTTTCTTGGTTTCACGCTCGCGAAATGCAGCGGTCAATGCCTGCGCGGCACCGCGCGTGCGGGCAACGACCAGCACACCCGAAGTATCGCGGTCAAGCCGGTGCACAAGCCGAGGCTTTTCACCTCTTTTGTTGCGCCATGCTTCCAGCATATCGTCCACGTGGCGGTTAACGCCCGAACCACCCTGAACGGCTAGACCCGCAGGTTTGTTGAAAACATAGACTTTCGGATCTTCATAAAGCAGCATCTGCTTTAGAACATCGCCATCATCGCGGCCGCGTATGCTTTTGCCGGTCAGATGGCCTTCAGCTTTGGAATCTACGGGCAGCGGCGGGATACGGACCGTCTGTCCTGCCTGAAGCCGCGTATCGGATTTGGCGCGCGACCCATCAATTCTTATCTGGCCGGAACGCAGCAATTTTTGCAAATGCCCGAAACCGAGGCCCGGATAATGTACTTTGAACCAACGGTCGAGGCGCATTTCCGCCTCACCCGTATCGACTGTTTTTTGTTCTACCGCTGCCATCAGCTCAAGCCTTTTAATCGCAGACCTTTAGATTCGGCGTGTCCTCAAGCGTATGAAACGCGGAAATCGCATCGAATGATTATTTATGGAATTACATAGGTCTTGCGGCAGCGCTTAGCACTATGCGACGGTTCTTGCGAGCCATAATCCTAAAAACACTGCGCAAATGCTCAATACGACGCTTATTAGCACGTAAAAAGCGGCGCTTGCCGTCTCGCCGCGCTGCCAAAGCATAACAACATCGAGCGAAAACGACGAAAAGGTTGTGAAACCGCCCAGTATGCCAACTGCAACGAACAGGCGAAGCTCTTCCGAACCCTCAAATCGCCGCGTTAGCAGTTCGATAAACAGGCCCATGATCAGCCCGCCAACCACATTGACCACCAACGTGCCATAGGGAAACGCGGTACCAAATAGACGTGTCATTGCCAGACCGGTGAGATATCGCAGAACCGAGCCAATGGCTCCTCCAGATGCGACCAGTAAAATTGCGTTCATGTTACATTCAGTTCGGCTGGATTAATTTGCGATCTCAGTAAGTTGACTCATCACGGGACGTTACGAGCCGTAGAAAAATGTTCCCACTTACGACAGGGAACGATCAAGACTTTAGAGCATTGAATATTGCGGTGCACAAGAGTCTGATGCAGTGTCATTTCTACGCGTTAGTGGCGGACCAAGCAATCGGAGTGGCAAAGTGTCATTATTAAACATCTATTGGAGATCCCTCCAATATCTCGGCGCCGAAAAGCGCGCGACCATGTTTATATGCATCGCCAATATTGCACTCGCTGCAAGCATGATCGTAGAACCATGGCTTGCTGGCCGGGTGATTCAGGCTATCGCAACAAAAACCGCCATCATTCCCCCGCTTAGCCAGTTGGCTGCTGTGGGCTTGTTTCATATTGGTGCCAATGTTCTGGTTTCTCGTGAAGCCGACAGGCTGGCCCATCGTCGCAAGCTCGCCGTACTTACCGAATCCTACAATCGCGTGATCAGCATGCCGCTCGCTTGGCATCATCAGCGCGGCACATCAAACGCGCTGCATACATTGCTGCGCGCAATCGAAACTCTGTTCGGCCTGTGGCTCGAATTCATGCGCACCCATCTGGCAACTGCCGTTGGCCTGGTGCTGCTGTTCCCGCTTGCTCTCAGCCAGGATTGGCGTTTGACCTCAGTGCTCGTTGTGCTCGGCGTGGTCTATATGATGGTTGTCCGTGTCGTTACCAGCAAGACCAAGGATGGTCAGGCTCAGGTGGAACGTCATCACATCACAGCTTTCAGCCATGTCAGTGACTCCATGAGCAACATCTCGGTATTGCAAAGCTACAACCGTGTTGAAGAAGAAACACGGGCGTTGCAGACCTATACAAAGAACCTGCTGGATTCCCAGTATCCGGTTTTGAACTGGTGGGCTCTCGCCGCTGGTATCAACCGCATGGCCTCAACAATCTCCATGATCATCGTTTTGCTGCTTGGTTCTTATTTCGTCATGCGTGACGAGATGAATGTAGGTCAGGTTGTTGCGTTCACAGGTTTTGCCGGTTTGCT
The DNA here is from genome assembly GCA_900471815.1 of Hyphomicrobiales bacterium. GTDB lineage: Bacteria > Pseudomonadota > Alphaproteobacteria > Rhizobiales > Rhizobiaceae > Phyllobacterium > Phyllobacterium ifriqiyense. The sequence continues at coordinate 1,109,903 of UICE01000003.1, forward strand.
GATCGGTCGTCTCGATCAGTTGAGTGCCTTCGTGAACCAGATTTTCGCGGCTCGTGCCAAGCTTGAAGACTTCTATGCAATGGAAGAATCTGCTGCCTATGCAGTCGAGCCGAAGACTGTGCACGATATCGACAATGTAACCGGTGATGTGGAATTCGAAAATGTCTCGTTTGAATTTCCGAACTCTACGCAGGGCTTGAAGAATGTAAGCTTTAAGGCAAAGGCTGGTGAGACTGTTGCCATTGTTGGACCGACAGGTGCCGGCAAGACAACGCTGATCAATCTGTTGCAGAGGGTTTATGATCCCAAGGAAGGCCGTATTCTTGTCGACGATATCGACACGAAGACAATCAGCCGCCGCTCGTTGCGTAATGCCATTGCGACAGTGTTCCAGGATGCTGGCATGTTCAACCGCACGATTGAGGACAATATCCGCGTTGGTCGCCCCAAAGCTTCTGATGAAGATGTCTTTGCCGCTGCGGAAGCTGCCGATGCAAGCGACTTCATCCTGTCGAAGTCTGCAGGCTATAACACTGTTGTCGGCGAACGTGGCTCGCAATTGTCCGGCGGTGAGCGCCAGCGTGTGGCTATCGCCCGTGCGATCCTGAAGGATGCTCCCATCCTGGTATTGGATGAGGCAACGAGTGCTCTTGACGTTGAGACAGAGGCCCGAGTTAAGGTTGCGGTCGACAAGCTTTGCCAGAACCGTACAACGTTCATCATTGCGCACCGTCTGTCGACCGTCCGCGACGCTGACCTCGTACTGTTCATGGATCAGGGTGAAGTTGTTGAATCCGGCAGCTTTGATGATCTGGCCCGTCAGAATGGCCGCTTTACCTCGCTGCTGAAGGCTGGCGGTCTGAAGCTTGATGATGACACAGCCAATGTCACGCCCTTCCCGCGCAAGCCGGAAGCGGCCTGAAAGGGTGAATAAACAAAAGGCCGCTCATGAGCGGCCTTTTTCTTTTGCGGCGATACCCCAGTAGCGCCAAGGCAGGTACCAGGCGAAACGCTTATCAAGCGCTACGGGCACCGGGTCCAACCCGCTGGTGCCGCCCGGCCCACAACGGGCAAACCTGAACAACCCCATCCACCCGCCCGCCCAAAATCCATGACGCGCAATTGCCTCATAGGCATATTCCGAGCAGGTCGGCAAATGCCGACAGGAATTCCCGATGAATCCAGACAGGGTGAGTTGATAAAAGCGAACCAGCCCGGTTCCGATCAGGCGTCCCGGTGTCTTGCGCCATGGACCGCCCCAATTGCGGGAGTATTTTACCGGATGCTTATGCGCGGGATCATTGCACATCCCGTCAGGCTGCGGCTTCGGCGTTTTTTCTATCGATCTGATCAAGACAATCCACAACTGCATCGAAGGTCAACAGTGTGGAGTTGTGCCTGGCTTTGTAATCGCGGACAGGTTCCAGAAATTTCAAATCTTCAAAGCGACCTTCCGGGGGTGGACCATTTTCTTTCAACATGCGCAACATCGTCAGGCGTAATGCGCGAAGTTCTTCGGGCGTTGCGCCGATCACATGACGGGCCATGATTGAAGACGAAGCCTGACCGAGCGCGCATGCCTTCACATCGTGAGCAAAATCGGAAACCACGCCATTTTCGACCTTGAGATCGACGATGACAGTGGAACCGCACAGCTTGGAATGCGCCTTTGCAGACGCATCGGGAGCGTCCAAACGGCCAAGCCGTTGAATATTGCCGGCAAACTCCAGAATTCGCGTATTGTAAACGTCATTGATCATGATTTGCCACTCTTGACACAGTGTTCATCTCAAAGGCGTCACAACTCGCCGTTGATGCTCTATGAATTTCCTATAGACTACCTATATAGTATGCGAGCAGGCCCTCATAAAGTCGCGTAGATTAATTTTGCGATGGCATGTATGCCTACGGGGTGGATGATTGATCCGCTCATGCTTCAATACACCGTCCGTTCCCGCGAGGAACGATTATCGTGTATTGCCGTTTAACTCGTCGCTCCTTTGAGGGCGACTACGGGAGATCGCGATGGATGCGGTAGTGAAAAACTTGCAGCCTATAACTGCAAAGCAAAATAATATTCGCCGACCAACTCAGGAAGAAGCAGAAGCAGCGGTACGCACCCTGCTTCTTTGGGCTGGCGATAATCCTGACCGCGAGGGCCTGCTCGACACGCCTGAACGCGTCGTCAAATCATACAAGGAACTCTTCTCCGGCTATGCACTCGATCCTGCTGATGTGCTGGGGCGGACCTTTGAAGAAATAGCTGGCTATGAGGATATGGTCCTCATTCAGGACATTCCTTTCTTTTCACACTGCGAGCACCACATGGTTCCGATCATCGGCAAGGCCCATGTCGCCTATTTGCCTGATGGTGAAAAAGTTGTCGGACTTTCGAAAATTGCGCGCGTTGTCGATATTTTCGCGCATCGCTTGCAAACGCAGGAAAGCATGACTGCCCAGATTGCCAGCGCGATACAAAGTTCCCTGCGTCCGCGCGGTGTTGCCGTCATGATCGAGGCCGAGCATATGTGCATGGCCATGCGCGGTATCCGCAAATCGGGCTCATTGACAACCACGACGACATTTACCGGATCGTTCAAGGACGAGGTCAATGATCAGGTTCGTTTCATGACCATGGTCCGAGGTCGTTGAGGACAAAATGGCAGAAACGTCTTTTCCTCGTCCTGCAGCGCATAATCATGACGTTGAAGAAGGCAATGTTTTCACCCCGCGGTTTGACGCTGCGGGGTTGATAACCGCTGTTGTTACCGATGCCAGGGACGGTGAACTTCTCATGGTCGCGCATATGAATGCCGAAGCTCTACAATTGACCATCGAGACCGGCATTGCTCACTATTGGTCACGGTCGCGGCAATCACTGTGGAAGAAGGGGGAAACCTCCGGCAATCTGCAAAGCGTTGTCGAGCTCGGCACAGATTGCGATCAGGATGCCCTCTGGCTGAAGGTTCGAGTAGCAGGAGACGGACCGACATGCCACACCGGCCGCAGGTCATGTTTTTATCGCAACATCGTTGCGCATGACGGAAAGCCGTCGCTGGTCATGAAGTTTTAGATGGCGTAATGCCTCGCATCTGCCGTTTTCTGCGTTTGTAGTCAGGTTTCATTGGTCAGCTAAGAATTGTTATTCACGCAATATTCAGCTTTTGGTTACCACAATCGAAATTGAATGAAAGTCCACGACTCTAGGAGTTCATGCCATGCTCGAATGGGCATCGCGCCGGACACGTGCGGCGGAATCTATCGGCATCAGCAATGCCACTGATGAGAAGATCGCAGCACCTGAAAGGCCCGTTCAAAGCAAAACACCCATAGCACTTGCTCTGGGAGGCGGAGCTGCTCGTGGTTGGGCGCATATTGGCGTGCTTCGTGCTCTCGATGAAGCGGGCATAGAGATATCGATGATCGCCGGCACTTCGATTGGAGCGCTCGTTGGCGGCTGCTATCTCGGCGGCAAGCTCGACCAGCTTGAGGAATTTGCCCGAAGCCTTACCAAGCGTGGCATTTTCAGTCTGCTTGATCTGCGATTTGGTGGAAATGGGTTGTTCGGCGGTATGAAGCTGGACCGGCGATTGCGTGACCATCTCGAAGAATTATCCATCGAAGACCTGCCCAAGCGGTTCATCGCGGTGTGTACAGAAATCAATACGGGTCATGAAATCTGGCTGACGCGTGGCAGCCTCATCACCTCGATGCGCGCATCCTACGCCCTGCCCGGCGTATTTGAACCTGTCGAGTGCAATGGCCGCATCCTTGTAGATGGCGCTCTGGTCAACCCTGTGCCTGTCGCCGTCTGCCGCTCCTATGAGCAGCCACTGGTCGTCGCGGTTAACCTGCATTACGATCAGTTTGGCCGTGCAGCGGTCATAAAACATAGCGCCGAGGCACCTCATCCGCAAACTGGCGATATTGAAAATTCCGGCTTGCGGCGCCCTGCTTATTCCAAGCGCCTGGGCATTACAGGTGTGATGATGGAATCGTTCAATATCATTCAGGACCGGATTTCACGCGCTCGCATGGCGGGCGATCCGCCGGATATCGCATTATTGCCAAAAGTTGGCAAAATCGGTCTTGCTGAATTCCATCGCGCCGATGAAGCGATCCGAAGCGGATATGAAGAGACCATGACCCGCCTCGGCGAGCTTGAGCGCATGCAAAAGCTTGTTTTCTAGTATCGGCATCACTCGCGGAAATGATGTCAATCAATACAATAGCATCGCGCTAAACGTAGGCCTTGCTTAAAAATTTCCACAGGCTGAACAATTTCTATTCCAGCAACTGCTGAAAAACAGACGGCATCCGTCGATTGGCCCACGCTGACAGTACTTGGTTCGCGTATTCCTGCGTAGTCTGCCCTGCAGGCAGCTCCAAATCATATCTCTGACCAACATGAATCCGATGATAATCATCGGCAGCGCTTCCCATCGGCCGATCTGCTCGCAATGTTTCCCTTTTTACGAGTTCATCAAGATCGCAATGAAGCCCGACGAAGAAAACATCGAACGGTTTGAAAAGCTGGGCCAGATTGGTGACCCACCAATCTTCCTCGAGAATATGTTCAAGCAAAATATTATTGCCTGCTGAAGCATAAGCCACGAGCGAACGATGAAATCCGTCAAAGAATTTGGTGCGATTCTCCCTCCAATTGAAGTCGCCGTTCCGAAAACGGTCCAGAGGCAACATCCCGGAATCACGGAGATGATCAATAGAAACATGCCAGAATGGTTCTGGCAGTTGTGCCTGAAGGACTCGCGCAAGAGTAGACTTCCCGCTGCTTGATGCCCCGTGGATAAAGATTATCTTTGCCGTCTTTTCCAATTCAAGCCTAATCCCCGTAATGAACCATTACGGTATTAGGTCGGCTTCATTGCAGCAAAATGAACCTCACTACGTCGATAAATCTAGAACTAAGCCGTCGCGATATAGCTGCGAATCTCTTGTGACTCGCGTTCCACTTCCTCGATCCGCAGCTTAACAACGTCGCCGATCGATACGATGCCATAAAGTTGGCCATCCTTTTCAACCGGCAAATGGCGGAAACGGCCTTGCGTCATCGTTTCCATGACCTGATTAATCGTATGACTTTCGCTGCAGACCTTGACCTTTATGGTCATTGTTTCTGAAATCGGCTTCCATAGAGCATCGGCACCGTCGACCGAAATGGCGCGAACCACATCGCGTTCGGACAAGATACCTTTGATAGCCTTGTTCTGATCGCAAACGACAAGTGCGCCGATTTTGTGCTTGGCCAAAACCGTGATTGCATCCGCTAGCGACACATCAGGCGTAATGCTGAAAACGTCATAGCCCTTGCGTTCAAGAATCGATCTGACTGTCATGCGCATCCTCCTTACATGTTTGATTGCTGCATCTCCCCCGATGCTTTTAGCAACCTAACTCATCGTGCTTATATGTTGCACCCATTGCAAGTGCATTGCAATTGCGCATGTCGCCTCCATAGTTATCTTTACACAAGAACACTTGGCTCAGATCGATTTGATAAATGCAATCCAATCTATTGATTATAAAACATCTTTTGCATTCAAAAATTGATTACACGTATCAGGCGCGGTGCCGGTCAAACAGCGATATTCCGAAGAAACCGACGACAAATCCGCCTATATGCGCCTCCCAGGCGATCGACGCAGATTCCTCTACTCCCAATGATAAAAGCCCGGCCGCAATATTGGTGACAAACCAGACTCCAAGAAACGTCAGCACTGTGCGCATGCGCAGTGCAACGGCAATCGGCAATATGTCACCGACAAAGGCTGCCGAGTTGCGCGATGTTGAGCGACGAAATCCAAAACGCGCTGCAGCGCCCATCATGCCGGACACTGCACCGGACGCGCCTACCAGGGGAGCCATGCTATCAGGGTAAATTGCATAATGCGTCAATGCGGCGGCGATGGATGTCGCGATCCAAAAAAGTGTCAAACGCACCGGGCCAATGCGCGCCGCAAGCGGGGATCCGAATGCTGCCAGCCAGATCATGTTTAGTGCGATATGAGCCACGCTTCCATGCATGAATGAATAGGAGATCGTCGTAAACCATGTCCACACGTCACCCTGGCCGCCCATTTGCGCAAAGCGTGCAGGAATAAAGGCATAGTTCCAGAGAAACTCGACAGCCTGTCCATCGTCAAGAATATAGGTCTGGTAGAGAAATACTGCGATGCAGATGCCGATAGCTGCGAGGATAATACCCGGAATGTTGAACATCGGCTCTCCGCCTGATGGTTTGTCCCGCGCTATGTCTGGTTCGGTCATTCTGTATCGGCCTCGTTTCGGTCCCGGCAAGCTATAGTATCAAGCCGGCAAGTGGAATCCCGGTTTTCGAATAATCCGATGCATAAACAGAAAGAAGGCCGCCCGGTTACGGACGGCCTTAAATTTAAGGTCAGGTATGAAATCTCCTAAACCCTTGTCTCACATTCGTTGCGACACCTCAACGTAAACCACTTATTAACCCTAACAGCCCGCCACGGTGGACATGGACACATGAAACGTGGCGTTACCCTGCCGTCGGTGACACAGTCCGCGGACATCCGATCGGACAAACAGACAAATTTATGCAGCACGGAAGATCAAACGAGCTTATCGCTTATTGGGAGCAGTTGCGTGGCACACGCGCTGCGCCCGAACGCAGCGAGATAGCGCCTGCTGCCATCCCCCGCCAATTGGCCGATATATTCATTTTGCAGGCCAGTCAGGATACCGAAGCAAGGTTCCGGCTTGCGGGCACCCGGATTTGCTCAATTCACGGCCGCGAATTGAAAGATTCAGCTTTCGAATTGCTTTGGCAGGCACGAGATCGCCGCAGTATCTCGCGTTTGCTTGCCAATTCGATAACCCGAAAAAGCCCCGTCGCTGTAAACGCCGAAGGCATAAGCGCACGCCAGCGCACCGCGCTGTTTGAATTCATCCTCTTGCCGCTTGCCAATGAAGTGCATGAACAATTTCTGATCGGAATGATTGTCGCCTTGGGACAGCCGTTCTGGCTAGAGTCAGACTCTATCGTCGAAAGCCGCATAAGATCAATCACGACGCTGGATACAAGTCGGAGCCAGTATGCTGGCGGATCGCGATCATCGCCAAACCCGAAAGGCGCTATTCATACAATTATCGGGCAAAATACTGACCGCCTGCAATTGCTGGATGGCGGAAAATCCTCGCGACCACTTAAAACGCGCGCGAAACCATTACCGCCACATTAAGAATCATGGAATAGCTTGTCATCAAGGCTAAACGAATTCTGCCAGTTGGACGTGACGATGCAACCTACCCACGATGGCTCAAGTCCAAACCCTACCGCTACGACAAGGTATTATAGCGTTAAAGTGCAGCTCTATGGGCGTTTTATGCTCGAAGACCGCACGGAACATGTTTGCCAGATCAGCGAAATGTCGCCTGGCAATGTTGTCATCGGCACAGATATCATGGCCCATAATGGCGAGCGCATTATCGCTTATATAGACCATATTGGCCGTGTCGAAGGAACTGTCGAAAAGCTGGTTAGTGGGGGCTTTCTCCTGTCGCTCATCGTTTCTGACCGCAAGAAAAACAAGATAGCGGCGCAGCTGACATGGCTTGCAAACAAACATGAACTGGATACGCCTGAAGATCGCCGGCATCAGCGTATCGCACCGCGCAACCCAATCACCACGCTATCCATGGCCGATGGTCGGCAATATCCCTGCCGTATTGTTGATCTATCCATATCGGGTGCAGCGGTGGAACTGCGCATGCGCCCTGCCCTGAACAGCCAGGTCATTCTCGGCACCATGAGGGGCCGTGTTGCCCGGCATTTTGACGAAGGCGTGGCAATCGAGTTTGCTTCGGTGCAAAGCCGCGACGCCATTGATGCGGCCTTTGAGAGTTAAAGCCAGTTTTTCTCTGACTTAGTTTTTCTTCACACGGCAGAAATATTTTTGGCGCGATTGCTGCGAGAGAACGGCATTTGTCTGGCATCTGTATGGAGCGCGTTAAGCCAATGGAAATAATGACATATTTATTTAAACCGATGCTTAATTCTAATATTCTGCAACTTACTTAAATCTATACTTTGTTAAACTAAATAATAATAAACATTAATACATCGTAATTGCCTAATTCCTTTATTTTTTACTACCTAATTCGATCAGATTTACTCGCCATCGTTTCCGCTCAATCAAACTCTCTCTGCCATTGTCGCCTCAACCGGGGAGACGACGGTAATGATAAAAAAGACAATCCTATTTGGCGCTGCATTCCTTTTAATGTGCATCGCCGCCTATGCTGAGGCAGGCACTTCGGCAATGATCATGAAGACCGGCGGTCGCACCTCGCAGCCGATTGGTCATTATGAATTCTGCCAGACATATCGCGGCGAATGCAGCGTCAAGAGTAGCAATGATACGCCGCTTAGCCTGACATCAAAGACATGGAATTTGCTGGTTCTGGTCAACAGTCAGGTAAACGCGCAGGTTCGCCCAGAGACGGACATGGATATCTGGGGTAAAGCAGAAGTATGGTCCTATCCGACAACAGTTGGGGACTGTGAGGATTATGTTCTCCTGAAGCGCAAGCTGCTGAATGAAGGCGGCATTCCGCTCAGCGATCTATTGATCACCGTCGTTCGGCAGATGAACGGCGAAGGTCACGCCGTGTTGACCGTGCGCACCGGCCAGGGCGATTACATTCTTGATAATCTCGAAGCCCGTATCAAGCCATGGAATGAAACGAACTATGATTACCTCAAGCGCCAATCAACGAAGAACACCGGCGCATGGGTTTCAATCAATGATGATCGCCAGGTGCTGGTCGGCAGTATCGAGCAATGAGTCCGGATCCATTGGCCGGTGCATTTACACCGGCTTGTTAAGCAATCTCCAGACCGCTCATGAAACGCTTCCCGTTTTCGACATAGTGAGCGGCAGAAAGCTTCAACTGTTCTACCGCTGCCTCGTCCAGTGTACGGACCACCCTAGCCGGTGATCCCACGATCAGGGAATTATCCGGAAATTCCTTGCGCTCGGTGACCAAAGCCCCCGCACCCACCAGAGAATTCTTGCCGATTTTTGCACCATTGAGAATAATCGCTCCAATACCGATCAGGGTATTTTCCCCAATAATACAGCCATGCAGCATAGCGCGATGCCCGATGGTGCATCCGTCGCCGATTGTCAGCGGATATCCCAGATCGGTGTGCATGATCGTGTGTTCCTGCACATTCGTATTGCGACCAATGTGAATGAGCTCGTTGTCCCCGCGCAATACAGCGCCGAACCAGATCCCGGCATTTTCACCTAGAAAAACTTTGCCGATAATCGTCGCATCAGGCGCTATCCAGTTTGACTTTCGGTGCTCAAACTGCGGTGCTTGGCCGTTAAGCGTATAAATCGGCATTTGGCGTCCTCCAGAATCACGCGGTTCATTGATACTCAATTAACCATAAATCAGCACATGAGCAGTTAGAATGCGCCGAAGGAAACCTTCGGGCTACATCATGCAGGCGACCACAGAGAAAATAGAGGCAATTTCGGCAAGCTTTCTCTTGCGAAAGGTCTTCTATGGCGTGGTCGCACTTGGCTTCTTGTCCCTATGTCTGGCTCTTGCCGGCTTTTTCCTTGGACACATAATTTCCCTTGGCGGCCATACGGAAGATCGTTCTGCGCAGCAAATCGTCATTGGCAATGACGTGCTCGAGATTCCCGCAAATATGATCCGGTTTGATAGGCAGCGGCGCGATGGCATAGCCGAGCGCGTTGACCTTTATCTGCACTGGCCGGAAATGCAGGGGTACGCCGCAGAATTTAAAAATGATTTCAATGGCGCGGGACCAGACAAGAAATTGATCTTCCTGACATTTGAGGCAAGGCAGGGATCGCAGGATATGCCGGGGCGTTATGGTCCCGTCTATCTTCCACTGACCGAAGGGCCCGGCGCTGCCGGTCCTGCCGGTTTAACGCTCCAACGCTTCAGGGGCGATAGCGGCTTCATCAATGAGGAGCTTCTCGTTGCACCGGATCACGGTGCGAAACCTTCATTTGTTGCGCGTTGTCTTGATGAACCGTCATCCCGCGATAATCTTGCATCCTGCCAAAGCGATATTTTCGTCGGCGGTGATTTGCAGCTGACCTATCGGTTTCCGAGAGAAATGCTTGAGGATTGGCCGCTTCTGGACAAAAAGATTGCAGAATTTGCGCGTGGCCACATCAAAAGTGTTGAGTGATGCTCGAGCACCACTCAACATAGTAAGAATGGGCTAAAGGTCCATTTCCAGGATTGCCATGGAGAAATTATAAGACAATTCGCCTTCGTCTTCATCCTTGTAGATCAGACCGAGGAACTCGTCGCCCAGATAAAGTTCTGCGGAATCATCTTTCCGCGGGCGAGCCTTCACTACCAATTCCGTGTTGCGGAATGTCCGCTTGAAGTAGCTGTCGAGTTTTTTCAGTTCTTCGGGTTTCACCTAAAATCTCCTGTCTTATTCGTCGAGTCAGAGCGGTTTGCCATGTGGCATGGCGCCCTGTAAAGGGTTGACTGCAATCGTTAGTGGTAAGAACCAGGCTTATTCGAAGTTGGTAACGAGCTGATCCATGGCGCGCGAAGGCTCCGAGCAGCCTGCTTCCCCGACAATACGGGCAGGCACACCAGCCACGGTCACATTATGCGGGACAGGCTTCAGAACGACCGAACCGGATGCCACCTTTGAGCAATGACCAATTTCGATATTGCCAAGAATATTGGCTCCTGCGCCAATTAGCACGCCATTACGAATTTTCGGATGACGGTCGCCGGTCTCTTTTCCCGTGCCGCCAAGGGTAACACCCTGCAGGATTGAAACATTGTCTTCAATAACAGCCGTCATGCCCACAACGATGCCCGTTGCATGGTCGAAAAACACGCCCTGCCCCATGGGAACTGCGGGATGAATATCTGTCTGGAAAACTGAAGATGAGCGGCTTTGCAAATAAAGCGCAAAATCATGACGACCCTCATGCCACAACCAGTGCGCAAGACGATGGGTCTGGATAGCCTGAAACCCCTTGAAATAAAGGATGGGCTCCATAAACCGCGTGCATGCCGGATCGCGGTCATAAACAGCCTGTATGTCGACGCGTAAAATCTGCGACCAGGAAGGATTGGCGTCAAGCATGGCTGTAAACGTCTGGCGCAGCAGTTCAGACTCCACATCCGGGTGGTCGAGGCGCTGGGAAATACGATGTATAACCGCCTGTTCCAGCGACTGATGGTTCAGGATGGTAGTGTAAAGAAATGTCGCAAGCAGCGGCTCATTGCGCACGACCTCTTCTGCCTCGGCCCGGATCGCATGCCAGATCGGGTCGATCTGTTTGATCGATCCAGTCATCTTTATAGGAAGGCTTGCTGACATTTTCTAGCTCCAGGCATTCAGCCGAATTTTATACTCTGCAACGGATTATACGGCAAAAGTGGTTTCTTGACACCTCAAAATCCAGTGCCGCAAGCGCAAGAAATTTTGAAGATACCATTCATCTGCCTGATGCTGATCAATGCCAGCATCGCCATGGGTAAGTTAAACTGTGCTTTTTCGCAAGGAATGAAGCATTTCCGGATCGCAAATCACACAGTAATGGGATTACGCTTCAGAAACTCCAGCACCGCCTCTTTAAAGACCTTGTCGCCTACTGCCAGCATATGGTCACGGTTCGGAATATCGATTGCTTCACCTTGGGGCATCAGCTCTGCAAGCTTTTGCGCGCTGCCGCCAATGTCATCCTTGGTGCCGACAGCTACAAGCGTTGGCTGCTTGATGCGCGCCATGTTTTCTGCGCTAATCTCTTCCTTGGAGGTGATGACGCACGCAACCAGCGCGATCTTATCGCTCTTGGTCTTGTCGGCAAACATCCTGAACATTTTGCCGCGTGGATGAGTAATTGCATCAGGGTCGTCTGCCAGAAGAGCCTCGGCTATCGGCGACCAGTCCCCGGCACCTTCGACCATGCCAATACCAAGGCCGCCAAACACCAGATCATGCACGCGATCCGGATGCTTAAGGGCAAGAAAAGCACTAATGCGTGCACCCATGGAGTAACCCATGACATGAGCCGACTTTATACCGAGATGATCGAGCAGCGCCGCAGCATCCCCAGCCATGCGGGTTGGTGTGTAAACTGACTTGTCATGTGGCTTATCGGAATTGCCGTGACCACGATTGTCGATAGCAATTGTCCGGTATCCCGATGCGGTCAAAGTGGAAATCCAGCCCGGCTGAATCCAATTGTATAATGACGATGATGCAAAGCCGTGAATAAGCAGGATCGGTTCGCCCTCGCCTTCATCAATATAGGCAAGTTTTAAGCCGTCATTTTCAAAGAATTGCATTTTTCCGTCCGTTATTTGGCTGCAATTGCGGGATGCCGCACCTTATCGCCAACTCTTAAACCGAGACGCTGCACGGTTCCAGCCTTTACCTCAACAACAAATTTTACCGGACCGCCGGACGAAATCACATCACGCGAAAACGGCACGGCGTTCTGCCGGATTGCAGTAATGCGCCCGCCATGATCGAGAAACAGCATATCCAAGGCCGACGGCGTATTTTCCATCCACATGGAGATCAGCCTGGATTGGTCAAAAACAAAAAGCATCGCGCTATTGTCTTTAAGGTCCGTGCGGAACATCAATCCGCGCTGACGTTCCTCCTCATTATCGGCGATTTCGACCGTGAAAGGCACATCGCCCTTGGCCGTATTAATGGTCAGCGCAACAGGATCGATGGGCAAATGCATAGGCATCTGCTGTGCCAGCACCGGAAAAGCGGAAATCAAGCAGAGTATGACGGCGGCCAGAGATAATCTCAGACGATTCATCAACTGATCTTCAGTGGGAGACCGGCATCTGCGTGCCGATATCAGGATGAATTTCCGAAGCCATAAGACCTTTTTCGCCATTGCCGAAACGAATAAGGACGACCTGTCCGGGCCGTAGTTCAGTGAGACCGAAATGACGCAGCGTTTCCATGTGAACGAAAATGTCTTCCGTACCCTCGCCCCGCGTTAGAAACCCGAAGCCTTTCGTGCGATTGAACCACTTGACGAGAACCCGTTCAAGCCCGCTCGAAGGCGTTACCGTGACATGGGTACGCACTGGCGGTAACTCGGTCGGATGCACCGCAGTCGAATTGTCCATCGACTTTACACGGAAGCACTGCATACCACGCTCGCCCTGCTTGACCTCGCAAACAACGCGGGCACCCTCCAGCGCGGTCTGGAAGCCATCGCGGCGCAGGCAGGTTACATGGAGCAGAATGTCGGGAAGATCAGAATTGTCGGGAACTATGAAACCATATCCCTTGGCAACGTCGAACCATTTTATCGAGCCTGAAATCTCGACAAGATCAAGACTGTCGCTTGCGCCTTGGTCGTTATGAGAGATCTGGGTCGATACTGTTCTGTCTGACATGAAGCGATCCCCTCCTCTCCATAAACTAAACACTGATTCTCTTATTGAAGAATAACACCGGTCCGATAGCGGAGAGCAAGCATCATCTTGATGTTTTCTTTCAAACTATAACCAAAACCCGTGTTTATCCTCAATCAGTCTCGTCAAATTAGCTCACAGATTTGTTTGCGTAAGCAATTAGTGTTATCGATATTGCCAGTCACTTGCCCTTGCTGGCGAGCAGACGTTGCTATTTCAATCCCATGAAAAGAATTCAAAGGCAAAAGATGCGTTATCTTCACACTATGGTTCGCGTTCGCGACATCGATGAATCGCTGGATTTTTACTGCAACAAGTTCGGCTTGAAAGAGGTTCGCCGCACGGAAAACGAAAAAGGCCGGTTTACATTGATCTTCCTGGCCGCGTCGGAAGATGAAACCCGTTCTGCCGCTGAACGTGCTCCCGAGCTTGAATTGACCTATAATTGGGATCCTGAAGAATATACGGGCGGACGCAATTTCGGTCACCTCGCCTATGTCGTGGATGACATTTATAAAACTTGTCAGGATTTGTCAGACAAAGGCGTCGTGATCAACCGGCCTCCCCGCGATGGCAATATGGCGTTCATTCGCTCGCCCGATGGCATCTCTATTGAGCTTATCCAAAAAGGGCCTGCACTGGCGCCACAGGAACCATGGCTATCCATGCCAAACACCGGCTCCTGGTAATCTGCACTACTACACAATACATCGCCTGCCCGGTCGTTCGGGGCAGGCGAAAACCGCAACCCGGCTAAATTCAATCCCCGGCATCTTCCAAGCCTTGACGTCTCCTGTTATCAGAAATGGTCAATGTGGAGGAACGCTATGAAGGATGTGCTTATCGAGCTTGAGCGTCGCAGGACCCTTGCGCGCGAAGGTGGCGGAAAGGCCCGTATCGAAGCGCAACACAAGCGCGGCAAACTCACAGCGCGTGAACGTATCGATATTTTCCTCGATGAAGGCTCTTTTGAAGAGTTTGACACATTCGTCGAACACCGCTCCACTGATTTTGGTATGCAGGACACCAAATTTGCTGGCGATGGTGTTGTTACCGGCTGGGGTACCATCAATGGCCGGACCGTCTTTGTCTTCGCCAAGGATTTCACCGTGTTCGGCGGCTCACTCTCTGAAGCCCACGCGGAAAAAGTTCAAAAGATCCAGGATATGGCATTGCGCAATCGCGCGCCGGTTATCGGGCTTTACGATGCGGGCGGTGCACGCATTCAAGAAGGCGTTGCCGCGCTGGGCGGTTATGCGGAAATTTTCCAGCGCAATGTACTGGCCTCCGGCGTCATTCCGCAAATCTCGGTGATTATGGGTCCCTGCGCGGGCGGCGATGTTTATTCGCCAGCCATGACCGATTTCATCTTCATGGTCCGCGACACTTCATACATGTTCGTCACAGGACCGGACGTTGTGAAAACCGTCACCAATGAAACTGTGACGTCAGAACAGCTTGGCGGAGCATCAATCCACACGACCAAATCATCTATTGCCGATGGCGCTTATGACAATGACGTGGCGGCACTGCTTCAGATGCGCCGCCTGATCGATTTTCTCCCGGCTTCGAACACTGCCGAACTGCCTCAAATCGAATGCTATCAGCCAACAGACGAAATGGATTACTCATTGGATCGTCTGGTGCCCGATAATGCGAACAAGCCCTATGACATCAAGGAACTGGTTCGCAAAACTGTCGATGAGGCCGACTTCTTTGAAATTCAGGAAAGTTTTGCCAAAAACATCGTGGTCGGCTTCGGCCGTATCGAAGGTCGCACCGTCGGCATCGTAGGCAATCAACCAATGGTTCTGGCCGGCGTTCTCGATAGCGATGCATCGCGCAAGGCCGCGAGGTTCGTCCGGTTCTGCGACTGTTTCAACATTCCGATCGTAACCTTTGTCGACGTACCGGGCTTTCTTCCGGGCACCGCGCAGGAATATGGCGGGCTTATCAAGCATGGCGCCAAACTGCTTTTTGCCTATGCGGAAGCAACGGTTCCTAAAATCACGCTCATTACCCGCAAGGCCTATGGCGGCGCCTATGATGTGATGGCCTCCAAACATCTGCGCGGCGACCTCAATTACGCCTGGCCATCCGCTCAGATTGCCGTCATGGGCGCAAAAGGCGCTGTCGAGATCATTTACCGGAAAGACATTGGTGATGCCGAGAAAATCGCCGAGCACACCAAGCGTTACGAGGATCGCTTCCTGTCACCGTTCGTTGCTGCCGAGCGCGGCTATGTTGACGAGGTGATTATGCCCCATTCCACTCGTAAGCGGATTTCACGGGCATTGCGCATGCTGCGCAATAAGGATCTCGAAAATCCCTGGAAGAAGCACGATAATATTCCGCTCTAATAATACCGAGCAGAACCACACAATAAAAAGGCTCCCATGGGGAGCCTTCGATGCCGTTTATGAAACTTCAAAATTACCTGCGGAAGCTGAATCCGCCACTTGAGTCACGTAAAATCTGGGAAATTGTACGCTTGTCACATGGCTCGCTTAGTTTCGCCGCAGCTTTTACCAGCGCAGGCTTAACTTTGGCCACTTGTGCAATCTTAAGTGCATTTGTTCCAATTGTTGACGATGTATCTTTATTTATTGTTATCATTCTTTGATACCTCCATTAAAAATACTCTCAGCGAGAGTAATCCTCTACCGGCATACAGTTTATATTCCGTTGCATAGTGAACTTCTAGAGAAACTAAACCGATTTAACAAATCACTATTTGTATCCAATTTTGACTTGTATTTGAATAAACCGATCCCGAGGTAAAAGGTTCCGCCAAGCCCGGAAAAACGCCTGCGACGTCGGCATCCGCGCTTTCGCCTGCTATCGGTGGTGAACCTGAGCCGAAAAATGTCAAAAAATGACGCTTAACTGGCTTCTACATCCTGAGGAAAGCGAGACCCCGCATGACACAACCACAAGAGATCGTTCAGGCTTCGAAACAATTTCAAGATTGGTTGGCTGCGCTCAAAGCGAAATCCATGTTTTCGACCCACAATCAGAGCTTTGCGAGCATGCGCGGCGTTATGCATGGTTTGCGCCGCCACATGGACACGGACCAGGTACTGACATTTGCGGACGCGCTGCCGCCTTTGCCGCGTGGCCTATTTCTAGAAGGATGGCGGCCCGCTCCTGCGCTTCCTTTGGAGTCGGAAGTGCAACTTGGCAAAGAAGTCTATGATAATCTCACGGCGCATCACAGCCCGCCCGAGACCATTGTCAGCGATGTGCTCGCCACTATCGCCCAGCATCTCGTTCCGCATAGTGCCAAGATGGCAGGTGAGCAATTGCCACCTGTTCTAAAGCCGATCTGGTCAAAACATCGACAAGATCTCTAGCTGCTTTTTACGCCAACCTTGTTTTGGATGTCTTCGGCGGTTTCTTTGACGAAGAAGGTAAGTCCTTCCGTGATTGTCACGATATGAGTCCCCGTCCCATAGGGATTGAACGAAACAACATGGTCGAAATTCAGCGTGATGTGATCGCCATTAACGTCTGTGAGTTTGATCCACATGGCCATACCTCCCTGTATACGACCAAGGAAGCAGGATTCTCTCAATGAAGCAATAATTTACCAGAGATTCCTTCCGTCAATGTGATCTACCCTTAACGACGCAATATCAAAATCATCGAAGAGCCGGACATTCACGCTGACGCGCGGATTCTCAAAATCCGGTTTGAAATCCACCCAGTTGGGTACTTCCGAAAAAGTACCGCAGCCGCAAACATTGCAATGATGATGCTTGTTCATGCCGTTGCGGGAATAAATGGCATCGGCTTCCGGCTTCACCGAAATTGTCACTTGGTTGGGTGTGTAATAAGCCCAGAGCGCACCCCGCTTGGTGCAGAAAGTGCAATTGCACACCGTGACCGACTCCGGCGCTTCGCTGATTTCGAGCTTGATTGCACCGCAGTGACAACTGGCAAAAATGGCCATGATTTCCTCCCCTTTGAACATGTCTCCTGGAATCGATATAGCACATCCACTGACAACCTCATGTCAGCAGGCTTTGTGCTCATTCGTTCTTATCGCGAGTGATTTTGCCCTAAACCACTTGCCCTGACACCCAGCCGGAAGACCATGCCCATTGGAAATTATATCCACCTAGCCAACCGGTTACATCGACAACCTCACCTATGAAATAAAGACCTTTCGCTGACTTTGCTTCCATGGTTTTTTGGTCCAGGCCATCCGTATCAACACCGCCAAGTGTCACTTCGGCAGTCCGGTAGCCCTCCGAACCTGCAGGTTTCACCTGCCATTCATTCACCGCTTTTTCGACCGCCAGCAATTGCTTATCGGTCAGGTCAGCCAGATGCCGGTCAATGCCGCTATTTTCCGCAATCAACTGCGCCAGACGCTTCGGCAGAAGCTCACTTAGGGCTGTTTGCAATGCCTGTCGGCCATTGCGGACTCGCGCTGCGCGCAAAGCATCAAACACTTTCACACCGGGCAACATGGCGACGCTGATCGTATCGCCTTCCCGCCAATAAGAAGAAATCTGCAATATGGATGGACCACTCAATCCGCGATGGGTGAAGAGCATTGCCTCTGCGAATTTTGTCTTGCCATGGCTTACCACTGCATCGACAGAAATACCCGATAGCGGTTTCAACGGAGCAAGTGTGTTTTCGTCAAAGGTAAGCGGAACCAGCGCGGGACGTGTGTCTGTAATTTTCATGCCGAACTGGCGGGCGATATCATAGCCGAAGCCGGTTGCACCCATTTTCGGAATGGATTTCCCACCGCACGCGACGACCAGTGACGTGCATCTCACCTTGTCTCCGGCCAGATCAACCAGATACCCATTATCTTCCCTTACTATGGAATCGATCGTAGTGCGCAACCGTAACTCGACCCCGGCCTGCCTCATTTCTGTTACCAGCATATCGATGATCTGCTTGGCTGAACCATCGCAGAAAAGCTGACCGAGGGTCTTTTCGTGCCAGGCAATACCGTATTTGTTTACCAGAGCGAGGAAATCGCGCTGCGTATAGCGGCGCAAAGCCGAGATACAGAAATGCGGGTTTTTGCTGATGTAGTTTTGCGGCACCGCGTTAATATTGGTGAAGTTGCAGCGGCCGCCACCGGATATGCGTATTTTGTCGCCTGGTGTTGCGGCATGATCGATGATCAGCACGGAACGTCCACGCTTGCCCGCCTCAATAGCGCACATCATGCCAGCCGCGCCTGCGCCTATGATGAGAACGTCAACTTGTTTTATCATGGCGCAGGCAATAATTGTTCAGTTCGACCAGCCAGCCAATAGGCCAGCAGCCCTGCCCATTCGCGCGCAGCAATCGCCATATTCTGCAATGAATCCTGTGGGTTGTCTTCTGCAAGTCCAATGGTTTCGGCACCAGATGCGCGATAATCCGCTGGCCATGGCACCACGTCAAACCCCGCTTTGCGAAACAGGCCGATCGAACGCGGCATATGGAATGCCGAGGTGACGAGCAGCCAGGTTTCGCCCGGCTTCGCGTCTACCATCTGCTTTGTGAATAGTGCATTTTCGTAAGTGTTGCGCGACTTGCTTTCGAGAATGAGGCGCTCTGGTGCTACGCCAAGAGCTGTCAGCAGGCGCGGCGCGGTCACGCCATCGGCTTCGCCATCCAAAAGCAATGTGCCTGTTCCACCCGTAACGACAACCTTCGCTTCCGGATGTTTGCGCGCCAAAATGGCAGCCTCGACAAAGCGGTCGCCACTGGCATTGAGTTCATAGCCGCCGCGCACCAGATTTACACCGCCTTCAAAGCCGCCGCCAAGAACGATTATGCCATCCACCTTTGCCGGAAGTGCGTCTGGGCGTTGGAAACGATCCTCCAACGGATTGATCATTAAAGCACCAAGCGTCGTCCACGCGCCAAGTCCCAGAACAAGAAATGCGATAGCAGCCGTTGCCATTGCCAGACGCCGCCAGCGCCAGATGAGCAGCAGGAAAGTCAATCCCATGAAAATGATAGCGAAGTTCAGCGGTTGGGCGAAAAACCAGAAGACCTTTGAAAGCACGAAAAACACTATTTGAGCTCCGCCAGCATCTGCACTTTGTCGATTTCACGTTCAAGACTTGTAGACCATTCCGGTCCTTGTTCGACAATATTGAAGCCTTCGCGCTGATAGAGTCTGATTGCGCCGATATTGCGGGCATGCGTGCTGATGCGCGCCTTCAAGTACCCCGCATGTCGAATTGCCGCCATCATTTCACGCAGCAGCGACGATCCGACCCCTTGCCCCTGCACGGCTGGGTCCACCCAAAGATCGGAAATATAGTCGTTATTTTCTTCCCGAGCGCCCCAGCCAAGCAGCCTCTGCTCCAATTGAGCCACCAGTACCGTATTGTAAGAGCTTCGTGCGAATTCCCTGAAAGCCTTTTCGACATGCATGCGCATGCCGGGCAGTTCCGGTTCAAACGAAAAGATATTTGATGCCCAAGCGCTGGAGCCGACAGCAGCGATTGCTGTTATGTCAGCTTCTGTGGCGCGCCTGATTACCACCATTTCGGCGCGTTGAACTTGCCTGCCGCCTGTTCAATTACATAAGCGGTCTGAAACAGAGTTTCTTCGTCGAATGGACGGCCGATCAGCTGGAGACCGAGCGGCAGTCCGCGGCTGTCCAGCCCGGCAGGAACGGCGATACCCGGCAAGCCCGCCATGTTCACGGTCACGGTGAAAATATCATTGAGATACATTTTCACCGGGTCGGAATTCATTTCCTGATCAGCGATGCCGAAAGCAGCAGAAGGCGTAGCTGGCGTAAGGATAGCATCGACACCTGCATGGAAGGCGTCTTCGAAATCCTTCTTGATCAGCGTGCGCACCTTCTGAGCTTGCAAATAATAGGCATCGTAATAACCAGCCGAAAGCACATAGGTGCCAATCATGATACGGCGCTTCACCTCTTCGCCAAATCCCTTGGCGCGGGTGTTTTCGTACATGTCGACAATGTCCTTGCCGGGAACGCGCAGGCCATAGCGAACGCCGTCATAGCGCGCCAGATTTGACGATGCCTCGGCAGGCGCAACAATATAATAGGCCGGCAGTGCATATTTCGTATGCGGCAGCGAAATATCGACAATGGTTGCCCCTGCATCCTTCAGCCAGCTAATGCCCTGCTGCCAAAGCTTTTCGATCTCTTCCGGCATGCCGTCAACGCGGTATTCCTTGGGAATGCCGATCTTTATGCCCGCAAGCGGCTTGCCGATAACCGCCTCATAGTCAGGCACCGCAATATCGACCGAGGTTGTATCCTTGGCATCGACGGAAGCCATGGACCTCAACAGGATCGCGGCATCGCGCACATCGCGTGCAATTGGCCCCGCCTGATCCAGCGACGATGCAAACGCGACAATGCCCCATCGCGAGCAACGGCCATAGGTAGGCTTGATTCCGACCGTGCCGGTAAAAGCCGCAGGCTGGCGGATTGAACCGCCCGTATCGGTTGCGGTCGCTCCTGCGCAAAGCCGTGCGGCGACAGCTGCTGCAGAGCCGCCCGATGATCCACCCGGAACGAGATCAACATTGGAGCCTTTTGCGCGCCAAGGGTTTTTCACTGGCCCGTAATAGGAACTCTCATTGGAAGAGCCCATTGCGAACTCGTCCATGTTGAGCTTGCCGAGCATCACCGCGCCGTCAGCCCATAAATTTGCTGTCACAGTGGATTCATAATGCGGCTTGAACCCATCCAGAATATGCGATGCGGCCTGCGTATGGACACCTTCCGTACCGAATAGATCCTTGATGCCAAGTGGAATGCCTTCCAGCGCGCCGCCATTGCCAGCCGCCAGCCGTGCATCGGATGCCTTCGCCATTTCCAACGCCTTTTCAGGCGTGGTGACGATATAGGCGTTCAGCGCCTCATTTGCGTTCTCGATTGCCTGAAGATAGGCGCCAGTAAGTTCCGTGGCGGTAATCGCCTTGGCTTTCAGCTGGTCGCGCGCCTCGGCAATGGTGAGAGCGGTCAGATCGGTCATCTTAAAGTCCTTATTGAGCAACTGCTAAAGCGAGCCGCTTTTCGTAAAATGCACTATATTCGGAATCCGGATAGTCAAGCAGCACACCGCAGCGGGTAAATCCGGAGCGTTCATAAAGTCGCCAGGCCGGTTCAAAGCCTGGTGTAGTGCCCGTCTCCAGAACGAGGCGATTCATGCCCTTTTCATTGGCCAGCGCCGTAATTGCATCGAGCAAAGCAGAACCAATGCGCTGTCCGCGCACGGTGGGCCGGGTGAACATGCGTTTCACCTCACCAATTCCATCATCATGTTCTTTGAGTGCGCCGCAGCCGATAGCCTTGCCTGTTTCATCGCGAGCTACAAAAACAGTCGTGTCTTCATCTGCCATCTGCTCGACAGTCATTTTGAACTGGAATTCCAGCGGTGAAAGCGGCGAAAGGTGATCATTGAGATCGCTTACCAGCGAGCGCACATCGTCCTGCAAGGGTGTTTCTATCGCAATGGAAACAGCCATGGTTCGATTACTCCACGACTTTTGGCACAACAAAGAAATTTTCTTCGGTTGTCGGGGCATTGGCGACGATATCTGCAACCTTGTCGCCATCGGTGACAACGTCCTGGCGCTTCTTCATCGCCATGGGGGTTACCGACGTCATCGGCTCCACGCCTTCGACATTCACTTCGTTCAACTGTTCCACGAAACCAAGGATCGCATTCAATTGGCCGGTCATCCGGGAAACATCATCCTCGGTGACCGCGATGCGGGCAAGATTCGCAACGCGTTTTACAGTGGCAGTATCGACGGACATAGGGATTCCTGAATTCAAATTTTGATGTTGAAGCTATAGTGTCCGTTACGCCCAAGCGCAACGGACAACAACAGATAAGCGTTACTGCGCCGCGTCTGGCGCAACTTCCTGCTGCTCGCTATCCAGCGGGGCATCTTCAGTGTCCAAGGCATCGTCATCCGATGCAGCGGCATCGGGAGCAATCCCGAAGATGGAACTGTCAAACAGCGGCTTTCCAGCGGCATCGGGACCTTTGACGGCATTGCCGTTAACCTGGATCGATCCATCGCTTTTCTGGTCGACAATCCACTGAATGCGGCCATCGGGCAGCTCATTGCCAAAGTCTTTGGCCAGTTTGACGAAGACGATATAATTCTTGATCTCAGGCTCTTCTTCTGATGCCTTGTTCAGCCGGTCGACCAGCTTGTCAAACCCTGCCATTTCCCAAGTTGTCCGGCTCTGCGGCTTTAGCGTGGCAAATGTGACCTCGCCTTCGACGGTAAGTTCAGCATCTACGGTTCTCACAAGGCTTTTCGAGATCGTGACCTTTGGCGGATTGAGCATGAAGGCGGTGCCCATTTCCTCGGCAAACGCATCCGAAATCGGCTTCTCCTTGTTCAGATCCATCTCCTTGATCCCGCCACGCACCACCGTATCGAGATCAAGCCCTGCGGCGCCAAAAGAAAGCTCCACATCGGTTGGAAGGAAAGGAATGGTCCAGTCAGGAATTGGCAGAGGCGGATACTGAAGTCCATTTGTGCGCACTGCGTAATTATAGGCGCCGCTTTTGCTGATGCCGTCGAAGTTCACCTCCTGAGAAATGTTCTTCGTTACGAATGGGCCGATCGGGGTGTCGACGCTCATATCCGAGAACCGATATGAGCCAGCCAATTTTTCCCAAAGCGGCAAAGCGGCAAGCAATTTTGTTTTCAACTCGGCTTGTTCAGCGTCGCTAAGCTTCGTCTTTTCTTCCGGTGTTTTTGCAAAGTCGTCGGAATGGGCGACGAAAAACGCCCAAAGATCCAGAATCTCAACATTCCTCACACCGCTGCCTTTTGCGTCGACACCAAGGTTGGCAGCACTGATACCCACCTTCATAAACTCTTCCGGTGTTGTCGGGACGGCTGGTTTGGCTTCACCATCCGTCACTGTCTCTTCAACTGCCGGGTCAGATTTGAATGAAATCGTTTCCTTGAAGTTCTCGGCTGTCTGGACTTGAGTGAAGTCCACTCCTCCCGACGCGCCAGCAGATGCAGCCATTTCAGCCTTTGCCTTGCCGGCAGTGGCTTCCATTTCCTGCGTCGACGAAGACGAACTCATTTTAAAGCCGTCATACGTGGAAGTAGCCTTGGAGAAAGTGCCGATTTTCGGATCAAAGACGCCGCGAAGATCCATATTGTCGATAGACCACTTGAAGCTTTCCTTGCCGGTTGGCGCATTTATCTCGACAGAACCGTTCACGGTAGTTTTCGACGAAACGTCCCACGAGCCGTCAGCCAGCGGCTTGGTCAAAAAGCTATATTCGCCGAAGTCACCTTTGAAGAGGTCCTGCTTTGGCAAAATCTCCAACAGCTTGGCTGTGCTGAAGGTGATTTTGTAGCTGTCTCCTTCCGGCTTGACACTCAGAACCTTCTTCTCAAGAGCGGTTTTGCCAAAATATTTCGACAAGGTAGCTGACAGCTCTTTTGCCCCATTGGCATCGACCGTTTGCGCACTGGCAGGTGTTAGCGCCAGCAGAGAACAGGAAATCAGCAGCAATTTACGCAAGATATTCTCCAAAGCTCGGTTATCTGACGATAGGGTCAACAACCCTAGCGATCATCTTTTGCAACGGCTCTAACAAACTCAAATCAAACAGTAAAATGCTTATTTGGTTCGGCGACGATTACTTCGCTCGTACCACCTTCCATTCCGGCAACAAACTTATCGGCCGTCTGATCTATTATCGGAAAGGAAGCATAGTGACAGGGTATGACCTTGCCAAACTTGAAGTAGCGCCGCGAAGCAAGCGCTGCTACCGCACCGCCCATGGTGAAGCGGTCTCCAATCGGCACAATACCGATTTCCGGCTGGTGCAGCTCATTGATCAAGGCCATGTCGGAAAAGATATCCGTATCGCCCATATGATAGAGCGTAGGTTCATCGTCAAAATGCAGCACCACGCCATTTGCATTGCCGAGTGAATGCGAAACGCCATCCTCGGTCATTTGCGCAGATGAGTGCAGCGCATTGACGTAAGTCACTGTAAATCCGTCATAAGAAACGGTTCCGCCTGTATTTGTCGGATCGACGCGCGCCACGCCTTTCGAGCCGAGCCATGTCACAAGATCAGCATTGCCAGTCACCAGCGCACCTGTATCCTTGGATATATCAACAGTATCGCCCACATGGTCGCCATGGCCATGTGTGAGGATAATGTGATTGGCGCCCTTGGTTGCATCCTTGAAGTCCACGCCCTTGGCGCCGGGATTCCCATTCAGAAACGGATCAATGAGGATGATGTTCTTCGCAGTTTCGATACGGAAACCGGATTGTCCCAGCCAGGTAATTTTCATTGTTCAGAATCCTTCATCATTTAGGTCAGGCCTCGCCAGAGGCGTCTAATAGCGTTATGTGAACAGATTAAACCGATCAGACAACCGCAGGAAGCAAACAGTTTGACAATTTTGGCGATTGAGCAGTTGGAAGAGCATGTTGCGGACGGTAAGACTGTTGCTGGTCTTGATCTTGGCACAAAGACGATTGGTATCGCCATATCAGATCGTGGCTTTTCCTTTGCCAACCCGCGTCCGGTTCTCAGGCGCAGCAAGTTCACTCATGATGCGCAAGACCTGCTGAAGGCGCTCGCCGCAGACAATGTCGGGGCAATTATCATCGGACTGCCGGTTAATATGGATGGTAGCGAAGGACCGCGTGTCCAGGCCACCCGCGCCTTTGTCCGCAATATGGAGAAACTTACCGATCTGCCATTTGTCTATTGGGATGAACGCCTATCCACTGTTGCAGCGGAACGCGCGCTCATCGGCATGGATGTTTCAAGGCAAAAACGGGCGGAGCGGATTGATTCCGCTGCCGCCGCCTTCATTCTGCAAGGCGCATTGGACCGCCTGCAAGGCCTGCGTCAGGAAGCTGATGCAGTCGGCAATTCTTCAGAATAACGCGCACGCTCTGCGCGCCATGCCTTGACCCATGCGATAATTTTGCGGCGGCGCCGAAAGGCGATCAGCAATAGAACCAATCCTGTGTCGAAAACACATGCTCTGGCGACCAGCGGAGGAATGCTCTCAGGCGCTATTCCGAGGATGTTGCCGTAGATCATGAAGACCTGATCATGCAACTCACGGCTGAAAAAATGCATGCCCATGTTGAGATCGTAATAAGACAGAAAATACCATCCCCACAAGAAAACCAGCGGTCCGCCCCAGAAAATCAGGAAATTGCGCATTCAATGCTCCTCGAAGGGCTTGCATGGTTCATTGGCTAACCCTCGGTTTTTATGAAGGCTTTTCGACTCAGAGTGATATCTGTTAAGACGCTAGCCGCAACGTAAACCGTTTGTTAAGGTTAATTTAAGAAAATTTAATTCAAATTGAAGGAATTAGCGAGGGCCCTATCCGAGCCTTCGGCAAATTTTTTCAGCTATTTTAGGAAAATTTGACTCAAATGCCACGCAAGCGGTGGCAAGAGGCTCGCCGGTCCGCATCTCTGCTACTCGAATCAGCCTGCAGATGGATAGAGTGAATTAACGATATTGGCAGCGTTATGCCGGGCGTCCAGCATGCCGTAAGTCGTGCGCCATTGGCCACCAAGGCGCGTTTCAATAAAGGCGTCTGCAATATCTTCGGACTGAAGATAGCGCAGTTCCGCTCCTGCCGCAGCCAATGCCAATTGCTCAGTCAGGATGCGTGCTGCACCTTCATCATTTTCAGCAACGCGCATGGCGGCGCGGAGCACTTCCACCGTCCCCTGCCCGCCACGGCCAAGCTGGGAGCCGATCCAGTTCAGCACTTCGTCGAAAAGTTGCGGTCCGCGCTTCAATACGCGAAGCACATCCAGCGCCATGACATTGCCGGAGCCTTCCCAAATCGCATTGACCGGCGCTTCACGATAAAACCGCGCCAGATTGCCTTCTTCGATGTAACCATTTCCGCCAAGGCATTCCATTGCCTCATAGAGCATTGCCGGGGCAATTTTGGCCACCCAATATTTAACGACAGGGGTCATGACGCGCGCGAATGCCGCCTCGCCGCGATCTCTGGCTGCATTATCAAATGCCCGTGCCAGACGCAGTGTCAGTGCTGTTGCGGCAGCAGAATCCAGCGCCATGTCCGCCAGAACGCGCAGCATTAAAGGCTTGTCTATCAGCGGACCGCCAAAAACGACACGGTGTCTGGCGTGATGCACTGCCTCGGCCAGGCCCGCCCTCATCAAACCAGCCGAAGCAATGGAGCAATCGAGCCGTGTCAACGTCACCATATCGATGATGGTTTTAACGCCATCACCAGGATTGCCGACCATCTGGCCAAGCGCATTCTCAAATTCCACCTCCGATGAGGCATTCGAGCGATTGCCGAGCTTGTCTTTCAACCGCTGGAATCGAAAGCCATTGGACGAGCCATCAGGCAGTATGCGCGGCACCAGAAAGCACGACAGACCTTCGCGGGCTTGCGCCAATACCAAAAATGCATCTGACATTGGCGCGGACATGAACCATTTATGCCCGGTCAGACGATAAAAGCCGCTGCCAGCGGGCTCCGCCTTGGTTGTATTCGTGTTGACGTCTGTTCCGCCCTGCTTTTCCGTCATGCCCATGCCGAGCGTCAGGCCTGTTTTCTTCGCGGGCGATTTATTGCTGGAATCATATTTGCGCGGCAGGATCAGCGGCGACCATTCGCGGTAGAGATGAGGCGCAGCCATGAGCGCTGCCAGTGAAGCGCTTGTCATCGTCAATGGGCAAAGATGCCCGCATTCCAGTTGCGACGTCAGATAGAAACGGCTTGCGCGCGACTGATGCCGCAAACCGGATTCCGCCTTGCCATCTTCCCAGATCGAAGAATGCAGTCCTTGCCCGACAGACCGCCGCATGAGCGCATGGTATGCTGGATGATACTCAACCACATCAGACCGAAAGCCCTGGCGATCATGGGTGCGCAGACGGGGTGCTTCCGTATTGGCGAGCCTTGCCAGATCCAACGCATCAGCCGACAGCACAAAACGACCGCTCTGTTCCAGCTCGTCACGTACGCTTTTCGGGAACCGCTTGGTGATCTGCATCAGCAATGGATCACCTAGATAAGCGTTTTGCCCGGTCATTGGTGGTGTCTGGTTAAGAACGTCGTGGGTTTTCAAGAAACTGTCCTGATTCAAATTCGCTTTTCTTTTATATGGAGCGAACATTCTGACAAGCGGTTAATATATGGACTCTTCGATGATAGTCGATATTCATCATACCTATGCTAAGTCCGTTCCGGCTTTTCAAATTTTTATTGGGGAGCGATGGACAATGACGCATGGCAGCGCTTGCAGCCGTGAACTATCGCGCTTATAGGGGGGACTTGATATGACATCAAAAACATCTCCTTTGCTTTTCCCCCATCGCCACTTGCTTGGCATCAAGGGCCTTTCCCCGCAAGATATCATCCATCTTCTCGATCTCGCCGACAGCGAAGTCGCCGTTTCGCGGCAATCGGAAAAGAAAAAGAGCGTCCTGCGGGGCCGCACACAGATCAATCTGTTCTTTGAAGCATCCACCCGCACGCAATCATCCTTTGAGCTTGCGGGCAAACGCCTTGGCGCTGATGTGATGAACATGTCGGTCGGCAATTCGTCGGTGAAAAAGGGTGAAACGCTGATTGATACAGCGATGACGCTCAATGCAATGCGCCCCGACATTCTTATCATCCGTCATGCGTCTGCCGGTGCCGCGGCGCTCCTTGCCCAAAAGGTAGGCTGCTCGGTGGTCAATGCCGGCGACGGCGCCCATGAACACCCGACGCAAGCCCTACTTGATGCGCTCACCATCCGCCGCGCCAAGGGCAAGATCGCACGGTTGACGGTGGCGATCTGCGGTGACGTTCTTCATTCCCGGGTGGCGAGATCGAATATCATCCTGCTAAATGCGCTGGGTGCGCGGGTGCGCGTGATTGCGCCGTCCACCCTCTTGCCAGCCGGCATTGCCCATATGGGTGCAGAGGTCTTCCACAGCATGGAAGAAGGCCTGAAGGATGTGGACGTCATCATGATGCTGCGTTTGCAGCGCGAGCGTATGGCCGGCTCATTCGTCCCGTCCGTGCGCGAATATTTCCGCTATCACGGCCTTGATCGCGAGAAGCTCAAATATGCCAAGCCGGATGCGCTTGTCATGCATCCCGGCCCGATGAATCGCGGCGTCGAAATCGCTTCCGATGTTGCCGACGGCTCGCAAAGCGTCATTCAGGAACAGGTGGAGATGGGCGTTGCCGTTCGCATGGCGGTCATGGAAGCCCTGCTTGATCCACGCCGTAATCCGGAAGGAGTTGCCGGATGAACACCACGGTTCTTAACAATGCCCGCATTGTCGACCCCTCGCGCGGTCTCGACGACATTGGCACGCTGATTATACAAGACGGAAAAATCGTTGCCAGCGGCGCCGATGCCCGCAATCAGGGTGCGCCGGGCGGCGCGACGATCATTGATTGCAGCGGCAAGGCTGTGCTTCCGGGCCTCGTGGATGCGCGCGTTTTCATCGGTGAGCCCGGCGGCGAACACCGCGAGACTATCGCATCGGCAAGCCATGCAGCTGCGGCAGGCGGTGTTACCTCAATCATTATGATGCCGGACACCGATCCGGTCATCGATAATGTTGCACTGGTCGAGTTCGTCAAGCGTACCGCGCGCGACACGGCAGTCATCAATGTTTATCCGGCGGCGGCGGTCACCAAGGGCTTATCCGGCGAAGAAATGACCGAGATTGGTCTGCTGCGGGAGGCTGGCGCGGTGGCTATCACCGAAGGGCGCCATTCCATCGCCAACACGCAGTTGATGCGCCGCGCCCTCACCTATGCGCGGGATTTCGGTGTCGTCCTTGCCCATGAAACGCAGGATGCTCATCTGGGCGTCAATGGCGTTATGAATGAGGGCCTTTACGCCAGCTGGCTCGGCCTTTCCGGCACACCGCGCGAAGCCGAAGTCATTCCTCTGGAGCGGGACATGCGCCTTGCTGCCTTGACGAAGGGCGCCTATCACGCTGCACAGATTTCCACCGCCATGTCTGCAGAAGTCGTCAATCGTGCAAAACAGAACGGCTTGAATGTCACCTCTGCGGTGTCCATCAATCACCTTTCGCTCAATGAGAATGACATTGGCGAGTTCCGGACATTCTTCCGCCTGCAACCTCCTCTGCGTCTCGAAGAAGATCGCCTCGCCATGGTTGAAAGCCTGCGGGACGGAACGATCGACATTATCGTATCGGCACATGATCCGCAGGATGTCGACACGAAGCGCCTGCCTTTTGCCGATGCGGCAGCGGGTGCGATCGGTCTTGAAACCCTGCTCGGTGCGGCGCTGCGGCTTTATCACAATGGCGATGTTCCGCTTCTTCGCATCATTGAAGCATTGTCCACCGCCCCGGCCCGGATTTTCGATCTGGAGGCGGGATCGCTTCGTCCGGGTTCGCTCGCGGATATGACCATAGTCGATCTTGACGAACCATGGATTGTCAGAGAAGAAGATTTGACGTCACGCTCCAAGAACAGCTGTTTTGAAGGCGCGCGTTTTCAAGGCCGTGTTGTCCAGACATTTGTTGCTGGAAAGTCAGTTTTTTCCATCTAAAACCCGAGGGGATGGGTCATGTCGGATTTCTTCAATGCCGGAATTCCACTTTTACTCCTCTCATTGATTTTCGGTTACCTGCTGGGTTCGGTCCCCTTCGGGCTGATTCTGACACGCATGGCTGGTTTGGGTGATGTCCGCAGCATTGGCTCCGGCAATATCGGCGCGACCAATGTGCTTCGAACCGGCAATAAAAAGCTGGCCGCAGCGACGTTGATCCTTGATATGCTGAAGGGAACCGTTGCCGTGCTGGTTGCCGTTATTGCCGGTCCCGAGGCTGCAATCGCTGCTGGGCTGGGCGCTTTTCTTGGTCACATTTTTCCGGTGTGGCTGAAATTCAAAGGCGGCAAGGGCGTGGCCACATATCTTGGCGTATTGCTTGGACTGTTCTGGAAAGGTGCGCTTATCTTCGCCGCCGTCTGGCTGCTGATTGCCTTTGCCACCCGTTATTCGTCTCTTGCCGCTCTTGTAGCAGCCGTCGTCACTCCTATTGCCTTATATTTTATTGGTTATCATCAGATCGCATTTCTATTTCTCATTTTGACAATCATCGTATTCCTTAAACACCGAACCAATATTCAGCGGCTTGTTTCGGGTACCGAAGGTAGAATCGGCTCCAAAAAATGAACGAAGAGAAGAAAGGCATTCGCCTTTCTGATGATCAAAGGTTGAGCTGGGTTCGGCTCATCCGCAGCGAGAATGTGGGTCCGGCTACATTTCGTGAGCTGATAGCCCATTGCGGCTCTGCGTCGAACGCCATTGAGATGCTGCCTGATCTCGTTCGGCGTGGTGGCAGAGGAAAGCCCATCCGCGTCACCAGCAAAGAAGATGCCGAGCAGGAAATTTATGCCGCAGCCAAAATGGGCGCTTTCTTCATCGGCATCGGCGAACCCGATTATCCGCGTTACCTCAAACAATGCGACAATCCTCCGCCTCTAGTAGCAATAAAGGGAAATCCTGATGTTTTCCGTTTGCCGCCCGTGGCAATTGTCGGCGCACGAAATGCTTCATTGGTCGGAATCAAATTTGCCCGAAACATCGCTCGCGAGCTTGGTGAGGTTGGGTTTGCCACGATTTCCGGGCTTGCACGAGGTATCGATACCGCTGCCCATGAAGCAAGCCTGCATCACGGGACTGTCGCTGCTATGGCGGGCGGTCTTGATCACCCCTATCCCCCGGAAAATCTGGGATTATACAAGGCTATTCCCGAACAAGGCGGTGCCGTCATCAGCGAAATGCCATTGGGATGGGAGCCACGCGCCAGGGACTTTCCACGACGGAACAGAATAATCGCCGCTTTGTCTCTTGGCCTGGTCGTTGTGGAAGCAGCGGAGCGGTCAGGTTCGCTCATCAGTGCAAGACTGGCCGGTGAGCTTGGCAGACTGGTGTTCGCCGTGCCCGGATCGCCGCTCGATCCAAGAGCAAAAGGTACCAATGCACTGTTGAAAAACGGTGCGATTGTGACAACGGGCGCCGAAGATATCATCAGCGCTATTGTGCCGCTGATTGACCGTCCCACTCTCGACGAGACCGGCTTTCCTGCCCCTTCAGAAGATTGGATCTCGCCAGTGCCTCCCGATCAAACCGAGAGAGACCGGCTGTTTAATCTGCTGGGGCCGGTGCCGGTGGATATCGATGATTTGATCCGAACCAGCCAGTTACATCCGTCAGTGGTAATGCTGATTTTGCTGGAACTTGATCTGGCCGGTCGACTACAGCGCCACTCAGGAGGTAACGTTTCTCTTGCGTGGGACTGACTTCACGCCCATTTGCTTGCGCAATTGGTCATTGCTCTCTATATACGCGATCTCGATCAAATAGCTTAACATATCCATATTGTTGGTTTTTGCCATTACACGTAATTCACCAAGCATTTGCTGAATAAATCTCGCGCTTTCGATTTCATTAATTTCCTTGCTGCTCATAAATGTTACCCTCAAATACAATTTAATATCTAAAATATATGTTATACGCGGCTAAGAGCATTCAAATTTAAGTTAATATAAGCTTCTGTTTTTAATGCTTTTTCCACGCAACCAAAAACAGTTGCATGAATCAGTTCTCCCTTTGCACCTGAATTCAAATTACCATTAATTGCACAAGACCCGCGAGCAACTCAGGGTTGTATTTCACGATTTTTCGCTTACAGACCTTGACGTTGTGTGTAAGCCTGTTCATTTCACAGGCCAATTCCGAACTGAAATTAGTGCTTTTGTAATCTGACAAGGGCAGGAAAGCTCAATTCTGCAATGAACGTTGTTGTCGTCGAATCGCCTGCCAAGGCCAAAACCATCAATAAATATCTCGGCTCGGGTTACACCGTCCTGGCTTCGTTTGGCCATGTCCGTGACCTGCCTGCCAAGGATGGGTCTGTGCGCCCGGATGATGATTTTTCCATGTCCTGGGAAGTGGATTCAGCCTCATCCAAGCGCCTTGGGGATATTGTAAAGGCTCTCAAAGACAGTGACGGCCTCATTCTCGCAACCGATCCGGATCGCGAGGGCGAAGCCATTTCGTGGCATGTGCTGGAGGTTTTGCAGCAGAAAAAGGCGATCGGCAAAAAGTCGGTCAAGCGTGTTGTATTCAACGCAATAACCAAGGGTGCCGTGCTTGAAGCCATGGCCAACCCGCGTGACATTGATATGCCGTTGGTTGACGCCTATTTGGCGCGCCGAGCGCTGGATTATCTGTTCGGCTTCACGCTTTCGCCCGTACTTTGGCGCAAATTACCCGGTGCTCGATCCGCTGGGCGTGTGCAATCGGTTGCATTGCGGCTTGTCGCGGATCGCGAAGCGGAAATCGAACGTTTTGTTCGCGAAGAATACTGGAACATCGCTGCGCTGCTCAAGACTCCGCGTAATGATGGCTTTGAAGCGCGTCTGGTTTCCGTCGATGGCAAGAAGCTCGGCAAGCTGGACATAAAGAACGGCGAGCAGGCAGGCGAGATTCGCACCATGCTTGAAGGCGCAGCTTTCAAGGCGGCGTCTGTTGAAGCCAAGCCGATCAAGCGCAGCCCTGGACCTCCCTTTACCACATCCAGCTTGCAGCAGGCAGCATCGGGCCAACTCGGCTTCTCCGCTTCGCGTACCATGCAAATCGCGCAAAAGCTTTATGAAGGTATGGATCTTGGCAGTGAGACTGCCGGTCTGATCACCTATATGCGTACGGATGGCGTGCAGATGGCACCGGAGGCTGTCCAGGCAGCGCGCCAGACCATCGGCAAGGTATTCGGCGAAAAATATGTGCCGGAAAAGCCGCGCTTCTACTCGACTAAAGCCAAGAATGCGCAGGAAGCCCACGAAGCAATCCGCCCGACGGACTTCAACCGGCATCCAAAGGATATGCGCAAGTTTCTTGATGCGGATCAGGCCAAGCTTTACGAGCTGATCTGGAAACGTGCGATTGCCAGCCAAATGCAATCGGCTGATATTGAGCGGACCACTGTCGAAATCGATGCAAACAATGGAGCGCGATCGGCCCAGCTACGTGCCACCGGTTCTGTCGTTCGTTTCGACGGGTTCCTGGGTGCCTACACGGATCATCGCGAAGAAGAAGATGTTGATGAAGACGGCGCACGTCTTCCTGAGGTTCGCGCTGGCGAGGCTCTTGCCCGCGAAAAAATCAATGCCACACAGCATTCGACCGAACCGCCGCCTCGCTATTCGGAAGCCACGCTAATCAAGAAGATGGAAGAGCTCGGCATTGGCCGTCCCTCCACCTACGCCTCGACACTCGCGACATTGCGTGACCGCGAATATATAACGATCGAGAAAAGAAAACTCATTCCGGAAGCAAAGGGCCGTCTGGTCATCGCGTTTTTGGAAAGTTTCTTCCAGCGTTATGTCGAATATGATTTCACGGCGGACCTCGAAGAGAAGCTTGATGAGATTTCCGATGGCAAGCTCAAGTGGAAAGATGTCCTGCGCGCCTTCTGGACGGATTTCTTCGGTTCTGTCGATGGAATCAAGGAGCTGCGCGTAACCAATGTGCTCGACGCACTGAATGATCGCCTCGGACCGCTTGTGTTCCCTCCCCGTGAGGACGGTAGCGATCCGCGCATTTGTCAGGTCTGCGGTACGGGCAATCTGTCGCTGAAGCTTGGGAAATACGGCGCTTTCGTCGGTTGCTCGAACTATCCGGAATGCAAATTCACCCGTCAGCTGGGCGGTAGCGAGGCTGCAAGCGAAAATGGCAATGGCGGCGATGAGCCGAAACTGCTTGGTAAAGATCCTTATACGGATGAGGATATTACTGCCCGCAATGGCCGGTTTGGTCCTTATGTGCAACGCGGCGAAGGCAAGGAAGCCAAGCGCGCCAGCTTGCCAAAAGGCTGGACATTCGATGCGCTCGACCATGAAAAGGCGCTGGCACTTCTGTCGTTGCCGCGCGATGTCGGCCAGCATCCTGAAACGCAAAAAATGATTTCGGCT
Organism: Hyphomicrobiales bacterium; assembly: GCA_900471815.1. Lineage (GTDB taxonomy): Bacteria > Pseudomonadota > Alphaproteobacteria > Rhizobiales > Rhizobiaceae > Phyllobacterium > Phyllobacterium ifriqiyense. The sequence goes on from UICE01000003.1 coordinate 1,144,358, forward strand.
GGTATTGGCCGTTATGGCCCCTATCTTACCCATGATGGCACTTATGCCAATCTGGAAAATGCCGATGAAGTTTTCACAATCGGTCTGAACCGGGCTGTGACAGTCATTGCGGAGAAGCAGGCCAAAGGTCCAGGACGTGGGCGGGGTACGCCAGCGGCTCTTAAAGAACTTGGCGAGCATCCCGATGGCGGCCCGATTACAGTTCGCGATGGCAAATATGGGCCTTACGTTAATTGGGGTAAGGTCAATGCCACGCTGCCCAAAGGCAAAGATCCGGCTGGCGTCAGCGTTGAGGAAGCGCTTGTATTGATTGCCGCAAAAGCTGGTTCGGCGCCGAAAAAGAAAGCGCCAGCCAAAAAAACAGCGGCAAAAAAGCCCGCAGTCAAAAAGGCGGCTCCTAAAAAAGCCGCAGCGAAAAAAGCAAGTTAGGATAAAGAATTGGCACGCCGTATCTCTCCACCCAGCGGAAAAAAAAGGCCTGCCCATTCTGCCACTTCCGGCCTTATCAAGCCAGTTCGTGAAGCTCGCATGCCCAGCCGCGAGGAAATTCTCCAGTTCATCAAGGAGAATCCCGATCTGGCCGGAAAGCGGGATATCGCCAAGGCCTTCAATCTGAAGGGCGATGCCCGTATTGCTCTGAAAGATATTCTGCGCGATCTGGCTGGCGACGGTCTGGTTGAAAAACGTGCCAAGCGTCTCGCTGTGCCTGGAAGCCTGCCAAGTGTAGCTGTTCTTGACATTACCGGACGCGAAGGCGATGGCGGCTTGATAGCAAAACCAACCGAATGGGAAGCAACCCATGCGGACGAACGCCCGCCGGTCGTTTTCATCCGCGCCTCGCGCGGGCACAAAGGCCCTGCCGTCGGCGTTGGTGATCGCGTGCTTGCCCGTATCTTCCAAGGTGCTGATCCAAGCGGTCCAGCCTATACGGGCCGCGTCATCAAGAAGATTGAGCATCGCAAGGATGCCGTGCTTGGCGTTCTGCGCAAACTCGACAATGGCGAATGGCGTCTTGAACCTGTCGAACGTCGTCAGGCTGAACTTGCCATCGATCCGGCACAACTCGACAACGCCAAGGTTAATGATCTGGTCGAGGTCGAGGTCTCGAAGATAAGCCGCTACGGTCTTGCCCTTGGGCGCATTACCCAGATCATCGGTTCAGTTGCCAGTGAAAAAGCACTGTCCATGATCGCTATTCATGAGCATGAGATACCGCATGTCTTTCCTGACAGCGTTATGGCCGAAGCGGAAAAGGCGAAGCCCGCGACAATGGCCCACCGCGAGGACTGGCGCGATGTCCCGCTTGTCACCATCGATCCGGCGGATGCCAAGGATCATGACGATGCCGTCTATGCGGAACCAGATACAGACGAGAAAAATATTGGCGGCTATATAGCCACCGTCGCCATCGCCGATGTCGCGGCCTATGTGACGCCGGATTCACAGCTCGACCGGGAAGCATTGAAGCGGGGCAATTCTGTTTATTTCCCGGACCGGGTTGTGCCGATGCTCCCTGAGCGCATCTCCAACGATTTGTGTTCACTCAAAGAATTGGTGGATCGCCCTGCCCTGGCCGTTCGCATGATTTTCGACAGCGAGGGGCGTAAAATCTCGCATACATTCCATCGCATCATGATGCGCTCCCATGCGCGCCTGTCCTATCCGCAGGCGCAGGCTGCGATTGATGGCGCAACGGATGAGAAAACAGCGCCTATTCTTGATACGATCCTCAAGCCGCTTTGGGCTGCATATGCCGCTTTGAAACGTGGACGCGATGCGCGCGAGCCGCTCGAACTTGATTTGCCGGAAAAGAAGATTTTGCTGACGCCCGAAGGTGGTGTCGACAAGGTCATTATCCCGCCCCGCCTTGATGCGCACAAGCTCATCGAGGAATTCATGATCCAGGCGAATGTTGCTGCTGCCGAAACGTTGGAGCGCAAGAAACAGCCGCTCATCTTCCGGATTCACGACGCCCCATCTTTGGCAAAACAGGAAGGCCTGCGGGAGTTTCTGCGCACGCTCGACATCTCGCTCGCTCGCGGCGCTGATATGCGTCCCAGCCACTTCAACAATATATTGAAGCGCGTTGATGGTTCTGAACAGCAGGACATGGTCAATCAGGTCGTGCTGCGTTCGCAATCGCAGGCCGAGTATAATCCAGCCAATATCGGGCATTTCGGCCTCAACCTGATGCGCTATGCGCACTTCACCTCGCCGATCCGCCGCTATGCCGACCTTATCGTGCATCGTGCGCTTATTTCAGCGTTAGGTTTAGGCCCCGATGGCATCACGCCCAAGGAGGAAGCCGCGCTAGCCGAGATTGCAGCGCTCATTTCCACCTCTGAACGACGCGCCATGGCAGCCGAACGGGCCACCGTGGACCGCCTGATAGCGCATCATCTTGCCGATAAGATCGGTGCGAGTTTCGAAGGCCGCGTGCAGGGTGTGACCAAAGCTGGTCTTTTTGTCTCACTTGCGACATATGGTGCCGATGGCTTCATCCCCATTTCAACTCTGGGTGATGACTACTATCATTATGACGAAACCAATCACGCGCTGTCCGGCGAACGCAGCGGCAAGGGATTTCGTCTCGGTGATAATGTCGAGGTACGTCTCGTGGAAGCCTTGCCCGTCGCCGGCGCGTTACGATTTGAAATGCTGACAGAGCCACACCCGGTTCCCAGCGGCGTGCGCTCGCATCACAAGGCGACACGCTCTGCACGCAACGGCCAGAAACGTTTTCCTGGCGGGTCGCGCGGCAAGCCGGGAGGCCGGAGAGGTCGAGGATGACAGAACAGCTTATTGGAAAAAGCATCGCACAGGCGAAACCGCATCGGCCTGTCGGTCAGGCTATGTGGCGCGGTTTTCTAGGCCGCTGCCCGCATTGCGGCCAAGGAAAACTCTTCCGAGCCTTCGTGAAATCAGTCGATAATTGTTCCGTATGCGGTGAAGATTATACGCATCATCAGGCCGATGATTTCCCCGCCTATATAACCATCACAATTGTCGGGCATATTGTGCTTGGCGGCTTTCTGGCGATGGAAACACTTGTCATATTGTCGAACTGGGCGCATCTGGCAATATGGGTACCGCTGACGATCATCATGTCGCTCGCGTTGCTCCAGCCGGTAAAAGGCGCGATTATAGGCTTGCAATGGGCAAATTACATGCACGGGTTTGGCGAGAGCAGCGATCCAAAATCATCGGAATAACAATTTAATGGCCGTGAATGAGCTGAGGAAGCCGGTTCTTGCACAACAGGGCACCCTGAAGAAGCGGATACGCCCGCGCGATGCTGCTTCTCTTCTGATTGTCGACCGTTCCGGCGATGAGTTGCGCATTCTCATGGGAAAGCGTCACATGCGGCATGTCTTCATGCCAGGGAAATTTGTTTTTCCAGGTGGGCGGACAGAACCGGCCGATGGGCGCATGCAGGCAATCGCGGAATTGTCGGAGCAGGACAGGACCAAGCTTCTCGATGATATGGCGGGGCGTTCGAGCATCACGCGCTGCCGTGCGCTGGCTCTTTCGGCCATCCGCGAGACCTATGAAGAGGCCGGGCTGTTTCTTGGTCAAAGAACTGAGTTCTCGAATGTTTCCCATCCGGACTGGGCTGCTTTTGCCGAGCGCAATGTCATGCCAGACCTTTCCGCGCTTCGCTATTTTGCGCGAGCAATCACCCCGCCCGGCATGCCTCGCCGCTTCGACACGCGGTTTTTTCTGGCATTTCGCGAGGCCGTTGCCGATTCGCTTCCCGAACAAACCGGCCCCTCACAGGAACTCGAGGAACTGGCATGGCTTTCCTTTGCTGAAGCGCTGGAACTTGATATTCCGGACATCACCAGAATTATCATCCGCGAAGCGCAAGGTTTGCTTGAAGCAAATCCTTCTCTTGATCCCGGTAATCCTGTGATCCGTTACCGTTTAAAATACGGGCGATTCGTCCGCGAGGTTATTTGATCCATGGATGCACTTAATTCTGACCGCGTAAAAGTCGGTTCGTCCTGGCGCGCGCTTGTAGCGGCCATAGCAACGATCAGCGCTGTTGGTGTCGCCATCGGCCTCGGTATTCCGCTTCTTAGCGTGATCCTCGAAAACCGCGGCCATTCCGCCACGATGATTGGCCTGAACGCCGCTGTTGCGGGCATTGCCTCCATTGTGGCAGCTCCGTTCGCGGCTCCAATCGCTGCGCGATTCGGCGTCGTGCCCACTTTGCTGGCAATGCTACTTATGGGCGGCCTCGCCTTTTTTGGCTTTCATTTTTTCACCGATTTCTGGATGTGGGTGGTCTTGCGTGTGTTTTTGCACTTCGCACTGACCATGCTCTTCATCCTGTCTGAATACTGGATCAATGCTGCCGCTCCACCCGAAAGGCGCGGCTTGGTGCTCGGCATTTATGGAACAGTGCTTTCCATGGGCTTTGCGCTTGGGCCATGGCTGTTTGCGCAAATAGGCAGTGTGGGAATCACGCCTTTTGCAGTTGGCTTCGGCATTATTGTTGTAGCCATGCTGCCCGTGCTGTTCGCATGGAAAGAGAGCCCTGATTTTCACGAAGAAGAACATGTTCCATTCGCCCCCTTCATCTGGGCAGTACCAACTGCAACCGCTGCTGTCTTTGTTTTCGGTGCTGTCGAAACAGGCGGCTTCGCCTTGTTTCCGGTATTTGGCGCCCGCATCGGCTATAGTGAGGCCAATGCAGCCCTGCTTTTGACAACAATTGGGCTTGGTAACGTTTTGATGCAGATTCCGATTGGTCTGCTCAGCGATCACGTGAAAGACCGACGCAAGATCCTTTTAGCCTGCACGTTGATCGGGCTTCTCGGCATGGGGCTTTTGCCCTTTATCTACTATAGCTGGTATCTTGTCGCTGCCCTGTTGTTTGTGTGGGGCGGTGCCGTGGCCGGGCTCTACACGGTGGGCTTGGCACATCTTGGATCACAATTGACGGGACGTGAGCTGGCCTCCGCCAATGCAGCCTTTGTGTTTTGCTATGCAGTGGGCATGCTCGTTGGCCCGCAGGCAATCGGCATTGGCATGGACATGATGGGACCAAGCGGCTTCGCCGTTGCTCTGGCGCTGTTCTTTGCTGCTTATGCGCTATTGGTTGGCTCGCGACTCATCAGCAGGAAGGGTTGATTGTTACAACTGCAAGGTGCTGGGACTTTCTCTAAAAGTGCCATATATTGGTCATTGGAGCGAGAGGCGAGCTTTCGCCCGCCTCTCTTTTCCTTAGTGTTTGAATTGAACCCGGACGGTCATTGACCAGCTCGTCCGGGTTTTCTCACAATAAGGCTGATACAAAACGGCAGATACCGCATCGTTCAATTCCAAGTTTGAAGGCAAGGCTTGTTCCTGTTGTTGGAGAAGCCAATCTCCCCCAATGCACCGCTGGCCCAGTGCTTTCTGCTTTTGCCTTCAAAACCTGAAATTACTCGAGCTATTGATGACGTGGTTCTTCACGCTGAACAACAAACGCAGGGTTGAATGTGCCAGACACAAATCATCGCGCCGGTTGTCCATGCACTTGGTGACGCTTTAAAAATCGGGAGATCGCCAGCCAAGGGTTGACTTTTATCGAGGTTGGTTTATGTGTCCGACCAACTTTCCGCTTGATGCCACACTGCTGGACTTGAATAGCGGTCCTTCATACTCAGAACAGGTAGTTTTAAAATGGCTAAGGCTGCGAATATCAAGATCAAGCTTCTGTCGACCGCTGATACCGGTTTCTTTTACGTTACGAGCAAGAACAGCCGTACAAAGACGGAAAAGATGTCTTTCCGCAAGTACGACCCGGTCGCACGCAAGCACGTTGAATTCAAGGAAACCAAGATCAAGTAATCTTGCTTTCTTCAAACAAATCAGCCGCCTTCGGGCGGCTTTTTTGTTGTGGTATTTATTGCTGTATTCTTATTGATTATATTTTGGAAAATACATGGAAATCGATATTTTAACCGGTGATACGCTTCGTGAAGACGAAGTAGTTAGCATTTACAAAGCCAATAATTGGTCCTCCGCGCAAAAGCCCCAAGCTTTGCTGGCAGCACTCAATAACTCCCACACTCTCCTTACGGCACGTTCCAATAACCAGCTGCTGGGATTAGCCAATGCTATTTCTGATGGCCATCTGGTGGTCTATTTCCCCCATTTGATTGTGCACCCCGACTATCAGGGGATGGGCATCGGTCGGAAGTTGATGACAGCCATGCTGCAGCGATATGCTGATTTTCATCAAATTATGCTGACGGCAGATATTGGCGCTCTATCCTTTTACGAAACGCTTGGTTTCGTAAAAGCCGGCAAAACCGTTCCCATGTGGATCTATGCAGGCGGCGACCACTAAGGCGCGGTCACGCAGCCGCAGACACGACCTTGTTGCGCCCCGATGATTTGGCTCCGTAAAGCGCATCATCGGCACGCTTCATCAGATTATGCACCGTGTCGCCCTCCTGCAGAACGCTTGCAATACCAATGCTGATTGTTACAGGTATGGCTGGGCCCATATTGTTGATCTGGAAAGGCGTCGATGCCACCTCGCGACGGATTCGCTCTGCGACGATGGAGGCCAGTGTCTGATCTGTATCTGGCATCACTATGAAGAATTCCTCGCCGCCATAGCGGCTGGCCAAATCGCTGCCGCGCACATTGCGACGCAGCCGCCTGGCAAATTCACGCAGAACCTCATCGCCGCCATCATGTCCGTATGTATCATTTATCAATTTGAAGCGATCAATATCGGTCATGAGAATCGATAGTGGACGACGACGCTCTACCGCGCGTTTGAACAGCGTTGCCAGATGAGTCTCGAGATAAAGCCGGTTGTGCAGGCCCGTCAGACTGTCAGTCACAGCCATTTCATAGGTTTTCACGACGCTGGCGCGCAGGCCGTCATGATAGGCCTTACGGCGCAGCTGGGTGCGTAGACGCGCGAGAAGCTCGTTCGGATTGACCGGCCGCACCAAATAGTCGTTTATCCCTAGTTCTAAAGCCCGTCGGATCAATGGCTCTTCCCCCATATCCGCCACCAAGATGATCGGCAACGATCTGGTATTGTCCAGCGAGCGCAGCTGCGCGCAAATCCGCAATGGATCAAATGCGGCGAAGCTTGAAGAAATAATAAGGCAATCATGATTGCCTTGCACGGCCTTGAAGAAACCGGTTTGCGGATCACTCTCCACGTCGACCGAACATTCTTCGCCCAATACGCGTTTTATCTTTTCGGTGCTTTCCGGACGTTCATCAATCAACAGAACGCGTGCAAATTTCATCGCCTCGTGGACGCCAGTTGGCAGGCGCAGAATGGATTCGAGCCCCACATCACGGGTCGTTGCCACACGAAGACGCAGTTCATCCGTCAGGTTTTTCAACCGAACCAGGCTTTTGACGCGCGCCATAAGCTGGAGATCATCGACAGGCTTGGTCAGAAAATCATCAGCACCAAAATTCAAGCCGGTAATCCGGTTTGAATCCTGATCAAGCGCGGTCACGAGAATCACCGGGATGTGGGCCGTTGCCGCTCTCGATTTTAACCGGCGGCAAACTTCAAATCCGTCGAGACCGGGCATCATTACGTCAAGTAAAATGACATCGATATTGCCGTTTTCAGAAATCTCGAGCGCTTCATAACCATCGGTCGCCGTAACCACCTCATAATACTCGGCACGAAGCCGGGCTTCCAGAAGCTTTACATTGGCTGGAACGTCGTCAACGACAAGAATACGGGCCGTCATGTTCAATTCTCCCGACGTTCAAGCGTCGCCAAGGTAGGATTTGATTGTTTCGATGAATTTAGGAACTGAGATAGGTTTGGAGATGTAAGCTTCACACCCACCTTGGCGGATGCGCTCTTCGTCGCCCTTCATTGCAAAGGCCGTCACCGCGATAATGGGAATAACATGAAGGTCGTCATCGGCCTTCAACCACTTTGTGACCTCAAGACCCGACACTTCGGGAAGCTGTATATCCATGAGGATAAGGTCTGGACGATGCTCGCGAGCAAGGTCCAACGCTTCCAAGCCATTGCGTGTGCGTATGGTTTCATAACCACTGGCTTCAATAAGATCGCGGAAGAGCTTCATATTAAGCTCATTATCCTCGACGATCATGACTTTCTTTACCATTGGCAATTTCCTGTTGGTCACTCTCGAAGGATGCGGTCCACGCCATACAAACTCTTACGGCGAGACACTAAATCCTACCTTTACCAGTTTCTGAAATAACGTCTGATGATTGATGAAAAGAAAACTCTGCCGTTTAATTCAGAAATGCTGCTGATCATGTTTAACCAAGCATTTATTCAACATGTTCTTTTGGATATGTTCAACTGCTATTAGGCTCAAGACTCATTAATCTGGTCTAAATGGATTGAAGCTTTTCATTTGGATAGCAGCGCCAAGGCTTGAGGTAATGTGGTTTATTTTCAAGACCTTCAACACAACTTATGGATGAAATATTCTAGATGCAGAAGATTGACTTGGATGGAGCACACGACCTTGCCATCAATTCGCTTGTGTTCATGTCGCAAGACAGCGAATTGTTCTCCCGTTTCCTGGCTTTGACCGGCATTACCGCCGATCAAATCCGCACGGCCGCACAAGAGCCGGGTTTTCTTGCGGGCGTGTTGCAATTCTATCTGGCGCATGAGCCGACGCTGATGCGTTACTGCACTGAGACCGGCACAGATCCAGCTCTGTTTCAGCAGGCATTGCGCCTGTTGCCCGGCGGGCGTCAGGATGCCTATTGAAACGGTTGGTAAGTCACTGAGGCTTGTTGCAACGCCTCCTACTGTTCGCTAAGGTCCAGACGTTCATTTTATGTTCCGGGCATCATGGCCAGTCTTAACAATCCGCAATTCGGTTTTTGCCGTGACTGCCTGGCCAATCAGGCGCACGAGGCCAAGCGTTGCCAATCATGCGGTAGCCCTCGCTTGCTTCGGCATCCCGAACTTTATCGTCTGGGCATCGCCCACGTGGACTGTGACGCCTTCTATGCGTCGGTTGAAAAACGCGACAACCCCGAACTGCGCAACAAACCTGTCATCATTGGAGGCGGAAAACGTGGCGTTGTTTCAACGGCTTGCTACATTGCCCGCATCCATGGTGTGAAGTCCGCCATGCCTATGTTCAAGGCGTTGGAAGCATGTCCGCACGCCATTGTCATCAAGCCGGATATGGAAAAATATGTCCGGGTCGGGCGCGAGATCAGGCAGATGATGCGCGACCTCACGCCTCTCGTCGAGCCCCTGTCCATCGATGAAGCTTTTCTCGATCTTTCCGGTACTGAACGGCTCCACCATGATCCTCCGGCGCGGGTCATGGCGCAATTTTCTAATCGGGTTGAACGTGAGTTGGGATTATCGGTTTCGGTCGGTCTTTCCTATTGCAAATTCCTCGCCAAGATCGCATCCGATTTCGAAAAACCGCGTGGCTTTTCTATTATCGGTGAAGAAGAGGCCCTCACCTTTTTGCGCGACAAGCCCGTGACAATGATCTGGGGTGTCGGCAAGGCTTTTGATGCAACCTTGGAGCGAGATGGCATTCGTACCATTGGTCAATTGCAAACCATGGAGCTTGGTCCCCTGATGCGCTCCTATGGCACCATGGGTCAGAGGCTGTACCGTTTGTCTCGCGGCATGGACACAAGACGGGTTGAGCCTGAAGGTGAAAGCAAGAGTGTTTCCGCAGAGACAACGTTCAATGAAGACATCTCGTCAATGGAAGAGCTCGTCGCCATTTTGCGGGCCCTGTCAGAGAAAGTATCCCGACGGTTAAAAGCAGCCGACATTGCTGGGCGAACCATCGTTCTCAAGTTGAAGTCACGCGACTTCAAATTGAAGACCCGTAATCGTCAGCTCGCCGATCCGACCCAGCTTGCCGACCGGATTTTTCGGACAGGTGTTTCGCTGCTTGAAAAGGAAATTGACGGCACCCGTTATCGCTTGATCGGGATCGGAGTAAGCGATCTCACCGACGACGGCAGAGCCGACCCGCTCGATCTTGTTGATGTGCAGGCTACTAAACGCGCAGTTGCCGAAACTGCCATAGACAAGCTACGCGGGAAATTTGGCAATCAAGCCGTGGAAACAGGATATACATTCGGCAAGATAAAATCGCGCGCAAAAGAAGCGCCGGATGAAATAGATTAGCGGAAAAAAGCTGAGATAGTCTGAACTTTTGCTCAAAAATGCCAGAAAACAGGCGATTTTTGCTGAAAAAATTCAATCTGCAATTGCAATATAGTTGCGCTAAGTTGAATTCACCCCATTTCAACTTCGACAATGCCCGGAATAGCCTTCATGGCGCTCGCTATTTGCGGGCCTATCCGGTAGCGGTTAGGCAGTTCAATCTCAACTTCATTGGCACCGTTCTGCTTGATCAGAATAAGGCTGACAATCTGCCCGTCATTTTGCGGCGTCAGATAGGGCGTAATAGCCGCCAGAGGCTCGCTGGAGCGCATATATAGCCGCAACGCCTTCTGCATGCGTGTAGCTTCATCTTCAAGCGAATGTGCCGTCTGTATGCGCAGGCTAATGCCCTCAGGCCTGTCCTCTGCGCCAACTGTGATGACAACGGAACGGCCCGGTTCCAGCAAGTCGCGGAATTGCGCCAGCGCTTCTGAAAATAGGATCGCTTCAAATTGCCCTGAGGAATCAGAGAATTGGATGATTCCCATCTTGTTGCCAGTTTTGGTACGGCGTTCCTGCTTTGCGGTAATTGTACCTGCCAGCCGCCCGGCATTGGCACCACGCTTCACTGCCGCAGAAAACTCTGACCAGGTTTGAACGCGCATTTTGTCGAGGATGGGTTGATATTCATCAAGAGGATGCGCGGAAAGATAAAAGCCCGCCGCTTCAAATTCCCGTCGCAGTTTTTCTGATGAAAGCCAAGGGCTTACCGACGGAAGCTGAATTGTTTGTGCAGTTGCTGCCATACCGCCGAAAATGTCCGTTTGACCGCTGACACTGTCTTCTTGTGTGCGTTGCGCATGACCAATTATACGATCCAGACCGGCGATAAGTGCTGGCCGCTCCCGTCCAAAACAGTCAAATGCGCCAACATTGATAAGGCTTTCGAACACCCGCCTGTTGACGACCCGCGGATCGATCCGCTCACAAAAATCTTCAAGGCTGGCATAAGGCGTCGATCCGCGCTTTTCGACAATATGATCGACAGCGGCTTCACCAACGCCTTTGATGGCGGCCAACGAGTAGTAGATGCGGTTTTCGCCAACTTCAAACAGCCGGTAGGACGTATTGACCGAAGGCGTGACAACCTCGATACCGAGCCGCACCGCTTCCCGGCGGAAATCATTGAGCTTGTCGGTGTTCGACATATCGTAAGTCATTGACGCGGCTAAGAATTCAACCGGGTAATGCGCTTTCATATAGGCGGTCTGGAACGATACGATAGCGTAAGCGGCCGCATGGGATTTATTGAAACCATAATCGGCAAACTTCGCCAGAAGGTCGAAAATAAAGTTGGCCTGCGGCTTGGTTACGCCGCGTTCAACGGCGCCATCAACAAAGCGAACTCGCTGCAAATCCATTTCAGAGCGGATTTTCTTACCCATGGCGCGCCGCAGAAGATCGGCTTCACCGAGCGTATAGCCCGACATTTCCTGCGCGATCTGCATCACCTGCTCCTGGTAGATGATGACGCCCTGCGTTTCTTTGACGAGGTGATCGATCTTTGGATGGATCGACGCCATTTCTTCATCGCCGTTTTTACGCGCATTGTAGGTCGGGATGTTTTCCATTGGACCTGGACGATAAAGCGCAACAAGCGCGATAATATCCTCGATCCGGTCAGGTTTCATACCAATCAGCGCCTTGCGCATGCCGGTACTTTCCACCTGAAACACGCCGACAGTCTCGCCGCGCGACAGCATCTCGTAAGTCGGTTTATCGTCGAAAGGCAGATTTGAGAGATCCACGATTATATCGCGGCGACGGACCAGATTCACCGCAGTTTGAAGAACTGTCAGCGTTTTCAGGCCGAGAAAGTCGAATTTGACCAGCCCGGCCTCTTCCACCATCTTCATGTTGAACTGCGTAACCGGCATATCGGAACGCGGATCGCGATACATCGGGACGAGTTCAGAAAGTGGGCGGTCACCAATGACGATACCGGCAGCATGCGTCGATGCGTGCCGGTAAAGGCCTTCGAGTTTCAAAGCAATATCAAGCAAACGCTCGACGACTGGCTCCTTATCGCGCTCTTCGCGAAGTCTTGGCTCGTCCTCGATAGCCTTTGAAAGCGTTACCGGATTAGCGGGATTGGCCGGAACCATCTTTGTCAGACGATCCACCTGCCCGTATGGCATTTCAAGAACGCGCCCGACGTCACGCAAGACAGCGCGCGCCTGCAATGTTCCGAATGTTATAATTTGCGCTACCTGATCGCGCCCATATTTTGCCTGAACATAGCGGATGACCTCGTCACGTCGTTCCTGACAGAAGTCGATGTCAAAGTCGGGCATAGAAACGCGGTCGGGATTGAGAAAGCGTTCGAACAGAAGCGAGAATCGCAGCGGATCGACATCCGTAATAGTCAGAGCGTAGGCAACAAGCGAGCCAGCACCAGAACCACGCCCCGGCCCAACAGGAATATCATGCGCCTTTGCCCATTTGATGAAGTCCGAAACGATAAGGAAGTACCCGGGATACTTCATTCGGGTTATGACGGAGATCTCATATTCGAGCCTCTCAGCATATTCTTCCCGTGTATGGGCTCCCGCAAGCCCTACAGTCGCAATCCGCTGTTCAAGCCCTTCGCGGGCCTGGCGCGCAAGCTCTTCCGCCTCTGCTGCCAATGCAGCTTCAGGATCGGCGCTTTCTCCGGTAAAGCGCGGCAAAATCGGAGCGCGATTCTTCGGGTAGTACGAACAGCGCATGGCGATTTCGACAGTGTTTTCTACAGCCTCCGGCAAATCAGCGAAGAGCTCCACCATCTCATCTTCGCTCTTGAGATAGTGGTCCGGACTAAGGCGGCGCCTGTCGTCAATTGATAGCAGCGATCCAGATGCGATTGCCAGCAAGGCATCGTGGGCTTCATAGTCGGCACTCTTGGAGAAGAACACGTCGTTGGTGGCAACAAGCGGGAGTTCCAGCTCATAGGCCAGGTCCACCTGTGTCGCTTCCAACGCCTTGTCATAGCCGCGATGGCGCTGCAACTCGACATAAAGTCTGTCGCCAAACAGTGATTTCAGCATCAAAAGCCGCTGGCGGGCACGATCAATCCGATCATCCTTGATTGCCTTGGCAATAGCACCCTCTGGTCCGCCGGATAGCATGATAATGCCATCCGTTTTTCCTGCCAGCCAGCTGGAAACTATGTGGACCGGATCACCAGAGGGAGTTTCAAGATAAGCCCGGCTGACAAGCCGAACGAGATTGGCATAGCCCTCTTCCGTCGCCGCCAGCAAAACCAGTGGCGCGAGCCCGAGCGCTTCACGCCGGTTTACATTGCGGCTCTCCTCGGTCTGGTCGTGAAATGCGATATCCATCTGACAGCCGATGATAGGCTGCAATCCGGCTTTTGAGCCTTTCTGCGCAAACTCAAGAGCGCCGAAAAGATTGTTTGTGTCAGTAATTGCAATGGCGGGAGCCTTGCTGGCCACAGCAAGGTCGATCACCTTGGGAACCTGCAACGCGCCTTCAAGCAATGAATATGCGGAATGAACTCTCAGATGGACAAAGCGCAATGGGCGCTTGCCTGCATTGCTCATATTGCCGTGCCCATCTGCCACTTTTTATCTCCGATACTGAACGGAGAACCGATTCCACCGCGCGCATATAGTCCGATATGCGCGATGAGGTGTCTACTCAAATTGAACGTTTGGGCCGCGTGAACAGTGGATAGTCGGGGCTCGCTCAATCATCCCCGAAGGTCTGTTTCTTCAGATGACGCTCACCCACATCGCGAATGTCGCAATGAAGAGACTGACGGTAACAAATGACATCACATCCTGGAAAAGTTCGCTCATCGGTAAAACCCTTCTTCGTTTGCACTATGTATATGTTTTGTTCCATTTTTGTTCTAAAGTCAAGCGCATCTGTGGCATGGTGAGTGCTATGGTTTTCAAATTACTAATGAGAGGTAAATACTGCTGACTAATCAGAGATTGGTGATCTTGCCGTCTTTCAACGTAACACGTCGATCCATACGCCGGGCAAGTTCATGATTATGCGTAGCAATCATTGCCGACAGGCCGGATTGACGAACAAGCGCCTCCAGTGCTTCGAACACGTAAGATGAGGTAACGGGGTCGAGATTGCCCGTAGGCTCATCGGCGAGTAATACAAGCGGCGCGTTGGCCACAGCGCGGGCAATCGCCACTCTTTGCTGTTCACCGCCGGAAAGTTCGCTCGGGCGGTGAGCTGCCCTCGCCCCGACCTTCATATAGTCGAGCAGCTGCTGAGCACGTTCCGAGGCAACGCCCGGCTTCATGCCGCGAATCATCTGAGGCATCATCACATTCTCGAGAGCAGAAAATTCGGGCAGAAGATGGTGGAACTGATAAACAAATCCCACATCATTGCGACGGATAGCCGTCCGCTCTTCGTCCGACAAAGAACCGCAGGAGCGCCCGTCAAGAATCACATCGCCACTATCGGGCCGCTCAAGCAAACCGGCAGTGTGCAGCAATGTGGATTTCCCTGCACCCGAAGGCGCAACAAGCGCAACCATTTCTCCCTTGCCCAGAGAAAAACTGGCATTGTCGAGAATGATGAGTTCGCGGCCGATTTCATCATAGCGGCGACCGACATTCGTCAGCTGCAAAATAGGCCCGGCCATTTTATTCGTACCTCAGAGCTTCAACGGGATCGAGTTTGGCTGCGCGCCAAGCGGGGAAAAGCGTCGCCAGAAATGACAGGACAAGCGCCATGAGAATTACAGTAAAGGTCTCGTTGAAGTCCATTTTGGCCGGAAGAGTACTTAGGAAATAGAGTTCAGGATTGAAGAGTGTCGTCCCGGAAAGCCAGGAGAAAAACTCCCTGATCCGCTCGACATTGAGGCAGACGACGACGCCAAGCACGACCCCGGCAATCGTGCCAGTCACGCCGATGGCTGCGCCAGTCATCAAGAATATGCGCAGGATGGAAT
>UICE01000016.1:0-2500 GCA_900471815.1 Hyphomicrobiales bacterium
GACCGTCTGAACTGTTTGTGTCCGGTCTGCTTGACCGTCGGCCGTCGCTTTTTGATTGGCCGGTTTTGGGGTTGCGCCGACATTTGGCCTGTGGTTTGCGGGTTGCAGCCACATTGGTGCATTGCTGCGGCTTGGTGCTGTGTTTGTGTGTTGGATTGTAGCGGTGTATTTTGGGGGGATGTTGAGTTATTGGTTGCGGGGACAGGATTTGAACCTGTGACCTTCAGGTTATGAGCCTGACGAGCTACCGGGCTGCTCCACCCCGCGTTACCAAGACCGGCGCTGACGCCGTTTGCAGCCCGGACTTCTCCGTTTGTCCGGCCTCAAAAGCGAAGGTGCTTTTTCGGGCTTTCGGACGGGGTGCTGCTCCACCCTTTTGTGGCAGGAGGGCATTGCTGCCATTGCCATTGTGCTTTTGGTATTGTCCAGATTACCCGGAATGTTTGCCAAAAGCAAAAAGGCCGCGTCCTGAACGTATTCTGGCGCGGCCTGATTGGTCTGTTATGTATTGTTGTGTGATTTGAGCAGCATTTTGTTGCGTTTAGCAGACCTGGCAGCGACCTACTCTCCCGCGTCTTGAGACGAAGTACCATTGGCGCAGGGGCGTTTCACGGCCGAGTTCGGAATGGGATCGGGTGCAGCCACCCCGCTGTAACCACCAGGTCAGCAAAGCGCAACAAAATGAAGAAGCTGGAATTGTTTGTCTTGATGTTGGCGATGATCGATCTTGCGGGCATTTGCCCACAAGGCCGACTTGGCCGTCGCCGGTTGCCCGGCGCGCTGTCGCAGCGCCCGCACCAAAGGTGCGATAGGGCGCGTGAGACAATCTATTTCATCGCTTTGCGATGGATATGAGTAATGAGAATGATCAAGCCAATCGAGCTATTAGTACCGGTAAGCTTCATGCGTTGCCGCACTTCCACACCCGGCCTATCAACGTGGTGGTCTTCCACGGCTCTGATAGGGAATACTCGTTTTCAGGTGGGTTTCCCGCTTAGATGCCTTCAGCGGTTATCCCGTCCGTATATAGCTACCCTGCTATGCGGCTGGCGCCACAACAGGTCCACCAGAGATACGTCCATCCCGGTCCTCTCGTACTAGGGACAGATCCTGTCAATATTCCTACACCCACGGCAGATAGGGACCGAACTGTCTCACGACGTTCTGAACCCAACTCACGTACCGCTTTAAATGGCGAACAGCCATACCCTTGGGACCTGCTCCAGCCCCAGGATGCGATGAGTCGACATCGAGGTGCCAAACAACCCCGTCGATATGGACTCTTGGGGGTCATCAGCCTGTTATCCCCGGCGTACCTTTTATCCGTTGAGCGATGGCCCTTCCACGCGGGACCACCGGATCACTATGACCGACTTTCGTCTCTGCTCGACTTGTCAGTCTCGCAGTCAGGCGGGCTTATGCCATTGCACTCGACGACCGATTTCCGACCGGTCTGAGCCCACCATCGCGCGCCTCCGTTACTCTTTAGGAGGCGACCGCCCCAGTCAAACTACCCACCATACACTGTCCCGGATCCGGATAACGGACCGCGGTTAGACATCCATATAGGTAAGGGTGGTATTTCAAGGATGACTCCACGAAGGCTGGCGCCCCCGCTTCAAAGTCTACCACCTATCCTACACATGCCGACACGAATGCCAGTGTAAAGCTATAGTAAAGGTGCACGGGGTCTTTCCGTCTAACCGCAGGAACCCCGCATCTTCACGGGGAATTCAATTTCACTGAGTCTGCGTTGGAGACAGCGGGGAAGTCGTTACGCCATTCGTGCAGGTCGGAACTTACCCGACAAGGAATTTCGCTACCTTAGGACCGTTATAGTTACGGCCGCCGTTTACTGGGGCTTCAATTCAAAGCTTGCACCTCTCCTCTTAACCTTCCAGCACCGGGCAGGCGTCAGACCCTATACGTCGTCTTGCGACTTCGCAGAGCCCTGTGTTTTTGGTAAACAGTCGCTACCCCCTGGTCTGTGCCACCCTCCTCTACTTGCGTAAAAAAGGGTCACGCTTCTTCCGAAGTTACGCGTGCAATTTGCCGAGTTCCTTCAACGCAGTTCTCTCAAGCGCCTTGGTATTCTCTACCAGTCCACCAGTGTCGGTTTAGGGTACGGTCTATACGCGGGAGCTATTTCCTGGAACCGCCCCGAAGCCCCTCCAATCCAATAAGGAGGAACAACATACGCGATCCGTCACTACCCGCAGGCCCACGAATATTAACGTGGTTCCCATCGACTACGCCTTTCGGCCTCGCCTTAGGGGCCGGCTAACCCTGCTCAGATTAACTTTAAGCAGGAACCCTTGGACTTTCGGCGAGGGAGTCTCTCACTCCCTTTATCGTTACTCATGTCAGCATTCTCACTTCTGATACCTCCAAAGGCCCTCACGGGTCCCTCTTCAACGGCTTACAGAACGCTCCGCTACCACTTGCTTATTGCTAAGCAAATCCACAGCTTCGGTGTATGGCTTTAGCCCCGGTACATTTT
>UICE01000004.1 GCA_900471815.1 Hyphomicrobiales bacterium
GGCGGTAAAATCCGGCGCAACATCATTTATTCGTAAGCCCATTTTGCGGTCTCTCTTCGATGGATGTCGGTTCCACAATAGTCGCAAAGGGTAGCTTGCCCTTGGCGGCTGATTTGACCAATATCCTAACCGTGTGAGGCTATCGGAGTCTACTACGCACATAATATTACAGCGAAATGCCAAGCAATTACGAGTTTTCGAGGCCTGATCTTTGGAGAACGCCATGAACATGTCTGCCCGGCCCCATGTCGAAGCTTTTTTCGATAAGAGGACGTTCTCCATACAATACGTCGTGTCAGACCCGGCCACGGGGGCATGTGCCATCATTGATCCTGTGCTCGATTTTGAGGAAAAATCCGGCGCAACCGGCACATTCAATGCCGACCGTATTCTTCAATATGTGACAGCAGAGAACCTGAAAGTTGAATGGATTCTCGATACTCATCCTCATGCGGACCATTTTTCAGCCGCAGACTATTTGCATTCGCAGACCGGCGCGCCTTGCGCGATTGGCAGTCACGTCGTTGAGGTGCAATCCTTGTGGAAGGATCTGTATAATTGGCAAGGATTCGTCCCTGACGGATCGCAGTGGCACAAGCTTTTTCAAACCGGAGAAACGTTCAGGATCGGCAATCTCAATGCATCCGTGATGTTTTCTCCAGGACATACACTCGCATCGGTCACATATGTGGTTGGTGACGCCGCATTCATTCACGACACATTATTCATGCCTGACAGCGGTACGGCCAGAACAGACTTTCCGGGTGGAAGCGCGGACCAGCTCTGGCATTCCATCCAGGATATATTGGCTTTGCCCGGCGAAACCCGGCTTTTCGTTGGGCATGATTACCAGCCCAATGGTCGTGCTCCAATGTGGGAAAGCACAGTGAGCGAACAAAAAGCCAGCAATTCACATTTAAGCCGCTGTCACTCCAAAGATGAGTTTATCGCTTTCAGGCAGGCGCGGGACAAAACCTTGCCTATGCCAAAGCTGATGCTGCCTTCTCTCCAAATCAATCTCAACGCCGGACGTCTTCCTGAACCGGAATCAAATGGCGCGCGCTATCTCAAAATACCGTTAAACGCCCTAGGCAATGCTATTTGGGAATGATCAAACCCGCCCGGAATGTTCCAGCGGCCTAATCGGTTTCCGCCATTGTTGCACATATCTGTCTGTAGGCCGCTGTCAGATCGATGAGAACTGGTGAAACGACCTTGCCACTCGCGCCACCAATCGGATCCTTGATGTGAATATCGCGCAGTTCACTCATGAACTTTTCCCACATGACCGGGCCGCCATTTTCCAAAAGCTCGGCACGGATGCTTAATTCCGGAGTAACCGGGAGATGTTTGCGTCCCCAACCGCCCATCATGGCAAGCAATGGCACGAGCTGTATGGCTGGCTCCGTCAGGCTATAGATGGCTTTCTGGCTGTGGCTGGGGTCATCCTGTTTGCTGATCAAGCCAACTGACAACAGGTGCTTAAGCCGCGCAGCCAGGATATTGGAGGCAATTTTCTCTTGCGAATGGGTCAGCAGGTCGCGGAAATGCCGCCGATTTCCAAACATCATATCGCGTATGATGATGAGGCTCCATTTATCGCCCATGATCTCCAACGACAGATTTATCGGGCATCCAGATCGTTTCTCAATGTTCAAATAGGTTTATCTCCACAGCAACCAGTTGCATTATAGGATCAGTTGTGGCATAAAACAACCAGTTGCAAATCGCAATTGGTTGGAGGGTGCGATGACAAAAGTGAAAGTAGGCGGGTTCTCCGTTTCGATTGACGGGTTCGGGGCAGGGCCGGAGCAAACTCTGGCTGATCCGTTGGGCAAGGGGGGAGAAGACCTGCATCAATGGATATTCGGAACAAAGACTTTCCACGCAATGCTAGGAAAACAGACCGGTGAAACAGGCTCTGACAATGATTATGCCGCCCGCAGCATGGCTGGTTTTGGTGCATTCATTCTGGGCCGTAATATGTTTGGCCCAATCCGGGGCGAATGGCCGGAAGACGACACATGGAAAGGCTGGTGGGGTAACAATCCGCCTTACCACGCTCCGACCTATATTCTCACGCATTACCCGCGCGACCCGATCGTCATGGAGGGTGGCACTACCTTTTACTTTGTAACGGAGGGAATTGAAGCTGCACTTGATCAGGCAAAAGCTGCAGCTGGAAACGCTGACGTGAAGATTGGCGGGGGTGTAAGCACCGTGCGCCAATATTTGAAGGCGGGGTTAATTGATGAGCTGCACTTTGCCGTCTCGCCGGTAATTTTGGGTAAGGGTGAAGCAATTTTCAGTGGAATAAATCTGCCGGAACTTGGGTTCAGCGTCAACGAACGCACCCTGACGGAACATGCGATTCATATCGTGCTTGCGAAGTAACAAAGTCCTCCTGCACAGGAAATGAGCAATGGCGCTTATTATGTACCTTCATCCTCTCTCGTCATATGTACAAAAAGCCAAGACCGGCTTTTACGAGAAAGGCGTGGCCTTCGAGACGCAAATGCTTGACGGTACCGAGCCGGTTGCAAGCGAGTTCGCCGCATTATGGCCAATCAAGAGATTTCCTGTCGTAAAGGACGGTGAGGAACTGATCTTCGAGGCCACGGCTATTATTGAATATCTTGAGGCCCGCTATCCAGACACGCCAAGACTGATACCTGACGATCCGATGAAAGCCGTGCAAGTTCGGATGTGGGACCGGTTTTTCGATAATTATGTCAATTATCCGCAGCAGAGACTGGTCTATCTGTCAATCGGCCGCGAACCGGATGATGGTGAAGATGGCGCGAAATGGAAAGCGGCGTTCGACGAAGCCTACGCGCTTCTCGATAGGCGCATGGCAGAGCGTGAATGGGTGGCTGATGAATTCAGTCTGGCCGATTGTGCCGCTGCGCCGTCCTTGCTTTATGCGGATTGGACCTATCCAATACCGAGGAATTACCAAAACCTCTGGGCTTATCGCGATCGCCTTCTTGCGCGCGCCAGCTATGCCCGGGCCCTTGATGAAGCCCGGCCATACCGTCACATGTTTCCTTTGGGAGCGCCGGAGGGTCGTGACTGAAAAGCGCCCTCAACTTGGTGAAAAGGCTTCAACTGAAATGCAGGATGGATTCAAAGCCTGTGCTGGCGTTGGTTGCCGGAGATTTCAGTTCCAGTGTCGCCCCCATTTGAGAGGCCAGTTCAGTGGCAATTGATAAGCCAAGGCCTGAACCTGGAGATGTTGTTTTGCCACGGCTGAAGCGTTGGCGGATTGATACGAGCTCGTCGGCACCCAGCACAGGTCCATCATTTGCAATGCGAACTGTACCGCCAGGCTCGAGGCTGATTTTGACCGGAGCTTGTTGATCGCCATGGATCAGGGCGTTTTCTATAAGATTACGAAGCACAATTGCAAAAGCATCCTCGCTTACCGGGCGAACAAGCGTGGCAGCTTTGGCCCGGCTATATCGAATTCTGCCATCTGTCTCGGACGCCCGATTGAAATCTTCAATCACGAGTTCCAGGACTTTCCCCAAATCGGCGGCTTCATTTGAAGTGCCTATCTTTGCCTCGGCACGCGCCAGTTGCATAAGCTTTTCGACAAGCCTGATGAGCTTTTGCAACGACGCCTCGATAAGCACCAAGCGCGACTTTGAACCCTCACTGCGCAGCTCAGATTTAAGCATCTGCGTCTGCGCGAGTGCTCCGGCGAGGGGAGTGCGCAGTTCATGCGCGCTGTTGGCGGTGAATTCTCTTTCGGCTTTAAGCGTCGACCTTAGCCGCTCAAGCAGGCGATTGACCGACGTTACGATCGGTTGAAGCTCGCGCGGCAAGGTTGACAGCTCAATTGGAGCAAGATTGCCGCTATCCTTGCCTGCAATCGCCTCGCGTAAATCGTTGACTGGTTCAATCGAGCGTCGGACAATGAGCCATATGCCGATAATGCTAACCGGAATCAGTACCAGAACGGGCAGAAGCAGGGCCAGACCTCCTTCAACCGCGGCTTCGGTGCGATGTGCAAGGGAGTCCGCGACCTGCACGAAGATAGTGTTGTTGACGGCGGGAACCGTATAAAATCGTGAGACATCATCCTGGAAGAAGCCGCGCTTTAAAGGAGCAACGAAGGGTGTTGCCGAAACATCGTGCGAGTGAAGGATGACTTTGCCCGTCGCATCCCTGACTTGATAGGTCAGATAACCCTTATGGGTGGATTCGTTCAAACTTTGCTGACGGCGTGCGTCCGATACTTCTGCGCTTTGCAGCACATCGTCGACAACGAGGGGTGTCAGACGCTCGGTTGTTGCCTGCAGTGAGCCATCAAATATTTCCCCGAACTCGTCCTGCATGACAAACATGCCGGCTATTGTAGCCAGCAGCCAAAAAACGATCAGTGTCGCCGTCAAGGAAAAAATCAGCCGGCGGGTCATGCTGCGGTTTTTCATGAGCGGCCTTCAATCTTGTATCCGACGCCGCGTATCGTCGCGACATGTTCGCGCCCGAGTTTTTTACGCAGACGGCTGATATAGACCTCAACCGTATTGCTCTCGACTTCCCAGCCGAAAGCATAAAGCGCCTCTTCTATCTGAGACTTGGACACGACGGCGCCCGCGCGGGCCAGGAGTTTATCGAGCACGGCCCATTCCCGTCCGGATAATATGATCTCATGCTTTCCCGAAAAGATGCTTCTGCTGGCAATATTGATACGAAGCGTCCCAACTATAATTTCTGAGCTTGAATTGCCCGAATGGCGCCGTGTGACCGCCAATATGCGTGCGGTTAATTCGTCCAGATTGAACGGCTTGACCAGATAATCATCTGCACCAGCATTCAACCCCTCAATACGATCGGAAATCTGGTCGTGTGCGGTAAGAATAATGACGGGAGTTGCGTTGCCCCTTGACCGGAGTGTTCGCAGGAAATTTATGCCGCTTCCGTCCGGCAGTCTAAGGTCGAGCAGTATCAACCCATACTCAACCACACGGACCGATGCCGTGGCATCGTCGATCGTCTGCATCCAGTCGACCGCATGGTAAGTGCTGGCGACGTGATCACGCACAGCCTCGCCAAGGGTTTGATCGTCTTCAACAAGGAGAACCCGCAAACCTGACCCCGGTCTTGTGTAATGTTAACACTCAATACCTAATTAAGTTGAGGTCAGCAAATCGATTGCAACGTAGGCGATAAAGAGGGCGTTGATAGCGAGAATACAGGACACTGCAAAGGAACCAAGATCCTTGGCATTTCGAGCGAAAACCGAGTAATCACGCGAAAGATGATCAATGATCTCTTCAATCGCTGTGTTCAAAGCCTCGACAGCAAGCAGCAGCAGAAACAAAGCTGTCAGCACCAGATAGTCCAGAAGCGCTGCCCCCAGAACCGAAAACAATGCAACCGCGCCAAGATAAGCAATGATCTCGTGCCGCGCCGCTGACTCGCGCAGGAGCCGTTCCGCTCCTTTCACAGAGTAGCTTGCAGCGGCAAAAAGGTGACGAAACCCGGTTGTCTTTTTAAAGTAGGGGCTTTCGCTCACGATGACTGCCCCTGCCTGCATGGCGCAAGCGCATCAAGCGCCTTGTCGTGCACTGTTGTCTCGACATGCATCATGCCCAAAACCGTATGAAACAGATTATCATGCGAGTGGGGTTTTACGGCCTCGGCAGCAAGACATTTGGCGTCCACTTCCGTTTTTGCCTCCTGACCGAGCCACAGGACAAAAGGTACATGGGTCTGTTGTGTCGGGGCCATGAAGTAGGGTGCGCCGTGAAGGTAAAGCCCGTATTCACCCGTCGACTCGCCGTGATCCGACATATAGATCATGGATGGTGATATCCGCGCCTCGCGCGCTTTCAGCTTGTCGATCACTGTCGAAATAATGTGGTCGGTATAAAGAATGGTGTTGTCGTAGGCGTTTATTATTTCCTGGCGGCTGCATTTTGCGAATTCGGATGTGCGGCAATCCGGTGTGAAGCGACGGTACTCTTCCGGATAGCGCAGATAATAGGCCGGGCCGTGACTGCCGAGCTGGTGAATGACAAGCACTGAATCGGATTTCACATTGTCGAGCCAATTGTCGATCTGGTCGAGCAAAATGCTGTCCAGACACTCGCCATCCTTGCAATAGGCAGGATTTCCAGACTTGTAGAGCGGCTGGTAAGCGGTGCGATCGGCAATCTTCTTATCGCCTGTATTGTTGTCCCACCACTCCGTCTTGATCCCGGCATGGCCGAGTACATCCAGAAGGTTCTCGGTTTCGAGGCCCTTGCGATGCGTATATTGCTTGCGCGTGTAGACGGAGAACATGCACGGCAATGAAACCTCGGTGATGGTGCCGCAACTGCTCGTCTGGGGGAAATAGGTAATATCCTGCTTGGACAATTCGGGATTGGTAAGCTGGCCATAACCTCCCAGCGAAAAGCTCTCGGCGCGCCCGGTTTCTCCGGCAACGATAATAGTGACACGGGGTTTGCCTGATGGAGCGGCAGAGTAGACGCGTGCATCTGTGCCAAGCGGCTGCACAACAATATGTTGGTTGCTGGTCGTGCGTATCACGAGTTTAACCACATTCACGATAGGCGCGATGGGATTTAAAGTGGCGAACCAGTCACGATGTTCACGCCCGAGCGACAGATAGGTGCTCGCATGAGAAAGAGCAGCGACGAAGAAAAACACCAGCGCAGGTATAATGACAACCATGTTCCATTTGACTTTTTGCAGATAGGTCCGGTGCCTGATCCGCACCCAGCCAACGAGCAGGGCTGGTAGAATCCCAAAGATAAACATGTGCCACATATAGGCAGAGGTCACGAGATGACCGGCTTCCGCATCTGTCGTATCGACGGCGCTTTGAAGCATGTTCACATCAATGATCGTGCCGTAGCTATCCATGAACCAGGATGTCGAGGCGCTGAAAAGAATAAGAACAATCAAGAATGGTTTGATGAGAAATTTCAGGGAAAAAGACACACACAGGGCGATGAAAGCGCATGTCAGCCCGAAGGCCAGATAGATCAGCGCGACGGTCTGCCCTTGCAGCAGCAGGGTGGCTTTCCCCCAGAAAGTATTATTGGCGGTGGCCATCAAAAAGATTGCAACCAGAACGCTCAGCGTCACACTTCCAATTTGCGGGCGAAGCGAGCGACCTTCGGAATAGTTTAATACGATTGACACGTGCGACTTCCTTGCAGGACTCAAAGTCAGGGATGCCGCCATTGGGCGGCACTGATTGGAGCTGCAATCGCCCTTTTTCCTGACAGGAAGCTGAATGGAACATTCCCCGGCTAAGGACGGGAATATGAGGGTTCAGGTCCGTGTCAGCTTTTAGAAGGAAAATGTCCGCACTGTTTCAACGTGGACTGAGATATGAAGTTTAGAATGAATTATGGAATCTGCTTGATTATCGGGCTTATTGCAGCGCTCTCACTGGTTCCGTTAGCTGCAAAATACGATTCAAAGCACCGCACCAGAATAGCACCAATTTCATATCAGCAGTGATCGGCAATTCAGCTTGCCGCGGTAGATAAATTATTCTCGCCAAACTGGGCATCATGAAGCCGCCGGTAAAACCGGTCTGACTTGAGCAGTTGCGTGTGTGTTCCCTGTTCAAGGATACGGGCATTTTCTACCACAACGATACGATCGGCATTGCGGATCGTGGCAAGTCGGTGGGCGATAACCAGTGTGGTGCGTCCCTGCGCAAGTTCGGCCAGAGATAGCTGGATTTCCCGCTCTGTCTTGGTGTCCAGAGCCGATGTCGCTTCGTCCAAAATCAGAATTGGCGGGTTTTTCAGGAACATTCGCGCAATGGCAAGCCTCTGTTTTTGCCCGCCGGAAAGCTTGACTCCGCGTTCGCCGACAATCGTTTCATAGCCAGCAGGAAGCAATGCAATCATCTCATCAAGCCGGGCACGCCGGGCAGCTTCAGCAATTTGGTCGTCTGTTGCGTTGAGACGGCCATAGGCAATGTTCTCCCGTATGGTCCCGCCGAACAGAAACACATCCTGCTGAACGACGCCGATCTGGCTACGCAGCGAGGCCAATGTCATGTCGCGAATATCGATGCCGTCAATCGTTATGCTGCCGGAGTTTACTTCATAAAAGCGCGGCAGCAGCGAGCAAAGCGTGGTTTTTCCGGCACCTGATGAGCCAACAAACGCGACCGTTTCACCGGCCTTGATGGTCAGGTCAATCTCATGCAGCGCATCGCGCTCCGGTGAATATCGGAACGATACGTTTTTATAAGCGATATTGCCCTTCAGATTGGAAACGGTCAGGGCATTGACGCGGTCGGCTATGTCTGGCTCCGTATCGAGAAGCTCCGTGTAGCGGCGGAACCCTGCAATACCCTTGGGATAGGATTCAATGACCGAGTTTATCTTTTCGATCGGGCGCACAAAAACAGCAACCAGCAGGAGAAAGCTGACAAAACCACCATTTGTCATCTGCCCGGTGATGACAAGGTAGCTTCCGGCGATCATGACAATGACCTGTATCAGCCGCATGCTCATATAGTTCAGTGACGTGCTTGCAGCCATAATCCAATAAGCGGCAAGCTTGGTCTCGCGATAGCGTGCATTGTCGCGGGCGAAAAGAGAGCGTTCATGCTCTTCATTGGCGAATGCCTGAACGACGCGCATACCACCGACATTCTCTTCGATACGCACGTTGAAATCACCGACGCGGCTATAGAGATTTTGCCAGTTCCTGGTCATGCGGCCGCCATATTGGCCTGCGCCCCAAACAACGATCGGCACCACGATCAGTGTCAGAATTGCCAATAGAGGATTGACGTAGACCATCAGCCAGAAAGCACCGATGAAGGTCATGATCGCAATGAAGAGGTCCTCAGGACCATGATGGGCGACTTCGCCGATTTCCTCTAGATCCTTGGTTACGCGCCCGACGAGATGACCAGTCTTGTGGTTGTCGTAGAAGCGGAAGGACAGTTTTTGCAGGTGGTCAAAGCTTTTGCGGCGCATTTCGGTTTCAATATTGATGCCGAGCTTGTGCCCCCAATAAACGACGACCGCGTTCAGGCCCGTGTTAAACAGATAAACCGCCAGCAGACCGAAAGACGCCAGAAGGATAAGTGTCCAGTTCTGGCTGGGCAGCAAAACATCAATGAAGCTGCGCACGGCCATGGGAAAGCCGAGTTCCAGCAAGCCCGATATGATTGCGCAGGAAAAATCCAGCGCAAACAGTCCCTTGTAAGGGGCATAATAGGCAAAGAAACGTTTGATCATTTTATACGCGCGAGCACTGTGGGAGAAGCGATTGTGCCTGGAAAGGCACGGGCAGGAGTTAGCACATGTTTGCCTTTTGCCCAATAGAATCGACGAATACAGCGATAATAATGGTCGGCTTTTACAAGCGCTTGAACAGAACTGCCGCGACTTGAACGGAAATGGTGCGGATAGGTCGGAAAGCTTTGCTTAGACCACTAGTTCAAATTGCTGACACGACAGCGATATGCCGTCAGGCCTATAATTTAAGTGCAGCACCGCCCGGCCTTCCCAGTGCCACCAAAAGGCCGGACGGAGGGGGCTTGGGGAAACCGATGAACGTCCAACGATACGACATGCTTGATGGACTGAGAGGCGTTGCTGCCCTCCTTGTCGTTGGATTCCATCTGTCGCAATTCGGCATGATTCCGGCTATCGTACCGAGAGGCTATCTTGCCGTGGATTTCTTCTTTGTGCTCAGCGGGTTTGTTGTTGCCCACGCCTATGAAAGGGACCTCCGGACTCATTTGTCATTTGGGTCATTCATCATAAAACGCGTGATCAGACTCTATCCGCTGGCGCTGCTTGGTGCTGGCATGGGCCTGGTGGTCCTTTTGCTGAAATGGCTGTTTTTTCCCGGAAAAGTTGAATCTCTGGAGGTCTTGCTGGCGTCCGGAATGCTCAATCTTGCAATGGTTCCGTCTTTCCTCAGTGCAACAGCAACATCTCACGATCTTTTCCCCGGAAATGGTCCGCTCTGGTCGCTTTTTTTCGAGTTGCTTATCAATCTATTATGGGCGGTCTGTGGCATTTGGCTCCGTACCAGCACCCTGATCCTGATCATCGTAGTCAGTCTGGTTTTTCTTGCGGTTTTTGTGAACCGATATCACACGCTCAATATTGGATATGACACCGCAACCTTCTGGGGCGGTCTGGCCCGGGTATGTTTCGGCTTTCCCTTGGGTGTGGTCATATATCGTGAGCAGCACCGCCTGAGTGCAAATGCGCGGCATTGGAGCATGTTTACCCTTTCGGCAGCACTGGTTTTTGTGCTTGCAATTCCAGTTGTCGTATCAGAGCGAAATTTCCCTTGGCTGGACTTGGTTTTTATCAGCCTGTGTCTGCCTGCCATCGTCATTGGAGGCACCGGGCAAACAAACACCATGCGTTTCGGCTCCCTGCTCGGCAGTTTGTCCTATCCAATTTATGTTTTGCATTTTCCTATTGTCTTGATGATGTCAGGTCTTAGCCAATCATTGCTTTCAGGCTGGAATACGCACATTATCGCCAGCATGAGCTTCGTCATGATCCTGGCTTTTTCCTGGATGGCCTTGCGTCTTTATGATGAACCCATGCGAAGAATGCTCACATCTTTGACGCGCAAGGGCGATGGCAGATTCTACAAACCCTTCCCGACACCGGAACCTGTAAGCGGAGCAACTCAACCAGACGGAGGGCAGATCGATGTTCGGCTTTAACGTCAGAGATCCGGAGCGGGATCGCGAGAGTGATACAGCCCGATTCAAACGCATTATTACGACGCTGACGGCTGTCCGAAATGAATTGGAACTGGAGAAGCTCGGCCTCAACAAACGTTTTGCCGAAGCATCTGCGGATGCGGCACTGACGCTTGAAGCAATGACAGATATTGCCGAACCGGAATCCTATGAGGGTCGCCTGGAAAATCTGACGAGCGTTATGAAAGCCTATGAAAAGCGGGTTGCGTTTCTTGAAAGCCAGTTGACTTTTGTTGAAGGCATTTTGGGAAAAACCTCATCTTTTTACGACGAATTATAGTAACGCAAATAACTATCTGCTTGGCAGAGAAGACACAAACTTTTAGGCACTTGTGTCTATGTAGCAATAGTTTGGCAGATTCTTTGACTTTTCTTTCAAAAATCCATCAACCCTCTTGCACAATGTCATTATTTTGCGGATAGTCGAGACTTAAAACGAATTTATCTTATGAAAAACGAACCCGGAACGGACATTCCGTACTGTCGGTCTCTTTGCAAGTATTTCAGAGGCAGTATTAATACAAATTTATTATAGTTTTACCTTTATATCTATCTATAGATATGGGGTGGACTTGGTTAAAATTGTGACTGATAGCCTATGCAGATCGTATATCGGGAAGAAAACAGTTAGATAAATCCGGGGCTTATTCGGAATGAAGATTGCAGTTTTTGGAGAGGCAACTGTAAGTCTGGGCGGACAACTTGTTCCCCGTGTCCCTGCCAATTTTCTTCGCATTATTGTTTACCTTCTGCTGGAAAACCCCAACCATTCCGTTTCTCGTGGCAAGCTGTCACAAGTTCTTTGGTCCGAGACGGACCAATCCCACGCTTCCATGAATCTGCGGCAAAGTCTGGCGCGTATCCGCAAATTTCAGGAGCAATATGGCTTAAGTCTTATACAGGGCGATGCTACTTATGTTTACCTGAACCTGTCGCAGGTGAGGGCCGATCTTCTGCGGATCGATCTTCTTGAGTATATGGAGCTAATGCAGAAGGGCGATATTGAGTCCTTGCTGCCGATGATCGAGCTTTATGCCGGCGATCTTCTGGCGCAGAACGAGCCGCAAGCTTCTGATTTTGACGAATGGCTGGACGTCAAGCGCGTAAAGATTCGCGATGATCTGACCGCGATGCTGCTTTTGATGATTGATCAGCCCATAGGCGTAAGTATCGATGAAAAGCGGCAATGCGCCCGTAAGCTGATCGAAATTGACCCCTATCAGGAGGTTGGTTATCGCGCATTGATGCAAACGGCGTCGCAGCTTGGGCTGATTGCCAAGGTGGAGCGGACATTCCGGGAATGCACGAAAAAGCTCCGCGATGATCTTGATGTCGAGCCGGAAGAGCAAACGATTGAGCTCTATCAGCAATTGCTGCCGAAACTTTCCCCGGCAACGACAAGAGGGCTCATTATCACGCAGCCAGCACAACCTGTTGCAATCCGGACCGAAATACAGACACCGACCGCGATCCGCGCCGTATCCCAGCTGCAACAGGCCAAACAAGCGGGCCTGCCGCGGGTTATGGTTCTCTATTTGCCGCATAATGCATCCGACCCAATGGAGCAACTTGCCGCGTCGCTGGTAGATGATATCACGATCGGCCTATGCCGTTTGCGCACGCTTTCAGTTGTGGCGCCCTATACGTCCAAGCGCGTGGTAACAGAATCCCCGATTGACAGTTTTGACGGTCTCAAAGCGCAATTCGGAGTCAGTTACGCGGTTGACAGCAAGATTGTGCGCCGCGACGGGTTTTGCTTCCTTTCAGTGAAACTCATTGACACCGAAACGCAGGAGATCGTCTGGGCGGAGAAAACAAAGTTTGATTATGTCCTGCCCGAACAGCAATACCGGCAGCTTTCCATCCGCATCATTCTTTCTGTTGTATCGACAATCGAGAAGTCGGAACTTGACCGCTACAACAAGCTCTACCAAGACCCCAATGCCTATTATTGGTACCTCATGGGCAAGCGCGATATCGACAAGTTCGATTTGTCGAAATTGCGTCAGGCTCGCCAATCCTTCAAGAATGCCCTGACAGCGTCGCCTGACTTTGTTCCTGCGCTTAGCGGGATAGCAAGAACCATGCAAAAGGAATGGCTGATGCTGGCGCGCAGTGAAAAAGATATTTTGCTTGAAGGGGAAAAAATCGCCAAGCGCGCTACCCCCAATGACCCAGACGATGAGCGGCCTCTGCGGGAACTTGGCACAATCAGTATGTATCTGGGCAAATTCGACGACAGTCTCGAATATTTCGACCAAGGCGAGGCGATCAACCCGCAGCATGCGGATTTGCTGGCCGATTATGCGGATGCTTTAACGCATTATGGTTGGCTCGATCAGGCTGTGGAAAAGATACAGCAAGCCATAGAACATAACCCGCTGGCCCCGGATTATTATTATTGGGTAGGAGCCGGTGCTTTGCATGCATTGGACAGACATAAGGAGGCGGTCGCCTACACAGATCAGATGCAAAATCCACGCGTAGCGTCAAGATTGATCTCAGCATGTTGGGCGATGCTCGGTGAAAAGGAAAAAGCCGCAGAATTTCGAACGCAGGCGCTGGCGGATAATCCTAATTTCCGTATCGATGAATGGACAAAGAGCATGGCGCTAAGGTTGCCGGAACAGCGCCAGAAATATGTGACGTCTCTCAAGGAAGCTGGCTTCCAATAGTTGAAAACAAGGGGTTCAGGAATGGCGAAGTACTTTATTATTGGCGAGGCTGGGGAAACTGAATTATGGCTTGTAGATATTGATAATCGCACAGTGACGCCAGTCGCTGAGACAGATTTGGAAAATGCTACCACCGCAGACATTTTACAGCTTATCGGCACTGCGCGTAAGTCCGGGATTATTGCAACCAAAGGAATTAGCATAGCCATCGCATCAGACACTCGCGCGGGAATGAAATCTCAGTCGTATAGCGAGAGTAAAGAGAAATGATCGAGGCTGGCTATAAAATCAATGTATTAAGTATTGATAGGACTTTCGGATCGATTGACGTATGAAAGAATCAGCATAACCTCTCCCAGGTGAGCTCTCTACTTGGAAAGGTTATTGTCATGTCGAAATATTACATCGTTAATGAGGAAGACAAGCTTTGGCTCGTCAATTCAGATACGAACACTGCCGAATGTTTGGACAAGGATGTCATTGGCTCAATAAGCGCCGCTGGTTTGGAATTTCTGGCTAAGGTGAATATGAGCGAGACTGGAATCGATATGGAAGCGCGGACTGATCCATCAGATCGCGCTTATTCATTCGATGGCAGAAGTGATGCCTCAGATCGCGCCTATTCATTCGACGTACGGAATGGCCCCTCAGACCGTTCGTTTTCAGCCAACGCGGCGGTTTCGTAAACTGAGGGAATGTTGCCAAACGGTCTGCTGGAGTACTTATGAAGTCACGGGCCGGGATTTCGGTTTATGAAAGGCTTGCGGCGGATGAAGCCAAGCTTCGCTCCGCCGCAAGCAATAATGATCCGTCTTCCACCAGATTGCATGATGCGGATGTGACCGTGAGCCGGCTGCGTCCACATTTCTCGCAGCTGGGCATTGTTCGAATGGCGGAAGTGACCGGCCTCGACCGCATCGGTATTCCGGTGTGGATGGCGGTACGCCCAAATAGCCGTACATTGGCGGTCAGCCAAGGCAAAGGTATCACGGCACCACATGCGCGTGCTTCCGCTGTTATGGAAGCCGCAGAAATCGCTATTGCCGAAGACATTCCCGCCACGTCAATCACAGCAACGAAAGCTGCCCTGCAAGACAGCGGACACATTGTTTTTGACGGGCGCATGCTTCTCATGCGCGGTGCTGATGAGCCCGGAAATGACGAGCCGATCGAATGGTTGGAAGGCTTTGATCTCCTCAAGCAACTCCCGGTCTACGTGCCGCGCGAGGTCGTCTCGCTTGACTTCACGTCGCAGCGGCAGAACTGGCACTATAGCCAATCCACCGATGGGCTGGCGTCCGGAAACTGCCTGCTGGAAGCGGTTATCCATGGACTTTGCGAACGGGTGGAGCGTGATGCAACGGAGCTATGGCGGTTTCAGCGTGACGCTGGTGTCCAGGCACGATGCGTCGATCCGCGCGTGTTCTCCGACAGCAATATTGATTGGCTAGCCGAACGCATTGCCAGTGCAGGTTTTGTGCTGAGGCTCTTCGATACGAGCTCGGATATCGCGCTGCCGGTTTTCATGGCGACCATCAGTCCGGCAACACAGCACGGCAGCTATCTGCATTTCGATCTCGCAGCGGGATATGGCTGCCATCTTTCTCCGCGCGTAGCCGCCATGCGCGCGATCACCGAGGCGGCGCAGACCCGTATCACCAATATTTCGGGTGCCCGGGACGATTTTGATCCATCGGAATATGCGCAGCGGCTTGCGCCGGACCTTGCCGTCTATATCCACGCGCAACCTGGAAGTGATTTCCATTTCGAAGACCCATCGCCGGTCGCGCGGGCAAGTCTGGAAACCTATCTCAACCCACTTCGCCAGCGCGGCATTAGAAGCGTGGTTGCTGTTCCGCTTGGCGGAGAAGAATATGGATTTTCCGTCTGCCGGGTGCTGGTCAATGAGTTGGAAAGCCCGGCAGGTATTCGCAAACATCGCTTCGGCGGGAGGGCTCTCAATGCAATGCTCCGCCAGTAAAGCAACGCCATGAAGATTCTTTTTGCAGGCCCGAGTCTTTCGGGAACCAAGTTCGTGCCGTTGCGCAGCGGAGAGGATGTGCTGCTGCCGGATCATGAATTGACTTGCCGTGGGCCGGCCAAATGCGGTGACATTACCCATGCCGTGGATCAGGGATTTCGCACGATCGGGCTTGTCGATGGACGCTTTGAGGACGTTGCAGCCGTCTGGCACAAGGAAATTCTCTATGCCTTGTCAAAAGGCGCAGTGATTTACGGCGCTGCCAGCATGGGCGCTTTGCGTGCCGCCGAATGCTATCCATTCGGCATGATCGGCATTGGGGAAGTATTCGAGCGTTATACTTTTGGCGGGCTGGAAGACGATGCGGCTGTTGCGCAGGTTCATGCGCCAGCCGAGTTTGGCTATATCGCATTCAGCGAGGCAATGGTCACTATTGATGCCACTTTGGAAAGGGCCAAAGCCGCCGGAGCCATCAATCCGGATGAAATGTATTATATTCGCTCAGCAGCGAATGCGATATTCTTCAAGGAGCGCAGCTGGCGACGGGTTTTTGACAAGATTTCAACCGAAATTGCCGATGGTGAAGCCCGCATAAGACCGCATATCTGCAACATCAAGCGGCTTGACGCCACATTGTTGCTGGAAGCCATGCTGGAGCAACGCCAGCCGAAGGAAATGGGGGCGCCTGACGATCATTTTCAAGATTGGACCTTCAATGAAACCAGCCAATGGCTCAAACTGAAGGTCTAGTTTCCTCTACTCCTTAAGTTTCGAGCCTAACCGAATTCAGTACAATCTTATTGGTTAGCGCAGATTTTGTAAAAATTTCCGGAAAAAGCCCTTTGAGTCACGCTTGCGTAACGGGCAGAGATTTAGCTTCATATGTGTGGTCGCAAGTTTTAAACGCATGAAAAACAAGATCAAAAAAATCAAGCGTGTGTGGGAGCAAGCGGGCAGTCAGTGGGGGACCTACGCCGGAATTCTAAAGTGAATTGAATGTAGAATTTCGGCGTAGCACTGTTCTTATCCGTCCTGAAGAATCCAACCCAATAATCAAGATCCGGGCATGACGCGCGCTCTCGTGCGCGTACGCCATGTCATGGACGAGGGGCAGTATTGTGAAAGTAGCTATCGTTCATTATTGGCTTTTATCGATGCGCGGTGGCGAAAAAGTCCTCGAAGCACTGAGCGAGCTTTACCCCGAGGCAGATATTTTCACGCTGGTCTATGATCCCGACGCGATCAAGGGCCGGTTGAAAAACCACAAAATCACAACGTCCTTCCTGCAAAAAATACCGGGTTCAAAGAAACATTATCAGATGTTGCTGCCTCTAATGCCGCTGGCATTGGAAAGCATGGATCTGACCAGCTATGATTTGATCATCTCAAGCGAATCCGGGCCGGCAAAGGGAATTATCCCCAAGCCCGATGCGCTGCATATTTGCTATTGCCACTCACCGATGCGCTACATCTGGGATCATTATTTTTTCTATCATGCCAGCGCGGGCTTCGTGAAACGATTGTTCATGCCGGTAATAGCATCCTGGCTGCGGCAGTGGGATGTTTCGACCAGCGCACGCGTTGATTGCTTTGTCGCAAATTCGCGCCACATAGCCAATCGCGTGCGGAGATATTACCGGCGGGACGCGGTTGTTATACATCCGCCCGTCTCAGTGAGTGAATTTGCAATATCCGAAACGGTGGATGACTTCTACCTTTGTGCCGGGCAATTGGTAGGCTACAAGCGCGTTGATCTTGCGGTTGAAGCATTCACCAGAATGAACAAGAAGCTTGTCGTGATTGGGACAGGCGAAGAGATGGCCAGCCTCAAGAGCAAGGCGGGGCCAACGGTGACATTCCTGAATCACCAGCCATTCGCATCATTGAAGAGCCATATGGCACGGTGCAAGGCTCTGATTTTTCCTGGCGAAGAAGATTTTGGTATCGTGCCGGTTGAAGTAATGGCAAGCGGCCGCCCGGTTCTCGCCTATGGCAAAGGCGGGGCGGTTGACACCGTGGTCAATGGCCTGTCAGGCATGCTGTTTTCAGAACAATCCGTGGAAGCATTGATTGATTGTGTCGAGCAGTTCGAGCTGGTGGAAAAGAGCTTCGTGCCTGCCCGAATTCGCGCGCATTCGCTGCGTTTCAGCAAGGAAACATTCAAGGATAAAATGAGCCAGCTCATTCGCAAGGAGTTTGAGCACCGGAATGCGCAACAAACCATGGACATGATTTCGCAGACACAAGGAACATCCGACGCGAGAGGGCGCTCGGGCGCTCTTGTCCTTGCCCTGAAGGCTCCGGCACAGACCAGCACAAATTCGCTGCGGCCAAGCTGAAGGATATCGCAGCTATGTTGGAACGCGTCGTGATCATCAATGATGAAGCTGTGGCCAGCGGCGGCGCGGCGGCTTTGGCTCTGCTGTCAGCACGCCTGCTGCATGAGGCCGGAATACCCGTTACTTTTCTGACAGGCGATACTGGCACCGGCTTTCCATTGCAGGGCAATCATAATGTGGAAATTGACGGGTTGGGAAGCCAGCCGCTGCTGAAATTGCCGGTTCACAGGCGGATCATGGATGGCGCCTATAACAAGGCCGCTTATGAGGCGATCACACGTTACATTGCGCAAAATGACACGCCTGGCACGGTCTATCATGTCCATGCATGGGCCCAGATACTCTCACCCTCGATATTTTCAGCGCTTAAGCCGGTCTATAGCCGCCTGATAATATCGGCGCACGATTTTACTTTGGTGTGTCCCAACGGGAGCTATGCTAATTTCAAGACAAATAGCGTGTGTTCCCTAACACCGCTAAGCGGACAATGTCTGGCTTCAAACTGCGACAAGCGACGCTATGCCGACAAGCTGTGGCGTTTTGCGCGGTCGTGGTTGCGCACACGGCTTCTGGACATGTCCAAATCCAACTGCACGATTGCGTCCATTCATCCAATGATGAATCCATGGCTCGAAAGAGGGGGAATTCCCTCATCGCGCATCAGAACGGTGCTTAATCCGGTCAAGCCATTTGCGAAAAGGCGCATCCCTGCCGAAGAGAATAGTGACATATTCTTTATAGGGCGGCTCGAGTTTGAAAAGGGCGTCGATATTGCTGCTGAAGCCGCGCGAACGGTAGGACGGCGGCTGCGCGTTATTGGAGATGGAGCATTTCGCGAGGAGTTGCTCCAGCGCTATCCGGAGGTTATCTGCGAGGGCTGGAAAACTCATGACGAGATCAGTGCCCTTTTACAGGAAGCGCGGTTTGTGGTTATGCCGAGCAGACTTCCCGAACCCTTTGGCCTGGTTGCTCATGAAAGCCTCCAAAGCGGAATCCCAATCGTAGCCTTCAAGTCTGCATTCATTGCCAATGAAGCGCAGGAGCTCGGATGCGGCATAGTTGCCGAAGCGTCTGACGCTGAAAGCCTGGCAGCAGCCTTTGCAGAACTCGACAGCGATGACCGGCTTCAGCACATGAGCAAGACCGCATTTGCTCTTTCTCCAGGCTTGGCCAATACGCCGCAAAGTTGGTGTAATGAACTGATCGCCCTTTATGGCGAATGTCTGGCCGGTGAAAAATTGCCGGATACTGCACCGGCGCTTGATTCCTCCGCCGGAATGCACCCTTCTTACCAAGCGATCTGATCATCAAGCCTTTAAGGACGCCTACTTCGATTGCTCGGGGTTAGGCGCGCTATCCATTTATTCATACTTTTTGGTTAAAGTTGTAATTGATTTAGGAGAGGTCTAAATCTGCCGGGCTATCTTTGGTCCAAATTCAAGGTTAGAATTGACCTCAGTGTAAAAATGCATCGTTAAGAGATAGATGAAAAATACTTCTGAAAATCTTGAGACCACAACCCAACGACCCTCGAAGTCATTCTTTGACCTCGTTGAGGAGAAGTATCTTATTCGTTGGGCTGCATTCTTTCTTTGCGTGGTTTTCTGGCTCGTCATTTGGCGGATGACTTAAAGCGATTTATCGCTCGTTTAACTCATCATCACCTGCCGCGAGCCACTCCCGCAAAATAGCTACAGACATTGGTCCGAGATTGGGAATGAGATTCAATTCCAGCGTGGATGCCCATTGTCTGTCCGGCTCCCAATCAGGAGGCATGTCCCATGGTGCTCCGCCATACTCGACCCACAATGCGTTAGCGATCCGCGTATGGACCGTTTTGGAAGGACAAAACGTTTGAAGAAGATGGGGCATGAGTAACCCAGATAAGAGTTGCATCCGTATCACACCGATCACTATGTTCGTCAGAGCCGTTTGAAGTGCATTGCCCTAACTCTCTGTTGCTACGCAATTCCCGATGGAAAGCCCGTTCAGCTTTTCCTGGAGCAAGTTTCAATATTCAGCAGCTGCCTTTCGCAAATAGCACCACCGACGCCGTGCGGACCATGATTTTCAGGTCTACCCAGATAGAGCGCGACTTGAAGTAGTCTGTGTCCAGCTTTACCCGCGTATCATACCCGGTATCACTGCGGCCGCTGACCTGCCACAGACCCGTTATGCCCGGCTTCATCGCGATGTAATACCGATAGGAATCGCCGTAGCGGCCGATCTCATCCATGACGATGGGACGTGGTCCGACAATACTCATTTCCCCACGCAGTACATTTATGAGTTGGGGAAGTTCGTCCAGGCTTGAAATCCGCAAAATGCGACCGACCCGATGGATTCTCGGATCAGTTTTGAGCTTTTGTGTTTCCGTCCATTCACGCAAGGATTCCGGACAGTGCGCCAGCAGCGTAACGAGGCGTGCATCTGCATCTTTCGCCATGGAGCGGAACTTGAAACAAGTGAACTCTTTGCCGTTCAGGCCGATTCTGCGTTGCCTATATACGATAGGAAAGCCGTCAGTTGCTGCCAAAGTACCTATGATGCAGACTAAGACCGGAAAGAGAAATATTAGCGCGGCGGTGGCCAGTATAACGTCAAGAGTTCTCTTGATTACAATGTAGGACATCCGGTTCTTTGCCGGCATTTTTTCGGTCCGCTGTTCTATCAGCGGTTCTGTTATGTAGGACATAATCCTGACCCCAACCATTCCCATAGTTTCGGCTGCCCAGACGCGTAGCGCTGGAAATCCTCTTGAATCGCGGCAAAATCATTGCGTCCTAAAAAACCGCCCAAGCAAAGCAGTATTTTTAGTTACGAAATTTGCATTCTATACGCTGTGAGCACAGTATTGCATGTCTGGTTGCATGGTTTTATTTGTTTTATGATTCCCTGCATACAATTAAACTATAGTATAAATGTTTTGCGTCAATAATTAATAGTACTTAAAGAAATATGTTATGCCCTTAGTAATAATCATTAAAATTAGAGCTAAATGCCGTTATGGCCTAACCGGGCAGCGCGAAATATGTTGCAATGTCAAGAGGATGGTAGCACCAGACCTTGAAGCAAAGGTTATTTTGTTTTGCACAGATCTATAACAAACCGGGTTCCGAGCGTATCCAGATGGTGGCAGCCAACAATACCAGTCATGAAATCGGGTCTAACGGATTTTATGGTTTCTTCGACATAGTCTTCGGAATCGAGTCTGGTAATTTCCTGGATATTCAGACCGTAACCGTAAATCCCATGAGAGTTACACTGCGACGGGCGTAAAACCCGATCACCTATGATATGGACGCGGCCCCCATTCCTTGCGATATCACTTCCAATAATGACGGGGTTGCGTTTGTGGGGGACAACTCTTTTCAGGTCAGGTCCATCAACGGCGAATGCATAAAGTTCGCTGGAGTGATCCATGAAAGTGTGATGATCCGAAAGGGAGGTCAGCAACCACCATTGCCCTTTGACCTTGAACATAGTGGTGTCAGCAGGGCTTTTGCCTTCAAGCGCTGTTGAATGAAGCTCCCATCTCAGGGGAAATTGTGTGCAGCGCCATATCTCCACCCGGTCTGTCTGGTGGGTTTCCGGAATCATGTAAATGTCCGGGCCGTCATTGAAGACGAATGGATAGGAAAGATGGTAACTCGTACGCAGGCAAGTTCCGAGAAATTCGACTTCTGATCCGGACAGCCGTGCGACAGATATCCAGGCGTTCATACTGTTATCCGGGAAACATTCGAAAAAGACATAGTCCTGGTTTTGCCATCGAAACAGGAAGGGATCAGCGGCCCACATTCTGTCGGCGAGCTTTAGAGGGGTAGCCTTATCGGGGGTAAAGTTTTCGATACTCCCATCCCCCATATAAACGCCCCAGCTCCTTGAGTTGAGCCCAAGAATTGATCTTGCTCGCACTGCAAGTTTTCCAATGATGTTACGGCCAAGCTGTCCCAGATAAAGGATAGAATCGCTAAGTTGAGGTGCGGCTCGCATATCTACGGAGAGCGTGGCGGGGCTTGTGGAAAACTTCCTCGTCTCTGCCAATCTGCGTAACTCGCGCAGCAGCAGCAGGACAGACTTCTCCTTGATAAAGGCTCCATTGAGCGCCGCGCTATATTTGGTGTTGTAGCCGGCACTGGAAATGACGAGCGGCTCAGGCTCCGAGCCAAGGCGAGCTGACAATTGAACCACAGTCAGTGCCTTGCGATCTTTCACTTCCCAAAACCCGGTCCAGTCATGTCCGCTGGCCACTTTATCGACGAAATCGAGAGACCATTCGCCAAACTCGATCTGGTCGAGACATTGCTGCGGAAGCGGTTTTGCCGTCAATCGCACTGCCACATCAATATTTACGCCCAGCAGACCGTCGCGGCCTACACGTATGGATTCGGGTAATTTGTATTGCTGATTTCCGAAAGGTTGAGCGGGATAGCGCCGTTGTTTAACAAATACCTGCTTCTCTACCCGATCAATCAATTTTCCAACAAACGACGTGTCATGCGCCGGCACTGGACCAGTTTCGATAACAGCCTTCAGATTGAACTCAGGACAATCAAGAACACCCTTTAAAAACTTGATCTCCCAATTCTGTAATCGATCCATGGAATCAGTGATGATTCCAATACGAAGTCTCGTAGACATTCTGCCCCCTAAACCTGGTCTCATCGATCCTCGGATTGCGTTCAAATGCGCGAATTTCTCAGGATGAGCACGGCTTAGCATTGAATGTTCCACTTTCATGAGCATCCGTCCAGAATGCCTAATCCAATTGATTAGAGGGGTAATTCCTGAAACAAAACGGGCCATCTGGTATGGATGAAGCGATCGTTTTGAGCAGTCAGGTTGGTGTTCAAAGCATGTGCCGGAGGCATCACGCTGAAACAGGGTTCTCAGATAATAGCCGAGAGGCTCACGCCCAGGAAAGCTGCCGTCATGGCGTTTATGGCGATGGCTTCGCGTATCTGCGCCCAACTTGCGCAAGTGCTGGTATTCATTCTGGCAGCGCGAATGCTGTCGGCGGCTGAATTTGGTGTTTATACCCTGATCCTTGCCATAGCCATACTGCTGACCCGTGTCGCCGAAGCGGGCTCGCGGGAGTTTATAATGAGCTGCCGCGAGGATATCTCGCTGTTCAATCAGATTGCTACAATGGCTCTCGCCAGCGGTGCGGCGGCGATGGCTATCGGCCTTGCTGTTTCCGGCGTACTGGACCGTTTTTTCGAAATGAGGCTGGCGGCTGAAATTCTCGTCATCTTTTCAGTCTGGGTGGTATTTGCAACCTTTAGCGCAGTTTATGCTGGCATATTGGTTCGTCAAAGCAGATCCGAAATGCACTCGATTCTGCTCATGGTCGGCGAAGGTGTTGGCCTGGCGATCACCTTGGCTGGATTGCTTGCAGGATGGGGAATATTTGCCTTGGCCGTGGGCAAGCTCTTCATGCAAATCACCTATCTTTGCAGCGCGATGCTCATAACGCGGTGGGTTCCGCGTCTGCGGCTTCACTGGGCCATCGTAAAAGAACTCGCAGCATTCTCCCGCTATATATTGGCGACCCGCATGGTCGCCTATTTCCATACTTATGCGGTGACTTTCGCAATCGGAATATTCTTTGGCACGGCGAGCGTGGGTTACTACCGGGTGGCAGATCGTCTGGGATCGTCGTTCGCCGATATGATGGATGAACCAAGCCGGTTGATAGCCTGGGTTAGCCTGAGGCGTTCTATCCGGGAAAATCAGACCCTTCAGGAACTCAAGCGAGGTGTGGGGCGGGAAGCGACCGTGCTTTTGCCCTTCCTGCTGGCTCTGGCTGCCCCTATTTTCATTGGCCTTGCGCTTGTGTCGGAGACGCTGGTCGTTCTTCTGCTTGGCGATCAGTGGCATCCGGCGGCTCCACTGACTGCTCTCCTTGCCCTGATGTACATGCTGTATAGTCCAGGCGTATTAACCGAGCCGCTTTTGTCGCTAACGGGGCAGGTGCGACGGCTACCGCTCGTCTCGCTATGCAACATGGTCGTCGCCGTTATCTTCCTGCTTGGAGCCGTGCCCTTCGGTATAATGGGTGTCGCTATCGGCCAGGTAATGGCAGCCGCGATCACGGCAGGCGTAACGATATGGCTGCAAAGCCATTACGGCGGCGTTAGCTGGAAGCGTGTCGGGGCCAGCAGCATTATCATCGTGCCGAGCCTGATCGCGATGGTCGCGTGCATAATCTGGGTATCGCAACTCTCTCTATCGCCCGCACTAGACCTCGGACTAAAAATTCTGACGGGGGCTTTGGTCTATGTTTGCGTACTCGTCGTGCTCTACATTTCCTTTTTCAAAGTGAGCAACACTTTTACCTGGAAGAAGGTGAAAGTGCCACCAAACCCAACGTCTGAAGTCGAGGAGAGTTACTGATGCAGCCAATGACGAAAGACACGGATAATATGCCGGCCACTCGCCCGGAAATGAGCCGTCATAGCTTTCTTGGCATAGAACTCGAAATTGCTGGCGGCGTTCTGATCCCCCGGGAAGAGACCGAACTCCTGGGCCGCACGGCAATCGGCATTGTGGCAAACAGCACCTCGCCGCTGGTTATCGATATGTGCTGTGGCTCGGGCAATCTTGGGCTTGCTATCGCCAGTGCAGTTCCATCAGCAAAAGTCATGAGTGCGGACCTAACCGACGAGACCGTCAATGCTGCCCGGCACAATACACAACGGTTGGGCCTATCGGATCGTGTTGAAGTCTATCAGGGCGACTTGTTTGCAGCATTTGGCGATAAATCTCCAGCCGGAAAAGTGGATCTGGTTGTGTGTAATCCTCCCTACATTTCTGCAAAGCGACTACACGAAACACTTGCGCATCTCTTGGAGGAGGAGCCACGCGAGGCCTTTGACGGTGGACCTTTCGGCATCTCTATCCTTCAAAGGCTGGTACGCGATTCTGCCGATATGTTGAGGTCCGGAGGCTCTTTGGCTTTCGAGTTCGGAGAAGGGCAACATCATCAGGTCGCTCATTTGTTATCGCGCTCGGGCGCTTATGAAGAGATATCGTTTGTCGACAATGAATTAGGGATCGCCCGGGTGGCGATTGCCAGAAAAAAATAGCAGTCGGTAGGAGCCTTCTATGGACGGCGTAGCATTCAGCGAGGTTCGGAACTTGGCGCCCCAGGATATCCCTGCGGTAGCGGCGATGTTTTGGCGAATGTTCAAGCCAGCCAACACAAAAATTCCAGCATCATTAGCGGACTATCTATCGGAGCTTTATCTCGCTCCCGGAAACAGCACGGGGATCATCTCACAAGTCCATATCCGGGGCGATGGCGTGCTGACGGGGTTCATTGGTGCGCTTCCATTGAAAATGGCTTTTGGAAACGCTCCCCTGCAGGCGGCAATTTGCGGCCCCTTGATGGTCGAGGATCATATTGAGGATCCGCTTGCCGGAGCACGGTTGCTTCGCGCTTTTCTCACCGGACCCCAAGACCTTTCATTAAGCGAAACAGCCAACGAAACATCGCGAATTATGTGGAGCAAGCTGCGTGGCAGGGTTTTGCCCGGATATAGCCTGGAATGGCTGCGCATTCTTCGTCCCACTGCCTTTGCTGCTGAAGCGGCGTCGCGTCGTTTCAAGTTCTTGCGGCACGGCAAGCTGCTATCGGGGCCATTCGATCTCTTCGCTCATGCAATTATGAAAACCTCCATACCGGAGAAACCCCAAGGCGTGAATGATTGCAGCATTGAGCTGGATATGTTGCCCCCGCTCATTGCGTCCTGGCTGAAAGACTACGAATTACGCCCGGATTGGGATCTGTCGACCTTGAGCGATGTTCTGGCGACGGCCAGCACGAAATCAACCTACGGCGCCATGCACAGCAGAGTGGTGAAGAGCCGGACAGGCAAGCCTTTGGGTTCTTATCTGTTTCACGGCGGTCGCGGGGAGACTGTCCGTGTCCTTCAAATCATTGCCGCGAAAGGGCAGGAAAGCATCGTATTGGATAGCCTCCTTTACTATGCCAATTCCATAGGCGCCGTTGCTGTACGGGCTCGTTCACAACCGCAATTGCTGGAAGCGATGATGATACGCCGCGGCCTGTTCTTTCAGCGTTCATCCACCGTGGTGCATACTGGCGACCCGCGCGTCCTGGAAGCTTTTTCAAAGGGGAATGCATTTTTCAACGGCCTTGCGGGCGAAGGCTGGAATCGCCTGAATGGCGACGAGTTTGTTTGAGAATCGAGCGGAGCGAATTTCCACCGAAGTGATGTCAAATATTTATATTATTGACCTTCATGAAACCCCATATGGATTTGTTGACGTCGATTATTGAATCAATTGTTGCCTGTATTCGCAACATCTCTTCGTCATCGAGTGCTTCAACTTTTCCATATTTCAGGTTCTCGTCCATATCGACAATCCGCATCAGCTGAGTTGATGCGGTTCGGCCTGATTCATCGAACGAATATATGCAGTGGTTGTACTTGTTGCGCAGGCGTTGCTCACGCGTCATTCGGGCTGTGATCTTAAGGACTGCTGCCTTGGTTTCCGGCGTTGTAGAATGTATTTTTGCAAGGCGCTCGATGAGATCAATGCGCGCTCGTGTCGTATTCAGCGTCAAGAAAATGACAGTTGCCGCTTCCTTGTTCGTATCCAGCAGGTGGGCAATCAGGTAAATGAACAAACTCTCCGTGTTTGTCCAAGTATAGTTCAATTTGCCCACCAGCATGAGAATGTCGTCGAGCCGCGACATTGATACTACATAACCCGAGCCATTTCTGGCGAAGCTGCATAGTGGCTCATCGGCGCCTTGTACCCCCTAAAAGGGGGCTGAAAGGCCTCTTGATCCCTCGTATTGCGATATACGGCAGCGGCCTGCGTACGGTTATGCACACGCAATTTGCGGATGAGATTATGCACATGGACCTTAACAGTATGTTCTGACAGCGTCAGGCGGTCGGCAATGATCTTGTTTTGCAGACCTTCCGACAACAGCTCCAAAATTTGCTGTTCACGGATGGTCAATGTCTTGATCGGCCGGATTACGCCGTCGGATTGCTGATGAGAAGTGCCCATTGAGCGTCCGCTATTGTCATCCCGTGCTCTATCCGAAGAGCGACTGATGTGAGGCGGATAATATTCACCACCATTCAGCAGCAGCCAGATGACCGCAAGCCATATATCCAGCTTTAAATTGAAAGGTAACAAGCCTTGGATAACCTTGCCGTCGAACAGGCTGTCGAGTTCATCCAGTCCCGATACATTATCGTCAACCATCATGGTAATGGAGGCGTTGGGAAAGCGCTTCCTGCACCGCAATGCC
Organism: Hyphomicrobiales bacterium; assembly: GCA_900471815.1. Taxonomy (GTDB): domain Bacteria; phylum Pseudomonadota; class Alphaproteobacteria; order Rhizobiales; family Rhizobiaceae; genus Phyllobacterium; species Phyllobacterium ifriqiyense. Next base: position 27,023 of record UICE01000004.1, read on the forward strand.
GATTCACTGAAGCTGGAAACAAAGCCGGCGTGGATGAGGACGAGCTGAATATCGTCATCATAAGCTTCGGCCTCGGTAAATGAGCTGCACAGATGAATGTCTATATCGGTGAAATTGCGTTCCAACGACTGCACCAGTCCCTGAAAGACGACACCCGCTTCAGCATAGATAAATATCGAACTTTTAAATCGCCCATTCCCTGGATCAGTCTTGATGTGATCCGAAAGTTTGCGTGGTATTGTTCCACTCATGATAGTCCCCTGCGCCCTTTAGTCGGAAAAGTATTTCTTCCGAGGTTTCTTTTCGATTGTTGGATTTTATCTGAATAGTTTTGTTTAAGATCGTTAATCAGGATGCCTGTAGCCCCCGCTACTTGCTCTGATTAACCAAGGATTAATAAACGTCGCGTGACGCGGTCGTGACGTGAATTGAAAAGGTGTTTCGTCTGCACGTCACTTGATTCGCGCAGGTATAAAGCAGCACCTGGGCCCCGTTTGAGGCATATGAATTCGATAATATTGTTTAGAACTTATCTGCTGGTTCAACTGATCTAGTGTACTGCCAATCCATCAACGGCCTAAAACGGCGGGATTCATAAGGTTACGCCGCCCGTTTCGCGATTCACCAATGAGCTAAATATAAGTGCTATCTTCCGGTCTGCCCGTTTGCGTCATACGGTTGTGAGGTCTTGAGCTTCCAGCGTAGCGTAAGTGAAACCAAGAAAATAAAACCAGTGTGCCAGTATTCTGAGTTGAATAGCCTGCGGTATTCTATCGCGAGCTTGGGGATACTTTTGCTGTAACAACTTAACATCTGCCAGCGTGGACATCGTAGCCTCGTTAAAGAGCATAGAGGTTTTGTCTTCTCCGCAGATATTCCGGAGGAAATAATATGAATAATCGCAACAACAATCATCACCAGAATCCCGGTATAGACCCATCAGCGTCGGCAAGTGCTGATGCTTCAGCATTCGCTGCTGCCTTGGCTCTTCAGATGCAAGGGCAGGGACAAGGTCAGGGCCAGGGGCAAGATCAGGGCCAAGGCCAGGATCAGGGACAAGGGCAGGGGCAGGGGCAGGGACAAGGACAGGGGCAGGATCAAGGACAAGGTCAGGAGCAGTCATCTGTTTCGGAAAATCTCAATCTGAACGGCAATTTCAACGAGAGCTCCAGCGATAATTCCAATGCCAACAGCAACTCCAACAGTAATTCGTCGCACACGGATGTAAAAGTAAATGTTGGTGTCGATTTAGACGGCTATCTGCCGACTGATGACGACTTTGCCGATCTCGATTTGCATCACAATAGTTTTGACAACATCTTCCTCACCGAATCCGGCAACATCAACTTTGATCCCGGTAATGATGTGAACTTCTCTAACGTTCTCAATGGCGCATTTAGCGGCGGCGGCAGCGATACGGGATTTGCGCTCAGTCAAGTTGTTGATCTTGTCGATAATGACACCCTCTCCGGTGTAACCCAGACCAACAGTGGCATTGTCACCTTGACCGCGACCGGCGGTACTGCAAGCGCAGGTGATGGCATTGGTACCGATGATGGTGGCTGGGGCGGCATGGACCACAGCTTCTTCGGCGGTGGCCATGGCGGTTCGGGTGGTTCCGGCGATATTGGTGCAAGCGACGACGTATCGGGTTCAAGTGCGGCGAGCGCAGCAGCCAATCTTACATCCACGGCGTTCACCCAGGAAATTGTACTTGGTGCAAACCTGCAGCAGAATGCCTTCGAAGCGACCGTTATCAACGGCTCGTACACGCATACATCGAACGGCGACACCGACGCGGTTTGATTCAGTTAGCTGGCAATTTGCCGCTCGGAAAATGGTCTGCGCACAATGTGCGCAGGCCAATTACCGGATGAAAATACGGACAGCATAATTGGCGGGAGCCATCAAAAATGCTCGGATTTGGCGATCATATTTCAGAATCCATTGCACACTTCATGGGATACTTCAGCACGTCGGTTGAAGCGGTAAAAATGCGCCTCGAATATCGTGAATTCAAAGACGCGCCGGATGTTCCGCAATCGCACGGTGAAATATTGGCGATACAGACAGATCCCCAGATGCAATTGGCACCTGGTACATTTGTTCCCGATGGAAACTATCTGCCGATGCCTTGGACAGCGAGCAGCAATGATGTTTTGCCTGGGGTGAATATCGAGCCGATTGATGTGCAATTATATGGGCACAATCTCTATCATACGGCGGTTCCAATACATTCTTCCGGCAATGGCAATGGTCAATCACTCGAACAAGGGCCATTCATCGGGCCAGAGGTTCCTGAAACATCAATGGTGCTTCAGCAGACCAGCCACATGGAAGACAATGACATTGTCATTACGGGCAATCACTCTCCAGCAAACTTGCACTGGGGCGACAATGCCGATTTGGCAACATTGTCGGTTAGCGCCTTGCTTGTTTCAAACGCATTCTCCCACGATTTGCCGGATACCGCGTCGGGCATGGCGCAGTTTTTCAGCGACCAGAGCGACAGCATGGATGTTGCGGAAGGGCTGCTAACCGGCATATCGGGTATTACCGTGGTCGCATCTCCAACCGCTGGAATTTACGTCAACGGGACCACGGTCTCGGAGGCCCCAGTTCTGGATGATTATAAGCCCGCGCAATTGGCTACTCCCAATACGCCAGCGTCTGCCACAGGCCATCAGGCACTGGTTATCAATGGGAAAGACATAGAGGGCACGGTTTCACTAGAGGCGGGCTCCAACATTCTGGTCAACGAAATCGTCCTCACCAATACCGGAACATCGGGCGCTCATTTTGCCGTTGCCGGCAATTACTACAACATCAATGCCATCGTTCAAACAAATGCCTATAGTGACATAGACAGCTTCAGCAATGGATTTGTTGGCCAACAGCAGTCGTGCGGGCCATCCACCAACGCGATGAACATCGCAGATTTTATCTCTTCCACCGGGCATGTGCAGATTCCAGCCGCAACAGCCGAGGCTCCTGTTTTTCCGCAGAACTGGCAGGTCACCGTCATGAATGGCGACCTTATGCAGATGAACTGGATATCACAATATAACTTCCTCTCAGACAATGACGCGCATGTACTCTCGTCGACAGGTTCTTACACGACGATTACGACCGGCTCCAATGGGATGCTGAACACTGCATCATTCGCCAATCTGTGTAATTCATATGATCTGGTCATCATTGGCGGGCATCTTTACAGCGGCAATCTGATCTTTCAGACGAATGTTCTTTTTGACGATGACACAATGACAACCGGAAACGGGACCGGTGCCTATAGTGGAACATTATCAACCAGTGACAATCTTTTGTGGAACTCGGCAAGCATTCAAAGCGCAGGTACAACGAACTGGGCCACTGGACTTCCAGATCATTACAAAGAAGCGATGAGTGGTCTGGCCGACGGCAACTACAAAATGCCGGATGGGTTTCGTTCCGATGCTGCACTCCAAGGCATGGCCGGTCTCAAGATGTTGTACATCTCAGGCAATGTTTACGACCTTAACTATATCAGTCAGACCAATATTCTCGGCGATTCCGATTTTGTGGCTCGTTACGAAGACGCATTGCGCGCCACTTCCCATGATACGGTTTGGGACTTAAGCACAGGCTCAAACGCATTGATCAATGTCGCGACGATTGTCGATGGCGGACATGGCAATGGAACCTCTTATGCGGGTGGTGGCGTATATTCGGACTCGATCCTGATTCAAGCAGAGATCATTGCCCAGCAACCTGGGCATGGAAGCGGTCAAGGCCAGCCACTTGCCAACGAAATTATCGCTTTTCTGGATGACGATGCATCGCCGTCACCGAACGCCGATCATACACCAATTCATCTGCCGGATACGACTCATTCGGTGGATGTGATGCAAACAGCTCTCGCCTAAAAACAAAAAGAATGCGTGGGGGGACGCGGGATAATGAAATATGATGAACAGACTGACTTGCGGGTTATCTCGCAACAGTCACGGCAAGCGATGACTGCACGCGAGCAGGATCGAATCGAGTTTGATGCATTGCTTGCGGAAATGGAGAAATCCATTTCACAAGTTGCTGTAGCGAGGATCTTTACTGATAGGGGGGCGCGGGAGACCCAACCGCCGGCAAGTATCGGCCTTGGCGAAAAAACGACGCCTAAACCCGATCTGGGAAAGCCAACTGAACCATCCAGCCGCAATGACACCAGCCCCAAGCCCGTGATACTCGATCCTGGCCTCGGTAAGGTCATAGAGGGGGATCGCGGCGTCCCGGCGCGGAAAGAAGTCGGCCCCGGCGGTAATGCCCCCAGCAATAATAATGCAGCTGGCAATGGCGGAACTTTTCACAAGCGCGTAGCGGCGGCGAGTTTTGCCGATAGTTTCAAGAACGGTGTAAATGCCGTTCGCCGAAACCTGATCATCGCCATGGGATTCACGGTCTTCCTGAATGTGCTTGTCCTGGCTATTCCAATCTATCTGTTCCAGATATCAGACCGGGTTCTTACCAGCCGCTCAACCGACACGCTTGTCATGCTTACGGTGGTGATCATCGGTGCCGTGCTTGTGCAGGTCGTCCTTGATGCTATCCGGCGGTTCATTCTTATGCGCACAGCGGTTGAAGTTGCCGTGCAGCTTGGAGCGCCCATCTTGAGCGCCGCCGCGCGCGCATCCCTGCATGGAAATGGCAAGGATTATCAAGTGCTTGGTGATCTCCAGCAATTGCGGTCATTTCTGACGTCTGGCACTTTACTGTCATTCTTCGATGCGCCCATTTCCCCTATATTCCTGCTTGCTGTATTCCTGATACATCCGCATCTCGGCTATATCGTTATTGTCTCCTCCCTGCTGCTGATCGTCATTGCCTTCGTCAATCAGCGCGCTACTGCAGCCTCGTTCGCTGAGGCGACAAGCTTCCAAAGCCGGGCAATGCTTCATCTCGACTCCATGTCGCGCAACTCGCAAATCATCAATGCCCTCGCAATGATCCCGGAGGCCGTCCGCATCTGGGGCCGCGATATGGCGGGTTCCTTGAAATCGCAGGTTCGCGCGCAGGACCGGAACATCATTTTCGCAACGATTTCCAAATGTTCCCGATTGCTGACACAGGTCGCCATGTTGGGATGGGGAGCGCATTTGGCCATTGACGGACAATTGACTGGCGGCATGGCGATTGCCGCCTCGATCATTGCCGGACGCGCTCTGGCACCCATCGAAGGAGCGATCGAAGGCTGGAACAGTTTCATCCAATTCCGCTCGGCCTTTGGCCGCATCCGAAACCTTCTCCAGAACTCGCCGCTGAATCTGGAACGTTTGCGATTGCCGGACCCGCAAGGCCGGCTTGATGTGGAGCGAATTCTCTATGTTCCGCCACCCAACAAGAAAGTCATCCTGAACGGGATTTCCTTCACATTGTTGCCCGGCGAATCCATGGCTGTCATTGGCAATTCGGGTGCTGGAAAAACAACACTCGGCAAGATGCTCGTTGGGTCGATCCTGCCGACTTCGGGGAGCGTTCGTCTGGACCTTATGGATCTGCGCAATTGGGATCAGCGTCAGTTCGGCGAGAATATCGGTTATTTGCCGCAAGATGTTCAGCTTTTCCCGGGCACCATCAAGGCAAATATCGCTCGAATGCGCGAAGATGTCAGTGACCAGGCCATTTTCGACGCGGCCGTGCTGGCGGATGTGCATGAACTCATCGCGACCTTTCCACAAGGCTATGAGACCGTTGTTGCGGCGGATGGCGCACCTCTTTCGGGAGGCCAAAAACAGCGCATTGCTCTGGCACGCGCATTCTTCGGCAATCCCAAGCTTGTGGTACTCGATGAACCAAATTCCAATTTGGATCAGCAGGGTGACGTCGCACTGACCAAGGCTTTGTTTCACGCAAAAAAACATAAAATAACCGTGGTCACCATTACGCAGCGTCCCGCGCTCTTGAGCTGTGTCGATAAGATCATGGTTCTGAATAATGGCACTGTTACAATGTTCGGCACGCGGGAAACCGTGATGGAAGCACTCTCCAAAAAGAGCAAACCCAAAGGACCTGTTCAGACAATTCAGGCCGGGGAAATAAAAGTGGGAGCAATGACATGACGACCGCCAATATTATGAACAGTCTCGAATGGTATGACGGTGTTCCGCGATCGATCAAACCATATAGCAAGTTTGGAATTGCCCTGGTTTTCGTTTGCTTTGGTGGCTTTGGAACATGGGCTGCAACAGCACCCTTGGCCGCCGCCGTCATCGCGCCCGGCAGTTTCGTTGCGACGGGAAAAAACAAGATCGTTCAGCATTTGGAAGGCGGCATAATCAAGGAACTTTTGGTGCGTGAAGGAGATCACGTCCACGAAAACGATGACCTTGTCCGCCTTGACGAGACCTCTGCCAAGACCAACTCCCAGCAGCTGTTTTTACGCCAGGCGCGTCTGGAAGCTATCTTGGCGCGGCTGCATGCCGTCGTCAAAGGCGCCGAAAGGTATCAACCGCCCAAGATCATTCTGGATAATATGGGCAACCCGGAAATACGGGCCGTAAACGAAAGCCAAAGCGATAATTTCGATGCGGCCCATGCCAAATATGCCAATGAATTACAGATGATGGAGCGCAATATTTCCGCTCTTGAGTTCAGGCGTATCGGCCGGACGGCTCAAATCGAGGCGACACAGACTCAGGTAAGCCTGCTGAAAACCGAGTATGTATCAAAATACTCCCTTTTCAAGAAAGGTTTGATGGCGCGGTCCGAGGTCAGTGTGCTTGAGCGGGCTGTTGCCGATGGCGAAGGCAATATTGCTCGTCTGAACGCGGAAATCATGGAAGTGAACGCCCAGATCGAGAAATTCCAGAAAGAAATCATCCAGACCAAAGACACTGAGAAACAGGCAGCTCTGGATGAAATTCAAAGCGCGGAGGCCGAGCTTGACACAGTTCGCGAACAGACCCGCCAGGCCGAAAGCGTTCTTAACCGGACCTTGATCAAGGCGCCCGTTTCAGGAACAATTATCCGGCTATATTACCATACGGCTGGCGGCGTTATTGAAAGCGGCAAGCCCATTGTCGAAATACTGCCAACGGGTGTCCCGCTCATCATCGAGGCGCAGATACCGCGCATGCAGATCGATGAAGTGAAAGAGGGACAGGAGGCTCATATTCGCCTCAGTGGCCTCAATCAGCGCACGACACCTATTATCAATGGGCGAGTGGATTATGTATCTGCGGATTCTATGGCCGACACCACGCCCGGCCAGAAGCAGGACATCTATATAGCCCGGGTCAGCATACCTGCTGATGAATTAAAGCGTATCCATGGATTTACCCCGACGCCGGGCATGCCGGCAGATATTCTCATTCAAACTCATGAGCGCACATTCTTTGAATATCTGGCCAAGCCGGTTATCGATAGTATGTCGCGGGCTTTCAGGGAATCCTGATCAGGAGCTGGGGATCATTTGCTTGGCACGTTGCGACTCCGATCGCGTGACTTCCTTATCGACATTTGTTTGCACCCGCCGTTTTGCCACCGGAAAGACGGCAACGGCTGCCGCGCCTGAAAGCACATAAAAGAGCATTCCCAGATCATAGACGGTGCTTACCAGAAAAGCGGCGATCAAGCTTGCCCCGAGACCCGAGCGTATGGCCCGTACGACGTGGCGCTCGACGGTGCCATTGCGGAAGACCGACCGGCGAAATAACGTCGAAAGAGTGAACACTGCGAAACACAAAAACCCAGGCAAACCGACATTGGAAAGCAGTACAAACAGATAGCTGGAAGCTCGCGCTCCACCGACCCCGACGCCCAAACCATAACTGTCGATGAAGTTTGACCAGGCCACCTCATTCCAGTGGCCACGCTCTCTGCCTGAAGCGCTATCCAGTTTGCCAAGAAGACTCTCATCCAGAAATGAGCCTATGGCTTCAACGAGGGTGGGGGACAATACCGCCACAAGCAGGATTACGGCGAGGGCGCTCAAACCGCCCGCGTATAATAGCAGAGGCTTGCGCATCTTCCCGCCCCATAATGTGGGGAGAACCGATTGGAGCGTGAGCATGAAAAGAACAAAGATCAGTCCGACATAAGCAGTGCCCGATGTTGAAAGAGCGAGCAAAATCAGAAATGCCACGGCATATAATCCGGATGCAAGCGGCCGGACATGATCGAGATAAAGACTTGCAGATATGGCAAACAGAATGAGCGTGAAGCTAGCAAAGCTGGATGATTCTGGAAAGCTGGCCGAGATGCGCTTTAATCCACCCATCTCGACATTGGTCATCAATGAGTAATTGGCCGTATGGATGAAATTGAGGAAATCGATTGGTCCAGTGGCAAATGTGATGAGATCCGCCATGGCAAACAACACATTCAAGCCGCAGAGTATAAAGAATGCCGTGAGAAAATGCTGGTAAGCATCGCGCGTACGGAAATAGGCAAATGAGGCTGCAAAACATGCAATGCCGCCCAGCGCATAGACAGTTTGCGTGATGTGGGTACTGGAAAAGCTGAGCGGGTTGAGCGCAATCCGGCTAAGGCCAGCGGGCAATCTTTGCACCACCATCGTTTCGGTAATACCCGCCATCAGTCTTGGAAAGAACAGCGTGGCGATAAGGCCATAGATGATCAGCAGTAGAAGCCAGAAGCCGGTGCTGGGATAAAGCAGGCTGCTGATTGCCGGATTTAACCCGGTGACGCGCGTGATCCGCAAAGCGAAGAATACCATGAAGGCATTGGCGACTAGAATGGAAGCTCCGCCTAATGCAGGCAGCGTCACGGCAGCGGCCGCACCAAACAATGTAAGAATAACCATGCCGTACAAGGCATAGCGATGGTGCATGAACTGTACCAGAACGCCAAACAGAATGACGCAAACACCGAAAAAATTGGTTGCCATGCTTATCCTTCGCCCGCCACGCTCACTGGGTTCCTGTTAGTCGGTCCTGCCCGATAATATCTTGAACGACTTTAAAGGCGGCTTTCGGCTCTCCGGCGCGCCAGCCATTCTTTTCGTCGCCGTCCAGACGAACAAGGCCCATATAGGCTTCAAAATCCGGCGCCCAGTATGTTTCGTCCATCAATTCATAAACATGAGCCGCTTCAATCGGGTAGAGCTCACGGAGGCGCTGGAGCATTTCCATCATCGTCTTCAAACCAGCGGCCTGGGCAGCCTCGCTTTCAATGCTGCCTCTGGGATGATTGAACTCTGTCACCCAGATAGGCTTCCCATATTCGGCCAATGCCTTGAATGCCCATTCCGGATCTTGACCATAAAGATGCCAGACCGAGATATCCCAGTTGATTCCGCTCTGCTTCATACGTTGAAAGGCGCCGATATGGCCCCAACCGGCGGTGCCCATGGCCGTACGATATTTTCCGCCAGCCTGCTTCATGCCAGCGTCAAGGCCATGCATGACGGCGGCGACTTTTTCCCAGCGTGGCCCGTAATAATCGAGCGGGTAGAGTCCTCCCGCAGGTCCCCAGTTGCAAGGATATTGCGTGCCGTCATCTCGCATTTCGCAAGGCTGGATGATTGCGAAATTTTCAAGTTCATTGCCCAGTTCCCATACTTTGATCTTTGCCCCCAGCATGGTCGCCGTTTCATAAGCAAGTGTTTTGGAGGTTGAATGGATTTCTTCAATTGTTGCTGCATTCAAATCTATCTTGGGAGTGAAGACGGGAAGGATCTCCACATTGTTCGCTTCAGCGAGATCAACCAAGGCTTTCAACTTTGGAAGCTGATCGATGCTTTGGACATCGACGCGATAGGAGCGCGCGCCCAAGGTCACAAGTGATGCCACCTGTTCCTCCAATGTAACGCCATGATAAGACGCAAGCGGATGACCGTTCACACCCCAGATGAAGGCTTGCTCATCTGCTCTTGTGACCAGTGCCGTCCAGGCAAAAAATGCCGACACAACAACCACCATTGCGAGAAAAACTTTCTGCATCATGATGGTCCTTTCCGGGCTAGCCGCCTTGGAGTTCTGCTATGGGCATCACGAGTTGCGGTCCGAGGTGCAGGTAGCGTGTCGCTTTGCGTTTTGCGCGAATATCACGCCAGACGCGAAGTACTTGATCCTCGCTCAGATGGGCGGATGCGGCGATGACCGCAGAGGGCAATGATTCATTCAAACCGTAAAGGCACTGGTCCATCTGGTGATAAGGCAATGCAAAATAGAATTCTTCCTGGGTCTGCGCTAATTGGTAGGTATCCGTCGTTGGCGGCCGCGACGTGATCTCCTCCGGAACGCCGAGATAGGCTGCCAGCTGGTAAACCTGTGACTTGTAGAGATGGGCGATCGGCTTTAGATCAGCAGCACCATCGCCATTTTTAACAAAGAAACCTTGATCATATTCCAACAGGTTTGGCGTGCCGATGACGGCATAGTTCATGCGATCCGCATGGTAATATTCGATCTGTTTGCGGGTCCGCTGTTTCATATTGGTTGCCGCGACAATCCCAAGATAGACGGAGCTTGGCATGCGCAGCTTTTCGGTTGTGCCGTCCGGGCGCTGCAACACAAGTGAGGAAATATTATAGCCTTCATTCGCCAATGCATTGGCAATGACGATCTTCGACGCCCATCCGGGGCCAAATTCCGGCTCGATTTGCTTGATGAAAGCGTCGCGCCGTTCGTAGCAACCCATTGCTTCAAGCGATGGGCCGATATCCTCAACGATGCTAGCCAGACCAAATGTTTCCGCTACCAATCGGCCCAGCGTCAGACTTTCAGGATCGGAGTCATTTTCAGGCATGAAAATGCATAGGACATTTTGTGCGCCAACGGCTCTTGCGGCAAGCGCAGCGCATACACTGGAATCCACACCTCCTGACAGACCTAGAACAAATCCGCGGCGGCGCAACGTGTGGCGGAGCTGCTCGCGCATGGCGGCAACGATTCGCTCTGTCTCAGCCGCAGGATCAATGGTCAGCGATATGGGTGAAACAGCACTGATTTCAGGGTTTATATTGTTCATGTCAGCTCTCCTGAGGCTCGGCGGCCAATCTGCGACTCACCTTGCCAGTGTCCGTTTTGGGAAGACTCAGACGAAACTCAACGGATTTCGGAACCATGAAATCTTCAAGGTTTTTTGCGCAAAAACGGATAATTTCGCGATCGGTCAGAGCCGGGTCGCTCAGGACGACGATTGCCCGTATGGCCTGTCCCAAAACAGGGTCATCCACGCCAATCACAACGGCCTCGGCAATGCCGGGGCAAGAGTGCAGCACGGCTTCGACTTCTTTGGGAGCAACTTTTTCGCCCCGCGTCTTGATGATGTCGTCCTTACGGCCGACAAAGTAGAGATAGCCGTCGCGATCCTTCGAAAAGAGATCGCCAGTATAAAGCACTTTTTCCCACGGATTGGGGCCGGGCCGCAGCATGCGGGCGGTTGCTTCCGCATTTTCCCAGTAGCCTTGCATGACGTGAGGACCGCGAATGACAAGCTCGCCCACAACGCCCGGTTCAACGATCGTGCCGCTGTCGTCGACGATAAATGCTTCAGTGTTAGGAATTGCAATACCCACGGAGCCGGGCCGTTGGTCCAGCTGTTCCGGCGGAAGATAGGTACAGCGCTTGCATTCCGTGAGGCCATACATGGAGTACAGTCGTGCGCCCGGGAAGAGTTCGCGCAAACGCGCAATATGCGCGGGCGGCAGGGCAGCGGCGGTGTTGGTGATATAGCGCAGGTCCGGCAGAAATCCGGGCTCTATGTCCCGCATCTGCAGGATCATCGCTGCCATGGTTGGCACCAATGGAAAGCCAGTTACATGTTCACGCCGCATGACATCAAAAATTGCCTGCGGAAAGCCAAAGGACGCTTCCAGCACGAGCGTGGCTCCACTGCGTATTGTCATGAACAGCTGATAAAGCCCGTAGTCGAAAGCGAGGGGCAATACATTGAGAATTATGTCATCTTCGCTGTTTTGCACATAGGTCGTGATCGAGGTGGCCGCCGCTTCGATATTGCGATGATTCATCATCACGCCCTTGGGACGTCCCGTCGATCCGGACGTATAGATCAGCATCGCCAGGTCGACATCAATGCCGCCATGAAGAATCGGATGCCGGGCCACCTGCAACATCTGCGTGAAGGAATGTGTTCCCGGTTGAGCGGCTTCTTCGCCGCGGCTGGCCACGATCAGCTCGCAGCCCGTATTTGACCCGATCGCTTCAACAGCAATGGGTGCCAGTTTTTCCTGTGCAATGACCATTCTGGCGCGGCAGTTTTCGATAATGTAAGCCAGCTTGTCCGCTTTTGTGGAGGCGTTAATCGGACTGAAAACAGCGCCAGCCTTCAGGATCGCGTAGATGGCAATCGTTGCTTCCCAGCAATTGCCCATAAATACCAGAACACGATCACCACGCATCACGCCCTGCGACCAGAGCGAAGCCGCGAGGCGATCCGACAGGTCGTCAAGTTCAGCATAACTCAGTCGCTTGTCGCCTGCGATGAGAACAGTCTTGTTGTCCAATCTTTTCGCCGTTTGACGAAGAATGTCCTCGATCCGCATGATTGGCTGCTCCTCGTTCGCTTAAGCAACCGACCGTTGAAGAATAGTCTTGCTTGCTACGTAGCTGGCTATGCTGGCGATTGAATCGAGGTTTGCCGGGACAATTTCGGAGTCATGCACACTGATCTGAAACGTGTCTTCCAGATATGTCACCAGTTCGAGGACCCCGGTTGAATCGATAATATCGGTTTCAATGAGCGATGTTCTGTCATCAAGTGGATGGCTTGTGTCGCCGAAGAGATAATTTTCGACAATGAAGGCTCTGATCTGTGTTGCGAATCCCGATGTCATTTTTCTTCCCTTTCATTCCGCGGCGACAGCGTGCCGCTGTATTTGTGTTGTGAATATTTGGTGCCATAGCTGTGTTGAAAGGATTCCAACGAAGGCCGAGTTGTCGCGGTATCCCACGGGATTATCGCGCGCGCATTTCCCAACCAGTTTTTCGACAGCTACCGGGTTAAACAGGCCCGTATCGGATATGGCTGCCGCACTCATGGAATCCCGAACGTAATCCGGCATTCCACCCGCCGTAAACGAACGGCTATCAGGTGCGCGATAGGGCTGTTTCAGTCTTGCAGTGATCGTTTGCGGCACGAGGTCGCGAACGGCTCGTTTCACAATGTGTTTTTCAGCAAGGCCCTTTAGCTTCATCCCAACTGGGATGCGTGAGGCAAACTCGACGAGGCGATGATCCAGAAATGGGAAGCGACCCTCAAGGCCATGCGCCATGGCCATGCGATCACTCTGACAGTTCAGAATATATCCAGGCAATAGCAATGATGTTTCCAGATACTGCGCTTGATGCAAGGGGTGCCAGCGCGTGAAATCTTTTGGAAGCCCGGAAACGAGATCGGCGGTTGCGTCATAGCCGTTCAGCGCGGTTTGCAGGTCCTGAGAGAAAAACATCTTCGTTGCCGCAGTACCCCTAAAACGTGGGCGATGCGAATATAAGGGATCACGGATATCGTCGGCACCGGCGCCGAAAAATGCCGACAGATATTCTGGAGACTGCTGCTTCAGTCCACTGAGATAGGGGTATAGTTTTCGAAACAGTTGTGGGCGGATCCGCGACGTCGGCTGTGCGGCACAGAAGCGACGCACTTTCGCTTCGCGAAACAGATCATATCCAGCAAAGACCTCATCAGCCCCTTCGCCAGTCAAGACGACTTTGTAGCCTTCACTGCTGGCAAGACGCGATAGAAGATAGAGTGGCGCTGGAGCTGTACGAAGAACAGGCCGCTCCGTATGCGCAATCACCGAGGGGAAGATGTTTGCGATGTCGTTTGTACTACAGGTTAAGGCGGAGTGATCGGTGCCAAGTGCTTCGACCATCTGCATCTGGAATGCAGTCTCGTCATGTTCGGCAGATTCAAAACCGATTGAAAATGTTCGCAGGCGGTCCGGCACAATTTTGGCTGCAATTGCTGACACGGCGGAGGAATCCAATCCGCCTGAAAGATAGGATCCCACAGGCACATCAGCCCTTAGACGAATGCGCGTGGCATCAGTCAGGAGATGCAGTAATTCCTCGGCAACGTGATCTTCAGACCGTGGGGAGGCCGCACTATCGCGATCGGGGTATTGCAGTTGCCAATATGGCGCTGTCTTGAATGTCTCACCCTCAAGCAGCAGGAAATGCGCCGGCTGCAATTCAAAGATGTTCCTGAAGATCGTACGAGGCGCAATGGGTGCCCACAGCGTGAATATCTGGTCCAAAGCATATATATCGACTTCAGCTTCGATACCGGGAACGGTTAAAAGTGATTTGGCTTCCGAGGCAAAGAACATAGTGCCCTTGTGCCAAGTATAGAATAATGGCCGCACACCCATGCGATCCCGCGCAAGCATCATGCGGCGGCGCCTTTGGTCCCATATCGCAAAGGCAAAATCACCATTGAGTTTCTTGACGCAATCCGGGCCCAGCTCATCGTAAAGATGCAGGATGACTTCGGTGTCGCTTGATGTCTGGAAAACATGCCCCTGCGCAATCAAATCATCGCGCAACTCAACATAATTGAACACTTCGCCATTATAGCTGATGACGACATCACCACGAGCATTCTTCATAGGCTGCTGGCCGTCTTCCAGCCCGACGATGGAGAGCCTCATGTGCCCCAAGCCAGCATTCTGATCGACGTAGATGCCGTTTTCGTCAGGTCCACGATGTGCAATTGCACCAATCATCGAGCTCAACACAGACTGACCGTCCTGAAGTGAGCCTTTTGAGGCGAAGTAGCCTGCAATTCCACACATAGTTGCCCCCAAACCACTGCAACTGCGGAGTATATTCCCCGCTTGGATACAGCTATTGAAGCCTATAATATGGCCCTCAGGGGTCAATAAATAATTGGATTTAAAGGGCAGGGCAATACTAGTTACGTGTGTATCTAGGAGGGTATATTATGTTTTCCTGTGACGGGAATATTGGTAATCATGTATAATTTACAGATATGCTTATCTATCCCGCAAGCATGACTTTAAATTGTGGAAAAGTACCGTGGATACACCGAATTTATTACAATAAATCCATGATTGATTAATTGCCACCTACCCGCAGCTCCACGATAATAGTGCAAAATAATAAATTGTGGGATAGCAAATGGGCGTGAAATTTCCGTGGGCAATCAAGAGGTTTGTGCGCACAATAGCAGCAACGGCCATGGCGTTTTCATGTCTCGCTTTGCCCTTTTCCGCTTACGCCAATGGCGATTACAAGCTCGCTCCCTACACCCGGTTAAGATTGACTGTTCTTGAGTGGATTGCCTCGCGCGGAGAATATAGAGAGTGGACCGCGCTGAACGGCGAGTATGTTGTGTCAGATAGTGGAACTGTGCTTCTTCCACTCATTGGCACAATGGAGATAGCAGCCCTTGATGCCTCATCGGCGGCGACCGAAATTTCAAAGCGCATCCAGAAGGCGACCGGCTTGGTTACCATGCCGAATGTCGCCGTGCAGGTCGTGGAGTATCCTGCAATTTTCCTCGTTGGAAATGTTGAGCGGCCTGGTGAATACAGGTTCAGACCCGGCCTTACAGTCTTGCAGGCCGTTGCCTTGGCTGGCGGCAGATATCGCCCGCGAGAAGAAGCAAGGACAGTTGAACAGATTCAATATCTTGGAGAGCTGCAATCTGTCCACGGCGAAATGGTGCGGACGCTTGCTCGTGTGGCGCGCCTGAAGGCAGAGGTTGCCGGGACAACGGAGATTCAATTTCCGGACGATCTTTCTGAGTTGGCCGACGGCACGAGCATTCAATCCATCACTGCTGAAGAGCGGGCAATCTTCGATACGCAGTCGAATGGTTTGAAGCGCCAGCTTGCAAACCTTGATGAATTGCGTGCGCTTTTCGCTTCCGAAATCGAGGTTTTGCAGGAAAAAGTAGCTGGCCAGGAAAAACAGATCAAGCTGATGGATGCGGAGCTTGAGACGGTCAAGCCGCTGGTGGAGCGCGGCATCGCCACAACATCCCGCCAATCAGATTTACAGCGGATTATCACAACCTTGCAGGCTGATCGGCTTGATCAGGTTACCGCCATCATGCGTGCCCGGCAGAATATCAGCCAGGCGAGCCGTGATGCCCAAAATTTGGTTAATCTCCGTCAAACCACCGCTACGACAGAGCTTCAAACAGCGCAGGCTGCGCTGGATCAGCTCAAGATAAGGCAGGACACAGCTGAAAGGCTGCTCGTTGCTGCGGGATCAATTTTGTCGGGCAAGGCAAAGCCCGGAGAAAAACAGGAGCCTGATCTCGTATTCACCATCACCAGGGCAACGACCGCGGAGCCAATCGAGATTGCAGCAAACGAGGATACCGTCCTGGTGCCTGGCGATGTTGTGCGGGCGGCACTCAACGTGCGGTTTTCCAAGAAGACAGCCGGTAACAACCCAGAAATGCCTGCTGAATCGGGCACGCCTGCGTCGCTACCCGTTCCGCTCAACGCCGCTGCCGCGCAAGTCAAAACGACCCAATAAGAACATTGTGGATAATAAAGATGGTCAGACATAAACATCACTCGACACGGACTGATGAACTTCATGCCGATGCCCATTTGATCGGTATGGCCGATATTGTCGGTTTCTTGCGGCGCAACTGGCGCTTTGTTGGCGCTTCCATTCTTGGATCAGTACTAATTGCCGTGGCCTATCTCCTGGTAGCGGAGCCGATTTTCACGGCCACGGCCCGAATAGTCATTGATCCCGAACAGGCCAGAATTGCCTCGCAGGATGCGGTTTCGGGGACGATCGTGATCGAAACCGGTGAGGTTGAAAGCCAGGTTGAAATCATCCGCTCTGAAGCCATCGCCAAAAGCGTCATCGAGCAGCTTTCGCTCACGGAGGATCCCGAGCTTCAAGGCGGCGATAGCCTCTTGTCCAGCCTTGCTTTCTGGCGTTCGGACAAAGGCAAGGTGGTTGAACCTGAATTGATCATGCGCAAGACAGTTGCGGGCTTTCTGGAGCGATTGCGCGTCTGGCGTGTCGGGCAATCCTATGTGCTCGACGTTGCATATAATTCCACGGACCCGGCCAAGGCTGCAACGGTGGCAAATGCCACGGCGTTGGCCTACATCAAAGCGGGTCTTGATGCAAAATCATCGGCGGCAAAAAGCGGCGCCGGTTGGCTGGAAAGCAGACTTGCGGAGATTAGCGGGCAAGCGAATGCATCCGCTCGTGCCGTGGAGGATTTCCGTAACCAGAACCAGATATCGCAAGCTGGTGCAACTTCGCTGGATGAACAGCAACTCACCGAGGCGAATATCCAGCTTTCCAGAGCAAAAGCTGATACTTCGGCGGAGAAGGCAAAGCTTGCGATGATCAACAAGTTTCTCCAATCGGAGACTTATGTCGACGGATATGTTGACGAAGCACTTCGCAATCCGCAGATAACAGCGCTTCGTGAACGGCTGAATACGGCTTCCACCCAGCTTGATGAGTTGAAGGGGCGCTATGGCGAAAATGGAGCGGCGGTGCAAGCTGCCCAGCAGGAGATCGCACGCCTGAAGGGTGAAGTACGCCAGGAAATCGTTCGTATCGGGCAGGTTTATAAATCGAATGTCGAAGCGGCCGAGCGTCGCGAGCAATATGTCAATGACCAGCTGCAAGCGACGATTCAATCCGGTCTCAGCAAGGGCATGGCCCGCGTTCAGCTGGGCGAGCTTGAAAGCCGCGCAAATACCTATCGGCAAATGTATCAAAGTTTGATGCAGCAATTAATCAGTGCCTTGCAGCAGGAATCTTTCCCTGTAGGAGATTCCCGTCTGGTCTCCGCTGCTGCGATCCCGCTCGGCAAGACCTGGCCCAAGGGGTCGCTGGTACTCGCGCTTGCGAGCGTGCTTGGCGGACTGGCGGGGCTTGCCTATTCTGCCGTTCGAGAGGTTAGTGATCGTCGCATCAAAACAGAGAGCCGTTTGCGACGCGAACTTGGGTTGAACAGCCTTGGCACATTGCCATTTGTTTCGGCCAGAGCGATTTCAAAGGGCAATCCGCAAGAGCAGTATCAATTGCTGAATTTCGTACTGGATCATCCCAATCACCTCTTTTCAGACGCTGTTCGCAATACCAAGGCCTCGCTGGATCTGATAATGCGTCGGCAAGGTGCAAAAGTCGTGGGTATTACATCGGCGCTGCCGGGCGAGGGCAAGACAACAGTCGCCAGCAATTTGGCACAGCTTTATGCAGCGACGGGTTCAAGAACGATGCTGATCGATACCTGTGCCGCCAACCCGACGCTTACCCGGCTGTTCACGACAATGACCAAGCCCCATCAGGCTATCTCAACCGATGTTGTAGAAAACCACAGGAAAATTGAAGCAACCGAAGGGTCAAGCCGCCGCGACGCACGAACTATTCGGAAGGTCGATGAAATTCGAGCGGAGGAACCCTATGCTTCCGTATCCGTAATAACGCCGCCAGCTCTCATGAGCGTAGACGAGATAACCCATAGTTCGAGCCAGGCATATCGCTATCTCAATCTTCAGGCTCTGGAGAGCCACCTCGACAGATTGCGCGATCAGCACGATATCATCATCCTCGATCTGCCGGATTTGACGACCAGTGCAGATGCTCGAATAGTCAGTGTGATTGTCGACTGCGTTATTCTCACCGTAGGTGACCGGCAGAATGTAACACTCGATGTCCTTGGCGCGGCGATTGCAAATTGCAGTGGCATCAACTCGGATGCGGTGGGTGTTGTTTTCAATACACCTCTACATCCCCGCACAGCCACGCCGCTCGCTTTCCCGCCATCAAGCCTTCGGGCAGAAAGTTACAGCCGCTCACTTCAAAGGCGTTTCTCCAAATTTGCAGGTTCATTGGCAAGTTTCCGGTGGAGCAGGTTATGACGCGCGAACCAAAACAACGGCTCAAGATTGCAGTCGGCATACCGTCAACCGGCAGACCGAGAATATTGGCCGCCACGGTTCCCTTGATTGAGCAACAGAACCGGCTACCCGATCAGATTGTTATCTGCACACTCAAGCCAAGCGATACTCCGGAAAATCTGGAGGCAGGGATGAGCGTTCCGCTGCTATCGCTGCAATCGACTTCCGGGCTGGCCAAGCAACGCAACGACATCATTCGAGCATTGCCGGATTTCGATATATTATTGTTTCTCGACGACGATTTTCTGATGGCTCCGAACTATATAGCCGAGGTCGAAAAGCTGTTCCTCGAACATGATGATATCGTCATATCAACGGGTAATGTTCTTGTAGATGGCATAGGAACAGCCGGAATACAGGTGAAAGAAGGTGCAAGTCTGTTGCAGGCCCTTCTGGATGATCCGTCTTCGCGCCCCGACCTGTTGAAGGATGTCTATAACGGGTATGGCTGCAATATGACTTTGCGACTTGACGTGATGAGACGCAACGATATCTGGTTTGATGAAAACCTTCCACTTTACTGCTGGCTTGAGGATGTTGATCTGAGCCGGTCGCTTGCCAAACATGGCCGTATCGTCAAATCAAACAAGCAGCGCGGTATTCATCTTGGCGTGAAGAGTGGTCGGACCTCCGGGATAAAGCTCGGCTATTCCCAGATTGCCAATCCATATTATCTGGCCAGGAAAGGCACCATGGCTTTCTCCAAGGCTATCGCCATGGCATCCAAGAATTTGATTGCCAATATTTTTGGAAGCATTTCGCCGGAAGCGTGGATAGACCGGAAAGGACGATTAAAGGGAAATGGATTGGCTCTCTTCGATCTTCTCCGCGGAAGGATTTCGCCGTCGGGCGTATTGGATGTTGAAAAGGCTGATTGATTACCCGGCGTCGCATCATGCCCTTGCCTGGGTGCTATTGCTATTAATCATGGTGATGACAGTGGGGCCGATTACATTGCGTCCTGCAACCTGGATCGGGCCAAATGTCGAGCGGTTTTCCGCATTTCTGCTGCTTGGCATCACATTCAGCCTGACCTATCCGAAACGGCTGATTTTTGTGGCGATTATTATAATAGTGTCATGCGGACTCTTTGAATATGCGCAGCATTTCATGCAGAACAGACATGCGGATATTGCGAATTTTTTGGTAAAAATTGCGGGCGCCGCAATGGGTATGGCTGGCGTAAAACTGCTTCGTTAAAGTCAGTGTCTGCCGGATTGAAACATGGGCCCGCCGCGCCATGCGGGATAGCCATAACCATTGATGAGCACCAGATCGATGTCGGAAGCGCGCATGGCTATGCCTTCATTCATCAGCTTGTCACCCTCGGCAACAAGCCCGCCAATGATGTTCGTCATGATTTCATCCTGCCCGAACGAGCAACGGGTAATTCCCTTTTCATCCGAGATGGTTGTGATCAGGTCTGCAACGGCAGGGTCCACCGATCTTTTGCCGCCATCATAGGCGTAGTAGCCTTTGCCCGCCTTTTGGCCGAAGCGCCCTGCTTCACACAAACGATCAGCAATGGTGACATACCGTGCTGCAGGGTCGCGCTTGCCCGCATCACGCTTGCGGCGAGCCCAGGAAATGTCCAGCCCCGCCAGATCGGTAACCGCGTAAGGACCCATCGGAAAACCATATGCCTCGACGGCCGCATCAATCTCATGGGGCAGTGCGCCATCTTCAAGCATGATGTCGCATTGATGCCGATAGGCCGTAAACAAACGATTGCCGATAAAGCCTTCGCAAACACCGCTGACGATACCAAGCTTGCCCAGACGCTTTGTGACGGCCAATCCCGCAGCCAGAACATCTGGCGCGATGTCTTTTGTTCGTACGACCTCAACAAGCCGCATAATGTTCGCTGGTGAGAAGAAATGCAGCCCAATGAAACGGCTGGGGTTCATGATCACAGAAGCAATGGCATCCGGATTCAGATAGCTCGTATTGGTTGCCAGAATGGCATCTGCCCGCACAATGGAAGAGAGCGATGCAAAGAGTTCCTGTTTCACATCCAGATCATCAAAGACTGCTTCAAGAACAAGATCGCATTGGGAAAAAGCAGCGCGATCAATATGAAAGCCAATGCGGGAAAGCCGTTGTTCCTTGAGAGCAATATCAATCCGACCGGACTTCACCATGCGATCGTAAATGCCTTCGATCCGCTTGCGGCCCAAATCCATAGACGGCTCATCACGTTCTACGATTGTGATATCATACCCAGCATCAGCAAAGGCGACGGCGATGCCAGCGCCCATGAGTCCGGCACCGGCAATGCCTACATTCTGTACAAAGCGAGGACTTATTCCCTCAAGATCAGCGACTTTAGCCGCGAGACGTTCTGCAGCAAAAACATAACGAAGCGCAATTGCCTGTTCGGAATTGACCAGGTCGAGGAACTTTTCCCGCTCACGTTTCAAGCCTTGCTCGATTGGCAAACTGGCCGCAGAAAATGCGCTCCGCGCAGCTGCGCCCGGCGATATTTGCCCGCGTGCCTTGCGTTCTATCGCGGTGATCTGTGCGTCTACCGCCAGTCCATCGAATTCGCGCACAGGCAGTGTCCCGGTTCGACGCGGCTCACGACCAGCAAGTATTTGTGCAAATGCAATTGCATCCTGGATCAGATCATTATCGGAGATGCGGTCAATCATTCCAAGATCAAGGGCCTGCGCTGCTGAAACCCGCTTACCGCTTGCAACCATATCGATTGCCTCTGGCATGCCAATCAACCGGGGTAGCCTCTGCGTTCCACCGGCGCCCGGGATAATTCCGAGCTTTACTTCCGGCAAACCAAGTTGGGTTTGTAGAGCCGCAATACGGCCGTGCGCAGCAAGCGCGATCTCCAAACCACCGCCCAAGACTGTTCCATGGAGCGCGGCAATAACAGGCTTTGCGGAGTCTTCTATCAACTGCATCAGATCATTGAGGAAGGGCGCGCGCGGAGGCGTGCCGAACTCTTTCACGTCTGCACCCGCAACAAAGGTTTTGCCTTTGCATGCCATAATGATGGCTTGGATCGCCACATCCGCATTTGCTTCGGCCAGAGCAATAGCCAAACCCTCACGCACCGCATGGGACGTTGCATTCACCGGCGGATTATCGATCCAGATCAGACCGATATTGTCTTGGCGATTCCAGCTGACAGCCATGTTCAGTCCGGCACAACAGCGGTTGCCTGAATCTCGACAAGCGCTTCATCTTCGATCAGGCCCGACACTTGAACGACCGCCATTGCCGGGAAGTGCCGGCCCATGGTGGCTTTGTAGGCAGCGCCGATTTCCTTCAATGCTGCCGAATATTGCTTCCGGTCCAAAACATACCAGGTCATGGTGGTGACATGCTCGGGGCCAGCGCCGCCCTCACGCAATATGGCGAGGATATTCTCGAGAGTCTGCCGCACCTGCCCTGGCAGGTCCTTTGCTTCAAATTTACATTGAGCGTTCCAGCCGATCTGTCCGCCGACAAAGACTGTTCGCCCGCGTGCTTCCATTCCATTGGAGTAGCCAATTGGTCGCGCCCAACCCTCTGGCTGCAAAACACGATTTGGGGTGCTCACGCTGATCTGTTCAACAGTTTTGGTCATGCTGCTTCCGGTCAATTGGAGAATGCCGCAATGCCGGTAATGGCGCGGCCTAAAATTAGGGCGTGGATATCATGCGTGCCTTCATAGGTATTGACGACCTCAAGATTGACGAGGTGGCGCGCTACCGGGAACTCATCGGAAATGCCATTGCCTCCCAGCATATCGCGGGCATTGCGGGCAATTTCCAAGGCCTTCCCGCAGGAATTGCGTTTCAGGATTGATGTAAGCTCAACAGGGGGCGAGCCCTCATCCTTCATGCGACCAAGACGCAGGCAGCCTTGCAGTCCAAGAGCTATCTCGGTTGCCATATCGGCGAGCTTCTTCTGGATCAACTGATTTGCCGCAAGTGGGCGACCAAACTGTTTGCGATCCATCACGTAATCACGTGCTGTTTCGAAACATGATTCAGCAGCACCCAGTGCACCCCATGCAATTCCAAACCGCGCTGAGTTCAGGCAGGTGAACGGTCCTTTAAGTCCTGTCACATGCGGGAGCACGTTTTCCTCCGGCACAAACACATCGTCCATCACGATCTGGCCGGTGATGGAAGCACGCAGGCCAACCTTGCCGTGAATGGCAGGCGCGGAAAGCCCTTTCCAACCCTTTTCAAGAATGAAGCCGCGGATCAACCCATCTTCCGTTTTTGCCCAGACCACAAACACATCGGCAATTGGTGAATTGGAAATCCAGGTTTTGGAACCATTCAACAGATAGCCGCCATCCACCTTACGAGCACGACTTGCCATGGAGCCGGGATCAGAACCGTGGTCCGGTTCGGTTAGTCCGAAGCAGCCGATTTTTGTGCCTGCAATCAGACCCGGAAGATATTTCTGCTTCTGATCCTCGCTGCCGAAAGTATGAATCGGAACGATGACCAGTGAAGATTGCACGCTCATCATGGAGCGATAGCCGCTATCGATCCGTTCAATTTCCCGTGCGATCAAGCCATAGGAAACATAGTTTAGCCCCGCCCCGCCATACTCCTCCGGCACTGTCGGTCCAAGCAGTCCAAGCGCGCCCATTTCAGCGAATATGGACGGATCAGTCTTTTCATGGCGGAAGGCTTCCTGCACGCGGGGCAGCAATTTGTCTTCACCGTAGGCCCGTGCGGTATCACGCACCATCCGCTCTTCCTCGCTCAATTGTGCGTCGAGATTAAACGGGTCCTGCCAGTCGTAATATGCTTTTGATCCATGCATGGGAATTATCCTGCCTTTTTGCCAGCGCTCTTCATCAGCTCGCGGCCGATGATGAGTTTTTGAACTTCGGTTGCGCCCTCATAGATACGTAGGGCACGAATCTCGCGGTAAAGACGCTCGGTAATTTCGCCAACCCTTACCCCGCGCCCGCCAAAGAGTTGCAGCGCCTGATCGATGACCCATTGGGCATTTTCAGTGGCCGTCAGCTTTGCCATTGCGGCTTCGCTTGTTGTTGGGAGTTTCTGCACGTCCCGCCGCCATGCGGTACGGAATGTCAGTAGCGCGGCAGCGTCGATCGCCGTTGCCATTTCACCCAGTGTGCTTTGTGCTGTAGGCAGATCAGACAGGGTTGCACCAAACATCTTGCGGCTTCTGGCATGTGCTACGGCCTCATCAAGTGCCCGCCGGGCAAAGCCTATGGCGGCGGCAGCCACAGATGGGCGGAAAATATCAAGTGTTCGCATTGCGATCTTGAAGCCTTCGCCTGCCATTCCTAAAAGCTGGGAAGCCGGTATGCGGCAATTGTCGAAGCGAATGCGGGCCAGCGGATGGGGTGCAATGGTTTCAATGCGTTCGACAATGGAAAAACCTGGCGTATCAGCATAGACAATAAAGGCCGAAATACCGCGTGTCCCCGGCGCTTCACCGGTACGGGCAAAGACCGTATAGACATCGGCTATCCCGCCATTGGAAATCCAGATTTTTTCGCCATCCAGAATGAAATCTTCGCCATCGCGGCGGGCGGAACAACTGAGCGCTGCAACATCTGAACCGGCATCCGGCTCTGATAATGCAAATGCTGATATCAACTCTCCTCGCGCAATCTTGGGCAGGATTTGCTGCTTCAGCTCCTGAGAACCGGCAAGGCTTATCGCGCCAGTGCCAAGCCCTTGCATGGCAAAGGCGAAATCCGCTAGGCCATCCGTATAGGCCAATGTTTCCCTGATGACGCAAAGCGAGCGACTATCGATCTCTTGCGAAACGCCGCCAAAATCCTTTGGCACGCAATGGCGCAATATTCCGGCTGCGCCTAGCTTAGCGACCAGTTTTTTGCATGCGGAGTCGGCATCTGCATGATCGATTTCGCCCAACCCGCCGCCGGAGATGAAGCTATCGAGTTCGCTTGCCAGTGTGCGTGCATCCTCGCCGAAAAACGGCCATTGCAAATGTTCGCGGGTCAGCATTCCTGCGGGTTTGGCAACCATCCGCTAGTTCCCTTCGAACTGAGGTTTGGTCTTGGCCGCAAAGGCTTCGAAGGCCCGGCGAAAATCGCCTGTCGCCATGCAAATGGCTTGGGCTTGCGCCTCCGATTCAATGAGCTGATCAATGCCCATGGCCCATTCCTGATCCAGCATCTTTTTGGTCATGGCATGGGCAAACCAGGGTCCATCCGCAACTGTGCGGGCAAAGCGCTGCGCTTCACCAAGCAAGTTGGGCCGCTCATGCAGGACATTATAAAAGCCCCAGGCATGGCCTTCATTTGCCGTCATCGCACGGCCTGTAAAGAGCAGTTCGCTAGCGCGGCCTTGCCCGATAATGCGCGGAAGAATGCCGCAAGCCCCCATATCGGCACCAGCAAGTCCAACACGGGTAAACAGGAAAGCGGTTCGCGTTTCAGGCGTTGCAATCCGGAAGTCAGCAGCCATTGCGAGAATGGCTCCCGCTCCAGCGCAAATTCCATCCACCGCAGCGATGATTGGTTGCGGGCAAGCTCTGATCTGCCGCACCAGATCCCCTGTCATGCGTGTAAAATCCAGAAGGTCTGGCATTGCCATGCGCGTCAGCGGTTCGATAATGTCAAAGACATCGCCGCCTGAGGAGAAGTTATTGTCTGCCCCGGTCAACACAACTGCACGCACATCGCTTGCACGGGCAAGGGAGCGGAACAGCTCGGTCAGTTCCTCGTAGCTTTCAAAGGTGAGAGGATTTTTCTTTTCCGGGCGATTGAGCGTAATCGTGGCAACGCGGCCGTCATCATCCGTCTCAAACAGAAAATGCTTGGCCTTGTGATCCTTGAAGGGACGCTTTTTATCCTGCATTGGATTGCTCATTCTGTTTAGCCTCCCATCACTTCGCCGCCGGCAACAGGGATTGCCTGGCCAGTTATTGCGCTTGCTTTTTCAGATGCCAGCCAAAGCACCGTATCGGCGACTTCCTGCGGTGTGACGAGCCTGCCTTGCGGGTTGGAACGGGCAAGGCTGGCGCGGGCATCATCAATTGAACGACCGGTTTTGCCGCTGATCATTTCGACCGCATTGTCGAGCAGGGGCGTATCGGTAAAGCCGGGGCAGACGGCATTAACCGTGATATCGGTTCGCGCCAGTTCCAGCGCAAGCGATCGTGTCAGGCCAATCACGCCATGCTTGGCTGCACAATAGGCCGAAACATAAGGATAGCCGGTTAGCCCTGCCGTGCTGGCAATATTGATGATCCGGCCATTGCCGGAAAGGCGCAGTGAGGAAAGTGCCGCCTGTGTTACGATAAATGTACCTGTCAGATTTACGCCGAGAACCCGGTTCCAGAGATCAAGGTCTGTCTTGTCAAAAGGTGCTGAGGGCGCTTCACCGGCGCAGTTAACAAGCACGCCGATTTCACCCGCAAAAGAAATGGATTTTGCGATATTCTGCTCGACTGAGGCAGCCTCCGTCACATCGAAACCGTCAAGAACCAAGGCTTCACCGCCCTTATCAACGATCAGGTTTTTGACCTCTGTAAGCGGCGTATGCCGCCGCCCGGCGAGCGTTACACGCATACCTTCCGCAGCCAAGGTCAGAGCTGTGGACCGGCCGATGCCAGTGCCAGCGCCTGTGATGAATGCGTGCTTCTTTGCTTGGCTCATGGCTTGGCTGCCCGGGCCAGATTATTCACATATTGCGCCTTGGCCGAATAATATTGCTTGGGCCAAGGCTGATCGGCATAGCCGATCTTTGCAGCCTCATGCATGACGAAGGATGGATCAGCCAGATGCGGACGAGCCACAGCGCATAGATCCGCACGTCCTGCGGCGATAATCGAATTGGCGTGATCGGCTTCGGAAATTGCGCCAACCGCAATTGTAGGAATTTGAATCTCATTGCGGATTTTGTCTGAGAACGGTGTCTGGAACAGGCGGCCATAGACCGGCTGTTCTTCCTTGACCACCTGACCGGATGAGCAGTCAATCATATCTGCTCCGGCCTTCTTGAACATCTGCGCAAAGATTGCGGCATCTTCAGGCGTATTACCGCCTTCGAACCAGTCATTGGTCGAAAGACGCACTGATATTGGCTTGTCTTCAGGCCAAACCTGCCGGATGGCGTGAAATATTTCTAACGGGAAACGTGCGCGACCTGCGTGGTCGCCGCCATACTCATCTTCACGATGATTGGTGAGGGGTGAAAGAAAGCTCGACAGGAGATAGCCATGGGCTGCATGCAGTTCGAGCATATCGAAACCAAGATTGCACGCTCGTTGCGTTGCTTGCACAAAATCTGCCTTAACGCGATCCATATCATCCCTTGTCATGGCGCGAGGCGTATCAGAATTTTGCAGATAGGGCAGGGCTGACGCAGAGATAAGAGGCCAGCCGCCCTCGGCGACAGGCTGGTCAATGCCTTCCCATGCAACTTTGGTGGAACCCTTGCGGCCCGCATGGCCAAGCTGAATGCCGATCTTTGCAGGTGTCTGCTGATGCACGAAGTCAACAACCCGCTTCCAGGCGGTTTCCTGCTCGTCGTTCCAAAGGCCGAGACAACCGGGAGTGATACGCGCATCGGCGGAAACGCAGGTCATTTCCGGGAAAATCAGCGCTGCTCCACCCATGGCACGCGCGCCAAGATGCACCAGATGGAAATCATTGGGCAGGCCATCAGTGGCCGAATACATCGCCATGGGCGATACCATGATGCGATTATGCAGGGTCAGGCCGCGAATTTTGAACGGCGTAAACATGGGCGGGGGTACTGAACCGTTCGACGAGGGATTGACCCCCGCACGTTCGGCAAACCAGCGTTCAAAACCTTCCAGCCAGTCCTTGTCCCGCAGCCGCAGATTTTCATGGCTGATGCGCTGCGAGCGGGTCAGCATGGAATACATGAATTGTTCTGGTTCAAGAGTATCCGCATAGCGTGTGCCGACCACCTCGAACCATTCCATCGCATTGCGCGCTGCGTTCTGAATACGCGCAACATCAACACGGCGCACATCCTCATAGGCGGCTAGAACCGCAGGAATATTGGCTTTGTCATGGCCCGCAATATCAAACTGCCGGGTAAGCTCGATAGCGTCATCAATGGCAAGTTTGGTTCCAGAGCCAATGGCGAAATGGGCCGTATGGGCGCTGTCACCCATGAGAACCACATGGCTTTTGCCGTTAAAATGGCTCCATTTCTCACAGATCAGGCGGCCAAAATTAAGCCAGGCGGAACCGCGCAGATGGCGCGCATTGGTCATCAGCTTGTGGCCGTCGAGCGTCTCGGCAAACAGGTTTTCGCAAAAGGCAATGGATGCGTCCTGATCCATCTTGTCGAGGCCATGGGCCTTGAATACTTCATCTGTCGTTTCAACGATAAAGGTGGATGTGTTCTCGTCGAACCGATAGATATGCGCCTGAAACCACCCATGTTCGGTTTTCTGGAAATCGAAGGTGAAGGCGTCAAAACGCTTATCCGTTCCCAGCCAGACAAAGCGATTGGGCCGAACCACCATATCGGGGCGGAAGATGTCGGTATATTTTGTGCGAATGCGCGAATTCACCCCATCAGAGGCGATAATCAGATCGGCGTCCGGAAATTCCTCATCGCCATTCACGTCTTTTTCGAAGAGGAGTTCCACACCAAGTTCAAGGCAGCGATCCTGCAGGATGTTCAGCATTTTCTTGCGGCCGATACCGACAAAACCGTGACCGCTGGTGCGAATCTTTCGGCCCTTGAACACCAGTTCAATATCGTCCCAATGATTGAATGCTACTTCAATTGTCTCGGCTGTCTGCGGGTCCCATTGGCGCATTGACTGCATGGTTGCATCGGAGAAAACGACGCCCCAGCCGAATGTATCAAACGCACGGTTACGCTCCACGACAGTGATGTGGTGTTCGGGATGCTGGCGCTTCATGAGAAGAGCAAAATAGAGGCCGGCAGGGCCGCCACCAATACAGACAATCCGCATGCTTGTTCCTCCAAAAGACTGGCGATGCTTTCCCGCTTATGCGTTTGCGCTTCTCGTCAGCCGTTAAAACCCAAAATGAACCGGTTACAAATAAATTTCAAGCTTAAAATATATTTGTATGAGATGACATTCGTGGTCGCGATTTCACGCGCCAGTCAAACGCCCAAATATCGATCTTGAAGCGCGGGAGTGAGTTGCTCGGGCGTGCCGGCAAAGACGGTTGTGCCTTTTTCCAAGACAAAGCAACGATCGGCCACGGGCAGCAACTCCGCCAGCGTTTTATCGACAACAAGGATCGACTGTCCCGCAGCCTTCAGCTTTCTAATGGCTGCCCATATGTCCTGCCGGATGACCGGGGCAAGACCCTCCGTTGCCTCATCCAGCACCAGCAGGCGCGGATTTGTCATAAGCGCCCGACCGATGGCGAGCATCTGCTGCTCGCCGCCCGACAATGTATTGGCAAACTGGTCGCGGCGCTCATTCAGGCGCGGAAATAATTCGCCAACTTTCTGTACAGTCCACTCATTGCCTCTTGCCGCAGCTAAAAGGTTTTCAAGCACTGTCAGATTGGGAAAGCAGCGCCTGCCTTCCGGCACCAGTCCCAGCCCGAGCCGGGCTATCTTGTGCGGTCGCAGACTGGTTACCTGTTTGCCAGCAAAGCTGATAGCGCCGGAGCGCGCACGGACAAGACCGAAGATCGAATTGATGGTTGTCGTTTTACCCATCCCATTGCGGCCCATCAACGCGACGACTTCGCCTTCTTCCACATCCAGATCAACACCGAACAATGCCTGCGAAGCGCCATAGAAAGTCTCAAGACCTTTGATGCTGAGAAGTGTCATGCGGCTTCTCCGAGATAGGCCCGGCGCACTTCGGGATCGTT
Organism: Hyphomicrobiales bacterium; assembly: GCA_900471815.1. Lineage (GTDB taxonomy): Bacteria > Pseudomonadota > Alphaproteobacteria > Rhizobiales > Rhizobiaceae > Phyllobacterium > Phyllobacterium ifriqiyense. The sequence continues at coordinate 56,710 of UICE01000004.1, forward strand.
GCGAATGTCATCAACTGTTCCCGACGCGATAATGCGCCCGTAAACCAGAACAGATATGCGGTCGGCAAGGGCAAATACGGCGTCCATATCATGTTCGACGAGCAGGATCGGTGCCTCATGGCGCAGGCCATCCAGAAATCCGGTCAAGACCTTGGAGCCTTCCGGACCCATGCCCGCCATAGGTTCATCGAAAAGGAATGCCTTTGATCCGAGTGCCAGTGCAATGGCAATTTCAAGCTGGCGGCGTTCACCGTGGGATAGTTCAGCCGCAGGCAGGTTTGCACGCTTGGCCAAGCCAACGCGCTCCAGCATTGCCATGGCGGGCTCCGTCAAACTCTTGTCAGCCATCACGGGGCGGAAGAAACGAAGGCTTGAGCCCTGTCGCGCCTGCACGGCCAGCATGACATTGCGTAAAGCGGAAAATTCTGGAGCAAGAGACGATATCTGGAAACTGCGACCAAGGCCGCGACGGGCGCGCTCGGGCATGCCGAGCCCTGCCATATCCTCGCCGAGAAAGCGGATCGTGCCGCTGTCCTGCCGGATGGAGCCGGATATCTGGTGGATGAGTGTGCTCTTGCCAGCGCCATTGGGTCCAATCAGGGCATGGATTTCGCCGGGGCGCAGATCAAGGCTCACGCCATCGGTCGCTTTCAAGGCACCGAAGCTCTTGCGTAACTCTCTAATTTCGAGGATGGGCTCAACCATGACGCGCCTTTCCTGCAAGAAGCCCAAGCAATCCGCCGCGCGCGAAAAGCACTACGCCGAGAAGAATGAGTCCGAGAAAGAATTGCCATCTCTCTGTAATGCCGCCGAGCGTATATTCGAATAGGACATACAGCATGGCACCGGCAAGGGGGCCAAAGAGCCTGCCTTTGCCGCCCAAGATAATAAGCACGATCAACTCGCCGGACATGTGCCATGACAGCATTGAAGGGCTGGCAAACCGGTTCAGATCCGCAAATAGTGCGCCTGCCAGACCGGTCACCATGGCCGAGATGATAAAGGCTATGAGCCTGATATTGAAGGGTGCAATGCCAACCGCAGCAAGCCGCGTATCATTCTGCCTTGCTGTTTGCAGCGCTGCACCGAAACGCGAGCCGCGGATGAGCGCAAATAGGCCCATCGCCAGAAGCAGCAATGCGTAACAGATGAGAAAAAAGGGCAGGGGCTTTGCCGTATTGATCAGCGGAAATGAGTTGCGAACGGATAGGGATAAGCCATCCTCGCCGCCATAGGCGGGCCATGAGATAGCGAAGTAATAGATCATTTGCGCGAAGGCGAGAGTGATCATGATGAAATAAACGCCTGAAGTACGCAGACTGATCGCGCCGATAGGCAGTGCCACCAGTCCGCAGACAGTGAGCGCGATCAGCCATATCCATGGCATTGAAGTGGTGCCCTCAAAGCCAAAGAGCATGGGTTCGGCGTTGAAGGCATGGGTGGCCAGAATACCGGCAGCATAGCCGCCTATCCCAAAGAAGGCTGCATGTCCGAAGGATACCAGTCCGCCAAGTCCAAGCGCTATATTCAATCCGACAGCGGCAAGGGCCAGAATGGCAACACGGGTCGATAGTGTGACGTAGAATGGTTCGCCGAAAGCCATGGCGATCAGCGGGACAGCCAGCAATATCACTGCCAGAACTAAATTAATGATGGTCTCGCGTGCGATCATGAGCTTGTGATCCTTACGCGGCAAACAGGCCGCGCGGCCGGAATGCGAGGATCAGGGCCATGACAATATAGATCAGCATGGAAGCGAGTGCGCCACCGACCATTCCGGCCTGTGCGGCGGGAAGGATCAGTGCGAGAGTCTTGGGCAAGAGAAAGCGCCCCATTGTATCAATGAGGCCGACAAGAATAGCGCCGATCAATGCGCCCTTGATGGAGCCGATACCGCCGATGACAATGACCACGAAAGCGAGGATGAGGACGGGCTCCCCCATGCCGACCTGAACTGACTGCAAAGCACCGACCAATGCGCCTGCCAGTCCGGCCAATGCTGCTCCAAGCGCAAAGACGATGGTATAGAGCGTCTGGATATCAATGCCGAGCGCTGCGATCATCTCGCGGTCAGACTCGCCCGCCCTGATGCGCATACCAAGCCTGGTGCGCGAAATGAGGAGATAAAGCCCCAGCGCGACAGCAACGCCAACCGCGATGATGGCAAGGCGGTAAAGCTGATATTGCCCGCCTCCGGGCAGAGAAACAGCTCCCTGCAAAAGGGGCGGAATATCCAGATAAAGCGGAAAGGATCCAAAAATCCAACGCGATCCTTCCGAGAAGATCAGGATCAGCGCAAAAGTCGCCAGGACTTGATCGAGATGGTCACGGTCGTATAGTCGCCTGATGACCACCACTTCCATAATAGCGCCCGCCGCTGCTGCCGCGGCAAGACTGGCAATGAGCCCCAGCCAAAACGAACCTGTGGCCGAGGCTACAACCGCGCAAGCGAAAGCTCCGATCATATAAAGCGAGCCATGGGCGAGATTGATCAGCCCCATCACGCCGAAAATCAGCGTCAGGCCAGCCGCCATGAGGAACAGCATCACTCCGAGCTGTAGCCCGTTGAGAAGTTGCTCGATGAGAAGTGCAGTGGACAAGGCAGCGTTCCCGGATTCAGCGCAGGGTTAAACAGGAAACCCGCCGCAGCGCGGCGGGCTCAATGTACTAGATGCGGATTACATCTTGCACTTGTCTGCGTAAGCATCCTTGTGGTCTTCAAAGGCAGTCGCCACGATCTTATTGGTCAAAACGCCATCCTCCTTCACCACTTCGCGCACATAGACGTTCTGGATAGGATGGTTGTTGTTGTTGAATACGAACTTGCCACGCACCGACTTGAAGTCTGCCGCTTTGAGCGCCGCCTTGAAAGCTTCCTTATCCTTTACGCTGGCTTTCGACAGGGCTGCAAGAATGAGGTTTGCCGTATCCCAGCTTTGTGCCGCATAGATCGAAGGCAAGCGCTTATATTCGGTCTTGAAGGCTTCGACGAACTTCTTATTGGCGTCATTGTCGAGATCTTTCGACCATGTCGCCGAATTCTTCACACCCAGCGCCGCATCGCCAATGGCCCCCAGCACATCCTGGTCGAACGAGAAGCCCGGTCCCATAACAGGCGTCTTGACGCCGGATTGCGCATATTGCTTCATGAAGGAAATACCCATGCCGCCGGGCAAGAAAAAGAATACGGAATCGGCACCTGAATCACGGATCTGTGCGATTTCAGCCGCATAATCTGTCTGGCCGACCTGGGTATAGACCTCGCCAGCAAGTTCACCCTTATAGAAGCGTTTGAAACCGGTCAGCGCATCCTTGCCTGCAGGATAGTTGGGCGCAAGAATGAAGGTCTTTTTGTAGTCCTTGTTGGCGTACTGGCCCATGGCTTCATGAAAATTGTCATTCTGATAGGCGACGTTAAAATAGTTTGCGTTGCAGTTCGCACCTGCCAATGCAGACGGACCGGCATTTGGCGAAAGATAGATAATATCCTGCGCCACAGTATTGGGCACAACGGCCATGGCAAGGTTGGACCAGATGATGCCTGTGAGAAGGTCCACCTTGTCGCTCTGGATCATTTTTTCTGCCAGCTGCACGGCAATTTCCGGCTTTTGCGCATCGTCTTCAATAACAAGTTCAATGTCCTTGTTGCCAGACTGTTTCATCGCCAGGGTAAAGGCATCGCGCATATCAATGCCCAGACCAGCGCCGCCGCCAGACAATGTCGTTATGACACCGATCTTCACCGGTTCCGCATAGGCAGCACTGGCCAATGCAAGGCTTAACATACTGGTTGCCAGAATTTTCTTCATATCATTCCCCTTTATAGGTGTTCCCGTTATTTGTTGTTGTTTGGTCGTGGAGCGGTGAGCGAACTTTCCAGAATTCCAGACAGAGTTCAACCTCTGATAAGAGCCCTTACGGTGCCTCTCCTGTTCGCAGCCTGAATCGTTGTACTTTGCCGGTCTGGGTCTTTGGTAGACTGTCAATAAACTTCACCGAACGCGGATATTTATAGGGCGCAATCAGCGTCTTCACGTAATCCTGCAAACGCTTGATAGTGGCATCATCCCGCGTCGTTCCCTCGATCAGAACGACGAATGCCTCGACGATCTGCCCACGCTCATTGTCCGGTTGGCCAACGACCGCGCATTCGAGAACTTCAGGGTGCGATAGCAGGGCCGCTTCCACCTCGGGACCGGCTACATTATAGCCGGCCGTCAGGATGATATCGTCCGAGCGCGCCGCGAAGTGGAAGAATCCGTCCTCATCCTGATAAAAGGCGTCGCCGGTCAGGTTCCAGCCGTCGTGGACATATTCGGTCTGACGGTCGTCGGCCATATAGCGGCATCCCGTCGGTCCGCGCACTGCAAGTTTGCCGATTGTGCCCCGAGGTACCTCGCGCATGTCCTTGTCCACGATCCGGGCGGTATAGCCGCTCACCGGCTTTCCGGTGGAAGAGGGCATCAGGTCGGCAAATCGATTGGAAATGAAAATGTGCAACATTTCCGTAGCGCCAATGCCATCGAGAATCGGCCTGCCGGTCTTTTTCGTCCATTCTTCAAAGACAGGGCCGGGAAGAGTTTCGCCCGCCGAAACAGCCACTCGCAGGGAGGAAAGATCCGCTCCCTCATCCATAGCTTTCAGCATGGCCCGATAAGCCGTTGGAGCAGTGAAGCTTATTGTTGCCTTATAAGTTTCAATGATTTCGATCATATTGGGTGGAGTGGCATTCTCCAGCAAAGTTGCAGCTGCTCCGAACCGCAGCGGGAAGATTGCAAGACCGCCGAGACCGAAGGTGAAGGCCAAAGGTGGCGAACCGACGAATACATCGTCCGGTGTAACACCCAGCACTTCCTTTGCATAGGCATCGGCGATGATAAGAAGATCGCGATGGAAATGCATGGTGGCCTTGGGCACACCGGTGGTGCCCGAAGTAAACCCGAGCAATGCAACGTCGTCTCGGCCGGTCTGCACGGCAGAAAATTCGTGAGGTTTGCCCAAGGCGGCGCGGTCAAGCTCTGCGTCATGGCTGGCGGTGCCGTCAAAGCCAATCACTTGCTTGAGAAATGCGCTGTCCTTGGCGCAGGCAATCAACTCATCCATCAGGCGCGTGTCGCAAAGCGCCAGCGATATTTCTGCCTTGTCGATGATTTTGGTCAGTTCTCCGGAACGGAGCATGGGCATCGTATTGACGACAACGGCACCGGCTTTGGTGGCCGCAAGCCAGCAAGCCACCATCGCAGGATTGTTGGCAGAGCGGATCAACACCCGGTTGCCCGGCTTTATACCATAATTGGCAACGAGCGCATGAGCCAACTGGCTGGTCCACTCGGAAAGCTCCCGATAGCTACGCCTGCGGCCATTGCCTATCAGGGCAGTGCGGTCACCAAAGCCTTTTTCCACCATGCGGTCGGTCAGCTCGACCGCGGCATTGAGATAGTCGGGATAGTCAAATCCATCGAGACAGAATTCCGGCCACAGTTCTGGTGGCGGAAGATTATCCCGCGTAAATGTATCGGTATGAGCTGTCGGTCCTAGCATTCTGCGGCTTCCCCTGCCTGCTTTCGGTCATGTCCCGGCTTCTTTGTCCGGTCATGTTGCCTGGTTCATGTTTCCCAATTGCTGCGAAATGATTTGAGCATGACAGCAAGATGGCGCGCGTCTTCATCGCTAATGCCGCCAAGCAGTTCACCTACCCATTTTTCGTGTTCCGTTGCGATCTGCCGAAAGAGGGTCAAACCTGAATCGGTCAATCTGACAATCGATGTGCGGCGATCACCCTCGCGGCTGGATCGAACCACAAGTCCGTCCGTTACCAGCCTGTCGACGATCACCGTGACATTGCCGTTCGAGACCAGCAGAAAGCGCGAAAGGTCGCTCATCAGCAGGCCTTCAGGCTCGCGATTAAGCGCGGCCATCACGTCAAAGCGGGGCAGCGTCATGTCAAATGCAGATTTCAGCCGCAGGCGTAATTCGTTTTCAATTGTTCTCGATGCGCGCAGCAAGCGGATCCACAAACGGAGCCGATCCTTGTGGCCGAGGCCCGCATGTTGTGCGGTTTTCGAAGCGCCAGTATCGTTCATCGGTCACCACTGTTGGAGGCGAAGTTAATTCCAGACGTGCCATGCTTTGCTTTGACCACTGTGACTTCTCCAAGCTGACTTTATGCAGCATGACACAGCTCAAAATTATTTCAAGTATGAAGTTTTAAGGTTGAAATAATTTCAGCCGATTGAGACGGAGAATATAACGAATGTAGCAAGCCCGTTTGGAGCAATTCGTATATAATATGACTTGAACGCTCATATTATATACGCTAGTCAACCCGCTCATAAACGATTGTTTCCCTCTGAGGTCGGGCAGGATTTATAATGCAGAATACCCGTTTGACAGCAACCGCGCGGGTCAATCTCCCCACGCCGCTACACTATCTCAATCAATTGGCAGATCACTTTGCTGAGCATGGCGATGTTGTGCGGACGGAACGCACGGGCCAGATAGAGTTAAGCTACGGCACAGCAACAATCGAAGCCGACGAAGAATCCTTGTTGCTTCGCGCGGAAAGCGTCGATGAAACCGGCCTTGCATATATGAAGTATGCCATCGCCGACCATGTTATCGAATTTGCGCGTAAGGAAGACCCCAAAATCATATGGGCTGGTCATGGTGCAGCAGGAAGTCAGTTGCCATACTTTCGCGAGATGCGTGTTCTATCGGCAAAGAGCATTTCCCCGAATATGAGACGGGTGCGCTTGTGCGGCAAGGATATGCAGAGGTTTGCCTATGGCGGCATGCATGTCCGCATTCTTATTCCACCGGCGGACATAGAGGTTCCGCAATGGCCTGTAACCGGTGAGGATGGCCGCCCGGTCTGGCCGGAAGGCGATCACAAGTTGATTTCCCGCGTTTATACCATTCGCGATATCAACCCCGAAAGCGGTGAGGTTGATATTGATGTGGTGATACATGACGGCACGCCGGGGTCCGAATGGGCGCTGGGAGCGGCTGAAGGCGATGTCGTCGGTATGACGGGCCCAGGTGGCGGCGATGCTGATGACGCGGATTGGTATTTGCTGGCAGGCGATGAAACGGCTTTGCCTGCCATTGGCCGGATCATTGAGCGGTTGCCCCGGAACGTGAAAGTTGTTGCGCGCATCGAGGTGGATAGTTCTGCGGACGAGCAAATTTTCAATTCTCAATGCAGCCTTGATCTGCAATGGCTGCATCGCAACGGTGCTGCAGCCGGAACGATGACATTGCTTCAGGATGCCGTAAAAGCCGTCGCGCTACCTTCAAATGGCGAGCGGATATTTGTATGGTCAGGTTGTGAATTTAATGGCTTCAAAGCTATTCGCAATTATGTGCGCAAAGATCTGAAGCTTGCAAGAACGCAACATTTGGTCGTTTCCTACTGGCGACGCGGCGTTGCCGATGAATAGTTCGCTGTTTGATACAGCGACCTAAATCTTTGTAACTACGCAATTCCAGATGCAAAACCGCTTCACACTCTTGCTGGAATTGCTCTAGGGGCCGGAATGACATTCCATCCACGCATGACAAGCCGGGTAGAAGGTATTTCGCTGGTTGAGGAACTCAAGTGGCGTTCCTGGACTGGCGTGATCGCCGATGTCTGGTCTGTCAGGTGTGATCCCGACGCCAATGGTGAATATGTCTCCGAAGACCCACGCCTGTTTGTCATCCTCGACAAGTCCGGTCCCGGCAATTTCAACCTGTCTCTTGACCCGGCAATCCGGTGGGTCAGCCAAGCATGTACACCGCATTCCATGAGTTACATTCCAGCAGGATTGCCCATTTGGGGGCACCTTGAGAATGTACAATATTTACGGCACCTGGATCTGCATCTTGACGTAGGTACTTTGCGGCGGCGTTTTGCCGATGAATTCATCGGCGACAGGCTCTCCATCCCCCGCATCATGTTCTCCAATGATAAAATAGCATCTCTTTCCCGGCTGATAGCTGACGAATGTGTCAGCGAGCGACCGCTCCACGCTCTCTATGGCGATGGTTTGACGATGGCTCTTTTTGTCGAACTTTTTCAAATTGGCGAGATAAAGAAACGTCAACGCAGTCAATTATCGCCGCGGCAACTGCGTGCCGTCACAACTTATATCGAGGAACATTGCCTGCGAAATATCCGCTTGCAGGAACTTGCTGATCTGGCCGGTCTTTCCCAATCCTATTTCAGCCACGCGTTCAAAGCGTCCACGGGCGTTGCACCGCATCAATGGCAAATGAGTGCGCGCATCAGGAAAGTACAATTGCTGTTGAGCAAATCAAATGCCTCTTTGACGAATGTTGCCTCAGCTACCGGTTTTTCTGATCAGGCGCATCTGACGCGCGTGTTCAAGCGCTTGGTCGGCGTGACACCAGCCGTATGGCAGCGAGAGCGTAGCTGATACCACCACGCTGAATAACGGACCAAAAACATTCAAATTACAGCAGAAAGCATCAATCCTGCGGCAATAAGTTGATATATGAACTCAACTTATATTATACGCGATAAATGACTGGTTCATCCACCGGCAGGTCGCGTTGGCGGGCATTTGCAGGGGCTTATCATGCGCAGTACATACAAATCATCACTTATATTATTGTTGGGCAGTTCGGCTGCTTTGTTATCCTTGTCGGCGGCGAATGCTCAAACAGCCGACTCTACTATCCGTTTGAATGAGATCGTTATCGAAAGCGGTGGGGATGGCTCCGCTACCGGCCCGCTAACAGGGTTCGTGCCAAAGCGTACCGCGACCGGCTCAAAAACCAGCACGTCGATTGAAGATATACCCCAGTCAGTTTCGATTGTTGGACGAGACCAGATTGACGCGCAGGGCGCCCAGAAAATCGATGAGGCATTGCGCTACAGCGCAGGTGTATTTGCGCAACCATTCGGTGTCGATAATGATACGAACTGGATTTACATTCGCGGTTTCGATGCGACCGCGAAGGGCACTTATCTCGATGGTCTACAGAACTTCAGCTATGGCTTTGGAGGCTTCCTCATCGACTCCTTTGGGATCGAGCGCATCGAGGTTTTGAAGGGCCCTGCGTCTGTTCTTTATGGCGGGAGCAATCCCGGTGGTATCGTCAATTATATCAGCAAGCGACCGAATGGTGAGCGTATCCGCTATGTCGAAACCGGCATTAACAGCTATGGAAACGGATATATTGGCTTTGACATTGGCGATAAAGCTTCAGACGCGGTTGACTACCGCATTAACGGTAAGATTGGCGGCGGCGACAATTACACGGATTTTTCCGAAGAATTTCGTGGCGTCATCAATCCAAGCATTACCTGGAAGCCGGATGATGCAACCAAGCTGACACTGAGCGCCAACTATACCCACCTTGATGCTACCCATGATGGTGGCGGTTTCCTGCCCTATTACGGCACCGTGGTACCCACCAAATTTGGAAAGATCGACCCGAAATCAAATTTCACGGAACCGTCAATTGATCGATACGATCGAGAACAAGCCTCGATCGGCTACGAGTTTGAGCATGAATTCGACAATGATTGGACGTTTCGTCAAAATGCCCGCTACGGCCATAGCAGTGTCAAAGAACACTCGCTCTACGCATTTGGCTATGCAAGTGGTCCATTTGGTTTTGCAGAACAACCAGACCTCACCGATAATCTGTCGCGGATAGATTTCGAACACGATACGACTGTAAACAATGTTCTGATCGACAATCAGCTGGAAGGGGTTGTTAATACGGGTGCGATTGAACACACCCTGCTGTTCGGCGCTGAGTATAACTACTTTAATATCGATCAGGTGCAGATAAGCGGTAGCGGTACGCCGATCAGCGCAGGCGATCCAGTCCACGGTGCTCCACAAGCTTCTCTTGGAGAGCCCTATATCGATCAGGTGATAAAGCAGCATCAGGTCGGGATTTATGCTCAGGATCAGTTGCGGTTCGGCGACGGCTGGCTGGTTACGTTGAACGGGCGTTATGATTATGTAGACACAGAAGCTACCGGGCTTCCAACCTATAAGGGCAATGAAGGTCGGGCGAGTGGACGGGCTGGGATTGCCTATGATTTCGCCAATGGCATTACGCCCTATGCCAGTATTGCAACTTTTTTCAGTCCTGAGATTGGCGTTACCGGCAATCTCGAATTTTTCAAGCCGGAAACGGGTCAGCAATATGAAGTTGGCGTGAAGTATCGTCCTGAATGGTTTGACGGGCTAATTACCGCGTCGCTATTCGATCTTACGAAGAAGAATGTTGTAACGGGCGGTTTCCGGCAGGAAACACAGATAGGCGAGGTAAATTCTCGCGGCTTTGAGATCGAAGCCCAGGCAAATATCAATGATGCGTGGAAAGTAACAGCAGCTTTCACCGCTTATGATCTGGAAGTGAAGGATGATGCCGATGAAAGCATTATCGGCAAGCGTCCATATCTTCTGCCAGAGACTCAAGCCTCTGTTTTTGCTCAATATACGGTTCCAACCGGGAAACTTGCAGGGCTGGCGCTCGGCGCTGGTGTCCGTTATGTAGGCTCGAGCTACGCAGACAAAGCCAATACGCTTAAAGTTCCGGACGTAACTCTGCTTGACCTGAAGATCGGCTACAAGAAAGACAATTGGGGCGTTGATCTGAATGTCACCAATGTTTTCGATAAAGAGTTTGTTTCAGGCTGTCAGGGTGTAAATGTCTGTGCCTATGGTGAGGGACGCAAAGCACTTCTCAAAGCTCACATGACCTGGTGAGCGTCGTTTATAATTGCTTGCGGGATCACCAGATGGCCTGGTGATCCGATTTCAGACAAAGTACTTTGATGATTGTCATAAACCGACGTGCCGTACTTGCTCTATCGATCGCAGCGATTTTGCCTGACCGGTCGGCGTGGGGGCAGGAAAAGCGCATCGCCATCGTCGATTGGGCGATGCTGGAGACGGCTCTTGCCATCGGCATCGTCCCTGTTGCTGCCACTGAGCTTCTCCAGTTTCGATCCATTGCGGTCGAGCCGCATGTACCCGAAAGCGTCGCTGATCTTGGATTGCGTGGCACGCCTAACTTCGAAATGCTGCGCATGGCTGCGCCGGACATTATTCTCAGTTCCAATTTTTATGAATACCGGCGAGCCAGCCTGGAGAAGGTTGCGCCTGTATTTTCAATGACAGTTTATGAGCCGGGAACGCCGCCCTACGGGCTTGCCGAAAAAGTTGCATTGGGGCTTGGTGACAAACTTGGCCGCAGGGAAGAAGCTGCCGCTTATGTTGCAGAGACATCGGCGCTGATCTTGGACCTGCGGATGCGCTTGAAGTATCATGCTACCCGCCCGCTTTTCATTATCAATATTGGCGACGCCCGGCATTTTCGGGCGTTTGGGGCTGATAGCATGTTCGGCGACGTCGCCGGGCGGCTGGGTTTTACCAATGCATGGGGACAGGAAAGCAGCTATTCCGCTGCCGCACCCGTTGGGATGGAGGCACTCGCTGGCGTGCCGGAAGCTTCGATCCTTATTGTGGGGCCTGTCCCGCCGGAAGCGGAAAACCTACTGCCGCAAAGCGGTTTATGGAATGCTCTTCCCGCTGTGAAGGCGGGCAGGGTGGCAACGCTTGACCCGATCAACCATTTTGGCGGCTTGCCCGCTGCCCGGCGTTTCGCGAGGCTGTTTGCGAGCTCGTCGCTTTTTTCAGGCAGTGCCAGCAATGATTGAGCCTAAAGCGCTTAATAGAGGGCTGCTGCTCTGGGGTGCATTGCTGATTGTTGCCGCATCGCTTTTTGCCGGGCAGATCGCCGCGCAGTTTAGCCTCGCCACACGTGCCGCGCCGGAATTTGCAGGATTGCAAAAGCTCATTTTGATGGATTCCATTTTGCCTCGCAGCGCAATGGCAATTCTTTGTGGTGCGGCGCTCGGCTTTTCGGGAGCCTTGCTCCAGAGGGTATTGCGCAATCCCTTGGCAGAACCCTCGACCCTCGGGATTTCGGCGGGCGCGCAACTGGCGATGGCGATAGCCATGCTTTACTTCCCGGCGCTTATGGAAGGTGGACGAGAAGCCGTTGCCCTGGCAGGCGGACTTATCGCCGTTGCGCTCATTCTGTCGCTGACATGGCAGCGCGGTCTCGAACCCGTTTCCGTGGTTCTGGCCGGGATGATGGTTTCGCTGACCGCGACAGCGGCAAGTGCGGCACTTATCCTTGCCAATGGCGAATACATGTTTTCACTATTCATTTGGGGCGGGGGATCGCTGGCTCAGCAAAGTTGGGTGCCCGTATCGGGAATTATCTGGAAAATTCTGCTTGCGTGTGCAGCATCCATTGTTCTGCTGCGCCCGTTATCCATTCTCGGTCTGGATGACGCCAGCGCCAAAAACCTTGGTGTAGCTCTTCAAGGTACGCGTTTTCTCGTTATTGGACTTGCCGTCTGGCTTGCAACAAGCGTTACTGCCGAAGTTGGTATTATCGGCTTTGTCGGACTGGCCGCGCCAGCTCTGGCACGACTGACAGGCGCGCGCTCACCACGGCAAATGTTGGCGGCCGCCCCGCTGGTTGGCGCGATCCTGCTTTGGTTGGCGGATGGGTTTGTGCAACTGGCTGCTGGCTCCGGCGGCGAGCGTATTCCAACAGGTGCTGCGACAGCACTGCTTGGAGGTCCATTGCTTCTTTGGCTGCTGCCGCGATTGCGCATGTTTGAATGGCCTTCGCTCAATGCCAAACCTGCGCCATCCCCGCGCGCACGCAGGCCAGCATGGACGGTTGCCGTGCTTGTCATCCTCACGGGTTTAGCTGCCGGGATCGCACTCGTGCTGGGGCGCGGCCCGGAAGGCTGGGTAATCGCGCGCGGCGAACTCCTTGCCGATCTTTTGCCGTGGCGCTGGCCGCGGACGGTGATAGCTGCAGCATCGGGTGCGATGCTTGCCGCCGCAGGGCAGGTCATGCAGCGTGTTACCGCCAATCCTCTCGCCAGCCCCGAAATTTTGGGCGTTGGTACAGGCGCGGGCGTCGGGATCGCCGTGCCCCTTATGTTGCTTTCGGCCCCAAGTCAGATTGTTCTATTGGCCGGCGCTATGGCGGGTTCAATTATCGTTTTAGCCTTCATGCTGGCAATGTCAGCGCGCAGCGGCTTTGGGCCTGAGCGCCTCTTGCTTTCCGGCATAGCGATGGGTGCTTTGTGCAGCGCCATATTGACTGCAATTATTGCCACGGGAAGCCCGCAGGCTTTCATGCTGCTCGGATGGGTTAGCGGTTCAACCGCAGAGCGCCTGCCGGAAGAAGTATGCGTGGCGTTGGTTGCGCTTGTCCTTCTGGTGTTGCCGCTTGTTTTCACCACGCGCTGGCTTGATATGCTGCCATTGGGGCGGCCTGTCGGTTTGGAAACGGGGCTGCCTATTCGGATGAGCCGCGGCATACTGATCATATTATCGGCATGCCTGACCGCAGTTGCATCGCTTTTCGTTGGCCCTTTGAGTTTTGTCGGTCTGATTGCACCGCATCTTGCGCGTCTGATCGGGCTGCATAGACCATTGACGGGCCTCATCGGAGCCATGCTGATCGGAGCTTGTCTCATGGTCTTATCGGATTGGCTTGCCCGCATGGTGGCATTCCCCTATCAGCTGCCGCTCGGGCTGTTCGCATCGCTGATTTCGGGACCGTATTTGATATGGTTGCTAAGCAAGGGCGGTCGAAACTGATCAGCCGCGCATAATCATGTCGGCGGCTTTTTCGGCAATCATGATTGTCGGCGAGTTCGTGTTGCCGGAAACTATCGATGGCATGATCGAAGCATCGGCAATGCGAAGACCTTGAATGCCGCGGACCTGCAATTGCGGATCCACAACAGAGTCCGGATCAGCGCCCATCCGGCATGTCCCTGCCGGATGAAAGATGGTGGTCCCGATTGCACCGGCAGCTTCAAACAGTTCGGCATCGGTCTGATATTGTGGTCCCGGTTTGAATTCTTCCGGCTTGAACTTTTGCAGCGGTTTTTGCGCGACTATGTTGCGCGTGATGCGAATAGAGTCAGCGGCGACCTGCCGGTCGCTTTCGGTGGTCAGGTAGTTCGGCCTTATGGATGGGTGGGCGCGGTGATCCGGCGATTTAATGTGGACAGTGCCGCGGCTATCCGGGCGCAAATTGCATACACTCGCGGTAAAAGCCGGAAAAGCGTGAACATTTTCGCCAAATTTTTCGAGCGATAGTGGCTGGACGTGATATTGCAGATTGGCAGTGGCGAATGACGGATCTGAACGGGTGAATACGCCAAGCTGACTGGGTGCCATCGACATGGGCCCTGATTGGCGCACAAGATATTCCAAAGCAATTGAAGCCTTCCCCATCAGCCGGTTGGCCTTCTCATTAAGCGTCGGAATACCCGTTACTTTGTAAGCACAGCGCAGTTGCAGATGATCCTGCAAATTCTCCCCTACGTTGCGGCGCTCCAACACCGTCTCAATACCGGCTGCCTGCAAAACGTCGCCTCGGCCAATGCCGGATAGTTCCAGGATTTGCGGCGATCCGACCGAGCCTGCGGAAAGAATGACTTCTCGCCGGCACTGCACCGTGCGCAACATGCCAGCCTGTTCGAACTCAATGCCTTTGACGCTCAAACCATCAAGAATGAGCTTGCGAACATGCGCGCCGGTCTGGACCGTGAGATTGGAGCGGTTCTTAGCGGGGCGCAGGAATGCTTTCGAGGTATTCCAGCGAATGCCACGTTTCTGATTTACCTTGAAGTAAGAAGACCCTTCATTGTCGCCGCGGTTGAAATCGTCGGTTCGCGGTATTCCCGCCGCCTCCGCCGCGTCCCTGAAAGCATCCAGAATATCCCAGTGAAGCCGCGCTTCTTCCACGCGCCATTCGCCGCCTGCACCATGAAATTCATCTGCGCCGAGATAGTAATCTTCCGATTTTTTAAAATAGGGAAGCACATCATCCCAGCCCCATCCGGTGCACCCGTCCTGCCGCCAAAGGTCATAATCACGCGCCTGACCGCGCATATAGATCATGCCGTTGATGGATGAACATCCGCCAAGAACCTTGCCGCGAGGATAAGCGAGGGACCGCCCGTTCAATCCCGCTTCAGCCTCGGTCGAAAAGCACCAGTCGGTGCGCGGATTTGAGATGCAATAGAGATAGCCCACGGGAATATGGATCCAGTGATAATTATCCCTGCCGCCTGCCTCCAGCAACAATACGGAGACATCTTTGTTTTCCGATAGACGGTTTGCAAGGGTACACCCCGCCGTGCCGGCACCGACAATGACGTAATCATAGAGGTCGCTCATGATCAGTTTTCCGACTTGCCTTCCAGCCTTTTGCCGAAACGCGAAGCATACAGCTCACCGATAATCCCGCGGCGGAACACGAGGACACATATCATGAAGATGATGCCGGTGATTACGGTGACTGGGAATTCGGAAGTTGCCAGATAGTTCTCAAGCGCCGAGATGAGGGCAGCACCAAATACCGGGCCGACCAAAGTACCTATCCCACCAAGCAGGGTCATGAGCACCACTTCACCCGACATTTGCCAGCTGACATCGGTCAGTGTTGCGAACTGAAAAACAATCGCCTTGATGCCGCCTGCCAGCCCCGTGAGCGCCGCTGACATGACAAAAGCTGCCAATTTATATCGAGCGACAGAATAACCAAGCGAGATGGCGCGAGGCTCATTCTCCCGGACTGATTTGAGGATCATGCCGAATGGTGAATTGATGATGCGCCAGATGATGAACATGCCCAATAAAAAGACGGCAAGCACGAAGAAATACATATTCAGCGACTGGTTCAAATCGATGAAGCCGAACAGATGGCCGCGCGGCACGCCCTGAATGCCGTCTTCGCCGTGTGTAAATGATGCCTGCAGACAGAAGAAGAAGAACATCTGCGAGAGGGCGAGGGTGATCATCGTGGAGTAGATGCCCTGACGCCTGATGGCGAAAAAGCCGATAATCAAACCTAGAAACGCAGCCCCTGCAACGCCAACGAGAATACCCAGTTCGGGCGAAAATCCCCACTCCTTCACCGAATGGGCAGTGAAATAGGCAGCGCCGCCAAAGAAGGCGGCGTGGCCGAACGAAAGAATGCCGGTATAGCCAAGAAGGAGATTAAAAGCGCATGCAAACAGAGCAAAGCACAGCACCTTCATCAGGAAAACTGGATAGAAAAAGAAGGGCGCAAGCACGAGAAGCGCAATGCCTGCAACGATCAGCGTAACTTCCAACGACAGATTTTTTTGTCTTGGTGCGGTGAGGGCGGATTGTGTCATGTCATGCATCCTTTCCGAAAAGACCTGCGGGACGCACAAGCAGCACGATTGCCATGATCACGAAGATGACGATGTTGGAGGCTTCCGGGTAGAAGACCTTTGTCAGCCCCTCCAATATGCCGAGCATATAGCCGGTTATGATGGCGCCCAATATGGAGCCCATGCCGCCAACGACAACAACCGCGAACACGATGATGATCAGGTTTGATCCCATGAGCGGACTGACCTGATAGATTGGTGCCGCCAATATTCCGGCAAGACCGGCAAGTCCAGCGCCGAGGCCATAGGTAAAGGTGAGCAGCAAAGGAACGTTGATACCGAATGCGCGGACCAGCGTTGGATTTTCTGTCGCCGCCCGCAGCTGTGAGCCCAGTCGGGTCTTTTCAATGAGCAGCCACGTTCCAAGGCAAACCACCAAGGATGCCAGCACCACAAAGCCACGATATTTCGGCAGGAACATGAAGCCGAGATTATAACCACCTGTCAGAGCGCTTGGAACGGCATAGGGCTGACCTGCTGCGCCATAATAATAGCGGAACATCCCTTCCAGAACGAGCGCGAGGCCGAAGGTGAACAGCAAGCCATAGAGGTGATCAAGATTATAAAGACGCGAGAGCGCGACGCGCTCGATGAATGCACCAGCGAACCCGACAATAATGGGAGCCAGTATCAAAGCTGGCCAATAACCAATGCCGAGTTCTGCAAGAAGCAGGTAACCAACGAATGCGCCGATCATATACTGCGCGCCGTGGGCAAAATTGATGACGCGCAGGAGGCCGAAAATGATCGCTAGTCCAAGGCTGAGCATTGCATAGAAGGAGCCGTTGATGAGGCCGATCAACAATTGCCCGAGAAAAGCCTGAAGGGGTACCCCAAAGATCATTGTCATTTCAAACTCCCAATGCTTCGTTGAGCATGGTCATGCGATCCGGCAATTCCTGAACCGGAAAATTGTCGATGATCTTTCCGTGATCAACAACGTAAAAACGATCAGCTACCTTGCTGGCAAAACGGAAGTTCTGCTCAACGAGCAAAACTGTCATTCCCCTCTGCTTCAAGGTAACGAGCACCTCGCCTATGCGTTGAATGATGACGGGCGCGAGGCCTTCGGTTGGTTCGTCAAGCAAGATCAGTTTTACACCGGTGCGCAGAATGCGCGCTATTGCCAGCATCTGCTGTTCGCCGCCGGAAAGCTTGGTGCCGGGGCTGTTGCGGCGCTCTTTAAGGTTTGGAAAGAGATCGTAAATCTCTTCGATCGACATCCCGCCATTGGCAACGACGGGCGGAAGACTCAAATTCTCGTCAACCGATAGCGTTGCGAAGATGCCGCGTTCTTCCGGCACAAAACCAATACCGGCATGCGCTGCGCGATGAAGCGGCACGCGCATCATGTCCTTGCCGTCGAAAGTAATCGTACCCGTGCGCTTGCGTATGATGCCCATGATTGAACGCAAGGTCGTCGTTTTGCCAACGCCGTTGCGTCCCAGCAGGGTTACGGTCTCGCCCTGATGAATATCGAGATCAATGCCATGCAACGCATGACCTTCACCGTACCAGGCATGAAGATTGCGGACTGTGAGAAGAGGTTTTTTGTCAGTCATGCTCGGTCCCCATATAGGCAACGCGCACGCGCTCATCCTGGCTGACAGTCTTGTAATCGCCTGAAGTCAGTATTTCGCCGCGCTGAAGCACGGTGACCTGATCGCAAAGATCCGCGACGACTTTCAAATTATGCTCAACCATAAGAATGGCGCGGTCCTTGGCGACCTCACGAATAATATCGGAAACGATGTGCACATCCTCATGGCCCATGCCCGCCATTGGCTCATCAAGCAGCAGCACTTTCGGGTCAAGCGCTAGTGTCGTTGCGATTTCAAGAACTCGTTTACGGCCATAGGAAAGATCTGCCGCAAGCCTGTTGCGCGCATCTGTCAAACCAACCGCATCGATAAGTTCGTTGGCGCGCTCGTTCAATTTGTTCAGGGCGCTCATCGGAAGCCAGAATTGCGTCGATAGATGTCCTGGCCGCTGCAATGCGACACGAACATTATCCAATACGGTCAGATGCGGAAAGACGGCCGATATCTGAAAAGAACGCACCAATCCCATGCGCGCCACACGTGCCGGATCGGTTTTCGTTATATCATGATCAAGCAGCATGATGGTGCCGCTCGAGGGCTGCAAAAACTTTGTCAAAAGATTGAAGACCGTGGTTTTGCCAGCTCCGTTTGGTCCGATCAAGGCATGGACTTTGGCATGATGGACATCAAGGTCAACATTGTTGACAGCAATAAATCCACCGAAATCACGGCGCAGGCCACGGGCGGAAAGAACCACCCGTGACGTCTGATTATCGGGTGTGCCGGGAGAGGATTGTCCTCCCCCGAACGCAGTTGCGGCAGAACTGGTCATGCTTGCTACTTGACCAGATTGCAGCCGCTTTCGGCTGGTTTGATATAGGCTTCGTCGCCTGGTACCGTGGCCAGAACCTTGTAATAATCCCAAGGTGCCTTGCTTTCGTCCGGCTTCTTGACTTCCATCAAATACACATCGCTGATCAGGCGGCCATTCGCGCCGACCTTCGCGCCCCGTCCGAATACGTCATCGACCGGCATTTCATGCATCGCGGCAGCGACTTTTTCCGTATCGTCCGTCCCTGCCTTCTGGATGGCCTTGAGATATTGCGTTACGCCGGAATAGGTGGCGGCGTGAATCATATTGGGCATGCGGCCGGTGCGGTCGAAGAACTTCTTGCCGAAAGCACGCGATTCATCATCACGATCCCAATAGAAGCTTTCGGTCAGGGTCAGGCCCTGCGCCGCTTCGAGGCCGAGACCGTGAACTTCCGCCAGTGTAAACAGTAGGGCTGCGAGGCGCTGGCCGCCTGCAACAATGCCGAATTCAGCAGCTTGCTTGATGGCATTGGCAGTATCAAGACCGGCATTTGCGAGGCCGATGACTTTTGCGCCCGAGGACTGCGCCTGGAGAAGGAATGAGGAATAATCACTGGTTGCCAAAGGATGGCGGACCGAACCCACAACCTTGCCGCCCTTGGAGGTAACATATTTGCTCGTCTGTTCTTCCAGCGAATAGCCGAATGCATAGTCAGCTGTCAGGAAGAACCAGCTATCACCGCCAGCGCCCACGAGCGCGCCGCCAGTGCCAACGGCCAGCGCGTGCGTATCATAAGCCCAATGGAAGCCGTAAGGTGAGCATTGCTTGCCTGTCAGTTCCGCAGTTGCAGCACCGGTAACCAGATCGATCTTCTTTTTCTCTTTGGAGATGCCCTGAACGGCGAGAGCCACCGAGGAGGTTGTCAATTCCATAATGGAATCGACCTGCTCTGTATCGTACCACTGGCGGGCAATGTTAGAAGCAATATCGGCTTTGTTCTGGTGATCCGCTGAAATGATCTCAATTGGTGCATCAAGAACCTTGCCACCAAAATCTTCAGCCGCCATCTTCGCAGCTTCAAACGACCATTTGCCGCCGAAATCCGCATAGACGCCGGACTGATCATTCAGAATGCCGATCTTGACCTTGCCATCGGAAATTTCGGCGCTGGCTGCCGGAATCACTGTAGCTGCCATCAAAGCAGCGGTTACGACGGTTAAAAGCTTCATTCTTCTCTCCTCCCAAAGATTAATTGTCTGGCTGGGCATCAAATGATGACCGCCATTGGTGAACTGGATATAATTGTCATGTGCTGATCGCGAACCAGCGATTAGCTCGCCTTCGCTTGGTAGTTCCCTCCCTCGATCCAGCCCATTCTTGCTGAACATTCTTCTTCCCATGATTGCGCCGTTTCTCCCGACCGGCAACCATGTTGTTGAAAAAAGTCTAGCATTGACAAATAAGTACACAAACATCTAATTTTGCACATATTCCGTACAAAAATGTACATGAAGGCTTTGCACACAAATGCGACAGTTCACATGGGATGATCTCCAGTATTTTCTGGCTGTCGCCCGCACCGGCCAATTGACCACAGCAGCGCGGCGTCTGCGGACAAATCACGTGACCGTTTCGCGCCGGATCGAGCGATTGGAAGAGGCGCTGTCGGCCCGCCTGTTTGAGCGAAATCCGCGCGGCTATATTGTTACCGCGCTTGGGGAAAAACTGATTGAATCTGCGGAGGTCATGGAGCGCGAAGCAGAGCGTTTTCAGAATGAAGCATCGGGAGGAACTGTATCACTTAGCGGTGTGGTCCGGCTGAGCATCCTTGAGGGGTTCGCCAATTTCTTTCTGGCAGACCGTTTGCCGCTGATGACACAATCATACCCGGGGCTATCCGTGGAAATGGTGACAATCCAGCAGATCGTATCCTTGTCGCGGCGTGAAGCGGACCTATCAATAACGCTCAACGCCAGCCGGACAGGACGCTATCATCAAGAAAAGCTGATGCCATATCGATTGTTCGTCTACGGTTCGGCAGACTACCTGGCGCGGCACGCAACAATCAAACGACAGGCGGATCTCTCAGAACACCGATTTATCGGTTATATTGAGGACATGATATTTACGCCCGGTCTCGATTATATGCGCGAGATACTTCCGGGTTTGCGTGCATCCTATCAAAGCTCCAGCATTTTCGCCCAGCTTAGCGCGGCGCGCACCGGTTTTGGCTTGTGTATTTTGCCTTATTACATTGCTTGCAACTATCCCGAACTCGTTCCGGTCCTTCCCAAGGAATTGCACCTCAATCGCGACTATTGGCTCATTTGTCATGAGGATATTGTAGGTACGCCGCGCATCAGAGTGTTGAGCAATTTCATTAAATCTGAACTCGAAAGCCAAGCCGCCGATTTTGCCGGTCAGCCGCTTATGGATGGCTCGTAAAACGAGCCGGCGACAGGCGTGAAAGCAGGGGTTCCACATTGGCGTCGGGAGCGCGTCCCCGGATCAAAGCTGCTGCAAGCGCCGACAAGGCAGGCGAAGTCTGGATACCGTAACCGCCTTGTCCTGCAAGCCAAAAGAAGTCATCCACCGAATCATCAAAACCCGCGACAGGAGTCCTGTCCGGCGCAAAGGTGCGTAGGCCTGCCCAGCTACGCTCGACCCGATTGACTGGAACGGTGACAGCCTGCTCGAAGCGATAGAGACCTTCGGCGAGGATCATATCGTCAACATAGGCATCATGCGGCTCGACGGGAATTTCGTCGGCGGGCGAGACAAACATGCGTCCGCCATCGGGCTTCAGATACCAGGCTTCGTTGACATCATCGACAAGCGGCCAATTGCGGGTGTCGTGACCATCGGGCGCTGGTAGAACTGCAATCGAGCGGCGCAGCGGCGTTAGCCCAAGAGGCTTGGCGCCAAATATTGCGGCTGTCAGATCTGCCCAGGCACCAGCGGCGTTGATAATGATCCGGGCGCTGAAAACCTTGTCGGATGCATTGACGATCCAGCCACCGGCAACGCGATTGGCGCTGGTGACTTCGGTATTGGTAAAAAGTCGGACGCCCAGCGCCGATGCCTTGCGCAACCAGCCCTGATGAAGAGCATTGACGTCGATATCTTGTGCATCCTCTTGATAAGCGGCGGCTTTGACGTAGTCGCGACTGAGGATGGGTACCAGAGAAAGCGCTTTGTCGACAGAAATAGCTTCTACGCCAATGCCGTCTCGGACAAATTCTTCGCATGTCGCGACGCCATCTTCATCGGCGACCGTCAATGATCCCCGCGCTGTCAGCAATGGTTCGGGAAAAAGGCCCGTGTCTCGATGGTGAAACATCGGTGCACTGGCTCGGTTTAGCCCACGAATGACTTCATTGCCATAATTTGGAATGAAGATTGCCGCCGACCGTCCGGTAGAATGATATCCGGCCTGACTTTCGCGCTCTACGACAACAACACTGTGCGTGTCAGCCAAGGCGGCCGCGACACCAGCGCCAGCAATGCCTGCGCCGATGACAAGGACGTCGGTTTCAATAGTTTCACTCATCATTGTCTCTTACTTGTTTTGCTTTTGCACAAATGGACTGAAAACCATCAGACTTAGGATTTCGAACAGCACTTGTGCGCCCGCATGTGCAGTGTTGGTGGTAGCGTCATATTGCGGAGCGACCTCAACCACATCGCCTCCCACGAGATTAATGCCTTTAAACCCTCGAATGAGTTCGAGCACTTCCCGCGTCGTCAAACCACCAACTTCCGGCGTCCCGGTGCCCGGCGCAAAACTTGGATCAAGACTATCAATATCGAATGACAGATAGGTCGGGCCATCGCCGATTATGGATCTGGCTTTTTCGATGATTGCCGGGATGCCCAGTCCGGTGACTTCTTCCGCATGAATGACGGTCATGCCGGACTCATAGGAAAACTCCCACAAATACTCGGCAGAGCCACGAATGCCGATCTGGATTGTTCTTGTTGGGTCAAGGACCCCATCCAGAACCGCATTGCGGAATGGACCGCCATGATGGAATTTGGTCTGGTCGAACGCGCCACCCGTATCACAATGCGCATCGATATGGATCATCCCGACAGGGCCATTCTTGCCGACGGCTTTCAGGATAGGGTGGCTGATCGAATGATCGCCGCCGACCGCTAGCGGCAGGAGACCGGCATCAACAATCTGGTTGAAGCGCCGTTCAATATCATCATGGCTTTGCTCCAACCTGTAACGGCTGGCAAATGGCACATCGCCAATATCGGCGACGCGAAGGTCAAACACCGGTGCGCATTCCAGAACGTGATTATATGGGCCAATACGCTCGATCGTGCGAACAGCACGCGGGCCGAAACGCGAACCAGGACGATTGGTTACGCCAAGGTCCATCGGCACGCCGACAATGGCTACCTGGAGATTGCCAAAGTCAGGATTAACGGCGTCAACCGGCATATAAGGTGCCGTGAGAAATGTCGGTATACCCGCATAGGGTGCAAGGCGAGTGCCGCTCTTGGAAAATATTTTGTCAGCTACTTTCCGGAATCGTTCATCAAACAACTCACCGCCATGGCTCTCGCCATATTTGGCGCGCAACTCGCTCAGTTTGTTTTCATCCCACGATGGCATAATGCTGGCTTCCCGAAATGTTCATGTCGTTGCAGAATGGTCAGCACACCCTAAAGTGGCAGGGAAATCAATCATCATTCTGTGAACAGGTCATGCGAAATGGTCACAGATGACTTCAATCCGATTGGCTATTAAGAACTTGCTGGACGTGGAAGAAGCGATACAGGAACGAATGATGACTGCTGCAATGCTCAATACCCTTGTAACCCGCCTATCGCCGCCGCCGATACCGGCAGTTCAAGCCTGGGGAAAGTCCTATGATGGCAGCCAGGGTTCGCTGATTGATTTATCGCAAGCTGTCCCGGGCTATCCGGCGCATGAGAAGATGCTGCAATGGCTTGGCGAAGCCTCGTCCTCATTGGCTTACACCAATTACGGTCCCATCGAGGGCGAAACAATATTACGCGAAGCCTATGCCGCTCATGTGTCCGAGATCTATGACGCAAAAATCAGTGCCGACAATATTCATATCACATCGGGCTGCAATCAGGCCTTTGTCTGTGCTTCCATGGTTGCCGCTTCTGCAGGCCATACCATTCTTGTGACCGATCCATTTTATTTCAATCACGAGACGACTTTGGCGATGCTTGGCATCAAAACAGGCAAAGTGAATTGCACTGCGTCGGAGGGTTTTGTTCCCACTATCGACGCCATCCAGATGGCGATGACGCCGGATGTTCGTGCACTTGCTCTTGTAACGCCGAACAATCCGACGGGAGCGATTTATCCTGCCGACAGGCTGCAGGTGATCTTTGATTTTTGCAGGGACGCTGGCATTTGGCTCATTCTTGACGAGACCTATCGGGATTTTTTGCCAGATGGCGCCGGTGCCCCGCATGGCTTGTTTGCTACAGCAGATTGGCAGGAAAATCTGATCGAGCTCTACAGTTTTTCCAAATCCTTTTGCATCCCCGGACATAGGCTGGGCGCAATAGTGGCAGGTGGGGCAGTGGTCGAGCAAATTGCCAAAATCATGGATAATTTACAGATATGTCCGCCCCGAGCCCCACAAGCTGCTCTCGCTCGCGCCTTGCCTGCATTGACGGAATGGCGCGCAGGAAACCGTCTGGAAATTGAAGTGCGGGCAAAAGCTCTTCGCGACGTGATGGCCGAGCTGGACGGATGGGCACTGGAATCGATAGGCGCCTATTTCGCATTTGTCAGGCACCCATTCGATGGCATGGCGTCAGAGATGGTGGCAGAGCAATTGGCAAAACGTGCTGGAATCCTCGCCATTCCCGGCGAATATTTCGGCGAAAGGCAAACCCCATTTCTGCGGTTTGCCTTTGCCAATGCCGATGCTCAAACCATCCGCGAGCTGCGGGGAAGGTTGGCTGGATTTGGGCTCTAGTAGCCGCGCGCTGAACCGGAACCGGAGCGGCTGTCCATGGCTCCATTATATCGGGCGCCACCGCCTTCGGTGATTTCACCAAGGCTCTTGCCGCCGACAAGAATGCCTGCGGCTTGGCCCCAAATGGTCCAATCCTGATCGATTCCGACATTATGACCCATTTCCGTCAGAATTTTCATCGTATCGCCGGAAAGCGCGTAAGGCTCCATATAGACCCGGTCAGGCAACCACTGGTGATGAATGCGCGGAGCATCTATTGCCTCTTGTATGTCCATCCCGTGATCAATCACATTGATGATCGCTTCGAGCGTAATAGTGATAATGCGCGCGCCGCCGGGACTGCCAATGACCATAAAAGGCTTGCCATCCTTGGAGATGATTGTCGGACTCATTGAAGAAAGAGGCGTCTTCTTCGGTTGAATCGCATTGGCTTCGCCCTGCACCAACCCGTAAAGATTTGGAACGCCGGGCTTAGAGGTGAAATCGTCCATTTCATTGTTAAGCAATATGCCAGTGCCAGCAGCAACAACACCTGCGCCGAATGAACCGTTCAGGGTATAAGTCACGGCAACGGCGTTGCCCTCATCATCGACAATCGAATAATGCGTCGTCTCTGTGCTTTCGCCGAATCCCTTTGGTGTCAGCTCTTTCGACACGCCGGCTTTATAGGGGCTGATCTTGTCACGGATATCTTTGGCGTATTTTTTATCCAAAAGTTTGGAGACGGGATTATCAACGAAATCAGGGTCGCCAAGCGATGCGTTGCGATCCACATAGGCGTAGCGCATTGCTTCTATCATGGCATGAACCGTTTCGGCGGAACCGTAACCCAGATATCCAAGAGGGTAGTTTTCAAGGATATTCAGTATCTCGCAGATGATGACACCACCTGAACTCGGCGGCGGCGAAGAGACAATATCATAACCGCGATAATTGCATTTCACAGGTTCAAGCTCGCGAACCTTGTACTGTTCAAAATCGGCCTTGGCCAAAACGCCGCCACCGGCCCCGCTCGCTTTGACAATGGCATCTGCAATGGGACCTTTGTAGAATGAATCGGAGCCTTTATCGGAAATCGCTGCAAGCGTTGCGGCTAAATCAGCTTGAACCAATGTTTCGCCGATCGCATAAGGCTTCGCGTCCGCCTTCAGGAATATTGCAGCCGCGGCCGGATCGGTGGATAGTTTCTTGGTGCCATTTTGTAGCGATGCGATGTCACCTTGGTCGAGCACAAAGCCATCGCGAGCAAAGCGTATAGCTGGCCCGATAAGTTCCTCGCGCGATTTCGTACCATATTTCTCCCGGGCCATTTCAAAGCCGGCGACAGATCCGGGCACGCCCACAGCCAGATAGCCATTTGTGCTTCGACCTTTGACGATGTTGCCCTGATCGTCGAGATACATGGTCTTGGTTGCTGCAAGCGGAGCCCGTTCGCGGAAGTCGAGGAAAGTGGTCTTCCCATCCTTCAGACGGATCGTCATAAAGCCACCGCCGCCAATATTACCGGCGGTTGGATAAACCACAGCCAGAGCATACCCGACTGCGACTGCGGCATCGACAGCGTTTCCGCCGCTCTTGAGGACTTCGACACCGACTTCGGATGCAAGGTGCTGAGCTGTGACCACCATTCCATGTTCTGCTGCAACAGGATCCGGCGATGCGGCATAAATCTGCGTCACAGGTGCAAGAGCCAGCCCGAGCGCTGTGACAAAGACTCCTGCCTTCATGAAACGAGTATCCATGACTTCCTCCTATGATTTGAGTGAAGTCAGTGGAGCCTCTTCAGCGGATCAAGTCCAGCGTAAATTGGAAGGCAATTATAAATATAGCGCCCTTATGCGCTCTGATCGAGCTCCGGGTAATGTCTGAAAATGCCGGATGTATTGAAGTCGAGGCGACGTTCCGAACGGAGATAAGCCTTGATATTGGGCCGATTGCCGACCGTGTCATGCAAAGCCTGTAAAGCCGGATAATCTTTGGCCAGATTTGCCGTGGCTCTGGGGAAAGCATAACGAAGTCCCTCGAAAATCTGGAACAGGGAAATATCGACATAGCTCAGTGATTTGCCGATCGTGTGAGCCTTGCCATCAGGATTCCGGTGCAGAACCCGCTCGAAGTAATCCAGGAATTTAGGCATGCGATGTTCGATAAAGTCTTTGGAGCGCAGTTTGGCTGCCTCTTTTTGATCTTCATAATATTGCGTTGTGGCGATGGGATGGTGCGTATCATGCACCTCCGCGACAAAGTCCGTTATGGTCAGCTGCAGTCCATTTGCGAATATACGCTGGTTTTCATCGCTAGGGGCGAGGTTGAGTTTTGGCCCGAGATAAAACAGGATATTCGCGACATGCGATATGATCAGGTCGCCATCTTTCAGAAAAGGTGGCGCAAAGGGCAGGTGGCGTTCACTCTTGCTTTTGAGCACCTTCATCATCGCGTCAATGCCCCGCTCGGGACCATCCTCGCGCGCGATGTCGATATAATCGGCTCCCGCGTCCTCCAGCGCGAGCCGTATAAATTCACCTCGTCCTTGTAATCCGTCCCAATAATATAGCTCGTAGGGCATAAGCGTCTCCTGCTGCTTCCGTTTTCCCATTTGAGCATGGGAATGTGGCAGAGAGCGACTTATTTCCTCCGGCGGCGCAACTGGTCAAAATAGACGATCACTATGATCAGCACGCCTGTGATAACCCGTTGCCAGAACGAATTGACGTTGAGGAGATTTGCGCCGTTGTTAATGGTGGCAAGGATGAAGGCTCCAAGCAATGGACCTTGAACAGATCCTACAGCTCCAAAAAGACTCGTGCCGCCAATGACGGATGAGGCAATGGCTTGCAGCTCCCAGCCTTCCGCCTGCGTAGGGTTGCCAACTCCGATGCGCGTAGCAAGCAGAATGCCGACGAAGGAAGCGCAAACGGCTGACAGAGTATAGGCAAGGTAGATGGTGCGATTGACGTTTACGCCGGAGAGACGGGAAGCTTCGGCGTTTGACCCCACTGAAAAGAGATATCTGCCCCAACGCGTGTGCTGAAGCAGAATATAGGCAGGGATACCCACGAGGATAACCATCCAAAACAGGTTTGGAACTCCCAGAAAATCATTTCGCGAGAAGTTTGTGAACTCGTCATTATTGATGGAAATGGTTGCGCCATTGGTAATCAAAAGACCGATTCCGCGAAGCGATGTGAGTGTTGCCAGAGTGATGATGAAGGGTGGCAACCCCATCTTTACAATGCCGAATCCATGGAAGAGCCCGATGCCAAGACCAATGCCAAGGGTAATGAGCACGGCTGCCCAGATTGGAAATCCATTGGCCAGAAGCAATGCAACAATTGTGCTGGCAAAGCCCGCGATTGCGCCAACAGATAGGTCTATCCCGCCGGTGATGATGACAAAGGTCTGACCCACTGCGAGGATCGCAATCATGGCGCCTTGGCGCAGCAAATTGGCAATGTTGTTTGTCGTCCAGAAGGTCGTGGTTGACAGGCCGAGGATCAGCCATAGAACAAGCAGGAGAGCGAGCAATGTCAGTCCGAAGAGGATGTTGTACCGCTTCTTGGGTGAAATAACTGGTTCCTTGGTATCAACACTCATGATCAGGACTCTCCGGATAAAATTGGGTTGGCCGGGGCCGAACCAAGCGCTTTTGTTAGAATATCTTCATGGCTGGCGGATTTGAATTGATGGGATGCAACCATCTCGCCGCGCCGGAAAACATGAAGTTTATCAGCCAGTTCATAGACTTCCGGCAAATATGAAGAAATCAGGATTATCCCGGCTCCTTGCGATAGCAGCGCCGAAAAAAGGCGATAAATCTCAGCCTTGGTGCCGACATCGACACCGACCGTGGGCTCGTCAAAGATGAAGAGCTTTGCACCGTGATTAAGCCATTTGCCAATGACGATCTTTTGCTGATTGCCGCCTGAAAGGCTTGCAGCACTTGCACTGCGTGTCGATGTCTTGATGCGCAGGTCGGCGATTTGGCGATCCGCCTGGGCTGACTCCTTGCTCTTTGATATAATTCCGCCACGGCTAAGTTTCGGATAAACCGGCAGGTTGAGATTCAGGCTTACAGGAAGTGACAGGCAAAGCCCCTGATCCCTGCGGCTTTCCGGGGCGAGCGCGATGCCGAGCTTGATCGCATCCTTCTCGCGGCGAATATTGACCTCCTCGCCTTTCCACAAAATTGAGCCGGAGGACTTTGGATACCGACCAAAGACAGTGGTGACAAACTCGCTGCGCCCCGCGCCGATCAATCCATAGAGACCGACAATTTCGCCTTCCCGAACAGTCAGCGATATATTTTCGAAGCCTTTGCCGGAGAGATTTCGGGTTTCCAGGATGGGGTTGCCGAACTCGAAACTATCCTTGTGATAAATCTGCTCGATGGAGCGATTGATCATCATGGCAATCAGTTCGTTTTCATTGGTGTCGGCGATGTCTCGCGTACCTACCAAGGTTCCGTCCCGCAATACCGACACCCGGTCGGCAAGTTCAAAGACTTCTTCCATCCGGTGGCTGATATAAACAATGGTTACGCCATTTGCCTGCATGCGCCGGATGAGGGCAAAAAGCTGCATACCCTCTTTTCGTGTCAGATAGGCAGTAGGCTCATCAAATATGAGAAAACGCGCGCCTCTTGTCGCCGCACGTGCCGTTGCAATCAATTGCTGCTGACCGATTGTCAAATCACTGAGCGTGGCATGGGCGGGAAGATCAAAGCCGAGATCGTCAAGAATCTTCTGTGCGTCCCGCACCATGTTTCGATGTCTAAGCAACCCGAAACGTAGATGTTCTTCACCCAGAAAAATATTGGCGGCAACGCTGAGATGCGGACAAAGAACAACTTCCTGGTGCACGGCATTAATGCCATGCTTGATAGCTTCGATAGGGGTGCCCAATGCCACGGGTTCGCCGCGCCAGTAAACATCGCCGCCCGTGCGCGGAATGACGCCGGTTAAAAGCTTTATGAGGGTTGATTTGCCTGCGCCATTTTCGCCAACAATGGCATGTATTTCACCGGCCTTAAAAGCTAGGTCGGTCGGTTTCAGGGCATGCGTACCAAAATACTGCTTTTCCAGCCCTTTAAGTTCAAGGATAGGTGAATCGGCCGCCATGATCGCAGCGGTTGCATGTGTTCCGTTGCCGGACTGTGATGCAAAGTTCTGAGTTTCCATGGCAGCCTCTTCGATTGGAGAGCAGAATTCCGATTAATCAAGCTTCGGATTCAGCAGCTCCTGCGCGCGTGGCTCGCTCATGTTCGCCTTGGTGATCAGATTGGCACCCGTGTCGACATTGGCTTCGACTTTCTCGCCCTTTGAAGCAGCGAGCGCAGTTTTTACGCCGTCATAACCCATGCGAAATGGATCCTGGACTACCAGAGCGTAAAGCACGCCATCGCTGAGGAATTTCACCAGCTTTTCATCACTGTCAAAGGCGATGACCTTGATCTTGTCCTGGGCCTTGTTTTCGGCAATCGCCTGGCCTGCGCCCTGACCCATGATCAGGTTGGATGCAAAAATTCCACGTAGTTCAGGATTGGCGGTGATCAAGTCGGTTGTGATATTCAGGCCTGTTGTTGCCTGACCATCTGCAACCTTATCTGCTACCAGCTTGAGCCCTGGATATTTTGCCGCCAATTGCTCTTTAAAGCCCTTGGCCCGTTGATCCAGCGAACCAACGCCGGGAAGCGCGGTGATGATTGCAACATCGCCTTCTGCCTTGCCGTATTTTTCAGTGATTGCAGCAGCCAGACCATCTGCAGCGACACGGCCACCTTCAACATTGTCAGTCGTCAGGAACGATGTGAAAGCCTTGGAGTCCGCAGCAGAGTCGATCCCGATGATCTTTACCGATTTTGCTGCCTCGTCAATCGGCTTGCCAAGTGCTTTAAACTCTGTTGGCGAAATCACAATTGCTGCCGGTGAGCCGGAAACTGCATTCTCCAAAATGGATATCTGGCCATTAATATCCGACTCAGCCTGCGCTCCGAGTTCTGGAACTTTAACGCCGAGATCTTTGCCAGCTTTGCGTGCTCCGGCCAGAACGATCTGCCAATAAAAGGACGTCGTGTCTTTAACGATGATAGGAATGGTGACGTCCTGCGCCCGCACAGGTGCTACACCCATCATGCCCGCCATGATCGCAACGCTGGTTACGCCAAGCACGGTTCTACGATTTATGCTTTTTCCAAAAAGTATCATTTCAGGTTCCTCTCCAAGCGCCTTTCTTGTTTAATTGTCGTTAGGGCTGTGGCGCACTCAACCCCGCTTTGTAGCCATTCTACTTGATTGTGAACTGTTCCACTTCAGCAAAAAATGCCTCGGGTATCGTCACATTCAAAAGATCCATGTTTCTGGTCAGACTAGCAGCTTTGGCGGTTCCGATAAGAACATTCGCAACGACAGTCTCACGCAGAGGAAATTGCATCGCGGCAGCAGCGAGCGGGATGGAATGAGATTTGGCAACGGCCTCCATGGACCGGACACGACTCAAAATATCTTCCGACGCTGGCCCATAATCAAAATTGGCTCCCGGCACCGGCCCTGTTGCCAATATGCCGGAATTGAACACGCCCCCAATGACCAGGGAAATCTTCTTCTTGCGGCATTCTTCCAGCAATCCGCGTTCCGCCGAACGATCCAGAAGCGAGTAGCGTCCGGCCAAAAGGATGCAGTCTATATCGCTTTGTGCGATCACATCCATGCACACCTCAACCTCATTTACCCCAAGGCCGTAAGCGGAAATTGCGCCTGACGATTTCAGCTCTTGCAATGCCCTCATGCCGCCATCCAGAAGTTGCTTCTGATAGACCGCATTCTTTTCAGGACCGTGGGTATATGCGCCGATGTCATGCACATAGAGAATATCTATGCGGTTCAGCCCAAGACGGGCAAAGCTGAACTCGAAAGACCGCATGATACCGTCATAGCTATAATCATAGTCGACGGCGAAGGGCAGGGGATTGACGTAGGAATGGTCCGGGATTTGGTTGTCGGGCACTGGCCTGAGCAAACGTCCAACTTTCGTTGAAAGCACATAGCTGTCGCGTGGTTTCGAGCGCAGGAAATCACCCGTGCGGCGCTCCGAAAGACCAAAGCCGTAAAAAGGTGCGGTATCGAAGTAGCGCATACCCGCATCCCATGCCGTTTGCAGTGCTGCAATGGCATCGTCGCGGGGGCATTCTCTATACAGGCCACCTATCGCCGCGCCCCCAAATCCAAATTGGGTTAAGGCCAGCGGCGTTGCACCTATTGTACGAATTTCCAAGCGTTCCTCCCAGACACGCAAAGTCCATATTGTCTTTTATCGACAAAAAACCTTTGCAGTCAATCGTTCTTGTGCCTAAATAATTTAGGGAACGCTTGTTTTGGCAAGCGGGGAGGGGCGGGATGTCAAAACAGAATACGGTTTTCAAGGAAGGCTACAATAGATGTCTTCATCTGTTGCGCGATGTGGAAACTGTGCCATCCGAATCCGAGCTTGGCGCAAAACTGGGCATAAGTCGAACAACCGTGCGGGCTATCCTTAAAAAGCTGGCGGAGTCCGGCCTGGTTGAAATGGAAAAGCCGGGCAAGGCCGTGCTGCGTAAACCCAGGCCCAAAGATTACTTTCCCGAGGATCAAACGGATTCCCTTTCCGAAATTATCGAACGTAGTTTCATGAAAAGGATTCTTGCCGGTGGTGCGCAGCCGGGCATGCAAATTAATGAACTCGAGCTTGCACGTGACATCGGGGTAGGCACATCGAGCGTTCGCGAGTTTCTTATACGCTTCAGTCGATTTGGGCTGATCGAAAAACGCAAGAACAGCCATTGGATATTGAAAGGCTTTACGCGGGCCTTTGCGCTGGAACTATTTGAAGTTCGTGAAGTGTTCGAGCTCAGGTCGGCAGTTGCATTTACCAAGCTGCCAGATGATCATCCGGCGCGAGGAAAACTTGATGATCTGGAACTTGAGCACCGAACGCTTCTAAGCGAAATTGATAGCCGGTATACCGAATTTTCCGAACTCGATGAGCGTTTTCACAGGTTGATCCATTCGGCTTCTCACAACCGCTTTGTGGATGATTTCTACGATATTATCGCGATTGTTTTCCACTACCATTATCAGTGGAACAAATTGCACGCGCAGCAGCGCAACACCCGCGCTCTTGAAGAACATTTAGATTATATTGATGCTCTTCGCTCCCGAGACCAGTCTAGGGTCAACAAAGCGTGCCGCGCCCATTTGAAGTCCGCGCGCGACACATTGCTTCAATCCATAATGCCGAAGGAAAGGGAGCAGGAGCCGGGATAATTATTTTTTGCGCATAGCATCTGCCAATGCCGCACCGAAAGCGCCCTGCGATGCAGGGATTTGCGGCTTGGGCGATGGTTTGCGGAGCTGAGAAGCATTGTCCGATGAATGTGGCTTTCTGGGACCTTCATTGCCGCCGCCATCTTTGCGCATCGTCAGGCTGATGCGATTGCGTTTGGGATCGACATCGACAACGCGGACTTTGACCACATCCCCCGCTTTGACGATCTCGTGGGCATCCTTGACAAACCTATCGGCCAATTGGGAAAGGTGCACGAGGCCGTCCTGATGGACGCCAATATCGACAAAAGCGCCGAATGCGGCGACGTTGGTCACTGTCCCTTCGAGCAACATGCCGGGCT
Organism: Hyphomicrobiales bacterium; assembly: GCA_900471815.1. GTDB lineage: Bacteria > Pseudomonadota > Alphaproteobacteria > Rhizobiales > Rhizobiaceae > Phyllobacterium > Phyllobacterium ifriqiyense. The sequence goes on from UICE01000004.1 coordinate 89,975, forward strand.
TCAAGTCTTTGATGTTGTCAATGCCATCAGCAAAAGCAGCGGTCTTGAACTCCGGTCGGGGATCGCGACCGGGTTTTTCCAGCTCAGCAATAATATCGCGAATGGTGGGCAGACCAAAGCGCTCATCAACGAAGACCCGCGGATCAAGCGCTTTCAAAGCGGTACTGTCATTCATCAATGAGCGCACATCCCTCCCGCAGGCGCTGACGATTTTCTTTGCTACTCCATAAGCTTCCGGATGAACGGCAGATGCATCAAGCGGCTCGCTGCCGTCGCTGATACGCAAAAATCCGGCGCATTGCTCAAAAGCCCGGGGTCCGAGCCGCGCAACTTTTAGAAGTTCGCGGCGGGTTTTAAACGGACCGGTTTGATCGCGGTGAGCGATAATAGCTTCCGCGAGCGACGCGCCCAAACCGGAAATACGCGCCAGCAATGATGCTGATGCGGTATTGAGATCGACACCGACAGCATTGACGGCATCTTCGACGACGCCTTCGAGCGACCGCGCGAGGCGATATTGGTCAACATCGTGTTGATACTGTCCAACACCAATGGATTTCGGCTCGATCTTGACCAGTTCGGCAAGTGGATCTTGCAGGCGCCGGGCGATGGATACGGCGCCGCGTAACGAAACGTCCAGCGTGGGAAACTCGGCAGCGGCGGTGGCGGAGGCTGAATAAACGGAAGCGCCAGCCTCGCTGACAATGACCTTCAACGGCTTTGGTGCAGGCATGTCACCGAGCATATCGGCGACGAGTTTTTCGGTTTCGCGACTGCCTGTTCCATTGCCAATGGCGATGAGTTCGACCTTGTGCTTCGTGACCAGCCTCGCCAGTTCGGCTTGCGTGCCTCTCACATCATTGCGCGGCGGAAACGGGTAGACGGTCGCCGTATCGAGAAGCTTCCCCGTGCCATCAATGACTGCAACCTTTACGCCCGTGCGAATGCCAGGGTCGAGACCCATTGTTGCCCGCGACCCTGCCGGCGCTGCCAGCAGCAGATCCTTGAGGTTTCGGGCAAATACGCGAATTGCTTCTTCTTCGGAACGCTCACGCAAGGCCGTCATCAGATCGACGGAGAGGTTGAGAGAAAGCCTGATGCGCCATGTCCAGCGCACGACATCCATCAGCCATGTGTCTGCTGCACCATTTCCTGAAATCGAATAGGCTTCGGCAATCATCCGCTCCACAGGCTTGATTGCCGACGTATCATCGGCATCAATCTCGATATCGAGGGAAAGCACCTCTTCATTGCGACCGCGCAACATGGCAAGTGCGCGATGGCTGGGCGTGGTTGCCCAACGTTCGAAATGATTGAAGTAGTCAGAAAACTTTGCGCCAGCCTCTTGCTTGCCGTCCACAACCTTCGCACGCAGTACTGCTCTATCTTTCATGTAATTGCGCAAGCGACCGATAAGGTCGGCATTTTCGGAAAATTTCTCGACAAGAATATCGCGTGCGCCATCAAGAGCGGCTTTAACATCAGCAACGTCCGGAGTGACGAAGTTCTTCGCGATTTCCAGCGGAATTGTCCGTCGATCAGATATGATGGCTTCCGCCAAAGGCCCAAGACCTCTCTCGCGGGCAATCTCTGCCTTTGTTCGCCGCTTGGGCTTATATGGCAGATAGATATCTTCCAGTTCGGCTTTGGTGATCGCCGCGGCGATCTTGCCTTCCAGCTCCGGTGTAAGCTTTCCCTGACTTTGGATTTCGTTGATGATCGTGTCACGACGCGCTTCCAGTTCGCGCAGGTAGATCAACCGCTCGTCGAGGGTACGCAACTGTGTATCGTCAAGTCCGCCGGTCACTTCTTTACGATAGCGTGCAATGAAAGGAACCGTAGCTCCGCCGTCCAGCAGCTCTATCGCGGCATTTACCTGATCAGGACGCGCATTGATTTCGGCCGCGATAAGACGGGGGATGCTGGCAGTATTGGTAACAGTCACGTTGTATCCATAAAATCATGATCGGGCGACCAACATAGTGGCGCCCGACCATGACCGCAATCGCTTGGGAGCGATGGTTTATTGCTTTTTCAACAGCGATTTGGCTTCCTTGATGCCCAATGCTTCAGGGCGCGAACAGCTTGTTTTGATATCGATAAATTTCTTTTCCTCACCCGATCTGAGGATCGAAACCATGACGTCGACACCATGCAGTGCGCGCTCCAGCGAACAGCGGATGTCCCGGTCTTCGAGGATTGCCACGGCCATATCGGCAAGACCTGCGGTGCGATAATTCGCCATCATTCCTTGGGAGTGTTTCTGATTGGGCGTACCCAGAGGATGAGCCCAAGCCTTGACCGCCTTGGCTTTCTTGCCCGGCTTTGCAAGTTTTACCTCGCCGCCGAAGAAGTTCGGATCTGGGAGGAACAACGACCCATCCGTGCCATAAAGTTCCATATTGGGGTGGTTATGCGCCCAAACATCCCAGCTTGCCGACAAGGTAATGGATGCGCCGCTTTCGAATTCAAGCAATGCCTGAATTGTCGTCGGTGTTGTTACGTCGATTTTTTCGCCAGCGCGCGGTGCGCTTGAGATCGTGCGTGTCGGACTGGCCATTGACGTGAGTGCAGCAACACGACGTACCGGTCCTATAAGATTGATGAGGTTGGCGATGTAGTATGGACCCAGATCGAGAATCGGCCCGCCACCCGGGCGGAAGAAAAAGTCGGGGTTTGGATGCCAATGCTCCATTCCGTGACTCATGACATGGGCCGTCCCGGAAGTTATCGTGCCCACTTGTCCGTCATCCACCAGTTTACGCGCAAGCTGATGCGCGCCGCCGAGAAACGTATCGGGAGCGCACCCGGCTTTAAGGTTTTTCCTGGCGGCAAGTTTTTGAAGTTCCAATCCGTCTTTCAATGAAAGCGTCAAAGGTTTCTCTGAATAGAGATGCTTGCCCGCCGACAATATTTGCTTGGACACGTCAAAATGTGCATCGGGAATGGTCAGGTTCACGACGAGATCAATATCTTCGCTTTCAAGCAATGCATCGATGCTCCGTGCCTCGACGCCAAATTCGGAAGCCCGGGCCGTTGCTGCTGCTTCGTTGATGTCGGCAACAGCGCGAATTTCGATACCTTTGAACAGGGGGGCCAATTTGAGATATGCCGCAGAAATATTCCCCGAACCGATAATGCCGACGCCTAGTGTTTTGGCCATTTTCTTGGTCTTTCTTCCTGGTGCCTAAACTTTAAAAAGCTTTAACAGTGGCGATAGACCGACGGGCAAACCGCTCATCATCCGCCGGCTTGTCATGTTCCATCACGAAATATTTGACGGGCGTTGCCTTCAACGCGGCTATCAAAGCTTTCCAGTCAACAGTCCCGTGGCCGACATCGGACCAGCCATCCTCGCTCGTATTTTCTCCGGCTGGTGCGATGTCCTTGACATGCACGGCACCGATGCGAGAGCCATAATTCTTGATCCATTCAAAGGGATCACCGCCGCCACGTATAATCCAGGCGATATCTGCCTCCCAGCCTATGCTCGGCGCAGCATCGAAGATCAGCTTCTGGGGAATGGAGCCATCAGCAAGGGCCACGAATTCGAAATCGTGATTGTGCCAACCGAAGGTAAAGCCAGCCTTGCTATAAACACTATGGGCGGCTTCAAGCCGCTGCCCGAACGCCGACCAGCCGGCAGCATCCACAGGTCGCTGTTCTACAGCCAGATACGGACAATAGATCGCTTTGATGCCAAGCGTCTCAGCGATGTCGATCACCTGTTGCGGATCGCTTTCAAGCAAATCAATGCTGAAATGTCCGGTTGGCATTGAGAGGCCATTTGCATCCAGCGCCGCCTTGGTAGCCTCCACGTCGGTATAGACGCCACCATAGCCTTCAACCTGCGCATACCCAAGGCGCTTCAACATTTCCAACGTCTTTTCAAGTGGCGGAAACTCGCGGGAACTGTAGAGCTGGTAAGAAAAATCGGTCATTATATTCTCCGTAATTTATGTCGTCTTGGGATTAGTGTCAGGGCCCTAGACACGGTTTTCGGTCGTGGCATCGAACAGCGAAGCCATAGCGGGATTGAAGTTGAGGTGGACCTTTTCGCCAGGCAGATAGCGCCGGCTGGAATCAACGCGCACGGATATCGGCTTGCCGGCAACTGTCAGCCAAACCAAGCTGTCGGCCCCCATTGGTTCGTCGAGATCAACCGTCGCTTCACAGGACAATCCTGCCGGGCCGGGTTTGTCATTGATCGTGATATGCTCTGGCCGGAAACCAAAAATAACGTCCCGCTCATTTGTCAGCGGTTCCTGCGCGTCGTATGTGGCCAGCGAGACTGTGAGATCGGCTGCCGTGAAGGCTTTATCTTGGTTCGCCCCGGTAATTTTACCTCTTAGAAAGTTCATCGCAGGCGAACCGATGAAACTTGCAACAAAGAGATTGCGCGGCTTGTTGTAGATGGTCAGCGGCTCATCGAGCTGCTGGATCAATCCGCCTTTCATAACCGCAATGCGATCGGCAAGGGTCAATGCCTCGATCTGATCATGGGTTACATAGATCATCGTATTGGCAAGCTTGTGGTGCAGGCGTTTGATCTCCACACGCAGCTCGGAGCGCAGCTTGGCGTCAAGATTGGAGAGCGGCTCATCGAACAGGAACACATCGACATCGCGTACAAGCGCACGTCCTATGGCTACGCGTTGGCGCTGCCCGCCGGAAAGGGCGGCAGGCTTTCGTTGCAAGAGTGGTTCCAATTGCAAAATATCGGCTGCATTGGCGATGCGCTGCTGGATTTGGGCCTTTGGCAGCCCGGCGACACGCAAACCGAAGGAAAGATTTTTCTCGACAGTCATTTGGGGATAAAGCGCATAGGACTGAAACACCATGCCGATGCCACGGTCCTTCGGCTCCTCCCACGTTACGTTCTTGCCTTTAATGAATATTTGCCCTTCCGAGATATCGAGCAAACCCGCAATGCAATTGAGCAGGGTTGATTTTCCGCATCCGGACGGGCCGAGCAATACGAGGAATTCGCCATCGGCCACCTCAATATTGAGGTCCTTCAGAACATTGACCGAGCCGAAGCTGACAGACAGATCCTTGATTGAAACACTGTGCACGGTAATCACCCTTTAACAGCGCCAGCGGCTATGCCCCTGACGAAGTATTTGCCTGAGAAAAAGTAGACCAGGAGCGGAACGGCGCCGGTCAAAATGGTGGCCGCCATGTTGACGTTGTATTCCTTCACGCCCTGCGTCGAGTTGACGATGTTGTTCAGCTGCACGGTCATGGGAATGTTCTTGGAGCCTGCAAAAATGACTCCGAGGAGGAAGTCATTCCAGATACCGGTGACCTGTATGATGACCGCAACAATGAAAATCGGAGCTGAGAGCGGCACCATGATCTGGAAGAAAATACGCCAGAAACCGGCGCCGTCGACACGTGCGGCCTTGAACAGTTCGGTGGGGAGAGAAGCGAAATAATTGCGGAATAGGAGCGTTAGAATCGGCATACCGAAAATGGTGTGGATCACGATGATGCCGGTCAGTGTCCCGAAGATTCGCAGCTCACGCGTAATAATAACGAGCGGATAGAGCATTACCTGATAGGGTATGAATGCCCCGAAGAGCAGGACGCTGAAGAATATTTCAGACCCCTTGAAACGCCAATTGGCCAGCGCATAACCGTTTACGGACGCAATCAGAATTGAAATGATCACGCTCGGGATAAGGATCTGGACCGAATTCCAGAACCCGACTTTCAGACCTTCGCAGTAGAGGCCGGTGCAAGCGCTCGTCCATGCTGTGCTCCAGGGCTGGAACGTGATTTCAACGGGCGGCGAGAAAATATTGCCAAGCCGAATTTCGGGCATGCCTTTCAGCGAAGTGACGATCATTACGTAGAGCGGCAGCACGTAATACAGCGCGGCGACCGCCAGGACTCCGTAAATCATGATCTTCGCTGGAGTGAATGTTCGTGTCGGCCGCCTGCCGTGTGGTTCGGTGGATATGGTATTGATCGCGGTCATTTGCGTTTTCCTCCGCGATATTCCATCAGAGCCCAGGGAATGATGATGATGAGAACGGTGGTCAGCATGATCGTAGAGGCAGCCAGACCCTGTCCGAGATTGGCGCGCCGGAACATGAACTCGTAGACATATTTGGCCGGCACCTCACTGGCGTTGCCGGGCCCCCCGCCTGTCAGAGCGACGACGAGATCATAGACGCGTACAATTCCGGTTGAGACCAGCACTATGGTCGTGATGAAAACAGGACGCATCATGGGAATGACAATGAAAAGATATGTCTTCCAGACGGGGATGCCGTCCACGCGTGAGGCTTTCCAGATATCCTCGTCAATCCCTCGCAGACCCGCCAGCATAAGCGCCATAACGAGGCCCGTACCATGCCAGAGACCGGCAATAACGACGGCGTAGATGGCAAAGCGCTGATCATTGAGAATTGAGAAAGTGAAGGTTTCAAATCCCAGATCGCGAACCACGCGCTGTATGCCGAATGTGGGTGTGAGAATCCACTGCCAGACAAGGCCCGTGACAATGAATGACAGGGCGTAGGGATAAAGGAAAACAGTTCGAAAGGCCCCTTCAAAGCGGATTTTCTGATCCATGAGGGCAGCAAGAATGAAGCCGATCACAGTCGAAAACACGAGGGTAAACACGCCGAATATGCCGAGGTTTATAGCCGAAACATTCCAGCGAGGCGTGTTGAAGAGCCGCGTATATTGATCAAATCCGACGAATGTGAGCTCGGGAAGAGATCGCGAGGACGTAAACGACAGCACGACCGTCCACAAAGTGCAACCAATGAAGACAATAAGAACCGTCGCAATCATTGGCACGGCTGCGACCTTGGCATTCAAGTTCTTGAAAAGAGTGTTGGGGCGCGCTGCGTGACTCATTATTTTCTCCGTCAGGCCGGGCCGCTCACTGCCATTTGTTTTGAGCAAATGGCAGTTTGGGCGGGGATGACTATTGGGCCTGTTCGATGATGCTGACGAAGCGAGCCTGCGCGTCCTCGACTGTCATGCTGGCATCGGCAAAGAACTCTTTGGACAGGTCTTCAACTTCCAGCTTTGTGTCTGGCGAAAGCAGCTGATTGACAGATGGCACTACATTGTCGAGTTTGTTGAGAACCTCGACGCCTTTCTTCATGCAGGCATTTGCTGCGGCCAGATCGACATCGCCGCGGATCGGAAGCGATCCCTTGGCAAGATTGAATGCCACCTGCGTTTGCTTTGAAACCATCATGCTGGCGAGCTTAAGCTGCGCTTTGGTCACTTCCGGATTTTCATTCTTCGGGAAGTAGAAAGCGTCACCGCCAGTATTGAGGACAGGATTATTACCGAGGCCAAGCAGGCAATCATAATCTGTACCGGCTACCTTTCCAGCGACGCCAAATTCGCCTTGCGCCCAATCGCCCATGATCTGAGCGCTTGCTTTCCCGCTTATGACGAGACTTGTAGCCTCATTCCAGGAACGTCCGACATAGCCGGGGTCGGCTAACTCACGGGCTTGGGCATAGGCCTCAAAAACCGCCTTCATTTCGGGGCTGGCCGCTGCCACGGCATCCTTGTCACGATATACTTTGAGAAAAAGCTCCTTGCCGCCGATGGAAGAAACCATATCGTTGAAAATCAGGTTGACCTGCCATGCATCGCCGGTCGCCAAGGGAATGATGTCTTTTTCTTTGAGTTTTGGCCCAGCCGCAACAAACTCCTGCCAATTGGCCGGAACGGATACGCCGCCCGCTTTGAACGCAGCCGGATTTACCCACATCCATTGTTCCGTATGAATATTGACGGGGACGCAGTAAATCTTGCCCTCATATTTGCAGGCATCGAAGAGTTTTGATGGCCGGATAAAATCTGCCCAACCTTCCTTGGTAGCAATCTCGGTAAGGTCGGTCATAAGCCCGGCTTTTACGAGGTCTTCGGCGTCCCGACCCGTATTGAGCTGCGTCGCACCCATTGGATTGCCGCCAAGAATGCGGCTGACAATGATGGGGGTGGCTGTGCTGCCGCTTCCGGCAATAGCTCCATCGACCCATTTATCACCGCCCAGCTTATTGAAGGATTCCGCAAGCACCTTTGCAGCAGCGGCTTCACCGCCTGCGGTCCACCAATGGGTGACCTCAAGGTCTGCGGCTTTGGTATTGTTGATCGTAAGCAGGAATGTTGAAGTGGCTAATACGGCAAGAGCTGTACTGTAACGCATCTTTTCCTCCCAAATCTGAAACGTTACAGGTAGGCTAGACTAAACTTTGCGTGCGCGCAATTCCCCGCGTTTATTTTTCTTGTGCAGGCGTCTCTGTGTTGAAAACCAAGCAGTTTTAGAGGCTTTTGTCATACTTCATGCAAGTTTTTGTCGTTGCAACGCACGCTTACACCAGTTTAAGTTGTGCAATAGAATGTCAGGGAGCTATACTGCAGCAACAAGGAAACGTAATGTTTCTGAAACGATACAGAAGCGCTGCATGGTGAAGGATGGCCTTGACGGGCCAGCAAGATATGAACGCAAAAGATTTGAGACGTGGTTCGAGCAGCGAAGCAGTGGAGCTTCCCGAAGGAGAGCGTCCAACTTTAAAGACGATAGCCTTCATGGCCGGGCTGGGTGTGACAACTGTTTCGCGCGCATTGAAAGACGCGCCAGAAATTGGCCGCGCAACCAAAAACCGCGTGCAACTCATCGCAAAACAGATTGGCTACCGGCCCAACCGTGCTGGCGTAAGGCTGCGAACCGGCAAGACGAATGTTATTAGTCTTGTGCTCAATGCGCAGTCGGAAATTATGGGCCTGACGTCAAACATGGTCTATGGCATTTCCGAGATATTATCGCAGACGCCGTATCATCTGACCGTTACGCCCTATTCGGCTGAAAATGATCCCATGCAGCCCATTCGCTACATCGTGGAAACAGGATCTGCCGATGGCATTATCATGTCACGTACGGAGCCTGACGATGCGCGCGTCCGTTATCTTACCGAGCACGGCATCCCATTTGCTACCCATGGGCGGACAGAAATGGGGATCGAGCATCCGTTCCATGATTTCGACAATGAAGCATTTGCGTATAAATCCGCGAGAAGCCTGCTGATCAAAGGACGCAAGAAAATTGCGATGATGGCCGGCCCCACCTCTGCGGTAACCTACCATAGGCATTTGGAGCGGGGGTTCTCCCGGGCAATCGAGGAGGGCGGTGCGCAGGCTATTCTGGTTCCTGATATTGACGTGGACACATCGCTTGGGCGCATTCGTGATCGAACGGAAGAAATAATGTCCGGCCAAAATCGCCCGGATGGAATTGTCTGTTGTAGCGGGAGCGCAGCCATTGCTTTGGTTGCAGGAATTGAAGCGGCTGGCCTCAAAATTGGCAGGGATGTTGATCTCGTATCGAAACAATCGAGCGACGTGCTGAAATGGTTCCGACCGGAAATAATCGTGTTTAACGAAGATGTTCGCCACGCCGGGCGGGAACTGGCACGCGCCGTGTTACGCCGCATCGAAGGAGTGGATGCGCGGGAGTTGCAGAGCCTGAGTTATCCGGATGAATAGTGGTGGGGTGCCCATCGGCAAATGGGTGGTGCGTGTCAAAGCACGCACCACCTTCATGCCTGATCAGTTATTCTCGTTCAGGATTTCACGCTTGCCGACATGATTTGCTGGCCCAACCAGTCCTTCTTTTTCCATCCGCTCCACAAGGGAAGCGGCGCGGTTATAGCCAATTTGAAGGCGGCGCTGGATATAGGATGTTGAGCATTTTTTATCGCGCAACATGATTTTTACCGCTTGATCATAAAGCTCGTTTCCGTCTTCGGAAGCCATATTGCCTTTGTCGAAAACTGCGCTGTCCTCGTTTTCGACTTCTTCTTCCTCGGCCTCGTCGGCAGTGACCGTATCGAGATAATCCGGCTGACCTTGCGCCTTCAGGTGTGTAACGATCTGTTCCACTTCTTCATCAGAGACGAAGGGGCCGTGAACGCGGGCGATCCGGCCGCCGCCGATCATATGCAGCATGTCGCCTTGGCCCAAGAGCTGTTCGGCACCCTGCTCGCCCAAAATGGTGCGGCTGTCGATTTTCGATGTTACTTGAAACGAAATACGCGTCGGGAAGTTGGCCTTGATGGTGCCGGTAATGACGTCGACGGAAGGACGCTGCGTTGCCATGATCAGGTGAATGCCAGCCGCACGTGCCATTTGCGCCAAACGCTGTATCGCGCCTTCGATATCCTTGCCGGCCACCATCATCAGGTCGGCCATCTCGTCGACGATGATGACAATGTACGGCATTGCCGTCAGATCCATTTCTTCCTGTTCATATTCAGGTGTGCCCGTGCCTTTATCGAAGCCCGTTTGAACCGTGCACATCACGGTTTCGCCTTTTTCCCGGGCGCTGGCAACGCGAGCATTGAAACCATCAATATTGCGGACGCCGAGTTTCGACATTTTGCGATATCGATCTTCCATTTCGCGAACCGCCCATTTCAATGCCATGACGGCTTTCTTGGGATCGGTAACAACAGGGGTAAGCAGATGCGGAATGCCATCATAGATCGACAGTTCCAACATCTTCGGATCGACCATGATCAAGCGGCACTCGTCGGGGGTGAGCCGGTAGAGCAGAGACAGGATCATCGTATTTATCGCAACGGATTTACCAGAACCCGTGGTACCAGCCACCAGAAGATGGGGCATTTTGGCGAGCTCAGCGATCACCGGCTCGCCGCCGATGGTCTTTCCAAGACAGAGCGCCAGTTTGAACTTTGTCTTGTCGAAGCTGTCAGATTCGATCATTTCCCGCAGGAACACCGTCTCGCGTGTCGTGTTGGGCAGTTCAATACCAATAACATTGCGCCCAGGGACCACTGCAACGCGTGCTGACAATGCAGACATGGAACGCGCAATATCGTCAGCAAGGCCAATGACGCGTGAAGATTTTACGCCCGGGGCAGGTTCGAACTCATATAATGTGACCACCGGTCCTGGACGAACATGAATGATCTCGCCGCGAATGCCGAAATCTTCCAGGACACTCTCAAGCAAACCAGCATTCTGCTCCAGCGTTTCCTGCGAAATGGTGATCGTATCTTGCGCAGTATGTTCCTGTAACAAGTCGACCGGCGGCTTCTCGTATCCGACGTGGGTTGGCGGCGTCATGCGCGTCTCGATGCCACCGACAATGGCAAGCCGTCTTTGCGGTCCAAGCGTTTGCGCAGGCGCAGGTGCTGGCTGTGGAGCAATCTCACGCCGCTGCACGACAACTTGCTGTTGGGCGATAGGAGCCGGAGACTCCTCCACCAAGGCCTCGACGACCGTCTCTATCGTGTCATTCCCGGTCAATGCGGCGTTTAGCTGATCTTCTGACTTTTCGGGCGCAGAAGGAGCCAAAAGCTGCGGGTCGATAGCTTCCGCAGCAAGAGCCTTTTTATACTCCACGATACGAAAACGGGCGGTGATCTCATCAGGGCTGTATTGTATCTTTTTTGGGCGCACATAAGCGCTGGTGACCGGAGCTACATCAGCGATCACGCCCATGCTGTCCCAGAATGCGAAGTCTGACACATAGGCATAAGCCGAGCTGGCTGCCTCTTTGGCCGGGGACGATGCCGCGACTGTATTTTCGTGTTTCTCTTCGATGGAGACGGTCGGAACCTTGCCCGCTAAAACCGGTGAACGTTCTGGTTGCGCAGGGGCTGCCTGCACGACGGGCGGGCGCGGCGGAGCCACAGGTGCCTTGAACCCGACAGGGGCGGCTTTTTGCGCCGTGGAAACCTGTACAGGTGTTGGAGCTGGCTGCTCTTTGCCCTTTTGCAATTCACTGTCTGGCGTCCGTGTGAAACGGACATTCTCAGACAAGGAGAACATGCGCTTTGAAATTGGTGCCGTCGCAGCATCGGGCAACACATAGCCCGCGCTTTGCAACCGCTCCATGGGATGCGCAGAGGCTTGCGCGACAGGCGGCGCCGAACGGCGAACGTTTACAGGTGCATAGGCCGGAGCCGGGGTTGGATTGGGGGCGGGGGCACTTGCAGGAGGTGTCTGATTTGCCTCTGTTGTCTCGTAGTCATCTGATTTTATTGGGAAATTTGTTCTGGAAATATGCATGATGCCTGCGAACGAAACGGGATGAGGTGACCGGATTTGTGCCGCTCTAGGAATAGAAAATGAAGGTTAACAACTCTCTACCGAGCATCACTTTCTCACCGTTCCATACGCAAAAAAATATCCCGGGATTTGGCCCCGGGATGATAATAATTATAAATATATGTTGCGGGCGATGGGCCGATTGTCAGGCTTGGCGTTGCAGCAATGCCCCAGATGCGTGGGTTGAGTTGTTGACGCCATCAATACCAGTCGCAACGACGGAAACGCGGAAAACACCTTCCAGAGCATCGTCAAATGTAGCGCCGAGAATGATATTCGCCTGATCGTCAACTTCCTCCCGAATGCGGGTGGCGGCTTCGTCAACTTCAAACAGTGTCATGTCGCGGCCACCGGAGATGGAAACGAGAACGCCTTTGGCACCCTTCATCGATTCCACATCAAGCAGCGGATTGGCGATTGCTGCTTCCGCAGCGGCCTGAGCGCGCCCTTGGCCCGTGCCTTCGCCGGTACCCATCATGGCCCGGCCCATATCCCTCATCACGGATCGCACATCGGCAAAATCCAGATTGATGAGGCCTTCGCGCACCATCAAATCGGTGATGCATGCGACGCCTGAATAAAGAACCCGGTCAGCGATGGCGAAGGCATCGGCGAATGTTGTGTTGGCGCTGGCGACGCGGAAAAGGTTCTGGTTGGGAATGACGATCAAAGTATCGGCGCTCTCGCGCAGTGCTTCAAGGCCTTCTTCAGCCATCCGCATGCGGCGGGTTCCCTCGAAGGAAAACGGTTTTGTGACGACGCCAACGGTAAGGATGCCAGCGGAGCGGGCTGCGCGTGCAATCACCGGGGCTGCACCTGTTCCGGTGCCGCCGCCCATGCCAGCTGTAACGAAACACATATGTGTTCCTGTCAGATGGTCCATGATTTCGTCGATGCTTTCCTCAGCAGCAGCGCGGCCGATTTCCGGATGCGATCCGGCACCCAGGCCCTGCGTGACATTCGCGCCCAGCTGTATAAGCCTGGTCGCCTTGGACATCGACAGGGCCTGCGCATCTGTGTTTGCAACGATGAATTGCGTTCCTTGCAGGTTTTCGCGGATCATATTGTTGACCGCATTACCGCCGCCACCTCCAACACCGAACACGGTAATATTCGGCTTCATCTCGGAAATTTCCGGTTTTTGAAGGTTGATCGACATGGTGCAATCCTTGTTCCGCGCCGCTCACTATCATCGGCGTACAGGTCTAAATCTCAAAATATCGCGTCCGTGAGAATCAAAACTGAAAATATCCCGGAGCGGCGGCAAAGAATCAGAAGGAGGTTTGCGGCGCAAGCCCTGAAATGGTCACTTATCGTATCGCTTACGTTTTTCTTTGCATTCCAACAGAGTGGGGCTCCCTAGCATTGCGCCCGAAAAGCGCAGTCAACAGACGTTCATGTTGATCCTTTACGGATGCATTTCTCACTGAACCATTCTAGTCTTTTTTGGATTCGGCCACATAGAGTTTATAAGGAATTTTTCCATGTCTGATATTTCTGCCATGCATCCGATTTCGCGCCGTTCTCTTTTGAGTGGCATGGCCGCAACATCGGCGCTCTTATTGCTACATCCTTTTTCCGCGCGCGCGGCATCCAACCAGGCTCATTTGCGGCTGATGGAAACGACCGACATCCATGTGAATGTTTTTCCCTATGATTATTACGCCGATAAGCCAAACGACACGATGGGGCTGGCCCGCACAGCGACGATCATGGATACAATTCGCGCTGAAGCCACCAACTCGCTCCTCATCGACAATGGCGACTTTCTCCAGGGCAATCCCATGGGAGATTACATGGCTTATCAGCGTGGAATGAAAGAAGGCGATGTCCACCCTGTTATCAAAGCCATGAATGTCTTGGGCTATGATGTGGGGACGCTCGGCAATCACGAGTTCAATTACGGTCTTGACTATATGTTCAATGTGGTCGGTGGGTCGAATTTTCCTTATGTCTGTGCAAATCTGACCAAAGGAAACCTGGCCAGCGATCCCAAGCAGGATGAGCTCTTCTTCAAGCCCTATGTCATCATTGAAAAGATTATCAAGGACGGTTCTGGCGCAGAAACTCCGATAAAGATCGGATTTATCGGTTTTGTGCCTCCTCAAATCATGTTGTGGGATGTCAAAAACCTCGAAGGAAAGGCTCAAACGCGCGATATCGTTGAAGCCGCAAAAGCTTGGGTGCCCGCGATGAAGGAAGAGGGTGCCGATATTATCGTTGCGTTATCTCACTCCGGCATCGATGGGGCACCTCTCGCCGATCGCATGGAAAATGCCTCACTCCACCTCGCGGGCGTGGAAGGCATCGACGCAATTTTTACCGGGCACCAGCATCTGGTTTTTCCGGGCCCGAAAAGCTGGGACGGTATTGCGGGTGTTGATCCAATCAAGGGAACATTGTCTGGAAAACCGGCTGTAATGGCGGGTTTCTGGGGTTCGCATCTTGGGCTGATCGATCTGCTGCTTGAAAAGGACGGCCAACGCTGGCGGATTGTTGATTTTACTGCGGAGGCTCGTCCAATTTACCATCGCGATGAGGCGAAGAAGGTTGTGGCGGATGTTGCCGATAAGGCCGAAGTTATTGATGCAGCCAAAGCAGAACATGAAGCAACGCTGAATTACGTTCGCACCCCGGTGGGTAAAACCTCCGCTCCGCTCTATTCCTATTTTGCCTTGGTTGCCGATGATCCTTCGGTTCAAGTCGTATCTCAGGCTCAGACCTGGTACATAAAGCAGATGCTCAAGGAAACGGAGTATAAGGACCTGCCCGTTTTATCCGCTGCCGCCCCATTCAAGGCAGGCGGGCGTGGTGGTGCAGACTACTATACCGATGTTCCTGCCGGAGATATCGCGATCAAAAATGTCGCTGATCTCTATCTTTATCCCAACACGGTGCAGGCGGTGGCAATCACTGGCGAGCAAGTCAAAAACTGGTTGGAAATGTCGGCGGGCATGTTCAATCACATACCGGCAGGATCGAAGGATGCGGCCCTGCTCAATGCGAACTTTCCGTCTTACAACTTCGATATTATCGACGGCGTTACTTATGAAATCGATTTGTCGCAGGAACGCAAGTTTGACAATGATGGTTTGCCGGTCAATCCGCAAGCCAACCGTATCGAGAACCTTCAATTTGACGGCAAGCCAATTGATCCGGCGCAGAAATTTGTTGTTGTCACGAATAATTATCGCGCAGGCGGAGGCGGAAAGTTCCCCGAGATTGCTGCAGATAAGGTGATCTTTGTAGCCCCGGACACAAACCGCGATGTCATTGTGCGTTATATCGTTGAAGAGGGGACGATCAATCCGTCAGCGGATGCCAATTGGACATTCAAAGCGCTTCCCGGCACCACGGTCACCTTCGAAAGCGGCCCCAAGGCGAAACAATTCCTTGGCGATCTGAAAAGCGTCAAGATCGAGGATGCCGGAGATGGTGCCGAGGGATTTGCCAAGTTTCGGCTTGTTTTGTGAGTGTATTCACAGATGCAGCTGCGTTGATGGTTACAAAATGAGCCGTTAGAACCCTCCCGCTTTAACGCTATCGGGAGGGTAGAATGCACCAAAATAATTTCGGAAAACGGGCGCGGCTTCTGTTTGCCAGTTCTGTAGGCACCATTATTGAATGGTACGATTTCTTTATCTTTGCCACCTGCGCGGTGCTGGTTTTTGACAAGGCATTCTTTCCGACAGCTGACCCAATGATAGGGGTTTTGCTCGGCCTCAGCACTTTTGCCATAGGTTTTATCGCCCGCCCGCTGGGTGGCATAATCTTCGGAGTTCTTGGGGATCGCATAGGACGCAAAAACGCGCTGGTTGTAAGTCTTGCCATGATGGGCGGAGCAACTTTCGCCATGGGTCTTCTGCCGACCTATGCGTCAGTTGGCGTTCTGGCGCCGGTCTTGCTGGTTGCGCTGCGTATCGTGCAAGGTGTCGCAGTGGGTGGCGAGGCAACGGGTGCCTTGTTGATCGTTGCTGAATCGATGCCCGGCAAACAGCGCGGGTTCTGGACAAGCTTTCCCATGGTTGGTGGTCCTGCTGCCAATGTGCTGGCAGCAGCCACGATAAGCTTCCTCACGATACGTTTTGGCGAACAGGCTTTTATCGACTGGGCCTGGCGGCTGCCCTTCCTCTTCTCGATCGTGCTGGTCATTCTGGGTTTCTGGATGCGCCGCCGGGTCGAAGAATCTCCTGCTTTCATCGAACTCGTCGAAAAGCGAAAGACGATACCGGCTGCGCCTTTTTCCGAAGCATTCAAGCACTTTAGCAAACCAATGGGACAGGTCTTTCTGGTCAAGACGGCCGAGAACACATTGTTTTACCTGTTCACGACATTCTTCCTGGTGCTGACGGTTCAGTTTCTTGGTTTAGCGCGATCAGTTGGCGTTGGAGCCCTGTTCTGGGGATCTGTTGCTGAAGTCATCGTGATTATGGTCGCGGCATATGCGTCGGATTTGTTTGGACGCAAGCCCTTGATGTTTATCGGCCTACTGGGCGGCCTGGCTGCAGGCGCTTATCTTTTCAGTCTGCCGCATGGTGCCGATCCGCAAACAGTATTGATGGCAACGCTGCTAACGCTCACATTCCACGGGATTATAGTTGGAAGCATGGCTCCGTTTTTTACCGAGTTGTTTCCGACGCATGTTCGCTACTCAGCCATGTCCATCAGTTATCAGGTCGCCTCGGTTGTGGGTGGCTCTGTTGCGCCCTTGATTGCAACCCTCTTGCTTAACGCAACAGGATCGCCGCATGCAGTCATTATCTATGCAGCAGTGATGGTAATTCCCGGCATTATTTGCGTGCTTTTGTCACGTGAGACGCGAGGGGTGGACCTGACGACGCTTTAGTCATCATCGGTCGAAGTGACTGCCGCATATTGCCCGTAATATGTTTCGAGCGCGGTGAGCCCGGCTTTCAAGTCGCGCGTTCCGTGCTCGCCCAGTCTGGCAAACAAGTCGGCTTCAAAATCGTAAGCGAGCTTGGCCAAATGCTCATAGGCTTTGAGGCCGGCAGCGGTGAGTTCCAGATGTTCGGTTCGCCGATCGGCCTCATCCCGGCGACGCTTCAGCCAACGGCGTTGCTCAAGAGAGAAAACCGCGCGACTGACTTTTGTTTTATGCATTGAAGAATGCAGCCCGATAGCAGTGGCAGTTTGAGCCCCAAATTGGCCAAGTGTCGCCAATGTGCGCCATTCAGGGCGCGTTAGGCCATATTGTTCACGGTACTGGCTGGAGAAACGTCTGCTGATCGTCTCTGCGGCCTTATTCAGCCTGTACGGTGTAAACTCCTCCAGAATGAGGGGAATGCGGTCCACTACTTTATTCGTCATGAGCAAAAAGCCTCTTTGTGATTGATAGTTACAAAAAATATCGTCACAAATGCAACTAAATTGATGGAGGTTCAACATGACCCTTAGTTACATGCCCGGCTTCGGAAATGATTTTGAAACAGAATCGCTTGCCGGGGCACTGCCTCAAGGACAAAACTCACCGCAACGTTGCGCTTATGGTCTTTATGCAGAGCAATTGTCCGGTTCTCCATTCACTGCGCCGAGGGGCATCAATGAGCGCTCC
The DNA here is from genome assembly GCA_900471815.1 of Hyphomicrobiales bacterium. Lineage (GTDB taxonomy): Bacteria > Pseudomonadota > Alphaproteobacteria > Rhizobiales > Rhizobiaceae > Phyllobacterium > Phyllobacterium ifriqiyense. The sequence continues at coordinate 107,661 of UICE01000004.1, forward strand.
TGGCTTTATCGCATTCGCCCCTCGGTCAAGCATAGTGGCCGGTTCACACCCGTAAAGCGCGAGCATTGGAAGACAGCTCCCAACCTTGATGATCATGAACTGCCGATCGGCCAATTGCGTTGGAACCCGACACCGATGCCGGAAAGCGCTGTAAACTTCATCGATAGCATTCGCACCATGACGACGGCGGGCGATGTTCATGGGCAGGCGGGTATGGCCGCACATGTCTACGCCTTCAATCAAGACATGGTGGATGACTATTTTTTCAATGCCGATGGAGAATTATTGCTCGTACCCGAGCAGGGAATGCTGAGCATCTTTACGGAAATGGGTATTATAGAAATAGAACCGAGCGAAATCTGCATCATTCCCCGCGGTATGATGTTCAAGGTTGCCGCACTCGACGGTGAAGCGCGTGGCTATATTTGCGAAAATTATGGCGCAAAGTTTTCACTGCCGGATCGCGGACCTATCGGCGCCAATTGTCTCGCCAATCCACGGGATTTTAAAACACCGATTGCCGCTTTCGAAGAGAAAGAAACACCGTGCCGCCTGCATGTAAAATGGTGCGGCAAATTCTACGAAACATTGCTTGGTCATTCTCCGCTGGATGTCGTAGCGTGGCACGGAAACTACGCGCCATATAAGTATGATCTGCGCACCTTTTCGCCCGTTGGTGCAATTCTATTTGATCACCCGGACCCATCCATCTTTACCGTGCTGACAGCGCCTTCTGGTGAAGAGGGAACGGCGAATGTTGATTTTGTAATATTCCCTCCACGTTGGCTTGTCGCGGAACATAGTTTCCGTCCCCCTTGGTATCATCGGAATATAATGTCGGAATTCATGGGGCTTATTTATGGGCAATATGATGCGAAGGAAGAGGGGTTTGTAGCGGGTGGCATGAGCTTGCATAATATGATGTTGGCGCATGGGCCGGACGCCATGGGCTTTAACAAGGCATCCACCGTCGAGTTGAAACCGCAGCGGTTGGAGAACACCATGGCGTTCATGTTCGAAACTCGGTTCCCGCAGCATCTCACGCGTTTTGCCGCAGAATTGGAAACGCTGCAGGATAATTATGCCGATTGCTGGTCGGGGCTTAAAAAGCGCTTCAACGGGACACCTGAAGGGGATTGGGCGGAATGAAATTGGCATCAATCAATAATGGCACGCGGGATGGCAAACTCGTTCTCGTGTCAAAGGATTTGGCGTATTATACTGACGCTTCCTTTCTCGCTCCGACATTGCAAGCGGCACTGGATGATTGGGCGCGAATTGCGCCGCATCTGCAAGCGCTCGCTACAAGTCTGGATCATGGCGCAGTCCCAACGATAAGATTCCATGAGCATGAGGCATTATCCCCGCTGCCTCGTGCCTATCAATGGGCGGATGGCTCAGCCTACGTCAATCATGTTGAACTGGTCCGGAAGGCCCGCTCTGCAGAAATGCCGGAAAGTTTTTGGACCGATCCGCTCATGTATCAAGGCGGATCGGACAGCTTTCTCAGCCCACGGGATCCAATTCGCATGGCGGATGAGGCCTATGGTATCGACATGGAGGGCGAGGTTGCAGTCATCGTTGATGACGTGCCCATGGGTGCAACCATTGATGAAGCGCGTAATGCAATTCGCCTTTTGATGCTGGTCAATGACGTCAGTTTGCGGGGGCTGATACCGGCTGAACTGGGCAAAGGATTTGGCTTCTTTCAATCAAAGCCCTCCTCTGCCTTTTCTCCTGTAGCGGTGACGCCGGATGAATTGGGCGATGCCTGGGATGGGGGCAAAGTGCATCTGCCGCTGAGCGTTGATCTGAACGGCAAGCCCTTTGGCCGCGCAAATGCCGGGATCGACATGACATTCGATTTTCCAAAATTGATTGCTCATGCCGCAAAGACGAGAGCATTATCTGCCGGCGCAATCATTGGTTCGGGTACCGTATCAAACAAGCTCGACGGCGGTCCGGGGAAATCGGTCGATAAAGGTGGTGCCGGATATTCATGCATCGCAGAGGTCCGCATGATTGAAACCATCAATAGCGGAACGCCACAAACGCCGTTCATGCGATTTGGCGATATTGTCCGCATCGAAATGCGCGATAGTCATGGGCATTCCATTTTTGGGGCAATCGAGCAAAAGGTCGAAAAGTATGAGCGCTGAGGCAACGCTTTACGATTATTGGCGCTCATCGGCCAGTTACCGTGTTCGCATTGCCCTCAACAGCGTCGGAATTCCTTACACAAGAATTTCGGTTGATTTGCTTCAGGCTGAACATAAGAGCGCTGAAAACCTGAGCCGGAACCCTCAAGGACTGGTGCCCACATTGCTTCTGGACGGTCATACATTTACCCAATCACTGGCAATCATCGAATATTTGAACGAGATTTTCCCGGAAGCCGGGTTTCTCCCTACCAATGCGTTGGGGCGGCAGCGCGTTCGCGCCTTGTCTTACGCAATTGCCATGGAAATCCATCCGGTTTGTAACATGAACGTCGCTGCGCACATTGTGTCTTTAACCGGCGGGGGTGGCGACGCACGTACAAGCTGGATGCGAAAGTTTATTTCCGAGGGGCTGACCTCGTTTGAGCGGATGCTGAACCATTCGGAAACTGGCATGTTCTGCCATGGTGACAAACCCGGAATGGCTGATTTCTGCCTTGTGCCCCAGGTTTATAATGCAAAACGCTGGGGAGCAGATATAGGCAATCTCGTACGCATTAACGAGATTGCCGGACGCTGCGGTGCATTACCGGCTTTTGCTGGCGCGCATCCTGATCAGGTGAAATAGGCGCGGCTATTCGGCGGCGTCCATCTTGATGACGCCGCGCCGGATCTGGTCCTCCTCGATCGATTCGAAAAGCGCCCGGAAATTGCCTTCGCCAAAACCTTCATCACCCTTGCGCTGGATGAACTCGAAGAAGATCGGACCGATCACTGTTTTAGAGAATATTTGCAGCAATATCTTTGTCATGCCGCCATCGACAACGCCTTCGCCGTCGATGAGGATGCCGTGCTTTCTCATCCGGTCCAATGGTTCATCATGGCCGTTCACGCGTTCATGCGATTTTTCGTAGTAAGTATCCGGTGGGCCCGGCATGAACTTCAAGCCATTCTGGTCGAGCCGGTCCGTAGCGTCATAAATTGCTTCCGTGCCAACAGCGATATGCTGGATGCCTTCGCCCTTATATTTGCGTAAGTATTCCTCAATCTGGCTCTTGTCGTCGGTTGATTCATTCAATGGAATACGGATTTTACCGCAAGGTGACGTGATCGCCCGCGAGACAAGGCCGGTAAACTTACCGGCTATGTCGAAAAAATGAATTTGTTTGAAGCCGAAAAGCTCGCGATAGAACGCCCACCATTTATCCATATTGCCGCGATAGACATTATGGGTCAGGTGATCGAGATAATAAAAACCAACGCCTTCCGGTTTTGGATCGCGCTCATCCAGCCAGTTAAACTCCGCATCATAGACCGAGCCGCTTTCCCCATAAGTATCGACAAAATAGAGCATCGAACCGCCAATGCCGACAATGGCTGGCACGTCAATTGTCTTGTCGTCTCCTTCATAAGGAGTAGCGCCCTTCGCGACCGCATGATCAAAGGCGTGCTGTGCATTGACCACGCGCCAAGCCATGGAGGGCGCGCAGGGGCCATGTTCTTCGACAAATTTCATGGCGTGTGATCCGGGCTCTGCATTCAGCAGATAGTTGATATCGCCCTGACGCCAGACGGTGATGTTCTTGGTTTTATGCCGGGCAACAGGCACATAGCCCATGCGTGTGAACAGCTCTTCGAGCTTTTCAGGTTCCGGATGTGCAAACTCCACAAACTCAAACCCGTCTGTTCCTGCCGGGTTTTCATTGCTGATTGTTGCCTTTGGCGCATCGTGCGGAAACGGACCCATTTTATCCTCCATTTGTTGCGAGGATTATCGCGCAAATCACCCGCAATGTGTTTGCATTTTTACGCTTGAATAGGCTATGATATGCAAGATATGTGCATACTAACTAAAAATGGTGCATGATTGGAACATATTGATACTGCAGACCGCAAAATACTCTCCTGCCTTCAGGAGGACGGGAGACTCACGAATAATGAATTGTCGGAGAGAATTAATCTGTCTCCCTCGCAATGTTCACGCCGACGAACGCGGCTGGAGGAGGAAGGATTTATTCGTGGGTATCGCGCTGAAATTGATCGTGAAAAACTTGGGCTTGGGATCGTCAACATAATTTCAGTTACGCTTGCCACGCATAATCGTGACAATGCCCGGCGCTTCTCTGATCTTATTTCCAGGCTGCCGCAAGTGATGGAAGCCCACGCGCTGACCGGTGAGATGGATTATTTCATTAAGGTCGTCACGCCGGATTTGCGGGCATTGTCAGCATTCGTCAATGAAGTATTGCTGCCTCATGAATCGGTGCAGAATGTAAAGACGGCGATCGTTCTGGAAACGCTTAAGGAAGACGGGCGTCTACCCATATAGGCTTATCGGCTGATTGCAGTCGTCATCAGTTTGCTGCATCATCCTTATAACGGATCATAACGTTAAGGACGGGAACATCACCTGACAGAATCGCAAGGTTTTAGCGCATCATTTCGTATTCTTCATTGGCTTATTGCGATGCTGGTCTTCGCAGTATGGCCTCTCGGTCTGCTGCTCAAATATTTCAAGGATGATGTAAAACTCGACTTCTACCTTCTGCATGAATCCTTCGGGTTTCTGGTGCTTTGGCTCATGCTGCTGCGGTTGGGAATACGGTTGATCCAGGGCCGACCCGCGCACGAGACAGATTGGACGGGCACAGTATCAGCAATTGTTCATTGGTTATTGTACTTTGCGCTGATCCTCATGCCCATCAGTGGTTTTCTTGCCACCAATGCGCACGGCTTTCCGCTCCGTTGGTTTGGGTTTCTTCCGGTGTGGAGTCCAATCGGCCGCGAGCCGCAGATCGCCCCTGTTTTTAGTGTGATCCATGCGGCGACCGCGTGGTTAATTCTGATACTTGTCGCCCTTCATATTGCGGGCGCGCTTTTCCATCGAATGATCCGCAAAGACGATGTTTTTCAGCGCATGCTTTGAGGCAGCGCAAGCACATCGGAATGCCCGACACGACATTTTGCTGTCGTCGTTTGTGCGACACGGAATTCACGCCATTGGTTGATTTTGGTCAGGCCTACCATGCCGGTCTCGGCGACTGCAGAGGCCATTCCATCGACGAATAGTCGGTGTAGTTCGGTGGCAGTTTTGTCGATAAGCCAATCGCTTTGTGCAATTTCAACCCTGTAGCCCGACCTGCTGAGCGCCGCTGCAAGAGCGTGTGTCGAGCGAGGACCGAGGGCAGGGCCAAATCCCTTGTCTAAATTTTGGTGATGATTGAATGACCGGACCATCAGTTCGTCATCGGTATGAGAAATGCTGAACGAAATCTCTCCAGTATAATTCAAGGCAGCGTATAGTCCGCTTCTCAATTTGACGAGGCGGTCAGCCAGATCGTCTACGAATTCTTGTGAACATAGATCAAAGAGCGCTGACGCACTGACAAGATCGGCTTCATCAAGCGACAGCGATGCCAGATCGTTCAGGTTGCTATGCTGATACGCAACGTTGTTGTCTTGTGCGTGACGCCGGGCGGCTTCCTGCAATAATTTTTCGTCAAGATCGATCAAGCGCCATTGGGCGTCAGGTGCGTATGGCGCCATGGCACGAAAGGTCGATCCTGTCCCGCTGCCAAGGTCCAGTATTGTTCGCCGCTGTGCACCTTGAACAAATCTCGCGGCCTTTTTCAGCAAGGTTTGATCACGAGCCTGTTGGTCCAAAGGCTCGCGCAGATCGAGCCAGTTGAGATCAAATCCGCTCATCCGCCGCCTTTATCAGTGCTGCCGAGATCAATTTTGCGGTGTCGGCCCATTCGGGCAGCATTTTGCCATGGCCGTATGCAGCCTCTGCCATTTGATCTGACAGTTCCTTGTCTTTGAGCACCAGCCTCAAAGCATCAGCAAATGCGTCAGGATCGTCTGCAGGCACGAGTATACCAGCATCGCTGGGCACAACGTCCGGTACAGAACCGGCATGGCAGGCAATAATGGGAAGGCCATGCGACAAAGCCTCGGCAAAGACCATGCCGTAGCCTTCATAGCGGCTTGCCAGCGCGAAAATATCAGCACGTGCCAGTTCGCTGCGCGTGTCATCGACCTGTCCGGCCAAGATAATTCGATCAGTAAGCTGGTTGTCAATTATCTGCTGTTGAAGCGCCGCGTCATAGACAACATCCATGGTCCGGCTGCCAATAATTTTGCATTCCCAAGCAAGGTCCGCAATTTTCGCCAGTGCGCCTATAAGCACGTCATGGCCTTTGCGCGGTATCAGGGAACCGACACTCAAAATTTGCGGAACTTCGGAGTTTCGTTTCGCACGAATGCCCCGTTCTGTGCCGGGTATTGCGACCACGATGCGATCAACGGGAACGTCGTAATCGCTGACAAGTTGCTGTCGCGTCGCCGAGGACGTTACCACTACGCTTTTCGCATAAGCTAAAGCGCCTCGCTCAGATTTCATGAGTGAGATCTGTTTTTGCGGCGGCATATTGCCTTCGGATGCAAGCGGGTGATGGACGAGCGCGACGAGGTTGAGCTTTGCTGCCAGTCGCGAGGCAATCCGGTCGAAAGTGCCATATGCCAAACCATCGATCATCACGAGCGCGTTTTTTGCCAATGCGCCGAGAGTCTCTTCAGCCTGCCGAAGCGTTTCATTACTCGGAAAAGGAAAGCCGTCCCCAAGCGGAACGGAGTTGACCTGCCATCCAAGCTTTTGCAATTGCGAAATTATCTGGCGATCATAGCCGTAGCCGCCGGTCTTTGCCTCAAGATCGCCTGGATAGGCAAAATGGACCGAACGGGTCAAAGCTCTGCCTCATACCATCCGCGAGCGACATGCGACTCATTGAGAAGCACTCGAATCTTGCAGATACGCGCACTTCCTTTGCCGAATTCTCCCGATTGAACTGCCACTGAAAGCTGGTCGAATATATGTTTTGCGAGAACCTCGGTCGTTGTAATCTTGCCGGAAAAGACCTCCATTTCGTCAAGGTTCTGATAGTTGAGAGGCTTCAAAATCTTTGACAATACCGACGTGGCCAATCCGATATCGACTGCCAGACCATCCTCGTCCAATTCCTTGGTAAAAAATGCAGCATCAACAACGAATGTTGCACCATGCATTGCTTGAGCCGGGCCGAAAACCGGTCGCGGCAGACTATGAGCAATCATAATGTGATCGCGAACTTCAATGGCAAACATGGATATTCCTTCTGGAAAGTTCAGTAGACGATGCGATGACAAAGGGTGGAAGGCGAGGCGATAATTTCGGCATAATTTCGATCAAGCGCATCGAACGCAGTTTCTCCTGAGAACAACGCGTCGAATCTGTGATCTGTTAGCAGCGACATTGCAGCATTGAGACGCCTTGCAAAGGTCCAGCGCGATCGCCGTGCATTGCTTATACCACCAACTTGCGAGCTGGTAATGGAAAGACGCTTGGAGTGGAATTGCCTTCCGAGATTGATCTCGACTTTTTTGTCGCCATACCAGCTGGCTTCCACAATTCGCCCTTCATATCCAGCGCATTCAAGTGCTTGGTTAAGAGCGGCAGAAGAGGCAGAAGCGTTGATCACGACATCGCAATCGCGGGGCGCGGCATCGGGGGAAGCGAAAGTTATTCCAAGGTTCGTAGCGACCGTCTTTCGCTTGGGATTTATGTCGAGGAGCGTGGTTTCAGTTCCAATAATTCCAGTGGCAAGATAAGCTGCAAGCATGCCAACGACACCGCCGCCAAATATGGCGACGCGATCTCCGGGCAAAATTCCGGCATCCCAGATTATGTTGAGAGCAGTTTCCATATTGGCTGCGAGCACAGCCCGTTCGGCAGGTACAGCGTTCGGAATAACATGTATGTCCGCTGACTTTGCCAAAAAATGCGTTTGGTGCGGGTGGAGACAAAACACCGTACGACCGAGCAATTCCTTTGGCCCATCTTGAACATCGCCAACGATGGAATATCCATATTTTATGGGAAAGGCGAACGACCCTTCCTGGTGCGGGCAGGTCATATTCTGATATTCACTTGTCGGCACCTGACCATTGAACACAAGCGACTCCGTACCACGGCTTATCGCGCCAAAACGCGCTTGTACGAGCACTTCGTCGCTCTTCATCGGTGGCAATATTTCGGTTCGAAATGCGCAAATGCCCTGTCGTTCAATCCATAAAGCACGGGACGTTCCGTGTGGGCAGTCTTGCTTCATGGTGCTTGTCCATCCCTCTGTGTCCGCTCAAATTAGTCATTCGCAGTGCCGGATAAAAGGCTGTAACCGCCAGATCGTCACTTTTTATTGAAGGTTTTAAATTTGCCCTGATGTTGCAGATTAATCGTAGTCAGCTAATGCTGAGTGCGGAGCGTATAATGACAATCTTATCGGAAGACAGTTTTCAGAAGACCTATCACGGAAACGACAAGCTTCCCAAGACATTAGGCGTGGCACACAGCGTCAACCCTGCGCAATTTCCGCAACTTCTGAGAAGCGCGATTATTACCCTGATGCTCGTTGGAAGCTTCGTGGCTGGAACCTCCATCTGGTTAGTGTTCAACAGTGATCTCGACTGGACTTTTTGTTTGTTTGCCATTGCTGCTTATGTCTTTTCCAGCACGCTTGTATTGACCAAATTGAAAACTCACCCTTACGCGCATTTTGGTGCGGCCAATGCCATAACCACCATAAGAGCAGGGATAAGCTGTTTGATAGGCGGGGCTTTGTTTGAAGCGGAGTGGCTGATGGAATCAAGGATGATCCTAGCATTGCTTGCCATTGCCGCCGTCGCATTATGTCTCGATGGAATTGACGGCTACATTGCTCGCCGCTCCCGCATGAACTCCGAATTCGGCGCGCGCTACGATATGGAAGTCGATGCAGCGCTGATCCTTTGCCTGTCAATCCTGGCATTCTTGTTCGGCAAGGCAGGCTGGTGGGTCATGATAATTGGCGGCATGCGCTATGTGTTTGTTGCGGCACAATATTTGGATGGCCGGCTGCGGGGAGCGCTGATGCCTTCGCTGAGAAGGCAGGCAATTTGCGTGTTACAGATAGTTTCTCTTGGCATAATTCTTTTGCCGGCCATTCAGCCGCCCATTTCAACAGCAATTGCAGCGCTTAGCCTTGCAGCGTTGAGCTACTCTTTCGGTTGCGATGTCTTGCATCTATTCCGGCAGGCGCAAGCCCCCTCTACCTTCTTCGAGAGGTCGACCAGATGAACAATGCCAGACCGGGCAAAGTTCCCAATGTTACAATTGCACCATATAAAACACTTGCAGCAATGCCTTGATCGCCAGTCAATCCGAGTAGTGGCCATAGGACAGCTGCGGCTGCCTCCCGTGTTCCCCAGCCACCGACCGTTATAGGAAAAACCATGGTTAAAAGGCACAGCGGGATTGCTGTAATCAAACCGATAAGCGGTAGTGGAGCGCCGATAGCGACAGATGCCATGGCAAAGACTGCAATATAGCTGATGACGATCGTCAGGCTGAGAACACCCTGAACCAGCCACGCATAGGGAAGACCATAGCAGACGGTGATACTTCGGCCGATTTTGCGGATGAAATTACGCCACCACAATGATCCGGAAAGCCATATCAGCAACGAAACGGCGGCTATGACAATCAAAGCGCCAATAGCCGCAAGCACCAATGCCAACGCCTCGGACGGTCTCAACTCTGCATCAAGGAAAGGCCATAGGATGAAACCTAATCCGCCTACGAAAAACAGCGCGATTTGTCCCGCAAATCGTTCGAGCAGAACCGCCAGAACCGGGATGCTCCATTTCCTGTCTGCCGAACGGCTGCGTGCGGCGCGCATCATGTCGCCCACAACGCCGCCGGGCAGCACCATATTCAGGAATGATCCAAGGTAATAGTCAGCGATGGCGCTGGCTGGTGGAAGCGGATGATCCAATTGAGCCGCCGTATAGCACCAACGAAGCGCAGACAATATTATCTGGATTTGTATGAGGCAGAGTCCGAGAAAAACGAGTTCCAGCCTTGCATTGCCCAGGCTGGCAAGGATTGCATCCGTGTTAGATACAGAAAACACCGTCACCAACAATATTATGCCAAATATCGGTGTGAAAAAATTTCTATATTTGCCGGACGTCATGAGCCAGTATCGCCCTCAATCAAGATGGTCGTGGCCGGACACCTGCATAAGAGGAAGGCTCGTATTGAATTTATGAAGTATCGCACGATTATCGGGTTCATGTACAAAGCTGCGGAACGGCTCCGGATGGTGTTCGCAATTGCCGGCCTCCTGCTCATATTAAACTTGCCCGACAATCCCGCAGATTTGGGCGTGGAGCACTTCATCAAACTGCCAATCGAATTGTTGGGCGTTGTCCTTTTATTGACCGCCACGCGAGGCAAATATTTCCAGTCTGCCCGGTTGGCGGTTACAATGATTTTGGCATCGGTGCTGGTGCTTAAACTCGCAGACATGGCAACTTATACGGCTTTTTCACGCCAATTTAACCCGTTGTTTGATGCAAAACTATTTTTTGACGGCTGGATTGTGCTTAACGCAACATTGGGAGCGATTCAGGCTTTTTTCCTGATGTCTGCTACTTTGTTCTGCCTGATATTGACCATCGCTCTTGTTTATTGGTCATTAGGTGCGTTCCAATCAGCAGGTGGCCGCCGCCCGATGGCGCTCGTATCAGGCCTATGTCTGCTGGTGATTCCCGCTATTGCCTCATATCATCCGAACAATAAGTTCATCGAAACACGAACGATAAAGCTGATCGTAGATCGTGTCGCGCTTGTCGAAAAATCTTGGAGGGACAGGCACGAATTTGCAGCTTTGCTCGGCAGCGATCCCATAGCGGATATTCCGCAAAATGGGCGCTTTGAGGCATTGAAAGGCAAGGACGTAGTTGTAATCTTCATTGAGTCCTATGGTGAAAGCGTAATACGCGATCCGAATTACTCGAAGCTGACAGAAAAGAGATTGGCACAGGTTGAGCAGCAGATTTCGGCTGCGGGATTGACGTCGAGGAGCAGTTGGCTGGTGTCACCAACATCGGGTGGGTTGAGCTGGCTCGCCCACGGAACGTTGCTGTCCGGTGTTTGGGTCGACAGCCAGCAACGTTATGACCAACTGATCGCCAGTGAGCGGCCAAGTTTGAATTTGCTCTTTAAGCAGGCAGGTTGGCGCAGTGTCGCCGTGATGCCAGCCATTACGATGGATTGGCCGGAAAGCGATTATTTCCGCTATGACAAGGTCTATGCTGCAAATAATCTCGGCTATCATGGCAAGCCATTCAATTGGGTGACCATGCCGGATCAATACACACTTTCAGCCTTTCAGAAATTTGAGCGTGCCGGTCCACACAGCCCTGTCATGGCTGAGATCGCGCTTATTTCCAGTCATGCACCTTGGATCCCGATCCCAAAATTGATTGATTGGTCTGCAATCGGCGATGGGTTGATCTTCAATGAACAGGCGGTTGCGGGCGATGCGCCGGAAGTTGTCTGGCAGGATCAGGAGCGGGTTCGGACGCAATATGCGAGTTCGATCGACTATACGCTCGAAACATTGGGGTCTTACATGGCGAAGTATGGAAGCAATACAGTTTTCATATTGCTTGGCGATCATCAACCGGCGCCGATTATCACGGGAAATGGTGCTTCTCGCGCGGTGCCTGTTCACATCGTTTCCGATGATCCAGCTTTACTGGAAAGGCTCGATCCGAAAAAATGGAATCCGGGCATGACCCCGGGAAATCAGCATGCGGAGCCTATGGATGGATTTCGTCAGGAGTTGCTCCGCGAATTCAGCAATCCAGCTTAACGTGTATCAGAATGTACTGCAGAGATTAGCCAGCAATACTGCAAGGGCGACACCCACACCCAAGACTGTCAGATATCTGATTGGACATGAGTTACATGACCAAGCGGATTCATCATCCTCGTTCAGGTCTTCATATTCCGAGATATTGCTCGTTTTTTCCATTCTGCGTTCCCCGTGCAGTTCTGGCTTGGCTCTACCTTAGCTGCACAACAGGTTTATGACGAGAGCTGTTGTTTCATTTTTTTGTGGGAAGTAGATTTGGATTCTGATCCGTTGCTGCAAAGCAACGTTGAACCAATTCTGCCTAAGGAGCCGCCTTGATCGCCCACTTATCAATAATAACAGCTGCAAAGCCGGGTTAGACAGGTTTTCTTATCCAAAAATAGCATTGAGCGCGAAACAATCCCATTGCTGGCTTGACGAAGGCGTCTTTTCCTTTGCACGTCACTCAGCGTAAGCAATTAATGTGGTGATGAAGAAATGCCTCGAATACTCTGCGTCGGCGCTCTGACTTTGGATACGATTTTCCAGCTGAAGCAACTGCCCCCGGGCCCGGGCAAATTCATTCCTGTCCAAGCGGTTGAAGTTGCTGCTGGGATGGCCTCAAGCGCTGCTGCGAGCATTGCCCGGCTTGGCGGAAACGTCTCGCTCTGGGCATCGGCGGGGCAAGACGCCGTTGGTGATCGTATTGTCGCTGAGCTTGAATCAGAAGGGGTGGACTGCACCCATGTTCGCCGGATTGCCGGCGCGCGCTCAGCCTTTTCATCAATTTTTGTGGATCAGGATGGGGAGAGAATGATCGTACCGTTTTACGATCCGGCTTTGCTGGCAACGCCAGATGTTTTGCCGCCTCTTTCCCGTGAGACCTTCGATGTCGTCATGACAGATGTTCGTTGGCCCTTGGGTGCTGCACTGGCGTTAAAAACTGCGCAATCTGCTGGTGTTCACGCCGTGCTGGATGCCGATACTGCACCCCTTGAAACGCTGGAAATGCTCCTTCCGCTCGCCACCCATATCGTTGCTTCGGAACCGGCAGCAGAGCTGGTTACGGGTGAAAGCGATCTGGAAAGCGCAGTCATAGCGCTGGCTGCGCGCTATGGTCGAGCGGGTGCTTTCATCGCAGTTACCGGCGGAAACAAAGGTTCTTTCTGGTTTGATAGTGCAAGCGGGACCGTTCGTAGCCAGCAGGCGTTCAAAGTGCCGGTTGTTGATACATTGGCCGCTGGCGACGTTTTCCATGGCGCTTTCGCCTGGGGGCTCGCGCAAGGCTGGCAAATCGAAGCGGTTATGCAATTTGCAAGCGCCGCAGCCGCAATCAAATGCACCCGATTCGGCGGGCGGCAAGGTGCTCCAACCCGCGGGGAAGTTCAGACCTTTCTATCTCAGACCACATGAATCAGCTTGCATGACCTCTCATATTGATAGTGATTACTGGTTGACTATCAACTAACATGTTAGTATGTGTCTACTCCTGTTCTGGGGAGAAGGTACTTGGCTAAACTCGATAGATTTGGACTTTCAGCTGCATTGGCAACGCCTTTTGATGCCGACATGCGCATTGATATTGATGCGGCGATCAACCATGCCAAGAACTGTCTGGTAAATGGATGCAGCAGCGTTACATTATTCGGCACGACGGGCGAGGGATCGTCGATCAGCAATGAAGAAAGATCGGAAATGCTCGGCGCTTTTCTCAAGTCCGATATAGCGCCGGAACAAATTGTTGTCGGCGTTATGGCAAATTCCTACATAGATGCAGCGCTGCAATCACTTGAAGCGCTGGACGCAGGTTGCCGCAATGTTTTGCTGGCGCCCCCGTCTTACTTCAAAAATATAAGCGATGATGGATTGTTCGATTGGTTCTCCGCAGTTTTTGCCGAAATCGGCAGTTCTGCACGGGGCGTCATCCTTTACAATATTCCGTCCGTAACGGCAGTTGAGATCTCGGTTGATCTGGTTTCGCGTTTGCGCGAGGCTTTCCCGGGCGTGATTGCTGGCGTCAAAGATTCATCGGGAAATTGGCCATTTACCGAATCCTTGCTGGCAAAGCACAATGATCTGGCCATCTTGATTGGTGATGAGCGGGGATTGGCTGCGGGCGTTCGGATGGGCGGACAGGGGGCGATATCCGGTCTTGCCAATATTTATGCCCACCGGCTTTTGCCCATGGTGTTTGAGGGGCGGGATGATGCCGATGTGGTTGAGGCTGTAAACCAGATTGTGGCATTTCCGGTCATTCCGGCCGTAAAGGCCCTTATTGCTCACCAGAGTGGCGATGAAAATTGGCGCAGGGCGCGGGCTCCGCTTCGTAGTTTGTCCGACTCAGACTATGGACGTTTGATCTCAACCTTGGATCGATTGTTTAAATCTGCGGCAGCATAATAAAGGGATAGTCCAGATGGATGATGGCGACGAGCCGGTAAGATTGCGGGAGAAAGCTTATGTCAGCTTTACGGAGCATCTGCTGGCGCGCGACATCAGCCCGGGGCAATTCGTTTCACAACGGCAGCTCGTTGCAATGACCGGCATGCCCTTGGGCGCTATCAGGGAGCTCGTTCCTCGCCTTGAGGCGGAAGGCTTGGTCAAGACCATCCCGCAGCGCGGCATTCAGATCGCACATATTGATCTTAATTTGATCCGGGAAGCATTCCAGTTTCGTCTTTTTATGGAAAAGGAAGCGGTTGCCATTTTCGCGGTCACCGCATCGGATGAGCTTTTGGCGCGGCTGAGGAAAGAGCACGAGGATACGCTTGAGGAAGCGCTGCAAGGGCAGGAAACACCCGAGCTGGAATTGCGTGCGCAAGCCATCGACTGGAATTTGCATGAGACGATCATCGACTCGCTCGGCAATGGCATTATCGGGCGGGCCTACCGGATCAACGCTATCAAGATGCGGCTGATCAATCAGGAGCGTTTCCGCATCACAGGGCGCGTCATACCGGTCATGCGGGAGCATCTCGCAGTTCTGGCAGCCATTGAGACACGCGATCCGCAAACGGCAATGGATGCAATTGCGGTTCATATCAATAATGCGAGAAATCTGGCTCTTAAAATCTAAAACCGGCTTCGCAATGGGAGTTGCACCGCCGGAAACACAAAAGGGAGGAAAACCATGAGCATGAATTTTGTCAAACCGACGCGTCGGCAGTTTCTGGCGGGTACGGCAGCGCTGGGCGCTGCGAGTTTCGCCGGGCTCAGGCCCGCCTTTGCCAATGTGGACTGGAAAAAGTTCGCTGGAACGACGCTTGAAGTTAATCTGATCAAGAGCCCACGTGGCGATATCCTGCAAAAATATCAGAAAGAATTTGAAGAACTGACCGGCATCAAGGTCAATTCGGAACAGACGCCAGAACAGCAGCAGCGCCAGAAAGCCGTTATCGAACTGACGTCAGGCAAGCCAAGCTTTGACGTCATCCATATCAGCTACCATGTTCAAAAACGACAATTCGAAAAGGGTGGCTGGCTTGCCGATCTTACGCCATTCCTGAAAGATCCAAGCCTCACCGAGCCTTCCCTTACCGAAAGCGATTTTGCGGAAGCTGGTCTTGCATTCGCCAAGGATAAGAATGGCCGCTTTGGTGGGCTTCCCTTCTCGGTGGATTACTGGATGATCTACTGGAACAAGGAGCTTTTCGCCGCCAAGGGTGTCGAATATCCAACAACATTCGAAGAGTTGGTTGCAGCAGCTGAAAAGCTCACCGACCGCGATAATGGCGTATATGGTTTTGTCGCGCGCGGAATGAAAAACGCCAATACGCCTGTCTGGGCCAGCCTCATGCTTGGCTATGGCAAAAGCACCGTTGAAGACGGTAAGCTGGAAACAGCGACGCAGGAATCAATCGATGCGGCAACGCTTTATCAGCGCTTGATGACCAAATCGGCACCTCCCGGTGTCACCGGGTTTAACTGGGCAGAGTGCCAGTCGAGCTTCCTTCAGGGCAAGGTTGCCATGTGGCTGGACGGCATTGGTTTTGCTCCGCCACTGGAAGATCCGAAAAAGTCGCGCGTTGTTGGCAAAGTCGGTTACGGCCTGATGCCGAAGGGCCCAGCTGCCCAGGCTGCACCAACCTTTGGTGACGGTATCGGCGTAACAGAGGGTTCGGCGAACAAGGAAGCCGCCTATCTTTATTGCCAGTGGGCTATATCGAAAGAAATGGGTGCTCGATTGTTACAGTCCGGATCGGGCGTTCCTTTCCGTAATTCCATTGTCAATGATCCTGAAGTTCTAAAGGGCGTTACCATGCCTCAGGAATGGGCAAAAGTCCTGTCTGAGTCGGCCAAAGTCAGCCAATTATGTCTTCCGGTTATCGTTCCCGTGACGGAGTTCCGTGACGTGATGGGGGTCGGATTGACCAATATTATTGGCGGCGCTGATCCGGCGACCGAAATGAAGCGGGCGACGGAAGAATTCGCGCCTATCCTCGCACGTAGCGAAGGCTGAGTATTATGACTGCGACCGTCCCGATAACCGACATAGCAAAGCCGAAGGCCGGCAAAAGCCGGCTCACGCCCAGTTATTGGCCATTCGTCATTCCGGCATTGGTCATTGTTGGGGCGGTCATCATATTCCCCTGGGCGTTCACATTGTGGATGAGCGTCAATGAATGGCATCTTGGCGGCGAGCAAAGCTTTGTCGGAATGGCAAATTTCGTTCGCCTTGCTGGTGATACGCGGTTCTGGCAGTCAATGAGCCATACTGTGCTTTATACGGTCTTGTCGGTTGTCGCGCCGCTTTTCCTTGGCACTATCGCTGCTCTGGTTTTTGACAGCAAGCTCCCCATGCGAGGGCTCTTGCGGGGCATATTCGTCATGCCGATGATGGCGACGCCAGTGGCAGTCGCGCTGGTTTGGACGATGATGTACCACCCGCAACTCGGCGTTCTCAATTATTTGTTGTCTCTTGTCGGAATAGGCCCGCAGGAATGGATCTTCAACCAGAACACGGTGATACCGTCACTCGTGCTGGTCGAAACCTGGCAGTGGACGCCTCTGGTTATGCTCATTGTTCTGGGCGGTCTTGCGGCGATGCCACGCGATCCGTTTGAGAGTGCGGAGATTGATGGCGCAAATGGCTGGCAGAAGTTTCGCTATATTACGCTGCCGATGATCCTGCCATTCATGATGGTCGCCGTGATCATCCGCTCCATTGATGCTTTGAAAAGCTTCGACATCATTTTCGCCATGACGCAGGGCGGTCCGGGGACAGCCTCGGAGACCATCAACATCTATCTCTATAATGTTGCCTTTGCCTATTACGACATTGGCTATGGCTCTGCGATAGCCGTCGTTTTCTTCATTGTAATCATCACCATGTCTCTCGCGCTGCTCTATCTGCGCCAGCGAACAAAGTGGAATAGTTGAGGAACGAAAATGGCACGTCGCAATCCTTTGAAAATTCTTGGTACGGCCTTCATCGTCTTCGTGATCGTATCGCCGGCAATCTTCTTCTTCCTGTGGATGCTGTCCCTGTCGCTGAAATATGAAATCGACAATGGAGCCTATCCGCCGATCTTCATTCCGGAGCAATTTGCCTGGTCGAATTATAGCGATATTTTCGCCACCAATGATTTCCTCCATTACTTCTGGAACAGCCTATTGGTAACGGGAACAGCGACCTTGCTTGCGCTGCTTGTCGGTGTGCCTGCTGGCTATGGGATTGCACGGTTGCGTGCCGACAAATCGGCAATCGTCATCATGATTGCACGCATGACACCGGGGCTATCATACCTCATTCCGCTGTTTCTTCTGTTCCAGACACTAGGTTTGCTTGGCACCTTATGGCCGCAGATCATCATCCATCTTGTGGTGACAGTTCCGATCGTTATCTGGATCATGATCGGCTATTTCGAGACAACGCCGATGGAGCTTGAAGAGGCTGCCATGATTGATGGGGCAACCTCATGGCAGGTGTTCCGCATGGTCGCTTTGCCGATTGCCAAGCCCGGAGTGGTCGTCGCATTGATTTTGGCAGTCATCTTCTCATGGAACAATTTCGTCTTCGGCATTGTGCTGGCGAGCCGTGAAACGAGAACCTTGCCGGTGGCGGTCTATAACATGTTGTCTTTCGAGCAGGTCAGTTGGGGTCCGCTGGCGGCCGCTGCTTTTGTTGTGACGCTGCCTGTTTTGTTGCTGACAGTTTTTGCGCAACGTCAAATTATTGCCGGTTTGACTGCCGGTGCCGTCAAGGGCGGCTAACACATGCGAACGGAGTATTAAATGGCCACGGTTTCGATCAGGGACGTTAAAAAAACCTATGGCAGCGTCGACGTTATGCACGGCGTTTCGGTTGATATTGATGATGGCGAATTCGTCATTCTGGTCGGCCCGTCAGGATGCGGTAAATCGACATTGCTGCGGATGATTGCAGGACTGGAAGAAATCACCAGTGGTGAGATTTCCATAGGCTCGCGTGTGGTCAATGATCTGCCTGCAAAAGAGCGGGATATCGCAATGGTCTTTCAGAATTATGCGCTTTATCCGCATATGACCGTTGCTGATAATATGGGCTTCGCGCTGATGCTGAAAAAGGCCCCTAAAGAAGAGAAAGCCAGCCGTGTCGGACGTGCTGCCGAGATCTTGGGGCTCGAAAAGCTGCTGGACCGCTTTCCACGGCAGCTTTCCGGTGGTCAGCGCCAGCGTGTTGCCATGGGCCGCGCTATTGTACGCGATCCGCAGGTATTCCTTTTCGACGAACCCCTGTCCAATCTCGATGCAAAGCTGCGCGTTCAAATGCGTAGTGAAATCAAGGGTCTGCATCAACGTCTGGGAACGACCATCGTCTATGTGACACATGACCAGATCGAAGCCATGACAATGGCTGACAAGATTGTCGTGATGAAGGATGGGCTGGTCGAGCAGGTAGGAACACCGCTGGATCTTTACGACTATCCGGCCAATCTGTTCGTTGCCGGTTTCATAGGTTCTCCTGCCATGAACTTCATCAAGGGCAACGTGAAAGCCGGTATTTTCGTCACTCCGGATGGTATCGAATTGCCTTTGCCGGGCGGCATTTCACCCACCACCGAAAATTCGGCAATCTATGGTATCCGGCCAGAACATATGAAGATTGCTGAGAACGGCATAAAGATCGACGTCGAGGTAGTCGAGCCAACGGGTTCGGAGATTATGGTCGTTGGCAAACTTGGCGATCAGGAAATTTCCTGTCTCTTCCGGGATCGTTTGTCGATAAAGCCGGGCGACACTATTCAAGTGGCAATTGATCCGAAAACCAGCCATTTGTTTGACGCGGCGAACGGCAAGAGAATGGAAAATAGTCGGAAGAATTAAGCATCATAACTCTATCAGGCCGTTGCGGCCTGATAGAGCATTATATTACGCGTTACACAGCGCCAGGAACGACGAGAACGAGCCAGGCGATCACAGGGCCGATAATGGCAATGAGCGCGCTGTAGATCAGAAGTTTACGCAGAACATTTTCACGCTCGGCCTCTGGAGCATTGGCTACGACCAGAGCGCCATTTGTTGAAAATGGACTCGTATCCACAATCGTCGTCGAGATCGCGATTGCCGCAACCACGCCAATGGCGCTGATCTGACCTTGCATCAAAAATGGCACAGCCAGCGGAATGATGGCGCCAAGCAGGGCTGTTGAGGACGCAAAGGCGGAGACGATTGCGCCCGTAAAGCACAATAATAGCGCTGCGAGAAGCGGCATGCCTAAGCTCGAAATGCCTGACGCAACGTAATCCACCGTCCCCGCCTTTTGAAGCACCCCGACATAGGTGATGATACCTGCGATCAACAGCACCGTTGACCAGCTCACTTTATCAATCGCAGCTTTTTGCGTCTTCGGTGATAACAGAGCCAAGGCAACCGCCACAGTCATTGCGACCAGTCCAACATTGAATTTGAAGACAAGAGCGCCGATGGCGAGAGCTGTCAGACCCACCAGTGTCATAAGGCGCTCGCTTGTGAGGCCTTCGCTTGACGGAATATGTGCACCGGAAGGCGAAACATCACTGCGGTGATAGGCAGGAGAAGCAGGCGTGCCGCCATGGCCAACAATGGCGCGTGATACGCCGGCTGTATGTGTATCAGGATCTGGCCCTGTAGCCGTTGCATGTTCACGCAGGCTTTTCCAACCACCAAAGACAAAGAAGACGACAACGGCAATCGCCAGGTTGAAAAACAGACTGGACAGGAACAACGAGGTTGGACCATAGGGCAAGCCAGCCTTTTCAACGATCTGATTGGTTATGCCGCCATAGACGCTGATGGGAGAAAATCCACCTCCCTGCGCGCCATGAATGACCATCAATCCCATCATGACCGGACTGATGCGGTATTGCGTGGCAAAGCGCAAAGCGACTGGCGCAAGAATGGCTACCGCCGCCGGTCCGAGTGCTCCAAACCCGGTGATGATCGCAGCGACCAGGAACATCACCCACGGTATCAGCGCCATATGTCCACGCACCATGCGGACGGCCTGCTCGACCAGCCAATCTATGGTTCCGTTGTTCTGGGCAATGGCAAACAGATAGGTGATGCCCACAAGCGTGAGAAACAAATCGCTCGGAAAGCCTGCAAAGATGTCATTGGGAGTCATCCCCATGATCAGCGAGCCTACGATAAATGCGGCGGCAAAGGCCAGCGCGCCCATATTGATCGGCAATATCGTTGCAATAACGAACATCCCGACCAGGACAAGAATAGATAGAATCTCAATGTTCACAGCAATATCCTCCCTCTATGACGCACCGCTGGTGAGCCATATTTTCATCGTTGTTTTGGCGTGAGCTCCCCCCGACGCCTTTGAGTCAATTCCCGGAAAAGTTTCAGCGGTTTTCCAGGCGGAATTGCATAAAATAACTAGGTCAATCAGGCATTGGTCCGAGCCGCATAGAGATCGCTATATTGCTCGCGCAGAATATTCTTTTGTACTTTGCCCATGGTATTGCGCGGTAGATCCTCGACAAAGATGATCTGCTTTGGCTGCTTGTAACGGGCAAGGCGATCCTTCAGGGCATCAAAGATTGTTTGCTCGTCAATCGTGGCGTTCGCGCGTTTGACGACAATGGCCGTCACACCTTCGCCGAAGTCTGGATGAGCTATGCCGATAACCGCGCTTTCAACGACGCCGGGAAGCATATCAATCTCGCTCTCGACCTCCTTTGGATAGATATTATATCCGCCCGAAATCACGAGATCTTTGCCGCGGCCAACAATATGAACATATCCCTCAGGATCGATCTTGCCCAAATCGCCCGTGATGAAGAAACCATCATCGCGGAATTCTGACTTGGTCTTTTCCGGCATGCGCCAATAGCCTTTAAAAACATTGGGGCCTTTGACTTCGATCATGCCCGTCTCATCCTGGCCAAGCGGCACTCCAGTTTCCGGATCGGTAACCCTTATGCTCACGCCCGGGAGCGGGAAGCCAACGGTTCCGGCTATCCTCTTCCCATCATAGGGATTTGACGTGTTCATATTTGTCTCCGTCATTCCATAACGCTCAAGGATGGCTTGACCCGTTCGTTCCTGAAAGGCGCGATGCGTGTCAGCCAAAAGCGGGGCAGAACCGGAAATGAAAAGTCGCATGCCCGCCACCGCGTCGCGGGTCAATCCTTCATTTTGCAGCAGCCGAACATAAAAGGTTGGAACGCCCATCATGGTTGTGGCGCGGGGCATCAGGGACAGGACTTGCGCCGGGTCGAATTTTGGCAGCAGGAACATTGATGCGCCGGAAGTGAGGGTAACGTTGGTGGCAACAAAGAGCCCGTGTGTGTGAAAAATGGGCAATGCGTGGATTAGCCGGTCCTGTGGCGTAAAGCGCCAGAACGAACGCAAGGACAGAGCATTCGACAGCAAATTATCATGGGTCAGCATCGCCCCCTTGGAGCGTCCTGTGGTGCCTGATGTGTAGAGAATAGCGGCGAGATCGTCGGGGCCCCTTGTTGCATCGATGAAGTCTTCCGGTTCATCTTTTGCAAGCTCAATCAGCGAGCCCTTGCCGTTTTCATCAAGAGTTTCGACCAGTGCATCATATTTTGAAGTAATCGCGGCTATCCCGTCGGCGGCTTTGGGTGAAACGACGACAAGGCGAGGTTCCGCATCACCGATGAAATAGTCCAATTCCGCCAATGTATAAGCGGTGTTGAGCGGCAAATAGACCGCGCCGCAGCGAATGCAGGCCAGATAGAGCATCAAGGCTTCGGCGCTCTTCTCCACCTGAACAGCAACCCGGTCCCCGGGACGCACACCAAGCGTATCAATGGCACCGGCAATCTTTCCAGACCACAACAGCATATCGCCATACGTCCAGCACCGGCCATTTTCCGTTTCAATGAAAATAGCGTCTTCGCTTGTGATCGTTCCGCGTATGGCATCGAATAGATGATTGCTCATGCACTCAGTTCCTTGCTGGCTTGTTCATTTTGGATTTGTGCCACTTTTGGCTGGAGCGGAGTTCTTTGCCGGTTTGTCGTGGCGCAGCAGTTTGCGTATGGGCGGTGCTGATACAATCTCATTGCGCTGGGCAAATGCCTCGTGATTGGCTTCAATATCATCAAGCTTGTAGAGATAATTGACCATGAGTCCGTATGCTTGCCGCATTGCCCGATCAGAGCGGTCAGCCAGGAAGTTTATTCGTTCCAGCCGTGCGCCATTGCCAAGATGAAAACGCGACACAGGGTCGAGAGGCCGCCCATCTGGCGTCTTGGCGTTTAAGAAATACCGTGCCGCAAGTGGCAGCAAAATCTCTTTGGCAGCTGTTTCAAGCACTGGGTCATTCGCCCAGCCTGGCTCGTCCAGTATCTCAAGGGCTTTTTTATCTTCGGTCGTCAGTAATTCGGAGTGCTCGGATTGTTTTTCCTTTGACAGCCAGTTTGCAAATCCCGGCACTGGCGAGAGGGTGACAAAGGTGTCAAGGTTCGGGAAGTCGCGGCGTAAATCTTCAACCACCTGCTTGATCAGGAAATTCCCGAAGGAAATTCCCCGCAATCCAACCTGACAATTGGATATGGAATAGAAAACAGCGGTTTTCGCATCCTGCGCCGGGATAGGTGCGCGCGTTTCATCAAGAACGTCAGATATCGCCTCAGGGATGGTCTTTGTCAGAGCTACTTCGACGAAGATCAAAGGATCATCGGAAAGTTGCGGGTGAAAGAACGCAAAACATCTGCGATCGGCAGGAGCCAGGCGTCGACGCAGTTCATCCCAGTCGCCGATCTCGTGCACCGCTTCATAACGGATGATTTTCTCAAGGATGTGGGCAGGCGTTGACCAATCAATGGGCCGCAAAATCAGGAAGCCACGATTAAACCATGACGCGAATAGATGGGAAAAATCGGCGTCGACTGCCTCTAGTTCGGGAGTTTTGACCTTGAGGGCCAGCAGGCATTCGCGCATGTTGACGAGTGTGGAAATACCATTAGGCGCGAGATTGAGACGGCGTATCAGCTCTTGTCTGCGAGGCTCGGCGGCCTGATGCAATTCCAGCACAGCGCGTGGCGTGCGGTCTGTCTGGTAGGTTTGAATTGCCGCGTCGAGCTTCGTTTCATCCGGGCCGAACTTTTCGAAAAGCAGCAGCATGAAATCGCGCTGCCCCTTTTCATCCAGTCGTGACCAATGTTGGAGAATTTGCGCGGCCAGTGCCATGCCCGAGGCTTCACCCCGGCTTGTGAGAAGCAATTCGCAGAGACGATCAATATTGGACGATCCGGAAATTAATGGCGTGCGGGGTCCAAAGGACAATAATTTGCGACCCCGATCGGTTATGGTTTGCAGCATGTCGCTAAAAAAGGATGTGCCACTCATTGGAATTTCCATTGATCGGATTTGTCCTGTTGCAACTCAGATGATCGCATTTGCGTTGCCATCCTTGGCGATGAAGATCGTTTATTTTCATCTCATTGGCGCGGTGTTATATATAAACCTATCGATCTTGTATGAGATGTCAATGTTTTTGTATACAAGATAGCAATTGTTGCATTTTAAGGGGCGGGCATGGCCGAAAACATTGTGCAGGGGCTAAGAGATGAGATCGAAAATGGAATTGTAACCAACCAGTACTCGCCGGGTGAGAGGCTGGATGAAATGCAACTGGCCAAGCGTTTTGGCGTATCCAGAACTCCCGTGCGGGAGGCGTTGATGCAATTGAGCGCCATTGGTTTGATTGAGATCAGGGCACGCCGCGGCGCTGTTGTCATTGATCCTGCTCCCCACCGCATTTACGAAATGTTCGAGGTTATGGCGGAACTGGAAGGTATGGCAGGGTCTCTCGCCGCACGTCGTCACACGGATGCGGATCGCGAGGAATTGCTGGCCGCTCATGCCAAATGCGAACGATCAGCCAATGCAGAAGACAGCGATACCTATTACTACGACAATGAGCTTTTTCATCACGCCGTTTACGCGGCCAGTCATAGCGGTTTTCTGATTGAGCAATGCACGGCGCTTCATCGCCGTCTGCGTCCTTATCGCCGTCTGCAGTTGCGGGTTCGTAACCGCATGAAGACTTCCTTTAGTGAGCACTCAGCTATCGTGGAGGCGATCTTGTCGGGCGAGCCGGAAGTCGCGCGCAACCTTCTACGTCAGCATATTGCCGTGCAGGGCGATCGTTTCAGCGATCTTGTTGCAACACTTGCTCAACGTGGCGCGGAACGGCAATAGTTTGAGGCGTTAAGCTTCAGAACCCGATTTTGCCGAAAGTTCAGCTGCAACCTTCAGCACCAGTTCTTCAGGAATCGCAACTGTAATATCCTCAACGTCATCGACAGTCTCCGTATCGGCGATCCGAATTGGGTTATGCGTTCGAGACAGCGTTGTGATCAGTAGGCGGGGGATTGCGGGAATCAAGTACCGCTTGACGCATTCGACCAGTACGGCGCGCTTGTCTGGCGCGAACTTGCCCAGCTTTTCCTGCAAGAGATGGCCGAACATATTGCCATCGGCAAATCCCCGCTTGCTGGCGAGGTCGAAAGCGTGAAGTCTGTATTCAATGTAAGTCATTGGATTTTCCTTCAAAACTTTTCTTTAGCTACCATGGCATAAAGCCATGACCTTAATGAGACGGATGCGCGTGATTTTTGAGAATCCGAAAATAATGTTCCGCGTGCTGATAAAAATTCTCTGCGTCCACGAGATTTCCCGAGCGCGCCGCGGCCTGAGCCTGGCTGAGATAGCTTTCATAACTCAGCTTTGGGCTTTGATTATGGGAGCTTTGGTTGCGGGGGAGAGGCACCTGCGAACGGCGCTTGCCCGGTGATTTGGTTGAGTTCTTGTCGATTTTATTGCTGAGCCGTTTGCGGCCCACTCCTGATTGGTATTATCTGGTTTTTTCGCCAACCGAGCGATCAATCGATCTGCTCGGCGACAATCCGGCGGAGCTCTTCCCGGGTAAATCCCGATGATTGATGCTCGTATTGATGGTCCGGCGATTGTGATTTTATAGAGTCTCGATAAATGTCCGGCCGTTTATATACGGATGACTTGTCATGTTTTTCGATAATGATGTGCATTTTAATCCATTGGCCACGCAGAAAACCTCCGCAGCTTTGTTTGTTGAAATATGCCGATGTGAATATTCCGGGTCGCCATTAAGGATGACAATGGCCATCAGCGATCCTGGAAGTTACCCGCGCTCCGTTGAGCTGCGGTATTGCCCGGTTAATCGGGTCGACGAAACATATATGGGGGCTGCTGAAAGTTTATCAAGAGCACGCTCCAGCGGACGCGCCGCTGGAGCATTGGTCAGGCATGTCCGGCCTTACTTCTTTCCAAACCCGCCGCCGGTCGGCGTCGTTACAATGAAAGCCTCTCCCGCCTCAAGAACCGTATGAGCGCAACCGCCAAGCATTTCGATCTGCCCATTATTCCGGCGCACGGCATTGGCACCAAGCTGGCCGGGTTCGCCGCCATTCAGGCCAAAGGGCGCAATACGCCGATGCCCGGAAAGTATCGCAAAATCCAGTTTTCTTTGCGCTCGAATGGTTCGTTTTGTACCATTGCCCGCAGACCATTTTCCTTTGCCACCCGAATCCGGGCGAATGTGAAAATCCTCAAGCACAACGGGAAAGCGCGTTTCCAGAATTTCCGGATCTGTCAGGCGCGAGTTTGTCATGTGGGTGTGAATTGCATCCGCACCATTGTAACCGGGGCCAGCCGGCGCGCCGGAACATATGGTTTCGTAATACTGGTATTCGTCATTGCCAAAAGTAAGGTTGTTCATCGTGCCTTGCGCTGCTGCTTGCGCGCCCACAGCACCAAACAGGCAATTCGTTACGGCTTGGCTGACCTCTACATTGCCTGCAACAACCGCAGCAGGGTATTCAGGCGAGAGCATTGTGCCGTCTGGAACAATGATACGGATCGGGCGCAGGCATCCGGCATTCATGGGAATGTTGCTTTGTACAAGCGTGCGGAAAACATAAAGCACAGCAGCGCGTGTAACAGGGCGGGGGGCGTTGAAATTGTCAGCCCTCTGGTTTGAGGTGCCGGTAAAATCGACAGTTACTTCACGCGCTGATTTGTCGACAGAGATGCTGACGACAATGCTGCATCCTTGATCCATCTCATAGGTGAATTTGCCATCCTGAAGCTGGTCCAGGACGCGGCGGACACTTTCCGCCGCATTGTCTTGTACATGGCCCATATAGGCCTCAACGACGTCTTCGCCGAAATGGGCGATCATTTTGCGAAGTTCGGCCACGCCCTTTTCATTGGCTGCCACCTGGGCCTTCAGGTCATTGACGTTTTGCAGCAGTGTGCGCACGGGATATCTGGCGCCCGTCAAGAGTTCCGCCAGTTCATCTTCGCAGAATCGTCCTTGATCCAGAAGTTTGAAGTTGTCGATATAGACGCCTTCCTCTTCGATCGTCGTCGCCAAGGGGGACATGGAGCCCGGCGCGATACCACCAATGTCGGCATGATGTCCGCGGCTTGCTACCCAGAAACGGATCGTCTTGCCTGTATCGTCAAAAACCGGTGTGCACACCGTCAGATCGGGAAGATGCGTGCCGCCATTATAGGGCGCGTTAATAAGGAAAACATCGCCTGGACGGATTACGGGATTTTCACGGATTGCTGCTGCTACAGAAGCATCCATTGAGCCCAGATGCACGGGCATATGCGGGGCATTGGCAACCAGATTGCCTTCCGCATCGAAAACAGCGCAGGAGAAATCCAGCCGCTCTTTGATATTAACCGAATAAGCGGTGTTTTGCAGCGTCACGCCCATCTGTTCTGCAATCGACATGAACAGATTGTTGAATATTTCCAGCATCACCGGATCTGCCTTTGTCCCGATAGCAACCTGACTGGGCAATGCTTTGATGCGGTTAAGAACAATGTGGTTCTTTGCTGTCAGTTGGGCCTGCCAGCCATCTTCGATGATGATCGTCTGGTTTGGTTCGATGATGATGGCAGGGCCTGTCAACTGCTGGCCCGGCTTCATCGCATCACGCAAGATCACGGGCGCATCATAGGCTTTGCCTTGCGAGAATATGCGATTATGTCTGATCGCTTGGGGTTCGCCTGTCGCTTGAAGTTCGACACTCTTTTCAGTTTGTTCGCTACCGCCGCCGACAGTTTCAACCTCAACAGCCTCAATAAACAGAGCCTTGTTTTCAGCAACGAAACCGAAGCGGCGTTTGTGCAGAATCTCGAATTCCCGGCGCAGCCGTGTTGTGTTGTCAGAAGCGGGATAAGTCGCCTCTACACTGAGCACTGTATCCGTACCGGCATAGCGAATATGCGCGCGAACAAAACTGGTGATCGCATCACGCGCAATCCCTTGTGCCTGAAGCTCCGCAATGCATTCGTTTTCCAATTCCCGGCCCATCTCCGCAAGTTGGGCAGGGGCATTTTCATCCAATGATATGCCCAACGCCTTTTGCCGCGTCGCTCTTATATCGGCAAGGCCCATCCCATAAGCCGAGAGCAAGCCCGACATGGGGTGCACAAGAATACTCTTCATGCCGAGCGCATCGGCAACAAGGCAGGCATGCTGGCCGCCTGCACCGCCAAAACAGCTCAAGGCGTAGCGTGTCACATCATATCCACGCTGCACTGAAATCTTCTTGATCGCCTCTACCATATTGGCGACAGCAATCCGTATGAAGCCGTCTGCCACGTCTTCCACGCTTCGCCCATCGCCAATCTTCTCAGCAAGTTGCACAAAGCCACGGCGTACGACTTCGATATCGAGAGATTCATTTTGTCCCGGACCAAAGATCGGCGGAAAGAATTCAGGGATGAGTTTGCCGACCATGACATTTGCATCTGTGACTGCCAGCGGGCCGCCATTGCGATAGCAGGCGGGGCCGGGATTGGCACCTGCCGAATCCGGCCCGACGCTGAAGCGGCCATTATCGAAGTGCAGAATGGAACCACCGCCTGCGGCCACGGTGTGAATGAGCATCATCGGAGCGCGCACTCTCACGCCCGCGACTTCCGTTTCAAAGGCTCTTTCATATATGCCATCATAATGCGCCACATCGGTGGATGTGCCGCCCATGTCAAAGCCGATGACATTGCCAAAGCCTGCCTCCATGCCAGTTCTGGCAAGGCCCACAACGCCGCCTGCGGGTCCAGATAGAATGGCATCCTTGCCCTGAAACATATCGGCGGCAGTCAATCCGCCGGACGACATCATGAACATGACACGCGCACCGGTACGGGCCACATCAAGCTCTCTGGAAACCTGTTCCACGTAGCGCCGCAAAACGGGGGAAAGATAGGCATCGATAACCGTTGTATCGCCGCGTCCAACCAGCTTGATCAAGGGCGAGACTTCGTGACTGACCGACACCTGCGAGAAGCCGAGATCCCGGGCAATTGCCGCAACCGCTGCTTCATGTTCTGGGAATTTGTAGGCATGCATGAAGGCAATGGCGAGCGCGTCATATCCCTCGTCCTTCAATAAGTTCAAAGCTTTATGGACTTGATCCATATTGAGTGGAACTTCGACCGTCCCGTCGGCAAGCACGCGCTCATCAATTTCCAAAACCTGGTCATACAGCGCTTCGGCCTTGATGATTTCGGTTGCAAAGATATTTTTGCGTTCCTGATAGCCGATGCGTAACGCGTCTCTGAAACCTTTGGTCGTTACCAGTGCCAGACGCTCGCCTTTGCGCTCCAGCAGGGCATTCGTTGCGACGGTGGTGCCCATGCGAACTTCGCCAATAAGCCCCGCCGGAATGGCGTCATTTGGTTCCAGTCCCAGATGCTGCCGAATGCCATGCACCGCTGCATCGCTATAAGCTGCCGGATTCTCGGAAAGAACCTTTTTGGCATGCAGCGTTCCTGCCGGGTCACGACCGATCACGTCAGTAAAGGTGCCGCCACGATCTACCCAGAAATCCCAGCTACTCATGTGTATTTCCTCTGTTCGAACGCATGGCTGCCAGTACGGACAACTACATTGATAATATATAGATAAAATGATGATATAAAATTGTTAAGTTGGAGGCAAGTACAATGACACTCGCCCATGGCCTGAGTCATGGGCGTGCAAAAAACGGGAATGTCTTGCAGAATTGGTGGTCTGGCTCGTCAGCGCAGTCAGAACCGGCTCTAAAGATCAATATTTGCTGCCGCGAATAATGCGAATTCAGCCTTGGCTGTTGTCTGCCAGAATTCTATCGACAACATGTTCCAGCGATTGCGGCCATTCCGGCGCCCGCCAGCCAAAAGTTTCAAAGAAGCGATCAGTCGACAATTGCGAGTTCAAAGGCCGTTTTGCTTTTGTCGGATAATCGGCAGTCGTGATGCCGGCCACATCCGCATAAGGTCCGCTACGCGCCCGGCTATACTCGAAGATTTTTTGAGCAAAACCGCTCCAGTTGATGCTTCCTGTACCAGCCAGATGATAGACGCCAAAACTGTTAAATAAAGGGTCGGTTTGAAGCCGCTCTGCCATATGCAAAATTGCATCGGCTATATCGAATGCTGAGGTGGGATTTCCCCATTGATCGGAAACGACCGACAATTGGTCACGTGTTTCAGCCAGGCGCAGCATCGTCTTGACGAAGTTTCTGCCAAAAGGGCTATAGACCCATGCGGTCCGTAAAATAAAATGGCGTTTGTTTGCTTGGATAACACCCAACTCGCCATCGAGTTTGGTCTGTCCGTAAACGCCTTTTGGTCCAGTTGGGTCTTCTTCTTTGTAAGGTTCTCTGCCTTCGCCTGAAAACACATAATCTGTAGAAAGGTGAATAATCGGCGCGTTGATATGTGCTGCCGCCTCCGCAACAGCGGTAGCGCCGGCTGTATTGATCACTGAAGCGAGTTCAGCTTCGTCTTCCGCCTGATCGACAGCCGTGTAAGCGGCGGCAGAAACAACGAGATCCGGCGCAGCGTCCACAATTGCCTGAAATATCGTTTGTGGTTGCGCCAGATCGAGTTTTGGCCGTCCCAGAGCAACAAGCTCAATGGAGGGATGCAAGGCTGCTCTCTCCATCAGGCTGAGAGCCACTTGTCCCCCATGCCCTGTGACGACAATTTTCATACTGCACTCTTTGCTGTTGTAGAACCGAGCCGCTCGCCCGCATAACGTTCGCCGCGAATAGGCTGCCACCACCAATCATTGTCCAGATACCATTGAATGGTGCGTTCCAAGCCTGACTGGAACGTTTCTGACGGGGTCCAGCCGAGCTCCCGCTCGATCTTTGATGCATCGATTGCATAACGACGGTCATGGCCCGGCCGGTCGCTGACAAAACTGATCAGGTCCCTGTATCGCCCGCCATTGGCACGCGGCCGCTTCTTGTCGAGTATATCGCAGATCGTTTCAACAACGCTCAAATTCGTTTGTTCGGCTCGGCCTCCGATGTTGTAGCTCTCGCCCGGTTTGCCCTTTGTGACGACGAGTTCCAGCGCGCGCGCATGGTCCTCGACATAAAGCCAATCGCGGACATTTGCTCCTGTGCCATAAATCGGGAGCGACTTACCGTCCAAGGCGTTGAGGATCACCAGCGGGATCAGCTTTTCCGGAAAATGGAACGGACCGTAATTGTTTGAACAATTGGATAGAACGACCGGCAGGCCATAGGTCTCATGCCAAGCGCGGACCAAATGGTCTGATGCAGCCTTTGATGCCGAGTAGGGCGAAGAAGGTGCGTAGGGCGTTTCTTCCGTAAAGATCCCGCTGTCAAAAGGCAGGTCGCCAAAGACCTCATCGGTGGAAATATGGTGGAACCGAAACGCAGATTTGGCTGGCTCCGACAATTCGCGCCAATAGGTCAGCGCTGCATTGAGCATGCGGAACGTACCGATAATGTTTGTTTCGATAAAGGCTGCTGGCCCGTCAATGGAACGATCGACATGGCTTTCAGCGGCGAGATGCATGATCGCATCTATTTTCTCGTCACGTAAAATACCTAGAATTGTTGCATCATCGCATATATCCGCCTGGATAAAGCTGTAATTTGGGTAGTTCTCGATCTGTCGTAGCGATGCAAGATTTCCAGCATAGGTTAGCTTGTCAACATTCACGACCCGGTTTTGCGGGTTGGCCGCCAGTTGTCTGCAAACTGCAGAACCAATAAAGCCGGCGCCGCCGGTAACTAGAATATTCATGAACCAAATTGCTCCTTAAGGGAAAATATCGGCGCCATCGAGCACAGGGGCGTTTCGATCTTTATCGGACAGTTGTAGGACGGATTTTTCGAAAGGCCATGCCACCCCAATTGACGGATCGTCAAATCGTAGCGACCTATCATGTTCGGGAGAATAGTAATCCGTAACCTTGTAGACCACCTCGGTATTTTCTTCGAGTGTCACAAAGCCATGTGCAAATCCCTTGGGCACCAATATCTGGTTCCACTTCTTTGCAGAGACTTCCAAGGACAGCCACTTCATGAAGGTTGGCGAGCTTTTCCGGATATCTACTACCACATCCAGAATGGACCCTTTGACGACGCGTACAAGCTTGTCTTGAGCGCGTGGCGGTAGCTGATAATGCAATCCGCGCAAGACGCCCTTAGCTGCAGACAAGGAGTGGTTGTCCTGGACGAATTGCAAGGGAATGCCCGCTTCGGCAAAACTTTGCGCATTATACGTTTCTGAAAAAAATCCGCGATCATCACCGAATTTTTTTGGGAGAATTTCCAGAACACCTTCAAGTGCGAGAGGCTTTACTTCGATCATTATTTACCGACCTCTTCAGCTCTGCGGCGCAGATAGGTTGCATATTCCGTTTTGCCCATTTTTGCTGCTCTCTCGAGGACTCGGTCGGCGTCGACCCATCCCCATTCCAACCCTATTTCCTCGGGGCAAGCAATCTTGATGCCCTGCCGATGTTCAATCGTTCTCACAAATGACGATGCCTCGTGCAAGCTGTCATGGGTACCGGTATCGAGCCAGGCATATCCCCTGCCCAATTGCTGTACGCGCAAATCGCCACGTTCCAGATAGATATTGTTGATACTCGTGATCTCAAGCTCGCCTCGTTCGGATGGCTTGATAGATCTGGCGATGTCGACCACTTCATTATCGTAAAAGTAGAGTCCAGTAACAGCCCAGTTCGATTTTGGCTTTACCGGCTTTTCTTCAATGGAAAGTGCTTTCCCTGTGGCTTTTTCAAACTGCACCACGCCATATCGTTGAGGGTCCTCAACGTGGTAAGCAAAGACAGTGCCCCCCTTGTCACCGCTGGCGGCTTCCTGACAAAGCCGCGACAGACCATCGCCAAAATAGATATTATCGCCAAGGATCATGGCAACGCTGTCATTGCCGATAAACTCACGTCCGATAATAAATGCTTCTGCCAAACCGTTTGGTTGCGGCTGTTCAGCATAAGAGAAGCTGACGCCAAAATCTGACCCATCGCCCAATAATTTTTGAAAGAGCGGCAGATCATGCGGCGTCGAGATGATGAGAATTTCCCGTATACCCGCAAGCATCAACACGCTTAGCGGGTAATAAATCATGGGCTTGTCATAGATTGGCAACATTTGCTTGGAGACGGCAATCGTCAATGGATAAAGGCGTGTACCACTTCCGCCTGCCAGAATAATGCCCTTCATTCAACGTTTCCTTATTACCATCGTGACAACCGGAACTCGATTGCATTTGTCGCAGACATTTGGCGGCAAGAGAAACACATGTCAATCTTCATAAGTGTTTTGGTTTTCCTTGCAACGCGCTATCTGCTAGCTAACCCGTCAGTTGAACTTTAAATGGAAGCTTTTAAAAATGCGGGTTGATAACCGGTCTGTCACAGGAATTATCGTTACATATAATCCTGATCTGGATGGCCTGAAGAGCCTGCTTGAGGCAATAATTCCCCAAGTTGGAAAGCTGATCATCGTCGACAATGGCAGTGGAGAAGACGTGGAAAACCGACTGGCTTCGCTGTATCCAATGGTGGATATTGAGAAGCTCGGACAAAATTTTGGAATCGCAAAAGCTCAGAATATCGGTATCGCGAAAGCCCGAGTCCATGATGCAGCTTACGTGCTTCTGCTTGATCAGGACAGCATCCCCGCAGGAGATATGGTTGCCAGGCTTTTGAACGCCGCTGAGGCGCAATTGGCGAAAAATCTTCGAGTGGCGTGTGTCGGACCTCGTTATGAGGACCCACGGCAGAAAAATCCTCCGCCCTTCATCAAAGTGACGGGTCTGCGGCTTGAACGGCAAATCTGTGCGGAGAATGATTCGATAGTCGAGGTGGACTATCTCATTGCTTCCGGTTGCCTCATTCCTCTATCGACACTTGATAGTGTCGGCGGGATGCGGGAAGAGCTTTTTATCGACTATGTTGATATTGAATGGGGATTGCGAGCAAAACAGATGGGCTATCAATCCTATGGCATATGCAACGCCCATATGAAGCACGATTTGGGCGATAGCCCCGTGCTTTTTCGAGGCAGGCACATACCTGTGCATAGCCCGTTGCGGCATTATTATCATTTCAGAAATGCGATTTGGCTCTATCGCCAAAAATGGCTGCATTTAAATTGGAAAATGGTTGATATGGCCCGTTTGGTACGAAAATTTGTTTTCTACAGTCTGATTACAGCCCCTCGCGCAGAACATGCAAAAATGATGACCCTTGGTGTCTGGCATGGTCTAACGGGGAAAATGGGAAAGAAAGTTGGTTAATGGTCGAGAGTGCATATCCCGATGCTGAGACGTATGAACTGACCATTGCCATTGTCATATTCAAGCCCGACCAGGAAACGGTCCTGAAAACCATCCAAAGTCTGCGGCATGCGCTTCAATTGAGCGGTCTGACGCAAGTCAAGATATTCGTGATCGATAATACCCCGGCGGCCTCTGGCTATGACTGGCTGTTGGAGGCGATGGAGGGCCTGCCTTTTGAGATCATGAGCGGGCAGGGCAATGTCGGGTTTGGCAGGGCAAATAACATCGTCACAGATGCCGTTGGCAAATATCATTTGGTCCTCAATCCTGATGTCGAAATGGAGCCGGAAGCGCTCGCCAATGCCATTGCCTTCATGACGGATCACAAAAACTGCGGGCTCTTGACGCCAAAAGCGTTTAATCCGGACGGAACGCGGCAATATCTTTGCAAGAACTATCCGGCGGTGTTTGATCTTTTGCTTCGCGGCTTTGCACCGCGCGCCATCAAACGGCTATTTGCTAAACGCTTGAATCGCTACGAAATGCGCGATCAGATTGGTGATGTCGTTTTTTGGAGCCCTCCCATCGTAAGCGGCTGTTTCATGTTTTTTCGTGGCGATGTTTTTAAAAAGCTGGGCGGTTTCGATCCTCGTTATCTGCTCTATTTCGAAGATTTCGATATATCGCTGCGAACGGCAAAATTTTCTCAAATCGCTTATGTGCCGACAGTCAGAATTGTCCACGAAGGCGGAAATGCTGCGCGCAAGGGATGGTGGCACATTCGCCAGTTCGCCCGCTCTGCGTTGATATTTTTCTCCACGCATCCGTTGAAACTTATTTAGCGCGGCGCCCGTAATCCCGATTGGAGTGGAGCGTCGTCATGACCCAAATGCCACACCAAGCGAAGATAGATGCACCGCTGCACAGAATGCCTTTAAAATGTCCTAATGGCCGTTGAACTGTGGGCCGTCTGTTATCGCGCCTTCACGTATGGATACGTTTCGTTGCAACCTTTCCGGACTGGAATCGTTGGACCAACGTTCTATCGCCGAGTTTGCGGACGGGACAATCCGGCATGGTGTGCCGGTCAGGATTTAGAGCAACTCCGGAAAAGCGTGCAGCGGTTTTCCGGAATTGCGCGAAATAAATAAGTAAGGAGAGAAGCATGAACAAGACTCTTACAATGGCGCTTGCCGTAGGGTCGCTGGCAATAGCCGGAACAACAATCGCCAAAGCGGCCGATATGCAATTGCCAACATATGAAGAGCAAGATGTGCGCAATGGCGTAAAGATCGGCTATCTCGATTGCTCAATCGGCGGCGGCGTCGGTTATGTGCTTGGTTCAGCCAAGGAAGTTGAGTGTTCGTTCCGGTCCACAATGGGCGGAGAGCGTATCGACAATTACTCGGGCGCCATCAAGAAGCTGGGTGTTGACCTTGGTTTTACCACCCGCAGCCGTCTGATTTGGGCAGTGTTTGCACCAACTGCAGGCTATCATCACGGTTCTTTGAGCGGCCTGTATCGCGGTGCGACTGCTGAAGCCACGGTCGGTGCCGGTATTGGTACGAATGTCCTGTTTGGCGGGACATCGGGTTCCATTCATCTTCAGGCAGTAAGCGTGACCGGCCAGCTCGGTCTCAATGTCGCAGCTACCGGAACATCAATGACGCTGACATCTGTCAACTAATTGCATCTGCCCCGTCCGCAAAGGCGGGCGGGGCACACATTCGGCACTGGTCGAATCGTTACAACTGTGAACATGTTCCAGCTCTTTGCTGTACATCGTTTGCAGCATCAGCGAGGCCAGATTGAAACGACCTATCTCATTTTCTTTCTTGCTGTCATGTCTCCTGGGTTTGATGCCGGGAGCGGCAGCGACTGAATGGACCGCAACCGAAACTGTCCAGCCCTATGCAATCGCGGGAAAGTCCGGCGCATCGCTCTATGCCTCCATCGGCGAGAGAGGCCCGCAACTGGGCGGCAGAGTCCGCACCATTGCGCATACCAATTTCAAGCTGACATGGACCAGGAAATATGAACGGCAGGCTGACAATGCTTGCAAACTCGTCTCGGCCCGGCCCAAGCTGATAATCACCTATACGCTACCAAAGCCTTCAGATCGCTTGCCGGATGCGGTGGAAAAAAGCTGGAACGCATTCATCACGGGCGTCAAAAATCATGAACTCGTGCATGGCGAGCAGATCAAGGAAATGGTGCGCGCGATAGAGGCATCGACAATTGGCCTGTCCGTTCCCGACGACCCTGATTGCCAAAAAATCCGGTTGGAAATGCAGCCTCGGCTCTCCGCTCTTTCAATAGCCCAGCGCCAGAAAAGCCGCGATTTCGACCGTGATGAAATGAGTGATGGAGGCAATATCCAGCAGCTTATTCTCAAGCTGGTCAACGGACCCTGATCCCGCTGACTGGGGGAAAGAGCCACCCGCTTTCGGGCGGATGGCTCTTGTCTTTTAGTAAATGTCGAAGGGGAAATATTTGGCAACTATTTTCTTATGTGTTCCGTTTGCCACGATGGCATCGATCGCCTTGTTGAATTTCTCCCTCAGCGCGTCGTCGCCCTTGCGGATACCGATGCCTGCTTCGGTCTCGGTTCCGGGAACGTCACCCAGCATCTTGCAGCAATCTTTTCCGGCATTATTAAGCCAATCCACGACAACGAATTTGTCTGAGATCAGCGCATCGATACGACCATTTGTCATATCTGCTGCCGCCTCATCCTGCGTGGGATAGAGCTTCACATCCACACCGGCCTTGCCGTAAACATCAGTGGCGTAGATCGCCTGGGTCGTACCAGCCTGTGCGCCAACAGTCTTGTCTTTCAGGTCGGCGATAGCGACGCCCGCCAGGGTGCTGTCGTTTGGAACGGCAACGGCCAGCGGTGTGGTGTAATATTTGTTGGTGAAATCGATCTGTTTTTTACGGTCTTCCGTAATGCTCATTGATGCGATGATGGCATCATATTTTTTAGCCATTAGCCCCGGAATAATGCCGTCCCAATCCTGCGCAACGATTGTGCATTTTGCTTTCATTTCTTCGCACAGCGCATTCGCCATATCGACGTCCAGCCCTGCCAATGTGCCGTCCGCGTTCAAAGTATTGAACGGTGGGTAGGCGCCTTCGGTAGCTATGCGTATGGTGGCTTCTTGAGCGCCTGCAGCCGACGTTAATGCCACGATGACAGCGGCACTGAATAAAAGCAGTTTCTTCATGTTCCATCCTCTGATTTGGCGAAGGTTCAACTCCGCAAGATCAAAGTAATGCAATCACAACGATTAGAAAGCGCTTTCTGCAATTTGCACCTAAAATCGAAAACCGCTTTGATCCCTTGTTATAAATCAAGCGAGAAGGTAAATCCGAAGCTTGGTAGCAAGTGCTTATGCGGTTTGCGAAATCTGTCTTGGCATGTCCAATTCGCCCAAACAGCCCGATGAGTTGAAAGCTGACCGCAAATATGGGTTTGTCCGTGTGATCGCTTATCTTTCAGGCATGTTCGAATATGCTGCAAAACCCTGGAAAAGACTAAGTTTCGGGCTGCCGTTCTCACTCGCCTTGCATCTGTTGATAGGTTTGTTGCTATGGACCGGGCTTTCATTTGAAATAATGCCGGCACCAAAGGAAACGATTGATGTTAAGCTCGTTCCGCCGCCTTCTCCAGCCCCTTCACCCGAACCGGCAGAAAAAACGCAGCCCAAGCCCCAGCCGGCCCCTGCGCCGCCACCCGCAGCAGGCAGTCCTGCATTCGCGGCTGCCACTGCAAAAACCGAGCAGAGGACAGAAGAAAAAGAATTGCCACCGGTGACTGCTCCAGAGACATCGCAATCAGACAAGACCGAGGAAAAGCCGGAGCCGGAAAAACCCGCAGAAACCGAAAAGCTGCAGGAGCAGGAAAAAGCACCAGACGGGATGAAACCCGCGTCTGAGGCCAAGCCGCAACCGGAACCGAAAAAGGCGGCTGCCGAGCCTGCAAAACCCAAGGCAAAAGAGACGGCAAATCCCACTCCCGCCAAGGAGCTTTTCTCGCAAGAGTCGCTCTCGAGCTTTCGGGTGAGGCAATCGGCGCGTAAAATGTCGGCCAGAGATCGTATCATGCAGCTCTGCACAATCGAGGCTTTGGAGCAAGTGCGACGTCAAAGACCGGGCTCTTTCCCGGATCTGCTTGTGCCATTCGGTCGCTCAGGCGGGCGAATTTCGGAATACGCATTGGATGCGAGCGGGGGTGCATTTCGCAGCAGGGGAGATTGGTACAACATCAACTTCCAGTGCACGGTTGACAATAGCAGGAGCAAGGTTGTCTCGTTCAGCTTTGCGGTTGGAGGCAGTATTCCCAGAAGCGAGTGGAATGGCCGAGGGCTGCTGATAGACTAGTGAAGTGAAATTGTTTGGGAGGCGCAGCATGACAAAAAGTAAGAACCCAAAGGTCGACGCTGTTTTGAACAGGGAGACAAATTGGCAAGAGGAGTTCGCGGAGCTTAGGTCCATTGCATTGGAATGCGAACTGACCGAAGAGCTGAAATGGGGTGTTCCATGCTATACGTTTCAAAACAGCAATATCGTTCTTATTCATGGCTTTAAGGCCTATTGCGCCATGCTGTTTATCCAAGGCGCCCTGTTGAAAGACGACAAGAATATTCTGATCCGGCAAACTGAAAATGTGCAGTCCGCGCGCCAGGTCCGGTTTACCAGCCTGTCGGAAATAACGGGGATGAGAGACGTCATCAAAGATTATATTCAGGAGGCTATTGAGGTCCAGAAGGCGGGTTTGAAGGTCGATTTTAAAAAGACGAAGGAGTTCGCTGTTCCTGAAGAATTCCAGATCAAACTCGATAATATGCCTGCCTTGAAAACGGCTTTTGAGGCGCTGACACCGGGGAGACAGAGAGGATATCTTCTCCATTTCTCATCGGCAAAACAATCCAAAACCCGCGAGGCCAGGATTGAAAAGGCAATGCCAAAAATTCTTGAGGGCAAAGGTTTGGACGATTAAAGCAATTCGAGGAAAACGTAGCAACTTATCCGGAATGGATCGTCAAAGCGAAAGCTTGAAACCTTCATGTGTTGGCGCGAATCCAAGCGAGCGATAGAATCTCAGCGCATCCGGCCGCGTTTTATCCGATGTCAATTGAACGAGCCCGCATCCGCGCTCTCTGAAATTTTCAATTGCCCATTCGATCATGCGGTGACCGATGCCTCGACCCCGATGGCTTGGCGCGATTCTCACGCTTTCGATCTGGCCGCGCCACATCCCGCTGCGTGAAAGTCCAGGTATATAGGAAAGCTGCATGCAGCCGATGATTTGGTCATCTTCTACGACGGCAACCAAAAGTTGGTTCTGGTCTTCTTCGATAGCCTTTAAAGCCCGAATATAGCAATCAGCTATGGGGTCCGATACCGTTTCACGACTTTGTCCGAGTTCGTCATCGGCCAGCAGAAGAATCAAGGTGCGTAAGTCCGTTTGCACCGCTTTGCGAAATATGAGTGCTGGCATGGAAACATCTCCAGTTTATCAGTCAAGTCGGCCAGGATTCCGCCAAATGGGTGCTTCCTCACAACTAGTTGCAATTGATTGCTTCAGCGGAAGCCTCATAAATCATTGACTTCAGCTTCTCATACAGAAGGCGCATTCGCTCCGAAAGCCAATTGTCATGTCGACATACCAAACCGGACCATGGACTGAAAAAGAAATGTCCATTGTCCGCAAGTTCTATCCAAACTATGCCAGACTTGCAGAAATGCTACCCGCGCGCAGCCCTGCGGCCATTCGCGGGCAATGTCGCAGGCTTAATCTTTCGCCCAGCAAACATAATTGGACAATGCAGGAAATCATCCGTCTGTCCGATCTGTTTCCGCGTTTGTCATGGATGGAACTGCGCCGCGAATTTCCGTTTGCGACCGAGAAAATGTTGCAAAGCATGGCGAACAAACACGGCATTCGCCGCCGTGGCCAAAAACAGCTCATTGGTGGCCGGGCTTAACACCTGAGATCACTATTGGTTGATGAACCGTTTGGGTGGACAGGCAGGGAAAACGGCTTATCTTGCACATAGTCGCAACTTTCGAGGGTCCCCTCGATAGCTCCAGTCAACAGCCGAGCATAAATCCATGACAAAAGGTTCCGATCTACTTGTTGCAGCGCTTGAGAACGAAGGCGTTGACCGTATCTTTGGCATACCGGGTGAAGAGAACCTTGATGTTGTCGAGTCAATCCGAAAATCTTCCATCCAGCTAGTTCTGACCAGGCACGAGCAGGCGGCGGCATTCATGGCGGCGACCTATGGGCGCTTGACGGGCAAGCCGGGCGTCTGCCTGACGACATTGGGCCCGGGCGCGTTGAATCTTTCGACAGGGGCAGCCTATGCGCTGCTCGGCGCAATGCCCATGATCATGATCACCGGCCAAAAGGGAATTTTGTCTTCCAGGCAGGCGCGGTTTCAGGTGGTTGATGTGGTGGCGTCAATGAAACCCTTGACCAAGCTGTCGCGGCAAATCGTGTCTCCGCAGATGATTCCAACCACTGTGCGCGAGGCTTTCAGGATTGCGCAGGAGGAACGGCCGGGGCCGGTGCATCTGGAACTGCCGGAAGATATTGCGGCGGAGGAGTGTCAGCCGGTTCCGCTGATTGCGCCCCATGCGGTCGAACTGCCAACAGCCAGCGATTTGTCTCTTGAACGCGCTGCCTCGATCATCATGGCGGCGAAGCGTCCTTTGTTGATGTTCGGCGCAGCCGCATCGCGTCCACGGTCCACGTCAGATATTGCGCAATTCGTGCTTCGTACCCAAATCCCGTTTTTCACAACGCAGATGGGAAAGGGCACGGTTCCCGGCGGCACTGAATTATACATGGGAACGGCGGCGCTCTCAGAGCGCGATTATGTGCATGAGGCTATCGAGCAGGCCGATCTGATCGTTACCATTGGGCATGACACGATTGAAAAGCCGCCTTTCATCATGGGGGCGGGGGGCCCGAATGTCGTCCATGTGGGATATCTGCCAGCAACAGTTGAGCAAGTCTATTTCCCGCAATCAGAAGTCATCGGTGATATTGGTCCATCGCTCAAAGCATTGGCGGATCGCATCGAAGGGAAACTCCCCAATGCCCAGGCCCTGCTGCATTTGAGGGAGGGCATTTTAAGCCGGATTGCGGCACGCGCCACCGAGGACCGGTTTACCCCGCAGCGGCTTGTCCATGATGTTCGCGAAGCGATGCCGCATGACGGTATCCTCGCGCTCGACAATGGTATGTACAAGATCTGGTTTGCAAGAAATTACCGAACCAGAATGGCCAATACGCTGCTTCTCGATAATGCTTTGGCGACAATGGGTGCCGGATTGCCCTCGGCCATGACGGCAGCAATGCTTTATCCCGAACGCCGCGTCATGGCTGTTTGCGGGGACGGCGGATTCATGATGAACAGCCAGGAGCTTGAAACTGCAGTTCGCATGAAGCTCAATCTGGTTGTGCTCGTCATTGAGGACGGCGCTTATGGGATGATACGCTGGAAACAGGCTGTGGATGAATTTCCAGATTTCGGAATGACGTTTGGCAATCCGGACTTTGTTAAATATGCGCAGTCATATGGAGCCCAGGGAACGCGGGTCACGGAAATCGGGCAGTTCAAACAGGTGATAGCGACGGCTTTTGCTGAAGGTGGCGTGCATCTGGTCAATGTGCCGATCGATTATTCGGAAAACGAGCGCGTTCTGGTGAAGGAGTTGCGTGAGCGGCTTCCAGCGATATTGGAGTCATGAAGTGACGCTTGCAATGAAAGTATATCAGGCGTTTGACCGCGCAATCATTCAGGAGATTCCAACCGACGACGGCAAGGCCCTGGAGCACAAGTTGCAGATGGCTGCGCAAGCTTTTGCTGACAAGGCCGGTTGGCTGCCAACCCATGAGCGGATGGCTGTTTTGCGCAAAACCTCGGCGCTGCTTGAGGCAAATCGTGACCGTTTTGCCCTAATGATCGCCCGTGAGGGCGGCAAGCCATTGCCGGACGCCATCATTGAAGTGACACGGGCAATTGATGGCATTCTCAATGCAGCAGATGAATTGCGCAATTTCGGCGGCAAGGAAATCCCGATGGGGCTTACTGCCGCGAGTGCCAATAGATGGGCGTTCACAACCAAGGAGCCAATCGGCGTGGTTGCGGCTATATCGGCTTTCAACCATCCGCTTAATCTGATCGTTCATCAGATTGCACCGGCGATTGCTGTTGGTTGCCCGGTCATCATCAAGCCCGCTTCCACGACGCCGATCTCCTGTATCGAACTGGTCAAGCTTTTCCGGGAAGCCGGGCTCGACGAACAGTGGTGCCAGACTTTCCTTACAGATGATAATGCGCTGGCAGAGCAATTGGCGACAGACCCACGCATTGCCTTCCTGAGTTTCATTGGCTCGGCCAAGATCGGCTGGTATCTGAAAAGCAAGCTGCCGTCTGGCACGCGTTGTGCACTCGAACATGGCGGTGCCGCGCCCGTTATTATTGACCGCGGTGTTGACGTGGACAGGGTCGCCGCCAGCGTTGTCAAAGGCGGCTATTACCATGCCGGGCAGGTCTGCGTTTCGTCGCAGCGGCTATTTGTGCATGAAGACATATTGGCCAGTTTTACCGAGGCTTTCGCTGCCAAAGTTACCGCTTTGCGTGTGGGTGATCCTGTCCTGAAGGATACGGAAGTCGGCCCATTGATTTTGCCCAGGGAGGCGGATCGCGTGGAAGCCTGGATCAAGGAAGCGACGGAGCAGGGGGCAACACAAATCGGTGGCGGACGTCTGTCTGAAACAACTTTGCGCCCGTCCATTCTTCTTAATCCAGGCGCCGAAACAAAAGTATCCAGGCTCGAAGTATTCGGACCTTTGACGTGCGTCTACGGATATAGTGATCTTGATGCAGCCATCAATATCGCCAATTCGCTGCCTTTTGCCTTTCAGGCAAGCGTCTTCGCATCAGATATAGCAGTTGCGTTGAAAGCTGCCAGACATCTTGATGCATCCGCTGTCCTTGTTAACGACCATACGGCATTCCGGACCGATTGGATGCCTTTCACCGGCCGTCGTCAGTCAGGCTATGGTGTTGGCGGCATACCTTGGACGATGGAAGAAATGGCGGACGACAAAATGATTGTGTTCAACCATGTAAGCTAAGGGCATTCGCGCTTGACATGCGAAGTCCTGTGGCAAAATTGAGCACAAAGTTTCTTACCAGACTCAGGAGTCCACCATGTCCCAAAATCCATATTATGCGCCACAAGGCGGGCATCCTGCGCAAAGCCAGCTTCTCACGGGGCGTGCCGTGTTCACCACGGCCTATGCGGTGCTCCCGAAAGGGGTCATGCAGGATATTGTTACAAGCTATCTGCCATTTTGGGAAAAAACGCGCTGCTGGATCATCGCCAGACCGCTATCCGGTTTTGCGGAAACTTTTTCACAATACATAATGGAAGTGGCGCCGGGGGGTGGCAGCACGCGTCCCGAAATCGATCCGCAAGCCGAAGGCGTTCTCTTTGTCGTGGAGGGGGAATTGCAGCTTACAATTGCGGGCAAGGAGCACATCCTGCAGCCCGGCGGCTATGCCTTCATTCCACCTTCGACAAATTGGCAGGCGTTGAACATATCCAACGCGCATGTTCGGTTCCATTGGGTGCGCAAAGCCTATGAAGCGGTAGA
The DNA here is from genome assembly GCA_900471815.1 of Hyphomicrobiales bacterium. Classification (GTDB taxonomy): domain Bacteria; phylum Pseudomonadota; class Alphaproteobacteria; order Rhizobiales; family Rhizobiaceae; genus Phyllobacterium; species Phyllobacterium ifriqiyense. The sequence continues at coordinate 151,277 of UICE01000004.1, forward strand.
TGGCATTGAAACACCACCGCCGCTTCTCCTGAATGAAAATGACATAGCCCCGACTGTCATGCCCGACACGGGCGGACGATGGGCCACGACGCGCTTCGTCGATCCTTCGGACATGCGTCACGACATGCATGTCACTATCGTCACGTTGCAACCGGGAGCTGTCATTCCCTTTGCCGAGACGCATGTCATGGAACATGGGCTTTACGTCCTCCAAGGCAAGGCGGTTTATCGCCTCAATCAGGATTGGGTGGAGGTCGAGGCTGGCGATTTCATGTGGCTGCGGGCCTTCTGCCCGCAAGCTTGCTACGCGGGTGGTCCGGAGCCGTTTCGCTATCTGCTTTATAAGGACGTCAACAGACATATGAAGCTTGGTGGCTCAAGGCTCTGATTTTCAACAGAGCCTCAAGCATTGTCCTGAAGAGACCTAGTTCCGGTCGGACGTTCCCGGCATACGCGGCAAAATGGGCCTTGTTCCGCCCACACCCTGCCGTTCCTGCATAGATTTTTCAGCATCAGAAGACAGGCTGCGCTCTTTTGTACGCTCCCGGCGATCCGGTCTGCTTGGCTCGGGCCGATCTGGTCGCTCTACGACTGGCGGGCGTGGCCTTGGATTATTATTGTCGTTCCAATCTGGCCGATCAGGTCTGTCGCCTCGGTGGGGGCGATCGCCTCTGTCGTCCCAGTCCCTTCGGGGGCGATCTCTCCAGTCGCGATCGCGCCTGCTTTCACGCCAATATCTGTCACGGCGGTCATAGCGGTCCCTGCCGTAATATCCATTGTCCGGATAGCTGGAGATATAGCCTCCTGATCCGCCATAATAGCCATCGCCGCCATCGGCGACACAGCCGGACAGGACAATGCCGGACAGCCCAATAAGTGTAACAACCGTGAGAGATTTTATGAACATCGTAGTTCCTCCATGCTCATGAACTGGTAGCGCGCAGGAATGTTCCGCGCGGTGCCCCCGAATTCATCTCTATGGCCTTATTCGTTCCAGCTCAAGAACTCCTCGACCTGTATACAGGGTTTGCGACAAATTCATTAATATGTTGAAATGACGCGTCATGGCTGAAATACCGACCATAAAACTCCCCTCCGGATACAATGTCCCGATACTTGGACAAGGTACTTGGTATATGGGGGATGACGCCCGAAAACGTAGCGCTGAAGCTGATGCGTTGAAGCTCGGGATTGATCTTGGAATGAGCCTGATCGACACGGCAGAAATGTACGCAGGCGGCGGCGCGGAAGAAGTTGTGGCACAGGCCATAAAGGGCCAGCGCGACAAGGTCTTCGTCGTTAGCAAGGTTCTTCCATCCAATGCGTCAAGAAAAGGTACTATCACCGCTTGCGAGCAAAGCTTGCACCGGTTGCAGACGGCGTTCATCGATCTCTACCTTCTGCATTGGCGAGGGGGATATGCGCTAGAGGAGACTGTTGCCGCTTTTGAAACCTTGATGGAATCCGGCAAAATCCGCAGTTGGGGCGTAAGCAATTTTGACGTGGACGATATGGAGGAGCTGGAGGCGATTGCGGGCGGCACCGCCGTTTCGGTAAATCAGATTCTTTTCAATTTGAAACGGCGTGGCCCCGAGGTTGGATTAATGCCGTGGTGCCAATCGCGAAATATTCCGATCATGGCCTATTCACCGATCGAGCAGGGAAGACTGCTGAGCCATCCTGCCCTGACGGGAATAGCGCGCGAGTTGGAGACAACTGCGGCTGTTGTTGCGCTGGCATGGGTCCTGAACCAGGATGGCGTCATCGCCATTCCAAAGTCCAGCAACCCGGACCATATTCGCAGCAACAGAAAAGCCGCGGATATCACGTTAACGCCCGCGCAGCTGGAAACTTTGGATCAAGCGTTCAAACGACCCAATCGAAAACAACCACTGGACATGGTGTAATTGCAAAATCAGTAGAGGGCGTACCCCATGCCCTGAATGATGACGTCCCAAGACTTCCTTAGCGTGTAAATGCTTGTGTTCGTCTCAAGTCTCCCGGCTGAGACAGAAGAGCGAGAGTGCGGCACCGAGAAACAGCAGCACCACGGCGACCATGAGCGAGAGATGCATACCTTGTATGAACGCGACTGGTGCGGTGTCCCGCACCAGATAACCGCACGTCGCAACGCCGAGCATGCCGCCCATCTGCCGCGCCGTGTTGAGAACGCCCGATGCAATCCCGGCCCGTGACTGATCGACAGATGAGAGAGTGACGTTGGTAATCGTCGGAACAACCAGTGCGATGCCGCTCGCTGCCATCAACATTGGTGCCACCAACTGCCAGTAAGAGCCTTCGACGCTGATTGGAAGCAGGAGAAGATACCCTGCCGCCGCCAGAACAAGACCGAACACTATCAGCCTGCGCGCGTCGAGGCGGGTGATCAACCGGCTTGCTATAATGTTTGTGACCATCAGAATGACGGTCATTGGCAGGAACGCCATGCCTGTTTCCTGAGCTGAAAGATGCTGCTCCAGCTGGAAAAACAGGCTGAAGACGAAGATCAGGCCGTAATAAGCGAAGTTGATGATGACGCCGGTGACCGCCGCGATTGTGAATGCGGAATTAGAGAATAATGACAGCGGCAGCATCGGTGCGCGGCTTCGAACCTCGATCAGAATGAAGCCGATGGCGGAAAGAACGGTTACGAGCATGGCCACAATAATCCGCGGATGTGTCCAGCCCAATTGCCCCGCATCCGTCAGCGTCGTTGCCAGCGCTACAAGCGCAAGGATAGCCGCCGCCTGCCCAGGCAGATCAAGTGAGCGGTGGTCATTTCTGGGACTTGGCTTCGAGTAGCCGAGGGTCAAGGCCAGACCAATCAGTCCGATCGGAATATTGATCAGGAAAATGCCGCGCCAGCCAACTTGCGTTACCAGAAAGCCACCGACCACGGGTCCGGCCGCCAGTGCGACGCCTCCCGCTGCCCCCCACCAGCCGACAGCCCGGCTGCGCTGTTCCTTGTCCGGGAATGCCTGGCTGAGCAGGGCCAACGAATTTGGAACCAGCAGCGCCGCGCCGATGCCTTGTGCGAGCCGTGCTGCAACCAGTGCCGTTAACGTCTGCGCTACGCCGCAGCCAAGGGAGGCGAGGGTGAAAAGAATGAGACCCGCTATGAAGACAGCGCGCGCACCAAAGCGGTCGCCCAATGCGCCCGCCATGAGCAGCAGCGCCGCGAAGATGAGTGTATAGGCGTTTACCACCCATTGGAGCCCAGCCACATTGGTGGAGAAACTCATGCGCAAAGCATCGAGTGCGACATTCACAATGCTGACGTCCAGAAGCACGATCACGAAGCCGAGAGAAGCGGCGATGAGCGTGATACGCGGATAAACGGGGTGAGAAGCGGACATGGAGACAATCCTGCAATGATAATTTGTCTCCAAATTACGGCAATGACTTCTGTGCGGTAATTCGGTATATGTGCCAGTGAATCTTGAGAAATCGCACAGATGGCCGATTGGGAAAATCTTCGTCATTTCATCGCAGTGGCGCGCAGTGGCACCCTGTCCGGTGCGGCGCGCGCCTTGAAGGTTGACCACGCGACAGTCAGTCGCCGACTTACGGCGCTTGAAGCGGAACTGGACGTAGCGCTGGTTGAGAGACTGCCGCGATTCTGCCGCTTGACTGCCATCGGCCAACAGGTGTTCGATCAATCCGTCGCGATGGAAAATGCGGCGGATGGAATTGCCCGGATTGCTCAGGCAGCGCATAGGCCGCTCGTCGGCAAGGTCACACTTAGCGCTCCGCCCGTGTTGACGATGCATCTTCTGACGCAGCATCTCGCGCACTTCCGATCCCTCTATCCGGATATCCGTCTTTCACTGGCGGCGCAGGCGCAGCAAGTGTCGCTCAGCCGCCGGGAGGCGGATGTGGCTCTCCGCCTGGTACGGCCCGATGAGACCGGAAGCGTTGCGCGAAAACTTGGGGTCATGGCATTCGGTCTTTACGCCAGCCGCGATTATGTGCATCGCGACGAGCCCGATCGATGGCAGTTCATCGCTTTTGACGAAAGCTTTGGGGATATGCCGCAGCAAAAATGGCTGCTCGGCATTGCTGGTGCACGGCCGGTTGCATGCGAATTGAACGATATTGGCGGGCATCTTATCGCTGCGCGCACGGGCGCCGGCGTTGCCGGACTGCCTTGCTTTTTGGGCGATGCAGACCCGGACCTCGTGCGTATCGCAGAGGACGTTCCGCCCTTCTGTCGGGACATTTGGCTTCTTGTCCATCGGGACTTACGCAAGGCACCGTCCGTTCGGGCCGTGATGGATTTCGTTGTCGCACTCATCACCCAGCATGGCGGCTTTTGTTCGACAGCGCGAGTTGCTGGTTCAAACTTTTCTTCCAAAACAGTTTAAGTGGAACAGATAGCGGGCAACGCGCCCGCCTTGCGGCGGTCTGTAAATCGAGGTGCAGGTCTTTTCTGGGCCGGTATATGCGGTGTTATTCTTGACTCCACGGTCCAGAATAACTATTTTCGTTTTATGGCCAGACCCAAAGAATTTGATCGCGATGCAGCCCTTGCCAAAGCACTCCAGGTGTTCTGGGCCAAGGGCTATGAAGGAGCTTCGACTGGTGATCTCCTGAAGGGAATGAAGATCGGTCGGCAGTCAATGTACGACACATTCGGTGACAAGCAGGCGCTTTATCTCGAATGCCTACACTGCTACCACAAGCTCGATAATAAGAACTTCTTCGACCATCTGGGCGACAATCCTTCGCCACTTGAGGTCCTACATGGTTTCCTTGCGATCTTCACGCGCCGGAGCGAAGTGGAGAACGCCATGGGTTGTATGAGCATTAATGCCATTACTGCCTACGGCCAGACGAAGCCGGAAGTAAAGGCGTTGGCGCTTAACACTGCCGATAGAGTCGAAGCTATGCTTGCCCGGTTGATCGAGGCAGCGCAGAAAACCGGGGAATTAGACAACTCCGTAGATGCCGATGTCGCCTCACGCTTTGTGTATGCTGCTTTGCAGGGCCTCACTGTTCGCGCCCAAGCCGGCGCTAGCCGAGGTGAACTAGCCGACGTCGCGGATTTCACCATAAAGGCGCTTAAAGCTATGCGGTGAATACTTCATGCGTAAAAGTCACTGCCGTGCTCAATTTTGGATTAATCAGTCCAAAACCCAACTTCGTGTTCATGAAAGGAACCAATATGTCGGCATCTCTCACACTCCTCAACAAGCGCGCCATCGTAACCGGGGGCTCGCGCGGTATTGGCGCTGCAATAGTCCGCAGACTTTCGACCGAAGGAGCAAACGTGGCCTTCACTTATTTGGCAAACTCCGAAGCGGCCGAGAGCCTTGTCGATGAAATTGCTGCCAATGGCGGCAAAGCCTTTGCGATTAGAGCGGACAGCTCCGATGTAGAAGGCTTGCAAGGCGCGATCCGCCAGGCAGCAGAAAAACTGGGAGGACTCGACATCTTGGTCAACAATGCCGGTGTCCTGACCCATGATGTGATCGAGGACGTTACACTTGCCGATTTCGACAAAACAATCGCCGTCAATGTGCGCGCTCCGTTCTTTGCGATGCAAGAAGCAGCAAGGCACATGCAGGCGGGCGGGCGTATCATCAATGTGTCGAGCAACACTGCGGTCCGCGCTGCGGTGCCAGGAGCCAGCGTCTATGCCATGTCCAAAGCCGCAGTGACCTCTATGACACGCGCCCTCGCTCATGAGTTCGCCCCCTTGGGCATCGCCGTCAATGCCATCCAACCTGGCCCGACGACAACGGACATGACTGATCGTGGAGAAGAGATGAAGGCGTTTATCACCGGCATGGTTCCGGCAGGCCGTATGGCCGATGCCTCGGAGCCTGCGGCGCTAGTCGCCTATCTTGCTGGGCCCGCCGCGGGCTTTATCAATGGCGCAGCAATAACTATCGACGGAGCAATGACGGCCTGACGCATTGTAAGACGAGCACAGTTGGTCTCATCAGATGCAAGCGTGCGAAATGCCGTTCTGGGCCGATGAGACAAACCATGCGAACCTTCAATATTGTAATTAAGTCGGGCCATCGGCATTTCGCGCGTTTGTATCCGGCGATTACTTCTCTGCTACGCACTAAGTATACTTATGGCATCGAGCGTTTCGTCCTATGAACACCTTCAACTTGCACTAGGAGTTGAAGCATCCCATGGACACCAATAAGCAAACTATAGCTAGTGTAGTGGTTCCCGACACCGAGCTGATCCGGAAAGCCCTCAGCTACGCGAAAACCATCTACGAACCCTACCTGTACAACCACGTACTTCGGTCATGGTTATTTGCCGCTACCTTGGCTAACATGAAAGATGTCCAACACGACGGAGAGGTTCTCGCCGTTGGAACGCTGCTGCATGATGTCACTTTAAATACATCATTTCGTGGCCCACGCCGCTTCGAGGTGGAGGGTGCTGATATAGCTCGCTCGTTCGCACAGGATAGCGGCGTTGATGATAGGCGCGCTCAGCTGATTTGGGACAGCGTTGCCCTCAATTCAACCCCATCAATTGGTCTCTATAAGGAACCAGAGGTGGCCTTATGCACAGCAGGGATTTGTCTCGACGTAGTCGGTTTGGAGTATACTCAAATTCCAACAGACCGGCGGAAAGTCATCACCGACGCATATCCGAGATTGGGAATGAAAGAGAAGATGACGCGTTGTTTCTGCCATATGGTGAAAGCCGCGCCGGAAACAACGTATGATAACTTTCTCAGAGATTTTGGACTGCGATGTGTTCCCGGGTACTCGACACCATCGTCTGTAGACTTCGTTCAGGACGCTCCGTTCGAGAGCTAATTCCTCTGAATTCGTTCAAGATAGTCATCATGGGGGAGCCACGTTAGTGACGAAAAATGAATTCAATACAGCAACTGCGTCGAGGTTTGCGGATGGCATCGGGATGAACCGCCGATCATTCGTGTTGTGCGGTTTTGTGGCGGCAATCACAGCAGCGCGCGCGGTTGTTGCGGTCGGTGCCCCAAGGGGAGATGAGAAGATGTGGTCCAATGCGCCAAAACATATTGAATCTGGCGTCCTGAACGTCGGCTTTTACGAACTCGGATCTCCTGCCGCGCCGGCGGTCATTTTGCTGCATGGTTTCCCGTACGATATACATAGCTATGTTGAAGTGGCGCCTTTGCTGGCCCAAAAAGGTTTCCGTGTTATCGTGCCACATCTTCGGGGCCACGGCACCACATCGTTTCTCAAAGCCTCCACCGCTCGGTCAGGTCAGCAAGCCGCCATTGGCAAAGACTTGATCGATCTGATGGACACGTTGATGATCGATCAGGCAATTTTTGCTGGATATGATTGGGGCGGTCGAGCAGCCTGCGTTGCAGCTGCGCTTTGGCCTGAACGGTGCAAAGGTCTGGTTTCAGTTAATAGTTACCTGATTCAGGACATTTCCCGCGCGAACCAGCCGGCCCCTGCAAGAGTCGAGCGCGGTTTTTGGTATCAGTTTTACTTTCAGACTGAGCGTGGACGTCGTGGCTTGGACCAACACAGAAGTGACATTGCCCGCATTATGTGGCGAGACAACTCGCCGACCTGGAATTTTGACGAGGCGACGTTCAATCGCTCCGCGGCCTCTTTTGAAAACCCCGATTATGTTGACGTCGTCATTCACTCATATCGTCATCGATTGGGTGGCGCACCGGGTTATCCCGAATATGCTGCGCTGGAATCGGCGTTGGCGGGTCTGCCAAAAATTAAAGTTCCGGCAGTCACACTCGATGGTGATTCCGATGGGGTGGTTGCTGCAACGGATGGGACGACCACAGCTGCAAACTTCTCAGACAAGCGTGTCCATCACGTTGTTCCCGGAGTTGGCCATAACCTTCCACAGGAGGCTCCTGCAGCGTTTGTGAATGCAATAATCGAGGTAAGCCAGATATAAACGCTGGGCTTAGCTTGTTATTGTACATGCATACTGCGAGTGCGCTTAAGCCACCTCAGACAACATCGCCGCCGCCAATCGTACTTTCATAAGAGTTGATCGCGGAATCAATTGGTAGCGTAAAAGAGAAGGTTGCCCCGGTTTGCCCGGTTTCTCCGACCCATAGACGACCACCGTGAGAGTCGATAATTGAACGGCAAATAGCAAGCCCCATCCCCATGCCTTGATCACCCTTTGTCGTGAAGAATGGTTCAAAAATCTTTTCCGGGAATTCAACACCTGGACCAGCGTCACTGATATCGATCTGAACAGCACCTTCAAGAAGTCGCGCTCGGATCTTAAGCCGCTTTTCATTCATGGATCCATCCATAGCATCGATGCCGTTACGCATAAGGTTGGTCAACACCTGCTGGACCTGAACACGATCCATTGCCACAAGCGGAAGATGCTGTTCAACTTCCAGCGATATTGTCACGCTGCGCTTAAGGGCCTCTTCAGCCAGCAACTCGCGTGCCTCCGTTATTACGACTTTCACCGCTTCAGATTGGTGGGTTTCTGCGGCCCGCTTGAATAACGCGCGCACCCGCTTGACCGTATCGACCGCTGTCGCGGCGCTTCGTACGATCCTCTCCAAGGCTGCACGTGCTCGTTCAAGGTTAGGTGGCTCAGTGGAAAGCCAGCGCTGGCACGCATCCGAGCTCGATACCAATGCGGCCAAAGGCTGACCTACCTCGTGTGCGATAGAAGCAGACAACTCCGAGAGGCTGGCAGCTTGGCTGGCCCGCGCGTATCTCTCCTGAGCACGGCGCAACTCCTCTTGTGACCGCTCCTGATCTTCAACATCGAAGCATACACCATTCCACTGCACGATAGTGCCGTCAGCTTTCTTCATGGCCGCGACGCGCATTTCGACCCAACGAAATTGTCCATCGAAGCGACGTAGTCGATGCTTGAACGAGAACGGCTCACCAGTTTTCAACGCGTCGAAGAAAGTCTCAGTTAAACGTTGACGATAATCAGGATGGACGATTTCCTCGAGAACCACAGACAGGCGGGTTCTTCCAACGATATCCTTCGCGTCGACGTCAAAACCAAGGAAATCACGAAACTGCTGACTGAAGTATATTGGTTCACCGTCAGCCGAGGTGGACCAGATTAGGGCTGGCACAGTTTCGATCAACTGCCGCAGAGAACCCTCGCTTTCGCGCAGGGCCATCTCGGTTCTCTTGTAAACATCGATATCGACCGAAGTGCCATACCATCCCGTGATACGGCCAGCGGCGTCCGCCGTAGGTCGAGCCGCAATCCTGTGCCATACGTATTGGCCGGTGGTCCGGAGCATCCTGTATTCGACATGCCAATGTTCGCCCGTTCGGAGCGAATGTCGAAAAGCCTCTGCCGCTTGCGGATAATCGTCAGGATGAACGCCGAGACTCCAGCCATTATCTCCACCATCGAGAAACGGTCTGCCATTTAATGGCCTGTTGAGGTCTTCGAGCGTCATACCGATTGCAATCTGACCGGAAGGCGTCACGTAGGTGAACTGTCCCTCCGCGTTGAGCGCCCAGGCTTTGCCATATAAACTTTCGATAACTTTTGCAGCACGAATTGCATCCGCTGTCTCGCCAACTGGACCCATCTTAAGCCAGCGCTCATTACAATCCGATACCATTGGATCGACGTTCACGCTCACGCTATAGCCAGGCTCGGCGCGCATTTCGGCCACCGAGTATTTGCCATCTGCCTGCCGTTGTCTGTATTTGACTACCTGAGGTACCCCAGTCCAAAACGCATACGCGACGGCGTGCGAGGCCAAAAGGCGATCTTCGGGATGAATCACGCTGAGTGAGGGTGGAACATCTTCGTCACGATCATCTATGAAGGCAGTAACAAGTGAGTTTGAGTTCGGCACTTTCTCACTCGACGCCCTTATTACTTCACCAATAAACAATGAGAGGCCGAACAATACAGCGACAGAGATTGCTGTCGGCTCACTGCCTTCCGCAACTGCCACAATGGCCGAAATCAGGAAGCCCGCAACCAGGACAGCTCGAAACTGTGACCTGAGACGGTCGTTCGAGAGCACGAACGCTGCCACGATCGGGCAGAGCAGTCCCAGCACTGATCCTGCCAGCCAACAAGCCGCTGCGCCTGCAATCACAGAAGCGAGCGCGAGGAAAACCTTGTTTCGAAGAAAAGCACCCATGATGTGAATCAATCCGCCAAAATGTCGAACCTGCCGAGCGTCGCGTACATCCTGTCGTTGCATTTCGGGCGGTAGGTTTGGATCAGATATGGCACTTCTCTTGGAATAAACCAATATCGTGGCAGATGGGCGAGTATCAAGCCTGACGGCGTCCAAACGTTAGCACGTCCCCAAACGTTCGGTTAGGTACCAGAAGCATACGTTTCTTTTTATGCTCGAGCATTCTGAACGATGGAGAAAGACGTGATCGACACTAACAACCTTAGGAATTCTCGGCCCTTTGACATCCCGGGTTCCTTGACGGCAGAAGCCGTCGAGAAAATCGCAACTGGGCTGAATGGCCTGCTAGCGGATGTCTTCACCCTATATATGAAAACAAAGAACTTTCACTGGCACATTTCCGGGCGCAATTTCCGTGATTATCACCTTCTTTTGGATGAGCAGGGCGACCAGCTTCTGGCGATGACAGACCCTATCGCGGAACGCGTGCGGAAAATTGGGGCGACAACTTTGCGCTCAATTTCACACATCGGAAAACTTCAGCGCATCACCGACAGTGATCGTACTGACCTCACACCAGAGGAGATGTTGAAAGAACTTCTCGAGGATAACGGCCATCTCGTCCAGATTCTAAGGGACGTGCACGACCTAACGTCGGAACTTGGTGATGTCGCTACCACGAGCGTACTCGAGAACTGGATAGACGAAGGCGAGCGCCGTATTTGGTTCCTTTATGAAACCCAGCATTGAGAAACCCAACTTAATTCGCTTTGACTTCACGGAACGACCGTAAGCGATGAGCAGCGGTTGAATAGGCACATATTTTGATGCGACTTTTGATGGCGGGTGTCGCCATCAGCATTCAAACCCAATAAATACAATATTGAAAAACAGAAGAAAGTCCGGTCCCGCGTACGGTGCGGACTTTCCCTGAAGTTAGTTCACCAAGTTCCGGCCGGAACTGTTCGCTCAGTGGATTCCTTCGGCCGCCATTGCCACCTTCGCCGCTTCCCGGTTTCTTACCCTTTCGCGGAAGGCGACGAGCACTTGCGGCGTGCCAATTTTGAAGCGCTCAGCCCACAGCAGCATCACAAAGAGATAAAAGTCAGCAACCGTGGCAACATCGCCGAATAAGTAGTCACTCTTGAAGTCCTGCGCCATGAACTCAAACCTCTTTTGGATTTCAATTCGTGCTTGCGATTTTTCTTGATCACTGCCGGCGTGGAATATTCCTCTAAAGCTACCATGCACTTCAGTAGATATGTAGGTGAGGGCCTCGAGCAGGCGGCTTCTGCCCAGGTTACCCGATACGCCCAATTGCGGAAAACGCGATGCGACCCAATCGAGGATCGCAATGTTTTCAGTCAGTACCTCCCCATCGTCTAACTCCAATGCGGGGACATACCCCTTCGCCGTTATATCTTTGAAATTTTGACCTGTGGCAGTGATTTTCGTTGAAAGATCTACGCGTTCGATTTGAAATTCGATACCAGCTTCCTGGAGAGCGATGTGATCGGCAAGGCTGCATGCCATTGGGTAGTAGAAGAGCTTCATTGTGGTACTTTCAGTTGGAGAACGTCTCTTGGTTGGCCCAGGCCAACCCTCATCTTTGACTGAAGGTTAAGGACGGATTCCAGAAATTGGAATAAAACGAGTGGTTAGCTTGTTTTTTGATTCAAGCAGTAGCCGCGCAGCTCCGCCGAAATTTATGGATACCACCCAAGCTGTTTGTCCCCTGACCCCAGCAGGTTCCTGCATACCTATGTTTGGGTTGCGTGATTGTCTTACCTGCATCCAAGCTGAACCGTTACATCGCTTAACAGGGTCGGCGGATACAACGCTTGGGATTCTTTCCGACCTGCTCAGAAGAAGCATGGCCAGGCAATTTCTCAAAAAAACAAAGGAATGAACATGAAAAAAATCGCTAAATTCGTCTTTGCTGCAGGATTTTACGCAGCATCGACGCTGGCAGGTTTCGCTACCACAAGTAAACCGACAATTGTGCTAGTCCATGGGGCTTTCGCAGATTCGTCGAGCTGGAACCACGTCGTGTCCCGTTTGGAAAAAGATGGTTATCCAGTCCTAGCCGTGGCCAATCCTCTCCGCGGAGTGAAGAGCGATGGAGAGTATGTCGCCCGGATTCTAAAAAGTGTGAAGACGCCGTTGGTGCTGGTCGGACATTCCTATGGCGGTTCGGTTATTAGTAGTGCAGCGACGAACGTTTCGAATGTCAAAGCCCTGGTGTTTGTCTCGGCATTTGCGCCTGAACTGGGAGAATCAGCGGCAACGCTTTCTAGCAAGAACCCAGGCAGTACGCTCGGATCGACACTTGATGAGCCGGTTGTGCTGCCCGACGGTACCAAGGACCTTTATATCAATCAGCGGAAGTTCCCTGAACAGTTCGCTGCTGACGTTCCGTTGGCAACTGCAAGATTAATGGCAGTCGGGCAGCGGCCGATCACCGACGCTGCCTTAGCGGAGCCGGCTTCCAATGCCGCATGGGAAAAAACACCGTCGTGGTTCGTTTATGGAGAGGCCGACAAGAATATTCCGCCTCAAACCCTTAAATGGATGGCAGATCGCGCCAAATCAAAGAAGACTGTAGCCATCAAGGGTGCCTCCCACGTAGTAATGATTTCTCATCCAGACGAAGTCACTAAATTGATCGAAGCAGCCGCATCAGAGTAGGAAGATTCGACTTTCCGAAGGCGGGCGGCCCGCCTTCGGTTTCGGATAAAACCTTCGTATAGGTAGGGACGCGTGGCTGCAGTGTTATGATTGCTTGCCGGGCGAGAATACGAGCGGCAATGTGCAACCGAGGGAGGACGGACAGCATGATGCGGATTTTCGTTAGCGACGATGCCGCCGTCCGACAGCTTGACCACCATGCGGGACGATCAATACCTATCGTCACTAAGCGCATGCGTTCGGCAATCTTGATGGGCAGACAGTCAATGGGCTGCTGCTGGTCGTCTTGTTCGAAACACGCTGGCAAGAGTGTGAGCCGAGGATGACTTTTATGCGCCTCGGCAAGTTTGATCTTCAGGATAAAGGAATGGGGCGGGCCAATGGCTGCATAAGCAGATTGACGAACTGTCGTTAATCGAGATGATAGGAACTGTCGGAGTAATGATGAGTTATAGTTTGTTGCCTTGCCGATTTGTTATGAAATTAGAATGGGCGTCCGAGACTTCCGACCTGTACCAGTAGAAAAGATATCAGCTGCGGACAGCTAAGATTTTTTCTAGAAAGAGTTCGCTCACGCCAATGTCAGCCGTAAATACGAAGACTATAGCAATTATCGACGACGACCGGCACCTTCGGGAGTCGCTTCAGGATTTATTGGAGACGGAAGGCGTTAAAAGCACTCTCTATGGATCGGCAGAAGAATTCCTGGCCGACAACGGTCATGAACTCGTGCATTGCATTCTGGCCGATGTAAGAATGACTGGAATGTCTGGCATCGAGTTGCTGCGGATTTTGCGTCAAAAGGACGGATGTCCTCCCATCCTGATCATGACTTCTTATACCGATAATGGAATGCAGGCGACAGCGCTGCGGAGTGGGGCAAGCGCATTTCTCGCCAAACCTATTGACAGTCGCCAGTTAATGGCTTGCATCGAAAAAGCTACTTCCTAAAGAATACCTCCCCTGTCAGCAGCGCCAGTGACTCATTGCGCCACCGGGAAGGCCCTGATCCCGACATCCGATGATTAGTGTGCTTTTACCTGTCCGAAGCACGGAAGCCAGCGCCAATTCCGCCGGGATTTTCCAACCCGACGACCAAATCAAGGACGACGCCGGACCGCCTTAAGCCCCGCTCTATCCTAAACCTTCGTTTGGGAGGTGTGTTTGCCCACGCGGTGTTAATTTCTTCGTAATCAAACGAAGGAGATAAGAAATGGCAGTACGCAAATATTCGGTGTTAGCGATGGTCTGCTTCAACATCGTGCTGGCCGCCTGGCTCTCTGTCTACATGCTCTATGACCCCGAGAGTTGGTACTATTTCATACCCGGTGTGACGGACACCGGACTGTACAATCAACATTTTATTCGGGATATCGGGATCATTCAGGGTTTCATCGCCTTGGCTTTTTTGATCGGAGTACGTCGCCTGGAACGTCGAACAGAATTGTGGGGCGCAGCGACGCTTTGGCTAATTGCTCACGCCGTATTCCACTTGTGGGAAGTTGCCGTAGGCATATGCTCTGCTTCCGTTATTGTCCGTGACTTTCCGGCCGTAAGTTTGCCAGCATTGTTCGGCATCGTTGCTACAATGTGGGCCTGGAGCCAACAGAATGCACCCGCCGGAGGAGGCATATTCATGCCGGGAAGTAATGGTGGCTCAGGCAAAGACCGTGCGGGCAAACTTACGGCCGGAAATTAGTTTTCCAAATGCCGTTGTTCGCGTGGGAAGAAGGTTATCGGTTCGAGCGACCCCGGTCCAACTTTCAGCACACGAGCAACCATCGTTTTTTGCACCTTAAGCGACGAGGAGATCAGATAGCAGTCCGTTTATCCAATGCCGGAGAAGTAATTAGAGTACACCAGAACAATGATCGTCAATGCACTCCGGCAGGTCCTGCTATTGGTTTAACGGTGCAAAATTTGCACTATTTCAAGAGCGAGCCTGAGGCTGAAGGACATCACTTGAATTGGTCCGGATGCGTCCGCGAATTCTTGGTCTTAGGTGAGCCCGCTTTCGCACAAAGAAATCCGCATTGCTTCGCAGCATCCTAGTTCCCGTTGCTCGTCCCCTATGCAAATCTGATAGATGTGACACTCGATGCGCTAGATGGCGCAAAGCCAGTTGATTACAGACTGCAAGCGTGTTTTGTGGGAAAGGATAAGACGCCTGCTTGGCGCGTTCAATCCTGAAGTGATAGGTGGCAAAAAGCAAAACGATGACTACCAATCTAAGTGAAAACAGCGATCGATCCGTGCAGGCAATCCTGCAGATGACTGCCGCGTTGTCGGGAGTGATAGTATATACTTCGGCCAACGGTTTCATGACGGGCGGACTTGCGGTAGCTGGCCGGGAAGTCGGGCTTTCGGAAGTTGTAATTGGTTTCGTGCTCGGCATCGGCGCATTTATCGGAGTGATTGCCGCTCCACTTTGGGGCTATGCCGCAGAAATCTGGAGCCGACGAAAGCTAATGCTTCTTGCGGTTCCAATGGTTGCGTTGGGACCGGCGGCGATGGCAGCAATCACTGCTCAGTCGATATTGGTATCGTCGGTCGTAGCAGCCACGGCACTGACGGTTGCTCGTCTCGTACAGGCGATGTTCGGCGCGGCACTGATCCCAGTCGCGCAGGCGTATATGGCTGACTTGACGAGCCCGAACCACCGTGTTCGGGGGATGGGAGGTTTAAGCGCAATTATAAGCTTTGGAACATTGATAGGATCAGTCTTGCTGTGGGGCACAGGTCGACACGGTGTGGCTACTGGATTTGCAATTGTTGCTCTACTTGGCGTAGTCGCCACGTTATTGGTTTTCATCTTTTTACCAGAGGCTCAGTCCCGCACAAACCTTCCCGTCGCCGAACGCACGTTGCCTCTTACACGTATTGCTCCCTACATAGCGATAACTTTGGTGGGTTTTACTTCTTACACAGTTGTGCCACCGATCCTTGCATTGAGGCTCATGGATAAATTTGGCTTCGCTGGGGGCGAGGCTGCTGCTACGGCAGGGTTAATCCTAACGGTTGGTGTTGTAGCCGTTTGTCTTGCCCAGGTATTAATAGCAGCTCGGCAGACCTGGAATCCATCAATTATGTTACGCGTTGGAAGTGCTTCAACTTTAGTTGGTTTGGCAATGCTGCTTGTCGCTGATGATGTCACAAGCATGTGTATCGCAATGATCACCATTGGCTTTGCGGTTGGTTTCATCGCTCCTGCAAATCTGGGGGCGATCAGTCTGCAGGCTGGGCAAGGATCCCAAGCTAAAGTAGCAGGGTTGAATATGGCCGCCCGGGGATTCGGTTCGGCTATCGGACCGATAATCGGGACGATAATGTACAAAATGGATGTAGATGCTCCAATCTATGGTTCCATTATATTGGTGAGCGCACTTCTGCTGCTCACTGTCGTCGTTCGTACTCCAAGCATGGGCAGTTCGATCCCTAATGCCAATATCTAATTCGAAAGATAGCCTAGCCTTAACACGATAATGTGTGACCGTGATCACGGTAGCTCACTCGCTACTTCGTAGAAGTTTTAACCCATTCGACAGATGAAGATGCAGCTATGAAAGACAGGCCAATGCTCATAGCAGCGACATTTTCAGTTGCGGGCCTCGTCACGTATATCTTCACAGAGATGAAGGTCGCGCTAATCCTCTTGATTGTCGCAAGCATCCAAGTGGTTCCTGCTAGTTGGATAGCGCCAGTGCGCTGGGGCCTCCTGATTGGATTTTTGAGTGCTGTTGCCCTCTCACTCCCCATCCTAAGTGTTCCGAATGATACAGCGTTTTCCTGGGCAGTTTTCTTCGCAGTGGCCGCCGCCATCAGTGTTATTGGTAGTCCAAACCGTTCAACAACATCTTCAAAAACTGGTTCTGCAGATAACCGTGAGGGTCCCGGTTCCAACCGCATCGATCTAGATTTCATTCATCCTGACGATCGAGATGCAATCACTCAAGCAGAGGGCCGAGCATTATGGAGTGGCTTTCCCCAAGTCGTGAAATATCGACATATCCAGCCTGATGGAAGCTTCATTTGGACCGATTTTAGAGCCGAACCCACTTATCGCATAGCTGATACCATCGCTCCTAAAATTTCCGCCCAACACTTACCGTGGACAGTTGCTGACTCGCTTGGAGAGACAGCAGACGCCGCGAGAATGGCAATGATTCTCGAGACAATTTTCGGAGGTGGGTGGGCGCTGGATCCGACGGGAAGATTCACGTACGCGACACCTAACGCCCAGACTACAGTCGGTCTTACGCTCGAACAGATGAACGAACCATTGGATGGCAAGTTGTTCGTGGATGGCGGCAACTTGGGTTGGAAACGTATGTTCCACCCTGACGAGTATGAACGTGTGGCGACTTGGTTTCGCCATTGCCTCAAAACGGGGCAAAATTGGAACGACGAATATCGTTTGAGAAGAGCCAGCACCGGCGAGTATGGATGGTACCGGGTGGCGGCACGGCCTACTCGTGACAGCCACAATCGCATTACCGGCTGGTACGGCACATCGATTGACATAACCGTTCTCAAGCAAACAGAGGAGGCGTTGCGTAGTCGTGAACGCGAGCTGTCCCAGCTAGTGGACATGGTTCCAATTCACATTATCCGGCTCAACGCCGACGGCAAACCCACCTTCATCAGCAAGGGCACGGCAGATTTTTTTGCCCTGGAAAATCAACTGCTCGAAGAGCCGGAAAAGGTTATGGCTGTAATGCGGGAGGCACTACACCCCGACGACGCAGCAAAAGTCACCGCAATGCTTAAACGAGCGTCGAGAGAGGGGGAACGTTTCGCGTTGACCTATCGCGTGCGACGGGGAGATGGCATGTATCGCTGGATGAACGGCCGGGGAGAACCCCTCAGAGATGAGGCCGGAAAAATAGTCCAATGGTATGCCGTTTCTCTCGACATCGACGATCAGGTGCGCACTCAAGAGGAGCTTCGACTTGCGCAAGAGAATCTGGCGCGCGCTAGCCAAGCCGCTAGCCTCGCCGAACTGTCCGCATCTATTGCACATGAGGTGGGCCAACCTTTGGCGGCACTTCTATCGAGCGCAGAAGCAAGTCAACGGTGGCTGTTGAACAATCCACCCAACATCGACCGGGCGCAGCAGGCGCTGGAGCGAGTGGTGCGTGGGGGGAACTCAGCCGCGGAAATCATCAACCGCATACGCGCCTTGTTTAAACACTCAACCTCGTCCAGAGAACCGATATATCTGCAATCTATCGTTGCAGAGGCACGCGATTTGATGGCTGAGGAATGTTCACAGCACGGCGTTCAGCTTGAAGTGAACATTGATGATGACCTTCCTGCAATCATACTGGATCGTGTGCAGATTCAGCAGGTTCTAATAAACCTTCTCCGAAATGGTGTTGATGCCATGAAGAAAAGTAACGATGCGAAGCTACTTCGTGTTTGGATTTCCCTAAAACAGGACGTCATCGAAATTGGCGTTAGCGACACTGGGCACGGTGTGGAAGTACCTACACTAATCTTTGAACCGTTTTTTACTACCAAAGAACAAGGGATGGGAATGGGACTGGCAATTTGTCGTTCGATCGTTGAACGCCATGGCGGTCGACTTTGGACAGAAAAAAACCTGCCAAAGGGAGCAACATTCCTCTTTACATTACCCCTTGATAGCGAAGGCCATCAACTTGACCCAACTCTCTCCTGATCAGCCGAAGGCACTTGTCGTTCAAGTCCCGAACCTTGGATTGCCGGTTACGGTGCGAGATTCACAACATCAATCATCGGCTGGACCGACATGCCGACACGCAAGCGACTAGCAGCTGCCTGGCCGGGGTCAATACTAATGCGAACGGGCAAGCGCTGAACAATCTTGGTAAAATTACCTGAAGCGTTGTGCGGCGCGATCGGCGAGTAACTCACCCCGCTTGCAGGTCCCATGCTCGCAACCCTTCCTGTCAGTACCTCCTTGGGTAGGGCGTCGATTCTTATTTTTACTGTTTGGCCAATGTGAACGCGTGCCAATTGTGTCTCGCGAAAATTGGCATCGATGTAGACAGCATCGAGAGGAACGACCGACAAAAGAGGTTGGCCGGGATTAACGTAAGCACCGACACGTATTGATTTTTGTCCAATGGTCCCGCCAATTGGTGCTTTGATGTCGGTATAGGACAGTTTCAGTTCGGCTGTAGATTGCGCGGTTTGCGCCCGAACCAACTCTGCCCGCAATTTTTCGAGATCGGCACTGATAATATCAATTTGTTGTTCTGCCGCCTTTATCCCAGCGAGATTCTTTTCTCTGGTGGCAATTTGAATGCCAAGCTGAGCTTCCGCCTGCTGCATGGCTTTAACAGTACCAGATCCGTTCGATGCCAATTGTTGGTACCGCTTTTGCTCAGCTTGTGCGAATTTCAACGCAGCATCATCCGCAGCGAGTTCAGCGTACGCTTTCTGTATCAACGACTCTTGCAAAACCAATTGAGAATTAAGACTTCGAACAGAAGCCTCGGCACTGCCAACCTGCGCTTTTGCGGCATCTACAGCGATGACGAAGTCTCTGTCGTCAATCTTTGCCAGCATGTCGCCAGCCTTTACGAGTTGGTTTTCCTCGATGAAAACTTTTTCCACCGTTCCCGCAACCTGTGGGGCAACCGTCGTAAAGTCCGCCTGAACATAGGCATCGTCGGTTGATTGAATAGATGCGTCGGACTCTGGGGTATTGAAAAATATTATCATACCCCCAGCTGCGGCAAGCATTACAGTGAACAATATTATTCGGGATTGCTTAGACATAGTCATTTTGTACTGCCTATAGAACGAGGATTTGCACCAGTCCCTGCACTGGGAGATGGGATGTATGAAAGACCCAAAACGAGGGGGATAAGGAGAATTCCGAGACTGCCCAACAGCCGATAGGCGTCTGCGGTAGCCAAAACGACCGCCTGATCGGCGATGAGGTTTTGTAGCGTCGGAAGGTCAATTGGATTTGCCGGAGAGCTACCAACCAGACCGGCATTGTTAAGTAGCATTTCGGAGTGAAAACGCCCGCGTACCGTAACAAACTGTCCGACTACTGCAGCGCCGCTCAAGGTACTGAAAACACGCAAGGTATTGATAGTTCCGGAAACGTACGGGCCCTCTGACGGATGGACAACACTTGTGATGAGAAACAGCATGGGTACGATGGCCATCGGTTGGCCGAGAGCCTGGAGTACCTGCGCTTTTATGAACTGGTCTCCATTCCAGTCAGAGTTGACGAAAGACGCGTCCAAACATGCGAGCGAAATCAGACACAGCCCAATCACAAATATGATTCTGGCGTCGATCCATTTTTGATAAAGGATCAGAGCAACAATCGACCCGAGGAACAGTTGTGGGAGAGCAATGATGAGGCCAAGTGGTGCTCCCTGGAGAGCTTTGTACCCCTGGATCTGGCCAAGGAAGGTTGACGGCACCATCGATCCTGAAAGGAGAACCACCAACAAACAAGCGAAGATCACGAGGCCCAATCC
The DNA here is from genome assembly GCA_900471815.1 of Hyphomicrobiales bacterium. Taxonomy (GTDB): domain Bacteria; phylum Pseudomonadota; class Alphaproteobacteria; order Rhizobiales; family Rhizobiaceae; genus Phyllobacterium; species Phyllobacterium ifriqiyense. The sequence continues at coordinate 171,545 of UICE01000004.1, forward strand.
AAGGTTGCGGCGACTGAGCATTTGCAATTTTAAGAAGGGTTGCGGATGGTGCCATTCACTCAAAAAGAAGCTGACGAGAAACACGCAACCGACCGTTAACGTCGTGGTGATCAATGGGGAGTTGAACCAATCCAGCCGACTGCCCTGATCAAGGCCGATTGTGAGAAGGCATAGCGAGGGAATGGCGAATGCCATGCCGAACCAATTCGCATGCCGAAAACGAGCGATTTGGATCGGCTCTTTCGGCAGTCCCCACCCCACAAGCAGGCTAGAAAATGCAGCCATGGGAATGACCTGCCAGTAGACAAACCGCCAATCGACGAGAACGTCAGTCCATTGCCCAGTCAACCAAATCGACACGTTCGGAGCAAATGTTGAGGTCAGAGCAAATAGTGCTAAGCCGTGAAGCCGGATGGACAGTGGCAGAAATTTCAGCGCAGCCATCATCAAAATCGGTATCATCCCTCCGCAACTGATGCCTTGCGCGAAACGCAAAACCAACAAAAGGTTCAAGTTCTGTACGTAGGGAAGTATCGCCGCGAGAATTGTACAGGAAACAAGCAGGCACAGGTGAAATCGGCGTACTGAAAGAGTAATCGCAAACCAGGCCGCAAAAGGCATAATGGCGAGCTCTCCAGCACTATAAGCCGTATTGATCCAAGAACCTTGATCAATTCCGTAGCCCAGCTGGCCGCGAAGATCAGCAAGCGCCAGCGCGCTCACCCGTGCGTTCAACCCCGCCATAATGGCAGCCAGCAATATTCCCACCAGAGCCGCGATAGTCCGTTTTGTCGGGTTCGATCCGGTCGCTGACGGAGCGCCGGTTGCGGGAAAAGACGTCGGAATTGCCATCGCTTCACGCACCGCTCGGTGTCCTGCATCGGGGAGAGTAGACCACTGCAAGTTTCATGGACGCCACACTCTCCTGTTTTGTTCTCAATGACGATAATTGAATATAACGGGCATGGTAATGACCATTACCAGAGATTGACTTGTATGGTAATTCCAATTACCAGTCAACTAATTCTCATGGAGTATTTGATGCACGATCAAGAAAATCAGCAAACTTTGTCACGTGCGGAGCGGCGAGCTGCTATTCTCGACGCTGCGGCGTCAGTATTTTTTGAACGCGGATTCGCGGCTACGAGTATCGATGCTGTGATCGAGCGCTCCGGAGGTTCCAAACGAAATATTTATGACGAGTTTGGAAACAAGCAGGGGCTTCTGATCGCACTAATTACTGAGACAGCAGATAAAGCACTTGCGGTTTTGACCGTTGATCATTCGCGGACGCCAAACCTGCACGACACGCTGCTGGAATTCGCCCAACGCCTCTTTACGAATTACATGTCTCCTCCATTACTTGGAATTTTCAGGATAATCATGGCGGAGTCGTCTCGCTTCCCGGAGCTGGCAAAAGCGTTTCACGAGAAGGGACCGGGACGGGCAGTTAAGCGTCTCGCTGAGCTACTAGAGGATGCGTCTAACCGCGGCGAGATTGAAACAGTGAATTTTAAGGTTGCAGCTGATCAGTTCCTTGGTTTGCTACGCGGCAATCTTCATTTGGAGGTTATGTTGGGCTTGCGCCCACTGCCGGATAAGGCGGAAGCTGAGATGTTTGTAAGATCCGCTGTAGACATGTTCGTTAAGGGTCTTAGGGTTGAAAATCGAAACTGAACGATTTCCTACCCCAATCCAGTTCGTTGCATACACTGCTCAGACGGTCGTCACGTTGAACCGTCAATTGTTACGACTGTTATCGTTTGGCTTCACAACGCTGTAACGCTGTGCAGTTTTGTATTTCGTATTCCTGACCTCAATAATGCCTCCTTCCAGCACCTCGTATATGACCTCCCCATTTTTTGAAATTACGATATCTCCTACTTTGCCCTCGCCGCGTATGATTTGATTTACTGTGATGCGGGGAGGCGGGTCATCTGCCGCCGCTGCGGCCGCGCTTGCGAAAAAGCAGGCCAAAAAGGTAGATACTGCAGCATTCAGCACTAATTTATTGTTTTTCACCACGCAGTCTCCGGATTATGGAAATGCCAACTTTGGTAGTGTTCTATTATTTGCACCAATTGTCATCAGCATTAGGTTCCCGGACCACGTTTACATATTTGCCAGCAAACCATCATCCCACAGTTCCGGCTGCCAGGTCGCCTTCGAGAAGGCGACCTGGGTGCGGATCGTGGGAGGATCCACTTGCGGACCGGATGTCGTCCGCCGAGTCGCTCTTCGAAGGGTAAGAAGAGACTGACAAGAAGACGATACTCCAAACCCCGACCTGTCGTCAGTATACTTTAGTATGGTCAGGGCATGTATTCTTCATTCAGGATTACATGCACTGAGTAGAGCCGCCTCCAAAGCAAACAATTTATAAGTGTATCGCCTCATGCTGCATCGCAACGTTTGTTAAATCACGTCAAAGCCATTCCACCATCAACCAGAAGTTCAATGCCATTGACAAAGCTTCCGGATTGGCTGGCAAGAAAGAGCGCTGCGTTGGCAATTTCATCGGCCTCGCCGAGTCGACCTGCCGGTATCATTCCGGCCATCGCATCGACGAAGCCTGGAAGCTCTGCTTCGCCTATACCAAGCTTCGAAAGAATAGCTGTTTCGACTGGCCCAGGGCTCAAAACGTTCACACGTATCTTCCGGTCCCTAAGTTCAAGAGCCCAGTTGCGTGCAAATGCAGCTACTGCAGCTTTTGCACCTGCGTAAACAGCGTGTCCGTCGAGGACCTTGGTGGCGGCCATCGAACTGGTGAGGATAATACTGCCACCATCACTGAGGAGGGGCACAATAGCCTGGACGCCAAAAAACACCCCTCGTGTATTAATCGCGAAGTGGCGATCATAATCCTCCACCGTTACCTCATTCGATCCCGTTAAGTTTATGTATCCGGCGTTTGCCATGTAAACATCCAATCGACCAAACCTTCGTTGCACTTCATCGGCAACTGTTTTGTGGTGGGCAATGTCAGCCACGTCCCCACTAATAGCGAGCGCGCCCGGACCGATCTCTTGCAGCGCTGAATCCAAGACACTCTGGCGGCGTCCTGTAATCACAACTTGCGCTCCTTCCTTCGCAAACAGCTTGGCTGTCGCTTTCCCGATTCCGCTATTACCTCCTGTGATCACCACAACCTTTTCAGCAAGCTTCTTCATCACAATTCTCCTTTGATGTCGCTTGAAGTAAACATTTATGGCTCCCACTATTAGGCGGCGCGTGAGAACAATATAATTTCCGGGGAAGCAGGAATGGCGAGATTACTGAATGAAGCACCGGGTCTTTTGGCATTCATTCGAACAGTTGAGGCTGGCTCGTTCACGGCAGCTGCACGGGATCTAAAGACTACGCCTTCAGCGGTGTCGAAGGCTGTCGCACGACTGGAAAACTTGGTCGGTGTTAGGTTGTTCTTGAGAACTACCAGAGCGCTAAAGTTAACGCCGGACGGGAACTTATTCTTCGCGCGCATTGCTCCGCTTTTGAGAGAAATTGATGAGTCCGCCGAATTGCTGCTTCCATCGAAAGAGCCAACCGGAAGGCTGAAGATGAGTATGCCAAGCGAGATCGCGCGCTTCCTGATGGCACCTCTTATGACAAAGTTCGCCAATGATTATCCGCTACTACAGCTCGATATCGGTATAACTGATCGTTATGTGGATTTGGTCAGAGAGGACTATGATGTTGTGTTCCGGGTCGGCCACGTCAGTCAGGGAGATCTTATCGTCAGGCGTCTGATGGACGTTGAAATGGTGCTCGTGGCATCCCCTTCTTTTACGTCACATTGGGGAAACCCGCAGACCGTCGCTGAACTGAGCAAACTTCCCTTCGCACGGTACGTTGCCGGGCGCACCCAAACTATCCACTTTCAAAACGGAGAGAGTATCGTTACCAGCGGTCGTGTTGATTGTGATTCCGGATACGGCCTCCAAGTTGCGGCCCTTGAGGGTATGGGCGTAGCACATCTCATGCATTGGGTGGTTGCAGAAGACCTACTTGCCGGGCGTTTGGTTCAGATTCTGGCAGATGTGCCGTTGCCCTCGCTACCCTTTAACGCTGTTCACGCCTTCAAAGAAAACGTACCCGCGAGGGTTCGATTGCTATGTGACTTCATGCGTGACGAAGCGAGGCGGTCATCAGTTGATCGCTCACCTTGATGCGGAAATCCTTCTACACGTGTCTTGCCCCAAACCTGGAGCGAATGGCTTGGATAAGATGTATTCCCGAGCCACCAGATGTGGTTGTTGGCGGGGCTTCCGAATCTTGTTGGGTACCACGGTTCGAAAGGCTGGTAACGAGGTCGTCGACCAAAGTAGGCCTCTCAGCGACCAGTTGCTCAAATGCCTCTTTGTCTAGCTCGTAGAGCTTGGCAGGTGTGAGAGTTGTAGCTTCGTAAATCTCCGGATTTCCGGTGAAGAGACCTTTCTCACCCAGATAATCGCCCGGAGCCAGTCTCGCTACGTCCACCCCATTCTTGCGAAGGATTACTATACCAACGCTGATAATTAAAAGTCTGCTTGAAACCTGGCCGTCGTCCAATATCTTCTCCCCGGTGGCCAAGCGACGAGTGGTGCCGGAGGCAGCCAGCCGTGACCGTTCCTCAGCAGTGAGTTCCGAGAACATCGGTATAGTTTCCAGGAGGGTTTCGACCGATGGCAGAGGCATCGGGGTTGAAGTAGTCTCCTGTAGGGTGGTCTGACTTCCTGGCGGCTTAGCGAGAACAAGGCCATTGGCTAGACAATGCCTGTACACGAGGTCAATAACTTCGTTTCGTGCGAGACCGCGCTCTGCAGGACTCGTTACTCTAAAGTATAGTTCCAAATTTATCGCTGCCGCGTCGATGTTCGCAAGCGAAACGCTGGGCGCCGGATCATGGACGATGCTGTTACAGCTGTTCAGCGCATCAAGCATTACGTTGAGAATGAACTTCGGGGGCCGCGTGGGGACGACCCGAACCCCTAACATTATCTGATGGTTTTCGTCGGGTTTGCTAATATTGGTTATACTTTGTTTGGCGAGAACGCTGTTTGGCAAGACCACAAGATTGTGAGCGCCGGTGAGCAGATATGTTGATCGCCAATTGCTTGCGACTACCCGGCCTTCAGTAGCGTCGCTGAGCAATATCCAGTCACCAATAGTGTACGGTCGCCCGAGAGTGAGAGCTATTCCCGAAAACAGGTCACCCAAAGTGTTCTGAAGTGCCAAACCTAGAATAATCGCGAAAATGCCCGATGTAGCGAGTAGCGTACCGATCGGCACGCCAAAGACGAATGCCATAACTGAAAGCACTACACCTAGATATACGACCGCTACGAGCAGATCCTGAATCAACCTGGCTTGCTTCGGTCTTCCGTCGAGGACGATGTATAAACGGACAAAACCGATGGTTGCCCAAGAGAGATGCGTCCACCAAAGAATCTTGGCTGTAACCACCAGGGCTGCACTGCCTTCCAAGTGCGGCGCGTCGAACCGAAAAGGCATCACCTGCGCAAGTATCAGCGAGGTCGTCATTGCAATGAAGAAAATGATCTGGGCAACCAATCGTTGTGTTGGTCTGGACCTTCCCTGAAGATGCCAGACGACGATGCCGAGCACTCCGAGGACATTGATCAAAATCATCAGGTGGAAGGCGTGCTCAGACATAACTACCTCACGTTTTGCCGACCCCGCGATAACCCGCCTTGTGGTTTGAATGCGGCGAACAACGATTGAAGGTGAATGGCCCGACCGGAGGTTATCCATAGTTCGCGTCAACGTATATTAAACGTTCTGGTAGGTGACTGAGTTGAACGCTGGTTAACGAGCAGGCAAACGTTGGTTTACTTGCTCCAGATCGGAACGTTGATAAAATGGGCAATCGTGAATTGATGCATACTAATATCGGTTGGAGGACCCACTATGGCGGATGCTGCCGATTTTCCCAAATCCATCCCCTCGTTCAGCCAGATAGTCCACATAGTTGAAGACGATGAGCAATTCCGTCTGTCACTGCTTGATCTTTTTGAGTCGCTCGACATCAAGGCTGAAGCATTCGAAGATGCCAGTGCGTTTTTCGAGCGAGCATCAAAAAATGCCGCGGGATGCATCCTCTTGGATGTCCGCTTACCGGGGACAAGCGGTATAGAGTTTCAGCAAGAACTGGTGAAAGCGGGTTACGACCTCCCTATCGTCTTCATGACGGCACACGGCGACGTCTCTACCAGCGTACATGCCATGAAGGCGGGCGCAGTAGATTTTCTCGAGAAACCACTTCGCACATATGAACTGCTCGATGCCATACGCGCCGCATTTGACCTCCACGTCGAGCAACAGAAAAAACGTGCGCTCCGTCAGATAATGCAAGAACGCGCTGCGGGGCTAACGCCCCGGCAAATGCAGGTTTTTAGCTTGGTCGCCAGCGGATTGATGAACAAGCAAATCGCCTACGAACTAGGGATCAGTGAGATAATGGTTAAGCTTCACCGTGGCCACGTTATGCGAAAGATGCGGGCATCGTCGCTCGCCGAGCTCGTTCGCCAGCACGAGCTTCTTGAATGAGTCAGTTACTCCGGCTTCCGGTGGCAGAAAGATCGTTCCATCACGACGAGGTGCCCCATTGGGTATGAGAACGGAAATGCAGGATATGATATGATCGACGGATTCCACCGACGCCGATTGTCAATCATCAGCTGGCTCTCGACTGGGCTGAGGGAAGAACAATCTTTAGAGAGAATTTTCGCCCAGCTTTGCGCTCGCTTTGTCGAATGCGGCGTCAATCTAAGCCGCTCCACGCTGCATCTACGCGTCCATCATCCCCAATGGCTAGGAACACGGATTTTATGGGCTCGAGGTCAGAGCGAGACGGAAGTGCAGACAGTGGCTTACGACGTAGAGGGGACAGACGTGTTTCGACGAAGCCCCTTTCGTTTGGTCATCGACACCGGCCGGGTTGTTCGCCAGCGTATACTGATATGCGGGCCACATGTGTTTCCGGTTTACGAAGAGCTGCGGAATAATGGGCATACTGACTATATCGCATGGCCGTTGGATCACACGCAGGGTCGACGCCACCTGATCACCTTCGCAACTGATAAGATCGGTGGGTTCGATGACCAAGAAATTATGTTGATCGAAGAAACCTTGCCGCTTGTTTCTTTGGTCACAGAGATTCGTCTGAAAAACCAATTGGCGCGCACCCTTTTACAAACCTATGTTGGGCCACATGCCAGCGAGCAGATACTGGACGGTGCTACGACGCGGGGAAGTGGGGTAACCTTACGAGCAGCCGTAATGATGTGCGACTTAAGGAATTTCACACGCCTCTCGGATCGCCGTAGGCGGGATGACGTTATCAAAATTCTAAACCAGTATTTTGACCTCATAGCCGATCCGATCGAGAAATATGGCGGAGAGATATTGAAGTTTGTTGGTGATGGCCTTCTTGCAGTATTTCCATTAGATCGCTCGGACGCCTGCACGCGTTTGTTGAAGGCCGTACGCGAAGCTCAGGAAGCAGCTGCAGCCCAGGATCAGGCACGCGACTTTCGTATTGAATTTGGCACCGGAATACACGTTGGCGAGGTCATGTACGGAAACATCGGGTCCAAACGAAGACTCGATTTTACAGTCATTGGCCCGGCCGTTAATTTAGCTTCCCGTCTCGAGAGTCTTACGAAGTCGCTTCAACGCTCTGTTTTGATCTCGGGAGAATTTGTGACTGCCGCTGGCTGCTTGTCGGAGACGGAGTGTCTTGGTCGACATAATATTCGGGGTTTTGAAGCCGAGACCGAAGTTTACGCCCTGCGCATGGCATGAGCCGCGCCAGCTTTCGATGTATCCACGGATAATGCTTTTTAGAGAGAGCGGAAGGGTTTTGATTTAACCCCCCGCTCTAATCGGAACAGGATTTGTTCAGTTATCTCTTGGGCAACCATTTAAAGTGGCCATTCTCCCTTTCGATCCATCCTACGCCGGGGAAAGGAAAATGGGGAGCAAAGACAAGTTGACGGCTCTGGGAAAGTTCGTTCAAGATTCGACGACGGCTACTCTTTCCGCCTTCCGCGTCATTGTCATAGCCCATGGTCCATTCCGGCTCTATGAGGGAGATTATCGAGCTGTGGGCTGTGTCGCCGATATCCAAGAGGCTCTCACCTTTTGAGGTGATCATATACCCAACATGGCCAGGGGTGTGCCCGGCGATTGGCACAGAAGTAATCCCGGCAGCGACGTCCTCACCAGGATCAAAAACCTTGACTTGATGACTGATCGCCGACGAGAGTTGCTTCATCTCCGGCTGCTTTTGGAGCCAAATCCAATCTGGATTCGCGATTTTGATTTCCGCATTGCGGAACACGCTATTCCCATCGGCCGTTATCAACCCACCAATGTGGTCACCATGAACGTGGGTAATCAACACGGTGGAAATATCTTCAGGCTTCACGCCTGCTTCTGCAAGGCTGGCACCCAACGAGCCCGGAATTGCAGGACCAAGCCCCGTATCTATCAAAACAACGGTTGTATCCGAGCGGACAAGCAACGCATCTACCGACAATAATATTCTGTCCGTCCGCAGCCCGACACCGCGCAGTAGTGCCGCAACGGCATTTGAACCGACATCCTTGCCGAACACTGATCCGTCGTTTGCCACCACGTTAACCGAGTCGCGCAGCGCCGTGACACGAAGCGCGCCGACAGTAAAACTATGGGCAGCGGGTGGAGCTGGCATGGGGCCTGTCTCACCAGCGAGGACGTCACCTGAGGCAAGTGAGGCAATGATTGTAAGTATCTTAAGCGCTTTCATTGTGTCTCTCTATGATCGGAAAATGGTGTGGGCAATTTGGCTCTACTCAGGGCCGCCAGCAGATGATGCTCCGCCTAAAAGCGCTCTGGCTAGACTAACTTAGGTATACCGATGACTATAAAATGCTTCCGTATCGGCCCGCCGGATTGAAGTTTCTGATCGGGCGCGACGGTCAACCCCTATCTTCGTTTTATCGATCCTCACTCGCTAACAAGGTTAAGGTCGATGGCGGAATCGCCGGGGAGTAAGGTGATGATTGATCCTGCGATAGCGCATCACGCGGATGATTTGACGAAGGCAGAAGCACCTGGCGAGAACGCGGAAGCTGTCCGCGCAGCCATGGTTGCTGAAAACCTTTACGGGTGCGCATGGGCCCTCGATGCTTCCGGGCAGTTCACGTACGCAACAGCGACGGCGCAAGCTTTAATGGCAATGACGCTGAGCGAGTTGAATCTCTTGTTGGATGAGCGGCCATTTTTAGACGGAGGCGAACAAGGGTGGCAAAGGAGTGCGCACCCTCAGGACCGCGAGAAAGTCGGGGATTCATTACGTCGTGCCCTTCGTTCAGGGCAAGATTGGAATTGTGAATATCGCATTCTTCGTGCGGACGGATCCTACGTTTGGCATCGTGCTGCTGCGAGACCGACACGCGATAGCCAAGGGCGAATTACTGGATGGTATGGATCGACCCTGGACATTGACGTCTATATGCGAACGGAACCGGCTCTAGTCGAACGAGAGCGTTTGCTACAGCAGCTCATCGATACAGTGCCGGCGCTATTTTGGAGCACGAATGCTAACGGCACTCCCGCCTACATTAACAAGCCCTTTACTAAGGTAATAGGAGCGAGCTTGGCGGCAATGACCGCCGACGATGGCTCTCCAACACTTAGCATAGTCCACCCGGAAGACAGAGAAGCGGCTCGGCAGGCGTTTCATACGTCCCTCACGACTGGGATTCCCTACATCCGAAGATATCGCCAAATCCGAAAAGATGGCAGCTACCGCTGGACAGAATCGAGAGCCAAGCCTCTGCGAGATGAACATGGCACAATCGTGCAGTGGTATGGTGTCAGTACGGACATACACGATCTCGTAACGGCACAAGACACAATAGAAAAACGCGAACGTTTCTTGTGGCAGCTTGTTGCAAAGCTTCCCGCCATGATCGACTGCGCCGACGCAAATGGTGAACCAATCTTTCGCAGTCAGCAGCTTCAGGAATTTCTAGGATACGACCTCGAAGAACTGGATACGAAAAAGTCACGCTTGGCTGCCACATTGGACGCGGCAGTGCATCCTGATGATCTGGCAAGCGTCAAGGAAATTTACGCCCATTCTCTCGCTACGGGCGAGCCATACTTAAAAAAGCATCGGTTACGACGCTTTGACGGCGTTTACCGTTGGGTGGAAACGCGCGCCGCACCCATGCGCGATACTGACGGCACTATCGTACAATGGAACGTCATATGTCTGGATATTGATGGAGAAGTCCGCGCTCAAGAAAATCTGCTCAAGGCCCAGCAGCGACTAGCCAGCGCCAGCCAAGCTACACGACTTGCCGAAGTATCGGCCTCCATTGCCCATGAGGTAAATCAGCCTCTCTCCGCCGTTATTAATTATTCGGTCGCATGTCAGCGTTGGCTGGTTGCAGATCCCCCCAATTTTAGTCGTGCACAACGGTCGCTGGAGCAGATCATTCACAGTGCAAACTCCGCGGTTAACGTAGTCGGGCGAATAAGAGCATTATTCGAACAGGCGACGGATCAGCGCGACTGTACCGCGCTGACAGAAGTTGTATTCGAAGTAAAGGACCTATTGACCGAGGAAGGCCACCTTCACGGCGCTCGTATTGTGGTGACCTGCGAGGCTCACTTGCGCCCGCTGCCTTTCGATAGAGTCCAAATTCAGCAGGTTCTCTTCAACCTCATGCGAAACGGGCTGGATGCGATGGCTGGGAGCGTAAACGACAAGTTGCTCGAAATTCGAATCCACAATGCTGCCGGCAACATCCAAGTGGAAATAAGTGACCGCGGAAAGGGAATTGCCTTCCCCGAAAAGATCTTCGAACCGTTTTTTACTACCAAAGAACAGGGCATGGGCATGGGACTAGCTATCTGCCGCACCATTATCGAAGCCCATGGTGGAGAACTTTGGGCTGAAAGAAACGAGCCCGAGGGCGCAAAGTTCATTTTCACCCTGCCAGTCGAAAAATAGTTACTTTTTCCCGTATATTGAAACGGACTCAAACCTGATGGTGAGGGATACGGGTCGAGAGTGACGTCTGGACCTGTCACGACCCAGTTGTGATGCCTGGGGCTCGGAGATCGATGCGTGGCCATGGTGGCAGCGACATCTGTCCTGATACGGGACCCTTTTTGGCACTGACATATGCGAGTATGGGATAAAAGAGATGCGCGACACCAATAATGTGTCGCGCATCGTGGAATGCTAACTCAATGTGCAGAAGCCGGCACCTAGCCGGCCGAGGTTATCAGTAATCCCAGATGACAGGCACCCAGCGAAAGGCCTCGCCCGCGGCTGCAACACGGCCGACGGATGGAAACGGCAGATGTGTTGCAACCAGCAGTTCTCCAGATGAGGCGAGATCTCGTAGAAGATCAACCCGAACACGAGCCGCTTCCTTGGGATCATGTTCAAAGCCGTTGTACCAATCGGGTTGCTCGAAGCCGACTTGAAACACTGCATCGCCTGCAAAGGTAAGCGCGTCGCCTCCCGAGGCCACACGGATGACGCTGTGTCCCGGGGTGTGCCCGCCAGTGCGACGGGCAACCACGCCTGGCGCAACTTCAGATTCCTCATCGAACAACTTTAGATAGCTCCGATATTCTTTCAAGAACTGTTTGGAAGTCGCCCGAAGCGCATCAGGGAACCCCTGAGGCATATTGGTCTGGGTGAAATCTGGGGCTTCCCAGAACTCAACCTCTGCTGCCGCGACGTGGATCTTGAGGTCTGGACGGAGCTGTTCTTTAACTCCATCCACCAGAAGACCGCCTATGTGATCCATATGCAGGTGGGTGAGGACGATATCGGTCACTGATGCAAGATCAATTTCAGCTGCTTCCAGACGCTTGATCAACTGTCCAGCCCGCGGCAAATGCAAGTCCGGATCAAGGCCAAGCCCAGCATCGAGAAGTATTGTCTGATCGCCGCTACGTACAACCACTGCATTCAGAGGCCAGTCGAACGCATCCGCGGGAAGAAACATGTTCTCCATCCAACTTGCCCGTACCTTCGGGTCTGCGTTGTGCCCCAACATTACTGTTGGCAGTGGTAGCACCCCATCACTGACCACCATAACATCGATATCGCCTATGCGCACGGCGTAGCGTGAAGGAACCAGTTCGCCCTTACTCGGCTTTCCGGGATGAAAGGTATTTTCCGATGGTATGCCTGGCTGATGCATAGCTGAGGTAGGGGTTTTTGTTTCTGACTGCGACATGACGCACTCCTATGTTGCTTCGACAGTGGCCAGTCACCCTCAGTTAAGCTTGCGCTAAATGTTAAACTGTCAGGATCTGACGCTCAAAGCCCTAGAGGCCATGAGAGCTTGGTGACGGCTCCCAATAGCTTTACAATTGTCGTGAGACGCTCGTAATCCAAACTTAAGTTTAGTGTGGCAGTTGATCGCTGCGACGTTGATATGCCCCGCTTTAAGTGCAGCACAAGTCAAATTGTCTGGTCCGATGTAGGCAACATAACGGCGATCGTGCACACGTGTGTGCACATGGCATGCCAGTAAAACCTAAGTATACTTACCGGTTTTTATATTCAATTTAAAAGTAACAGATACAAGTCCGGCATTCCTGCGATGGCCGTAGCAACTTGTTTTTATTTTCCAACCAGGAGATTCAACTTGAACGATTCTTCGATGACCGCCACAAGGCGTAACGTCATGGCTGGCACGCTCTCGCTTGCGGCTGCGGCAGCAGCAAGTGCCACCCGTCCCGCAGAAGCTGCCGACAAAAAGAAAGCAGCGCAAGGTACGCTCCCAACTGGTCCTGGTTATGTGACCTCCAGTGACGGTACTCGTATTTTCTTTAAGGATTGGGGTCCCAAGGATGCGCAACCCATCATGTTCCACCACGGCTGGCCACTAAGCGGCGATGACTGGGACAATCAAATGCTCTTCTTCCTTGGGAAAGGCTATCGGGTAATCGCGCATGATCGTCGCGGACACGGCCGGTCATCCCAAGTGAGTGACGGGCACGACATGGATCACTACGCGGCGGATGTGGCTGCGGTGGTCAAACATCTCGACCTCCAAAATGCCATTCACATCGGCCACTCAACTGGAGGCGGTGAGGCAACTCGCTACGTGGCTCGTCATGGCAAGAACCGTGTGTCCAAGCTGGTACTTATCGGAGCGGTTCCGCCCATCATGGTGAAGACCGCATCCAATCCTGGTGGTATGCCCATAGAGGCATTCGATGGATTGAGGGCAGCACTCGCTGCTAACCGCTCGCAATTTTACTATGATTTGGCCAGTGGCCCATTCTACGGTTTCAATCGAGCTGGCGTGAAAGCTTCGGACGCTATCATCAACAATTGGTGGCGGCAGGGTATGACGGGTGCCGCAAACGCCCATTATCTCGGGATTAAAGCGTTCTCCGAGACAGACTTCACCGATGATCTGAAGATGATTGAAGTACCTACCCTGGTGCTGCACGGCGATGACGACCAGATTGTTCCGGTTGCTGATTCCGCAGAACTCTCAGCGAAGATTCTTAAGAAGGCTACCCTCAAGATCTACAAGGGATTTCCGCACGGTATGGCGACAACGCATTCCGATGTGATCAACGAGGATATCCTCAAGTTCATCAAAGGGTGAATAAAGCTCAGAAGGTGCTCATCGAGCACCTTCTGTCTTGGCTGCTACAACAAGCGCTTGAACTGAACATTATCAGCAATATCGCAACCGGCGTCCAAATGACGGTAGGGTAGTATGAAGGGCCCCGTTTGAACGAGGCCCTTCGCGTGGCGCTCTTTTGCGCTGCCGTCTTCACACATTCCGAAAATGCGACTTCCTCTGTCAGCTAAAGAAGATTGGGTATGTTCAGCGTTTATAAACGTAGGTTGGGGGCTGCCACGTTAGAACGCTCGCCCGATTCACAACCGTCCGGTGACGCTGATCTAGTTTCTTTGAAGGTGCTCTGTCTTGCGGACCAAATCCGCGAGCGATCTGCTCTGCATCTTCCGCATTACACTCATGCGATGTAGCTTCACGGTCATCTCGCTTATGCCGAGTTCGTATGCGACCTGCTTGTTCATCAATCCGGTAACGACGGCGAACATCACCTCCTGCTCGCGTGGAGTTAGGGATTTGGCAAGCTCCCGGATACGGATTTGCTCCGCGTCACATTTTCGTCGTTCCGTGTCCAATTGTATGGCGTGGTCGACTGCTTCCAAGAGCTCCTGATTGACGAATGGTTTCGTGATAAAGTCCGTCGCACCAGCTTTCATTGCTTTCACGCTTGTTGGGATGTCGGCATAGGCAGTGAGGAAAATTACAGGCAACCTGCTACCAATTGAATTGAGTTCGTTTTGCAGATCCAATCCGGTTCCACCCGGCATACGAAGATCGACGACGACACATCCCGGAGCGCTTGTGTCAGCTGATCGAAGGAATTCGCTGCTGTTGGGAAAAGCGCATGCCCGCTTCTTTGTAACCATAAACAGGTCTAGTAAGGCGCTTCGCATTTCTTCATCGTCGTCAACCACGTATATGATTGGCTCGACCAACGTTTCAACTTTAACTTGTGCGTTTTGCATCATTGAATCGTCTCAACCAAACTAAATTTCGCGCCAATGCCCATTGGCCAAACGGACTGCGTCAACCGACTGCTCGTCCTCAGCGTTGAAATTTTAGTTACCCTTCGCGCCAAGCATAGCTCAACCGGGCCGCGAAAGAGCGTATACTTTAGTTTAGGTCTTGGACTCGCAATCCTACGCTTATACTGACTGCGGTTCGCCGATCTTCTGTAAATACCGGCGCGTACCGCGCCTGTGTAACCTGAAACGATTTGGCAACCTCGGCTTACAAGCCGTAATGAATCGATTGAACGCGTCAATCTAAAACTTCGTTTAGTCGACCAGTGATGGGAAACGCCTACAATATCGGGTTAAACTGATGGAGCTTGTCATGAGAGTAACGGTCGTGGGTCGCGATCTGCAGCAAGGGCTGTGCCGGCATCGGGGGATGAAATGAACATACTGACAAGCACCCCCATTAGCGCTCAGCAAAAGCAAGTGCGTTCTGAGCAAAAGCCTATCGTGTTGGTCGTTGATGATGACGAATCGCTACGAATATCCATATGCGATCTACTGGAATCTGTCGGGATTGAAGCGGCCGGATACGCATCCACACAAGCGCTCATGGATGCAAATGTTCTCAACCGACCGGGTTGCATAATCCTCGATGTTCGCATGCCGGGCTTGAGCGGCCTTGATTTTCAAGCCCGGCTGGCCGCAAGCGGCATTTCTGCATCAATAGTTTTTCTCACGGGGTATGGCGACATTCCTATGACAGTGCAGGCGATGAAGGCCGGCGCAGTCGAGTTCCTAACCAAGCCGGTGCGCGACCAAACATTGCTGGACGCGGTAAGCAAAGCTATCGAAATCGACAAGGAAAAACGCGCCGAACAGTTCGAAACCGACGCCAACGTCGCACGATATCTCACGCTTACTCCTCGTGAGCGCCAGGTCATGGAGGCCGTTGTACTAGGAAAGCTAAGCAAGCAAATCGCTTTCGATCTCAACATAACGGAAATCACAGTCAAGCTACACCGAAGCAACTTGATGCGCAAAATGCAGACGCCTTTTGTCACCCAATTGCTTCGAGCCTGGCAGTCGATCCCCAAGGATATCCGTCACGACAATCCCCGGTGATCAAATGTTCATCTCTCAATGAACCCAATTCAAAACAGGATATCATTTTTTGCCACAATAGGTTGCAGGTCGTTTGACTCGCCCATCATGCCCCGCATTGCTATCTCGATTCTCCGTGCAATGGACGAAATTGGTACATCGTTGGCATTGCCCTCAAATGGGTTTGATGAGTTCTCTCCGACCTTTTCCAACGAGACGAAAACCCAACCGACAGCAACGCTGAATGGGACGTTCAGCCAAGCCGTCCAATCCGCGATGCCAGCGGATTTTCCCAATTCATAAGCAAACGGAAATAGGCCAAAAGGAATGATGGCGACAAATATTTTTACCAGAATTACGGCTATCGAATAGTAGTTGCGGGGGTAGGGGTAGTTTTTGATTAGCTTCAGTCCGCCCTGCAATCGGGAAAGGTCGTCAAGTCGGGCTATCAACCCAACGAACATGTACTCGCTGATAAGATTTTGCTTGCGTAGTTTTCTAAGTGCTTCGTATTGCCAGTCGAGAATGAGGCTTTCTTTGTCACCCGAACACGCCATTATTTTCTGCACTTCGTCATCCGACAAGTAGTTTTTCAGTTCCTCATCAAGTACGGAAGTGCTTTCAGGGCTTGGGATTTTGGCAAGGAAGCGAATGTTGCCGACATCGAACCTATTCTCCCACGATCTACTGTCTCGCAAATAAAAGCGTAGAGAAGTGAGCCAAGCGAAATGGCGACAGAACATATCTTCCAATCGTGCACCCGAAGGAACATCACCCAGCTCGCGCGTTGCAGAGATCAGCCTTTCGGCCAGGATGAAGCTACTGCCATTGAGTTGCTCCGATAGCGTCAGGGCGTTGGTGCATCGTGCAAAACATTGCTGACTCTTAAATGCGAGGCTAATCGCTAGAGCCGACCCGACGATTGTCAGAATCGGCGCTGGCACCGTCAGGAATCTCAATGTCGAAAGTTGAAGGAACAAAGTTGCAAACAAAGCCCATCCAATTAACCATTGGGTCTCCTTTCTCGTCCAAGCAAGGAAGTCGTTGATGCTATATTGTCGGCCTATATGCATGGATTAGCCATTTTTTGTTTTCGAGACTATAAAGCTGAGTCAACGAGGTCATTGTATTCTGGGTGCGTTTGCAAGAAACTGTGCATGAACGAGCATCTTATTACTGCTTTCTTGCCTTGCTCACGGAGTATATCGAACACCCCCTCGATTAATGCCGCGCCTATACCTTGACTGGCAAATTCGGGAACTTCGACCTTAAAGAACACAAACTGTTCGTCCTCCAGTCGGTAGTATGCAGCCGCCCACATTCCATCATGTATCTGTCGTTCAAAACGATGCTTTTCCCGGTTGTCTCTGACTTGGGCATCCACTGCAGTTATTTCCTTTCTCAACGGGCCATAGAGCGCGTTAGCCAATCGATGTACCGCAATGAACCCACGCGTGCTCCCTTGATTGGAAGTAGCGTGTCGTCATTGAGTTCGACGCCGTAGTACCGGGCGCTGTCGTCGGTTATCACCTGGCGGGTATCTTCGTTAGCTGTCAGGTGCATTCGAGCGATTTCGTCGAGGCCGAACTGGTCGCGTCCGCCAATTTCTACGGTGTCGTTCTTCGGTGCTTTCACTGCCAATTCAGCCAACATCTCTGCAACATTTTCAGCAGCTATCGGTCTGACCGCCGCCGAAGGAAGCCGAAAGCCATCTCCGTCTGCGTTCATTTCGATCACGCCGCCGATGAACTCAAAAAATTGCGTCGAATGGAGAATGGTATACGGCCGTCTTGCTGCACGAATGAGGTTTTCCTGCACCATTTTCGCGCGGAAATAGTCACTCTCGACAAGGCGCGGTGTTCCTACCACTGAAAGCGCGATGTAGTGTTTGACGCCAGCATCTCTCGAGGCGGCCAGAAGATTCCTGGTAGACGCCCTGAAAAAGTCGAGCGCGGAGTTGTCGCCAAAGGATGCCGCGTTGGTGACGTCGATAACGACTTCAGCCCCTGAAATAACGTCCCCAAGGCCTTTCCCCGTCGCGCTGTTAATCCCCAGTGAAGTGGAGGCGGCGACAACGTCGACGCCTACCTTTTCAAGTTTTTCTACGAGATGGGTTCCAATTTGGCCAGTCGCCCCCATAACAGTGATTTTCATCGTTTCCTCCCTGCAAAATGTCACTTCACTGGAATGACAGCTGGAGCGTTCTTGTTTTTAAGCAGCACAACGATGAATTTCGCCCGTTTGGTCTTGCTCGCATTTCGGCTCACCAAGTGAATGTCGGAAGGACTTTCGTAATAGGTCTCCCCAGGCGACAAGGTAACTGCTTTTTCTCCTTTGACCTGCATCACGATCGAGCCCTCCAAAACATAGACAAACGCATTTGCTTCGTGTTTGTGAATGGGTGAAGAACCTCCCGGTCCATACTCGACTGATATCATCAGCCCCTCTTTGCCAGGATAATTCGGAAGGTCCTTTCGTGTGAGCGGGGTGACCTTTGCGGTATCTTCGGCGGCAAACGCAATACCGCCATGCAGACAAGCGGCCGCAGATACAAAAAGTGTTAGCAAGACTGCTTTCATCGTAGGAATCCTTTTTGAATAATGTGAACAAAGCTTCTGGCTGGAGAACCTCATCCCAATGACCGCTTAGACGGGTCACGGGATGAATTGAATCACTTCGGCTGTTGAGACTGGCGGAACCAGTCTTCGAAGCCGATCTTGCCGATCCGGGCACCGTCGCCCGGCACGATCGATTGATCGTTGAGCTCAGATCCAAAATAACGGGCATGGACATCTGCCTCGACCGTACGCGGGTCGTTGGCCGCTTTCAGATAGCGGGCAATGATTACATTCATGGGAGCACGCTCAGGACCCGCGATCTCGATCATGCCGTTGAGCGGGTTCCCCAGGGCAACTTCTGCCATTGTATCGGCAACATCGTCCGATGCGATGGGCTGGAACGCTGCAGGAGACAACCGGGTGGTTGTGCCGACCGTTGCTTCATCAGCAATGCCCTTCAGGAACTCAAAAAACTGGGTTGAATGGACGATCGAGAAGGGGATCGAAGATTCCTTGATGAGGCGTTCCTGGGCAAGTTTTGCTCTGAAGTAGCCATTCTCCGGCAGCCGGTCGGTTCCCACAATTGACAGGGCAATATGGTGTTTCACGCCAGCATTTGCTTCGGCGGCAAGCAAATTACGGCCCGATGTTTCGAAGAATTCGAGAACGGCCTTATCTTCCCAGGAGGGCGCATTTGCGAGGTCAATGACGACTTGCGCACCGACTAACGCTTCAGACAGACCCTCGCCGGTGATGGTGTTGACCCCGGTGTTTGGAGATGCGGCAACCACCTCGTGACCTTTATTGCGCAGACGTACAGCGGTTTTTGACCCGATAAGGCCTGTCCCCCCGATGATGACGATTTTCATAACATTTCTCCTTTTTTCGGCCCTCGCGGCCGATGATCAACTGGATTTCTGGCCCGCATCGCTCTTCGCAAGGACTGCTTCTGTAATCGAGTTAGGCAACCGCCGCGGCTTCTCGATCAGCCCCAGAAGCGGCATGATGACGATGAAAAATGCGAAATAATAAAGCGTCGCCAACTGGGACAGGACGACGTAGGTGCCTTCCGCTGGCCGCGATCCGAGCCAACCGAGAAAAAGGCCGTTAGCAACGAAAAGCGTGAAGAAAAGCCTGTACAATGGTCGATAGACCGCCGAACGCACCTTGGTGGTATCGAGCCACGGCACGAAGAACAGCACGGCAATGGCGGCGAACATGGCCAATACCCCGCCGAGCTTGGAGTCGATCGGTCCAACGCTGAAAGTGATGGCACGCAGGATCGCGTAAAAGGGAAGGAAGTACCATTCGGGCACGATGTGCGCAGGCGTCTTCAGCGGGTCAGCGACAGTATAGTTGTCGGGGTGGCCGAGAAAATTGGGCATGTAAAAGACGAAATAGGCCAGCACGAGCAAGAAGACGACAATTCCAAGCGCGTCTTTGACCGTTGCGTGGGGGGTAAAGTCAACAACGTCGGTAGGCAACTTCACGTCAATACCAATAGGATTGTTCTGGCCCACCACGTGTAATGCCCAGATATGTAATGCCACCACGCCAGTGAGCATGAATGGCAGAAGATAGTGCAGAGCAAAGAACCGATTGAGCGTCGGATTGTTTACTGAAAAACCACCCAGGAGCAGTTGCTGAATCCAGTCGCCGACCACCGGAATGGCGGTGAAGAAGTTGGTAATGACGGTAGCACCCCAAAACGACATCTGTCCCCAAGGCAGGACATAGCCCATGAATGCAGTCGCCATCATCAATAAAAAATTCATGCAGCCGAGTACCCAGAGAAGCTCTCGCGGCGACTTGAATGAGCCGTAGTAGAGGCCCCTTCCGATGTGGATATAGACGGCAATGAAGAAGAATGACGCTCCGTTCGAATGCAGGTAGCGAAGGAGCCAGCCGGAGTTCACGTCGCGCATGATCTTCTCAACTGAAATGAAGGCGAGCCCCGTATCGGGCGCAAAGTGCATCGCCAGCACGACGCCTGTCAGTATCTGAGAGAGCAGCATGACTGTGAGAATGCCGCCGAATGAATAGGCGTAGTTCAGGTTGCGCGGAACCGGGTAGACTATGAAGGAATCGTACACCATTCTTGGCAGCGGCATGCGGGCGTCAAACCAGCGTTCAATGCCAGTGTTTGGCGTATAAGTCGGACGTTCGCGTCTCAACGGGTTTCTCCCTGCTGCCCGATTTCCGACATACGGTCACGGCACTTGTTTTCGGGCGAGTTGAACCTTCGGCGGCTGCGCGCATTGGCTAGCTGAGCTGCCGCAAATATTAAGTCGTCCGAAAGCTCCCGTCTTTCCGGCGTCAGCGACGTTTCAACGCCCCAAAGCCTCAAGATAAACTTAATTAAGCTTGAAAGCGCGAAATGGGTGGTCATCTTCGATCTTCCTCGTACCGGGTTGCGGTTTTCACTTTGCAAAACTCAAGGGGTCTGGACCATCGTGCGCAGGACGTGTGCGTTCTATACTTTGGTATAGGGATGCCTGAGTGTAGGGCTATGGCGTGTCGTTGGTGCCGAGCGCCTCGTCTATAATGCGGCGGATGGTGCGGGCGCAGCGGCCGCAACGAGCGCTGCAGCCGAGACAGCCGTAAACCTTACTGATCGAGCGTGTCCGCTCCACCTCGATAGCGAAGCGGACATCCTGATCAGTGAATACGTTGCATGAACAGACAATCATGATGCGATGGCCCACTTAACAGCGGTCAGTAGTCCCACCAGGCTGGAACCCAACGAAATAAATCACCATGTGCCGCCACGCGACCGACAGATGGAAACGGTATGTGCGTCGATACCAGCCACGAGCCAGTCTCTGCCAGCTCGCGCATCAGACGGAGCCGCACGCGGGTTGCTTCCTCTGGATCGTGTTCGAATCCGTTGTGCCACTCGGGATGCTCAAACGACACCGGAAATATGGCATCGCCGCCGAACATCAGCCGTTCGCCGCGGGAGGCCATGCGGACAACACTGTGGCCGGGGGTGTGGCCGCCAGTCCGGGTGACGACTATGCCTGGTGCCACCTCGGACTCTCGGTCAAACGTATGGAGCTGGCTGCGGTACTCGTCGAGAAACTGCAGTGAGGCTCGTCTTGCCAACTCTGCAAGCGCAGGCGGCATTCCGGTACGGGAGAAGTCGGGGGCCTTCCAGAACTCGGCCTCAGCCGCCGATACGTGAATCCGCAGGTCCGGACGCAGTTGATCCTTCACACCGTCTACTAACAGCCCGCCCACGTGGTCAAAGTGCATATGGGTCAGCACCACATCGGTCACGGCCGCCAGATCTACCCCGGCTGCCTTCAATCGATGGCCAAGCTGCCCGGCCCGCGGGAAGTCGGGGTATTCCTCACCTATTCCACTGTCAATAAGGATGGTCTGGTCTCCGGTGCGCACTACGACTGCATTTAGCGGCCAATCGAACGCGTCGTGAGCAAGGAGTCTTTCGTCCAGCCAGGCCCCGCGGATTGCTGGGTCAGCGTTGGTTGCCATGGATTCAGCTGGCGGCGTCAATACTCCATCGCTGATCACCATTACGTCAATATCGCCGACCTGTACCGCGTAGCGCGATGGAACCGACTCGTCGATTCCCGCCTTGCCGGCGAGTGGGGTGTTGTCGAAGCTCATGTCAATCTCCTGCTGAATAGCGTTTCGTGATCGCATTAGTCGTCGATTTGAGAACGAGGCGGAATCGGCCTGAGGTATAGGCTTCGTATGCCCAACGAATAGGTGGGACACCGAGAAGTTCTCGTGCCCTTGAACCATGGGTTAAGTCGGCTGCATCAGTTGGCTGGGTGCTGCAATCAATTCCCGAATGCCGGGAAACAGTTCAGGTGCCGCCGACCTACTCTCCAGAATTGTAGCGCCAGGGATCGGATGAAATTTAGTGTTGGCTCTCGGTCATCAGGGATGAAAAACGCCGAGGGGATGACAAAAACCGGACTTCCCCAGCCGCAATCCAGGCTACTCTAACCAGAAGAATAGCACGGCTTCACACTTGGTAGGGTAGTCTGCGCGGGTGGGATGACGGCACATACCGCTGTACGAAATGCAGGTAATTGAATTTTCCGGAGGCTAGAAGCGGCGTGCAACTGAATTTGAGGTCACCGACAGGACGAAACGAAATTCCATTTGAGGACAGTCTTCAACCTACGCATATCAGGACGACCATTCTGCAAACGTCCATGCGGTTGTTTCAAGCCAATGGTTATGTCGGCACTTCGCTTGAGTGCATCGCCCTTGAGTCGTCGTGCAGTATGACTGCATTGCACGAAGAATTTACGGATAGGATGGGGATATTCGGCGCAATCGTATCTGATGTTGTCGAACAAGAACTCCAGTTGCGGATACACAAGGCCGGCAACGCGACTGATCCAGGCACCGTGCTGATGGAAATTGGTCGACAGATCGTATCCCTGTCTGAAACGTCCGATCTGTTGTTCCTTTACCAGTTGACGGTGTGGGAATCGGCGGCGGCTCCGGAATTGGCCAGCGCATTTTTTGAGTACGGTCCTCGTCGGTTATCAGTGCGAATTGCGAAGCAGATCATGGACGACTGTGAACAGTGTGGCATTCAGGCCGAAGTGACCCGAGCCATCTCGAACTGGATGGCTACTCTGCTCTACGCTCAAGTTCACCTGAGATGCTTGAACAGAGTGTTATCCGCATCGCAAGAGCAGATGACACACGAAGCGATAAGTTTTTTACTCGATGCAGTTCTGCAGAATGCGCAGGCATCTCGAAACAGTTCGATCGGGAGGAGCAGGGCCTAGACGAAAGTATAGCGTGGCCAGCAATCAGGTAGGGTAGCTGGCCTGACAAGCGAATGGCACAATCGTCAAATTCCCCGCCACTCAAACCGTCCACATAGCTTCTTGAAATTCAGTCGATAGGCTGTTGGGACTTGTAGTCACCAATCTTGGAGTAAGAAATGCTCGCCAATACCACTGTTGAAGACAACCCCACTTTCAACCGTTACGAGATGCCAATAGCCGATGGTCTCATTGCCGCAGCGTATTACAGGACTGAGGGTCAAATTGTGATTTTAACCCACACGGAAGTGCCATTCGAGTATTCGGGCGAAGGCATCGGTTCAAAGCTGGCGAGGGGGGTATTCGACATGATACGCGAGAGTGGCCGCAAGGTGATGCCAACTTGTACATTCATGGTAAAATTCGCGGGCCAACATCCAGAGTATAACGATCTGATCGTTGGCTGACTGATGCCGAAGCTCTCTTTATGAAGACATCGAGCCAGGCGCGCGCCACCAGTGGTGAACAGTTCCAAGCCCAAGAACCTGGTTTTCGTAGTATGCGGTTTGTCGGGCCGCATTGTTTAATTCGGGTGTTACGGAACTCCAAATCAATGTCATTGTCCGCTCGGATAACTCCGCACTTGCCATATCTTCGGCGCTTTGCCCACACCATCGCGGGTTCACAATATCGGGGCGACGCCTACGTGGCTGCCACTCTGGAAAGTCTCATTCACGACATAGAGATTTTCCCACTCACCAGTTCTGATCGCGTGGGCTTGTGCAAGCTCTTTCTCAGATTTTTTAATTCGGTAGATGGGTCAGAAATTGGGAAGAGGAAGCAAGTGTTTGCTGCATTCAATTCGACTATGGCAGCGCGCCAAGCACTTCTTTTGACTGCCATTGAAGGTTTCAGCGAGGCCGAGACAATGGAGATCCTCGAGGTGACCGAAGATGAGTTGCATGCGCTGCTGGAGGATGCATCTGACGAACCTGTCGGCGCATCGCGATCGGCATCTTCAATTCGCCGGAATATCCGCATACTACCACGGAGATCCAACGTATAGCGGGTGAATGCGCGTCGTGATCTCTCGCCAATTAACCACAGTAGATCAAACCAACTGCAAAGCCGACCGTTGTCAACGCAGCAGACATGCATATTCAGGCAGATCATGTGCGAACGTTGCGGTTCACCCTCGACGGGAGAGTGGGCAAACCATCGTTCTATAGATTTGGAGGGCGTTTTTAGGCTCTGTGGGCTCATTTTTCGAATGTCTGGAGTCTGCAATGCGCTTTTACTTTTTAGTGGCCCTTATAATTGGAACGTTTGCGGGTGTGTCGGCAGTGCCGGCAGCAAATGGTGCGATTATTGATGGCAAGTCGGACGTGGACGGGGTCGCTTATCACTACCTTTTGGCGCAGGGTGGGCCGCAAACAGTAGTGCTGCTGCATGGCTGGGGCACCACGTCATACATGTGGCGTCATGTGATGCCGGAATTGGCGGCTAAAGGGTATACAGTTCTCGCGCCGGATCTACGTGGTCTGGGCGACACCGCCAAACCTCTGGCTGGATATGATAAGGCTTCGATAGCCGAGGACGTCCGAAAGCTGGTAAGCAATCTGGGCATCGGTCCGTCGGTGAACCTCGTCGGCCATGACATGGGCGGCATGGTCGTCTATGCTTATGCGGCCAAACATCCCAACGACGTTAAAACACTGGCGATTCTGGATGCTCCTCTCCCCGGCATTGAGCCTTGGGACGAACTGATCCAGGGCCCTCGTACGTGGCATTTTCGCTTCCACTCTGTCCGCGACGTTCCGGAAATGCTGATCGCAGGCCGTGAACTCGAATATCTGAAATGGTTCCACAATGCCGAGGGCGTTAATTCGCGCGCCTTCGATAACGAAGCCGATGAAGTTTACGGACGCTCATACGCTCAACCGGGGGCACTTCGGGCTGGTTTTGAATATTATCGTGCATTTCCCAAAGACGTGGAAGCTAACAGGTTATTTTCAATCGATAAGCTACAGATGCCGGTTCTTGCCATGAGTGGAGTTGGGGGCATGGGACTGGAGTATGGCAACCATATCCGCCACGTCGCAAAAAACGTGAGGGGCGTGGTCGTCGAAGGTTCCGGCCATTGGATCCCTGAAGAGCAGCCTGCAGCCGTCACGAAAGCACTGATCGAATTTCTTCCTGCACCCATGTGATTGCCACCCATCGGGGTAGCTGCGGCGATACCAGACACGGCAAGTGGATGGCAGAGGACTATCCCGCCGTTGGCAGAAACGGGATAAAGCGAAAGGCGATCCAGCCAAACACGTCGTTGGAAATCCTCAACGATAATAGCCTAATGTTGCTTTGGGTTTTGCGGCCAGTGCGTGATACTGGAATCGTCAGGTACAGCCCTAACGAGCGGAAATGTGCGACGATCTCAAGTGTGAGATTATCCCGGTCCCCGCACTTTTCCCTTATTCGTTTCACCTGTATCCCAACTTCATCATAGTCTTCGTAAGGGATATCAGCATCCCCAAATACGTACATGTCGTGACCGATCGCACATATATCGCAGCCGGATTTTATCACGTCTTCGATGAAATCTGGAATTTCACTTTCCAGCATTAATCTTTTTCGTTTGTCTGCCATTTGACACTTCCCTTCATGGTCGGGGCTTTCTGCGCCGCTTTGAAAGACAGACTATTGGGGCAGGTGTTTCGATATTTTCTACTGTGTAATCCTACAGTGCCAATCAACGTATCTATACGAACGTCGATGTCCCACGGACGCTCTTTGGAAAGCGACGAAGACTAATCAAAATTAAGGCATTCAATAAAATTAGCCCAGGGTCTCAACGATGCCAGGCTTTTCTGGCTTCGGTAGCTACACCAACTTCAAGGTCTCGTTGGTTCATTTTGAATTTCTTGAAGGTATTTTCGAGCTTTGACCAGAACTGGTCGTCAAAGACGGATGTCTTGTTTAGATTTAACTGCAGGGCAAAGGCCATACATTCATTGGCGTTGAGTTTTAAGGTTTTCCCGAATTGATAAGCTCCAAAAACAAACCTTCGAAAGCCATTTCGTACTCCCGATTGTCGAGATAAAGCACAATCGCCTCAATGGATTCAGCATCGAGGCTTGCCTGCGACATGGTGCTTCTTACAAACCGATCGATCAGCTGGAAGTTAGCGCTGCTTGTTTTCCATCACGGTATGTATCCTTCTTCGCTGGCAAGAATAGTTGCATGACCACGTTCAAAGTCACCAGCTTCAATGGAGATGAGACGGTAGCCCAACTCTCCAGCAATCTGAAGCATGTTTGCAATCGTTTCGCGGACGCTCCGTATGTCCGTCGACACACGTTTAAATGCAACGATTTCGCATTGGTCACTGTCCGCTACAGCCAGCCCTTTTTGTAAAAGTGCTTTGACCATTCTGTCCTCGTCCTGCTCGACCGAACAGATAAAACGTCCACCAATAGGGAGCGAAGACTTATGATCAATGGATAGCTGATTTATCGCAACGTCATGCTCAATCCAGCGAGCAGGCCTCGTCAAACTCATATCAGCAAACGCTGATGTGGCTGCAGCAAGCGAGACTGCGATAACAATGTTCGTCGCATGCACTTTGCCCCGTCTGATCCAATGCATTGGTGCAGGTCATCTCCCTCCCATTTATATGACCGACTATTGCAACAAATTATGAAGCTGTCTCCCTCAATTTCGCTCGGGATAGCTGCCTTACGTCTTGCGGATCTTGCCCTTGCCCCACGTCTCCAGCTTGCCGGTAGGTTGTGGCCGTCCCGGAGCGTCGATAAAGATATCAGATTCTGCGCGGCGATTGGATGGGCAGCGTTGCTACCATTATTAAACAGGATGCTCGGGTCTGTCAGGGGTAAGCGGTGTTTCCTCACACATTGACAAAGCGCGGTAGGCCGTTCCGAAAGCTACCGCTGCAACATTGATGGCAACAAAGCGCCAGAAGTGGACACACGGACGTCGTCAACGGCGATTTCCCGTGGTGTCATAGCGTAGCGTGGCCGCTTCGACCTTGTCGCCGTTGGCCGCTGCCCACAAGCACAGTGCTTCAAACGGCTCCCGCAGTGAATGGCCTAGTGGAGTAATTGCGTACTCCACTCCGATCGGCTGCGTTGGGAGTACGGTTCTCGTCACAAGGCCGTTCCGCTCAAGTCTCTTCAAAGCATCGGCCAGTGCCTTGTGCGTGATCCCATCGAGACGCCGCTTGAGTTCGTTGAACCGCGTAGGTTTCGGGCAGATCACTGTCAGTATCAGGATCGTCCATTTGTCAGCGATCTTGTCGAGCACCGGGCGAACCTGCGCCATGTCGCAAAGCGCGCGATGAGAGAGGGCTTCTAGGTCGGTATACTCGTCCATATCTAGGCTATTCCAGGTGCGTAATTGATATCAGATATCCAACGTATATCATAGCGAGACCATTCAGTGAAAGGATTTACGATGGATCGCATGAGTAACAAGGTGGCTTTGGTTGTCGGCGGCGCAAAGGGTATCGGCCTGGCAATTGCAGAGCGACTGTCTGCCGAAGGCGCAAATGTCTTCATCACCAGTCGCAGAGGTGAAGATGCTGAAAAGGCGGCCAAAGCCATCGGCAATGGCGCGGTCGGTATTACCGCTGACGCAAGTTCTCCGGAGGACATGGTGGCGGCTGTCGAAAATGTCCGCAAAGCATACGGTCGTATCGACGCGCTTGTTTTGAATGCAGGTCTTTCCGAACCTTCGCAGATCGCCGAAATAACGCCGGACCACTTCGACCGCCACTTTGACGTCAACGTCCGAGGGATGGTGTTCGGCCTCCAGGCAGCTCTTCCCGCAATGACAGAAGGCGGCTCGGTCGTCCTCGTCGGGTCCATTGCCGGGAGCGCGGGCTACTCGGCCTACGGTACCTACTGCGCAACCAAAGCAGCCGTTCGATCCTACGCCAGAACCTGGACGGCTGAACTCGCACCCAAAGGTATTCGGGTCAACGTCGTTGCACCCGGTCCCACGGATACGGACATGATGGCTGCCGTCGCGGAGGACACTCGCGCGGCAATTGTCGCTCCGATTCCGATGGGTCGTATGGCACGGCCTTCAGAAGTGGCTGCGGCCGCCTTGTTCTTGTTGAGCGATGACGCTAGCTACGTCGCCGGTGCTGAACTATGCGTCGACGGCGGCTTACGGCAGGTCTAAGGGTCTGTCGAAAAGGTATACCCGATCTCGAGTGGGTCGGATACGCCCTGCGCATTGTGCCCTTGCCCCACGTCTCCGGCTTGCCAGTAGATCGTGCCCGGAGCGTCGATAGAGATGCCGGCAACTCACTGATAGGCGCTGCTAGGCAGCAAACTCTGGGTATGATTTACCATGACATCGGCAAGCCATTCCAGATAGACTTCAAGCCGAACGAGCGTGAAAGTTTGTGGTTTGATTTTCTGCCGTATTTTAATCGCGACGCCTTCGATCAGGCCTCATCATGATTCTGAGATACAATGTCACTAAAGATTCGTTGCCATCTTCAGGCCGCTCGGGCTTTCCAACATGAATCGCAGTGGCACCCGCCGTGATAAGCGCCGCCAGATCACGCGGCGATTGCATCAAGATAGATACGACACTGATTAGTACCTCATCAGCGTCTCTCGTGTTTTCAACACTGGTAGATAAATGAGAACAGAGCTGTTTGACGAACACAAGCGTTGCATCTGCAAAGCGTTCTACCGATTCAGTCATGACGATTTCCTCGCAATGTAGACCTGGAATGAGCGGGAGCTCTCATCTGTTCAGGTAATGCAAACATTGCTACGCCATGAAGGCGCAGGGGAGAAGCAGCGGTGCAGAAATTAGCAGATTATCGAGGCTATGCGCCGGTTATATCTCAATCGAGGAACTGGCGGGTCGGATCATCGGACCTGACCTGGATTTCGATGAAATAATGCCGATCAATGGTTTCCTGGCGCATCCCGAGGTCGTCGAACACTTGAAAGTCCGGCTACATCTCTCAGAGAGCACTTAGTTCGTCGAATTTTAGCGATTTTGCCTCAGCCCCAATCGCATGTTTTTCGCTCGGGTATCGTGGTCGTTCAATAACGGGGATCTCAGTGGTCGCCCCTTTGCGGAAGGAAGGAAGTTGGCCGAGCAGCACACCCGGCAGGCGGAGGTTCGATTGCTGATGTCACCACCGACAGATAGTGCTTCAGAAAAAGCTATTGTAACCAACGCACTTGTACTTCGCTCGATCAGATTTGCGATATATGTAAAGCGATGTCGGAGCTGAAAAATGACGATCAAGGCAATTCACCATGTTCAACTCGCAATGCCAGCGGGTCAGGAAAATGCTGCCAGAGCCTTTTACCAAGGATTGCTGGGTTTGAACGAGGTATCCAAGCCATCAAACCTTGCTGCCCGCGGAGGATGCTGGTTCGAAAACGGTGGTGTCAGAGTGCACCTTGGCGTAGAGGCGAATTTCGCCCCGGCCAAGAAAGCGCATCCGGGTTTCGTCGTCGATGATCTTTCCAGTATATGCGCAACTTTGGAGAAAGCGGGCTTCCCGACTATTTCGGACGAACCACTGGAGGGATATTTGCGAAAGTACGTAAGCGATCCTTTCGGTAATCGTATCGAACTCATGCAGATCGCAGCGGCCTAGATGAGCGACAGAGTTTCACAATAGATCACTAATTCCCTGGTGATTTATTGTTGTCGCAACTTTCGACTCTCGGACCGCTACACGCCGGGCTTCCTCAACGGCTATTGCTCAATGATCCGATTTCATTACGATTGGCACATGATCAACGCTCGCATCAACTTTACCATGCTCATGACCACGCCCCTTGAAGGGTGTGCGGGAATGGCATTGCGTTAGTCGCGATACCGATCAACCTGCGAACCCTGCCGAGGCGAGCAGGGTTCATAACACTCCGCTCTCCTCCCTTATAGAAATGGAGAGCCGCTCATGAACCAAGTTACCAAACAGTCATCGAATACT
Organism: Hyphomicrobiales bacterium; assembly: GCA_900471815.1. Taxonomy (GTDB): domain Bacteria; phylum Pseudomonadota; class Alphaproteobacteria; order Rhizobiales; family Rhizobiaceae; genus Phyllobacterium; species Phyllobacterium ifriqiyense. The sequence goes on from UICE01000004.1 coordinate 201,524, forward strand.
TCAGACTCAACTTCCAGAAAACAGTCACCTCGGCTGTTGATCCGCGCCGCACGGATTGATGATTTTGAAGCCCTGTCGGCCCTGATCAATCTGCCGGGCTTTCGGGCCGGCACGCTGCGCCTGCCTTATCAACGACCCGAGCAGACGAAGAAATGGCTGGAAAGCCAAGGGCCGAACGCGCTTATCATCGTCGGCCAGGCTGGTCTACATCCTTATACTGGCCGCCGTGCCCATGCCGCCGAGTTGGGGATCGGAGTGCACGACGATCATGTTGGGAAAGGGGTAGGCACAGCACTGATCCGGGAGTGATCGACGCTGCCGACAACTGGCTGGGGTTTAAACGTCTTGAGCTGGCGGTCTACACTGACAATGCCCCAGCAATCCGGCTATATGAAAAATTCGGTTTCGAACGCGAAGGCATACGGCGATCCTACGCGTTCAAGGCCGGAACCTATGTCGATGCTCTGGGCATGGCTCGCCTGCGCTGCTGATCTGTCGGAAGCGGGTCCAATTTTTGAAACGGTAACTTTCGCATTATTAAAGCCCACGCTGTCATTTAATGGTGAGGATTAATGACCAACACGCCGAGAATATATTTGATTGGAGCGTCTTGCTCGGGCGTTTCGACGCTTGGTGCGATGCTTTCCAGGCAATTCGCAGTTCCGCTGCTGGATGTAGACGACTTCTACTGGATGCCGACCGATCCGCCGTTCACAATCAAGCGCTCGCCGGAAGATCGGGTTCGGTTGATCAAAGACCGGCAGGCGCAAAACGAGGGCTGGGTCCTGTCAGGTTCCTTTATTGGTTGGGGTGATACCCTGATCGAAAATGTCGATCTTATTGCGTTCCTATACACGCCTACGGATCTACGGCTACAGCGCCTCGACAGGCGAGAGGCGTTGCGGCATGGCGATCGTATCCTACCGGGCGGGGACATGTATCAGGGACATCTGGCATTCCGGGACTGGGCATCTCACTATGATTCCCCCACGTTCACTGGGCGCAATCTGGCGCAGCACGAACGTTGGCTCAACGCACAATCCGCTCCTGTGCTTAGGCTTGACGGCGAACAGGACACTCAAATGTTGGCTCAGGCAGTCACGGCCGCGTGCTCCGCATTAATCCCTCGATTTAGCTGATAATGTAGGAGAGGCTTGGCCTTACAAGCACCATACGGTGTGCGCCGATATAGCCACTTGCGACGGTGCTTCACAATATGTGCTGGATAGGGACCTATACCTCCGGCAGAAGGGGCTGCATGAAGCGTAGCGCACTATCGACACTTTGGTGCTGGAGGAGACGGGGAAGTCCGGCGAAGAGTTACCTTTGAGTTATCGCGCCTGGTCTAGAGCATCCGGAGGCGGCAGCGGATCGGTTGTCCGGTTTTTAAGCGGGTTCGTCATCGTAAATGCGATAACAGCCGCGGCGACCATTGCGACTATTGTCCAGCCGTCTGCCTTGTCATTCAGATACTGTCCCGTTTGGTAAACTGTGGACTTCGGCATGATCGGCGTCTTCTCTCATTCCCTTGAATGAAGCGTGACGAAGTTTGTTATCACCAGTCCATGCCCGATACTCGATCTCTGCGACCAGGGTGGGTTCAGTGAAGATGAGCTTCTTGCCCTTGATCGGGGCTGCGGGCTTGTCAATCCGGATCGCATCGAGTTGCTTGCGGATATCCTTGGCCTGCTGATGCTTGAAGCCGGTGCCGACTGATCCGACATAGACCAGGCCATAGTCCTGTTTCGCCGCGAGCAACAGGCTGGCGATTGCGCCGCGCACTGCTGTTGAGGGTTCGTAGCTAATGATAACGAAGCTGTCGCTCTGCGTGCACTTGATCTTGAGCCAGTCGCCGGTGCGGCCAGAGCGGTAGGGCTGGTGCCTGTTCTTGGCAATGATGCCTTCCAGGCCGTGGGCACATGCGGTTCTGAGCAGTGTCTCGCCGTCCGCTTCAATCTCTTGCGAAATACGGATGATCCCGTCTTGCTCGGTGATCAGGCTTTCCAACATTGCCCGGCGTTCTGAAAACGGGAGCTTGGAAAGATCGTGCCCATCAAGATAAAGAACGTCGAAGGCATAGAATATCGTCTTTGTCGTTACACGCTTGCCTCCGCGCCCGCCTAAATCTTGCTGGAGTAGCCCGAAATCCGATCGCCCTTGCTCGTCGAGCACAACAGCTTCGCCATCAAGGATCATGGTTGATCCGAATGCCTTGGCTGCTCGAACACCCAGTCGTCACTCGTGGGAGGGTTTGACTTCAGGAGGGCCAGACACGGTTCAATGCGATCTGGCATGGGATCGAAGGGCAGTTGCGGTTCGGTGGGCTTTCTGCGCTTGCGAGGCAAACTCGTTATTGGCGCATCCAGATCGGACAGAAGTCCAATGGTACGAAGCTTCTGTCCGGATTTTCTCGCCATACTCGATACTCCAACTGGACGCACACTCGTGAGTCAGTGAACGACTCTTGCAGCGACTCAGTTCCAGCTTAATGTTGCCTCGGGTTTTGCGACCAATGCACAATACTGGAATCGTCCAGGTATCGCCCCAGCGAACGGAGCTGTGCCAAAATCTCAAATAAGAGATGATCTCGGTCGCCATACTTCCCCCAATGCGGACAAGCTTGGCAGTCAATTCGTCGATCGTAGCCCCGGTATTTCCACCGAGATTTGACCCGCTTTTTAGATATGTTTCGGGTCTGGTGAGGAGGTCAAGTCCCTGTTTTTCTCCTTTGCGTTTTTCGGTTCGTGTGCTGAACTGTTTTTGAAGCGGTAGCTGTCGTTTCCGGTTTCGAGGTGTGACAATGATGCGTCAAGCGGTCGAGTAGCGCCGTTGTCATCTTGGCATCGCCGAAGACGCTTGCCCATTCGCTGAAGCTGAGGTTGGTGGTGATGACGACACTGGTGCGGTCGTATAGCTTGCTTGGGAGGTGGAAGAGCAATGCACCACCTGATGCACTGAACGGAAGGTAATCGAGTTCGTCCAATTCCACTGTCGAGAAGAACCGGACCCGCTTGTGATGATGCTCTCGCCTGGATACCCAGGGCGGTACCGGGGCCGCAGACTAGGTTCTCAACGCCTCACGGCATGCGATCGAATTGAAGTTTTGCGGCAATCTCTTTGCTGGACTGTTTCAGGGCGGCTGTCGCAAGGTCTACCAGTTCTAAAGAATAGCGTTGGATGGGAGCGGATAGGCTGATTGCAGCGATGGGAAAATTCAGATCGTCCAGAATCGACACTCCAATACACATGCAAACGTCTTCGTTCTCGCCAATTTCAATCGCATAACCACGCTTATGAACTTCTTTCAGTTGTCGACGAATTGCGTCTGCGTCCATCACCGATCGGTAGGTTCGCTCCGCAAGAGAGTGAGTCAAAATTCGCTCTCGGTCAGGTTCATCAAGGTGTGCAAGTATAGCTTTCCCTAACGCGGTTGTGTGAAGAGGGTCTCTAGTGCCAACGTGGGCTTGCATTCTAAGTGCGCGAGTAGACTCAACGATTTCGATGTAAACAATCTGGCCTTTGTCTTCGATTGCCAGATTGATCGTTTCGTTGAAACTGCGATTTAGGTTTCTCATAATAGGCATCGCGATTTCGCGCAGCCTCTGCAAGCTTCGATCCGTCCGTGCGAGCGAGCGGAAACCATGTCCGATACCATATCGGTCGTTTGGAATATCATGGTGCAAAAAGGCTGTCGCACTTAGGGTTTGCAGATATCGGAATACAGTCGTCTTCGGAATATCGAGCGCGTTCGCAACTTCAGTCAGGGTAACATCCCTCCCGCTCGCACCTATATACTCCAATACTTTGAGTGCCTTGATGACGGGACCGACAATATAACCCGAGGCCGCTTGTGACGATGTGCTACGTTCCCTTCGACGTGCCGGAATTCCATCCATGTCATTGTATCCTTTACCGCCGCTCATGAGGACAGCTCTCTATCGGCATTAATTTCTCGTGCTTTTGAGAAAAGATGCAAGACGTTCGTTCTTGGGTCTATTGAAAATCTCATCTGGAGTATCGTCTTCGATAATCCTTCCTTGCTCCATGAACACAACCCGGTTGGAAACATCCCGGGCAAAGCGCATCTCGTGCGTAACCAACAAGAGGGTTGCGCCGTCATCGGCAATGCTTTTTACGGTGGTCAGAACTTCCTGAACCAACTCTGGATCGAGTGCTGATGTGATCTCATCGAGCAGTACGAGTTTTGGATTCATAGCGAGAGCACGAGCGATTGCCACACGTTGCTGCTGACCACCGGATAGTTGACTTGGAAAATTATCCTTCCGTGCCAGTAGCCCAACCCGGTCAAGCCATTTCTCAGCGATCTCTCGCGCTTCTGCCTGTCCCATCCTGCGAACCTTGCGCAGGCCCAGCATTACGTTTCCTGCAGCATTGAGATGGGGAAAGAGATTGAAGCTTTGGAACACCATTCCCGTCATTGATCGCTGGCGGGAAAGTTCACGGTCCTTCAGCCTGTGGCGCTGGCCGTCGATTGAGGATTGGTATCCAATAACTTCACCGTCAAGAACGATTTCGCCATGTTGAAATTCTTCAAGCAGGTTTACGCAGCGCAGCAGGGTCGTCTTGCCTGAACCGCTGGAACCTATGATTGATACGACCTCACCTTTGTTCAAGGATAAATCGACACCTTTGAGAACCTCCACAGCCCCATATTGCTTACGCAGGTTCTTAATCTGGAGTAGGGCCGTCGTTTCTTGCATCGTTGTTCCTTTACCTGCGATCAAAAATTCTGGCGGTTTGATCAAGTGCGATATTGATGACGAGATATATAACGCCGCTGAAAACGTAGAACTGTATCGCCATGAAATTGCGACCGATAACTTCTTGCGTATTGAGGAGAAGCTCGGCAACACCGATTAGTGAGAGCAAGCTTGAGCCTTTTATCAGTTCCACGCCCGTATTGATCCATGGCGGCAGGGCGCTCCGCAGGGCTTGCGGGAAAAGCACATTGACGACGATCTGCTTGAATGTAAGGCCAATACTTCGACCGGCCTCAATCTGACCCACGGGTATTGCTTGAAGTGAACCTCGTGTCAGTTCGGCAATATGTGCACCAGCGAACAGACTGAGCGCCAATATGCCCGCCATCTTGGCAGTCAGGCTTAAACCCATCACGGAGGGTATATAAAATGCAGCCAGTACAGAGACCAGCACAGGAGTTCCACGCATAATTTCAACATACAAACGGAAGGGCATGCGTGAAAAGTAGGAACCATACGTTAGCTGCACGCCCACCAGAACACCTATAATTGTTCCGATGACGATTGCTACAATGGAGATTTGAAGGGTCGTAATGAGCCCATCCAACAGCGGCCATCTGGCAATCCAAAGTTGATTAAGAAAAGCGTCCATCATTCACTCTCCTCAAAACTTTGGAAAACGGCGTTCGATCCGTTGCAGGACGAACGACATGGCGGAACAGGTGACGACATACATGCAGCTGACAATCAGCCATGTCTCGACCACCCTGAATGTATTGGTATTGATCCTGCGCGCTTCGAATGTGAGCTCAGGTATGGCGATCGCGGCAGCGATAGAACTGTCTTTGAAGATGCCGATGAACGTGTTGCTGAGCGAAGGAAGAACATTGCGCAACATGATGGGCATGATCACGTAAAGGTTTGTTTGTAGTCGCGTAAGACCGATTGCCCGCGCGGCTTCGACCTGACCCGCAGGCACCGAGGACAAGCCACCTCTGAATACCTCAATAAGGTATGCACCCGAGTATAGGGAGAGTGCCCAAACGAAGCTTTTATATTTATCGAGGCGTATACCCAGCTGTGGCAGCGCGAAATAAAGCAGCAGCACAATCACCAATAATGGCAAGTTGCGGATTAGCATGACGTAGAACCCAACAAGCCACTTGCCCGCAACTGACCCCCGGCTGATAAAAGCACCAAGCAGCCCGATGACAGTTCCGGCAATCAGTGAAAACAGCGCCATGACAAGACCGATGGCCAGCCCCGACAGTAGACTGTGGAAGTTGGACCAGACGGCATCGAAGTGCAGCGAGTATCCCATGGTCAGCGCTGGCCTTAACGCAGCTCGCCCGGAAAACCGATCTTTGGTTCGGTCGGGTATTCGCCGAACCACTTCTTGTAGGCTTCCTTGTAGACCGGGAAGGTCGTTCCTGTCATGGATTCACGCAATGCGACGTTAACGAAGTTCAGCCAATCAGGATTTCCGCGCTTGACGATGCATGCGTAGCTTTGCGGGTTCCAGCTGTAACCTGAGTCAACAAACTGATCTGGATTCTGCGACATGTAGTATTTCAATGACGAGTTGTCCGTCGCCGCCGCGTCAGCCCGCCCGGAATTTAGCGATTGATACATGAGATCGACGCTATCAAACTGGTCTACGGTTGCTTCAGGCAGCGCATCATGCACCATCTGCTCGGCAAAGACATTCTGCAATACTGAAATCGTTACGGCACTGCCTGCAGCCTTAAGCTCATCGTAATTTTTGTACTTGCCACCCGACTTCAGCATAAGGCTCACACCTTCACGATAGTAAGGGATTGTGAAAGCAACCTGCTGCGCACGTGCCGCTGTTACAGTCACGAACTGGCAGGTAACATCGACTTTATCCGTGAGGATGTTTGGAATCCGTGCGTCAGATGCCTGACTTACAAACTCAATCTTAGTGTCGTCATCGAAAAGACCTTTCGCGATCATCTTGGCGACGTCAACATCAAAGCCGACCAGTTCACCAACTTCATTCTTGAAATGCCAAGGCGGATTTGTTGTGCCGGTCCCCACAACGAGTTTGCCTCTGGCAAGAACGTCATCCAATTTGTCTGCATTTGCAGGAGCATGCAGAACCAAAGCGCCTGCGAGTGAGATTCCGAAGATTACTATCGTCCGTGCATTAAACATAAAAGTTCCCCTTTGTAACGTTCCGTGGCGAACGGCTTCTTCAAAGTGCCGTTTCATGCTGTCGCGCTCCTAGTCTCTTGGTTTTTTCGGTGCCGACAAGCGCACGTTGTTTCGCCAGGTGGAAAACGTGTTTCATTTTTTTGGCTTGAACTACGCAGGCTGGCTGACAAATCTGGTTTCCCAGCGAGGCGCGCGCGCCAGAAATGGATTTTTCCATCAGGCGAAACGGCGTTAGCTAGACCGCGGAACAGTTTCCGTTGCTATCTCTACAAGGCAAGCGAAACCAATGCGGGAGAGAAGGAATTTCCAATGAATATTAAAACGACGACTGTGCGCGAAACCGAGATTAACGGTTGGGTCGATGCTGCGAACAGAATAGGGACGGCATTGGTGCTGGACATCATGGATGGCTTGGGGCGGCGGCAACAAGCTTTGAACATGGGCATTGAACCGCGCACAAATCCACGGACAGTCATCGGCTCCGCCAAAACGCTGTTGTGGATGGACTTTGCACATGAAGACCCGTCTACCTATGAATTAGAATTGAAGGCAGTAGATAGTTTGCTTCAACACGAGGTCGTGGTCTGCGCGACCGGCAACTCCGGTCGCTCGGGAATCTGGGGAGAACTGTTGACTACCGCCGCCATGCGACGCGGTGCTGCTGGCGTGGTAACTGACGGAGCGGTTCGAGATCTCGCGCAGATGCGAGAGATGGGTTTCCCAGTCTACTCGCGGTTTCTTTCGCCCTATGACAGCTTCAACCGGCAGAAAGTGGTTGCCTATGATGTTGTTGTCGAGATTGACGGTGTGACGATCCGGCCTGCCGATGTGATCGTTGCCGATTTGGATGGCGTTGCAGTCGTTCCTCGGGAAATCGCGCCTGAGGTACTGCGCCTGGCATTGGAAAAAGCGGATAAGGAAGACCAGTTCCGGGATGCTGTTCGCAGCGGGTCGAGCCTGACCGAAGCTTACCAGAAGTTTAACGTTTTATAGTTGTCGAAGACTTGTGAGGAATGATGCCTGAGTTACCGAATGGCAATAACAACGATCTGGAGAGATCTTTAAGGAATATACTGGGAGCAGACATGGTCATTACCGATCATGCGGGAAAGGCAGGTTTTTGCCGTGACTGGATGGGAGACGTAATCAGCGATGCCGTCGCTGTATTGCGACCGCGTAACACAGCGGAAGTGTCGATGGCTGTTTTGGCATGCCGCGACCTTGGATTATCGATCATTCCCCAAGGTGGTAACACGGGGCTTGTTCTAGGCGGCATTCCGGATCATCCGTCCAATCAAGTCATCCTTTCTCTGGAAAGAATGAACCGCATCCGCAGCATAGACATCGATGACTTCTCTGCCGTGGTTGATGCCGGATGCGTACTGGCGACGGTTAAGGATGCTGTGGCAGAGCAGGGTATGATTTTCCCTTTGGCACTCGGTGCGCAAGGAAGTTGCCAGATTGGAGGTAATGTCAGCACGAATGCCGGTGGTTTGAATGTTCTGCGTTACGGAATGACACGGGATCTTGTACTTGGCCTTGAGGTGGTTCTGCCGAACGGCAAAGTGCTTGAAGGCTTGTCGTCGCTAAGGAAGGACAATCGAGGCATTGATCTCAAACAGTTGTTCATTGGTGCGGAGGGAATGCTTGGGATCGTAACCGGCGTTTCCATAAAACTGATGCCAGCACCGGATCAGATCGAAACGGCGTTGCTTGGTGTCGGATCACTGGAAGCCGCTGTGGCGCTTTATCGACGGGCTCGACGGGACTGTTGCGATCTGATGTCTGCCTTCGAATTTATGCCGCCTATGGCTTTGATCCTCGCCAAGGAGGCAATGCCGGATCTCGATATGCCTATTGCAATGGATTATCCCGCCTACGTCCTCATGGAGATTTCAGCCTCTGGACTCGTGGACGTGGGCGATCTTATGCAGCGCTTCCTGACAAATGTGATGGAGGAGGGGCACGTCATTGATGGGGTTATTGCTTCGTCGTCCACTCAAGCGAGCAACCTCTGGAAAATTCGCGAGGGAATGGTGGAAGGACAGGCTCTGCGGGGCAGACACATGCGTACCGACATTTCTGTGCCGTTATCGCGATTATCTGACTTCGTGGCTGTTGCCGAGGAAGCAGTCAGGGCAAAACTTCCAGAGTGTGTGGCGATATCTTATGGACACGTAGGAGACGGTAATGTTCATCTCAACGTCCTGCCACCGATGGATGCCAGCGAAGCTGACCGCACGAAACAGATCGATTACGCGAAGAAAATTGTAAACGAAGTCGTGGATATGTTCCAGGGGAGTATCAGCGCAGAACATGGCATTGGCCGCCTAAAACGTGACGATTTTGAACTGCGGCTGCAAAATACTCAGCGGTTGCTGCTTCATACTCTGAAAAACGCTATTGACCCTCTTCAAATGTTCAATCCTAACAGTCAAATTTCGATAGCTGAACGAGACGACGCAAGTTCGGTTTGAACGTACTGGTACTGCGATTGCATGGTTCGTACGATGATCAATCAAACAATGTCAGTTGTCGTCAACTGCTCGAAAATCGGCATCATCACTGCGAAGAGTTCGGCTTGCGAGGATAGATTGCACTTGCGATAAAGTTGCTTGCGGAAAACCTTCACCGTTTGCGCACTAATACCCAAGTTCAGCCCAATTGACGGCGACGAGTGTCCTCGCAGTATCAAAAGTGCGACCTCTGCCTGCCGGTTGCTTAAGGTGACGTCGAATCGTGTCCGCATGGCGCTTATCAGACTTTCGGGGAGTGATGTTTCTACCCGCTTACGGGCTGGAAGCTCGCCCGATGGAGCAAGATGGGCCCGAAGAAGAGCCATGATAATTGACTGATGCTTTCGCAAATTTGTGTCGGCTTTACTCGAGAAAATATCTCCTGATGAACTGTCTTTGCCCATGGAGATGGTTGCCGTCATGGTCTTGCCGATCGTTAGGACAACCGAGATTTCGTCAATGATGCCGATCCTGCCATAATACCACTCATAGTAGCGACTTCGTTTGAACTGGTCGGGGGCAACATCGAGCAACCGATAGATTCCTGATTTCCCCCGTTCCAGATGGAAATGGTAAATTGGGTCAAGAACATATGCTCCTGTGAGATAATCGCTTTCGATGTATTTGAAGACATTCGGGCCATTGATACGTTTGAACCGGACCGAAGGAGTTTCCGTTCCGTCAAAAATAATCACAACGATGTTGTCAAAATCCATGCAGCCGCGCAAATAGGCTTCCATCTTTTCGTAGAAGTCGCTCTTGCCCACGGCGTCTATCGTTTTAGCCAAGCTTTCAAACTCGTCTGAGGCCATTCTGAATACCCCTTTGGGGGTATATACCCCTGTGCAAACATTTTGTGAGAGTAGACTCGAGAACTAAGGGGTATCCGATCCTAAATCAACAGATTGGGGTCATCGCCACACAATAGCGGAAACATCGCTAAGGGCAGAGGTGAAATGAAGAAGCGCGTCAACCACAATGCGATGTCGTTCATTGGCTATACGACACCGTGGAGTATGGTTGCGGGGGGAAAGGTGAACTTGCATCTCTCCTGCCTGTCTTCACCTGAGTCCATTAGTATCCACCGCTTGGACAATGCATCTGTCGAACCGATCGAATGGCAGGTCGAGTCCTTGGGGAATCTCCCCATCCATCGAGATTTCGATCAAGGCTCGTACCTTGCGATCAGAAGTCACGAGATGGAAAAGCTGGACAGGCTTACCGCCGTGCGTTTTGAACTGTTCCTGACGCGCAATAGCGGCCGTCGTACGGTCCTTGATATGGGAAAAACTGTCCTGCAATTTGCCGATGGGCGGGTGTTTCTTGTCAAAGGCGACCAGCAATATTCTCTTGATGTCGACATTCCTCAGAAATGTTGGATCAAAATATGCCTAAGTGATCATGGCGGTCTGACACGCATCTCAATACAAAATATGGACCCATTATCACCATTCCACTTTCAAGAAACGGTTGCGGAATTTGGCTGGGACGGCACCTCCCGCGACCTGCTGTTCGGGACCGAGAAAAGCTTTGTAAACCCAACGTTGAATGCGCGATTTTCTGCAATCGAGCTGGAAGCGGCGTCATCCCTTTACGCCTGGCAGGTCCCGACGCTCCTGCCTGACAGTCCAATACGCTCCACAGGTGGTACGACGGCGTTGCTGTTGGAGTTGGTCAATTTGCCGACATCGTGTGTAACTTCGTCCAGATGGGATGGCTCGTCGTTGGACCCGCGCCTCGTTCCAACCCACTATGATGCTGTGCATTGTCATGATGACGATATGGCGTCGCTCGACTGGCCTGCATCATACCGTGTCAAGGTGCCGGAAACGGCAGCTTGTGGAATCTATGCCTTCGAGGTCCAAAGTGCTGACCAAACAGAGCAGATTGTGTTCTTTGTTGCTTCGAAAGTTCCCCGAAACCAAGTCGTTTTCGTCGTTCCAACTGCGACCTATCTGGCCTATGCAGACGAGATCCTGCCTGAGCATCTTTACGAATGGAAATGCGATGATCGAGGTCACCGGCTGGCTGTCGACAACAATTTTAAGTCACTCTACGATTACCATAGCGATCTGAGCGGGGTATCGATCTGCTCTTATCAAAAACCGAAGGCGACGCTTCGCGCAGATTACCGCTATCCGCTTGGCGATTGTCCCCATAACCTGCCGGTTGATCTTCACTTTCTGCAATTCTGCCATAGGCATGGCATCGAATTTGATTTGATAACGGATCATGACCTGCATAATCGTGGAATGGAAGGGCTACATGGATATGGCGTCGTAGTGACCGGAAGCCACCCTGAATATCTGTCTATTGAGATGGAAAATGCCTACAGGCAATTTGCGGCCGATGGCGGCAGCATTGCCTATATGGGCGGCAATGGCTTTGCAGGCACTGTCGCCTTCAAGGGTGACTTGATGGAATTACGCCGTTCGCCCCTCGAAGCTGGCCGAACTTGGGACGGTCCGATTGCCGAGCAGAATTTTGCGATAACCAATGAACCTAGCGGTCATTTGCGCTCGCGGGGCCGGGGGGAATTTTCTCTGGTTGGCGGGGCGATATCGTTAATGGGGTTTGACGGAGCGCAACCTTTTACCAGGACGAGCGACAGTTTTGATCCTGCCCATCAATGGCTGTTCGACGGCGTCGCGGCCGACACATTCGGCGATAGCGGTATCGTCCTTGGCGGTGCAGCGGGATACGAGGTTGATGCAACTGATATCAGATTGGGCACATCGCCGGACACAATTGTAGTTGCCCGTGCGAGCGGCTTTCCCGACAGTTTTTTCCACGATTCATCGCGCTGGTATGAAGGTGGAGATAGCGAAAGGGATGGTCGGCGATGTGGCGAAATGACCGTCAGATACTTGTCTGCCGGAGGCATAATCTTTTCAGCAAGTTCGGTTGCCTGGCTAGGTGCCTTGCCATGTGGGGATGAAATGAATGATGTCGGCCGGATAACGCTGAATGTTTTGCGTCATCTGTCATCCGGATCTGGGGAAGAAAACCAAACAACAAATTAGATCCAATCGAAAGAGGAGAATAAACATGATCAAGAAACTGGCAGTGGCATTGGCCCTGATGGCCGCTTCATTGAGTTCAGCGCACGCGGAAACCGTCAAGCTCGGGCTGCAGCCTTGGCTCGGATATGGACCATTGTGGGTCGCCGAAGAAAAAGGCTTCTTCAAGAAACATAATGTCGACGTGGTGCTGACAACATTCAACTGGGATCAGGATATGACAGCCGCACTCGCCAGCGGCAATCTGAATGTGATCGCAAGTGCCACCAACGCCATGATCACGAACTACAACCAAAAGGTAGATCAAAAAGGGTTCTTGATCATGGATCTGTCGTTTGAAGCAGACGCCATCATCGCAAGTAAGGATACTTCCTCTGTCAAGGACCTCAAGGGCAAGAAAGTGGCTTTCGAAGCCGGCGCTACCAGTGATCTTCTGATCAACTTCGCGTTGAAAGAAAATGGTATGACCATCGCCGATCTGGAGCACGTACCCATGGGCGCTTCGGAAGCCGGTCTCGCGCTGATTGCCGGCAGGGTCGACGCTGCAGTTACCTATGAGCCTTATATTTCTACGGCTCTGGCCCAAGGCGGTGGCAACAAAGTAATTTATACTGCTGCGGAAAAGCCTGGCCTGATCGGCGACATGCTGACCGCGTCATCTCAGTGGATTGAAGCCAATCCAAAGGACGTGGAAGGCCTGATCATGGCGTGGGACGATGCGATCAACTTTATTCGCGCCAATCCCGAAGAGGGCAAGGCAATGATTGCCAAAGCTGTGGGAAGCCCCATGGCTGAGTTCGAACCGGCCTTCAAAGGCGTTCGGTTGTACAATGTGAAAGAAAATGTGGAAGCGCTCAAGGGAGAGTTCCAGGCGACGCTACAAACCGTTGGCGAGATCCTGCATGCCACCAATCCCGACAACATCAAGACCGTTCCGGTCCCAGCCGACCTTCTGTCACTTGAGGCCCTGAATGCCGTAGCAGCAAAACAATAAACAATAGGCCGGCCACCTTCTGTGGCCGGCAAAATTTCAGGCGGGGACAGTGAGCGCTATGATGGACCAGACAACGGACAGAGGCAGGATAGCCAGAAAGAAGAAGGGACTGCTCAGATTGCGGCAGGATATACCTGACAGTGTCTTTTCTGCTGCCGGTATCGTTATCCCAGTCGTTTTGTTTCTCCTGTGGTGGGCCGTGACGGCGATGGAACTGGTACGTCCCCTGTTCTTGCCCAGTCCATGGAGTGTTCTCGAAGAAGGGTGGCGACAACTCAGCGAGGGCATCCTCTTTGCCGATGCGTCTGTCAGCATTTATCGCATCCTCATTGGCTGGCTGGCGGCAACTGTCGTAGCCGTCCCGATCGGAATCCTGATGGGAAATTACAAGCTCATTGAGGGCTTGCTTGAGCCGTTGATTTCCACAGTGCGATATATGCCCGTTGTCGCTTTGATCCCACTGTCGATCCTGTGGGCTGGAATCGGGGACGGGCAGAAAATCCTCATTCTGTTTCTCGGGACGTTTTTCCAGCAGGCTCTGATGATCATGGACAACGTGAAGAACATTGATCTCAATCTCATCCGTGCCGGACAGACCCTTGGATTCACCAATAACGAGATCTTGCGCCGGATTATCTTGCCTGCTGCGCTTCCGGGCATATGGGACACGTTCCGCATAACCATAGGCTGGACATGGACGTATCTTGTGGTGGCGGAACTGGTCGCAGCCAATGCCGGTCTTGGCCGCCGTATCATGGACGCACAGCGCTATCTTTCAACGGATACAATTCTTTTCGGTACGCTTTTCATCGGCCTGCTTGGCCTCCTGACCGACTATCTCTTCAAACGGGGCGGCAGGTCACTTTTTAAATGGAGCAGTCAGAGCCGATGAACAGTCTCTCCAAACATGCTGCCCGCGACGCTAAGGTATCGATCGTCGGCGTCGGCAAGAACTTCAACGTTTCCGGCCGCGATCTTGTCGCAATCGAGAAAATCGATCTGGATATAGGCAAAAATGAATTTGTGTCGATTGTCGGCACATCCGGTTGCGGCAAGTCGACCTTGCTGAACATGATAGGCGGTCTTGATGAGCCGACCTTTGGCGAAATCCTCATAGATGGGCGGCCGGTCAATGGGCCGGGCAGGGACAGAGGCTTTGTCTTCCAGACCTACAGTCTGTTCGAATGGATGACGGTGGAAGGAAATATCCGCTTCGCGCTGGAGAAGAGCACCTTTTCCAAAGCCGAAAAGACAGAATTAGTTGCGCATTTTGTGCATGCCGTAGGCTTGTCCGGTTTTGAAAAGGCCTTTCCAAAGCAACTGTCGGGCGGCATGCGTCAGCGTGTGGCGATTGCCCGTGCTCTCGTTTATAAACCGTCGATCCTTTTGATGGACGAGCCTTTCGGTGCGCTCGATGCACAAACCCGCGGTATGATGCAGGAACTGTTGTTGCAAATCTGGGATGACCATAAAGTCACGGTCCTTTTCGTTACCCATGATGTCGATGAAGCCATTTTCCTTGCCGACAGGATTGTGGTCCTTGCCAGCCGCCCCGGACGGATCAAGAAGGTCATACCAATAGAGCTCGAAAGACCGCGATCATTCGAGGTTCTGACAGATCCAAAGTTTGCCACCTACAAACGGGAGATTCTTGCCGATATTCGCGAAGAAACCCTGAAACTGATGGCCATGGATCATTCTTGACAGAAATGGCGACCGACCAATGCGACAGATTAGAAGAGACATCCAATGACCCATGCTATAGCGCTTCATGATCTTGCCACCCTCACTGCCGATGAGCGCAATATCCTTTTGCTACGCACAGAAAATGATCTCAGCTATTTCATCGAGAAGGTGCCGCCCATCATAGAAGCCGTGAAACGCGACGGCGACATTGCGTTGGCGAAGTTTGCTCAGAATTTCGATGGTGTAATGCTTGATCCCGATGAATTGGCTGTGGGAGCGCGCGAATTCGACGAGGCTTTCGATGCCGTTGATCCGGATATGATCAAGACGCTCGAATACTCGGCTGACAATATCCGTCGCTTCCATCAGGCCCAGTTGCCAGGCGAGATGTGGATGAAGGAAATCCGGCCGGGAGTGCTTGTCGGCGAGCGGTTTACCCCGATCGATAGCGCTGCCCTATATTCTCCCAGAGGAAAAGGCTCATTTCCCTCCGTAACGTTAATGACTGCGATACCCGCTGTTGTTGCCGGAGTGAAGCTCCCTATCATCCTGACGCCTCCGGGACCTGATGGTAAAGTGGACGCGGCGACACTGGTTGCAGCGAGACTGGCAGGCGTTCAACGAGTATTCAAGGCAGGCGGAGCGCAAGCGGTAGCCGCTGCCGCGTTCGGTACCGCAACCATCCCCAAATGCCACAAGATCGAAGGGCCCGGGAGCCCGTGGTTTCTCGCTGCCAAGCGACTTTTACAAGGACACATCGCATCGCGGTTGCCTGCAGGACCAAGTGAAATCATTATACTGGCCGATGAAACGACTGATCCGCGTATGGCGGCGTTGGATCTTTTGATCGAGTCGGAACATGGCCCGGACAGTTCGGCTTTTTTGGTAACATGGTCACGCGATTTTGCTGAGAAGGTCCGCGATGCCGTGCCCGGCTATTGGAAAAAGATGAGCAGCAAGCGGTCAGAATATTCGGCGACCGTGCTTGGAGGATCAAGTGGTGGGATCGTTCTTACGTCATCGCGAGAGGACGCCTACGATTTCATCAATGATTATGCACCAGAGCACCTCCAAATTCTGTCAAAACATCCGTTCGAACATCTTTCAGAAGTTCGGAATGCGTCAGAAATTTTGCTCGGAGAATATGCGCCCGGATCCATTGCGAACTACATGATGGGACCAAATTGCGTGCTGCCAACATCTGGGGCGGCGCACGTGCACTCTCCGTTGGGTGTCCATGATTTTATGAAGAGCGCATCCATCGGTCATATGACCGCCAAGGGTTATGCTGAAATGGCTCCTCATACCCACAGATTCGCGACTTACGAAGGTTTCGATGCCCATGCGAACTCTGTATCCGAGCTACGAGGGCTTCCACGATAGGGCATTCGGCACTGTGTTCGTGCGCGGATAGCGGTAGTCGTTTGCACAAGAGCCAGCGTGATCCCATCATCTGGCTTACCTGTCGTCAGAACTGGCCAGCATTGACGATCGTTTTGTTGCTCATCCGTCAAAACAATACCGCGCTCAACTCGTTTCCGAGGAGCGCCGTATTACCCGGAGACAACGAGCGTCATTGCTGGCTGCTCAATAATCTCGATTACGGGTGGACAGCACAAATGGGAAAGGCATAGAGCATTTGCGAGTCCCGGGCAGACCTTTCGATGATAATAGGTACGCACCCGCGGATCACAACAGTTTTTGCGCTAGCATCTGCCTGCAAAAACGCCCGGACCGACTGCTGCAGTGACGCCTATCGCTCACCCGGATGACCGCGTATGGCATTAAGCCAAGCTTTTGCCAGCATGAAAGCCCCGTTCTTGCTCACTGCGCCGGGTCTGTGTCGGCAATGTGGTTTCGGTCGGCAGTCGATAGGGGCGGACATTTTCTCAGGTGGAGCGGCATAATACGTTGCAAAAAATCTTGCAACATTGTCTAAATAGCGATCTGATGAAACTTTCCACGCAAGACGAGCCAAGCGGTGAGGAGATCGAGATGGACGCCAACACGACGATTCAAACAGTGCAATCGTTCTTGGAGCGCGAGAAGGACTGGGTTGTCGATCTCACTCAACGCATTGTCCAAATCCCGTCCGTCAATCCAAAGTTTTACACAGATCCTGCGTTCAATCGTGAGGCGGATGTCCAGGCCGTCCTTGACCGCGAGTTAGCAGCGATCGGATTTCAAACGGAACAATGGGATGTCTTTGACGGTCGTCCGAACCTCGTCGCAGATATTGCGGGCGATGAGAGCCGCAGCCTAATTCTTTGTGGTCACGTAGATGTCGTGCCGGTGGGCGACCTCGCAAGCTGGACTGTCGATCCTTTTGGTGGAGAGATCAAGGACGGCAAGTTATTTGGCCGGGGATCAATCGACATGAAGGGCGGGGTAGCTGCTTGTGTCGCAGCCGCCCGCGCCATTCGCCAATGCGGCATTGAGCTGGAAGGCCGCCTCTCGGTTCATGCGGTTGTAGACGAGGAGGCAGGTGGTTTTGGTGCCATGGACGCGGTCAGACGCGGCAAGTTGGCCAAGGCAGTGCTGGTGGCGGAACCAACTTGGGGAGACGTTTTGCCTGCCGAGGGCGGACTTGAATGGGCCCGAGTGACCTTTCGCGGACGCACGGCACATTCAGCTTGGCGTTACAACGAGATTTACCCACAGAGGCAAGGGCCGGAACGACTCGAGCCCGGCGTAAATGCCGTTGAAATCGCGAGCCGTTTCATTCAGGCGTTGCGTTATTTTGAACTTGACCGCACGCGGGCTCGCTCCCACCCTCTTTTGCCCGTTGGAATGAACACGATCAATATCGGTGTCATCCATGGTGGAGCAGGGCTGGGTGCAAATGGTCTTCCAATGACAATGACCAACCCCGCTATCATTCCGGACATTGCAGTGATCGACCTCGACATGAAGTTTCTTCCATCGGAAACGTCAGCTCAGTATCGAAGAGATTTTGAGACATTCGTCTATCATTTCTCACAAACCGATGCTTGGCTACGCGAAAACCCGCCCACAATTCAATGGGAACTGAATGGTCTGCACTTTCCACCTCTCAATACACCAGTGGACCATGTACTGGTTAAATCTCTGGTCAATCGAAAGAGCGCAATAGGCAAGACGCCTGAAGTGAAGGGGTTTGTTGCTGTCTGCGATGCCGCTCATTATGCGGGGGCAGGCGTTGACGGTGTTATCTTCGGACCATCAGGAGATGGCTTTCACGGGGATGATGAGTATGTAGACCTAGATTCGCTTGTGGAGACTACCAAAGTCATCGCCGCCAGCATCATCGACTGGTGCGGCGTTAAACGATAGCTTTACGCTCGTCTTCTTTTGATGGCATTGAACAAAGAACTTGCAATACCCGCCAGACCCGAAGGATAGACAAGCATCACTGCTATGATGAGCAGAGCAGTGATAATCGGTCGCCATGCCCCAAAATCTGCCATGAACTCGGAAAATATAGTGAGCGCAAACGACGCCACTATCGCACCATATATGGTGCTTGTGCCGCCGAGCAAAACCATTGAGAGGATGATCGTGGAAAGGCTCATTCCGAAGACATCTACGGAAGCATTCCGCTGATAGGCAGCATAAAATGCGCCGGCAATGCCGGTAAAGAAAGCGCTCGAAGCAAGTGTAATCATGCGTTGCCGGACCAAGGAAATTCCACGGCTGATGGCATACTCTTCGTTATCCCGGAGTGCGACGATGCTGGCTCCGGTCCTTGATCGGACCAGTGACCTCAGAAACAAAGTGCTGAGCAAGAGAATTCCCAGAGCGATGTAAAAGTAAGCAAACTTGGCGTCGCGAACCATATTGTGGCTAGCAATATATAAGCCTTCAATTCGTACCATCCCCTGTGTGCCGCCCGTATAGGCGGATTGGCTGAGAATGAGCTGCATTACCAGTTGTGCGAACCCAAATGTCACAAGGATAATATAGATGCCCTTCAATCTGAGAATGGGCACAGTAACGATAACAGCGGCAGCTGTTGAAACGATGCCGCTCAGGACAAGTGCTATCCATGGGTCAATACCAAGCAGCTTGGTTGCAAGTCCGTAAGCGTATACACCTATTCCGAACAGGGCCAAATGACCGAAATTGAAGACGCCGCCGTAGCCGAGACTGAGATCCCAATTCGACGCTACGACAGCATATATGAAAGCCATAATAAGAATATGGCGACCATAGCTGTCGGTTATAAACAGTGGCAGGAGTGCCAGTACGGCAAACGCGATCGCTGCAACTCCAGCTTCATGCTTCCAGTCGATGCGTCCGGGTGTTTTGATTGATGTAGCAGGCATGCTCATGCAAGTCCCCTTGATTTGCCGGAAAAGATGCCTTCGGGACGCACCATCAGGGTAATGATCAGAACCGCGAAAAGAAGAGCAGGCGTCCAGTAGAGTCCGAAATAGTAGCTGCAGACGGCTTCAAAAAAGCCAATGAGATAGGCTGCAAATATGGGGCCATTGATGCTGGATAGACCGCCGAAAACAACCACGATCAAAGCTTTCAGCAAGGGATCGGCTCCCATGACAGGTGACATGAAACGATAACCGCCCAGGAAAATCCCGGCGAGTGCTGCCAGAGCAGCCGAGATGGCGAATGCCAACCCGTAGAGCATTTTGACATTCAAGCCGACGAGCAACGCGGAGTCTTCGTTCTGAGCTACAGCTCTGAGAGCAAGGCCTGTCCTTGTTCGATTGAGAAAGAGCCACAGTGCCAGAAGGATGAAAGGTGTAATGAAAATTATAGTGATCTGGTGCAGTGAAACACCGACACCTAACAACATGGCATTCCCATCGACCAAGGCTGGAATCTGCTTGGAGCGAGGTCCCCAAACCTCGAGGGTGCCGTTTTCAATCAGTGATGCGGCCGCCAATGTTGTAATGACCACAACCAGGACGATGTTAGGTCGGCCAATTAATGGGCGCACGACCGAAGCCTGCAGAAGCCAACCGACACCAGCCATCAGTATCATTGTCAGAGGAACGACAACGGAAAAGGGGATTGCCAGTGCAGTCAATTGCCATGCCACGTAGGCTCCGAGCATCATGAGGACGCCGTGGCTGAAATTGAATACACCAATAGTCGTCCAGATCAGCGCCAATCCAACCGCCATGACGGCGTAAAGCGATCCTTGGAACAGGCCACCGAAGATAATTTGAGCTGCTGCGTCCATTACCCGTCTCTCTCCTCAAGGGATCCGCACATGGGCGGGCGTAGTTTTATTGTCCGAAATATAGCGACATGATCTCTGAGTGATCGAGAGATTGACCAGGTTGGATCTCCGTCGCCACTTCTCCATGGTTGATCAGATAAAGATGTTTGCTGAGCTCAAGGAGAAATTCGACATCTTGCTCCACGACGACGAGCGGAACTCCTCTTTCTGAGATGCCGAGAACAGAAGCACAAAGCTCTTCTTTGATTTTCGGGGCTAGCCCAAGCGTCGGCTCATCAAGTATCAGCATCCTGGGGCTGCTCATGAGGGCAGTGCCTATTGATACCATTTGACGTTCGCCACCAGATAGCGTTCGCACCTTTTGTCGCCAGCGCTCTGCCAATTTCGGGAATATCTTGATGACGGCATCTCGGTTTGCTTCCTCATCCGCCCGCGCGCGTTTAGGGTAGGCTCCAAGCGTCAGGCACTCACCAATTGTCAAATCTGGAAACAACCTATTGCCTTGTGAAACATGGATCAGTCCGTGTTCCACGATGGCTCTCGGTGACAGGCCTGCTATTTCAATATCATTGAAGCGGATGGAGCCTTCCCTTGGATTAATCAGACCGGAGATAGTTCTGAGCAGCGTCGTTTTCCCGTGACCGTTTGGTCCGAAGAGGCCGACATTTCCGAAGTTGCCGATGGTAAGACTGATGCGGTGGAGAATATCGATACGCCCGTATCCTGCAGTTAAATCTCGAATCTCGAGTGTCGTACTCATCCTGCTTTCCTCGTACCGAGATACGCCTCAATCACGCGTGGGTCCGCGATCACGCTCCTCGGCTCGCCAAGTGCCAGAACCTGGCCTTGGTTTAGGACGAGAAGATGCTGTGACAGACTCATCAGAAATGTCAGCACATGTTCAATGAGGACGACCGTTATTCCACGCTCGGCAATCCTGCGGATCAGCCCGATTGAACTTTCGATCTCCGGCTTGGTCAGTCCGGACGCAGGTTCATCAAGAAGCAGCATGCGGGGTGCCATTGCAACAGCAGTTGCAAGCATCAAGCATTTGCGATCATAAACCGAAAGTTCATCCGCGGTTTGCCCGAATCTCTTGCGCTCAATCCCGACGAGGTTCAGTGCATCGGTTGCGGACTCACGCTGCTCGCTTGAGGTGCGGCGTCGACCGCAATAGACCGCACCGATCATTGCGTTCTCGAAAACAGTCAGCTTGTCGAAACTGGTCTCTCGCTGGAACGTCCGTGCAAGACCAAGGCGAGCAATGTCATTTCCTGACTTTCTTTGGATTTCGATGCCGTCAAAAACGACTTGTCCGCGGTCCGGTCCGAAGGGAATGCTGGTGATAACGTTGAACAGTGTGCTTTTGCCGCTGCCATTGGGCCCAGCGATACCAAAGATTTCACCAGGCGCAACGTCAAAGGATATGTTATCCAAGGCCTTCAACGAACCAAAGGCCTTGGTAACATTCCGCACTTGCAAGAGTGCCATTGATCACTTCATCCAAGGCTGAGGTTTGAAATCACCAACGGCGTAAGAGGTGGGGGAGATGAGCGTGCGCTTGCCGTCCCAGATCTGAAAGAATGTGAGCGGTATATAGTCATCTCCTTGAATGGCGAGGTGGGTAGCCGGGTCAAACTTCAGACGTCCAGCAACCGTTTGCTTGTCTGTTTCCCCGATTGCCTTCATGATTTCATCATGCTTCGTGGCATCGCCAACCTTCTTCAAAGCGTCGAAATAGACATTCACGATTTCGTAAAGCGCAACGCCATAGGTGCCGCTTTCAACGCCGTAGCGCGTCTTAAACTTATTGCCCACTTCTTCGGCGCGGGGGTTCTTGGGAGATACCAGCGACCCGCCGAGCAGGTTATAGATAACGCCGTTGGATTTTTCCTTCGTCAGTTCCACAAATTCCGGCACGCTTGGCGCATACTGTAGAAACACCAGACTGTTGGTCGGTTGCTCCAGGAACTGATTCAGAAATGACGCGGAGTTTCCGGGAAGATAGTCGGTATTGATGACGACATCCGGCGGATTCTCGCGGACTTTCGCAAGAATGGAACGCCAGTCGGTAACTTCTCCGAACGGCACCATCTCATCTACAGTCAATTTCCAGCCTTGCGTCGCAAAAGTCTTTTTCATGCCTTCGGAAATTGACTTTGAATAAGCATTATCAGACGAAATGAGCGCAACGGTTTTATTCGGCAATTTTGTTTTGCCGTCTGCTGCCAGTTTTTCAATGAAACCCGGAACGTCGGTATTGTAGGCATCGAATGAAGGAGTCCACGACCAGCAGCAATTGTACTTTTCAGGTTCAGGGGCAATGATATCCCGGGTCTGCTGGGAAGTAGCGGCAATGACATAGGGCATTTCTGCTTCGGCCATCGTGTCGATTTCGAAATTGGTCAGGCTGGCGTAGCCTGTTAGCATGAAATGAACGTCGGGATCGCCCAACAATCGCTCCACCGCACTGGTTACGTTACCAGCAGATTGATCTTTCACGTCGCCCACAACAAGTTCGAACGTATCTCCGTTCACCCCACCGGCAGCATTCATCTCGTCGACGGCCATTTGCGCCCCGCGTTGAAACTCTTGCCCATCGGCGCTGGCGGGTCCTGTAATGGGAGCGAGAAGCCCGATTTTTACTACTTCCGCTTGTGCTACGCTGGCCATCAAAAATGAAAGCGTCGTTGCGTAAAGTGCTGTGCTTGCGAAAATATGGATTCGCGTACCCATCAGTCGGCTCTTCATGGCATTCCCCTTTTTTGACGGTATTGTTTCAGTATATGCACGAAGTGCCAGCAATGAAAAGAACATTTCATTGACCTTCAGCCAAACTTGCTTAATTTGTGTTCATGCCCATCAATTGAACAAGCTTCGGAGGATTCGCTTGTGACAATATTAAAAAGAAAAATAGAGACCAGCCACGGCACCCTCGCTCTTCGCGAGACTGACGGGACGGGAATCCCTGTGCTACTTATCCACGGCAACTCCAGCAGCGGGGCTGTGTTCCGCAATCAGCTCGAAGGTACGCTCGGTTCGGAATATCGTCTGATAGCGCCCGATCTGCCGGGCCATGGCGAATCTTCAGACGCGATCAATCCGGACAGAAGCTATTCGATGGAAGGCTACGCGGACGCTATGACCGAGGTTTTCCGGATCCTGCAAATCGAACGGGCCGTCGTCTTTGGCTGGTCGCTTGGTGGACATATCGGTTTGGAAATGATTTCTCGCTTCCCCGGAATGCTTGGTCTCATGATAACAGGAACGCCGCCTGTCGCAGCTGATGAGGTAGCCCAAGGCTTTAGGCCGAGCGAGCATATGGGCCTTGCCGGACAGGAACATTTTTCGGAAATCGATATCGAGAACTATGCCCGGAGTACTGGTGGCGAACCATTCGAGGATTTCTTCATCGAGGTCGTCAGCCGAACAGATGGTCGTGCAAGGCGTTTGATGTTCGAGAAGTTTGCGGCGGGTACCGGCGACAATCAGAAGGAAATCGTTGCCAATGCAGACATTCCAATTGCGGTGGTCAACGGCCTAGACGAACCGTTCGTAAACGTCGATTTCGTAGCGAATGTGCGGTATAGAAACCTGTGGGAGGGTAAAACCCATACCATCAAGAACTCCGGGCATGCGCCTTTTTGGGACAAGCCGGACGAGTTCAATCCATATCTTCACCGTTTTATCAAAGACGTCTCGGCGCGCTAGTTCATCTGGGCGGAATTTCTAATGCTTTGGCTATTCGGTCTGCCCATTCCATTTGTCCCGGCACGGTGTGAATTAAATCCTGCCTTATTTCAACGAGGATGGCATCAAGACCGCGGTCTTCGCCATGGACAGGGATCGCGTAATCGTCCCGCCTGTCAATCACATATGGAACATTTGCTTCGACGGAGAGTGTTCCATCGTATCTCAGCGCGCTGATCATCCGATTTGCAAGCTGTCGGGATTGGTTGAACAGGATACCAGCATGCCATTGACGCTTGTTGCCGAGGAACGTTGGAGTAAACGAATGGATCGCAACGATCGTCGTCTTCTTTCCTTCGTGGAGCCGTTTGTCCAGGTGCTTTACTATGCGATCATGAAACGGGTGGAAAATTCGCTTTACTCGCTGGGTGCGATCATCGGCCGAAATATCAATGTTGCCCGGGATAACCGTACTTTCCGATCTGACGGGAATGCATGTCTCACTGTCAATCGGGCGGTTCAAGTCGATCAGCAAGCGTGAGTAGGTTCCAAGGAAGCAAACGGCATTAAGTCGTTCTGAAAGACCGCGTGTCACGGCTTCTGCACCTATGTCCCATGCGATGTGGCGTTCGAGATCGCTGTCCGGAAGGCCAAGTTTGCCAAAAGATGCAGGCATATGATTTGAGGCGTGCTCGCAGATGAAGACGATATCTGATGTCCCGGTTTCATTGAGCACGACAACAGGTTCAGGCCAATCTTCGCCTGTTAAGTTTTCGGGTTCACTCAATATACAGTCCTGTAGCGTTCGCAGATTTGATCTTCGTCCAGGTCAGCGAGTGCTTTGATTTCGGCCTGCTTCATCCCGACAAAGGTTTCGAGGAATACTGAGGGAAACCAGCTAACCACAGTTGGGTCTGCCATCAGGGCATCCAGTGCACTCGACAATGACTGAGGCAATCGCCTGAGACCGTAGCGGTCAAGGGTCTCTTCATCCATTGTGGATGGGTCGCCAGTGACAATGGCAGGGCAGGGCAATTTCTCATTCAGTCCTGCCAGTCCGGCGCGGATGATCACTGCAAGGGCTAGGTAGGGATTAGCTGTCGCATCAGCCGCACGATACTCGATGTTGTATCCTCGCGCGGGATCTCTGCCGCCTATCGTCACCGTTGGGCAGATGCGGAGCGTAGATTCACGATCTTTGTCACCCAGCCATGTGTATGACGAACTCCAATTATGTGGTTTCAGGCGGTAGTAAGATGAAACACTTGATGCCGTCATTGCCGTTATTGCCGGCAGATGCCTGAGAATGCCTGCACAAAAAGATGAGGCTGCCGCGGAAAGGCCGGCCGGTCCTTTTGCGTCATAGGTTTTAGGATCACCGTCACTGTCGATAAAGCTAAAGTGTATATGGACACCGTTTCCAACCGCGGTGACCGCAGTTTTGGGAGCAAAACTAGCACGCCATCCGAAATTACGGGCAAGTTCGCGGGTGATTTCGCGGATCGCCACCGCTCGGTCTGCCGCAACAAGACCATCTGCAGGTGCATGCGTTACCTCGAATTGATTTTCACCGAATTCGGATATGATGACCTCTGGAGAAACTCCCGCTTCTTCCAGCGCTGACATAAGCTGAGAAGCGAATGGGTCAGCACGGCGAAGGCCCTCGAAAGACAGGACATGAGCGTCTGGCAAATCCGCTCCAAATACTTGGAATTCGTGCTCGAATGCTGCAATGAGAGACAGCCCGGTAGCGGCTTTCAGTTCGGCCAGTGCATTGATAAGCATTGTTCGAGTGCAACAGGACCAAGGCCTTCCGTCTAGCTCAACAAGGTTTCCCGGCACCAGATCGAAAGGTGTGTGAGCACTTGTATTGGTGCTCCGGAAGCGCGACGCAATATCCGGGATCAGACGCAAATCGCCTGAGGACCCCCAAGGATTGGGCTCGGCAATGGAATTGAAGGGTGTCAGCGAAAGGTTGGCTTGAAGCCAGCCAACTCCAGTCGCGGCCGCTTTGTCGAGGCGTGAAGTGGCAATAAAACGGCCACGGGTTGCTCCAGAGATATCGGTCGTTACGATGCCAGTCAGATCTTCATACGAAGCGGTCATCGTGCTGCACCAATATTGTTAAAACGGTCGACGACTGTGTCCGTGTCGGTGACCCAGCAGTAACCGCCGAAGGCGTTGAGGGCAGTCATGTGCCGTTCTTTGGAGACCGCTGCACAAGCATCAGAGACGCAAGTAACATAATATCCACGGTCGGCGGCATCGCGAACGGCCATGTCCACGCATTGATCGGTCATGATACCGCTAATGATAAGGTGACGAATGCCAAGATTTCGCAGGACATAGTCGATATTCGTCGAGTTAAAAACGCCGGAAGATGTTTTTGGAATGAGGATTTCATCTCCCACGGGTCCAAGGTTCTCCGGAGGAAAACCTTCAGGGCGGCTGGGAGCTATATGAATCGGCGTAAGTTTGTGGTCGAGTGAACAGTCGCGACCATCTTCGGTTAGGCTCTGAATGATGGTGTGCACAACTTCAACGCCGCCAGCTCGCGCTGCTGCAAGTAAACGTTCATTGTTGGGAATTGTCGTGGTTGCTGTCTGTTTGTAAAAGTAATGATCTTGTCCGCGTTCCGGATGATCCGGATCGAGACCCGGCTCCAACCAAATACGCTGCATATCCACGATTAGAATAGCGGTCGCATCTGGTTCATATGCGGCATCACGGCTCAGCAATCGATTAGACATTCTTCTTCTCTTCATTGCGTTTCGGACTTGCGAACTGCGACCGTCCGTTGTCGGCATTGAGTGTTGTTCTTACGCTATCCAGGGTTACGCTATGTGTCTGCCTGATAGCCTCCAGACGCTCGATGCGTTTTGTGGTGGTATCGTCCAGCGATGACAATATCTGCGCAACCAGCGCTTCGATTTGTGCCACGGCCGGCGCGAGCGTGTCATAGGGAGAGGGCACGTCGAGTGGACAGATAATCGTCAATTCAGCGTGCTCAGCGATCGGGGATAGCCACTGGTCGGTGAAAAGTACAATTGTCACGCCTTGCGTTGCTGCCTGGCGAGCGAAAGCGATTACATCCGTTTGATATCGTCGATAGTCAAAGATGATCAGGATATCGCGCTTGCCGAAGTCTATAAGCGCGTCAAAGGTCTGAGACGTTATTGCTCCCAGGTCAACTATACCGGGGCGAAGCTGCATCAGATAGCCGCCAAGCATCCCTGCGATATGGCGGCTGAATCTTCCGCCAATGAGAGCGACACGGCCCTTTGACTCCATAACAAGCCTCGCTGCACGCTCGTAGGTGAGTCCCGGGGTCGCGTTGATTGTCTTATCAATGGTTTCGGAAACAGCATGAAGATAGGTGTCGGCAATGCCGGAGGCTTCATTTCGCGGGCGCTTGGTTTCCATCATCAGGAGCGGAGAGTGGAGGCGGTCTTCAACCTCGGCGAGCAGACGTCGCTGAAAGTCGGGATATCCGTCGAAACCTAGTTTTACGATAAGTCGGACAACGGTCGCGTCACTCACCCCAGCTTTTTTTGCCAAGTTCGTTGCTGTGCCCAGGCCGGATGCCGGATAATCCGCAAGAAGTATCTGAACTATTCGCTCTTCCGAGGGGGTTAGGGAAAGGTCGTCATCTAATAAAACGGCTCTGATCTCATTTTCGTTGTTCACTGCGACCTCCGAGTGAAGTTTATATTTCAGTATAGGTAACTTGCACTCATAATGAAAGAAAAAATTCATTGCAGTTATAGCATTACAGGGTGTCAGAAAGAATACCGACGTATCATGCAAAAACACCTGTGAACTGATGGATATGGATTCGACCTGGTCAGCGATGGGATTCACCGTGAGCGCGTTGTATCCGGCTCACGACTGTTTCACTACCACAGAACCCTCTATACGTGGGATGCACAAAGCTCGAAGAGATCTAGGTCTGATTAAATGTACGTTGAAGCGAGCTTTCGATTGAGATCTGCCCATTTGTAATCTCAGCGGCAATGAACTCGAGCTCTGACTGGTCTGGAGAAATCGCCAAACACGTCAGCTTTCCATAAGCGTAAGCACCTGTGTCGATCCCAATCCTGTTTGATTTTACAACTGGTTCCTCAGAAGGCGTGTGGCCGTGGACAAATATATGTGGGAGAGGGCCGTCAAAATCCAAGAACTTGTTCCTTATCCACATCAGGTCCCGGTTACTCTGTTTCTCTAATGAGACCTCCGGATCAATGCCTGCGTGCACAAATGCAAACTTTCGGTCAATGATCATCCTGTCTGCATTATGGAGAACTTCCAGATGCTCAGCGTATTCTTCGCGGCAGTACGCAGCCATGTCTTCCAAAGACCTGAATCCTTCCAGGCCGTACGAAATGAAGGTTTCGTAACCTCCAATCCTGTGAAGCCAACCTTCAAATCGTACCTGATCAATGGTGTCAGCTGTCATGAATTCCATGAAATAGTTGTCGTGGTTGCCGAGAATGAGCCGCGAGTCGGCCGAATTTTTCAGTGTTCGGCAAACGAGATCCATCGCGCTGCGGCTATGAGGACCGTGATCAATGATGTCGCCGAGAAAGATTATGCGCGGCGTCCAGTCTTTATCAGCGGCGTCCATGTCGATAGCTGACAGGAGGCCATATAGGAGATCAGCGCGACCATGGACGTCGCCAACGGCATAGGTTGCTGTGTTGGGGATCATGATTTCTTTGCTGGGAAGCGATATCGTTCACTGGAGCATGCCCCAAGGACTTTGTCGCAATCAAGGTAGCCGGGCAGCAGTTGCTAAACGGCGGAAAGCCATTTCATCCGCAAGTTTTGGTGAAAGCTGTTTGATGCGTTGCAACGTCCGCGACAGATCACTGGGAATGATGGTTCGTTCTGATGTGCCTATCGTCAAATCCAAAAGTGTCAGCAACGCCGTTGCTTTATTTTTGGTATCAACTTTTGCCAGCTCGGAGCACGTCGTAACGCCAGGAATATTCGTTGATCGAGTCGTCGAAATCGAAGCACCGCAGCAGGAAGAAGAACTCATTCGAGCCGGAGTGGCCTACGTATGACGATCAACACTCGCGAAGATATCAAGCTTTCTAACGCGCAGATTGCTTGGCGTGCTGCACAGGACATTGCAAACGATGCCTATGTGAATCTTGGGATAGGTTTTCCTGAAATGGTGGCTCGCTATCAGCCTCCAGGCCGTCAAGCAATCTTCCACACAGAAAACGGTATTCTGAATTTTGGTGAGCCACCAGCAGTAGGCCAGGAAGACTGGGATCTTATCAATGCAGGCAGGAGAGCAGTAACGCTGAAGCCGGGTGCGGCTTTTTTCCATCATGCAGACAGTTTCGCAATGGTGCGCGGCGGTCATCTGGATGTTGCCATTCTCGGAGCTTATCAAATTGCAGAGAACGGTGATTTGGCTAACTGGCGGGTTGGCTCAAAGAGCGTTCCGGCCGTTGGTGGGGCTATATTGGAAACTTCGTCGGTGTTCGGTTGATGGACACAATCAGCTTATCTGAAGATAGCCAACAAGTAGGTGGAGCTACATTCCAACAGGATGGCAACTTCGACCGATCTCGACAGAAAATTGAAGATCACATCGCCATGTGTCTTGCAGGCAGCGCAGCGGAAGAAATCAGCTACGGGGCCAGAAGCCCGGGATCTGGTGGAACTGATGGCTCCGATCTTCAGCGGGCTACCATTCTGAGCCTTAAACTTGAAGCGTCGTACGGTCTTGGCGGTGGGCTGTCCTATCGCGCTTCAACGGACGAGGCCGAATTGCTGAATGTACTGTCGACCGATACCGATCTTAGAGCGAGAGTAGATCGCACATTAGCGAAGCAATTCCTTAGAGCTGAAACAATCCTGCAGAAACGCATTGATGCTTTGGAAAGTCTGGCGGCGGCGCTGTTGGAGAAACTCAAACTCTCCCCCCACGACGTAGCTGATATTTTGAAACCACATTTTAAGGTGAACCGATGACAAGCACATTGATAAGTCCGCATCGGCATCGTTGGCTCTCTGACCTCCGAATACAATAATTCCAGCAAGGAACGTTCAACATCAATTAAAACCTGTACCCGCTGCAAAAACGCACGGGCGGAGAAAAATCGTGAATGAGAAATATTGTAGCGGAAGATCCTCAAGCGTTGGCCTGGGGATTGATGACCGGGAGACTATTTTCTGTCCTGCCGCGGGGCGTACAGCAATGACAAACATCTCTGAGAGAAGAGCAAACTGATGACGAACAATCTTACCGATCCGGAATTGAAAGAACTCGACCTCGCCATCGGACTTTTGTGGAACCTCTTGAGAGATCTCAAGGATATTCGGCAAAGCGGAGGACCGAGTGATGCCGAATTGGCAAACGCGCCGCTTTTAGATAATTGGGTGCCAGCAAAAAGACTGGAATCCTGTCTGTCCGGAAACTTTGATGGCCACCCAATTATCAGAAAGGGCAATTTTGGAATCACGAGCCAATTATGGTTTGTCGATTCCCGCTTCCGGTTTGCGCGTACGCTCTCGCGATACTACCGACTGGGTGCTCCAGCTGACTTAAAGGATAAAAGAATCCATTAAATGCATAGCTTAGGTATCAATTGCCGAATCCTTCATCTGAACCTAATGGTCCACCCTTGATCAAAAAATCTTTAGCGGATTTTTTTGGATCGATGACCTGAGCGGTCACCTTAAAGCGGCGACCGTCACCTAGCTCAACGATTTGATCATCATTGTTCGCAGCGGCAAGGATCATTTCCTCGAAAGCTTCTTTAGGCAGGTCGGTTGGCCATATTTTTGTGAACACGAAATCACATTTCTCTGTAGGTTCAAGAACTGAATCCTTTAAAATAATATGCACGAAACTGTTCTTTCGGAAAGGAATTTCTGTTGGGACGCCAGATTATTCATGGCTGCGTTTTCGTACGACAGATACTTGTCGATTTGAAGGTTTCCGCGAATATTCGGCGATCTGTGCATTATCATATAGGACAATTGCAGAATCTAACGCGGTCGAAACTATGATTGGGTAGTCCTGATTATCACGCATCCCACATGCGCAATTCCCGCCAATCCAACGGATCTTTCTCAACCAGCAACCCTGCTACACTCGCCCATTCCATTGGCGACCACGCTGTGGCCAACTCCTTTTCGTTGTCGATCGACGAAAGTTGGAGGTTGATGGAGCCGAAAACCAAAGTAGCCATTGCCGCTATCGGCCCCTTTGCAAGGATAGGGCTCAGAGAAATCGACTTTGGAAGATCTTGCCGAATTGTCGAAGAAACGGGGACTAACCAAGGCGCTCGCGGATCCAAGTCGCCTTCGCTCTCACTCCCGCCACGTCTCAGACGGCGTATCAGCCCAACATTGACTTAAGCCAGCGCCAAACGCGCGCCCACCACCGATCTGGATAGAGCACAGCGTAGTGATGTTCGCGCCGACGTTCCTCGGCCGCGCGACCGGCGGCAATTTGCTCGTGGCTCCACTTGGTGGACCATTTAATTTCGCCCCGATCAATCCAGTAGTGCGACTTGCAGGGGAGTTGCCAATTGCCGATCGACGGCTGCAGCGACGGTCCCTCGGCGTAATGAGTGAATCGCCACTCGGTCGGCCCCAAGGGTGTTCTTACCTTCGACCTGCACCCACATGCGCACAGGTGCGCAGCAGTCTCAAACTCTTCCGACACGTAGAGAACGCCCGGCTCGAGCCGGGCTGGCATCGTCCGCACCTGTTCTAGCTCAATCCTCATTATACGTGTCCCCGGTGATGCTGAGGTCATCGATTCCGAACAACATGTGTCGATACCCCTCGGTGTCGCGGTACAGCCCACGCACCTGCTTGTAGCGAATCACGGCGAGGCAGGCATTGAGCGCGTTTAGTTCTCCGATCTGGATGTTGGAGCGGTAGATGTCGTCGGCCGAGTCGGACAAGTCGGCGAGCTTTCTATCACGCATCGCCGCCCCCTCGTCGCCGGGATAATAGGTAGTGCGCAGCATCCCGCCGATTTGGCTGTGCTTACGGTTAAGGCCCATGCCAACATCGATGAAAGGAATGTTGTGGGAGATCAGGACATTAAAGATCGCAGCGCGCGAGGACCCCTTGTCGACACAAACGAAGGCGAAGGTGACGCCGGCTAACCGGTCAGCGGTGGCCTCATCGATGAAAGTGGCTTCCACAGTCAATCCCTGTCGGAAGTTATCATAGCGGTCGCCATAGACGGTGGCTTTAGCGGTTCCAAGTTCCTTCTTCATGAAACGACCCGGCGAGCGAAAGGCGGTGTGGACGTGGTAGGTGTCGCCATCGAACGCGCGGATATTAGGTACTGGGGACTTGACAAGAAGGTCGAGGAGATAGGCGCCGGTGCCGCCAAGCCCGATAACGGCAGCCGTCTCACCGGCGAATCCAGCGTTTAGGTCGCCAATCTGCGCGCGGGACGTGAGGGTGTCCTGCAGCCTAAAAATTGAATCAGGTTCGAAGGTTTCGTCCACCCGATAGGTAAAAGGGGTTGCTGTGGGGTGTCGTTCGATCGCAGGCCCCGAGATAATTGACACGTAGCTCTCAATCTTAGCGTAGAAATCGGGGAAGCTGCCTTGGGGCATCGGCTTGTTTGAGAAGGAGCGCTGCACGACAACGTCGGCGCACACCTCGCTCAATTGGATCGTCATCTCGCCACCGCCGAGGTTGAGGATTGGAGAGCCGTTAAGCTGATGGGGATGGTCGCCCGCGAAGTAGATCTGGTGGTCATCCTGCTGGACGTGCTCCTCGTCAATGAACACAAGCTTGGCGACCATAGAGCCGCTCTGTAGCGCGCCGTGTCGATCGAGGTAGGGGATGTCGCGCACGACGAGGCAGTTGCTGTCGAACGCGACCGCATAGCCGCTCTCTACGAGCCGGCCGAGGTCGGGGTTACGACTGACCAGTTTCTGAAACATTGAAGATCATCCCTTTTTTGACCTTGACCGAGGCGCCCGGCGCAAGCGTGCCTTCCGGCTTATTGCCTTGGCCGCGCTTATAACGCACAGAGTAAGTGACCTCGGGGTGCTGGGCGTAGTCCGGCACCTCAAGCGTTACCACTTCAGCATAGCTGATATCGCCCTTGGGCCATTCATGTTCGGTGCCCTCGACTATGATCGTAACCGTCTTATTCAGCTTGTCGTTTGCCATCTTCGCGAAACTCCTTATTTCCATATAAGCAGGTTCGCACGCGAGGGCGTCAGAAGCTGTCACCCCCATATTCCCGCAGCATGCAAAGTGCGTTTACCAGCGACATCTCCTCGATCGTCCGGCAGGGCGTCTCGAGAAGCAGCGGGCTGGCAAATACCATCGCTGCGACCTGAGCTCGCGAAACGGCCACGTTGATTCGGTTCAGCGAGAATAGGAAGGAGAGGTCGCGCGGCAGATCCTCGCCGCTCGAGGTCGTCATCGACACAAGGCAGATCGGTGCCTCCTGGCCTTGGAAGCGGTCGACCGTGCCGACCCGCACTGCGTTCGGAAGCGCAATACGAAGCGCATTCACCTGCGCGTTGTATGGAGCGACGACGAG
Organism: Hyphomicrobiales bacterium; assembly: GCA_900471815.1. GTDB lineage: Bacteria > Pseudomonadota > Alphaproteobacteria > Rhizobiales > Rhizobiaceae > Phyllobacterium > Phyllobacterium ifriqiyense. The sequence continues at coordinate 235,055 of UICE01000004.1, forward strand.
GATGTCGGTGCTTCCTACGACGCGCTCGCGACCGTCGCGGTCACGGTAGGTAGCGCCCTCGACTTCCACGATGCGGGCCGCGATGGCCTGGACTTCTTCTGGACTCACTTGAGAGCGGTCGAAATGTGCGACGGCACGCATGCCAGCGCCCACGAGATCAGCGCCAGTACAGGATACGAGCGTCTGAGCGCCTGCCGCGTCGTCACTGCCGAGCCGACCCTCGTAGACAGCCGTCGAGATGAAGCCGGAGACTCGCGGGTGCATGCGTCGGCTGACGGGAATGAAGACGCCGCGGTCGGACGGCACCACGCGGTGCCCATCGATTAAGTACTCTAGACAAGAACGCCCACTGTCTCCGGGATGGCTACCCTGCAGCGGCTGGGGCAGTTGCATGGGATCACCCACCAGCACGATGTTGCGGGCCGAACGTGCCATGGCGAGGATGTTGGCAATTGAAACTTGGCCGGCCTCGTCGACTACCAGATAGTCAAATGCTGCTTCGTTGTATCGGGCGAAGTGCCACGCAGTCGCGCCGACAACGTGCGCCGAAGCGATTTCGGGCGCGTCATTGTCGGTTACAAAGACAATGCCAGGATGAGCGTCGTCGTCGCCGTCATCGGATGCCTTCTGGACTAGGCGGCAATTCACCCCCTGCGCCCTCGCGCCCTCGGCGACCGCCTCAAGCAAATTGCCGATCGCCTTGTGGCTGTTCGAGGACACTGCGACACGCTCGCCCGCCTGGATGAGGTCCACGATCGAGAGCGCACTAACGTACGTCTTGCCGGTGCCCGGCGGGCCTTGGATTATCAGCGTAGAGTCGGCCATTGCAGCGATTGCGCGGCTCGCATCGGCGGGAAGGTCGCCGTCGGCTGAAATCACGCCGGCGGGCCGAAGGCCATCTATGAATCGGGGCGGAGAGCGGGTGAGCATGTCCTCGACGGCAGGGAAGCGACCGCTGTTCGCGATGATTTCCTCGGTTATCGCCGCGATAGCGTCTTTCAGGACGTTGTTGCGGAGAGGCCTCGGCGGCAGGAGATCGAGGCGATCGGGCAGGGGGCCCTTCGCTGTCGAGCGGCGTAACACCAGCGTGTTCGCATCGTGGTCGATCGATCGCAGGTTGGCGTCCTCGGGCATCGCCGCCGGCTTCAAACATGGGCTCTTGCCAGCACGCAGCTTCGTCTCTTGTTGCGGGAACCTATATGTCCGCTCGAAAGACTGCCTCGTGACCTGCACCGGCTCACTTATAGCCTCTAAGCCTTGGATGCATTCGAGGTCGTCGAGCAGATCCTCGCTCTCCTGCGCGAGGCGGTCGAAGATCGCCCAATAGGTCGGCTTGTCCTCGCGCTTGTGGAACTGGCTGAGGTCAAGCAGCAGATCGGCCACACGATCGCCGAGCCGCTCGCGCACCGGCTGGAGTTTGGCGCGTAGGACCGCGATCTCGTCGTCCTCCGCATCAATGTTTGAGAGTGATCCGCCTTCGGGGATTTCGCCAAGGACCGGCCAAACCGTTCCCGCCGGGCGGACATCCCGGACAAGCCAGTCTCGGAGCAGCTGAGTCGAGATGCAGTCGGTTCGGTTGTAGTCGTAAATCTCATCAAGCAGGCGCTGCTCGCCGGTGTGGCGCCACTCTTCGTAGAAGACGACGCTGCCCCCTGCGGTCGCGACGTCACCCGCACGCTTGTTCATGTAAAAGACCTCGAGATCCTTGATAGAGTAGCCCTTCTCCGATGCAACCATGGCGCCGGAGACGACTCTAAACAAGTCGACGAAGCGCTGCTCGCGCTGGAGCTGATCCATCGCCGCCTCGCCGGTACGATGTTGCGCGGTCAGTCGTCGGAGTGCCGCGACCTCGTAGTTGGCGTAATGGAATATATGGGCGTTCGGGTATCGCCGCATGCGGTCAACGAGGAAGGCCAGCAGGTCAGCCACGCAGTGACCCTCGTCCTCGCGGGTGTGGGCCCAAAAGGCGCGAAACGCCCACTCGCCATTCTCGCGGTACCACACGCCGTGAAGGTATTCGAGCCCACCAGGAAAGTACGGATCGCCCTCAATGTCGTAGAACATGTCCCCTTCATCAGGCGTCGGCAGCAGGCCAAAGCCTTTTCCAGGTTCAGCCGCTCGGAGCTCGAAGGACGGCAGCCCGCCGCTGCGGCGAGCCGACTGCAGGCGAGCCTGAGAGACCAACTTGCGTTGAGTTTCGACTGCCATTTTCGGCACCCGATCGTCCCGTGTGGCAAGATTGGCCATAGTGATGATGCCGACCGCCTCGAGCTTCTGCCGTTGAGACCGGGTGATGCCGGCGACCTGCGTCAGGCTGTCCTCTGCATCCCACTGCTCGGCACAGTGATCGCTCCAGCGGCAGAGGGTGCATGCCGACACGGGTTCAGGCCGGGTCTTGGGGCGTTCGATGAGGAACACCTCCAGCATTCGCCGCGCGTGCCGAGCATAGGACGATACTTCGGAAAGTCGAACGGTGAAGCGGCTACCGTCGCCCAACTGGAGATGGGCCGCCTCGGGCGCGACACCCTGTGTCTTGGCGATGAGATCGCTGTACAGGCAGAGCTGCAGGACGTGCTTCGGGTCGGGCTTCCGCTTCAGCTTAGTGTCGACGACCTCATACGACCAGGCACCAAGGTCGGATGGACGCTCTACGCGTTCGAGGAAGTCGCTGTAGCCTCCCCATGCGCCGTCGAGCAGTGCACCTTGAAAAATGATGTCAGGTCCAGCTTTCATCGCCTCGAGCGTTAGGCGCACCGACTCCTCAAGCGAAATGTTATCTTTCGGGATCTCGATAACGTTGCGGCCGTCCGCCTTCAGCTTCTCCAGGAACGCGAGTTCGTGCTCGTCGCCCTGCTTTTGAAGCAGTTTGGCCTCGGCCCCGTCCTCACCGGGATGGAGGTCGCCAACCTCAATCAGACGTAAGTCCAGAGCCGTCGCATGGCGGCAACCTTTGAACCGCATGAGGTCCGACGCACTTAGCCGTAACACGTCCCGAATTAATCGCATGCGCAATCCCCTTTTCTACGCTATAGCAGAAAAGGACGACAAAAGCTGTCATGGTGGTTTTATGTCTTTCGCGAAGGCCCAGGAGCTTCTCAAACTGGCGATGATGGCGACCCGCCGAAGCGGAGTGTCGCTCGAGGAAATCATTGAAGAGTTCGGCTGCGTGCGCCGATCGGCGCAGCGCATGACGGTAGCATTGGAGGCGGCATTCCCTCAGACGCAGTCTGATGACGGCGATGATCGCAAGCGCCGCTGGCGCATCCCGGCGCGTGCGATCGCACCGCTCCTCACCCCTTCGGCGGAGGAGCTCGCTGCTCTAAGTACAGCGATCAATGAACTGGATGCCGCTGGAATGAAGCCTGAGGCAGGTACGGTCCGCGAACTCGAGCGTAAGGTCCGGGCTCTAGTCCGGCCCGAGGCCGAGCTCAGGCTAGCGGTCGACGAGGAGGCGCTACTCGAAGCCTTAGGGCATGCGGCTCGACCGGGGCCGCGCCCTGCCGTCAGCGGGGACGTCGATGCTGCGATATCCAAGGCGCTCAAGGGACCGTTCCTGCTGCGGATATCCTACCGTAAGCGCAAGCAGGACATTCCGAGCGAACGGGTGATCGCGCCACACGGTCTTCTTCTAGGCGTGCGTCGCTATTTAGTCGCGCGGGATACGATGAAGGTTGGTGCACCACTGCAGCACTACCGCGTCGAGGAGATCCACTCGGCCGAAGTACTCGACGAGAGCTTTGATCTCGATGCTGACTTCAACATTCGCACTCATGCGGAGAAGGGATTCGGGTCATACGAGAGCGCATCAGAGTACGGCGACGTCATATGGCGGTTCTCGCCGGACGCCGCACCGCACGCGCGTCGGTTTGTATTCCATCCTACACAGACCATTGAGGAGGAGCCGGATGGCTCACTGCTTGTCCGCTTCAAGGCATCCGGCCACCTCGAGATGTGCTGGCACCTCTACTCTTGGGGCAAGTCGGTAGAAGTGCTCCAACCCGCGCGTCTGCGCGAGATGGTGAATGGACATCAGCGTAAATTCGACGCGCTACCTTAAGAGGATGCCGGGAGACGTCGCGAATCCGATCAACTGCCGACGAGTTCGAAGCCAAGCGACAGAAACTTTGGCGATGATCAGAAGTGTTAATTCTATTGCGTCCGTTGGTCGTCAGGTCGGACGTGTGTTCGCTTCTGCCGTTTGTCGCTTGCAAGGAGACATTCAGCTAACAGCCGATGACGGGGACGCCATGTGCCTATCAGCCATGCCTCCGACTCTCTGCCTCCAATTGCCGTAGGGGCGAGGGTCGTTCTTGAGTAACTTTTATTTCAATGAAGACATTGGCTTGGCAGCGTCTCCTGTGAAGGCTACTGATTGGTATTCGGAACGTAAACTGGGGTACGAGAATGGACTGGGAGAAACTGCTTTGCAGCGAACGACTTGGCGACAAACACTACGAGCCAAAGCCGAACCGGTCGATCTTCGTACAGGATCATGATCGCATCGTCTTCTCTGCACCATTCCGGCGCTTAGCCAATAAAACTCAAGTGCAGCCTCTCTACGAGCACGATCACGTCCATCACCGTCTGATTCACTCAATCGAGGTCAGCAGCGTCGGACGATCATTGGCTATGCGAATCGGCAATTGGCTCGAACAGACTCATCGGATTGATAACGGCGAGTCGAATAGTCTGGCGAACATTGTTCAGGCAGCGTGCGTCGCACACGATATCGGCAACCCTCCATTCGGTCACTCGGGCGAAGCGGCAATAGGTGACTGGTTTGCGGAGAAGTTCTTCGATGCCAAAGGGCTGATGGCAGACATCGAGGAACAGCACCGCTTCGAGTTCATTAAGTTCGAAGGAAATGCGCAAGGATTCCGAATAGTTACCCGCCTCGAGATGTATCGGAATGAAGGCGGTATGCGATTATCGAAGGCAACCTTAGGAGCCTTCACGAAGTACCCCGTCACCGCTGCTGTCCGCGAGAGCATCGTCGGCAAAGGAGTTGCGCCATATGTCGGCCTCAAGAAGTTCGGCGTATTCAATTCTGAGCTCGAACTGTTAAACGAGGCAGCGGATTCTCTCGGGCTACCTCAGGAAATACATCAAGCCGGGAATTGGTGGCTGCGGCATCCCTTGGTCTTTATCGTCGAAGCCGCAGACGATATCTGCTACAATATCGTCGATCTTGAAGACGCCTTCACGACCGGTGAGCTCCCATTCGATACAGTCAAGGGCCTGCTGCACGAGGCCGCGAACAATCCCAATCGCGACGTGAGCAGCCTTAGCAAGGCCGAACACATTGCATTGCTGCGCGCACTAAGCATCGGGGCCGCAATCGAGAGCTGTGTCGAGGCCTTCAAAACCAACTACGAGGCGATCATGGCGGGGACCTTCTCTGACTCCTTAACCGAAGCGGGACCCATGGCTTCCATCTTTGCTAAAATGAAGTCCCTTTCTCGGGACCAGGTTTTCACCGCCCGGAGAAAGACCGAGTTGGAGGTCTCCGGTCGGCGCGTGATTAGTAATGTGATGTCAGGCGTGCTTCCAGTATTCGAGGATCTTGCCAAGGCCAAGTGGGATCAGGATAAGCTTTCCGACCACAATCGGCAACTCGTAAGAGCCTTAGATCTGGACTTGCGGAACGTTACCGATGCCGAGCAAGCGCTACACGCTCTCGCTGACTTCACGTCGGGTATGACCGATCGATATGCTGTGAGGATCGCGAGGATTCTCACCGGCATCTAGGTGGAACCGCTGGATCAGGACCACTGGAAATGGTGGGTCGGCCAGTTCCAGCCTGGAGAACCGACTTCCTCTCCGTGGGGGAGCCGCTGGCGGTTGTCTCCGGTTTCTGATGTGAACCCGACTGACCGCAATCCACATCTCGAAACCGCAATGCTGGAAGGTCGCCATGCACGACCGATCAATCAGCGCAGGGCTGGAAGCTTACGTGTTCTCCGAAAGGCCTGAGTACAAGTTGGCATGGATAACAATGGCGAGCTTGCCGGATGGGATTGTCGTATTTGGGCCAAGGGTCGGTGGTCTTGCCCAGCGCATTCTTTTGTTCCGCCATTGCCATTCTGCGGGTGTCGTTGATGCAAGGTTTTTTCGGCCGCTCCTCTAGGCCGAATACAATTGACTCATTCTTGGCGACGAGAGTCAACCCATCCTCGGCTGCCCAGCAGATGGCTTGAGTTTCTGCGAAGGCAAACAACTGACTAGGACAAGAATGATCTTTTAAGTTGACTACCCATATACACATATATGTTGGCCGAAAATTGCACTCGCCCACAAAGTCCCAGACAACTGAGGTGTGGTCGTGCCGGATCCTGAGCCAGAGACGCTAGGGCAGGGATATGCGGCGCTGCTAGCTTTTGATCTGTACGAAGGCCAAATCAATTGTCATTTCTTACTCGCCCTTTGGCGTTGAAGGTTGGGACAAGTTTCTAGAACAAGTTAAACTGCGAAGCTGAGGTGAGTAAAATACACCTCAGGAGGAAGTGAGAATGCTCAAAGTTATCGACAAAAGTTCAGCTCAAAAATTTCATCGCGAGCTAAAACGAGTGCTTCGCAATGCATCGACCGAAATGCTTACTCGGAATTTAACTACCCCGGGCGGGGTTACACATAATGCAAAAATATACTGGAATAAGAATAACCATCTCTGGACCTACTTCAGCGAAAAACCGGAAGGCGATAATCATCGGTGGCTTTGCTGGTTCGGATCGACATTGCGTGGCCCCAATGAGTTAATGTCGCCCAGCGTTGAAATCAATTTGGCGTTGAACCCGACATATAAGCAGATTGCTGGGCGAATGTTGGCGGATAAAAAAGGCGATTTCTACCTTGGTCACAAAGGCGGTTTGGGTGGTGGTCGTGGAGGGCAACTTAAGATATCTGACTTTGCAGGGAACATCAGGGGGTTCGTGCAAGAGCCAATCTTTCGGTTCGATTCAGCAACGGGAAGTAATCTTCAGGCTGAGGAAGTTTTCATTTTTGGCAAATTGCATAATAATGATTTTATCAGTCGTATAGCTGAATACGTACGGGAATGTGAAAGGTTACGCGCTATGGCGCGTGCCAGTGCCCAGATCAAGACGTCAGACGCACCATCACTTGGAACATCATTTTCCCCCGAGAATGCTGCAGATGGAACTGGCAATGGCCACCCAAATACGGAATATGAAATCAAGAGAATTCATGGAAGGGTGGTTAATGCCCTGCAATCGAAGCTTAAAAAGCTCAAATTCAAAGCCGATAATTCCAAAAACTCAAATATGTTTCCTGACTTATATATAAAAGACAAATGCGGAAACATGCAGATATTGTTCGAAGTTAAGGCTTCATCTGATACTCAAAGTTGGTTCACTGGGATTGGGCAACTAATTGTTTATTCTGCGCACGAGCGACATGTGCCGCTAAGGATATTGGTTTGTCCCGCCCCAAGAAAAGATCCAAATTTCAATTCAGCTTTACAAGTACACGGGATATTGCTGCTTCTTTTCAAAAAGTGTGGCTCAAAATACGAGTTTCCCGGATTGTCTTCGATTCTTTCCGAGGTGCGACCCAATGCGGTTTGCCTCGATGCTCACTGCTAACGATGACTGGCGTGAGTGCAGGCTGGCCTAAAAGAGAAAAGGCCAGCACCTTTCCGGAGTCGATAATGTCAGGCCGTGGCGGAGCCAATCATGACTTCGGCCTGCAGCCACGTGGCAAATTCACGGGCTAAGCGCCGTTGGCTGCCGGATTTTGGGTAGGCGAGATAGTGGCCGATGTAGCGGTTGTCACGGCCTTCCCCTAAAAGAGGTCGGACCAGCCTGCCGCCCTCAAGGCCACGCCTCGCCAGAACGTTCGATTCCAACGCGATCCCAAGTCCGTTTGCTGCCGCGTCGAGCGCCAGGAAGGATCGGTCGAAGGACATGGCCGGCTGTGGCGGCGGACCGAGATCGTTGGCCTCGAACCAGTCAACCCACTGTATGCGTTTGAGGTCACTGCGGATGAGAGGGGACTTCGTCAGGTCGCGCAGGGATTTCAGTGTGGCGGCAAATTCCGGTGAACAGAGCGGCGAAACGATCTCCTCGCCAAGAGGCACCACGATCAGGTCTTCCCGGTTGAGGGGCTCGCCGTAGACGATGTCCAAGTCGAAAAGGCCGTCCACAAAGCGGGCATACGTTGTGCTCGCGGCGATCCTCACCTCGACCCCGGAATTCTGCCTGAGAAAAGAGGGGAGTAAAGGAGACAGAACCTGTGCAGCGAAGCTCGGAGCGCAGTGAACCCTGAGCAGGTGTGCCCGATTGGATGAGATTGCCTCAATACCGCGGCGAAGTTCCTCAAAGGCATCAGATGCATGGGTCAGCATGGTTTGACCCGAAAGCGTCAGGATGACATTTCGTGTCGTGCGCTCGAACAGGGCGACGCCCAGGCTTTTTTCCAACCCTTTTATCGCGTGACTGACTGCACTTGGTGACAGGTTCAACTCGTCGGCTGCAGCCCGAAACGATCCCAGGCGCGCTGCGGACTCGAAAACGCGGAATGCGGACAGCGAGGCTATGTTGAGCATGGGATTAGTGAACCAGATTCACGTACCAGTGTAAATATCCCGTTTGTGATCCTGCCCTTGTTTTGCCAACTTGACCGTATGCGACGCCAATCGTCGTGTAGGTGAAGACCGGTGTCGGGGAGGCACCGGGAGGAGAACAGACATGTTATTGCAAGGGAAGACCGCAGTCATTTCGGGCGCGGCAAGCAGGCGCGGCATTGGCCGCGCGACAGCAGAGCTATTTGCTGAGCACGGCGCGCGCGTTGCCATCCTGGACATTGATGGCGACGCGGCGGAACAGGCCGCAGGAGAGCTGCCGGTTGTTTCCCATGGCGCTCATATCGGGCTGCGTTGCGACGTCTCTGACAAGGCGTCCTGCCTGTCTGCCGCAGCCGCTGTCGAGGCCGCTTTCGGCAAGATTGATTCACTCATCAACAATGCCGGCGTTACCCAGCCGGTTAAAACCCTCGATATTACCGAGGCCGACTGGGAACGTATAATTGCCGTCAACATGACGGGCATCCTGTTTCTCAGCCAGGCGTTCATTCCTAGTATGCGCGACAATGGCGGAGGGTCGATCGCCTGCATCTCTTCAGTTTCGGCGCAACGTGGCGGCGGCATCTTCGGTGGTCCGCATTACTCAGCCGCCAAAGCCGGCGTGCTAGGCCTAGCCAAGGCCATGGCCCGCGAATTCGGGCCGGTTGGCATCCGCGTTAATTCGGTGACCCCTGGCCTGATCCAAACTGACATCACAGGCGGCAAGCTGACGGAAGAGATGCGCGCCGACATCATCAAGGGCATTCCGCTCAGCCGGCTTGGGGATGCACGCGATGTTGCCAACATCTACCTGTTCCTGGCATCCGACCTGTCAGCCTACGTCACCGGCGCTGTGATCGACGTCAATGGTGGAATGCTGATCCACTGATCGGCAGCATCACCAACGCATATTCGAGGAGATACCAGTCGATGGCACAGATGGGCCACAATATCAGCCTGCCCGAGCGCGCCCGGCGCATCAGACGCCATGCACTCAGAATGGGTGAAGTTCAGGGGCAGGGGTACATCGCCCAGGCACTTGGCGTTGCCGACGTGTTGGCCGTTTCATATTTCCATGCAACCAACTACCGAGCCGAAGATCCGGAATGGGAAGGCCGCGACCGCTTTCTTCTGTCAATCGGACACTACGCTATAGCGCTTTACGCCGCCTTGATTGAAGCCGAGATTATCCCTGAAGACGAACTTGAGACCTACGGGACCGACGACAGTCGACTGCCGATGTCGGGGATGGCGACCTACACACCTGGCATGGAGATCACCGGCGGATCGCTCGGCCACGGGCTTGGCATCGCCGTTGGCATCTCGCTGGCGCTGAAGCGCAAGAAATCGGATGCCTTCGTCTACAACCTGTTTTCCGATGGCGAACTGGACGAGGGCTCGACCTGGGAGGCAGCGATGTCGGCCGGCTCCTACAAGCTCGACAATCTCATCGGCATCGTCGACGTCAACCAGATGCAAGCCGATGGCCCTTCGATTGGCGTTCTCAATTTCGAGCCGCTCGGGCCGAAATTCGAGGCGTTCAACTGGTTCGTCCAGCGGGTCGACGGCAATGATCTTGGCGCTCTGGTCGAGGCCTTCGATGCCGCCCGTCATCATAAAGGGCCGGAGCCGAGAATTATCATCTGTGATACGAAAATGGCAAAGGGCGTGCCCTTCCTGGAAGCGCGTGAGCGAAACCACTTTCTTCGAGTCGAGCCGCACGAGTGGAGGGAAGCAATCAGGATCATCGATGCGGGAGCAGGGGAATGAGGCGCTCGAAATACATACGTCCGGATTTTCTGACCCGCGGTGCTGACCGGCCCCGGATGACCACTTCGGCTATGATCGCATCGATCGCCGGCCCCGACCAGTCGACAAGGCCAGCACCGTTTGGAAACGCACTTGCTGCGCTGGCGGAAAAGGATGACCGGATCGTTGGCATGTCCGCCGATCTCGCGAAATATACCGACCTACATGTGTTCCGCGCGGCCCATCCCGATAAATTCTACCAGATGGGCATGGCCGAGCAGCTGTTGATGATGTCGGCGGCCGGCATGGCGCGCGAGGGCTTTCAGCCCTGGGTCACCACCTATGCAGTCTTCGCGTCGCGTCGCGCCTATGATTTCATCTGCCTGGCGATCGCTGAGGAAATGCTGGACGTCAAGATCATCTGCGCGCTTCCCGGTCTGACGACAGGTTACGGCCCCAGTCACCAGGCGACCGAGGACATTGCCATGTTCCGCGGCATGCCGAACCTGACCATCATCGATCCCTGCGATGCCAGCGAAATCGAGCAGGCCGTGCCTGCGATCGCGTTGCACAAGGGGCCGGTCTATATGCGCCTCTTGCGCGGCAACGTGCCGGTGGTGCTCGACGAATACGGCTATAAGTTCGAACTCGGCAAAGCCAAAATCATCCGGGATGGCGCAGATGTACTGATCATCTCCTCCGGCCTCATGACGATGCGCGCGCTGGAGGCCGCAAAGGATTTGCAGAATGACGGCGTCGAGGCCGCCGTTTTGCACGTGCCGACGATCAAGCCTCTTGATGAGGCGACGATCCTGGCAGAGTGCCGCAAGCAGAACAGGCTTGTGGTTGTGGCGGAGAACCACACCGTCATCGGGGGCCTGGGAGAAGCCGTCGGCGCAGCCCTGATGCGCTCGAATGTCAGGCCCGCCGCATTCCGGCAGATAGGACTTCCCGATGAATTCTTGGAAGCGGGAGCGCTTCCGACTTTGCACGACCAGTATGGTCTTTCGACCCTGAAAGTTAAGGCTGCCATCAAGTCATGGCTGGATGAATAGACTTTTGTGGCGGCCCGGATGGGAGTGCGGGCCGATCATTTTACGTAAGCACATAATGGAGGAGAACATGAGCTTGGATATCAACAGACGCACATTTTTGAGCGTGGCCAGCGGTGCCCTCGCGGCCCCGGCGGTGGTGTTCGGCATCCGCCCCGCGCAGGCGGCGACCACATTGACCCTCGGGCACGGCGCGGCCCCTGGAAATCCACGCACGCTGGCAGCCGTCAAATTTGCCGAGCTGGTGGGTGAAAAGACTTCCGGCCGCGTGAAGATCAACGTTGCCGGGGCCGAAACGCTCGGCAGTGACTCCGCGATGCTGACCAGCCTGCGCACCGGAGCGCTTGATTTTACGGCAAACAGTCAGGGCGCGACATCTGCCCTCGTTCCGGAACTGGCAGCTCTTGGCCTGCCCTTCCTTTTTGCCAGTACGCAGAACGCAATGGCGGTTCTGAACGGCCCCGTCGGGGAAGATCTCAACAAGCGTTTCGAGGCAGTGGGTGTCATTCCACTCGACTGGTGGGACAATGGCATTCGCCACCTCACAAATTCAAAACGGAAGATTTCCGCCCCAGACGAACTTAAGGGGCTGAAAATCCGGACGCCCGCCGATCCGATGACGATCGACATTTTCCAGGCGATGGGTGCTGCTACGGAACAGATCGCCTTCGGCGAACTATACATCGCACTGCAGCAAGGCGTCGTCGACGGGCAGGAAAACCCGCTGGCCAATATCGAAAGCTCCAAGCTGTTCGAGGTCAACAAATATATCAGCCTGACCGCCCACAAGTGGGAATCGACCCCGTTCCTGATGTCGAAGATCGCCCAGGCGCGTCTCGGCGCCGATCTTGAAGCGGTCAAGGCGGCGGCAAAGGAAGCCGGCGACTTGCAGCGCAAGCTGTCGGCGGAAAAAGAAGCCCAGGTTCTCGCCAGTTTCAAGAGCAACACCGCAGTGGAGGTCGTTGAGGTCGAGCGTGAGGCTTTCTTGAAGGCGACGGCGGATGTCGCCGAGAACTGGAAGAAAAAGCCTTTCGGCGATTTCGTCAGCAAGATCGAAGCGGAGGCCAGGGCGTAAAGCCCTGGTCCTGATCGGAGCCATCCATGCAGATCTTGTTTAGGGGCGTCGACCTGGTGTCGCGCGCAATCGTCCAGTTTTCCCGATTCGTCATCATTGCCAGCGGTATCGCGCTGACGGTGGTGATGACGGCAAACGTCTTCGCCCGCTACACGCTCGCAAGTGGCGGCTTTTCCTTTGCGCAGGAACTGCCCATGCTGCTTTTCCCGTGGTTCATTATCGCCGGCATCGTTCTTGCAGCGCATGCAGGTGGGCACATGGCCGTTGAGTGGCTTTACGACAAGCTCGATGGCAAGGCCCGGCTAGCGGCGTTCGTCCTCGCCAACGCCGTCAGCATCGTGGCATTTCTGTTGCTGGCCTATCAGTCTGTCGTCGTCGCCGAGATTGCCGGCTTCGAACACAGTCCCGTTCTGCAACTGCCCAACAGCATCGGCTACTACGCCCTGGCTACAGGCGCTGTGCTTGTGTCCTTCGTCACCGTAGCGGCCACGCTCCGTGTCCTGCGCTTCGGCTGGGATCAGCGGATCGAGATCAAGGCCGAGGAGATGCCCCTATGACACTGATTATGATCGTCTCTTTCTGCGTCCTCATGGTCCTGGCCGTCCCGGTCGGCTACGGGCTGATTATCGCTGCGGGCCTGGGGGTTCTATTCAACGGCTACGTGCCGCTATCGGTCGTGGCGCAGCAGGTCTATGACCAGACCCAGTCCTTTCCGATGCTCGCCTTGCCGTTTTTCATGCTGGCGGGAACGCTGATGCTCGGCGGAGAGCTGGGGAAGCAATTGCTGGAGCTCGCCTCCAAGGCCATGCAACGCTGGCGCGGAGGACCGCTTTCAACCACCGTCGTCTCCTCCGTGGTGTTTGGTGGGGTCTCGGGCTCTGCCGTTGCAAACGCCAGCGCGCTCGGCTCGGTGCTTATTCCCTGGCAGAAGAAGCAGGGATTCCCGCCTGCACTCTGCGCTGCCAACAATGCCACGTCGGCGGTGATCGACGTCCTAATCCCACCATCGATCCCGATGATCCTCTTTTCTCTGATCAGCGGTGTCAGCGTCGCCGACCTGTTCATCTCGGGCATTGTGCCCGGCCTGATCATGGCCGCAAGTTTCGTGTTTGTATGCTGGTACATTTCTGTCAGGCGTGGCTATGCCGCAAACCCGGTCAAGATGCGAAAGCGCGACCTCGCACGCCTTGCCCTGCAGAGTGCGCCAGCGATCCTCTTGCCCATCCTGATTATCCTTTTGCTGCGCTTCGGCTTCGCAACCCCCACCGAGGTCGCGGTTCTTTCCGTCGTCTATTCGATGCTTCTGAGCCTCCTCTTCTATCGCGACCTCACATGGGGCCGCTTCTGCGACAACCTCGTCGAGGCCGGCGTGGCAACCGGCGTCGTCATGCTGGTGATCATGGGCAGTGCTGCGGTGGGTTGGGTTCTCACCTTCGACCAAGCACCGCAACAAATGGCGGAATGGGTTGCGGCCAATATTTCCAGCCCCATCGTCATCATCCTGATGATGAACATTCTGATGCTGATCGTCGGCATGCCGCTCGACATGCCGCCCGCTATCCTGCTTCTCGGCCCGATCTTCGTGCCGCTCGCAGATGTGATCGGTCTCGACCGGGTACAACTCGGCCTGATGATGGTGATCAACCTCGGCATCGGGCTCTACACGCCGCCGATCGGAACGACGCTGTTCATCTCCTCGTCGATCGCAAAGGCGCCGCTTGGCGCGACGACGCGCGAACTCTGGCCCTTCTTCGGCATGGCAATGCTGCTCCTGCTGGCGGTGAGCTTCATCCCGGCTCTGACGATCTACTGAGGAGAATGTCATGAGCCATCAATCGCAACCCGTCCTTTCCGTCAGAGGGCTGACCAAGTCCTACGGCGCGACATCGGTTCTCAAGGGGGTGGATTTTTCGGTCGCACGCGGCGAAGTCCATGCCCTGCTGGGTGGAAACGGTGCCGGCAAGTCGACGATGATCAGGATCATCACCGGACTGGCCGCGAAAGACGCCGGCGACATCGCATTCCATGATGCGGCCGGTAACTTGCTTTCCGAAGCGGATGGGCGCTCTAAGGTCGCCGTTGTGCATCAGGAACTCGCACTCCTGCCGCATCTGACCGTAGCAGAAAACATCGTCCTGCCGCAGCTGACGAGCGGTTTCGGTCTGTTCGACAGGAAGCGGTCATGGCGTTTGGCGCATGATGCGCTGTGCCTGATCGACCCCGAATTTGCAGATACGTCCCTGCACAGGCTTGTCGGAGACCTCAGCCTGCATCAAGGCCAGATGGTCGAGATTGCAAGAGCCCTGTCTTTCGGAGCCGAATTGCTCCTGCTTGACGAACCTACGGGAAACCTGACGTCTGCCGAGACGCAACGCCTGTTCGACGTCCTGCGAAGACTGACGACGGAGAATGGGCTCGCTGTTGTCTTCGTCTCGCATCGAATGAAGGAAATAAGGCAGATCGCCAATGTCTGCACGATCATCCGCGACGGAAGGACGGTGGTCGACTGCGTGGCGACCGAGAGCCTCTCCGACACAGCGATCGTCGAAAAAATGGGGCAGATCACGGCGAGGCAGACCGAAAACGGTTCCGTTTCGCATGTCACGGCGAAAAATGCGAACACTGCGGATGACACCCTGGTGATCCGGGACGCGGACATGGAGGTGAGACTGGCGCCTGGAACGGTCCTGGGCGTGGCGGGTGCTCCCGCCGGACCGCTGGCACTTATCTCGGCGCTGGTCGGTGCAGCCAAAGCCCGCCGCTGGATGGTCGCCCGCAGCGGCTGGCCGGAAGCGTTTACCTCGCCCCGCCAAGCTGCGCGCAACGGAGCGGGATTTATCACTGGAGACCGCGCGCACAAAGGCATTCTTGCAAACCTGCCGATCATCGACAACGTCATGGCGTCCAGGCGTATCGTCCGCGGCGTTTGGTTCACGAATTCGCGTGAAAGAACAGAATGCCTGGACCTGGTTCAGTCCTTGAAAATCAAGGCGGCCTCCATCTGGGACCTGCCCGATACCCTGAGCGGCGGCACGCAGCAAAAGCTTCTTCTTGCTCGCTGGCTCGGCCTGCCGTCCCGTCTGCTCGTGCTGGAAGAGCCTACACGGGGTGTCGATATCGGCACCAAGAAGGAGATCTATCAGCTTATCCGGCGGATGGCGGCAAGTGGAACGATCATCGTCTGGTGGTCCACTGAAAACGCGGAACTGCTCGAAGTCTGCGACCGGGTGGTAGCGTTCGATACGGAGGGCCGCTGCGCCGGCGTGGTCGATAAGCAGGATTTAAGCGAGGACGCTCTCGCAAACATGACGGGAATGGCGGCATGACATACGCACCAGAAACAAGTTCGGCCAAGGCGGGCCGGGAGCTGACGACAAGACAGCGGGAAAGCCTGCTTTCGGCTTATCGAACGGAGATCGCAATCGCATTCGCCATCGCGCTTGTGGCACTCGCCGTCGGCTCCCAGGTGCCACAGGCGCTAAGCTGGGGCAATTTCGCCAACATCACCCAGGCAGGCGCGCCGCTCATCATCATGTCTTTGGGTGTGCTGCTTGTCGTTATCACGGGCGGTATCGATCTGTCGGTGGGGTCGGTCTTCTCGCTGACCGGCATGGTGACGGCACAGGCAATGGCACAGGGGCTGGGCGGCGTCGGTGCCGCGCTTGCTGGTCTTTCGGTTGGGCTGGTATTCGGATCGATCAACGGCTTCCTGGTGACGGTCGTCGGGCTTGCTCCCTTCGTGGTCACCCTGATCACCTTCGCCGTGGCGGGGTCACTCGCCTTCATCGTGACCAACGGCCGTTCGATGCCGATCGGCGATCCGGATTTCTGGCTGCTCAACAGCGGAAGTCTCGTTCCGGGCATTCCCAACTACATTCTCTTCTGCCTGGTGCTTCTGATCGCCATCGAATTCTTCTTGAAGAAGATGGTCGCGGGGCGCTGGTTCTATGCCGTCGGCAGCAGCTCGACCGCCGCCTATCTGCTCGGCATTCCAGTCAAGCGAACGAAGTTTATGGCCTACGTCGCCTCGTCGCTTCTGGCCTCTTTTTCAGGTCTTTTGACGATCTCCTACATTCTCAACGCCGAGTCGACGGCGGGCTCCAGCCTGATGCTTCAGGCGATCGCAGCGGTCGTTATCGGCGGAGCCAGTCTGCTGGGCGGGACGGGCACGGCCGTCGGAGCAGTGCTCGGCGCACTGATGATCACGGTCATCCAAAACGGGGTCAATCTCATCGGCATCAACAGTTTCTGGCAAGGTTCCGTGACCGGGTTCGCCATTCTCGTGGCGGTGCTCATCGACCGCTTCGGCAAGTCACGGCGCAGCAGGCATTGATTAAAAAGAAAGCCGGAATCGTCCGGCGCATTGGAGGAGGAACTGAAATGAAAACCAAGAAAAAGAGAAGCCTTGCGCTTGCTGCAGGCCTGGCACTCGCGGTGATGTTCGCGACCGCCCCGACCGAGGCACAGGAAAAGAAGACCGTCGCCTATCTGGCACCGTCGCTCGACATCTCCTACTGGCAATGGGTCGGCTACGGGGTGAAGCAGAAGGCCCAGGAGCTCGGCATGGACTATGTCGAATATACCTCGGAAAACTCGCCGGCCAAACAGATGGACAATGCCCGTACCGCCATCACCAAGGGCGTCGATGCAATCGTCATCGGCCCGGTCAGCTCGACCAGCACTCCCCCGCTGCTTGCCTATCTGAAGTCGCAGAATATTCCGATCGCCTTTGCCGGGATTGGTCCGCAGCCGGGCCAGACCGACTATACGTCGTCGGTGACCGCAAACAATTACGAGACCGGCAAGGCGCAGGGAAGCTTCGTTTGCAAACTCGCCAAGGATCGCGGTGGCAACAAGGTGGGCATGCTGTCGCTGCCGCAGGACCGCGAAAACGCCCAGAAATACCTCAAGGGGGCCGAGGAGGCATTCAAGGCGGATGGGTGCACGTTGGCGCAGATGCTCGAGACCCGCGGCCTGACCGTCAACGAAGCTGTCACGCAGGCAAACGACATGCTGACCGCTCATCCCGACATCAAGGGGATCTACGGGATGTATGACGAAGCGGGAACCGGTGCCGCCAAGGTCCTCCAGACCCGTGGCCTCACTGGAAAGGTCGGAGTCGCGGTCGCGGACGGCAGCCCGACGACGATCGCGCTTTTGAAATCGAACGCGATCCAGGGCATCTTTTTCCAGGAAGCGGTCGGGCAGGGCATCGACGGGACGCAACAGGTCTTCAACGCACTGACCAAGGCTCCAGTCAAGAAGGATCTGGCCCTGGTCATGCCGCTGGTCACGGCCGACAAGGTGGATTCACCGGAAGCCAAGGCCGTCATCGCCCGTGTCTTCCCGCCGGCCAACTGATATGAAGCGGGTGCGGGTCTTCGACGCCGTACCCGATCCTTTTACTCATAGAGGCGGAATCCGAAACATGGACCAGTTCCCCATCATAGATCCCCATTTTCATTTATGGGACCTGGACAACAACTATTACCCGTGGCTCTCCGACGGCGTGAAGTCATCCGCATTCGGCGACTATACCGCGATCAACAAGACCTATCTCATCGAGGATTTTCTTGCAGACGCGCGCCACCAGAAACTGGTCAAGGCGGTGCATCTCGATGTCGGCTATGATCCCAAGGATCCAGCCGGCGAGACACGCTGGCTGCAGGCGGTGGCCGACAGACATGGTTTCCCGCATGGTATTGTCGGTTATGCGGATCTTCGCAAAAAGCACGTGGGCGACCTGCTCGACGAGCACATGCAGTATGCCAACTTCCGCGGCATCAGGCAGTCGATGAACTTTCACACCGACCCGGCCAAGACCTATCTGACCGAGGCGGAGGTCAGCCGTACCCCGGAGTGGCGGCGCGGCTTCAAGGAACTGGCGCGTCGGGGTCTGAGCTTCGATCTGCAGCTCTATTATTGGCAGATGGAGGAATTTCTCGAACTGGCGCGCGACTTTCCGGATGTGCAGATTATCCTCAATCACACCGGCATGCAGGTCGATGGGCCTGGTCATTTCAGGGGTTGGCGGGAGGCAATGAAAAAGCTGTCACAGGCACCGAATGTCGCCTGCAAGATTTCGGGCCTTGGAATGGGCAACCGGGATTGGAACATAGACGAAATCAGCCCCTATGTGGAAACAGCCATCACGGCTTTCGGCGTCGAGCGGTGCATGTTCGCTTCGAACTTCCCCGTCGACAAGCTGTTTTCGAGCTACAATAAAATTTTCGATGCCTTCCGTGAAATCACTGCGGAATATACAATAAGCGAGCGACTGAAGCTTTTTCACGACAATGCTGAGCGCCTGTACAGGCTTTAGAAAATTCAGAGTTCCACGCCTGGCGCAGAATCCGCACGACGGAGAGCGGTGGCGTGGAGCGACAGCATATGTAGATACATACTAAGCCAATGCCAACTTTGACGACAGATCGCTTATGAAGGCGACTCTCCAGAGGTTCTTTCGGCGGGAAGCAATAGAGCAGACCGCTTTTGCTGATCTCGACTCAGCGACAGCGTTCAAGGTCAATCCGGTTTTCCCGTTGGTAAGCAAAACCTCCTCTGCGCCGTCGAGGATTTGGTCGACAGTGGTCATGCCGCGCTTGTTGGCCCGCCAGATGCATGGGAGTGTCATTCTGCGGGAAGCGGTGTGGTCTCGGAGTTTTCTGCTTGTTTCTTAGCGGGATTTCGCCAAGCGATGAGCCGGTAGAACATTGGGATAAAGAAGGTGGCAATGAACGTTGCCGCGAGCATCCCGCCGATAACACCGGTTCCGATCGAGTGACGGCTGGCCGAGCCCGCACCGGTGCTGATCGCCAGCGGTACAACGCCCAGAATGAACGCAAGCGAGGTCATTACGATTGGCCGGAAGCGCAGCTTTGCAGCTTCGATTGCGGCTTCGGCGGCCGATAGGCCTTCGTGGCGTTTGAGAACGGCGAATTCTACGATAAGGATCGCGTTCTTCGCCGCCAGTCCGATAAGCGTCACCATGCCGATCTGGAAATAGACATCGTTGGTTAGACCGCGCAAAAGGGTTGCTGCCAATGCGCCGAAAAGAGCAAATGGCACCGCCAGGATAACTGCAAGTGGCAGGCTCCACTTCTCGTATTGCGCGGCGAGGATCAGGAATACCATGATGATGCCGAAAATCATCGCTTGCGATCCGGTGCCGCTCGCCGCCAGCTCTTGATAGGAAGAACCGGTCCAGGCGATCTGGAAGCCTGTCGGCAAAGCGTCCTTGGCGACTTCCTGCATTGCCTTGATTGCATCGCCGGATGTGTAGCCTGGGGCCGGATTTCCGGTGACTTTGGCAGCACTGAAGGCATTGAACCGTTCGAGCTGATCCGGCCCGATGATCCTTTCGACCGTTACCAGCGCGCTAAGCGGGATCATGCTGCCGGAAGATGCGCGCACGAACACCTGCCGGAGATCTGCGGGATTGCGGCGGAAGTCGGCTTCCGATTGCAGGTTGACCTGATAATTACGGCCAAAGAGCGTGAAATCATTGACGTAAAGACTGCCGAACGTCGCCTGCATTGCGTCAAACACCGAATTGATCGGGACGTTCAATGCCTTCGCCTTGTCGCGGTCGAGGTTCAACCGGTATTGCGGCACGTTCGGATCAAATGTCGTTCGCACGCCCGCCAGTTCGGATCGTTTGGACGCAGCTTCGACAATCCTGTTGGTTGCATCGGTCAATTTACCCACGTCGCTACCCGTGCGGTTTTGCACATAGAGCTCGAAACCGCCCGTCGTGCTCAGCCCCTGAATAGGCGGAGGATTGAATGCGAGTACCATGGCATCCTTGATGCCGGCATTCATGCCCATCAGCTGGCCGGGAAGATTGCGGGCATCAAGCTCGGCTGTCTGGCGTTCGCTCCAATCCTTCAGGGTGACGAATGTGGTTCCGACATTGGTCTTGAGACCACCGGACAGAAGATCAAAGCCCGACACTGCGAAGACGTTCTCGACAGCCGGATGGCCTTTCATCGCTGAACCTGCCGTGTCCATCACGGCTTCCGTCCTCGGCAAGGAGGCAGCTGGCGGCAGGATCGCCACCGTAAAGACCACGCCCTGATCCTCATCAGGCAACAACGATCCGGGAATCGTGTAGAACATGTAGGCTGTGCCGCCAATGATTCCGGCAAACAGCAGCAGACCGACTGCAAACCGCTTCACGAGAAAACGGACGCCGCTCGTATAGCCGTTCGTCAGCCGATCAAAGAAACGGTTGAAAATGCGGAATGGCAAGACCGGTTCCTGGTGTCCTGGCTTCAGGATGAGTGCGCACAACGCGGGCGTGAGTGACAGGGCCACAATGCCGGAGATCGTCACCGACATGGCAATGGTCACAGCGAACTGTTTGTACATCTCCCCGGCCAGGCCACCCATGAACGACACGGGCACGAATACGGCGCACAGAACCAGGACGATAGCAACGACAGGTCCGGTCACCTCGCTCATCGCCTTGATCGCTGCCTGCCGCGGTGGCAGGTGTTCGGTCGTCATGATGCGTTCGACGTTTTCGAGCACGACGATCGCGTCGTCAACGACGATGCCGATTGCCAGAACAAGCCCGAACAAAGTCAGTAGATTGATCGAAAATCCGAGAAGGTACATGCCTGCAAAGGTGCCGATGATCGAGATCGGCACAGCGATGACCGGAATGAGCGTCGCCCGCCAGTTTTGCAGAAAAACGAAAACAACGACGACGACAAGGATGATGGCTTCAATGAAAGTGTGGATCACTTCCTCGATGGAAACCTTGATGAATTTCGTTGTGTCATAGGGAACGGAATAGGTCATTCCTTCGGGGAAGGCAGTCTTGAGTTCTGCCATGCGGGTTTCGACTGCCGTCATCGTATTGAGTGCATTCGCTCCGGGTTGGAGGTAGACCGCGATCGGTACTGCGGGTTGACCATTAAGGCGGCTTTCGACCGCATAGCTTTTGGCACCGAGTTCTACGCGCGCCACGTCCCTCAGACGAAGCGTTGCCGCGTTCTCATCGGAACGCAGGATGATATCCTCAAAGGCCTTGGCATCCGGCAAGCGCCCTGCGGTGGTCGCAGTATAGGTGAATGCCCCGGATTGCGCATCGGGCTGGGCACCAAAACTGCCTGCCGCAAACTGCGAATTCTGTTCCTGGACGGCGGTCGAAATATCGCTCGGCGTCAGGTTGTACTGAGCAAGCTTGTCGGGCCGTAGCCAGATGCGCATGGAATAATCGAGATTGCCGAGAAGTGTAGCGTCGCCGATACCAGGAATACGCTTCAGATCATCGATAACGTTGAGGAGCGCATAGTTGCCGACATAGGTGTTGTCGTACCGTCCACCCTCGGAAGACATGGCAATGAGACCGAGAATGGAAGATGAGCGTTTGTTGACGGTCACACCAAGGCGCGTCACTTCCTGTGGAAGGCTGGAAGTTGCACGCTGGACACGGTTATTGACGTTGATAGTGGCTTGATCAGCATCCGTCCCGAGCGCAAATGTGACGGTCAGCTGCATCTGGCCGCTACTCGAATTCGTCGATTGCATGTAGAGCATATTCTCGACGCCGTTGATCTGCTGCTCCAGTGGCGCGGCAACGGTCTGAGCAAGGGTTTCGGCGCTGGCTCCAGGATAGTTGGCGCTCACAACCACTTGCGGTGGTGTTAACTCCGGATACTGAGCGACGGGGAGAACCCGCATTGCGACGATACCCGCCAGGACAATGACGATCGAGATGACAGCAGCGAAAACGGGACGGTCGATAAAAAAGCGGTTCATTGTGTCACCAGGGCCTGTTTCGAGGAGTCCGAACCCGTGCTTGCCGTAACCGGTTGCCCCGGACGCACCTTGATGACGCCTTCGGTGACCACTCTGTCGCCTGCATTCAGGCCCGAGAGGACAATCCATCCGTTTTCGACCTGTTGTCCAAGGCTAAGCGGACGGACTTCGGCAGTGCCTTTGTCGTTGACTACATAGACGAATTGCCCGTTGGGGCTCTGCATCAGGGCTGCTTCCGGAATAACGATAGTGTTGTCGACAGTCACGCCTGTGACGGTTGCCCGGACGAATTGACCCGGCAGCAGACGCCGCTCCGGATTGTCAACCACAGCGCGTACGCCCAGGGTTCCGGTTTCGGTGTCGAGACTGCTCGAAGTAAAATCAATGGTGCCCAGGTGCTCATAGTCCTTGCCGTCGCCGAAAGAGATTTTCACCGACAGCTTGTTGGCTTCCAGGCCCTTGGCCTTGCGGTCATCGAGCACACGGCGCATTTCGGCTGCTTCTGTGTCGGTGAACGAGAAGTTGATATACACCGGATCAAGCTGGGTGATCGATGTGAGAAGGCTCGATGCGGCGTCGGTCCCAATAAGACTGCCCTCGGAAACCTGTTCGCGGCTTGTGATTCCATCAATGGGAGCCGTGACGCTGGTGTATTCCAGATTGAGTTCTGCGGTTCTCACCTGCGCCTTCGCGGCTGCCACGGCTGCTGCGTTCAGATCCCGGGTCGACAGGGCGGTATCGCGCGTGGCTGTACTCTGCACCTTTTGATCCACAAGGGCCTGAGCCCGGTCAGCATCGCGTATCGATTGCTGATACTGGGCTTCCGCCTGCTGCAGCTGCGCCCTGGCGCGTGCCAGCTCGGCTTCATAGGGTGCAGGGTCGATCTCGAAGAGAAGGTCGCCTGCCTTGACGGTCGCGCCTTCGGTGAAGTTACGTTGAAGCAGAATGCCGCCGACGCGGGCCCTGACCTGAACGTCGCGATAGGCGGAGATACGGGCCGCATATTCATAAGTCAGGCCTACCTCCTGCGGCTGAACCGCAACAGCGGTGACCTGCGGTGGCGGCATTTGCCCGCCGGATGTCTGGGCATGGGCGGAATGCAGGGTGAGGGAGAGGCCGGCATATAAAACCAGACTGAAGATACAGGTTTTGGATTGCATCGTTTGCGTTCGCTTGTCGGAGGAAGATGTGGCAATATACAAACATACATGAATGATTGTAAATATACAAAATTGTGATATTTTCAAGAAGACAGCTCGTAGGCGACGACATCTCTTTCGTGGTCATGCGAAGCATGCGATAACGGCCAAAAAGATGACCGGGACATCGGGTTTTGCCGAAAAACCCGGCAAGGAAGTCAAGGAGGAGACATGCGCAGAACAAAGGCGGAGGCAGAAGAGACCCGGGAAGCGATCCTGGATGCCGCTGAAATGGTTTTTCTAGAGAAGGGCGTCAGCCAGTCGACCCTCAACCAAATAGCCGAACGGGCAGGGGTGACGCGCGGCGCGATCTATTTCCATTTCAAGGACAAGATCGAAGTTTACCAGGAGATCGTTGAACGTATCCGGCTACCGCAAGATGACTTGGTGGCCGAGGCCTTCTATTGCGAAAACAGTAACCCATTGGATGTGGTTCTGGATGCGGGAATCTTCGTCTTGAAGAATTTCTCAAAGGACCAAAGGCAGCAGCGCGTTTTTACCATTATGAGCCAACGATCCGAATATGTTGGTGAAATGGAACGGGTACTGCACCGTCAGCGCGTCGCTGATGAGGAGGTCCACCAAATGCTGTTGCGGTTGATGACGTTGGCCAAGAAGAGAGGCGTGTTCTCCTCAGGGTGGACCCCGGAACTCGCAGCACGTGCCCTGCAGTGCACGGTGGCGGGGCTCTTATACGAATGGTTGCGGGCGGAGAAAGCCTTCGACCTGGTCAAAGCCGGTACCAAGACAATCACAGCCATCATCAATTCCCTACGCAACGATGGGGCGGTCAGTTCTGCGCGTGCCCCTACGGCAGTGAAAAAGACAGCGGAAGGAACTATGGGGTAACGAATAGGCCGTAGACGGATGCTGTCTTTTGAACGGAGCAGACGGTGGATGGCAAAGTAGTTATGCGGAACGACATGGCGGTTCGAACACGCCTTTGTCGTGTGGCTGATGAGGTCGAGATTCTAAGCAGATTTCCCTGTCTTCACGTAAGCGTGCTGTTTGCCTCGCACCTTGACCTCGTGCGTTGTGCTATTTCGATGACTAGCTTTGACAGAGCTGAAAATGCGCCAAAAGCGGCCTGCGTCACCGCTGCGTGCAGGTTTAAGGCGCTACATGGCTCAGTGCCCAGGATGCAGCGCATCGTTCAGGTACATGCACGTAAGCATGGTGAAGACGTATGCTTGGATGGCTGCCATCAGGAATTCCAAGGCAGTGATGGCGACGGTCATGAATAGCGGCATGATTGCACCCACTATGCCCAACGTACCCATCCCCCCAATGAAACCACAAAACCTGCAAATACCTTCAGTGTGATATGCCCAGCCAACATGACTGCGAAAAGACGGACCGAGTGGCTAATCGGTCGCGACAGGTAGGAGATGATCTCAATCGGGATGATGATAGGAGCAAGAATGGCAGGAACGCCAACGGGCTTGAAAAGTCCAAGAAAGCCGAAGCCATGTTTGTAGATGCCGCATAGCGTAACGGTGATAAACACCAACGCTGCAAGGCCGAAGGTTACGATGATCTGGGCGGTTACCGTGAATGCATAAGGAAACATGCCGATCATGTTCGCGACGAGAATGAACATGAAGAGAGAGAAAACAAATGGGAAGAACCGCATTCCTTCCTCGCCTGCATTATCCCGCAACGCTTTTGCCACGAACTCATAAAGCAACTCGGCGCTAGATTGCAAACGGCCTGGAACAACCAGATGCTTGCTCGTCGCGATCAAGAGAAACGCGCTGGCGATTACTACAGTCAGGACCATGTACGCGGAAGCATTGGTGAAGCTTAAGTCGACACCTCCGATGTTGATTTGGACAATGGGTTTGATTGCGAACTGTTCAATGGGTCCAGCCACGGAAATACCTCTGAGGCGTTGTAGGCGCGGCGGGGGCTCCACGCGACAAGACAACGCCGAAACGTTGCTGGTCGTGCGAGACTCGCGAGCCAAAATGGGAAGGGGATGGGGGTCTAATCACTTAGGTGGCCGTTTCGATCTCTCAGATGAGAATCGAGGCCGTCCTCGGAGTGATTCAAGGCACGGGTCGTCCCGCGCTGGGTCTTTTTAGTCCGGTCACTCGCCGATTGCAATGGTCTAAAGGCATCGGCGCGACAAAATGGATGTCACGGTTTGCTACCAGGAGGAAAATCGCGTCCGACGAAAACAATGTCCCACGCCAACCGTTCAGCAAAGTGGCAGAGAGCGTTTCAAGAATGCCGCTATTTGCGTAACTTCGCCAAAATCTCACGAAGTGGGCGTTTGTTGCCGCAAGTTGCAAAGTGGCGTCGATTTTTGGGGCCTACTCTAGTAACTATGATCTGCTTCGATAGAAGCCATGACATCATAAAGATCCAAAGTTTCCTTCATCACTTCCAAAAGGTTTGTCCTGTGATCCGATATTTGGCCGGCCAGCAGATTTGCGGCATCGCATCCGAGCAATTGGAGGCGCAATTTTCGCCTGTGTTGGGTGGTCGGATGATTAAGTTTACCCACAAGCAACACGCGAACATCATAATACCTATGGAGTCGCATCGATTCCCCGTGACGAATTGGCCAAGGGCGGGTGGTTATCCACTTGTCCCCTACCACAACAGATTGTCGGAGGCGTCTATAACCGTAAACGAGATTGCATACGCACTGCCGGCACATCCCGCCGCACGACCGCACACGCTTCATGGTCCGGGTCATACACGTTCATGGCACGTGGATTTTAACGATGAGACCAGATTGGTTATGGTCCTAAACTATGAGGCAAATGAAGACTGGCCATGGGCATTCGAGGCCACGCAGGATTTTCAGGTTGAAGGAGACGTTCTTAGTCTCTCCATGTCGATCGCCAATAGGGATTGTCGGCCTATGCCTGCCGCCCTCGGTTGGCATCCTTACTTTTCCTCGCAAGAAGACGTAGTCACCGATGCTGGTTTTTGTTGGCCGCACCAGGACAACTATCTCCCAACAGGCGAGCGGATAGCAATCACGGATCCTGTTGTGCAGCGGCAACGGGCAACCAGTTATCTTGAGCGTTGGAGCGAGGCACGCATTACCTGCACCGATGGTCCGGTTGTCACCATGAGAGCGTCCGCGCCCTTTGATTTTCTTGTTGTACACCGGGGGGATGACTCGCATGTCTGCGTTGAACCTGTAACCCACGTTGCAAACGCCTGGAATCTGGATTGTCAGGGAGTCGGC
This sequence comes from Hyphomicrobiales bacterium, assembly GCA_900471815.1. GTDB lineage: Bacteria > Pseudomonadota > Alphaproteobacteria > Rhizobiales > Rhizobiaceae > Phyllobacterium > Phyllobacterium ifriqiyense. The sequence goes on from UICE01000004.1 coordinate 261,681, forward strand.
GCGAGAACGCTGCTTCCCGGTGGAAGCCTGCATGGCACGGTGGCGATCAAAGTTTGCGGCTAATTGCCATCCGCGTGACACATCGGTGACGCAACGTTCATTCGCCTTGCAGAAGTCTCAAGATGTGGGCAAAGTGTAGCTGAATGGCAAATATCGCCACCAGCATTTTTGGATACGTGTTCGACTGGTCACGGAAGGCAAGATATAATTATGAACGAAATCCGGTGGTCTTCTGACTTGATCTCCCCCAGACAGATCACTGGGACTGCGCTTCTGGGGAAGGCTTGTGATATCCTTGAGATCGTCGGACATTCACCTGGAATGGTGGGACAGGCAGCGCTCGCTGACAAGACGGGAATTCCAAGAGCGACGCTCTATCGTATACTTGCGGCATTGATCTCCCGTGGGCTCCTCCGGACCGACCCCCTCAGCCAGAACTACACGTTGGGGTTCAATTTTCTCGAACTTGCTCAAAACGCCTGGTCATCCTCCGACCTTGCAGCGATCGCGTCGGTCGAGCTCAGAAGACTTCGTGATCTCACCGGAGAAACCTCCTATCTTGCCGTGCAGGAGGGGACTCACGTTCTGGCGTTGGGGCGGTTCGAGAGTGCGCACGACAGGCGCTCCAACGCGCGGCTGGGTGCCCTGAAACCCATGCATTGCACGAGCCAGGGCAAGGCGATCCTCGCGCATTTCTCCCAGAACCAGCTTGATCAGATTCTGGACGGTGAACTGACGGCCTTTACCGACAACACAATCACCAATGCGGATCAACTGAAGGCACATCTGGCAATTGTCCGGGCGAGGGGCTACGCAATTGATGATGAAGAGATCGTCCTTGGCACGCGTTGCGTGGGCGCTGCCATCCTCGATCCAGACGGTCGGCCCATCGCCGCTATCAGCGTTGCAGGACCAACGTTCCGCATGCATCCCGAACGGGCCGAGCAGTTGGGCAAGGAGTTGGTTGAAGTAGCCAAGCGCATATCAAGTCAACTTGCGCCAGCACTGAAAGCGACGCCACAGCAATCCAAGGATTACAAGGTTTGGACGCGGAATCCGGCTTTTATCGGTGGTGCTCCGCGTTGGGATGCCAGCATGCAAAGGTTATGTTGGGTGGACCTCCTGGCGCCGGCGGTGAGGGTACAAGAAGAAACCGAAACTGTGATTTCGCTTCACGCGCTCTCCGAGCGTATCAATTCGCTTTGCCTGTGCGAAAACGGCTTTGTGGTTTCTGTTGGCAAAGGCCTGTTGATCGGAGATCATACAGGCATCCGCGAGAGGCTCGTCAGCTCCAACGATTTGGCCATTCGGGTTCTCCGCGCGTCTTCGCAAGGAGAGGTCTGGGCCGCTGCATTGGATGCTGACACTAATATTACAAAGATTGGGCCGTGGCATCGAGCGGGCGGATTAGAAACAGTATTCGAGATCCAGGGCGAGGTCTCAGACATCGCCTTTGCTGCAGACCGTGGATTATTCGCGGCGTTGCCTTCACGCCAAGCCATTTATCTTCTGGAGCTCGATGTTGGACGCAAGCGGAAATTTGCGGACATTCCCAAAGTTGCAGGTTCGCCGTGCGCCTTGGCGATAGATGAAAATCTCAATCCTTGGATCGGGCTCTCCGATGGCTGGAGCGTAGTCAAGCTGGATGAAAATGGCGAGATCGAGCGTACTATTGCTTTGCCCATTCCCAATCCAACCGGGATTTCGTTTGGCGGTAGAAACCTGACTGAGCTGTTCATCACGAGCGCTCGAACCGGATTGTCTCGCGACAGTCTCAACAATGCACCATTATGCGGTCAGCTCCTGTCGATTGATGTCGGAGAGCGGGGATTGCCGGATGCGATCTGCGAACTATAGAAGAATAGAATGCCCAAAACATTTGCGTCCCCCTCGATCCCCAAAATCATCTCGATACAGACGTTTCCGGTGAGAATCCCATTCGTTGACGGCGGCCCCGGCATCGGCGGAACGCCCGACCGCTGGCATATGCTTGATATGGTCCTTATCCGCATCGAAGATGAAGAGGGCAATGTCGGTTGGGGCGAGGCGTTTGCCTACTTTTGCCTGGAGCCGGTTAAAGCGGCGGTGGAGCGCATGATTGCACCCTTCGTGCTGGGGCAGGCGGTGGCTGACATTCCGGCTTGGAACCTCGATGTCCAGAAGAAGCTTCACCTCTTCGGACGCTATGGTATTACGGCCTTCGCGCTGTCGGGGGTGGATATAGCTCTCTGGGACCTTGCTGGCAAACGCCTCCGCATGCCGCTATGGGCCATGCTTGGAGCGAAAGGCGTGGTGAAACGTCCAGTATACGCCAGTCTGGTGCGCTACGGCAGTGCCGACCTCATCGAGATTCAATGCCGAAAAGCCCTCAAACTTGGTTACAGGCATGTGAAGTTGCACGAGGTCGCTCCGGATGTCATCCGTCGCGCCCGTGATGTGGTGGGGCCTGCTGTACCCTTGATGGTTGATGCAAACTGTAGCTGGACCATCGAACAGGTGATGAATTTGCGTGACACGTTCAAGGAATGTGATGTTTTATGGGTGGAGGAGCCCCTTTTCCCGCCGGACGACTATGCTGGCATGGCAGCTGCCGAAGCACATGGGATAGCGGTCGGTGCGGGCGAGAACGCCTCTACAGAGTTCGATTTCCGGCGAATCATCCAATCTGTAACCTACCCGCAGCCCAGTATGTCGAAGGTGGGCGGCGTTTCGGAGTTTCTAGAAATCCTCAAATCCTGTGAACATGCGGGCAAAGTGGCGATGGCACACACGCCCTATTTCGGTCCCGCTTATTTCGCAACGCTGGCCATGCTGCCGCTGATGTCGAACGAAACCCTCTTTGAATATCTGTTCGTCGAGCCGGAAGCTTGGGTGGCGAGGACGCCGCAACCCGTGGAAGGTATGCTCGGCGCAACGCAAGCGTTCGGGATCGGCTTCGAACCGGATTTCGATGTGATCGAACGGTACGCGGTGCGTTCATAATCTCAGTATGTGAGACACGACGAGAGGTGTTTGCATCTCTGCACTTTTCCTGTCAGCGATATCAGTTAAGCTAGTTAAGCCAAATCTGGCAATGCTGGGTATGAACTTGAATAGGCGCTTGCCAAAGCGGGATCTCACGATGTGACCGCTCGGCAAAGTGCAGCAGGGATGAGACATGGAAATTTTTGTATCCGGGGCCACCGGTCGGGTGGGCGGTGTTCTGTCGGCCACTCTTCGTGAACGGGGCCATAATATCCGAACGATCGTCGTTCCCGGCGACCCGAATAGAGCGGCAGCCGAGGCAGGGGGCATCGTCTGCCATACCGGCAGTCTTGCTAACTACGAGGATGTCGCCGCAGCGGTTGAGGGCGTTGACGCCGTGTTCCATATGGCGGCGGTCATCTCGTTTCAACCGACTGCGCGCGATCTTCTCTGGGATGTTAACGTCGTCGGCACGTACAACGTACTGCGCGCTGCCGCGGCGGAGTCCCAGAAGCGCTACATTCGGATGGTCTTCGCCTCAAGCGATCAGGTTTATCCAACGCGGTTTGCGCGTTACCGCCCAACCGATGAAAACCACCCAAAGGAACCCTACACATTCTATGGCATGACCAAGGTTCTCGGCGAGGACATGGTGAAATTCTACCACCGGTCCGAAAAACAACTTGATATCAGCACAGCAGTGTTCTCACACACGGAGGCGGCTCGGGAACTCATTGATCCCAATGGTGAGTATGCCGGCCCAGCTTTTTATGTGAACAGCCGCGTGCGCAGTCTGAAAGCAAGCAGCACACATCATGCTGGCGCTACTTCGAACTCCGAACTCACGCAGATTCTGTCGATCCTAGAACCGTTGGTGAGTGCGGATGAACCCTTGTTATTGCCGGTTGACGCCAACGGGTTGGCTCATACCCAGGAATTGGTCGATGTGCGTGACATCGTACAGGGCCTGCTGCTGATCTTCGACAAGCCTGCAGCTATCGGAGAGACTTTTAACCTCGCGCCGGTTTCTCCTGTCAGCCTCGGCCAGTTCATTCCTTATCTGGCGCAGAAGACCGGTCGCCGGTTTGTCGAGGCAAAAATACCGGTCGAACTCGGCAAGACCCATGGCAGCAGCGTGAAGGCGCGCTCGCTCCTTGGCTTCGCACCTCAATATTCAATGTTTGACATGGTTGATGAAGCAGTTGCGGCTGCCTCCTCACGCAATTTCTGAAAACCAAGAAAGACGCCACTATGACCAAAATCTCCACCGGCACACTAGACAAGCTGAAGGCATGCTCTACGGCAACGCTCACCACACAGCTCTTCAAACGTAACTACCGTCAGCAGTTCCTCGTCGGACTATCGCCGCTCAACCCTAATGCCGGTACCTTTGCGGGCGAGGCGTTTACCTTGCGTTTCATACCGTCGCGGGAAGACAAGGACTGGGACCTCGGCGATCTGAAGAAGCGCGGCGAGGACAACATGCAGTGGGAAGCGGTCGAGGCGATCGAGGCTGGCCAGGTGTTGGTAATCGATAGTCGCAACGATTCTCGGGCCGCATCCGCCGGCAACATGTTGATGACGCGTCTGATGCGAAAAGGCGTTAAGGCTGCGATTACAGATGGCGCGTTCCGCGACGGCACGGAAATCTCGAAAATGCCGTTTCCAGCCTATTGCACAGCAAACACTGCCTCTACACGCCCCGCCTATCATCGCGCCGTGGACATGCAACTTCCGATCGGCTGCGCAGGGGTCGCAGTTTATCCAGGCGATATAGTGGTTGGAGACAGCGATGGTGTGGTGGTTATACCTCGCTCGATTGCCGAGGAACTGGCGAACGATTCCTATGAGCAGGAGATGCGGGAAAAATTCCTGTTCACCAAGATTGATGCCGGTGCGCCGCTCTGGGGCACGTATCCTCCAAACGAAGAAACCCTAAAAGAATATGCCGATTGGCGCGCTCGCCAGAACGCAGCGGAGTAAGCTATGTCGGAGTTAACACCTGTGGCCAAGGCCGAAGCCCTAATCCGGCGTTATTTCCAAGCTTGTAACGACGCGGACCATCAAGGTCTGGTTGACAGCTTCACGAAAGATGGAGTCCATTATTTTCCGCCAGGTCTCCCCGGCGCACCCTGGCGAGGCGCGAAAGCGATCGCCGATGGTTGGGTCTGGTGCGTGAAGAACATGGGGTCGCGCTGGACTATCGAAAAGGTACTGACCTCCCAGGATGGCCGCGAAGCTGTGATCGAGTGGACCCACTGGAAGACAGCCCTCGGTGAAGTGCTGCGCGGTGACGAGTGGTACATCTTCAACGAAGACATAACGCGGATCGTGGAAATCCGCGCCTACTACGCATCGCCCGTCAATAAGGCTGAACCGATCAACAAGCTTCATGATTTTGATTACGAGGCGCGCGGCTACGCCTTAACACCCCCGTCGCCCGCGCCTAAAATTGATTAGGAGACAGCACATGCAGTTCACCCTTATCGCCCGCGACGATACCGCCGCGGGGACGCTGGAGAAGCGTCTAGCAGCACGCGAGAAGCACATGGAACGTATCCACGCCATGAAGGCGGAAGGAACGATTATCGACGGCGGCGCACTTCTCAATGATGACGGCAAGATGATTGGCTCAATCGTCCTTTGCGAGTTTCCTGATCGAGCAGCGCTAAAGGCTTATATCGACAGCGAGATCTACCATGTCGAGGGCGTCTGGAAGGACATCGAAATTCTTCCTTTCCGCCGCGTTCAGTGGCGATAGAACAGGATCGAGGAGAAATGACGATGTATCGAAATCTCATTGCCGGCGAATGGGTTGGTACGCAGGCATCCAAGAACATAAACCCGTCTGACACGAATGATGTGGTTGGAATATATGCTCAGGGCAGCGCTGAGGATGCCAGGCAGGCGATCGCCGCCGCCAAGGCCGCATTTCCTGCTTGGTCGCGTACCGGCATCCTGGTGCGGCATTCAATTCTGAGGAAGACTTCCGACGAAATCCTCGCACGCAAGGACGAATTAGGCACGCTGCTGGCCCGCGAAGAGGGCAAGACGCTGCCCGAAGCTATCGGCGAGGTCATCCGCGCGGCGCAGATATTCGATTTCTTCGCCGGTGAAACGCTGCGATTGACCGGCGAAATTCTGTCGTCGGCGCGACCAAACATCGGGATTGAGGTCACTCGCGAGCCGATCGGGGTTGTCGGCATCATCACGCCGTGGAACTTTCCGATCGCTATTCCTGCCTGGAAGATCGCGCCGGCGCTGTGCTACGGCAATACTGTCGTCTTTAAACCTGCCGATCTGGTGCCGGGCTGCGCCTGGGCCATCGCCGATATCCTGCACCGCGCCGGCCTGCCGGAGGGTGTGCTGAACCTCGTCATGGGCAAGGGTTCCGTCGTCGGTCAAGCCCTGCTCGACAGCCCGGATCTTGCAGGAATCACCTTCACCGGTTCAACGGGCACGGGCAAGCGCGTGGCTGCAGCGTCCATCGAGCATAACCGCAAGTTCCAGCTGGAAATGGGCGGCAAGAATCCGTTCGTCGTTCTCGATGACGCCGATCTCGGTGTTGCAGTCGAAGCTGCAGTCAATTCCGGGTTCTTCTCCACCGGCCAGCGTTGCACTGCGTCCTCGCGCATCATCGTCACCCAAGGCATTCACGACAAATTTGTAGCTGCCCTGACGGAGCGCCTGTCCAAGGTGAATGTCGGCAACGCGCTTCATAAGGAAACGCATATCGGTCCGGTCGTTGATGAAAAACAGCTCAAACAGGACACCGACTACATCGAGATCGGCAAAAAGGAAGGCGCCAAGCTGGTGTTTGGTGGAGAAGTGCTGAAGCGCGATACGCCCGGCTTCTTCCTGCAGCCTGCTCTGTTCACGGAAACGACGAGCGACATGCGTATCAGCCGCGAGGAAATCTTCGGACCCGTTGCATCAGTCATGCGCGTCAAGGATTATGATGAAGCGCTCGCCGTTGCCAATGATACACCATTCGGTTTGTCGTCGGGCATCGCCACGACAAGCCTGAAACACGCAACGCATTTCAAGCGGAATTCGGAGGCCGGTATGGTTATGGTCAACCTGCCCACGGCAGGTGTCGATTTCCATGTGCCATTCGGTGGCCGCAAGGCGTCCTCCTTCGGGTCGCGGGAGCAGGGCAAGTATGCGAGCGAATTCTTCACCGTCGTCAAGACAGCCTACACATTGGCTTAGTGAGAATACTAAAATGGATGAGACGACGATCACCGGGAAAACCCGCGTTCACTTCCTGATTGGTTCGCCGATCGCCCAGGTTCTCGCGCCGGGCTGGCTTACCGAGCGAATGCGGAAGGCCAGTTACGACGGTATGCTCGTCCCTTTGCATATCGAAAAAGGCAATCTCGCCACCGCGTTGCCGGTGCTAAAGGCCATGCCGAACGTCGACAGCATTCTTATTACGCTGCCGCACAAGTTCGAGGCTTCGTCTCATTGCGACCGCCTGTCTGATCGCGCCAAGGTTCTCGGCGCAATCAACGCGATGCGTCGTGAAAGGGATGGCAGTTGGTTCGGAGACAATTTTGACGGGGCGGGATTGACAAGCGGCATACTGAAAGCCGGCCACCTTATCGAGGCGAGAAGCGTTTTCATGGTCGGAGCCGGTGGCGCTGGCTCATCGGTAGCGGTCTCGATGCTTGAGGAGGGCGCGCGTCATCTCACTTTCCACGATATCAACAACGCGAACCAGCAAGCGCTTCTCGAAAAACTGAATGGCGCTTATCCTGACAGGGTGTCGGTGTCGACGACGATCCCAAAGGACTGCGATATTGTCATAAATGCCACATCGGCGGGGATGAGAGCAACTGACCCCCTCCCAGTCGACACCTCGCAGCTTTCTGCCAACATGATTGCGGCTGATGTCATCACTGATCCGGTGCCCACACGATTTCTGGAGCAAGCTGCAAAAATCGGCTGTTTTACCCGCGATGGGACTCACATGCTCGATGGCCAGATAGAGCTGTTGTTCAAGTTCATGCTCAAAAACGCCCGGTAAGTCGAGCTGCTTTGTTGGCCGTCGGGCAGCCGCAGCGTCATCTCCAATATTTATCTGGATGATTCTCACGAAGTGAGACGCCGATTCAGGATGGCGATAAACGAGCTTTAGTTTAGCCTCAATAAATTTTAACGTCTCAAAATATGAGAGCAAAGCCGTTCGTTCTGGGAGGACAAAAATGGGTATTTCATCTCACAATCGAAAACGTGTATCCCTCGGCATCGTGTTGGTACTGATCAACATGACATCCGGGATTGCCCATGCGGATGCCTTGGCAAATATTATCTCTAACGGAAAAATCCGAGTCTCGATCGATCCGGCTGCGCAGCCATACTCTTCGGTGGACGAGACTGGCAAATATGCTGGATCCGAAGTCGAGATTGCCGCCAAGTTGGCCAAGGACTGGAACGTTGCGCTGGAACTGATCCCGACTTCTCCTGCAAATCGGATTCCGTACCTGGTCACCAATCGATCGGACATTGTGATTTCGACGCTTTCGATCACCGATGAACGCAAGAAAGTCATCGACTTTTCCAAACCCTACAGCGCGATTCAAATCGTCGTGGGTGCGCCAAAGACTGACAATATCTCGAAGCTGGAGGATCTTGTCGGGAAGCAGGTCGCAGTCACGCGTGGAAGCACGAACGATGCAGAGATAACCAAGGTTGCAATCCCTGGAACGAACATTGTCCGGTTTGAAGATGATGCGACTTCAATCACGGCCCTCCTGAGCGGCCAAGCCTCTTACTACGTCACGGCGCCGGCGTTGCTGACTACAGTTAATAAGAAGAATCCGTCCACGGAAATTGAACCGAAGATCGTATTGAAAACGAACGTCACAGGCGTCGGTGTCAAGAAGGGCGAAACCGCGCTTCAAGACAAGCTCAATCAGTGGATCAATGCCAGCATTACAGATGGCAGTCTCAATGCCATCTACAAGCGACATTTCAGTATCGATCTTCCGCCAGAGGTGACGGATGCAAAATAATCTCAACGAACGCAACTGTGGCGCTGCGGGCCGATATGATGTGGACACGGTACGCGCAGCGGTCGAAAGACTATTTCTCTCAACTGGCATGGATGGCAATAAAGCCTGCGATGTGACCGAGTGCCTGCTATTGGCAGACATGATGGGCCACTCGACGCACGGGTTAGTTATCGCCCCTTGGTATCTGGATGAAATTCGAAGCGGCGGCATGCGTCTTGAAGCAAGTTTCGAGCAGATCTCGGACCGCGGCGCTTGTGTGGCGTGGAATGGTCGGCGACTTCCGGGAGCGTGGCTCGTCAATCGTGCAATTGACTGTGCCTTGGAGCGGGTTGCGCAATTTGGTGTTGTGACCGTCACAATCGCCGATGGACATCATACTGGAGCGCTGGCGACTTATCTGCCGCGGCTGACTGACCGAGGGCTCATGGTAATATTGGCTTGTTCAGGCCCAGCCTCGACCGGCGTTGCGCCCTATGGCGGCACCGTCGGACTTTTCACCCCCAATCCACTTTCTGCGGGAATACCCACGCAGGCTGATCCCATCCTTCTCGATATTAGTTGCTCGATCACCACAATCAAACGGTCCGGGCAACTGGCACAGGCAGGGCGATCCTATCCTGGTGAATGGGCGTTGGATTCAGAGGGAAGGCCATCGACTGATCCTCAGGTCCTGTCGCATGGCGGGTCGCTGATGCCGGTCGGAGGCCTGGATCATGGGCACAAGGGTTATGCCATAGCGCTGCTGGTCGAGGCACTGACACAAGGCCTCTGCGGTGTCGGCCGCAAGGACCATCTGTCCGGCATTGCTATGAATACCTTCCTCCAGGTTATCGACCCCGCTGCATTCGGTGGCTCGGCCAACTTCCTGGATGAAACGACTTGGCTAACGAAAGCATGCCACGCCAATCCGCCTCGGCCAGGCGTCGATGCGGTGCGCGTTCCGGGCGACCGGGCGCGGGCACGCGTGCAGGAGGCACGTGAATCCGGCGTCTACCTTGATGGGAGTATTGTGGAAGGTCTTGCCCCACTATTCGCGCGGATCGGTGAGCAGTTTCCAGCATCTATGTAACTGCCAACATCAATCGGGAGGATTGAAAATGCGCAAAGTCACAACTCTACTTGCGGCGCTGGCCATGGTCGGCGCATCTATAACCCACGCATTTGCCGAGGATACGCTCGCCAAGATTAAATCGGCGGGCACTATTCGGATCGCCATCGATCTCAGCGTGCCGCCGTGGTCATTCAAGGACGACAGTCTCAATCCCACGGGATCTGAGGTCGAGGCCGCCAGACTGCTGGCTTCGGATCTTGGCGTGAAAATAGAGATCGTCAGCACCAACGGTGCGAACCGTCTTCCCTATCTGATGCAGAATCGCGCCGATGTAATTATGTCGGCGCTGTCCATCACGGATGAACGAAAGAAGACTATCGCGTTTTCTCTGCCTTACTCCGGCACTACGACCTCCGTCTTTGCGTCAAAAGACGTACCCATTAAGTCCTTCGCAGATTTGTCCGGCAAGCGCATCGCCGTAACTCGTGGCACGACCAACGACGGTGATATTACAAAGTCGGCTCCGCCTGATGCTGAAATCATCCGGTTTGAAGACGAGGCCACCACCATGACCGCCGTGGTTTCGAATCAAGTCGACATCGTCGCGATCGCGCAGTCGCTGGTAGATGTCATCAACAAGAAAAACCCCAGCCTGAGCCTTGAGCCGAAACTAACGCTGCGTACCGCAACCATGGGTGTGGGCATGCGCAAGAGCGATGTCGAACTTAAAGCGTGGGTGGACCAATGGGTGAAAACCAACATCGCCAACGGCAAGTTGCAGTCAATCTACAAGACATTCCAGGGCACCGACCTTCCTGAGGCCGTCATTGCCGGATCGCAATGACCCACACGAAGTGAGGTAGAAAGGTATCCATGACCTATGAATTCGATTTTGGGGCTGTATTGGGATATTGGCCACTGTTGCTGCAAGGCACATTGACCACTCTGCGCCTCACTCTCTTTTCGACCGTGTTCGGTATACTGATTGGGGCGTTTTGCGCCCTGGTCAAAACCGGCGGCCCGCAATGGGCGCGCACGATCGTCGGACTCTATGTGGAATTTATCCGCAATACACCATTGCTGATCCAGTCCTACTTTCTGATATTCGGCATTGCCAGCATGGGCTTGCGTCTGCCGATCCTTGTTGGTGCGACCATCGCCCTCACGGTGAATATTGGCGCCTACACGACCGAGATCGTTCGCGCGGGGATCGAATCTATTCATCGGGGTCAGCTGGAGGCGGCGGAGTGTTTGGGACTGTCCAAGGTCCAGACATATCTTCACATCATCATTCGTCCAGCGCTGGAACGGGTCTATCCTGCTTTGGCCAGTCAGTATGTCCTCTTGATGTTGGCTTCAAGCATCCTGTCGTCTGTCGGGGTGGAAGAGCTTTTCGGCATGTCCAACCGGATCCAGAGCGATACGTTCCGCAATTTCGAGGTCTTTGTGGTTCTTGGCATCCTTTATCTCATCCTCGCTGTGGTCGTGCGAGCAGGCTTCTCGCTACTGGGCCTTGCCCTGTTCCCGCGCCGCCGCAAGCTCGGCACGTCGCTGTGAGATTGGAGACAGTGCAATGAATTCTGCTTTTATCATTTCTCTTCTGCAGGGCCTTTTGGGCACGGTCATCCTCAGTATCCTGACGTTCATATTTGGGGGAATATTGGGCTTCCTTATCGCTTTGGCCCGAATCTCTCCGGTAGCGGTGATCTCAAGAGGAACCGGCGTCTATATCGAGATATTGCAGGGCATGCCGTTGCTGGTTCTCATGGGCTTGTGTTTCTACGGGCCCGGTATTTTTGGATACGATTCCCTGAGTCCGCTGCAGGCCGCGACCTTTGCCCTCACGCTCTACAGCAGCGCCTATCTGGGCGAGATTTGGCGTGGTTGCCTCCAGTCTGTGGCAAAGCCCCAGTGGGAGGCGGCCGAATGCCTGGGCATTGGTCGTTGGCACCGGATGCGTCATGTCATCCTGCCGCAGGCGCTACGCATCGCTACACCGCCGACGGTCGGTTTTATGGTTCAGATCATCAAGAATACATCGATCGCCTCACTCGTCGTGGGTTACGCCGAACTGTCGTACAACGCAAAGATCATCAATAACTCCACTTTTCAGCCGTTCCTCTACTTTGGGATCGCCGCGCTGATGTATTTCGCTGTTTGCTACCCGCTCTCCGTTCAAAGCCGGGTACTCGAAAGGAAACTCAATGTCGCCAATCGTTGAACTCAAGGATGTCCGCAAAAGCTTCGGCAATCTCGAGATACTGAAGGGCGTCTCGTTCGAAGTGAACAGGGGTGAAGTCGCCGCCATCATCGGCCAAAGCGGATCGGGCAAAAGCACGGCACTTCGATGCATGGACCGACTCGAAACTATCCAAGGTGGATCGATGGTGATCTGCGGGCATAGGCTGGAGGATGCAAAGATCGATCTGAAGGCCTTGCGACGCGATGTCGGCATCGTGTTCCAGAGCTACAATTTGTTTCCGCACCTCACGGTCGCCGAAAACGTCATGCTTGCGCCGCGCCTGGTCAAGGCCGTCTCGCGTGCCGAAGCGCGAACCGTCGCGGAAGCGGTAATTGCAAAGGTCGGGCTCCACGAAAAACTAGAGGCGTACCCCGAACAGCTTTCAGGTGGTCAGCAGCAACGTGTTGCCATCGCCCGAAGCTTGGCAATGGAGCCGAAACTGATGCTGTTCGATGAAGTGACGTCCGCTCTTGACCCGCAACTGACGGGCGAGGTGTTGAAAGTGATGGAGCAACTGGCCACCGAAGGTATGACAATGATCTTGGTTACCCACGAAATGGGTTTTGCGCGTAAGGTGGCCGACCGTGTCATCTACATGCGCGATGGGAAGGTCCATGAGGCGGGTTCATCGGACATACTTCGCACCCCATCTACTCCGGAACTGGCCGAGTTCATCTCCGAAGCCTCAGAACACTAGCATCAATCGAAGGAGGAAAACATGAAACGCAGAACCGTGCTCCTTACGTGCCTCGGCGCAATCTTCGCCGGCACGATGCCTGCGGTAGCGAAGGATGGACTGGCCGCAATTAAAGCCGCTGGCAAAATCCGCGTCGCGCTTGAATTCGGCCGTCCGCCTTGGGGGTTCAAGGACGATACGCTGACGCCGACCGGCTCTGACTACGAAACTGCAGTGCTCCTTGCGAAGGATCTTGCCGTTTCACTTGAGATTGTCGAGGTCACAGGTCCGAGCCGCGTTCCTACCTTGGTGAGCAACCGCGCTGATGTGGTGATCTCCACATTTTCGATTACACCGGAACGACAGAAAGTCATCGATTTTTCTGTGCCCTACGCCAGTGCCGTGCAGTTTGTTGCCGCCCCGAGGAGCCTCGAGTTGAAGAGCCAGGATGATCTTACCAACAAACGCATCGGCGTGACGCGTGGTACGACCGGCGATACAGTGCTTTCGAAGCTTTCGGTGCCTGGTATCGAGATTATCCGATTTGATGATGAATCAACCAACATGACCGCCTTTGCCAGCGGCCAAGTGGATATAGTCGTGCAGGAACCTGCGGTCATCAATCGCGTGGCGCAGCAGAATCCAGCAAAGAAAATCGAGAAGAAGTTCGTTCTTGCCGAATTTGATGTCGGCATTGGTCTGCGAAAAAATGATCCCTCACTGAAGACTTATCTCGACACCTGGGTGCGAACCCACCTGAAGAACGGCAAGCTGAACGAAATTTATCAAGAATTCCAGGGCGCGGCGCTGTCCGATAAAATCCTTGCTGCCGGTCAGTAAAGTAGGTCGTGTGGGCGGCCGGTTCGCGGTCGTCCCGGCCGTTTTCAAATTCGTTGCATCCTAAAGATTCCGAGTTCGGTCAATTGGAGCATTCTTGTAAAAGCACGGTTATCTAGGCCTTCCAGACCGAGAAATAGCGGAGCAGGTAGCCACTATTTTTGAGGCCACAGGTGTAAAGGCAGCATTCGGCGGATTGAACATGTCAAAGAGCTGTAAGACAGGATATTTGCGACTGGTACGTTGCCCGAGGCGTTTCGAAGACTACATGCAGTGACGGGCAACAGAATTTCTTTCTAGTCGGCGTGAGCGCCTCAGAAGAAGTTGTTGAAGGTAATCTTTCTTGACTCTTGGATGTGATGGCGCATCTGCCGTTCCACTTCTGCTTCATCGCGTGCCAGATAAGCGTCTATGATATCGATGTGCTCGGTCACGGAGCGATCTTCGCCGTGATACGGATGAGATACCTTAATGCGAATACGATGATTGTGGTCCATGACGATCCCCATGGAACTGAGTAGGAAGCGGTTCTTGCACTCCTTGAGGAAGCCGTCATGCAGCGTCCTGTCGATGTCGATGAAATACCTACGCATGGTTTCTTCAGACATGCCGGCGGGAGGGTCGATGAGTTTCTCTCGTAACACCCTTATCCAGTCCTTGTTGGAGTTCTGTCGGCAAGATTGGACCGCTATCGAGGGCTCGTTCAGCAGGCGCATCTCGTAGATGTCGCGGATCAGATCGGCAGTGACTTCCGCAACAATCATACCCTTACTGGGATAGATGTAGATAAAACCCTCCTTGCTTAACCGTTGGCAAGCCTCGCGAATGGGGGTGCGGCTCAGGGCCAACTCCTTTTGAAGCGAATCCTCGCTGACGTCGCTGAGGGGCATAAGCTCACCCTCGATAATCTTGTGTTTTATCGCCTCGTAGGCGGCCAGCGTTTTCGTGTTTGCCATCCTTTGCCTTCCTCATATCTCAAGGCCTTCCGGCACCTACTGCGATGTTACGCATAATGAATGGAACGTCACGAAAGAAAAATCAACCGATATATTGGTTGCATATGACTGGATTTTGCAATAAGTCTGCTCGACGGGCGAAGACATGTCGCCTGAGTGGGAGCGACCAGACTTTTTTAAGGCGGGAAGATTCTCACTGTATTTGCCGTGCAAATGCAGCTGGGACGCCGCGCCTTGTCGCAGCTGAATGCGGTCGGGGTGGATGGAGCAGATGAAGAGTATAATTGTTGAAGGGCCAGGCCAGATGAAACTGGTCGAAACGCAGGTTCCATATCCAAGAGGCGGTGAAGTACGTGTCCGTGTCCATCATGCGGGCATTTGCGGCTCGGATATTCACATCTATCATGGCACGCACCCATTCGTACGGTATCCGCGCGTGATCGGGCATGAATTCGCCGGAATCATTGATGCGGTCGGTG
The DNA here is from genome assembly GCA_900471815.1 of Hyphomicrobiales bacterium. Taxonomy (GTDB): domain Bacteria; phylum Pseudomonadota; class Alphaproteobacteria; order Rhizobiales; family Rhizobiaceae; genus Phyllobacterium; species Phyllobacterium ifriqiyense. Next base: position 276,903 of record UICE01000004.1, read on the forward strand.
CGGGCGTTAGCGCTGCCCGCGTCGGCCAGCGTGTCGCAGTTACCCCCGTCATCAGTTGCGGTGAATGTTATCAGTGCCGTGTCGGCCGGCCCAATGTCTGTGCAAACCTTCAGGTCTTAGGGGTTCACCGAGATGGAGGCTTCAGTGAATTTTGCTGCGTTCCCGCAGATCTCGCGCATCCTGTTCCGGATATCGTCGATGATTGCGCGGCAGCAACGGTCGAGCCTTTTTCCATAGCGGCCAACATGCTGTCGCGAACTGGAGTTGAGCCCTTTGAAGTTGCCTTGGTCTATGGGGCAGGCCCGATAGGGATGACTGTCATCCAGGCGCTTAAGGGTGTTCATCGGGTCGAAAAGTTAATCGTGGTAGACCATATCGAGACAAGGCTCAATTGGGCGCGTGCGGCAGGTGCAGATCTTGCAATCGACACCTCTAACCTCGAATTGCCGGGTTTCCTCGCCGAGAGGGGTTTGAAGCCGACGTTAATAATCGACGCTGCGTGCCATCCCTCAATTTTGGAAGAGGCCATCGAGCTGGCGTCCCCTGCGGCGCGGATTGGTCTCATGGGGTTTTCGCCGGATCCAAGCTCCGTCTCTCAGCGTAAACTTAATGCAAAAGAGCTCTCGATATTTGCCTCGCGGCTCAACAACCGGCAGTTCCCTAATGTGATTAACTGGATGGCAGGCGGGCAGATTAATCCGGCGCAATTTATCAGCCACCATTTTCCGTTCACGAGTGTGCATGATGCATTCGCGCTTCTCGAAGCCACGCCAGCTGATTGCTGCAAGGTGATGCTCGATTTCGCCTGAGACCGCCACCCCATACGTCCGCACAGACAAGGAATCAACCGATGCAGATCGTCAAAGTAGAGGCCCGTCATGTTGCCCAATCCATGTGGGGCAATTTTTGGCAACAGCAGAAGAGTGTCCGGGGTCCCAGCCCGATGAATGAATTTGCGCGTCGGGGCGAAGGCTGGTCCTGGTACACCTGGCCACAGGGCATTGTCGTCGTCCGCGTCACCCTTGACGATGGCACGACAGGACTCGGTTATGCCGAAGACGGGATCGGAGTCGCAACACTGATAGTCAACGGTCATCTTGCCAAAATTGCCACGGGCCTCGACGCCTGGGCAACAGAAGCGGTCTGGGACCAGATGTTCCGTGCGTCGATCGTCTACGGGCGCAAAGGTGCCGCGCTTCTTGCAATGAGCGCCATCGACATTGCGCTTTGGGATGCGCTTGGAAAGAAGGTGGATCAGCCGGTTTATCGCTTGCTCGGTGGCCATCACCAAAAGCAAATCCGGGCTTACGCCAGCAAAGTTCAGCCTGACGACGACCTGAAGGAAGTCAGACGCATGGCGAGGGACTACGTCGAGCGCGGCTATCAAGCGATCAAAGCGAATTTTCCCTATGGACCAGCCGATGGACGCGAAGGTCTTGTCAAGAACCTACGGTACATCGGAGCGGTGCGCGAAGAGATTGGCGATGGCGTCGACCTCATGACAGACGCCTATATGGGCTGGAACCGGCCCTTTGCTTTGGAAATGATTCGTGAGCTACGCCAGTTCTCGCTGCGCTGGGTCGAGGAGCCGCTGATCCCGGATGACATTTCCGGTCATGCCATGCTTCGTGAACAGAACTTCGTTCCGATTGCGACCGGTGAGCACGAGTTCTCACGTTACGGATTCCAGCAGCTTCTGGATGCACGCGCCGCCGATGTGTTGCAGCCGGATGTGCACCGGCTGGGCGGCCTGACAGAATTTCGCCGTGTCGCGCAGATGGCATCGGGTTCCGGCATCGAGGTGACGCCTCACGTCTATTCCGCAGCGACGCTTCATGGCGTGCTGTCGCAGCCGAACTGTACCTGGATTGAACATTTAACCAACCCGTCCTTTTGGGGCGAGGGCCAACGAGTGAAACCGCTCTTCCTCGGTGAACCGGAGGTCGTCAATGGCGTGCCGGCGATGCCAACCGAACCTGGTATCGGCCTTCGCATCAATGTCGATGCCATGCCGGAACTGCGTGACTGGGCTGAGTAATTTCAGGAAGGAGAACGACCATGAACAATGACAAGACGCTGACCGGTAAAACTGCTTGGATCCTGGGTGGCGGTAGCGGCCTTGGGGCCGCTGCAGCCGACAATCTTGCATCGCTGGGTGCGCGCGTTGTGGTTTCAGGTCGTCGCATTGACGCCTTGGAAAGTGTCGTCAAGCGGATCGTTGATGCGGGCGGTAACGCTGGAGCGATCCAAGTTGACGTACTCGACCGTAGTCAGATCGAAGCCGCAGCTGGAAAGATCGGAGTGGTCGACATCCTCATCTACAGTTCGGGAACCAATGTGCCGCGCAGACGCCTGGCGGACCTGGACGGATTGGACTGGGAACGCATCGTCGGTGTCAATCTCAATGGTGCGCTGCATAGTGTTCAAGCGGTGCTACCGGGCATGCGAAGAAACGGCGCGGGCACCGTTGTCGTGATCTCATCCTGGGCGGGATGGCGCATGGAACCCGTTGCGGGGGCGTCCTATTCAGCTACCAAGCACGCACTTCCCGCTCTGTGTGAGACGATAAATATCGAGGAAGGCCTGAACGGGATCCGCGCCACCTGCCTTATGCCTGCAGAAGCCAACACAGAAGTTCTCGATACCCGCGCCGATCCGCCATCCGCGGAGGCGAGAGCAAAAATGCTACGGGCGGCAGATGTCGGCGGCATCGTAGGATATATCGCCAGCGCTCCGGCAGGAGTGTGCTTCAATCAGGTTGTGATGAGCCCCGTTCATAACAATTTCTACGTTCCGCGTAACCCGTAGGATTTGTCGGCGGTCGTCGCGAGACGATCTTGAAATGTGGCACGTAAGCGAACCTAGCAGTGGCTTCCGCCGAGGCTAAGGTCCTTAACGCTCTAGAGGAAAGGGAGGTAGAAAGCATGAGTTATAATTTGGATTTTAATTCCGTTCTTGCGCGAAGCGATGAACTGCTTCAGGGCGCATTGCTGACGCTCACCATCACCATGATCTCGCTTGTGTTCGGCGTTGTAATCGCAGCGCTCGGTGCCTACCAGCTCACCAACGGCAGGCGCTGGACCCAAAGGATATGGGGCGCCTACATCGAGATCGTGCGCAACACGCCGCTTCTCGCGCAACTGTTTCTCATCTTTTTCGGGCTTCCCGCGCTTGGCCTGAAAATGGGTGCAAACGTCGCAGCAGTGGTGGCGTTGTCGCTCAATTTCTCAGCCTACGCAGCCGAAATCATTCGCTCCGGTGTGGACAGCATTCCGGCCGGGCAGACTGAGGCCGGTAAGGCGCTCGGATTGCGGAACGACCAGATATTCTTCCGCATTATTCTGAAGCCTGCGCTTGCGACGATCTATCCGGCCCTTGCTGCTCAGTGCGTACTTGTGCTGCTCGGAAGCGCAATTATTTCCACCATTTCAGCCAATGATTTGAGCTCCAGCGCTGCACTTATCCAGTCTGCGACCTTCCGGCCGTTCGAAGTCTACTTCGTGGTAACAGCGATCTATCTGGTGATGGCACTTGCTCTCCAAGGTGGCTTGGATCTGCTCGGCCGCGCCGCATTTCCGTTCAAATCACCTCCCGGGGCAAGCTGACATGCACCAGTTTAGTTACACTCACGTCATTTACCTTATTGAGGCAGCACGATGGACAGTCGCTCTTTCAATGATTGCGTTTGCTGGTGGCAGCGTGCTCGGCTTCTTCTTTGCGATCGCCCGCGTCCAGCCGGCTAGCAATTTCGTTCGCCGCGTTACGCTCGTCATTATGCGCTTGTTCCAGGCAACACCGCTCCTCATGCAGCTTTTCATCTTCTACTTCGGCCTCAGCATCGTGGGACTTGAACTGAGTGCTTGGACCTCCGCCAGCATCGCCCTGATCGTCTATACCGGAACGTTTCTGGGCGAAATCTGGCAAGGCTGCATCAATGCCGTGCCACAGGGGCAGAACGATGCCGGCAAGGCACTCGCATTGCGCTATCCGCAGCGAATGAGCCGTATAATCCTGCCGCAGGCATCCCGAATCGCTCTCGCGCCCACTGTCGGCTTTCTTGTGCAGGTCATCAAAAGCACCTCGCTCGCGTCCATCGTCGGTTTTGCAGAACTTATCCGAGCCAGCCAAATGGTGAACAACGTCACGCTTAGACCGCTGCTGGTCTATTCGATCGTGATGCTGATTTACTTCGCCCTTTGCTGGCCGCTCTCCTTGTGGAGCCGCCATCTCGAACGGCGCATGTCGGCCAAAGGCCGGACTGGAAGCGCCATAATCGACCCTAAACTGCAAGTTGTTGCAGCCTAACTTCAACCAGGGAGGAACCAGCATGAACATCAACCGCTTTATTAAACTTACAGCCGCGAGCCTGATTGCATCATTTGCACTGTTCGGCAGTGCAAACGCCCAGTCCATAGAGGATGTCGTCAAGCGCGGAAAACTTCTCGTCGCTATCGACACCACCTATGCACCGTTTGGAACGATCAACGAAAAAATGGAGCCGGATGGGTTCGAAGTCCAGTTGGCAAAGGAAATGGCGACTGCTCTCGGCGTGACCGCGGAAATTGTTCCGGTCAACACTGCCAACCGAATTCCGGTCCTCCTGACCAATAAGGCAGATATCACGCTCTCAACCTTGGCGATCACGCCCCAGCGAGCCGCACAGGTTATGTTCTCAATCCCTTACTCTGGTGTGAAATTCCAGATTATTGCGGATAAGTCCCGCAATATTAAAAGTCCCACCGACCTCGCAAATCTGAAGATTGGTGTCATTCGCGGCGGTGCCGCACAGGGGCCTTTGAATGCCGTTATTTCACAGGACACGACAGTCGTTCAGTTCGATGACGTCGCCGGTTGCGTCCAAGGCCTTTTGTCGGGCCAGGTGGATGCCATCGCCGAAGGCTGGCTGTTGCCTGGTAAAATGAACCAGAGCACGGGCTCGGAAAAATATGAGGCTAAATTCGATCTCGGCGAATCTCATTACGGCATGGCCGTTCGCCGCGGCTCGTTCGATCTGCTGCAGTGGGTGAACACTTTCATCTACACTTACAAGACCAACGGTAAACTCGCTGAACTTCATCAGCAATACATTCAGCTGCCGTTGCCCAACCTGCCTTCATTCTAAGCCTGCTGACCAATTTCCGAAGGAGTAAAGAGATGGGCCTCAATACAACGATCGCCGATAACAAAGGTTGGAATCTCGCAGTCTCAATCAAGGACGTCAACAAGTGGTACGGTACACACCAAGCCCTAAAAGATGTTTCGCTGGACGTGGAATCTGGTCGCCGTGTCGTGGTCTGTGGCCCATCGGGCTCCGGAAAATCAACCCTTATCCGCTGCATCAACGGTCTTGAGGAGTTTCAGAAGGGGGACATCGTCGTCGATGGTGTCCCGCTCCGGCCAGACATGAGGGGTGTCGAAAGGATCCGTGAGAACGCCGGCATGGTGTTCCAGCAATTCAACCTCTTTCCGCACCTGACGGTATTGGAAAACTGTACGCTCGCTCCCGTGTTGGTAAAAAAAGTCTCTAAGATCGCGGCGCGGGAAACCGCAATGAAATTCCTCGAAAAGGTCCGAATACCGGAGCAAGCAAACAAGTTCCCAAGCCAATTGTCGGGTGGCCAGCAACAACGGGTGGCGATCGCGCGCGCTCTCTGCTTGATGCCAAAGATCATGCTATTCGACGAGCCAACATCTGCGCTCGACCCGGAAATGGTCAACGAAGTTCTCGACACGATGATCGAACTCGCCGGCGAAGGAATGACGATGGTTTGTGTCACGCACGAAATGGGATTCGCCCGCAAGGTAGCAGACAGTATCATCTTCATGGACGCCGGCGCGATCGCCTTTTCCGGTACTCCAGATGAGTTTTTTAATGGAAATGATAACGCCCGCGTCAAAGATTTCATCGGCAAAATCAACCATGCGTAAGACGGTCAAGCGCACGTGCGGAGGAGTTCAATCTGCACGTTCGAAACGGCTTCAATGAAGCGAACCGAAAGTCCTGGGGCTCTATCTCGCAGCACCGGGGCGAGGCTTGGTGGGAATGAGTACGTCGCAGCACCGACGAACCCGATTGACACATTGCCTTCGCTGAATGTCGATGCACTGCGTGCGGCCGTCAGTGCTTTGTCCACCTGTGCCACGATCTCGAGCGCTTCTCGCCGCAACGCTTCGCCTGCCGATGTCATGCAACGGTCGGTCGCCGTCTTTACGGTTTTCGGAGCGTTAACCATTGTTCACCAGCATCTGGATAGTAAGGTGAATTCTTGCTCTCTCATCATCAGGCAGTTCGATAAGCTTGAGCAGATCAGCAAGAAGGAGTCCGATAACGGCGAAAAACGCGACACGTTCATACGGGATAATGGGAGACCGTGCATCGAACCGCTCGAGCAACGAAGTTCCGAATGCCTGCAATTCCTTTGAGGCACGACCATTGCCAGCACTCAGGATCAAGGGTGCAAAACGATCTTTTCCCTTTTGCCAGTCGTCCCAGATCTACGCGAGCATGGCGGGAGAAAGTCACTGGTACCGGGTTGCAGTTTCGAGAGCCTGTGCTCGATACGAGCAATGAAACGTCTCTCGATGCTTCGCTCGAGATCATTCTTTGTCCGAAAATGATAGAGCAATCCACCCTTGGTGATCCCCGCCCGCTCTGCGACAGTACTCAAGGTCAAGCCGACGATCCCGTGCGCCAGCAAAACGTCTTCGGCAGCATCAAGAATTTGATCGATTGTCATCGCACTGCGTCGCGAACTGGTCACCGATTAAGTGCCTCCGATTGAACACTAGGCGTTACGGTTTCCGGTTTTATCAAACGGAAGCCTTGCGAATTGTGCGCATTACCATTTCATAGTGTGTGTTCTTATAAATTTTAATTTCAGGCAGATTTGTATTGTCCGCGCTCAGGAGCGTGTCGATTGCGTAGGTTAATACCGGGCTAATCAAAACTTGACTGATGTGGCCCTCCGCCCAGATTTCAAAGACGCCCTCGCGAACGCCCTTCTTAAGAATGCGATCAAAGATCGTCAGCAGGGGTTTGATGAACTGATCAAAATGAGTCGATACGAGTGTCGGGAAACTGCGGCCATCGGCAATGAGAAAACGAAGAATTTCACGTGAATAAGGATCGACGGTCATGTGGTCGTAAATCTCGTCGAGAAATAATCTGACGAGTTCATCGCACGACCGGTGCTGGTGCTGCTCCAGGAATTGGTTTTCATCGAGAATCGGCTGCGAGAGCTTGCCAACGACCTCCTGGAACAGTTCTTCCTTGTTCTGAAAGTAGAGATAGATCGTGCCTTTGGTGACGCCCGCGCGAGTAGCCACATCTTCAATTCGCGTTGCTGTATAACCGCGTTCAACGAATTCCTCAAAGGCAGCAAGAAGAATTTCCTGCGGACGCTGCGCTTTACGGAGGGCTCGTGGCCCAAGTTCGTTGTCCACGACAGGCTCCCGCGCATGTTTGGTTTCGTCCATTTTCCCATCCTTGTGTGCTGTCAACTCTCTGCAATTTATAAATTGACTGAACGGATAGTCAATAGTATACCGCATTTACTTTTCACGGGATGTCTCATCATGCGGTCTGAACCACCCCCCATTCGGGTGCCCATCAAGCGGTCCGGTCGACACAATCGGGGACTGTTAACACCATTAAGCCTGCTTGCGCTGCTGCTCTTCTTCGGATGCCAGCCTGACAAGGCTGCTGCCCCTCAACCACTGACACCAGTGGAGGCGGCCAAGGTTGTCTTTACGGACTATCTGCAGGTCGTATCCGTGTCAGGGGAAATCCGTGCCAGGATAGACAGCGATCTCTCATTCAGAGTGAGTGGCAAGGTGGTTGATCGGTTGGTTGATGTCGGTGACCATGTTGCAGCCGGTGAGGTTCTGGCGCGGATCGATCCCAAGCAGCAGCAGGCCGACCTTGCAGCAGCCGAAGCAGCTGTGCGGTCAGCTGAAGCGCAAGTCCGACAGAGCTCATCCGCATTCGAGCGCCAAAAGTCACTGCTTGCACAGGGATTTACTACCCGTAGTGCCTATGACAACGCGGAAGAAGCGCTGCGCACTGCCCAAGGATCATTAAATGCGGCAAAGGCCAAACTTGATAGTTCGCGCGACACGCTCTCGTATTCGGAATTGAAAGCCGATGCTCCCGGTATTGTTACCGCACGCAATATTGAAGTCGGGCAGGTGGTGCAGATCGCATCAACCGCCTTTACAGTTGCGTTGGATGGACCACGGGATGCGGTTTTCAATGTCTATGAGGGTTTGGTGGTGAACGACCTGGGTGCCCCCCAGGTCCAGCTTGCTATGCTTGACGCCCCCTCGATCGCCAGTGAGGGGACGGTCAGGGAGGTTTCCCCCACCGTAGACGATGCTTCCGGTACAGTGCGGGTGAAAGTCACTGTCGAAAAACCGCGTCCGGAAATGACGCTGGGTTCAGTCGTCGTGGGGACGGCCAGGCTCCCTGCGGTTAACGCGGCTATCCTTCCTTCCTCGGTATTGACTTCCGACAACGGCAAGCCTGCGGTCTGGGTCATCGATCCGCAAACCCATGCCGTCACCCTGCGTGGGGTCACTGTGGCAGCATACGAGTCGATGAACGTCGTTCTCAGGGGTGGTCTAAAGGCTGGAGAACAAGTTGTGACCTCCGGCGCGGCTCGCTTACGGCCTTCACAGATTGTTGCAGTCAAGGGGGAGGCTCAATTATGAAGCGTTTTCTCGTCTATAGTGCGAGTGTTGGTCTTGCGACTTGTATCCTCACCTCATGCCAACAAGAACAGGGTGCTTTGGAGCCGGAGATCGTGCGACCGGTGCTGTCTATGGTCGTGAAGATCCAGCCGGTGCAGATTCGCGGATTTGCCGGAAAGGTGGAGCCACGTTTTGAAACCCAACTTGGCTTTCGCACGCTCGGTCGCATCGTCCGCCGCGACGTTTCGGTTGGCGATCAGGTTTCCAAAGGTCAGGAGTTGGCGGCGATCGATCCGCTTGCACTTGAGCTGGGTGTGCAGGCGTTAGAGGCGAGTTTGTCGTCGGCGCGGGCTCAACTCGCCAACGCAGCCGCGACAGAAGACCGCCAACGGGCGCTTCTCAGCCAGAATTCGGCGACGGAGGCGACTTTCGATCAAGCACAGCAGACCCGCGAAGCCGCCGTCGCTGCTGTTGTCCAGGCCGAAGCAAACCTGACGAAGGCGAAGGAAGATCTTGGATACGCCATTTTGCGTTCCGATTTTGACGGCGTCGTCACGTCGCTCCAGGCTGATGTCGGCCAGACCGTGACAGCAGGTCAGCTGGTTGCCGTTGTCGCCCGGCCTGACGTCCGTGAAGCAGTCGTTGACATCCCGGAAACTGTTGTGGGGACGATCAAGGTCGGCAGCAAGTTTCAGGTAACCTTGCAGATCGATCCGACAATCCGTGTGACGGGTACTGTGCGGCAGATCGCGCCGCAGGCCGATGAAGCAACCCGTACGCGCCGCACCCGCATTACACTCGAACAACCGCCGGAAGGGTTCCGGTTGGGCACAACGATCACCGCCTATCTTGCAATCGCGGCAGATCAGAGAATGCATGTTCCAGCCACTGCAATTCTGGACAAGGACGAAAAGACCTTTGTCTGGCTCGTTGATCGTAAGCTTGGGAGGGTCTCGACCAGAGCGGTCAAGCTGGACGGCCGTACCGATGCGGAGGCAATTGTGGTCGATGGACTTGTAGACGGCGACCGGATCGCGACCGCCGGCGCTCACACTCTAAGCGAAGGTCAGAAAATCAAGATAACAGACGGGAAGTCACTATGAAAAAGTTCAATCTTTCCGAGTGGGCGCTCGAACATCGCTCTCTCGTCTGGTATTTCATGATTATCTTTACGATTGTCGGCGTTTTCTCCTACATTAATCTTGGGCGCGAGGAAGACCCCAACTTCACCATCAAAACCATGGTGATCTCGGCGCAATGGCCGGGAGCGTCGATCGAAGACACGACGACTCAGGTCACCGAGCGGATCGAGAAGAAGCTTGAGGAACTCGACACGCTCGACTATACCAAAAGTGTAAGCTCACCTGGTTCCACAACGATTTTCCTCAACCTGAAGGATACAGTACGCGGGGATGCCGTAACGCAGACCTGGGTCCGTGTCCGCAACATGATCAGGGATATTTCCTCGGAATTACCGCAGGGAGTCGTCGGCCCCTTCTTCAATGATCAGTTTGGCGATGTATTCGGAAACATTTACGGATTCACAGCCGATGGTCTGAGCCGTCGGCAATTGCGCGACTATGTTGAAGATGTGCGGCGGAAGATCTTGACTGTTCCGGATGTCGGCAAGGTCGAACTTGTCGGCGCGCAGGACGAGGTTATTTATCTTGAATTCTCGACCAAGCAGATCGCTGCACTGGGCCTCGACCAGCAGGCCATCATCAGCACGCTGCAGGCACAAAATGCAATCACACCGTCCGGCGTTGTGGAGACCGGCCCAGAGCGGGTGATGATACGCGTCAATGGCCAGTTCACCTCGGAAAAGAGTCTCGAAGCGATCAATCTGCGGGTCAATGATCGTTACTTCCGGTTGAGCGACGTCGCCAGAGTAACCCGCGGTTATGTTGATCCACCGACAAGTCTCTTTCGCGTCAATGGCAAGGAGGCAATCGGTCTTGCTATCGGGATGAAGCCAAATGGCAATCTGCTCGCATTTGGCGAACATCTCAAAGCGCAAATGGGGCAGATCACAGCAGATCTTCCGGTCGGCGTGGGCGTCAATCTCGTCTCTGATCAACCACAGATCGTCGAAGAGGCGGTATCCGGCTTTACGCGCGCGCTCTTCGAAGCTGTGGCGATCGTTCTGGCCGTCAGTTTCGTCAGCCTGGGTATGCGTGCGGGATTCGTCGTCGCATTGGCCATTCCGCTTGTTCTCGCCATCACCTTCATGGTGATGGAATATATGGGTATCTCGCTCCAGCGCATCTCGCTCGGCGCCTTGATCATCGCACTGGGCCTGCTCGTTGATGATGCCATGATTGCCGTCGAGATGATGGTGGCGCGACTGGAGGCGGGGGACTCGTTGCGCAAAGCCGCAACCTATGTCTATACGTCGACAGCCTTCCCCATGCTGACGGGAACGCTCGTGACGGTCTCGGGCTTTATCCCGGTTGGTCTCAACACCAGCTCTGCAGGTGAATTCACTTACACGCTGTTCGTGGTCATTGGGGTCTCGCTCGTTGTGTCGTGGGTTGTGGCAGTGGTCTTTACGCCGTTGATCGGCGTGACGCTCTTGCCGAAGACCATGAAGAACAAGCACGCCAATCCAGGCTGGTTTACCCGACTGTTCAAACGTCTTCTGTCGCTTTGCATGCGGTTTCGTTGGGCAACAATTGCTGTCACGGTCGCAATCTTTGCCCTTTCGCTCTATGGCATGGGCCATGTCCAGCAGCAGTTCTTCCCCAATTCCGATCGCCATGAGCTGGTCGTCGACTGGAACCTGCCGCAAAACGCCTCAATCGTTGAAACCAAGGCGCAAATGGACAAGTTCGAGGCAGAACAACTGGTGGGAAATCCCGACATCGAGCATTGGAGCTCCTATGTGGGGCAGGGCGCTATCCGCTTCGTATTGTCCTTTGATGTGCAGCCGTCCAATCCGTTCTTCGGCCAGACGATTATTGTAACAAAGAGTTTGGAAGCGCGTGACCAGTTGCGGGAAAAATTCCAGAAATGGCTGAAGGATCAGTTTCCCGGTACCGATGCTTTCGTTCATCTTCTTGATATCGGTCCGCCGGTCGGACGACCCGTTCAATACCGCGTCAGCGGACCCGACCTTCAGAAAGTTCGCGACTATTCTCACCAGATGGCCAACCTTGTTGCCGAAAACCCGTCTGTCGGGGCTATTACTTTCGACTGGAATGAACCGTCGCGCGTGATCAAGGTGGATGTATTGCAAGATAAAGCCCGGCAGCTCGGCATTACCTCCGAGAGTATTGCCTCGGCATTAAATGCGGTTGTTGGGGGCACCACGGTTACACAAGTCAGGGATTCGATCTATCTCGTTGACGTCGTCGCCCGTGCCCGTGCCGATGAACGCGGATCGATCGATCAACTCCGCAATCTCGAATTGCAGACAAGCAATGGGCAATCGGTGCCGGCAGCGGCTGTTGCCAACTTCCGGTATGAGCTGGAGCAGCCTGTCGTGTGGCGTCGCGCCCGCCAGCCCACCGTAACCTTAAAAGCACCTGTCCTTGGGGCACTTCAGCCCGCAACAGTTGTTTCGCAGCTGGCGCCAAAAGTGAAGGAGTTTGCCGACAGGCTTCCGGCCGGCTACGGCGTTGCCGTTGGTGGCGCGGTCGAAGAAAGCAGCAAGGCTCAGGCACCGATTTTTGCAGTTGCGCCCCTGATGCTGTTTGCCATGATCACGCTTTTGATGATCCAGCTGCAAAGCTTCCAGCGGCTGTTCCTGGTCTTCGCGGTTGCACCCCTTGCCATCATTGGTGTGGTGGCGGCCCTGCTGCCAAGTGGTGCACCACTCGGTTTCGTTGCGCTTCTCGGCGTTCTGGCACTGATCGGGATACTGATCCGCAACTCGGTTATTCTCGTCGTTCAGATCGAGGATTTGCGACGGGAGGGCAAAGATCCATGGGATGCTGTCGTTGAAGCCACCGAACACCGGATGCGTCCGATCATGCTGACGGCTGCGGCTGCCAGCCTTGCGCTCGTTCCGATCGCCCGTGAGATCTTCTGGGGGCCGATGGCCTATGCGATGATGGGCGGAATTATCGTCGGGACGGTTCTGACCCTTCTGTTCCTGCCCGCGCTTTACATCGCCTGGTTCCGGATCAAGGCGCGGGAAACGGGTTCGTCTGCTGGCCATTCGGAGGTGGCCGTAGATAATCCGATCGCGAGTTAGGGCTCATGAAGGCGAACAAACTGTCGAAAAGTTCGAAATGTTTTGCAATCGCACTGTCCCTCATACTGTCGGCCTGTGCGACGCATCCCGGAAACGTCCTCGCGCCGGTCGCAGAGACAGCACCGGATGCGAGCAGGGTGGACATGTTGGTCGCGACCACACGTAAACCGGTGAGCGATCCGGGCACGCTCTTTTCTGGCGAACGAGCAACGGCGATTTCAATGACCAACATCGTGGTCTCAGTGCCGCCGGATAAGAACCGGAAAATTGGCGAGATTCAGTGGCCCTCCCGGCTACCAGGTAATCCCGCCAAGGATTTTGTCACGCTCAAGACTGAAGGGCTTGGCTCCGAAAGTCGAGTTCTCGATTGGCTGAAACGCAACCGGGGTCCAAAGAAGCGGGTGCTCATTTTCGTGCACGGCTTCAACAATACATATTCCGATGCGGTCTATCGTTTCGCACAGATTGCCCACGACACTCGGACGGGTGCAGCGCCGGTTCTGTTCACCTGGCCGTCGCGGGCCAGCATGTTCGATTATGTCTATGATAAGGAGAGCACGAACTTTTCCCGTTTTGCACTGGAAGAGCTGCTCCGTCAGGCGGTAAAAAGTCCCGATGTAACCGAGGTCACGGTTCTCGCCCATTCGATGGGAAGCTGGCTGGCAGTGGAGGCACTGCGTGGCATGGCCATGCGAGACAAGGACATATCGCCAAAAATCAGGAACGTTGTTCTCGCTTCACCGGATATCGATGTTGATGTGTTCCGGCGGCAGCTCATCGAAATGGGTCCCAAACGGCCACAATTCACGATCTTCGCCTCCCGGCGGGATCGGGCACTCGCCGTGTCCAAATGGGTTTCGGGAGACGTGGACCGTGTCGGTTCCGCGGATTTGCGGCCCTACGCGCCAGAACTGAAGCAGCTTGGGATCACAATTGTCGACACGACAAATATCAAGGCAGGCGATCCGCTCGCGCACAACACCTTTGCCGACAACCCGGAAATGGTGCAGCTTCTCGGCCAAAGATTGTCCGGGCAATCGCTTGACTCGGGCGATGTTTCACTTGCCGATAAAATCGGTGTAACAGCGCTTCGTACGGTGCGGGTTGTGCGTTCAACTGCGGGGGCGGCGATGACAGCGCCCATCGCCATCGTCAGGCCCGCCGCCCGCCGCCAACTCTCTCGACAGTTTCAACAGGTTGACACGTCGTTTACCGAGACCGTCGACGGCCAGATTGTGTACTAGGCAAGCGTATAGGTCGCGGACGCAGCATCCTGGTCATTCCGTAGTCGGTTTGAGGAGCAGGCGGCTCAGGTCCCTGGCTTGCAGCTTTTGATCCACATTCATTCGAACCGCGAGCGTTAGGACTTGATCGCTCCTCACAACACGCAGGAGAACCGTCTGAACCGCACCGGGTTTGCCGGAGGCTGCTCCAACTTCTGAGAAAGTGGCGCTTGCAGACGACCCGACTTATCTGCACAAGGCCGCTGCTCGCAGCATCACAGGAGCATTAATGCAGTCATAGAGCCATCGCACCATTTGGGCCCACCCCAATACCCGGGAACTCAGCCCGTTGCCGGCGGCATACAGACTGGGGCCGAATTCTGCCGCAGGATCGCACTCACAGGAGGCGTCGTATTTGTCATCCTGATTACATTTTCTGCTTCCTGAAACTGACACGGTCGGCGTCGTGAGACGCGCCGGGGCGGTGGACAAGGAGAGCCAAGTCTCATTAGGTTCGCTCCTTCCCTTTCACCAGGGATGTTGGAGCTGACGGAAATTATCTTCTACATGATTGCATTTCTTGCAACTGCTGACAGAATGACAGCATCCGAGTGCAGCGTTCTGAGGCTATCGATGAAGCGACCAACAATTACCGATGTCGCTCACACTGCTGGTGTGAGCGTTGCAACTGTCGATCGTGTTTTGAATGGCCGCTTGCCCGTTCGGGAGGAGACATCGAGGAAAGTATACGCCGCCGCCGAGCGGTTGAATTTTCATGCCACCAATATCATCCGTCAACGGATGCTGGCTGATCTGCCGGTATACTCTTTTGGCATTATTCTCAGGAAGGAGCGTCAGGAGTTTTACCAATCGTTCGCCACGGAACTCCAAACTGCAGCAGCCGCGGTAAAAGACCGGCATATCCAGCTTACTATACAATATCTGAGAACCGGAGAACCGACGGAATTATCGGAAATGATGCTCGGTCTGCCCGGCAAGGTTTCCGCAATTGCAGTGACCGGTCCCGACCATCACGACGTTACCGCGGCGGTCTCAGCATTGAAATCAAAAGGTATTCCGACGTTTGCTCTCCTCACCGACCTGGCGCAAGGGGTGCGGGAGGCATATCTCGGCACTAACAATATGAAAGTCGGTCGCAGCGCCGCTTGGATGATTTCCAAACTATCGTCGACGCCTGGCAAAGTTCTCCTTTTTCTGGGGGGGCATCGCTTCCATGGGCATTCTTTACGAGAAACGGGCTTTCGCGCTTACATGCGCGAATTTGCACCGGATTTTCAGGTTTTGGATGCATTAATCAATCTGGAAACACGCCAACTCACCTATGAGATGATGATGGACACGCTCTCGCGTCATCCCGATCTGATCGGTGTGTATTGCATAGGTGGCGGTATGGAGGGCGTCATTGAAGCTTTGAACAAGAATGAACGATCTGACCAAATAGCATGCCTTGTGAATGAACTTACGCAGCAATCGAGACAGGCTCTACTCGAGCGCCGGATCTCCGGGGTATTCCAGACGCCACTGCGCGAGTTATGCAACGATCTGATCGCCACGATGATCCACACGATGGAACACGGCATGGCGGAAAGCCCCGGTCAGAGATTCTTTCCTGCTCACCTGTGGGTTCCTGAGAGTTTATGATGGCTTGATAGATTCTATCATGGCTTCTCGGTGTCTTTCTATCATATCTGAAAGCCAAAGTTGCTAAAGAGCGGTTGACCGTATCCTGTCAGTCAGGAATGGTACCTTGCGACGGTGGAGACAGGAGGCCGTCGCCCAGAACTCAACAAGGTAGTGCATCTCTCTCGTTGCCGGCGGTTCGCTGGCGGACGCCAGTCGAATTTTGAGCAGTGCTGCCTTTTCGGGAGACGAAGGCAACTGTGATTTTTGTGGAGGAACTCAATTGAAGAAACATCTCATGATCCTAGCGCTCGCATCAATGCTAGCGACGTCTGCTTCTGCGGAAACCGTCGGCGTCTCGATGGCGCTTTTCGATGATAATTTTCTTACCGTTCTGCGCAATGGCATGACGGATTATGCCAAAACGCAAAAAGACGTGGTGCTGCAGATTGAGGATGCGCAAAACGACGTTGGCAAGCAGCTCAGTCAGGTCCAGAATTTTGTGGCCTCCGGCGTGGATGCGATCATCGTCAATCCTGTCGATACCGATGCCACAGTCGCAATCTCACAAGTCGCCGACGCTGCCGGCATTCCATTGATTTACGTTAATCGTCAGCCGGTCAATGTGGACCAGCTTTCCGAAAAGCAGGCATTTGTCGCTTCGGATGAGAAGGAGTCCGGAACACTCCAAACCAAGGAGGTGTGCCGTATCCTGAAGGAGGCAGGCAAGACCGAGGCGAAAGCGGTCGTTATGATGGGTGAATTGTCCAACCAAGCTGCACGCATGCGCACGCAGGATATCAAGGATGTCATTGCGACACCCGAGTGCAGTTTCATCAAGATTGTTGAAGAGCAGACGGCCAACTGGTCACGCACGCAAGGTGCCGATCTGATGACCAACTGGCTGTCTGCCGGTGCGCAGTTTGATGCTGTCATTGCCAATAATGATGAGATGGCAATAGGGGCGATCCAGTCGCTGAAAGCGTCTGGAAAGGACATGAAGTCGGTGATTGTCTCAGGGATAGACGCCACTCAGGATGCGCTTGCTGCCATGGCCGCCGGCGACCTTGACGTTACAGTCTTCCAGAACGCTGCGGGGCAGGGCAAGGGTGCCGTCGATGCAGCGCTCAAGGTCGCACGCGGCGAGAAGATCGAGAAGAAGGGTTATGTGCCATTCGAACTCGTAACGCCGGCCAATCTAAAAGACTACCAGGCTAAGAACTAAACAGCTCGAATCTTCGAAGGTGGCGTTTATACCGCCACCTTCGACACCGAGCGATGGAGGAAAAGCCATGGTAAGTTCGAAAATAGCGGCGGCTATCAAGCAGGTTCTCGATGCCACGGAAGCTGACGGCCTGCTTGCGATCGAAGGTATCCGGAAAGAATTTCCCGGTGTTCTGGCGCTCGATAACGTGAAGCTTCGTGTCAGACCCGGAACGGTCCACGCCCTTATGGGCGAAAATGGCGCCGGCAAGTCGACGCTGATGAAAATCATCGCCGGGATATATCAACCAGACGCCGGCGAGATACGCCTGCGCGGTGTGCCCACTGTGCTGAAATCGCCGCTCGACGCCTTGGAACAGGGCATTGCCATGATCCATCAGGAACTCCAGTTGATGAACTGGATGACGGTTGCGGAAAACATCTGGATCCGGCGCGAGCCAAAGAACCGTTTTGGTCTTATCGACCATTCCAAAATGATAACGATGACGGAAGAGCTCTTTACTCGCCTGAACATCGTGGTCAACCCGCATGCCCAGGTGTCCGAACTGACCGTCGCTCAAAAACAAATGGTCGAGATTGCCCGGGCTGTCAGTTATGAGTCTTCTGTTCTCATTATGGATGAACCCACATCTGCACTGACCGACCGAGAAGTGCAGCATCTCTTTTCCATCATCCGCAGCCTTCGCGAGCGCGGCATAGGGATCGTCTATATTACTCATAAGATGAATGAGCTCTTTGAGATTGCGGACGAGTTCACTGTCTTTCGTGACGGCAAGTATGTGGGCACGCACTCTTCAAAGGATGTTAACCGCGACGATATCATTCGCATGATGGTTGGGCGCGACATCACCGACATGTTTCCCAAAATCGATTGCCCCATTGGTGATGTGGTCCTTGAGGTGAAGAATCTCACCATCCCGGGTGTCTTTCACGATATCTCCTTCTCGCTCAGGCGAGGAGAAATCCTTGGATTGGCTGGCTTGGTGGGATCAAAGCGATCCAATGTCGCCGAAGCCATTTTTGGTGTAACGCCAGCAACGTCAGGTGAAATTCTGGTCGAAGGCACACCGGTTGTGATCGATAGCCCGAGCGCAGCAATGTCGCACGGCTTTGCCTTTCTCACCGAGGATCGAAAGGAAACAGGCTGCTTCCTGATACTCAACTGCCTGGAAAACATCCAATCCGCGTTGATCACGCGATCCCATGTAAAGGCGGGTTTCGTCGAACAATCGACGGTGACAAAGCTTGCCGAGGACATGGCGGCGACACTTCGGGTCAAAACTCCAAATCTCTATGAAGCCGTTGAAAATCTATCAGGCGGCAACCAGCAGAAGTTGCTGATTGCACGTTGGCTCCTCACCAAGCCGCGCATCCTCATTCTCGACGAACCAACGCGCGGGATCGATGTCGGTGCGAAAGCAGAAATCCATAAACTGATCACCGGTTTGGCAGCCGAGGGCGTCGCCGTGCTGATGATTTCGTCGGAGCTGCCGGAAGTGTTGGGAATGAGCGATCGCGTTGTCGTTATGCATGAAGGCCGCGTATCGGGCGTGCTGGATCGCGCCGAAGCAACGCAAGTCAAGATAATGGACCTTGCTGCGCGCTAGCCGCCGCACCATGGGAGGAACAACCAAATGAACACCACTACACAATCTATTGCGCAAGTTGATCGGTCGCGCCGCCGCCTGCCGCCCGAACTTACAATTCTCCTCGTCCTCGTGGGCATTTCGTTGACGTTCGAGATACTTGGCTGGATTCTGCAGGGGCAGAGCTTTCTGGGAAACACCCAGCGTCTATCGATCATGATCCTGCAGGTTTCTGTGATCGGAATTATAGCCATCGGCGTTACGCAAGTGATCATCTCCGACGGCATTGACCTCAGTTCCGGCTCGATCGTTGGTGCGACTGCGATGATTTCTATGAGTCTGGCGCAGATGGGGTCGTATGAAAGGGCGCTTTACCCTGCTTTGACTGATCTTCCGGTCATCGTGCCGGTTGCAGCCGGATTGTTGGTGGGCGTCGTTTGCGGGGTAATCAACGGGTTCCTTATCGCCTACACGAGAATCCCTCCCTTCATTGCAACACTTGGCATGATGGTAACGGCACGCGGCTTCGCCAAATGGTACACCAAGGGACAGCCCATCAGCTTCCCGACGGAAAGCTTTGCAGCTATTGGCAAGGGTTTGGCACCAGTGCTGATTTTCTTGGTGGTGGCGGCTGTCATGCACATCGTCCTGCGCTACACAAGGTACGGCAAATTCACATACGCAATCGGCGCAAACCGACATGCTGCCCGCGTATCGGGGATCAACGTCGAACGCCACACGGTCAAAGTCTATGCAGTGGCGGGCCTCTTGTCCGGACTGGCCGGTATCGTGGTGGCCTCACGCGGCCTGACTGCCCAAGCCGGCATGGGAACAAGTTATGAACTCGACGCAATTGCGATGGCTGTCATCGGGGGCGTATCGCTGTCAGGTGGGCGCGGGTCAATTGCGGGCACATTGATCGGCATGATCATCTTCGGTGTGATCATCTCCGGGTTCACCTTCCTGCGCCTGGATGCCTATTACCAGGAAATGCTCAAGGGCGTGATTATTGTCGCTGCGGTGGTGGCGGACATGTACCGGCAACGCAAGCGTGCAAAAGCGTAAACGCTCACCACTGACAGCCACGATGCGTCGCAACGTTCCATATCCACGTTCCAATTGATGAGAAACGCCATGAAACGAGTCTTGATAACAACCGCGCTTTGCCTTTTGGCAGGGTCATCACTCGCCGAAACAAAGATCGCCGTGTCCATGACGTCGTTCGACAATCCGTTTCTGACAATCCTGCTGAACGGCATCCGTTCCGGTGCACAAAAAGAATCGAACGTAGAGCTGCTGACGGAAGACGCCCAACTGGATCCTGCCAGGCAGCTCAGTCAGGTTGAAAATTTCATCGCCAATGGCGTTGATGCGATTATCGTAAACGCGGTCGACGGAGATGCGACAGCGGCAATCACGCAGGCTGCCCGCAACGCGAAGATTCCGCTCGTCTATGTCAATCATCCTCCGGCGGAACTCGACAGCGGTCTTCCCGACAGCACCGCTTTTGTCGGGTCCAACGAACTTGATTCAGGAGCGATGGAAGCTGAAGCCGCCTGCAAAATTATGGGCGGGAAAGGCAAGGCAGTCATTCTGATGGGACCACTCGAGAACCACGCGGCATTGGTTCGCACCAAGGATGTTGAAGACGTCTTTGCACGCGCCGATTGCAATATCGAAATTGTCGAAAAGCAGACGGCAAACTGGAACAGGACACAGGCGCAGGACCTGGTTTCGTCCTGGCTTACAGCCGGCGTTCAGTTCGATGCGGTGATTGCCAATAATGACGAAATGGCTATCGGCGCTGCCCAATCTCTCAAGGCTGCAGGAGTGGCGATGGAGAACGTGGTGATCGCAGGTATCGACGCAACGCCCGATGGGCTTGCCGCGATGAAAGCGGGCGACATCGACATCACTGTCTTCCAAAACGCAGCCAAACAAGGCGAGATTGCCGTTGAGACAGCCGTTAGAATGGCTTCTTCCAAGCCCGCTGAGAAAACGCTCTGGGTACCATTCGAACTTGTCACCCCCGCAAATATGGACGGTTACGCAAAGTAACCGGCCATAGGCCGCGGTTGATCTCCTCCCGATCCCGCGGCCTTTCAACATACAGCCAACCGTGGCTGTCCCGACACGATGAATAATAGAGGCACCTATGAAAATAGCCATCGACCCCTTCATGCATCGACACCTCAGCCTGGAAGCCCTCCCGGCCAAGGTGAAAGAATTGGGCTTCGACTGGATCGAACTTTCGCCTCGTAGCGATTTCCTTGAATGGTTCAAAGCACCCCGCGTATTTCCGGAAAGGATCAAGACGCTTAAACGGGCGCTAAAGGAAGCCGACGTTGGCATCGCTTCGATTCTCCCAATGTATCGTTGGGCATCCAACGACGAAACCGAGCGTCAGGCAGCGGTAAAGCATTGGAAACGCGCTATTGAGATCGCCATCGAGCTTGAGGTCGATACAATGAACTCGGAGTTTGGCCGCGGTCCACATCCCGATAAAGGTTCCTGCTACTGCTGTCATACAGGCTCGATGATAGAGACTTGTGAGGATGCTTGGTGGCGTTCGATGGAGGAACTTGTTCCGATCTTTGAACGGGAAGGCATTAACCTACACGTCGAACCGCATCCGGAAGACTGGTGCGAGACGCTACAGCCAGCACTCGACATCATCCGCACTGTCAACTCAAAGAACGTGAAGTTTCTCTATTGCGCTCCCCATACTTTCTATTTTGGAGACGATACCAAAGCGATGTTGCGAGAGGCAAAGGATGTGCTGGCGCATGTTCATGTCGGTGACACCTTTAACCATAAGGCCAGCTCGGGTCTTCGCTACATTCTCAATCCGCCCGGTACCCAGGCGCGTGTGCATCAGCATCTCAACATCGGCCAGGGCGAGGTTCCCTGGGACGACTTCTTCGGTACCCTCGCGGAGATAGGGTTCGACGGCATCATGACCTCCTGTGTTTTCGCCTGGGAGGATAGGGCCGATCAGTCGGGCAAATTCATGTGCTCCGAAATCAATAACTACATCCAAAAATACCAAAAGTGAGGCTTTTGAAATGACTGTCAGAATTGGTGTCATCGGCACCGGCGCCATCGGCCGCGATCACGCAAGGCGCATCAACCAGGTCCTTGGCGGCGCAAAAATTGTCGCCTTGAGTGATGTGAACCGGGCATCGGCCGAAGCCGCAAGGAAAGACTTTGCGCCGGATGCAATGATCTTCGAAACGGGCGAAGCGCTTATAGATTCACCCGGCGTCGATGCGGTTCTTGTCACGTCCTGGGGGGCGACCCACGAACAGTATGTACTCGCTGTGATCGCGGCCGGAAAGCCGTGTTTTTGCGAAAAGCCGCTGGCAACGACTGCCGAAGGCGGCAAGCGTATCGTCGATGCGGAAGTGGCTCATGGAAAACGCCTGGTGCAGGTTGGCTTCATGCGCCGCTACGACGCGGGATATATTGCCCTCAAACAAGCCGTCGATAGCAAGATCGGCGCGCCGATCATGGTCCACGCCGCCCACCGAAATCCCGCCGTCCCGGAACAGTACGTTACGCCAATGGCGATCCATGACACGATGATTCACGAAATCGATGTCCTGCGCTGGCTGCTTGACGACGACTATGTCTCTGCAAGAGTTCTTTTCCCAAGATCTTCGACACGCAGCCACGCCAGGCTGCGCGATCCGCAGATCGTAATCCTGGAAACCGCCAAGGGAACGATCATCGATGTCGAAATCTTCGTCAACTGTCACTACGGCTACGACATTCAGTGTCAGGTCGTCGGCGAGGATGGTATTGCAAACCTTCCGGATCCAATGGCGATTTCGCTGCGCCTGGACGCTAAGAAGCAGAGCGAGATTCTGACTGACTGGAAGGACCGCTTCCTTGCGAGTTACGACGTCGAACTGCAGGATTTCATCAATGCCGCCGCTAAGGGCACCGCATCCGGCCCGAGTTCCTGGGACGGTTATGTTGCTGCCATCACGTCCGACGCCTGCGTAGCTGCACAGGAGTCGGAAGGCGCAGCGATTTCCATCAACCTTCCCGATCGTCCGTCACTCTATAACTGAGGTCTTCCATGCGTTTTGCCATTAACCACATCTCCACGCCGAATCTCGGGCTCAAAGAGTTTTTCGCGACAGCACGCAATCTCGGGCTGACCGAGGTCGAGATCCGCAACGATCTTCCCGATATCGTCAACACCATACCGGCTGCCGACGTCAAGGCAGCGGCCCAGAAGGCGGGGGTAGAGATCATTTCCATCAATGCTCTCTACCCCTTCAACGTCTGGTCCGGCGAGCTGCCGCAAAAGGCCGTCGCCCTTGCCGACTACGCGGCAGCAAGCGGCGCAAAAGCGCTGGTCATGTGCCCTTTGAACGATGGCACCAAGGTGTCGTTCGATGATCTCGTTGCGGCGCTTAGAGCAATGAAACCCATCCTTCTGGAGCGAGGTCTAATCGGGCTCGTCGAACCTCTGGGGTTCCCGATCTCTTCTCTCCGAACCAAGCGGGAAGCGTTGCGCGCCATCGATGCGGCCGACGGTGGTAACGTCTACAAGCTGGTACATGACACGTTCCACCATCATCTTGCGGGCGAGACGGATTTCTTCCCGCAACGGACGGGACTTGTTCACATCTCGGGCGTTGTGGATTCTACCGTCAAGGTGAATGATATGCTCGACGGGCACCGCGTGCTGCTCGATGCGGATGATCGGCTGG
Organism: Hyphomicrobiales bacterium; assembly: GCA_900471815.1. Lineage (GTDB taxonomy): Bacteria > Pseudomonadota > Alphaproteobacteria > Rhizobiales > Rhizobiaceae > Phyllobacterium > Phyllobacterium ifriqiyense. Next base: position 300,184 of record UICE01000004.1, read on the forward strand.
AGAACGTTTCACAGATCAAGGCGCTCATCGCGGCCGGCTATCAAGGCCCTTGCAGCTTTGAACCTTTTGCCGCGGATGTTCACGCACTCGTGGATCCGGAAACGGCGGTTCGCGAAAGCATCAACTACCTGTCAGCCAACCTTTGATCGATCAACCCGCGGGCCCGAGACTCCAGGCTGCGTAACTGCTCAGGAACTGTCGCCCATGCCGGAGGATATTATGAACAAATCACTGGATGTCATCACCATCGGACGATCCTCCGTTGATCTTTACGGCGCGCAGGTTGGCGGTCGTCTGGAAGACATGGGGTCCTTCCGCAAGTACATCGGTGGGTCTCCGACTAACATGGCGGCCGGAACCGCCCGGCTGGGGCTGCGCTCAGCGCTGATCACGCGGGTCGGCGACGAACATATGGGTCGCTTCATCCGCGAGGAGCTTGAGCGAGAAGGCGTTGATATTACCGGAGTCAAGACGGATGCCGAGCGACTGACGGCTCTGGTGCTGCTGGGCATTCGGGACGACGAACGCTTTCCTCTGATTTTCTATCGTGAGAATTGCGCTGACATGGCCCTTTGTGAGGACGATATCGACGAGGCGTTAATCGCCCGGTCCCGTTCCGTCGTCGCGACGGGCACTCATCTTAGTAATCCACGTACGGAAAAGGCTGTGCTGATGGCCTTGGAACTGGGCCGCAAGCACGGTGCAAGAACCGCTCTGGATATTGATTACAGGCCAAATCTTTGGGGTCTGGCCGGCCATGGCGAGGGAGAAAGCCGCTTCGTTGAAAGCCAGGCGGTTACAGAAAAATTGCAGTCGACGCTGCATCTCTTCGACCTCATTGTAGGCACTGAGGAAGAGTTTCACATCGCCGGTGGCTCAACCGACACGATCAAGGCTCTGCGCGCGGTGCGCGACGTTTCGCGAGCGACTTTGGTCTGCAAGCGTGGTGCGGATGGAGCCGTTGCTTTCAGTGGCACCATTCCCGGCACGCTCGATGAGGGGGAAAGTGGCCCCGGGTATCCGATCGAGGTCTTCAATGTTCTGGGCGCAGGCGATGGCTTCATGTCCGGTTTGATCAAGGGTTGGCTGGAAGATGCGACTTGGCCACGCGCCTTGCAGTACGCCAACGCTTGCGGCGCGTTCGCTGTCAGCCGCCATGGGTGTACGCCCGCCTATCCATCACTGAAGGAACTGGAGTTTTTCCTCCAGCGCGGTGTCAAGAACAGTTCACTGCGCCATGACACGCAACTCGAGCAGATCCACTGGGCGACGAACCGCCATAATGATTGGTCGACGATGCGGGTTTTCGCGTTCGATCATCGCATGCAGTTGGAATCCATGGCCGGTGCCACGGCACAGAAGATCGGCCAGTTCAAGGAGCTATGCCTCAAGGCGGCGCTCGACGTCCAGAACGGGCAGGCAGGCTACGGTATCCTTTGCGACAATCGCCTCGGCCGCCGTGCATTGCAGGCCGCATCAGGGACTGGCCTTTGGATCGGACGGCCTGTCGAATGGCCGGGCTCGCGTCCCTTGACGCTCGAGCCGGAGCTGGGCGCTGACTTTGGGGGGCTAGAAGAATGGCCGCTCGACAATGTGGTGAAAGTGTTGTGCTTCTGTCATCCCGACGATGAGGCCGGGCTGCGTGAGGCCCAGGAGGAAACCGTCAGGCGACTGTATACCGCAGCAAGACGCCATCGCCTGGAATTCCTGCTCGAGATCATCCCTTCCAAGGTCGGCCCGGTCGACGAGAACACCAACGCGGTGCTTATCCATCGATTTTACGAGATAGGCATCTATCCCGACTGGTGGAAGCTGGAACCAATGGCCAGCAAAAAAGCATGGGAACAGGCCTGTGAGGCAATCACTGCCTATGATCCCAACACACGTGGCATTGTCGTTCTGGGGCTCGATGCCCCGGAAGCTGAACTTGCAGCAAGTTTCAGGATCGCCGCCGGTTTTCCATTGGTGAAAGGTTTTGCAGTCGGGCGAACCATCTTCGCCCAGGCCGCCCGCGACTGGCTGGCCGGGACGATTTCCGATGCCGAAGCAATCGAAGAGATGCAGAGCCGGTACCGGCGACTGTGCGACATCTGGCAGGAAGCGCGCAATGCAAGTCATGACAAAGAGACGGCGACAGCGTCGCGGGGAAGGGCATGAAATGATCGAAACAATCCGACTTACGGCAGCACAAGCCATGTTCCGCTGGCTTTCTTTGCAAATGACCGAGGAAGGGGAACGTTTCATTGACGGTGTCTGGGCAATTTTTGGGCACGGCAATGTCGCCGGGATCGGCGAGGCGCTGCATGGTATTGGCAAGGAATTGCCGACCTGGCGCGGACAGAACGAACAGACCATGGCGCACGCTGCGATCGCCTATGCCAAAACGAAACGCCGTCGGCGAGCCATGGCGGTGACTTCGTCCATAGGACCAGGTTCGACCAACATGGTGACGGCCGCAGCGCTCGCTCATGTCAACCGTCTGCCCGTGCTCTTCATCCCGGGGGACGTCTTCGCCAATCGCAGGCCGGATCCGGTTCTCCAACAGATCGAGGATTTCGATGATGGCACGATGAGTGTGACTGACTGTTTTCGGCCCGTCAGTCGCTACTTCGACCGGATCACCCGGCCTGAGCATCTGCTGACAGCTCTGCCGCGAGCGATGCAGGTGATGACCGATCCGGCCAATTGTGGCCCTGTAACGCTTGCCTTCTGCCAGGACGTGCAGGCAGAGGCATATGATTATCCGGTGTCTTTCTTTGAACCAAAGATGTGGCGCATTCGCCGGCTGGAGCCAGACCCGCGAGAGCTGGACGACGTCATTGTCGCCCTGAAGGCTTCCACGAATCCTGTGATCGTCGCAGGCGGGGGTGTGCTCTATTCCAGCGCCGATGATGATCTGCTCGCATTTGCAAAGAAGCACAATATTCCGATCATAGAGACGCAGGCCGGAAAGGGCGCAATCGACTGGCAGGAGAGTCTCAATTTCGGTTCGCCGGGAGTAACTGGAACTGATTGTGGCAATCAGATTGCAGCAAAGGCCGACCTGATCCTCGGCGTCGGTACGCGCTTCCAGGACTTCACCACTGGAAGCTGGGCGATCTTTGCCAATCCGAACCGCAAGCTCGTTTCGATCAACCTCACCGGCTACGACGCTGCCAAGCATGGCTCGATCCCACTGGTCTGTGACGCGAAGATCGCGTTATCCCGCATATCCCTTCGGCTCGGCACTCATCGTTTTGCCGATCCTGATTTTGCCGCGAGACGGGCTTGGTTTGCGGCAACAGATCGCGTCACAGCCGCACCGGAGCCATCAAGCGGAAACATTTTGCCATCCGACGCACAGGTGATTGGAGGGGTGCAGCGAGTGGCTGGGCCGGATACTGTTGTTATGTGCGCAGCCGGCACCATGCCAGGTGCGCTGCAAATTCTGTGGCGGGCCGCCGCGGGCGGGTATCACATGGAGTATGGCTTTTCCTGTATGGGCTATGAAGTTGCTGGCGCTTTCGGCATCAAGCTGGCCGCACAGAAAAAGGAAGTAGTCTGCTTAGTTGGCGACGGATCCTACATGATGGCGAATTCCGAACTTGCAACGGCCGTCATGATGCGCGTTCCTTTCACAATCGTACTGACGGACAATCGCGGTTATGGCTGCATCAATCGCCTGCAGCAGGAATGCGGCGGCGCTGAATTCAACAATATGTACAAGGATAGCAACATTGCGGTGCAGCCCGATATCGACTTCGTGGGGCACGCGGCGTCAATGGGTGCTCATGCCGTCAAGGTTGACGACATTGCTCAACTCGAAACCGAAATCGTGCGCGCGCGGAGCCGCGATGTTCCTACAGTGATCGTCATCGACACGGAAGCGGAAACCGGAGCTGGTATCGGCGGTGCCTGGTGGGATGTCGCCGTGCCGGAAGTCGGCAGCTCCGAAAAGCTCAAGAAGGCCCGCGCGCACTACGAGGCAAACGCGCTCCGTCAGCGCATCAACTAATTAGCTAACACGTGCGAACACCGCCTGGAAGGAACAGATCATGATACTTTACGGAACAAATCCCATCGCTTGGTCAAACGATGACGACCAGACGATCGGCGCGCATTTGACCTTGGACAATTGTCTGTCGGACTGCCGCAAGATCGGCTTTGACGGCATCGAGAAGGGTCACAAGATGCCTGAAGAAGGTGGCGCCCTGAAGGCAAAGCTTGCCGCCTTTGGGCTGCGCTTTGTCGGCGGTTGGCATTCAACCAATCTTCTTGTGAACGACATCGATACCGAGAAGGCGGCGTTGCAGTCTTTTATCGATATGACAAAGGCGGCTGGCGGCGATCACATCAATGCGTGTGAGTGCTCGAACACCGTTCATGGAAACGATGGAACGGCGGTCAACGACCGACCGATCATGAATGATGCTCAGTGGAAGCGTTTCTCGGAAGGCTATGAGGCGCTTTCCAGTTACGCTGCGGAGCAGGGCGTCAAGATGGGCTATCACCATCACATGGGCACGATCATCGAAAGCGCTGCGGACATCGATCGTTTCATGGCAATGGCTGGGCCCCATACCCGCCTTTTGCTTGACACTGGCCATTGCACCTTCGGTGGTGCGAACCCGAAAGAGGTGGCGGAGAAGTACATGGATCGTGTGACCCACATCCATGCCAAGAACATTCGGCCGGAGATCATGAAACAGGTTCGCTCGCAGAACCTTTCCTTTCTTCAAGGCGTGCGTCTAGGCGTTTTTACAGTTCCTGGCGATCCGGAAGGTTGCGTCGATTTCGAGCCGGTGCTGAAGGTCGCGGCTGATCATGGCTATTCAGGTTGGCTTGTGATCGAGGCCGAGCAGGACAGCGCGGTCCGTGAGCCCTTCTACTATCAGAACATGGGCCTGAAGGCTTTGAAGTCGATCGCCCACGAGGTTGGACTGGACAAGGTTGCAGCGCGAGCAGCCGAATAAAGGACGTACCGATGAGTATTCTACGATGCCGGCCCTTCGGCGGTCATGGCAAGGTCCACGAGATCACCCCGCAGTTGGCGGGCTGGCGCTATGTCGGCTTCAGCCTCTATCGCTTGCGGGAAGGCGAAACCGTCGGCGAGGCGACCGGCCACATGGAAGTGATCCTGGTTATGGTCGAGGGCAAGGCCCGCCTTACCGCCGTCGGCAGAGACTGGGGCGAACTGGGCGACCGCATGGATGTCTTTGAGAAAACCCCGCCCCACTGTCTGTACGTGCCGAACGGCGAGCAGTGGGAAGCACGTGCTACAACTGATTGCACAATCGCTATCTGCCTTGCCCCCGGCAAGAGCGGCCATAAGGCACGACGCATCGGTCCAAATGGCATCCAGCTCACGCCGCGCGGTGTCGGTGCCAACCAGCGTTTCATCAACAACATCGCAATGGAAGCCGAGGATTATTGCGACAGCCTGCTGGTGACGGAAGTTTTCACCCCGGCTGGTAACTGGTCATCCTTTCCGAGCCACCGTCATGATGAGGATGATTTCCCGCGGATCACCTATTTAGAGGAGACCTACTATCACCGCCTCAATCCTGCGCAGGGTTTTGGGGTGCAACGGGTCTATACGGACGATGGTTCGCTTGATGAGACGATCGCAGTAAAAAACCACGACGTGGTGCTTGTCCCCCGCGGTCATCATCCCTGTGGCGCGCCCTATGGTTTTGACATGTATTATCTCAACGTCATGGCAGGCCCCTTGCGCAATTGGCGCTTCGTTCCTGATCCGGCGGTTCAATGGATCATGGATCGTGACGCACGCTAGATGAACAGCAACAGAAAAAGGATTTCCCTTGCCCCTGATCAAAGTTCACATACGAAAAGGCCGTTCCGAAGCTGAAGTCGAACTATTGCTCGATACAATGCATGAAGTCATGCTGTCCGCGTTCAACGTGCCGGAACGTGACCGCTATCAGTTGGTGTTTGAACATGAGGCTTCACATTTTCGCGCTCTGGACACTGGCCTTGGTTTTGAGCGAACCTCAAAGTTTGTCCTTATCGAAATGGTTTCGCGGCCGCGGCCCCGAAGTGAGAAGCTCGCCTTCTATCAGGGCCTGGCGGCTCGACTGGAGTCCGAATGCGGGATTTCTCCGTCCGATATTATGGTGTCATTCGTGGAGAATGCGGATGAAGATTGGTCCTTCGGCGCTGGAGTAGCGCAGTTTGTTACTGGCGAACTATGAGTACTTTTGAAGGCTGCCTCATTGATCCTCTGTCAATTATCTTCGATGCGAACCAGACGCTTGTATGGATAGCCGAATGAACAGACAACAGACACAGCCACCAGAAGATCTCGAGACGCTACGCTCGGTCATCAATGCCAGGCAAGCTGTGTTCCCCAAGCGACTTGCTCAGGTTGCACGCCATGTTCTCGATGATCCTGATGAAATCGCGCTGGGCTCTGTCGCTTCTATCGCTGCTGCTGCCCAAGTGACCCCTTCAACCCTAATACGTTTTGCGCAGTATCTAGGCTATGACGGCTTCAGCGCGCTACAAGGAGTTTTTCGGACGGCTGTCCGGCAAAAGATCTCCTCGGGTGAAAAAGTCGCAAGACGACAACGGAGACAGGAAGCAGCCTCATACGAAGGTCAGGTTTTTGATGAAACGATTAATGGGTGTCACAACGCCCTGCACGCATTGTCCAGAACAATCCCGGTGGCTGATATCAAGACAGCCGCCAGTATTCTTTCCTCGGCTACTTGCGTATTCATCCTTGCTGGAAAGGGAACTTTTCCACTGGCTGTCTTGCTTCAGCAGTGTCTAACTCAATTGAACATCCGTTCAAACTTGCTAACCGATGTCGCCGGAGGAGATGATGTTATCGGCTTCGCGACACCCGAAGATGCTGTAGTTATCTTCAACTGCGCTCCATATGCTAAATACATGACAGCGCATGCTTCAAACCTGTCAACCCGGGGAGTGCCTGTCATTGCGCTGACGGATTCAAATTTTTCTCCCTTGTCAGGCCTAGCTTCGGTGAAATTCAAGGTAATTGAATCAGGCCAGAATAGCCTTTCGCCGCTCACGGCTGGGATCGCGCTCAGCCAAGTGCTTGCACTTTGCACGCGGCAGAGCCGACAGAATGCGCACACAATGTGATACTATCGTTTGTTCGGCGCTCGGTCGGTCAGTCCTGCTTCGGCGAAGCTTATACCCAAAGCATCCCGTATCGCATCCAGTGTTTCCATCGTCTCGAGCGATGCTTCCAGGGGGCGATAAGCGCTTTCCCTTCGCCCTTCTGAAATCGCCCGCGCTACCTCCGCAGCTTCATAAAAGAGGCCTTCGAAATGCGCGCCCCTCGGCTCATCATAGCGAATCCGTGCGGAACCATCGAGTGACCAGACCTCAAAGGAGCCGGGGAGGTGGAATTCCGTGTTGAAACGGATCGATCCATTGGTCCCGACGATGGCAGCATTTGTGGATGTGAAGCCGTAGAGTGTCGTCGACATGGTGCCGAGTGCTCCGTTCGCATTGGCAAGAACGATTGAGAGCTGTCCGTTGACGCCGGCAGGGTCGGTTTGTCCGAGACCAACGACTTTCCTTGGCACGCCAAGAAGTTTCGTCAGCAGGGAAACCGGATAGGTCCCGAGGTCGAGAAGCGGGCCCCCTGCAAGGCGGGCGTCAAAAATACGATGGACGGGTGGCAGATACTCGCCGTACTCGGTGTAGACCGACAGGATTTCGCCAATCGCTCCAGCATCCAGCACCTGTTGGAGCACATCGAACTTGGGCAGGAAATAGGTCCAAAGCGCTTCTGCAAAGAACACGCCCTTGCGGCGTGCGGCTGCGACCATCGTTTCGGCCTGTGCGCGGTTGAGCGCCACCGGTTTTTCAACCAGAACATGTTTTCCCGCCTCAATCGCCAACAACACATGTGCGCAATGCAGATTATGTGGTGTCGCCACATAGATGACGTCGAGATCATCGGCAGTGACGAGTGCCTCGTAGCTATCATAGGCGCGTGGGATGCTCCATTGTGCAGCAAACGCTTCCGCCGCGCTACGCGATCGCGATCCTACGGCAGCGATATTCTGCTGCGTATGAGCCTTGACCGATTCCGTGAACTTGGCGGCGATCCAGCCAGATCCGAGAATGCCCCATCGCAGCGGCGGGGCGTCCATGGCAGGCAGTGTTCGTGCAGCGGGCAGTGTTAATGGCAACGACATAGTTTTATCCTTAGGATCGACAACGCCCGTCGTTAATCGGCGACCTGCTGCCAATTTTTAGTCTCAATTGAGCGTTCCATGGCGTCGATGATGCGCTCGTTGGCAAGGCCGAATTCGAAGTTCGGAAAGCAATCAGGTGCGTTGACGATACCCTCGATCAGATCTCGCACCTCAATGACCTTGACGTCGAAATATCCGAGGCCACCGCCAGCAAAGTCGAACCCGAAGAACGCCGAAAACTGGGGTACATGGCTGCCGGCATAGATTGTCTTGAAACCTCTGTCAGGTTTGGGTTCGTTGAAGCGTGCGATCTTGAGCTCGTTGAACCTCTCACCGTCCATGATGATCGTGCCTTCCGTGCCCGACACCTCCCAGTATACACCGAACACTTTTCCGGCAGCCACCCGTGACGCTTCGATCGTGCCGCCAGCGCCGCTTGTGAAGCGAACGAGCGTCTGGATCTGGTCTTCGTTCTCCACGGGGACACGGGGGGCATCACCGCCGGCCTTTGCACTGTAGCCGGATCCGCCTTGTGGAACAGGACGCGTTGGAAAGAAAGTTTGCGTCTGTGCGACGACACTCTCGATCTCACCCATCAGATACTGTGCAACGGAGATTACATGGCTGCCAAGGTCACCCAGTGCACCCGAGCCTGCCTCCTTGCGTGTGCAGCGCCAGGAAAACGGCAGGTCCGGGTCATTGAAGAACCCTTGGTCGAACCAGCCCCGAAATCGCATAGGGACTCCAATATCGCCTCTGTCAATCAATTGCTTGGCAAGCATTGCGGCGGGCGTCTTGATATTGTTGAAGGCGACCATGGTCTTGACACCCTTTTGCTTAGCCGCAGCTGCCATCTCCTCGGCTTCCGCAAGTGTCACCGAGAGAGGCTTTTCGCAATAAACATGCTTGCCGGCCGCAATCGCTGCGAGCGCCATTTCATGATGCAAATCGTTCGGCGAGGTGATGTCGACGAGGTCTATGTCCGGATCCTCAACGAGTTTGCGCCAGTCTCCTGTGCTTCTCTCAAAACCGTAGCGGGCGGCAGCCCCCGCCGCCAGTTCTTCTGTGGCGTCGGCCAGAAGACAGAGGCGGGGAACGGCAGGAAGATCGCGGTAGAGCATGCTTGCACGACGATAGGCATCGGCGTGAGCCTGACCCATGAACCCGGAGCCGATAAGGCCGATACTGACGGTTTTCTTGCCCATGACTTTTCTCCCTGCTCAAGCACCAAAAGTGTCCAGAATGTGATTGAAGGCTGCGGTGACCGCTGGCAGCGGCGGGACGAGCTCTGGATCCTGTTCTGCCTCGACCACCAGCCAGCCCTGATAGCCGGCCCGTTGAACAAAGGCGGCGAGAGGGGCGAAGTCCACAACTCCATCGCCAGGCACGGTGAACATCCCTTTGCGAACGCCTTCGTTGAAGCTGAGATCGCCCGCACGGACGTCTGTCATGACTGTGCCTCGCACGTCCTTCAGGTGAATATGGACGATGCGGTCTCCGAAGCGTTTGATGAGCTGGTTGTAGTCGAATCCGCCCGCAACAGCATGTCCGGTGTCCAGCAAGAGTCCGGTGGCGGCACCTGTTCGGTCAAACAGGGCGGAGATTTCGTCGAATGTCTCGGCAACCATCATCAGATGATGGTGATAGGCGAGTGTCAATCCGTATTCGCCAGCGAGCCTTGTGCTGAAGTCGGTAAGTCGGGCCGCATAGGCGGACATGTCGTCTTTCGGCATCAGCCTTCGTGCCGACATCGGCGCATCGAGCGGAGCAACTGGCGGCATCATCGCCACCTCGCCATAGACCAGCACCTTTGCTTCCATGGCGCGTAGGAGTCCTGCGTGAGCGGCAACAGCGACCATCTCCGCCTCGACTTCATTTTCGGCGAGTCGTCCTGAATGCCAACCTGAGGCGAGCGCTAGACCACGACTTGCGAGGAGAGGTGCCAAGGCCTCACGGCTGCGCGGCAGCTTCCGACCCAGTTCAACACCTTGGTAACCGGCCTGGGCAGCATCATCCAGGCAGGTGTCGAGTGTTATTTCGGCGCCGAGGTCCTCGAGGACGTCGTTAGCCCAGGACAGAGGGCTTACCGCAAGGCGGACGCCATCCGGCAAAACCGCTAGTTTTTCTTTCATCATAAAGCCTCCCGAATGAAAGTGCTGATGCTAAGGACGCCAATCGATATTGATGTGGATGGGTTGGCCGTTCTGCATGGAGACGCACGCCGCCTCGGCGATCCGCTGCGCCTCCAGTCCGTCCCGAATGCCAGCAAGCGGTCGATCTCCGGTTTCGATCATGCAAACAAAGGCCGCCATCTCATTGCGATAGGCGTCTGCGAAGCGCTCGATGAAGTAATTCATTGGCGGGGAGGCCCGGAAGCCATTGGCATCCGCGATGGACACGCCGCGCTGCGGCCGGTTCTCCACATAAAGAACCTCCTTGGAGCACAAAACTTCCAGCCGTTGATCATAGCCGAAAGGCGCACGGCGGCAATTAATCAGCTGCACGAAACGGCCGGAAACGGAGGTCAGGGTCACCATTGCCGTATCGATATCGCCGGCCGCGCCGATCTCGGGATCGATGAGGCAGTTGCCAACAGCGTAAACGGTTGCGATTTCCTCGCCAAGAAGGTAGCGGGCCATATCGAAATCATGAATGGCCTGATCGCGGAACATGCCGCCGGAGCGCTCAACATAGGCGCGCGGTGGCGGTGACGGATCACGCGTGTGCATGACAATATGTTCAAGGGCACCAGCGTCCCCGCTGACAATCCGCTCGCGCACGAAACGGAAATCCGGATCATAGCGACGCTGGAATGCAAGAAGACAGGCGACGCCGGAGGCCTCGACCGCATTAACGGCGGTCTCCACGGTTGCGAAATCGAGGCTTATGGGTTTCTCGCAGAAGATCGCCTTGCCCGCGGACGCAGCTCGAAGAAGCAGCTCGGCATGGGTGTCGGTCGAGCTGGCGACGATAACTCCGTCCACCGAAGTGTCGGAAAAAACAGATTCAGCGCAGGCTATGTCCGCACCGATCTGTGCCGCAAGGAAGGCAGCTTGATCGCTTGCGACCGGATCGACAAGATATTTTACCCGTACCGATCGCATGCCGGCAGCATTTAACGCGTGCACATGCCCGATGCGACCCGCGCCGAAGACAGCGAGATTTATCATTTTTGCCTTCCAATCCCTGTCATTGCCGTTTGTCTCCAACCCGTTGTCGTCAGGATAGCCAAGTGCTACTGAAGGAAAACGTCATTCTTGAAGAAATCTCTTCAAATAGGGGTAAAACTAATGGGCAAAGCTACCGCGCGGGACTTGGCATCTGCGGCAGATGTGTCGGTCTCCACAGTCGACCGTGTTCTGAACAATCGCGGCGGTGTGAGCGAGGACAAGGAACAGCGTGTGCTTGAACATGCCCGCCGGCTCAAGATCGATCGAGCGCTGAACCAACGGGCTGCACGCACCTTGCGCATTGCCGTTCTGCTGCAATCGCGGACTAACCCTTTCCACGCCACAGTGCAGGATCATTTTGAAGCCGCAAACCGGGACTTTCTCCAATATAATCTTCAGTTCCAGATCCATCACGTTGATCCGGCACGACCAGCGGCGACCGTGGATCTCGTAAATACCCTCTCGACGCATTGTGACGCGTTAATCATCGTGAGCCCCCAGAACGAAGCCATCGCTGCCGCCATGAGTGCCTTCGGTCGCGGGGAAAAGCCTGTCATCACCCTGGCCAGTGACATCCGTGATTCTGGAAGATATGCCTACGTTGGACCGGACAACAGAAGGGCAGGTCGCGTCGCGGGCGACTTGATGGGACGCCTGCTTGGCAAGGAAGGGGGGGAGATTGTCGTCATCTCCGGAATGCTCAGCATGATTGGGCATGAAGAGCGCGAGATGGGTTTCCGTGCAGTTTTGCGTGAGCGATATCCCCAATGCAAGATAGCAGAGGTTCTCGAAAGTATGGAGCGAGAGGAAAGGGCTGGCGACCTCGTCTTCGACGCCCTGAAAGACGATCAGCGGATCAGGGGCGTTTACAACGTATCGGCTGGCGCGCAATCGGTGGTCAACGCCTTAAAGACGCTGGGGAAGAGTCGTGAAGTGATTTTTATTACGCACGAATTGACGGATGATCGTCGGCATTTGATGCGTGAAGGTATGATCGACGCAATCATTGATCAGAATCCGGCAATAGAGGTCCGAACAGCGGTGGAAGCGCTTGCGGCATATTTTCGGAGAAAAGACGAACAACCGGCATCGCTCATTACACCTATCCAGATACACATGATCGAAAATTGTTGAAGCAATGTCTCACCCAGGACATCAGGCATCGAGCATCATATATGATGCATGATGCTTGACGCATGATATTTGTTTTACTATGGTTTGAGCGCTGATCGGCATGGGCCGCAGTGGAGGAGACCAGCCGGAATCCCGCAACTTTTGGGAGAACGGCGTGCCTCGTAACCATAAATGTGAGATTTGTTCATGCAGAACACCGAACTGGGATCGGAGCTCATTGCCCATCTCGAGGAGCGGGCCAAGTTCGTCAGACTGGAGACCATCAGGCTCATCAGCATCGCGAAAGTCGGGCACTACTCTTCTGTTTTCTCCTGCGCAGAGATTTTCTCGTCGCTTTATTACGATGTCATGAATATCAAGCGCGGCGAGCCGAAATGGGAGGGGCGCGATCGCTTCCTAATGGGCAAAGGTCATGCAGCCGTCGGTCTGTTTCCGATTCTGGCCGATCTGGATTTTTTCCCCAAGGAATGGCTTGATGATTATACCCGCCTCGGGAGCCCGCTCGGCGATCATCCCGATATGCGAAAGGTACCAGGCGTCGATTTCAGTTCGGGGTCGATCGGTCATGCGCTGTCCAACGGCGTCGGCATGGCGCATGGCGGGCGCATCCAGAAACAAGATTTCGACGTTTTCGTCCTTCTGGGTGATGGCGAAATGCAAGAAGGTCAGGTCTGGGAAGCGGCATTGAATGCCTCCAGTCATGAGCTTTCCAACGTGATTGCGATTGTCGACCGCAACGGATATCAGCTCGACGGCAAGGTCGACGACGTGATTGCAATCGAACCGCTCGATGAAAAATGGCGGTCCTTTGGTTGGGAGGTTCATGTCGTGGATGGACACGACATCGTCGAGCTTACCCAAAAACTGCGCGAAGTGAAGGCAAATCGACAGCGCACCAAACCGTGTTGCATCATAGCCAAGACAATAAAGGGCAAGGGTATAGATTACATGGAAACCGAACCAGGCTGGCATCTGGGATGGCTCGCGCCTGACGACGAGGAACGCGCCCGACAGACTATTCTTGCTGATGGAGCACAATGATGAACGCGCCCCTTAATCCCCAGTCCTGGCAGTATCGGGATCTCAACAAGAAGGCGCCGTCATTATCGGTTCTTTCCGATACGCTGATTGAACTTGTCGAAGCCGGCCATCCGATTGCCGCCGGTACCGCCGACTTGCAGCATTCCAATGGACTGGCATCATTTGCCGAACGCTACCCTGGTCGTTTCGTGCAATTCGGTATTTCTGAACAGAATATGGTGTCCGCCGCTGCGGGTATGGCGACAACCGGACTGATTCCTTACGTGGCCACCTTCGCCTCATTCCTTGGTCTGCTGACATGCGAGCAGATACGCATGGATGTTGCCTATTGCGCCCAACCGGTTCGCCTGATCGGCCACCACACCGGCATATCAATGGGTTTTTACGGAACGTCGCATCACGCGACCGAAGACATATCGACTATGCGCGCGATTGCCGATCTGACAGTGATCTCGCCATCGGACGGTCAGCAATACAAGCAATTGCTGCGAGAATCGGCCGTCTATCAGCAGCCGATCTATTTCAGGACCCATCGCGGCCACGACCCTGTGGTTTACGATGAAAGCGAGACATTCAAGATTGGCAAGGCCAAGGTGCATGCCATTGGCAAGGATGTGACGATTATCGCGTGCGGCATGCCGGTACATGGCGCAAAGGCGGCGATGCAGGCCCTCAACGCGAAGGGTCATTCGGTCGGTCTGATCGACATGCACACCATCAAGCCACTGGATGTGGATGCCGTCCTTGAAGCCGCGAAAGCATCCAAAGTCGTGCTGACGGTCGAGGAGCACAACATTCTGGGTGGGCTTGGATCCGCGGTTGCGGAGGTATTGGCCGAAAATCCCGGCAGTGCACGGCTGGTACGCCATGGTATCATGGATGAATTTAGTCTGATCGCGCCGCCAACGCACCTCTATCGCCACTACAAGCTCGACGCTGCCGGTATCGAAGAAATCTCAGCGCGCTTCGTTTAGCGACCGGCCTCATATGTGTGCATTTGAAGGAGGCGGTTTCCATCGGAACCGCCTCCTTTGTCGTGTGGGAACCGGTTGGCACATCAGCTGCCGATGCCGCCCAGGCAGATGTATTTCAATTCCATATAGTCATCCATGCCGTATTTGGAGCCTTCACGACCCGTTCCGGACTGTTTGATGCCGCCGAACGGAGCCACTTCTGTGGAGATCAGGCCAGTGTTAACGCCGACAATACCGTATTCGAGTGCTTCAGCAACGATCATGACCTTCGACAGGTCTCGCGCGTAGAAATAGGCTGCGAGGCCAAAAATAGTATCGTTTGCCATCTCGATTACCTCGTCCACCGTGTCGAAACGGAAGAGGGCAGCAAGCGGCCCGAAGGTCTCTTCTCCCGCGACGGTCATAGTCTGGTTAAGGTCTTTGAGAACGGTGGGTTCGAAGAAGCGCGGACCCCGGCCATGCCGGTTGCCGCCCAGCATGAGGGTGGCGCCTTTGGATAAGGCATCGGCGATATGCTCCGTCACCTTTTCTACGGCGGCCTCGTCAATCAGCGGCCCTATCTTGACCTCGGGTTCGAAGCCATCGCCCAGACTAAGATTGGCGACAGCAGCAGCCAGCTTGTCGGCGAATGCATCGTAGACGCCAGCCTGAATATAGATCCGGTTAGTGCATACGCAGGTCTGCCCGGCATTCCGGAACTTGGAGAGAATGGCGCCTTCGACGGCGGCATCGAGATCAGCGTCATCAAAAACAATAAACGGGGCATTGCCGCCGAGTTCGAGGCTCAGTTTCTTGATCTGCTCCGCACCCTGCCGCATCAGGATACGGCCGACTTCGGTGGAGCCGGTAAAGCTGAGCTTGCGAACTTTTTCATTCTCGCAGAACTCCGCCCCGATCGATGAACTCGACGCGGAGGTGATGACCGAAAAAACACCCTTAGGGACGCCGGCACGTTCGGCAAGCACTGCGAGCGCGAGCGCACAGAGCGGCGTCTGCTTGGCCGGTTTGGCAACGAAAGTGCAGCCGGCGGCGAGGGCAGGGGCCACCTTTCTGGCGATCATGGCAATCGGAAAATTCCATGGTGTGATGCTGGCCACCACACCGACAGGCTGCTTGATGACCATAATGCGCTTGTCTTCGGCATGGCCCGAAATGACATCGCCATACACACGCCGGGCTTCCTCGGCAAACCATTCGATATAGGCGGCCCCGTAGGCAACTTCGCCACGGGCCTCCTGAAACGGTTTGCCCATTTCTGTGGTGAGAATGGTGGCAAGGTCATCCTGATTTGCGATGATGAGGTCGAACCATTTTCGCAGGATTTTTCCGCGCGCAGCACCCGTAAGCTTTGCCCATGCTTTCTGGGAGGCATGAGCGGCGTCTATTGCATGCGCAGTTTCAGAACGCCCCATATCGGGAACCGTGGCGATTACGGCGCCGGTGGACGGGTTGTCGACGGGAAATGTTCTGCCGGAATCGGAGCTAGCCCAATCTCCGCCGACAAAGGCCATATTTACGAGAAGGCTGGGATCGACGAGCCTGGAGTGAAGGGACCGTGTCATTGAGTGTGTCCTTATTTTATGCGAATTCCAACATAACCTTGCTGGCGTGCTGACGGTCCTGAGCAAAGGCAAACGCGGCCTCGACCTCTGAAAAATGGAAAGCGCGAGAGATGACTGGACGTACATCGATGATGCGTTCCGAGATCAGACGCACCGCCCGCTCGAACTCGGCATCAAACCGGAACGTCCCGCGATAGGTGATCTCCTTGGTGACCAGCGGATTGAACGGCAATGTAATCTCGTCCGGAAGCAGGCCAACCTGGATGATGCAGCCGCCTGGGCGAGTGACGGCAATCGCGGTGCGGATTGCGCTCGGATGCCCAGAGCATTCGAAAACCACGTCGAACTGTCCCCGATCGCGCTCTTCCTGTCCCATCGCGCCGGGGTGTGAAACATCGTAAGTTTTTTCGGCTCCAAGAGTCTGCGCAAGGCGCAGCGATCCTTGCGCTACGTCGGTGACCGAAACCGACGATGCTCCTGCATGGCGTGCGGCCAGAAGTGTGAGGGCACCGATAGGTCCAAAACCCGTTACAAGCACACGCTTACCCACGAGGTCTGGCGCTTGCGAAACCGCATGAAGGCAGACCGACAACGGTTCGGCAACGGCCGCTTCGTCCAATTCGGCTATCGTCCCGACTGGGATCGTCTGCGATTGGCTCACGACGACATATTCGCGAAATCCGCCGTCAACATGGGGCGTCCGCATGGCGCTTCCCATAAAACGCATGTCGGAGCATTGACGTTTCATACCGGTTAGGCAGTACCGGCATTGCCCGCAGGCAAGGCTCGGATTGATGGCAACCTTTGTGCCTGGCGCGATGCCGGATGCGCCCGGTCCCAGCTTGTCGACAACGCCGGCCAGCTCGTGGCCCAGCACCATGGGTGTATTGATGCGAACCGTGCCAAAGCCGCCGTGATGGTAGTAATGCATGTCCGAGCCGCAGATGCCTGCCCGGTGGATGCGAACCAGAACTTCACCCTCGCCAGGCCGCGGCACCTCCCTATCCTCTATGACGAGCCGGTGCGGTGCATGCAATACGACAGCCTTCATTGTTCCCTCCCAAACGTCTTTTGCCGTTGACTGACATCAAATATCATGCATCATATGTGATGACAATGCGAGGTGGAGCGGACGATGGAAATTAATGGGAAAACGCAGGTGCTCGTACATCTGGCCTATCCGTCCGCCCATCTGCGGACCCCCCAACTGTTCAACGCTCGTTGCCGTGAACGGGGTGTGGACGCCGTGCTTGTACCGTGGCAGGTGCATCCTGATAATCTGCAAACAGTCATGGATGCGTTTCGGATCAGCGAAAGCGTTCCTGGCGCCATTATTACAATTCCGCACAAGGAAACTGTCGCGGCTCTATGTGATCGCCTTGAGGGAGCTGCCGCAGTCCTGAATGTCGCCAATGTCGTTCGGAAAGACGACGATGGCGCGCTGGTGGGGCGGATACTCGATGGCGAGGGTTTTGTCGGCGGACTGACGCGTCAAGGCCTTTCGCCAGCGGGCAAGCGAGCCTTGTTGATTGGTGCAGGGGGCGTTTCTGTTGCAATAGCAGATGCGCTCCTTGCCGCTGGCGTCGCGGCATTGACTATCGCCAATCGCACGCAGGAACGAGCCCGTTCGCTCGTGGAGCGGCTTCAGGCCATTTACCCCTCTATTCCGATCAGGGTAGGCGAGCCGGATGGCAAAGATGTCGATCTTATCGTCAATGGCACCCCGCTTGGCATGCACGAAAAAGACGGATCGCCGATCGACACACAGACGATCGCAGCAGGCACGGTCGTCGCCGAGGTGATTATGTCGCCTCCAGTAACGCCGCTGCTGCACGCCGCCTCTGCGCGAGGCGCTATCATTCATGAAGGCATTCATATGCTGACAGGGCAGATAGATCCCTTCATCGATTTCGTTGTCCGGAAATAGCCGGGCGATCATTTTCTTAAATTGGGAGAGAACAGATGATCATATTCGGCGCACCACGCCGCTACGTCCAAGGGCCAGGTGTCCTGGCAGAAATCGGCAAGGAACTGGCAGGGCTCGGTTCCTCCGCAGTGTTGCTGGCCGACGACAGAGTCGCCGCAATAGTAGGGTCGGTGGTGGAAAAGAGCGCCAATGATGCTGGCGTCACAATCAAAAGCTTGAAGTTTGGCGGGGAAATCACCTATGCCGAAGTTGATCGCCTTGTTCAGGCGGTTTCGGGCACCAAACATGACGTGGTAATTGCGGCTGGAGGAGGCAAAACGATCGACACCGGCAAACTGCTCGCTCGTGCGCTCGGCTGCGCATTCGTCTCCGTGCCTACCGTCGCATCCAACGATTCTCCTACCAGTCATATCGCCGTTGTCTATGACGAGAACCACAAGCTCGTCGGCGTGGAGGAAAATCGCGCCAATCCGGATCTGGTGCTTGTCGATACTGCCATCATTGCCAAAGCGCCTCTGGTGCTTCTGTCCGCAGGTGTAGGTGACGCGCTTGTTAAGCGCTTCGAAGTAGAACAATGCATTGGAGCGCGCGGCAAGAACGTGTTCGGTGCCACGTCACCACTTTCGGCGCTGGCGCTTGCTCGCGCTTGCTACGATACTGTCCGCGAACATACCCTGCCTGCATATGCAGCAATCGAGCGCGGAGAGATGAATGACCACGTGGAAGCCCTTGTGGAAGCTTGCGTACTGATGAGTGGCTTGGCTTTTGAAAGCGGGGGGCTCTCCGTTTCGCACGGCATGACCCGTGGTCTTTCTGCGATCCCAGGTGTTGCCAATGCCCTGCATGGTCATCAGGTAGCCTATGGGTTGCTGGTGCAACTCATGCTCGAGGAGCGCGACGATGCTTTCATGGCAGATATGTACGGTTTCTATCGAGCCGCCAAACTACCGTTGAAGTTGAGCGATCTGGGTTTGGAGGAGGGCTCGAATTCGGCCATCGAGACCATATCAAGAATTTCTGCCGAGGCGGCGCACATGAAGAAATTTTATCGAGACGTTTCCGCAGACGATATCGCACGCGCGATGATCCGGATTGAGGAAGCCTGAACATGGTCATCGGCACAGAGCTATTTTCTCTCAAGGGCCGGGTCGCCCTCGTAACCGGTGCCGGTCGCGGCATCGGATTTTCCTTTGCCAAAGGTCTGGCATCGGCGGGTGCGCATGTGGTTGTCAACGACATCAATGCTGAGAATGCAAACTCCGCCGTGACAGCGTTAAAGGCGTCGGGCTGGAGCGCTGAACCGGTTACCTTTGATGTGACCGATACATCCGCTGTCGCGGACGCCGTAGACGGTATCGTTGAACGGAACAATCGATTGGACATCTTGATGAACAATGCCGGCATTTTGATCCGAAAGCCGGTTGAAACCCACGACATGGACGATTGGAACAAGGTGATCGCTATCAACCTGAGTTCGCTCTACGGTGTTGCCAGAGAATGTATCCGTCACATGCGCAAGCAGAAATATGGCCGCATTATCAACACCGCCTCGGTCATGGCCATCAGTTCCCGGCCAGGAGTCATCTCATATGTTGCCGCCAAACATGGCGTGGTCGGCATTACCCGTGGCCTTGCATCCGAGCTTGGACCGGAGGGGATCACGGTAAATGCCATAGGACCTGGATATATTCTCACCGACATGAACAAAAAGGTGCTTGGCACCGGTACGTTCGAACAACAGGTGATTGAGCGCACGCCGCTTGCCCGCTGGGCCGAGCCAGATGAATTGATGGGATCGGCGATTTTTCTGGCATCCGAAGCCGCGAGCTTCGTGACTGGCCATGTGTTGATGGTCGATGGTGGAATGACGGCCAACGCGTTCCTGACGCAAAGCGTCGATCTGGGTATGTCGAGCTGATGACGAAGATCGCGCATATCGAGGCCAGATCGGTTCGGATCCCGCTTGTTAGACCCGTGATGCTTGGCACGATGACGATCGCTCAGCGTGATTATGTCATCGTGCGCCTTACTCTGTCGGATGGATCACAAGGCTATGCTTATGGCTATGATCGCGGCCTTCCACTTTTTGAACTGGTCGTGAAGGCGGCACAGTCATATCTGGGCGAATCGTCGGGGGACCGGAACCGCCTACGCAAGCTCGCGCTTGGGCCGACGCCGGCCCCGCGCGCCGCCATGACACGCGGCATGAGTCTTTGCGATATCGCCCTTTGGGATGCATGGTGCGTATCCATCGGGCAACCGCTCTGGCGCGTTCTTGGAGCGGTTCGAGACCGGGTGCCCGTCATGCCGGTCATTGGCTACGGTATGACGCCTGATAAGGCCGCGAGCGAGGGTGCCGATCTTGCAGCGCGTGGTTTCAGAACCATCAAGTGCATGATTGATGGCCATGATTTCGCAGCCGACAAGGCGGTGATAGAGGCGCTTGCCGGTGCTTTGCCTGCAGATACTAGGTTTGGAATTGATGCGCACTGGTCCTGGTCCAGCATCGATCAGGCTCTGCCATGGTGTCGGCTGGCCGAAAAGCTGCAAGGTGTGTTCGTCGAGGATCCGTTTGCACCGACACAGGTGCACGCAATCGCGGCGCTGTCCTCAAGGTTGGATATTCCAATAGCAGTCGGGGAGGACGTCATCGATCTTGCTGGCATCCGGGGCCTCGCAGAGGCAGGTGGTATACTCAGGATTGATGCATCGGTCAGCGGCGGCATTACCGGTGCCATCGAAGCGATCGCAGTCGCGCGGGCATTCGACCGTCCAGTTATTCCGCATGTTTTCGCCGCTCTTCACGCCCAGTTCGCCTTGGCTTTCGACAATGTCCGTTGCGTCGAGATGATCATGCCGGAACTGGGCGCTGATCCTATCGATCAGTTCTTTACCGCACCAGCCGACATTAAGGGCGGTGACCTTATCGCGCCGGAAAGTCCAGGCATCGGGCTTGCGCTCGATTGGGAACGGCTCACACCCTATATAATCCGGGAGGCAATTCTATCGCTATGACAAATCAGGCTCACATCGAAAAATGGGGAAATTCAAGCCTCGATCACATGGGCTGGATCACGCCGAACATTGACCGCTCGGTGGCATTCTGGACGGAGGTCATGGGATTTGAGGCCAAGCCGATCGGTGAACGACGCCAGCCATGGATCGCCGATTTTATGGGCGTCCCAGGTGCGCAGGTCCGACTTGTTCATCTATATGGCCATGGCGGCCATATCGAATTCATCCAATTAGACAAACTCGACACCCCCTCGATTCCCCGTGGCAGCCAACCAGGTGCCGCGCATGTCTGTTTGCGGGTGAAGAACGTTACGGCCCTTAGAGACGATATTCTTGCCAATGGCGGAACGTTGCAAGGGGAACTCACACAGATTACAGAAGGTATCGCCGCAGGCTTGCGTGGTCTTTATATGCGAGATCCACACGGCGTACTGATCGAACTCGTTGAGTTACCGCAAGGATAAGCATATATGATCAATCATATATAATATGACTTTCAATCTGCAGGGGTGATGACTTTGGCGCTAAAACCGATTTCGCGGGAAAACCTCTCGACACAGCTCTATGGAAATCTGCGCACTGCTTTGATGGATGGACAATACGCACCTGGCCAACGGTTGACAATTTCAGGCGTGGCGGAAGAGTTCGGAACAAGCATTACGCCAGTGAGAGAGGCCGTCTTTCGGCTTGTCAGCGAACGGGCGTTGGAGATGAGAGCCGCGACTTCCATTCAGGTTCCGGCACTATCGCCCCAGAGCCTGAGGGAAGTGCAACGTATTCGTGTGGAACTCGAAGGAACTGCGGCAGGACGGGCGGCCGAACTTGCTTCGAAAGCCGATATAAAGACACTGAAATCTATCAACGCCGATTTCATCAAGGCTGCGGCAAACAACCCTGCCAAGGCAAGCTTACTTAACCGCGATTTTCACTTCGCAATCTTGCGTTTGGCACAGATGCCGATTGTCGAAAGTATTTGCGAAAACATGTGGGTGCTGATGGGACCGTTCTTGCGGACCTTTCATGACAGGATGCCTGCGCGACAGATCTCGGGGGACAACCACAAGCATTACGAACTGATCTCTGCCCTCGAAGCCGGCGATCCTGTCCGCAGCCGCAGTGCCATGCAGGAAGATATTCTGTGGGGTGAGGAAATGCTGCAAACACTGGAAGCCGAAATCAAGGCAAAAGCAGGCTGATTCTCGTTTTTCCGATCTTTAACCGACTGCAAATGCTGCAGGCGGGTGTTTTGTCACGTCTGGAGGATCCCGATGAAACTGTTTTATGCAGCACCGTCACCTTACTCACGAAAAGTCAGGGTCGTCGCCTACGAACTCGGAGTAGAGGTTGAACTCGTTCCAACCAATGCCATGGCGCTCGACAGTGGATTTGGTCTGGTTAATCCCGTCAATCGCGTGCCCGCCCTTCAGCTGGATTCAGGCAAGGTGCTCTTCGACAGCCCGTTGATATGCGAATATCTCGATGTGACCTATGGTCCGAAACTTCTTCCGCTGTCAGTCCAGGCGCGTTGGGATACACTTGTGAACCAAGCTCTCGGTGATGGCCTGATGGATGCTGCCGTTCCACGTCGTCACGAGACACTCCGACCTGTTGAGCAGCAATCGGCAGAGCGGCTGGAACTTTACAAGCGCTCCAGCAATCAAATTCTCGCACATCTCGATAGCAGGACCGCACAGCTTTCGGAGATTGATGTCGGCACGATTTCCATCGCTTGCGGTTTGAGCTATCTCGATTTCCGGTTTTCGCAGGATGGATGGCGCAGCCTTCATGCCCGTCTTGCAACATGGTTGGACGCTTTTTCCGCAATGGAATCAATGCGAAGAACTCAGTTTTCGTGATCTTGCGGCGCGAAGTCCATCACCTCCACAGAGAGGGCTTGACGAGCAAAGAATATGATGCATGATATATGACATTGATCGAGGAGTTTGGTTTGCCGAAGGCGAGCTGAAGATCAGGGTCGGGAAAACAGCGCCTAAGCGCGTCGGCTGCATCAAGTTGTTTGGGAGGAAAACATATGAGAAAATTCACACGTCGAGTCGTCGCAGCTAGCCTCGTAGCTGGCCTCGCGCTGTCTTGCGCAATTCCGGCGAACGCACAGTCGCCAACATTGCTTCGCATGAACATGGTGGTGTCGAACCAGGACAAGACTTTCCCGCTTTGGCAGGAATTCGCAAAAGAGCTTGAAGCCGCATCCAAGGGAACGCTCAAGGTCGAAATTTTCCCCTCGGAATCGCTGGGAAAGACAGTCGACATGATCGACGCTATCTCGCGCGGGGCACCGGTTCTTCAGGATTCCGACCCGAGCCATTTGTCCAACTACGTCCCGGATTTCTCCACCTTCATGGCTCCGTACCTGGTCAAGAAGCCTGAGGATATCGGCAAGCTCTGGGCCTCCGACACAGTCAAGGACATGGAAACGAAGCTGGCCGAAAAAGGCTTACGTGTTGTCACTCTCGTATATTTCGGAACGCGTCATCTTCTTTCGAACCGGGTGGTGAGAAGCCGCGCTGATACTTCGGGCATGAAGATTCGCAACGCACCGACCAAGATGTGGAACGAAGTTTCCAAAGTGCTGGGTGGCAACCCTACCAACACAGCCTGGTCGGAAGCTTATAGTGCCCTTGAGCAGGGTGTCGCAGACGGAGTCGAAGCGCCACTGTCACTGTTGTACTCATCCAAGCTTTATGAAACGCGCCCGAACATCTCGTTGACTGGACATCTGGTTGCGACGACTTCGATCCTGATGAGCCAGAAGGTCTATGACAGCCTCCCTGCCGATGCCAAGAATGCAATCGACACCGTAGGTCGTTCGGAATCCGCAAAACGCATTCCCAAGATCCAGGCATTGGAAACCGAATTCCGCAAGACGCTTGAAGACAAGGGAATCAAATTCAACGAGGTCGACAAATCGTCCTTCCTTGAAGCGGCAGCATCGGTTCCGAAGAGTTTTCCTGAGTGGACGCCCGGCATCTACGAAAAGATGCTTGAGATCGAAAAGTAAATCCAGCCGCGTCAAACGATTCAGGTGTCCGGCTCCGGCATTGCCGGGCACCGTTTCTCTATCAAGGTAGAACATTATGAATGTGGTCAACCGGTTAACTGGCATTTTCGCTGCACTGGAAACTTATGTTTCCATGGGCGCATTCGCGATCATGGTGCTTGTCATCTCCGCCAATGTCGTCATTCGTTTTACGACCGGCAATTCCCTGGTATTTACCGAAGAAATTGCCTACCTCGCCTTTGGCTACTCGGTATTTTTTGGTTTGTCGCTGCTGTTCAGAACACGTGCCATGATCGCAGTTGATCTTGTCGTCGACATGCTGCCGACCGGCGTCAAGCATCTTGCGCACATCGTCAGCTACGTGATCATGATGCTCATCTGCGGATATTTCTTTTACCTAAGCTCGACGCTGGCGCTGTCAGGATGGGTCCGTCGCACAGCTTTTCTGGACATCCCCTATTTCTGGGTCAATCTTGCACCGGCAATGTCCTTCGGTCTGATGGCGTTCTATAGCGCCGTCTATCTCGGCGTGTTGTTCAGGGGCGAAGAGCTTCCCTACGTCGAACTTGAGGAACAGATGTAGTCTGATCGCTTCCTCGTCAATATTCGTTCAGTTTTGTTTGATCCCTTCGGGGAACTCATGGGGGCTCAAATGAGCTTGACTTCCTATTTACCGCTTTTCCTGCTTTTCGCGCTGTTCATTCTGCGTGTGCCGGTCGCCCTTTCGCTGATGGGTGCGGCAGCCTTCTACTTCGTCTTCATAAACAGCCTGCTTCCGACAGACACCATGGTCACAAACCTGATGGCAAACACGGAATCCTTCTCGTACTTGGCCATCCCTCTGTTCACCTGCGCCGGCGTGATCTTCAATTATTCGGGCATCACCGAGAAAATCTTGAAGCTCTCCGACGTGTTGGTAGGACATTATACCGGCGGCATGGCCCAAGTGAACGTACTGGTGAACATGCTTCTTGGCGGCCCTTCGGGTTCCGCAAACGCTGATGCGGCCATGACCACGAAGATGATCGTGCCGGAAATGACGCGTCTTGGTTACGACAAGGGCTTTTCGACGGTCGTGACTGCGGCGTCCTCTTGTATCGCTCCAATCATTCCGCCGGGCATCATTCTGATCCTCTATGCGTTGGTGGCCGACGTTTCGATCACCCGCATCTTCTTCGCCGGCTATCTGCCCGGTCTCCTGATTTACGTTGCGATTGCCATCACGGTCGCTATTATTTCTAAGAAACGCAACTACAAGCCGAGCCGCGACAAACGCGCGACCTGGCGCGAGATCGGCATCCAGTCACTCGATTCCAGCTGGGCACTCTTTCTGCCCATCGTTATTCTGGGCGGTCTTCGTTACGGACTTTTTACCCCCACCGAAGCTGGCGCGGTATGCGTGATCTATGCAGTTCTTGTCGGGGCCTTCGTTTACCGCCGTCTGCGCTGGGCCGATCTTCCGGCTATCCTTCTAGAATCGGCTCTGGCGACCGCAGGTGTGATGTTTCTCATCTGTGCAGCCACTGTGTTTTCCGCCTATCTTACCTGGGAAGGTATTCCGGGCATGGTGGCGACGGCACTGACGAGCAATATTTCCAACCCGCTGGTCATGCTTCTCGTGATCAATCTAATTCTGCTTGCTGTCGGAGCATTCTTCGAAGGCGGGTCCGCCATGATCCTGATGGCGCCCCTTTTTGTGCCGGTCATTATGGGAATGGGCATCGACCCGGTACACTTCGGCATCATCATGTCAATCAATCTTACGATTGCCGGTTTTACTCCGCCGGTTGGCACAATGATGTTCATCACGATCTCGATCGCCAAGGTGAAAATTGGTCACTACGTCCGCGAGAGCTGGCCATTCCTGCTTGCATTGCTGGCCGTACTTTTCCTGGTCACGTATGTGCCGTGGATTTCGTTGATCGTGCCGCGCCTCTTTCTGTGAAAGCCGTAGGACGGGTCGCTAACCAGGTGGCCCAGCAAGTCGAGGTAGATGGCGCATAGGGCTCGCTGGAAGCTTTCGAGAACTGCAAGCTGATCTTCAGCGGGCGAAGAACCGCAGGATAGCACGTGACACGATGTGACGCTTGTCCGCCTCCTTCGGCGAGTACTCGTCACGTAAATCCGGTGGGGGAAACAATATATGATACAGCATGTAGGCAACCTAGCGGTTCATCGACCGCTGGCTTACGGGATTCGATGTACGATATTCCCTCATCGCACACCGCTTTACTGGACGGGGCTATGATCTTTCCTGAGTCGGTCCGGTTATCCGTTGTCGAATAACCGGAACTGTGAGGATCGCAACCTCTTCAGTTAGAGCGCTGCCTGAGGCTTCGAGGCCTTTTCAAGCTCCAGAAAGGTTGCAAGGGAGCGCGGTTTCTCACCTATGATCTGTTCGACCACGGAGGTCGCCGGAGCGAGGCCATGCAGTCTTGTGTTCTTATCTACTGATACTTGCAGTTTGGCAACGTAGGGGGGAACGCCTGCGTTGATGATGCCTGCCAGGAGAGCGTCGTCGTCCACCTGCACGACCTTGATCGATGTTTCATAAACCGAGCTGATCAGGGCAGCCACTTCATCAGTGTTCCAGTTGTAATCGCCGGTGACGTCGAGCGTGGCGTTCAACGGCTTGCCGGACGCCAGCACGGCAGCGGCCACCTTGCCGGCATCTTCCCTGCTCACATAGGGAGCGCGGCCAGCTCTTGCGGAGGTAAACCATTTCCCCGAAGCGAGAATGCTTGGCAACGAGAACAGCAGGTTCTCCTGATACCAGCTGATCCGCAAGATAGTGTGAGGCAGGCCGCTCTCCTTGATCACTTTTTCGGTTGCGACATGATCGGGCGCAAATATCACCGACGAACCTTCGGGATTTGGCATTGAGGTATAGACCAGATGTGCCACCCCGGCGTTGGCGGCGGCAGTTATCATCGCGCGATGCTGTTCCGCGCGGCCGCCCTCGCGATCATGCGCGTCGGTCGAGATTAGCAGCACCCTGTCGACGCCTGCGAGGGCAGGGGCGAGAGTCGCGACGTTGTCGAAGTCGACGCTACGGACCTCAACGCCGCGATCGCGCAGGTCGGCCAGCTTGGCCGGATCACGCGAGCCGGCAATGACTCTACCGTTGAAGTGGTTGATGAGGTGCTCAATCGCGAAGCGCCCCAAATGGCCGCTGGCGCCGGTAACGAGTAGAGTATCGGGCATAATACTGATCCTTGCTGCTAATTTTGAGTTAGCTGGTAATAAAAAAGAAGCTGGTCTATAAGATATAGCTAGCGGTCGACGTCACTGTAAAGACGGCACATTTCAGACCAATAGGCACATAGAGGTAACCATGGATGGGATTTCGGGTACTGTGATTACGCTTGCGGACATACGGGCATCCGGGTGGAGCCTGGACACGTGCCCCGTCCGCAGCGTCCTCGCGCAGGTCGCAGGGAAATGGCCGCTCCTGATTCTTTGCGCGCTTCACGAGCGGCCGCACCGCTTTGGGTCTTTGCGTCGGGAAATAAGCGATATTTCGCAGAGAATGCTGACGATGACACTGCGCGAGCTTCAGCGGCAGGGCCTTGTCACGCGCACCGTCTTCCCCACCGTGCCCCCAAGTGTGGAATATGCGGCCACGGATCTGGGGCGCTCGCTATACGCCTCGGCTTTGCCACTTATCCATTGGGCCGTGAGCAATCACGTCGCTCGGCAGGCGGCTTGCGAAAGGTTTGACAAGCAGGCTTCATGAGATATTGCTGTCGAATAAGTGAAAGTAGCACTACTTTGGAGCGTTCAGTTGGTCTGGTCACGTGGCTTTTAGCCAACGGACGATCTTCCGAAGCAGTGAAAACAGGGGGCCAGAACTAAGTTCCGGCCCCGTGAGGTCATCTCACAGAACTAGAGGAAGTGACGGACGGTGCGACAGCGTGCGCTCCATCGCCGAGAAGTGCAATCGACCCCAGTGCTAACGTCCAGAACAGCGGGTATTCCCAGCCGCCGCCTGTACCGCTAAACAGCCATCCGTTGCCGGAATGCGCCCAAGTGGCCCCGATTAACACAGGTATAGCTCCTAGCGCTGCGATGCGTGCTTTAATTCCGAAGATGAGCATTACTCCTGTCCCAATCTCAATCAGAAGTACGATCCATGCCAGCGGCCCGGGAAGCCCAATGGACCTGAAGAAGTCCGCAGTTCCGGCCATCGTGAATACAAAGACCTTCAGATAAAGTGAATGCGCAAGCAGCGCGAGCCCGGTGGTTACTCTCAGTAACAAAAGTCCGTAGGGACCAGTTTTTTGATCTATCATCAGTTCTCCCCAAATAGCGCCATGCCCTTCGCATAAGGCGTTGAAACGCGACATTAGATTGTGATAATTTGCAGCGCTACCTTAATATTTGGCAATTGGAACTGCAAAAATGCACAGATGGAATTGGGATGATTTAAAATACGCGCTTGCGGTTGCAGAACATAAATCTCTCGCAGGCGCAGCCCGCGCGCTGCAGGTCAATCACACGACCGTCCTGCGTCGGATAAACGCGTTCGAAGAGAGTTATGGGCTACGTCTTTTCGAGCGTCTTGTAACCGGTTATGCAATGACCGAACCGGGGGAAGAACTCATCAGATCTGCTCAGGAGATGCAGGGCATTGTCCACAAGCTCGAGCGAAAGTTGACTGGTAACGACCTCCGCCTGGAAGGCGTACTCCGCGTCACCACTTGCGACACCTTAATGGGATCAGTGCTGCCAAACATATTGACCGGTTTCAATAAACTTCATCCGGGCATTACCTTGGAAGTGACAACCGGCAGTTTTGTGACGGATCTTGCACAACGAGATGCACACGTCGCCGTTCGGACGGGAGACGACGTGCCCGAGAGTTTGATCGGGCGCCGGGCCACAGATGTTTGCTTCGCAATCTACGCGGCACCCGCACTTGTCGAGAAAAGCACGATGGACGGCCGTCCTGAGTTTATTAATTGGCTTGTTCCGGACATCACGCTGGCTGGCATGGCAATATCACGGTGGTTGCGCACAAACGTGCCAACAGAATCGATCGCTCTGAGAGCAGATTCTTTGGTATCTTTGCAAAGGGCAGCGCTGGCTGGATTGGGTTTCGCCATCCTGCCCTGCTATTTGGGGGATTCAACACCTGGTTTGGAAAAAATCGAACATCCGGAAATAAGCGCCCTGAAGACTGGCGTATGGGTGTTGTCCCACGAAGACCTCCGTCGAACCGCGCGCGTCAATGCCTTTACAGCGTTTGCGTCTAAAGAATTGCAGCGGTTAGGCATATTTTTTCAAGGAAAGGGGCATAGTTTGACTTGAAAAACCACGGTAAGGCTTTCTGCTTCCGAAGCCCTAAGCTCCCATGGGCTCCTGAAGCGATCTGAAGTGTCATGGCTTCGGTGGAATTGGTTGCCGTAAGAAATCCCTTGAGTTACCCGTAACCTTCATACAACCATCAAACAGCAGGTTTTTCCCGAGACAGGAGCTTGTCAGCGAGCG
This sequence comes from Hyphomicrobiales bacterium, assembly GCA_900471815.1. Taxonomy (GTDB): domain Bacteria; phylum Pseudomonadota; class Alphaproteobacteria; order Rhizobiales; family Rhizobiaceae; genus Phyllobacterium; species Phyllobacterium ifriqiyense. Next base: position 329,690 of record UICE01000004.1, read on the forward strand.
CGGCTGCGACACCGCCAAGGATCGGAGCGACACAATATAGCCAGAGCTGGGCCAGAGCTTCGCCACCCCCGAGCAGTGCAGGCCCGAAGCTTCGTGCCGGGTTCATCGACGCGCCGCTCACTTTCATGAAGGTGATGAGCAAAACGGTCGCTGTCAGACCGACCGCTGCGCCTCCAAGCGGCGTGCCGGTGCGTTCAGAAGTCACGGCTAGCACGACAAGAGACAGAACGAACGTTGCAAACATCTCCGCGACGAATGCGGCGGTCACAGAGTAGCTCACGCCCCATGCAGTCTGCGCCAGAGAAAGCGGTGTGAGGTCAACTCCTCCAGACCTGCCAGAGAGAATCCCTAGTATAATGGCTGCCCCGGCCAGGCCGCCGAGAAACTGTGCCACCAAATAGTATGGGACATCTCTTGCGGGGAACCTTCCCGCCGTCCAGAGGCAAATGGTAATCGCCGGGTTAATATGGCACCCGGAAACTGGACTCAGTGCATATACTAGGGCCGCAACAGCGAAGCCGGATGCGATTGCGATTGTCAGAATTGCGATACCTTGGGAAGATCCATAGTCTGGAATGATGATGACGCCGCATATTATAGCGACCAGTATCGCAGTACCGACTAACTCAGCGGCAAATTCCTGATGTTTCATTTCTTGTTCCTCCCCGCAGGGCGCATCGCAGGCTCCAGAACGATCATAGCTTCCGGCCCGCAATACCTGACAGTCTGGCCGCTCAAACTTTTGAACGGCACTTCCCACCCCGGCTGCAAAAGCACGGTCAGATGGCGTAGAAAATACCGGCAGCAAATGCGAGGGATACAGCGAAACCGAATATAAGCCACGAACGTACCCCTCCTTCGCTACCAATTGCCGGATCTTGGCGTCCTTGAACGGCCCGTTCAGCAACGACATAGCCAATCCCACGCTCCAACATAGGCTCTCCTTTCACTGTTTCAGCACCGACCAACTTGGCCATTCGGTAATCGAGATAATTCAGATGCATGGTCGGATGTCGAATCATTATCCTCTCCTGAAGACGAGCCTCGGCTGTTCAACATTCCTGACCGCAGGTTTCGTTGAGAGCATTTCTGATGTCAGCAATGAGGTCATCGGGATCTTCGAGGCCGATCGAGAGTCGCAGATGGCCATACTTCTGGAAGTTCAGCGGGTAGCGCTCTGCACCACCGCGGCCGCTGCCGCCGACATGTACAATCAGAGTTTCATCATGACCGAGTGAGACAGCCGATGTGACAACTTTCAGGTTTGCAACAAAACGGTTTTGCGTGTCGGGATCGCCTTCGACAGCGAAGGCCATGACGGCTCCATAACCTTTGCCGCCAAACTGAGCTTTCGCCAGCGCATGCTGGTCATGGCTTTCGAGGCCGGGATAGGTGACATAGGCAACACGCTTGTCAGTTGCGAGATATTCCGCGATCAGCTGCGCGGTTGAGAACTGCTGCTTCAGGCGCAGGGGAAGGGTGACCGAGCCGCGCATGATCAGCCAGGCGTTGAAGGGAGAGATCGTCCCGCCGAGGTCAACAAGGGCATCGGCCTTGACGTGGTGGACAAGATCCTTGGAGCCGATTACCACGCCACCCATGGCATCACCATGGCCATTGATGTATTTCGTCAGTGAATGGATGACGAGGTCTGCCCCGAGCGTGAGTGGACGGAAGAATGGAGGAGGGGTGAAGGTTGAATCGACCGTCAGGAGCGCGCCTGCCTGCTTTGCGATCAAGGAAAGTCCAGCAATGTCGGCGACCTTTGTGGTCGGATTGGCAATGGTCTCGGTGTGAATGAGCTTGGTGTTTGGACGCACGGCGGCTTTGACGGCATCCATATCGCCCATGTCGACGAAGGTGGCTTCGATGTTGTAGCGCTCGGGCAGCAGCTCAGCAAAGAGGCGCCAGACAGCCTCATAGGTGACGTCGCCAACGATCACATGGTCGCCGGACTTGAGGAAAGTGAAGAACACAGCATGCAGGGCGGCAACACCGGTCGCAAACACCGCGCTGTCTTCACCGCCCTCCATGGCAGACAGCTTACGCTGAAGGCAAATCTGGTTGTGACCCGAATTGCGGGTATAGGAGGAGTTCGAAGTATCAGACCAATCCTTCAACGAAGGGTCGAATGGTAGGGCGTACGAATTCGCCATGACGATCGGGGTGCGGATAGCCCCCGACGTTTTGTCGATCTCGTTGCCGCCATGCACCGAAAGCGTGTTGAAGGACAGCGTTGATAGTTCGTGTTTGTCAGGTCTCGACATAAAGATGACCTTCTCGTGTAAGTAATCTGAGTGCTGCAAGTTTGCTGCAACGCCAAAAAGGGTTCATTGTGCCTGACGTGCGAGGACACCGAGCGAGGTGGTAATCAGGCGGGCGACAGTAAGTGCGCCGATGTCATCAACGTCCCGTTCAGGCATGAATTCAACGAAATCCATGGCCGCAATTTTACCCTTCGACGCAGCACCTTTGATCAGGTCAACCATTTGATAATAGCTGAGCCCGCCGGGCGAGCGGCCGATGACGCCGGGGACAACCGATGGATCGAGCGCATCAGCGTCGATGCAGATGACGATGTTGCTCGCCTCCGGGATGAGATCGATGACAGCAGCGACACCATGGTTGTGGAGATCATGGGCGGGGACGAATTTTACACCCCAAGCAATGGCATCTTCGTAGTCGGATGTGGCCGCCGAACCAATGCCTCTCGCGCCCACCTGGATAATGCGCTCGATGTGCGGCATTTCCGATGCCCGGCGCATGGTGGATGAAAGGCCATAGCGTTCTCCCATGTGGACGTCGCGCCAGTCGATGTGAGCGTCAATCTGAAGAACCGTGTATTTGCGGCTTTCGTCAGCCTTGCCCAGTGCATCAAGCATGGGGATTGGAACGGAGTCGTCCCCACCCAGAAGAACCGGGATTGCACCTCTCGCGAGAATTTTCTCGATCGCCTTTGCGATTTCATCCCTATTTGCAGCGGAATCGTTTTCATCGTATGGCAGGTCGCCGCAATCTACCGGGCGTGCCTGCCCAACTGGGAAAACGGGGCCGCCATGGTCAAAATCGTGACGATCGACGTTCGCCGTCAGGGAACTGGTTGCGCGCCGGAGTGCATCCGGGCCATTCCGGCAATAGGCTCCGACGGAGGCATAAGGCGTTGCACAAGGCGCGCCAATCAACGCGATAGGGGCGATAAGCTCATCAAGATTGGAACAGGTTTCCAGTCCAAGAAAGGTCTTTGTGTCCGAAGTAGCCCCGTAAAGGGCTCCGAGATCTGGTTTGGTGTTCATGGGTAAGTCTCCCTGAGTGTGAATGGTATGGACCTTGGTCATGATTGGGCTGGTTTTATCGCTAACCGGTGCGAGTATTGAGGTATCCGGCAAAGCGGTGCTGTATGATTTGGAAGGTTGAGACGATGACGAATGTGATCGTCAGATAAATACCTGCTGCTGTGACATAAGGCTCGAACTGGATGTAATTATCGAGGGTTATTCTGCGAGCAACGCCGGTCGTTTCCAGCAATGTTACGGTGCTGGCAAGGGAAGTGGCATGCAGCATCATGATCATTTCGTTGCCGTAAAGCGGTAGTGATCGCGTGAGCATCGCCGGGATGAAAATGCGGGTACCTAGCTTCCACCGGGACAGGCCAAAGGCGCGGGCGGCTTCGACTTCTCCGATCGGGATATTTCTTAGGGCGCCCGCGAAAATCTCCGTCGTATACGCTGTTGTGTTCAGCACGAACGCAATCATGACGCAGACCAGTGGGCTTGAAAGCCACGGCCATAGAAAACTAGCACGGATGCCGCCAAATTGTGCAAGGCCAAAATAGATGAGAAAGAGTTGGACTAAAAGCGGCGTACCGCGGAACAACAGCGTGTAAGCCGACACAGCGTAACGAACAGCGTTGACCCTGCTGTTGCGGAGGAATGCAAGTGGTATCGCAATCACACAGGATATGGCCAGCGAGCCGAATGCGAGAATCAAAGTGAGTTTGGCACCCTGCACATATTGGGGGGCGTTCTCTGCAATTACGTCCCAGTTCATGACGCTATTTCCCGGATGCCGGCTGCGGTCCGTCGTGCAACAATAGACAAAAGGACGATCGAGAATAATGTGACCGAAAAATAAAAACCCGCGGCGACGAGGTAGAACGTGAACGGCATGCTTGTCGCCTCGGCCGCTCCTTTCGCATGAAACATCACGTCATGCAGCCCAATCAATGAAGTTAGCGCTGTTGCCTTGGCGAGAACCAGCCAATTGTTCGTAAAACCGGGAAGGGCCAGACGGGCGAGCTGCGGCAGAATGATCGCGACAAAAATCCGAAATCTCGTCAGTCCATAGGCTACAGCGGCTTCGATCTGCCCCTTTGGAATATTCAATAGCGCCGTCCTGAAAGTTTCTGTCATGTAAGCGCCGAAGATTAGTCCGAGCGTCGCGATGCCGGCGGCAATGGGTGAAAAATCAACATGGACGTTCCATCCCAGTGCCTCCACGCCTTGGTTCAAGACTGCGGGGAGGCTGTAGAAAATAAGAAGCATAACGACCAGATCAGGAATGCCGCGAACAACGAAGGTGTACACGCCCGCAAGCCCACGCCAGAACCTGTTCCCAGAAACTTTGGCGAATGCGCCCGCGAGTCCGATCGCCGTCGCCAATATCAGCGACGTCACGGCCAGCAGCAGGGTCATCGACCCTGCTGCCAGAATGCTCAATACAAAGTCGCCGACCATTCCGCTCACTTACCGAAATACTTGGACATGAGAGCCTTAAGAGTGCCGTCTTCACGCACTTTGGCCAAGCCTCTGTTGATGTCTTCAAGAAGTTTGGTGTTTTTCTTGTTGATCGCGATGGCGACGCCCTCGCCGAACTCCTTGGCATCTTTTCCGGTCATTTCCGGTCCGGTCAGCTCGAAATTCTTGCCCTCTTCTTTTTTCAGGAAGCTCTCAACGATCTGGGCTTGGTATCCGAGCACCAGGTCAGCACGGCCATTAGCAAGATCAAGAAACGGCGCGCTGCCAGAATCGTAGCGCTTGATAGTCGCTTTGGGCATATGCGCCGTAACATAGGCATCCATCGGTGTTCCGGTCTGGACGGCAATGATCTTGCCGGCGACGCCATCGGGTGTAATTTCTAAGTTTGCATTCTTCTTTGCAGCGAACCGAAAGATTGGATGGTCGTAGATGTCGCTGAAGGCGAACGTTTTGCGGCGTTTCTCAGTCACCGTAAGCTGTGAAATGAGAGCATCATATTTGCCTTCGACGAGACTCGGGAACATTCCCTCCCAGGCAGCAGCGATGATATTGCAGTCCAGCTCGGCTGCTTTACAGATAGCCTCCATCAGTTCGATATCGAAGCCAACGAGCTTTCCATTTGCATCGATGGATTCAAAAGGCGGGAAAGTTGCATCGGTCGCAACATCGACCGTCTCCGCTGCCGCGTAGCCAGCTGACAAAAAGGTCGATGCCAAGGCGATGGCGCATGCAGTTTGAAAGAATGTTCTCATTCTCGTTCCTCTCAAGTTGATTCTGTTTTTCTTTATTGGGCAGTGTGCTGACCGCTTCCCTCAGGAAGTGTTCAGTGTTTGAGGCGTCCGGCCAGAAATTGTTGAAGGCGCGGGCTGGACGCCGAATTGAAAACCGTATCTGGATCGTCTTCCTCTTCGACCCGTCCTTGATGCAGAAACATGACACGGCTGGAGGCATGGCGGGCAAAACCCATTTCATGGGTGACGACCACCATGGTACGACCTTCTTCTGCCAGAGACTGCATGACGCGTAAGACTTCTCCCACCAGTTCGGGATCAAGCGCGGACGTGGGTTCATCGAATAGCATCACATCAGGGTCGACGCTCAGAGCTCTCGCGATCGCAACACGCTGCTGTTGTCCACCGGAAAGATGGGCGGGGTATTTTTCGAGGACTTCGTACCCGAGGCCCACCTTTGAAAGATTGGCTTTCGCTCTGTCGCAAGCCTCCTTTCGCGAAAGTCCGAGGACGCTGATCGGCGCCTCAATCACGTTGCTCAGGACGGACATATGTGACCACAGGCAGAAATTCTGAAACACCATGGCAAGTTTGGCCCGGACGTGCCGCAACTGGTCTCGATTGGTTGCCCTTAAAAGACCGTCGCGATCCATTTTCGTCTCAAGCGTGACGTCATCAACGGTAATCTGGCCGGAGTTTGGCCGTTCGAGAAAGTTGATACAACGAAGAAACGTGCTCTTACCTGAACCGCTGGCACCGATGATGCTGATGACGTCGCCTGCGACAGCACTGAGTGAAACGCCCTTTAATACTTCAATAGCCCCGTACGACTTATGAACGTCTTTGACAGCAAGCTTTATCACTTGCGCCTCCTATTTTGCTGTGAAGTTCCCGAGTGTTCTCTCTTGGTTATTATGGTTATTCAAAAGCAGAATTTCCCAATGCGCAAATGACCATTCATCAGCCCATTCATGATTGTGCGTCATGTATCGGTGCGTCATGTCTATGCCGCACCGCATCGTTTTTTGAGTGACGAATGACATGAGTTCAGCGTTCGGGATTTTTGGATGGAGTTGGACTGGTTACGTTGTCAGCAGATTTTCAAGGGAGGAACGTCGGCCGAAACATGTAAGAAGCCAGCGTAGGAACAGCCTTGCCGCCGACCTCTTCAAGCTTCGATCGAAGGATATGACGTGCCATCCGCCAAATATATCAATGGCAAGCGGGAATGCTTTGACGAGAGTATTGCGCTTCAGATCGTGCGCTGCGAGGGTATCGCTTACCAGGGCAACGCCCGCACCGTGGACGGCAAGGTCGATTGCAATACCGAGGTCATTGCAATAGAGATGGCGGGCCTGCCGGTCGGCCTCCGGCAAACCGGCGTCCGAAAACCACCGTCGCCATTCTGCGCCATCATCCCAATGCAAAAGTAGCGTTTTACAAAGATCGAGTGGTATCGCCGCTTGCCCCCCAATTCTCTGTAACAGCTGTGGTGTACAGACGGGTGCAACACTAACCTGCGCCAGCAATGCCGACCAGCGATCGGGCCACCCTCCATTGCCGAATGCTATCCCAATGTCGATATCTTTCGTCTCATGCACACGGTGGTTGTCCACGAGCCTGATGTGACATTCGATACTTGGGTGGTCTTGGCAGAATTGGCCAAGGTTCTTTGCAAGCCACGTGTTGGCAAACATCGGTGGACAGGCGATTTCAAGTTTGCCCCCGCCATCTTCCAGATCCGCCAGTCTGAGTGCGGTATTGGAAATATCGTGCAATGCACCACCAACAGTCCTCGCTAGGATCCTGCCCGCTTCACTCAGCACCAATCCTCTGCCAGACTTCACAAATAGGACGTATCCCAATGCGTCTTCGAGCCGTCTGATCTGGTGGCTGACCGCGCTGTCTGTCAAATTCAATTCTTCCGCAGCCTTCGTAAGGCTTTCATGGCGTGCCGCAGCCTCAAACGTCCGCAGGGTTGGAAGGGGCAGATTTCGAAGATTTTTCATGCTCGCAATTTCCCCCCGGTTTTCGAACTAAGATACCATAAAAGATCACGGCATAACGGGTAGGAATCACACTATGAGCGGCCTGGTCGGGCGGTGTTCATGCTCCGTATCCGATCACTTCCGAATGACGGAAGAGAGCGCGAAAGCGGTGAGCGTGTCTCTCACCCCCGGCATCTCGGCAATTTGTTGCCAGATCTGGCGGATCCGGTCAGCCTCCGCCGATTCCACACGCACCAGAAGATCAAAATCGCCCGTCATCACGTCGCATGCGACGACCTCTGGAATTTTGCGCAGCGCTTGCAGAACGTCACCGCCTCTCATTCGATCATGGCGATAAACGAACATCAACGCGGTTGTAAGGTGTTCTTTGCTCCTGCCGTCTCCGGTAACAATCGTGTAGCCCTTGATGAAGCCTTCCCGTTCAAGCCGCTCGATCCGAACCCGAACGGCATTGCGCGACAGGTTCACTTTCGCGGACAGGTCCGCATGCGATATTCGCGCGTTTGCCTTTAGCTCGGCAAGAATCTGTTCGTCGATACGGTCAAGAAGATATTTCATATTGTTGAAGAAGCAGCCCCGTTTAACTTAGAAGGTCAGGTGTTATCGACTCATACGCTATCACAGCAATTTCCGGGAGAAGGGATCTATCTTTCTTGCTTGCATGAAGGCGGGAAGCAGAAGCCATAACAAAACCTGGAAGTGCCTTCGTCTCGTCTTGGGTTAGCTCTCTAACATCGTTGTAGCCTCGTAGAATTGCGCTCGCCCGATCTTTGTCTAGCTTTCCGGTGGCATCGCTTGTCCAATTTACAAGCACTTCTGCAACCTCCGATATCAGTATATCGTCATGTCGGAGCCTGAAATTGATGATCCCGCTGACGTTGTCCCCGAGATAAAAAACGTTCTCAGGGATCAGAGCCCCGTGAACGGAGCCGGTGGGGAGATCACTGGAGATACGTCTTGATTTGCGTATCAAAACGCTGTGGATCTTTGCCATGTTGCGGCCGAGGCTATCGCACTTGGCGGTATTTGCATTCATGGAAGATGAGCCGGGCAAAAAACCGACTGTCGCAACGAGCCGGCCCGCAGCCCTCAATGTCGCATGACCATCAGTGGTACGCAGGGGTTTGGGACAAGGGACATTACTCCGGTGCAGTGTGTCCATGGTCTCAAAAGCCCTCTCCAGGTCCAATGGCTCTGCGCCGTTTTCGAACAGCGTCACGATAAACTCGCCTTCTTTGGTGCAGAAGAGATAGGTTGTCTCGGTATCACCATCGGCGATGCCGACAACCGACGACAGTGACGTCATGCCATAGGCCTTCGCAATCGCCTGGTAATCATCATCAGAAAGCTCAGTAAAAACAGCCATATCCCATTTCCTCAACAGGCTGTTATGCCCGGTGTCACATTTGCAAACCCGGCGCTGTGCTCAAAAAGTGCTTCTACCTGACTTGGCGTCAGAACGCCCTCCTCTTCGACAACCTGACGAAGCTCTCGCCCTTCGGCCAGTGCTTTCTTTGACAAGGTTGCGGCCTTTCCGTAGCCGACGAGTTTTGCCAAAGGCGTTGCAAGCACGAGCGATTGATCGAGGAGCGCCTTGCAACGATCGACGTCGACTTCAATTCCCTCAACACAACGGCGTGTAAGAATCTCCATCCCTCGCGTCAACATGCGCATGGATTGAAGGATATTAAGAACGATAACAGGCTCCATGGCATTCAGCTGTAATTGGCCCGCACTTGCTGCGAGCGTTACGGTCAGATCGTTGCCAATGACCTGAAACCCAATTTGGTTCATCATTTCCGGAATAACAGGATTAACTTTGCCCGGCATGATTGACGAGCCAGCCTGCATTGGCGGGAGCCTTATTTCACCAAAGCCCCCACGGGGCCCGCTGCTGAGGAGGCGCAAATCATTGCAGATTTTCGTCAGCTTCACGGCAACCCGCTTTAACGCGCTGGAGAATGAAACGAATCCCCCCGTGTCAGACGTTGCCTCAATCAGGTTCCGAGCCGACAAGAATTGATAGCCAGAAATTTTGCAAAGATTTTTAGACGTTATTCGCGAAAAACCATCGGGCACGTTTATAGCGGTGCCTATGGCTGATCCGCCAATATTAATCTCTGTCAACAGCCTCGAAGTGGCTTGAATATGGGTGATATCTTCATCGACAAGCTCTGCAAACGCTTCGAACTCCTGGCCCACTGTCATTGGAACAGCGTCCTGAAGCTGGGTGCGGCCAACTTTCAGGGCTGCGGTGAACTGCGTAGCCTTCTCACGAAAAGCGTCACGCAAAGACACTTGCGACGCAATCAGTGCTTCACATGCTCGCAAAATGGTCAGGCGCAACGCTGTCGGGTAAACATCATTGGTGGATTGAGACAGGTTCACGTCATCGTTCGGATGAAGTGTTGCATAATCGCCGACATTGGCTCCCAATTTTAACAGAGCGAGGTTTGTGACGACTTCGTTGACATTCATGTTGGTGGACGTACCTGCGCCCCCCTGCATCATGTCAACGGGAAAGTTCTCTTGAATATCTTTCAGTTCGATGAGATCGTCACACGCCTCCGAGATGGCTGCGGCCTTTTCCTGAGTTAGGTGGCCGAGTTCAGCATTCGCCTGCGCCGCGGCTTTCTTGACCATGGCCATCGACTGAATAAGTTCAGGAAAGTCCTTTAAACGTAGCCCAGAGACGTTAAAATTCAGCTCCGCGCGGCGTGTGTGAACGCCATAAAGAACGTTTCCCGGAATCGCCAAGGGACCGATCAAATCAGCTTCAATACGTTCGATGTTCATACTGTTCCCTTAGACCATAATGCCAGCATGCAGCATGGCTTCATCGATCGCTTGTTGAACTGGTGCAGTTACTTCCACCATGGGCAGTCGCAGATCGCCGCGAATGATACCAAGACGGGCTAATGCATATTTCGGACCCGCTGGATTGGTCTCGAGGAAAAGCGCTCTGTGGAGTGGCATCAGCCGATCTTGAAGCATCAGGGCCGTCGCGTAATCTCCGTTCAGGCAAGCACTTTGAAACTCGGCGCAAAGGCGAGGGGCGACATTCGCAGTGACAGATATGCACCCATGGCCGCCATGGGCCATGTAGCCCAGTGCAGTCCCGTCTTCACCGGTCAGCAGATTAAACTCTTTGCCACAGGCCATCCGCTCGAGCGACGGACGCAATAAATTTCCCGTCGCGTCCTTGACGCCAATGACATGTTCGCAATCGTTGAAGATCCGGGCGAGTGTTTCAACCTGGATATCAATGACACTTCGGCCAGGAATGTTGTAGACGATGATGGGGATCGAAGCCTTTGCATTGATAGCCTTGAAGTGCTGGTAGACCCCTTCTTGTGTCGGCTTATTATAGTAAGGTGAGACAATCAGCAGGCCATCGGCCCCTGCCTTTTGCGCGTGCTCGACGAAGTCAATGGCCTCTGCTGTGCTATTTGAGCCTGCTCCAGCAATGATTGGCACCCGACCATTGGCTGCCTCGATCGTGACTTCGATAACCTGTTTATGCTCAGCATGGCTGAGTGTGGGACTTTCTCCGGTCGTCCCACAGGGAACGAGACCGGACGACCCTTCAGCAATCTGCCAGTCGATGAGACTGCGAAGGGCTGCCTCATCGACTTTGCCATCAGCGAACGGCGTGACGAGCGCGGTGATGGAACCTTTAAACATGTTGAAACTCCGAAAAGTACTGTTGATTTGAACAACATGAAGCCGTGACGTCTATCGCTTCAGCCGGTTGATGCAGACCACCTTCGGCTGTGTCATGTCTTCGTAAGCAAACCGCACGCCTTCCCGTCCCATACTGCCATATTTAAAGCCGCCGAACGGCATGGCGTCGAAGCGATAGTCCGAGGAGTCATTGATCATGATGCCGCCTGCATCGATTTGGCTGGCAGCATCCAGGGCAGCATCCAGATCGTTGGTGAAGATACCAGCATGGAGACTATATTCGGGAGTGTTCGCAAGTTTGATTGCATCGCTGAGTTCGTCAAAAGGCTGCAAAATCACAATCGGTGCGAAAATCTCTTCGTTCCACGCATCGCATGCCGCTGGGACATTCTCCAGGATTGTAGGGGGATACAGATTGCCGACAGGAGTATGACCGAAAAGCAGTTTGGCCCCGGCTTCGATCGCCTGATCGACCATGGCGGCAGCTCTAACAACAGCCTTTTCCGAAATCATCGGCCCAACGTCGGTGTTTGCCTCAAGCGGATTTCCAGTCTTCAATCTCTTCGTCTGAGACACGAACTCAGCCTTGAACTTCTCGTAGATCGGTCGTTGAACAAGGATCCGCTGTGTGCCGATGCAATTTTGGCCTGCGGCCCAGTAAGCACCAGAAATGCAACCCTCCACCGCAGCGTCGAAATTGCTGTTTTCCATAACAATCACTGGGGCATTGCCGCCGAGATCCATGGCAAGCTTCTTGATGCCAGCGTTCCTGGCAATTGCTTCGCCGGTCGCAAAACCGCCGGTAAACGAAACCATCCGCACATCCTTGGCCGAAACCAATGCCTTGCCCAGTTCAGCACCACCAATAGCTACCGTAATTACTTCCTCCGGTAAGCCGCTCTCAATCAGCGCATCGACAAGCTTAATTGCTGAAAGGGGGGTGAGCTCCGATGGCTTTAGCAACACCGCATTGCCACCAGCGATCGCCGGCCCGAGTTTGTGAGCGACGAGATTGAGCGGATCGTTGTAAGGTGTGATGGCTGTGATGAGGCCCAATGGCTCGCGTGTATACCAACCTTGACGAGCCTCCGAACCGGCGTAAGAATCGAACGGGACAATTTCGCCTGCGTTGCGCTTGGCTTCTTCGGCGGAGAGTTTGAGCGTGTTGACGCAGCGCGTGGCTTCCTTGCGGGCCTGCGTGATGGTCTTGCCGGCTTCCCGAACTATGAGGAGCGCAAACTCTTCTTTGTAAGCTTCGACAGCAGCAGCGGCCCTTTCGAGGATTGCAGAGCGCTCGTGCCGGGGAAGGGACCTTGCGATTTGGGCTCCGCGTTTGGCGCGGTCCAGCAACGCATTGAGACTGTCGGCCTTGGTCTCGGGCACGATTCCGACGATGCTGGCATCGAATGGATTGCTGACGACGATCTCGTCCACGGATAGCGTCTCTTTGAGGGCAGAGATCTGCATCATGCAGCCTCCTTTGTGGCAGCCGCATTCTGAGCTGTGTGGATGGCAACGATATCCGACAGCAAGGCGTAAGCGGTCTCGATGCGGCCAGCTCCTGGCCCGGTGACGGTTACGGAGCCGAGGAGCCCGGTGTTAAATGAGATAGCGTTAGTGGCACCACTCACGGCAGCGAGGGAGTGCTCAAGAGGCAGCTGTTGGGGGGAAACTGTTCCCGTCACACTTCCGTCAGCATTGCGGACAGCTGATCCAATCAATTTCCAGCGGCTGTTGGCCTTTGCCGCGTTCTCAATATCGGTTGCGGATAGGTTCGAAATGCCCTGGCAAGAGACATCTTCGGGCTTCAGCTTGGCACCAAGCAGTTCGTTTGCGAGGATAACAACCTTCAAACGAACATCGAAGCCTTCGACATCGGCGGTCGGATCTGCCTCTGCATACCCAAGCTCCTGGGCTTGCCTGACGGCCGAGTTAAAATCCAGTCCGTCTTCCATCCGTCCGAGAACGAAGTTGGAGGTGCCGTTCAGGATGCCTTCGAAACCCTCCAGTTCTGCACCTGCAAGTGTTTTTTCCGCCATGCGGATAACCGGTGTACCGCTCATGACTGAGCCTTCGTATTCGAACCGGACACCGTTTGCCTGTGCGAGAGCTTTCAGTTCCTGACCCGCTATCGCGACCGGACCCTTGTTGGTAGTGACGACATGCTTGCCAGAGGAAAGGGCCCATCGGCAATGCGACACGGCAGGCTCGCCGTCTTTGGGATTCGTGAACGTGGCTTCGACGATAATGTCGGCAGGCGCTGTCTTGATGATCGTCTCATTGTTGGCTTCGGCACTGCCGCCGGAAAGCTGTCCAAAACCACCTTTGGCAAAATTTGCTTCCACAAGCGTCCTTGCATCGAGACCATTGGGCGAAATGACCGAACCAAGATAGAGGTCGCTGACAGCGACAATGTTCAGACGGAATCCGAGGTCGCGCTCCCAGAGCTGGTTCTTCGCGGCAATCAGTTCTGCCAGGGCGCGGTTGACACCGCCAAATCCAATAAGAGCGATATTGTAGACTGTCATGGGAGTTCTCCGGTGAAGATTTGGTCTACCGGGATCTTGTGATATCGATCGCTCTGCCGGAACGGTGCAAACAGACCAAACAACCGTGCGTTTTGCTCATATAGTGACGTTCCTGCTCCTTCATGTTCACAAAAGGGGTACAGGCAGCGGATGTATTGCCCTGACGCTTGATTGCCTATCACATGAAGGGGATGGATCAATGTATGATCTGGCTAAGAAACGCTTTGGCGCGCTCGTGCTGTGGATTGGCGAAAAACTCACTCGGCGTGTTTTCTTCGATGATCTGCCCACCGTCCATGAAGATCACCCGATCGGCAACCTGACGGGCAAAACCCATCTCGTGGGTGACACAGAGCATAGTCATCCCGTCTTTTGCCAAACTGACCATGGTATCGAGAACTTCGCGCACCATTTCCGGATCGAGTGCTGACGTGGGCTCATCGAACAAGAGAACTTTGGGTTTCATACAAAGAGCACGGGCGATCGCGACCCGTTGCTGCTGTCCACCGGAAAGCTGTCCCGGATATTTATGAGCCTGGTCGGCTATGCGGACCTTCTCGAGAAAATAGGCGGCGATGCCCTCCGCTTGTCGGCGATCTGCGTTCTTGACCCACATCGGGGCGAGCGTACAGTTCTCCAAGATCGTCAAATGCGGAAAGAGATTGAAGTGTTGAAACACCATGCCAACTTCTTTTCGCACGGTGTCAATTTTCTTTCGATTTTCGCTCAGTTCGGTACCATTGACAAGGATTTTACCCTTTTGATGCCGCTCAAGGCCATTCAGGCAACGGATCATCGTCGACTTGCCGGAACCTGAAGGTCCAGCGATGACGATACGTTCGCCTACGCGCACCTCAAGGTTGATGTTTTCGAGAACCTGAAAAGCGCCGAACCATTTGGAAACATCGCGTATGGACACTGCGACGTTTGTGTCAACCGGCGACGGACTTTGTGCGACTAACGATAGCATGTCGTTCCTCCTTCTATAATCTCTTCATGACCTATGCTCAGGGCGCCGGTTGGCGGCTTGCGCCCATTAGGCTGTCAAAATGTTAATCGCCCGAGCCATAGTTTCCGCGCCAAGCAACAAATCCTCCAAGGCAGTGTCTTCTTCGAAGTTGTGACTGATGCCCTTGATGGATGGCACGAATAGCATTCCCATTGGCATCAAGAATGAAACGTTTGCGGCATCGTGCAACGCCCCCGAGTTGAGCAGACGCCATTTGCCGGGGGCTTCAAGTTCCGCAGCCTTCTTGAATGCTTTGACAATATGGTCATCACAACGAGTAGCCGGGATCGAACTGTAATCGGAAGAGGTCCACTCGAGACCCAGCTGACCCGCAACATGCCTGGCCGTTTCGTGGATGATGGCCCTCATCTTGTCGAGACGACCATCATCGAGATCCCGCCACTGTATGGTGAAGTCTGCCTTGCCCGGCACCACTGACGTTGCGTTTGGATGCAGCGCGACATGGCCAATGGTCCACACTGTCTTGTCTGTGACGACGTCTGCAAATCGGGCATTAATTTCAGAGTTAAATCGTGCCAGCCCCTGTAACGCATCCTTGCGCAAGTCCATTGGTGTGGTGCCTGCATGATTCTGCTGGCCAATGAAGGTCTGCTTCTCTGTCCGGATGCCCACGATGCCCTCGACTACGCCGATCCGGTCACCGAAGATATCGAGAACCGGCCCTTGTTCGATATGAACTTCAAGATAAGCCCGGAATCGTTCAGGCGAGACCTTGCCGACGGTTCCGATCTCGGCAGCCCTCCGGCGTGCCTGCGCAAAACCAAGACCATCCGTGTCTGTTCGTATGTCAGCCTCGCCCAACGAAAGCTGACCTGTCCAGACGCGGCTACCGGTTAAGGTGGAGAAACGACCTTCCTCATCCTGAAACGACACACATGCAATCGGGGAACTACCGCATTCAAGGCTAGCGCGAGCGACCTCCAAACCCACAGCAACGCCATAAGCGCCATCTAACCATCCGCCTTCCGGCTGAGTATCCGAATGAGACCCAACAAGGATGCAGTCGTTAGTATCTCCTGGTAACCCGAATACGTTCCCGACATCGTCAACGTGCGGCACAAGGCCGGCCTCAGACATGCGGTTGGCGAGCCATTTGCGCGATGCGATGTCCGGTTCGGAAAAAGCGCGGCGCTTGACACCGGTGCCGCATGCGCCGAAGCTTCTCAAGCTATTGAGGTCGGCAAGCATACGCTCGCCGTTGATTTGAAGTTTGTTCATCAGGTTACTCTTTTTTGCTTGACGTTTACCGACCTGGGATTAGCCAAGTCATTTTCTTTTCCAGCCTCTTGGCGGCCGCCATAACGGAAAGGACGAGTACGAGATAGAGTGCTCCAATGACGGCCCAAACCTCGAAGACCAGGAACGTCTGGGTAATCACGACCTGTCCCGAGAAGGTCAGCTCTGCGACTGAAACACCGGCCAGAAACGCTGATTCCTTGCAGAGTGTCGCGAGCAAGTTGACGCTCGCCGGCAGGACAAACGGGAGCAACTGAGGCAGGATGATCAAGCGAAACTCGAGGAAGGGACCGATCGCGAGTGCTCGCGCTCCCTCACGCTGTCCATCAGAAACAGAGGCAAGTCCTCCTCGAATGATTTCCGCCATATAGGCAGCGCTGTAAATGGCAATTGCAATGAGCCCAACGAGCAGAGGCTCGAGACGCATCCGCATTATTCCGAACAGAGCGAATAGCAACATTGCCTGGATCAAAAATGGGGTGTTGCGGATCAGTTCGACATAACTTCTTGCAAGCCAGTTCAGAAGCTTTTGCTTGGAAACCAGGAGTATCGCCAGCACTGCGCCAAAGACACTCCCGATGGCAAAGCCCCCGGTGACGAGTATGATTGTCCAAAGAAAGCCACGCAGTATGATGACGCCATAATTGGAAAGAAGATCTATCATCTGGATTTTCCTACCGTAAGACGCGCTTCAAGCATGCGGGACATCCAGCCAATCGTACCGATGAGCAAGAAGTAAAGTGCTCCGGCTGCAAGCAGTGGCCCGAGGGGATCGAACGTTTGCATCGTCACCTGCTGAGAACGGCGGGTAAGATCAACGACCGTGATGAGCGAAAGAACAGGCGAGGCCTTGATGAGGAAGCCAATTTCACCCGCCAAAGCGGGAAGTGCAACGGGCAGGACCTGTGGCACCAGAACGAGCCGCCACATCTGAAACCTGTTCAGGCCAAGGGCGTGAGATCCTTCCATTTGTCCTTTTGGCAGACTTGCAATCGCGCCGCGTAAGACTTCCGACTGGAAAGCGGCGCCGTTCATGGCGAGAGCGAGAATACCAACCCAGAACGCTGAGATCCGCCCCAGATCAAGGAGTGCGGGAATGCCAAAATACAAAAGAAAGACCAGAATAACGATTGGAAGGCCCCGCATAAGCGTTACATAGAGCATGGCAACCGCAGTAATCCAACGTTGGTGAGATCGCCGAGCGGCCACGATCACAACCGCACCTGCAATCGCAAGGATTGATGCCAGTCCGCATATTGCAAGCGTAGTCAACAGACCGTCCAGTAGAAGCGGGACGGTCTCGATGCCTGAAAGAATGTATTTCATCAGGTGCCTCTCGGGCTCTGTTTACTGGCGAAGCTGAACGGCGTTGTCTGGAAGATATCCGTTCTCCGGCGTGGCCGAATTTACGCCGACCCATTTTTTCTGCATTTCAGCGATTTTGCCGGACGCGATCAACCGGTTGATCGTGCTGTTGAGCGCCTCAAGCAGGGTCTTGTCTTCGGGCCGCGTTACCCATGAGAGATATGCCGGTTTGCCATAGGTGAATTTGATCTTGAATGCGTCGGGTGACGTTCGCATGAATTCAGCTGCCGTTATCGACGGTACGATGATTGCGTCAACCTGACCTGATTGCAGGTTGAAAGCTGTATCTGGATAACTCTGGAAAAGGCGAAGATCGGAGAATCCGGACCCGCCTTGTGCCTTCAGCTCATCATTCATCTGACGAGCTACGGCATCCGTTGAACTGCCAAGTTGCGTGCCGACAAGCACGCCATTGAGGTCGCTCAGCTGTTTGATGGTATCGTCGTCCGACGGCACGACAATGGTGTTTTCAATAGCGGCAAAGGGTCGAGAAAAGGCATAGTTCTTGGCCCGCTCAGCGTTTGGCGTCACAGACGTTGCGACGAGATCGTATTGCTTTGCGGCCAAACCTGTGAGAATTCCTTGAAACGGGAGATCGAGCTGCTCAACCTGCACACCAAGATCCTTCGAGAATTCTGAAAGAAGATCAGACCCGAATCCGATAATTTTTCCGTCTTCAACATACTCGAACGGCTTGAAGGCTGCTTCCGTTGCTACCGTAATTTTACCGGACGCCTTGATCTTGGCAAGTGTGTCTTCAGCGTGAGCAGCGCCGACGAGCGCTGCAAATAACGCGAGCGTCAATAGAATATTTTTCATGGTTCCCTCTCGGTTAATCGAGTTTTTGTTTGCTCAGCCTTGCATTCAAGGCTGGCTGGTTTGCACGTTATCGTGAATAAAATTGCAGAAGAATGGTGAAGATGGTTAGCTTACTTGCGAGAATCCGCAAGTGAGTGAGAATGATGATCCGTTTTGCACTGTCGAGCTATGATATTAAGCATTTGCGAACTTTTTTGGCAGTCGTCGAGCACGGCGGTATATCAGCCGCGGCCTATCGGGCGGACGCCAGTATCTCAAGCATTAGCCGCGATCTCTCCGCGCTTGAGGCGCGCCTGGGCCTGCGATTGTGCAGACGTGGACGTTCGGGGTTTGCGCTGACGGCTCATGGCGACGAAGTCTACAGGGCTGCCACTCAGCTGCTTGCCAACATTCATTCGTTCGAACTCACCGTTCAAAGCACGCGTCAGTCTCTCGCAGGCACATTCACGCTGGCGGTGATCGACAACGTCGTGACCAACCCCAGTGCTGGTGTCATCGCTGCTTTGGCTGAAATGCACCTGCGGTTTCCTGGTATGCTGATCAACGTCAGCGTGCACACGGTTTCGGTAATCGACATTTTGGTCCGGGACAACAAAGTGGATTTTGCCATCACCAGTCAGCCCGAAGGCCTGGAACAGTTGCAATACGAGCCGGCTTTCATCGAAGAACATCGTCTCTATATTTCGCGCTATTCGCCCTACTACGAACAAACACTCTCGATCATAACTGGCGGGTCGATCGGACCAGATTCCGTAGTTCCGTATATCTCGCGTGATTTTCGAACCGATGAATTTCAGGCTTTTGAACGCAAGTATCCGCTGCAGGTTGCAGCCAAAGGAAGTACGCTGGAATCGGTAGTTGCGTCCGTGCTGGCAGGTGTGGGATGTGCGCTTCTCCCCTCCCATTTTGTCAAGCAGGTCGGCGAGGGGAGCCTGGTGGAAATCGAAACGCCCGATACGCCCGTCCAAATCCAGTTTCATTTCGTCTATCGGCGAGACAATGCCAATAGAAGAGCGGTTCGCGCACTACTTGACCGGTTCTCCTGACGATAGTTGCTGCTTCCTGCAAATGTGATTGCGCGATTTGAGCCTTACTCGTTGCCTGTAGCAAAGTAGGGTAGAGCCGAAACAAACATCGCAAAGGAAGCTCATATGCAGGATACAAAAGCGGCGCCGCGTTCAGAACCGGACGCTTCCATCTATGTCGAATCGGAATGGGCAACGTTGAAAGAATGCATCTACGGCTCGCCTGATAGCTGGGTATTGCCCAAATTCTTAAGCGACTCGAAACTGCGCGCCCAGGGCGAGTTCGGCCAATTCTGGGAAAGAAACCAGGGCCGGGATGTCAAGGAAGCTAATCCGGAACTCTTTGCTGAATTCAGTAGCCAAATTAGTGGTGCGATCAGATTCCTGGAAAGTCTCGGCGTTCGCGTTCACGTTGCCGGCGAGATAAGCGAGCAGAATCGCAAATTTCCCCGCGGGGAGGATCATGGCGTCCAAACCGCTTGGATGCGTGATCCGTTTGTAACAATCGGCAACAATGTTATCGAATTGGCGCCCCGCAGTTACTTTCACCGGCGCCAGCGTTTCGCGATACGTGAATTCCTGGGGGCCACGATGGAGCGAGGCGCGCGCTACTTTGCTCAGCCCGATGGTGGTGCTGACGAATATGTCGATGGCACTGGGTGGGGCTATCTTGAAGGTGGCGACATCTTCGTCGTCGGTCGGAATATACTTGTCGGAAATTCCGGCGGTTGCAGCAATCCGGAAGGAGCCAAGTGGCTCCAGCACATGCTAGGCTCCGACTACAAAGTGCAGACAGTCAAGATAGACCCAATGTTCCCGCATCTTGATTGTGTGCTGATGACGCCTCGCGAAGGGGTAGCTATTGCAAGTCTGGAAGCGTTGCCTGATGGCCTCCCGGACTTCATGAAGGATTGGGATGTTCATGCCGTGCCGAAGGCCATGGCAAAGGCCCATATGGCCTGCAACAATCTTGTTCTGGATGACAAAACAGTTGTGGTCCCTTCAGAAGATGCCCTTAATCCGATCGCGGACGCATTAAAAGTCCGCAAATTTGAAGTCATCCGCATTCCCTACCGTGTCCCGTGCATGGCAGGTGGCTCTTTCCGCTGCGCCCACCAGCCGCTCATCAGGAACTGATGAAAGAGCCGTCCCGTCAATTAATATTGGCGGGCGGCTCAAGATCATCCCTACCGACATGCACGGCCTCATACGCGAACGCCACACGTAAGATGGTGGATCACAAAAACAGTCGCCTGAGCCATTCGTGCTTGGGAAGCGTGCAAGCCGTGAATTTAATATTTGAAGCAGGAGGACGGTCTGGCCCGTCGTGAACTGGCAGCTTCATTATTTAACCGAGAAGCTTTTGGACGACATCCAACAAAACGTTGGCTCCTGCAATAATGTCGTCATTCGTAGTATGCTCTTTGGGGTTGTGGCTGATGCCGCCAACGCTTGGAACGAAGATCATGGCGGTCGGGGTGTTTCTCGCCATCATCTGGGCATCGTGCCCAGCACCAGATGTCATCCGCCTGCAGGGAAGGCCTCGCATCTCGGCCGCTCTTTCGATGAGACCCACTATGTTTTGATCGAACGTCACTGGTGCAGTCCGTGCCAAACGCTCCACTGATATCGTCACCTGCTCCTCGGCCGCGACTAACTGGAGAAAATCTTCAAGTGCGACTTCTTCTTCATGAAGGCGGGTTTCATAGGGGTCGCGAAGATCGATTGTCATAGTGGCGCGGGAGGGAATGACATTGATCGCATTCGGTTCGAGAGTGAGACAACCTACAGTCGCGACAGTGGGAGTGTCTGATGCGCGGGCCCGGTCGCGCAAATAAGTAACGATACGAGCTGCCACGTAGCAGGCGTCCTTGCGCATTTCAATGGGAGTCGTGCCAGCGTGGTTGGAGTCTCCTTCGACGAGAATCCGCTGCCATGAGATCCCCTGCAAATTTTCTACGGCTCCGATGCGAAGATGTTCTCGTTCAAGCACGGGGCCTTGCTCGATGTGCAGCTCGACATAGGCACTTGGGCTCAGAAAACCAGGCGGTTCTTGCCCCGCATAACCAATGCGGTTCAACTCCTCGCCGAGGACCGTGCCATCGGTGCCGATCGTAGACAGCGCAGTTTTGGCGTCCAAACCACCCGCATAGACTAATGATCCCATCATGTCAGGCGCGTATCGAACTCCCTCTTCATTTGTAAATGCGGCGACGACGACTGGGCGGGCCAAAGTGAATGCGTTTTCGCGAAGTGTCTCGATAACTTCAAGTCCTGCAAGGACGCCGTAACAGCCGTCATAGATTCCAGCATTGATGACAGTGTCGATATGGGAGCCAATCATCACCGGTTCACGCTGGGTTACCGCATCAGGCGCCCATATACCGAAGATGTTGCCAACGCGATCCACGACAACCTCCAACCCAGCGCCGTGGAGCCAGGAAACGAACTGATCCCGCCCAAGCTTTTCGGCATCGGACGCTGCAAGCCTCGTCAGCTTGCCATCGGTGTCGCGACCGATAGACCCCAGTTCCCGCAGCCGGCGCATTAGCCGCTGTTGATCAATAGAGATATTACTCATTCTCTTACAAACCTTGCTGTCTAGGATCACGAATACGATCAGGATGGTGCCTAAATACGAACGAAATCCGCGAGCCTCTCGTCCTGCTTTCTTTTCTCAACCAGAAGTTCCGGAGAGCCGTCAAAGACCACCTTTCCGCCCTCCATGAAAATGATTCTATCAGACACCTCGATCGCGAATTTCATCTCATGGGTAACGATGATCATCGTTCGCCCGGACTTCGCCAGACCTGCCATAATCCTCAAGACTTCTCCGACCGTCTCCGGATCTAGAGCGGACGTTGGCTCGTCAAACAACATAATGGAGGGATGCATCGCAAGCGCACGAGCGATCGCCACTCGTTGCTGTTGGCCGCCCGACAATTGATGGGGATACTTGTTTTCATGAACAAGCATTCCGACCTGCTGCAGTTGTTGCCTTGCTTCCTTTCGAACGTTATGTCGGGTTCCCCGCTTGTGATAAATCGGCCCCATCATCACGTTCTCCAAAGCCGTCTTGTGTGGAAAAAGATTGAAGTTCTGGAACACCATGCCTATCCGTAACGCATCGCGGCTGTCCGGTCGTATGGACCGGCTTTCCTCTGCTCCGGCCAGGAAGGGCTTTTCCTCAAGATAGACAATCCCTTGGTCGAGTGCTTCAAGACCGTTCAGCGAACGGATCAGGGTCGTTTTCCCAGATCCTGATGGACCAATGATCGAAATGACCTCTCCTTGTTTGACTGAAAGGTTGAGGTCGCTGAACACCTCATGAGTTCCATATGACTTTCTGCCGCGTTCAAGCCTAATGGCTGGCGGACCAACCACAGTGAATGCATCACCTTCGGTATCAATCGCAATCGCGCCATTTGGTTCGGCTTTTTCGGTTGTCAGAGAAGCAAGGCGACGGGAAAAGTCGAGATGCCTTTCGAGAGCCTTGAGACCGGTGTCGAAAACGGTCACGATCAGAACATAGTAGAAAGCGACAGCCACCATCGTTTCGATGACGAGAAAATTTTGCGTGTAGTAGCGCTGACCGACAAGAAGAATTTCGGCAAGCGAAATAACCGAAACGAGCGACGTAAGCTTAACTATGGAGATGAACTCGTTGGCAAGCGAGGGAAGTGCTATTCGCAATGATTGAGGAACCACAATTTTTCGTTGGATGCCAGTGCTGGCAAGCCCCAAAACCTTCCCGGCTTCATATTGTCCCTTGCCCACCGCCAGAAGTGCTCCGCGATGAATTTCCGCGATATATGCCGTTTCGCTGAGAACCAAAGCGATGAGACCAGAAATGAACGGGATCGAAAGCAGTCCTGACGTGGAGGGAAACGCCTGCGGCAGATTGTAGACAAATATCAACAGCACCAGCAGCGGCAAACTGCGAAAAAACCATACATAAAGTGCGGCAACCTTGCGCACAATCCGCAAGTTGGACCGGTCCGCCAGAGCGACAAAGAATCCCAGTATAACGGCCAGCACCCAAGTCAGCACGCTGAGTTCAACCACTGTCAGGGCGGCGTTCCAGAAATCGGCGCTCCACAGGAGCCCGATAGTATAAGACCAATCGAAAGCCATTGTCCTGTCCCGAAATAGGGAGCCCTGGCTGTAAGCTAGACCAGGGCTCGATAAGTTTAGCGCTCTATAAGAGCTGCCGTGAACTCAGCATCTGTCGGAAGTGCAAGATTGTACTTCGTCAGGATCGCACGATACTCATCAGTCGACTTGAGCAATTCGAACTCTGTCTTGAGATGATTTAATAGCTCATCGTTGCCTTTTTTGACCGCCATACCGATAACGACGGGAAAAAGGATGTCTGTCGAGGTGATTTTCAGACGGTTGTTTGATGCAACTACCGCAGCCTTCGACACACCAGCGTCATCAAAGACGACATCCGCTCCTCGGGCCAAAAGTGCTTGCGCGGCCTCTGCCGAGGTCCCAAATTCCTTAACCTCCATTGGATTCGACGTGCACTTCGTCTGCGAAACCTTCAGGAGTTCGGGTACCCAAGCTGCCCCTTTGAGGTTTGCCACCTTTTTCCCGCAAAGGTCTTCTGGCTTTTTCGGGGCGAAACTGTCGTCAGCGCGCACCATAAGAGAGCCACCAGTTTTTGCATAAGGCACGTAGTCGACAACCTTTGCACGGGCAGGGGTGACGTAGAGTGCAGATGCGATCAGATCGAAGCGGTTGGCCTGAAGGCCGGGAATGAGGCTTGCGAAGCGGACGTCCAGAAATTTCAATTTGACGCCGAGTTTTGGCGCGAGGATCGTCATAACCTCCGCGTCTAGACCTTTCGTGACCCCGTTCTCCTGGTAATCATAAGGTGGATAAACTTGGTCCGAGCCGATCGTAAGGGTCCCGGGTGTGATTGTTTTGAAGTTCTGAGCGTAGGTCCCATTGATACCCAATGCGCATGTTGTAACGGCGGCCAGAAGCGCGACACCTGCGGATGTAAATTTAATCTTCATATTCATAATTTTCCCCTTTTGTTGTGGACTGCATGCCCGGTCGGTTTGGAGTTGTCTCCTTTTCCTCCCGTCTCCGCCTATCTGATGACAGGCATTTCCCGCGGCGCGCGGTTCGTCAAGAGGCGTGAACCGTCGCGGGTGATCGCGATATTTTCTTCGTGAACGATCATTTTCCCCGGCGCGTATTCCATGCCGGGTTCAATTGTTAGCACCATGTTTTCGACAATAATCGTGCCATCGCCAAGGCGGTGGGACGGCGGCTCCGTCAATTGCAGGCCAAGTCCATGTCCGAGGCGTCCGACGTTGTTACCGATGGCGCCCGCCTCCTCGATGATTTTCGACATAGCTCGAAACACATCGTCGGTGGTCGCGCCGGGAACCGCGGCCGCAATACCTGCCTCCGTTGCCAGCCACAATGCCTCATGCACACGCCGCGCTTCGTCACAAATGTTGCCGATCGCATAGTTGCGATCGAAGTCGCAGAAATAGCCGTCGAACGTTGATCCGGTGTCAATGAAGAGAACATCACCTTCTTGGACAATGCGGTCGTGCGGTCCGCAAACAATCTGCGGTACGCCACCGGGTCCAGAGATCACCGGCAGAAAAGGCGTGGCATCTGCCCCTCTACGCGCAATGTCGATGCGGAGCTTTCGAGCGATTTCGCGCTCACTCTCTCCAATCGAAATTTGCGAGGGGAGAGCTTCATAGGCGTCGCTAGCAATTTGGCAGATATGGTGGATGTGATTGATCTCTGCAGCCGTTTTCACCATACGGATTTCCCATAGGCAAGGCGTGCCGTCGGCTATTTCGGAAGAAAGGCTGTCGCGAAGGCGCAACAGGTCGGAGACCGGCATACGAACAACCATCTCGCGGCCCATCTCTGCGCCGATGCGACCGTATCGCTTGGCAACGCTCTCGATTGTCGATTTCAGCAGAGAGATGCCGTCGTCTTCGGGAACCGGAGCAGGCCAGGTCCGGATGTCCTTCATCCAAGTGAGTGCCATCTCGGGAGCGCCAATTTCCGGGATCACCGCGACTGGATCGCCTTCCAACGGAACCACGACAAACCATGGGCGTGTAGGGCTTTCCCAAAATTGAGAATCAAAACCGGTGAAATAACGGACGTTTGGAGGAGAAGAGACAAGAAGAGCATCAAGTCGGTGTTTATGCATGATTTTCCGCGCACGTTCGACGCGCGTCTCAAACTCTTTGGACGAAAAACCGCGGTGCGGGATTTTGAGATTATTCAAGGTCGGTCCCCTTTTCGATTGAATTTGAACTCAGCTGTTTTTTCAATTCGGCCAGCTGGCATCACACCTTGAAGCACCCTTTCGGGTGAAAGGCCGACGATGTTTTCGTACGAGGCCGGATCGGTCGCTCCTTCAGTGTTGATTAGGAGGATTGAGCTTGTTTCGTTGAGCCCAAGTCTAGCTCGGACATTTTCATCGCCTGTAGCGGCTAGAAGGCCGGCAAGCCCGGCTGCCCCACTCTCGCCAGCGATGATCGGTTCGTCTCGAAACGCAAGCTTGCGCATCGCATGCCGCGCGTCCTCCTCCGAGACGGTTATGAAAGCGCTGACAACTGCATCGAGTATGCGCCAAGCCACCAACGAAGGCGTGTAGCATTCCAGCATAGCCATGATCGTCGGCTCCGCCGGCGGGAAGGCAGTGAGCCGGCCTGCCTTGGCAGAGACGTATAGGCATGCTGCTCTTTCAGGTTCGACAACAATTGTCTTAATGTTGTCGTGGCCGAGATTCTCGCCAAGATTGACGGCGATACTACTCGCAAAACCACCGACACCCGCTTGGAGAAAGACGTGAGTCGGCGGCTGAAGGGACCGTTCTGCGATCTGCGACAGAGCTTCTGTGGAAAGAACAGTATATCCTTGGGCAACAAGGGACGGGATATCTTCGTAACCATCCCATGACGTGTCGGAAACAAGAACCCAGCCGCGCTCGGCACTGACACGCTGAGCCTCTGCGACCGATACGTCATAGTTTCCTTTGACGCGAAGGACCCTGTCCGCCCCGATTGCTTCTGCACGTGCCTGCGTCACACCTTCGTGGACGAAGATCACAGAACGACAACCAAGGATCCGCGCACCCATTGCAACGGACTTTCCGTGATTGCCGTCCGTTGCGCAGCAGAACGTCATTCCCGCTGCAAATTTCCGAGCAGTTGGTGTGATGAGCTGAGCAACGGAAACGGTATCGGCAAGATGATCCTCAAGACGTTTCCTGAAGATCGTCATTACCGCATAGGCACCGCCAAGAGCCTTAAAGCTGCCTAAGCCAAGTCGAGAACCCTCGTCTTTGATCAGAACCTGTCTTACACCAACCGCGTCGGCGACCTCGGGCATGCTGAGAAGAGGGGTCGGCCGGGTGTCCGGCCATAGTCCAAGATAGGGTCGTACTAACTCCGGCCCTTCTGTTCCAAGCAGGTCCCTATCTGCCTTGCGGAGTGTCGGGTAGTGAGGTGTGTGAAACTGGATCATCGTTGCCCCGTTTTGTCTAATAGAGATAAATTATTGCAAAACATGCTTTATTTGTGCTCGAATTTCAGTCAATGTTTGCATGAAAGTTGCAAGGAGAGCCTCAGTATGGAGCAAAAGCTGACAGTTGCCATCGACGAGTTTGATCGCAAAATCCTGAGGATTGTCCAAGTGGACAATCAAACCCCGCAGCGAATTATTGGCGATCAGGTTGGATTGTCATCACCGGCGGTCGCGCGTCGGCTCCAGCATCTAAGGAAAGTTGGAGTCATTCGCCGAGATATATCTGTCGTAGACGAGAACGGGGTTGGTCGGCCCTTGACTATCATAGTGCACGTAACAACAGAGAATGAGAGGCTGGATCTGCTGGATGGAATGAAGGATCGCTTCCTTAACTGCCCGCAGGTGCAGCAATGCTACTATGTCACTGGGGAGATGGACTTCATACTTATTTTGAACGTGAAGGACATGGCGGAGTACAACGACATCACGCGTACGCTGTTCTTCGAAGGAGGCAATGTTAAGAGCTTTCGAACATGTGTATCAATGCAAAATGTGAAGGCAAATGGGATCGTGCCGATTTGATTGATGACCAAGGCACCCAGAAAAAATTTAGATTGTGTGGAAAAGATTGTTGGGTCGCATTTCCTGATGCCCGAGCAATGGCGGCGGCAGCAGCGGTCTATGTCGTCACTGTTCAGCAAGTGCACCGCCTTCCCCAAGATGACGGCAGTAACGGTCTCTGCGGATCGGTAGTCGATTATCAGCTCTTTCCGATGGTGTTCACGTCAATCCTTTAGGTACTAGCGCGTTGATGCCAAGTCCCTTCGGGACCCTTTGAGTGGATGCCGTGTAACTAGGCAGCATGACACCACTGCCTGGCCAAATGCGAGGTATGTCAGGTCAGGAACTGGACAGCTTCATCATTAGTATTCCGACCACAATCAGACCACCAGCCAGCAAACGCATCGGTGATGCAGGTTCTCCAAGGATTGCTACTCCCAGAACAAACGAGCCGACTGCACCGATACCCGTCCAGACGGTATACGCGGTACCGAGCGGCAAAACCCTCATGGAAAAAGATAGCAGCACACCGCTGGCAATCATTGCAACGACGGTAATTGTGGAGGGAATTAGCAACGTGAATCCTTCGGACCTTTTCATATAAAATGCCCAAACGACTTCGAGCAGACCAGCAATGAAAAGAATTGTCCAATACATAGCAATTTCCTGATGGATCCGCAGATCGGTCACGCGTGGAGAATAAGGGGAAGCCGTGAATTGCCCGATGAGGGTAATCCACGGCACATCTCAGGTTCTGATCTTTACTTGGAATGGCCGAGTGTAACATCGAGAGCATTTCTGATGTCAGCAATGAGGTCATCGGGATCTTCGAGACCGATCGAGAGTCGCAGATGGCCATACTTCTGGAAGTTCAGCGGGTAGCGCTCTGCACCACCGCGGCCGCTGCCGCCGACATGTACAATCAGAGTTTCATCATGACCGAGTGAGACGGCCGATGTAATAACTCTCAGGTTTGCAACAAAACGGTTTTGCGTGTCCGGATCACCATCGACGGCAAACGCCATCACGCCACCGTATCCCGTGCCGCCAAACTGGGCCTTCGCCAGCGCATGCTGGTCATGGCTTTCGAGGCCGGGATAGGTGATATAGGCGACACGCTTGTCAGTTGCGAGATATTCCGCGATCACCTGCGCGGTTGAGAATTGCTGCTTCAGGCGCAGGGGAAGGGTGACCGAGCCGCGCATGATCAGCCAGGCGTTGAAGGGAGAGATCGTCCCGCCGAGGTCAACAAGGGCGTCGGCCTTGACGTGGTGGACAAGATCCTTGGAGCCAATCACCACGCCACCCATGGCATCACCATGGCCATTGATGTATTTCGTTAGTGAATGGATGACGAGGTCCGCCCCGAGCGTGAGTGGCCGGAAGAATGGGGGAGGGGTGAAGGTTGAATCGACCGTCAGGAGCGC
Organism: Hyphomicrobiales bacterium; assembly: GCA_900471815.1. GTDB lineage: Bacteria > Pseudomonadota > Alphaproteobacteria > Rhizobiales > Rhizobiaceae > Phyllobacterium > Phyllobacterium ifriqiyense. Next base: position 358,377 of record UICE01000004.1, read on the forward strand.
GCCTGCCTGCTTTGCGATCAAGGAAAGTCCAGCAATATCGGCAACCTTTGTGGTCGGGTTGGCGATGGTCTCGGTGTGGATGAGCTTGGTGTTCGGACGCACGGCGGCTTTGACGGCATCCATATCGCCCATGTCGACGAAGGTGGCTTCGATGTTGTAGCGCTCGGGCAGCAGCTCAGCAAAGAGGCGCCAGACAGCCTCATAGGTGACGTCGCCAACGATCACATGGTCGCCGGACTTGAGAAAAGTGAAGAACACAGCATGAAGAGCGGCGACGCCGGTGGCAAATACGGCTGCATCCTCACCACCCTCCATCGCGGCAAGCTTACGCTGCAGGCAAATCTGGTTGTGACCAGAATTGCGGGTATAGGAGGGGGCTTCGGTGTCTGACCAGTCCATCGTGGAAGGGTCATAGGGAAGGAGATAGGAATTCGCCATGACGATCGGGGTGCGAATGGCCCCCGACGTTTTGTCGATTTCGTTGCCGCCATGTACTGACAGCGTGTTGAATGAGAGCGTCGAGAGTTCGTGTTTATCTGGTTTGGACATTAGTTGGCCTCGAGTTGAATTTAATCGTTGGACGGTGTTACCGGCGAACCGGCACGGCGTTTTCGAGTTTTTGAAAGACCTGGGTAATCACGAAGGTCAGGGTGACATAGAACACGGTGACGAGGAGGAGGGGTTCGTAAACTAGGAGCGTATCCTGGCGGATCTTGTAAGCCGCGCCGTAGAGATCCATGACTGTCACGGAGAAAACGATCGGTGTAGCCTTGAGCTGCAGGACGACTTCGCCGGCAAAGGTCGGCAGCCCAATACGGATCGCTCTGGGCAGCCAGATGCGACGCAGGATCATTCCAGGGGACATGCCGACTGCGCGCGCTGCTTCAAGTTCTCCTTTCGGCACTGCCAGCATAGCACCCCGCAAAATTTCCCCTTGGTAGGCGGCGAAGTTCAATGTGAGAGCCAGCGTGGCGAAGAATAACCCCTCGCGCAGGACAGGCCAGAGAAAACTTGCCCTCAAGCCTGGGATGTAAGGCAGATAGGAGCCCAGGCCGTAGTAGATGAGCCAGAGCTGGATGAGCAATGGCGTGCCGCGGAAGAAGGTGCAATATCCCTTTGATATCCAACGAGCGATGGGGTTATCACCCACTTGAGCAATCGCCAGAAAGATGGCGAGTCCAAATCCCAAGGGAACCGATATTGCCAGCAGCAAAAAGGTGAGGAAGACGCCGTGTAGCAGCAAATTCTGGTATTCTGGAATCCAAGTGAAATCCATGTCCGCCTCCCTAAGCTACCGGTCTTTGCCCGCGGCGAAAATATCCTTCGAGCGCGGAGAACAGCATGTTTGAAACAATCGTGATGACCAGATAAAGCGCGGCGGCAGCCAGGAAGAAGACCATATATTGTTTGGTATTGCTTGCAGCCACCCGTGCCGCGAGAGCCAGTTCCTGGTAACCGACCACGGCGATCAGCGCGCTGTCCTTGATCACCGACATCCAAAGGTTTGCGAAACCCGGCAGCGCATTGGGGATGAGTGCCGGCAGGACGATCCTGCGGAAGCGCAATCCCGGCCGCATTCCGAATGCCTTGGCGGCTTCGACTTGCCCGACCGGAATTGCAAGGATCGCCCCCCGCAAAACTTCAGTCATATAGGCACCCTGGACGAAGCCCAGAACCGCGATTGCCGCGACCAGCCCATTGACCTCGATTGGACCAAAGTCTGCCAATGCAAGAATACGGTTCAAGCCATCAGTTCCCGCATAGTAGAGCGAAACGATGAGAATGAGTTCCGGCACGGCACGAACGATCGTCGTGTAAAGATTCAAAGCGTATTGAAGAGGCCGGATACCGCTCAACTTGCCAAGCGCGCCGAACAGGCCGAGCGTCATGCCGAACAGATAAGCGCCAAACGAGATGAACAGGGTCGCGAACGCTCCGGTGATCAGTACACCGCCCCAGCCGGGAGGTGTGATCGACAGCATGTCCAGAACAGATGTTGAGGGACTCATTGGAAAGCCTTCCAGAACAGGACTGGCAGATTTGCCATCAAATACATGACAACAAATCTGCCATGCCCGTGGACTCAATAGGGGTCGTAGTCGAAGTACTTTTTGCTGAACTCGGCGTAGATGCCGTTGGCCCTGACAGCCTTGATTGCGCCATTCAACTTATCGCGTAGCTCATTGTCGCCCTTGCGGATACCGCCGCCGACGCCAGCGCCAAGAATGGCATCGTCTGCCTCGACACTACCCTTATATTCGCAGCATTCTTTGCCGAGGTCAGTTTTCAGAAGTTCCTTGAGCGGTCCTGTATCGGCAAAGATATAGTCGACGCGCCCAGACGCTAGATCCTGAAAGGACTCATCGACAGTCGCGTAGCTTTTCTCCGTTGCGATGTCGGCGAAGTGCTTCTTGAAATAGGCGGACTGGGTCGTCGAAACGGCAATCCCAACCATCTTCCCATTCAATTGCTCGGTTGTCAGGCCCATGACTCCATCCTTGGCACCGATCATGCCGGCGAGAGCCGAATAATATTTGTCGGTAAAGTCGATGCGCTTCCTGCGCTCGTCGGTGATCGACATGGAAGACCAGATCACGTCGATCTTCTTGCTTTCCAGCGCCGGAATCAGCCCGTCCCAGGCGACGTCGACGATCGTGCACTGCTCCTTCAACTCTTTGCAGATCGCATCCATCAGATCGATCTCCCAACCAATTGCTTTCCCAGTCGCGTCCTTCGTCGTGTAGGGCGCATAAGCCTCGTTAACTACTCCAAAGCGAATTTCCGCCTGAGCGCTCGTCGCCAGCATTGTTGCTGCGACCACCAGAGCTTTTCCCAAATGCATCATTGTAGATCCCCTTTTTTGTTGGGCGTTAGTGGTTTTAGTGCGAACCGGCTGCAACAAACTCCTTGCAGCGTGCGCTAGTGGGTGCACCAAAGACCTGGGCCGGAGAACCGGCTTCCTCGACTTGACCTTCGTGCAAAAACATGACGCGGGTGGAAACGTCGCGTGCAAACTTCATCTCGTGGGTAACCATCACCATGGTGCGGCCTTCCTCGGCCAGTCCACGGATTACCTTAAGCACTTCGCCAACCAATTCCGGATCGAGCGCCGAGGTCGGCTCGTCGAACAGCATTACTGCCGGATCGACGCAGAGAGCACGGGCAATCGAAGCGCGCTGTTGTTGGCCGCCGGAAAGAAAAGCGGGGTAGGTGTCCTTCTTGTCGTAGAGACCAACCTTGGCCAGCAGCGCCTCCGCCTTTTCGATCGCGACTTTGCGCTCGATATGGAGGACATGGATCGGGGCCTCGATGACGTTCTGGAGAATGGTCATGTGCGGCCAGAGATTAAAGCTTTGGAAGACCATGCCGAGACCACTTCTCAGCCTCTCTATCTGCCGCCAGTTGGCGGGATGGCATTTGCCGTCTCGGCCCTTGCGGAAAATCACGTCTTCGCCGTTAATTTGGAAGCTCCCTTGGTCGGGAATTTCGAGGAAATTGATGCAGCGCAGGAATGTGCTTTTTCCCGAACCCGACGATCCGATAATTGAGACCACGTCGCCCTTCTCAGCTGAAAGAGAAATCCCCTTCAGCACCTTGTGTGCGCCGTAGCTCTTGTGGACGTCGCTCACCATCAAAGCTGACTTGACTGTTTCGATGTGCATTTTCCCTCCATTGCTTTGCGATAGTTTGCCCACTCCTCTGGGCAAAGCGTCGCGATCGCCGTATCACACGGCGGCATTATTCGTAGTTGCGGGCGAAAAATATGAACGCGACCACCCGGTCACGCGCCGTCACGACGGTGCATGTTCCTCACCTTGCTCTTCTTTCGGAATTGCCGTCGGCGCGCTAGCCGACGATGATCTTGTGCCTGTAGACCTCACACCCTGGTGCCAGCTGTCTTAAGCCGTTAATCAGCATGTTGGCCGCCTCCTCAAGCGCCTCCTCAGGCATTGTTCCCAAGCTCTCCAATATGAACCACATCCGGCCGCCCAAGGTCTCAAGTCGGGTCCGATTGCCCTGGCGCCAATTCCAGCGGCGGCATGTGACGCCTGCGTCATCGCGCCAGATGACTTCACCTTTGGACGGATTTTCGACGGTGACCTCGCCATTCATCACGGTGTCAAACGCTTCCATTCCATCGGCAATGGACAGCCGTGGATTGCCGATATAGGCATCGAAGTTTTCTCCACCCACCGGTACCGCGAAACGCAGGCTCACCGCATTGTAAAGGTCGACGACCGGATTGATTGATGGGAGATAACCATCCTTCTCTACCCGCTTCTTCAGCGCTTGTGCGGAACACGGCGTACGGCTTGGTTTTGCTCCGAACCGGCTGTATGCCTCGCCCCAACTCACGAGATGGGCTTCACTCCAGGCTGGACCTCCAGCTCGGACAAAGTCACATGCTTCTTCCAGTACGTTACGAGCCATGGTACCGCGCGCTTTATCCGTAACGTCAACGAAGACGCTGATCGCCCGAAAGTCTGGAGCGATGCTTGCGATTTCTTTGTCGATAACTGGAAAATTCCACATGCCCTCTAGCTCCCATTGACCAATTTAGTCTATAATATCGACCATGGAAAAGAAAGTCAATATATCGACCGAAGCGGTCGCTGATGTCGAACGCGTAAGTGCAACCGTGTCCCAGAACCTCAAATTGTTCAGGAAGCAGAACGGTTTGACCCTCGACGAACTGTCCCGAAAGTCAGGCGTCAGTAAAGGCATGCTAGTCGAAATTGAAAAGGGAAGCGCTAACCCAAGCATCGCGACACTCTGCAGGGCCGCGACCGCATTGGGAGTTTCAGTCGCGGATTTTGTCGGCGTCGCGGTCAGCGTGCCAGTTCGCATCGTTCCCCCTGAGGACGCCTCTGTCCTTTGGCGAGGTCCGAAGGGCGGAAGTGCGACGCTACTGGTTGGTACTCACGGGCCGGATGAAATCGAGCTTTGGCGCTGGACATTGTTCCCCGATGAAATCTTTGAATCGCCCGGACATTCGCCAGGAACCCTCGAACTGTTGAATGTGGAAGTCGGCGTGCTTACCCTAAAACTGGCCGAGAGCGAGCACGTCGTTTCAGCAGGATCATCGGTGTTAGCGCGGACGGAAGAGAAGCATGCCTATATGAATTGCGGGAAAGAAGAACTTCGGTTCGTGATGACTGTCGCGGAACTGCAGCGACCACGGGTGAGAACGGGCGTGTAAGCACTTCGCCTCGCCGGCGGTGACACGCGCCAGCTTCAAAGCTACGCAACCAGTTATTTGGCGTTCTGCTCCTTTAGGAGTCGATAGAAGTGTGCACGACTGATGCCGAGCAGTTCGGCTGCACGGCTCTTGTTACCTTGCGTTTGTTTCAAGGCAGCCTGAATTTCGGCATTCGTTTGGTATTGTATTGTGCGTTTGAGAGAAGTGGTTGTGTCCGGCGGAGCTGAACTTAAAGAGGGCGTCACAGCAGAGATGGAAAGCGTGTCGGTGATAATCATCCGCGTCAGTACGTTTTCCAGTTCGCGTACGTTGCCTGGCCATGTGTGACCGAGCAGCAGTTTTCGATCTTGGGCCGTTAACTTCGGCATGGGCTTTCCGAGCCGTTCTGCGATGTGTGCGAGCAAGCGCTCGGCAAGGTATAGTAAGTCGTCTCTTGCTCGCAAGGGAGGAACGTTTATCGGCAACACGTTCAGCCGGTGATAAAGGTCTTCGCGAAATCGCCCCGTTCTGACGAGATCAAGAAGGGGTTTGTTGGTTGCGCAGACGATGCGCAAGTCGATGCTAACCGGATTGGTGCCTCCTACGCGCACGATTTCGTTCACCTGGAGAACGCGAAGCAAGCTGCCCTGAAGTGCGAGCGCCATGTCACCGATCTCGTCCAAGAAAAGTACGCCGCCGGCGGCAAGCTCGAATTTGCCCGGTTTGCCGTGGCTACGAGCGCCGGTGAAAGCGCCACCCTCGTAGCCGAAAAGTTCCGCTTCAATAAGCTCGCCGGGGATAGACGCGCAATTGACCCAAACAAATGGTCCGGCATGCTTGTCCGACAGGGAATGAATCGCATGCGCGGCCAGCTCCTTGCCTGCGCCGGTTTCGCCACAAATCATCACAGGCAGCTCATAGGCAGCAGCCACCTGAATGGCATTACGATAGGAAGCCATCAGTTCGCCAGTGCCGACGATGTCGTCCAAGCTAAACTTCGATTGCCAAGGGCTAGGTCGTCGCGGGATGGCGAGCTCTGCCTTTGAAATTCGACTGTAGGTCTTCTTCAGGGCATCGTAGTCGGAAAAAAGGGCAAGGCCGACGGCACCGATGATCTGGCCATCCCGATGAACCGGAACTTGCTTTGTCACCAGTTTGTGGCCACGCACCTCGAGTGGATATCCGACATGGGTTCCGATCCCTCGTGCAACGAAATGAAGTTTGGTTTGTGGTCCAACCACATCGGTTATATGGCGTCCAAGAAAGTCATCGGCTTCTCCACCGAGCAGCCGACAGTAGGGTTCATTGATCAGGACTATCGTCCCGGCTGTATCGACAGCGACTAGGCAGTCCGAGACATGATCGAGCACAAGCCGAAGAAACTCGGCTTCTTCCGACGAACCTGCGAACCATTCTGGAAGTGTCATCTCACCTTGGCTTGGTTGGAACCCCGAGGGACTGTGTACCAGTATTGTATAGATCATTTGTCTCAAAAGCGAGACATAATATGTCTCCTAAAGTGACAATATGTGCAAGGTTTGTTGCGCGCCAACGCTTCGGGAAGCTCCACATTATACAAAATATACCAATATTTTCAACGTATTATGCAATGGTTCTCTCAAAATCTCCAAACTGGCCCGACCTTTGCGTAGCTAGTGGTGTAAAACCAAAAGGGGAGCATAATGATGCAAATCGAAAGCATGGTAATCGGCGATACGGTTGTCCAAATGTCTGGTGCCGGTTCGCCACTGGTGTTCGTGCACGGATTCACGACCACTGCCGAATTCTGGCGTGAGCAAGTCGAAGCGTTCTCGTCTCGTTACAGGGTCATCCGCATCAATCTTCCAGGACACGGTGGGTCGCCGCGGCCAGACGGACGTAGCTACACCATCGCGGCATTCGCGAATGACATTCTAGCAGTCTATCGTACGCTCAAAATTGACGATGCCATTCTCGTGGGTCTCTCGATGGGCGGGACCGTGGCACAAAGTTTTACCCTTTCGCACCCCGAATGTGTCCGCGCGCTCGTCCTTGTTGGCGCGACGCCCCACGGACTTGGAGAAGATGTGAATGTCGACAATGTGCTTAGAGCCATTGATGACCTCGGCGTTGTTCGGGCGAGCCAGAATGTCATCGAGCGGTCCTTCGGCGGGTCTGCAAGCCGTGAGCTCATCGAATTCGCCAAACAAGAGGTCACTCAGACGCCGGATTTCGTGGCGCGAGAGGCGATTGTCTCACTCAACGCCTCGGACAGCCGCACCCGCCTTCACGACATCAACGTGCCTACGCTGGTCGTGGTCGGGAAGGAGGACATCATCACGCCACCCGGCGAATCCGTTGTCCTTTCGAAGGGAATTCCGGAGAGCCACCTGGAAATCATCCCGGATGCTGGTCATTTTCCAATGCTTGAGCAGCCCCAGATGTTCAATCGCATCCTGAAGGATTTTCTCGATGGCTGTGACGGACGGTTATCTCATGAGGGAGGCGAAGGCCTCTTGCGGCAAGCTGTTTAAGGGAGGCTCCCATGTCTGTTCAAGAACTGATTTCAAAGGCCGCCCCACAAGCGGATAGTCTGGACCGCAATACCAAACGAACCGTCTTTGCGGCCGCGCTCGGAACCGTATTCGAATGGTACGACTTCTTTATTTATGGCTCCCTTGCAGCCTTCTTCAGTACTTTGTTCTTCCCAAAGGGCAACGAAACGGCGGCTTTGCTTGCGGCCTTAGCAACTTTTGGGGCAGGATTTGTTCTGCGCCCCTTTGGTGCAATCGTCTTTGGCCGACTCGGCGACCTTGTCGGCAGGAAGAAAACCTTTCTTGTGACAATGCTGGTCATGGGTCTTGCAACCGCCGCCATCGGCCTATTGCCAACCTACGAATCCATCGGATGGGCAGCGCCGGCATTGCTCGTGGGACTGCGCTTGCTGCAGGGCTTGGCTGTTGGCGGCGAGTTCGGTGGTGCGGTCACTTACGTCGCCGAGCACTCTGACCCCGGTCGTCGGGGCCTCACGACAAGCTGGATCCAGATCACGGCAACACTTGGCCTGTTCCTGTCGCTTATTGTAATCGTTCTATGCCGGTCCTTGCTGTCGGCAGAGGATTTTGCGAGCTGGGGCTGGCGCATACCCTTCATCGGGTCGATCCTGCTTTTAATCCTGTCGCTCTACATCCGCCTCAAGCTGCATGAATCGCCGGTCTTTCAGGAAATGAAGGCGCAGGGAAAAGGCTCGAAAAATCCGATCGCCGAGACCTTAGGCAACGGCAAAAACCTGCGGCTCGTGCTGGTTGCGATCTTTGGCGTCGTCGCAGGGCAGGCGGTCATCTGGTACACCGGCCATTTCTATAGCCTGTATTTTATGACGACCGTCCTCAAAATGACTCACGATCAAGCGAACTTCTATCTTCTCGTGGCGCTTACACTTGGCACGCCGTTCTTCCTGTTCTTCGGCTGGCTTTCCGACGGGATCGGACGGAAGTGGATTGTTGTGACGGGATGCGCCTTGTCGGCTTTACTGATCATGCCGCTTTTTCAAGCGTTGGCGACCTATGGCAATCCTGCACTGACAGAGTTTCGCGCCAAAACGTCCGTCGTGCTGACAGGCAGTGACTGCAACCACGATCAATCCTTTATAGGACAACTTTTCCGTCCGCAGGCAACAACGGAGTGCCAAAAAGCAAAGGCATTGCTGACTGCACGTGCTGTTCCATATACTGTGAAGATGGACAACGCGCCTCTCCGCGTTCAGGTCAACAACGGCGAGGTAAAATCCATGAATGAGGGCGAACTCATTGCTGCTCTGACGGAAGTGGGGATGCCGGCGGCAAATGCGCCGGTTCAACCGAATGGTCCAATGGTTGTTCTGGTCCTCTTTACCTTGGTTTTCCTGGCGACAATGGTCTACGGACCGCTCGGAGCTCTTCTGGTCGAACTCTTTCCTGTTCGCATCCGCTACAGCGGTGTTTCGGTCGCTCTGCAACTCGGCAATGGATGGATCGGGGGATTTGCGCCTTTCGTGGCAACGGCAGTTGTGCTTACGACAGGAAATATCTTCGGCGGTCTCTGGTATACCGTCGCCTTCGCAGGGTTGACGGCGGTGATCGGCGCACTTCTTCTGCCGGAGACGCGCGGCCGCGATCTGAATACGTAACGTTCGTAGTCGTTCGGTACATGAGAATGTGCTGTGGATACTCTCGAGTATTTAGCTGAGTTAAGAACTGTATCGAGGGTCCGGGCGCTTTTTGCCCGGACCCTCTTGCCTCGGCACTGGGCGATGGCCTTGAGGCATGAGTTGATTGCCCCTCATGACAATGTCAGATTAAGCTTGGCGTGCTTATTTTGTATGCATGCCTATATCTTAATCGGGAATTGGCGCGTTTTGCATGTTATTTGGCCGAGAGTGGACTGGTGGGCCCGTTGTAAACAGGTCGAACTCGTACTGTACTCTCGTTGGTTAACGCATCGGGCGGCGAAGTTCGATTGCTGCATCAGGTAATGTTTCCAGATTCTGATGGATCGGGCAGATCAGATAATGCCTTTACTTGGAGAAAACGATGAAGAAGCTCAAAGCAACTATTCTGACCGGGTTTTTAGGCGCCGGCAAAACGACGCTTTTGAATCGCTTGTTGTCCGAGCGACCTGGCGAGCGCATAGCCGTCATAGTCAATGAGTACGGTGAGATCGGCATAGACGGAAAATTGATTGTCGAGACGGCAGATAATGTCGTCGAATTGAACAACGGCTGTATCTGCTGCACTGTGCGCGACGACCTCATCGGTGCGCTTCGCGGCCTGCTCGCATCCGATCGCTCGTTCGACCGCGTCGTGATCGAGACCTCCGGTCTGGCCGATCCCGCCCCGGTCATCCAATCTTTCATGCTCGACGATGTTTTGTCTGAGTGCGTTCAGCTTGATGCAATCGTTACCGTGGTAGATGCACGCCATGTCGAGCAGCAACTGAGCCGGGACGAGGCCGTCGAGCAGATCAGTTTCGCCGATCTCATCCTACTCAACAAGACGGATCTCGTAGAAGACGCCGATGTGCGCCGGACGCAAAGTAGAGTTCAGAAGCTGAATCCGATGGCGCGGATCGTCAAGACTCAATCTTGCGCAATTTCAATGGACGAGGTTCTTGATCTTGGCGCATTCGACTTGAAAAACATCCTCTCGATCGACCCCTCCATCCTTGAGAACCATGAGCACGAACACGATCAGGCGATCGCCTGCGTCGCCATTCGGGAAACAAAGCCGCTCGATCTGGCCGACTTCAACACCTGGCTGAACCGCCTCATCCAGGCGCGAGGCGCTGACATCCTGCGCATGAAGGGCATTGTCAACTTTGCCGGTGAAGCGCGTCGTTATGTTTTCCATGGCATCCATATGACGCTTGAGAGCCGCCCTGGAAAACCTTGGATGAGCCATCCCCGCCTGACCGAAATTGTCTTCATCGGCCGGGATCTGGATGAAGCCGAGCTTCGCCGCGGCCTCGAATATTGCGCCGTGCCTACAGTTGCTCTCGCCACCTAAGACATTCTTTACTGCAAAAGGAGAAGCCTTCATGCCACCCCTTCTGGCCGCAACGATTAGCCTTGGCTTCCTTGGCGCGATCGCTACCTACATCACGGCAACAATCTTTCCAGTCCCGTTATGGGTAGCCTTCATTGTCTGCGCGTCGTTCGTCGGAACATCGGCAGCAACAAACACGATCGGGATGTCGGGTCTGTCTCACCTCACTCTGATTGTATTGGGGGCAGTGCTGCTCAAAGGCGGGTTCGGGGTAGTTTCGGAAATGGTCCCCAGCCCGCTCGTCGGATCAATGCCGAAGACCGTGTGATCGCACAAATGTTTTAAAAAGGGAAAACCTTATGAAGCTCCAGCATTTTCTCGGCGGACTGGAAGGGCTCGGTTCTGTGAGCACGGAAACGCGTGTCTTCGTGGAACCGTGGGAAAAGCGTATCTTCGGGATCCACACGGCGATGATGGCACTATCCGCGCAACTGCCGCTGCCGACAACGCCGTCTGTATTCAATACCATTTGGACATGGGCGGACCTTCGCAAGGGAGCGGAGAGCCTGAACCCGTTCGACTACTTCAAGTTTCGATATTACGAAAAGTGGCTCGGCGGTATTTCCGGATACTTCATCGAACGCGGCTATATCACAGCCGAGGAACTCAACGCCCTGACGGACGAATACTACCAGGATCCGTCTAAACCGCTGCCCGTTGCAGGTGACGCCGCGATTGATGAGCGGGTGGTTCAGTATCTAGTGGAAGGCGATAGTCCAAGGCGCGACGTGACGATCACGGTGGACTTTTCTGTTGGCGATATGGTCAGGATCAAAAACGTGCCGAGCGTGGAGCACACCCGGTTGCCCGGCTTCCTGCGCAACAAGACCGGTACTGTCGAGACTGTCTATCCCGGCGCATACACCTATCTCTGCGACACCGGCCCTGACGGTATCGGCCCTGCTATGGCCGTCTACTGTGTCCACTTCGATCCCGCCGAGCTCTGGCCGGACAATGCGGAGCCAAACTTCAGCCTCTATGCCGACCTCTACGCTCACTACGTCGCAGCCATGGACAATGGGACCACGGTCAAGGCTACCTGAATACAATTACTAAGGAGACTGACATGTCCGAACGTTTCATATATTGCGAAGACCGCGAGGCCTACAGCACCGCTCGCGTGCGAGCACTTGAAGCCTTGTTGATCAAGAAGGGGGTTATCACCGAGCGGACAGTAGATACGGTGCTTGAGTTTTTCGAGACCAAGATGGGGCCATTCAACGGCGCCAAAATCGTCGCTCGCGCCTGGGTCGATCCAGCCTTCAGGGAGAGGCTTCTTGCAGACACGCCCAAGGCGATTGCCGAACTCGACCTACCGGACGGAATGGCGGGTGCTGAAGGCGAGCATATGCGCGCCGTCGCCAACACACCGGGCGTCCACAATTTGATCATTTGCACGCTGTGTTCGTGCTATCCTTGGCCTGTTCTCGGCTTGCCGCCCTATTGGTACAAAGATCCGACCTTCCGCAGTCGCGCGGCAAGGGAACCTCGCGCGGTTCTCGATGAGTTCGGCTTGCCCCTCGCAAAAAACATCAAAATCAAGGTTTGGGATTCCAGCGCTCAAATTCGTTGGTTTGTCGTTCCGGAACGGCCGGAAGGCACGGATGCGATGTGGGAAGGCGAGCTGGAGGCGCTCGTCACGCCTGAGGCAATGATGGGTGTTGCTGTCTCCAAGGCGACGTGAGGAATAGACCATGCTGACGCAGTTCGAGCATTTTGCTGTTACCGAAATGATGGGCAAATCGGATAGTCCTCCAAGAGCGAATGGGACATTCTGCTTCAGCTCGGAATGGGAAAGGAAATCATTTGGCATGGCGCTTGCGCTTGCCAAGAACGGCTATTTCGAATGGGACGATTTTCGCGACGAGTTGATCGCCGCAATTGGTAACTGGGAAGCAGATCATTCCGTAGACCGATCATCGTGGAACTACTACGACCACTTTCTATCGGCTCTCGAAATGGCTGTCATTAAAGCAGGCATCGTTGATTCTGAAGAGATCATGGCCGCGTTCGCGACATGTTCCACCTAAACGGCGTGCAGATCGAGCAAGCAACCGGTATTGTCGAAATCCGATTAAAGCTGTGCTGAGAACGTTGGCATTACTAGGCAAGAGGTCTCCATGCGGATTGGCATCCTATCCCCTCCTGGCGTTCAATCGCTCGACATTGTCGGGCCTGCTGAAGTGTTCGGAGAAGCTGCGCGGCGGCTTGGTGATCCGTCGAAATACGATGTTCAGGTCATTTCCACGGGCGCACCATCTATCGGCGGAACAGGCCATCTGCGATTTATAGCAGACCGGACGATTTTCGATCGAGACGAAGTAATCGACACATTGTTGGTAGCCGGAGATCCTTCGTTTCAAGCGATCGATCCCCACGTGATTGCTTGGTTGCGACGTCGGGTGCCTACGGTTAGGCGTTACGGTTCGATATGTACCGGTGTATTCCTGTTGGCTGCTGCGGAGTTGCTCAAAGAAAGAAAGGTTACGACGCACTGGGAATGCGCGCCGAAGTTCAAGAAGGAGTACCCGGACATCGATTTGGAGCCCGATGCGATTTTTGTGCGTGACGGCAACTTGATAACGGCGGCGGGTGTGACAGCGGGAATAGATCTTGCGCTGTCTCTGGTCGAGGAAGATTATGGCCGGGATGTGGCGTTGATTGTTGCACGCTATATGGTGATGTTTATGAAGAGACCGGGTGGCCAGTCGCAATTCAGTACTCACCTGGCAGGCCAAATGTCGGAGACGACGCTGATAGAAAAGGCTCAGTCCTACATACTTGAAAACCTTGCGAAGCCATTGCCAATTGAATTTATCGCAAGCAACGTGGGGATGAGCGTAAGAAATTTTGGACGCGTATTCCGCCACGAATTAGGAATTACGCCGGTTGAGTTCATTGCTGCCGCGAGAACAGATGCTGCGCGGCTGTTGCTGGAGGATACACAGCAACCTCTGCAGAGGATTGCTCGTCAATGCGGCTTCGGTGACGTCAACGCTATGCGTAGAGCCTTCATGAAGACCATCGCCGTTAGCCCGAACGAATATCGTTTGCGTTTTCAAACCACGAAGCCAGCTGCTGCACGTCGCCAAATCTCCAAATTTCCAGAAAGTTTAGATGTTGGTGAGTGACGTCTAAGTAGGAAGGGAAATGCCCAAAACCCTGTCCGGCATGCTAAATGTTCTGCTGGCCCAACATTTCGAGCGCCGACAACGCCAGCCTGACGTCATCTCGAGCGTCATTCGGCAATGGTAAAACCGGACGCGGCGGCTGGGCGTTGGCGAGCCCAAGGAATTCAGCGATAACGAACATAACGCGGAAGCTACCGTAGCGTTTGAACAAGGTCCAGAGCGGTTCAAAAGCTCTATCCAATCGCACCGCCTCGACGCTGTCGCCAACCTGCGCAGCACGCGTCAGCGTCAGCGCTGGGCCTGCCAACAGACCTGCTGCAACGCTGTACCAAGTGTCACATCCTGCAAGCAAGGCATTGGCGGCGCCCCAATCGCCGCTGTATCCGACTGTGAACGTGTCGGGAGTAATCTGACGCAGACGTGCGAGTTCCCGGGCATAATCTTCGTTTGCTGCCAGAGGCATTTTCACGGCGACGATGTTAGGCACCACTGACAGCCGGGCGATCAATGCATTGCTGAAAGTGAAGCGTGTAGTGCTTGGATTGTTGTAGATGCATAAGGGCAGTTCCCCCGCCTCGGCCACAGCTACGAAATGCTGAAATACCTCGTCGTCGTTTAAGGGAACGTATGACATGGGTGCTAGTAGCAAACCGTTGGCACCAGCGGACTTGGCATCGCGGGCTAACGCCTGAGCTTCGTCGGTTCGCAATGCTCCTATACCCGCCACAAGGGGAGTCTTGCCGCCAATACATTCAACGGCAATCTGCACGGCACGCTTTCGCTCTTCCCTTGTCAGATATGCATAGCCACCCGTGCTACCGAGCAGCCCAATGGAATCTGCTCCCGCGTGATGAATGCGCTCAAGAATGCGAGCCAGCGCCTCAGCATCGATGCGTCCGTTAGCGTCGGTTGGGGTAACGGGGAAAGCTGAAAGGCCACGGAATAAAGTCATCATCAATCCTTTCGAAACTAGATGCGGGAGAGCAGCAGGCGCAGTCCGGCGAACGCAAAAAACAGCGACAGCAGACCTTCAATCCAACGGCGGCAGCGTCTGTACAACGTCACCATGGGCAGTGTTGAGAAGACAATGGCGTAGCCACAGAAAATGACGACGCTCAAGGCTGCGCAGCCACATAATATAACGGCGATGCTTTGCCATGATGAATTCGGGCCGATGCCCAAAGTGACCAATGCGATCCAAGCCAAGACGGATTTTGGATTCGCCAAATGCATCAAAAGGCCCCTTCGATAGAGCGCCCTCCAGGAAAGAGCGACATCGTCACCCGACGCGCGCGCCGCGAGCTTCTCGTTCGATGTGAGAGCCGACCGTCCCGCCCTGAAGGCAAGAAACAGCAGGTAGAGGCCCCCGAAAACTTGGAGAACGAGGAGTGCCTGGGCGTACTTGGCCAATAACGCGGAGACGCCCGTCGAGGCCATCAGACCCCAGAAAATTGAGCCGCTGACGACGCCTGAGGCGAGCACCAGCGCAGCACCTCTGCCGCGAGCCATCGCCACGCCCATGATACGCATATTGCTCGGGCCAGGGCTTCCCGCGGCGATGACATATGTTGCGTAGACCGTGAGTAACTGATGGGGATCGACATTCATTTGCTTACTCTTGAAATTTCAACTCAAATCGATGGTTCAGTCACTCGACCAAGGCATCCGACGCCTCCCGCGGGCGTTCGTCCGGCATGGTTTCCAGCGCCTCCGATATGAATCACTTTTGGCCTTTTGCCGTCTTCGGACGGGTTCGAGTTCCCTGTGAACCAAGCACACTCCATCAATTCAAGAAGAAGCAATCCATAGTCGATGTGACCAGTGACGATCGTTTCCTTGACTGCAAGCCACTATTGCAGTTCACTGGAACAAATTAAATGGCCACTTTTGGAGATTTTCATTGGTCCAGTACAAGGAGGGGTCTCGCAGGACCGGAGCGACGCGTCGAATCTACAATTCCCTGCTCAAGCAGATCGAGGCCGGAGTGTACGGGGTCGGTGACGCTCTGCCCTCAAGTCGCTCGCTTGCGGAAGAACTGGGTGTTTCGAGGACGACGGTGACCGCCGCTTTTGATCAGCTCGTTTCTGAGGGTTACGTCCGTGTACGGCAGGGTCGAAAAGCGTCGGTTGCCTCCGGAGGGCGGCCGAGCCACGTCGACCAGCACGATCGTCCGATGATCGCTGCTCACCAACTTTCAGCCTATGCAACTCGTGCAATGGCCCTGCCGTCGAACAGTACCGCCGGGAGGCCGCCACTCAAGTTCGATTTTCGCTACGGGGATGTCGCAGCGGCGGACTTTCCAAAGGCCTCCTGGCGAAAAGCGTTAAATGCCACCTTCCTCATGCATCGCGACAGATTGGGATACGATGATCCGGCAGGAAGCCGCTCCTTGCGGGAGACCTTGCAGGGCTACGTCTGGCGCTCCCGGGGCATCAGTTGCGATCTCGACCAGATCATGGTCGTGAACGGAGCGCAACAGGCGCTGGACCTCTGCGCGCGGGTCCTCGTCAATCCCGGCGACAGGGTCGTGGTCGAAGACCCGTGCTATGTCATGGCAAAGAACGTCATGCTAGCAGTCGGAGCAAACAGCGTTGCTGTCCCCTGCGGCGCTCATGGCATGGACACCACGAAGCTTCCGGAGGCTGGCGACATTGCGGTGGCGTACGTCACTCCAAGCCACCAGTTCCCCCTGGGAGGGGTGTTGCCTGCCGCGGGTCGCCAGGCATTGATGGAGTGGGCCAAGTTGGCAAATACTTATGTCATCGAGGATGACTACGACAGCGAGTATCGGTACGACGTTGCCCCCATACCGCCTCTCTATCTGTCTGGACAAGGCCGCGTCATCTATGTCGGTACGATCTCGAAAACCCTGGCACCGACGCTGAGGCTTGGATACATCGTGCTGCCGTATCCCCTTGTCGATGCCTTTATCGACTGCAAACGAATTGCCGACCGGCACACGTCCACGTTCGAGCAAGAAGCGCTCGCCGCGCTGATCGAGACCGGTGCATACGAGCGGCATGTTCGCAAAATGCGCAGGCTCAACGCAGCGCGACGTGCGATATTCCTAGCGTCAATGACCAGCAGTTTTATGGACGATATCGAGATCGTCGGCACGACTGCCGGACTACACGTAGTCGTGTGGTTTAATACAATATCCTCTGCCCAAGAGGCGCATTTCGCGGATTTCGCTCGACACCACGACGTTGGAATCTATCCAATCACAGGCATGTTTTTATCCTCTACCAATGAACAAGCCGGTTATATCTTTGGCTATGCTTCCATGTCTGTTGATCAACTCGCCATAGGAGTGGAAAAGTTACATCGCGCATACCTCAGTTTCATCGGCGGAGCGGCACCTCAAAAGGGGCTGGGGCGACAACGGTAAGTTGCCATCGCCACACAGTAGTCCGCGAATAGAGTGTGCCGGGCAAAATTTGCTGTCACTCGGGAAGCGATAGGCGGTCAAAACGAACTGCGTCGATTATCTGATTATACTGATCGCGCTTGGTTGGAAATCGTGGGAGACTACTGTGACGTCGCGGCTCAACGCGTTGATAGCGAGCGTTCGCAAGCGCGAGGTCGACTGTAGTCCTGGTCTGCAAATTTGACGGTTTTGCCCGCTCCACACGTCTCCTTTGACCGCACTCCAAGGAATTTGATCACCTTCGTGCGCTTCTTCAGCGTCCAGGATCGCCGTCAACGCCGATATCCCGGAGTCGGCCGCGAAGCTCGCCCTTCGATGCGTATAGCTACTTGCCGTTGGAATTCAAGAAGACCACCGTGGCTGAGACAAGCTTGTCCACGGTTTTGGCACTCTGCTCGACGCCGAATCCATGGTCGACAGGTTCAGCCCACAGTTCTTCCGGACCATCGTGATAAGATAGCAGTGACTTGGCGAGAACGGGCTGAGGAAAGACGATGCTATCACGTGTGCCAACCGCCAGGAACAGCGGACCCTTGTAGCGCGAGATCTCGCCGGCAGGCTGTACCGCGTATAGACTCTCGAAGAAGCGACCTTTTAACGGAATTTCCTTACCATCGCCGACGCGCTTGGCCGGATAGACCTCATGGCCAGCGGTCACAGCTTCTGCCATTTGCTTTTCGCCAAAGATAGAGGTGAACGCTGCTGGAAGATTGATGCCGGGATTCCAAAGTACGACGGCCTTCAATGGCGTTTTTGTCCGACCTGCGACCGCGGTCGAGACCGCCCCGCCTAAGCTCATTCCCATCAGCGAAATACGCTTGCCATCGACACTCTTGTTCGCCGATAGGAAGTCGAGCGCGGCTTGCGCGTCCGTTATCTCGGTTTCGACGGTTATGTCTTCGAATTTGCCATCACTCTCGCCGCTGCCTCGAAAATCAATCCGAAGCGAAGCGATACCATTTTTTGCCAGCGCCAGCGCTGCGCGCCCGAACAGGCCTTCTTTCACCGCCTCCGAACTCCATTCGTTGCGGCTGCCGGTGAAGCCATGAAGCATCAGGACGACGGGAGGCTTGGCAACATCATCCGGCGTCACCAACGCGGCTACGATCGTCTGACCCTCTACCTTAAGTTTGACGATGGTCTCCTTGGCTTGTGCCGAAACTAAAAAGGTTGTCATCAGTATTCCCAGTGACGCGGCAACGGTTCGGTATAGCTGTTTCATAGCTGCTCTCTCCCTTGTTTAAATTTGCAGTCGGCCGATCAAGTTGATGGCGCGGCCGTATCGGGGCGGCATGGGACGTTAATATCCCCGTCACCGCCGCCGGAGCCTGATTCAGCGAAGTTCGCCGGTTACGAATTGAGCTCGACCAAGCCCGAATGACCAATCCGCGTCGCCATTCTCCACGATGCTGACGACAACATCTGCGGGGTCGATCGCACAGGCATCCGAAAGGCGTGAGGCAACGAGGCGATAGAAAGCTTGTTTGTCGTCAGCAGACCGTGCTCGCGAGATCACCTCGATGATGACCAGCCTGTCACTGCGGGAAAGTCCAAGTCCTGTATCTTCTGCACGCACATGCGATTTTTCGTGTTCGGTCAGGATCTGGTAGCGATCGGCCGGCGGTACATGGAAAGCCCCGACCACCGCCTCATGGATGCAGTCGAGAATCTTGTTGCGCTCTTCGGGCGACCGGCCCTTTAGAAGGTTGACTTTAATCAGCGGCATAGTCGTCCTCGGAATTGGAAAAAGGAAATAGGGGTAGGGGAACGCACACTCGGCGTCCCCTGGGAACGTTCAGTTTGCCTTCGCGAGAAGGCCTGTTGCGACAGACTCTTGATCATCAGCCAGAGCGCGGGGGAAGCAGAACACATTTACGACCGCACTCATGACCGCGATCGCGATCGGATAGGCCAGTCCCGCATAGATATTGCCCGTGTAGGCAACCAACGACAGGCTGATCAGGGGAACAAAGCCGCCGAACACGCCCGTTCCAATATGGTAGGGAAGCGAGAGGGACGTATACCGTAGTTTTGCCGGGAAGAGGTCAACAAGGAAAGCTGCCATCGGTCCATAAACCAGCCCGACGAACACGAGTTGGGCAACGATGAGCGCTGTGACCAAAACGAAATTCTGGGCAGCGACGGCGGCCGCGATGCCCTGATAAATCGGAACATAAAACACCGCTGCGAGAACGAAGCCTGTCACGATCAACTTGCGGCGGCCAATCCGATCTGACAAGGCACCGAAGAAGACAATCAGCGGCGTTCCGATTACCAACGCGGCGGCAAGGCAAAGGTTCGCTGTTAGGAAGTCCAACTTCAGTACGCTCTGCAAGAAATACAGCGCGTAAAACTGCCCTGTATACCAAACGCATCCAAGGCCTGCGGTTGCTCCGAACAGTGCAAATGCTGCATAGCGCAGACCATGCCCGGTGCCGAAACTCTCACGGATCGGACTTTTTGCTGTATTTCCACCTTTGCGAAGCTCCTCAAAAACTGGAGATTCGCTCAACTTGAGGCGCAGATAAAGGGAGAGGATGATCAAAACCGATGATAACAGGAACGGAATTCTCCATCCCCACTGTTTGAACAGCTCTTCGCCTAGCGACAGCCGGCAAGTAAGCACGACGACAATCGCTAGAAAAAAGCCGACCGTGGCAGTAGTTTGGATGAAGCTTGTGAAGAACCCACGCCGGTTCGCCGGTGCATGCTCTGCAACATAAACGGTGGCTCCGCCGTATTCACCGCCGATCGCCAGGCCCTGGATCAAGCGAAGGACCACAAGAGCGATCGGGGCAAAATACCCGGCGGTCTCGAACGTCGGTAAGATGCCGACGAGCGCGGTCGCAACACCCATGAGAATGAGGGTCATCAAGAACGTACTCTTGCGCCCGAAGCGATCGCCAATGCTACCGAACAATAGGGCTCCCAACGGGCGTACGACGAAGCCCGTGGCAAAGGTTGCGACGCTTATAAGAACGGCTGCCGTCGGTTCGTTGGCCGGGTAGAAGAGTGTCGAGAAAAAGATGGCCAAGCTGCCGTAGAGATAGAAGTCATACCATTCTATGACAGTCCCTGCGCTCGATGCGAGAACGACGGTCCAGATGCCTGGTTTGCGAACGGATTCATCCGCTTCCTGTAGATGTTGCATACTGCAGTCCCCTTTTATGTTTTTGAAAGCAGTCGGTCCTGTCTCAGAACCGTTGTAAGTTAGCTCGCGATGCGCTGATCGATGGCGTAGAGGCCAAGTCGCTCGCTTGCTTCGCGGGCCGTCCGGTGGACGATGTCCTTGGCCGACGGTAGGTCGTTAATGAGGCCTACCGCCTCACCGACAGTCACATTGGCGGTGTCGTAGTCGCCAGAGACCCAAGCTGTCTCGACCTTCGACAGTTCCTCCGAGTGCAAAGCGCGCAGCTCTTCTTCTCGGCCATGCCATTTGTGGATGAAGCCGTTCTTGAGCAATCGGCCAGTATAACCAGCGGGCCAAGCTTTCTGACGCACTATATCGTAGACAGAAGTGCGGATTGTCTCGTCGCCAGAGGCAGCGACAACCTTGTCTTTGGCAGCCGGGTGGATGAGCGACTCGCGGGTAGCCCAGAATCTGGTTCCCATTAGGACGCCGTCTGCTCCAAGCATCAGTGATGCGGCAAGTCCCCTACCATCGGCAATGCCGCCTGCCGCAACGACAATGACAGACGGAGAAATCTTTGCTACCAGATCCACAACCGCGGGGACGAAAGGCATGGTTGAACGGGCGACCAGGCCATGGCCGCCCGCCTCGGTCCCCTGAACAATAAGAACGTCAGCACCAACATCGATTGCACGCCGGGCATGTTCAAGCGTGTGTATCATGCAAATCAGCGGAACACCCGCTTGCTTAACCCGTATTGCGAGCATGGCCGGATCGGAAAAGGACAGCATCATCGCGGACGGGCGTTCTGCAAGGGCGCGGTCAAACAAATCAAGGTCAGACTCGGCCGCCCATGTTATGAACCCGCAGCCAACGCGTTCATTGGTGATCAGCGACGACTCTGTTTCATACCATTGGCGATCAGCATATCCTCCACCCAAAAGGCCCAGACCACCTGCGTCAGCGACCGCAGAAGCAAGCGTGCCACCTGCTGCTGGAGTCATTGGTGCGAGAATAATAGGATGTTCGATATTGAAAAACTCTGTCAGACGCGTTGGTATAGTCATCGTACTGCTCCCAGTTAGAAGAATGTTCCCGGTTAATTTTTCTGTGAAGCTATTGTGACACTTGACGTATGACAAACGATTAGATCAGATGTTTTCCATCAGAAAAGGAGATGGCTGATGAACAGCGTCGATCTCAAGTTTTTTCAGGCGGTGGTGAGAGCAAATAGTATTGGAGGGGCAGCCGGTGTGCTGCACACGGTGCAATCCAACGTCACCGCGCGAATAAAATCGCTTGAGGAGGAAATCGGTACTCCGCTTTTTCATCGCTCCAGACGAGGGGTTACATTGACGGCTACCGGTATTCAGCTCGTTCCTTTTGCTGAACGCGTCGGAGAGCTTCTGGACGAAGCCAAGCGCGTCGTAACGGACCGTGATACGCCAAGCGGTTTGCTCAGGATTGGCTCGATGGAAACCACTGCCGCGCTACGCCTACCTCCTATCCTGATCCGCTACGCGGCGGAATATCCAGAGGTTGACGTCTTGGTGGAAGCTGCCCCAACGGAACAACTCGTCGGCGAAGTGATCGCTCGCAAACTGGACGGGGCTTTCGTCTCTGGCCCAATCGCTCATCCTGAACTAAAAACCCTATCGATAGTGGAAGAAGAGCTCGTTGTTATCTCTTCACTGCGATTTCGAGAGCTTTCGGATCTGAAAACGTTGACTGAATCACCCGCCCTGAAAGTCCTCGCCTTTCGATCGGGCTGTGCCTATCGCCGGCGTATGGACACTTTTTTGGCCACGTGTGGCGCAACGAATGTCCGCTGGATGGAACTTGGAACAATGGACGGGATTATCGGCTGCGTCGCAGCCGGGGTAGGGGTGGCCATGCTACCTCGAGGGGTCGTTCAGCATGCGGCTGCCGATGGCCGGGTGGTGATCCACCAACTTCCTGACGACCTCCGGTCAGCAACGACCGTGTTTGTGACGCGGAGCGGGGAGCACCTCTCGGCTGCACTCCAAGCTTTCATGACGGTGGCGTCTGAGGCGCATTCAAGGCCTCAGCTGACTGGACTAGAGGTGGTCCGACAACTGCAGCGGGCTTAGGGAACTGGCTTCAGGCGATCGGCAGACATTCGCCTGATGATTGACCTCACCGTCACGGCCAGCGTGGCAATTGCGAGCGCCATCCAGATCGCGGCGCTTCGGCCTAGATGAGAATGCCGACGTTGGCGGCTGGAAAGAGCGCCGGCACACCGTAACGATGCCTGCGCTCGTGGATGAGCCAGTTCGAAACAGCCATCATCGCAATATGACGCTCGAATCAGTGGAAGCGCCAAAACCCTCCAAATGAGGTGACACAAGCCATTGGGGATGAAATGGACGCCCAAGAGGGCGGCCCGCTGTTTAGTGATGACAAGTATTTCTTAGGTTTTCTGCCTCAGCGTCCTGGCAAGAAAGTCGCGCGTCAGGTCGGCAATCTCGTCTGTAGCTTCATCTAGCGCAAAATGACCGGCATCAAGTAGATGAAGTTCGGCGTCAGGCACATCACGCAGATAGGCTTGCGCACCGGGAACGATAAAGGACGGATCGAATCGTCCCCAGAGGATCAGAGTAGAGGGTTTGTAATCGCGCAGCCATGTCTGCCACAGGGGATACGACTCGACATTGGTGCGGTAGTCATAGAAGAGCGCCGCCTGAATTTCCCGCTGGCCAGGGCGCGAGATCATTGTGTGTTCGTCGATCCACGCATCGGGATTGTAGCGCTCTGGGTTAGGGGTATTGCCAAGATGGCGCTGCCTTGCGCCATCCAACGAAATGAAACCTTCAAGCTGTTCGGGATGAGCGCTGGGATCCTGCCAATATTTGGCGATGTTGGTCCATTTCGGGCCGAGCCCCTCGCGGTAGGCATTGGCGTTCTGGATAATGAGTGCTTGGACCTTGTCGGGATAGGCGAGAGCCATGCGAAACCCGACCGGGCCGCCGTAATCTTGCATGAACAACGTGTAGCGCTCGATCTTGAGTTGATCGAGGAAGGCGCTGATGGAGGCCGCCAGCGCTTCAAAGCTGTAGCTATAGCTATTGGTCGATGGAGCTTCGCTATGACCGAAGCCGGGATAGTCGGGTGCGATCACATGATACGTGTCCGTGAGCAGTGGGATCAGCGGATCGTACATACGGGAGGACGAAGGGAAACCATGAAGAAGCACGATGGTGGGTCCATCGGCGGGGCCAGCTTCCCGATAAAATATTTTTACCCCATCAACTTCGGCCTCGCGATAGGTGATTGACGCTGAGGTAAATGGAACTGTTTTTGTCATCATACGGTACTCCTCCACTGTGATTGTAAGGTGTTCTTGTTGATCATTGCAGGCGTGCGTGATCCCGGCTGAAGCAAAGCACACCAGCTATCAGCAACGCCATGGCAGCAATGATAAGCGACGCATCGAAGGACGCAGTCCTGGTGTATAGTGCATTGGCCATGAGGGGGCCGATGATCTGCCCTACACCGTAAGATGCGGTCATGATCGCAAGCATGTTGAACTGAACTTTTGCTGCAACCTTACGAGCCGCCGGCATGGCAATGGTCACCGTTCCCATGAAGGTGCCGCCGACCAGTAAGGCGCTCCCAATGTAGGAGACTGGTGTGTGGAGAACCGGGAGGACGACACCGATTGCCTGAACTACCAGATTGGCCATCAGGCTCCGGTGTGTGCCCCACCTTTGATGTAGGGAATGCCACATGAAACACGAGGGCACGGCTCCGAGACCGAACACAGCCCAGATATGGATAGGGTCGAACGATCCGAGCGCGCTGCGCACGAGGAGCGGCAGATAGGTTGCCGTTATGATATAGCCAAGGCCAGCAAGCCCATAAATGACGATGAGCCGGGTAGCGCCGAGTAACACAGGCTTTTCTTCCTCCGAGGAGGGTTGCGCCTGGATCTGATGAGGCTTTGAACTCTCGGCCTGGGCCTGCATAACAACAGAGACGATTGTTGCGACGAGCGCAGCGGCAGCAAGCGCAAACCAGATCATATGGCTCGACAATGATGCCACATGACCGAGGGCAATCATCTCGGCCGAGAGGAGAATGCCGATACCGACGCCCGAATACAACGCCGGAGCGCCTCCGTGAAGCCTGCGATCATGGATGAGCCAATGCGAAGCGGCCACCATGGAAATAGCACTGAACAGGCCAGAAAAGCCCCGGATCGCCACGATAAGCCATTCTGGTAGGGGGAGCGCCAAAAAGCCGAGCGTGATAACCGTTGTAATGGTTGCGAAGGCGCACAGTTTGCGGCTTGGAATCCCTGAAAGCAGCGCGGTCAGTAGCGCACCGATCAGATATCCGGCGTAGTTGGCAGAGGCGGCATAAGAACCACCCTCAACGGAAATCTGCTGGTCGGCGACCATGAGTGGGTAGAGACCGGTGAAGGCGAAGCGACCGAAGCCCATGCCGACGACAAGAACTAGGGCGGCGGCAATCGTCGCCCTAGTCTCAGGTTTGCTCCGCATCACCCTGATCCTTGATGTCCGAGGCCTCTTCGAGGGTCTTGCGGAACTCGGTAAAGGCCGGTGTTATAAATCCCGGGCGGCAAGCCAGATAGGTGTCGACGGTCATCAGCGGGCGCTCTTCGACCGGGCCGAGGTGCCGCATGAGGTCGACAACGCTGCGTGGCATGATGCTGACGCAAGAGCCTGCAGCGGTGCAAGCGAACATTGCGTGATAGGATCTAACTTCCTGAATTGTGAAACGCTCCTTGAGCGATCCGAAGGTGGTCAGCCATTCTTCCGCCAGCATCCGATATGTGCAGCCCGGCGCGAAAGCAGCCAACGCCTTCGGCTTGATGTCATCCGCATAGCGAACTTTGGGATGCCCGGGCGGCAGAAGCAGCACCAGTTGCTCTCGAAAGACCGGGACCTTGTCGAGTTCGTTTTGGCCAAGCCACCATTCCCCGGACGGAACGCCGATCAGGGCACAGTCGATACGATGTGTCAGTAGCGCGTCGATGAGCTGACGGGTCGGCGCGGTCGACAGGTCAATCGTTACCTGAGGCCATTTCCTGTTGTAACTGGCAAGGGGAATTGGGAGTCGGCTCGCGACCGTGCTTTCCATCGAGCCGATACGTAAGGTGCCGGTCGGTTCGGATGGATTGACGACCTGCTGAGCTTCTTCAGCGAGATTCAGGATACGATCGGCGTAGTCAAGATAGCTCTGCCCCTCATTCGTGAGCGTCATACGTTTCTTGTCACGCTGAAACAGCGACACCCCGATCTCGGCCTCAAGCTGCTGAATGCGGGTGGTGACGTTGGAGGGCACACGGCCGAGCAGTTCGGCGGCTCGCGTAATGCTTTGCTCTCGGGCGACGGTGCGGAAGACCGCCAGTGCTGCGAGGTCCATAACAAATTCTCCATTGCAGAATTCTTTTAAATATGTATTCTCTATTTAAGAAAGTATGTCAATCCACATTCCCACTTAGAGAATGAAGGCTCGATCTTCAGTCGATCTAAGAGTGATAAAAAGCCGACTGGAGTTTTCTATGACCAAACCCCTCTCTTCCGAAACCGTCACCATCGTCAAAGCCACGGTTCCAGTGCTTACCGAATACGGTTCAGCCATTACCGCCGCAATGTACAAGCGTCTGTTCCAAGACCCGGAAATCGCCGCGCTGTTCAATCAGGCGAACCAGAAGAGCGGGACGCAGGTTCACGCACTGGCGGCGGCGATCCTCGCCTATGCGCAGAACATCGAGAATCTCGCAGAGCTCGGTCCTGCCGTAGAGCGGATCGCCCAGAAGCACATCGGCTACGCCATCCTGCCCGAACACTACCCCTATGTGGCGACCGCGCTGCTTGGCGCGATCGGGGATGTCCTGGGAGATGCCGCAACACCGGCTATCCTCACCGCTTGGAGTGAAGCGTACTGGTTTCTCGCTGATATTCTCAAGGGTCGCGAGGGCCAGATTCGCGAAGACCTCATGGCACAGGAAGGTGGCTGGACCGGGTGGCGCAGATTCGTGATTGCCGAGCGCCAGAAGGAGAGCGAAATCATCACCTCGTTCATTCTACGTCCCGAGGACGGCAGGCCAGTCCTGCGTCACAAGCCGGGCCAGTATCTGACCTTCCGCTTCGATGCTGCCGGTCGCCTCGGGCTGAAGCGTAATTACTCGATCTCCTGTGGACCGAACAACGATCACTATCGCATTACAGTTAAGCGCGAGCCCGAAGGCGATGCTTCGGTCTTCCTGCATGATAAGGCGGTAATTGGTACCGTTCTGGAATGCACGCCCCCTGCTGGCGAGTTCTTTCTCCCGAAGAAACTAGAGCGTCCGGTGGTGCTGTTGTCGGGTGGCGTCGGACTGACTCCGATGGTGAGCATGCTGGAGACGCTGGCAGACCAGCATGCCGGTCATCCAGTCTATTATGTCCACGGGACCGCGAGCCGCGATACCCACGCATTCGGTAACCACGTTAGGGAACTGGCGGCGCGACATGGCACCACGACTGTGACGACGTTCTACGATCAGTCCAGCGGAGAATCTGAAGTTCACAGCGGGTTCATCACCCTCGACTGGCTTTCACAGAACACACCTTTTGCGGAAGCCGATTTCTATTTGTGTGGTCCGCGCCCGTTTCTTCGATTCTTCGTTTCAGGTCTGACCCAGGCCGGTGTATCGCCGGATCGCATCCATTACGAATTCTTCGGACCCGCCGATGAAGTGCTGGCTGCATAGGAAGAAATAACATGTTGGACAGGCTTGGAGTTACACTACCAATCATTCAGGCTCCGATGGCCGGGGTCTCGACCCCGACTCTTGCTGCCGAAGTGTCTAACGCCGGGGGACTTGGCTCCATCGGCGTGGGCGCGACTGACGCCCTCGGGGCGGGAAAGATGATCGAAGAGGTCCGTGCCAGGACCGATCGAGCCTTTAACGTCAATGTTTTCGTCCACGGCGCGGCGAAGTCCGATGCAGCGCGCGAAGCAGCGTGGCTCGAATGGTTGGCTCCGCTCTTTTCCGAGTTCGGGGCTGAGTCTCCGAAGGAACTTCGAACGATCTACAGGAGTTTCGCGGACGATGATGACCTGCTGGCTCTTCTGCTGGAGACCAAGCCTGCCGTTGTCAGCCTTCACTTCGGGCTGCCGTCTGATGAGAAGATCAGGGCGCTGAAAGCTGCCGGGATCACGCTTTTTGCGACCGCGACCAACCCTGATGAAGCCTTTAAGATTGAAGCTGCCGGCATTGATGCAATCGTGGCGCAGGGGATTGAGGCGGGCGGACATCGTGGCGTCTTTGACCCGGCCGCACCCGATGATGGTTTAGGCACCTTCGCACTCACACGGCTGCTCGTTCGACAGAGCGGGTTGCCGGTCATCTCCGCCGGCGGAATCATGGACGGCGCAGGCATCGCGGCCGCGCTTGATCTTGGCGCTACAGCCGCTCAACTTGGTACGGCATTTGTGTCCTGTCCGGAATCTGCTGCGGATGTGGCCTATCGCAAAGCCCTGAACGGTCCTGGAAGCTATCATACCCGCCTGACCACCCTCATTTCCGGCCGTCCAGCCCGCGCACTCGCCAACCGCTTTACCGCGATGCAGGAGACGGTCCTCGATCGCCTGCCACCGGATTACCCGATCGCCTACGATGCCGGAAAGGCGCTGCATGCTGTGGCAAAAGCAAAAGGAGAGCACGGTTTCGGCGCTCACTGGGCTGGCCAGGGCGCTCCGCTTTCACGTACGCTGCCGGTCGCTGAACTCATTGCTACGCTGGCAGATGAGCTGGCGAATGCGCGTCATCTATAGCCAAGCGCATCTGAACGGAGCATTCATTGGACCTACTATTACATTCAGAGGGTTAATGAGCGGAAACGAACTAGCATGATCAATTTTCGTGACTCCTTCGTGTGGTAACATCAAATATCGGATGTGCGAATGACCGGCAGAAGCGGTAGTCCAGTATTGCTCGCCCGTTCAAGTTCATATCGTTTCCCAGTTATGGTCCAGAATTGGTTATAAAGATTGAGGGCCGGGACATATCGATTGTATTCGCTGAGCCGTGCACGAGCGTCTTTATCGATATCTTCCGGCACGCACCAAAAAGTTTTTCTCAAACCCAAGGTGTGTTTGTTCACACCAACTGTCGTGCCTGTTCCGTCAGGCGTCATGAAATAAAGATCGCCGGAATAGTATCTCTCTGTAGATTCGCGAAATAAACTTCCACCGTGTGCCTTCACCACAATGATTTGATAGCTACTTCTTCTTCTAGCTGGCGCTTTACTTTTGGTACTCACTTCATCGCCTCTTAAACACCTATAAACTCTAGCGTAACTGGATTTATTGCCGGCGCAATTTATTATTTGCTCGACGAGTTGGGTTTTCAATCCGCCATGGCGATATCCGAGAGCTTCCTTGATTTTCAGTGAGAGCACCCAGGCTGTCTTATATTGCACACCAAGTTCAGGGGAGAATTGCAGCGCTGCCTTGCCCTCGAGCAAATTTATCGACATCCAGAATGCCACCAGCATCAATCTGCCAACCGATGAATAGTCGTTGCTCAGGTTCGTTCTCTCGCTATGACATGAGCGCAAAGTCGCCATCTTCGCTTGGTTCAACGACGAGAACGTTGCGAACCTATGGTAAAAACCCGACGCGCTAGGCCTTCAAAGGTGATGTTGGAGAATGGTAACGCCTCAACGATCAGGGCTCGTGGTGCGAGGCGGCTATCAGCTCTGCTGCGGATAAACGATAGGATCCAGTTGACAGCAATCGACATGCAATAACGCAGGGACTTCGCTAAGCGCCGCAGTTGGGCCAAGAGAAGGGTAAAAAGGACATTCTCTCGGTGCCGATTCAGCGTTGGGCGACAATCCACAGCTCAGGATGCCTTATTGGTTAATTTGCGTTAACTATAAAGTTGTTGACGCGACTCGGATATTTTAGCACCCTAGTTACGGTTTTGAGGGGTTTGCGGCAAATTAAACGTTACCGAGCTCATGCGGTGTTAGTGCTGGCTTACAACGTTATATCTCTATCTGGCGTTACCCCTTTGGTTTTTATGTCGAATCGGCGCATGTTCTGCTTGCGCCGGGAATGACCGAACGGACGTACAGGATATTACCTTGACTATGATGCATGCAGCACAGGCAAATCAACCCGACCCATCCTTGGTGGGCGATGCTTCTTTGCCTGTTGTTCTGCCAGCCGACAGGGCAATCGCTGCCGATGCGGAAATGCTTTCGGCGCAGCTTCAAGCAATGCGCAACCGGCTCTTTCCGCCGACAGCCATGAAGACATTGCGCAAGTTCACCAGCGGCGAGGCGGCAAAGCTTATCGGCGTATCGGACGGGTATCTGCGCCAGCTTTCAATTGCAGGTGAAGGGCCGCAACCGGAGACGGGCAGCGGCGGCCGCAGGCTCTATACGCTTGCCGAGATCAATGCATTGCGCCGCCATCTGTCCGAAGCCGGGGGCGCCAAGGCAAAAACCTATCTGCCGCATCGCGATCCTGCCGCCAATGAGCACATGCAGGTCATTGCCGTTACCAATTTCAAGGGCGGTTCCGGCAAGACCACGACCAGTGCCCATCTGGCGCAGCATCTGGCAATGTCCGGTTTCCGTGTGCTTGCCGTCGATCTTGATCCGCAGGCATCAATGTCTGCATTGTTCGGTTATCAACCGGAGCTGGATCTGACCGGCAATGATACGCTCTACGGAGCAATCCGCTATGATGGCGAGCGCCGTCCGCTGCGCGATATTATTTGCAAGACCTATTTTGATGGGCTTGATCTCATTCCGGGCAATCTGGAATTGCAGGAATTTGAACACACCACGCCGCAAATGCTTGCCGACCGCCAACACGGCGCTGCCCAAACTGTCGAGCAGCAATTGTTCTTTGCCCGTGTTCAGGCAGCGCTTGATACAGTGTCAGACGATTATGACGTTGTGGTCATAGACTGTCCGCCGCAACTTGGTTTTCTGACGCTATCGGCGCTTTGCGCTGCAACGTCAGTGCTTGTTACCGTTCATCCGCAAATGCTGGATGTCGCCTCCATGAGCCAGTTCCTGTTCATGACAGCGGATTTGCTTGCGGTCGTGCGAGAGGCTGGCGGCGAGCTTAATTTCGATTTCATGCGCTATCTGATTACGCGCTTTGAGCCAAATGATGCGCCGCAGCAGCAGATTGCCGGTTTCCTGCGTTCGCTGTTCGGGGACCGCGTGCTCACCTCATCGGTGGTCAAGTCCACTGCGTTTTCCGATGCAGGTCTTACCAAGCAGACGCTCTACGAAGTATCCCGCGACAGCTTCACCCGCGCAACCTATGACCGCGCAATTGAATCGCTGACTTCCGTCAACTCCGAAATCCAGGGCTTGATCTACAAGGCCTGGAAGAGGCCGGTATGAGGGCGCGATGATGACAGGCAATAATCGCAGGGATCAACTCAAGGCATTGTTCGGAACGGTGGAAAACATTCCCGTACCGGAACAGAAACCCGTTGAGCCTGTAGCGCAGCCGCTGATCGGCAATGAAGCGCTCAAGCCTCGTGCTGCATCGGGCGCGGTTAAGGCTATGGGGCTTTCGCTCGGCGGCATGTCCCGTGAAATTGAAGATGCGCGCCGCTTGAAGGAAAGTCTTGAAGGTGTCGAGCGCGTGGTTGAACTTGATCCTGCGCTGGTCGAAACCTCTTTTGTCGAAGACCGGCTCAGCCATGCGGCAGGGCTCGACGAAGATTTCGAAAATCTCGTTGAAAGCATCCGCCAGAATGGCCAGCAGGTGCCGGTTCTTGTGCGACCGCATCCGGATAAGCCGGGGCATTATCAGACCGCCTATGGGCATCGCCGCCTGCGTGCTGCCCAGCGCATTGGCAAGCCGGTCAATGCCATTGTGCGTGAACTCAGCGATGTCCAGCTGGTATTGGCTCAGGGCAAGGAAAATACCGAGCGCCGCGACCTTTCCTTTATCGAGCGTGCCTTCTTTGCGCGAAATCTTGTTGAGCGCGGCTTTGAGCGCGGGCTTGTTCAAGACGCCCTGTCGATCGACAAGGCTGAAATGACCCGCTTTCTGCAGGTTGCGGCCGCAGTGCCTTATCCGATCGTGCGGGCAATTGGCCCGGCCCCGAAGATTGGCCGTCCACGCTGGGTCAGGTTTGCAGAATTGCTCAAATCCAATGAAGCACAGGCTGTTGCGCTGAACGAAATTACGCTTGAGCCTTTTGGAATCGCAGATAGCAATACACGGTTCAATCGTATTTTCGAGCGGTTGCTCAAGCGTGTTGAGCCGGTCGTGCTGGCTCCGCGCAATGCTGCGCCGAGCGTGGACAAAATAAACACGGGTGCCAAGAAAATTGCACTTTTGGATTCAAGTGGAGGCAGGCAGGTCCTGACCTTCGCCGACCATATACCGCAAGGGTTTGCGGCATTTGTATCGGAAGAGCTTGAGGCATTGCTCGCCCGTTACAACAGCCGGACGAATGACAAATAACGTGGGACTTATCCACGGGGTCAAAAAGCCGGATAGTGTGTGTAAGTGTTAGTACAAGCCGGTTCGTCAGGAGCCGTATAAAGGGACTGAAAGAGAAGGAAGCAACGGCAAGAAAAAAGGCCCCCAGAACGTCACCGCCCCGGAAGCCCTCTTCAATGTAGCAATTTTAGAGAATCACTTCCACCCTGACTTGTCAAGAGTCGGACGCGTTCCGGCATACCTTTTCATTGCCTCAAATTGAGGTGAAGAAACATGACCGATCGTTTTGCAACGTCGCCATTTGGCGGACGATCGCTGTCGCACGCCATTTTTGCAGTGCAGGAAAAGACAGCGCGAGCGAGAGAAAAACTGAACGAAACCGGCGGAAGTCAGCCGGAAAAATGGGCGCTTTTACGCTCATTAACCGAGGCGCGCGCAGCGTTTTTCCTTTCAGACCGTACGATTGCCGTTCTGGAAGCGCTGCTCAGTTTCTACCCGGAAACCATGCTTGATGGCGCAGCGCCATTGATCGTCTTTCCGTCCAATGCAGAGCTGTCGCTACGCACACGCGGCATGTCTTCCGCGACAATTCGCCGGCATCTGGCGGCATTGGTCGAGACGGGACTGATTATCCGCCGCGATAGCCCAAACGGCAAACGTTATGCCCGGCGTGGCGAAACCGGCGAGATCGAGCACGCGTTCGGCTTTGATCTGTCACCTTTGGCGCTGCGTGCCGACGAAATCGAAGCCCATGCGGTTCAGGCACGCGATCTGGCGCGGGCAATCCACCGCGTTCGCAGCGAGATCACCATTCATCTGCGAGATATCTCCAAAACCATCCATGCGGGTCTTGGCGAGGAGCGGGCAGGCGACTGGATGGGATATGCGGATGAGCTTGCAGCTTTGTCCGGACGGGTAAGCAGGCATTTGCCGCTCGAGACGCTACAGATACGCTGTGACAGCCTGGCAAAGCTTCGCACGAAGGTCGAAAATGCCTATCTGGATACATTATCAGACAAAGAAATGAGCGGCACTGACTCTTCTTTTGAGCGCCATATTCAGAATTCAAATATAGACCCCAATTTTGAAAGGGCCCAAGAAAAGGGCCAGAGGCAAAACGGTGAGCCCGTACCGGTAGACAATATGCCTGGACGAACAGTCGCAATGACGAAGATGCGGCAAAGGCTTGATAGCGCCCGTCGAACTGTAAAAGCCACCGGACCCGTGGATGATTGGCCGAAGCTGGAAACAAAATCGATCCCCATGCCGCTGGATGCTGTGCTGTCCGCCTGTCCGCAAATTCGCGATTATGCCCGAAACGGCATTGAGGACTGGCGCGATCTGATGCAAACGGCAGGATTGGTCCGCTCGATGCTTGGCGTTTCGCCCGATGCCTGGGAAAGGGCGCGTGACGCCATGGGCGATATCAATGCTTCCATCACGATTGCTGCCATTTTGGAACGTGTGGGTGAAATCCGCTCCCCCGGCGGTTATTTGAGAGCTTTGACCGACCGGGCCGAGATTGGGCAGTATTCGGTCATTCCGGTGATCAAGGCATTGAATGGCGAGGGACGAGCTTGAAAAAAAGCCGGGTCACAGTGATCCTATCTGGAATTGCTATCGTCGGGGCGCGGATGCGCCCCGCCAACTTAACCGGTCAGCCGGCAATCCGGCAGTCAAAAAGCACCGGTCGTCTCACCGAAAGCATTTCTCCAATTGCGTGGTCAAGATTGTCACGCTCGTCGCATCGGATACCGACGGCACCGAAAGCTTCCGCGAGCTTTACGAAATCCGGCAGGGCGTTCGAGTAGGAACCGTGCTTTTGCGATTTTCCGCCTAAGCTCAAGTTCGGGTTGTTCAATATGAAAACCTTTATCGGTGCATCATACTGGATTGCCGTGGAAAGCTCCTTCATCGTCGCTTGGACAGATGACTCATCTGCAATATCAATGACGAGACTTTCAGGATGGGCGATTTGCATGCCTATTGCAGCCGGCAAGCCATAACCGGCCGTGCCGAACCCGCTTGATACTAGGGGCGAATTGAAGTGTTCAGCGAACTGATAGTGCTTCGTATCGGTAGCAATATAGGGCGCATGATCGCGGGTCAGCATGTAAAGCCGTTTGAGTGCGTAGTGCAGCCCGGTGTTTTCTTCGCGCTCGCGTTGCAAAGGAATGTTTGCCTTTATCTGCCGGTCGTCTTCGGCAAGTTGCGGATTATCATCGACATGCGGGTCGGCAGAAGGAGCCACATAATAAGTGCTTTGAAGAAGCATATCCTTTGGCATGTCGATTAGAACCGGACCGGGTCGGCCTGAGCGGGCCAGATGAAATGCCTTATGAATTGTGGCGGCGAGTTCCTTCACATCTTTGACCAGCCAGCTATGTTTGGTGCAGGGCCGTGTAATCCCAACAGTGTCGCATTCCTGAAAAGCGTCAGATCCGATCAGGTCGGTTGCCACTTGTCCTGTCAGACAGATGATTGGCACGGAGTCGGCCATGGCATTTTGTAGTGATGTCACCGCATTCGTCGCGCCGGGGCCGGACGTTACCAGCATGACACCGACTTTGCCGGTGGAACGGGCATAGCCTTCGGCGGCGTGGCCCGCGCCCTGTTCGTGGCGAACCAATATGTGCTTTATTTCGTTCTGTTGGAATATCTCGTCATAGATCGGTAGCACCGCGGCGCCCGGATAACCGAAAATGTGCTCAACGCCATTTTCGCGCAACGCCTGCAGGACAATTTCTGCTCCGGTCATTTCAGGACGTGCGGGTTCGTTAGTATACATGCCTTTCATGGCAGTTCCTTTGTGCAATGATTGAAGTGGATGGTTGTGACGGAGCAGGGCGGAACTAAATTCCGGGCATAAAAAAAGCTCCGTCAGGAGCTTGTTTGCCGCGCATGGGTGCTAATGCCGGATGGTCAAACCATCCTGCCCATGCGCGATCCCACCACCAGAATAACCATTGCAGCTTTCATAACCCGATTCAGTAACTGGAATTGTTTGCGTGGTCAATACAATACACAGCGCAAGAAAAAGGGCGCCGAAGCGCCCCAATTCCTCAATCCGTTGAATGTTCCGATCAACGCGATGTGAGATCGTCCGGCAGTTCGCGGTGCTGGTATTTGCGGAATACTTCGCGCAGCGTGCCATTGTCGAAATTGGTTTTCACCCAGGTGTTGAGCCAATCCTGCAATGGCTTTTCGCCCTTGGGCAAAGCTATGCCGAGATTGGTTTCAGCCTGCGTGAACTTTACTTCCAGCGGTTCCTTGCCTGCGCGCTTGGCATTGATGCCGCCGAGAACTGCCGACTGGCTGGAAATGATGTCGAGCTGCCCGGTGACTGCAGCAGTAATGAGCGTTGCATCATCTTCGAAGCGGACGATTTGTGCGCCCGGTGCATTCTTGGTGATATCCATGTCATTGGTCGTTGCGCGGGTCACGCCAATCCGCTTGCCCGCAAGGTCGGCATAGCTCTTGATCTCGATTTCCTTGGGCGCAATGACAATGATGCTCAGCGTTGCATAGGGCACCGTATAGTCGACGGCCTTTTTACGCTCTTCTGTGATGCCAAGTGCGGAAACCAGAATGTCCGCCTTGCCGGTCTGGATCGTAGGAACGCGTGCGGCATTGGTAATTTCGATCAGGTCAAGATCGACGCCGAGATCCTTGGCGATGAGCTTGGCGGTTTCGACGTCCGAGCCGGTCGGCTTCAAATTCTCGTCGACATAGGAATATTGCGGAATTCCCATGGCAACAGCAATGCGCACCTTGCCGGCTTTCTTGATGTTTTCAAGTGAATCCGCATGAGCGGCTGACGCCAGCATGAGCAGGGCCGCACTCGCGGCAATGCCGAATTTCGTAAGCAATCTCATTATTCTCTCTCCCTTTTGTGATTATGAGGTTGGTTCTGTCACAGGTCGTTGGCCAGAAAATCCTTCAATTCCTGGGTTTGCGGATGAACGAGCATTTCGCCGGTGCCGGTTTCCCAGACCCGCCCGGTATTCATGTAAATGACGCGGTTTGCGACCTTGCGGGCAAATGCCATTTCATGGGTGACGACGATCATGGTCATGCCGCCTTTGGCGAGATCTTCCATGACGCGCAAAACTTCGCCGGTCAGCTGCGGATCAAGCGCTGACGTTACCTCGTCGAAAAGCATGACCTTTGGCTGCATGGCGAGCGAGCGGGCAATCGCCACACGCTGCTGCTGGCCCCCCGACAATTGTTCGGGATAGGCATCGATCTTCTGCAACAGGCCAACCTTTGAGAGCACGGCCTTGGCGGTTTCCATTGCTTCGCTGCGGCCAATGCTTTTAACGCGCCGCAGCGCCAGCATGATGTTTTCGGCAACATTCATATGTGGAAACAGATTGTAGCTTTGGAAAACCATGCCGACATCCTGCCGCAGCGCGCGGATATCGAGACTGGGTGAATGCACCTGATGACCGCAAACTTCGATTGTTCCACCCTGAATGGTTTCGAGCCTGTTTATGCAACGCAAGGCCGTGCTCTTGCCCGAACCCGATTGTCCAATCAAAGCCACGACTTCACCGGCTTCGATCTCGAAGGAAACGCCCTTGAGTACCTCGACAGTGCCGAAGCGTTTGATGACTTCGTTGAGCTTAACGACGGCCGACATTTAATTTCCTCTCAAGCGAACGGCTCCAGACCGAAAGCGGGTAGCAGACGCAAAAATAAAAGGCGGCAGCGATACCGAAGACGAGAAACGGCTGGAAAAGCGAATTGTTGATGACTTGCGCTGCGCGGGTCAGCTCGACGAAGCCGACAACCGAGGCAAGCGATGTGTTCTTGATAAGTTGCACCATGAAACCAACGGTGGGCGGTGTCGCTATGCGCAGCGCCTGCGGCAGGATCACGTCTTTCAGCGTCTGCCAGCGGGTGAGGGCAAGACATTCAGCCGCCTCAAACTGCGTGCGGGGCACGGATTCAACGCAACCGCGCCAGATTTCGCCGAGATAAGCGCTGGAATAGATCATCATGCCGAGACTGGCAGCCACGAGCGGCGGAACCTCGATGCCGATAACGCCAAGGCCAAAATA
This sequence comes from Hyphomicrobiales bacterium, assembly GCA_900471815.1. GTDB lineage: Bacteria > Pseudomonadota > Alphaproteobacteria > Rhizobiales > Rhizobiaceae > Phyllobacterium > Phyllobacterium ifriqiyense. The sequence goes on from UICE01000004.1 coordinate 395,331, forward strand.
AATGACGAACATCAGGATCAGCAGTGGCATGCCCTGGATGAACTGGACATAGAGCAGTGAAACCCGCCGCAGCCAGCGCATGGTTGACGTGCGCGCCAGCATGACGAAGAACCCGGCAACGCCGCCGAGAAGGAAGGCAAGCGCGGAAAGTATGACAGTCCAAAGCAGGCCGTTGAGCAGATAAACGAGATGATTTGTGGTGAAACCGCCGGTCATGTTCTCATCCTCACAAGGGTGTGCCGAGACGGCGGCGGCGCGGGAAAATTCCAAGCGCGATGAGATGGAAGCCAGCCCGCAAAAGATAAGTGATTGCGAGATAGAGCAGGGCGATGACGATGTAGGTTTCGAATGAACGGAAGGTGTAGGACTGGATATTATTGGCGACGCCGGTCAATTCCTCCGCCGAAATCTGCGAGGTGATCGATGTGGAGAGCATCATCAAAATGAACTGGCTGGTCAGCGCCGGATAGACCCGCTCGATCGCTGGCATGAGGATAATGTCGCGGTAGATCTGGAAACGTGAAAGCCCGAGCGCTTCTGCTGCTTCGATCTGGCTTGGATGCACAGCTTCCATGCCTGCGCGAACGATTTCAGCCGTATAGGCCCCCACATTAATGACCATTGCAAATACGGCGGCAAAAAAGACCGGCATGGTTATGCCAATGGAAGAAAGGCCGAAGAAAATGAAGAATATCTGTACGATAAAGGGCGTATTGCGAACGACCTCGATATAGATGCCGACAATGAGGCGAAGCCAGGCATAGGCGCTGCGCCGGGCGACCGCGCAAAGCACGCCTATGACCAATCCGATCGCCACCGCAACGACAGTCATTTGGACTGTTGTGAGCGCTCCGGCAAGGAAGTCCTTCCAATAGGGCAGGAGAGCAGCGAAATCGAATTGGTAATTCATGGCTTACCTATCGTAAGCGAAGGCTTACGCTCTTTACAGTTTGTCATCGAGCCAGCCAGCCGCCATCGACAGGCAGAACTGTTCCATGCACATAGTCAGAGGCCTTGGAGGCGAGGAAGACTGCGGCGCCGCCTATGTCGGAAGGCTCGCCCCAACGGGCGGCTGGAATACGCGCCAGAATTTGCGCACTGCGGTCCTGATCTTCGCGCAAGGCAGTTGTGTTATTGGTCACGAAATAGCCGGGAGCGATGGCGTTTACGTTTACGCCTTTGGCGGCCCATTCGCAGGCAAGCAGCCGGGTAATGCCGGCAAGTCCGCTTTTCGATGCCGTATAGGAAGGAATCCGAATGCCGCCTTGAAACGACAAAAGCGAAGCAATGTTGATAATCTTGCCTTGCCCTTTACCGATCATGTGCCGTCCGGCGGCTTGCGACAGGAAGAATGCCGATTTGAGATTGGTGTCAATCACCGCATCCCAATCCTCTTCGGTGAAATCCACGGCGTCATTGCGCCGGATAATGCCCGCATTATTGACGAGGATATCCAGACGTTCGAAGGATTGAAGCGTTTCGTCGATGATCCTGCCAACAGGTTCAATCGTCCCGAGATCGGCCTTGATCTCGATGAATTGCCTGCCTGCCGCTTCTATCAAATGACGCGTGTCATCCATGGACGAACGTCCGACGGCAGCGATGGAAGCGCCTGCCTGTGCGAGGGCCAGGGCGATACCCTGGCCGATGCCGGTATTGGCTCCGGTAACAATCGCTACCTTGCCTTGAAGATCGAAAAGATTGTTCATCGCAGCACACTCATCGGTACGTGGTCCATGTCGGTAAAGCTCTTATTGTCGCCGCCCATTGCCCAGATGAAGGCATAATTGGCCGTGCCCACGCCGGAATGGATCGACCAGCCGGGGGAAAGGATCGCCTGTTCATTTGCCACTATCATGTGGCGTGTCTGGGTCGGCTCGCCCATCATGTGAAAAATGCGGGTGTCGGTGGCAAGGTCGAAATAAAGATAGGCCTCCGAGCGGCGGTCATGCGTATGGCAGGGCATTGTGTTCCACATATTGCCGGGTTCGAGCTGTGTCATGCCCATGACAAGCTGGCAGCTCTCGCAAATATCCGGGTGGATATATTGGTAAAGCGTACGCTTATTGGCGGTCAGCTGATCGCCCAGTATCAGCTTGTTGGCTTGTTCAGGCTTGATAAGCACATTTGGATGCGAAGCGTGAGCAGGCGTTGAAAGTAGATAGAACTTAGCCGGATTTGCCGCATCCACGCTCTCGAAAATCACATTGACGACGCCTTTGCCGACATAGAGACAGTCGCGGGCGGCAAGTTCGTGCACAGTGCCGTCAAGCGACACGCGGCCAGCGCCGCCAATGTTGAATATGCCAAGTTCGCGTTGCGCAAGAAAGAATTCCTGACCCACGGGAGTGGGCGCTGTCAGCGGCAGAGGCTTGGAGAGGGGCACCGCCCCGCCAATGATCAACCGGTCAATATGACTATAGGTGAGGGTAATCTCATCGGCCTCGAACATGTTTTCCATCAGGAAATGACGACGCAGTTCGTCCGTGTCAAAATTGCGTACCGCATCCGGATGGCAAACCTGTCTCACTTCGATCTTCATTTCAGAACCTTTGCATGTCGGTGTTTTGCCGCTTTAAAAGCGGTCAGTCAGTCATCATCGATGAAAAATGCCGGGTCGACATTCGTCGTGTCTTTCACCTCGTTCAGCATCTGCCCGAGGTGAAAGCCCATGGCTTCTGTTGCGTGCGCTATATCGTGGCGGCGGATGCCATCGAGAATTGCTTCATGCTCGACAATGACGCGGGTAAGACGCCCGCTGAGCGGTAGTGTCAGCCGCCGATAGCGGTCGATCTGCATCTTTACCTGCTGGATCACGTTCCATATGCCGGGAAATCCGGCAATTGAATTGATCGACAGATGAAAATCCGTATCAGCGCTGTGAAAGCGTTCATTGTCGCCAGATGCTTCGGCGGCCACGAGATCGGCAATGCTTCGTTCCAGCCGGGCAATATCGGCAGGTCCCGCCTGTTCGGCAGCCAGCTTCACGGTCGTCTCTTCAAGGGATTTGCGGATGAGGATTGCTTCATAGAGCGCGCGTCGCGGAATGCGCGAAACGAAAGTTCCCGATTGTGGAAAAATATCGATCAGCCCGTCATCGGCAAGTCGCAAAACCGCTTGGTGAACAGGCGTGCGGCTCACGCCAAACTGCGCGGCAATTTCCTTCTCAAGAATGGGCTCCATCGGTCTGCGGCGCAGCGAAATAATGTCGTCAAGCAGTTGCTTGTAAATATGGGTTGCAGCTCGGGGGGTGGCTGCCCGCTGCTGAGCATAGTCCGTGCTGGATGTCGCGAGCGGGTGGGCCCGGTCACGCTTGCGCTCCGATGATGCGACGGGGTTATCGGTCACTGAAAGCCGCAATCGCCCGCAAGGCGGGTCGTTAACAGGGGAAACCGGAACTTTTGATACTGCAAGAAAACCTCCTCCCAAAGGATTTGAAATATAAATATTCTAATATTTTAGTTTTGGCAAGCGCTTGCTTTCCGCTGAAGCGGGCCGAAGGATCACTGCCGGGAAAGCTGTTGCAATTATGCGTTGCACAGTTTACGCATATACACCGAAGCGAGATTGTATCCGGTTGTATTGCCGATGAAGTACAACCTCTCGTCGAGACTGAATTCTGATTTTATAGTAGCGTGCACGATATTTCGATAAGAACGGGCTGTTCTTTGACGACTGATTAAAAGCTTTGTGAAATTATGTGCCGTTAGGCGCGTCACCAGGTAATATTTACGATATAAAAATTGCCCGTAAACCATTTCATTTTGGGTATTGTGCGTTTTTTGGAAAGTTTCACGAATATTATGGAAACGGATTCAGGCAAATCACTGGACACATCCCGTCAACGCATTTTTGGCGTCCCCGTGGTCGCCGTTATTGGCCTTCCGCTTTTGGCCCTGCTGATTGTGCTGTTTTTGGGTTTTAGCCTGATCTTGCAGACGCAACGTACCGATCTGACAAAGACTTATGCTGACAGGACGGCGGAGTTTCTGGCCAGAGATATCGCCAATCAACTCGGCCATCTTGTTACGCCGCTTGAGGAATATGCCGATGCTCTTGCAGCGCGGGTAAAAGCTGCTGGATGCAGCAATGCTGAATGTGTTTTTTCTTTTATCGAGGCGGATAGGGCCACTCCAGAGCGGGTTCCTATCCAGGTGTCGGTTCTCCGTTTCGGTGCAAGCAATGGTCATCTGTTAAGCGTTTTCAAGATCAAGGAGACCGACCGGGATTTTAAGGGGCAAGGCAAGACGCAATCGGACAACCCATCGCGTCTTCTTGTGACAAGGCCGGACAGGCCCATGCAAGAACGTGACTTCAATCTGTTTGAGCGAGGCTGGTATCGCGGCGGTATTGTCGGCAGGACACCGACCTGGAGTGCTCCCTATGTGGTGAATAATACCAGTGATCTGTGCGCTTCCACGCAAGGCAGCGTATGGACCATGACCCGGGTTCTGCCGATTTTTGGTCCGGATCGGAAGCCTTTAGGGGTCCTTGCACTCGACATGTGCGTCAATCGCATCAGCGCATTCCTGAGCAGCGCGACAGGCAATACTGTCCAGGAAATTAGCGTTTTCACGCCTTCCGGAGAGGAGCTTTCGGTTTCGGGCGGTCAATTCACGATCGGGCGGGACACAAGCAAAATCTCCGCCGACCTGGGAAACGCCGTATCTCTGGATAAGTTTGATCTTAAAGGCTGGCGCGTCGTCGTTACACTTGGTGACGAATTATCGGCGAAGGCGGATTGGGATTGGTATTATACGGCCGTCTGCTTGATCGGGCTTGCAATAAGTATTGCGCTGACTGCCTGGGCCGCGAGCTTTGTCGTCAATCCATTGATGCGGCTTTCAAGGGCTGTGACAGATGTCGGCAATCTCAATCTGGACACGCCCATCTCCGTTCCCACCAATATTAGAGAAGTCGGCCTGCTGGCCTCGGTGATTGAAAGAATGCGTCTTGTTCTGCAACGCAATCAGACGCGCCTCGAATTTCTGGCCTATCATGATCCGGCCAGCGGTTTTCTCAATCAGGCCGGTTTGGTCAAAGAGTATGATTTGCTGGTTGGCAAGGAAGGCCAGATTGATCTGATCCTCATAAAAATATGCAATTACCATCAGATCGCCAGCATTTTTGGCGATGAGGTTCTGGCACGAATGATCAGCAGCAAGATCGACAAGCTTCAAGCCACGCTTGCAGGGGGCGTCGTGGGCTGCCTCAACAATAATCTGATAGCCTATATCTATCCCAGCGACGAGGGGGTGGATATTCCTCTCATGCGCAAGATGCTTGCGGAAATGCGGTTGCCTTATGAAAATGAGGGGATACGTATTTCACCGGTTATTGCCTGCTCCGTCGCCCAGAAACAGGGGCAAATTGAGCCATTCGGCTCTTTGCTGCGCCGCGCCAATGGTGCCATGTATCACGCGGAAGACACCAAGAGCGAAGATGCTGTCTGGCACAATTCCGCTCTCATTCAGGATCTGCGGGCAGCTTTGGATTTTGGCGGTGATATTACGCGGGCCATCGGGCGCGGCGAATTTTCAGTGAGATATCGCCCTGTCGTGGATTTGCGGACAGGCCGGATTTGCGAAGCGCATACAAGTGTTATCTGGCATCATCCGGAATTCGGAGACATCAAATCGCATAAGTTCATTCCAATCTTTGAACAAAATGGCTCCATTCTTCATCTCGGCCTTTTTATCATGTCACGAGCATTTGAATTCCTGCACAATTTCAAAAAATACTACCCCGACAATAAATTACTGATCGGGATCAAGCTTTCTTTCCCCCAGCTCATGGACCCGCTGTTCATTGAACGCATCAGGGAGCTGCAGGCCGAATGGGGCGTCAATACTTCGGAAGTAAATTTCATTATTTCGCAGAATATTGCGATGCTTGACGATCAGCAGATCTTCCGTGTCATGCGCAGGCTGCGGGATATCGGTTTCCGGCTGATAGTCGACCAGTTTGCCATGTCTCATTCTACGGTAAATGGAGCCATGGCGCTCCAATATGATGGAATGATGATTGGGTCGGAGGCCTATCGGAACATTGACCAGCCAGGCCCCGAGCGGGTCATTCTGTCAGCAGTATGCGAACTGGCAGGAAAACTGGATATGGAAAGAATAGCCGTTGGAATTGATACGCATGCCATCATCGAGCCATTGGTAAAATGCGGCTGCAATTTTGGCCGGGGTCCATGGTTTGGCCATTCGGGCTCGGAACAGGAGTTTCTGTCGCGCTATGACGAGAACGCCGCCATGTTCTCCAATGAGCCCGCTCACTGAGCAGATGACGTCTGCACCGAGTTTGTGCGTGGTTCGATGAGGCTCACAATGAGGAAGCTGAGATGATTTTAAACGGTGAAGATTATCTGTGCAGTTTACCAACTTTCCTCATGGTGAGCCTCATCGAACCACGCACTATATAGTTGCAAGTTTAATTGCCGAGCTAGGCGATGGGCCAAATGCAATAAGCCTACCCATCCCCTAATCAACACGCCCGCGAGCGGCCACCGGGGCGATCTCAGTGACCGTATCGCCCGAAATAAGCACGACACTATCGAAGAGATTGGACACGACACAGGCATGATTGGGGATGATGCGGATGCGCTCGCCTACCTTGGGCTTGTGCTCACATGCAGACAGGTCGATTGTGCCATGCTCTTCGCTAAGCGAGGAAATGACCGCATCTGGATATTCCACCACCCTGCCAAATCCGCTTAAACCCAATGTATCGCTTGTCAGCGACTTCGAGCCCGCGTCGATGATGGCGCGATTTTCGGTCGGGCGGCTTACGACAGTTGCAAGCACGGTGAGAGCGCAATCATCAAGGGTGCCGGCACCTTTGGCGACCTGAAAGAGATCCATATAGATATAAGTGCCAGGACGGTGTTCCGTTGCGCTCGCCACTTCGTGAGCCCGCCACATATCGGGGGTTCCGCCATTGGAAATGGTGTGCGGGTCCAGCCCCGCTGCGATCGCCAGTTTTTCCGCCTCTGCGAGAAATGCCTGCGTGGTTTCGATACCGCCAGTTTTCGGATATGTCATGAAGCCGGCAAAGTTAAGCCCTTCCGACGCGTCGATCAGCTTGGCAAGCGCGACCGCTTCCTGCGGGGATTGAACGCCGCAGCGGCCCATGCCCGTATCGCATTCGACCAGAACGGTCAGTGGCTTCTTGCGCCCGGCAAAAGCCTCGGCATAACCGCGTATGGCCGTTTCATTATCTGCGGTTACGCTGATCGTGATGCGCTCATTAAGCTTGGTAAGACGCTCAAGCTTTGCCTTGCCGATAATATTGTAGGGGATGAAAATATCGCTCATTCCCGCATCGGCCATCACTTCAGCCTCGCCGAGTTTTTGGCAAGTAATCCCGATAGCGCCAAGCTCTATGGCTCGTTTGGCAAAACGCGGCAATTTATGTGTCTTGATATGCGGACGCACGGTCAAGGCATGATTGTCGGCATAGGTCTGGAATTTTTGCAGATTTGCCTCTGCGCGGTCCGTGTCGATGAGAACAGCGGGTGTATCAATATCGGTCAGCTTCAATCTCAATCTCCGAGCGGCAGTGTGGTCGCGTTATTGGCGTGCATGGCTTGCAGGTTCTTGATGCGGCGCATCCGCTCGACGGCAGGGGCACCGATTTTTTCGGCAACGGTCATTGCCAGCATATCGGTAAGCGCGAGCAGGGCATAGCGGGCGGGGGAGGGCCGGTAAACATTGGTGCCTTCGTCAATGTGAAAAGGCATGACAAGTTCTGCGGCCGCCGCAAGCTTCGTGCCGGGTGCCGTGAAGGCAATTGTTTTGGCGCCATAGCGCCGCGCGATCATGACGGCCTCGATCAAGGGCTTGATTTCCCCTGAAAGCGAATAGGCAATGATAACAGTATCCTTGTTGCTGGTTGCCGCTGTCATCTGCTGCATTTCGCCATCAATATGCGATGAGGCGGCAATGCCCAGGCGGAACAGGCGATTTTCCATTTCGGTAGCTGCCATTGAGGACGACCCGCCGGAGCCATAGGCGCGAACCATTCCCGCTTGCGCAATGAGCGAGGCCGCAAGTTCAAGATCGTCTCTGTTGATCAGATTGCACACGGTTTCGACAGCATCGACGGCGCTGCGCGCGATGACCGACGTCACACTGCCGTTTTCATCCTGCGCGGGTCCCGGCGCGATAAACCGCCCGGCAATAGCAAGCGATTGCGCCAGCCTTACCTTGAAATCCCGCGTGCCCTCAAAACCGAGCATACGGCAGAAACGCGTGATTGTCGGCTCGCTCACCCCAGCCTTTTCGGCCAGCTTGTTGATAGGCGCATGAGTGGCGAAATCCGCATCGGACAGGATCGCAGCTGCGACCTGGCTGTCGGAATGTTTGCCTGTATCGGCAACCTCCCTCAGCCTTGCAACAATGTCGAAATGCGGTGGTGCCATCTGTTGCTTTATCCATCTCGGTTGCAATAACGATGTGCGTGGTTTGACAAGCTCACCATGAGGGAGGAATTTAGTGGCAAAACAAAAGCCAGTAACCTCACAACTTTATGCAAGCAACCCACCTTCCTTATGGTTGGCTATCCTGAGCTTGTCGAAGGGCGAACCAAGCACATGTCAAATTCTGTTTCCGGTTTTAGCGTCAAAGACATGCACCTTTGCCGGGTCAACCGTCAATGATAATTGAGTGCCGGGCTCCGGCGCCAAACGATCACGGAACACGCAGCGCACGGCAACACCGGAAATCGTGCCGAACAAATGGGTCTCGGAACCTGTCGGCTCAATCACCTCGACGTGATAGGCAAATCCATTGCCATCGGGTGCGAGGCGATAGTGTTCGGGGCGTATGCCGATCTCGACCGGCTGGCCCGAAGCGGCAGTGGTATCGCCGACCGGAATGATGGTGCCATTGTCGGTGCGAACCTTTGGCGCGCCATCGCCACGTTCCAATGTTCCAGGAATGAAGGTCATGGCGGGCGAGCCAAGGAAACCTGCAACGAATTTGTTGACCGGCTTGTCGTAAAGCTCAAGCGGCGAGCCCGCCTGCTCAATACGTCCGGCATTCATGACGACGATCCGGTCCGCCATGGTCATGGCTTCGATCTGGTCATGGGTAACATAGACCATTGTGGTCTTTAACTGCTGGTGAAGCGCCTTCAGCTCCGTGCGCATCTGCACGCGCAGCTTGGCATCAAGATTGGAAAGCGGCTCGTCAAATAAGAACAGGTCCGGCTCGCGCACGATTGTACGCCCCATTGCAACCCGCTGGCGCTGCCCGCCGGAAAGTTGGCGCGGCACGCGGTCCAGATAGTCATGCAGATTGAGCGTTTCCGCAGCCTTGCCGACCTTCGCGTCAATGGCTGCAGCCGACTCGCGCCGGATTTTCGGACCAAAGCCGATATTCTTGCGCACACTCATATGCGGAAACAAAGCATAGCTCTGAAACACCATCGAAATATTGCGCTGCTGCGGCGGCAGACCATTGGACAGGCGATCACCAATCCATAACTCACCGGAAGAAATATCCTCCAATCCGGCAATCATGCGCAGGAGCGTGGATTTCCCGCAGCCGGAAGGTCCGATCAGCACCAGAAATTCGCCGTCCCGCACTTCAAGGTCGATCCCATGCAGTATATTCATTGCGCCATAGGATTTGGCGAGTTGCTTGATCTGTAGTCCGGCCATGTCACTTGTCTCCGGCGAGCACGTCATTGATGAAATGGAGATTGCCTGCTGTCAGGCCAGCATCAACAGTCAGCGTTGCACCGGTAATTCCCGACGCGGAGGCGCAACTGAGGAAGAAGGCTGCTTGCGCCACTTCGCCAGGCGTCACAAGACGTCCGAGCGGATAATGCGGCAGAACCTTTGCCAGAAGCTCCGGCTGTTTTTCCAGACGATGATCCCATGCCGGGGTGCGCACGGAACCCGGACATACGGCATTGGACCTTATACCAAACCGGCCGCGCTCAACTGCAAGCGCCTTCATATAGGCGATCATGCCAGCCTTAGCGGCCGAATAGGCGGGATTGCCGAAATGGCTGAGCGCATTGACCGATGAGATGAATACGATGCTGCCGCCGCCTTTTGCGGCCATAGCCTCGGCAATCGGGTCCGTGACATGAAATGCGCCATTTAGATTGGTCGCAATTTCGCGCTCCCAAACATCGCCATCGACCTGATCGAGAATCTCGCCGCGGGAAAAACCGGCATTATTGATCAATACGTCCGGTGTGCCGTGATCGGCAATAAAGTTTCGAATTGCGCTGCCGGTCTGCGCCTTGTCATTGATGTTGAAGACAAGCCCATTTGCCAGCGGCAGCCCGGTCAATAAGCTCTCATCTTGATCGGCGCCTGAAACAATGGCCCCTGCCGCATTGAACGTGTCGATCAATGCTTGCCCGATGCCGCCACCCGCGCCGGTTATAAACACCTGTTTGCCATACAAACCAAGGGCTCTGTGCAATGTCTCTGAAGTCATATCGTGACCTTGTTTTGAAATGTTCCCCTAGCTTATTAATGACGGCATATGAAAAAAAGCAACATAAAACTGTCATAACCCCTCAATTTTTGACTTGCATGAAAATAAATTACATAGAATGATGGTGAAAGTTTCAAAATTACGCCGATGGGAGAATGCGGCGTGTAACAAAGGGGAACATCATGATGATCAGAAAACTAAGCCTACTTGCAGGCCTTAGCCTTCTCGCCTTTTCGGGTGGAGCATTTGCCGACACCGTCCGCGTCACCATTGCTGAATACAGCAAAGGCACAGGCCCCTATTTCGAAGAAGCGGCCAAAGCCTTCGAAGCGGCCAATCCAGATACGAAAATCCAGATCGAAGTTGTGCCTTGGGACAGCCTCCAGCAGAAACTGACGACCGATATTTCGGCCGGTGCCAATGCCGACCTTTCCATTATCGGCACGCGCTGGCTGCTGGATTATGTCAAGGAAGGCATTATCGCCCCGCTTGACGGCAATATTACGCCGGATTTCAAGGCGCGCTTCATCGATACATTCCTCACGCCATCGGTCATGGACGGTAAGGTTTATGGCCTGCCGATCGCAGCTTCAGCGCGCGCCATGTATTATAACAAGGATATCTTCGCCAAGGCTGGCATTGATACCCCGCCTGCAACCTGGGCAGACTTCAAGACGAGCGCCGAAAAGATCAAGGCGCTTGGCACCGAGACCTATGGTTTCGGCTTGCAGGGCAAGGAAATCGAGACGGATGTCTATTTCTATTATGGGCTCTGGGCCAATGGCGGCGAGATCGTCAAGGATGGGAAATCCGGTCTTGATTCAAAAGCAGCCATTGATACGGCGACGCTTTACAAGAGCTTTATCGATGGCGGTCTGACCCAGCCGGGTGTTACCTCCTATAGTCGCGAAGATGTGCAGAATCTGTTCAAGCAGGGCAAGGTTGCAACCGTCATCACCGCGCCATTCCTTTCCGGCCAGATCAAGACCGAAGCGCCAAATCTCAATTATGGCGTAGCGCCCATTCCCGCCGGTCCTGATGGCGGCAAGGGTACCTATGGCGTGACGGATTCCATCGTCCTGTTCGAAAATTCAAAGAACAAGGAAGCAGCATGGAAATTCCTCGACTTCCTGTTCACAACGGAACAGCGCACAAAATTCGACAAGATCGAGGGCTTCCTTCCCGTCAATGCCGAAGAAGCCAAAGACCCGTATTTTGCCGATAATGCCGACCTGAAAGTGTTCACGAACCTTCTTCCGAATGCGCGTTTTGCTCCGGTCATTCCGGGCTGGGAAGACATTGCCCAGACAACGTCCAACGCCATCCAGAAGATTTATCTGGGGCAGGGCGAGATCGAGCCAACGCTGAAAGAAGCCGCTGCCAAGATCAATGAGACGTTGAAGTAAGCTTGTTACCCGCTCCGGATTGCAACTGGAGCGGGTAACATTTGCAGTTGTGTTTCGCGTGGTTCGCCCTTTGACAAGCTCAGGGGGCTCGCCATGTGGAAGGTCGGAGTCGGCAGGGTTCTAGTCTTGAAACCTTGCAGGTAGGCTTTGCAATCAAATCACCTTCCTCATGGTGAGCCCCGTCGAACCACGCAAAACACAACTGCAATCAAATTCAGACTATGCGCCCAGCCCGAAAGTCGGCCAGGTTTTCTAACCAAAGGTAATTCCATCGATGCAACGGGCTTCAGTCCCCTATTTTCTCATCTTGCCGAGCTTTCTACTGGCGGCTGTCATCATCCTTTGGCCGCTAAAGGAGATCGTCTCGCTATCGCTGCATGATGTGAATCGCTTTGGCATGTTGAAGGATTTCATCGGTCTTGAGCATTATCGCAGCCTGTTTGCCAATCCGGATTTCATTGCCGCGACATGGCGCACCCTGTTCTGGACCGCTGCCGTTGTCATTGGCACACTGATTGTTTCCGTTCCCATCGCGCTTATCCTCAATGAGGATTTTTATGGCCGCGGCATTGCGCGCATTCTCATCATGCTGCCCTGGGCCATATCCTTGACCATGACTGCAATTGTCTGGCGCTGGGCGTTGAATGGCGAAAGCGGCATGCTTAATTCGGCGCTGCGTGATCTCGGGATCATCAACACCAATATTCAGTGGCTGGCGGAAGCCTCGACCGCTTTTCCCATGCAGATACTCATCGGCATTCTGGTCTCGGTGCCCTTTACGGTCACAATCTTCCTTGGCGGCCTTTCTTCCGTGCCGGAAGATCTCTATGAGGCGGCGGCGACTGAGGGTGCGGGACGCTGGGACCAGTTTCGCCTGATCACGCTGCCTCTGCTCAAGCCCTTCATCAATATCGCCTTCGTACTGAACACGATCTATGTGTTCAATTCCTTCCCCATCATCTGGGCGACGACGCAGGGCGGTCCGGCCAATTCCACCGATATTCTGGTCACCTATCTTTATAAAACCGCCTTCCGCATGGGCAGGCTGGGCGAAGCCGCCGCCGTTTCGCTGATCATGTTCGCCATTCTCATTATTTTCACTATTCTTTATGTGCGCCTCGCCATGCGGGAGGAAAAGCAATGAGCAAGAAACTGAAACGCTCCATCCTGTTCTGGCTTTTCCTGTCGCCTATTGTCGTGGTGATCCTGTTTCCCTATGCGGTGATGGCCATAAGCTCGCTGAAATCCGCAACGGAAGTGCTCAATCCGACCTGGTGGCCGGACGAGTTGCATTGGCAAAATTTCCCGGAAATGTGGCGCACCTCCGGCATTGCATCGGCACTGGCCAATTCGCTTTACGTGTCCGGCCTGTCCACCGCCCTGACGATCCTTGTCTCCATTCCTGCCGCCTATGCGCTCAGCCGCTATCAATTTGCCGGGCGCAATGCCTTCCGCCAGTTTTTGCTCATCTCGCAAATGCTCTCGCCCATTGTTCTGGTCATCGGGCTTTTCCGCCTTGTTGCCGGGGCGGGTATGATTGATAGCCTCAATGTGCTCGTCATCATCTATACGGCCTTCAACATCGCCTTTTGCGTGTGGATGCTGCAAAGCTATTTCTCCACCATCCCGCGCGATCTGGAAGAGGCCGCGTGGATGGAAGGTGCAAGCCGCACGCGCACGCTCTTCACCGTATTTCTGCCGCTGGCGGTTCCTGCCATGGTGGTTACGGCGATTTTCACCTTCATCAATGCATGGAATGAGTTTGTCATTGCGCTGACCATGCTGCGCACGGAAGGCAGCTATACTTTGCCGATCCGCGTCTTTTCGCTGGTTGCGGGGCGCTATACGGTCGATTGGCACTATGTTATGGCCGCCGCTTTCGTCGCGTCGGTGCCGGTCGCCATACTTTTCGCCTGGCTGCAACGCTATCTGGTGCGCGGACTTTCCATCGGCGCAGTGAAATAATTCAACAACAGGAAACAGATCATGACAAAACAGCATTTCGGCCAGTCGCATGTGCCATTATCGCCAGCGGTTCGGGCAGGGGATTTCATCTATATTTCCGGTCAGGTGCCGGTCGGCGCGGATGGAACAGTCATTATCGGCGGTATCGAAGCCCAGACCAAGCAGGTCATGGAAAACATCAAGGCCGCGCTCGCCCTTGCGGGGGCAGAGCTTTCCGATGTGGTCAAGACATTCGTCATTTTAGAAGATGCGCGCGAATTTGCTGCCTTCAACAAGACCTATGCCACCTATTTTCCGCAGAACCCGCCCGCGCGCACAACCATTGAATCGCGGCTGATGATCGATATCAAAATCGAGATTGAAGCGGTGGCCTATAAGCCTGCATGAATATTGTGCGCCCTTCGACAAGCTCAGGATGAGGGAGGTGAGTTGATTGCAGGGTGCTTGATCGTCAAGCGTTGAAGATGAGCTTTGCAACCCGCTACCTCCCTCATGGTGAGCCCCGTCGAACCATGCACAACTCAACTGCCATAACCACCCAACCGAAAGCATAAAATGCGTATATTCACCGCATCCTTCGCTACCGAGACCAACACCTCCTCGCCAGTGCCGACAGATCGCGCCAGCTTTGAGATGGCATTCTATGCCGGTCCCGGCCAGCACCCGGATACGCCGACATTGTGCTCGGCGCCCATGGTGGTCCTGCGCCGCCGCGCGCGGGAAGAAGGTTTCGAGCTTATCGAAGGGACAGCAACATGGGCCGAGCCCGGCGGCCTGTTGCAGCGCAAGGCCTATGAAGATCTGCGCGACGAGATTCTCGACCAGCTCACGGCGGCAATGCCGGTTGATGGCGTTATTCTTGGCCTGCATGGTGCCATGGTCGCGCAGGGTTATGATGATTGCGAAGGCGATCTTCTGGAGCGCATCCGCGCCATTGTCGGCCCGGATATTCTTATTGCTTCGGAACTCGATCCCCATAGCCATCTGACGAAAAAGCGCGTCGCCAATGCGGATATATTGGCGGCATTTCTCGAATTTCCCCATACTGATTTCTACGAGCGCGGCGAACATGTGGTTGACCTGGCCCTGCGTACACTGCGCGGCGAGATCAAGCCGGTCATTTCAACCTTCGATTGCCGCATGATCGGCGTCTATCCCACAAGCCGCGAGCCGATGCGGTCCTATGTGGATCGCATGAAAGCGCTGCACGGCAAGGATGGCATTCTGTCGGTTTCGCTGATCCATGGTTTCATGGCGGGCGATGTGCCGGAGCTGGGAACACAGCTCATGGTTGTGACGGATAATGAAAAGGCCAAGGGCGATGCTTTGGCGGAAAAGCTGGGCATGGAGCTTTTTGCCCTGCGTGGCACAACGGCTATGCCGATGCTCGACACGGAAGCGGGGCTCGATGCGACCATGGCGATTGTCGCGCAGCGCCCGGGCAAGCCTGTGGTTGTCGCCGATGTCTGGGATAATCCCGGCGGCGGTGTAGCGGGCGATGGCACGCTGATCCTCAATCGCATTATCGAACGCGGTATTGGCAATGTGGCTGTTGCGACGATCTGGGACCCTATCGCTGTCACCTTTTGCCTCGCCGCAGGCGAGGGCGCGCTGATACAGCTGCGCTTTGGTGGCAAGGCCGGTCCTGATGGCGGCGCGCCTATTGATGCGCGTGTCGAGGTGCTACGGGCTGTCGAGGAAGGCTGGCAAAGCTTTGGTAAGAGCCGGGTTACGCTTGGGCCCGCAGCGCTGATCCGCCTTGAAGGCACGGATATCGACGTTATCCTCAACACGAACCGCACCCAGACTTTTGAGCCAGATATTTTCTCCAATATTGGCATTGATCCCTTGTCGAAAGATATATTGCTGGTCAAATCTACCAATCATTTCCACGCGGGGTTCGAGCCGGTGGCGTCGGAGATCATCTATATTGATGCGGGCGCGCCTTATCCCTCAAACCCGAAAAAAACAGATTACCGCAAGCTCTCGCGTGAAATCTGGCCAAGAGTGGAAAATCCTTTCGGTTAGTATTTCGGTCATCTCAAGGCACATGCTTGCGTGGCTTTTGATTGTGCGTGGTTCGCCCTTCGGCTCGCTCAGGAGGGCTCACCATGAGGAAGAGAGCTGAGTGCAGGGAGCCAGCTCTTGCAACGCTGAAGACTGTCATTGCAACCCACGCACTTTCCTCATGGTGAGCTTCGTCGAACCCCGCACTATACTATTTGCAGCGGGCCCTACCGGAGCGTTAGACCGAGCTAGTCAAAGGGCAAAAAACGCCCCTTGCAATTACTAGACGACTGGTCTATTATAACCTTATGAGCAAGATCGACACACGAGCAGTTTTGATTGATGAGGGCCTGAAGGCGCTTCTTTCCCACGGCTATGATGGCGCGGGAATCGGCCCGATCCTCAAGTCGGCGGGCGTGCCCAAGGGTTCGTTCTATCACTTCTTCGAAAGCAAGGAAGAGTTTGCTTCGGCGGTGCTTGCAAACTATTGCACCAACAACCAGAAGGTACGCACGCGTCTTCTGCTGGAAAATAGGTCGAAAGCACCGCTCCAACGTCTGCGTGATTATTTCGATTATTACGAGACAGTCTATAGCAGCGGCGATCCAACTTGCGGTTGTCTTCTTGGCAATCTTGCCCAGTCCATTGCGGCCCATAGCGAAGTGCTCCAGCGTGAGCTGAATCGCTCATTCACCGCTTGGCAGGAAGATTTTAAAACGGTGTTGCGTGAGGCACGTGATGCCGGAGAGTTGCCGGAACATCTTGATCCGGATGAGACGGCCGCCTTTCTGATTGATGCCTATGAGGGCGCGCTGATCAGAATGAAGGCGGAAGGAAGCATCAAACCATTACAGCGGTTCCGCGCGATGACGCTCGACGGCCTGCTGACCCGCACATCATAGGAGTATTTATTATGGCTTATATAGAGACGACTGGTCTACTAGAAATTGACCGCAACTATCGCACTGGCCGCAGCTATTCGTTGCGAAACTCCAATAAGGCCGGTTTGCTTGAGCGGTTTGTCGAAAGAGTCCGCACGAGTTTTGCTTCCGGTGGCGTGGTTAGCGCGGAAGATGCGCCTCTGGCCCGCCTCAGCGATCGCATGCTCGATGATATTGGCCTGACAAGAGCCGAGGCCTTGGAGCTGGATCGGCGGGCGAAAGAATTGAAGTGATTTTCGGCATGCATTTGGGTGATGCGTGGTTCACCCTTCGACAAGCCCGTCGAACCACGCACTATATTAATGCGAATAGTTAACCTTGCACATAAGCCAACGGGGGAGCGCCAAGGGATGGCAACCTAGCCCAGCTCACTCCGCCAGGGCGGGTTTGCGCCTGCACGGGAAACAGTCACTGCGGCGGCCTTGGCACCAAGTGTCAGCGCAGCGCTGATCTGTTGTTGCGTCAGTGCGGGCAGGGCCGTTTTCGTCAAAAGTCCGGCTTCCTGCAATGAAGCCAGCACACCGGCGGTAAATGTATCGCCAGCGCCCACCGTATCGACAACCTCAACACGCTGCGCATCGACATGCACGGTCTGATCCTGTGTATAGCCGGTAACGCCATCAGCGCCATGGGTAACGAGAATGAGCTTCGGTCCCTGTTGATCTGCCGCAACGATCCAGCGTTTTGCGATTTCGTCCATCGTTCCGGCTTCACCGAACCATCGCATATCCTCATCGGAAATCTTGACAATATCGGTCATGGCGATCATGCGGCGCATGCGGGCGAGATGCTTTTCCTTGTCAGGAATGAAACCGGGTCGGATATTCGGGTCGAGCACGATGACGCGTTTTTCATGTTCGCGCGCCATCAGCGCTTCATAGGTCGCGCCGCAAGGTTCCGGAATGAGACTGATCGCCCCAAATTGCACTGTGGTGACATTATCGTCCAGCACCGGCAAATGGTCTGTTGTCAGGGACCGCCCCGCGCTGTTTTCATCATAGAAAATATAGCTGGCCTGTCCGTCAACAAGCCGCACGAAAGCCAATGTGGTCGGCTGCGGCGAAATATGCGCATAGCGTGTGCCAACATGGTTTTGTGCCAGGCTGTCCCGCAACATCTGGCCGAAGAAATCGGAGGAAATGCCCGAAAAGAATTCGGTTGGCACCCCAAGCCGTCCGAGGGCAATCGCCGTATTGAAAACAGCGCCGCCGACATACGGAGCAAAAGCAGCTTCTCCGGCGCCGGTCTGGCGCGGCAGCATGTCGATCAGGGCTTCACCACAACATAAAATCATAGAATATCTCTCTGGATTCAGGACTTATCTGGATAAATCACACCCTTGCGGATGATGATATTGGCATAAAGTCGAGGTTCACTTGTCGCAACAATCGTGTGCGCCTTTTTGATGCGCGCATAGAGTGCCTCGCCATTGAGCGCAACCAATTCAAACCCCGGCGCGCGTCTGGAGCAGACAGCCTGCATTTCGTGGTGAACGGGGTCGGCGCGGTCCGGATCGCCCATTACGGAAGCGCGGAACAATGCCTGTGGTACGAAGTCATCGACAGGCAGCACTTGCAAGATTGCATCGAGAAGCGGAATCAGCGGCAGGCCATCGGCGCGGATCAGTCGCCGTGCATCTTCCTGCGCCGGATAATTGCCGTCGACGAGTGCAATCTCGTCGCCATGTCCCATGGCGCGCAGTGTCGCCAGCAGTTCCGGCCCCAGCATTGGGGAAATTCCAATCAACATGGGACATCACCAGAGAGAATAGCAATCGGCATCCCATTTTTCTTAAAGCCATAATTTTGCATGCACTAAATTTCTTTCCTGAAAATCTTCTGACCCAGAAGGAAACGGTCAGCCAGTGGCAGGCTGGCGGCTCCCAGTGAACGGGCATGGATCCCAACAGTTCCTGCAAGAATTGAGGGAAGCGATAGTCCCTCCAGCCGGAACGTATTTATATGTTTTTGAACGGCCTCCACGACCCGGGCGCGAACATCTTCAGGTATCCAGCCATCGATAATTGCGGCTTCAAAATCCACAACCGAGGCCGATGCGACGACAGCCTGCGCAATCGCTTTGCCGGCTGTGTCGATCCACTCGTCGAGTTCAGGGCCCATCTGTCCCCAATCGTCAGGCGAAGCCCAGAGCGGCGAGGGGTCACGGCCAAGCGTGGTGACGACGCGCTCAAGACCGGTGATTGAAGCCATATCGATGAGCTGGCGGGCCGTGCCGTCATTCCCGAATACCGGCATTGAGCCAAGCGCGCCGGCATTCCCGCTGCGCCCGGGATAAAGACTGCCATTGATCACGATACCGCCGCCGATAAACGAACCGATATAGAAATAGACGAAATCATTGATATCTTTGGTTTGGCCAAAGACAAGCTCTGCGCCGCAGGCGGCGGTCATGTCATTTTGCAAATAGGCGGGGAAGGAGCAGAGTTCCTGGATTCGGGCACGGATATCGCAGTCGCGCCACTGGTCCAGCACCTCCTGCGGCGCGCCGACGGCATCGGCCCATTTCCACAGCTCAAACGGCGCGGCAATACCGATCCCGGCGACCCTTTCGCGCTGCTTGGGTGTCAGTTCGGCCAGCATGTCCCGCATGCCTTCTGCAGCAATACGAAAGATCGGCGTCGGTGCCAGATAATCATAGGGCGTATGGCGCATGGAGCGGATGCGCCCGAGAAAATCGATCAGCACAAGGTCGGCGCTGCGCCGCCCGATCTTGAAGCCAAAGAAGAATGCGCCTTCAGGATTAAGCGCCATGGGGATCATGGGTTGACCGATCCGCCCGCGCAAAGGCTCTTCGCGGATCAGCAGTTCATCGGCTTCCAGCATGCGCATGATGATTGAGCTTGTCTGGGCGGAGAGCCCGCTCATCCGCGCAATCGCCGTCTTGGCAAGGCTGCCATGCTGGCGAAGCAGCGACAGCACCACACGCTCATTGTGATCGCGCATGCCGCTCTGGTTCGTACCGTGATGATGCGACGGCCGCGCGGCGGCACTTCGCTCCGATACTCGAATAGCCAACGAAATTCCTCCCGATTTCCCTGGGACAATGGAACGGGGACCGGCTTCTGTCAATATTAAATCACAGTGATTTATTAATGTTGACAGGTTGGGACGAGTGGTATTTGCTTATAGGGCACTTGGCCGGGAGGATAACTGTCCGAGATGTTTAGAAAATTGAACAGGGACCTGTCGAACACGGTCTCAATGCGGACGAGTATGCGCTTGCCGCGTCCATAGGAGGAAGTCACACATGGCTAAGAATCTATATTTGAAATCCACGGTATTTGGAGCGGCTGTCGTTGCTCTGGCCGCTTTGGCCGCGCCTGCACAGGCTGCGGATGTCAGCGCATGCCTGATCACCAAGACAGACACCAATCCGTTTTTCGTCAAGATGAAGGAAGGTGCGCAGGCCAAAGCCAAGGAACTCGGCGTTGAGCTGAAGGCCTATGCGGGCAAGATCGACGGCGACAGCGAAAGCCAGGTCGCGGCAATCGAGACCTGCATCGCCGATGGTGCCAAGGGTATTTTGATCACAGCATCCGACACAGCCGGTATTGTTTCCTCGGTCAAGCAGGCACGTGATGCCGGTCTTCTGGTTATCGCGCTCGACACGCCGCTTGATCCTGTCGATGCTGCCGATGCGACCTTCGCAACGGATAATCTTCTGGCCGGTGAACTGGTCGGCAAGTGGGCTGCCGGTACTTTGGGTGACAAGGCGAAGGATGCCAAGATTGCTTTCCTCAACCTCACCCCATCGCAGCCATCGGTTGACGTTCTGCGCGATCAGGGTTTCATGAAGGGCTTTGGCATTGATGTTGCCGATATCAACAAGATCGGCGACGAAACTGACCCGCGCATTGTTGGCCACGACATCACCAATGGCAATGAAGAAGGCGGCCGCAAGGCAATGGAAAGCCTTCTGCAGAAAGACCCAAGCATCAATGTCGTGCACACGATCAACGAGCCTGCAGCTGCCGGTGCCTATGAGGCTCTGAAAGCGGTCGGCAAGGAAAAGGACGTTCTGCTCGTTTCCATCGATGGTGGTTGCCCGGGCGTCAAGAATGTTGAAGCCGGTGTTATCGGCGCGACGTCGCAGCAATACCCGCTTGCCATGGCAGCGCTCGGCATTGAGGCCATCAAGAAGTTTGCCGATACCGGCGAAAAGCCAAAGCCAACGGAAGGCAAGACATTCTTCGATACCGGCGTCGCGCTGGTCACTGACAAGCCGGTCAAGGGTGTTGAGTCGATCAGCGTCAAGGACGGCCTGGCCAAGTGCTGGGGCTGATCTGAGCGGTCTTACCCTCCCCCTTGTGGGGAGGGACGGAGCGTAGCGACGGGCAGGGGTTCTTCTCACTTTGTAAGACCCCTCCCTGCTGCTTCGCAGCTTCCCTCCCACAAGGAGGAGGGTTAGCATCGCGCCCAGCCTTTTGTTTTCAACAGAATTCATTACCCTGTTCTAGGGAGGTCACATTATGACAGAAACAGAGCGAACGCCTCATAAGGGGCAGGAGTTCGAAAGCGTGCTGACGCAAAGCGCGACGACCGTCGCCAGCTTTGACAGCGATGACAAGAGCGCGCTGGAAAAGATACGGCATTTCCTGCATTCAAGTCCGGCAGCCGTCCCCCTTATTGTTCTGGTCCTGTCGCTGGTCATTTTCGCCGCGCTGGTCGGATCGCGTTTCTTCACGCCATTCGCGTTGACGCTGATCCTGCAGCAGGTGGCCATTGTCGGCATCGTCGGAGCGGCGCAGACCCTCGTCGTTCTTACCGCCGGTATCGACCTTTCCGTCGGCGCCATCATGGTTCTGTCTTCGGTGGTCATGGGGCAGTTTACCTTCCGCTACGGCCTGCCTGTCGAGGTGGCTGTCGCTTGCGGGCTGGCGCTCGGTGCCTTTTGCGGCTTCATCAACGGCATGCTGATTGCCTATGTGAAACTTCCGCCATTCATCGTCACCCTTGGCACGTGGCAGATATTTCTTGCCACGACCTATATCTATTCCAATAATGAGACGATCCGCGCCCAGGAGATCGAGCAGAACGCTCCCTTGCTGCAATTCTTCGGCGACAAGATCAATCTGGGTGGCGGGGCCATGTTCACCTATGGCGTGTTCGCCATGATCCTGCTGATCATGCTGCTTTGGTATGTGCTCAACTATACTGCCTGGGGCCGTCATCTTTATGCGATCGGCGACGATCCGGAGGCGGCGCAGCTTTCGGGCGTGCGCACCAAGCGCGTGCTTGTCTCGGTCTATGTTCTTGCGGGCCTCATTTGCGGGCTGGCCGGTTGGGCCCAGATTGGCCGTAATGGCTCGGTTTCGCCGCAGATTGGCCAGTTCGCCAATATTGAATCCATAACGGCTGTGGTTATCGGCGGCATGTCGCTGTTCGGTGGGCGCGGCTCCATTCTCGGCATGCTCTTCGGTGCGCTCATCGTCGGCGTTTTCTCTTTCGGCATGCGCATGTATGGCACGGATGTGCAGTGGACCTATCTCATGATTGGCGTGCTGATTATCGCAGCTGTGGCAATCGACCAGTGGATCAGAAAGGCGGCAAGCTGATGAGCACGACACAAACCTCCGCGACCCCGCTGCTCACAGCACGCGGTCTGGTCAAGCGCTATGGCCGTGTCACGGCGCTGGATCATGCCGATTTCGACCTTTACCCCGGCGAAGTTCTGGCGGTTATCGGCGATAATGGTGCCGGAAAATCCTCGCTGATCAAGGCGATTTCCGGTGCCGTGCATCCCGATGAGGGCGAGATCAAACTGGATGGCAAGGTCATCAATTTTCGCTCGCCCATGGAAGCGCGCGATGCGGGTATCGAGACAGTCTACCAGAACCTCGCTCTGTCTCCCGCGCTTTCCATTGCCGACAATATGTTCCTTGGCCGTGAATTGCGTAAACCTGGCATTGCGGGAAGCCTGTTCCGCATGCTCGACCGCAAGGCGATGGAAAAGATGGCGCGTGACAAGCTCACGGAGCTTGGCCTCATGACCATCCAGAACATCAGCCAGACGGTGGAAACCCTGTCGGGTGGCCAACGTCAGGGCGTCGCCGTGGCGCGTGCGGCGGCTTTCGGCTCCAAAGTCATCATCATGGATGAGCCGACAGCTGCACTCGGCGTCAAGGAATCGCGCCGCGTTCTGGAGCTCATTCAGGATGTGAAAAAACGCGGGCTGCCAATTGTGCTGATCTCGCATAATATGCCACATGTTTTCGAAGTGGCAGACCGTATCCACATCCACCGCCTGGGAAAACGCTTAACAGTGATCAACCCCAAGGAATATACGATGTCGGACGCCGTCGCCTTTATGACCGGAGCGAAAACGCCGCCAGCACAGGTAAACTGAACGAATATTACAAGTATATCTCCCCCGCAAAGGGGAGATATACAGCTGCCAATCGACCCACTATACCCATAGGAATTTTTGAGAATGAAGCGTTCTGAAATCAATGCGATCATCCGCGAGAGCGACAAGTTCATTCGCTCGTTCGGCTATGTCATGCCGCCCTTCGCCTATTGGTCGCCGGAAGAATTGAAGGCTCGCACATCAAGCGATGCCAAGGCAATTCTCGATGCGCGTCTTGGTTGGGATATCACCGATTACGGTCAGGGCAAGTTCGATGAACTTGGTCTGTTTCTCTTCACCACCCGGAACGGCAATCAGGAAGATCTGAAAAAGGGTGGCGGCATGCTTTATGCCGAAAAGATCATGATCAGCCGCGAGAAGCAGCTGTCACCCATGCATCGCCACATCGTCAAGGCGGAAGATATCATCAATCGCGGCGGCGGCACGCTGGTGCTGGAACTTTTCAACTCCAATGAAGATGGCAGCGTAGACGAAAAGACCGATGTGGAAGTTGCCACTGATGGCCGTATCGTGCGCCAGAAGGCAGGCGGCCTTTTGAAGCTGCAACCGGGTGAGAGCGTGACGCTGTTGCCGGGCAATTGGCACGCTTTCTGGGGCGAGGGCGGCGATGTGCTGATCGGTGAAGTTTCGACGGTCAATGACGATCTGACCGACAATATTTTCCGTGAGCCGATCGGCCGTTTCTCCAATATTGAAGAGGATGAAGCGCCGCTGCATTTGCTCGTTTCCGATTACGACAAATGGCTGGCCTGACCCTTTTGGACGACAGGCAGGAAGCCGTAACCAGTGAAGATCTGGTCTCGGCTATTCTCGCCCGTGCCGCCGATACGAAACGGCTTGTCGTGGCGATTGCTGGCCCTCCGGGTGCCGGCAAATCCACCGTTTCAGCGACGCTTTGCGCCGCCATCAATGCGCGCGATCCGGATGCGGCGGTGGTCGTGCCGATGGATGGGTTTCATCTTGATAATGCCATTCTCGATGCGCGGGACATGCGCAAGCGCAAGGGGTCTCCACCCACATTTGATTGTGCTGGCTTTGAGGTCATGCTGAGGCGGCTTCGCGAGGGCGGCGAGGATATCGTTATCCCGCTTTTCGACCGCAAGCTTGATCTGGCGCGGGCGGGAGCAGATATCGTAAAGGCGGATCAGCGGATTTTGCTTGTTGAAGGCAATTATCTCCTGCTCGATCAGGCACCCTGGAACCGTCTGGAACCGCTGTTCGACATGACGGTATTCTTGCAGGTGGACCGGCTTGAGCTTGAAAACCGGTTGGTGCAGCGCTGGCTCGGTTTCGGCTATAATGTCGGCTCGGCACAGGCGAGGGCATTGTCCAATGATATGCCCAATGCCGATCTCGTGCTTGAGCACTCAAGGCCTGCGGATTTCATCTTGAAGAATTAGAGCTTGGTGGCTCTCCCGATTGAAAGAAAATTTCAGAATCGGGCCACTTGCATTCCGGCATGCCGCGCCATAGTCCTCAAGGGATCAATGAGGCGCGGGGTGCGATTGTGAATTTCAGAGCTATTTTCCTGGCGGCCAGCCTTGTGCTGTCCGTTCCGTCCTTGGCTTGGTCTGATGCGGCCCAGACCGCCTTTGACAATGAAGATTATGTCACTGCATTGAAGCTTTGGGAGCCGCTCGCCGATAAGGGTGAAGCTGCAGCACAATATGGCGTCGCCAGCATTTTTCTCAACGGCTATACCGGCGTGGAGGATTATGCAAAGGCCCGCGATCTGCTCAACAAATCGGCGGATCAAAATTATGCGCTGGCGCAAAATGCCATAGGCGATGTTTATCGCTTGGGGCTTGGCACGGAGGAAAATCTGGCGGAAGCCGCGCTCTGGTATCGCAAGGCGGCAGAGCAGGGATTGGCGCGGGCCGAACGCAATCTCGGCTTTCTCTATTCAAACGGCATTGGCGTTGAAGAAGATGATGCGCAGGCACTCATTTGGCTGACCAAAGGTGCCGATCAGGGCGATGCACTGGCCCAATATTACCTCGCCAATGTCTATGCCAATGGCTATGGCGTTGAGGTGAACAAGGCTGCTGCTGCTGCCCTCTACCGGAAATCTGCGGATCAGGGCAATGCGGATGCGCAGAACTATCTGGGTTATGCCTATGAGAGTGGCGAAGGCGTCGAGCAGAGCGATAAGGAGGCAGTTGTCTGGTATATGAAGGCAGCGGAGCAGGGTTCATACCGCTCGCAGATGAGCCTTGGAAACATGTATCTTGAAGGGCGGGGCGGTTTGCCCAAGGACCCGAAAAAGGCTGTTGAATTTTATCAGCTTTCAGCCGATCAGGGCTACTCGGTCGCGCTCGACAATCTTGGCCTGCAATATGCGGCAGGCGTTGGCGTGGACAAGGATTATAAAAAGGCCATGGAACTGTTTCAGCTGGCTGCAGAACAAGGTTATGCCGCCTCGCAATATAATATCGGCGTCTTTTATAATATGGGACGCGGCGTTAAAAAGGATATGAAGAAGGCTCTCCATTGGTGGAAGCTGGCGGCTGATCAGGGCAATGACCTTGCCAAGGAAGCGCTCGAAGCCAACCAGTAAAGAACGCTAGCTGCAGGCTCGTTTGGAAGCGTTCTTTGTTTAGTCCAGCTATCAATTTCAAATGCGAAACCCTCCCCGCATGCGGGGAGGGTTTTTAATTTGTTGTGCAGTCTCAGAACTTGACTGTCAGGTCGGCTTTGACGGCATTGTCGCGTGTGTCGCCGGAGAACTGGCCGGTATAGGCGAGGCCGAGCGTTGTACGTTTGCCGATGCCGACATCAAACCCGGCTTCGACAGCAAAGGCATTCTTGGCAATGGGCAGGCCCTCGATGGAGAAGGGCGCGCCGCCAGCAAAGGCCAGCTCACGTTCAGGCGTTACATCACCGAAGGCGTGGTTCCAGCCAACCATGCCGCGTGCCGTCAGCACGGTTGTTTCGCTAAGCGCAAAATTGCGCGAAAGGCGAAGCCCGAGCGTTGTCGTGGTAACATCGCTGGAGCCGGACAGACCGGTCAATGCGCCATCGCCGCCATCTTCCTGGAAACTATCGGTTTTCAGATGGGTGTAGCGGGCAGCAGCAAAGGGTTCGAGCGCCGCATATTGCGTCTCGACCTTGTAGCCGAGTTCACCGAAGACCTGAACGGTTTGGGCATCATAGGATGCATTCTGGCCGTTGGTAACACCGCCAAGCACCACATCGCGATCCGTGTCGATCTCATGATGACCAAGATTGACACCCAGGCGAAGCCCGAGCGCATCCCACTGCGTACCGGCATAGACACCGACCTGATAGCTGTCCACATCGGCCTTGGCCCCACCGCTATGCAACGAGGTATTGCCATAGCTTGCCAAGAGGCCGAAGCGCCATGTTTCGGCAATCACGCCATCAAGGCCGGTGACGAACCCGCCCGTATCGCGGCTGTAGCCGGAGGCATTGCCGTCGCTGTCGGCATGCGCCCAGGCGCCATAGGCCTGACCCCAAAGGGTAGGGGAGAGATCGGCCGGAGCAATGGCGGCAAAGGCTTCGCTGCCCGTTGCTTTTTCGCCCGGACCATAGGCGAGAGGGGTGATCGTTGCCTGCGGGGTGACAGCCACGCCGTCAAAGGCCGCGCGAAGACGTTCTGTTGCCGCCTGACTGATAAAGTGCCCATCCTCAATCAGAACGCCGTCCAGCGTCGCATGGATTTCGCCGGTCAGCGATTGGTAGGTGCCTGCAACGGCGTCAAAAACCGTGCTGGTTTCGATTGTGTCGTAAAGAGAGCTTCCAGCGCCGCCAGTTTCAATGGATTTTGCAACCGCTCTTTGATTGCGCGTCTTGGCGAAATCGTCAAAGCCCAATGCGTTGCGTTTGAAGCTTGCCGCAATGCCGGTCGGAGCATAGGCGAGAACGCCATCATAGAACACATAGGCCGACTGAACACTTGCAAACTGGCCGTTTATACCGCCCGTCGATGTCAGGAAATTATAGCTGTTACTATTGAGGGCGGAGCGCACCTCCTGTGCGCTGGGTTTTGTCGTGGCTCCGGTCTCCGGCGTCAGGAGAACAACGCCGCCAAGCAGGGTCGTCGTGCCATTGACGACGAGCTTGTCAGCCTCACTGCCATTGACTTCAATATGCAGGGTTGAACCCGTGTTGAAGGTCGCATCGCCATTTGAGGTCAAGGTGCCTACCGAATTGCCGGGAGCGACCGTGCCGCCATTATTGGCTATGAACCCGCCGACTGAGCCAATGCCGCCGAGCGTACCTCTATCGTTGATGACAGCCTTGGAAGTGATGGAACCATCAATTGCAAGCAAGCCGCCATTGATGAGCGTATCACCCCTATAGGTACTGTCGCCTGTCAGCCGCAGCGTGCCCATGCCGGTTTTTGTCAATCCGCCAATATAATTGTTCGGGTCATTCAGTTTCTCAGTCAGTGTCGGAACGAGTGCTTCATAGGCAGTAAATTCTTTCAGCGCTCCGGCAATACGGTCATCGGTGATCGTGCCGCGAATTGTTTCGGCACTGGCTTCAGGCGTAGCCGAGAAATCGACAAATTGTGGCGCCCGCGGAATGCTTGTGTTTGGAGCTGTTGCCACGAATGCATTCCATAGGGCAGTTGCTGCAGGGTCCGCCAGCATCTTGGCATCCGCCGCCTCGAATGCTGCACTGGCAGCTTCGAGCTGCTCATCAGTTAAAGGCGGGTTTTGAGGAAGATTGATAATGTCGAGTTTCGCGTATCGGTCCCTGACAAGTTCGATGGCCGCAGGGAAGTTGGAATCCGGAAATTGCGTTATGACCTGCTGCCGGATTTTTTCCTTGCTGGCTTCGGTTATGCCATTCTGCCAGCCTTCTGTGATTTTCTTGGCTTCCCAATCGGCGATTGTTTGCTGGTCTTCAACGAACCGCTGGTCCAGCGCGTCCTGTGAGATATCATTGCTCCAGACTTCTTCATTGGTGCCGCGATAGGAGGCGGGCAGATTTGCCTCGACACGGCTCAGGAACTGGCCGGGGCCCTTTATTGCCTTGTCGAGATTGATCAGACCCCAGCCGAACACATTATCAACCCCGGCTTCGCCAAGATCGGTGGATGTCGTCTTGAGAATTTCGTTGACATCGCCATTGGAGAGATAGGGGAAGCGTTGCTTCAGCACCATGAAGGCACCGGTCGCGGCCGGGCCTGCCATGGAAGTACCGCTCAGTTCTTCATAGCCAGACGTGAATCTGCTGTCGTCCATTACATCGCCGGGATTAAGGCCGGTAATGTCGCCAACCGGCACACCACTATTGATGTTTGTGCCAGGAGCGGCGACGCAATGATATTTGGAATAGCCGCAAATGCTGGAAAAGCCACTTCGTGAATAGCCATCCGGGTTTGTCTCGTCAGCAACGACACTCATTGTCGTCAGCCAATTTTTCTCCAGTTCAGGACGAAAAGTTGCAAGCCCTGCAAGGGCGTCTGGTTCCAGTCCACCATCATTGCCGGCTGAGAATTCGACGACGATGCCGCTTTCTGCAGCCTTGATCGCGCCGTTATAGGCACCACCTTCGGGGGTGCCGAGAATGGCCTTGATCTCCTGATATTGCCCATAGGCTTCCGCATAGGTCCAGGATGAGCTTGAAAGACCAATGCCCCAGCTGTCGGTGATGATCGAGACGCCGCTATTGATCATGGCATCCCATGCCGCAGCATAAACTGCGCCATCATTGCCAAGTACAACGCCATCTTCTGGACCTGCGTCATAATTGCTGGCGGCAAAGATACTGGTATCGAAGGCCACGCCCATCATGGCTTTGCCATCGCGATTGGCGCCAGCGATACCGGCGACGTGCGTACCATGGCTGGAAATGCCACCATAGCCGTCAATATACTGCCTGCCATCGGCAACGAAGTGGTCACCGGCTTTCACGGGAATATAGGGATCGGTGTAAAGCCTTGTGCCTTCGGTTTTGACAAAGTTCATTTTGCCGTTACCGGCAAATTCCGAGTGAGCGGCATAGACCGGCTGATCGATGACGCCAAGCTTGGTGCCCTTACCGGTGAAGCCCATTGCATAGGCTGCATCGGCATTGAATGCTTTCAGGACATCATTGCCGTTGAACTCGGCATCATCGCGCCAGCTCTTCTTTGCGGCTTCGAAATCATCGGTTCGCGTGCCGTCAGCATTGTAATATCTGGGCTGTTGCTGGGCAATTGCACCTGCCGTTGCCGCGGTGAGCAAGATGGTGGTGAAGACTGTTGTAGTAAGATGTTTGCGGAATGTTTTTAGACGGGTTTTACGGGCGGAAACAGCTGCGTCAGAAGCATAAAAAGACATATAATATTCCTCCGATTCTCGGATCACCTAATCCGAAAGTACTAGGAGGTTGAAATTTATCGGCATCTTACGTCAAGTGGGAAAAAGGCCAATTGTGTTAACTTTGTGGTAACTTTTTGATTTCAATGACAGAAATTTGACAAAGCCGTGTGTGCAGCTTTAAAAAAATTAATTCAATTTTTTCAGTATATTAGCTGCGCGGAGACAATTGGATTGCCATACTCTGCATGATGGCCGACGCGGTATCGCGGGTTATTTCCGTCCAGGAGGCCAGCATTTCCGGCGTTACCCGGTAGGCAGGACCTGTCACGGAAACGCTGGCGGTAAACAGCGCATCGGTACGGGAAAAAATCGGTGCCGCAACGCAGGTAATCCCCAGTTCATGCTCTTCCCGGTCATAGGCATTTCCGGTGCTTCGTATGGTGCTGATCTCGGATAGGAGGGCTGCGGCATCGGCCAAAGTGTTGGGGGTGTATGGCCGGAATTCGATGCGCTCGACCCGCTCGTGCAATTCCTCGTCTGGAAGGGCCGAAAGCGCAGCTTTGCCGACCCCGGTGCAAAAGGCGGGCGCGGTGTTGCCGATCTGTGAAACCATGCGGATATTCTGGCGGCTCTCGATTTTGTCCAGATAGATCACTTCTATATCGCGCAGCACGCCAAGATGCACTGTCTCGCCTGTCGCCTCATGCAACTTCTGGATGTGAGGGGCGGCGACATTGCGAAATTCATTGCCAGCCCACGCTTTGGATGCAAATTGCAACAATCGCAATCCTAGCGTGTAACAATTATCCCTGTTAACCGCGATAAGCCCCTCGTCGATGAGATTGGAAATTTGCCGGTGGAGGGTGCCGCGCGGTTGGTCGGAAAGTTTCAGCACATCCGTGAAACGCAGCGCCTCGGAAGAGTTGGCTATGATGTCAAGAACGCTGATGGCTTTGCCGAGCGTGCCGGTATCTTGACTGCCACCGGATCTTTTTACCCTATCGGTCGCCACTCTTTGCGGTTTGCTCATGTTTTTCCTGTTCTTGGAGTGTCTGGGGCGATTTGCTCCCGCTTTTGCTGTAACTTGAGCAATATTTGCCGAAGAATCCCCGATTTTTGCTGAAAATTTACAATCGCAAATAGAAATTTGGTTGTGCGAAGTTGAACCATTGACCAGACTCATTTTCCTTGACTTCTTGCAGCATAGGATGACAATTCAGCATAGTCAAACATAGTTCCATATAATGGAATTAACTCAGCCTTATGAGAATCCTGCCATGATGCCTTCCGCTATTTTTCCCGACCTGAAAGATCGATCTGTGCTTATCACCGGCGGGGGTTCCGGCATTGGCGCTTCATTGACTGAAGGCTTTGTGCGTCAGGGTTCGCGCGTTGCCTTCATCGACATTGCCGACGAGCCTTCCAATGCGCTGGTGGAACAGATGGAAAGCCAATACGGAAACCGCCCGCTTTATATCAAGGCTGATCTTTCAGACGTGGCGGCTCTGCGGGCTGCCGTGGCGCAAGCCATTGAAAATATTGGACTAATCACCGTACTTGTCAACAATGCTGCTTGGGATGACCGGCACGATATTGATGAAGTGACGCCGGAATATTGGGATAAGAACCAATCTATTAACCTGCGTCCCCAGTTCTTCGCAGCGCAGGCCGTTGTACCATGCATGCGTCAGGCGGGTGGTGGTTCCATCATCAATTTCACCTCGACTTCGTTCATGATCAACCATGGCGAAATGCCTTCCTATACGGCCGCGAAAGCCGGAATCATCGGTCTTACCAAGGGGTTAGCGGGACGATTGGGGCCGGAGAAAATCCGGGTGAATGCCATTGCCCCTGGCTGGGTCATTACGGAACGCCAGCGCCAATTGTGGGTATCGGGAGATCGCCTGAAACACCACATTGAACGGCAGGTTTTGCGGGAGGAAATTCAGCCCGGTGATATGGTCGGGCCTTGTCTTTTCCTCGCTTCCGATGCAGCGCGCATGCTGAGTGCCCAGACCCTGATCGTTGATGGAGGCTATCTGTGAGCCAGGTCCCGATCTATGCGCTAAGTGATTGGGGAACAACGCGTTTCAGGCTCTGGCTCGTCGATGGCGCGGGCAATGTTCTTGGCGAAAAACGTGCCGATGACGGGCTTGATGTATCGCGCGTTAAGGGGTTTGCCTCTGTGCTTGAGGGGCATCTTGCAAGCCTTTCAGCACCCTCAGATCTGCCGGTCGTCATATGCGGCATGGCAGGCTCGCGTCAGGGTTGGGTCGAGGCGAATTATGTGCCGGTTCCTGCCGATTTGAATGCCATTCTTGTTGGTGCCGTCAAACTGCCAGACATGGCGCGCGACGTTCGCATTATTCCCGGTCTCTGCCAGTTGGACGATACGCCAAATGTCATGCGCGGCGAGGAAACCCAGTTGCTCGGAGCCATTCTGGATAGAAATTTATCCAGTGGAATCATAGCGATGCCCGGAACGCATTCAAAATGGGTAGAGTTGGAACAGGGCAGGGCCAAGTCATTCGGCACCTATATGACCGGCGAGCTTTATGCGCTAGTCAGCCAGCAATCGATCCTGCGCCATTCCATTCAGGATGCAGCGGAATCCGCTTCGGCGGATCATCCGGAATTTATTGCCGCGCTGAAATCCATGCTCGCCGGAAACTCTCTCCTGGGTCAGCTCTTTGGCATACGCGCCGCCATGCTTTTAAATGATTTGAAACCGGAGGCAGCTGCTTCTCGGCTTTCGGGCCTGCTTATCGGTGCAGAAATAGCCGGGCAAAAAGCGATAACAAACAATAGGATAGTCTTGGTCGCGTCGGGTGCAATGGCCACTCTTTATGGCAAGGCGTTCGACGTCGCCAGACTGGATTTTGATCTGGTGGATGCAGATGAAGCCGTGCGTAAAGGATTGTTCGTTGCTGCCTCCGGTATTTGGCCAAACGTTAAAGGAAACTTCAAATGACCCTTTCTTCCGCTCCATGGCCCAAGCTTAAACGCGACCTGATCGCGATCTTGCGGGGCGTCCGGCCAGATGAAGTTTTGGCAATTGGGGAGGCGCTTGTTGCTGCGGGAATCGATGTCATCGAAGTGCCGCTCAATTCCCCTGATCCGTTCCAATCCATTGAACTGCTTGCAAAAAAACTGCCTTCGCACGTTCTTGTTGGCGCTGGGACAGTGCTCGATGCAAATGACGTTCAACGGCTTGGGGATGCCGGCGGGCGTCTTGTCATTTCGCCAAATATCGATCCTTCCGTGCTGGCAGCCGCTGCCAAAGCAGAGATGGTGTCCATGCCGGGCGTTTTCACGCCGACTGAAGCGCTTGCTGCTTTGAAAGCCGGTGCATCCG
Organism: Hyphomicrobiales bacterium; assembly: GCA_900471815.1. Lineage (GTDB taxonomy): Bacteria > Pseudomonadota > Alphaproteobacteria > Rhizobiales > Rhizobiaceae > Phyllobacterium > Phyllobacterium ifriqiyense. The sequence continues at coordinate 428,127 of UICE01000004.1, forward strand.
GCTTGAAGTTCTTTCCGGCAAGCGTGCTCGGTCCCGACGGCATAAAGGCGATCAGCGCAATTCTACCCAAGGGAACCATTATCGGTGCTGTTGGCGGTGTCGATGAAAACGGCTTCGCGTCCTATGCGAAGGTTGGCGTTAGAACGTTCGGGCTAGGTTCCAGTCTTTACAAGATTGGCGCGACAGCGGGAGAGGTGGGTGACCGCGCAAGAGCAACAATTGCCGCATATGATCGGGTTTTTGGGGAAGTTTGACGATGAATCAGCCAAAAATCAGCGTTTTTCACGATGTTCCATGTCAATTGGGCGAGGGGCCGGGTTGCGATCCACTAACGAAGAATGCCTGGTGGTTCGATATCGTCACGGGCCGTCTGTTCGAAAAACCCTTGGCTGGCGGCGACGTCGCAATCCATCAACTCGGGCAAATGGCGAGTGCGCTGGCGGTGGTCGACGCGCAGCATCAGTTGATTTCCACGGAGACCGGGCTTGTGCTTCGTGACCGCCATACGGGCGTGCTGAAAATGCACCAGCCAATCGAGGCGGATAATCCGATTACGCGCTCAAACGATGCGCGCGTGCATCCAGCCGGTGCTTTCTGGATTGGCACAATGGGCAAGAAAGCAGAGCAGAGGGCGGGCTCGATCTATTGGTATCGAAAAGGCGAATTGCGTAAAATATTCAACGACATAACAATTCCAAACTCGATCTGCTTCTCGCCCGATGGCAGTATTTCATACTTTGCAGATACAGATAAAAATATAATCTGGCGAGTCGATACCGATCCTGAAACCGGGCTTCCCATTGGCGAGCCGACAGAGTTTTATAGACACCAGGAAAAGGGCGGCGTTGACGGTTCTGTAGTCGATGGCGATGGCAATCTGTGGAATGCCTGTTGGGGCCGTTCAGCCGTGGATGTCTATTCGCCATCCGGTAAGCGCATACATTCCATCACGATGCCCGTAAAGCAGCCTTCCTGTCCCGCATTTGTCAGCGAGGATACGGCGAGCATGATCGTTACAACGGCCTATCATGATATGAGCGAGGCTTATCACAAGACTGATCCTGATGCGGGCAAGACGTACCTTGTTGAGCTGGCTGGTAAAGGCCGCTTTGATCGACCTGTGCAATTGTAATTGCAACTCAGGAACCATTGCCGGGCATCATCGTTTCCTCCCTGTAACCAAATATCAACGACTACGAACGCAAGCCGCCTGGCTGCGAGTGGTGGTCTGTGTCTGTAATCAGGAGAATGAACATGGGATTTTTTTCCAAGGATATCAAAACGATGGACGACCTGTTCGTCCATACGCTTCGGGATATTTACTATGCGGAAAACCAGATCGTAAAAGCTTTGCCCGAGATGATCGACAAGGCTACTGATCAAACTCTCAAGGATGGATTTGAAAAACATCTGCAGGAAACACATCTGCAGATTGAGCGTCTGGAGCAGGTTTTTGCCCAGCATGGTGTTGAAGTCAGTGGTGTGAATTGCCCAGCCATTGATGGCATTCTGGAAGAGGCCGACGACATTGCAGGCGAGGTAGATGATGATCGCGTTCTCGATGCGGCGTTGATCGCTGCCGCTCAGGCTGTCGAGCATTATGAAATTACACGCTATGGCACGCTCGTCGCATGGGCAAAGCAGCTTGGTCGCCATGATTGCGCCGCCCTGCTTCAGCAAAATCTCGATGAAGAGCTAAAGACGGATAAGGCTCTGACCGGCATGGCAGAAAATCGCATCAACGCTGCTGCAGCGTAAGTTTTGGCATCCGTACGGCCAGTCTTTCAAGCCACCACTTGAAACGGCTGGCCGCACTATTTTTTGTTGGTCAGAACCATAAGATTTGAGGATTAACAATGGCCAAGAGGATCGAAGCGCCAAGGATAAAGCAGGGCGAACAGGGTTACCCAATTCTGGTAGTGCTGGTCGTGTTGTTCGGGCTAGCAGCGCTTATCTGGCTGGGCGTTGAGGTCTACAGTCAATATATTGCCAGTGGCAGATAGCTGGAGCCGTTCGCAAATAGCTCCCTCTCTTGCCCAGATTACAATAGGAAACGGCGCTTGCGGATCATGCCGCCAACGGGTTAACAAGGCTGCGAAATACCGCAATCGCTCGGGAGCGCAGTCCGCCGTATGAACCATCCTAAAACCTCCGATATGAAGTCAAGCTGGGCAGTCGGTCTCATGACCGGCACTGTGCTGGATGGTTTCATCGATATTGCAATGATACGCAGTGATGGCGAAACCATTGACGAGTTCGGCCCCTGGGAATTGGCACCTTATCCCACCGATATTCGCTCGCTTTTGGCGGAAACTTTGGACATTGCCCGTGAATGGCAATTCAAGGGCCCTGAGCCGGAAATCTTTCGCAAAGCGGAAATCGCGTTGACGGAAGCGCAATCGCTTGCCGTCAATCTATTCCTTGAAAAGCATGGCTTTCAGTCTTCCGATATTGCAGCTGTCGGCTTTCACGGTCAGACGGTTCTCCATGTGGCGCCTCAAGGCGGAAATCGCGGATTCACACGACAATTGGGCGATGGCGCAATCATGTCGCGGATTGTTGGAACGGATGTTGTGTTCGATTTCCGTTCTGCGGATGTAGAGGCAGGCGGGCAAGGAGCGCCGCTTTCGGCGATTTATCACAAGGCCATGTTGCAAAAGATTGGAGCTGGCGCCGATCATGCCATGCTCAATCTGGGCGGTGTCGCCAACATCACCTGGTGCAATTCAAGCGACATGATCGCCTTTGATACCGGTCCGGCCAATGCTCCGGTCAATGACTGGATTCGGGCGAAAACGGGCAAGGAAATGGACCGTGACGGCAAGATTGCCGCAAGTGGAAACGTTGATGAGGAGCGCATGCGCGTGCTTCTCAGCCATCCATTCCTCCATGCACCATATCCGAAATCGCTTGATCGGTTTGATTTCCCGGCATCCATGGCTGACGGTCTTGGTCTTGAAGATGGTGCAGCGACCCTGACAGCTTTTACTGCTGGCGCGGTGGGAAAAGCGTTGGACCTTCTGCCGGAACGACCCAAGAAGATTGTCGTATGTGGCGGTGGGCGCAAGAACCCGGTCATGATGAAGGAAATTTCAAAGCGAGCTAATGTGGAGGTGATCATCGCTGACGATGTGGGCCTGCGCGGCGATGCGGTAGAAGCGGAATGCTTCGCTTATCTGGCAATGCGTTCGCTTAAGGGACTGCCACTCAGTTTTCCGCACACAACAGGCGTTGCAAAACCACAGACCGGCGGCAGAATTGCACGCCGCCGCGATTTAGAAATCTCAAGCTAAAACAGAGAAATTCGAATTGCTTCAGATCGCGCATTGCTGGATCTGGCTTGGTTCCATAAGATAGATTACGCGATAACTATGTGTATCCGGGGTGGGTTCAAGGATGAAGTGCGACACGTATTGAATGTCTGGTTTAGGAGGATGCAACGCGCCCGGCGGTGCATCCCAATCTAATGCGTACTTCGCCAAAGTACCCTGCTATCAGAAATGCTCGTTGCTATCTGCCCTCTTGCCGAGGATCAATGCAGCGATGAGGCCGAGCGCCACGCCGAACATGACATAATAAGTCGGCGCCATGGGTGATCCGGTCTTCTGGATCAGCCAGGTCACGATGAACTGTGCAAAACCACCAATGAGCATCACGGCAATATTGTACGAGATTGACAGGCCCAAAGACCGCACGCGTGTTGGAAAGAGCACGGCCATGACTGTGCTGAACACGGCAAAGAATGCTGCCGCGCAAAGACCGGTTGCCAGCTGTACCACGATAAGCCTGCTGATCGTGGGAGCGGCTGTCAGCCATGAATAGAGCGGAAACAAGATGACGAGATAGACCGCAAGGGAGGTGATCAACAGCTTGCTTCGACCCACCCTATCGGAAAGGATACCCATCAAAGGTGTCAGGACAACAACCCACAATGCCCCAAGCATCTGAACCTCGAACGTTTCCTGAAGTGGCAGCTGAAGGATCTTCGTCGCGAAGGTCACGAGATAGGTGAAGGTTATATACACCGTAACAGTAGCAGCGGCGACAAGCCCGATGCCCAATACTGTTTCGCGCCATGAGCTTGCCAGCAATTCTCCGATACTGATGTGGGTGCCTTTAACGGTCTCTTCCCGTTTGGCATTGCGGAATACTTCTGTCTCATCAAGGCGTTGACGGATATAGACGGCAACAGGAATGATGACCAGGCCAACGAAAAAGGGAATGCGCCAAGCCCATGCCTCGATCTGCTCCTGCGTAAAATAGACTGTCATTAACGTGCCTGCAGCGGCGCCAATCAACAGTCCGATCATCTGGCCGGTCATTTGCCAGGAGCCATAAAAGCCACGCTTTTCGCGAGGGGCCATCTCGATGAGCAATGCTGTCGCCGTGCCGAATTCGCCGCCGGCCGAAAAGCCCTGTATCAGCCGGGCGATAAGGATCAGCAATGGAGCCAACACGCCCGCCGCCTGATAGGTCGGAGCGAATGTGATGATCGCCATGGAAACCGCCATGAGCGAAGTGATCAACACCATGGCAGCCTTGCGGCCATGCTTGTCGCCATAAAGACCAAGAATAATGCCGCCGACGGGACGCATCAGAAACCCGACGCCAAAAATGGCCGTGGTCATCAGGATAGCATTCAGATCGCTGCTTGAGGCGGAGGGATCGACCGGAAAAAACAACCGCGCGATGATGGGTGTCATAAAGGCAAACACAAGAAAATCATACCATTCGAGCGCATTGCCGATAACAGCAGCAACAAGATTACGCACCGGCACTTTGTGAGGCTGCTGCATGATTATTCCTTTATCAGTGGGGTTTTCTGTCAGAAGGTCATAGCCAGCCTGCCAGGAGACTCGCTTCAGCTACAGTTGAACCCCTCTCCCGGATTGGTCCAGTCCCTAGAAGTTGTTTTCCCCATGAACCAATGGTGCGCTGCAAAATGTCTTATGTTGCGCCGAGACAAGGCTCGCTGTTGCAAATTACTGAAACAGGCTTTTATCTTGGCCGCTCGCTGAAACCGGGTCTAACGCTATTCGAGAGGGTCCAATCATGAAATATTTCTATTCTCCCGACACTTGTGCTTTAGCCGGGCATATCGCCCTTGCGGAAGGCGGTCATACGCCGCAGCTGATCAAGGTCGATGTTTTCACGCGAACGATCAAGGAACCTGGCGATTACAATGAGGTAAATCCCAAGGGCTATGTACCCCTGCTGGAATCTGACGATGGCCGGCAACTTACGGAAAATGTTGCAATTCTCAACTGGATCTCACGAAACTCGCCGCGATTTTCGGAAGGGTCAAAGCCTGATATCGACAGGCAAACTGAGATGCTGGCTTTCATATCAAGCGAAATTCAAAAGCCCTTCGTCTTTTCCTTTTTCCTGCCGGGTGACGAAGCAAAAAGCGACCTGACCAAAATGGTCGCCGGGCGGTTCGCCTATCTCACCGAGGTGCTCGATGAACCATTTCTGTTGGGCAGCGATTTCAGCGTGGCGGATGCATTTCTCTATGTCATGTTACGCTGGGCGCGCATGTCGAATATGGAAGTATCGCCGCGGCTCCTCGAATATCGGGATAGGATCGAGCGTATGCACTCAGTACAACGAGCTTTGACTGAAGAAGGACTGGCCTAAAAAATCCATTCAGGCTTCAGAGCCAAGGCACTTGGACCTGGTTTAAAATCAAATGAAAGCCCCAGTAACATTCAAAGGTTGTTTTTGCGTGGTGTACAGGCCATGCTCCAACAATACCGAATGTAGATCAACTGTCGGTTCTATACGTTGAGAATGAAATGGAATTAAGCATACTGGCGACGGGGATTGTGCGGATACTTGGTATAACCGCGCTCGTCATCCTTTCCTATTCGATGGTCATTCGTAATTTTCCGAATGGTTGGAAAAAGAGCGCTGCTATCGGCATCCTCTTTGCCACTGGTGCCATATTGTCGATGAACGATGCAGTGATGCCGGCACCGGGTGTCTTCTTCGATGGCCGCACCGCTCTCCTGGCAATTGTTTATCCTTATGGGGGACTTATTGGCACCGTCATTGCTGCTTTATTGATCGCTGCCTATCGCATATGGCTCGGCGGCGTTGGTGTCGTGCCAGGGCTGTTGTCCATCTTGATGCTTTGCTGCGTGAGTTATGCTGCAGCGCGTGTTCCGGTCCGAAAAATTCCGGTTGGCTTTGGTCGCTCGACGCTCATCGGGCTGGCTGCATCGCTCTCGATTATTTCCGTTGTGCTGCTGCCAGGTGAAGTCGTTGCAACCATTGTCGGCGCGCCATTGATCGCAGTCATATTGGCCAATATCGCCAATGTCGTCATTATCGTCAATTTCCTGGAAAGGGAAAAATCCCGCTTGAGGATCATCAGGGCGCTGGAGCATGAAGCTTCTGTGGATCCCCTGACAAAGCTCCAGAATCGCAGGGCCTTCGACAAGGCAGCTTTAAGAGCAATGAATGATAATCGAGCCAAAGCGGCCCATTGCTCCTTGATAATGATTGATATTGATCATTTCAAAACAATCAACGACAGGCTTGGACATTATACGGGTGACACGGTACTGGCTGATGTGGCGGCAATCATCCAGAAGAATGTGCGCCTTGGTGATGTTGTGGTCCGCTATGGCGGCGAAGAAATCTTGCTACTGCTCGCCAATACAAAACAGGATGCTGCCAATGCATTGGCAGAGCGCGTGCGCAGTGAGATTGAAAATACGGATTTTGTCTCGGGATCGGAAAGCGTCAATGTCACTGTGAGCGCCGGTGTTGCCAGCTTGGGCGAGAAATATGCAAGCATGGAGGCCTTGCTCAAGGCTGCTGACAAGGCACTTTACCATGCAAAACTAAGCGGCCGAAATCGCGTCGAGGTCGCTTAGATCAGCTTTTTAAATACCCTCGCCATGCATATGACCATCGTGAGTCAGCGTGGCTATGAAGCGTTTTGTACGTTCATGCTTTGGCTGAGTGAAGATATCACGTGAAGTACCCGTTTCAACAATTACGCCGCCATCCAATACGATCACTTCATTGGCGATGCGTGAAGCCAGCCGCAAATCATGCGTGGCCATGACCATTGTTGTGCCTTCCCGCGCCAATTGAGCCAGAACATCGACCACCTCGCCCGATAGTTCCGGGTCGAGCGCAGAGGTAGGTTCGTCGCACAAAAGGACCTTGGGTGATGGAGCCAATGCACGGGCAATGGCGACACGCTGTTGCTGTCCGCCGGAAAGTGTTGAGGGCCAGACCTCCGATTTATGTGCAAGGCCAACTTTTTCCAAGAGGGCCTTTGCGCGCTCCCTCGCCTTCTCTTTGGGCCATTTGAGAACGGTGGTCAGGCCCTCGGTCACGTTCTCAATCACGGTTCGATGGGGAAAGAGCTGGAAGTTCTGAAAGACCATGCCAGTGTGACGCCGGAGCAATTGAATTTGCTTCGTCGAAGGTTTGACGCCCGGCTGAAACTCAAGACGGTCTCCGGCGATTTCGACGCTGCCAGCGGTGGGAATTTCAAGCAGGTTAATGCAGCGAAGCAATGTGCTCTTGCCGCCACCGGAAGGGCCGACAAGTGCCATTACCGCACCTTCTGCTACATCAAGAGAGACATTCTTCAGGACTTGAAGATCGCCAAAATTCTTCTCGATATTCTTGAGTTGGATCATCATGATCGGGCCTCCAGAAAGCCACCATACCGGTTGAGCCGCGTTTCCAGTCTTGCCTGCAAGGATGAGAGAACCGAGCTTAAAATGAGGTAGATGATCGCCGCTTCAATGTAGAGAATAAGTGGCTCATAGGTCGTGGCGACAATCCTCTGTGCCGCCTGGAAAAGCTCGGGCACGGTGATGGCGGCAGCGAGAGAAGTGTCCTTTACCAGTGAGATAAATGTGTTGGACAAGGGTGGCACTGCGACGCGGGCAGCTTGCGGCAGGATTGTGCGCCGCATGGCTTGCGACCAATTCATGCCGATAGAATATGCCGCTTCCCACTGGCCTTTAGGGACCGAGGAAATGACCGCACGCAGAATTTCCGAAGTGTAGGCACCGATATTGAGCGTGAAGCCAATCAGTGCAGCGGTGAAAGCATCAAGAACAATTCCGGCACTTGGCAGGCCATAGAAGATCAGGAAAAGCTGAACCAGCAGCGGTGTGCCACGGATAATCCAGACGTAGAATTTGATGATGGCCGCAAAGGGCGCGGGAGCGAAAAGCCTTATAAGCGCTGCGAGCAGGCCAACAGAGAGCCCCAGCACAAACGATAAAAGCGTCAGCGGAATGGTGAAGATCAAGCCAGCCCACAAGAGTGAGGGCAAGGATTCGAGCATCAAAGTAAGCCAGCTGGGCACGGCCTCTTCTCCTTGGAAAAAATAAAAGGCAGGGGGACAAACCCCCTGCCCTGTTAGAGCGTAAATTCTGTTTGCCGTAAACGGTGATTACTTGGAAACGTCCTGGCCGAAATATTTGTCGGCAATCTGTTTATAAGTGCCATCGGTCTTGATTGCTTCAAGCGCCTTGTTGATTTCTGCCAGCAATTCAGGCTCGCCTTTGCGAATGATGATTCCGGAGAAATCCGCATCGGCCTGTTCAGCTGCAATTTTTACATTGGCGTCGGGCTTGTGTTTTTTGAAGTCAAGAAACGACAGGCTGTCATTGACGGTTGCATCGGCGCGTCCGCTCAACAGAAGCTGGATTGATTGATCGAAGCCGTCAGTTCCAACCAGCTCTGCGCCATTGCTCTGGGCGATCTTGCCGAAATTGCTGGAAAGAGATTGAGCAGACTTTTTACCCTTCAGATCAGCAAAACCCTTGATTTCATCATTGTCGCCTTTGACGATGAGAACGGCCTTGGATGCGATGTAGGGTTCGGAGAAGTCGTATTTTGCTTTGCGGGCCTCGGTAATGCCGACCTGATTGATAACAGTATCATAACGTTTGGCGTCAAGACCGGCAATCAAACCATCCCATTTGCCTTCCAGGAATTCGGCCTTCACGCCGAGCTTTTTTGCAATGGCTTCGCCGATTTCCACATCGAAACCAACAAGCTTGCCGGCGGCGTCGTGATAGGTAAATGGCGCATAAGTGCCTTCAGTACCGATCTTGAGAACACCTGCGGACTTGATTTCCTCAAGGTTCGAGCCTGCGAATGCATGCACGGGTGAGATTGCCAGAGCACCGATGACGACGATTGATTTCAGCCAGTTCATTTTGTTTCCATCCGATATCTATGCGCCGCTGCGTCTTTGTACGCATTTGGGCTAATGATTGGAAAATGTCACTTTGTAGATCGCCTGTATAGGCATTCTAGCGTCATGAAAGTAGAATTAGACGAAATTCATACCACATTTTACGTGATATCAGGAATATAATTTCGGTGCGGTTGTTTTCTTCAATTGCCGAACCTTACGGACGCAGGCACAATTTCTTGAACCATTTTGCATAGACCTTCCGCGCGGTTCGACAAGCTCACCATGAGGAAGGTTTATGCTATTGCGTCGAGCTCGATTTGAGCCTCGCATGTGGTCTTTGCACGAGACTTGCAGCCCACCCATCCCCTCATGCGAGCTCCTGAGCTTGCCAAGGGCGAACCACGCAAAGACGTCTATGCTCTCTATATGGCCTACCCGATGCGCAAACCGCTCGCGCCATGGAAAAGATGGACATTCTCTGGCTTGATGCCAAGTCCAATCATATCTCCGGGTTGCCGGTCTGTCCTACCCATGGCGAATATACAGGTCTGGTGCCCGGAAAGCTTCGTATAGAACTGCGTCGACAGTCCAAGAGGCTCTATGACCTCTATCTGTGCCTTCAGATCAGTGCCGCCGCCGACTTCAATATTCTCGGGGCGAATGCCAATTGTCACTCTTTCGCTGTCCGAGATTTCCAATTGCGGAAGCAGGCCAATGGTCTGACCGTCGCTCAACTCGGCCCAAGCCTTATCCCCCTCGCGGCGTACCACAGCTGGAAGGAAGTTCATTCCCGGAGATCCGATGAATCCTGCAACGAAAATATTGGCCGGATTATCGTATAGTTCCAAGGGCGTGCCGACTTGCTGGATAATGCCATCATGCATGACCACAATGCGGTCTGCCATGGTCATTGCTTCCACCTGATCATGGGTGACGTAAACCGATGTGGTTTTCAGCTGCTGGTGCAGCGCCTTGATTTCCGTGCGCATATGCACGCGAAGCTTGGCATCGAGATTGGAGAGTGGTTCGTCAAAAAGGAACACTTTGGGATCACGAACAATAGCGCGGCCCATGGCAACCCGCTGGCGCTGACCACCGGAAAGCTGGCGGGGAAGCCGCTCTAAAAGCACGTCCAGCCCCAGTCGCTTTGCGGCGCTGCTGACCCGGTCCAGGACAAGTTCCTTGGCCGCTTTCCGCAGCATAAGACTAAAGCCCATATTCGAGGCCACATCCATATGCGGATAGAGCGCGTAGGATTGAAACACCATGGCGATGTCGCGATCCTTGGGCGCCACATCATTGACGACGCGGTCGCCAATCCTGATCTCTCCGGCGGAGATTTCTTCAAGCCCGGCGATCATGCGTAGCAAGGTGGACTTGCCGCAGCCTGACGGCCCGACAAGCACGACAAATTCGCCATCCGGAATTTCGAGATTAACGGCAGAGAGCACATTCATGGCGCCGTAGCTTTTCTGGACGTTGGTAATAGTGACAGAAGCCATCGTGTTAAATCCCTTATTAGCCCTTCACCGCACCGGCCGTGAGGCCTGTGACGAGGTATCGTTGCAGGAAGGCGAAGAATAGACATGCGGGTATCAAAGCCAGCACCGAGGCGGCCATCATCTGACCCCAGTCGACCGCAAACTTGCCAATGAATGTGAGTAGGCCAACCGCGAAGGTTTTCTGGTTGTCGCTGCTAATAAGCATCAATGCGAACAGCAATTCGCTCCATGCCGCAGTGAATACGAAACCGAGTGTTGCCCCCATTCCCGGTAGGGTCAGAGGAATGATAACGCGGCGCAAGGCTTGGCTGCGATTGCAGCCATCGATCATCGCTGCCTCTTCCAGGTCTTTCGGGATGCCATCGAAAAACGATTGCATGAGAAATGTGGCAAAGGCGATGTTGAAGGCAGTATAGATGATGATCAGACCGGTCAGGCTGTCAGTCAGCCCAAGCTGGCCCATTATTCGATAAATTGGCGGTATCACCATGACCAGAGGAAACGTCTGGGTCAGCAAGAGTGTGACGGCGACAGTCGTTTTTCCACGAAATGAGAAGCGCGACATTGCATAGCCGGCCGCCGATGCAATGATTGTTACCAGCACTGCGGTGATGACCGAGACGATAACGCTGTTGACGAAATAGCGTGGAAAGTCGGTGGCCCGCAGAACTGTCTTGTAGTTCTCCCAAGTCGCTGATGAAGGCCAAAGGGTTATGCCCTCCGAATAGAGCAGAGACTGTGGGGTTACGGATATTTTCAGCGTCCAGAACAGCGGAAACAGCGCGAAGATTACATAGGCGGCGACTGCGCTATAAAGGCCAATTCCGCCAATAATTCTGGCATTGCGTGAGCGTCCGGCGATCATTAGGAATACCTCACGAGAGATTTGCGAATGCGGATCAAAACAATCGCGTAGAGGATGAGGAGTGCAAGCAGGAGTACCGCGACCGCTGAGGCGTAGCCTTTGTCCAGTGTCTTGAAAGCGCTCACATAAATATAGGTTGCAACTGTATTGGTTGAGCCCGCGGGTCCGCCCTCGGTCATGACATAAATCAGGTCGGCAAAAGTGGCGATCCATATGGTGCGCAGCATCACTGTGATCGCAATGGTGGGCGCGAGAAAAGGCAGGGTCACTTTCATGAAGCGCTGCCACGGGCTCGCCCCATCAATGGCCGCAGCTTCATGCAGCTCGCCGGGAATGGATTTCAACGCAGCCAGCAGGGTGATGGCGAAGAAGGGCACGCCGAACCAAACATTCGCTATGATAGGCCCCCACATGGCGGTCGCTGGATCAGCGAGAATATTGGTGGGTTCGGACTTGAGCCCCAAAGCGAACAGCCAGTGTGGCAAAGGCCCGACAATCGGATTGAAAAGCCACGCCCATGTAAGACCTGAAAGGAAGGACGGAACTGCCCAAGGCAGGAATACGATGGCCTGCACCACTTTCTTGCCGTAAAAATTGCGATCAAGCAGCAATGCCAATCCTAAACCAAGGAAGAACTGCAAAACGAGGCTGGCAACAGTCCACCACAGTGTATTCATCAGCGCCTGACCGAGATTTGCATCATGCAGCAGGGCTTCATATTGACCAAGGCCGACAAATTCAGATTTGAACGCCGAGAACTTCCGGAAAGAATAGCTGATACCGAATATCAGCGGAACGACGAGCACGAGCAAAAGCAGGACAAGTGCGGGGCTCAGATAGAGCCATGGTTCGAAAACAGTCGAGAAGCGGCGCTTGCCACCTTCCCTTCCATTTCCCTGCGGCAAACCCGCCGCTGTTGCGTGTGTCATTAGAATCTTTCTCCATAATACACGACACAATGCTTTAAGCTCGTTTGCATAGGTTTGTGCGTGGTTCGACAAGCTCACCATGAGGGACGTGGTTAGTTGCAAGGTTTTCTGCAACGTCTCAGAATCCGGCTCCCCGCAGCTTATAAACTTCCCTCATGGTGAGCTTGTCGAACCACGCACAAGGCAATTGCAATCCCCGCAATGAATGCTCCGGCACAGCGCACCGGAGCATTTATTCAACTCAGATTATTTCTTGTTCTTGGCCATCCAGGCTTGCTGCTGTTCGGTGAGGAAAGCAGCCCACTCATCAGCGACTGCTTTTGGCGTTTTCTGGCCGAGCAATACTTCCTGAAAATTCTTGACTGAAACGGAGTCATAGAAATTGCCGAGGTTTTCCAGATGGGTTGGCGGTGTCACCAATTCGAAGGTTTTCGGGTCGTTGATTTCCTCAAACCAACCTTTGAATGCTTCTGCGCCGAAGTAGGGATCTTTGTCCGCGCCATTGTGGATCGGCAGAACCCCGACATTCTTGGCGAATTCAATATTGTCTTCAGGCGAAAGCAATGTCGCCATCAGTTTCCATGCGTCATCCTTGACCTCGGAATCAGCAAACATCGCCCAACCTGCATAACCCAAAGTCGGGTAGGATTTACCGTTTGGTCCTGTTGGCAAGGGAGCGACGCCGAAGTCTTCCGCTTTCATTTTTTCAGCAATGCCGATCAGTGCATCTGGATCCTGATCAAGCATTGCGCAGGTTCCGGAGTAAAAGCCGGTGACGATCTCGTTGAAGCCCCAGCTCACGCTGTCTTTTGGAGCATAGCCATTCTTGTAAATGTCGGCCAGCAACTCCAGACCCTTAACTGAGCCGGGTTCGTTGATTGTCGCTGTGCCATCGGCATTGAAATAGCCGCCCTTGCCATTGGCGATGTTCATGAACATCTGAACGCCGTTGAAGCCGCCAGGACCACCGCGCAGGCAATAACCATATTTGCCTTTGATCGCGGAAATCTTCTTGTTGGCTTCCATGAATTCGTCGAGTGTCTTCGGTGCTTCTTTGAGACCTGCCTCGGCGAAGAGCTTCTTGTTCCAGAACATGGCTCGGATGTAATAGCCGTAAGGGATCATGTACTGCTTGTTATCGACAACCGAACCGAACTGCTTGGCGCGATCGCCGAGCGTGCCGGCATCTTTCCACTTGGCGAGATAAGGCCCAAGGTCTTCAAGCTGCGCGTTGTTGGCATAAAGGCCCATCCAGCGTTCGGGCATCTCGACGATGTCGGGCGTGTCCCCGGCCTGGACCATGGTCAGGAATTTTTCAAACGCCTGTCCCCATGGAAGCGATACAAGTTCCACCTTTATGCCGGGGTTTGCCTGCTCGAAGCTGGCAATCTGCTTTTTCAACAGCTCGGTACGAGGCGGGCTGGTGATGACCTCCACCATTTTGATTGTCGTATCAGCAAAGGCTGCCGATACTGTCATGGACAGTGCTGCGATTGCGCTGGCCAGAAATATTCCCATTCTTTTTTGCATTTTATGCTCCCATCTTGTTTTTAAGTTCAGCGTTTTGCCGCGGTGAATGCGTTGGCGAGGTCCGCCCAGAGTTCCTCGACATTTTCCAGTCCGACATGTAGGCGGATCGTTCGGGGGCTGACACCGAAGCGCCCGATCGAATTTGCGTCCGGCGTTTGCTGCAAGGAAGCAAGTGCGGGGACAACGAGGCTTTCATGACCGCCCCAGCTGACGCCGATGCGGAACAGTTTCAACGCATCGACAAAGGCAGGCACGTCGATATCGTCCGTTACCTCGAATGAAAACAGGCCCGAATAACCGCTAAGCGTGGCTTTGCCAGGATGGTTTGAATAGACCGGGTGCATGACCCGCTCGACATTGCCGTGGCCTTTAAGCCTTTCAGCGATGATAAGGCCGCTCTTCATGTGATGCGGCAACCGCAATGTCAGCGTGCGCAGCCCGCGCAAAAGAAGCCAGGCCTCGAATGGCGAGAGCTTTGCGCCGAGGTAAGAGTAGGTGCGGCCATTGATCCGGTCGATCATTTCCTGCGAGCCGGAGACAATGCCAGCGACCGTATCGCTGTGCCCGCCCAGATATTTGGACGCGGAATGCATAACCAAATCAATGCCATGGCTGATTGGCTTTTGGAAAAGCGGCGTTGCCCAGGAATTGTCGATCGTGGTGACGACGCCATGTTGTTTGGCAAGACGCGCATAATGAGCGATGTCCTGCAATTCGAACATCATGGAACTTGGGCTTTCCAGATAAAGCAGCTTGGCGCCCGGCAAAGCAGCGGCGACAGCATCGGGATCGGAGCCATCGACATAGTCTACCTTGATGCCAAGATGAGGCAGAAGACGTTCGAACAGACGGTAGGCATCGCCATAACAATTGCGAACAGAAACAATGCGTTCGCCTGCGCCGACGAAGGCAAGTACCATGGCGCTGATCGCACCCATTCCACTGGAAAAAGCCCGTGCCGCCTCAGCGCCTTCAAGCGCCGCGATCTTCTTTTCAAACTCCATCACAGTCGGATTATCGCCGCGGGAATACATTGGTTGGCGCTTGCGACCGGCGAAAGCATCGGCCATTTCGGCGTAATTTGTGAAGGTGAAAAGCGAAGTTTGATAGATTGGCGGAACAACAGAACCGCCTGGAAAAGGATCGTCATGAGCCAGCAGAGTTGCGGCTTGCGCCATCATGTCCTGATCGTGGAAGAAAGGGTTATCATTCATTCTAAATATGAACTCGGTTTTTCTGGGTTTGTTTTTTCAGGTTGGCGGCGCCGCGCTTCAGGTCGTCTTCGACCGTTGCGATCAGCTTCAATGCCTCTGCTCTGGCAGCAATAGGATCGCGCGCGGCTATCGCATTGAACAAGGTGCGATGGTAGGGAAAGCTGGCATGACCGAAGTCGCGAACGCCCAACGGATGCTCCCAGAAGCGGTGAAACATTTCATACATGGCAGCGATAATCTGCTCGAATAAAGGATTGCCAGATGTGCGGAAGACAGCCAGATGGAAGTCCCAATCCTCATCGGCGGACATGCCATGGCGTTCATGAAATGCCTCTTCCATCCTGATCAGTTTTTGCTCGATCATGGCGATATCCGCATCGCTGACACGTGCTGCCGATAGAGCTGCCGCCTCAGCTTCAAGACCCCGGCGAATTTCCAATGTATGCATTAAGCTATTGAAATCATTGCCGGAAGCAAGGGTGAGCGGCATGTGCAGCATATTGCGCGTAACGGCTGCCTTCAAATAAGTACCACTGCCCTGCCGCCGCTCCACGAGGCCCAATTCCTGCCAGCGGGTGAGCGCTTCGCGGACAGTTGTCCTGCTCACCTTCAAGCGCTCGGCAAGGACACGTTCCGTCGGTAAACGGTCGCCTGGCACAAGCCCCTCATCCGTCACAAATCCAACAAGCGCCTGCAAAACCGCATCGTCCCGTGAAGATGTATGAACTGGAGAAAGGATCTGGCTGATCAAGCGACGCTCTTTCTAAATTGGTTGGACCATTGTGCCAATTGAGCACGAAAGAAACCGGGAGTCAAACAGGAATGTCAGGAAGCCTGTGGGACTTGCCTGTGCTCCTCGGGTGAATTGGGTGAGCAGCCTCAAAAGTTAGTCCAGCGACAAGGTGATGAGTTTTCCGCATAACCAGGGAGGCAAATGCAAAGCGCCCGCTTGCGGGTACAAGCGGGCGCTTTCAGAAAGCTTCAATATCCAGATCGGGCATCATTCAACCGACAACAACTAAATTGCATGCGTAGGTAGTATTTTTTGGGTAAAAATCGACGATTCTTCAGCAAAATTCCGCCCTTTTGCGGAAAAAGTCTTCCCAGTTCAAATAAAGTCGGGAAGAACTCCTGCCTTTTTGTGGTTTTCCAGGTAGGCACGGAAAATCGCTTCGATTTTTTCCCGTGCCTGTCCTGTGTGAAGCTGGATCACGCCTGGTTTTGCCTCCGGTTAATCGAGATCGAAAGCAGCACCAATGAGCGTCTTTGTATATTCATGATGCGGGCTTTCAAATATGTCCTCGGTCTGACCTTCTTCGACGATTTTGCCGTTCTTCATCACCACCACATAATCGGACATGGCTTTGATGACCGCCAGATCATGGCTGATGAAAATATAGGACAGGCCGTGCTTTGACTGAAGATCACGCAATAGTTCGATAACCTGTCCCTGCACCGAGCGATCCAGCGCGGATGTCGGTTCATCGAGGATAACGACCTTCGGCTTCAAAATGATAGCGCGGGCAATGGCGATGCGTTGCCGTTGTCCGCCAGAAAACTCGTGCGGATAACGGTTGCGGGCAGCGGGATCCAACCCAACTTCCTTCAAGGCGGCAACCGCCCGTTTGTCACGGTCTGATCGGCTTAGTTGCGGCTCATGGATGAGCAGCCCCTCTGTGATGATTTCGCCAACAGTCTGCCGCGGCGAAAGCGAGCCGTAAGGGTCCTGGAATACCAATTGCAACTGTTTGCGCAATGGCCGCATGGCGGACCGGCCAAAGCTCGAAATATTCTTGTCGGCGAAATGATAGTGGCCACTGCTCGGCAAGAGACGCAGCAGAGCGCGACCCAAGGTCGATTTGCCCGATCCGGATTCCCCCACAATGCCGATTGTCTGGCCTTCCTGAAGACGGATAGTCACGCCATCAACAGCACGGAAAAGCGTGTGGGCACTGGTAAGGAACCCTCCACCTATTCTGAAGTCGACGGAAACATTGCGCCCTTCAAGCACGACAGGAGCAGTTTCCGCCGGAGGAGCCTTGCTGCCGCTGGGAACAGCGTCCAGAAGCATTTTGGTATAGTCTTCCTGCGGCCGTTCGAAGATTTGCTCGACAGTGCCTCTTTCGACCACTTCACCTTTGCGCATCACAACCACAGTTTCGGCAAAATGTTTCACAATGCCAAGATCGTGGGTGATGAGCACGATGGCCATGCCAAACCGCTTTTGCAGGTCGCGCAGCAGATCCAATATTTGCGCTTGAATGGTAACGTCGAGCGCAGTTGTGGGTTCGTCGGCGATCAGAAGATCGGGCTCATTGGCAAGCGCCATGGCAATCATGACGCGCTGGCGCTGGCCACCCGACATTTCATGCGGATAAGAATTGATGCGCCGCTCAGGCTCAGGAATGCCGACAAGCTTGAGCAATTCCAGCACACGCACCTTAGCCTGTTTGAAGCTGAGACCCTTGTGGTGAACGATAGGCTCGGCAATCTGCCGCCCAATCGTATAAAGCGGATCAAGCGAGGTCATGGGTTCCTGAAAGATCATTGTGATCTTTGAGCCGCGGACCTTATTGAGTTCCTTGATCGGAAGCCCGATCAATTGCTTGCCGCGATATTCCGCGGAGCCGGTGACTTTGCCATTGGCTGCAAGCAATCCCATGATACCCATCATGGTTTGACTTTTTCCGGAACCTGACTCACCGACGACGGCAAGCGTTTCTCCGGCTTTCACATCAAGGTCAATGCCCTTGACGGCATTCACGTCACCATCCGGTGTTGTGAAGTCTACTTTCAGTCCGCGAACGGACAATATGGTTTCATTCTTGTCCGTCATCTCAGCGGTCCTTCGGATCGAGTGCATCGCGCAGCCCATCGCCGATGAAGTTCAGCGAGAACAGTGTGACGACAAAGAAGATGGCGGGGAAAATCAGCAGCCAGGGTGCAGACTGCATTTTGTTGGCTCCTTCGGAAATCAAAGCGCCCCAGCTTGTCAAAGGCGCTTGAACGCCAAGGCCGAGGAACGACAGAAAGCTTTCCAAAAGAATGACCTTCGGCACAACCACTGTGACGAACACAATGACGGGACCAATCGTATTTGGAATGATGTGACGACGGATAATCTGCCAGTCAGTCAAGCCCAATGCCTGTGCAGCGCCGATGAATTCGCGGCGTTTCAAGGCCAGGGTCTGGCCACGCACGATACGCGCCATGTCCAGCCACTCAACGGCACCAATGACGAGGAAGATGAGAATGAAACTTCGCCCGAAGAACACGACGAGGACAACGACAAGGAACACGAAGGGCAGTGAATAGAGAATTTCGACAAGGCGCATCATGACATTGTCGACACGCCCGCCAAGATAACCCGATATGGCACCATAGGTAACACCGACAGCCAGCGAAACGAGGCTGGCCAAAAAGCCGACAGCAAGGGATATCTGACCGCCAAGCATGACACGGGCAAGCAGGTCGCGCCCGTTATTATCAGTACCAAACGGGAAATATTCGCGATTGACATCGCCCGTCAATTTCAGAGTTGCGCCACCATCTTCCGTGGCCGCAACCTGTGTATTGTCGAATTCATTGGCGCGATCGAAATAGCGCGTTGAACGCGGGTCAATCGGCTTGTCGGAATGAATGGTTGCGGTGAATGTGTTGCCGTCCACGGCAAATTCGCGCAACTCAACTCTGGCGCGGTCGGCGACGCCTTTCATCACTTCACCAAGACTATCCGCCTTGGGAAGCGGCTCGATGCTGGGTGGCACCGTGACATAGGACGAGAACACCTGATCATAGCTATGGCTGATGACATAGGGCCCGAGGAACGAGAAAACAGTGATCAGGAACAGCAGAATACTGCCCGTCATTGCTGCTTTATTGCGGCGGAAGCGAATGGCAGCCAGCTGGAAAAGACTGCGGCCTTTGGATTCTTCCGGTGGAATAATTGTTGCAGGAATATCAGTCATGACGAACCCTCGGATCGAGAAGGCCGTAGAGAATATCGACCACTAGATTGAATACGATGACAAAAATGGCGACGAGGACGACGGTTCCCATCACCAATGTGTAGTCACGATTAATGGCGCCGAGGACGAAATAACGTCCGACACCGGGAATGGTGAAAATGCTCTCCACGACAGCGGAACCTGTGAGAAGCGCGGCAGCACAGGGTGCCAGATAGGAAACCACGGGGAGAAGAGCGCCGCGCATGGCATGGGTGATCACAACAGAGCGGGAGGGCAATCCATAAGCCTTGGCCGTTCGAATATGGTCGGCATGCAGCGCCTCAATCATGGACCCGCGCGTCAACCGTGCAAAAACGGCCAGCTGCGGAAGCCCAAGCGTTATGACGGGCAATATCAAAAACGGCCAAGAGCCGTCTCCCCACCCTCCTCCGGGTAAAAGCGAGAATGTCAGTGAAAAAATCAGCAGAAGAACCGGGCCGACAACGAAGTTCGGAACCGTAACACCGGTCGTCGCGACCGACATGGTCAAGAAGTCAAAAAATGAGTTTTGCCGGAGTGCTGCAAGAGTGCCGACAAGCACGCCGCCGATGAGCGCGAACAAAAGGGCAAAACTGCCCAGCTTGACCGAATAGGGCAGGCCTTTGCCGATGAGTTCGGCAATCGTATTGTCCTTGTAAATATAACTCGGCCCGAAATCGCCGGTAACGGCGTTCTTCAGATAGTTGAGATACTGGTTCCATAGAGGCTGATCAAGATGATAGGCCTTCATGAGATTTTCCATCGTCGCCGGTGGTAATGGCCGCTCAAGATTGAAGGGCCCTCCGGGCGCAAAGCGCATGAGGAAAAACGAAATGGTGACGACAATGAACAATGTCGGCACCGCGCTCGCCAGTCGGCGAAGGATGAAATGGAACATGGGCTACTCTCCAATCATGGGCGCAATCCGTAAACCGGATCGCGCCTCAAGGTCTTATTCCGTGACGCTAAAATATTTGCTGAGATGGTCGTTCGATCCGTTATCCACCCAGCCCTTGACCTTGTTCGACACAAGCCAGAGCTGTCCAAAATTCATCATGGGTGCAATCGGCTGGTCACGCAGAACCATGGCTTCGGCTTCATGCAAAAGCTTGGAACGGGCGGCCGGATCTTTCTCGGTGTAGGATTTTTCGACCAAAGCATCATATTCGGGATTGTCATACCGGCCGTAATTAAAGGTCGGATTTTTCTTCATGTTGATTGTCATGAAGTTTTCCGCGTCCGCATAATCGGCTGTCCAACCTGCACGCGCCACATTGAATTTTCCGCCTTCCTTCAGATAGGCGTAATGGGCGCTGATATCGATCTGCGAGAGAGTGACCTTGGCGCCGAAGACCGTTTTCCACATATCGGCGACGGCGGTGGCCACAGCTTCGTGGTTGGGGTTTGTATTGTATCTGATCTCGATTTCGAGCTGCTTGCCGTCTTTGCCGTAACCGGCTTCCTTCATCAGTTCGATAGCTTTGTCTTCGCGATCGATCTGGGTCCACGTGGCAAAGTCTGGCTCTTCCGGTTTGCCATAATTGGTTATACCGAGAGGGACCAATGAGTAGGCTGGTAGCTGCGCACCCTTGTAGATTTCCCGCGAGAGGAAGTCGCGATCAATTGCCATGGAAAGCGCGCGCCGGACGCGGACGTCGTTGAACGGTTCTACGCGTGTATCAAATGAGTAGAAATAGGTAGACAATGCCGGATTCACATGGACCTGATCCCCATATGAGGCGCGCAGGCGCTCGATCTGGTCTGCCGAGAAATTATAGACCAGCTGAATTTCACCAGCTTCAAAACGGCGGACTGCCGCTGCCTGATCCTCGGTCGGATAGAAGATAACCTTATCCAGCTTTACATTGGCGGCGTCCCAATAATCCGGATTTTTGACAGCCGTCAGATGATCGTTCTGCACATGCTCGGCCAGTTCAAAAGCGCCGTTGGAAACCAGCTTGCCGGGTTTGATGAACTCGGCACCATTCTTCTCAAGGCTTGCCTTATTGACCGGCAGGGCGGTCTGATGCGCCAGTAGCTGAAGGAAGAAAGGCGTCGGGCGTTCGAGCGTTATTTCCAGGGTTTTGGCATCGAGTGCCTTCATGCCCAGCTCTTCAAGCTTGGCCTCACCCTTGTTCACCTTCTCGGCATTCTTGATCGGATAAAGAATATTGGAATAGCCGGCTGCTGTTTTGGGATCTTCCACGCGCCGGAAAGAGAATATGAAATCCTCGGCAGTGACAGGCGACCCATCGGACCAGTTGGCTTTAGGGTTGATCTTGAATGTATAGACAGTGCCGTCATCGGAAACCGTCCAGCTTTCGGCTGCGCCGGGGACGATATCGCCCGCCGCATCATAGATCGTCAGTCCTTCATACAAATCTTTCAGAATGAACGCCTCGATCTCCAGAGAAGTCTGCGATGGATCAAGTGTCTGCGGCTCGCCGCTATTGCCACGGTGCAGGACAGCTTCCGCCAGTGCCGGAGCAGCGCCCAAAAGCAGCGAGGCAGCGACTGCTGTTGTTAAAGTGAACTTTGAAAAGTACATCTTATGAAAACTCCTATTTCTGCCCAAATTCTACAGTGCTTTGGCTGAGCCTGGTTCTTGGTGCGTGGTTCGACAAGCTCACCATGAGGGAGGTTGAGGACTGCACGAGCGCAGATTTGCAATGTCGCAATTATCATTGCAGCTCACAATCTTCCTCATGGTGAGCTTGTCGAACCACGCACAGCACCTTTGCAGAGGTTTTAATGCCAGACCGCCACCTGCAAAGTGAGCTTGTCGAAGGGCGAACCATGCATAGAGCCTTCCAATCCTCATGTGAAATGAGGTGGCGTCCAAAATCATGTGGATTTGAGTTTTGTAAATTTGGCACGGGACATCGGTAAGCGGAATGTGGGTGACCGGCGGCCACCCACATTCAGGCTTTCCTTATTCTGCGATGCTCAGATATTTGCTCAGATGTTCATTGTTGGGGTTGTCGCCCCAACCCTTGACCTTGTCGGCAACGAGCCAGAGATTGGCATCGTTCATCAAGGGAGCAATCGGTTGATCGCGTGCGATCAATGCTTCAGCTTCGTGCAGGATCTTGGAGCGCGCAGCAGGGTCACGTTCCGCATAGGACTTCTTCATCAGCGCATCAAATTCCGGATTTTCATAATGTCCGTAATTGAAGGTCTTGTTGGTGCTGACGTTCAGATTGAGGAAGTTTTCGGCATCCGCATAGTCGGCGGTCCAGCCTGCACGGGCGACGTTAAACTTGCCGCCTTCCTGCAGATAGGCGTAATGCGATGAAATATCGAGATTCATCAGCGTTACGGTTGCGCCGAAAGTCTTTTTCCACATATCGGCGACGGCTGTTGCAACACGCTCATGGTTTGGATTGGTGTTGTAGCGGAGTTCGATGTTGAGCGGCTTCCCGCCTTCGCCATAGCCCGCCTCTTTCATCAGCTCGACAGCCTTGTCTTCGCGATCAAGTTGCGAAAGGCCGGCAAAATCTGGCTTCTCGGGATCGCCATAGGATTCAAGGCCTGGAGGAACGAGCGAGTAGACCGGCAATTTTGTGCCATCGTAAATTTCGTTGGCAAGGAAGTCACGATCGACAGACATGGACAAAGCACGGCGGACGCGGACGTCATTGAATGGCTCTGTGCGTGTATCGAATGGGTAGTAATAGGTTGCAGCTGCCGGAGTGACATGAACCTGCTTCGGATTTGCGGCGCGCAGACGGTCAATCTGATCGGATGAGAAGTTGTAAACGAGATCGAGTTCACCCGCCTCATAACGACGGACATTGGCTGCCTGATCGTCGATTGGATAGAAGATCACCTTATCCAGTTTGACATTGGCGGCGTCCCAATAATTCTCGTTCTTGACGACGGTCAGATGATCATTCGGCACATGTTCGGTGAGCTTGAATGCGCCATTGCCGACCAATTTGCCGGGCTTGACGAATTCAGCCCCGTTCTTCTCGAAGCTCGCCTTGTTGATTGGCAGCGCTGTCTGATGCGACAAGAGCTCGATGAAGAAAGGCGTTGGCTGTTCGAGGGTGATTTCCAGCGTCTTTTCATCAACGGATTTTACGCCAAGCTCTTCAAGCTTTGCTTCGCCCTTATTGACCTTCTGCGCATTCTTGATCGGATAGAGAATATTGGCATAGCCAGCAGCGGTCTTGGGGTCTTCGACACGTCGCATGGAGAATACGAAGTCTTCAGCCGTTACCGGCGAGCCATCGGACCATTTTGCATCGGCGCGAAGCTTGAATGTATAGACGAGACCATCATCGGAAACGGTCCAGCTTTCTGCGGCACCGGGAACAATCTTGCCATCGGCATCATAGACTGTGAGACCTTCATAGAGATCTTTCACGATGAATGCTTCGATATCAATCGAGGTTTGGGACTGGTCGAGTGTCTGTGGCTCGCCGCTATTGCCGCGATGGAGCACAGCTTCAGCCAGGGCCGGGCTGGCGCCGAGCATGAGTGATCCGAGCAGCAGCGCGGTGCGGAAATTAAGTTTCATTAGGGTCATTTCTTGTTCCTTCCCCTCTAAGAGAATTGTGAAGAGCTGAACAAATGCCAAAATTTGCCGCAAAGCAAGGAGGCTCTAATAGTTTCGACGTAATATTTTAGTTTAATAAGAGTTACGGGGGCGTCAAAAAATATTGCACTATATGGACCCAAGGGCCATTTTACGCCATTTTTGCGTGCTGATGCGCCAATATTGACCCTGCAATATTTTTTTTCGTTTATGTGGAAAACCCGTCAGCGTGTGCGTGAATAGGCTTCCAGAGCGCGTTTTCGCGCTGCGCCATGCTCCACAATCGGGCCGGGATAGTCTTTGTCGAGTTCGATATTTGCCGAGTTCAGGACGACAGCCGGGGCGGTCCATGGTTTGTGCAAATATTTATCCGGCAGGTTTTTAAGCTCCGGAACAAACTGCCGGACATAATTTCCCTTTGGATCGAATTTTTCGCCTTGGAGGATGGGATTGAAGATACGGAAATAGGGTGAAGCATCCGCACCCGATCCTGCAACCCATTGCCAGCTCGCGGCATTGCTGGCGGGATCGGCATCGACAAGCGTATCCCAAAACCATTTCTCCCCTTCCCGCCAATCGATCAGCAGGTGCTTAATCAGGAACGACGCCACGATCATCCGCACCCGGTTATGCATCCAGCCGGTCTGCCAAAGCTGGCGCATGCCGGCATCGACAATGGGATAGCCGGTCCTGCCGGTTTTCCAGGCATCAAAATTTCTGGCGCTGCTGCTCCACTCAAAACTATCGAAGCTTTTGTTGAAATTATCCTCATGCAACTTTGGGTTGTTGAAGAGGAGATGATAGGAAAATTCCCGCCATCCCACCTCTTTGCGGAATGTGTCGAGTCCGGCATTTTGGTCCTTTATTGCCGGTGATTTTGATGCATGCCAGATCTGAAATGGCGTGATTTCACCATGGGCAAGATGTGGCGACAGGCGCGAAGTGCCCTCTCTGCCGGGCAAATCCCGGTCATTTTTGTAAGACGCCGCCCTATCCTCCAGAAAATCCGCCAGCTTTTGCTTCGCCCCCTCCTCGCCGGGCGTCCAATCATGATGAAGCGCCTTTGCCCAATCCGGCTTTTCTGGCAGCAGGCGCCAGTCGCGAAGATCGGCGGAAGCAATCTCGCCAATCCATGGCTTCAGCTTTGCCGGTGCGGGAACCGGATCGCGCGGCTCCGGGCCGCCTAGAAATGCGCGCCAGAACGGCGTGAAAACGCGGTAATATCCGCCCGCTCCTGTTTTGAGCGAATAGGGCTCATGCAGCAAATGCCCGTCAAAGCTCTCTGCTCTCAAGCCTCTTTCGAGCAATCGCGCTTTGAGCGCCGTATCAGTCTCGATTCCTGCCGGATCATATCGTCGGTTCCACAGAACCATATCGGCCTTGGTATGGCTGACAAGTTCATCAATAATGGCTTGGGTCCGGCCCTGTCGCAGGATCAGCTTTGCCCCAATTGCCTCAAGCGATCTGGTCAGCGATGTGAGCGAGTGGTGAAGCCACCATTGCCGCGCACCACCCAAGGGCCTTGTCGATGCGGCGGCTTCTTCATCGCGGATGAAGACCGGAATGACAGGTTTTCCGCTTTGCGATGCCGCATAGAGCGCGCGATTATCCGCCAGGCGCAAATCATGGCGGAAAAGGACGATGACCGGGTTTTCGGTTGTATCACTTCCGATTTTTCTGACCATATTCATTCAACCACGTCGAGCATTGCGTGCACATAATGCAACTGCCATTGTTTTTGTTTGCCGGGCAATCCCATTTCCTATAAACTTTTGAATGTAGATTTGGTTGCCTGATTATTCATTGCCATTATATTGATATTAAAGAGATTTTTATGCTCAAAGCTGATATGGAAGACCGTAATGGCGGCCCGCCACGCTATAATGCATGGCGTGAATATGCGGCCATCACCACCGTCATTTGCATTTTGATCGTTGCTGTCGCCGCCTTCTTTTGGGGCGGTGATCTTTTCCCTTCAGATTTGCAACAATTGACTGCGGCCAAGCCGGTCGAAGTGCGGGATTCCCAGCCCGACCCCGAACTTGCCAAGCTTTATGCGCGTTATGAAATGAAGCCACTACCGGCGGAGATTGCCAGAAAATCTCCGATTGCGGGGCTAATTGCAAGGCTGCAAAGCGAACCTTGCGACTGGAACGTCACTTATGATTTTGCAACGGCATTGAAAAGAGAGAGTTATAGCCGCGAGAGCGCGAGGGTTTTTCAATCATACTCCAACAAATGCCGACCATCAGATGTGGCACTCTATAATGCGGCAGATGCCCTGTATGGACTGAGCGATTTCGACGGCGCGCTCAAGATCGTTGATGACCTGCTTGTCATGTCCCCTGACCTTGCGCAATTCTACTATCTCAAAGCGCAAATTTTAAGCGATGCAAAGCGCTACAAGGAAGCGATCAACGCATTTGAATCGACGATTGGTCTGACAGATAATCTGGAAAACATAAGTGGCGAAGTGTTTCGTCAGATGTCCCTGAGCTATGTTGCACTCGGCGACTATTGTGGTGCGATTACCCCGATCCAGATGTGGGTATCGATCAATCCAGCTGAAAATGACACGGCGCGTTCACAGACAATGCTGAAGGACTACACTTCAAAGGGCAAATGTGAGCAGCAATATGCCAAGGGCAAAGACCGTTTTCCCATTACGGGAAAGAATGTCATCCGGGCAACCGTCAGCATTAACGGTGTGGCAGGCAACTTCATTGTCGATACAGGCGCAAGTTTTGTATCGATAAGCAGGGGTTTTGCGACGCGCATCAAACTGCCGCTTTCAGAAGATTTCACGGTGCGTATGCAAACGGCGAATGGCGTGTCTCTGGCCCAACACACATCCGCATCGAAGGTCAATATTGGCAATGTCGAAGCCAATGACGTGGCGATGATTGTCATGGCCGACAAGAAAGCACTCGGCGATGAGATTGACGGGCTTTTAGGCCGTTCGTTCCTCTCCAGATTCAATGTGACTTTCGGCCCGAAGGCTTGGGAGATTCAAAGCAAGTAGTCGGTGGTTTGCCATATGTTTGCAGTGGTGCTGTGTGTGGTTCGCCCTTCGACAAGCTCAGGATAGCTCAACATAAATTTGCAATTAATGCTGTGCGTGGTTCGACAAGCTCACCATGAGGAAGGTGATTTGATCGCAGGGAGTCAGATCTTGCAAGGTTGGCGACCAACTTGCAGCCCATCACATTCCCTCATGGTGCTATCTTGAGCTTGTCGAAGGGCAAACCACGCATAGCACCACTGCAAAGGCTCTCTCATAACCTTCATGGTAAGTTTTCCCGACCGGTTTCAGACCAGGGGCTGGTCGTCGCGCAGCATTGCTTCAAGCGTTTCCAGCCGGTCCGCCTCGATGGGCGGCTTGTCCCATCGCAGGCGCGATATGCGCGGGAAGCGCATGGCGACGCCAGACTTGTGCCGCTTGGAACGGTTAAGCCCTTCAAAAGCAACCTCCAGCACCAGACCGTGCTGGGGTTCGGCCCGCACCGAGCGAACCGGCCCAAAGCGTTCCGTCGTATTGTTGCGCACGAAAGCGTCAAGTTGTTTCAACTCTTCATCGGTGAAGCCGAAATAGGCTTTGCCCACCGGCACCAGATGCGGCTCTGTTTCAGGTCCGGTCCAGACTGCAAATGTATAGTCGGAGTAATAGCTCGACCTTTTACCGTGGCCGCGCTGCGCATAGACCAGGACCGCATCAATGATGAATGGATCACGCTTCCACTTGAACCAGGGGCCTTTCGGTCGTCCGGGCACATAGGTGGAAGAGCGTTGTTTCAACATGAGCCCTTCAATGATGGGATGCGGCGGTGTCTTGCGCAGTTCCACCAGATCGTCAAAATGATCATAGGCGATGAGTGGCGAAAGATCGAACCGCGTCGGCTCAAGCTGCTTTGCGAAAGCTTCAAGCCGCGTGCGCCGCTCGATGAATGGCAAGGTGCGAATGTCATCCCCGCCATCGACAAGCAGATCATAGAGCCTGACAAAGGCAGGATGACTTTCAAGCTGCCTGGCTGAAACCGTCTTTCGGTTGAGCCGTTGCTGGAGATCGCCAAATGCGCCGATCTCCATTTCATTGTCTCCGCTTCGCGCCACCAGCAACTCGCCATCAAGCGTGCCTTCAAATGTCATATAGTCGGCAATATCGGGAAAGGCGTGGGAAATGTCGTCACCGGTGCGCGAGTAGATGCGGCGCTGCCCCCGTTCGGAAGTCAACTGAACCCTGATACCATCCCATTTCCACTCGGCAACATATTCTCCGGCATTGATGCGTGAGTAATCGGGCTCCTCCAAAGGCGTGGACAGCATGACGGGGCGGAATGGCGCAGCACTGAGGCTTTCAGGCTTTTCCGCGCTCTTTTCCAACCAGGCAAAGAGCGGTTGATAGGGCGGGGTCAGCCCATGCCATAGCTCTTCGATCTCGGTGACATCGACTTGCCCGAACTGGGCCAGAGCCTGCTTTGCCAAACGGGCCGAAACACCAATGCGCATGCCGCCTGTTACCAGTTTCAACAATGCGTAGCGCGCCGATGCATCAAGCTGATCCAGCCATTTTTCCACCATGCGGACGGCATCGCTGCGCGAGGCACGCTCAAGAGCCGTCACCACATCCCCAAGTGTCGGCACGCTGTTGGAACGTAAAGGCTCGTCGGAGGACCAGACGAGCGAAATAGTCTCGGCAAGATCACCAACATAATCATAGGAATAGGCGAAAAGCTGTTCATCCATGCGCTCTGCGATGAGAGTGCGCAGCATGGCCGGTTTGACATTGGCGATGTTCAGATCGCCGGTAATGGCGGCAAGTGCCAAACCGCGATCAGGGTCTGGCGTATCGCGGAAATAATCGGAAAGCAGGGTCAATTTTCCATTGCGTGAAGGCGTCAATACAAGCCGGTCGAGAAGCGCTGCAAATTCTTCCATCAATCACCCTCATCTTCATAGCCGACAAGGTGGAGCGGTCGGGCTGAATATCCGTTCAGATCGCACCAACGGACCAGGGCT
The DNA here is from genome assembly GCA_900471815.1 of Hyphomicrobiales bacterium. Classification (GTDB taxonomy): domain Bacteria; phylum Pseudomonadota; class Alphaproteobacteria; order Rhizobiales; family Rhizobiaceae; genus Phyllobacterium; species Phyllobacterium ifriqiyense. The sequence goes on from UICE01000004.1 coordinate 456,890, forward strand.
TCTTCACGCCCATGCGTGACCCAGACCTGCTCCGGATCAAGTTCGGTGATCGTCTGCGTCAGCTCATCCCAATCGCAGTGATCGGAAAGAATGATCGGCAGTTCGACACCGCCTTGACGCGCACGCTGGCGAATACGCATCCAGCCGGAGGCAAAGCAGGAAACGGGATCGGGGAAACGTCTTGCCCACCTGTCCTGAAAGGCCGATGGAGGCCCGACCACAATGGTTCCGGCAAAGTCCGGCGCGCTATCCTTTTCCAGTGTGGCGGGGGCAAGAGGCCCAAGCTTTATGCCCTGCGTTTCATAATAGTCGCAAAGCTTGGCCAGTGCCCCGTGAATATAGATCGTCTGATCATATCCGGCATCGCGCAACAGGCGGATCACGCGCTGCGCCTTGCCAAGCGCATAGGCACCAACGAGATGCGAACGCTCGGGAAATTGCTCGACCGATTTGAGCAGCTTTGCCATTTCATCGCGGCTGTCCGGGTGGCGAAACACCGGCAGGGCGAAGGTCGCCTCGGTGATAAAGACATTGCAGGCGATGGGTTCGAAACCGAGGCAGGTCGGGTCGCTGGCTCGCTTGTAGTCACCCGACGCCACAATGCGCATGCCATCTTTTTCGACAGCAATTTGCGCAGAACCCAGCACATGCCCGGCCGGATGAAAGCTGATAGTCACTCCATTAAGCCCAGTGGTTTGGCCAAGCTCTGCCGCTTGCGTTTCGCCGGCAAAATCCGCTCCATAGCGCAAGGCCATAATATCGAGCGTTTGCTGTGTCGCCATGACCTTGCGGTGGCCGGAACGGGCATGATCGGAATGGCCATGGGTGATGAGGGCGCGCTCAACAGGACGGATCGGATCAATGTAAAAATCACCGGCTGGTGAATAGAGACCGGCAGGCGTGGATCGCAGAAGTTCTTCGGGTCGTTTAACCAAGCTGATGTTCCGTTCTGTACCATGTTTGCCAAACATAGAACGAACATAGGGTGGATTTAGCTCCATGCAATCTTTGTAAGTGACGATCTTGCATTGCTTCTGTGCGTGGTTCGACAAGCTCACCATGAGGGAGGGAGTGACTGGCAGGAATGCCAAACCTACAATGATGGCACTATGCAATCAAATCACTTTCCTCATGGTGAGCTTGTCGAACCACGCACTGCTCTGTTGCCAAAAGAAAACTTGGCGCTTTGATGCCGGACCACTACATTCGCCCTAGTGAAAATCAGCAAAGCACCCACCGCCGACACCGGCTCCGCCCTTTTGCCTCCGCTTTTCCTGAACTGGTTTCAGGCCAAGGGCTGGTCGCCGCGCGCCCATCAGCTGGAACTGCTAGAGGCGGCGCAGGCAGGGCAGTCGACTCTGCTGATTGCCCCAACCGGCGCGGGCAAGACGCTGGCTGGCTTTCTCCCCTCGCTGGTCGATCTAGCCCAGCGCGGCAAAAGCAATGCAGCGAGCCGCGGCATTCACACGCTCTATATTTCGCCGCTCAAGGCGCTGGCCGTCGATATTCAGCGCAATCTTGCCAAACCTATCGAAGAAATGGGGCTTGGCATAAGGCTTGAAACGCGCACCGGCGACACGCCTGCCCATAAGCGCCAGCGGCAGAAGCTGGTGCCGCCCGATATATTGCTGACCACGCCGGAGCAATTGGCACTGCTGATTGCGGCCAAGGATGCAGGGCGGTTTTTCGAAGATTTGCGCTATGTCATCTTTGATGAATTGCATTCGCTGGTAACATCGAAACGCGGGCATCTTCTATCGCTGGGACTGGCGCGATTGCGCCGCCTGCAACCGGGATTGCAGACGATAGGCCTGTCGGCAACCGTTGCCGACCCTGATGAATTGCGCGGCTGGCTTGTGCCGCAAACCGATGGCTCGCCCTTGGCAAGTCTGGTCAAGGTTGAAGGCGGTGCAAAACCGCATATCACCATTTTGCAAACGGAAGACCGGGTTCCCTGGGCGGGACATTCGGCGGTCTATGCTTTGCCGGGCATATATGAAGCAATCAAACAGCACGCCACGACGCTGATCTTTGTCAATACGCGCAGTCAGGCGGAGCGCTTGTTTCACGATCTTTGGATGGCCAATGAGGATAATCTGGCGATTGCGCTGCATCATGGCTCACTCGATGTAAGCAAGCGGCGCAAGGTGGAACAGGCGATGGCTGCCAATGCCTTGCGCGCCGTGGTTGCGACTTCGACGCTCGATCTTGGTATTGACTGGGGTGATGTCGATCTGGTCATTCATGTAGGCGCGCCAAAGGGTGCGAGTCGCCTTGCGCAAAGGATCGGGCGTTCCAATCACCGGATGGATGAGCCATCGCGGGCGATACTGGTTCCAGCCAATCGCTTCGAAGTCATGGAATGTCAGGCGGCGCTCGATGCCAATTATATCGGGGCGCAGGATACGCCAGCCTTGGGCGAAGGTTCGCTGGACGTATTGGCCCAGCATGTGCTGGGCATGGCTTGCGCCGAGCCATTTCAGGCGGATGAGCTTTATGCGGAAGTCACCACCGCCCTGCCCTATGCCGCTTTGCCGCGCGATACATTTGACCGGATTATCGAATTTGTCGCGACGGGTGGCTATGCGCTGAAAAGCTATGAACGCTTTGCAAAAATCCGGCAGGCGGCAGATGGCTCATGGCGGGTGACGCATCCGCGTGTCGCCCAGCAATACCGTTTGAATGTCGGCACAATCATTGAAGCGCCTTCGCTCAATGTGCGGCTGACACGGCAGCGGGGCAAGGGCAGCAATGTGCGCGGCGGGCCGGTGCTTGGCAAAGTCGAAGAGCATTTTATCGAGGCGCTCAGCCCCGGCGATACATTCTTCTTTTCCGGCCGCGTGCTGCGGTTTGAGGGAATACGCGAGAACGAATGTATTGTGTCAAAGGCGGATGGTTTTGACGCAAAGATACCGTCCTATGCGGGCGGCAAATTTCCGCTGACCACTTATCTCGCCGATCAGGTGCGCAATATTCTGGCGGACCCGGCTCGCTGGGGCGCGCTGCCCGATCAGGTGAGCGATTGGCTGCGGATCCAGAAGGAAAAATCCGTGCTGCCGCAACCGGGAAGCCTTCTGGTGGAAACATTTCCGCGCGGCGAGCGATCCTATATGGTGATCTATGCCTTTGAAGGCAGGCTGGCGCATCAGACGCTGGGCATGCTTTTAACGCGCAGGCTGGAGCGGGCAAAGGCGCGGCCACTCGGCTTTATCGCCACCGATTATGCGCTGTCGATCTGGGGCCTGCGCGACATGGGCCGCATGTTCAAAAAGGGCGAGCTACCGCTTTCGGAACTTTTCGACGAAGACATGCTTGGCGATGATCTGGAAGCGTGGCTGTCGGAAAGCTTCATGCTGAAACGAACCTTCCGCAACTGCGCGCTGATTTCCGGTCTCGTTGAGAAGCGGCATCCCGGACAGGAAAAGACCGGGCGGCAGGTGACGGTTTCCACCGATCTGATTTACGATGTGCTGCGGGAGCATGAGCCGGATCACATTCTCATTCAGGCAACCCGCGCCGATGCGGCGACCGGACTTCTGGACATTCGCCGCCTCAGCGATATGCTGGGGCGAATCAAAGGCCATATCATCCATAAGGATCTGGACCAGATTTCGCCGCTGGCCGTTCCAGTCATGATGGAAATCGGCAAGGAACGTGTTCCCGGCGAAGCGCATGAAACCTTGCTTGAAGAAATCGCCGAAGAATTGACCCGGGAAATGTCGGACCATTCATGAATCTCGTATCGCAAATAACCAAGACTATGTTGCATGGGGCAGCCGAAATGGTTGTCGCCGGGCATAGATGCGTTTGCGACCCTTCCGGCGCCATGTATCTGGAAGATGACCGGATTCTTGTCGTATCGGATTTGCATTTCGAGAAGGGCTCATCCTTTGCGCGGCGCGGCATGATGCTGCCGCCCTATGATACGGCAACAACGCTTGCTGCCTTGGGGCGGGTGATTGCGCGTTACAATCCTGCCAGTGTCATCAGCCTTGGCGACAGTTTCCACGATGGAGAGGCGGCTGCGCGCTTGCCGGCGCAATATGCGGCGCAGCTCGGTTCGCTTATGGCTGGACGCGAATGGGTATGGATCACGGGTAACCATGATCCGGACCATCCTGCGGAGCTTCCGGGTGAAACATTTACCGAATTGGCTTTCGGTAATCTGATCTTCCGGCATGAACCCTCCAAACGCCCCTGCCCCGGCGAGATCGCCGGGCATCTGCATCCAGCTGCCAAAGTGGTGCGCCGTGGACAGGCGGTGCAACGCCGCTGTTTCGTCAGTGATCGCTCCCGCATGATCATGCCGGCTTTCGGCGCCTATACGGGCGGCATGAATATTCTCGGACGGCCATTTCACGGGCTGTTCGATGCACAGGCCATCATCGCCTATATGCTTGGCAGCAAGCGGGTCTATCCTATGACCGCCAAGGCGCTTTATATTTGAGTGCTGGCTTTGCTGTTTGAAAAAATCAAACAAATGCCTTATATCTGATGCGAGATGTTTGATGCGTGATGCAGGGCACGAAAATGAGAACGACACTGGCAATAGATGATGATGTACTTGCGGCGGCTAAAGGATTGGCGGCAAGGCAGCACAAGACTGTCGGAGAGGTGATTTCGACGCTGGCTCGTCAGTCGCTTCAGACTCCAGGCATGGGGAAAGATAAGCGAAATGGCGTGCCTCTGCTTCGGATAAAAGACAACACCCCGGTAACAATGGAATTCGTCAATCAGCTTCGTGATGAACTGCCATAATGGTATTTCTACTCGACGTTAATGTACTGATCGCCTTATTCGACCCGGTACATGTCCATCATGATGCAGCACATGAGTGGTTTGATCGTGTAGGCAAAGCATCGTGGGCAACGTCTCCGCTGACTCAAAATGGCGTGCTCAGGATCATAGGCAATCCACGCTACCCCAATTCCCCCGGCACCCCGGCGGCGGTCATGCCGCTACTTTCCAGCCTGACAGCTTTGCCCGGACACGTCTTTTGGCAAGATGATTTAAGCTTTGTAAGTTCTGACCTTATTGATCCAACAAGGCTTCTCAGTTTCAGCCAGGTTACGGATACTTATCTGCTCGCGCTCGCCCGTATGCGAGGCGGCCAACTGGCGACATTCGACCGGAGGCTGGTAACGGATGCTGTAGATGGAGGCAAGGGTTGCCTCCATGTCATAGACCAGTAGGCAGGCCAAGTGACTGGCAAATTGGTAATGCGTGCTTCGACAAGCTCNNGAGCTTGTCGAAGCACGCATCAAATTCATGCAAAATCACTGCGTCTCCTTGGAGCACCGTTTTGATTCAATCAAAACGCCAAGCGCTTTAGCCTCAGCTCTTCAACCGATATCCTGTCTTGAAAATCCAGCGCAGGATCAGCATGCAGGCCACAAGGAATACGGCAGTCATGGCAAGGCTGGTGCCGATATGCACATCGGACAGACCATAGAAGCTCCAACGGAAGCCGCTGATCAGATAGACAACCGGGTTGAACAGCGTCACCGTCTGCCAGAATGGCGGTAGCATGTCGATGGAGTAGAAGCTGCCCCCAAGGAAGGTCAGCGGCGTGACAATCATGAGCGGCACGAGTTGCAGCTTTTCAAAGCCATCCGCCCATATGCCGATGATGAAGCCGAACATGCTGAAAGTCACCGCCGTCAGGACGAGGAACAGCAGCATGATGAATGGATGCTCGATGCGCAGCGGAACGAACAGCGCTGCTGTGGCGAGAATGATCAAGCCGAGGATAATGGATTTCGTGGCGGCGGCCCCGACATAGGCAATGACAATCTCCACATAGGAGACGGGCGCCGACAAAAGCTCGTAGATCGTGCCGACAAATTTCGGAAAATAAATGCCGAAGGAAGCATTGGAAATGCTTTGGGTCAGCAGCGACAGCATGATCAGGCCCGGCACGATGAATGCACCATAGCTGACACCGCTGATCTCGGGAATACGTCCGCCGATCGCGGAACCGAAAACGACGAAGTACAGGCTGGTCGACACAACAGGCGAAATAACGCTCTGCATGATCGTGCGCCATGTACGGTGCATTTCGAACAAATATATTGCTTTGACCGCATAGAGGTTCATTTGCGTTCTCTCACCAGGCTCACGAAGATTTCTTCAAGTGAGCTTTCTTTTGTCTGAATGTCATTGAAGCGGACAGATGCCTTGTCGAGGTCCTTGAGCAATGAAGTAATGCCGGTCCTCTCTTTCTGCGTGTCATAGGTATAGACCAGTTCGCCGCCATCCTGCGACAGTTCCAGCCCGTATTTTTCCAGCGCTGCCGGAATATCCTGACGCGTTTCGGACAGTTGGAGCCGAAGCTGCTTCTTGCCCAAAGACCGCATCAGCTCATCCTTTTCCTCGATCAGGATAATCTCGCCGTGATTGATGACGCCGATACGGTCGGCCATCTGCTGGGCTTCTTCGATGTAATGCGTGGTCAGGATGATGGTGACACCGGACTCCCGCAATGCCCGAACCACATTCCACATATCGCGGCGCAACTCGACATCCACACCGGCAGTCGGTTCGTCCAGAAACAGGATTTCCGGCTCATGCGACAATGCCTTGGCAATCATGACGCGGCGTTTCATGCCGCCGGAAAGGGTCATGATCTTGGAGTCTTTCTTCTCCCAGAGAGACAATTCTTTCAGGATCTTTTCGATATGCGCCGGATTGGCAGGCTTGCCGAAAAGACCCCGGCTGAAGCTGACTGTTGCCCAGACTGTTTCAAAGGAATCAGTCGTCAGCTCCTGCGGCACAAGGCCGATCTTGGTGCGGGAGGCTCTGTATTCCTTGATGATGGCGTGACCATCGGCGAGAATTGTGCCCGATGTCGGATTGACGATACCGCAGATGATGCTGATCAGCGTCGTCTTGCCCGCGCCATTTGGCCCAAGCAGGGCAAAGATCTCGCCGTGACGGATTTCAAGATTGATATTTTTCAGCGCCTGAAACCCGGATTCATAGGTCTTGTTGACGCTGGAGACGGAGATTGCTGATGACATGATTTGTATCCGGAAGGAAACTTTATGCGATCTGAACACTGACACATGAATCAGATCGCCTGATGTGAAGCATCTAGGAAATGACGTTCCTTATATGGTGTTGAAAAAGGAATTTCAAACCACCCTGCTGACAAATGGCGTCAGTAGCCAAAAACAAAAAGGGGAAGCCACGCAAAGGCTTCCCCTTTTTTAAGGATTGTCAGATCCTGATCTTAGGCTTTTGCAATCTCGCCCCGGACTTCTCGCATGCTTGGCAGGAAGATGGTGAGCAATCCAAGGAAGGGCAGATAGGCACAAATCTGATATACAAAATCGATGCCCTTATTATCGGCGACGAAACCGAGCACAGCCGCCGCAAGCCCGGCCATGCCGAAGGCAAAACCGAAGAAGATGCCGGCTACCATTCCAACCCGTCCGGGCACCAGTTCCTGCGCAAACACGACAATTGCAGAAAAGGCGGAGGAAAGAACGAAGCCGATGATGACGGTCAGCACGCCGGTCCAGAACAGGTTTGCATAAGGCATCATAAGCGTGAATGGCAGAACACCGAGAATGGAGAACCAGATCACGGCCTTTGTGCCAATCCTGTCGCCGATAGGTCCGCCAAGGATGGTTCCGGCAGCGGCTGCACCAAGGAACAGGAACAGCATCATCTGAGACTGCTGCACCGTAATCTGGAACTTGTGAATGACGTAGAAAGTGTAATAGCTGGAAATGCTGACCATATAAATATTCTTGGTGAAGACCAGCAGGGTCAAGATGAACAGCGACATCATGATCTTGCCGCGCGTGAGGTTCACGATCTTTCTTGGCTGGGTCTTCTTGGCATTGGCAACACGGTAATCCTGATACCAGCTACCCACACGATAAAGAATGATCATGCCAAGCAGTGCAGCGGCCGAGAACCAGATAATGCTCTTTTGGCCATAGGGCAAAACGATAAAGCCTGCCAGCAATGGGCCAAGGGCTGTGCCGAAATTTCCACCAACCTGAAAAAGCGACTGGGCAAGCCCGTGCCGGCCACCGGAAGCAAGCCGGGCAACGCGCGAGGATTCCGGGTGGAATATGGAAGAGCCTATGCCAATCAAGGCGGCCCCGACAAGCAGCATTGCATAATGGGTGGCGAACGAAAGTGTGGCGAGACCCGCCAGCGAAAAGGCCATCCCGACCGGCAGTGAATAGGGCATGGGGCGCTTATCCGTATAGGTTCCCACAAGAGGCTGAAGCAGGGAGGCAGTCCCCTGAAAAATAAGGGTCAGAATGCCGATCTGCTTGAAATTCAGGCCATAATTCTCTTTCAGCATCGGATAGATGGCCGCAAGTAGCGACTGCATCATATCATTGAGCAGATGACAGAAGCTGACGGCGAATATAATAGCGAAGACGGTTGTTTCGGCAGCGGAACGCTGCGCGGGCATGGCTGTATCGGTCATTAAACTGGTCCATCAACTATGAGCGGATAAGCGAGGTTGCGACGCTCAGCTCATCCTCATACAGAAATTGCATGGAACCTGCTTTCGTGGTTTGGTCCATTTCTTTCGCAGGTGGGCCAAATGTGCACGGTCGTGCGATATTTCGACTGGATACAGCCTATGTACGACCACTGGACTTTAGTCTCATTGAAATCGAAATAAATATAACGTTGAGTGGGGGCCGTTCATTGGGGAGTGATGAACGTTCTTTCCTGAAGCATATCAGGTGCTCGGGAAACATATGTGAGGGGGAACTATGGAAAATAGTCTTGCGCTGACAATATTCCTGCCTGTGTCGCTGGGCATTATCATGCTTGGTCTTGGGCTGGCCTTGACCTTGAAAGATTTTCAAAAGGTGCTCAAGGCACCCAAAGCGGTTCTGGTAGCACTTGTCTGCCAGACATTCATTCTGCCTTTGGCCTGTGTTGCGATTATTTATCTATTCAATCTTGAACCGGCGCTTGCCGTCGGAATGATGCTTCTGGCAGCCAGCCCCGGTGGCACGTCCGCCAATCTCTATAGCCATCTTGCTGACGGGGACGTTGCGCTGAATATCTCTCTTACTGCAATCAATTCCGCACTTTCGATCATAACTCTGCCGCTGATCGTAAATTGGTCGCTGGCGCATTTTTTCTCAGAAGGGCAAGCGATCCCGCTGCAGTTTGCCAAAGTGATGCAAGTATTCATCATTGTGCTCGGGCCGGTGATCATTGGTATGTGGATACGCCACCGCTTTCCTGCTTTTGCCGACAATATGGCACGGCCCGTCAAGATATTGTCTCTGGTATTTCTGATGATGGTCGTGTTGGTCGCGCTTGTGCAGGAGTGGGAAACACTCCAAATTTGGGCGCCGATAGTCGGACTCGCGACTTTGACATTCAATCTGGTCAGTCTCGCTATTGGTTATTTCGTGCCAAGGGCAGTTGGTATCGATAACCGCCAGTCGACCGCAATCGGCATGGAGATCGGTATTCACAACGGCACGCTTGCCATCGCCATAGCGCTCAGCCCGTTTCTCCTCAACAATCCTACAATGGCTGTCCCCGCAGCAATTTATGGGTTGATCGCCTTTGTCACGGCCGCTCTCTTTGGCTACTGGCTGAAGACGCGGCAAAAAGCTGCTGGAAAAGTGACTTTTGTCGATCCTATGTGAAACAGGCGGCTCATGGGTTCGACAAGCATGCTCCAGGATCGGCAAGCCTTTAGCAGTTGAGCCAGCCTCGTTTTCATGGTTTGGTCTACTTCTTTCGTAAGTGGGCCAAATCCATGCGTTACAAAACCTTCCCGGGTACGAACTCTGCCGGAATGGAGCTGGAAAACCTGCACCAGCTCCGGTTGACGTGGCTGGATCAGGCGGAAGGCGATGTTCTTGCACTTGCAACAGCCTATCCGGCGGGACATCATATCGCGCGTCATTATCACAACCAGTCGCAATTGTTGCACGCGATAGCTGGCGTGGCGATGGTCACAACCAAGTTCGGGCGGTGGATGGTTCCTCCACATCATGCCTTGTGGTTGCCTGCAGGGATTGAACATGCTGTCGACATGTTTGGTGACGTTTCTATGCAGTCGATCTATGTGCGGCCAGAGGCTGTGGATGGATTGAAAGGGCACCTCCATGTGGTGGGGCTGACGCCGCTGATGGACAGCTTGATCCGGGAGGCCGTTAACCTGCCAGCGGATGCCACTGCCAATACGCGGGCAGCCTTTGTCATGGGCTTGCTATTGCACGAGATACCAAATCTACCCGAACGGCCTCTGGGTCTCCCCTTTCCAGATGATCGCCGCTTGGCAGCGCTTTGTCATGATTTTCTCAAAAGCCCATCGCCGCATACGAATATTGATCATTGGGCCGATGAGCTTGGCATGAGCAGGCGCACATTTACCCGCATATTCAAGCGGGAAACGGGTTTGAGTCTTTCCACCTGGCGTCAGCAGGCATGTCTGCTCGCCGCCTTGCCACGACTGACAGCGGGTGAACCGGTGACAAGTGTTGCGCTTGATCTCGGCTATGACAGCGTCCCGGCATTCACAACGATGTTCAAGCGGATGCTTGGAACGCCGCCCCGCGCCTATCTTCATCAAAGACTTTAGACGTCAATCGAACTTGATAAGCGTTTTACCGGCAGAGCGGCCCGCGCGGCTCTGTTCGATATTTTCCGGTACTTCGTCCAGTGAAATGATCTGATCAACCGGCACGACCACGCGGCCTGCAACCACATGATCGACAAGACGCTCTAGAAGAGCTTGATCGGCGGCGAGTTCAAAATTGCCGCCCTTGAGTGAGCGCTTTTGCAACTCTTCATCATCGGCCACAAAGGCTGTTGTATAGGCGGTTCCGCCCTGTTTGACCTGTGCTGAAAGCGCGGAAAACTCCGCAGCATTGCTCATCAGGTCGATCAAGCCGTCAATGCCGCCTGGATAGAGCTTATGCAGCTGTTCGCTAGCAGGCGAAGCAGTGTGGTCAATCGTGGCAATGGCACCGAGCTTAATCGTCGCGGCGGCTTTTGCAGGGCGGGCGGTTGCAATGACTTTCAGGCCGCGAGCCACCGCCAATTGCACGGCAAATGATCCGACGCCGCCTGTAGCGCCGACAATGAGAATGGTTGCGCCCTTTGGCAGATCAAGATTTTCGACCATTTGGAGCGCCGTCATTCCGGCAGTGGGAAGGGCGGCCGCCTGAAAGACAGTGAGGGCTTCTGGCAATTTTATCAAAAGGTTCGATGCGGGCACGCGCGCGTATTCCGCATAAGGGCCCTCGCCGAGCGGCATATGCAGAAACTGGCCGAATATTCTATCGCCCGCGGCAAAACCAGTAACGTCCTCACCGCAGGATTCGACCACACCCGCTGCGTCATTACCCAAGATCAAGGGAAAAACATGCGGCGCCTTGCCTTTGAGAATGCCGTTTGCCACTTTCCAGTCGAATGGATTGATTGCGGCGGCAGATATTTTGACCAGGAGTTGATCTTTACCGGGCTGCGGCGTTGGAACGTCAATCAGTTCCACCTTTGCGCCAAATGACTGCACTGCTGCTGCCCGCATGATGATCTCCAAGCTATTCCGCCGCTAAAATGCGGGGCTGAGGAACATAGTTGAGGATTGGCCCAAGCCAACGCTCGACCTCTTCAATCGGCATGGATTTGCGCTGCGAATAATCCTCGACCTGATCACGCTCCACCTTGGCGACACCGAAATAATAGGATTCGGGATGCGCAAGGTAAATTCCGGAAACGGAAGAACCCGGCCACATGGCATAGCTCTCGGTGAGCCGGACATTGATCTTTGCTTCCGCATCAAGAATGCGGAACAGCGTTTCCTTTTCCGTGTGATCCGGCTGCGCCGGATAACCGGGTGCTGGACGGATGCCGCGATAGGGCTCGCCGATCAGCTCATCGGGCGCAAGTGCCTCATCCGGGGCATAGCCCCAATAGTCCTTGCGCACATTCTCATGCATCAACTCGGCAAAAGCTTCGGCAAAACGGTCGGCCAAGGCTTTGACCAGAATGGACGAATAATCATCATTGGCGCGCTCAAAGCGTTCGGCAATGGCGATTTCCTCAATACCTGCGGTGACGACAAAGGCACCGATATAATCCTGTTTGCCGCTATCGAGAGGGGCGACGAAATCGCTTAAAGCAACGTTTGGACGGCCATCGCGCTTGGATAGCTGCTGGCGCAGCGTATAGAAGGTTGCCAGATCTTCATTGCGGTTTTCATCGGTAAAGACGCGAATATCATCACCGACTGCATCGGCTGGCCAAAGACCGATGACGGCCTTGGGGTTGAACCATTTTTCAGCAATGATTTTCTTGAGCATTGCCTGCGCATCATCGAATAATTGACGGGCGGCGGCGCCCTGTTTTTCATCGTCCAGAATTGCCGGATAACGACCCTTCAACTCCCATGTCTGGAAGAAGGGTGTCCAATCAATATAACGGGCAATTTCGGCCAGATCATAATTCTCGAATATGCGGGTGCCAATGAAAGCCGGTTTTGGCGGTGTGTAAGCTGACCAATCAACCTTGTGGGCATTGGCACGGGCTTTCGCCAGAGGCAGGCGCTGCTTGTCGGCCTCATTGCGCGCATGGGCATCGGCAACCTTGGCATATTCGGCGCGAATGGTTTCAATATAGCCCGGCTTGATATCTGCGGACAGAAGGTTCGAAACAACGCCGACCGCGCGGCTCGCATCGGTGACATAGATCGTCTGCCCCTGATGATAGCGGGGATTGATCTTGACAGCCGTATGTACGCGACTGGTGGTTGCGCCGCCAATAAGCAATGGAATGTCAAAGCCTTCGCGCTCCATTTCGGCGGCGACATGCACCATCTCATCCAGCGATGGCGTGATCAGACCGGACAGGCCGATAATATCAACATTCTGCTCGCGCGCGGTCTGAAGGATTTTCGTGGCCGGGACCATGACGCCCAGATCAATGATCTCGTAATTATTGCAGGCAAGCACGACGCCGACAATATTCTTGCCGATATCATGGACATCGCCCTTCACCGTCGCCATCAGCACTTTACCGGCGCTTTCGCGCTCGCCCGTGCCGCCATTGGCAAGCTTTTCCGCCTCCATATAGGGCAGGAGCAAGGCAACGGCCTGTTTCATCACACGGGCGGATTTCACCACCTGCGGCAGGAACATTTTGCCCGCGCCGAAAAGATCGCCGACAACATTCATTCCGGCCATTAACGGCCCTTCGATGACATGCAGCGGGCGTTCTGCTTCAAGACGGGCTTCCTCTGTGTCCGCGTCGATGAACTCGGTAATGCCGTTGACAAGCGCGTGTTCAATACGTTTGTCGACAGTCCACTCGCGCCATGCAAGATCGCGCTCGCGCGCCTCCTTGCCAGCCGCGCCCTTATAGCGTTCTGCCAGATCGAGCAGGCGTTCCGTTGCATCATCGCGCCGGTTGAGCACCACGTCTTCGCAGGCCTCACGCAGTTCCGGATCAATGGATTCGTAAACCGCGAGCTGACCCGCATTGACGATGCCCATATCCATGCCGACCTGAATGGCGTGATAGAGGAACACCGCATGCATGGCCTCGCGCACCGGCTCATTGCCGCGGAACGAGAAGGACAGATTGGAAATGCCGCCGGAAATATGCACATGCGGCAAGGTTTCGGTGATCTGTTTGGTCGCCTCGATAAAGGCAACGCCATAGCCATTATGTTCTTCGATGCCCGTTGCGACAGCAAAGACATTGGGATCAAACACAATATCTTCCGGCGGGAAGCCAGCCTCTTTGGTCAAAAGCTCATAGGCGCGGGTACAGATCTCGACCTTGCGCTCCAGCGTATCGGCCTGCCCCTCGGTATCGAAGGCCATGACCACAACCGCAGCGCCATAGGCACGAACCTTTTTGGCATAGGCGATGAAGGCCTCCTCGCCTTCCTTCATGGAAATGGAGTTGACCAGAGGCTTGCCCTGCACGCATTTCAGACCAGCCTCGATAACATCCCATTTGGACGAATCGATCATCACCGGAACACGGGCAATGTCCGGTTCAGCGGCAATCAGATTAAGGAACTCGATCATCGCCTTTTCGCTGTCGATCAGGCCCTCATCCATATTGATGTCGATGATCTGAGCGCCATTTGCCACCTGATCGCGCGCCACATCCAAGGCTGTTGCATAGTCGCCAGCAGTGATGAGCTTGCGGAACTTCGCCGAGCCGGTGATATTGGTGCGTTCGCCCACATTGACGAAAGGTATCTCCTTGGTCAGCGTGAAGGGTTCAAGACCCGACAGGCGCATATGGGTTTCAATTTCAGGTATTTTGCGCGGCGGATATTTGCTTACTGCCTCGGCAATGGCCCTGATATGCTCCGGTGTCGAGCCGCAGCAGCCGCCAACAATATTCAGCAAGCCCTCGCTGGCGAAGCCTTCAAGCTGCGCCGCCATGGCTTCGGGGCTTTCATCATATTGACCGAACTCATTGGGAAGACCGGCATTGGGATAAGCGCACACGAATGTGTCGGCTACGTTTGAAATTTCCGCCAGATGTGCGCGCATGGCATTGGCGCCCAAAGCACAATTGAGGCCGATGGTGAATGGCTGCGCATGGCGCACTGAATTCCAGAAGGCGGTGGGGGTCTGGCCCGAAAGCGTGCGTCCCGACAAATCCGTGATCGTGCCGGAAATCATCACCGGCAGGGTGATACCTTTTTCTTCGAACACCTCATTGGTGGCAAAAATTGCCGCCTTGGCATTGAGCGTATCGAAAATGGTCTCGATCAGGATGATGTCTGCACCGCCATCGATCAGACCGCGAACCTGTTCGGCGTAGGCAGTGCGCAGATCGTCGAAGGTGACAGCGCGATAGCCGGGATTGTTCACGTCGGGAGACATGGAGGCGGTGCGGTTTGTCGGGCCGAGGGCACCGGCCACAAAACGCCTGCGTCCATCCTTCTGCTCGGCCTTGATCGCAGCGCGGCGCGCAAGCCTCGCCCCGTCGCGGTTCAGCTCATAGACGACCTCTTCCATACTGTAGTCAGCCTGGGCAATGGTGGTCGACGAAAAAGTATTGGTTTCCAGAATATCGGCACCGGCCATCGCATAGGCATAGTGGATATCTTCAATCGCCTGTGGCTGGGTGAGAATCAGAAGGTCATTATTGCCCTGTAGATGACAGGAGCAATCGCCAAACCGGTCGCCGCGAAAATCATCCTCATTGAGGCTGAGACTTTGAATCTGCGTGCCCATGGCGCCGTCGAGAATCAATATGCGTTCTTTGGCAGCCTTTGTCAGCGCTGCAAAAACTTCCCTGCCGTCCCGTGGTGCGCCCATGGGACCGAAGAGATTATCAACCGCATTATTCATAACTCGAACGCCTCAAAACCAACATTGGGATGAGGTTTAAGGTTCACATAAAGATATGTTTATGTCAACAAATCAATTCTGCAAGCGGCATAAAATGTCGTAGTTGAACAGGGCGTTCTTTTCGTGTTTTCCCGTGCTCTGATGGCTCGCCCTCCTGAGCTAGTCGAAGGGCGAACCACGCATTACATCAATGCCCTCTTCCGCCCTCCTAACCCTCTCGAAGGGCGAAGCACGCATAGCTTCATTGCAATGTCGGTTAACTGTCAGATGGCGGCGGACTGCGGCAGAACAAATGGCATTTGTCCCGCTGGCAGGACACCCACTTTGAGCGCGCACTCATAAACACGTAAAATGCGCTCGTCAGTCAGGACATCCTGCGGCGCTCCTACCTTATCCACATGACCCTTATGCATGACAATGACGCGATCCGCATACATGGAGGTCAAATTGAGATCGTGAAGAATCGCGATCACACCGCCGCCGCGTTTGGCAAAGGATTGCGCGATTTCCATGATGATCAGCTGATGCTTGATATCGAGGCTTGAGACGGGCTCATCGAGAAACAGAAAGCGCGGCTGGTTATCGAGTACTGGCTGCCAAACCTGGCATAATACGCGGGCAAGTTGAACACGTTGCTGCTCACCGCCGGAAAGCTCCTGGTAGAAACGACCGCCGAATCCGGCAAGGTCAACCATTTCAAGAGCTTCGTCAGGCAGGTGTTCAACGTTCTTTACGGTGCCAAGTGAGCGGCCGCTCGTCAGCCCAAGCTTGATAATTTCACGGACCGTAAATGGAAATGCCAGCGTAGTGGATTGCGGCAGGACGGCGCGCATTGCCGCCATCTGCCAGAGCTTTAAATGTTTCAGGGAATGCCCGTTGATGGTGGCTGTCCCGCTATAGAGCAAATCACCCGAGAGCGCGCGCATAAGCGTGGTTTTGCCCGAACCATTGGGCCCAACAATGACGGTGATCTCTCCGGCCAAAGCGTCAAAGCTTGCATTGTGCACGATTTGGGTCTTGCCCAGATGAACACCTAAGTCCGAGACGTGAATCATTGTTATAAATCCAGAATGCCGCGTTTGCGCAGCAATATCCAAAGGAAGACCGGAGCGCCGACAGCCGCCGTGACAATACCTATCGGCAGTTCTGCGGGCGCAACGACTGTCCGGCTGACAGCATCGGCCAAAAGCAAAAGGCTGGCTCCAAACAGCGCCGATGCGGGCAGAAGATAGCGGTGATCGGGTCCGATGACGAGCCGCAGCAAATGGGGGACAACCACGCCGACAAACCCGATAACACCGCTCACGGCCACGGAAGCGCCTGTCGCTGCCGCAACGGCGATGATCGCTATGATCTTGAAGCGCTGCACCGGAATGCCGAGATGGTTGGCTGTCGCCTCGCCCAAGGCAAGACCATTAAGGCCGCGCGCCAAAAAGGGCGATACGAGCAATGCAACCACGATGAACGGAGTTGTTGCGGCGATTTTCATCCAGCTTGCTCCGGCCAGTGATCCCAATAGCCAGAAGGTCAGATCGCGAAGCTGGCGATCGTCCGCAATATAGGTAAGCACGCCCATATAGGCTGTCGCCATGGCGCCAAGGGCAATGCCTGCGAGAAGCATGGTGGCGATGGAGGTTTGGCCGCGCCGCGTGGCAACCGTGTAAAGTATGAAGGTGAATGCCAAGGCGCTGACGAAAGCGGCGAGCGGCAGCGAATATAGGCCCAGAAGCGCCATGACGGGTGCCAAGACCGTATTGCCGAGCACGATCACACTAAGCGCTCCAAGGCCAGCCCCGGAGGAGACGCCGACAATGCCAGGATCGGCTAGCGGATTGCGGAAAAGCCCCTGCATGACGGCACCGGAGACGGCAAGCGAAGCGCCGATCAGCGAGCCCAGAATGACACGGGGCAGACGAATATCATAGATGATGATGCTATCGCGCGCCGACAAAGCGTCTGTGCCGCTATTGCCTGTCTGAAACCATGATCCGACAACGGAAACCACTGATGCATCAGAGGCTCCGGCCGTGAGACTGAACAGGAAAGTCACGGCAAACGCCAAGCCGAGCAACGCGATTACGAACCTGGCCAGAAAAGACCGGTCGCCATCCGCCCGGCCTTTCCTGCTGCCCCGTTCTGAGCGCAGGGAAGCAGGTTTCATGAGAATGGCCTCGCTCATTGGCTTACTGCGTCGCCGTAAAGTCGCTTGGACAAGTCACGAACTGCACTCGCTGTCCGTGGCCCAAAGCCTAGCAGATATTGCCCGCCCATACGTATGATTGCTTTGTTCTCACCTGCTGGTGTTGAGGCAATCGCCTTATTGGCAAGCAGCTCCTTGTCGACTGTCGCGTGATTGTCGCCGCGATCCATTACCAGGATCACATCGGGTTTTGCCAGCAGGATGCTTTCATCGCTCAAAGCCTTGTATCCGGTAAAACCTTCGACAGCATTGTCTGCGCCTGCGAGTTTAATGATGCCGTTTGCAGCTGAATGGTCGCCAGCGGCCAGAATCTTTCCGCCCTGAATGCTGAGAACGAACAAAACGCGCTTGCGGGTTTTGATGTCTTTCGTTTCAGCCTGAGCGGCAGCTAGATCGGCTTCAACGTCGTCCGCAAGCTTTTTGGCCTTGTCTTCAACGCTGAGCGCTTTGCCGACGATCCGGATTTTCTCCGAAACGCTTGTGGCCGTGTAATTTTCAGGAACGAAAACGAAAGGAACACTGGCCTTTTTCAGAAGATCGACAGCTTGCTCCGGGCCGCTGCCTTCCACGGCAATAATCGCAGTCGGATTGATCGAAAGAACACCTTCAGCCGACAAAGCCCGCATATATCCGACATCAGGCAGCGCAAATGCTTCCTTTGGATAGACGCTGGTCGTATCGCGCCCGACGAGACGGCCCTGTTCTCCGAGTGCGAAGATGATCTCGGTGATCGAGCCGCCAATGGATACGACCCGGCTGGTATCGGGTAGCGACCCCGAGACTTCCTTGGCAAATGCATGGCTGGAAAGAGCCAGAACCCCGAAAATCCCGGCAAGAGCAGCTAATTTGACAGACTTGGTCATTTTATGCGGCCACACGCATCAGGCGAGGCAGACTCTCCACGAGATTGCGCCAGTCGGGACGTTCATGAGAACCTTCATGACGTTTTCCAAAGAACTGGATAATCATCTCGCCTTCCGCACCATAGGCCTCAAGAGAGGTTACGTGACCATCTTTGGTCGGTTTGCGTACGGCCCAAAGCTCGGCAATATGATCGGTACGCAGATGCAGATGGAAGGTTTCGTCCATGACGTTGATCCATGGACCCATTGGTTTGACGTTCTGGACCGGGCCGGAATGAATCTGAATGCAGCCGCGATTGCCAACAAAGCACATGATCGGCAATGCTTCCTGTGCCGCATGGTGAACCATTGCCGTCAGCGCATCATTATCCAGCTGCCAGGCATAGTCCTGACCAATCACCTGTACCGCCTGATGACGGGTCATTTCCAGTGAATTCAGGATGCCGAAAAACTCGTGCACATCCTTCATCTGGGTCCAGCGATCCCGCAGGCCGGCAGTATCGAGCTCTTCAAGCTCCCGCTTTTTCTGCTCGAGCTTCGGCAATTCGGTGGTCTCGATCGTCTGGGACTGATCTTCCAGTTTCAGCTTTGCCACCAGAGCTGTGTAGGCTTCCAGATTGGAAGCGGGGCGCAGATGAATCTTGTGAATGGCTTCGCCTGCGGCATCGAAGAATTGCAGGCTACGGCGAACCACATCGCCATCGTCCTTCTCAACGGCAAAACCATGCGCCCAGGATTTGGGAAACAGGCGCAAGTCGATCTGTTCGCCGAGCATCATCGAGGCATGTTTGCCGACGATGGGCTTGTCATAGACGCCGATCTTTTCATGAACGGCGCTTTCATTGCGGGTAAGCGCCATGACTTCGCCGAGAGCTTCGATCTCGGTCAGGAATGTTTCAATCTGTGGTGTGATACGGGTTGCACTGATACCGCAATAGGCGGCGACGAAATCAGCTTCGGATATAGTCAACTGCTGCGCCAGATCGCGCTCACGCATTTTGGGATTGTCTATTCTTGCCTGGCGGATCGCTTCGGGTGTCATTTTATTACCATTCGTAACGTTGGTGATCGATTGCTGGGTCATTTATTCAGGATGAGTTTGCCTTGGCGGGTGATTTTCAAACGATAGAGCGAGCCGGCATGTTCAATGCCGACTTCGCTTGATCCGTCGAATAGAAGATCACTGCCAAACACGCGGATATCTGATTGTACGGGGCGGCTATAGTCTGCTCGCATGGGCGTCATGTTAGGAAGGCGAACCTGCAGATCGATGATTTGGCGTCGCGACATGGCAATGGCCTTTTCGTGCCTTTCTCAAAGGGTGATGGTTGGTCCAAGACCCCTCTATTTAAACTTGACTACAAGTTTCATCTTTATTACTCAAATTAAATAAGAGTCAATGAGTCATGTTTCAGAATTGACAAAACTGTGATCAGGAAATGGACGTCATGGTACACAATACACAGGGCCATTTTATCAGGTTTCTGACGCGGCATTCCCTCGGCCTGCTTGCCGCAACGGGATTGCTGGTTCTCGCCGCAGCAGACATTGCGCCAGCGCAGGAAAGTGCCCCACCGGCGCTGACCTTGGAGCTGAATGCACTGCAGCCTTCGGAAAAGGGCTGCCGGCTAACCTTTGTCGTTACCAATAGTCTTGGCGTGGCCTTGGACAAGGTGGGTTTTGAGGTCGCGCTGTTCAATCAGGCTCAGGTGGTCGACCGTATCACCGTGCTGGATTTCAAAGAACTGCCGCAGGGAAAAACCAAAGTGCGCCGCTTTGATCTTGGTGAGCTTGATTGCACGAAAATAACGCGTGTTCTGGTGAATGATTCAACGGAATGCGCGGGGGCCGGGATAGACCCGAAAGCCTGCATCCGGCAGCTGAATCCTACCACAAAATCCGGTATTCAATTTGGAAGTTGATATTGCACTGATGCTGTGCGTGGTTCGCCCTCCGACAAGCTCAGGAGGGCGGAAGAGGCCATTGATCTAGTGCTTGGTTCGACGAGGCTCACCATGAGGAAAGTAGTGGGTTGCACATCTACCTGAAACGTCTTGCCCGAAACGTCTCAAAACCAGCTCCCTGCCAAATCTTCATTTTCCGCATGGTGAGTCCCGTCGAACCACGCACAGCATCAGTGCAATGTCCCAGTTGATCGTAAAGATAGGCTGGCGGCTAGTAGCTATTGCAAAACGCTGTTGCAAAAAAGGCCCCTCGCAGGGCCTTTTCCAGCTTCATTCATGTGTCTGATCAGAACGGTGAATCAGGGAAGTAGAATTCAGCGGCATTATCCTTGGTGACGAGTGTTGCATCAAGAATATAGCTGCCCCGAACCGGAACCTGATCGTAGAAATTGGCAACGGTCAGTTCCATTGCAGTTGCGATCATTGAAGGTGGATAAAGCACGTTGATCGGCGTCATTGTATCGCCATCGGCAACACGCTTGATCATGTCCTTCATGCCCGCACCACCGATAACCATTTTGATATCGGTACGCTTTGCCTGGCTGATGGCTTCAAGAACGCCAACGGCCATATCGTCATCCTGGCACCAGACCGCATCGATCTTCGGGAATTTGGTCAGATAGTCCTGCATGACCTTGAACGCGTCATCGCGCGACCAATTACCAAACTGCTTGTCGAGTACCTTGATGCCGCTACCTGCAATGGCTTCGTCGAAGCCCTTCTGGCGCTCTTCATCGATAACGATAGGAAGGCCGCGGATAACCACGACGTCACCGGTCTTCAATGTGTCTTTCAGATAGGTTCCCGCTACGCGGCCAAGCTCCGGATTGTTGCCGGCAACGTAGAGGTCCTGAACTGTCGGATCGGAAAGCGCGCGGTCAACAACCGTGACGAAGATGCCCTTTTCCTTGACCTGGCGAAGCGGGTCGGTCAATTCATCCGAATTGTGTGGCAAGGTCACCAGAGCGTCCATGCCCTGTGTGGTCAGATCTTCCAGCGCATTGGCCTGCGAAGCGCCGTCAGGCGAAGTCTTCACAGTGATCTTCAGACCCGGATGGGCTTTTTCAAGCAACTTGGCGGCACGTTCAGCGTGATAGACAACGCCGCCGGTCCAACCATGGTCAGCCGCCGGAATCGACACGGCAATATTGACCTGTTTGTCTTGCGCGTAGGCGAAGGTCATTGTCGAGGCGAGTGCCGCCCCCACCAGACCCATCATGAGTTTACGCATTTGTTCTCTCCCAATTTTTCGTTCGGGCCTTGATTTCGGCTCGGTGGGTGGCCCCTTTTCCCCCGTCCCGTCTGAAGAGGCAGCCTCCCGCCCCTATTCGTTGTCATCATTTCTTCTTTTGCAGCGTCCGTTGGACGAGCATTGCAATGATGATGATCGTGCCCTGAACGGCTCCGATCAGATATTCGCTGACAATGTTGGACAGCACCATGATGTTGCCGACGATCTCCAGCATGAAAGCACCGCAGATCGTGCCCCAGATACGCCCGACGCCGCCGCGCAGCGCAGTGCCGCCAATGACCACAGCCGTGATTGCCTGCAACTCCCACAACATGCCGGTTGTTGTCGTTGCGGCCCCAAGGCGCGGAATATAAACGACGACGGCGATGGCGACGCAAATACCTTGCAGCACATAGGTCATGGCGCGCACACGGTTGACGTGGATGCCGGAATATTTCGCTACATCCTCGTTAGAACCGACGGCGATCACATGCCTTCCGAAAGATGTTTTGTACAAAATGAAAGCTGCCAGAATACCGACAATTGCGATGATCCAGACGGGAATGGGCAGCCCGATGAATGTGCCGGTGTAAACAGGCCTGAACAGAGCACGCATCGAGGTTGATTTCATGGCGATGGACCCGCCATCTGCCAGCCAGACCGTGACAGACCGGAAGATTGCCATGGTTCCGAGCGTCACGATAAAGGGTTCGATCTTGCCGATCGTGATGATTGCGCCGTTGAGCAGACCCGCCAAGGCGCCGACGCCAATAGCGACGACAACGCCAACGCAAAGCATCGCCATGTCGCCATCAATCGCCGCTGAATTCAAGAACAGCAGCATGATGCCCGCAACCAGCGCAGCCATGGACCCGACAGACAGATCAAGACCGCCAGCCGAGATGACGAAGGTTGCGCCAACGGCAATGATTGCAATGAAAGACGATCTGGTCAGAACGTTGAGAAGATTGTCTATCGACAGGAAGTTCGGATTGATGAGCGCACCAAGGACGAACAGCGCCGCGAGCGCAAGGAAGGGAGCAACGGCTGTCTTGTCCAGATCAGCCAGTTTGCGAAAGGCACCGCGTGTATCGGTATTTGTTGATGTGTCGCTCATGCGTTCCCCGCACTGTAAAGCTCTGCTTCGTTGATCTTGACGCCTGTGGCGTGGACGACGATTTCTTCTTCTGTCATTGCATCGCCTGTCACCTCGCCGACGATGCGCGATGAGCGCATGACGAGGATGCGGTGGCAAATGCCTATCAGTTCCTGCATCTCGGACGAGATAACGATGACGGATTTCCCTGCCTTGGCGAGGTTTGCAATGAACTGATAAATCTGTTCCTTGGTGCCGATATCGATGCCGCGCGTCGGCTCGTCGATAATGACGATGCTCGGTTCCAGCAGCATCATCTTTGCCAATAGGAGCTTCTGCTGATTGCCGCCCGAAAGCTGCCCGGCCAGAAGATCACGGCGACGGGCGCGAATATCGAAATCGCTGATCGCTTTATCGAGACTTTTATCCTCCCGCTTGCGTTCTATCAGCGGCCCTTTGGTGAATTTTTCGAGCGTGGCCAGCGTAAGGTTTGTACGCAGGTCCTGCGCCAGAAGAAGTCCTTTGCCCTTGCGATCTTCGCTCAAGTAAACAATTCCTGCCGCCATGCTGTCACGCACGGTGTGGAATGTGATGGGCTTGCCATTAAATTCAATCGTGCCACTGCCATGGCGCAATCCGACAATGCCCTCAAGCAGCTCTGTACGGCCAGCGCCTATCAGACCGGCAAAGCCAAGGATCTCACCTTTCCGCAGGGTAAAGGATGCGTCACGGGCATAGCCCGGCACGTCGAAATTCTTGACTTCAAGCACCGTCTGGTGCGCGGCCGTATCCTCGCGCTCAGGATAAAGTTTTGACATATCCCGGCCGACCATTAATCGCGCCATATCGACTGGCTGCAATTCAGAGGCGTTGCGGGTTGTAATGAGCTTACCATCGCGCAAGACTGTGATGCGATCTGCAATCGCAGCCACTTCAGGCAGGCGATGCGAGATATAGAGAATGGCCACGCCCTTGTCGCGCAGGTCGCGGATGACTTTGAGCAGCGCTTCGGTTTCGATGGGGGTGAGCGAGGCTGTCGGCTCATCGAAAATGACAACCCGGTGCGGCACCTGCAACGCGCGGGCGATCTGGACCAATTGACGCCGCGCAATGGAAAGGCGGGCAATCTGCGTGGTCGGATCGATATCGGCTCCGAGGCTTCGAACAGCCTCCGCTGACTGCCTGTTCATCTCACGGTCGTTGACCATAAGGCCGCGCTTTAGCTCACGCCCCATGAAAATGTTCTGGGCAACGGTCAGGTCCGGTGCAAGCAGAATTTCCTGATGCACCAGGACCAGACCGCGATGTTCCGCATCGACAGGACCGGCAAAGCTCACGGGCTCATTATCAATGGCAACGGAACCGCGTGTCGGCTTGAGGTGCCCGCTGAGGAGTTTCATCAGCGTGGACTTGCCCGCGCCGTTTTCGCCGATGATCGCATGGACCTCGCCCGGCATGATCGACAGGCTGATATCGGTCAAAACTTCCACGGGACCAAACGCCTTGGCAATGCCGCGTGCTTCCAGCACCGGTACGTTCGAGGCGTTCAAGGGTTTGTTTGTCTCCATCACACCTTCGTCCAAACGCCGCCAGCCTTCGAAGACTTGACCGCAGCTTCAATGAATTCCATGCCGGCCAAGCCATCCTGAACGGTTGGATAAATGACATCCTTCGGCAGTTTTTTGCCGCTGCGAGCCGCAAGAATTGCCTGCGCTGCCTCGGTATAGATATTGGCAAAGCCCTCAAGGTAGCCTTCTGGATGCCCGCCGGGAACGCGCGTTACGCGCGCCGCTTCCGGCGATGCACCCGCGCCGCCGCGGGTCAGCAATTGCTTGGGCTTGCCGAAGGGCGTGTACCAGAGATAATTCGGATCGGCCTGCGTCCATTCCAGCCCACCCTTGGTGCCATATATGCGCAGCTTCAGGCCATTCTCATTGCCCGGAGCGACCTGGCTTGCCCAGATCATACCTTTTGCGCCGCCCTCAAAGCGCATCAGAATCTGAACGTCATCATCAAGAACGCGGCCTTCGCCAAAACTGGTCAACTCGGCGCAAAGTTGCTTGAGCTTCAAACCCGACACGAAGCAAGCAAGATTATAGGCATGGGTGCCAATATCGCCGATGGCGCCGCCGGCACCCGAACGCTTGGGATCAACGCGCCATTCGGCCTGTTTCGAACCGGAACTTTCCGTCTTCTCGGTCATCCAATCCTGGGGATATTCAGCCTGCACCACGCGAATGGTTCCAAGCAAACCCTTTTCCACCATGGCACGCGCCTGCCGCATCATGGGGTAGCCAGTGTAATTATGGGTAACCACGAAAAGCTTGCCGGTCTTGTCTACCAGAGAGACAAGCTCCTTTGCTTCCTTGACAGTCGTGGTCAGCGGCTTGTCGCAAATGACGTGAATGCCAGCTTTGAGAAAAGCCTTTGCTGCCGGTGCGTGCATGTGGTTTGGCGTGACGATGGAAACGGCCTCGATGCCATCAGGACGCTTGGCCTCTGCTTTTGCCATTTCTTCGAAGGATGTATAGGCGCGATCATCGGCGATGCCGAGCTCGCGGGCTGACGCCTTGGCGCGCGCTGCATCGGATGAGAGTGCGCCTGCAACCAGCTCAAACTGGTCATCCATACGCAGCGCGATGCGGTGAACCGCGCCGATGAAAGCGCCCTGCCCGCCACCGACCATGCCGATACGGATGCGCTTGCTCGCAGGCTTTTCTTTTGATGCTCCAATGGCCATTGCTTTACCCTCTTACTTCAAGCCAAGAATACGGCGATTGGCCGCGTCGTCGGTGCCGGACCCGGCAAAATCGTCAAATGCCCGCTCGGTCACGCGGATCAGATGAGCGTCGATGAATTGGGCACCTTCGCGCGCCCCATCTTCGGGGTGTTTCAACGCGCATTCCCATTCCAGAACTGCCCAGCCATCGAAATCATAGGCAGTCAGCTTTGAAAAGATTGCGCCGAAATCCACCTGTCCATCGCCAAGCGAGCGGAAACGCCCGGCACGGTTCACCCAGGATTGGAAGCCGCCATAGACACCCTGCCGCCCTGTCGGGTTGAACTCGGCGTCCTTCACATGGAAGGCTTTGATACGCTCATGGTAGATGTCGATATAATCAAGATAGTCGAGCTGCTGCAGCACGAAATGCGAAGGATCATAAAGAAGATTGGCGCGCGAATGGTTGTTCACCCGCTCCAGAAACATCTCGTAGGTTATGCCGTCATGCAGATCTTCGCCGGGGTGAATTTCATAGGCAGCATCGACGCCTTGCTCATCGAAATAGTCGAGAATAGGTGTCCAGCGTTTTGCCAGTTCATCAAACGCCGCTTCGACCAGACCTGCCGGACGCTGTGGGAATGGATAGAGAAAAGGCCATGCCAGCGCACCGGAAAAGGTGGGAACGGTCTTAAGGCCCAGATGCCTGGACGCCCGCGCCGCCCGCTTCAGCTGATCAACAGCCCATTCCTGTCGCGCCGCTGGGTTGCCATGCACTTCAGGCACAGCAAAGCCATCCATGAGTTCGTCATAAACAGGATGAACGGCAACGAGCTGACCTTGGAGATGGGTTGCAAGCTCCGTGATCGCCAAGCCGTGGGACGCTGCTGTCCCGGCGATCTCATCGCAATAGTCCTTGGAGTCGGAAGCTTTCTTCAGATCAATGAGACGCCCGTCCCAGGCGGGAATCTGGATACCCTTATAGCCATGACCAGCGGCCCACCCGCACATGCCATCCAGCGTATTGAACGGCGCAGCATCGCCCGCAAACTGTGCGAGAAAAATGGCGGGTCCTTTAATCGTCTTCATATGTATTCCTCCAATTCCAAAATATAGCCGTCAGGGCATGTTGTCCCTGAGAAAGATGTCGATGCGGATATGTTCCTGCCCCGAAACAATGGGGCGGCCCTCTTTCAGGGCAGTCAGGATCCGTGCGGCGCTGCGGGCCATGTGGCCCACATCCTGATTGATGATTGCGTCGATTGTGCCGCGCACAAGGTGACGACGTGTTGACGACGTCAATTCGTGGGCAACAAAAATCATGTCAGATGTGCGCCCGGACGTTTCCAGGGCAGCGATGACACCAGCCTGCCCTCCCCCGGCATTATAGATCGCAACTGTGTCGGGGTGATCTTCGATCAGTGACCGGCAAACGGCTTCCACCCGGGCATTTTCGTCGCGTGCTTCGCGAACCGGCAGGACTTCAAGATTTGGGTATTCGCGTGCAAGAACCTGTTCAAACCCGAATTGCCGCTCGACATGATCACGCAGTGCCAGCGAACCTGCAATCATCCCGACCTTGCCTTTGCGGGTTCCAACGAAGCGGCCGATCAGTGATGCGGCGGTGCGGCCTGCCGCAAAATTGTCGATGCCGACATAATGCGCCCGCCGTGAGTTGGGCACGTCTGATACGAGCGTCAGGACAACGATGCCGGAATCGGCCAGTGTATTTATGGCCTCGGTAACAGCAGGGTGATCCAGAGCGACAACGGCGACACCATCAATGCCTCTTGGAAGCTTTTCCAAGGCGGTGGCAAGTGCTTCGCCATCGAATGTATCGACATATTGAATGGTCAGGCGCACCCGCTCCTGCAATTGACGTTCGCGAGTAGCGCGAAACTCGGCAGCAAGAGCCTGCATGAATTCATTTTCGCCGGTGGGGAGAATGATGCGGAAATCGTAATCGCGTCCGCGAGCCAGCCGCGACGCATGGGGATCAGGAAGGAAGCCAAGCTGTTTGATAGCCGCATTGACGCGTTGGATCGTGCGCGCATGCACACCTATCCTCCCGTTTACCACGCGATCAACCGTTGCAAGACTGACACCGGCTTCTCGGGCGACGTCTTCAAGCGTCATTTTCACCACGAGAATTCTCCTCCGCCTGAAATAGTAATTCAGTCAAATGAGGTGTGCAACTCTTTTTGAGCTTTTTTGATGGGAATTTGATGGGATTGGAATACTGCTTGCAGCGCTACAGCCTGCGCCTCCATCGATGATGAAGAGCACGCGGCGGAAGCGATGCGGAAACGCGGCGAGAACCTGAGGGGGCGGGAGCCAAGTCAATCAGCTTCCTGACCCCATCTTGTGATCATCGGCGTTCAGGGTTCGTTTCGGCCTGTCTTGAACGGCAATATCATTTCATAAGACCTCGCAAGGCTAAGCAGGCGAGCA
Organism: Hyphomicrobiales bacterium; assembly: GCA_900471815.1. Taxonomy (GTDB): domain Bacteria; phylum Pseudomonadota; class Alphaproteobacteria; order Rhizobiales; family Rhizobiaceae; genus Phyllobacterium; species Phyllobacterium ifriqiyense. The sequence goes on from UICE01000004.1 coordinate 484,740, forward strand.
TCCGTTCTAGGTCGGCCTATGAGCTGCATACCCATCGGGAGGCCATTGCGAAACCCGACTGGTACATTGACAACCGGACATCCGGAAAGCGTCGCCAGAGCAACGACTTCCATCCAGCGATGGTAACTGTCCATTTTTCTGTCGCCGATCATTTCGGGCCAATGCAGGTCGGCATCGAACGGGAAAACCTGTGCGGAAGGAATGGCGAGAAAATCATATGTCTGGAACAATTCAAGCATGGTTGCATACCAGGCTGTCCTTGTCTGACTGGCATTAAGGATGTCGATGGCAGACAAGGAAAGACAACCTTCCACCTCCCATTGCGCTTCATCCTTGAGAAGAGCCCGCTTTGCCGGATCGTCATAGAGTGGCTTGAGTCTGGCGCTCAAATTGAATTGACGAAGGGTTGTAAAACAACCCCAAAGTGCCTCAAAGTCGAAATTTGGCAGGACTGGCTCTATTGTGCATTCAATATCGGTCATGGTTTTCAAAGCAGTTTCGCAAAGATCGATAATGCCAGGCTCGAAAACCAGATGGCCGCCAAGATCGCCCAGCCAGCCTATACGAGACGGACCAATTTGTTCATGGCAACTTTGGACAAAGGAAGCAGCCGGTCGCTCTATAGATAGAGGCGCTCGCGGTTCATATCCGGCTTGCACATCCAACAGGAATGCCAGATCTTCGACGCTGCGGGCCATGGGACCTTCAGTGCCGAGCTGGGAAAAAAATGAATCCGCCGCGGGCCAATTTGGCACCAGCCCCTGAGAGGGACGAAAACCGAAAATATTGTTGAATGCCGCAGGATTGCGCAAAGACCCGCCAAAATCACTGCCATCAGCAACGGGTAGCATTCTCAAGGCAACAGCGACCGCAGCTCCGCCGCTCGAACCGCCCGCAGATTTCGACGCATCAAAAGCATTGCGGGTGATGCCGAAAACAGGATTGTAGGTGTGAGATCCCAAACCGAATTCAGGTGTGTTCGTTTTTCCAATAATCAGGGCGCCCGCACTTCGCAATCGTTCCACCGAGAGCGAGTCCATTTCGGGCACAAAGTTTGCATAGATCGGGGACCCGAATGTGGTTCTCAAGCCCTTTGTCATGGACAGGTCTTTAATGGCAATGGGAAGACCGTGAAGTGGACCCGTCGGGCCGTGACGGGAAAGTATCTCATCGGCAGCGCTTGCTTCTGCCAGGATTTCGTCTCGAGGGCGTAAGGATATGATGGCATTGTGAACCGGATTTAAACTGTCGATCCGGCCCAGAAAATCCAGTGTTATATCGTAGCAGGAAGCAGTTCGAGCTTGGACGAGACGGCTGAGTTCGGCGGCACCAAATATGGAATAATCAGTCAATAGTCACTCCTGATCGCATGAGGAATGCGGTATGTGGTTTGCAACCAGGCCTTGAACTTGCGGCTGGCCTTACCGAGCAAGCCAGGCATTGAAGCGCTCTGTCAATACTTCCAGATTGTCGGTCCAGAAATTTTGATTCAGGCGGAATGCCGGATTATCCCCAACGGGCACGATGTTTTTTCTTTCACCCGGCACGCGAGCTGGTTCGTCCAGTTGAATGTGGCCGGCATTGCCGGCCACAAGATTTTATGCGGGTCTTTCTTCGGCAGCATTGGGCCGCCACTTGATGAGTTTGCCTTCAGCGACATCGAGAATTCTGTCGATAATCAGGACGAACACTGCCAGAATAATGATGCCGGCAAATACGCCAACCGCGTCGAAATTGCCTTCTGCCTGGGCGATAAGGTAGCCCAATCCAGCGGAAGCACCGAGATATTCCCCGATAATGGCGCCGACCACTGCAAAGCCTACTGACGTGCGCAGCGATGATAAAATCCAGCTTGCCGCAGCAGGAAAATAGACATGCCTCAACAAATCCGACCGTTTGGCACCGAGGATTTTCGCGTTGGCAAGCACAACAGGATTGACTTCGCGTACGCCCTGCATGGCATTGAAAAACGTGATGAAGAACACCAGCGTGACAGCCAACGCTACTTTCGACCAAAGGCCCAAGCCGAGCCAAAGAACAAAGATCGGCGCGAGAACGACACGGGGAATTGCATTGAGGCCCTTGATAAAGGGATCAAGGATGCGGGCTGCACTGCGGCTGAGACCAAGCCAAACACCGGCGGCGACGCCGAGCGCCGTGCCTATGACATAGCCGAGAACGGTTTCTGTCAACGTAATGGAGACATGCTTGTAGAAGCTTGGTTGGATAATCCAGGTAACAATCTGGTTGAAGATATCCAGAGGAGCTGGAAAGAAGAATACGTCGATGACACCGGCGGTTACGCCCAGTTGCCAGCCACCGAGAATAAAAACCAGAATACCCAGCTGGATGATGCGTTCAGTCACGACGTTCATAGCTTTTCTCCACTTCGCCGCGCAGGCTTGCCCAGATATTTCGGTACAGATCCATAAAGCGTGGATCGAGTTTGATTTCCGCGACATCGCGAGGCCGTTCCAGCTCAACGGGGAAGCTTTCTATGACCCGTGAACGCGGCCCGGCCGCAAGGATGGCGACGCGGTCGCCAAGAGCAATGGCTTCCTCCAAATCATGCGTGATCATCACGACGGCCCGACGCTCTTCCTGCCAGAGCCGTAGAAGTTCGTTCTGCATCAAATGTCGGGTGTGGATGTCGAGCGCGGAAAATGGCTCGTCCATCAAGATGACCTTTGGCGCTGCGATTAGCGCCTGCGCCATCTGTACGCGCTTGCGCTGGCCGCCCGACAACTGGTGCGGATACCGATGCTCGAACCCTTTAAGGCCAACCTTTGCAAGCCAGTTCATCGAGCGTTCGCGGCGCTCTTTGACTGCAATACCTTTAAACATCAGACTGAGTTCGACATTTTCGATGGAGGTCTTCCACGGCAGCAACGCGTCTTGCTGGAAGAGATAGCCAATATCATTCTGGATGTTATTGATGAGCGTGCCATCAATACTCACCGTTCCCTTCGTTGGTTTCAGCAGACCGGCAATAGCATTCAAAATGGTGCTCTTGCCGCAGCCCGTGGGCCCAACGATGGCGAGAAACTCGCCATCGGCAACAGTCAAGTTGACATCCTGGACAGCTACATAGGTGCCAAATGACATTTCAACCGAGTCAATCGATACCATCGGCCTCGTATCTGGCTCGCCCGGTTGGACGGGCACGGGTTTTAACATAGCCAATGACATGGCTTCCTCCTCGGATCAGTTAGTGGTCTTGCCAGTCGCCTTGTTCACGAAATCATTCGTGTAGGTTTTAGAAAGATCGATGGTTGTATTGGCTACTTTCTCATTGAAGCTTTTGAGAACAGCCAACGGCGTTTGAACGTCTGTATCGTTGAATTTGCCACCAACCGAGAAGATGGGCTTGGCATTCTGGACTGCCTTCACATAGGTTTCCCTATCTCCGGAAATGAACTCTTTGGGAAGCTTCTCAACGATTTCCTCAGCGCTGTGTTTGTTCATCCATTCCAGCGCTGCAACGGTCGCATTCGTGACCTTCTGGATCGTTTCAGGGTTTTCGTCGATGTAAGACTGCGTAGCATAGAGTACTGATGTGGGATAAATTCCGCCGTAGATTTCCTTGGCACCTTCATCGCTACGGGCATCGATCAGAATCTTGCCGACACCCTTGGCTTCGATGAATGTCGCCGCCGGATCGTAATTGACCAGCAGGTCAACCTTGCCCTGTTCCAGCGCCGCAACAGCAGCCGAACCGGAACCGACGCCGATCAGCGAAACATCATCCGCCGACAGTTTGTGACGCTGTAAATAGTAACGAACGAAAAAGTCTGATGATGAGCCCGGGGCGGTGATGCCGATTTTGGCTCCTTTGATCGTTTCGGGCTTGGCCGGATCGAAAGTGGCGTTTTTTCCTCCGGCAAGAACGAGGCCCGAATTGCGTGCCAGAAGTACGAAACCGACGACTGCCTTGTTCTGCGACTGCATCTGGATCGTATGGTCGTAAAAGCCAACGGCGATATCGGTTGAGCCCGCGACAAGCGCCTGGAGCGTCTTCGATCCACCGGAGGCGAAATTCTCAACAGTTACCTCAAGGCCCTCTTTTTCATAGAGACCCAACCCCGCCGCTACCGGAAAAGGCAGATTGTTGAGATTATAGGATCCGACGCTGATGCGAACGGGTTCGGCGAGAGCCGTTCCAGCAAAAGCCACGGTTGCCGCAAGCGCGAGCACGAGTTTACGCATGATGTTTCCTCCGATTGTAATGTTGTTTGGCTACCCTCCCGGTAGCCATTTCAAATTATGCCGCGCGAACGATGCTGCCGAGCGGCTTTGCAAAGACATGTCCTTCGAATAGTCTCCGCGCTGTTCTAAGTATTCCTGCCACGACCTTTCCTTCGCGGGAATCCAGTTTTACGTCCAGGTGACCACTTGGATGTTCCAGGCTGAGGATCACTGGCGGGGTGTGTTTGCCGATCAGCGATGATGCGATCGTACCTTCACTAATGCATGCGGTTGCAATGCCAACGGCACCCGTCGTCGCCAGGGATGGATGACATTCGTCCGGCATGAAATAACGGACATTGAGATCTCCGCCATTTCTCGGTTTGGAAATCAATACCGGCTTTGGCGTGACCTGATTACTAACATCTCCCATTCCCATGAGCCGGCCAGCTTCGAGCCGCAAATGCTTCAGCCGTTTCAGCAAGGCGTCATTGCTGTTGAGATCGGCCGCCGTTTCATATCCGCTTACTCCGACTGCTTCAGCCTCAACCAGCACCATAGGCATGGCGCAATCAATACAGGTAACGTCGACACCATCGATGCGATCACGTGCGTTTCCCGTGGGGAAGAGTTTTCCCGTTCGAGCACCGGCTGCATCCATAAAAGTCAACGCGATCGGCGCCGCCAGTCCGGGAACGCCGTCGATTGCCGCATCTCCGAGATAAGCAACCTTTCCACCGGGGGTTGGAACCTCCGCTTCGATCAACTTGCCGGTATTCACATTGTGAATTCTGACGCGAGTCAAAGGCCCTGTCGCCGCTACGAGCCCCGCCTCAATCGCAAAGGGTCCAACGGCTGCCAACATATTCCCGCAATTTGGCGAGGTATCGACCAATTGCTGATCAATTCGAATTTGCGCAAACAGATAATCAACATCCGCGCCAGCAATGCTGGAGGGTCCGACAATGGCCACCTTGCTTGTGACCGGATTGCCGCCCCCTATCCCGTCGATTTGAAGAGGATGTCCGGAGCCCATTAAAGACAGAAGAATCACATCACGCTCTGCGCTATTGGAAGGCAGGTCTGACGAAAGGAAGAAGGGTCCTTTTGAGGTGCCGCCCCGCATGAGAACACAGGGAATGGACATCAGGTCGTTCATTATTGCTTCACCTACCGATGTGATTTAGGTATCAATGGCCTTATTTGTTCCAGTAAACGGTATTATGATTGATATGTGAAATGCGAAAATCCGAGGGAATGATGCGTTATGAGCATTAATTGCGAAATTCTAGACTTGCGTGCTTTCCTGGCTGTTGTCGAACTGGAGAACTTCCATCGCTCGGCTGAGGCGCTCAATCTGTCTCAACCTGCATTGAGCCGGCGCATTCAAAAACTCGAGCAGGCGATTGGGGGGCCACTCCTGGAACGTACGACGCGGCACGTTTCAACAACTGCACTTGGCGCTGAACTCATCCCGCTTGTGCGAAGAATGCTGGAGGAGTTCGACACCTCGCTTTTCGCAGTTCGGGATACGGGATCGCAGCGTAGTGGATTGGTGACCATTGCATGTCTTCCGACAGCCGCGTTTTACTTTCTTCCCACGGTAATCAAGCAGTTCAACTCGGAATATCCGCATATTCGTTTTCGAATCCTCGACCTGACCGCCACCGATGGATTGCAGGCGGTTGCGCGGGGAGAAGTTGAGTTTGGTATAAATATTATGGGGTTATCCGATCCCGATCTCATCTTTGAGCGCCTGATTGAAGACCCATTCGTGCTTGCTGCGCGCAACGATCATCCGCTGGCGGCAAAAACCGAATTGGAGTGGGGTGACCTGACGCCGTACCAGTTGATCACGGTTCACAGGTCCAGCGGCAATCGAACCTTGCTTGATGCAGCCCTTGCCAAATCCAATCTCAAGCTTCGCTGGTCCTATGAGGTGACGCATTTGTCGACATCGCTCGGGCTGGTTGAAGCCGGGCTTGGAATTTCCGTCTTGCCAAAATTGGCGACACCTCAGGAAGAACATCCCTTTTTGGTTACAAGACCAATCCGCAATCCAGAGATATCCCGAACAATAGGCATTGTACGTCGACGAGGCGGAACGCTGTCACCCGCTGCTGAGAGGTTTATGACGCTCCTTATCGGTACTTGGGCTGACCCTAACACCCCATAGCCCGTTGCGAGCAGTTGCACGCAATAGAAAATTTCTCTGCCTCCTGCCCTTGAATCGGGAACTGCGGCCGCCTAACTCTCCCCCAACCCGCTGGTCCGGGCCCCTCTGGCAAGTGCCCCGGCGAACTTGTGATGTCGGACCGTTTCCCGACAACGCACGCCGGTGGAGAAATCCTCAATGGAATTCGATTTTTTGTTCATCGACTGGCTGGGTAAGCCGGTCTGGATGTGGCTAAGCTTTTTTGGCCTCGTTCTCGCTATACTAGCATTCGATCTCGGCGTTCTTCACAAGGAAAACAAGGAGATCAATGTGGTTGAGAGCTTGAAGCTCTCTGTTCTTTATATTTCCCTCGGCCTCGCTTTCGGCGGGTGGGTCTGGTGGTATATCGGTGCTGATGCGGGTATGGCCTATATAACGGGCTTCGTCGTCGAAAAGACGCTCGCGCTGGACAATGTCTTTGTTATCGCCCTGATTTTCTCCTTCTTTGCCGTCCCCCGTCTCTATCAGCACCGGGTCTTGTTCTGGGGTATTCTCGGCGTCATCGTGCTGCGTGCCATCATGATCGGCGTTGGAGCAACGCTCGTCGCTGAATTTGCGTGGTTGCTTTATATCTTTGCAGCTTTCCTGATCTTCACCGGCCTGAAAATGCTGGTTATGGAAGAATCCGAGCCTGACATTGCCAATAATGCGCTGGTCCGCTTCATGCGCCGCCGGTTCAACGTGACCGAAACCCATCATGGCGAACATTTCTTCGTGCGGCAGGCGGACCCCAAGACGGGCAAGCTGATCTGGTTCATTACGCCGCTGTTCATGGCGCTTGTTCTGGTCGAGGTTGCCGATGTGATCTTTGCCGTGGACTCGGTACCAGCCATCTTCGCCATCACCACTGACCCGTTCCTGGTCTATACGTCCAATATCTTCGCCATCCTTGGGTTGCGCGCGCTTTATTTTGCTCTTGCGGCAATGATTCACCGCTTCCGCTATCTCAAACCAGCCCTTGCTCTGGTTCTGATTTTCATCGGTTCGAAGGTTTTCGTCGCTGATATGCTGGGCCTTGAAAAGTTTCCTGCCGCGCTGTCGCTGGGTGTCACCTTCGCGATCATAGCCGGCGGGGTGGTCTGGAGCCTGGTCAAGACCCGCAAGGATGAGGTTGAAGTATGACGAGCGACCAAGCCTCAAGCAGGCTTTGAGCAATGCAAATTGCGGGAGGGGGCGTTATGCCCCCACCTCTTGCCTGATCTCGTCCAGCACCTGTTCAATCCCTTCAGCCTTCCCGTGGGCATCAGCACCGTCAGCCTTGGCGGCTTTTACATGATCTGGCTGCTATTATGGGGAAGCTCATAAACTTCGCCTTGAGAATTATATTTTCGCTATAGCAGGCGCAAGTCGCATGGAGCCGGCTATTGGTGCATTGGCAGCCGGCTATGTCCACATCCGCCTCAAGCACTCAACAATATTGTCACTCTAGTCACTCTGTCTATTTGTTCTGCCGAGTACAATAATGGAACAGGGTGCCCGGCATGCCATGGCTTCAAGAGATCGATATAATGCCGAGAATCTGGCAATCCTGATTGTCCCGGATTATTGACGAAAAAACTGTTGTCCCACGCCCCAACATCGATGACCATTCGAACCGATGGCCCTGAGATGACTGAGAAGTCGTTCAATCGGTAAGTGGCATAGTTGAGGGTAGAACTGCTTCCGCCCAAGGCGATTGGCCCAGTTGACCACTCTTTGTCCGTGAGCGCCTGTAGAGGATGGCGCAAGTGAAGCCTATGGATGGAACCCCACGGAGGGTTCGCGGCGCCCCCTTCCCCCAAGGCAGTATATTCCGTCCAAGCATCTCTAAGGCTTTGGCGAAGGGCTTTAGCAATCTCGGGACTATCCGGCGCTTTTTCCAGCCATGAAGCAATGCTTGGTGCATCAAATGGCATTAACAACGGAATAATTTCCGGTGCGGCCCCTGCCAGTCGAGCGACAAGAGGACCGAGATGCTTGCTGAACCATATCTCAAAAATTGCTGCGGGCGCGGAATGTGCAGCCAGATCGCCATCCCAATTCTGCAGAAGCCGCCACGCCTGTTCATTATTGTCATTGCCAAATACTCGTTTGACTCGCTTCAACACGCGGACGGCAATCGGTGACCGCGTTGAACTCTGAAGCGCTACGCAATCTTCGAGGGAAATTGGCTCGCTGCGGGAAAGCTCATTGTGGAGCGTGTCGTGCCTGCTGCTGTCGAGCCACTCATAGCCGATAGCTGGATTGGATGCGGTCCAAGCGACCGGTACATTCATAGCGTTGGCGGTCGCTATAAAACCGCGTGAAGGGTTAATCTCCGAGGGCCCCGATTGCGGTGACAGATAGCCATTCCATTCAAATCGCCCATCGCCAGGAACTGGAAGCAAGCCATCCCAATTGTTGCGAACTGGCGTGGCACCAGACGGCTTCCATGCAATTGTGTTAGCCGTATCAGCATAAATATGATTGACGGAAGGGCAGCCCCAGCCTTCCAGCGCGCTGGAATATTCCGTGTAGTTCGTCGCTTTCATCACGGAGAGGCTAGCCATATAGGGCGCCATGCCCGCGTCCATCCAAACAGTTCGCAAGCCGAAAGCGCGATGGTTTTTTTCATCCTGGTAGATGATCGGACCATGGCGGGTGAACTTTAATTCGACTTTTTGATCGGGGTATCCTTTGACGGGAATTGTCTCGGTGATGGTTTCGACCTGTTGCCAATCGTCTGCGTAGGCATATTGATCAGGATCATCTTTCTTCGTCTGATAGACATAGACATCCTCTTGGTCTGCACCGAAAATGGTAAGACCGAAGGCGATCTTGCCATTATGCCCCATCGATATTCCAGGAACCATCGGCTCACCTGCACCGATCACGTCTAGACCCGGCATGGTCAGGTGAACGACATATCGTATGGATGGCAAACTATGTGTGCGATGCGGATCGAGAGCGAGTATAGGGCGACCGGTTGTGGTTTTCTCCGCCGATATGGCCCAGTTGTTGGAGCCCTCTTCAAAAGAAGCGCGAACAATATCGCCAGTTGGAGCCACTGTCGTCCAAAGGGCTGCCTCATCCAATGTGGCAGCCAGCCGCTCTTTTGAAAATGTCGCGGGGCTGATGGCAAGGTTGAAATCACGTAGCACCCTGTCCGTCATAATTGCCGGGTCAAAGCCTTCGACCGGCTTGGGCACAATGCCGTGGGACAAATCCTTGCGAAGCATGTCGAGCTTTGCGCCAAGCTCAATGCCCGCAGCAGCCATGACTTTGGAGCGTAAAAGTTCGGAGGATGCATTGCGCGTCAGCGAATGGGTGCGCACCCGCACAACATCTTCCGCCTTCCAGTGTTCTGGCCGATGACCAAGCAATAGGAACTCTGGCGGAAGCGCTATCGAGCCTGCATTGCAGGCATCGACATAAGCATTGATACCGCTCGCAAATGCAGTGCAGATTTCTTCAGAATCCTGCCCGTAAGCTCGCCATTCGGCCGCCATGTCGCCGCGGTAAAGCAACAACCGAGCTGCCCTGTCCTGCTCCAGATAGCCTGGGCCAAAATCACGCGCCAGCAGACCCAGCCCGCGTTTGCGGGCTGTGTCGATCTGCCAGAGACGATCTCGCGCAGCATTCCAGCCTTGCGCAACAAAGAGATCGTGAAGGTTGCTGGCTCTGATATGAGCCACCCCCCACTGATCCACATTAATCGTAGCGTCATCTTTCAGGCCCGGAATCTGGGCTTTGGTCAGTCGGCTTGCATCAGACATGGTAGGACCCGTTGCGCCTTATTCCAGCCGCAGGAACAAGCCTGCGTGAAGACGCGCGCGCTCGATCAGACTGTCTTCGAAGATATGCTCGCCCAAGGTGTGCAGACCATCACCACGCACGCCGATGGAATCAAGTGTCGGCACACCGAGCGCGCCGGTAAAGTTTCCATCGGAACCGCCACCCGAGCTTTGGGCCGTCATGATAAATCCAACCTCTTTCGCAATATCATTAGCGAAGTTGAAAAGCTGCATATCTTGCGGCTGCCCGGGCTCCCAAACTGGCCGCGTCACCCCGCGCGTGACGATCAGTTCCACATCATCTTTCGCGCCCGCAAGAGCCATGATACGTGAAACACCCTCTTCGAGATCCTTTTGGGTTTTCGCCATACTGAGCGCCTCGGCTTTGCAGCTTGATGAAACGCAATTGACCCATTGCCCGGCCTGAATAACACCGACAGAGAATGTACAATCTTCCGTTGTGAGTGCTTCGATCTCGATGATCTTTTCCGCCATGCGGCGGATGGCTGAGCGTCCTTCCTTGAGCAGCCAGCCAGCATGACTTGGCCTGCCAATAGTTTCGAGATTGTAGCGCGCAATGGCATAGCGCCCCACGACGGCGCCACCATCACGCCGTGCGGGTTCCGGTACCAGAACATATTTGTTCTTGAGCGCTTCCTGCTCAATCAGATCACGCGTGGAAGGCGTTCCCACCTCTTCGTCGGGCGTCAACAGAAAGGTGACAGGAAGCTTGGTTGCGAGCCCGTTTTTTGCAATCTGACGCATGGCCTCAAGCGCAACGAAATTGCCACCCTTCATATCCTGGATGCCAGGGCCGTAAATCTTGCCATCATCCCGGCGAAACGGATTTACATCAATGACGCCAAGCGGATGGACGGTATCGAGATGCCCTGACACCAGAATGCCGGGCTTGCCATGATGTTCGTGCGGAAACCTTGCGCGCAAAGACCCGCCAAATCCCATTCGCCCCGGAATGAATTCAACGCTGGCACCTGCAGCGGCAAAGTCATAGGCGGCAATATCCACCATTCGATTGACCGCCGCTGCATCGAAAGTCGGGCTTTCGGTTTCGATCCAGGGGCGCAAACGCGCAATCATGTCATCAAGGTCAAATGGAAGTTCAAACGCGCTCATGCAGCCAATTCCTTGTTAACAGACAAGCGGGTTTCCACGATCCGAGCATAGATAGACGCGCCAATCGGAAGCACTTCCGGTTCGAGTGTAAATGCCGGATTGTGCAAGGCGGCCTTGCCGGCGTGCTGCACGTTAATGTAAGCACCTGGCACCCGGGCGAGCATATCGGCGAAGTCCTCGCTGCCCATAAAGGCTGGGCAGTCATCGCTGACATTTTCCTCGCCGAGCACATCGCGTGCAGCGGCGATATAGGCGTCGGAAAGCTCGTTATCATTACGCAAAACATCGAAGACGTTGCGAATATCGACATCAACGGTCACGCCGTAACCAGCTGCCACGCCTGCGCAAATTTCTCTCAAGCGGCTTTCCGCCACATCGTAGACGTGACGCTCGAAATAGCGGATCGTACCGGTGATCGTGGCGACTTCCGGCACGATATTATAGGCGCTGCCTGTGTGAAATTGGGTGCACGAAACAACGCAGGCTTCAGTCGCGGGGATATTGCGGGAAACGATGGTCTGAATCTGACCAACAAGATCGGCGCCGATTACCAGCACGTCACGTGAATTATGCGGCTGGGCCGCATGACTGCCTTTCCCCGTTAGTTTGATGTCGAAAAAGCTGGCCCCGGCCATGGCGGGACCCTTGCGTATCTGCGCTTTGCCGAGCGTACCTAATGGCTGATTGTGCATTCCGTAGATTTCGTCGCAGGGAAAGCGCTCGAACAGACCTTCGGCGATCATGGTACGTGCACCACCAAGACCTTCCTCAGCGGGTTGAAATACAAAAACCGCCGTGCCTTCGAAATTGCGGGTAGCCGCCAGATATTGGGCTGCGCTCAGCAACATCGTCGTATGACCATCATGGCCGCAGGCGTGCATACGGCCTGGGTTTTGCGATGTATAGGCAACGCCCGAAATCTCGTCGATCGGCAGTGCATCCATATCTGCTCGAAGGCCGATCCGGCGATTGCCAGGATTATGACCTTTCAGAATGCCGACGACGCCAGTCTTGGCAATATCGGTGTGAACTTCATCGAAACCCCACTTCTTTAGAAGACCAGCGACAACGCTGGAGGCGTGGTTCTCCTCAAAGCCAATTTCGGGATGACGATGAAGGTCTTCGAAAACCGCGCGCATCTCGCCGGCCTTCTCCTCAATAAACGGTATGATGGGCATAATTTCGTTCCTGTTTGAAGCATTGAAGATAATCGGGGCCGCAAGCGGCGGCCCTTCGATCAGGCGGCGGGACGTCCAGCCGCGAAATCCCAGAAGCGGCCGGGAGCCGCCTCAATCAATGAGCGCGTATATTCATGCGACGGATTGCCAAGCACGTCGGCAGCATTGCCATGTTCGACAACCTCTCCGCGTTTCATCACCAGCACGTCATCACATATCTGTGCTGCGACGCGCAGATCGTGAGTTATGAAAATAATGGCGATGCCGGTATCCTTCTGAAGCTGTGCGAGAAGATCAAGAACCTGTGCCTGTATCGAAACATCCAGCGCGGAGACCGCTTCGTCCGCCACGAGAATGTCGGGCCTGAGGGCAACAGCCCTGGCAATGGCAATACGCTGGCGCTGCCCGCCCGAAAATTGATGCGGATATCGCTTTAAAGCATCCAGTGGCAGCGAGACAATCTTCAATAGACGTTTCGCCTCGGCCACGGCTTCTTCGTAAGGCACATCGTAGTTGAGCGGCCCTTCCGTCAGACTTTGCTCAATAGTCCAGCGCGGATTGAGCGACCGGAACGGATCCTGAAATACAACCTGCAGTTTTTTGCGAAACGGCTTCATTTCGCGTTTGCCAAGATGTGCAATGTCGCGTCCACCGACAAATATCTCGCCTTCTGTCGGCTCAATCAACCGCATGATCGAACGAGCGACAGTGGTTTTGCCGGAGCCGGACTCGCCGACAATCCCGAGCGTGCGTCCGCGTGGAAGCTCGAAAGTTACGTTGCGTGACGCTTGAACACCCGGCTTGGTGATGAAAATACCGCGGCTTCGATAAGTCATGCCGAGATCGCGCACCCGGATCACAGCTTCGCCGCCTTGCGATGCGCGCGCCAGTCGGGGAATGAGACTTGGCACCGAACCAAGCAGATCTTTTGTATATTGCTTTTGCGGTGAAGCCAGAACTTGCCGAATCGCGCCGTGTTCTACGATTTCGCCATTGTGCATAACGCAGACACGGTCGGCAATTTCGGCAACCACTCCCATGTCATGCGTGATGAACAGAACCGCCGTGCCATGTTTTGCCTGCATTTCGGCAATCAATGACAGAATTTGCTTTTGCGTTGTCACGTCGAGCGCAGTGGTCGGCTCATCTGCGATCAAAACCACGGGCTCAAGTATGAGCGCCATAGCAATCATGATGCGCTGACGCTGACCACCCGAGAGTTGGTGCGGAAAGCTTTGATAGATGCGCTCAACGTCAGGCAGGTGCACCTGCTCCATAATATTGATGACTTTGACGCGTTTCGCGTCGGCCGACAAATTGGTGTGAATATCCAGAACTTCCATGATCTGCTCACCAACCCGCATAACCGGATTGAGCGCCGTCATTGGCTCTTGAAAAATCATCGAAATGCGTGTGGCGCGCATCTTCTTCATATCGGCGGGAGACAATTTCAGCAGGTCAATGCCATCCAGTCGAATTGCTCCCGTTTTTACCAGCAAAGCATTTTTGGGAAGAAGGCCCATCGCCGTCAGTGAGGTCACCGATTTGCCTGAGCCCGATTCGCCAACGAGACAAACTGTTTCGCCTTTACGGATATCAAGACTGACGCTGCGAAGAACCTGTGTGCCGCTGGGTAGCGCCACGACGAGATTCTCAATTTCGAGCACGACCGGTTCTGTCGTGAAATCACGATTGCGCAATTCCATTTCAGCCCTCCCGCTTTTTCAGGCGCGGATCAAGCGTATCGCGCGCCGCATCGCCCAGAAGATTGATTGAAAGGACGCAGAGGGTCAGCAGAAGCCCTGGCCAGAGCACAATAGACGGTTTGATACGGAAAAACTGGCGGCCTTCGGCCATGATGTTCCCCCATGTCGGGATCTCGGTGCTGATGCCTGCCCCGAGAAACGATAGGATTGCTTCGGTCAGAATTGCCGATGCGACGATGTAGGTGCCCTGCACGATAAGCGGAGCCATTGTATTAGGCAGAAGATGCTGGAAAAGAATTTTTGGCGTGCTCGAACCAAGGGCCAGCGCGGCTTCGACGTAGGACTCTTCGCGAGCACTCAGGATTACCGACCGCACCAGACGCACGACGCGAGGAATTTCCGGAATGGTAATTGCTACGATCACCGAGCCAATGGATGGCCCGTTCAGTGCGACCAATGCGATGGCGATCAAAATGGAAGGCATTGCCATCAGCGCATCCATCATGCGCATGATAATCGCATCGGCAGTGCGGAAAAAACCAGCGACCAAGCCGATGAGAATGCCCACGCCAATTGAAGCTCCGGCAGCGAGAAGGCCTATCAACAGGGAAATACGCCCACCGAGAATCATGCGTGAGAAGAGATCACGACCGTAATTATCAGTGCCAAGCAGGTAGTCATCCGAAGGCGGCTTGAGCCGCATCAACGGGTTCATGGCCAACGGATCATGCGGAGCGATCCACGGTGAGGCAAGGGTGAGAATGAGAATTGCGGCAAGGAGAGCGCCCGCAATCATCGGTCCGATACCAACGCGTGTAACGCGCGGCAGCGAGAACAGGCGCAGCAACCAATGCATGCCAGTCGATGTCGGTTCAGATGCCATCAATAGCGTATCCTTGGATCAAACAATGTGTAGGAAAGATCGATCAACAGATTGACGAAGACGTAGAGCGCGCTCGTCAAAAGGATCATGGCCTGAATGACCGGATAGTCGCGCGCCAGAACCGCATCAACCGTCAGACGTCCGATACCGGGAATATTGAAAATGCTTTCCGTGACCACGACGCCCGAAATGAGTAGCGCGAACCCGGTGCCAATAATGGTGACGACCGGCACAGCTGCATTCTTCAAAGCATGTACGAACAGGAGACGACGATCACTGACGCCTTTTGCCCGTGCGGTGCGAATGTAATCCTCGCCCAAAACATCCAACATGGCCGCGCGGGTCATGCGGGCGATGAGCGCGATATAGATCGAAGCCAGTGTCAGTGCGGGCAATATGGCTCGCTCCATGAAGCTGCCAAAGCCCGACGAAATTGGTTTGAAACCCTGAACCGGAAGCCAACCCAGATTGACCGAAAAAATGAGCAGCAACACATAACCAACCAGAAAAACTGGAACGGAAAAGCCCAAAACAGAAAAACTCATGACGAGATAATCAATCCACGAACGATGCCGCCAGGCTGCGATCACACCCATCGGAATTGCCGCGAGAACAGCAATAATAATGGTGAGAACCGCTATGGAAATCGTCGGGCCGATACGTTGCGAAACCAGATCGAGCACCGGAACGCCTGATATCAGCGAAACGCCAAGATCTCCCTGCATTATATTGCCCATCCAGACGAAATATTGCGTCAAGATGGGTTTGTTGAGCCCCATGGCCTCCCGAATGCGTTCGAGTTGTTCGCTTGTGGCGGCATCGCCTGCCAGAATTGCCGCCGGATCACCCGGCGTAAGTCGCAGGAGGAGGAAGACAAAAATCGATACCAGCAGCAACACCGGTACAAGAGCAAAAATACGTTTTAAAAGGTAGATAGCCATATGCGCGTCCCGCGAGAGACGGAACCGATACCGAACCGGTTCCGTATTGAATTGGGAGCCATCACGTCAAACGTGATAGCGGCGGGCAGATTATTCTTCGGTCTTTTTTACGTTCCAGAACACCGGGACGGGAGAGCCGAGCATATCGACGACGTTGGAACGGCGGCCCTGTGGCGGATTATATTCGCCAAGCGGAATATAGAGGACGTTCTCAAGCGTATGGGCCTGGATTTTCTCAATAACGGCTTTCTGCTCTTCCGGTGTTTTCCCGGCAATATATTCCTTCTTAAGCGCTTCGATCTTGTCATCCTTCGGCCAACCGAACCAGCCCTGATCGCCGCGACCATTGAGCATGACGGAGTTTAGCGGTGTGGCAATTTCCGGAATCTGCCAGTTTGTGAAGAAGATATTCCAGCCACCCTTTGACGGCTCATCCTTTGAGGCCCGACGACCGACAAGCGTCTGCCAGTCCATTGGCTGCATGTCCACAGTAAATCCAGCTGCACGCAACTGCTGTGCTGCCACAACCGGTTGAGGAGAGAGACTGGAAACGTCTGTTGGCTGCATCAGTACAACCGGCTTTCCATCATAACCGGCTTTTTTGAGCAGTGCTTTTGCTTCTTCAATATTGCCTTTCCCGACAATGCTGTCAGCGCCGACATTCGTGGCATTAGGCGTGCCGCAGCCGAAAATAGCACCGCAAACCCTGTAATATTTGGGATCGGCCATAAGTGCGGCAAGCACTGGTTCCTGCGACATGGCAAGAAAAGCTGCACGGCGAATGTCCGGATTGTCAAAAGGTGGATGCTTGAAGTTGAGGCGCCCCATGGTCTGATAGCCGAGCGGGTCACGCTGTTCGAGAACCACCGTGTCATCGCCTTCAAACAGCGACACCAGATCGACCGGCACCTGCTCCATGTAGTCGACTTCACCGCTTGCAAGAGCGTTAACCGCCGTCTGCGCATCGGTCATCGTGACCCAGCGAACCTTGTCTACATTTACGACTTTACCGCCTGCCATCCAATTGGCTGGTTCCTTGCGCGGTATATACTCTTCGTTTTTAACATAGCTTACGCCAACGCCGGGCTGGAACTCTGCCGGCACAAACTTGAATGGGCCGGAACCAATATGCTCTGTAATGGCGGTATCGGCAGGCGTTGCGGCGATGCGCGCGGGCATGATGAATGGAGGCAGGGCGGCCTGTTTGGAAAGCGTGTCAAGGAAGGGGGCAAATGGCTCCTTGAGTGTCCAGACCAGCGTTTTATCATCGGTCGCCTTCAGGGATTCCGTAATATCCATGATAAGCTGACCGCCAGCATCGCGCTTGGCCCAACGCTCGAGCGAGGCCACTGCGTCAGCGGCTGTTACCGGCGCACCATCGTGGAATTTAAGACCATCGCGCAGTGTGAATGTATAGATCTTACGATCGTCCGAAACGGTCCATTCTGCCATCTGAGGCTGTGGCTTGAAGTTTTCATCGACCGCGATCAGCACGTCGTAAATCATGTAAGCATGATCGCGGGTGATATGTGCTGTGGTGATGATCGGATCAAGGATGCGCAGGTCTGAATGCATGACTGCGGTAAGCGTTGTTTCCGCCCATGCAGCGCTTGTACCAAGCGCGATCAGTGAGGCTGCAATTCCATATTTTAGTTTACGAAGGGTCGGGCTAGGTTGGTGAAAACTGATAAACTTCATCTACTTAGTTCCTCTGGAGGTTGTTCTTATTGTTCTAGTTGAATTCCTGTCCGAGCGGCTCAAGCCTTATGCCCGCCCGCAAGCGCTTCCACGGCAATTGCGCCGGGCTGAGCGGCATCGCACCGGGGGCAATGCAGACAAGAAGCTTTTCCGCGATTGGTGCGAAGTCGGCTCGAAAATGGACGGAGCTTTTATTAACGAGGATGGCTTCCTGTTCAGGTTGAATCCCAACCATGCGATAAAGTTCACGATCTGCCATTTGGGCAAGATTGGTCGTAACAACGATACGCGTCCCGCCGAGTCGAAGGCAGGCAGATGGCCCCATATCCAACCATGTGCCACCATAATAGGGACCTGTTGCATGGACCTTGCCGTCAGAGAGTTTCTCGACGGTGAACCGGGCTTTGAACGGCTCGTCGTTATCGATCCCTGATTTGCCGCCAAGCGAAATCTCGATCTCAGCCTCCTCGCCTACTTGATGCGCAAGCCTTGCGGCTTCCGGATCGTGGATACATCCAATGGCTGCACGTTCGGCGCCACTGGCAATAAGTGCACGAAGCATCCCGGTCGTATCCGAACTGCCACCCGCTCCGGGATTGTCTTGAGTATCCGCAATGACGACCGGGCGAACGGCGCTCCGAGCCAGCTCAATCGCCTTTTCAATCCCCTCCTTTGGCTGATAGGCTGTGCCGACAAAAGAGGATTCAGCCGCCGAAAGAGCCGTCATGATATTATCGGCGCACGCATCTACCGCCTGCTTATCCCAACCATAGGCGAAGACCGAAGGCCCGCATTCGGCAAAATCAGCGGCGGGGAAGCCCATGAAGAGCGAGGCCGTCAGCACATTCTCTGGCAGATCGACCGTCATGCCATATAGGCCTTTTGCGGGCTCTTCCTGCGTGCACTGCCATGCAATCGGGATCAGATAATCGCCCTGTCGCATCGCCTTCTGCCAGCCATCAGGCCTGTCCATCAATGCCTGCAAAGCCTGTGCCGACCGATAACCGGTTTCGGCCATATCGACGTGCGGGTAAGTACGAAAACCGACCATGACATCCGAAAGGTCGAACATACGCCGCGTAATATTTCCATGCAGGTCTAATGCGACGGCAATCGGTTCCGATGGGCGGATGGAACGAACCCGTTCAAGAAGCTCGCCTTCGCCGTCATCCACGTGCTCAGCAACCATTGCGCCATGCAGATCGATAAAAATGCCATCCAGAGGCCCGCAATTGCGCAGCCCTTCGACAATCTCGGAAACGATTGTTTCATAGGCGTCTTTGGTCACCGGCGCGGAGGGGATTGCCCCTGCCCACAGGATTGGCACGATTTCCCAGCCAGCCTGTTGCGCAAAGTTCAATGCCCCGACAATACCGAGGTTAACATTCTGCGCATTCTCGAAAATCGCGTTTCCACGGGAGATGGGGATGTATCCGCCACCCTGAACAAATGCTGCCATGGTTGCCGGCGCCGCGGCAAACGTATTTGTTTCATGCAAAAAGCCAGCGACAGCCACGCGTTTTGACACGAGCATACTCCCATTTTTGATTTGCCCCCTCGGGCTGATGTGTGTATCTCTCAGCGATACATCTATATTGTTTTTTATGATAGGAACCAATTTTGATGCTTGTCAATCCTCCAATGTCGATTAGAGATTTTTCATGACCACATTTCGAGATCTTCGCGGCATATCCAGTTTCGACCCTGATGAAGGAGAAGCTTACAAGGACGATCCGTTGTTTATGCGTTCGGTCGCAAGAACGGTCGCTGTCATGTCAGCATTTCAGAGCGCGCGTCATCCGTTATCGCTCAGTCAGGTTGCGACAGCTGCTGGTGTGGATCGCAGCGCTGCGCAACGAATCGTTCACTCACTCTTGAAGCTGGGTATGCTCACCCGCGACCCTGAGGATCGCGGCTACCTGCCCGGTCTGCGTGTGCTCGACATGACGCACGATTTGTTGCGACTTAACCCAATGCTCCAGCGCGCAAATCCCGTCATGTTGGAGCTACGCCGCCGTGTCCGTGAGCGTGTCGATCTTTCGCTCTTTGACGATGTGCGCGTCGTCTATGCTTTGCGCATGCCCTCAAAGCATGAAATCTTCAGCGCGACCATTGTTGGACATGCGGTTCCGACTTACTGCACGGCGGGCGGCATTGCCATCCTATCGCTCCTCCCTGACGAGAAGGTCGCCGACATTGTGAAACGCTCGGATTTGACACCTTTTACCAGTCACACCATCCGCACTCTTGATGAAGTTATGGTGCATGTCCACGCCACGCGTGAGCGGGGGCATTCCGTATTATGCAGGCAGTTGTTAAATCATGAAGTGGCAATCGGCGCTCCGATACGAGATTCGAGCGGTGCTCCTATTGGCGCAATCCACGTCGCGGGAAGTCTGCAAGAGTGGACGGCCGAAGGCTTCAGTGACAGCTTTGGTCCGCTGGTGCAAAACGCAGCTCAAACAGTTTCGGAAAAAGCTCCCATCGGGATCCGAAAAGGGATTCAAGAATAGGTCAATGCCCAATAGTCGGCGGCTCTGCTGCGTCTGCTGGCTAAAGCAACCACTTCCAAAACCGTCCATCAAACAGGATCATCATGAGGAAAACAGCCGGGTTGGTACTTTTCAACGGGTTCCTCAGCAAACGCAATAGTCGGGGCCTGACCACGTTTGCCCGGAGCGATGAGCGAAGGGAATAAGTTCTAAACGGAGTGGCCGCAGGCATATCTTTTACTGATTTGCAGAAATGAGTTCTTTCATGACTTTGCCGAACTTGTGTTCGATCTGATCGCGAAGCCGGTGGCGGCCGTGATCAACCTGCTTGATGCCCGTTACCCAAGTCGAATCTACTTTGGCACCATTGGCAAAAATCCATGAGTCCAACGCAACGTCACCGGAAAACAGATCCGGCGTCTGGAGCTGGATGCTGATGAAATCCGCGGGTTTGCCAATGGCAAGGCCTGTCTCGACGCCGAGGGCAGTTCCGCCGCCGCTGACAGCGTGGTCGAACAGCGCCCTGCCTGTCGATCCGCCCGCTGGTGCGAGCACGTTGCGCGAGCGATGCGCCAGACGCTGCGAATATTCTAGCTGACGCAGCTCGTCGCCAATTCCTATCAGAACATTTGAGTCCGAACCGATGCCGAAGCCACCGCCCGCTTGCGTGAATAATTGTGCTGAAAATGTTCCATCGCCCAGATTGGCTTCCGTGATTGGGCAGAGACCGGCAATCGCACCGCTGCGAGCCATGGACTGCGTCTCGTCATCTGTCATATGTGTCGCGTGTATAAGACACCAGCTTTTGTCCAGATCAGCATTTTGGAGCAGCCATTCGACGGGACGCGCACCCGACCAAGCGATGCAATCGTCAACTTCCTTTACCTGCTCGGCGACATGGATATGTTTCGGATTTTTTCCGGCGATGGCCGTCACGGCTTCCAGTTCATCCGGCGTCACTGCTCGCAGACTATGGGGCGCTACGCCGACTTTCGCATCGGGCAAGTCCTTGACTGCCTGCTGGCATCCGGCATGAAGCTTTTCATAAGCGTCCAGCGTGTTGATGAACCGGCGCTGTCCCTCTGAGGGGGCAGCGCCGCCGAACGTGGAATGCGCATAGAAAACAGGCAGTAGGGTAAGTCCTATCCCCGTCACGTTTGCAGCTGCTGCAATCCGCTCACCCATCTCGGCAATATTTGCATATTGCCGCCCGTCAATATCGTGGTGGAGGTAATGGAACTCGCCGACACGTGTAAAACCCGCCTCCAGCATTTCCATATATAGCTGCGCTGCGACTGCTTCCATCTGCTCGGGTGTCATTGTCAGAGCAAAGCGATACATGACATTGCGCCAGCTCCAAAAACTATCGGCACCAGGACCGCGGCTTTCTGCAAGTCCTGCCATGCCGCGTTGAAATGCGTGGCTGTGAAGATTTGGCATGCCGGGGAGAATGATCGAATGGCGCTCATCGTCGGGAAGCGGAGCGCTGTCCGGCTGCATAGCGGTAATGCCAGTGCTGGCAAAACTTATGCGGACGTTCTGTTGCCAGCCGGAAGTCGTCAATGCTGCCTGTGCAAATATATGCGTCAATGGTGAATCCTCCCGAAGCGACAGAAAAACCGTTTGCGTTGATCTCAATTATGTCTATACATATTAGCAGGAGATGAAAAGGCGTAAAGCTCATGGGCGGAAATATAATTTCAGACGATAGTGAAGCTCGGCATGCAGATGTGGAAGTGTGGCGCAATATGCGCCTGCTTACCTGCCAGCGCGATGCAACCGCTATCATTGATCAAGCGGCGATCCTCGTAAAGAATGGGCGTGTTGTTTTTGCGGGCGCGGAAAAAGACCTTCCGGTGGAAGCGCAAGCGGCCACATCCCATGACCTTGAAGGCAGATTGGTGACGCCATCTCTGATCGATTGTCACACGCATCTTGTCTATGGCGGCAACCGCGCGCGGGAATTCGAAATGCGGCTTGAAGGGGCAAGCTACGAAGACGTTGCGCGCGCAGGCGGTGGAATTGTTTCATCCGTCAAGGCCACCAATGCGTTGAGCGAAGATGAACTGATCGCGCAAAGCCTGCCGCGCCTGGATACGCTGCTGGCAGAGGGCATTTCAACCATCGAAATCAAATCGGGCTATGGGCTGAATATTGAAGCCGAGCTGAAAATGCTGCGCGTTGCGCGGCGATTGGCGACCATGCGGCCGGTGCGGATTTATAGCAGTTATCTTGCTGCCCATGCGGTGCCGCTTGAATATCGTGGCCGTGCCGATGATTATATTTCTGAGGTCGTGCTACCCGGGTTGGAAGCTGCTCATGCGGAAAAGCTGGTCGATGCGGTCGACGGATTTTGCGAGGGCATTGCTTTTTCTCCAGCGCAGATCGCCCGTGTGTTTGACAAGGCAAAATCTCTCGGCCTTCCCGTCAAGCTTCATGCAGAACAACTCTCCAATCTCGGCGGTGCCAAGCTTGCGGCATCTTACGGCGCGCTTTCCGCCGACCATCTCGAATATCTTGATGAAGAGGGTGCGAAAGCCATGGCAGCGGCTGGAACAGTTGCTGTTTTGCTGCCGGGCGCTTTTTATACTCTACGCGAAGAACAGGCTCCGCCCGTCCAGTTGCTCCGAGAGGCAGGCGTTCACATTGCCGTGGCAACCGATTGCAATCCCGGTACCTCACCGCTCACTTCGCTGCTTTTGACGATGAACATGGCTTGCACGCTTTTCCGCCTGACAGTTGACGAGGCGCTTTCGGGTGCAACGCGCGAGGCGGCGCGTGCGCTTGGCATATTGAATGACACAGGCACGATCGAAGCGGGCAAATCAGCCGACTTCGCGGTCTGGAATGCGACGAGCCCGGCTGAGCTTGTCTACCGTATAGGGTTCAACCCTCTCCACATGCGTATTTTCCGCGGACAAAGGATTACTCGATGACCATTATACTTCATCCGGGCAGTGTTTCGCTCAGCACGCTTGAGACGATTTACTGGCAAGGAGCGCCCGTCAGGCTGGACCCGTCATACCACGCAGGGATTGAAGCCGCCGCACGGCGTATTGCTGAAATTGCCGCTGGCAATGCTCCTGTTTATGGGATCAATACCGGCTTCGGAAAGCTGGCTTCGATCAAGATCGATGCTGCCGATGTTGGAACGCTGCAACGCAATCTCATTCTTTCGCACTGCTGCGGTGTCGGCAATGCTTTGCCGGAAAATATCGTCCGCCTGATCATGGCTCTGAAGCTGATATCGTTGGGCCGTGGCGCTTCCGGGGTGCGTTTCGAGCTGATCACGCTCATTGAGGCAATGCTGGAAAAGGGCGTTATTCCGGTCATTCCGGAAAAGGGTTCAGTTGGCGCTTCCGGTGACCTTGCTCCTTTGGCACATATGGCTGCGGCGATGATCGGCGAAGGCGATGTCGTTTTCGATGGCGCGCAAATGCCTGCCGGAGATGGTCTTGCCAAGGCGGGTCTGAGGCCCGTCGTGCTTGCGGCCAAGGAAGGGCTTGCGCTTATCAACGGCACACAAGTTTCCACTGCACTGGCATTGGCTGGGCTGTTTCGCGCCCATCGCGCTGGCCAGTCGGCATTGGTCACGGGTGCATTGTCGACAGATGCGGCGATGGGCTCATCGGCTCCTTTCCATGCGGACATACATTCGCTTCGGGGCCATCGCGGCCAGATTGATACAGGTGCTGCATTGCGGCGCCTGCTTGAAAACTCTCCTATTCGCGAGAGCCACATTGAGGGAGACGAGCGGGTACAGGACCCTTATTGCATCCGCTGTCAACCACAGGTTGACGGGGCATGTCTTGATCTGCTCCGAATGGCGGCGCGCACCCTGGAAATCGAAGCCAATGCGGTGACAGACAATCCACTGGTCTTGAGCGATGGCTCGGTGGTTTCGGGCGGTAATTTTCATGCCGAACCCGTGGCATTTGCCGCCGATCAGATCGCGCTCGCCATCTGCGAAATTGGATCGATAGCCCAGCGCCGCATCGCCTTGCTGGTCGATCCGACCTTGAGCTATGGCTTGCCGGCATTCCTGGCTCGCAAGCCGGGACTAAATTCAGGGCTCATGATTGCTGAAGTAACGTCAGCCGCCTTGATGTCTGAGAACAAGCAGATGTCGCATCCGGCCTCTGTCGACTCGACACCCACATCGGCCAATCAGGAAGACCATGTTTCGATGGCCTGTCATGGTGCGCGCCGTCTCTTGCAGATGACAGATAATCTTTTCTCGATCATTGGTATTGAAGCTTTGACTGCGGCACAGGGAATTGACCTGCGTGCACCGCTGCAGACCAGCCCGGAACTCACGCGCGCTCATGGCGTTATTCGAGCAGCGGTGCCTACATTGGAGGAGGATCGCTATATGGCTCCTGATCTGAAGGCTGTTTCAGAGGTGGTTGCTTCCGGCAAGCTGAACGCTGCCATCTCACCCGACATCCTGCCGCTGCTCGATACAAGCTTGTGAGGATCGGTCAATGAGCGCTGTTGAAGTAAAACAAGGTACATCTCCAATTATTCTCGGTTTTCCGCATACGGGTACGCAAGTTCCGGCCGATATCCATGCGCGTCTCAACGAGAATGGCCAGATGCTGGCGGATACGGATTGGCACATTGATCAACTCTATGATGGCCTGCTGCCAAACGTAACTACGGTGCGTGCAACATTCCATCGATATGTCATCGATGCCAATCGCGACCCCGATGGAAACAGTCTTTATCCCGGCCAGAATACAACGACACTGGTTCCGGAAACAGACTTTGACGGCAAGCCGATCTGGCGCGACAAACAGCAACCCACGCCCGCCGATATCAAGCTGAGGCTGGAGGCTTTTCATCGTCCCTATCACGATGCTTTGTCAGCGGAAATCAAACGGGTTCATGACATGCATGGACTGTGTATCCTCTACGATTGCCATTCCATACGCTCGCACATCCCCTTTCTGTTTCAGGGCAAATTGCCGGATTTCAACATTGGTACAAATGAGGGCAAAAGCTGCTCGCCGGAAATTGCTTCGGCAGTGGGGCGTATTGCCTTTGCCGCTTCCGGATATGACGCGGTCATCAATGGACGTTTCAAGGGCGGCTGGACAACCCGGCACTATGGTCAGCCGGAGAAAAACATCCACGCCATACAGATGGAGCTGACGCAATCTTCCCATCTAACGACCGAGGCCCCTCCTTTCGACTATGACGAAGCCAAGGCGGAAAAACTGCGCAAGCACCTCAAAGATATTCTCGAAATTCTTGAACAGACTGCAATCAAACTGGGAAGCAGATATGAACAATCCAAGGCATAATATCCGCGAAATCCGCAGCCCTCGCGGCAATGAACTCAATGCAAAATCGTGGATGACCGAAGCGCCCTTGCGCATGTTGATGAACAATCTCGATCCCGATGTTGCAGAGAATCCGAATGAGCTGGTTGTCTATGGCGGCATAGGCCGCGCCGCCCGCACATGGGATGATTTTGACAAGATTGTCGCCACGCTGAAAACGCTGAACGAAGATGAGACATTGCTGGTGCAATCCGGCAAGCCTGTCGGCGTGTTCAAGACCCATTCAAATGCACCGCGCGTTCTGATTGCAAACTCCAATCTCGTGCCGCATTGGGCGACCTGGGATCATTTCAACGAACTGGATAAGAAGGGTTTGGCCATGTATGGCCAGATGACTGCCGGTTCATGGATTTATATCGGTACACAAGGTATCGTTCAGGGCACCTATGAAACCTTCGTCGAAGCCGGTCGTCAGCATTATGGCGGTAGCCTCAAGGGCAAATGGATATTGACCGGCGGTCTGGGCGGCATGGGTGGCGCACAGCCGCTTGCTGCTGTCATGGCAGGCGCCTGCTGCCTCGCTGTCGAATGCAACCCGGACTCGATCGATTTCCGTCTACGCACACGCTATGTCGATGCGAAAGCTGAAACGCTGGATGAAGCGCTCGAAATGATTGACCGCTGGACCAAGGCGGGTGAAGCGAAATCGGTTGGCCTTCTTGGCAATGCCGCGGAAATATTGCCGGAGCTGGTTCGTCGCGGCGTCCGCCCGGATATTGTGACTGACCAGACTTCGGCGCATGATCCGATCAATGGCTATCTTCCTAAAGGCTGGACCATGGCGGAATGGCGCGCCAAACGCGAAAGCGATCCGAAAGCTGTCGAGAAAGCCGCACGCGCCTCAATGCGTGAGCATGTCGAAGCGATGATTGCTTTTTGGGAACAGGGCATTCCAACGCTCGACTATGGCAATAATATTCGTCAGGTGGCCAAGGATGAAGGTTTGGAAAATGCTTTCGCATTCCCCGGCTTCGTGCCTGCCTATATTCGCCCCTTGTTCTGCCGTGGTGTCGGCCCGTTCCGTTGGGCTGCGCTTTCCGGTGATCCGGAAGATATTTACAAGACCGATGCCAAGGTCAAGGAACTGACGCCCGGCAATACGCATCTGCACAATTGGCTCGACATGGCGCGTGACCGCATTGCTTTCCAAGGTCTGCCAGCACGCATCTGCTGGGTGGGTTTGGGCGATCGCGACCGGCTGGGTCTCGCGTTCAACGAAATGGTTCGCACGGGTGAGTTGAAAGCGCCAATTGTTATCGGTCGTGATCATCTTGATTCCGGTTCCGTTGCTTCTCCCAATCGGGAAACGGAAGCGATGAAGGACGGCTCGGATGCCGTATCGGACTGGCCTCTGTTGAACGCGCTTCTGAATACTGCATCGGGTGCAACATGGGTGTCGCTGCATCATGGCGGCGGTGTGGGCATGGGCTTCTCGCAACATTCCGGCATGGTGATCTGCTGTGATGGCACGGACGACGCTGCGGAGCGCATCAAGCGGGTTCTGTGGAATGATCCGGCGACCGGTGTTATGCGTCATGCGGATGCGGGCTATGAGATAGCGCTGGATTGCGCCAAAGAAAAAGGTCTCAACCTGCCGGGCATATTAGGCTGATGCATATATTGCGCGCCAGTGATCACAAACAGATGCCCTGGAAAAACGGCGGCGGTGTCACGACGGAGATTGCCGTAGCCCCCGCCGGGGCAGGTGTTGGCGAGTTTCATTGGCGCGTCAGCATGGCGACAGTTGCCTCCGATGGACCATTCTCCTCCTTCGAGAATATTGATCGCATCCTTACGGTTTTGGACGGAGAAGGTATGAATCTCGATGTGGCGGGAATGGAGCCCATTCGCCTGACAACTGCCTCCGAGCCCTTTGCCTTTCCCGGCGATGCTGAAACATCTGCAACACTGGTCTCCGGCACCATCACTGATCTCAATGTCATGACCCGCCGAGGTCAATGGCATGCGACGGTGGAGCGACTGACAGTCAAAGAACCCTGCATTGTAAGAACTGGTTCCCGCAGCAGCATCATTTTTTGCGTCGAGGGAACGCTCGAACTGGCGGATCGATCGGTCCTCACGAAACATGATGCGTTGTTTGTCGGCGAAGCAGATGGTATGGCCACGATTGCTGTTGCGGGCTCTGCGGTTATCTTGATTATTCGCCTTGCGCCCAGTTCGTTGACGAGGCCAATTTGAACAAAGCCACCCTCCCCTCACCTGTTGACCCTGACCAATCCAAAGGCCAGCTGTCTGCACGTATCCGCAGCGATATTGAGCGGCGCATACTTTCAGGGGAATGGGCGCCGGGATATCGCATTCCGATAGAGCGTGAACTAATGGATACTTACGGTTGCGCACGCATGACTGTAAACAAGGCGCTTGTGGCGCTTGCCGCTTCAGGACTGATCGAGCGTCGTCGTCGTGCGGGCAGTTTTGTTTCACAGCCACTTGTCCAATCTGCCGTCATCGAGATTTCAGACGTGAAGGCTGAGGTTGAGGCTATCGGTCAAGTCTATCGGCTGGAGGTTGTCTCGCGTCGTCAAAGGACCAGCACGGCAGCGGATATGAAGCGTCTTGATGTGCAGACCCCTCGCCCCGTTCTGGCCGTGCTGTGCCGGCATTTGGCGGGCCGCCGCGTGCATGCCTTTGAAGATCGTCTTATTGATCTGGTAAGCGTACCCAATGCCAGCGACATTGCTTTTGAAAATGTCCCGCCCGGCACCTGGCTGCGCGAGCATGTGCCGTGGTCTGAAGCGGAGAACCGCATAAACGCATTGAATGCCGATGCAGTCTTGTCCGCCCATTTGGGAATCAAGGAAGGCGCTGCTTGCTTGCAGGTCGAACGTTCGACCTGGCGCGGGACGCAGCCGATCACTGCCGTGCGCATGTATTATCCCGGCGACAGCTATCGCCTCGTAGCGCATTTCAGCCCGAAGGGTAATTAATCGGTCTTGAGCGTGCCGGTTCTCGCACCTTTTTAGCGGGACAAAAAATTTCGCTTGTCATCCCGCTGTTATAAACAGACAGTACAAAGAAAAAATTGCGCAGCTGTGCAATAGGGGATGAAAATGAACGGGCAGGCTTTCCTTAAAGTGGCTGGAATGAGTGTTGGCTATGGGCCGACGACTGTTCTGGACAATCTTGATCTGGACATTGCCAAGGGGGAGTTTGTCGCTCTCCTTGGCTCTTCGGGCTGTGGCAAAACAACTTTGCTGCGCACGATTGCCGGTTTCGCAAAGCCGTTTTCCGGGCGGATCGAAGTTGCCGGTCGCAATGTAACGGAACTGCCGCCCGACAAGCGCGGCATGGCACTCGTGTTCCAGTCCTATGCGCTGTGGCCTCACATGACTGTTGCGCAGAATATTGGCTACGGCCTGAAGCTCCAAAAGCACTCGCGCGAAACCATCAATAGCCGCGTTGCCGAGATGCAGGAACTGCTCGGGCTCTCTGGCCTCGGTAACCGCAAGCCCGGCCAGCTTTCGGGTGGACAGCGTCAGCGCGTCGCCCTTGGCAGAGCTTTGGCAATTGACCCGGAAATTCTCCTGCTTGACGAGCCTCTCTCCAATCTCGATGCGCGCATTCGCCTGACTGTTCGCCATGAAATTCGCGTCTTGCAAAAGCGCCTTGGCATCACGGCTGTTCATGTCACCCATGACCGGGAAGAAGCGATGGTCATGGCCGACCGCATCGTCATTATGAATGCGGGGCGGATCGAACAACAGGGACCACCAGAGGAAGTTTATAACAAACCGGCCTCGCCTTTCGTTGCCGCTTTCATGGGTGCCGAGAATCTTCTGCCGATGCAGGTGCGTGTGCAAGGCGACCTGATTGAGCTAGCGGAAGGCGAGTATAACCAGACCTCGGTTACATCACGCTCGGGCCGCCCATTGACCACCGGTCCTGTGGAGTTGCGTTTTCGCGCGGAAGCTGCGCGACTTGCGCGTGTTCAAGACGTTGCGATGCAGGGCACCGGTCATCTCGAATTGCGGGGGCAAATTGCAAGTGTAAGTTATCCCGGTGGCCATTGGCGTCATGCTGTGCGCCTTGGAGACCGCGAAATACTCGTCGATGCCGACGCGCCATACAATCAGGGTGAAACGGTGAAAGTGCAAATACCGGCGGACTCGCTCTTTATCTTCAATACCTCAACAAATACGGCGAAAATAACATAAAAGCGAAGCGAAACTGCGCTTAGCTTCTGCTGTGCCTTATACCACTAAAATTAACAATCTTGCTCAGGGAGTTACATATGAAAACGCTTCTACAGGCTTCTCTCATTCTGGGACTTGTCACAGGCCCAGCTGCCGCTGCTGATCTGACTGTTTTGACCGCAGGCGATCAGAACATGGTCGACTATATAAATGACTATCTTGGCCCCCTCTTTGAAAAGGAAAACCCTGGAACGACAGTCAGGGTCGTGGGCACGGGTCCGGGCGATGCCGGGTCGCAGAAAATCGTGGAACGTTTCGACGCGCAATCAAAAGCCAACGTCGAAAAGTGGGACGCAGATGTTGCAGTTGTCCACGAAAAATTCGCTGGTCCAATGGTAAAGAACGGCTATCTGGAATCCTATCGCTCGAAGATCGCATCGGGCGAGATGGTGACAAGTGAAAAAGCCAAGATGGCGCTTGGCTCGAATGTCGATGGCTATGTCATGCCCATGTTCTCCAGCCAGACGGCAATCGCCTATAATCCTGCGCTCATACCGACACCGCCAAAGAGCTATGAAGAGCTGGTGAGCTGGGCAAAGGAAAATCCCAAACAGTTCGGCTATAACGGAATCAAGGGTGGCGCTTCCGGCGTCAGCTTCGTCATGGGCTGGATCTATGCGTTTGGCGATGGCGATGCGGCCAAATTGATGAATGGTCCGTTCGATGAAGCCGAAACCAAGAAATGGGACAAGGCATTTGCCGGCCTGAAGGATTTCACGACGAACGCGACCCTTACGCCGGGCAATGCCGGCACTTTGGACATGCTGAGCCGGGGTGAAATAGCCATGGGACCGGTATGGGTGGATATGTTCTATTCCTGGCAGGCTGATGGCAAACTCCCGCCGGAAATGAAGCTCTTCCTGCCTGCACCCGGCATGCCGGGCCAGCCAATGCATTACGTCATTCCGGCAAAAAGCCCGAACACTGAACTGGCCGAAAAGTTCGTTGCGCTGGCAACCAGCCCGAAAGTTCAGGCTGAAGGCATTGTCAAGCGCTTCAACTGGTATCCAGGCATTGATGCCAAGTTTGTACAGCCGGAGCTTGACAAGGCCAGCTGGGACAAGCTTTTTGTCGATATCTCACCGGAGGATCTTGCAACCAAAGCCAAGCCTTTCCCGATCGCCCCCTATAATTCGGCGATTTTGGAAGCCTATGAGAAGAACGTAGCAAACTAATTTTTGAAGCAGGGGCTTTCGCTTGCGAAGGCCCCTCCCCTTTCCTGTGCAGGTAATATCCATGCGGAAAAACCTCCTCGCCATACTTCTCGTCCTGCCAGCGTTGGTGATGATAGTGCTGTTCTTCATCGTGCCGCTGATTGCATCCATTCTGGGTGCATTCGAAGTGGGCGATGCCTGGGGACTGGGTAATTTCCGCAAATCTTTCGAGCTTTACTCCAGCGATATGATTTTCACGGTGGTCATCGTCACCGTTTCAACGGCTTTAATCGGCCTGTTTTCAATAGCAATCGGCGGATATCTGACGCTTGGGGAAAACCCGCGCGCTGTCGCGATTTTGCGCTGGCTTTATCGCTGGCCCATGTTCATTCCATTCATCGTGGTTGGGCAAATATTGCGGACCTTTCTCGCCAAGAATGGCCTGATGAACAATATCCTAGTCAGCCTCGGCATCCTGACCCCGTTACAAACGGTTGGTTTCCTCGATTGGCGCGGGATTGTCATTGCCTTTGTTTGGAAACAGACACCTTTCGTTACGTTACTTGTGGCTGGCGCCATGGCTTCATTGGATCGAAGCACCATCGAGGCAGCGCGCAATCTTGGTGCGTCGCGCCTTCGCATATTGATTGAAATCGTTCTTCCACAGATTGCCGGAACGCTTCTGGTGGGTCTGATCCTTTCCTTCGTCACCATGATGTCGGTCCTGTCGGTGCCCTTGATGATCAATGCGCAATCACCAACCATGCTAACCGCCGATATTGCTTTCCGGATCAATGCCCATGGTGACTACGGCGTGGCTAACGCGCTGGGCATGATATCGCTGATCCTGACCACTGGCGTCGCTCTGATATATCTGAGGCAGACGATGAAGGAGCGTTCATGATGATGCGCTTTGATTTCTGGTGGCTGCCGCGTGCTGTTATTTTGGGCCTTCTGGCCTTCATCATTTTTGGCCCTCTGACCAATTTACTGCTTTGGACCGTTGCCGAGAAATGGTACTTCCCCCACATGCTGCCGTTGGAATACGGTTTCAGCTTTTGGGAGCGCGTATTCTCGCCGCGCGGCAATGCTATGGGTTCTCTGGCGACAAGCATAGTCGTGGCTTCCCTTACAGTCGTCGCGTCGCTGGCCTTGGCCATTCCGGCTGGCTATGCCCTGTCGCGCCTGAAACTGCCCTTCCGCGGTCTTATCCTGCTTGCTTTCCTTATTCCTCAGGCATTCCCCAACCTTCCGGTCTATGTAAATATTGCGCGGTTTTTCTATCAGATCGGGCTGAACGGCACTATTGCCGGTGTGGTCATGGTTCATGTAACCCATGGGCTCGTCTATGCGGTCTGGATTGCGACGGCTGCATTCTCAGCGGTTCAGATTGACCTTGAAGAAGCGGCACGATCCATCGGCGCTGGACCATTCCGGGCCTTTCGCGACATCACCCTCCCCCTCGCCGCGCCGGGGCTTTTAGCAAGCGCAATCTTTGTATTTCTTGAATCCCTGGATGAGTTTACCGGCAGTTATTTTGTTGGCGCGCCTGATGTTAATACCCTCCCGCTTTTGCTTTATACTGCCAGCTCGGGTGGAAATTATCAGATTGCCTCCATAACAGCCTTGCTGTTGCTCATACCATCGATAGGTTTCATGCTGGTGGTAGAGCGATTCTTGCGCGCCGACGTGCTTTCGAAAGTTGGACATTGAAAATGACATCCAAGAAGAAAACCTTCGACAAGGAAAGCAACCAATATGTAAGTGCCTTGCAAGTGGCCAAGCGTGCTGGTGTTTCACGTTCTGCCGTATCGCGCGCGTTCACACCGGGAGCCAGTGTTTCTGCCAAGAAGCGCGAAAAGATTCTGGAAGCTGCGGAAGCTCTTGGCTATCAGGTCAATGATTTGGCGCGCGGCCTTTTGGCCCGTAAAAGCCGGCTCGTGGGCCTTGTCGTAACCAATCCTGAATTGGGTTACCGTTCCCATCTCGTTGCTGCACTGACCAAGGCCTTGATCCATCGCGGCAGCGTTCCTATCGTCATCAATACCGGCCGCACGGAGGAAGAACTGACGGCGGCGCAAAAGACCCTGTTCGGGTATCGCGCCGAGGCGACCATCATATTATCAGGGTCCCCGCCCTCTTCTTTCGTTGAACTGGCCAGCCGCAATGGCCAGCCGCTTATCGTACTCGGGCGATCGGAAACGGGTGCCGACGATGTTAATATCGATAATGAAGGTGCCGGACGCGCAGCGGCTCGTTTCTTTCTGGATAACGGCCTTAAGAACTTGGCTTTCGCGGCCACCGTGGTGCGTACGCCCACGACAATTGAAAGAGAGTTCGGGTTTCGGGACGAGGCGGAAAAAAACGGCGCTACTGTTTTGTCCGGAGAAGGCACCAATTCAGACTATCAAGGCGGGCAGGCCGCAGCACGAAAGCTTTTTGGTGGAAGTACGCGGCCTGACGCCGTGTTCTGCGTGAATGACCTCGTGGCATTCGGATTGATTGATTACATCCGCCACAACACGGCGCTTTCCATTCCGGAAGACGTCTCGGTTATCGGCTTTGACGATATTCCTGAAGCCTCCTGGGATGCATATAACCTTACGACATTCCGGCAGGATGCCGCCATCATGGCGCAGCATGCTGTTTCACTACTGGAGAAACGTGAAGCAGACCCTGCTCGCCCGCCTGCGCATGAGCGGCTGGCCACAAGTCTTATCCTGCGGGGCAGCACGCGCCTGCCCGCCAACCGCTCGTAAAACCCGGGACAGTAACAGCGATGAAGATCATTCAAGTGACCGACCTGCACCTCGTCCAGCCGGGTGAACTCCTTTGCGGGTTGGACCCGCTTGATCGGCTTCAAAGATGTATTGAAAATATCAACGAACATCACGCCGATGCAGATATGGTGATTTTCACCGGAGACCTAAGCGATACGGGCGATGAAGAAACCTATCAGCTGCTTGCAACAGAGCTGAACAAACTCGTCATTCCTTATCACCTGATGTTGGGCAATCACGATAATCGCGACGTATTCTTGAGAGTTTTCCCGTCCATCGTCCCAGAAGATGGCTTTGTTCATAGGGTGGTCGATACTGATGAGGGCCGGTTTATTCTGCTTGATACTCTGGAGACGGGAAGGGTGGAAGGCCGGCTGGATGGCACACGCCTCGCTTGGTTGAAACAACAGTTGCAAGATGCGAGCGGCAGGTCGGTCTATGTGTTCACCCATCATCCGCCTTTCCCCATTCATATGCCTCATCTGGACCCGATAGGCCTTATTGAAGCTGGCGAACTTTTTGAGCTTTTGAAAGAGCACGGGAATGTTCGGCATGTTTTCGCCGGACACGCGCATCGACCTGTTGCCGGAAGTTGGCGCGGCATACCAGTGAGTGTATTGCGTGGCACCAACCATCAATCGGCGCTTGGCTTCGCGCCTGACAAGCTTGCCGTGACGCATGAGCCACCGGTGTATGGCGTGATCTTTATTGATCGCGAGACAGTTATTGTCCACTCACACGATTTTCTCGATACGTCAGCGGCCTATTATTGATTTGTTTCCGCAGGGCCGTTCGGCTGTGCTTTACCTTGCCGTATCTCGTGCGAAGGCGTTTGCGCGTGAAACCTGCTGTACAATTTCGAAAAGCGCGTGGGGTTGGAAAACTGCAGCTGCGCCGCAACCTGTCTAACGGACAGAGCTTCACCATTCAGGATCATTTCGCGGGCGATGGCGATGCGCTTTTGTAATAAGACCTGCGTTGGGGTCGCGGCATAGGTTTTGCGAAAAAGCCGCTGCAATGCCCGCACATTAATCCCGGCTGCTTCTGCTATGTTTGATGCTGCGACTGGGTTGGAAATATTTGCCTGCATGAAAGATTCAGCGAGGGTGAGGGGATCTGCGAGAGCCACTTGCTGGTCAGTGTCGAAGCTTTGGGCGTGTGAGGGTTCTTTTAAAGCCATGAATGAAACTCGTATAATACTGATAAAAACAATTATGGGTTGTGGTGCAAAAAAATTTAAATCGAGAATAGCATTACGTAATTATCGCAACTGCCGTAGGATTGAAATTAAACCTTTGGCTAAGGGAAACCTTGCGCGTGTTGACAGCTGACAACGAGGTTAAACTGCAAACAGAGTTGACAGCTGTCAACCGATAGCACCTGTCATCCATTCACTTTTTATAAACCACATTTCCTTACTATTTAAGAAATTGCACTTTTTGTAAGCGAGTACGGTAGTGTCCCAGCGTCCCAAGGCAGTTTCTTCCCACTTGTCTATTCCAGCCATTTCACGGCGGCACCTGCTGCTTGGAGTTGGTTCAATGGCGGCGCTCAGTGCTTCGGGTTGCACACAAACATCGTTTGGTCTGCCGGAGCTGGATGTCGACCCTATCTCCACCAGTGGAGTGCGCCCGCAGATCAGCATCGATAAATCGGTTACCGTTCCCGATGTCATGTATGCCGCGGTGCAGGAGGGGCCTTATCACCTTCCTGCCGTGCCCTATCAAAAAGTGCCGGCGCAATTTCGCAGACAGGTTGTTCTCGACCCAACCGGCGAGCAACCGGGTACTATTGTCGTGCATCTGCAGCAGCGTTTTCTCTATCTCGTCCAGCCCGGCGGTGATGCAATCCGTTATGGCGTGGGTATTGGCAAGGCCGGTTTCCTTTGGAATGGCCGCGCCAATATCCAGTATAAGAAAGAATGGCCGCGCTGGACGCCGCCTCGCGAGATGATCCAGCGCAAGCCGGAGCTGGTGAAATACCAGAACGGACAAGAGCCGGGACCAGACAATCCTCTGGGAGCACGCGCTCTATATATTTTCAAAGATGGAGTGGATACTGGCTACCGTATTCACGGCTCACCGGAATGGTGGTCGATTGGGCAATCCATGTCGTCGGGTTGCGTCCGCCTTATCAATCAGGATATAATAGATTTGTATAACCGCGTACCTGGCAAGGCGACCGTCGTCGTCGTTTAAAGCACTAAAGGGCTCGGAGCGAAGAGAAGTTAAAACCCTACTATCTTCTGTTTATCCAATCATTTACCATAAATACAATGGTTTATGATTCTGCCGACTTATCCATCAATGACCTGTTTCGCCCGGTTGTCGCCGCCGAGGATGCTCTGGCGCGTCTTGACGAGCGGATTGCGCGCAAGAGCGACCTGAATGAGTCTTCTCGTCGTTACGGAGATGGATTGACGCGCGAGAACGAAGGCTGGATCGCGCGCTCGCATTTCATGGAAGCCTGCAATGCATTGTGGCTCGCTGGTGAACTTGTGCATGTGGAGGATCTCGTTCTCCATGATGCCCGAATGGATATAAGGGCGCCGACTCACGAACTGACGCGGGCACATAACATCTTGCGCGTGCGGCGGCAGATTGCTTCAAACCCACCGGCATGGGCTTTGAGCGCCAAGGGTCTTGCAAGCCTGAGAGGACGTTGGTTCACCGATCCCGTAACGCCGGAGGTAATTTCTGAGCCGGGCAGCAATCCGGAATTCCTGAACGAAAGCAAGACAGATGCCGAGAGCGCATTTGAGGACGAACTTGCACGTTTCGATGCGTTGCTGGACCGGACGAGCCATAGATTGCTGACGCCAGCCAATGCCCCCGCGCCTGTGAGAGGTGAGGGGAGGCTGGAGAGGAAATCCGTTTCGTCAGAGGTAAGTTCGGATGGTGATCCTTTGGTCTACGATCCCGATTGGGACGAAGATGAACGTATTGGTCGATGGTTGGTTGTGCACGACATGACCCGCGATTTGCCGCCGCTTTTGGCAGCGGCGCTGTTATGGGATGCATGGGAAGATATTGAACCACTTCAGCATCAGCACTGGCTTGGGCCTATGCTGGTTTCTGCGATGTTGCGGGAACGGGGGAAAACACGATCGCATTTGGCCGCGTTTAATTCAGGCCTCCGCAACGTGCCGCGCGACCGCCGCCGGGCACTAGACCGGGCAACCCGCCTCGCAGCATTTCTCGGAGCGGTTGAGGCGGCCAGCATCGCAAACCTCAAGGAAATAGAGCGATTGGGGCTCGCCAGAATACAGATGGAACGCAAACTAAAGGACCGGCGGTCAACATCCAGCCTGCCCGGAATGATCGATCTTGCGCTATCCCGCCCCATGATTTCCGCAGGTCTGGTGGCCAAGGAATTGAAGGTTTCGCAGCGCGGCGCCCTCAATCTAATCGGGGAACTCGGCCTGCGGGAAATGACGGGTCGGGGACGCTACCGGGCCTGGGGTATTATCTGATTACTACTCAGCACAACTAAATTACACGCTGAGTTTGCAAATTTTCAGCAAAATTTGATGATTCTTCGGCAATTTCTCCCGAATTTACCCACATCTGTGCAGGCTTGGCTGTTTTTTCAAATGAGAAGGCAATCCTTTGTCGAGAGGATTGATTTTCGCCAAATAATACTTGATTATTAAAGTCATAAATATTAAGCCGCCATGCGACTGCGCTCTGCACATGAGATACGTCCGGCAATCCGGACGAGCCGCAGGACAAAATAAGGATACCGAGAAGATGCGAGCAATGGCCACAATGCCTCTATCATCAGGTTCAATATTGTATGGTCTGAGAACAAGTGCTCTTGGTCTGGCAATCGTCTTTGGTGGTCTCGTTCCGTCCATTTCGACAGCGCAGGAAAATCCGGCACCGGCAGCGCAGCCTGCACAGCAGGTGCAACCTGCTGCACCTCAGCCCTCCACGCCAGCTGCCGAGCCAGCGCCCTCAATGCAGATAACTCCGCCGGCTAGCACTGCCGCACCAGCCGTAGAGCCAACCGCTCCGGCAGCCGATGCCAAGGCAACTTTGCCGCATAATCTTTCGCCATGGGGCATGTTCATGGCTGCTGACTGGGTGGTCAAGGGCGTCATGATCGGTCTGGCTTTCGCCTCGCTGGTGACATGGACAGTGTGGCTGGCAAAGACCCTCGAACTGGCCGCCGCAAGAATGCGTGCCTATCGCGCCCTCAATGCCATTGGCAGTGCGCGCACACTTCAAGATGCCGAGCGGGCGCTTGAGGGGAGGGGAGGGCCGGGCGCTCTGCTGGTCAATGCCGCACGCGAGGAAGTGCGTCTTTCTCAAGAAGCGCAGGCGCACACAAGTGCGGATGGTTTGAAGGAACGCGTTGCATCGCGTCTTTCGCGCATCGAAGCCCAGGCCGGCCGCCGCATGAGCCGCGGCACCGGCGTGCTCGCGACCATCGGTTCCACCGCACCCTTTGTCGGCCTGTTCGGTACGGTCTGGGGTATCATGAATTCCTTCATCGGTATTTCGCAATCCCAGACGACCAACCTTGCCATTGTTGCACCGGGCATCGCCGAGGCGCTGCTGGCAACGGCCATTGGGCTGGTTGCGGCTATTCCCGCCGTTGTCATCTATAATGTCTTCGCCCGCTCAATCACCGGCTACCGCCAGCTCCTTGCGGATGCTTCGGCAGGGGTCGAGCGTCTGGTCAGCCGCGACGTTGACTATGCCTGCGTGCCTTCCGCTGCCACAGCGGCAAGGCAGCTGCGTCACGCAGCTGCCGAGTAGGAGCACAAAAATGGCTGGCGGTATCAGGCACAATGTTTCCGACGATGAATTGCAGGAAAACCATGAAATCAACGTGACACCCTTTATCGATGTCATGCTGGTCCTGCTCATCATCTTCATGGTTGCCGCACCACTGGCAACGGTCGATATCAATGTCGATCTTCCCGCCTCGACGGCAACACCCGTACCGCGGCCGGATCAGCCGCTTTATCTTACGCTCAAAGAAGACAAGACAATCTCAATCGGCAATAATTCGGTGACAGCTGACACGCTTGGCAGCTTCGTTGATCAACAAACCGAGGGCGACAAGGAAACCCGCGTTTTTCTGCGAGCAGACAAGTCGGTTGACTATGGTTCGCTCATGGACCTGATGAACAATCTGCGTTCCAACGGCTACCTCAAGATCGCGCTGGTCGGTCTCGAAAGCGCACCGCTCGCTGCACCAGGCGGAAACGCGCAGTAATGACAAACAGGCCGAGCACCCTCATGGGCGGATTGTTGCACCCCAACTGGTCTGAAGTCGGACGCTGGACGATAGCCGGTATTGTTGTGGTTGCCGTCCATGCTGGTGCCGCCTTGGCGATTCACACCTATCAGCCGGAAGATGAAGGCGGTGATATCGCCGCGCCAATCATGATCGACATGGAGCCGATGCCGGCACCGGTTGTTGCTCAGCCGGTAAAGGAAGAGCCCGCAATCGAACCGGAACCGGTAGAGCCGGAGGTCGCCGAACAGGAAGCGGCAACGCCGGAAGTTGAGCCGGAGCCGCAGGTAGAACCTGTCGAAGAAGTGGCTGAGGCGGAGCCGGTACCTGAAGAGGTCGAGCCACTCGAAGAGCAGACCGAAGAACTGGTTGAACTGCCAGAGGTTGAAGTGCCGCTGCCGGTCGTACGTCCCGCGCAGGAAAAGCCAAAAAAGCCTGTTGAAAAGAAGATTGTCCGCAAGGTTGAAAAGCCTGTCACTGCCAAGGTGATAAATGATAAGCCGGTTGAAGAAAAACGCCAGGTAGCGTCGTCAAGTGCGTCGTCGGCTCGCCAGGCGCAGAAGTGGAGCACACGGGTTCAATCCTATCTCGTGCGCCGTACAAAACGCGCCAAAGCAGATGGAACAGGGGTTGTCACTGTCAGGTTCGTTGTTTCGCGTTCCGGCGATATTGTTGCATCAAGCGTTGTTGGCAGTTCCGGATCCGGTCAATTGGACCAGAGCGTGCTCAATGCTGTTCGCAACGCGTCGCCGGTTCCTTCCGCTCCTGAAGAAGTAACGGTTTCGCAGCAGAGTTTTACAGTGCCTTTCCGTATCCAGTAACGCTGCCGAACAATAGCTTTAAGGAAGTGGTTAATGACCGAAATCGCCGGACAGAACCAGATGCACTCAGCCTCGCAGGCCGTGGATGAGGCTTTGCTGGAACTTGGCGATGTGAGCTTTGCCATCGAATCGCGAACATTGCTGCAGCCGCTTTCGCTGAAATTGCAGTCGCGCCGCGTGACCGGTCTTATCGGTCATAATGGATCTGGAAAATCCACACTGGTAAAGATCCTCGCCCGGCAGCAGCCGCCAAGTTCGGGCACCGTATTGTTTGAAGGCAAGGCTATTGAAGAATGGGGCGCTCGTCCCTTTGCCCGCAAGGTCGCCTATCTTCCGCAATATACGCCGCAAGCCGATGGCATGCTGGTTAAGGAACTGGTGGCGCTGGGTCGATATCCCTGGCATGGCGCACTTGGCCGCTTTAGCAAGCAGGATCGTGAAAAGGTCGAAGAAGCGATTGAACTGACCGATATTGGCGGCTTTGCTGATCGTCTGGTCGATACGCTTTCGGGCGGCGAACGCCAGCGCGTCTGGTTGGCTATGCTGGTGGCACAGGATGCAGAATGGCTGCTGCTTGACGAGCCGATCTCCGCATTGGACGTGGCACATCAGGTTGAAATCCTGTCGCTGGTGCATCGTCTGTCGCGCCAGAAAGGGCTTGGCGTCGTGGTCGTCCTGCATGATGTGAATATGGCCGCCCGTTATTGCGATGAAATCATTGCGCTGCACTCCGGCAAGCTGATCGCTCGCGGTACGCCTGATGAAATCATGACATCGGAAAGCCTTGGTGCAATTTATGGCATTGAGATGGATGTCATCCGCCATCCATCGTCAGGTCTGCCAGTCAGCTTTGTAAGATAAAGGGCCGTCAAGACGGCCCTTTCGTTCTGCAAATGAAATTGCAATGATACTGATTGCGATGCCAATCAGATCTTGCGATTGAAGGCCTCGACAATCAGCTTGATGCCCAGGAAGCCCATGACAGTGCCCGCGGAGTAATCCAGCCATTTTTTCAGGCGGCTGTAGAGGGCGCGCATGCGGAAACCGGAAAATGCCAGGGCGACGATTGTATACCACCCCGCTTCCACCAGAAACAACGAAACCGGGATTGCAAAAAGCAGCCATTTGGCAGGATCAGCGGGCAGTACGGCAGCAAAGATACTGGCGTAAAAGATCGATGTTTTCGGATTGCTGAGCTGGGTAATCAAGCCGGTGAAAAATGCCCGATACACGGTCATTTCCTTGGAACCACGCACCGATTTACCCGTGTCAAGCGGCGCTGACGCGCCCCGGCAAATACGGTAGGCCATATAAAGCAGATAGCCGCCGCCGATTATCTTGAAGGCAAGATAAAGCCATTCGAACTGCATCAGCAGCGCTGTCAGTCCCAATACGGCCAAGGAAGCGAAAATAAATCCGCCAACACCCATGCCCAGCGCCGAAGCCAGACCATGGGCGCGAGAGCTGGAAAGGGCAATGCGCGACACGAGCACAAAGCTCGGACCGGGGCTCATGGCACCGATCGCCATTGCCGCGATGATACTGACGAGAATTGCAAGTGCGTCCATAATTTCCTCCAAGCTTGTTGGCGCAAACCATCATAGCGTTGTGAAGCGGTGGCTTGTCAATTCAGAATTGCAAGCAAGTTAGGAGCAGGGCTCGGGCGGTATGGCGGCTGGAGATGGAGCGGGAGCGGCGTTCTTCTGTTCCGGCATCTGTTCTGCGGGCGGTGTTATTGCCGGTTCGGATTTTCGAAGGTCGTTCCGGTTGAACGGTTCCTCCTGCGCAATTGCGCGGAACAGCCTCTTTGCCGGACCCTCCAGCAATTCGACGCGGCCGGGATAATTGGCGGAATCATGCCATGGTGCCGTTAGAAACCGGATATTATCAGACGATATCACGCGCACGGCGAGGGCAAGTTTTATCATCAGGCCGGGCGTAAACTCCGGATCGGTCGTGACGGATCCACTGGCCACGCCCACGAAATGGAGCAGCTTGACAGGATTGAGCAACATGCCGCCACCCATGATCTTTTGCCCTAAGGCAGACAGGAAGCGTTGCTGCCGCTGGATGCGCCCAATATCGGTTCCATTGCTCAGGCCATGGCGCACCCGGACATAGCCGAGAGCCTGTTCCCCGCGCAGAAGTTGCAAACCGGATGGCAGGTCGAGGGGAACATAGGTATCGTGGATCGGTTCGGGCAGACAGACCTCGACGCCGCCGGCCGCATCCACCAGCGTTTTGAACCCCGTGAAATCGACAATGACGAAATGATCAATATGGATGCCGGTGAGCGTTTCAATGGTTTTCCAGATGCACCCGATGCCCCCGGTACTGAATGATGAATTGATAATGCCGCGCTGCGCCCTTTGTCCCGGCAGGCCATTGCGCGCGACGCATCCGGGCAGCCGAACCCGCAAATCCCGCGGAAAGCTGATGATGGTCAGTTCACTGCGGTCGGCAGGCAGGTGCACCAGCATGATTGTATCCGTGCGCTCGCCAAAACGAGCCGCATCATTTCCTTCCCGGCGATCCGACCCTACAAGAAGGATATTTATCGCCGATGGTGACGCTTTGGCAGGACGGTTTTCGCCCAGTTCATCGGACGTGACCTTGATGTGCCTGACATTGGAGATCATCGTGAGATAGGTGATGCCAATGCCAAGAACCAACAATATTATAAAGGCAGCAGC
Source organism: Hyphomicrobiales bacterium (assembly GCA_900471815.1). Classification (GTDB taxonomy): domain Bacteria; phylum Pseudomonadota; class Alphaproteobacteria; order Rhizobiales; family Rhizobiaceae; genus Phyllobacterium; species Phyllobacterium ifriqiyense. Next base: position 527,178 of record UICE01000004.1, read on the forward strand.
AGTCAGGATCGACCAAAGGATCCAACGGGGCATCCGCTTGGGCGGATTCTTTTCAGAAAGTGATTCATCGGTCAAATTTATTGCCCATATTAGATGGTGTTAAGATACATCGGGGCGTTGCAGTTGCAATCCCCATCCGGCCCTCGCCACCGTGATAAATTGAGCTAATTCGGAACCTTGGACTGTATGGACGGTTTCCTTTCGGACAACCACCAAAAGGTTCTGAAATCATGACGCTTAAAGCACTTGCCATTAATTGCACGCTGAAGGTCGATGGACAGTCGTCAACACAAAGGATGATTGATCTGATTGCCGAATCTCTTGAGCCCTTTGACGTTGAAACCTCATCGCTTCGTCTTGCCGAATTCAACGTCAAACCCGGCGTGAAATCCGATGAGGGTGAGGGGGACGACTGGCCCTCCATAAGAAAGAGACTGCTTGAATCCGACATACTCATTCTTGGCACGCCGATCTGGATGGGCCAGCCTTCAAGTGTTTGCAAGCGCGCGCTCGAACGCATGGATGCCTTTCTGGAAGAAACGGATGATCAAGGCCGCATGCTCACCTATGGCAAGGTTGCAGCCGTGGCTGTTGTTGGCAATGAAGATGGGGCGCATCATGTCTCTGCCGAACTTTATCAGGCCTTGAACGATGTGGGTTTTTCGCTTGCACCAAATGCCGTGAGTTACTGGGTGGGGGAGGCCATGGGCAGCGTCAATTTCGTGGATTTGACAAAGGTGCCTGATGTCGTCACCAATACATTGGCGATGCTGGCACGAAACACCGCACATCTTGCCAATCTTCTCAAAACCAATTCATATCCAGGTGAAAAAACCGAGGCATAACTGGCTTGTTGCTTTTCGCATCGGCAGATGGGGTTTCGTGTGGCTTACCAGAAACCTTGTCTTGCTAATGCGAAGCCAGTTGATACTGTACCGAAGCTGACCATTGCATGTTCTGGCTGATCTTGTGGAGAATGGATAAGTGAATGCGGACGAAGAACACCATCTGGTAGCCGCCAGATTAGCTGCCATCGTTGATAGTTCATTTGATGCAATCATCAGCAAGGATCTAAACAGTATCATTACGAGCTGGAACCCGGCGGCCGAGCACTTTTTCGGCTACAAGGCGGAAGAGGTCATCGGCAAGAGCATTCGCATTCTCATCCCCGAGAGTCATCAGAGCGAAGAAGACGAGATAATCTCCCGTGTCCGGGCTGGTGAGGTGGTTGAAAGCTTCGAAACTCTTCGTGTCAGAAAAGACGGCTCGTTCATTCCCGTCTCGCTCACTGTTTCACCCATCAAGGACGAGAATGGCAGGATTGTCGGCGCTTCAAAAATCGCGCGTGACATCACTGTTTCGCGGGACAATGAGCGGCGCATTCGGCTTTTGCTTCGCGAAGTCAATCATCGCGTGAAGAACCAGTATGCGGTCATGATGTCCATCATTCGTGAAACCGCAAAGCGAACGCAGAGCGTTGAGGAGTTTCAACGCCAGATAAATGAACGCATAGCATCGCTCGCCAGCTCGCATGACGTTCTGGTTTCAACGGATTGGAAAGGCGGCGATCTGAGAACGCTGATCAATGATCAGCTGAAACCGTTTAAACATGATGGGCTCATAACCGTTGACGGGCCTCAATTGATCCTCGCAGCGCCCGCAGTCTTGCATATAGGAATGGCCATGCACGAGCTGGCGACGAACTCAGCAAAATACGGCGTCCTCGCATCCTCGCAGGGCATGATCACTATTTCCTGGGCGATTGAGGGCAGCGTCGACGAAGAGCTTTTAAAACTCCGTTGGGACGAAACCAACAATGCGCCCACTGTTAAAGTCGAACAGAAATCCGGCTTTGGATATGTTGTATTGCAGCGTGCCACGCCGCTGGCGCTGCGTGGCACTGCTCAAATTACGGTGAATGACGAACGCCGCATGTGGGAGCTGGTCGCCCCGCTGAAGGAATGCGTTTCGGATATGGTAGACCACGAACTTTAGACCCTACGGGGCGGCGATCAACTCCACTCGGCTCCCCACTCCTGAACCATATGGTCAGGCCCCACTTGCTTGAATTGGCGGATCGGAACCTGATAATCGACAGCGCGGATCGGGCTCTTCAATTCATCATTGACCAACCGCTTTTTGCCGGCGCGCCGGCTTGGATCAGCCATGGGCACCGCAGAGAGCAACCTGCGTGTATAGGGATGCTGCGGATTGCCGAACACGCTTGCACGCGTTCCGATCTCCACAATCTCGCCAAGATACATCACTGCCACGCGGTGACTTATGCGTTCAACCACGGCCATATCATGTGAAATGAACAGGAAGGCCAGTTTCAACCTTTCCTGCAGGTCCAGCATCAGATTGATCACCTGTGCCTTGATGGAAACATCGAGCGCGGAAACCGCCTCATCGGCAATGATGAGCTGCGGTCCCAAAGACAGGGCGCGGGCGATGCATATGCGCTGGCGCTGGCCGCCGGAGAATTCATGCGGGTAGCGGTCATAGACATCGCCGCTCATGCCGACGCTCTTCAAAAGCTCGCTCACGCGTTCGCGCGCACGTTTCGGCGTTTCGGTGCCATGGGCAATCATTGGTTCGGCTATGCTCTCGCCGATGCGCATACGCGGATTAAGGCTGGCATAGGGGTCCTGAAAGATCATCTGCATGCGCTTGCGCATGTCGCGGAACGAGGATTTTTCGATATTCAGAATGTCATCCCCGGCAAGCCGGATCGAGCCGCTTGTCGGCGCGGTCAGCCGTACAATCGAGCGGCCAGTTGTTGACTTGCCGCAGCCGGACTCGCCAACCAGAGCAAGGGTTTCGCCGGGATATATATTGAACGAGACATTCTCGACCGCATGCACGCGGCCAGCCAGCCCACGCAAGACGCCTTTGCGGATGTCAAAATATTTGGTCAGGTTTTTTACTTCTAGAATTGGCTTTGTAGCCTCAACCGTATCAATGCCCTCTGGTGGTTCAGCGGCTATGCCGGTTTGCTGATCGACCAGAGGAAAGCGAAGCGGCCGTGTCTTGCCGATCATGGAGCCGAGCTTTGGTACGGCAGACAAAAGCGAGCGCGTATAGGCATGCTGGGGATTGGCAAAAATATCGGCGGTATCGCCGCTTTCGACAACATCGCCGCGTAACATCACGATAGTGCGGTCGGCAATTTCGGCAACCACGCCCATATCATGCGTGATGAAGAGGACGGCCATTCCATCCTCGTCCTGCAAATCCCGGATGAGTTCGAGAATTTGAGCCTGAATGGTAACATCGAGCGCGGTGGTAGGCTCATCCGCAATCAGCAGTTTCGGTTTGCAGGCGAGCGCCATGGCGATCATGACCCGCTGGCGCATGCCGCCGGACAGCCGGTGCGGATAGTCGTTAGCGCGCGATTTTGCAGAAGGGATGCGCACGCGATCCAAAAGCCGGATGACTTCAGCCTCGGCTTGGGTCAGGCTCATATTGCGGTGGCGCATCAAGGCTTCAGCGATCTGAAATCCAATGGTTAGGCTTGGATTGAGACTGGTCATCGGCTCCTGAAAGATCATGGCAATTTCGTTGCCGCGCACATTGCGCATCTCCCGCTCCGGCAGGTCCAGAAGCGATCGCCCTGCCAGTGTAATATTGCCCTCGACCTTGCTGTTGCCACCCGGCAGCAGCCGCATGATCGACAGTGCGGTCATGCTTTTGCCCGAACCGGATTCGCCGACGATAGCCACTGTCGTCCTCGGCGCGATATCAAATGAGATGTCGCGAATGACCGGCGTCCACGCCCCATCATTGTAAAAGGAGGTACGCAGCTTGGTGACGGAAAGAATGGGAGGGGTCATTTTGTATCTCTCGTCTGAAGCTTAGAAAAGAACACTGGCAAGGAAGCGAAGGCAGATCAGCAGAAGGAAAATGCCAAAGGCCATTTCCAGCTTTGACTTGGACCAGGAATGCGCAAGCCTCACTCCGATCGGGGCAGTCAGAACCGTGGTCGGGATGAAAAGGGCAAGCCCCAGCAGCGAAACATAGCCGATGGCAATGGGGAATTGCAGGGCAACGACATCGGGAAACTCCGACGCGCGCGGCCAGCCTGCATACATATAGCCAAGCGTTCCGGGAATTGAGATCAATATGCCAAGGCCTGATGATGTCGCCACCGCCTGATGAATAGGGCGGCCATAGAACGTCATGAACAAATTTGACAATTGTCCGCCGCCAATACCCATGAGTGATGAGAGAACGCCGATCAAAAGCCCGTAAAAGCGCATGAGCCAGCCAGCCGGAAGGTCATCGGCAAGACGCCATTTGTCATTGCCGAACAGCAGGCGGATCGCCGAAGCGCCTGCAACCACCACAAAGACGATCTTGAAAAGATCGGCGGGAGCATAGCGCGCGATAAAACTGCCAAGAACCACGCCGAGCACGACCGGAACAGCCCATTTGCCAAGGATTGTCATATCCACGGCGCCCTTGGCCTTATGGGCATAAAAGGAGCGCAGCGAGGTCGGGATGATGATGGCCAGAGACGTGCCGATGCATAGCGGCATGCGGACTTCTTCCGGTACTTCCATGAAACGGAACAATTCATAGAGAACCGGAACGGCAACCGCGCCGCCACCGACACCGAACAGACCGGCAAGCAGGCCGGTTACTGCGCCGGCAACCAGTAGTCCGACCACCAGCAAAGACAACTCAAAAACAGGAATACCGAACATATTGTTTCCTTAACTGGAGACCGCCAAGTTTCGACGCCGGAACGCCGATGTTTCAGCGCCCGATTGCATAAGCCTGCATGAGGCGCGGCGTTGCAGCTGCCCGCAAAATGCCATCCGGGTCCCGCTCGGCGGCGGTCAACCGCCCGACCGACCATTGGGGAACAATCTCGACATCGTGGCCGCGCGCCTTGAGCGCATCGATTGTTTCCCGGCCAAAGCTCTCCTCAACGACAAGGCGGCCCGGGATTGCCTCGCGCGGATAGAAGGAGGAGGGGAAATGCATGGTATGGAACAAGGGCAGGTCAATACTTTCCTGCAAATTGAGGCCGTGATGGACCCGGCGCAGGAACATTGCCAATTGCCACTGGTCCTGCTGATCGCCGCCCGGCGTTCCGAAAACCAGACGCGGCTTTCCTTCATAAAGCGCCAGCGATGGCGTCAATGTGGTGCGGGGACGTTTAAGCGGGGCCATGCTGGCTGGCAAGCCGGGTTCCAGCCAAAACATTTGCGCCCGCGTGTTGAGCGCAAAGCCAAGCTCGGGAATAACTGGTGATGATTGCAGCCACCCGCCCGATGGCGTGGCGGAAACCATATTGCCCCATTTGTCGATGACATCGATATGAACAGTGTCGCCGCGCTTTTCAGTGCGCAAATGCGCCATTGTCGGCTCGCCCGCGCCCGGTGCAATATCACCGCTGGCACCGGCATAGCGAACTTGTGACATTGCCGTCTTGAGCTGAGCCTCAAAACCCGGAATCGTGCCTGGCCGCAATTCCATCGATGCTTCATTGGTGATGAGCGCACGCCGCTGATCGCTATATGCATCAGACAGAAGCGCTTCCATTGGAACACCCACGAAATCCGGATCGCCGTAATAAACCTCCCGGTCAGCGAAAGCGAGTTTCATGGCCTCGGTTACGGTATGTATGAATTCGGGGCTGTCCGGCTTCATGGCGGCAATATCAAGCTTTTTGAGCAGCGCCAATGTTTGGAGGAATACCGGGCCTTGTCCCCAAGGGCCTGTCTTGGCAACAGTCCAGCCGTGGTAATCATAGGTCAGCGGAGTTTCATAGGTAGCGCTCCAGCCTGCCATGTCCTCGCCGGTCAAAAGACCCTTATGGCGACGACCGCTGGTATCCATGGCTTCGGTCTGGCGGCAGAAGCGATCGATCGCCTCAGCGACAAAACCACGATAAAATGCATCGCGCGCTTTTTCGATCATCGCCTCACGATTGCCGCCTGCTGCTTCCGCCTCATCGACAATGCGCTGATAGGTATCGGCAAGGATCGGATTACAAAACAGTTTTTTGGCTTCAGGCGCATTGCCACCAGGCAGCCATGTTGCGGATGATGTCGGCCACTCCTTGGCAAAGAATTCAGCATTGTCCTTGATCGTATTGGCAACACGCGGCAGGAGCGGATGCCCATGACGCGCATAATGGATTGCCGGTTCCATCACATCTCGAAGACTCATGGACCCGTGATCGCGCAACAGAACCATCCATGCGTCAAACGCACCGGGGACGACTGCTGCCAGAAGTCCGGAACCAGGGACGAGATCAAGATCCAGCGCCTTGTAAGCTTCGATGGTTGCCGCTTGCGGCGTCACACCTTGCCCGCAAAGGACTTCCGTCTTTTGTGTCTGCGCAGAGTAAAGAATGATAGGCACTTCACCGGAAGGCCCGACAAGATGGGGCTCCACAATCTGCAACACAAAGCCAGCGGCTACCGCAGCATCGAAGGCATTGCCGCCACGTTCCAGCATTGCCATGCCAGCTGCCGAGGCGAGCCAATGCGTCGAGGTCACAACACCAAAGGTGCCCAAAATTTCCGGTCTCGTCGTAAACATTTATTGTTCCTGCTTTGTATGAATTCTTAGTATTCGCGCGGGTCGATTGCGTCGCGCAGGCCATCACCAAGAAGGTTGAAGCCCAAAACGGCGAGGAAGATTGCAGCCCCCGGCCATAGCGACATCCAGGGTGCCTGCGAGATGAAGTTCTTGGCGGTATTCAGCATTGAACCCCAGGAAGGATTGGGTGGCTGCTGGCCAAGGCCGAGAAAAGACAGGCTGGCTTCTGCGATAATAGCCGCCGCGATCGTCAGCGTAGCCTGTACAATGACGGGAGGAATTGAGTTCGGCAGGATATAGCGCAGGATGATGCGTGGATGCCGCAGGCCGATCACCTGCGCTGCCTCCACATATTCCTCCGCCTTGACCGATAGAACCTGTCCTCTTGTGAGGCGGGCAAAGATCGGCGCGGCTGACAGGCCAATGGCGATCATGGCGTTGGTCAGGCTGGCACCCAGAAATGCGGCCAGTGAAATCGCAAAAATGAGGAAGGGGATGGCCAGCATTGCATCGACCAGACGCGAAATAACGCCATCGATCCAGCCGCCGAAATATCCGGCAAGCAGGCCAAAGGGCACGCCGACAATGACCGCAATCACGACCGATACACCGCCCGCCATCAAGGATGCGCGTGCGCCATAGATCATGCGCGAGAAAATATCGCGTCCAAGCTCATCCGTCCCAAGCCAGAATTGCGCGGAAGGCGGCTTGCGTATCGTTGTGAAGCTCGTCTGAAAAGGATCATAGGGAGCAATCAGGGGCGCAAAGATCGCGAGCACCACGAAGATGCCGACAATAATGGCCCCGGCAACGGCTGCCTTGTTGCGCGTGAATTTGGACAATTGGCGGCTGAAAGAGCTGCTGCGATGGGAAGTGATGGCACTCATGATGCATCTCTCAGGCGTGGATTGACAACGATATAGAGAATATCCGCGAGAAGGTTCATCAGGATGAAGCCGACGGCCGTGCAAAGCACCACGCCTTGCACCACGGCATAATCACGGGTGAAAACGGCATCGACGATCAATTTTCCAAAGCCGGGAATGGTGAATATCTGTTCGGTCAAAACAGCGCCCGCGAGCAATTCACCAAACAGCAGCGTCGATAGGGTGATGATCGGAACCAGCGCGTTTTTCAGCGCATGGCGCAGGATCACTGTCTTTTCATTGAGCCCCTTGGCTCGCGCCGTCCGCACATAGTCGGAGCGCAATACACCGAGCATGGCGGATCTGGTGTGGCGCATGAGAACACCGGCAAGTCCGGTTCCCAGAACAAAGGCCGGCATTATCATCGTGCGCAGGTTCTGGCTGAGATCTTCCAGCGGCGAGGTGTAGCCGGAAGCCGGAAGCAATTGCCATTGCACCGATACCAGCAAAATGAGCATGAGGCCAAGCCAGAAATTGGGAATTGAAAGGCCGGACAATGCCACGACATTGATTGCATAATCCGTGGCCGTGCCCTTGCGTATCGCAGAAATAATGCCTGCGGGCACGCCGATTATAAAGGCTATGACCATAGCAAATGCGGCCAGCTGGATAGTGACAGGAAGTTTCTGTGCAATCAGACTAAGGACGGGCTGCTCGGTGCGCAAAGAAATTCCAAGATCGCCCCGCAGGATTTGTCCAAGCCAGGCGACATACTGGACGGGGATCGGATCATTGAGACGATATTTCTCCTGCAGATAGGCTATGGTTTGCGGATCCCGGTCCTCGCCTGCCATGGTGAGGATTGGATCGCCGGGAAGAAGCTTCTGCATACCGAATACTATAATGGACACGAGAAGCAGCGTGGGCAGGACGACGATGCATCGTCTAAAAACAATCTCGATCATGGGGCAACACTTTAAAACTGGAAACGGGAAGGCAAGGGAGCGGCCGCGGATGGGCCGCCCCAGCCCATGAAGATCAACCTTCGGTTGAAACGCCCTTCAGGCGGATCATGCCATCAGGATAGGCAGTGAAACCCTTTACATTGGCACGTGCCGCAAATGGCCATGGCTGGTAATAAAGGTAGACGATGGGCAGTTCGTCCTGGGTAATCTCCTGGACCTGATCATAAAGCGCCTTGCGCTTGACCGGGTCGGTCAGGCTGCGGGCTTCTTCAAGCAGCGCATCCACTTTCTCACTGCAAAAATGAGCGTCATTGAGATTGCCCTTGCAGCTTACAAATGCGTGGATATTACCATCCGGATCGGCGCGACCTGACCAGCCGCTCTGACCGGCTTCAAAGGAGCCGTCCTTCAGCGCCGATTGCAGCGCGGCAAATTCTGTGGGACGCAGCGAGATGTCAAAACCGACCTCGGCCGACATCGCCTGAATCAGCTCATAGATTTGCTGCGAGGCGGTGTTATTGCCGAAAGCGATTTCCAGCTTGACGCGCTCATGACCAGCTTCGGCGAGCAATGCCTTGGCCTTGGCCACATCGCGCTGGCGGCTTTCGAACTTCTTGTCATAGGCAAAGCTGGTTGGTGGAAATGGCTGATAGGCAGGCTGGAAGATGCCCTGACCGACGACCTCGTTGATGACGTTGCGATCGATAGACAGTTCAAAAGCCTGACGAATGCGTTTGTCATGACCGATCGGAAACGTATCCTTGTCACCCTTCTTCATATTGAAGGTCAAAGCCTGATAGCCGGTTCCGGTGACTGGATAAAATGCCAGATTGGAATCGCCCTTTACGGCTTCGATATCAGAAGGGGCAATACGCTCGATAAGATCAAGATCGCCCGAGCGCAGATTTGCCAGGCGCACTGTCGAGTCCGAGATCGGAATGAAGGTCAGCTTGTCATATTTGTAATTTGCCGCGTCCCAATAATCCGGAAACTTCTGAAGAACGATGCGGTCATTCTGAATGCGCTCGACGAACTTGTAAGGACCCGAGCAAACAGGGTTTTCGCCAAAATCGCCACCCTCGAAAGCTTTGGGTGACAGGATCATGCCCGCACGATCCGAGAGCTGCGACAGCAGCGATGCGTCCGGCTTGACCAGGTGGATCACGAGCGTTGTCGCATCGACCGCATCAACCGAAGCGATGGAGGCGACTTCACTCTTGCGCAGTGATTCCGGCAGCGTCTTCGCCCGTTCGAGATTGGCTTTTACAGCGGCGGCGTCAATTGTTGTGCCATCATGAAATTTGCCATTGTCGCGCAGCTTGACGGTAAGCGCCTTGCCGTCTTCCGACCAGGACCATTCCTTGGCGAGTAGAGGCTGGATCTCCAGCTTTTCGTTAATGTCGAAAAGCTTGTCGCACATCGAGGTGAAGACGATGCGCCCGACGAAAGTGCGGGCGCGGTGCGGATCCAGAATATCCGCATCATCCTGCAGACCTATGCGCAGGTCGGCAGCAAAGGCTGCGGAGGCCGAACCAACAATGGCGGCGGTTAAAAGGAGTTTCTTGATGCAGTTCATTGGATTCCCTCTGTAGTTGAACTTTTTTTACTGCTGATTTTATCATTGGGCGCTACGTCCCAAACTGGCGCCACGCTGTCTGTAAGCTGCATGGCTTCAATGACTGCGCTGCGAATGGAGAGCAGATGCTTGCGCATGGCAGCCTCTGCCTCGGCAGGATCGAACCGGCGAATAGCCTCAATCACCGCGTCGTGCTGCTCTACTGAAAGGGTTGTGCGACCCGAGGACCGGGTCCGTTCACGAAAGTGACGCCAGGCATCGTTCTGGCGAATCTGGTCGATCATTCCCATGAAGAGAATGAAAAGTTGATTGCCCGCAGATTCCGCGATCTTGCGATGGAACGCGCCGTCCCAAAGCTCCCAGGAATCAATGTCGGTGGCGTCTTTTGCCTTGGATGCCAGCCTTTCCAGCTGCTGTATAAGAACGGGTGTGGCCTTCGTGGCAGCGATGCGTGCGAGAACCGGCTCGATTTCAATGCGCACCTCCATCACCTCAAGCGGATTGGTAAATTCTGCCAGATTGCTGACCCGCAGCGTGCTTGAGACCTGTTGGGAACCGGCAAAAGTTCCTTTGCCCTGCTGACGCCAGATAAGGCCTTCATCTTCCAGAACCTCAAGCGCTCGGCGAAGAGCGCGCCGTCCCACACCGATTTCCTCGGCCAATTCACGCTCCGGTGGAAGGCGCAATTCGCCGCCCAGCGGAACAGAACTCAGCAATATGCGCAGACGCTCAAGGGCGTGCCCGGAATTTGCAGCAGGTTTGGCACGAACGGGCATGGGAAACCTTCAAAAGCGGATCAATATGAAGAATGGTTCACAAATGTGAGGCGCATGCCTTGGTGTATAAATGAGAATATAAAGCGCGTCTCCAAGGCTTGTCGCACTTTCCACTAAAATTTAGCCTATTTAACAATAAACAACGACGCAACCAATTTCTTTTATGGTTCACTTTATTTGCGGCAATAGGGTTAAGGTAGGTCAAACCAAGATTTGTTCGCCGCGAAAGAACTGCCGGAATGGTATAGATTCGAGCAGCGGCTTTGCTCCCAACCAAGACGCGCCCGCTCAACGCGATGCTCTGGCTTGTCAATCATATTGGTGCCAATCCCTCTTAAAATTGTCGACAATATCGTTGACAAAGAGAAATCCTTATGGCCCTATGCTTTCAATAAATCGCGGTCAAGCTTGCAAAAGGCACTCGCGGAAGAGGGAAACATTGATGATGCGAATGCGAAAATCCATTCTGATGGCGGTGACATCAATCCTGTTATTGGGAACAGCCGCAGAGGCGGCGACGCTTAAATGGGCAGGGCAGCGGGACATATTCTCCCTGGATCCCTATTCCTATGGCTCGACCTCAAATCTCGCCTTTCTGAACCATATTTACGAAGGTCTGGTGCGTTACACGCCGGAATTTGAAGTCGTTCCGGCATTGGCCACGGAGTGGCAGCTGATCGACAATAAATATTGGCGTTTCAAGCTGCGCCAAGGCGTAAAGTTTCATGATGGTTCGGATTTTGACGCCGATGACGTCATTGCCTCGCTCAAGCGGGTCAGCGCGCCATCATCGCCCTTGAGAGGAAATATCCCGCTCTATGCCGGCTCGAAGAAGGTCGACCAGTACACGGTCGATATCGAGGTTTCAGCGCCATCGCAGTTGTTTCTCAATGATATGACAAACATCTTCATGTTCGACGCGAAGTGGCTTGCGGATAATAAGAGCGAGCAGCCCACCGATGTCGGCGCTAAGGTTGAAGGTTATACAACCTACCACGCCAATGGCACCGGGCCTTTCAAGCTGGAAAGCCGCGTGCCGGACAGCAAGACGACGCTCGTCGTGAATGAAGGCTGGTGGGACGAGAAGAAGCACAATCTCGATCGCATTGAATTCACCCCGATCACTTCAGCGGCAACGCGTGTTGCAGCGCTATTATCCGGCGAGGTCGATCTGGTGGATGCGGCCCCCATTCAGGATATCAGCCGCCTTGAAGCAACGCAGGGCATAAAGGTCGACAAGCGCTCCGATTTGCGCACGATTTCGATTGCCTTTAACCGCCGCGAAAAATTGACCGATGGCCGCGACAATCCATTCAATGATTTGCGGGTCCGGCAGGCATTTGATCACGCCATTGACCGGAACCTGATCAACAAGAAGGTCATGCGCGGACTGGCGCATCCCGCAGGCGTTTTGGTTGCACCCGAGATCCCCGGTTATGATGCCACGCTTGACGTGCCTGCAACCTATGATCCGGAATTGTCCCGCAAGCTCCTTGCCGAAGCCGGGCAGACTGATCTGGCCTTTACCTATCTTTGCATGAATGACGAAAGCGTGAACGAGGAGGACGTTTGCTCAGGTGTCGTCAACATGTTGAGCCGGGCAGGATTCAAGCCAACGCTCGATATAGGACCGCGTGCTGTGCAGACGCCCAAGCGTTCGAGCGGCAAGTCCGATGTTTATATGGTCGGCTGGGCAAATGAGCCTACGCTTGATGCCTATTCAATATTGGTTCAGGTGCTTTCCACCCGCAACGGCGCCGATGGCGTGGCGAATTACGGTGGCTGGTCCTATCCCGAACTCGACAAAATGGTGAAAGACGCCGCCTTGGAGCAGGACCGGGAAAAGCGGCTGGCAATTGAAACTGCGGCACTGAAATTCGCCAAGGATCAGGCAATCATGATCCCTTTGCATCAGCAGCCAATGGCATGGGCCACAAGCAGCAAGATTGAGAGTGTCGTAATCCGGGCTGATAACAAGCCACGGCACTGGCTGACGCGCATGAGCGAGTAATTGGTAGCGCTTCGGCGCTATCCGATAAGCAAGGGAAGACCTCCGTTCAAGGGGGCGACCAACATCCAGAAGCGGAGCACAACCAGAATGTTTAAGCAACTAGGCCTAGCGGCCACGGTGGCATTGACCCTCATTTTACCCAGTCATGCCGAAACTCTCAAATGGGGCGCGCCCCGTGATATTTACTCGCTCGATCCCTATTCCTACGGGGATAGCTATACGATTGCCTTCCTGAACCATGTATATGAAGGCCTCGTCAGATATGACGCGAAATTGCAGATTGAGCCTGCTCTTGCGACCTCATGGGAAGTTGTCTCGGATAATGTCTGGCGCTTCCACCTGCGTCAGGGCGTCAAGTTCCACAATGGCGCAACGTTTACATCTGCGGATGTGCTGGCCTCGTTGACACGCGTGAGCGACAAGACATCGCCGCTTCGCGGTAATCTGCCGGCCTATAAATCAGCCAAGGTGGTTGATGACTATACGATCGATATTGAATTGACGGGGCCTTACCCGCTGCTCCTTAACGATCTTACCAATATTCACATTTTCGATGAGACTTGGCTGACCGACAACAATTCGCTGAAGCCAACCGATGTGGGTGCGAAGCTGGAAGGCTATGCGACCTATCATGCGAATGGAACCGGACCCTTCGTCGTTGAAAGCCGGGTGCCCGACAGCAAGACCATTCTGGTGAAGAATGCGCAATGGTGGGACAAGTCCGACAGCAATGTCGACCGCATCGAGTTTACACCCATCGTTTCGGCAGCAACCCGCGTTGCGGCGCTGCTTTCAGAAGAGATCAATTTCACGGACAATGCTCCATCGCAGGATATTCCGCGCCTTGCTGCTCAGCCAAACCTTAAAGTCATGGAGCGTACCGATCTTCGGACTGTGATGATCGGTTTCAACCGCAAGGCCAAGCTCGACAATGGCACGGAGAACAAGTTCAACGATCTGCGCGTGCGTCAGGCATTTGCTCATGCGCTCGACCCGCAACTGATCCAGAAGCGTATCATGCGCGGCAAGTCCAGAACTGCCGGAGCAATCATTGCACCGGAAATTCCAGGCTATACGGAAGCGCTCGACAAGCCCGTACCATTTGATCCGGAACTGTCCAAAAAGCTACTGGCAGAAGCTGGCGCGACCGATTTACCCTTTACCTTCGTTTGCACCACCGACGCCTATGTCAATGAGGAAGAACTGTGCCAGGGCATGATCAATATGCTCAGTCGCGGTGGTTTCAAGCCTCAGCTTGATATTGCGCCAGCCGCCGCACAAACGCCAAAACGCGCAAATGGCAAGGCGGATGTTTACCTGATCGGCTGGGCAAATGAGCCAATGCTCGACAGCTACTCCATCCTGCTTCAGATGATCCAGACAAAGACGGATAATGCCGGGGTCTTCAATTGGGGTGGATGGTCTTATCCTGAAATCGACAAGCTGATCGTCCAGGCGTCGACCGAAATGGACAGGCCCAAGCGGTTGGAACTTCAGACCAAGGCCCTGCAAATGGTCAAGGATGAGATCATCATGCTTCCTCTCCATCAGCAGCCCATGGCCTGGGTAATGACGGGCAAGGTCGATAGCATCGTTCAGCTGGCGGACAATAAACCTCGCCATTGGCTGACACATATTGCCAAATAAGTCTGGCGGTCGGCTTCGTTAGTTGCGAGGCGGACGGATTAGGGAGCGCACTATATGCTGGTTTTTATTGTGAGGCGTTTAGGAAACGCAATTCTGGTTATGCTCGCAGTAGCCATGCTCGCCTTCCTGATTTTCCGGCTCGCAGGTGATCCGGTTGAGTTGATGGCGAACGAACAGATGACGCAGGCAGACAGGAACGAGCTGCGCGAGCGGCTTGGTCTTAATGATGGTTTGCCAACGCAATATGTTCGCTTCGTCGTCAATGCAGCGCAGGGCAATTTCGGAATTTCCTACCGCAACGGACAGGATGTTCTGACGTTGATTGCCGACCGTTTTCCAGCAACGCTTGAGCTTGTGCTGGTGGCAACATTGATATCGCTTGTTCTTGGAATACCACTTGGCGTGCTCACCGCAATCAAGCGCGGCAAGTGGTACACTGAAGGATTGCAGTTCATTTCCATTGTAGGCGTGTCGTTACCGAGCTTTGTTGTCGGTATCCTGCTTATTCTGGTCTTCTCGGTCAGTCTGGGCTGGCTGCCCGCTTTCGGGCGCGGCGACGTGGTCAAGCTTGGCTGGTGGTCGACGGGGCTTCTTACTCCATCGGGGCGTCTGGCGCTTATCCTGCCATCAATCGCGCTGTCGCTTTACCAGATCACGCTCATCATGCGGCTGGTGCGCGCCGAAATGCTGGAAGTGCTGCGTTCTGACTTTGTAAAGTTTGCGCGCGCGAGGGGTATCCCCCGTTGGCGGATTTATTTCCGGCACGCCTTGAGAAACTGCCTGATGCCCGTTGTCACCATGACCGCCATGAATATTGGTTCATTGATTGCTTTTGCCCTGATCACCGAGACCGTGTTCCAGTGGCCGGGAATGGGTATGCTGTTTATTCAGGCGGTGACATTCATCGATATACCGGTCATGGCCGCATATCTGTGCATCATTTCTTTCATTTTCGTTGTTCTGAACATGCTGGTGGATATTGCTTATGCAGTGATCGATCCCCGCTTGCGCAGCACACGCTAGAGCAGAGACCGGATCAATGACCATTGATGCAACCAAGCCACCCAAATTGCCAAGACCGGCGCGACCGCCTTTGCACAAGCGCATTCGCAACAGTGACCTGTGGTGGTCGTTCAAGCATAGCAAGGTTGCGATTGCGGGCGCGGTCATATTGGCAGTGCTCATTCTGACAGCGGTTTTCGCGCCGCTGATCGCCATGCAAAATCCCTATGATGGTGCGCAGCTCGACATGTGGAAAGCAGAGCTTCCACCTTATTGGCAGGAAGGTGGCGAGTGGCCCTATCTGCTCGGAACCGATACGCAGGGCCGCGACATGCTTTCGGCAATTTTGTACGGGACGCGGATTTCCATTTTCATCGGCATAGCATCCGTGGCGCTCTCCTTACTGATCGGCATGAGTGCGGGTCTGGTAGCCGGTTATTTCGAGGGTTTCATAGACAATCTTCTGATGCGCATAGGCGACATAACGCTGTCCATTCCTACTATTCTAGTTGCCATACTGGTTTCGACAGTGGTGAGGCAGATGTTGCCAGCAGACCTTCGCGAGATGGGCGCCTCAGCCGTGTTGGTGTTTGCGATCGCCCTGTCCGCATGGGTTCAATATGCAAGAACAGTCCGCGCCCAGACGATTGTGGAATGCGGCAAGGACTATGTGCATGCGGCACGGCTGATCAAGGTTCCTGCGCGCAGGATCATGGGCAAACATATTCTCCCAAATACGCTCACGCCCGTGCTCGTCGCCGCCACCTTGAATTTCGGCATGGCCATTTTGACGGAAGCCACGCTGTCCTTTCTGGGTATCGGCATGCCGCCAAGCCAGCCGTCACTCGGAACTTTGATCCGTATCGGCAATCAGTTTCTGTTTTCCGGTTCGTGGTGGATCGTGCTCTTCCCGGTGCTTCAGCTGTGCCTGCTCGTCGTTGCAGTTAATCTGATCGGCGATTGGCTGCGTGACGCCCTGAATCCAAAATTGAGGTAGATGATTTATGACCGATTTGCTGCTGCGCAATGTGCGACCCATGGCTGGCGAGACCTGCGATATCCTTATCGAGAACGGTGAAATTTCCGGTTTCGGTCGTTTCGAGCCCAAGCCCGGCATGGCGGTGGAAGATGGGGGCAACTCTATCGTTATCCCCGGTCTTATCGATGCGCATACACATCTCGACAAGACCACATGGGGCATGCCCTGGCATGTGAATAATCGCGCGGCGATCCTGCGCGAGCGTATCGACTTTGAGCGGGAAAACCGCAGCGATATCGGGATTGACCCGCATCGCCAATCCATGCGCCACGCGATCGGACTGGCGGCCCACGGCGCAACCCATATACGCAGCCATGTCGATATTGATCCCACCCATGGGCTTTCCATTGTCGAGGGCGTTTGGGAAACCCGCGAAAAACTGCGCGATATCATCGATATCGAGATTGTCGCATTTCCGCAGTCCGGCCTCATGGTCATGCCCGGAACGAAGGAACTGCTTGATGAAGCGCTTGCTCAGGGCTGTGAAGTTCTGGGCGGCATCGACCCATGCGGCATTGACCGCGATCCCAAGGGGCAGTTGGACACGATATTTGCTCTGGCAGTCAAGCATCAGCGGCCAATCGACATCCACCTCCATGAGACAGGCGATCTTGGTGCCTTCACGATGGAGCTGATTTTCGAGCGTATCCGCGCCAATGGCATGCAGGGAAAAGTCGCCATAAGTCATGCTTTCGCGCTCGGCATGAATGATTATCTGCGCGTCGGCAAACTGATTGATGAGCTAGCCGCGCTGGATGTGGCAATCCTTACAACCGGCGCGCCATCAGCGACAGTGCCATCCGTCATGAGGCTCAAGGAAGCAGGCGTTCGGGTTGGCGGCGGATGCGATGGCATTCGCGATACATGGGGGCCTTGGGGCCAGCCTGATATGCTCGACCGTGCCAAGATCATCGGCATGAAAAACGGAATGCGGAAAGATCACGAGTTGGAGCATGTCCTGCACATTGTCTCGCAGGGTGGTGCTGATGTCATGCGGATCGAAGGATATGGCCTGAACATTGGATGCAATGCGGACATGACATTGCTTACGGGCGAGACGCTTGCCCATGCTGTTGTTGACGTGGCGCCGCGTCCATTGGTTATCAAGCGCGGGCGCGTGACAGCCCGCGCCGGTCAAGCCATTGTGGATATGCCATGACAGGAAATCTGGATAGTTTGCAACTCGGCGTCAGGTCGGCAGGCAGGACATTGCTGACCGCCGATTGGGTGCTTGGTCACAGCGATGGCACTCATCGCCTGTTCCGCAAGGGAGAGGTTGTGTTCGAAGATGGCAAGGTGCTTTTCGTCGGCCATAATTTTGCGGGCGAGGTGGCTCGCCGCGTCGATTTTGGAAAGGCTTTGATCAGCCCGGGACTGATCGATCTGGACGCCTTGTCCGATTTGGATACGACTATTCTGGGTATCGACAACCATCCCGGTTGGGCGAAGGGCCGTGTCTGGCCGCGATCCTATGTTGAAGCCGGTCCCTATGAAATGTACACGCCGGAGGAACTGGCTTTTCAAAAGCGGTTTGCCTTTGGACAATTGCTTTTGAACGGCATAACGACGGCGGCTCCCATCGCTTCGCTTTTCTATCGCGAATGGGGCGAAACAGTCGCCGAATTCGAAGCGGCAGCGGATGCAGCGGAGGAAATGGGTCTGCGGGTCTATCTCAGCCCTGCCTATCGTGCTGGCGGCATGGTGCTGGAAAGTCCGGGCCAGATCATTCCCGTCTTTGATGAAGAACGCGGGCTACGCGGTTTGGACGATGCAGTGCGATTTATCGCAGAGCATTCGGGGCGGGGCGGCGATCTTGTGCGCGGCATGCTTACGCCGGATCGGGTGGAAACCTGTACAATAGAATTGCTCAAGCGCACGGACGCTGCTGCGCAGGAACTTGGCTGCAAGATACGCCTGCATATGGCGCAGGGCATAATGGAAGTTGAAACAGTGCGGGCGCTGCATGGCACGACGGCACCCATTTGGCTTGCCAAGCATGGATTGCTGAGTGAGCGGCTGATTGCGCCGCATGCGACCAACGCAACTGAAGAAGACTTGCGCCTCTATGCGGAAAACAATGTTTCCATCGTTCATTGCCCGCTGGTTTCAGCTCGTGGCGGAAACACGCTCAATTCCTTCTCTGCCTGCCGCAGCCGAGGCATCAATATCGCAATGGGTACCGATACGGCCCCGGCGGATATGTTGATGAATCTGCTGGTCGGTTTGATAACCTCCCGCATCAATGATGGCGTGCCGGACCGCGTGCGTTCTGCTGATCTTTTTGATGCGGCGACCCTTGGCGGGGCAAAGGCTTTGGGCAGAACGGATATTGGCCAGCTATCGCCGGGGTCGCGGGCGGATATTGCGGTGTTTGGCCTTGATGATGTGATCATGACACCGGCAATTGATCCGATCACAACGCTTGTCACAGGCGGATCAGGCAAGGTGACACGCGCGACGTTTGTCGACGGACGACTTTCAATGCTTGGCGGCAAGGTTGCAGGTATCGACATGCAGTCCGCGCAGCTACAGGCGCAGGAACAGTTCGACCGCCTTGTCGCAAAATATCCGGAACGAAGCTGGGCGCATCCGCCGCTATCCGAGATATTTCCTTCCAGCTATCCAATGGAGAGCAACGCAAATGGGTGAAGCAGCCGGTCAACTCATTCTTGACGTTCGTAACCTCAGGGTGGAATTTCCCGGCCGCCATGGCACGGTCACCGCGCTTTCGGATGTCAGCCTCGACATAAGGGCTGGCGAAATCCTTGGTGTGGTTGGCGAGTCCGGCGCAGGGAAGTCGATGGCCGGTCTGTCCATACTGGGACTGCTGGAACGGCCCGGCCATATTAGCGGTGGCGAAATCTGGCTCGAACAACGGCGGATCGACACGCTCGACGATTATGAGATGGAGAAGATTCGGGGGCGCAAGATTGGCGCGATCTTTCAGGACCCGCTGACCTCACTCAATCCTCTGTTCACGGTCGGCGCGCAGTTGACCGAAACAATCCGTCAACATCTGGATATGAACAAGGCACAGGCGAAAGCACGGGCGATTGAACTGCTGGGCGAGGTGGGCATTCCTTCACCTTCCGAGCGTGTCGATCATTATCCGCATCAGTTTTCCGGCGGCATGCGGCAAAGAGTGGTTATTGCCTTGGCGCTTGCCGCATCGCCCCGGCTGATCATTGCCGACGAACCGACAACGGCGCTTGATGTTTCCATTCAGGCGCAGATCATTTCACTGTTGCGCCGACTGTGCAAGGAAAAGCAAACCGCCATCATGCTTGTCACCCACGATATGGGCGTCATTGCTGAAGCCGCGGACCGGGTTGCTGTGATGTATGCGGGGCGGCTGATCGAGGTCGGGCCAGTGGAACAGGTGCTGCACGCGTCCAAACATCCCTATACGCGCGGCCTTATGGCCTCCATTCCGGCGCTCGCTGCCCGGGTCGAACGGCTCAACCAGATCGATGGCTCCATGCCACGGCTTGATGCCATTCCTGATGGCTGCGCCTTTAACACACGCTGCAAATCGGCTGGTCCGCGCTGTACCCGCGAGCAGCCGGTTCTGATCCCGGCCGGTGCTGGTGCGAGCGCCTGTTGGCTGAATGCGGGAGGAGTTGCATAATGGATATTCAACAAAAAATGCCGGCCTTTACCGCAGAGCGCCTTGTCAAGACATTTGATGTTTCCGCGCCATGGCTCAGCCGCGTGCTGGAGCGCAAGCCGCGCCAATATCTCCATGCTGTTAACGATATCAGTTTTACCGTGCCTGCCGGTGGATGCCTGAGCATTGTCGGCGAAAGCGGTTGCGGCAAATCCACCGTTGCACGCCTTGTGACGGGACTGCACCGGCCAACCAGCGGTGCGCTTCGCTTTGCACCCGGCGCGCAGGGCGCGCCTCTTTCCGTGCAGATGATTTTCCAAGACCCGTTTGCATCGCTCAATCCGCGTTGGCGCGTCAAGAACATTGTCGCCGAGCCCCTGCGTGAATTGAAGTTGCTGAAGACACGAGCAGAGATTGCGGATCGCGTTGAGGAATTGCTTCAGATTGTCGGCCTGTCGATCTCCGATGGCGAAAAATTCCCGCATGAGTTTTCGGGCGGACAGCGACAGCGCATATCGATTGCGCGCGCGCTCGCCAGCGAACCGGAATTTCTCGTATGCGATGAACCGACTTCTGCACTCGATGTGTCTGTTCAGGCCCAAGTTCTCAATCTTATGCGCAAACTGCAGGACGAACTCGGCCTGACCTATCTTTTCATCAGCCACGATATGAGTGTCGTCCGGCACATGTCGGATCGCATTGCCGTTATGTATCTCGGCCGGATCGTGGAAGAGGGTGATACGGAAAAGCTTTTCGCCGACCCTCGCCATCCCTATACGCAGCTTCTGCTGCAGACGATCCCGAATGTGCAGAACCCGAACAGAAATCGCGCACCCGCCAGCGGTGAAGTGCCAAGCCCGCTCAAGCCGCCTTCAGGCTGCACATTTCATCCGCGCTGTCCGATTGCAACAAAGCGATGCTCAGTGGAAATTCCCGAAGTGCGCATGTTGAGCAATGGCACCCGCATTGCCTGTCATCTGGTCGATGAACGCGAAGCCGCCGTGGCGCTATGAGACAGGGTATTTATGCCAGGGCGGACTTCAGATCATGAGGCTGGTCGCGGATTTCGCTCAGGTCAAGCTCGGTTTCGACATGTTCCAGATGATGCTCCATAAGCTTTGTCGCAGTCTCTGGATCGCCACGGGCAATCGCTTCAACAATATCCGCGTGCTCGTCCGGGCCGCAATTGAAGCGATTGGTATTGCGGTAGACCGCCGTAATCAGCGAGCTTCTGGAAATCAGATCGCGCATCGTAGCAAAGAGGAAGTCGGAACTGGCAACTTCGGCAAGCAGCAAGTGAAAGCCGCCGGACAATTTGATAATATCGGTCGTGATGTTCTGGGCGTTGGCGGTTCTTTCCTTGGCAACGTGGGTTCGCAGTCTTGTGACATTGGCCTTGGAGATGGATTTGCAAAGCCGGTCTACGATGCACCTTTCGACCGCTCTTCGTACGAAGAATACGTCGCGTGCTTCTTCCACCGAGGGCTGGCAAACGAAGGCACCGCGATTGGGGATGATCGTGACAAGACCGTCGCGCTCCAGCGCGGCAAGAGCCTGGCGGACGCGTGCGCGACTGACATCAAAAATCGCTGCGAGCTGGCCTTCTTTAAGCTGGACGCCTGGACGAAGCCGCCGCTCGGCGATGGAAAGCCAGACACGTTCAACAATATCCTGTGCAGAAACCCCTGTTTGTTCAGTCATTTGCGCGCCTCCTCTTGAACACAGACATTCGCGATCAAACGAAAAATGTCAACTTATTTTGTCTGCATAATTGTAGACAATTAATACTAGAAATTGTACACGATAATTATAGAGAGGGGAGGTTGCAATGCAGTTTGACTTTACAACATTGGAACCGGACAGCCGGTATCGCCTGCTGACCAACTTTATCGGTCCACGGCCAATTGCATTGGTCACCACCCGCTCGCAAGCGGGACACAGCAATGCGGCTCCGATGAGCTTCTTCAATGTTTTCTCCCATGATCCGGCGATCGTGGTTCTTGGTGTGCAACCGCGCCAATCTGGTGAAGAAAAAGACACCATGATCAATATTCGCCGCACCGGCGAGTTCGTTGTCAATATGGTTGATATGACCATAGCCCAGCAAATGCTTGTTTGCGGATTGGGCTTTGACAGCGAGATCGATGAATTGGAAATGGCGGGCCTTCAGGCGGAAAAATGCGCCAAGCTCGATGCCAATTATGTGGCCACCGCCCCATGCTCCCTTGAATGCCGTGTGGAACGCCTGATCGAGTATCCGCGCCGCGTGCTCATTCTCGGTGAGGTCGTGCACATGCATGTCCGCCGCGATTGTCTCGATGCCGAAGGGCGTTATGTCAATCCTGAAGTCTATCAGCCCATCGCCCGCCTTCACGCTGATAATTACATCACATCTGACCGACAGTTCGTTCTCGAACCCCCGTCAATCTCTGATTTCATTAAATCCCGGCGCGACTGACGCGGTGAAGGAACTGAACCATGCATATTCATCTGATTAATCCAAATTCAACGGCCTCCATGACTGCCCAGGTGCTTGAGAGCGCAATGCGGGTTGCCAACCCGACAACACGCGTGACTGCCGTCAATCCGCTGGATACACCCGTCAGCATCGAGGGCGGCACAGACGAGGCAATGGCGGTTCCGAGCATGTTGTCGGAAATTGTCAAAGGCGAAGCGCAGGGTGTCGACGCCTATGTCATCGCGTGTTTTGATGATCCGGGGCTGCATGCGGCACGGGAAATTGCGCGTGGTCCTGTTGTGGGCATTTGTCAGGCTGCGGTGCAGGTGGCAATGACGATCAGCCGCCGATTTACAGTCATTACCACCTTGCCCCGCTCCATCCCTATCATTGAAGATCTCGTTTCAGCCTATG
Source organism: Hyphomicrobiales bacterium (assembly GCA_900471815.1). Lineage (GTDB taxonomy): Bacteria > Pseudomonadota > Alphaproteobacteria > Rhizobiales > Rhizobiaceae > Phyllobacterium > Phyllobacterium ifriqiyense. The sequence continues at coordinate 550,094 of UICE01000004.1, forward strand.
GCGCTGATCGCCATTGCCGCAATGTTCGTGCAATCGACCTGCCGGTGCTTGGGGTGGACAGTGATCCTGCCGAGGCAGAGCGGCTTTTGACCATCCAGATTCATAAGGCGAAGCTGGAAGATCGCGCCGAAGCGATTGTGCTTGGCTGCGCCGGAATGTCAGCCTTGTGCGAGCGGCTAAGCATTGCGACCGGTCTTACCGTCATTGATGGCGTTACCGCCGCAGTCAAACTCGCCGAGGCGCTGGTGGGGGCGGGATATGCGACCTCGAAAGTAAACGCCTATGACTTTCCCCGGATCAAAACACCATCTCCAGCCAAGATTGTCGAGCAAGCCTTGACCAGGTGATGGACTGCTCATTGTTGACAATATATCGATAAAATGATGATATAAAGTCATTAAAAGAGGGGCGGATATGATGACGGCCGGGCCGCAGGATAATGATGACGCAGAGAAAGAGCAATTTGCGACAGCACTGCCAAAGCATCTCAAGCCTGTAACGTCAATCGGCCCCATCGTGTCTTCGGCACATCTTGCCGATGGCGTTTCCCCTGGTCTTTCCGAAGTAGAATATGGTTTGATCCTCGCTTCCCATGCCTTTTCGCGCTGGATGGTTCGATGCATGGCCGCTGCCGGACTGCCGGGGCTTTCAGCAACAGAGATTCTCATACTCCATTCGGTACGCCATCGAGACCGGGAAAAGAAGTTGGCGGACATTTGCGTGGTGCTCGATATTGAAGACACCCATGTCGCCACATACGCCATTCGCAAACTGGAAGCGGCCGGCTTGGTCAGCACCGGTAAAATTGCCAAAGAAAAAACTATCAGGATTACGGAAAAAGGCTCCGACGCCTGCGCGCGTTATGCCCAGATACGGGAACGCTTATTTGTAGCGTCAACGATCAATGCGCGCCCTGCAGAAGAAACCCTTTCGGAGATAGCCGCAGTTCTGCGTTTCCTTTCAGGCGCCTATGATCAGGCATCGCGCGCTGCCACCACGCTGTAAGGCTTCCTGTTTTGCGGCGTGCGAATCTGATCCGGCCGGGTTGATGAAGAAGGTCGTAACCGGTCGCCCGCGTGTTTTGCCCGAATGGATGACCCGGCCCACGACCAACTCCTCATCAATCAATCTGCGAAGAAGCAACCCAATCGATACGGGATGCAATGACAATCGGTCGGCCAGTTGTTGGCGGGTAAGGCCATCGCTGCTTTCCAGAGCCTTCAAGCATTCCAGAAACCGGCCATGATGCAGGGTATTTGCTACTCTCAATAGTCTTCTCGTTACATTGATGAATCACAGGGAAGGGCGGAAAGGAGGCATCAGTGCCTTACAACGCGTTCCCGCTTTCGGGTCAGGCATCGTTCGGACAAGTTAAACGCTTGTCTGTGAAGTCCATGTGACACGCTCCAAATTCGGGGCGCTTCAGACTCGCAAAAGCACCCTGCCGGGACCTTTTAAAAAGCGGAACCTGTGCCAATCCCCAAAAAGTCTACCGCTACTGTCCACTTATAGTTGCAAACTCAACCGGCTTGTCTTAACGAAAAGATGAGTGGAAGAGTCAAGATTACATTGCGCTTCCAGTGGACGTGGAAAAGGCGGGCAGTGCCCCGCAAGACGTGAATGATAAAGGGTCCCAGATGACTGATATGAACGATAAGACGGGATGCGGCTGGCTCGCATCAACCGCCCTTGGCAGCGTGCTGCTGCTGGCATCCGGTGGTATGGTGCAGGCACAAACGACGAATGCGGCACCCGGAACGCAACCGGCGGCCAATGGCTCCATCACGCTGGATACGATCGTCATTGATGGCAGCGCCGAAGGCGTCAACGGCATTATCGAATCCGATGGTTATGTGGCTAAGTCTGGCCGAACCGCGACAAAAACCGATACGCCCGTGGCGCAGGCACCGGTTTCACTTTCCACAGTCACCCAGAAGCAGTTGCAGGACATCAAGCCGCAAAATCTCGTCGAAGCGCTGAATTATACGCCCGGTGTACGCGGCGGCCTTTTCGGCGCTGAACCGAGATTCGATGCTTTCAAGATTCGCGGCATGGATCTGACCTATACGGGTGTATTTCGCGATGGTTTGCGCCAGATCAGCAGTCCCAATGGGCTGTTCCGGCTCGAACCCTATGGTTTGGAGGCGATCACGACCTTGAAGGGGCCGGCAGCTTCAATCTATGGAGCGAGCAGTTCGGGCGGGATCGTGGATGTTGTTTCGAAACGACCGACAGAAGAAAGACTCCGCGAGGTCGAGATCCAATATGGTTCCTATGGCCGGGTGCAGGGTGCCTTTGATTTTTCAGGGCCGGTCAATGCGGACAATACGCTTCTCTACCGCCTGACTGGCGTTGCCCGTGACGCGCGAAATGAGATCGATGCGGTCAAGGACGACCGGCTGTTCATAGCGCCTGCTTTGACATGGCAACCGGATGACGGCACGAAACTGACCGTTCTGGGCGAATATATGGATAGCACGACCGGTGGAACGTGGGGCTACATCAATAAATATGGTCCGGGCGGCACTTCCATAGGCGCGACGCCTGAATATGGCGGCGATGCCCGGTTCAATGATTTCAGCCAGAAGCAATGGCGCATAGGCTATGAGCTGGAACAGGCACTCAGCGATTCGGTGACACTTCACCACAAGCTGCGCTACTCGGACCTTTCCATGCGTCAGGAATGGGTCTTCGAGAATTTTCCCGGTCTTGGCTATGAGGACAATAGCGGCCTCGCGACCGACACTTATCTGAAGAGCGATTTCGACACCGGAGCGCTCGAGCATCAACTGGTTACCGGTATTGACTACAGCTATATGAAATATACCGCCCGGCAGGGCAGCGGGCCGGATAACTTCACCGACGATCATACCTATGTTCCGGAAATCACCTATGAGGAGATGCAGCGGCAGCGGTCCGTCGGCATTTATGCCCAGGACCAGATCGCTTATGATGCCTGGCGGCTGACAGCCGGAGTGCGCCATGACTGGGTGGACAGCGAATATACACCCGGCGGCGACAGCTATGCACGCGACGACAGCGAAACAACCGCACGTGTCGCGCTTGCCTATGTCACACCATTCGGGCTGACGCCCTATGTCAGTTATGGCACATCATTCGTGGCCAATCCCGGCGTGATCCAAACCGTGGGCAGCGTTGCACAGCAGGCGCGCCCGACATTGGGCGAGCAGGTGGAAGTCGGCGTAAAATATGCCGTGCCCGACACCAATATCCTGCTGACCGCTGCGGTGTTCAACATCGACCAGAAGAATGCCACGGTTTACGAAACCTCGTCGGGCACCAATCTGCTCAGGCAGCTCGATCTCAAATCCCGCGGCTTCGAGCTTGAGGCGACAGCGTCGATGGATAATGGGCTGAGCTTCATCGCCGCCTATTCCTATAATGATGTCGAGATAACCCGGCTGACGCCGGAGACAGAGGGCAAGACGCTTAATTCCTCCCCCTATCACACAGCCTCGCTTTGGGTGAATTACGACTTCCAGGATGGGCCGCTGGACGGGCTCGGAGTCGGGGCAGGCGTGCGCTATGTCGGTTCGAGTTTCGGCGATAATGTCCATACACCGGTGCTCGACAACAAGGACCGAACCTTTGTCGATGCCTCCATCCGCTATGATTTCGGCAAGCTGGATTCAGCCCTCGAAAATGTTCGCCTGCAGGTCAATGCGACCAATCTCCTCAATGAGGTCAAGCAAATCTGCACCACCGGTTTCTGCTATTTCGATGAAGGCAGGAAGGTCGTTGCCAGCATGCGGTACCGTTTCTGATGGCGAAATTATCCAATCCTTCTCCGGTACTGGTCTTTGTCGCAGTTGGCGGCCTTTATGTGGCGCAGAGCGTTATTGGCGGGTTGACGATGCTGGGACTCCCGGCGGTGTTGCGGGACCAGGGTCTACCACTTGACCAGATCGGACTTTTATATCTGACGGTCCTGCCATGGGCGTTAAAATTCCTCTGGTCACCCTATGTAGAGCGATACAGACTGCCGCCGGTCGGGCGCAATAGATCGCAATTGATCGTGCTCGTCGGAGGACTTCTTTGCGCGGCCGGTCTTGCCGCCATGGGGTTGATCGGACCTTCACCGCTGATGCCGGTATTGTTCTGCCTGACATTCATTGCCTTCATAACCTCAACCGTGGACATAGCCTGCGATGGCTATGCGGTGGAATCGCTGGCAAAGGAACATCATGGCTGGGGAAACGCCGCCCAGGTTGGCGGCGCCTATCTCGGTTCCGCAATCGGAGCAGGGCTGTTTCTCGTTCTCGTTGACAGGATGGGCTGGAGCCCAGCGGTATATCTTATGGCGCTTGGGGTGCTTGTTCTCGGCCTGCCTTTCATTTTCGGGCCACCCGCGCGTTCGGTCGTCGAGATTCGCGATCATGCTCCGTCATTGATGGTGGCGCTGCGACGCCCGCAGATCAGAAAGGGCCTTCTGATCGCGGCGATTTACGTTGCTGCACAGAAATGGGGACTATCCATGCTTGGTCCCTTCCTCATCGATTATGGTTTCGATCTTGCGACGATAGGGGTTTTGAATGGCCTTGGGAGCATGCTGGTTGGTTTCGGCGGGGCTCTTCTTGGCGGCGCGCTCGTTCGACTATGGGGAGCAAGCTTTGTGCTGATCCTGACGATCCTCGTGCAGGCCGCTCTGCTTTTCGCCTTCGCTTTCTTCAATTTCGGTGGCACCGCATCAAAGCCCGTTATCATCGCGGTTGCCATTGCCAGTTCCTCCGGCGTGATGTCGATCGGTTTCGTAGCCCTCTATTCGCAGTTCATGGGCTGGTCTGATCCGAAACAGGCCGGCGTCGACTTTACGCTTTTCCAGTGCATGGACGGGATGGTCAGTATGGTAGGAGGCCTCGGTGCCGGTTGGATCGCCGAGCATCTGGGCTATACGGTCTTCTTTTCGATCGCAGCGGGGATTGCCGTCGCTTCTGCTCCGGCCATATTCTGGCTGATGAGCAAAAGCGACGTGGCTATTCCAAGGCTCGCCTTCAAGTCGTCCGGGTCGACGTGATGGCCAATTCTGTCTCGTAGTCAAAGAGGTGGAGATTGTCCGCAGAAATATGCAGGCGGACTTTCTCACCTTTGCCGTTTCCGGGTCTGCCGCTATGGGCCATGATTACCGGCTGGTCAGCAACATCGAGGACGACGAAAGTCATGCTGCCGGTGGATTCGATGCCGGTTACAACGGCATCAATTGCCACATCGTTCGAACTCGCGTGAAGCGAGAGATGTTCGGGTCGCATACCGACCCATAATTTCCGGCCCGCCTCGATATGGAAGTTTGACTGGATAGACTGCGTGCTATCCTTGTTGAAGACGATCTTGCCATCAGCCTCTGCCGTCGCCGGCAGGAAATTCATGGCGGGCGAACCGATGAACCCGGCAACAAATTTATTGCCAGGGTGATCGTAAAGATCCAGAGGGCTGCCTTGCTGTTCGACCACGCCGGAGCGCATCACCACAACATGATCGGCCATTGTCATTGCCTCGACCTGATCATGGGTGACGTAGACAGATGTCGCCTGCAGCCGCTCATGGAGCTTGCGGATTTCCCCGCGCATATGGACCCGCAATGCGGCATCAAGATTGGAAAGCGGTTCGTCGAACAGAAAGACCTTCGGATTGCGAACGATGGCCCGGCCCATGGCTACGCGTTGCCGTTGTCCTCCCGACAGCGCCTTGGGCAAACGGTCCAGAAGACCGCCAAGCCCCAAAGTATCGGCGGCAGCGCGTGTCCGCTCCGAAATTTCATCCTTCGGGCGGCGTTTCAGGCGCATCGAATAGTTCATGTTGCGCTCGACATCCATATGCGGATAGAGCGCATATGACTGGAACACCATGGCGACATCGCGCTCGCGCGGCGGTTTGCCGACAACGCTGGTTCCAGCAATGCGCACATCGCCGGAGCTGATCTTTTCAAGCCCCGCCAGGGTGCGCAGCAATGTCGACTTGCCGCAGCCGGATGGCCCGACCAAGGCGACGAACGAACCCTGCTTTATGGCAATATTGATGTCCTTGAGTGCATGAAACCCGACATAATGCTTGTTCAGGTGGTCGATCTCGATCTGGAGCATGGTGGTTGACCTCACTTGAGCGCGCCGGCGGTGAGACCGCTGACGATACGTCGTTGCAACAGCATGAAGGCGATAAGGATCGGCGTCACATAGATGGCCGCATATGTCATGATGCCGTTCCAGTCATTGGCCTCCGGACCCATGAAGGTCTGCAAACCCACGGTCGCAGTCTGTAGCTCATTCTTGGCGATCAGCGAGCGCGCATAGACATATTCACCAAAGGATTGCAGGAAGATCAGCACGGAGGTGATCAGGATACCGTTGCGGGCCAATGGCAGCATGATGCGGAAGAAGGCACCGATGCGCGATGACCCGTCGACGAGCGCGGCTTCTTCCAGTTCTCGTGGTACCTGCACGAAGGTTGCGCGGCACAGCACGATATAAAGAGGTAGCATCTTGGCGGTCTGCGCAAGAATGACTGCAAATCTTGGACTGGCGAGAAGCCCGATCTGGTTGAACATCACGAATATGGGCGTCACCATCAAGGATGAGGGCAGGACCTGCATCATCAGGATCGCAAACAGAGCCAGATCCATCCAGATATTGCGTACCCGGGACAGCACATAGGCGCAGCCCGTTCCAAGCATTGTAACGAGAAACGTCACGCCCATGGCGATCAAAAGGGAATTCCAGATATAGCGGCCCATATCACGGCTCTTCCAGACATTCAGGAAGTTCCATTGCGGATCGCTCGGCCAGAAGGTTGGCGGATAGCGGAAGATTTCCGTACCGCCTTTCAGCGCTGTCAGATACATCCAGTAGAGCGGGAAGAGATAGATCGCCGTTATAAACAGGCCAATGAGGAGGAGAATCGTGCGTTTCATCTTTCCGTCCTAATAGCTGTGTTCGTGACGGGTGGAGCGGACATAGACTGCCGCTACGATGATGACGAAAATGATCATGAGGACGGAGACGGCGCTGCCGAGCGAGATTTCATAGGTCTGGAAGGAAAGCTGCCAGGACCAATATTGCGCAACATTGGAACTGTCTGCGGGGCCGCCCTGCGTCAATGCCGCGATCAGGTCGAATTGTTGCAATGTGAAAATGACGCCGAGAGAAATGACTGCGCCGAGCTGGGCACGCATCAGCGGCAATGTGATGGATCGGAACCGCTCGAAAGGTCCCGCGCCATCAAGTTCGGCGGCCTCGTAGACATCACGCGGTATGCTTGCAAGCCCCACCGAAAGCAGCAGCATGTTGAACGGGATACCGAGCCAGACATTGGCAATAATAACGGCATAGAGAGTGACATCCGGGTCGGAAAGCCAGAAGATGCGCTCGTCCGCAAGCCCCAGCGCGGTCAACGCATAGTTGATGACGCCGAAGTCACCGGCGAAAAGCCATTTCCAGATGGCACCAACGACAAGAGCCGGCATGATCCATCCGGCAAGAAACAAGCCGCGCAGATAGGTGGCGCCGGGAAAATCCTGCTGGAAGAAGAGGGCGAGACCGAACCCGATGGATAATTGGAAAACAATCGACAGCACCACAAATTTCAGAGTGTTCCAGAAGACAGAACCGGCGATGGGCTGCGAGAAAATATCGTAATAATTTTGCAGGCCGACAAAAGGCCGGTTGAACGAAGTGATCGTGAACATGTCCACGGTCTGCAGCGACATGATAATATTGTAGATGATCGGAAAAGCCGAGAAGGTGATCAGATAAATGAGGGCTAGCCCGAGCAGCAGGATATCAAAACCGCTGCCGTCCCGGATGGTTCTCATAATGCCTTGCATAGCGTCCTCCGCTCGCCGCCGAACAAATGGGCTTCGCACTTTCGCATGAAGGAAAAAGCGAAGCGCAATTTATCAGTTCAAAATACTGTCGATCTGGGTTTGCGCAGTATCGAGCGCCGTCTTTGCATCGCTTTTCTTGGTCAGCGATGACTGGATTGCAGTGTAAATGGCCTTGGAAATCTTTGGCCATTCAGGGTGCGGTCCGCGATTGCGAGCATATTTCATGCTCTCTTCGAAGACCCCGTAAATCGCAGGCGTATTGGGATTGTTGGACTTGATATTTGCTGCCGGCAGAAAGCCGAAACGGTTCCAGACATCGGGCATTTTGCCATAGAGGAATTCGAGGAGAATGAATGCTTCTTTCGGATGATCGCTATTGGCAAGGATGACATTGTCGCCTTCACCCAATGCAGATGCGCGTGTGGCGCCTTCCTGCGGGACCGGGAGCAATGCCGCCCGATAGTCAAACTTGGCGTCGCGGCTCATGCGCGGCAATTCCCATGGGCCAGAGATCGCCATGGCAGCGTTGCCGGAATTGAATGTGCCGGTCGAGTCATATTGGCTGCGGATCAGCGTATCCGGCGAGGCAAGTTTTTCATCAAGCAGCTTGCCCCAAAAGTCGAGAACCTTGACGCCGCCTTCAGTATTCACCTTGTTGTAGTCGCCGCCCGCCATTTGCAGCCAGGGCAGAAACTGGAACGTGCCTTCCTCGGTGGCCACGGCCGAAAATGCCAGACCGTAGACGTTCTTGGCCGGGTCGCTCAGCTTCTTGGCTGCATCGTAGAGCTCGTCCCATGTTTTCGGCGGATTATCGGGATCAAGCCCCTTGGCCTTGAACATGTCGGCATTGTAATAGAGCGCGATTGTATTTGCGCCGCGCGGCACACCATAGATTTTCCCGTCCCAGCTGACCGAGGAAAGCGGCCCGGGGAAAATATCCTCCTTCTTGATGACTTTCGATTCATCAAGCATCGGCGTGAGATCCAGCAGCAGACCGCGGGAGGCAAAGAGAGCAACCTCGGGATTGTCGATATAGGTCACGTCCGGAGACTCGCCCGTTGCCGTTGCCCGCGCCAGATCATTGACCATGTCGCGGAACTGGACTGTCTTGACGTTCAGCTTGATATCGGGATGGGATTTTTCAAACTCATCCTTCACCAGATACATATACTGGTCCGGACGGTCGATGGTCCATACATCCAGCGTTACCGGCTCAGCCCCGGCTGCGCCGGTCATAAGCAGGGATGCAGCTGTTATCCATTTTAGAATAGGCTTCATTGCTTCCTCCTCTTGGGGTTGGTCCGGCTTCCCTGCTTCTCAATGGCAGGGTTGGCCAGTCGAATTTAGGGATTGGCGATATATGAACCGCCACGGCTCTGTTTCAGATAATTGAGCGAATGGACCTGGCCGGTCATTTCCAGCGCATCGCGATATACGGGATCGTGCCAGCCTTCGATGTCGATGGAACCCGACCAGCCGGCCAGGCGCAATTCGGAAATGACATCCACCCAATTTGTGTCGCCGAAACCCGGCGAGCGCATGAAGACGAATTTTTCCTTGCCGAAAATCCCGTGCTCGCGAATGACTTCCCAGCGGATCGTCGCATCCTTGCCGTGCACGTGAAATATCTTCGATGCCCATTTGCGGATTTGCGGCAATGGGTCGATCAGATAGACCATCTGGTGGCAGGGCTCCCATTCAAGTCCGATATTTTCCGCGGGCACTTCATTGAAAATCATTTCCCACGCATCAGGATTATGGGCGATATTCCAGTCACCACTTGCCCAATTGCCATCCATGGCGCAGTTTTCAAAGGCGATCCTAACGCCTTTATCGGCTGCTCGCCTGGCAAGCTCAGACCAGACCCGCTTATATTGCGGCAGGCTTTCCTCAATCGGCTTTCCACGAATACGACCCGTAAATCCGGCAATGGTCGTTGCGCCGAAATGATGGGCATTATCGATCAACGCCTCCCAGCCCTTGAGCGTTTCCCGGTCTATTTCCGTATCTTCCAGCGGATTGCCAAACATGCCCAGCGTTGAAACGGTAACATCGGCATCACCGATGGCGTCTTTCAATTGCGCCGCCAGCGTTGGCAGGTCCTTGTTCATCACTTGCCAGAAAAACGGTTCGATACTCTCAAAACCATGCGGCAAGATATTTTTCACATAGGCCGCAGGGTCGGGCGCATTGCCCTTGATCATTGTACCGATGCGAATGGCTGTGGCTGGATTACTCAATTCTCATATTCCTTCAGAACGTAATTTCGACGCGCCGCCCGGACTCGGCGCTATCGATAGCGCCGAAGACCATGGCAAGGCTTTTGATATTCTCTTTTCCGGCGGTTTCCGGTCGCGGGCCACCGCGGGTCGCCGCGATGAAATCCTGCATCACTCCGAGGTGACCGCCGACGCGATCAGACGTATCGAGGGGAGGTATCTCGACTGCGGTCACCCCGGAAAACAGGCCGTCTTTGCCGGAGGTGACGGCTTCGGCCCGTATGTCATCATGTCCATCCCAGACAATTGATCCTTTGCTGCCAATGATGCGCCAGCCACTTTCCCAGCTTGTGCGCATGCCATCGGCGCACCAACTGCCGCGATAGGTGAAAATGGCTCCATTGGAGAATTCAAAGATTGCGGCAGCGGACGATCCCTGAGCGTACCAGGAATTGCTGGGCTCCCATTCGCGCGCATAGACCGCATCGGCGGCGTCATCGGCAAGAAAGCGTGCTGCGTCGAAAGTATGGATTGCCATGTCAAGAAACAGGACGTGGCGCATTTCCTCGCGGAAGCCGCCAAAATGGGGAGCAAGAAAGAAGTCGCAATGAAGGCTTGTCACTTCGCCAATAGCGCCGGATTGGATCAACCGGCGGATGCGGCGAATTTGCGCGAGATATCGCCTGTTCTGCACGATGGCATGGATGCGCCCGGCGGCCTCGGCGCGATGAACGAGATCGCGTGCCTCGTCCATGGTTTCCGCCATGGGTTTTTCGGAAAGCACGTGGCAACCGGCTGCAAGTCCCGCTGCTACGGTGGCATGACGGGCGGCCGGAACAACAATGTCGAAAAGCAAATCGGGTTTGGTGCGCGCAAGCGTGGCTGCCAGATCGCTGGATGCATTTGCCGAGGTCAGGCCAAATTCTGCGATACGTGCTTGCGCACGCTCTGCAGCAAGATCGACCACGCCGACGATCTCAATGTCGCCGATGCTGCGAACCGCCTCGAACCACGCTTTGCTCATGGCTCCGCAACCGACTAAAACGGCACTTTGCATTCCTGCTCCTCCCTACAGAAACTCGCCATAAACCGAGAAAATCGGTTGTAAAACGCTTCCGTAAACGTTTACGATCTAAGAATGGCGAATTATTTTTGTCAATCCCTTATTTCGGTGTTTTATGTGGGAAGGACCCTCACATCGAATCGTTGGTGGAGTGAATTTGACATTTGCATCCGGTGCGTCTGCAGGCACTTGCGCCAATGTCAGGCTCGCAAACTTCACCGAAAAATATATGCCTGCCAGGGGTCTTGTTAATTTCTTTAGCCGGGAGAAAAGCGTGAGCATTCGGGACCTTGCCCGCCATCTGAATATTTCCATCGGGACGGTCTCGCGCGCGCTGAACGGCAAGAGCGATGTCAATCCGGAAACCCGTCAGCGCGTGCTTCAAGCTGCCAAGACGCTTGGCTATGTGCCGAACCAATCCGGACGCAGCCTGCGGCAGGGCACGACGAACACAATCGGATTCATGATCGAATCGACGGTTGAAACAGCGGAAATCGGCGATAGCTTCTTTTTCATGCCGGTATTTGGAGGCGTGCAATCGGTGTTCCGGCGGCATCAGCTCGATCTTGTCGCGCTGTTATGCGGGACAGATGAAGATCCGGGCGTTTATCTCAACCGGGTGGTCGGACGGCGCTTCGTCGATGGCTTGATCATATCGGCAACGATGCGGGAGGACCCGCGCATCCCATTTCTGCTGGAGCGGAAGATTCCATTTGTGGCGCTGGGGCGCAGCGCTGCTGATGGCTCATTTCCGTGGATCGATCTTGATTTTGAGGGCACGGCCATCACCGCAGTTACGCGTTTGGTGGGCTTTGGACACAAGCGCATCGCCGTTGGCGTTCCCAATAGCGATGTCAATCTTGGCCATGTATTTCTGAGCGGCTACAGGCAAGGGCTGGCAAAGGGCGGCATCGAGTTCAATCCGGATCTGGTTCTGGCCGCGCCCAGCAATGAGGAAGGCGGCTATCAGGTCGCCTGCGCTATGCTTGAGCAAAAACCCATGCCGACAGCCGTCGTTCTGGTCAATGAAAACATGGCGATAGGGCTCTACCGGCGCTTTTACGAGATGGGTATTCATCCGGGGCGGGATATTGCTGTCATAGGATTTCGCGAAAGTACGCAAAGCCGCTTTCTATCGCCAACGCTGACCTGTTTCCGCCTGTCGCTCCGCGATCTTGGCATCAAGCTGGCCGAAACATTGCTTTCGACAATGCCTGCTTTTGAAAACAATTATCCCGCGGTCAAATCCGGCATCATATGGCCAATGGAACTGGTGGTTGGAGAAAGCGACCGCCCAGCGCCGTAAGGTTCGTCACGCGATCTGAGAGCCAACCATTTTGTCAGGCAGCTCTAGGTTCCTTGCGCTTCTGCTTGCGTATGCGGGACTGATATTTGGTTCCCACGCGCAGCAGCTTTTGAAATGTGGGGCATTGCAAATGTGACGGGGCGGAGCATTCTGCCACGTGGCGCATGATCCCCGCCAAGGCCTTTATCTCCTGCGCCTTTTTATCCAGAGCATCGGCGCGCGTTCGCAATTCGTCACGCGGGATCGCAAGTTCGCTGTTGCGGCCCAGAATATCTGCCACATCACTAAGCAGAAATCCCGCTGTGCGGGCCATATTTATCAGAGCAAGCCGCTTGAGCACGTCCGGCTCATATTGGCGTCGCAATCCGTGTCTGGCTACGGAAGCGATAAGGCCCTGTTCCTCATAATATCGTAGCGTCGAGGCGGGCAATCCGCTTGCGCTGGCAACCTCTCCAATGTCGAGAAATTTCATGCTTGACCTCAAGTTGACTTGAATTCGTATGATGCGCGTTCCTGATTAAAAAGACAATGGAGACGATAAAAATGCAGCTGACAAATGAACTTGACGAACGGCCGATCCGCCGCGATCCGCGCGCTGTGGCCTTGATGTTGGTTGCATCGCTTACAGTGATGACCGCCGCCACGATCAGCCCCGCCTTGCCCGGTCTTGAAACGCAGTTTGCGGGGGACGAAACCTACAGCTTTTTGATCCGCCTGCTGGTTCCCGCCCCATCCCTGGCGGTCGTGCTCTTCGCGCCGTGGTGCGGTGTAATTGCCGATAGAGCGAGCCGGCGATCAATGCTTCTGGCGGGGTTGATCCTGTTTATCATTTCGGGAAGCGCCGGACTGTTCCTTCCGACACTGCCATTGATCATGGCCAGCAGATTGTGCCTTGGTATTGCACTTGCCATGATCATGACTGCGCAATCGGCATTGCTGGGCGATTATTTCTCCGGTAAAACGTTGCATATTGTTACGAGCGCCCAGGTTTCTGCCCGCAATCTTGGTGGTTTTGTCTTCATCATGATCGCTGGCCTGCTTGCCACAATGGGGCCAAGGTTTCCCTTTGCGGTCTATGCGCTGCCTATACTGGTCATGCCATTCTTCTGGCGGGTCATTGTCGATCCACCGTCCAGCATGCCGGCTGAACAAAACCTTTCTCCGATCAACGCAGGGAAGACCCAGCCGCTTATATATCTGCTTGCTCTTGGTCAAATGGTCGTGACCATGCTGTTCTTCGTCATGCCCACGCAATTGCCCTTCTTTTTATCAGGGCAAGGTTATTCATCGCCCGCCATGACCGGGGCTGCGCTGGGGACGCTCATGCTGGCGGGCGGGGCGGCGGCTCTCTATTATCCGCGTCTTCGTGAGGCGATTGGTTATGCTGGCAATTGGGCCTGCGGCTTTGGTCTGATGGCTATGGGTTTTGCGACCCTTGTGACAGTTAAAGCCGGAGTGGCAGTCTTTTTCGGCTGTGCAGCCATTGGCGCGGGCTACGCTCTGGCCATTCCAGGATTCGTGGCGATTTCCCTAAGCGCAACCTCTTCCAATAAACGGGGAAAAACCGGTGCCCTGCTGACGGGATCGGTCTTCCTTGGCCAATTCCTGTCGCCTCTGATCAGCACCCCGGCAATATCGGCATGGGGCTGGCGCACCAGTGGCATCGGACTTGCCGTAATATTGGGTGCCCTGGCGCTGATTTCAGGGCTGGCATTCCAGCGGTCGCGGCTCGTTGCGCTAAGGAAGAATTGAGGAAACAGCTTGGGATTTCGTAACCTAATGGCATCACGCACGTTCGAGCGCGACTGCCCTTAAACTTTAGTGCTGCGTCCTAATGTCAGACTTGCACAATTTTCAAGCATGCGCAAAATTCAGGCATGATTGCCGCTTTGTCCATAATGATCTTCGACGAGAATCGCATCCGCGCCTCAATTATTGAGGAAGGATTGCGCGAAGCCGGGCATGATAAGGTTGTTGTTTTGCATGATATTGTCGGTCTTGCCCGGCAGATCGAGATTATCGGGCCCGATGTTATTGTTATCGATATCGAGACGCCGAACCGTGACATGCTGGAGCATCTTTTCCAGCTGACCCGATCCGTTCGCAAGCCTATTGCCATGTTTGTGGACCGGTCCGATAGCTCCTCCATTGAAGCAGCGGTAGAGGCGGGTGTTTCCGCCTATATTGTCGATGGGCTGAAGAAAGAGCGGGTAAAGCCCATTCTTGATATGGCCGTCAGCAGGTTCAAGGCATTCAGTCGATTGCAGCAGGAATTGGCTGAGGCCAGGAGCGCCCTCGAAGAGCGAAAGATCATTGATCGCGCCAAGGGCATTTTGATGAAATCCCGCTCAATGTCGGAAGATGAAGCCTATTCATTGTTGCGGCAAACCGCGATGAACGAAAAGCGGAAGATTGCTGATATCGCGCAGAGCGTTGTCACAGCGGCCGCTCTGTTAGGATCTTAGGAAGGGTTACAATGAGTTTCATCCGCACCGGTATTGATAATGGCGGCCTGGCAGCGCCGGCTACTATCGCAAGTCCGGGTTCGAGGCTGGTTCGCGCGGGGTTCATCCCATTGGTTGATGCTGCGATCCTGATCGCGGCGGTCGAATTTGGTTTTGCTGCGCGCGAAGGCATTCAACTCAGCCTGATCAAGGATGTGTCATGGGCCAACATCCGGGACCGTCTGGCCTTCCGGCAGTTCGATGTTGCCCATATGCTGGCACCGATGCCGGTGGCGGCCAGTCTGGGTCTGGGTTCCAATCCATCTCCTGTCATAGCGCCCTTTATTCTTGGGCGCGGAGGAAACGCCATCACGCTTTCGCTTGGCTTGTACAGGCGCATGCAGACTATGGCGGACCTGTCCGGCAAGCAGGACGCTCTGGTCAATGCAAGGGCGTTAAAGCGCGTGATCGAGGTTCGCAGGAATGAGGGGCTCGACCCGATTACGCTGGGCATAACATATCCCTTCTCATCGCATAATTACGAGCTGCGATATTGGCTGGCGGCCGGTGGCATTGATCCTGACCTTGACGTGAAGCTTGTTGTGGTGCCGCCGCCCATGACTTCGGACGCATTGTCGGCGGGCGTTATTGACGGGTTCTGTGTCGGCGCACCCTGGAACATGGTGGCGGTCTCGCGCGGCGTTGGGTGTATTGTTGCAGTCAAAGAAGACATTTGGGCACCCAGCCCGGAAAAAGTCATCGGCATGCGCCCGGACTGGTTTGAACAAAATTCTGAGACGGGTTCGCGCCTGATCGTTGCGCTGGACCGTGCCGCCCGCTGGTGCGATGACGGGGAAAACCGGCGGGAACTGGCGCAGCTCTTGTCGGACCCCAATTATCTTGATGTGCCGTTTGATCTTTTGCATCGCGTGCTGCTTGGGCAATTCACAATTGATCCGGATGGCGCCGAACGTACGGTTCCTGACTATTTCAATTTCCATCGGGATGCAGCGAACTTCCCATGGGTTAGCCAGGCGCAATGGATTTACAGTCAAATGGTTCGTTGGTCCCAGGTGGACTATAGCCCATCGCTTGCCGGTCTGGCGGGCGCAGCCTTTCGCCCCGACCTTTATCGCAATGCCATTGGGGTCCGCCCTGATACGCCCGTTAATGATACGCGCGTGGAAGGAGCGGGCACCGCGGATGCATTCCTTGACGGAGCAGTTTTCGACCCTGCAAATATCACGCGCTATCTGCAAAGTTTGGGCTCAACCAAGGGAGATGAATAGATCGGGCAGCTGCTTATTTCTTGTGCATCGCACAAAATATCCGCAGAGACTGCACTGACAACGACAATGTTCTTGTATGTGCATGCATTCAGAAGAATAACAGAAATTAAAAAATACATTTAAATTCAATAAGATAATAAAATACCTCTCTAATTGGCACGCTTATTGCTTTGATAAATATGTTCCGTCAATGAAGACAGGAACCGCGAGCACCGCATCGGGTGCTTTCAAAAGACACAGACGTCGCTTGGCTCAATTCATTCCAACGGTTCTACCGGGAGTGAATGTGATCCGGCGGCGTTTTTTTTCGATCAGCCTTTATGGCCAATATTGCAGGGAAGCTTATGGATCAGAAACGTTCGAATGGCATAGCGAGACGCAAATTCCTGAAGGCGGGCGGTGCGCTGACCCTGCTTGCCGCTGCAAAAGCGGCGTTTCCCGGCGGGGCGTTTGCTGCCGCTGCTGGCCCCGAAACGACCAAAGCCGTCCTTGGCTTTATCGCCCTCACAGATTCGGCGCCGCTCATCGTTGCTAAGGAAAAAGGTTTCTTTGCCAAACATGGGATGCCGGATGTCGAGGTCGTAAAACAGGCGTCATGGGGAACAACGCGCGACAATCTCGTCTTGGGTTCTCAAGGAAACGGCATAGATGGCGCGCATATTCTGACGCCTATGCCCTATCTGATAAGCACGGGCAAAGTTACCCAAAACAATCTGCCTTTGCCGATGGTTATATTGGCGCGCCTGAATCTCGATGCTCAGGGCATTTCTGTCGGTTCGGCCTATGCGCAGAACAAGGCGGGTGTCGATTCCGGAGTGTTGAAGGAAGCATTCGCCAAAAAGAAGGCTGAGGGAAATGCGGCCAAAGCCGCAATGACATTCCCCGGTGGAACGCACGATCTCTGGTTGCGCTATTGGCTCGCTGCGGGCGGTATCGATCCCGACAAGGACGTTGAAACAATCGTCGTGCCACCGCCCCAGATGGTTGCCAACATGAAAGTTGGAACGATGGACTGCTTCTGCGTGGGCGAACCGTGGAACGCCCAGCTTGTCAATCAGGGCATCGGTTATACTGCCGTCAACACGGCTGAAATCTGGGCGAAA
Organism: Hyphomicrobiales bacterium; assembly: GCA_900471815.1. GTDB lineage: Bacteria > Pseudomonadota > Alphaproteobacteria > Rhizobiales > Rhizobiaceae > Phyllobacterium > Phyllobacterium ifriqiyense. The sequence continues at coordinate 567,352 of UICE01000004.1, forward strand.
CATCCGGAAAAATCTTTCGCCATGCGCGCAGATTGGGTCGAAAAGAACCCGATCGCCACCAAAGCCCTTCTCATGGCCATCATGGAAGCCCAGCAATGGGCCGACGAGATGGCCAATAAGGAAGAGTTGGCCGAAATGGTGGGCAAACGGGCATGGTTCAACGTTCCTTCGAAAGACATAGTGGGACGCTTGAAGGGCGATTACGACTATGGCTCCGGACGGCAGGAAACAGCTAGCCCGCACCTCATGAAGTTCTGGAAGGACAATGCTTCCTACCCGTTCCAGAGCCATGAAAAATGGTTCCTTACAGAAAATATCCGGTGGGGGAAATTTGCCCCGGATACGGATATTTCAGCGCTGGTCGGACAGGTGAATCGCGAAGATTTGTGGCGGGCGGCTGCCAGCGAGCTTGGTGTCGCGGCGGCGGATATTCCCGCCTCCAAATCGCGGGGTATCGAAACATTCTTCGATGGCAAGGTTTTCGACCCAGACAATCCGCAGACCTATCTCGCCAGCCTCAACATCAAACATTCTGCGTGAGGAAAACGAATGACCGCCAATCCTGTCCGCCTGAAATCCATGGAGCCTGTTAAACCACAGGCCGATATAGTTCCCCTTGCGGTTGCCAGGCGAAATCCTGCGGGCAGGGCACTGCGTAAATGGCTCGCATCGGCGATGTCGCACGTCCTACCGCCGCTCGTGACGCTTCTGTTTCTGCTGATCTTCTGGGAGATCGTCTGTTCTTCCCCCACTGCAAGCGTACCGCCACCCTCGCGTGTCGTTTCAGAAACCTGGGAGCTTATTGTTCACCCATTTTATGTGGGGCAGGGCGTCGATCAGGGATTGTTCTGGCACATCTTTGCAAGTCTCAAGCGGGTTGCACTTGGCTATTGCCTGGCCGCATTTGCGGGCATCGCGCTTGGAGCACTGGTCGGCCAAAGTGAATGGGCCATGCGCGGTCTCGACCCGATCTTTCAGATTTTGCGAACGGTCCCGCCACTTGCCTGGCTGCCTCTGTCTCTGGCCGCTTTCAAGGATGGCAATCCATCTGCAATCTTTGTGATTTTCATCACCGCGATCTGGCCGATCATCATCAATACTGCGGTGGGTATCCGCAATATTCCGCAGGATTACCAGAATGTGGCGAAGGTGCTGCGGCTTAATCAGCTGGAGTATTTTGGAAAGATCATGATCCCCGCTGCAGCACCCTATATATTCACGGGCCTTCGCATTGGTATCGGGCTTTCCTGGCTCGCTATTGTTGCCGCTGAAATGCTGATCGGCGGGGTCGGTATCGGGTTCTTCATCTGGGATGCATGGAACTCATCGCGCATCAGCGACATCATTCTCGCGCTCATCTATGTCGGCATCGTCGGATATCTCCTTGATCGCCTCATTGCCTTCATCGCCAAGGCTGTCACCCGCAACACGGCAAGTGCCTGAGGAGCTCATCATGGCAAAACCTTATCTTTCGCTGGAACAGATCGACATGGTGTTCAGCCGTGGCGGTGCCACCACGCAGGTTCTCAATCAAGTATCGCTGACCGTCGAGAAAAACGAGTTCATATCGATCATCGGCCATTCCGGCTGCGGAAAGTCGACACTGCTCAATATTGTTGCGGGGCTGACGCAGGCAACGCGCGGCGTTGTCTTTCTTGAAGGGAATGTGGTCGACAAGCCGGGACCGGACAGGGCCGTGGTCTTTCAAAACCATTCGCTTCTGCCATGGCTGACAACCTATGAGAATGTGAAGCTGGCGGTCGACAAAGTATTCTCGTCAACCAAGAGCCGCGCGGAGCGGCATGAATGGACTATGCGCAATCTTGAACTTGTGCAGATGGTCCACGCCAAGGACAAGCGCCCTTCGGAAATATCGGGCGGCATGAAGCAAAGAGTGGGCATTGCTCGTGCATTGGCCATGGAGCCGAAGGTGCTTTTGCTTGATGAGCCGTTCGGGGCGCTTGATGCGCTGACGCGTGCGCATCTTCAGGATCAGGTGATGCAGATTCATGCGGAACTCGCCAATACAGTTCTGATGATCACCCATGATGTCGATGAGGCAGTTCTCCTTTCAGACCGTATCGTGATGATGACCAACGGACCCTCGGCCAGGATCGGCGAAATTCTCGACGTGCCGCTGGAGAGGCCGCGTCGCCGCATCGAGCTGGCCTCGGATGCAACCTATATCCGCTGCCGCTCGGCAGTGATGAAATTTCTTTACGAACGTCATCGTCTTGTGGAGGCGGCATAATGGCAGCGGTAAAACAAAAACTGGTCGTCATCGGCAATGGCATGGCTCCGGGCCGCGCGCTGGAGCATTTGCTGGAACTGGCGCCGGATGCCTATGAAATTGTTATCTTCAACGCCGAGCCACGGGTAAATTACGACCGCATCATGCTTTCTCCAGTCCTTTCGGGTGAAAAGGATTTTGAAGAAATCATCATCCATGGCGATGGCTGGTACATCAAGCACGGCATTACCCTCTATAAAGGCCACAAGGTTATCAATATTGACCGCGAGGCGAAGACGGTTACCTCCGATGCTGGCACGACGGAAAGCTATGACAAGCTTCTCATCGCCACCGGCTCGGTGCCTTTCATTCTGCCACTTCCGGGCAAAGACCTTCCGGGCGTTTTGACCTATCGTGATCTTGATGATGTCAACGCCATGCTGTTGGCCGCGCAGTCACGGGCAAAGGCAATCGTTATTGGCGGTGGTCTGCTTGGGCTGGAAGCGGCGGCGGGTCTTGCTTCACGCGGCATGGAAGTGACCGTGCTGCACGTCATGCCGACACTGATGGAGCGGCAGCTTGATCCGGCGGCAGGCTACCTGCTTGAAAAGGCTGTAGAGGCACGCGGCATTAAAGTCATCACCAAGGCCAATACCAAGGAAATTATCGGCGACGGCAAGGTTGAAGGCGTTTTATTGGCCGATGGCACCACATTGCCAGCCGATCTCGTTGTCATGGCAGTCGGCATCAGGCCGAACGGAACTTTGGCCAAGGATGCAGGATTGGAAATCAATCGCGGCATCGTCACAAATGCCGGCATGCGGACTTCGGATCCTGACATTTATTCCATAGGCGAATGCGCGGAAGTGGGCGGTCAATGTTACGGGCTTGTCGCGCCATTATATGAAATGGCACGCGTGGTTGCCGCGCAACTTGCAGGCGATACAAGCGCAGCCTTTGTTCACAGCGAAACGCCGACAAAATTGAAGGTGACAGGGATTAATCTGTTCTCCGTGGGCGATCTGGGCGAGGGAGACGACCGGCAGGAGATCGTGCTGCGCGACGCTGCCGCCGGTGTCTATAAGCGCCTTGTCCTGAAAGATGACCGGATCATCGGAACCGTGCTTTACGGTGAAACCTCCGATGGCGCATGGTTCCATGACCTCACCAAGAAACGCACCGACATTTCGGAGATGCGAGAGACCCTGATTTTTGGCCAATCCTATCAGGGAGGGTCCCCGTTGGACCCTATGGCGGCCGTTGCAGCATTACCGGATGATGCGGAAATCTGCGGTTGCAACGGCATATGCAAGGGAAAAATCACCGGCGCGATTACATCCAAGGGTTTGAGCTCTCTTGATGATGTTCGTGCCCACACCAAGGCATCGGCCTCATGCGGCAGTTGCACGGGTCTTGTCGAGCAGCTGCTGACGTTGACGCTCGGCGATAAATACAATCCCTCAGCCGTGACACCCATGTGCGGTTGTACTGATCTAGGCCATGATGATGTGCGCCGCCTGATCAAGGCAAAGGGGTTGAAGTCGATCCCCGCGGTCATGCAGGAGCTTCAATGGAAGACATCCTGCGGCTGCGCCAAATGCCGCCCGGCATTGAACTATTATCTCGTTTCCGATTGGCCGGATGAATATGCCGATGACTATCAGTCGCGTTTCATCAATGAGCGCGTGCACGCAAATATCCAGAAAGACGGCACGTATTCGGTCGTTCCTCGCATGTGGGGCGGCATGACCAACTCATCGGAATTGCGCGCAATCGCCGATGTTGTCGACAAGTTCGAAATCCCTGCGGTCAAGGTCACAGGCGGCCAGCGCATCGACATGCTGGGGGTCAAGAAGGAAGACCTGCCCGCCGTTTGGGCCGATCTCGGCAAGGCCGGTTTTGTATCGGGCCAGGCCTACGCAAAGGGCCTGCGCACGGTCAAAACCTGCGTCGGGTCCGATTGGTGCCGCTTCGGTACGCAGGATTCAACGGGCCTCGGCATCCGCATTGAAAAGTTCATGTGGGGATCCTGGACTCCGGCAAAGCTGAAAATGGGCGTATCCGGCTGTCCGCGCAATTGTGCGGAGGCCACCTGCAAGGACATCGGAATTATCTGCGTGGATTCCGGCTATGAAATTCACTTCGCCGGTGCAGCGGGTCTGGATATCAAGGGAACGGAAGTGCTTGGTCTCGTCAGGACAGAAGACGAAGCGCTGGAGCACGTTGTTGCTCTGACGCAAATGTACCGCGAGCAGGCGCGCTATCTGGAACGCATATACAAATGGGCCAAACGCGTCGGCCTCGATGAAATACGCCAGCAGATCATGAATGACACGGACAAGCGCAAAACGTTTTTCGAGAGGTTCGTTTTCAGTCAGAAATTCGCACAGGTCGATCCGTGGTCGGAACGTGTATCGGGCGTGGACAAGCACGAGTTCCGGCCGATGGCGACGATCGGCTATGCGCAGGCAGCGGAGTAAAGGCGATGAGTGATTGGATTGCGATAGGTTCGATACACGATATTCCACGTCGCGGCGCCCGCTGCGTCATGACTCCGCAGGGAAAGATCGCAGTCTTCCGCACGATGGAAGATCAGGTCTTTGCCATTGATGATCACTGCCCGCACAAGGGTGGCCCTTTGAGCCAAGGCATTGTGCATGGCGCATCGGTTACATGCCCTTTGCACAATTGGGTCATTTCGCTGGAAACAGGAAAGGCGCTTGGCGCCGATGAGGGCAGCGTCAGAACCATTCCGCTCAAGCTGGATGGGGACAGCATTCTGGCTCATCTGCAAATCACGGCTGTTGCGGCGGAATAATGCAGACAGCGACAGCAACAACTCGCACCACATGCCCCTATTGCGGGGTAGGGTGCGGCGTTCTCGCCACCAGGGAGGAGAGCGGAGCCATCGGCATCAAGGGTGACCCCTTGCACCCTGCCAATTTCGGGCGTCTTTGCTCGAAAGGTTCCGCTCTTGGCGAGACCGTTGATCTGGAAGGGCGGTTGCTCCAGCCCAAAATGTTTGGCGAAGAAGCGGGCTGGGATGAAGCATTGGGGCTGGTGGCGAGCCGCTTTTCCGATGCGGTTCGCCAGCATGGGCCGGACAGTGTTGCCTTTTATGTTTCGGGCCAGTTCCTTACAGAGGATTACTACGTTGCCAACAAGCTGATGAAAGGCTTCATCGGCTCGGCCAATATTGATACGAATTCGCGCCTGTGCATGTCCTCTTCAGTTGCAGGTCATGTGCGCGCTTTCGGTACAGACACAGTTCCCGGGACCTATGAGGATTTGGAGCTGGCCGATCTTGTCATCCTCACCGGCTCAAACCTCGCATGGTGCCATCCCGTTCTCTATCAACGGTTGATTGCAGCCAAAACAGAACGACCGGAAATGAAGATCGTCGTTATTGATCCGCGCCGGACAATGACCGCCGATATTGCTGATATGCACCTTGCCATCAGGCCCGATGGCGATGTTGCCCTGTTCCTCGGTCTGCTTGGTTTTCTGGCGGATTCGGCAAATCTGGATCATGATTATATTGAAAGGCACACATCCGGCTTTGCGATGGCTGTCGCTGCCGCGCGTCAATTAAGCATTGATGAGCTGACCCGAAAGACGGGTCTGGATGCGCAGCAATTGGAGGCTTTCTACACACTCTTCATTGCCACGCAAAAAACAGTCACTTGCTATAGTCAGGGTGTAAACCAGTCTTCCTCAGGGACAGACAAGGTAAACGCCATTATCAACTGTCATCTGGCAACGGGCCGTATCGGCAAGCCGGGCATGGGGCCGTTTTCGCTGACAGGCCAGCCAAATGCCATGGGCGGGCGGGAAGTCGGCGGACTTGCCAATATGCTCGCTGCCCATATGTCCATCGCCAGCGATGAAGACAAAGACAGGGTGGCGCGGTTCTGGGGCGCGCCACGCATCGCTTCCAAACCCGGCTTGAAGGCGGTTGACCTGTTTCAGGCCGTTGCCGATGGCCGGATCAAAGCCATCTGGATCATGGCGACCAATCCCGTTGTCTCCATGCCCGATGCGGATGCAGTCAAAGCCGCGATCAAGGCCTGTCCATTCGTGGTCGTGTCTGATGTGACCCAAACCGATACAAGCCGCCATGCGCATGTGTTCCTGCCCTCGCTCGGATGGGGCGAGAAAAGCGGAACTGTCACCAATTCTGAACGCCGAATTTCACGGCAAAGGTCATTCCTGCCCATTCCCGGTGAGGCCAGGGCGGATTGGTGGCAATTGACCGAAGTGGGCCGGAGAATGGGCTTCGAGGCCGCTTTCCCATATAATTCGCCCGATGAAATCTTTGCAGAACACGCCGCTCTTTCTGCTTTTGAGAATGACGGCACGCGCGATTTTGACATTGGCGCCTTTGCGCAAATTGACAGACACGCCTATGACGCGCTTTCACCCGTGCAGTGGCCACAGCCACAATCAGGGCCAGGTGGGACAGAGAGGTTCTTTGGCAATGGCGGTTTCTTCCATGCCGACCGGAAGGCGCGTTTCATCGCGGTAGAGGCTGGAAATGTGGAACGGCCAGCTAGCGCCTTTCCGCTGGTCCTCAATACGGGCCGTATCCGCGATCAATGGCATACAATGACAAGAACTGGCAAAAGCGCTCGCCTTGCAGCGCATATTGCCGAGCCCTTTGCGGAAATTCATCCCTTTGATGCAAAGGCGATCGGAGTTGAAAGCGCCGATCTGGTGGAGCTGGAAAGCCCCTATGGCAAGGTTATCGTCAGAGCATCGGTGACGGATCGGCAGGCGAAGGGCAATATCTTTGTTCCCATGCACTGGAATGATAATTTTGCCGCCAGAGCCCGTATTGATAGCCTGGTCGCTCCTCTCGTGGACCCGGTTTCGGGGCAACCCGCCTTGAAAAGCGCAGCAATTGCCGCGAAAAAATTTGCGGTATCTCATTACGGTTTCGCCGTTTCCCTTGCAAAGCCGGAAAGCATCGACCTGTCTTATTGGGCGCTGGCGAAGGCGCAAGGTGGCTGGCGCGTTGAATTTGCCGGAAACGATGTTGCTGACTGGACCGAGTGGGCGCGGGGAAAGTTCGGCATTCCGGCAGGAATAGAACCATTGGGCTATCATGACGGGCAATCGGGCGATTATCGGCTGGCGTTTTTTGACGAGGGCAAATTGTTGGCGGCCTTGTTCATTGCAGCCAAGCCCGTAGCAGTTGCGCGCAGTTGGATGATTGAGCAGCTCTCCTGCGATCATGCCGATCTATCAAAGCGTTTTTCCATCATAGCAGGCCGTCCTGGGGACAGAAGCGCGGATCGGGGTGCTATTGTCTGCTCCTGCTTCAGCGTTGGTTTGAACCAGATTGTTGCAGCTGTTCGCAGCGGCTGCGGCAGTGTCGAAGCTGTGGGAGCGACCACGAATGCGGGAACAAATTGCGGTTCCTGCCGCGCTGAAATCAGAGGGATCATCGATGGATGCAACGTTGTCGCCGCTGAATAAGCGGCAGGAAAAACAAATGAATGCGCGGGTTACCGATTTGGCGAAACTCCCGGTTTTCTGGGATTTGAAAGGAAAGCGTGTCGTTATTGCCGGTGGGTCGGACGCAGCGGCATGGAAGGCCGAGCTTCTGGCGGCATGTGGCGCAATTGTGCACATTTATGCGGAAGAGCTATCAGGCATCTTCTCCAGTTTGGTTGATGTATCCCAGGCTTCGCAGCGGCGCCGCTATATCCACCATGCAAGGCCTTATACAGCCGCCGATATGAAAGGTGCCTCGCTCGCAATTGGCGATTTTGAAAGCGAGGCCGATGCGGATATTTTCTTTAACGCGGGTGTTGCTGTGGGCACCCCTGTCAACGTGATCGATAAGCCGGCTTTCTGCCAGTTTCAATTCGGTTCGATCGTCAATCGCTCACCCGTGATCGTGTCTATATCCACCGACGGCGCTGCACCCGTTCTGGCTCAGGCAATACGGCGCAGGATCGAGGCGATATTACCCGCTTCGTTGCAGCTTTGGGGACAAATGGCGCAAGGTCTTCGCAGCAAAGTAAATGCCCGGCTGGAATCGGGGCAAGCGAGGCGACGTTTCTGGGAGGTTTTCGTCGACCGTGTTTTCACCGGGGGAATGCCGAATAGCACCGCGCTGGCGGAGCTGCTTGCTGATGCAGCAAAGGGTGACAGCCGCGCAGCGCGCGTCGGCAAGATTACATTTGTTGCTGCTGGGCCTGGAGACCCCGAACTGCTGACGCTGAAAGCGATTCGTGCATTGCAGGCAGCCGATATCGTTCTTTTCGGATCGCAGGTATCAAACGAAATCCTCGAATTCTCAAGACGGGAGGCGCGCCGGATACAAGTTGACCGGTTTGCAGACCAAACGGTCGATAGTATTGCAGCGTTTCTGGATGAGGGAAAAAATATTGTCCGCGTTGATTTGAGCGGCCCTCTGGAAGGCCGCCGGTTTCGCGAGGAAATTACCCGGCTCAAAGCAAGCGGGGCGCGCGTAAGCATGGTTCCTGGCGTAACGGAAAGTGCCGAAGTGCTGCACTATGCGCTTACCACTGTTCCCTTTGGGGGATACGCCAATGCAGGGCATGGCGAACAGTTTGGGAGCGCAAGATAAGTATGGATCAGTTTGCTCCGTTCCTGCTAAGCATGATCATATGCCTTACCTTACCGGGTGTTCAGGGCATCTTTAACACTGGAACGAATGTGGCATTGCTCACCACTGTTCAAACGACAGTGGCAACCGCTCTGGCCATATCAAGCATTGGCCTGGCTTTGAGCAGCCTCGCTCCGGCGCATGCAAGCATTGTCATATTGCTTGGCATTTTGTCAGCGCCGGTCGCAAGTCAGTATGCGCATAAGCCTTTGTTCAGGCTTATGGCATCTTGTTTCATGTTTCTTTTATATGTGCGCCTGGGACTTCCGCAGGCAGGATTTTAGAGCGTGGCCATATCGATGACGAAACGGTAGCGCACGTCGCTCTTCAGAACCCGCTCATAGGCTTCGTTGATGTCCTTGATGTCGATGGTTTCGATCTCGGCAACAATATTGTGCTTGCCGCAGAAATCCAACATTTCCTGGGTTTCCTTGATCGAGCCAATCATGGAGCCGGCAAGGGTTTTGCGCCCGCCAATCAGGGAGAAGGCATGCACGGGAACCGCATGTTCCGGAACGCCCACCAGCACCATTGTGCCATCAAGCTTCAGCAGCGTGAGATAAGCATTCCAGTCAATCGTGGTGCCGACAGTGCAAATGATCAAATCGAACGTGCCTGCCAGACTTGTAAACGTCTCAGCATCGCTGGTTGCATAATAGTGGCTGGCGCCTAGCTTCAACCCGTCTTCTTTTTTCGACAGGGTTTGGCTTAGGACTGTGACCTCGGCACCCATGGCGTGTGCGATCTTGACGCCCATATGGCCAAGCCCGCCCATGCCGACAATCGCGACTTTTTTGCCGGGGCCAGCTTTCCAATGATGAAGCGGCGAGTAAAGGGTGATACCCGCGCAGAGCAAGGGCGCAGCTGCATCCAATGGCAGGTTCTCGGGGAAGGAAAGAACATAGCCTTCCTTTACAACGATCGAGTCCGAATAGCCGCCATAAGTCGGGGTGGTACCGTCTGCTTCGTAATCATTATAGGTCTGGACGAGACCGGGCATATACTGCTCGAGATCGACGTTCCGTTCGGCGCATTTCGTGCAGGAATTGACAAAACAACCAACGCCGACGCGATCACCAGTCTTGAATTTTGTCACTTTGGAGCCGACCGAAGTTACAATACCTGCCACCTCGTGGCCGGGAACCATGGGGAATATGCCATTACCCCATTCGCTGCGAGCCTGATGGATATCGGAATGGCAAACGCCACAATATTTTACCGATATGACAACATCGTCTTCGTTTGGCTCACGGCGTTCAAAGGTGAAGGGTGTAAGAGGTTGTGACGCATCCGTCGCAGCGTAGCCTTTTGCAATAGCCATGGGTATTTCCTTTTTGGGGATGTAGAGCGCTACTATGCAGCCCATCGGAATTGGAGCGGTAGAGCAATCCTGCAAGCTTATTGCACAATCCTGCAAAAGTGATGGGGCGGCATGATGCGGAGCCGCTCAGCGTGGTATAAGTTCTGTCTCTTGGCAATCCGGAACCCAACACTATATGACACTACCATTCTCTCCCTATCAGGAAATTGCTGCGATCATTGATCGTTTTACCGGCGCGGACGGTAATTTTTCGACAGCGATCAGCAATCTCAGTTTTTATCGACACAGTGCCCCGACGATGCCCCACCATAGTGCTTATCGACCCGGCTTCGCCATTGTCGTGCAGGGCGCAAAAAGCTTGACCGTAGGGCAGGAGATTTATCGCTATGGCGCGGGTCAATATCTTTTGACCTCGCTAGACCTGCCGGTTGAATCACATGTGACAGAGGCCACCCCGGAAGCGCCTTATCTGTGCCTCACCTACACGATTGACAGCGCCCGTTTGAGCGACATGATTGCTCGTGTCAGTATTCCGCGTCAGGGGACAGCAGAGGGCATAAGGGGCTGGGCCGTGAATATTGCATCACCGGAAATCCTTGATGCGTCAGTGCGGCTGCTGCGGCTTCTCGACAGGCCCGACGATATTGAAGCCGTCGCCCCGTTGATAGAACAGGAAATTCTCTACCGCCTTCTCTCTGGCCCTGACGGGCCGCGTCTGCTCCAGATTGCAATGTCCGAAAGTCAAAGCAACAAGGTTGTCCGCGCTATTTCATGGATAAGGGACAATTTTGCCGAAACATTACGGATTGAGGATCTGGCGGGACGTGTCAATATGAGCGTTTCTTCGCTGCATCACAATTTCAAGGCTGTCACTGCAATGACGCCTTTGCAGTATCAAAAGCAGCTTCGTTTGCATGAGGCGCGTCGGCTTATTTTGGTGGATCGGCTGGATGTCGGCATGGCTGGACACAAGGTCGGCTATGACAGCCCGTCTCAATTCAGCCGCGAATATAGCCGTCTCTATGGCTCGCCTCCACTGCGCGATGCCGAGCGGATAAGGGGCGCTACCGGCGACAGCAAATCATTGCCTTGATCGCTGGCGGAAGCGCCCCTCATTCTTTTAGTTGGATTTGGCGGGAACTCTGCGGAGCACGTCGTCATAAGGTGCAAGGTCGAGAAAGGCGGTTACTTCGACGGCCTTTCCATCCCGCATATGGAATATCCAGGCATAGCTATTGCTGTAAGGAACGCCATCTCCCGCCACGGCAACACCTTCCCAATTGATTATCACGTGGTCTCCATCGGCCCATATCTTTTTGCTGACCGGTGTGACCGGTTTGGACAGGCGGGATACGAATGGGCGAACTGCCTGCTCAAGGAATGTTTCGCGCCCCCGAAACAGGCCAGCGCTTGGCCCGGACCCTTCGATCCTCCAATTGACTTCCGGTGACAGCACATCGGTAAAGAAGCTTTGTCCACCGGCGGCCCAGGCATCGAATGCCTCGGTTACGATCTGCTTGTTGCGCGAGGTGACATCCTGAGACGCTTGCGCCTGCGTGGTGGGCAGAAGGGGGAGCGTCAGCAAAGCCACTGGCAATGCAGCGCTGCGGATCAGGGATAATATTGATTGCATCATTTTACTCCTTCAGATCTGTCATTAAGCGGGTTTCAAAAGACAATCAGTGGGGGCTGGCTGTCGGGCGGATAATGATTTCGCTCACATCCACCTCTGCTGGCTGGCTGATGGCATAGAGAATGGAGTTCGCGATGGCTTCCGGACTGATCGTGACGGCGCGAAAGCCTTTCATCGCGTCACGGGCAATAGGGTCACTGATTGTGTCGGCAAGTTCCGATGTTGTTGTGCCCGGTGAAATGACGGTAACCCGAATTTTATCGTTCTCTTGCCGCAAGCCATCGGAAATGGCGCGCACAGCGAATTTTGTAGCGCAGTAAACGGCGGCCGTCGGCGACACGGTGTGGCCGCCAATCGAAGAGACGTTGATGATCTGGCCGCTTTCCTGCTGCTTCATGATAGGAAGCGCTGCCGCAATGCCGTAAAGTACGCCTTTAATATTGACGTCAACCATCCGGTCCCATTCGTCGACCAAGAGAGCGTCCATTGGTGATAAGGGCATGACACCGGCATTATTGATTATCACGTCGAGACGACCGAATTCCGAGACGGCCAAATTTACAAAACTGCTGACGTCCTCCCTGTCGGTGACATCCAGTTTTTTCGCCAGAACCGAACCGCCATCAAGCGCGATCTCTTCAGTCAATCTGTCGAGCCGGTCGGCACGCCGCGCACCGATGACAATATGCGCGCCAGCCTTGGCAAGAACCCGGGCCGTTGCTTCGCCAATACCGCTACTCGCACCGGTAATGGCAACGACTTTTCCTTGAATATCAAGCATGTCAAACTCCATGGTTTCTTGAGATTATTGGATATTATTTGCGGCGCAGGATCATCCCGCCGTGGTGAAGCGTGTTTTCGTCCACGAAATCGCCATCGGCGGTAAAGCCTGTGTCGTCCCAATATTCGATATGATTGCCGGTCACTTCGTAACGGCCCTGATAGGCACTTTCGCGATTGCCGCGTGCCTCGTCATAGCGGTTATTGGGAAGCAGTTCATGGCGGACCCGGCCATCATCGGTGACCCACATGCCAACATATGCGTGTTGCAACATTTGAACCTCTTTTGTTTTGCTATTCTCTGTGTCGAGGGGCTTTTGCATCTTTTCCGATGCCCCACAGAAAGAACCAGACATCGATGCAAGAAGAGCAGTCATGACGCCTGCTGCTATTTTGGAGCTGTGCATTGGCATGAGTTATTTCCTTTCGAACCGGTGTGAATTCTATCTACAGGACGAAAATACGTGGTCGTATTAGGACTATAAAGTTGCTAATAGCGGATGAGCTGGTTAGTAATGCTTACTAATGATGGATGATCTTGAAGGTATCCCGGTATTTCTGGCGGTTGCTGAAGCGAAGAATTTTCGCATCGCAAGCGAGCGGCTCGGCGTTACGCGCTCTGCGGTCAGTCAGGCGCTTCAACGTCTCGAGGATCGTGTCGGCGTGGCGCTGGTACAACGAACGACCCGGAGCGTAAGGCTGACGGAAGCCGGCGAATTATTCTATGACGCAGTGCAGCCTTCTGTTTCGCAAGTCCGACAGGCCGTTGAGGCCGCGCGCGAGATCCAGGGCAAGCCCAGCGGGCTGCTGAGGATTGCTGTTTCGTCAATCGCAGAGAGCTTCCTGTCTGGCCCGCTGCTTGCCGGATTCATAGAGCGCTATCCTGACGTGACGCTCGACATCACTGTTACCGATGAAGAGTTTGATATTGTCAGCACCGGATTTGATGCAGCAGTGCGGCTTGGTGAAGTCATCGAACAGGATATGATCGCTGTTCCTGTATCATCGCAGCAAAGGCAATGTGCTTTCGCCTCGCCGGAATATCTGGAAAAAAATGGCAGTCCCACGCATCCAAGCGAATTGCCGGACCATATTTGTATTGGCTGGAGGCCCCGCCCGGACAGTGCGCCCTATCGCTGGGAGTTTACAGAAAATGGTCGCGACTTTGATGTCGCCGTCAATCCCGAAGTGACCACCAACGACATGCAGTTTATGATACGCATGGCCTGCGCCGGTGCCGGGATTACCTTTGGCATGGTCGATACATTTCAACCATGGGTTTCACGCGGCGAACTTGTGCCGCTTTTGGGAGCTTTCGGACCACCGTTCAACGGCTTTTATCTCTATTATCCAAGACGCCACAGGCAACCCATCAAGTTAAGGGCGCTGGTGGATCATATACGTGCCGCACGTCATGGCTGATCAGATGCGATGTCCATCCTTGTCGAAAAGATGGATCGGAGCGCTGGACAGCGAGAGGTCAATATCCATGCCTGAGGCAAGATCATGCTGTCCGGGGATAACGACCAGGAATTTTTGCCCTGCGACTTCCGTGTGAAGCACCGTTTCGGAGCCAAGCGCTTCAACGAGCTTGATTTTGGCTTTAATACTCTTGTCACCTGAACCGAAAGTGACATGCTGCGGACGAATGCCCAGGGTGATCCGTGCGCCCTGCTCGAGACTTGTCTCGCGAGCAGGAATCGCAAGCTGATAGCCATCGGCCAGCGCGACCACCAGATTTCCCGATTGGACGGAACTGACAGTTCCTTCCAGAAAGTTCATATGGGGAGCGCCGATGAAGCCCGCGACAAACCGGTTTGCCGGCGTATTGTAGAGTTCAAGCGGTGTGCCAACCTGTTCGATTTTTCCGGCGCGTAGTACGACGATCCGGTCAGCGAGGGTCATCGCCTCCACCTGATCGTGGGTTACGTAAATCATGGTGGATGAAAGGCGGGCATGAAGTGCGGCCAGCTCGGCGCGGGTGGAAACCCGCAGCTCAGCATCCAGATTTGACAAAGGTTCATCCAGCAGAAAGGCGACGGGGCGGCGCACGATAGCCCGGCCGATGGCAACTCTCTGTCGCTGGCCGCCGGAAAGCTGACCAGGCCGCCGGGCCAAATAGGGCTCGATCTCAAGCATGCGGGCGGCTTCCGTTATCCGCTCGTCAATCTCGGCTTTGGGCATCTTGGAGTTCTCAAGGCCAAAGGCAAGATTTTGGCGCACACTCATATGCGGGTAGAGTGCGTAGGACTGGAATACCATGGCGAGGCCGCGATCAGCAGCTGTCACATCGTTGACCGGTTTCCCGTCAATGGCAATCTCGCCGCTGGTGATTTTCTCCAGCCCGGCAATGGCGCGCAGCAAGGTAGATTTTCCACAACCCGACGGGCCGACGAAAACAACAAGTTCACCATCGTTTATGTCGAGGTTGATGCCATGCAGGACATCGATATTTCCGAAGGATTTTTTGACATTGGAGAGTGTGATCTGGCCCATATGAGTTTCCTTATTTTAGGCCCGTGCCGGCGATGCCAGTGGTGATGAAACGCTGCAGGAAGATGAACACAAGCACCACCGGGATCATGGTGACGACGGTCATCGCCAGGATGAAGTGCCATTGCACATTAAGTTCGCCGGAATAGATGCTCAGGCCAACTTGCAGTGTGTAAAGCTCTTTGCGCGATAGAACGATCAGTGGCCAGAGGAAGTCATTCCACCGCCAGACGACCGAGAAGATTGCAAGCACTGCAAGCGCAGGCGCAGTCAGTGGCAGGACGATGCGCCAGTAGATCTGCCACTCGGACGCCTTGTCCATCCGCGCCGCATCGATAAGCTCATCGGGAATGGTCAACATGTACTGGCGCAGTATGAAAACGCCGGTGGGCGTTGCGACTGTCGGTAAAATCACGCCCCAGAGATTGTTGAACAGACCGAGCGCCGAGATAATTGAATAGAGCGGCACCATGATGACCGAAAGCGGGACCATGAGCGTGGCAAGAATGATCAGCATCGCCACCGAGCGGCCTCGAAACTCGTATTTCGACAGGGCGAAGGCGGCCATTGAATTGACGATGAGCGTAATCAGCGTTGCCATGACTGTGACGAACACCGAATTCCACAGATAGCGGAAGAAGTCGAAATGCACGAATGGTCCGGTGTAATTCTCCGTGGCGAAGGACAATTCCTGTACAGGTTTGCGGCTATTGATATTGACCCGAATGGTTTCGTCAGGCTTGGCGGGATCAACCATCTGGCTGAAAAGCCCGATGCGGCGCACTTCGGCAAGCTTCTTCGTCGTGCCATCTGGCAGCGTCACATCATAGAGAGTCAAAGGCTTGTCATGCCCCTCAACACTGACCTGCTGGCTGGTATAGGGCAGGATTGATGGAGGGAATTCCGCCAGTGCTGCCGGTGTCTTGAAAGAAGAGAACATCAGCCACAAGGCGGGGCCGAACATGATGAACAGTCCGCCTATGAGCCAAACCCAAGTGACGATATCGGTCCAATGCCAACCCTTGCCGCCCCTGCGGCGCAGAATGAAAGCTGCGGCTCTTCCCATCAGCGTTTCCCCTTCTTTTCGCCGCGACGGCCAAGGCCAAGCTGCACCAATGTGAGCACGACAAGGACGAGGCCCATGAGTATGGATGCTGCGGCTGCAAGCCCGGGATTGCGTGGCTGCGATACAAAGCCCGTTTCATAAATATACTGGGTGATGAACAAGGTGCTCGTTCCCGGGCCACCGCCGGTGAGTATGTACACCTCGTCAAAGACCTGCACGGAGCGGATCAGCGCGAGCACAATAACGACGACGAGATTGGGCATAAGAAGCGGCAGGGTGATACGCCAGAAGACTCTCGCCGGTTTAGTGCCGTCCATATCTGCGGCTTCATAAAGATCTTTCGGGATTGCCTGCAGGCCAGCCAACAGGATCAAGGCGTAAAAGCCCATATGCGCCCAAAGCGAAACCCCAACCGCGGCGGCGAAGGACCAGGTGCGGTCTGTCAGCCAGGTATAGGGATCAACGCCAAACGGATAGAGAATGAAATTCAAAAGACCTTGCCGCTGAAGAATCCATCGCCAGATGAGCCCGACAACCACGGGCGAGAGCAAAACCGGAAAGAAGAATACCGCGCGCCAGAAAGAACGGGCTGCGAGGTTGCGGTTCAAGATCAGCGCAGTCACCAATGCTGCGCCGATCATCAGGGTTACCTGCAAAACCACAAACCAGAATGTATTGCTGACGGCAGTCCAGAATGCATCTTCCTGACAGGTGAGAGGGTCAAGATAATTGCTGCAGTCGAAAAGACGCTGATATTGATCTGCGCCGACATATGAGCGCTCCGGCAGAAACAGCGCGGAGCCGCCGGTCGTTGAATAGACGAAGTTGATGAACAGCGGCAACAGCACGAAAATGCCGAAAATCAGCATATTCGGCGCAAGGAAAAAGATTGCCATGCCGCTGAGACCGGTCATTCTCTGCAATGCACGCAAAGGGCGGTCGATCAAGCCCATGACAAGCCGGACCGGGGCAAGCGCAATAGCGCCCAAGTGCTGGACTGCCGATGGTTTTGATGCAGTTTCAAGCGGCGCCGTCATTGCGCATCTCCCGTGCCGAGGTGTCAGGATTATGCGGCTTGTCTTCCATTATGAAGGCGAGAACAAGCCGCATTGCCAGTTCTGTCAAAGGCCGGAGTCCTTGACCTTGGTCGCAACGTCAGAATCGATACGGGTGAAGGCGTCGTCGAGCGGCAGCTCGCCGGCAATCACCTGAGCCACACGGGTAACCAAGGCGCCATAAACCGTGTCAGCCCAACGCCAGCCGGGCATTTTCTGAGCGGCGGGCGCAGTCGTCTTGCTGGCTTTGACGAATACATCAAGCGCTGCTTTGACCTGTGGGTCCTCGGTCTTGAAGTTGAGATCGCCCTTGTCGAGAATTCCCTTATGGGCCGGGATGAAAAGCGTTCGCTCTGAAAATTCTTTGACGACTGCTTCGCTTGCCAGATAGTCCATGACCTTGGCAACGTCTTTCGGGTTCTTTGTATATTTTACCGCAACCAGGCCTGCCCCTCCAGGCATGCCGGTGCAAGCAGCCGGGCCACAAGGGCTGCCGGTGGCAACCCAATCAAAGCCATTGCCGATTTTGGTCGCGAAATTAGGGATCTGCCATGAACCGGAATAGTAATAGGCAAGCTGCGCGTTGATAAAGTCGTCGGCGGCAGCGCGGTAGGTCTGGCCAGCAGCGGAAACCCACACATCCTTGCTCATGACCCCGTCATTCGTCCATCCGACAAATTTGGTGATGAAGTCCTTTGCGCCTTTATCCAGCGGCGCGGGTTTGCCATCAGCTCCGATGTAATTTGCACCGAAAGCAATATTGGGCGCCGTGATGCGATGGCCGGAACGGTCCAATGCCATGGCAAAAGGAATTTGCTGACTGTCGGCGACCTTCTTTGAAGCCGCCGCCCAATCGTCCCATGTTGCATCAGGGCCGGGCAGGGGAACGCCTGCCTGTTCGAACAGGGTCTTGTTGGCAAAGCCACCGGTCAAAGTGACCTGCGTCATGAAACCCGAAATCTGGTTGGAGCCATCAGGCCGCATCCAGTCAGCCTGGGCGCCGAAATTGGCATCCCAATAGGCTGCGTCCGATATAAGGGGGCGCAGATCCAGCCAATGCCGGCTGAGGTCTTTCAGCGCCGTTACACGCGCAATATCCGGACCATGACCTGCTTCGAGTTGAACCGGCAATTGTTCCTTGATGACACCAAAGGCAACATTGTCGATTGTCACTTTGATATCCGGGTTCTTGTCCATGAAGCGCTTCATGAGGTCAGCCAAGACCTCACCTTCAACACCATCGGAATACCACATGATACGTACATCGCCAGCATAGGCCGTCGACGTCAGAAGCGCGAGCGTAGCGCCCGCCAGAAGCGATCTCAATTTCATGCCTGTTTCCTCCTCCAAGGACAAGGCGAGCCTCCACCCGCCGGGTTTATTCTTATGATTGGTCCAGCATTTTCGCTTCGCCCTTTACGCTATAATCGGCTCTTGTAAGAACGCGGCCTTCAGCCTCAATGCTGCCATCGGCACGGAAACGGACAGTCCCATATTCGGGATCGTCAATGATAATGGTCCCGTCACTTTCCTCACGGGCATCAAGGCGACCAAAGCGTTCTTCGACAGATGCCAAATCATTCGAGGTGCAGACGCGCACAATCCAGCGTGTTTTCATGCCATATTGGCGCAATTCCACATTCGCAGACGGGCCTTCCATAACCTGCAACAGTGGTTGGCTGGCATGCAGCAAAACGGCTCCCGTTCCCGAGCGGGCTACAGCTAGATTGCCCGAGACATGGCTTTCATCAAACTCGGCAATTGGAAACCAGGCATGGGTAAAGTCTGGTTGTTCTTCGTGGATCGAAAAGTCGAGAACAGCCAGACCGCGATATTGCTGGGCGCGGGGAATGGTACCGCATCCGCCCCAGTAAGATGGCCGTCCATAACCGAACTGGATCGTTTCGCCCGGATGATTGATCCAGATCGCCGCCTCGGGCTTTTCTCCCAGGCGCAAATGCAGAATGGTTTCCTGATAACCCCATTCACCCCAGCGATAATGAGCGGCTGATCCCATGGCGAAATCAGCGCTCTTATAATGGTAGAGCGCGGCAAAGGCGTTTTCACCTTGCGCAAAGCGCCATTCTTGGTGCTGGTCTTCCCGGTAATCGGCGATCTTGGAAAGAGCTGCGGGAATTGCAAGGCCGTGATCACGCAGGCAGACCGCGAGTTGCGGAAGGGCATGAACGCGGCGGCCATACCAGCCCTTGCCCCAGAGAAGGCGAGCCACGCCCGACAGTTCAAGCGAACGCCCTGCACAAAGCGTGTGTTCGTAAGAACGGCCCTGCGCTGCCGTCACCATGCCATGATGGGCAGAGCGGGCAATGATTTCACAAAGCCGGACAATGCCTGCCTTGGCGCGTGTGGCAATATCATCATCGGGAGCCAGAGCGGCAAGCGCCGTCAGACCTTTCAGGTCAATCGGGAAATAGGGCGCGGAGTTGAATTCCGCCATTTCCCAATTTTCGAAATGATCAAGCCATGCGCGTACCCGCTCCGCACCGATCCTGCTTTGCTCGGACCCCGTACGGCCCGAGCGGACAAAGGTGCTGTCCGAGAGAAGATGGCCGGCAAGATAGGCTGATGTATGAAAAAGCAGCGCGTGGTTTTCCGAGAAATACCACTGAACATCATTGCCCGGCTCATCCATCCAATAGCGGTAATTGAGAATGGCGGCATCAATCCGATCGCGCGTTTTGCTGTTGATGTCCTTGCCCCAGACTGTGCGCGACCAGATGAGCGGAACGAGCGAGAAGTCTGCGCAATCATGGCAATCTTCGATGGAGGGGAGAATCTCCTCAATCATCGCATCGGTTTGCGCACCGGCGCGACCGCTGGCAAGACGGGCAAAGGCCCGAACAGTGTCCCGTTCCGAATGTTCCGAAATTTCATCAAGCGTTTCGGCAATGCGGCTTTCAAGCGTTGCCCCGGCTTTACCTTGCCGTTCGGCATGACAAATCTCGACACCCAAGGAACGTGAGGCGACAAAACCGCCAGCGTTCAAGGTGATGCGGAAATGGCGGAAATCGGCGGGAGCTTCTTCTGACGGTCCAATCAGCAAGCTGGTTGCGCCAGCCGCAAGCTCGAAATCGAAATCAAACCGTTCGCGTGACATGAAGTCACCTTCGACGGCAACATTGACCTTGACGTCAACCGGTAGCGGCTGTGCGAGCAGGAGAGTAATATCGCCGCCAAAATAATGCGGACGATCAAGAGACATTCCGTCAAGCGCCGCTTCGAGGCTATCGGCAATCGATCCGGCAACCGGCACGGGCAGTGCTATCTTTGCCGCCGGACCAGGGAGATAATCGAACTGGAAGAAATAGCGGGCGTCACGCTCGGCCAGATCATCGAAGAAAAGCGTAATTTCATTTATGCCTTCGATGAGGGGGAGTTCGAATTCCTGTTTTGCTTCGAGATTTCGGCTATAGGGCGCCATCCAGCCAATCTCAGCCCCGTTAAGCCAAAGAACTGCGCCGCCACAGGTTCCCAATTGAATTGTTGCGGTTCCAGCGGTTTCAGCGTCGATATAGGTCCGGGTCCAGGTGGCAAGACGCGTTGGCCGGAACCAGAAGCCGGATAAATCCAGCCGGGGCGAACCGAAAGGCAGCCACCATTTTGCAGCGTCAAATGTGCCGCGGACATCCGGGCGTTTGCCACGATAGGTATCGGCAAAAATCGTGCGGCATGGATATTCGTGCGGAATGAAATTCTTGACCTTCGTCAGGAAGAAGAACGGGTCCATCTCACCCTGCATAGGGGCATCAGCCACATCGAAGCGTTCTTCGGAAAGAGCGCTGACCTGCCAGTAGCGCAAGGGTTCTCCCGGCTTGAGGGGCTTGCGCATCCAATGAGTTTCCGCGTTCATTTCAAATCCGCTACGGCAACCGGTGCCACATCATTATATTCCTGATTTTCTCCCGTCATCCCCCAGACAAAGGCATAGGGACCTGTGCCAGCGCCCATATGGATGGACCAGGCTGGAGAGACGAGCGCTTCCAGATCGGCAACCACGAGATGGCGCGTTTCATCGGGACGGCCCATGAGGTGGATAACGCGATCTTCAGGAGCAAGGTCGAAATAGCAATAGGCTTCCATGCGCCGTTCATGCAGGTGGGGTGGCATGGTATTCCAGACACTGCCATCGGCAAGATCGGTAATACCCATCAAAAGCAGGCAGGACGGGGCGACTTCCGGATGAATATACATGCGCAGCTTGCGCTTGTTGGATCGTTGTTCGGCACCAAGTTCGAGCAATTTGGATTCTGATCTGCGGATCAGGCGATGCGGGATATCGCTGCCTGCGGGAACAGAATTCATGTAGAATCGGGCAGGTGCATCGCCGGACACGCTTGATAGCGAAATTTCTTTTGCGCCACGCCCAATATAAAGCACGTCGCGGTTTTCCAGGGTGAAGCTTTTGCCATCAACAGTGATCGTGCCGCTGCCACCCAAATTGGCGACGCCCATTTCGCGAGCGGAAAGCAGATAGGGCGTGCCGATATCATCGCCAGTCCCAAATACGAGTTGTTTTGTTACCGGCACTGCACCACCCAAGATCAGGCGATCCACATGGGTGTAGGTAAAGCTGACTGCGTCCGGCTGAAACAGATCCTCAAGAAGGAACTCAGCGCGCAACCGCCCCGTATCGAAAGTCTTCGTATCCTCGGGGCCTGCCCCGTAAAGAACTTTCATTGTCATGCTGCCTGTTCTCCTGCTTCCACATGCTGCAACGCTTCGGAAAGGCAGAGAATGGAAAGTGCCTGTCCGTAGCCTGTCGGCTGAATGGGAATGTCTTTATAAAATTGCAGATCGTGGCCCATGCGTGTGCCATATGAGACGTTGAGCACGGTACCGGTTTCGTCGATATTATTCAGAACTGCCTTTACGGCTTTCAGCCCAGCCTTTCGCCATTCCGGTGTGCCAAGCCCGATGCGATATCCCTTCAAAAGGCCATAGCCAATACCGGCGGTAGCGGAGATTTCTTCGTAGGAAGACGGATCGTCGAGCAAAGTGCGCCATGCGCCCGATGCGGTCTGTAAGGGGAGCAGTGCGTTGACCTGCGCAACCAGCACGCCCATGAGAAAGTCCTTCACGGGTTTGGGCATATCTGCGAGATCAAAAAGATCAAGCATTCCGGCAGTTATCCAGGCATTGCCTCGCGCCCAACGAGCCTGCGCGAAATTATGACGTCCTCTGAAAGTCCAGCCATGGAACCAAAGGCCGGATTTTGTGTCGGCAAGATAACGGGAGTGAACAAGGAACTGGCGTGCAGCTTCATCGACCAGCTCTCGGCGGCCGCTTGCCTGCCCGTAAGAAGCAAGGAACAGGGCAACCATATAAAGTGTATCGTCCCAGAGTTCATGATCGTTCACCTTGTCTGAGACATGGTGTTCGAAGGCACCTTCTTCGGTGCGGGACATTTGCGACATGACCTGATCGGCCCAATCATCCAGCGGCTTTTTCCAGCGCGGATCGCGCGTTTCCTTCCAGAGAACAGACAGAGCCAGCATGGGAGCAGTGGTATTGACGTTGAGCGCAGGAAGGCCAGCCGCAATGCGAGCGGTGTACCAATCTTCAATCAAGGTCTTGAGGTCATCACGGCCAGTGAAAAGCCATAGACGGACAAGCCCATAAAGCCCGACCCCTTGCGGCCATTCCCAACTTTCGAATGAGATGTAGTCGCCCGCAGTGCCGTCGAGATTAGGTTCATCGAAGCGGCCATCATTGTGGAGTCCGGTCATGCCGGCCACGATCAGATCCAGCTGGTTGCGGATATTCTGGCCGGTAAGGCCCATCTGCTTTCCTCCAAGTCCCGCCATGCAGATGCATGACTGCAATCTACGCTTCTCCCGAGCGATAAGACTATGGAAGCACCAGAAAATAATTTGCGCAATATGAAAGTTTTTTGCAGTGTGGGTTGAGCGGAGAAAAGTTTCATGATCGCAAAACCCGAACCCGGGAAACGGGGAAAACAGAGCAGGCGCGTCAGACTTGAGGATATTGCCGAGAAAGTCGGTGTTTCGTTGAGCACTGTGTCGCGGGCGCTTTCCGGTGAAAAAGGCGTGCGTGCTGATATACGCGAAAGGGTGGTGGAGGCCGCCAAGGCCGCCAATTACACCGTGCCGACGCCGGTTGCAGGCAAGAAAGTTATTGTTGCCGCCTCGAGCGCTGCGATGATTGATTATGTGCGCAACCAGTTCACTCTTTACGTGCTCGAAGGATTGCGGGATCGGGCACAGGTGCTTGGACTGGAGATCATCACGCGCGCCGTGGCCGGGCAGGCGGAAGAAAACGCCATGCTGGAGGAGGCGCTGGCCGATCCGGATGTGGCAGGTCTCCTGTTTCTTACTGTCGACGACGAATCGATCCTTGCGGCGATGCGGGATTTCGGCAAACCGGTTGTGATGATCAATGGCGACGATCCGCTTATGCGGCTTTCAAGCGTAACGCCCTGCAACCGATCCGCTGCGCGTGTGGCGGCGGAACATCTGATCAAGCTTGGCCATGAACGTATTCTCTTCCTTATGCGCCCGGGCCGTCACACAATTGAGAGGCGGCGGGAAGGATGGCGGGATGCGCTGGTGCACCACAATCTTCCCTATACGGATGATCTGGTCGTCCCGGTTGAGGACTGGTTGCCGGAGCTTGCAGCTCAGGCAATCACCAAGCGGCTGAGTGAAAAAGGCCTGGATTTTACAGCAGTGCTTGCTGCCGGAGACAGTCTGGCAGTTGGTGCGATGATGGGCGTTCAGCAAGCGGGCTATTCGGTGCCGGGTAACGTCTCGGTCATGGGAATGGATGACCTGCCACAAGCAGCTTTCCTCAATCCGCCATTGACCACGATGCATATTCCCATGCGTGAATTGGGTTATGTGGCGCTGGATCTGTTGCGGGACAGTCTGACAAGTGTTCCGATGCCACCCCGCCGTGTCGAGCTCGCTTGTCATCTTGTGTTGCGGGCTTCTACTGCCAGCAGATAAAAGCGAAGGCGGCGAGTTTTCACCCGCCGCCTTGCAATCTTGTTATGGCAAGGATTAGAAATTGCGCTGGAAGCGGATGATGCCGCCAAACGCGTCATCGCTGCCGCCATTGGCAATCGAGTCGTCCTTACGTGCGCCGTCAAACTTGGTGTAGTTGATTTCCGGCGTGATCTTCAGGCCTGGAACCAGTTCATAAGCCACGTTAACTGCGAAAGCGTAGGTGCCTTCTTCTTCATAGGCTGCCTGTGCATTCAGGACTGCCTTTTCGGAGAGCTTGGCGGCAACGCCACCCCAGACAGCATAATCACCCTGGAACTGGGCAAACCAGTTGGTGTCATGATCGTAGAAGCTTTCGCGTCTGAAATCTGACTGGTATGCACCCATGACCCATGCGGAGATGCGGTCAGTGATATTCACGTCAAGGCGAAGATTGACTGCAACATCTTCGACTTTGGAGTCGTAGCCGACAGTACCGGCGATCTTACCCCATGCCTGCTCAAACTTCGCACCGGCAAGAACGTGAGGCATGTAATCATCGATCACATTGTCGCCGAACTCATCCGAGCCCTGTTCAGCTGCGATAATTGCAGAGAAGCCATTGCCCGCTGCGAATGTATAGCTGATCTGGTTGGACTTGCCCGACTGATAGTTGATCACATCGTCCTGAATGATATCGCCGGCATAACCGACCCAGGCGCCGAAGATTTCGTCGGCGACACCAACGCGGAAACCGCCAAGTTCGATATAGGCTTCAGGAATGGTGGCGTCGGAATTATCGCCGTCATCATACTGGAAGCGGGTTGCGATGTAGGAGCGCAAGGTTCCGAGTTCTGTCTCGGAACGGGCATCGAAGGTAACCTGCGCACGGGTACGGATATGATAGCTTTCATCATTCCGGCCTGACTCGTTTCTGCGGCCCGAATTCGAACCATCATAGGGATCATCGCCCCCCTGCAGGTCGAAACGCAAATATCCGCCTACCTTGAGGCAGGTTTCTGTGCCTGGCAAATAAAAGAACCCGGCGCCATATGTATCGCAGACGCGAACATATTCGACCGGTTCAGGTTCAGCGACGACGACAGCGTCGGCGGCGCGGGCTCCTGATACCGCTGTCAGTGCAGCGGCGGAACCAATAAGAATGCTTCTAAAATTCATCTGGAATCTCCAGTAAAGATCATGAGTGAGGGATCACATTCAAGAGAGTGAATGCCTCCACTATGTCTTACTTTCGGGCCGTTCAGGTCAAAGGACAAAACCGGTTGCTTCTTACAAGCGCCATAGTGTTGCTTAATTAGCACGAATGAATATTTGAGTGAGGCCATTCTGTAGATAAATCTGCTTGAAAACATGGATTACGGGCGTCAAGCGCACATATTTATTCACGATTGCGTGAGCGGTCTTGAAATCATAAGTCGGAGTTACGGTGTCTAAAAGCCGTTGAAATAGTATTAACTACTACATATATCGATAAAATTAGAAAAAAATACCGTATGGAAGCAACTGATTATGTCCTTTGACGCCCGGGGCATTTCATTGCAGATTGTCTGCGCGTCCTCGAACCTTTTGATGTTTCATAAGAAATCAGGACGATTGAGTTTACTTGATCTCCAGTCAATGCTCAAAGACCCCGCCCTAACCGGTGGGGTCAAGTCTTTTTATGTATTTTGTTGATTGGATTTCCTGATAATTCAAAATTTGAAATATAAATGACGATATAAAATCAAGCGCAAAGCTCAGCAGGAAGAAGATCGTAGTCTTCATTTGCAAGGTGAATATCGAATTGCACCTTGGCGATATGGGAGGCGACAATATTGTTGAACACCTCTTTCAAGGGGGGCAGCAATTCGATGTGTCGTCCACCAGCATCAATAAGCCGGACCATGCCTTCGGTCTCGGCCTTCTTCATCAAACGCCGGATATGGGTGCGTGACACACCATAAAGATGGCCGATCTCATCAAAGGGCAGGCTAACGACATTCTGGTCGCGTTCGGTCCGTCCTGCCATCAGCTTGCAAAGCAGCATTTCCCCGCTGTCGCTCGTGGCGAACAGGCGTGAACGGCGATCCTCAATGATCAAGGGTTCTATATCAAACAGCGAATGCAGGCTGGTGGCGAAATAGCGCTCAAGAAAACCGGACGAACTGTCGAGCAGAGCGCGATAGCGCCGCAAGGGAAAAAGCCGGTCTGCCGCAGAAAGGCAAACCGCAATAATATCGTGCAGAACTGAAACTAGTTGCCCTGTGGGCTCGATAAGGTGGCTGCGGTGGTCCGCCTCGTCTTTGACCCGTGTTACATGACCGATATTCTCAAGCAGATTAACAGTAGCCGCTGTGGTGCTCTTGCTGCAAAGACCAAGTTCCGTGGTGACGTGCTGAAGATTTGAAATGGACGCACCGTGATGCACCTCATCGCGTCCGTAATGCATGGCGGCAATTGCCATGCAGATAACTTGCCGTGCAGCATTGGCCATGACTTTATTGGCCATGTACTGGCCTTCGAAAACCCCGACAATGCCATGGGCATATTCAAACGAGGCCTGGCAGAAATTCGGATTATTGCGAAGGATTGCAACACGCTGTCGCAGCCAAAGAGAACGGGCCTCATTGCGTCCACACGATGAGATCTGAACTGCGCTGCCGTCCATGCGATTTATCCTGACTGATATGCCCCGCTTTTATATGGGCATGGGCCGACTCAATTTAAACCGGTCGGTTCGATTTCAATAGAATTATTTTTTGCGGCGGTTTTAGGGTGGAGAGCCTAATGTCCTGCCATGAAGGTAGCAGCAATAATCAGAAGCCCTCCCGCGCTGGCTTCAATGGTCCGTCGGCGCCTGTCATTGAAACCGCTACGGTGCCCGGCTTTGCCGATGGCGATGCTTAAAAGCGTGTAGACCACCGCGCACCAGCACACAAAAACGGCAGAAAGGATGCCAGCTTGTAAGGCGCCATTGCTTCCCTCACGCATGAATTGCGGCAGGATGGCTATGTAGATCATCATGCCCTTCGGGTTGAAAAGTGCCGTCAGAAATCCGCGCTTGAGTTGCCCCGAAGAGGATTTTGCCGCGATGCTTAAAATACCGGGTGTAAGAGAGGAGCGTATCAGCCGGCACGCAAGGTAGATCAAATATGCAATGCCCAGCCAGCGCAGGCCTTCGAACAAAAGAGGTGAAGCAGCTATGATGGCGGCAACACCGCATGCAACAAGTGCGGAATGGATCATGTAGCCGAGGCAAACGCCAGCAGTAGCTCGCAGGCCAGCAATGGTGCCTGCGGACAGAGCCTGCGATGCCACGAAAAGCATGTCCGGCCCCGGAGTGCAGATCAGCGGCAGCACGGTTGCAGTGAAAAGGGCTATCGTTTGAAATTCCATATTGAAATATTAAGATAGTGCTGCCGCAATTGGCTTGCAAAGATTGCTGGAAATTGGAAAAAGTTAGCATCAAATAATAATTGTAAGCACTTACATGGCATGGAACTCCAATGGTACTCGATGAGATCGACAAGCGAATTTTGAAGGCGCTGCAGCGGGATGCGCGCATGCAGAATGTAGAACTAGCGCAGCAGGTCGGTCTGTCGCCCTCCCCATGCCTGCGCCGTGTCCGCTTATTGGAGGAGGCGGGTATAATTGATCGTTATGTTGCCGTTCTTAATCCAGCCAAGCTCAATCTGGCACTTTCCATGTTTGCGCGCGTGTGGCTGACGGCGCAGGACGCGGAAACCATCGAGCATTTCATGGATGCCATGAAGAAGCTTCCCCAAGTGGTCGAGTGTTATATCATGCTGGGTGAAAGCGACGCTCTGTTGAGGGTAGTCGTTGCCAATCTCGATGAGTACCGGCGTTTTCAGTCAACGCACCTGACGAAGATCAATGGCATACAGAACGTTAAAACCGATGTGCCCAGCCAGATCGTTAAACAGACCTATGCCTTGCCAATTGATTAGAGCCGTGTTCTGGCGAGTTTTCGCAGGTCGGAGGAATTGGAGGTGCCATATTCCGAATTGTCTGGCGAACACACTTCTTTCACCGATGACCAGTTGCAGATATAGGCACCACATTCCCGGCAATGCACGGGGGCTTCGTCAAACGATTCCTCCGGAATTTGCAGAAATATGGTTTTGCATTCCACACAGGTAAGTGGCTGCTTGAGCTTAAAGAAATCCGACAAATAACGCGACAATGATCCCGCTCCAATCTCGGAGCATTCACGCTCGATTCAACTAAAGATGAATTGCATCACATTTTAATAAAATTAGAAATGAGTCAATTGTTGTTTTATGGCGCAAATGTTCAATCGGCAGAAAGATCGATTTTCCCGTCGGCATCAAACGAAATCGATCCGATGAGTTGAAAAGATTGCGGTCTCCGCGAGCTGTGCGGAGACCATCTTGACGGTGTGCAATTGTAGCGGTTGCTATGTCGGCTGTTTGGTTTTGCGCAGATAAGGCAAGATGCGTTCAAATCCGCCAAAGCGGGCATTTGCATCCTCATCGGAAACACCAGCGGTGATGATGACGTCCTCGCCCTGTTTCCACTGAGCGGGCGTTGCAACCTGATGCTTGGCCGTCAA
>UICE01000006.1 GCA_900471815.1 Hyphomicrobiales bacterium
CGCCAACTCTTGCAACTCCTGCAACGCTAGCGAGTTGTCGCTGCAACCCACAAAACTTCCCTCATGGTGAGCTTGTCGAACCACGCACTATATCGAATGCAGCTTATCCACCTCACTCGCGGCGAGTCATCCTGAGCTAGTTGAGGGTTGAGTTGCTCAAAATTGGATTGCCCTCAAGTTTGAACTCATCGATAAAGGCGCGAATGATCGCGACGAGCATTTCGGGTTGTTCCACGCAGGGAATATGCCCGGCATCCTTGATGACTTCGTAGCGCGCGCCCGGAATCAATTTAGCCATTGAAAGCACGACGTCCGGCGGTGTTGAGCCATCTTGATCTCCCACAATACAGATTGTTGGAACCGATATTCGGCCTGCGTCTTCTGTCAGGTCTGCATCACGAATTGCTGCGCAGGTTCCGGCATATCCGGCCAATGGTTGACGGATCAGCATGTTCCGGTAGCCGGTTAAGGCAGGGCTGCTTTCACGATGAAATGTCGGGGTAAACCAGCGTTCGAGGATCGTGTCGGCGATGCTTTCAATACCATTTTCCTCAAGCGCGGCAATACGTGCGTTCCAGGAATCGGCATTGCCAATCTTGTGCGCGGTATCACACAAGACCAGTGCCCGAACCAGATCGGGACGGGAAGCATAAAGCCCCTGCGCAATCAGTCCGCCGACAGAAAGACCGCAAATGATTGCATTTTTAACATTGAGGAAATCCAGCAGACCTGCCAGATCGCCGACATGATCGTCGAGAGAATAGGGAGACGTGCCGACACTCGAAAGCCCGTGGCCGCGCTTATCATAGGTGACGATAGCAAAATCACCCGCCAGGCGAATAATGACATCGCGCCAGATGCGGAAGTCAGTGCCCAGAGAATTGGCAAAAACGATCACAGGTTTTGACGCTGGTCCGCCAATCAGCTGATAATGCAGCGTCACACCATTTATATCGGCAAATTGCACCTTGCTCTCCCTTTTATCCAGAATGATATGTGCGTACGGTTCTGTAGAATGAATGATCAGGGACGATCAACCGCCGAATAATTATCTATTGATGAAGCGGCAACAGACCGGCTCAAATCAACAGGCAAGAAGAAAGCATATGAGGCAGTATGATGGGTGACGTATTTATCTGCGACTATATCCGGACGCCCATTGGCCGTTTTGGTGGATCACTGGCTGGAGTTAGGGCGGATGATCTTGGGGCTATTCCAATCAAGGCATTGATGGAACGTAATAAATCGGTCGATTGGGCAGCAATCGATGAAGTGATTTATGGATGCGCCAATCAGTCTGGCGAAGACAATCGCAATGTCGCCCGCATGTCGGCACTGCTTGCGGGATTGCCCGTGGAGGTGCCCGGCACCACGATGAACCGCCTATGCGGTTCCGGCATGGATGCCATCATCACAGCCGCACGCGCCATTCGCGCCGGTGAAATGGACATTGCCATTGCTGGCGGTGTCGAGGCCATGTCGCGCGCGCCCTTTGTGCTGCCCAAGGCAGACAGCGCCTTTTCCCGCAATGCAGAAATTTACGATACGACAATCGGCTGGCGGTTCATCAATCCACTTATGCAGCAGCAATATGGTGTGGATTCCATGCCGGATACCGCCGAAAATGTTGCCGAAGAGTTTCTTGTCTCCCGCTCCGATCAGGATGCTTTTGCTGTGCGCTCCCAGCAGCGAACCGGTCGGGCTCAGGAGAATGGTCGGCTTGCCAGCGAAATTATCCCGGTTCGCATCGCGCAAAGAAAAGGTGAGCCCATTATCGTTGATAAAGACGAGCATCCGCGCCCCCAAACGACAATTGAGGCTCTAGCCAAATTGCCGACGCCATTTCGATCCGGCGGAACTGTGACGGCAGGAAATGCTTCCGGCGTTAATGATGGCGCGGCAGCCCTCATCATTGCCTCCGAAGAGGCTGTAAAAAAGTACGGCCTCAATCCCATCGCGCGCATCCTGGGCGGGGCGACGGCGGGCGTGGCACCCCGTATTATGGGAATTGGCCCAGCGCCTGCGACGAAGAAGCTTTGCGCGCGCCTCGGTTTGGTGCCAGCTGATTTTGACATTATCGAACTCAATGAAGCTTTTGCCTCGCAGGGACTTGCAACATTGCGCGATCTTGGAATTCCCGATGATGCGGAACACGTAAATCCGAATGGCGGCGCTATCGCCCTGGGGCATCCGCTGGGCATGTCAGGAGCACGCATTGCGGGAACGGCAGCGCTTGAATTGCAATTGCGCGAGGGAAAACTCGCTCTGGCGACAATGTGCATTGGTGTTGGGCAGGGCATTGCTATCGCGCTTGCAAGCGTTTGATATCGGACGCAGAGCTGTCTGGTGGAAGCGTTTGACGCATGCTATGGGCGGGTCATGAGCAAATTCGTTCTTCTTTTGGGCGGTTCCGTCCATGTCACCGATCGCCTTTTGAAACAGGTAGCCGGAGCCAGGGTTCTGGCGGCTGATGGTGGTATCGCCCATGCCGCACCACTGGGCCTCACGCCTGAGCTTTGGCTAGGCGATTTCGACTCGACATCGCCCGAGCTGGAAAAAGAATATGCGCATGTGCCGCGCCAGGTTTTTCCGGCAGCGAAGGATATGACCGATGGCGAACTGGCCTTGAACGAGGCATATCGACTGGGGGCGACCGAGCTTGTACTTTGCGGTGCATTTGGTGGAGTGCGCACCGATCACACGCTTCTGCATTTGACGATGGCGACCGCCCATGCGGCGCAGGGACATAAGATCATCCTCACCAGCGGAAGCGAAGAAGCCCACCCACTTGTGGGCGGTGAATATGCTTTCGATTTCGTCGATAAGACGCAGTTCAGCATTGTTGCATTTTCGCAATTACACGGACTTTTTATCGATGGAGCACGCTGGCCGCTTGAAAATGTGGAACTTTCTTTCGGTTCATCGCTTACTGTCTCGAATGCCGTATGTGGAACCCTCCACGTATCGCTCCATTCGGGCAAAGCAATCCTGATTGCAGCGCCGCCAGTTGCCTGACGCTTGTCAATATAAGCGGAAAGTGTAATGTGTGCAGCACAGCATTGGGGACGCAAGCTGGTAAGTTTGGTTTTAGAAACGGGAGAGGTCTTCCATGTTGAAAAGTTTATCTACAGTTGCAGTTGCCGCAGTTTTGGCATTCTCGGTTGCTGGTTGTACAACGAGTGAACAGCGGACAGCCGGATATGGTGTCGGTGGTGCAGCACTTGGTGCATTGGCAGGTGGCGCTATCGGTGGTGGTCGTGGTGCTTTGGCCGGTGCGGCAATCGGCGGCGCATCAGGCGTAGTCGTTGGCGCAGCAACATCAGACGGCGGACGCCGTTACTGCACGTATGAAAATCGCTACGGCGAGCGCTATCGCGCACCTTGCCGTTAAGCAGCTAGAGTTTTCGAAAAACAGGCCGGTTTTCCGGCCTGTTTTTTTGTGTGTACCGGACGCGTGTTCCGGTGATCTTTCTTCTGCCGTATTGAGGAAGCAGGATTTTCCCGCACTTTTTAAATGGAGAGGTTATTATGAAAATTCGTTTTGCTGCCATAGCAGCCACAGCACTTCTGGCATTTACGATCGCCGGATGTGAGACGAGCCAGCAAAATCAACGTGCCGGGACGGGTGCATTGATTGGTGCTGGCGCTGGTGCCCTGGCCGGACAGGCTTTGGGGCGTGATACGAAAAGCACGGTGATCGGTGCTGCGGGTGGCGCTTTGCTTGGCGCGGCTGTTGGTACAGCCACAACACCGCGCGGTGGAAACGAGAATCTATGCCGTTATCAGCGGCCTGACGGATCGATTTACAATGCTCCCTGCCAAGGCAATGGCGGAGGTGCCTATGGAAATGGACGATATCCGGATGATGATGGATACCGGTCTGAGCGCCGCCGGTATAGTTCCGACCCATACCGCGATGACAATTACTGATCACAGAATATCGATTTAGCGCAAGCAGGCCGGAATTTCCGGCCTGTTTCGTTTGACAGAACAGATATTCTCATCGACAAGCCCTGACAAAACCTGCTCGAACTCCCGGATTGATACGTTTGATGGCTCCACCACTGTTACGCCTTGATAGAATTGCCCTGACTTTCGGTGGCACGCCCCTTTTGACCGATGCGGCCATCTCTGTCAGCGAGAATGATCGCATTGCGCTTGTAGGACGCAACGGTTCGGGCAAATCGACACTGCTTAAAATCGCCGCCGGATTTGTCGTCCCAACGGACGGCGAAGTCTTCAAACATCCGGCTGTCACGATACGCTATCTGGCTCAGGCACCCGATATGGATGGATTTGCCAATGTGCGGGCCTATGTCGAAGCGGGACTTGGACCGGCAGATGATCTTTACCGTGTCAGTTACCTGCTTGAGCATCTGGGACTGACGGGCGAGGAAAAGCCGGAAAATCTTTCGGGAGGAGAAACACGTCGTGCTGCTTTGGCAAAGGTTCTTGCACCGCAGCCGGATATCCTTCTGCTTGACGAGCCGACCAACCATCTTGACCTGACAACCATTGAATGGCTGGAAAGTGAGTTGCGCCAGATACGCTCGGCCATCGTGGTAATATCGCATGACCGGCGGTTTCTGGAGAATGTCAGCCGTTCTACCATCTGGCTTGATCGAGGCGTTACGAAACGGCTCGATCAAGGGTTTGGCTCGTTCGAGGAGTGGCGCGACAAGGTTCTGGAAGAAGAAGAGCGCGACCTGCACAAACTTGGACGTCAGATTGTACGCGAGGAACATTGGTTACGATACGGCGTTACGGCACGGCGCAAACGTAACATGCGTCGGCTCGGCGACCTGCAATCCATGCGCAGCGAGTTTCGTAATCATCATGGCGCGCAGGGCAAGGCGGTTCTCAAGGCCAGCGATGCCAAGGAATCTGGCAAGCTTGTTATCGAGGCGGAACATCTTTCCAAGAGCTATGATGACCGCATTCTCGTGGATGATTTTTCCACCCGTATACAACGCGGAAATTGCGTGGGATTTGTCGGGCCGAATGGAGCGGGTAAGACGACGCTCCTCTCCATGCTGACAGGATTGCTCAAGCCGGATAGCGGCTTTGTCAAACTGGGAACAAATCTTGAGATTGCGGTGCTGGATCAGCGGCGGGACAGTCTAAATCTTGAACAAACCTTGTCAGACTATTTGACCGACGGGCGCGGAGAGAATGTTATCGTCAATGGCGAGCAGCGCCACGTTGCCTCCTACATGAAAGACTTCCTGTTTCAACCCGAGCAGTTGCGCACGCCAATCCGCGAGCTATCGGGTGGTGAGCGCGCACGTCTGATGCTGGCGCGGGTCTTGGCACGGCCTGCCAATCTGCTGGTTCTCGATGAGCCGACGAATGATCTCGACATGGAAACGTTGGATTTGTTGCAGGAATTGGTTGCTGGCTTTGCCGGGACAGTGCTGCTCGTCAGCCATGATCGCGATTTCCTTGACCGTACCGTAACGTCAGTCATTGCTCCCGAAGGTAGTGGGAAATGGCTGGAATATGCCGGTGGCTATACCGATATGCTGGCGCAGCGCAAGGAAACGGCGATTGCGACCCGGAAGGAATTGAAAGCCGCCAAGCCGCAGGCTTCATCTGGTGTGGCTTCTGAAAAGATGCCTGCTGCACGCGATGAAAAGCGCAAACTCTCCTACAAGCAGAAATTTGCGCTCGAAACGCTTCCAGCTAAAATTGAAGCGCTGCATAGCGAAATTATCAATTTGGAAAAGAAGCTGGCCGATCCCGATCTTTTTGCAAAGAATCCGGCCCTGTTCAACAAGACGGTTGAGGAGATCGGCAAGAAGCGTGCAAGTCACGAAGCGCTCGAGCACGAATGGCTGGAGCTTGAAATGCTGCGCGAGGAAATCGAAGGCTAGATTAAACTCGTAATTGTGCCCAATGATCGGAACGAAAAACTGGGATTCCAGTTCTCGTTCCGATTTGAAAGACAGCATAAATAAGCGTTTATTCTACGAGCTTCAGCTCACGGAATGTTGTGAGGACTGTCGCCTGCTGTTCTTTGATATAAGCGGCAAATTCGGCGGATGGCTGGTAAAGATCAACCCAACCATGCTTTTTCAATGTTGCTTGCCATTCCGGGCTTTGCGCCATTTTAGAAAAGGCTGCATCAAGATCCTTCGTCTGTTCTTCCGACAGGTTGGCTTGTCCGAGGAAGCCGCGCCAATTGACCAACTCAACATCGACCCCTTGTTCCTTCATCGTTGGCACATCAATGCCTTCGAGCCGCGTTGCAGAAGAAATCCCGAGTGCTCGCACTGTTCCGGCTGAAATTTGTCCGGCAAACTCGGAATAGCCACCTGCACCAACGGAAATATGCCCTCCCATCACCTGTCCGAGCATCTCACCTCCGGCACCGATGGCGACGTAATTCATCTTGGAAAGATCGCCGCCAATTGCCTTGACGATCATGCCATACAGCAAATGGTCGACACCACCGGCGGCGAAACCGCCCAACGATACTGATCCCGGATCAGCTTTGAAGGCTTTGACCAGATCATCCATATTTTTCAATGGCGA
The DNA here is from genome assembly GCA_900471815.1 of Hyphomicrobiales bacterium. Lineage (GTDB taxonomy): Bacteria > Pseudomonadota > Alphaproteobacteria > Rhizobiales > Rhizobiaceae > Phyllobacterium > Phyllobacterium ifriqiyense. Next base: position 6,535 of record UICE01000006.1, read on the forward strand.
ATCTGCCGGGACGACCAGCGTAAGATACTCGCCTGTCATCCGCGCGATGGGCTTGGTCTGGTCCATTGTTACGGGTGCGTTATTGGTCAGGATCGAGCCAACCATGCCGATCCCCGTAACAATGAGGCCCGTATCGGGATACTTCTTCGAAACAAATTCGGCCAGGCCAATAGTGCCACCGGCTCCCGGTCGATTAACAACCTGGATGTCGCCAGCGAGCTCGAGGTCCTGAAGCGATTGTTGTGTCGAGCGTGCCAATTGATCATAGCCGCCTCCCGGACCTGCCGGAGCGATGATTTCGATATTCTTTACCGCGTCGGCCTGAGCCGATGAGGCCATGCCAAAGGCCAGCGCAAAAGCAAGCGTGCGAAGTTTCATGTATTTCCTCCCTGAAAGCTCCCTTGCTCTGCACTTTTGTACAAAGCCTTCAGAGGCTGCGGGAAGAATCTGTCATGGAGCTGTCTTTGAGGAGGGCAGGAAATCCGTCAATTGGCCTTCGGAGCGAGACGCGCTGCAAGCGTTTCGATGCGTCCAGCCACCTCGGACAGAACGCCAGTGATAGCCGAATCATTCTTGTCGGCCTTGGCTAACGCCTCATCCCGGCTCTTTCTCAAGGCTTCCGCTTCGTTTTCCAGACCGGTCAGACGCAACTGCAATTCATGGAGTTCGTCTGTAACCATGATGCCGGCCATAACTGTCAGGCGCAGATCTCCTATCTCGCCGAACGAGGATTTCAGATGCGTCACGTAACGATCAAAACGTTCTGCCAGACCGGTCAGATGTTGTTCCTGACCCTCGTCACAGGCCATTCTGTAGGCTTTGCCATCGATCGTTACGGTAACGGTAGCCATGGTTGTTTCTTCCTGTTCTATCGATCAAGGACCGTGCGGATGGATTCCATCGCAGCGACAAGGCGGCGTGAAACTTCTTTATTTGCCGCCTCAAGACGCTCAGCACGCCCTTCAGACGCATCAAGCTCCTGAGCCAGCTTACGCCGGTCCATGTTCATCCGCTGGACCTCTTCTTCCGCTTCAGCAAAATCGCCCTCATGCTCAAGACGCATTTCAACTGCATTCTCAAGCGTGGAGAGGGATTTGGCCAATCTTTCCAGTACTTGTTTGAGGGTGGCTTCAGATGCCATTTTCGACGTTTCCCCTGTGTCTCAATCTTTTCAGCGAATCGCAAAAAGAAGAACGACTTATGACAGAGAGTCTAGTGGTTACATTAATGCTGCGTCAATCAATCCGAACGGCGCCGTGGCACTCATGCACCGATAATAATGTGCTCCAATGAATGTCTTCCTGCAATACCGTCCCAATTTGGCCAGCTTTTGTTGACTCCCTCTCGACACCTGCTATTTGTCGCGTGCCTTTTGGATATTGTCTAACCGGCATCCAGAAACGGCATCTCTTTTCCACTTCGAAAGACGGTGACTATGACCAATTCTGAAAAATCCAATCAAATGGCCAACGCAATCCGCTTTCTATCTGCGGATGCAGTGGAAAAAGCAAATTCCGGCCATCCCGGACTTCCCATGGGCGCAGCCGACATTGCGACCGTCCTTTATACAAAGTTCCTGAAATTCGATCCAAAGGCTCCGCACTGGCCGGACCGCGACCGTTTCGTACTGTCCGCAGGTCATGGTTCGATGCTGCTTTATTCGCTGCTTTATCTGACCGGCTACGAAGATATTGACATCGACCAAATCAAAAATTTCCGCCAGCTTGGCTCCCGTACCGCTGGGCATCCTGAATATGGTCATGCTGCCGGTATTGAAACAACAACTGGTCCATTGGGTCAGGGCCTTGCCAATGCTGTTGGCATGGCTTTGTCCGAACGCATCATGAATGCGCATTTCGGTGATGCTCTGGTCGATCACTACACCTATGTCATTGCCGGTGATGGTTGCCTCATGGAAGGCATCAGCCAGGAAGCGATTTCACTTGCTGGTCATCTCAAGCTGAACAAGCTTATCGTTTTCTGGGACCACAACAACATCTCGATCGATGGTCCGGTTACATTGGCCGACAATACCGATCAGCCAGCCCGTTTCGAGGCTTCCGGGTGGAATTCAATCAGCGTCGATGGCCATGATCAGGATGCGATTGCCACCGCTATCGAGCGCGCCAAGAAATCCGACAAGCCGACACTGATCGCCTGCAAAACCACAATCGGTTTTGGTGCTCCGACCAAGGCTGGGACGAACAAGGTTCACGGTTCGCCGCTTGGTGCCGAAGAACTCGCCGGTGCGCGCAAAGCGTTGGGCTGGACTTCGGAGCCTTTTGTCGTACCTACAGAAACTCTCGACGAATGGCGCCTTGCCGGCCTGCGTTCTGCCAAGGAACATACCGCATGGACTGAGCGTCTGAATGCGACTGACGCGGAGATCCGTTCGGAGTTTGAGCGGCGCATGCGCGGTGATCTGCCGGGGAACTTCGAAGCAACAATTACAGCTTACAAGAAGAAGCTTTCTGAAGAAAAGCCAAAGGTTGCGACCCGCAAAGCTTCTGAAATGGCGCTTGAGGTTATCAATGGCGTGGTTCCTGAAACAATTGGTGGCTCCGCCGATCTGACAGGTTCGAACAACACCAAGACCAGCCAGACCAAGGGGATCACTCCTGAGGATTACGGCCAGCGCTATGTTCACTACGGTATCCGGGAACATGGCATGGCAGCAGCGATGAACGGTATCGCACTTCACGGTGGACTCATTCCATATTCTGGTACCTTTTTGACTTTCTCCGATTACGCACGCGGCGCCATGCGTCTGTCGAGCCTGATGGGTATCCGCGTCATCTATGTCATGACCCACGATTCCATCGGTCTTGGTGAAGATGGCCCGACGCATCAGCCGGTCGAACATCTGTCTGCCCTGCGTGCAATTCCAAACAATTATGTCTTCCGTCCGGCGGACGTTGTTGAAACAGCTGAGTGCTGGGAAATTGCGCTCAAGTCACGCACCACGCCATCAACCATCGCATTGACCCGTCAGAATCTGCCGACGGTTCGTGACGTGCATTTTGATGAGAATAAATGCGCTTACGGCGCCTATGAACTTGCCACTGCAAGCGGCAAGGCTGAAGTGACCATATTCGCAACCGGTTCGGAAGTCGAAATCGCTCTCAGTGCAAGAGCACAGCTTGAGAAAAACGGACATCCAACGCGGGTGATTTCGGTTCCTTGCTTTGAGCTCTTCGAAGCTCAGAGTGAAGAATACAAGCGCACATTGATTGGCGATGCGCCGGTCAAGGTGGCTGTTGAAGCTGCGATCCGCATGGGCTGGGACCGGTTTATCGGCACGGACGGGATTTTCATCGGAATGAACGGCTTTGGCGCGAGCGGTCCGATTGAAGAACTCTACGAGCATTTTGGCATTACGGCGTCACATATCGTCACTGCTGCTGAAGCAAAGTTGAAATAATCCATCTCGTTCCTCTATGATCCATTCAAGGGCTCCATACCCCTCAGGAGAAAAAACATGACAGTTCGCGTTGCAATTAACGGATTTGGCCGCATTGGCCGCAACGTTCTTCGCGCTATCGTAGAATCAGGCCGTACCGACATCGAGGTTGTTGCCATCAACGACCTGGGTCCTGTCGAGACCAATGCTCACCTTATGCGTTACGACAGCGTTCATGGACGCTTTCCCGGTACGGTAACAGTGGCTGGCGACACAATTGACGTGGGCCGTGGCCCGATCAAAGTCACCGCTGTTCGCAATCCAGCCGAATTGCCTTGGAAAGAGTTGAATGTCGATATTGCGCTGGAATGCACAGGCATTTTTACGGCCCGCGACAAGGCTGCAGCGCATCTTGAAGCTGGCGCAAAGCGCGTTATTGTTTCGGCTCCTTCCGATGGCGCCGATCTGACTGTCGTTTTTGGCGTAAACGATCACAAGCTGACCAAAGACCATATGGTCATTTCCAACGCTTCCTGCACGACAAATTGCCTTGCGCCGGTTGCTTATGTGCTGAATGAAGCCGTTGGTATTGATCACGGGTTCATGACCACGATCCATAGCTATACGGGCGATCAGCCAACGCTGGATACAATGCACAAGGATCTCTATCGTGGACGCGCAGCTGCCCTGTCGATGATCCCTACTTCGACCGGTGCTGCCAAGGCTGTCGGTCTGGTATTGCCTGAACTCAATGGCAAGCTCGATGGCAGCTCCATTCGCGTTCCAACGCCGAATGTGTCTGTGGTCGACTTCAAATTCGTTGCCAAGAGATCCACTAGCGTTGCGGAAATCAATGATGCGATCAAGTCGGCGGCCAATGGCAAGCTGAAGGGCATTCTGGGCTTTACCGATGCCCCGAACGTGTCAATTGACTTCAATCACGATTCGCATTCATCGATATTCCACATTGACCAGACCAAGGTTATGGACGGCACATTTGTTCGTGTCCTTTCCTGGTATGATAATGAGTGGGGCTTCTCTAGCCGCATGAGCGACACAGCCGTTGCTTTCGGCAAGTTGATCTGACCGGCTTTGAAGTGATTTGATTTCAAATGGCGGGTCGACACACCCGCCATTTTTGTTTTTGATGGTTATACAGTCGGCTATACGGGCTTTCCCAAGCGGCTGTGTGCAGATGAGGTGAGTTTCATGACAAATTTCAAAACGCTTGATGATGCTGATGTTGCCGGAAAGCGTGTTCTCGTACGCGTTGACCTGAATGTTCCGGTGAGCGATGGCGTCGTGACAGATGCGACACGGATAGAACGCGTAGCTCCAACTATCCAGGAACTATCGAAAAAGGGCGCAAAGGTCATTTTGCTTGCCCATTTCGGTCGCCCGAAGGATGGCCCGGACCCACAGTTTTCGCTGGAGCCGATCGCCCATGCCGCCGCAAAGATAATTGGCCACAGTGTGCATTTTGCTGCCGATAGTATCGGTGAAAAGGCTGCTGAAGCTGTCGGCAAGCTGAAGAATGGCGATGTGCTGCTTTTGGAAAATACGCGTTTTTATAAAGGCGAAGAAAAGAACGACCCGGAATATATCAAGGCGCTGGCAGTCAATGGTGACATCTACGTCAATGACGCTTTTTCCGCTGCGCACCGTGCGCATGCTTCGACAGAAGGTCTGGCTCGTGTTCTGCCAGCCTATGCCGGACGAACGATGGAAGCAGAGCTTAAAGCGCTGGAAAAGGGTCTCGGCGCACCGAAACGCCCTGTCGTGGCCATTGTCGGCGGCGCAAAGGTTTCGTCCAAGCTGGATCTGCTCGGCAATCTGGTAGAAAAAGTCGATGCACTGGTCATTGGCGGCGGCATGGCAAATACATTTCTGGCGGCGCAGGGCGTCAAGGTCGGCAAATCGCTGTGCGAACACGATTTGGCCGGAACCGCGCGCGAGATCATGGCAAAAGCGAAAGCAGCTAACTGCACAATCATTCTTCCGGTGGATGCCATTGTGGCTTGGCATTTTGAGGCCAATGCCCCATTCCACGCCTATGGGCTCGATGCGATCCCCGATGATGGCATGATCCTTGATGTGGGTCCGCAATCCATTGAGCGCGTAAAGGCGGCAATTGATGATGCATCCACCCTCGTCTGGAACGGCCCGCTTGGTGCCTTTGAGCTGACGCCATTCGACAAGGCAACGGTGGCCGCAGCCCGTCACGTTGCGCAGCGTACCAAGGCCGGACATCTGGTTTCGGTTGCTGGCGGCGGAGATACCGTGTCGGCGCTCAATCATGCCGGAGTCGCCGATGATTTCAGCTATGTTTCAACTGCCGGAGGCGCTTTCCTTGAATGGATGGAAGGCAAGCCATTGCCCGGCGTCGATGTGCTGAAGAAGTAAGTTTTACTCCCTGATCAAGCCCGGAAATCGGGCTTGATTACCAATTATAAGAAAATGTTATCCGGTTAAATCGGTTGAAAAAATTTCAATCGTTTCAGTTACTTGGTGCACCGTTTCGTTTGTCATAGGCTTCTGTTATGGGGCGGATAAGGGAAAAAGGAGTACATCAGTCTATGAGCGAACGTCTGGAAGATATAGCGGTTGCAATGGTTGCCAATGGCAAGGGCCTCCTTGCCGCCGATGAAAGTTCAGGAACAATCAAAAAGCGGTTCGATAGTATCGGGCTGGAATCCACCGCCGATAGCCGCCGCGACTATCGTGAAATGCTGTTCCGCTCCGATGAGGCGATGAAGAACTACATTTCCGGTGTCATCCTTTACGATGAAACCATTCGCCAGAATGCCAAGGACGGAACATCACTGGTCAAGATCATGCAGGATGCAGGCTGCATTCCAGGCATCAAGGTTGACGCAGGCGCCAAGCCGCTTGCTGGGTTTCCCGGCGAAACCATCACAGAAGGTCTGGATGGTCTTCGCGAGCGTCTAGCGGAATATTACAAGCTTGGCGCACGCTTCTCCAAGTGGCGGGCCGCTATCTCGATTTCCGAGGGTCTGCCAACATGGGGTGCTGTTAAGCAGAATGCCCAAGCTCTGGCACGCTATGCCGCGCTTTGTCAGGAAGCTGGAATTGTGCCAATCGTTGAGCCGGAAGTACTTATGGACGGCACACCGGGCAATCACTCGATCGAACGCTGCTATGAAGTCAGCGAATGGGTTCTGAAGACCGTATTCGACGAGCTTTATGATGCACGCGTTGTTCTGGAAGGCATGATCCTCAAGCCGAACATGGTCGTTGCAGGACAGAAGGCCCAGAAGGCTTCCGTCGAGCAGGTTGCTGAGCTGACTGTGCGCCTGTTGAAGTCGACTGTTCCATCCGCTGTACCAGGCATTGCATTCCTGTCCGGCGGTCAGACGGAAGAAGAAGCAACAGCGCATCTATCGGCGATGAACGCTAATTTCACCATGCCTTGGAAGCTGACTTTCTCCTATGGTCGTGCCTTGCAGGCAGCAGCGTTGAGCGCCTGGAACGGGAAGTCAGAAAATGTTGCAGCAGGTCAGCGCGCCTTTGCACATCGTGCAAAAATGAATGGTCTTGCTGCCACTGGCGGCTGGAAGAAAGACCTGGAAAAGGCTGCTTAAGGGTCTCTTAAGCATTTTTTATCCAAAAGCGTATCTCATGGAGCCCGGGGAATCAGCCCGGGCTTTTTTATGGGACAACCAAAGACGAATGAAACCTGCGCCATTCCATCCTTTGCTGAGTTGGTTTCTTTATCCCGTCTATGCGTGGCAGGGGATAAATGTACGATTGAAAACAGAGCGAATGATTCCGCCTGTTGGCCTGCCCGTGGGGGAAATTGCGGGCAAAGATCCGGCTATCCGGCTGCTTGTTCTGGGGGACTCGTCTGCCGCAGGGGTGGGTGTCACTGATGCATGGCAGGGGCTTTGTGTACGGTTGGCGGTCTATCTGCAGGGCCGGACAGGCCGTAAGGTCATCTGGCGTGCTGCAGGGTTCAATTCAGCAACATCGGGACAATTGCGCGATCATGTCGTGCCAAATCTTGAACGCGGAATGTGGACGCATATCGTGCTTTCAACCGGCACAAATGACGCAAAGAATTTTCACTCGCTGCCGCGCTTCAAGCGTGAGTTTGGCGGGCTTCTTTATGCACTGAGAGCGAAATGGCCTGAGGCCCACGTGGTATGGTCACAGGTGATCGATTTTCGCGATGTTCCGGCTATGCCTCCATTGCTCGGGCGTATTCTGGAAGGACGCGCTGTCGCAATCAACAAGCTCGGCGAAAGATTGTGCCGCGAGCGAATGGCTATTCCAGCGCTTCGCCTACCAGTGGAATCTGCCGAAGGTTTTTCCACGGACGGCTTTCACGCTTCGGCATTGGGCTATGATGCTTGGGCAAAACATCTCGTCCCCTACATCCTCAATCGCCCCCAGGTCGATGAGAAGGATGCCGCTTCCCCCGCTGGTGGCTAAACGCACTATCCTATGTGTCTTGAGACGCCAACGACCAAAATAGCCAGCACTGCTCCGACGGCGATTTTCCAGAAATCCTTGCGCTTTTTCAATCCGGGCAAGCCGAGCGGCTTGAATAGATGCAGCGCCATAATGACTATGAAAACAAAGGACAGGATTTTGGTCATGGATGATCTGTCTGCAATATCCTGTTGATTGAATTGAGCAGTGTGCCAAGCGCGGAGAATTGTCAATTCGCCCTTTGACTCCGCCTTCCGGATTTAGGATGCTTCTTACGGGAGGAATTTCATGACATCACTATATGCGCAGGTCTATCAGGATTGGCAGGCCGATCCCTTGGCATTCTGGGCCAAATCAGCAGTAGCCATCGATTGGATCAAGCCGTGGGATACGGTTTTTGATCCAGACAGTGGCCCTTATGGCCGTTGGTACGCGGGAGCTGAATGCAACACCTGTTACAACGCCGTAGACAGGCATGTTCTCGCAGGGCGTGGCGATCAGGACGCGCTGATCCATGATAGCGCCATAACAGGAACGGTTCGCAAGATAAGTTATAGTGATTTACAGGCCGAAATCGAGGCATTGGCGTCGGTGCTGGTCGATAAAGGGGTGGGGAAGGGGGATCGCGTTATTATCTATATGGCGATGGTGCCCGAGGCCGTTGTCGCAATGCTCGCATGCGCGCGCATTGGTGCAGTTCATTCGGTTGTCTTCGGAGGATTTGCCGCTAACGAGCTTGCAACAAGGATAGACGACGCCAAGCCGGTTATGATTATCGCTACGTCCTGCGGGCTGGAACCGGGCAGGGTGGTTGCTTACAAACCGATGCTCGACAAGGCTATCGAACAAGCCCAGCACAAAGTGGCTACTTGTCTGATCCTTGTGCGCCCGCAACAGCCGCATGAACTGGTTTCGGGGCGGGATATTGACTATGCCCAAGCAGTTGCCGCCTCTGCGGGGCGTAAGGTTCCCTGTGAGCCTCTTAAATCGACTGATCCGCTTTATATTCTTTATACATCAGGTACGACGGGACAGCCAAAAGGCGTTGTTCGCGACAATGGCGGCCATCTGGTCGCCTTGGCGTGGTCGATGGGCGCAATCTATGACACCTACCCGGGAGATGTGTTCTGGGCGGCTTCGGACATAGGCTGGGCCGTTGGCCACTCCTATATCGCTTATGCGCCACTTTTCGTTGGGGCGACGAGCATTCTTTATGAAGGCAAGCCGGTTGGAACGCCCGATGCTGGTACATTCTGGCGCGTAATCGCTGACCACAAGGTCAAGGTACTATTTACCGCGCCGACCGCATTTCGGGCGATCAAGAAAGAAGACCCCAAGGGCGAGCTTATAGGCAGATATGATATTTCTTCGTTGAAGTATCTTTTCCTGGCGGGAGAGCGCGCCGATACGGATACGATCAAATGGGCCGAACAAAAACTAGGCGTTCCGGTCATAGATCATTGGTGGCAGACCGAAAGCGGCTGGCCCATGGCAGCCAACCCAGCGGGGCTTGGAATGTTGCCGGTAAAATATGGCTCGCCGACGGTCCCAATGCCCGGTTATGACGTGCAGGTTCTTGACGATGCAGGTCATCCAGTCAAGCGCGGCGAGCTTGGCAATATCGTGGTCAAACTGCCCTTGCCGCCGGCATTCCTGCCGACATTGTGGAATGCGGACCAGAGGTTTCGCGAGGCGTACATCAGCGAGTTTCCGGGATATTACAAGACCGCAGATGCAGGCATCATGGACGAGGACGGTTATATCTATATTATGAGCCGCACCGACGACATCATCAATGTTGCCGGTCATCGCCTGTCGACCGGGGCGATGGAAGAGGTTCTTTCCAGCCATCCGGATGTTGCCGAATGCGCTGTTATCGGCATTGCCGACAGTGTGAAAGGTCAGGTTCCTTGCGGGTTCATTGTGCTGAAATCCGGCGTTACAAGGAGCGAAGCCGATATTGAGCAAGATTGCGTTGCTTTGATGCGGGAGAAGATTGGCCCGGTTGCTGCGTTTAAAATGGCCATAACGGCAAAGCGTCTGCCCAAGACGCGCTCCGGTAAAATATTGCGGGGCACCATGCAGAAGATTGCCGATCAGGAGCCGTGGAATATGCCCGCAACGATTGACGATCCAGCGATTCTTGAGGAAATCCAGTTGGTGCTCAATGCACGAGGAATTGGTCTGGTTACCGGTTGACCATCTGCCATCCAAGGTTAAGCTCTGTTGTCAAATTGGAGACTGGCAATGGCATTGGATGGCAAAATCGCAATTGTAACGGGTGGCGCTCAGGGTATCGGGCTGGCCATTGCAAGGCGCTTTCTTCAAGATGGGGCCAGTGTTATGCTTGCTGACATCAATGATGCTCAGGGAGCCGCGGCGGTAAAAGAGCTGTCCCCTTTGGGTAAAGTCCGCTTTTCCTCAACAGATGTCAGCAGCAGGCTGGATGTGCACAATCTTGTGGCTGGAACAATCGAGGCATTCGGTGATGTGGATATACTGGTCAATAATGCTGGTATTGTACACACGGCAGATTTTCTCGACCTGAACGAGGATGATTTTGATCGGGTTCTGCGGGTTAATCTAAAAGGATCGTTTCTTTGTGGTCAGGCTGTAGCCCGGTATATGGTCAAAAAGATAAAAGACGGAGGTAATGCAGGCTCCATAGTCAATATGTCTTCAATCAATGCAGTCGTCGGTTTGCCGGAGCAAATTGCCTATTCGGTTTCGAAGGGTGGCGTCAGTCAATTGACCAAAGTCATGGCTCTTTCGCTCGCACCCTATGGGATTCGCGTGAACGCAATCGGTCCAGGCTCGATCAAAACCCAGATGCTGGATACGGTCAATTCGGATATGGCCGCAAAACAGCGGATATTGTCCCGTACACCGCTGGGCCGGGTGGGAGAGCCCTCCGAAATAGCTGCTGTGGCGGCGTTCCTGGCTTCAGATGATGCGAGCTACATAACGGGGCAAACGATCTATGCCGATGGTGGTCGATTACCATTGAATTATACAGTGCCGGTCAATGGATGATTTTTTAGGCTGTTGACATCCTACTGACAGAAGGTTGTCAGGAGGGGTATGCCATTATGTTCCCGTAGTCAGAAGGAGACAGGGATATGGCTTACCTCGATTTTGATATCGTACAGAGTGTGAAGCATTGGTTTTCCGAGTTTGCAATTCACCGGCAGGAGCTGCGTACGGAACGGCATCTTAACTCGCTTCCCGAGCATCTCTTGAAAGACATTGGCTGGCCGGATGCCTATGCTGAACGATTGGCAAAACGCAATTCCCTAGGCGAAGACGACACTGCCGTGCCTGCCACCAGTGATGAGCTTACGCCATGGCAGTTGGATTGGCCAAAACACTATGAGAGCTTAAAAGCTCGCAAATCCAGCCCCTTAGAGCTGGGATGTTGAATTTGACTGCCATAGAGGAGGGCTTCAATGGAAAAGAAACGAACAGTTGGATTTGTTTTCGTTGAAGGCTTTGCCGATTGGGAATTTGGCATGCTTTCCGGCTCGGTCAATGAGTGGTTTGGTGGCCGAGCCGTCTGCCTTTCACCTTCTCCGGGTCCGCTAAAATCAATTGGCGGCTTTCGCATGCTCCCGGACCGCGGTGTCGATCCATCAGACAATCTTGATCTTGATGCGGTTGCCGTCATTGGATCCGACACATGGTCGGACGCGGATGCTCCTGACATAACACCCTTATTGAAGGATGTTCTGGCGCGCGGTGGAATTGTCGGTGGCATATGTGCCGGTACTCTTGCACTGGCGCGTGCGGGCCTGTTTTCAGGCCGCAAGCATACCAGCAATGGAGCCGGTTGGATCGAATCGCGTCTGGATACTTATGCCGGGTCTGAGCATTATCAGGATGTGCCCTATGCAGTACGCGATGGGCATGTTGTAAGCGCGGCGGGAACTGCGCCCGGAACCTTTGCCATTGCCTTCCTCGAAGCGCTCTTTCCCGAACAAGCACCCCAAATCGCCGAGATGCGTGAAATGATTGCAAGAGAATTTACTTCCCGAAGTGAGAAGGCTTGAGCGATGCGTAGAGCAGACCGACTTTTCCAGATTGTGCAGAAGCTGCGTGGCGGGCGACTTGTAACGGCAAGGCAACTTGCCGAAAAGCTTGAAGTGTCAGAACGTACGATCTATCGCGACATTGCCGATTTGCAGTCTACGGGTGTTCCCATTGATGGCGAAGCGGGCGTTGGCTATATTTTACGGGAAGGTTTTGACCTCCCACCCTTGATGTTCACCCGGGATGAGGTGGTAGCGCTTGTTGCTGGTGCGCGGCTGATAACTGCCTGGGGCGGTGCTTCCATGGCGCGCGCGGCCGAAGAGGCGATTATAAAGATCGGAGCCGTCCTGCCGAAGGAGGATCGCCCGCGTATCACCAACACACATATTCACGCATCGGGCACCAATATTAGTGATAGCGCACGCGCTTTGATTGATCTGGCAGAAAATGCTGCCGAACAATGCCGCGTGCTTTCGATCACCTATACCGACCTTGAGGGCAAGGACAGTACGCGGGATATCAGGCCACTCGGTCTGTGGTTTTGGGGAAAAGTCTGGACATTGATCAGCTGGTGCGAGCTGCGTAATGACTTTCGGACCTTCCGGATCGATCGCATCACGAAGGTTGAGAAGGCTGATCGCATCTTCCGTCAGGAGCGCGGCAGGACGCTTGCCGATTTCTACCGCAGGGTGGAACTTAGCGAAACACCAAATACCGAAGCCCGTGCTTCATAAAGCCTTTTAACTGGGCAGTTGATCAATGGCGGTCTGGAAAGTTGCGCGCAATATTGCGTAGGTTACGAAATGATAGCCGTCCTCCTCAGTTTCGCCCATCAGCTCCATTCCAAGCTTTTCGGCGACTCGGACTGATGCGCTGTTGCGAGGATCAATAGCGGCGATAATTCGATCCACGGTGGTCGCCTTGAAACCATGTTCAAGAACAGGCTTGGCTGCTTCCGTTGCGATTCCTTTGCCCCAAGCCAGACGGTTGAGACGCCAACCGATTTCCACATCGGGCCCGATAGCATCATGGGGAATCAACAGCACCCAGCCAAGAAATTGATCCGAACGGGTTTTCTCGAAGATTGACCAGTAGCCAAGGCCGATACCGAAATCGGTTGTTATCCGATCCGTCAGAAACTGTCTGTGACTGGTGTCATCGGTCCATGGACCGGGGATGAACTTTGTCACAGCGGGATCGCGATCCATGGCAATGCAATCTTCGAAATGATCCATGGTCCGAGGTCGCAACAGCAAACGTTCAGTTTCAAAACCTGGAAGCATTGCTCACTCCTTGACGTAAAAAGCCTCGTCACGGACGAGGCTTTTGCTACATAGTCAGTCGAATGGTGCGGAGACGATTATTCCTCGTCTTCGTCGTCCTGACGGCCTTTCAACGACGAAAGCTTGGCGAAAACCTTGTCTGCGTCAAGCTCCTGATCTTCTTCACGAACCGTTGGCTGAATGTCGAGATTTTCAGTCGCGGAAGCTGGCAGAAGTGTATCGCCACCTTCGCCCGGTTGTACTGGACGCCCGCGCGAAGAACGTTCGACCTCAATATCCAGATCAATCTGCGACGAGAGGCCCAGTGTAACCGGGTCCATTGGTTGCAGATTGTTGGAGTTCCAATGGGTGCGGTTGCGGATCTGTTCGATTGTCGATTTGGTCGTACCGATCAAGCGCGAAATCTGCGCATCTTTGAGCTCTGGATGATTGCGAACGAGCCAGAGAATAGCATTCGGACGATCCTGACGCTTGGACAACGGCGTATAGCGAGGGCCCTTGCGCTTGGTTTCGGGAACGCGAACCTTGGGGTCCGAAATCTTGAGCTTATGGTTCGGGTCTTTTTCGCCCTTGGCAATTTCTTCGCGGGATAGCTGGCCAGTGATTAATGGGTCAAGGCCCTTGATGCCCTGCGCCGATTCACCGTCTGCAATAGCCTTAACTTCAAGCGGATGGAGCGTGCAGAATGCAGCGATTTGATCAAAAGACAGGGCCGTATTATCGACAAGCCAGACGGCCGTTGCCTTTGGCATTAGAAGCTGGGTGGCCATAGATATAGTCCTCTTGTTCGTCCGCTCCGGAGGGGCGGGACGTGGGTTCAACCACAATTTCCGGGATTTCGAGCCGTTATATAGCGGTATTTTAATCGATGAGCAAGAATCGCTTTGGGGATTCGTGCCATGTTCCAAATAACCGCACATTCCCTCGGGCAAGTGTTTCATCAAACTGTCATGTAAATGTCATGACACTGCAACAGACGCACGCGATCAGTCTCTTCAATTCAATCGGAGATTGTTCCAATGTCGCATCGTTTTCTCACCATCGGTCTTTGGACCATTCTGGCTGCATCCACAGCAATACCTGCAATGGCAGAACCAGTGTTCAACCGCATTGCAAGCTTTCCCGTGATTTCCAACCTGCCAAAGGATTCCGATCTCTCGCAGGTGACTTCTTCCGAGATCATCACAGCATCAGAAGATGGCAAGACATTGGTTTATTCTGACAGCCCAAATGGTGCGATCGGTTTTATTGATATCACTGAAGCAGGCAAGCCGCAGCCGCTGGGACAACTTAAGCTGGATGGCGAACCCACATCGGTAGCAGCCGTCGGTGCAAACGTCCTTGCCGCGGTCAATACTTCCAAGGACAAGGCCAATCCTTCAGGCCGCCTCGATGTGGTCGAGCTGGCCTCCCGCAAGGTGATTGCTACATGTGATCTCGGTGGACAGCCCGATTCTGTCGCTATCTCTCCCGACAAGACTTTTGCTGCCATAGCAATCGAAAATGAACGTGATGAAGAGTTGAATGATGGAGAAATACCCCAGCTTCCAAGCGGCAATCTCAAAATAATTTCGCTGAAGGATGGTGCTCCGGATTGCGCAACAGCGAAAACCGTTGAACTTACCGGACTTTCCGAAATCGCACCGGAAGATGCCGAACCTGAGTTTGTCTCCATCAACCGGGAAAACCAGATTGCGGTAACACTGCAGGAAAACAACCACATCGCAATTATCGATGCGGCGAGCGGAAAAATTACAAATCATTTCTCTGCCGGCACTGTCGATCTGGATAAAATCGACGTGGAAAAAGATGGCGCTCTCAAGTTTGATGGCAGTGCAAAAGGTGTTCTGAGAGAGCCTGACACGATCAAATGGCTCGACAATAACCGCGTGATCGTTGCCAATGAAGGCGATTACAAAGGCGGATCGCGCAGCTTTACAATATTCACCAAAGACGGGAAAGTTGCCTACGAATCCGGCGCATCGCTTGAGCATAAGATTGCTGAAGCTGGTCACTATCCCGATAAGCGCAATAAGAAGGGCGTTGAGCTTGAAGGGGCTGAGGTCGGCAAATTCGGCGATACAAACTACCTGTTTGTTGCCAGTGAGCGTGCTTCGATTGTCGGTGTCTACAAGGACACGGGCGCTGAGCCGGAATTTGTTCAATTGCTGCCATCAGGCATCGCCCCCGAAGGTGTATTGGCAATCCCATCACGCAATCTGCTGGTAACAGCCAATGAGGCTGATTTGATTAAAGATGGCGGCGTACGCTCGCATGTTATGATTTATGAACTCAAGGATCAGAAGCCGAATTATCCGCAGATCGTTTCGACGATGAAGGATGATGGAACGCCGCTTGGCTGGGGCGCTCTATCGGGATTGGTTGCTGATCTAAAGGAAGCGGGCAAGCTCTATGCCGTATCGGATTCCTTCTACTCCGCGGCGCCTTCGATCTTCACGATTGATGCGAACCAAAGCCCGGCAAAAATCACCAAAGCACTGGTCGTTAAACGCGGTGGGCAACCGGCACAGAAACTTGATCTTGAAGGCATCACCACGGATGGCGATGGCGGTTTCTGGCTCGCCAATGAAGGCGACCAGGCCAAGCTCGTGCCCCATGCAATTCTCAACGTAAACGGGAAAGGCGAGATCAAAAAGGAAATAGCACTTCCCGAAGAACTTCTGCCAAACCAGGTTCGTTTCGGCCTGGAAGGGATTACGCGTGTTGGGGAAGGTGATGACGCCACATTGTGGATGGCGATCCAGCGCGAGTGGAAGGATGACGAAAAAGGTTTCGTCAAACTGCTGAACTACAACATCAAGGATAAATCCTGGACTGCTGTTTCCTATCCGCTCGATAAAAGCGGAGCAGGTTGGGTCGGTCTTTCCGAAATTACCGCTCATGACGGTCAGCTTTATATCGTTGAACGCGATAACCAGATTGGTGATAAGGCTGCCAACAAACGGTTATATCGTGTGGCGCTAGAGGGTTTGAAACCTGCCAAGATCGGCGAAAAGCTACCCGTCGTTGAAAAGGTGCTGGCACATGATTTCATTGACGATCTCAAGAGCGCCAATGGCTACATTTCGGAAAAGCTTGAAGGGTTCGCTATTGATGTTGATGGCAATGGTTATGCCGTTACTGACAATGATGGTGTCGATGACTCATCGGGGGAAACCCTGTTTTTCGGCATCGGTAAGGTCCAGGCTACAAACTGATAAAACCGGAAATAAGATAAAGGCCGCATATAGCGGCCTTTACAGTCTTGGTTCAGCTTACATCTAAAACAATTTTGCCAATATGCTGGCCGTCTTCCATACGCTCATGCGCGCGCCAGGCTTCATGCAGTGGATAGACCATATCGATCACCGGCGCGACTTTACGCTCAGCCAATAGCGGCCAAACGTTAAGTTCAAGCTCGCGGGCAATTCCGGCTTTGAACTCGATTGTTCGGGCCCTTAACGTTGATCCCGTATGTTGCAGTCGCTTGACCATCAGCTTGGTCATATCGGTCGTTGCCTTTGCCCCGTTGAGAAAAGCAATCTGCACGATACGGCCATCAATAGCCGCCGCGTCATAGTTCCGGTCGATGTAGTCACCGCCAACCATGTCGAGGATCAGATTGGCACCTTTGCCGTCCGTAAGTCGTTTCACAGCCTCGACAAAGTCCTCTTCGCGATAATTGATTGCGTGATCGGCTCCAAGCTTGACGCATGCTTCGCACTTGTCGCCTGATCCAGCCGTTGTAAATACGCTCGCCCCGAAGGCCTTGGCCAGCTGTATCGCTGTCGTGCCGATACCGGACGAGCCGCCATGAACGAGAAATGTCTCGCCGCTTTGCAGGGCGCCCCTCTCAAAAACATTGTGCCAGACGGTGAAGAATGTTTCGGGAATTGCGGCGGCCTCTATGTAGCCGTAGCCTGCCGGGATCGGCAGGGCGTTGGATTCATGAACCGTACAATATTGGGCATAGCCGCCGCCGGCCACGAGTGCCGTAACACGTTCACCAAGGCGGAAACGGGTTACACCTTCCCCTGTTGCGACAACATCCCCGGAAATTTCCAACCCCGGAATGTCTGAAGCGCCTTGTGGCGGTGGATAATGGCCTTGCCGTTGCAAAACATCGGGACGATTAACACCGGCGGACCGCACCCGCACAAGAAGCTCCCCGGATTTGGGCGCAGGAACGGGTCTCTCGCCCGCTTTGAGTACCCTTGGGCCACCTGGAGAACTGATCTCAATCGCCGTCATCACTGTTGGAATCTCTTCTGCCATTATGAACTTCCCTGATATTGATTCATTGGAATAATTTGCAATTCCAAGTGGTTGGAATGTATCTTACTACGCGGAGGCGACAAGTGGAGGAAAGAAATGTCACTTTTCGATGAAGAGCCCCGGCGCAAGACTGTTCATGATATCGGCCAGGACTTGTCTTTGCTATCTGTTGCAGAACTTGATGAGCGTATAGGCTTGTTGCGTGCGGAGATTGTACGTCTTGAGGAGGAGCGTTCGCGAAAGGGAGATAGCAAGGTTGCTGCAGAGGCGCTCTTTCGCTGATTGATTTCAATTTGGTGCAGGTGCCATCAAGTTTCCGCATTGATAACCGAGAGAAAGCTGCATCCCTATCAATACAGAGCCGTCTTCCCCCGCTCGTCCGAAGGATATCTCGTGTTTCGTTCATTCATTCAGGTCTTTGCGCTTCTTTGCGGCACATCTTTTCTCGTCATGGCTTCAGGCCTGCATGGATTATTACTACCCTTGCGCGGCGGCGCCGAAGGGTTTTCAACGACATCGCTCGGTTTGCTGGGAACAGCATGGGCAGGTGGTTTTATAACAGCCTGCCTTCTTGCCCCGCGACTGGTGAGAAGAGTCGGACATGTTCGTGCATTCAGCGCCTTTGCCGCGATTGCGGCAATCGTTGCGCTGATGACCGGAATACTCGTTAATTCAACGGCTTGGATTGTCCTGCGCGCCCTCACCGGATTTGCCATGGCAGGCTCCTATATGGTGATTGAGAGTTGGCTTAATGAGCGGGCCACGAACGCCAATCGCGGCCAAATATTCGGTCTCTATATGGTGGTCAATTTCGGGTCGATAACGGTTGGCCAGCTGATGATCGGTTTTGGCGACGTGCATAATGGCACGTTCTTTATGCTGTCCGGCATATTGTTCTGTCTCGCATTGATTCCGACAGCTATTTCAACAGCCAGCAGTCCAAAACCATTGACGGAAGTGCAGCTTGATTTGCGTGCGCTTTACCGTAATTCGCCGGTGGCCTTTCTTGGCTGCATACTTATTGGCGTTGCCAATGGCGCATTCGGTACGCTGGGCGCTGTATATGGCGCTGCGACAGGGATTTCGGTCGGTGAAATCGCCTTGATGATGAGCGCCTCGGTGCTCGGCGGCGCGCTGATGCAGATTCCGGTCGGGCGTATGTCTGATCGAACCGACCGGCGTTATGTATTGGCCTTCGTTGGCGGTGCTGCGGCATTGATCGGGCTGTTGATTTTCTTCATCGCTCCAAGGCATGCCACGATCATTCTCATCATGACGGCGATATATGGTGGCTTGGCCTATACGCTCTATCCCGTGGCTGTTGCGCATGCCAACGACTTTTCGGACTCCGAAAACTTCGTCAAAGTGACGAGTGGCCTGTTGTTGCTCTATGGTTTTGGCACGATGATCGGCCCGGTACTGGGCGCCTGGGCGATGGAGACCATCGGAGCCGAAGGATTGTTTGCGATCACGGCACTGGCTCATGCGGCAATCATGTGTCATGCAATCATTCGCTCGCGAATGCGCGCGCCGGTGCCAATCGAACTGCGGGATAATTTTCAGACGGTGCATTCGGAACGTGCAACACCCGAAGGTGTAAAGCTTGATCCACGTGCGGAAACCCTGCCCGAATAGCGACAAATCCGTTGACATTGCTGGCGGTTTAAACCGAAACTGCAACATGGTCGAAACAGATGCTTTTGTTGCAATTTCCGATCCCAACCGCCGATACCTTCTTGAGGAATTGAGGCGGGGTCCAAAAACCGTGAATGAGTTGGCGTCCTGTCTTCCTATATCGCGCCCCGCGGTCTCCCAGCACCTTAAAGCACTGCTTGATGCGCAACTGGTTTCGGTGAAATCAGAAGGCACCCGCCGCATCTATGCAGTCGACGATAGCGGCTTTTTCCATTTGAATTTGTGGCTTGATCAGTTCTGGAATGAATAATCCGCCATAGCACCGGCAGAAAACTAATCCAAAGACATGAAAACCCGGCTGTCTGACCAGACGTGCCGGGTTTTCGGATCTGCCGCGTGATATACTCAGGCGGAATTCGGGGTCTATCTTGCCTTGCGACCCGGAGTCGTTTTAGTGGTGAGTAACGAGCGTACGAATTTTTTCGATTTGCTCTTTCAGCACAAGCTTGCGACGCTTGAGGTCGCTAATCTTAAGATCGTCCGTAGCTGGACTTAGCATTGCATCGGAGATTTCTTTCTCAAGTGCTCCATGCTTACGTTCAAGCGTTTCAAGATGAGACTCAATGGCCATGCGGCTTCTCCCTTGGTTAATTTCCTTGCTCGTAATGCCCTGTCAGCCAAGTAGCGGCTTTATGACAGAGCCGTGACACTCTGCCACTACTTGAAGCAATTGTCGAATATGTTTCGCAGGATTTTATTGTCACATGAAATGTGATATTGCGGCATACCGGCAAGTGACAGTGTTACTCCGGACCGCTTTTGATAATTCTACAGCAAAATACCGGGAATCACTGCATGTCCGATCAAGATCAGGCTGACATTCGATTGGCAGTCGCAAGATTGAAGCAAGAGCATCTGGACTTCGATGCAGCTATCCAGGCAATGATCCAAGTTGGTTGCGACCAGCTGCGTATCCAGCGCATGAAAAAGAAGAAACTCATCATCAAAGATAAGCTCATCGAGCTGGAAGACAAAATCATCCCCGACATAATCGCCTGATATCAAAGAGCAATCTGCGGTGCTGTGACTTATGCTTGCAGGCTCTTTGCTTTTACACTAATTCCCCCATTCCATTATTAGAGGATGCTCAATGGCTGATACACGTGCTGACGTAGCAATCATTATGGGAAGCCAGTCCGATTGGTCGACCATGCGTCATGCGGCTGAAACGTTGGACAGCCTTGGAATTTCTCACGATGACCGGATCGTTTCGGCGCACAGAACGCCGGATCGATTGGTCGAGTTCGCCAAAAGCGCGAGAGAATCTGGTTTCAAGGTCATTATTGCGGGTGCAGGCGGTGCTGCACATCTGCCAGGCATGGCTGCGTCCATGACGCCTTTGCCGGTTTTTGGCGTACCTGTTGAATCGAAGGCTCTCTCCGGCCAGGACTCGCTGCTTTCCATAGTGCAAATGCCAGCGGGCATACCCGTCGGGACATTGGCAATTGGCCGGGCAGGCGCGGTCAATGCCGCATTGCTGGCGGCAGCGGTTTTGGCTCTGCACGATAAGGAACTGGCAAAACGGCTTGATGCTTTCCGGCAGGCACAAAGCGAGAAGGTTGCGATGCGGCCTTCCGACGAGGTTTGAGAATGATTTCTGCAGGTTCGACGATTGGTATAATCGGTGGTGGTCAGCTCGGACGCATGCTGGCTATAGCTGCTGCACGTCTCGGCTACAGAACAGTGATACTGGAGCCCCAAGCAGATTGTCCCGCAGCGCAGGTTGCCAATGAAGTTATTACCGCAGCCTATGATGATCATGACGCGTTGGAGCGATTGGCTGAGCTAAGCGACGTCATTACCTACGAATTTGAGAATGTGCCCGTCGACTCAGCGGAACTTTTGAGTGAAACGAAGTCAGTATTTCCGCCAGCAGAGGCACTGAAAGTCTCACAGGATCGCGTCACCGAGAAACGGTTTCTCAACAAGCTCGGCATTCAGACCGCGCAATGGCGCGTCGTCGAAAATGAGGTGGAGCTGGAAGCTGCCCTGCTTGCTTTTGGCGGCAAGGGCATCCTTAAGACCCGGCGCTTCGGTTATGATGGAAAAGGCCAGGCGAAGTTTTCCGGCGTGCCGGGCGAAACGGCCAAGGCCGGATTTGCCGCCGTTGGCAATGCTCCTTCCATTCTTGAGGCGCTGGTGGACTTTACTCACGAGATATCGGTCATTGCGGCGCGTGACGAAGCCGGCAATATCCGGGTTTATGACATTGCCGAGAACGTTCACAAGGATGGAATTCTCGCAAGCTCGACAGTTCCTGTTTCCGTGTCTTCGACAATGGCGGGCCTGGCAGCGGATGCGGCCCGCAAGCTGCTGGAAGGATTGAATTATGTCGGCGTGCTCGGCATGGAGTTCTTTGCGCTTGCCAATGGAACTTTGCTTGCCAATGAATTTGCACCGCGCGTGCATAATTCCGGCCACTGGACAGAAGCAGCCTGCGCCGTTTCACAGTTCGAGCAGCATATACGCGCCATTACAGGATTGCCTCTGGGCGATACGAGGCGGCATTCCGATTGTGTGATGGAAAATCTCATTGGCGATGATATTGCCCGCGTGCCAGAGATATTGAAAGAAAGCGGAGCCGTGGTGCATCTTTACGGCAAGGCCGAAGCGCGTCCGGGGCGCAAGATGGGGCATGTGACTCGCATAACCAAACGCCTCTGAATGCTGGAAAAGATAAGTTTTCTCGCTGAATCATGCGATGAATCGCGGGATGGGAGTTGACAATGCAGGCATTCCTTGGCTATTTCCCCGCAACGTGTTTCCGGCGCGCTTAAAAGGCGCGCTTTTTATTGGTGCCCGGTTTCGGGCGAAAGATACCGGTGCTGAAATGAAGATCAAGAACTCCCTTAAGGCCCTCAAAGCCCGTCATCGTGACAATCAGCTGGTCCGTCGCAAGGGCCGCATGTACATCATCAACAAGACTGCTCCGCGCTTCAAAGCACGCCAGGGCTGATCTTACCGTTTCACGGTTATTTGCATTTGACGTTTTGCTGATACGGACTAACATTCGTGTCATGCAGAACGTCTTTGCTATTTTACTCGGGCTCTCAACGGTACTTTCGCCAATGATTTCAATGGCGGAGAGCGCTTGGGCGCAAGAAAGAACCGGAACGGAAGACAGGGCTGATACGCAGGGGAAACCTGCTGAAGGCCAGGCCCTCACTCCGCGACAGGCCGCATTGCCCGGCAAAACATTGGCGGAAAAGCGTGCCGCCCGGCTGGATGAGCTTTTCGGTCAATTGAAGCGGGAAACCAACGCGATGAAAGCATCGCGGATTGCCTCGCAAATCCAAGCCCAGTGGCAGAATTCCGGCAGCGCAAGCATCGATCTGATGATGGGCTGGGCCTCTAAGGCCATGGAAGATAAGAAGTATTCCGTTGCGCTGGATTTTCTCGATCAAGTCATCGTCATGAAGCCGGACTATGCGGAAGGCTGGAACCGCCGCGCCACATTGAACTATGTGATGAATGATTACGGCCGCGCCATGGCTGATATTCACAAGACGCTGACATTGGAACCACGGCACTTTGGAGCCATGGCCGGTATGGCTTCCATCCTCAAGGAAACGGGCCGCAAAGAGGCAGCGCTGGGCGCATTCGAGCAGGTTTTGAATGTCTATCCGATGATGCGTCAGGCTCAGAAAGAAGTCGGTGAACTGGCAGATGAATTAACCGGCCAGCGCACGTAATTTCGGTGATTGCAACTAATCACAACTAAATCACCACTATCGATTGTAATTCTTCGGCAAATTTGCCCGTTTTTTCGGGAAAATCATTTAGCTTTGCGGGTATTTTGCTTAAGATGCTGAAAATGAGCGGGAAGCTCCATAGCTGTTGCGCTGGCGGCTCGTTGCAATGCCGTCCGCACTCTTTTCTAAACTGCCGTAGCTTTCGTTAGAGTAGCAACCAGCAATATGCTCAGCTTAAAATTGCAAATTCCGGCAATGCTTACGCATGCCGGAATTTTTATAATCAACCGCTTGCAGCGCTAGACGTCAGACGCTCGTCAGACCGTCGGAGCCGATATAGGCGATGCGCAGCATATTCGTTGAACCTGGGGTACGCAGGGGCACGCCAGCCGAGATGATGATGCGATCACCCGGATTACCAAACTCTTCCTGATAGGCAATGTGGCAAGCACGATCGACCATCTCATCAAGATCATAGGCCTCGTCGGTTACAACGCAATGCAACCCCCAGACGAGCGCTAGCTTGCGGGCGGTTTCAACGACAGGCGACAGCGCGATGATGGGTAAAAGTGGCCGTTCGCGCGCGGCACGCAAGGCAGTGGTTCCCGAGGCGGTATAAGTGACGATAGCTGAAAGATTGAGCGTTTCGGCGATCTGGCGGGCGGCGAGCGAAATTGCATCGGCACCGGTCGCATTGGGCTCGGGGCGCTGGGCATGGATAATGCCGGGGAAGTTTGGATCGCGCTCCACCTGTTCGGCAATGCGCGCCATTGTTGCGACGGCTTCTACAGGATAATCGCCAGCTGCAGATTCTGCCGAAAGCATAACCGCATCGGCACCTTCGAACACGGCTGTGGCAACGTCGGACACTTCGGCGCGGGTTGGCACGGCGGCAGTGATCATCGATTCCAGCATCTGCGTGGCGACGACAACGGGCTTACCTGCCCGGCGACAAGCACGAATGATCTGCTTCTGGATGCCAGGCACTGATTCCAGCGGCATCTCAACGCCGAGATCGCCGCGCGCAACCATAAGCGCATCGGAAAGCTCGATGATCTCATCAAGGCGGGTAACGGCCTGTGGCTTCTCAATCTTTGAGAGAAGAGCAACGCGGCCGCGCGAGATCTTGCGGACTTCGGCAAGATCCTCCGGCCGCTGGATAAAGGACAGAGCAACCCAGTCGATTTCTTCCTGCAGCACGGCATCAAGGTCGCGGCGGTCTTTCTCGGTCAGAGCGCCGACATCAAGTGTGGTGTCAGGCAGGCTGACGCCTTTCTTGTCGGAAATACTCGTTCCTGAAACAACCCGGCAGCGAATATGCTTGCCATCGGATGCTTCAGCGACAAGCGCCAGCTTGCCATCGTCGATCAACAGGCGATGACCCGGCTCAACGGCTTTGAGAATTTCCGGATGCGGCAGGTAAACGCGGGTGTTATCGCCAAGCGCTTCATTGTTGTCGAGGGTGAAGGTCTGGCCTGCAACGAGTTCCACCTTGCCTTCGGCAAATTTGCCCACACGCAGCTTGGGTCCCTGCAAATCGGCGAGAATGCCGATTGGCCGTCCGACTTCTTTTTCCACATTGCGCAAGCGGCGCACAAGTTCACGCATCAGGTCGTGGCTGGCATGGCTCATATTGATGCGGAAGACATCGGCACCGGCTTCGAACAGTTTGCGAATCATGCCTTCGTCGGAGGAAGCAGGACCGAGCGTGGCGAGAATTTTGACCTTGCGGCGACGTCTCATTGAGGAGGGGTATCCGTTACAATTGGAGATGAGGGAGGATTTTCTTCTGTCAGCTGGACCATCCAGCTCGTCTGCTCGCCCGTATCATATTCCTGAAATCCGGAACGCTGGAAACCGCGTGCGAAGCAGTCATTGATACCGGTTATCTTGAACTGGTTTTCGGCAACGCACATGTTGATCTTGCCGTCCCAGCGCCCGCCGCTTTGAGCATCTTCGGCGTAAAGGTAATAATAGCGCGATGTCAGCGGTCCGACAACCAAGGTGGTGCAGGAAGAGGCGTTGACATGCCACCAGCCTTCCGTGATCCAGCCAGTCTTGGCGCGGTAGCCCAGAGCAACGCCGACCAGATTTTGGGTGGAATTGCACACGCGGAAATCGGCATGGGCCTGGGTCGGCGCAAAAACGCTTCCCGAAATGAATATGAACAGAAATGCCGCGAGGAAGCTTCCCCATCTTAGCTTTATGCTCATACTCAATATTGCCTCCGTCCGGTCTTTTAGGGTCCTGCCAGCACCAAAATTAAGCCAATGGCTTCAGGGCAGGTAGACGAGGTTCCTTTTCGGTAGTTTCGCGCGCATTGTCAACGCGTGAATAAGTCGTAGAGGGGTGCCACGACAAGATTGTGATCGGCTGTGGTGTTTTTGGGACGATCCGGCTCAGGCTGCGATCTAATCGATTTGTATTGGTGAAAACTATTGTGCTCTAACACGGCCATCGTAAACGAATACAACCGGGAAGTTGTTTGAGCGTGTTTGGACTAAGGGTTAATTGTCAACGCATGATTTGCCGAGCATAGTCCTTGACAAGGGAAGCGGTGTTCGTGCTGGCTGCCGAAGCAGGACGAGGACAGGGTAATGGCAGGAAGCGACGTATTTTCGAAACAGACCAACAAGCCCAGGAAAGGGCAGTACTTTGTGGTCGGGCCTGACCAGCATGGTGGCATGCACGGTATAGAGATTGTCAATAAGAATGAATTGACTTGGCCGGGAGATGCCACATGGTTTCCGCCGGGACATTACCCAGGCAGGCCAGCCTATCCCGTGATGCCACAATTAGCGTTTGATAAAGATGCAAGCAAGCACAAATTGCCCAGAGATCTAGACGCCGTAAGCGGCATTTGGCTGGTCTCGGAGCGTCTCAAGCAGATATTCGAAGCTGTCGACCCTATAGGCTTTGTGTTCGCGCTGTGTGATTTTACGTTAGCTGATGGCTCGAAGGGGCCTCAATACTATCTTTGCGATGTCACTCGCACCATCGATGCTCTGAATGAAGAAGCGTCAACTGTGAGGATCAAAATTGAACCTTCTGGACACAAAGTATACAGCTTTGTTGGTGGAGCAAAACTCACGTTCAAGGAGGAAAAAATTGGTTGGGCTCATATTTTTCGGATGATGGAAAAGCCAAGTTCAGTAATTTGCGATCATGTTTTGCGCGATGCTTGCCGAGCTGTGGGAATGAACCAAAAAGGCGGAGTCAGTGGCCTGCAATTCCGGGATGCTGCAAACCTATAATTCATACGGCGGCTATATTTAACTAATTGATATTTTAAGTTTTTTAAAGGATTTTTGATATGGATGAATCTGTTCTAAAATCGCTTTTTCAAGGCCATCACGTCATTACAAAGGATGTTGCGAACAAGAGCCAACTCCTTGTCACGCTTGAGGAGTTCGATCTCTTCGAGCTTAATGCTTCGCAAAATATTCTGAATTTACCTGGTACTCAGGAGTTGGCAGAAAAACTGAATCTTTCGCCGCATACAGGTGGCCCGCTTAGCAGCTATCAGAAGGGTATTAATGACCTTGTTGATGATCTTGCGGATACTGAGGACGGCCAAGCTGCTATTGCCGGAGACCGGGCCGCTGCCGAGCGCGTTGCGGGACGGGTAAATACTTTGCGTGATACGCTAAAGACAGCTCTCATTAACGGTGATCTTTTCACAAATACGCCTAAGGGCATAACGTCGGAAGCGATAAACAAGCTTAATCAGGAGTTGCTCGGCAAGCTGGATGATTATGCAACAAAACATGCCGATGCCATCTCGAAGATGGGCAAACTGGTAGGTCCTGAGGCTGAATGGACTGCCGTGTTGAAGTCATCAGAAGCTGTGGAGGAGGTTACCAAAGCTCTGCAAAAGGCTGGGAAAACAGGTGCGTTGGACAGTCTTGGAGCGGCTATCGGGCAGGCAACGGAAGTGGGGCGGTTCTCCCCATCGGTCTCACTGCGGGAGACTTTGGGCAGTATTTTCGGCGCGTCTGCGAGGGGGCTGGTAAAAGGTCTGGGTGCAGCGGGTCTGGGTGCAGCGGGTGCCCTGCTTGATGCAAAACAGTCCATGGCACAAGCAAAGGAACTTGCTGCGAATGGCGACGTGGAAGGCGCCAATAGTGTCTTAAACGGACTTGGTGCTCGCCTTGCTTTTGGTTGGATGGGTGCTCAATGGGGCGGATCAGCGGGAGTTGGTGCCGGACCCTATGGAGCACTCATTGGGGTTGTACTGGGAGGAGCAACTGGCGTAATTGGTGGTGAAGCGGCGGTCAAAGCCATCGAAAAAGCTGCTAAGGAAATATCAGAAGCGCTCGGACTGAGTTCGGGTGAGGTGACACTTGCTGTATCAGTGCGGCAGCCCGAAACTATCCTCAATCCCGATGGCACGAAAACAATAACCGAGTTTAATCCGGAGAATAACCAGCCATCCAGCATCAAAACCTATGACAAGGACGGTAAACTTAAGAGCCAGACCGAGACTGAATATGATCCTCTCACACATGTTAAAACTCGGGAATCTGTTTTTGATGGTTCGGGTAAGCAGATAAACGATAAGTATTTCGACCGCACGACAGGAAAAGAAACTTCAGAAACTACATTTAAGCCTGATGGAACTGGCACTACGACCAGCTATGATGCTTCTAATAATTCGCCTTGGCGTGAAGCAAAGGCCGAGTATGATGTTAATGGAATTCTTGTTTCAGAACGAAGACTTAACGATGACGGTAGCACGTGGGAAACGACGTTCTTTCCCGGTACAACCAGGGCCAGTACGCGAAGTGAGTATAATGCCGCCGGAAATCTGACTAAAAGTTCAACATTTAGAACTGATGGAACCAAAGCAGTTACATTGTATGACGTGACCGGGACAGGGACCTGGAAAGAAGCTTTGATAGAGTATCGTAAGGATGGCTCCCCTATTTCCGAAACCGGTATCAATAATGATGGCAGTACATATGATGCTGTCTTTGATAAGGATACTGGAGAGATCACACGACGGCGCGTATACACAGCAGATGGCAAGCCAATATCCACTATCACCATACATACGGACGGAACGCAAAGCGTAACGCTGTATGATGCGGCCAATAAAGCCAACCGGCGTGAAGCAACCATTGATTATGACAAAAATGGCAAGCCTGTTTCACATAAGGGCATCAATGACGATGGCAGCAGCTATGACGTAAAGTACGATCCAAGTAGTGGCGCTATGACCGCCCGGACTGACTACAACGACAAAGGTCAGACGCTATCTGCCACGATATTTCGAACGGATGGGACGAAGGTCAAAAAGCTTTACGATGCTGGCGGCACCGGAGTGTGGAAAGAAGCCTCTATCGAGTATCGCACGGATGGCTCGTTGGTATTGGAAACAGGTATCAACGATGATGGCAGCAAATATGATGTTGTCTTTGACAAGGATACAGGCGAGGTCACCCGGCGTCGTGAATATACGGCGGATGGCAAGCCCACTGCGATCATCACTTTCCGCCAGGACGGAACGCAGAGCAAAACGCTTTACGATGCTGGCAACAAGGGCATCTGGCGCGAGGCAACCATCGATTATGGCAAAAATGGCAATGCTGTTTCCGAAAGAGGCATTAAGGATGATGGCAGCAGCTATGATGTAAAGTTCAATCCGGCTAGCGGTGCCATGACTGCCCGGACTGACTACAATGACAAGACGCAGGCGCTATCTGCCGCGATATTCCGGGACGACGGAACCAAAGCAATTACATTGTATGACGTGACTGGGACAGGGACCTGGAAAGAAGCTTTGATAGAGTATCGTAAGGATGGCTCTTTGGTATCGGAAACAGGTATCAACGATGATGGCAGCAAATATGATGTTGTCTTCGACAAGGATACAGGTGAGGTCACCCGGCGGCGGGAATATACGGCTGATGGCAAGCCCACTGCGATCATCACCTTCCGCCAGGACGGAACGCAGAGCAAAACGCTGTATGACGTAAATAACAAAGCCACTTGGCGTGAAGCAACCATTGACTATGACAAAAATGGCAATGCCTTTTCGGAAAAGGGCATCAAGGATAATGGCGGCAGCTACGAAGTAAAATACGATCCGACAAGTGGTGCCATGACTGCTCGAACTGACTACAGCGACAAAGGTCAGACGCTATCTAAAACGACTTTCCGTACCGACGGAACGAAGCTCGAGACGCTTTATGATGCGGATGGAACCGGGACTTGGAAAGAAGCTTCCGTGGAGTATCGCAAGGATGGCTCTTTGGTCTCCGAAACTGGAACCAATGATGACGGCAGCAAGTATGATGTCGATTTCGACAAGAATACGGGTAAGATTATGCGGCGTCGTGAGTACACGGCGGATGGCAAGCCCACTGCGATCATCACCTTCCGCCAGGACGGAACGCGGGATTTATACAGTTATGATAAATTTGGGAAACCAGTTTTGGATATCCGGTATGATAAGAACGGCGCGGTAATTTATGATAGGCTAGCCGTTGAGAAAGCCGCCGAGGCCATGCAACAGTTGGAGCAGGCGCTTGAAGCTGAGGCGACGCGCATTCGTCTCGCTGAGGAATCGTCTCGGAAAGCTTCAAGCGGAAGAAAAGATTTCTCAGATGGAACTTATAGAATAACAGAATACGACACGAGCAGTAATCAGCAATGGGCTCGTAAGGATACGTACTACTACTATCTCCAAGGCAACTCTTATAGAGAGGCTAGTTTAGAAATATTTAAAGATGGCACTTCGGTGACATCTGTCTATGAAAGGATAAACAAGACAGAACGTGGGAAGAAGATATTTGGCCAAACCACATGGGGCAAAGATGGCAATATTCTTTCAAGCACTGGTAAGTATGGGGGGCTTTTGCTGCCTGGGATGCCATTCTCACTAAAACCATTCGAGCCAAGAAACATGAATCCGTTAGACACTGCTGGAGAAGCCTGGAGAAATGCACCCGCGGCTCCAATCGGGGCCGGTTCGTTTAGCGCTCCACCTCCTCCACGATATCCTAAAGGTGGGACCGGAACATATGGAGGTATTGACGCGGCTCAGCCGCCGGCTGGCCTTGGTGGCGGTGGTGGCTCGACCGGTGGCGGGGGTCCAGTATTAGGGTCAGGGCCATTTCCAATCAGTGGTCCGCCAACGACTGGAATATTTACTGGGCCGCCAGCAGGTGGATGGGGAAATCCCGTGTGGGGCAACAAAGTCGCGGCACCCACGTCTTTTTTACCCTCAATTTTCCCTGAAGGACATTCCGCATCCGTTTCCAAGCTTGGAAGCAGTGGTGCGTCGCCTCTCTCTAAGATATCTTTGCCAGCAATAGGCTCTCCGGTTCTTCTCGTCGATATTACAGACGATAATAAGGTAGCCGTCTATCAAGATGCTAACGGCATTTTTTTCATCAAGAGAAGTGGTTCAGGCACCGGTCCTGCTCCAATCGGCCCAAAAGTCGGTGAAGGCACGTTTGTACCTATGCCAGACGGCTTTGTATCCTCTGGAGGACTAGGCATTTCATACCGAGGACCAGTAATGTTGCAAGGACGAGAGTTTCTGCTCTATGAGAACAGCAATGGCAATGTGATTGCGGTGCCAGTTAAACCACTTGTGCTTGATATTTCCGGAAAACCGTCTGTTGTTCCACCTGTAGCAC
Organism: Hyphomicrobiales bacterium; assembly: GCA_900471815.1. Lineage (GTDB taxonomy): Bacteria > Pseudomonadota > Alphaproteobacteria > Rhizobiales > Rhizobiaceae > Phyllobacterium > Phyllobacterium ifriqiyense. The sequence continues at coordinate 37,004 of UICE01000006.1, forward strand.
TTGATCTCGACGGGAATGGCGAAATTGAGCTCAAACCGCTCGATCCTGCCAATCAGTGTGATCGGCTATATGACTGGACTGATGACGGAATTTCAGACCACACTGTTTGGGTTGGGCCAAAAGACGGTTTCCTAGCCGTTGACCTTGGATCGGATGGCCAAATCGATCAGCCCAAGGAACTAGCCTTTTCGCTCTGGAAAACCGATGGTGAGATAGAGGCCGAGGATGGTCAATCCGTGACGGATATTGAAGGGCTACGCTATGCCTTCGATACCAACCGTGACAATGTTCTGGATGCGAATGATGCCCGCTGGAATGAATTCCGTGTCTGGCAGGATTTGAATCAGAACGGAGTTAGTGAGGTTGGTGAATTGCGGAATATGTCAGAAGCTGGGATCAAGCTGATCAATCTTCTACCCGACCTAGCTGGTGCGAAGCAATTTTCAGATGGATCGGCAATTACGGGGACTGCAACTGCAATTATGACAGATGGATCAACCATGATGATTGCCGATGCTAGTCTGCGTTTTCAGCCGTCAATGCCCACACATCTGCTGAGTTAAAAATTAGTTTGACGAGGGCGGCATTCGCCGCCCTTTTTATCTGGGATATGGGCTTTGAATCCTTTGGTAGGTATCTGTAGAAGCATGCTGGATTGCTCGGCGAACAATCTGCCTTGCATTGCTGCCTAGGGCATGAAAGACAAAAGCGGTCAGATTCACCGTTGCAAGAGCCTGTCTTCATGTCCTTTTCTCCCTATCATCTGGTTGATGGCGATTATGCCAAGGGCCTTGTCCTGCTTGCCGATCATGCGAGCCGCGCGCTGCCGGAAGAATATGGCTCGCTGGGGTTGGATGCCGCGCAATTCGAGCGGCATATTGCATATGATATTGGAGTCGAGCAGTTGACCCGCAAACTTGCCGCCATGCTTGGTGTGCCAGCGGTGCTTGGCGGGTTTTCGCGGCTGTTGATTGATCCAAATCGCGGCGATGATGATCCAACCCTGATCATGCGTCTGTCTGATGGTGCCGTGATACCGCGCAACAATCCAATGCCTGAAGATGAGCGAAAGAGGCGCATAGACCAATATTACAGGCCCTATCATGATGCGGTTGCCGCAGCGATCGCGGAAACGGTGGAACAGAGCGGCAAGGCGCCCCTGGTTATTTCCATTCACTCGTTTACCGCATTCTGGAAAGCGACGCCGAGGCCCTGGCACGCCGGCATACTTTGGGACAAGGATCCACGCGCTGTGCTGCCTTTATTGGCGGGTTTACGGGCAGATCCCCTGCTGGTCGTTGGCGATAATGAGCCCTATGACGGGGCACTCAAGGGCGACACAATGTATACGCATTGCATCCTGCCGGGTTATGCCCATGCGTTGATTGAGGTACGCCAGGACCTGATTGGCGATGATGCGGGCACGACCTTATGGGCTGAGCGTCTGGGGCCAATCCTTGAAGGCATGAATGCAGTACCCGATATGCATGAGGTTCGGCATTATGGTTCAAGAACGGGAATAATTGAGGAGATCATCCATGACTGATTTAAGCCGGGAACAGCAAACCGAATTGGAGGCGGCGGCTTTCCGGCGTTTGGTGGAGCATCTGCGCGCCCGCAGCGATGTGCAGAATATTGATTTGATGAACCTGGCAGGGTTTTGCCGCAACTGCCTTTCCAACTGGTATCGCGAAGCGGCGGAAGCTTCCGGCATCGCGATCAGCAAGGATGAATCGCGCGAGATCATCTATGGCGAGCCCTATGCCGATTGGCAGGCAAAATATCAACGCGAAGCAAGTGACGCAGCCAAGGCAGCCTTCGAGACAAACAAGCCCGGGCATTGAAAGGTCCGGATGGCTGCGGTCGCAGACTCTATTTCCTTGACTCCCTAGCCCTTCGTCGGGCATCGGAACGCTCCGCGCGGCTTAACCCCGAGTCGCCAGTTACGTTTTACGGAGTGAAATATGAGCATGGATGATTTGGGCGCACAGGGCGGTGTCGAAGGTGTAGCGGCAGCAGAATTGCGTCAATTCATCGAGCGCATTGAGCGCCTCGAAGAAGAAAAGACCACGCTTTCCGACGATATCAAGGAAGTAATGGCTGAAGCCAAAGGCCGCGGCTACGACACGAAGATCATCCGCACCATTGTTCGCCTACGCAAGAAGGACGCCAATGAGCGCAAGGAAGAAGAAGCGATCCTTGAACTTTATATGAATGCCTTGGGTATGGAATGATAGCCAGCCTGCAGGTTGGGTTTTAGTGAACGATGCGGGATCGTGCGATGCACGGTCCTTTCGTTTGGGCGCGGCGCTGGGGATGAAGTGGCGTCCTCTTTGGTAGTGAAACCATCCCTGATGTGACCACTGTCGCTCCAAACAACAAAACAGCCCGAAAGTTCTTCCCATAGGATCGTATATCCACCGGAAGCCATCCGGTCATGCAATTCAGGAAGTTTTGGATTTTCAATCTGGCCCATAGCGGTCTCCTTGACTCACTTGGACGGTGTCAGCACTTGCAGTTGAAAGGATGGTTGCCTCCTGAAAAGGTTGAGAAACGTCCAATGTTTCGATCAGCAGTTCGAGATGGGTAATGTCGCGCAGAGCCTTCAGATAGGTGTCGCGGGTTTGATCGCCCGCTCCGCTTCGGCCTACACGAATAAACTGGTATTGCTCGCCAGCATCGATAGTTCCAACGATGTCCTCCGCCTCAGAGAGCTTCAGGACGGCCCAATTTAATAGTGTTTTTTGCTGCTCAACCCTGTCGCCGGATATAACAAGGCCTTCGGTAACAATTTACCACCACTGAAATTCACCAAAAGTTCCGTTTTTTCCCTCAAGGGGCGTGGAGATGAGCGGACGAGTTGTTCCGCTTCAAAAATCGATCAACGCCGCTCTGTCCTTCGCGGTAGAGCGGCGTTCTTTTGGGCTTCGGGTTCAGATTTTTGCGCAAGCTTCAGGTCGTGCCGTGAAATGACTTCCCGCAGATGGTGAGCGAGGCGGCGGTAATGGTCCGCAGTTTGCAGGGAAATGTCTTCCTTCTCGCCTGACCGCGATTTACGAAAGGCTTTTTCGACACCTTCCTCCAACCGGACAATGCGCTCTTCATGCTCCTGAACGGCCAGACGGAGTCTTTCGATAAATTCATTGTAGACTTTACCCATTACATCAATGCCCTGAGCCCGTTCATGCTTGCCTGCCAGTGGCAGCTATCTGGCAGTCCCGAAACGAGCGTAATAGCGATCAGTTCCATCGCAGACACTCGGTTTTGAATTCGTCCGGTGTCATGGGACCATGATCATTGATGTGAACTTTCCACACCGAATGAATATCCGCGAATGCTTCCGCAGCGGTCGTAAATGTCATGACATTCGAAGTGGTGATTTCATCAGGCACAAAAAGCTGGATCTTGGAATTGGATCAATTGGCATCGCCATATCCGTCTAATTTTTCGACTGGTAAAGCTGTCTGGTTTTCCGGTTGCGAGTTTCTTTTTCGGACGGGGTCAACCGCCGGCGTCTGAGCATGCCATAGGCCCTTATTATCCCGAGAATAATGGGTCCGCCGAGCACAACAAAAAGCCAAAGATATTACGGTTACCTCCTTTCGAAAAGTAACCGGTGTCGGTGAATTTTGGTTCCAACCATTAAAAGCTTTCAAGCAATACAAAGCCACAACCTTTGTCCAGCGCTTCGGCGGCCTCTCAATGTCGCCTGCCTTTGATTGCTGTAGGCACCATGCATCACAGGACCGGCTGGTGAAAAATAGAGCATCCCGAAGGCGTGAGGGCGACTGACGGAGGCACAGGTCTAAAAACAACCGGCTTGATGGCAATTTTTTGGATCGCCGATAGTTCGTTAAATCAAATACTTACGTGAAATGTGGGCAGCTGAGCGAGCGCAGGCGCAATTTATTGCAGGCGCCCCACTTTACATTTTTTCTATTAAGGATATTAAATATCCTTAAGGATAACAAATATCCGTAATAGACGAATGGAGAGACATATGAGCCAACGCCTTAACTACATTCAGCAGTCGCCCGAGTTTTTCAAAAAGTTCATGGATTTCAGCCTGGCGCTCAAGGACAGTGCCATTGAAGAGAAGATCGAGGATCTCGTACATATCCGCGCCTCCCAAATGAACGGCTGCGCGTTCTGTCTCGATATGCATGTCAAGCAGGCCAAGATGCATGGGGAGACCGAGCTTCGTCTTTACCACATTGCTATTTGGCGGGAATCGACACTGTTCTCCCCGCGCGAGCGCGCAGCTTTGGCCTGGGCCGAGATTTTGACAAAGCTGCCGGAGCAGGGCGTTCCGGATGATGTTTACGAACGCGTTCGCGGCCAGCTCTCCGAGAAGGAGCTGTCTGATCTAACCTATACGGTCATGGCTATCAATGCCTGGAACCGCGCCAATGTGGCCTTCAGGACTGTGCCCGGATCATCGGACAAGGCCTTTGGTCTCGATAAGGCTGGCCTGAACTGAACCTTTGAACATTGATCTCTTAACACCCGGATTAACGGGCACCGAAGGACAATTGCCATGAAAATCGTTATTATTGGGGGAACTGGTCTGATCGGATCGAAGACCGTTGAACGCCTGCGCAAGAAGGGTCATGAGGTGGTCGCCGCCTCGCCAAATACCGGGGTCAACACGATTACCGGAGAAGGCCTGACCGAGGCGCTTGCCGGTGCGGATATCGTCCTTGATCTGGCCAATTCGCCATCCTTCGCGGACAGGGATGTTCTCGAATTCTTCCAGACCTCCGGTAAGAACCTGCTTGCAGCCGAAGCAGCGGCAAGCGTGAAGCACCATATCGCGCTTTCCGTGGTCGGCACCGAACGTTTGCAGGAAAGCGGCTATTTTCGCGGCAAGCTTGCGCAGGAAGAACTGATCAGAAAGTCGCCGATTCCCTATACGATTGTTCACTCAACGCAATTCTTCGAGTTTCTCAGCGGCATCGCAGAATCCGGGACGGTCGGCGACAAGGTGCATTTATCACCTGCCTATGTGCAGCCTATTGCTTCTGATGATGTGGCGGACGCCATGGCTGAAGTGGCGCTTGCACCGCCGGTCATGGGGACGGTGGAAATCGCAGGCCCGGAAAAGGTCCGGCTGAGCGATCTGGTTGGCCGTTACCTGAAAGCAACCAATGATCCAAGGTCGGTCGTGGTCGATGCTCACGCCAGATATTTCGGCGCGGAACTCAACGATGAATCGCTCGTGCCCGGCCTTGATCCGCGGCTTGGATCCATCGGTTTTGAAGAATGGTTCGCAACGGCGCCCCGCCGCAAGTGAGCCGCCAGACAGCGAAAGTCGAAGGAGACTGAAATGATCAAAACCTCAATCACTGCATTGGCGCTTGGCTTGCTGCTCATGAACAGCGCTGCCACACATGCCGACGGGACAGATGCCAAGGTCACTATTGTTTACGAGCATGAGCTGCCGAATGTGCCGGGTAAAAGCATTAAGGGCATTCTTGTGGAATATGGGCCGGGCGGGTCTTCGCCGGGACATACCCACCCGAATTCCGCCTTTATCTATGCGACTGTTCTGGAAGGGGCCATTCGCAGCCAGGTCAATGACGGCCCCGTGAAGGTCTATCGAGCCGGGGAAAACTTTTCTGAAATGCCGGGTGATCGCCATGGTGTGAGCGCGAATGACAGTAAAACCGACCCGGCACGGCTGCTTGCCGTATTTGTCGTCGATACCAACGAGAAAACCCCTTTGACCACCCCGATCAAGTAACATTCTTGTCGATATAATAGCCGATCACGCCGAACCGGGTTGGCCCGCATGTTATCTACGTGCGGGCCATAACCCATTCGGAACTCTTCTTCCAAAGATCAGCTGGAACGTCCTTAGCGAGTGTTTCGACCAGGCTGGCCAGCGTTACACTGCGCAACTTGCTGCGCCACGCCTCATCAGCATCCCACATGATGCGAGCCACGGAGCATGGCTTCGTATCGCAATGGTCTACGGAGCGGCAAGGATTGTTCTCTCTGATATTATTGCAGACAAAGGTCGGGCTTTTCCCCTCAACAGCCTCGACAATATCCAGAAATGTAATTTCTGAGGTCGGTCTTGCAAGCCGGTAGCCACCGCTTGGCCCAAGTGTCGTCTCGACAATCGCGGCCTGCGAAAGATTTTGCAGCGCCTTCGATAGATATTCCTTGGGAACACCATGAAACTCAGCCAATGTCTTGGTTGAAAGATAATGGTTTTCCGGCAGCCCGGCCAGAAGGGCGCAGCAATGGAGTACCCATTCGACCTGACTTTTCAGTATCATTGCTCAATCCTGCCCGTGACAGTTTTAGGGCTCAAATGCTCGATTTAAGGATAATCAATATCCTTAAATAGGAAATTTGTAAATCATATCAACGGCAGGGCGAAAATGGGCCTGAAATTTTTGCCAGCATTGCGCAGGACAAGAACGGACATCCATCAAATGGAGAGCTGCATCCCCTTTCGACGGGCTCCGGATATCGTGATATAATTCAACAGGGATGTAATTCGCCGCCGAAGTTTCATTTGCTGCTACGGGAATAAGCGTGGCTAAAATATATAATAAATACAAATGTTTAATCGTAACGCTTTTGCGGCTCGCTCATTGTGATCAAACCGTAATATTAGTGTCACATGACTGTTATAAACCTTCTGTAGATAGCGGTGACTTCAAAAGTTTTCAAACAGGAGTAAAACCCATGAACAAGCTTTTTTCAACGGTGGCAATTGCGGCCATCGGCATTGCAGCCTCGCTCGGCACTGCATCTGCACGCGATCAAATCCGCATCGTCGGGTCCTCGACGGTTTATCCTTTCACCACTGCTGTTGCAGAAAATTTCGGCAAGACATCCGGCATGAAGACGCCAGTTGTCGAATCCACCGGCACAGGTGGCGGCATGAAGCTTTTCTGTGAAGGCGTTGGCGAAAAGTTCCCAGATGCAACCAATGCATCGCGCGCAATCAAGAAGAGCGAATTTGCCGATTGCAACAAGAACGGCGTCAAGGACATCGTTGAAATTCTTGTTGGCTTTGATGGTCTGACCGTTGCCCAGGCAAAGGCCGGTATTCCTCTGAAGCTTTCGCGCAAGAACTTCTTCCTCGCTCTTGCCAAGGAAGTTCCGGGTGCTGATGGCAAGCTCGTTGCCAACCCATACAAGAATTGGTCTGAAATCGATCCTTCATTGCCTAACGAGAAGATCGAAGTACTTGGTCCGCCTCCAACATCCGGCACACGCGATTCCATGCATGAGCTTTTCATGGAAGCCGGTGCGCTTGAAATTCCTGCTCTGAAGGAATTGAAGGGTAAGGACGCCAAGGCATTTGAAGCTGTCTGGAAGTCACTTCGCGAAGATGGCGCCTATGTGGAAGCAGGCGAGAACGACAATGTGATCGTTCAGAAGCTTGAAGCAAATCCAAAGGCATTTGGCGTATTCGGCTATTCCTTCCTTGAGGAAAATGCATCGAAGCTGGCCGGTGTGCCAATCGACGGTGTTGTTCCGACCTTCGAAACAATTTCCGACGGTACTTACAAGCCTTCACGTGAACTTTATGTCTATATCAAAAAGGCCCATGTCGGCGTTATCCCGGGTCTGGACAAGTTTGCTGCTGAATACGTGTCGGACACTGCAAGCGGCGAAGAAGGTTACCTTTCCGAAAAGGGCCTCGTGCCACTGCCAGCTGAGCGCCATGCTGAAGCTGCCAAGGCTGTTCTGGCCATGGAGACCATCAACGGCGACAAGCTGAAATAAGCTTTATATCAAGAATGGCAGCCGGTGATCTGACCGGCTGCCATTCAAATACATTGAAGCCAAGCCTTGGACCTGGATCGGTAGGCCTATGACCGCAACATATTTCCTGATACTCGCGCTATTGACAGTCTCGCTGTTTCTGGTGGGTCGCCAAAGGGCGTCATCCCTTGCCGGAGCGGAGCCTTCGTCTCTCCATTCGCTTCCGTCCTATCACGGCATGTTTCTTGCGGCTTTGATCGCGCTGTCCATGCTTCTGGTCTATGTTCTGGGAGCGCCGCTTGCCAATCGATATGTCGAGGCGCAGGCACTTGCGGGTATTGACCCGGCCACTATTGCTGATGGTCTTGGCCGCAGCGCGGTGTTTCGCGACATTCATTCAATTCTTGCCGGTACTTATGCAGGCACTGCCTCGCCCGAACTGGCCAATGCCGCATCGGCCTATTCAAGCGCTGTCAGCCTTACTGGCTGGTTATTGCTGATTGGCGGCGTTGCCCTTGCATTGGCCGCCGCAATGATGGGTTTTCGTCTGATCGGGCCGCAGTTTCGCGCGCGAAACAGCGTCGAGCGACTGATCAAATATGTCTTGCTGGCCTGTTCGGCCATTGCTGTCCTGACGACAATCGGCATTGTTTTTTCCGTGGTTTTCGAAACCATCCAGTTCTTCACCAAAGTATCGCCGATCGACTTTTTGTTTGGTCTGCAATGGTCGCCGCAAACGGCGATCCGGGCTGATCAGGTCGGTTCATCCGGCGCATTTGGCATCGTGCCGCTGGTGGTCGGCACATTGCTGATCACTGTAATCGCTATTGCAGTTGCTGGTCCGCTCGGCCTGTTTGCAGCGATCTACATGGCTGAATATGCCAGCCCGCGCACGCGTGCAATTGTGAAGCCTATTCTCGAAATTCTGGCCGGTGTGCCTACAGTTGTGCTCGGCTTCTTCGCTGCCTTGACAGTCGCGCCATTCATCCGCGGATGGGGCGAAACCTTTGGTCTTTCGGTCTCGTCGGAATCGGCACTCGCTGCCGGACTTGTCATGGGCATGATGATTATCCCCTTCGTGTCGTCGCTTTCGGATGATGTGATCAATGCCGTGCCTCAAAGCCTGCGCGATGGTTCCTATGCGATGGGCGCAACAAAGTCCGAAACCATCAAGAAGGTTATCCTTCCTGCAGCTTTGCCGGGCATCGTGTCGGCATTCATGCTGGCAATTTCCCGTGCAGTCGGCGAAACGATGATCGTGGTCATGGCAGCCGGACTTGCTGCCAACCTCACATTCAATCCGCTCGAAGCGGTTACGACCTTTACCGTGCAGATCAAGACCATTCTGGTTGGAGATCAGGAATTCGACAGTGCCAAAACGCTCTCGGCTTTCGCTCTCGGCTTCGTGCTCTTCTTCTTCACGCTTGTCCTCAACTTCATCGCGCTCCAGATCGTCAAGAGATATCGGGAACAATATGACTGACATCACCATATCCAACGGCATTCCCGTTACCGACTACCCACGCGATGCATTGGTCAAGAAGCGCTACCGCGCAGAGCGGCGCTTCAAATTCTACGGGATCGCAGCAATTATTCTGACGGCACTGTTTCTGTCGGTTGTTTTGCTCGATGTTCTGTTCAAGGGCTTGCCCGCGTTTTCAGAATATCGGGTAGATCTGAAGGTTACCGCAGATCAGGCGGCATTGGACCCGCAAAATACCCGCGATCCTGTGACGCTTCTTGCTGGTAATTACGACAAGATCATTCGTGACGCATTGGCTGCTCAGTTTCCTGATGTTTCAACCCGTGCGGAACGTCGCGCGTTGAATGGCCTGCTCAGTTCAGGTGCATCCGACGATTTCCGCCGCATGATTTCGGGTAATCCTTCGCTGATCGGTCAGGAAGTGACCGTCCCTGTTCTGCTTTCAGATGATGCAGATCAGTTCCTGAAGGGTTATCAGACATCGGAAATCGTGCTGGAAGGTACGGGAACGCTTTCCCAGACCCTTAACGGCGAGACCTATTCGCTGCGTTCAACGGGTGATGATTTCGCCAAGGCTTTTCAGGAAATGCAGGGTTTTCTGTTTGAGCGTCTGGAAAAGTTGACGACAGAATCCGCACGTCTTGAAAAACTGATCCCTGGCCTTGATGCAAATGCAGCAAGCTCATTGCAAAGCCAGATCGATGCGATCAAAGCAGAGGCGCAGACGCTGAATGCCCGTATCACCGACGCTAATGTCGCTATTGAGTTGGATGAGAAGCTGCCAAGCCTGCTTGTCAACGTTAATGGCGGGACGATCAAGGCGAGCCAGATCAGCCCCTCGGGTATTGATGGCGTCAAGCTGATAACACCTGCAAGCGCCGAAGCTGCTGCTCCCGGCAGCTGGTCCATGCTGACGCTTGTCACGCCGGAATCAAACCGCCGTGTACAGGATCAGGCTGCGATCTGGCTCACAAAGATGAAGTCCGAGGGCTTGGTGGAACGTGCTTTTGCGACCCGCTTCTTCACCTCGGGTGACTCGCGTGAGCCTGAACTTGCAGGTATTCGCGGTGCATTGACCGGAACGCTCTGGACGCTCGCCGTAACATTGCTGCTCTGCCTGCCACTAGGGGTCGGCGCTGCCATATATCTTGAAGAGTTTGCGCCGAAAAACCGCGTGACCGAGATCATTGAAATCAACATCAACAATCTTGCAGCCGTTCCATCAATTGTCTTCGGCTTGCTCGGACTGGCGATGTTCCTTAATTTCTTTGACCTTCCACGTTCCGCCCCTTTGGTTGGCGGGCTGGTGCTGGCACTGTTGGTAATGCCGACAATCATCATTGCATCGCGCGCTGCACTCCGCTCCGTACCTCCTTCAATCAAGGAAGCGGCGCTGGGCGTCGGCGCATCGCATCAGCAGGCCATCTTCCACCATGTGCTGCCTCTGGCCATGCCCGGCATCATGACCGGCACGATTATCGGCATGGCGCATGCTCTGGGCGAAACGGCTCCGCTGCTGATGATCGGCATGGTCGCGTTCATCGTCGATATTCCAGGTGGGATAACCGACGCTTCGACGGTGCTGCCGGTGCAGATTTATCTGTGGTCCGACCTTCCTGAAGTCGCCTTCCAGGCAAAGACCGCCGCAGCCATTCTGGTGTTGCTGGTGTTCCTATTCGTGATGAATGCTGCGGCGATCATGCTGCGCCGACGTTTTGAACGTCGCTGGTAATGAGGTACAAGGACATGAACATGTTATCCGAAGTTGATGTGGAAAAGAAATTGCATAACTCCTCGAACCAGCCTGCGATAAAGATGAAGGGCGAAAACGTCTCCGTATTTTACGGAGCCAAACAAGCGCTCTTTGAAGTCAGTCTCGATATCAGGGAAAAGGAAGTCACCGCGCTTATCGGACCATCGGGTTGCGGCAAGTCGACTTTCCTGCGTTGCCTGAACCGCATGAATGATACGATTTCGATCTGCAAGATCACGGGCAATATCACGCTCGATGAGCGCGATATCTATGATCCCAAGATCGACGTGGTTCAGTTGCGCGCCCGTATCGGCATGGTGTTCCAGAAGCCAAATCCATTTCCGAAGTCGATCTTCGAAAATGTTGCCTATGGCCCGCGCATTCACGGTCTTGTCAAAAGCAAGAGTCATCTCGACGAAATCGTGGAAAAAAGCCTGCAGCGCGCAGGCCTGTTTGCGGAAGTGAAAGACCGTCTGCATGAATCTGGCACCGGTCTTTCCGGCGGACAGCAGCAGCGTCTTTGCATCGCGCGCGCCATTGCGGTCAGCCCGGAAGTGATTTTGATGGACGAGCCTTGCTCGGCGCTTGATCCTATCGCGACGGCAAAGGTTGAAGAACTGATCGACGAATTGCGCCAGAACTATACGATCGTCATCGTCACGCACTCAATGCAGCAGGCGGCACGCGTGTCGCAGCGCACGGCAATGTTCCATCTTGGAAATATTGTTGAAGTCGGTGACACTGAAATGATGTTTACCAGCCCTACCGAAAAGCGCACGCAGGACTACATTACCGGACGTTTCGGTTGATCTCACGGGAAGAGGGTTAGACAATGACTGACACAGCACAACACACCGTCCGCTCTTATGACGATGAACTGAAGTTTCTGACGCACAAGATTGCAGAGATGGGCGGACATGCGGAGCGCATGGTCGAACAGGCTGTGTCGGCCATGGTCAATTCGGACAATGCGCTTGCCCAGCGCGTGATCTCTGACGACCTTATCCTCGACGCCGGTCAGCGCGAGATTGACGAAAAAGCGATCACCATCATCGGCAAGCGCCAGCCAATGGCGATCGACTTGCGCGAAGTAATCGGCACGATCCGCATTTCATCCGATCTTGAGCGTATCGGCGATCTTGGCAAGAACATTGCCAAGCGTGTCGTAGCCGTCAACGATACGCGCCAGACGCTCTCTGTCTATCGCGGCCTGCAGACCATCGCAGAACTGGCATTGACACAACTTAAGGATGTTCTCGACGCTTATGCGACACGCTCGGTGGCACAGGTCAATATCGTCCGTGAACGCGATGATGAGATTGATGCGCTTTACACGTCGCTGTTCCGCGAACTCCTGACCTATATGATGGAAGATCCGCGCAATATATCCGCTTGCACGCATCTTTTGTTCTGCGCCAAGAATATTGAGCGCATCGGTGACCATGCCACCAATATCGCCGAGACGGTCTATTACATTGTAACGGGAACACAGCTTCCGGCGGAACGCCCGAAGGAAGATCAGTCGCATACCGTTATTCTTGACGAGCCAGTAACGCCATAATTGCCGGAAGCAGACCATGCCTATAGCTCCCAGAATCACAGTCGTTGAAGACGAAGATGCCCTCAGTGTTCTCCTGCGTTATAATCTGGAGGCAGAAGGTTATATTGTCGAAACCATCAGCCGTGGTGACGAAGCCGAAATCGCCTTGCGCGAAAAGGTGCCGGATCTGCTGATCCTCGATTGGATGCTTCCAGGCCTTTCCGGTATTGAACTTTGCCGCCGCCTGCGTGCTCGGCGCGAGACAGAAATCCTGCCGATCATCATGTTGACCGCGCGCGGTGAAGAAAGCGAGCGTGTTCGCGGTCTTTCAACCGGTGCGGATGATTACATGGTCAAGCCGTTCTCGACACCGGAATTGCTGGCACGCATCAAGTCCATGCTACGCCGGGTCAATCCAAGTCTCTTGTCGCATGTGTTGAGCTTTGGAGATCTGAAACTTGACCGCGAACAGCACAGGGTTTTCCGCAAAGAGCGTGAACTCAAGCTCGGACCGACAGAATTTCGCCTGCTGGAATTCCTGATGCAGTCTCCAGGCCGGGTGTTCTCGCGCGGACAGCTCCTGGACAATGTATGGGGCGCGGATATTTACGTCGATGACCGCACGGTCGACGTGCATGTTGGCCGTTTGCGTAAGGCAATCAATATTGGCAGATCGCTTGATCCGATCCGGACCGTGCGCGGTGCAGGCTATTCCTTCGGATAGGATTAAAGCGCGTTTTTCTTTATCGAATTTCTGTCTCGGCCGGGAAACAGAATCGGCGTTATATGAGCTAATTTGCGCTAGAGACGGCTTGCGCAAATGACCGGTAGTCTCATTTAAACAGAACTGCTTCTACCGGACAAAAAGCGCCGTGTTCCGAAAAGGGCTATTCGGCGGCAATCAGCGGGAAGTTTGTTGCTGGTAGCGGATCTGGCTCGACCAATGTCTCCAGAAGTGGCCGCTGGATAGCTGTGCCGCCATTGATCTCCAAAATATGCGTATAGAAGTTTTCGCCGGTAACCGAGCGTGGCGCTTCGATCTCATGCATCACGCTGATGACGGTAGTTCCGGCACAATGATCCTTGATGGCCTGATGGAAGGCGATCTTGGAGTCCGGGTCCAGCGCGCCGGTTGCTTCATCAAGAAACAAAACCGCAGGCTTGTGCAGCAATATGCGCGCAAGCACCAGTTTCTGCTTCTGGCCACCCGACAGGAGCTGGTCCCAAGACGTGCCATCGCGGCATTCTTCACCAAGGTTTTCAATAAAGTCGCCCATGCCGGCGCGGTGCAGGGCGGCCGCAACGGAGGAATCGCCAAAACGGCTTTCATCCATTGGGAGGCATACAAGCTGTTTCAGCGACACGCCGGGAAGTTTGACCTCCTGGGCCGCATACATTGTTGCCGCATCTTTCGGGTAAAAGATTTCACCACGGCCATAGCCCCAAAGCCCGTTCATTGCTTTGAGCAAGCAGGTTTTTCCACTACCGGAATCACCCTTGATGTAAGCCCATTGGCCCTTGCGCAACCGCATATTTCCAAGTGTGAGAAAAGCTTTGGCCTCGCTGTCGCGGTGCATCAATTCAAGTCCCCGCACCGAGACGCCAAAGGCTTCATGCTGTGTTGCAAATTTGAACTCACTGACACCGGTGGACCGATAATATTCCGAGGGCTGGCTGACACGCTCGACCGCTTGGGCCAATTCGGTAACGCGCCGTGCATTTGCCTTCAAATTGGCAATTGCGGGCATGACATGGATAAACCAGGAGCATTCATTGATCATCGAACCAACAAGCTCGGAACCGGTAATATAGTTCTTGAAGCTGATCGTATTACCCATATAGGGCAGAAGACCGGGTATATAGGCGATAATACGGGCGGAAAAGAAATTGTAGATCGAGGTGAACGACATATAGCAGGCATCGAACACATTGAAACGCCCCCAATTATTGTCGACGCTTCTGTAAAGCTTGTCATTTAACGACTTTTGAACAGTCTCGCCATTGGCAGCGGCAACCTGAAAGCTGCGGCGCAACAATGTGGTCAGCTCACTTCTGTAACTGCCTTCGGATTGCTGCATGGCGAGGGTGAGTTTTTCAAGAGCGCGGCCAATACGCATGGCAATCCATGTGCTGACCGGCACGTAGAGCGCAATGGCCGTAAAGGCCAGCGTGGCACTGCCATAATCTCCAAGAAAATCAAGGCCGGGTATTGGCGTTGAAAGTTCAATGAGTTTCTGGCCCACGAAAAGAATGGACATTGTGACGCCCAGCACGCCCATGGCCAGCCCAATGGCGCCGCCGGTCATTCCCTTGATGGATTCCTGAATGCGCTGGTCGATATTGTCGGGAGTCTGCTCCGCCGAACTTCCCTGCTGCAAATGATAATGTGTGTGCTGTTCATCAAGCAGCGCCTCACCGAAGCGGCCATTGAGCCAGCCGCGCCATTTACGATGCAAGGTTGTCGAAAGGAGATGACGGACACCGATGAAGCCAATTTCCTTGACTGCAACAATTGCAACGAGAATACCGGCATTTGCGAGGATCACATTGAGCGGATTAACGACAAAAGGGTCGTGTATGTCGACCAGCGAGTTGATCAACTCGCCCGACGCCATCGCCATCCAGACGCTGGCCTTGCTGGCTGCGGCGGTCAAAAGCGCAATGGCGATTGTCAGCGTCCAGGCTTCAACCCAGCGCTCGGAGGTCCAGTACGCCCTAAGCAGTCCCCAGAAGCTGCACATTGATGCCAATGCGGAGTTTCCGTTGACGGGAGATGATTTCCCAGCTGACTTGGTGCCTGATTGCAAGAGATTGCCCCGGTTTGATTCCAATTACAGTAACACAATGTTACGCATTGCAAC
Source organism: Hyphomicrobiales bacterium (assembly GCA_900471815.1). GTDB lineage: Bacteria > Pseudomonadota > Alphaproteobacteria > Rhizobiales > Rhizobiaceae > Phyllobacterium > Phyllobacterium ifriqiyense. The sequence continues at coordinate 52,369 of UICE01000006.1, forward strand.
AAACCGTGGTTAAAATGGGGTTAAAATTTGCGAATATGATGAGCGATCAGATTTCGCCGGACACGTGTCGGCGTTGCCGGTCGAGCTCTTCACTGTATCGCCGTAGCGTGTGGCTTTCGCTCAAAAGCCCGACGACCTTCAGTTCCACAATGTCATTAACGACGGCCAAAGCTTCGGCTTCGGCATTGTCGAACAGGCGTACGGCCTGTCGCGCATTCATTTGCGGTTGTAGATACTCACCCTGATATTTGATCAATGGGCCAATAGGTTGCGCTTCATCGGTTGTCTCCGTGATGCCTGAATGCGCTTCCGCAACGATTATGATGCCGACATATTTATTCTCATCGCTGACAATGATGACACGTTGCGTTGAGCCGAGCGGAAACTCCTGACGGAATTCGCTGATCCTCATCTTGTCGGAAGCCGTGCGCACATCTGTACGCATCAGCTTGGCCACTGTCAGATTGCGAATCCAACCCACATCGTGGGCGCTACGGATGCTTTCACCCCGCAAGTGAAAGCGCCATGTGGCAAAGGAGTAGCCGAATGTATTCCGGACTGTAATGGATGCCGCAATGACAGCGGCAAGCACGAGAACCGTTATCGGAAAGTCCCCTGTGATTTCCAATGCGAGGAAGGTCATAGTCAAAGGGCCACCGATCACCGAGACTGCCAGAGCGCTCATGCCGACAACCGCATAGGTCACGGGCGTCAGGGTTGCGTGGGCAAAGACATAGGGTGCGGAAAAAGCAAAGAGCTTGCCAAGGAGTGCACCTAGGAAAAGTGAGCCGAAGAACAGGCCCCCGCGAAAACCCGAACCGATGGAAATGGCGGACGCAAGCGCTTTCAGCAGGATAATACCGATAATGCCGGCAATAGGCCCTGTGTAATCCAGATTGAGATGCAGCGCGCCATGACCTCCCGACAGCACCTGCGGTGAAATCAAGGCCAGTCCGCCGACAACCGCACCGCCAAGGACGGGTCGCATCCAGAATGGGATGAAGCTTTTGCGGGCGAGTTCTTCAACGAAAGCGACGCCCTTCATGAGCGCGATACCAGCACCGGCACAAAGCAAGCCGAGGAGAAGCGCCGGGACATAGTCGGCGGGAACAACGGTGCCGAACTCGCCAATGTCGATAACAAAATTATTACCGGCAAGTGCCCGCGCGACAAGATTGGATACAAGTGCGGCGGCAACAACGGGTGTCAGGCTTAAAATAGTATAGGAACCAATGATCAGCTCGAAGGCATAGAATGCGCCAGTCAAGGGAGCGTTAAACGCGGCGGCGATAGCGCCGGCAGCGCCGCAACCAACGAGGATGCGCATATCCGAACGTCTCAAGCGCAAGGACAGACCAAACTTCGACGCCAAACCGGAGGCGAGCTGGGTATAACCTGCCTCCAGTCCCACGGAAGCGCCAAAGCCATTGGAAATCAGATTCTGGACGGTGACGATGATGCTGTCATTGAGTGAGAGCCGGCCACCATGCAGGGCATTCGCCTCAATCGGATCGACAATCGGCTTTTTACGGTAGAGCGCCAGAAGGAAGAGCAGGACACCAAGAATAGCGCCTCCCACAATTGGAGCGAAAAAGAGCGCCGTATGACTTGCGGACATTGATGATGACAGGCGTTCACCGGGTTGCAGGTTGAAGATCACCAAGTGCAGATATTGGGCGATGCGGCTCATCGCAGTCACGACGAAACCTGAAACAATGCCGACGAGTACGGCCACCAGAACAAGACCTGCTTCATGACTTCGTGCAAAGGCACGCAAGCGGCTCGGTGCGAGAAAAATGGAGAAGACGCCGAGACGACGCAATGTAAACTTACGGAGCATGGAACAGTCTTTGAATTATTCGAACTGCGGGAAAATATGCCGTTTCGGGCGTCTTTTGGTTATAGCGACAAGCCCTGACCCTAAGCCGCTTGGCAGCAAAATTCAAATGATGCATGCGCATGCGTCCATTGATTGCTTTTGGAGTTTTCCACTTTATGGCAAGATTTTTCAGATCGCCTGAAGCAATTCTTACAACCGCCATAATGACGACATGCAAGCGACATTGAGCGCGGTCAGATTGCCAGCACTGTCATCATTTGAGGAGAGAATCATGCTGGAAGCGATTGAACCAACACTGAACGAATTGCTGGCTGAACCGATCATCCGTCAAATGATGGCGAGTGATGGCGTGAAGTCGGATGAGGTTCGCACATTAATGGCGCGCGTCGGCAGGCTGAGCCAGGCACCGCAAAGACAGGAACGCGCATTTCACGTTCTGAAAATGCCACCCAATTGGCTTTATCGTCCGGGTGCGGCAGAGCGTTCAATGTGCTGCCCGAAATAGAGCTGCATGATATACCGGACCTTCCGGCATGAGATGGCGCCTGTCCTGCCCGACACGGCGCCAATTTCTTTTGGTGCTCTTGCGCAGTTGAGCTGTGCAGAATTTCGATAATCCTCTTGTCATTTTCCCTTTCACATTGCGAAAAACTGCCATTGCCTATTAAGTAGCGGTGTTGGGGTTGTGATCAAAAAATAAACAATAAGGGGAATGATATGAAAACTGTTTTCCAATTAGGCCGCAGGGCTTTCATCGGGCTCGTCGCTGGCGCTGCCTTGACAATGGCCGCTTTTGGACCGGCGGCAGCTCAGGAAAAAATCAAAGTGGTTGGCATCTACACGGTTCCGATTGAGCAACAATGGGTTAGCCGGATTCATCTGGCATTGAATGCCGCCAAAGAGCGTGGCGATATTGACTATTCCTACTCGGAAAATGTCTCCAATACGGATTATGAGCGCGTTATGCGCGAATATGCCGAACAGGGGGCAAATCTGATTGTTGGCGAGGCATTTGGCGTTGAAAAGCCCTCACGTGCTGTTGCGGCCGAATATCCAGATATCAAATTCCTCATGGGTTCTTCGCTACCGCCGGTAGAGCCGAACTTTGCCACCTTTGATAATTTCATTCAGGAGCCTGCCTATCTGACCGGGCTCATTGCTGGCGCCAAGACCAAAAGCAATATAATCGGGCTTGTCGGTGGCTATGCAATTCCGGAAGTTAACCGGCTGATGAATGCCTTTATTCAAGGCGCCAAGGAAACCAATCCTGACGTCAAGTTCCTCGTGACCTTTATCAATTCCTGGTATGATCCGCCCAAGGCCAAGGAAGCGGCATTCGCGATGATCGATGCCGGTGCGGACATTATGTATGCCGAACGCTTCGGCGTGTCCGATGCTGCCAAGGAGCGCGGCGTTCTGGCCATTGGCAATGTGATCGATACATCCAAGGATTATCCCGGAACAGTTCTTGCCAGCGCACTTTGGCATTTTGAGCCGACGGCCGACAAGGCGATCGCGGAGGTGAAGGCGGGCAGCTTCAAAGCGGCTGATTTCGGGATCTATTCATTCCTCGGTGCCGGCGGCGGCAGCATCGTCGTCGATGAAAAGCTTGCAACCCCGGAATCAATCACGATCGCAAAAGCCAAGGAGGCCGAGATCAAGGCGGGGACGCTGAAGATCGAGATCAATGACGCGGAACCCAAATCGACGAAATAGGGCAATCAAGGCAGACTATAACGCATTGAAGAGGGTGGATTAATTGCACAGGTTGCGCTGCGTGGTTCGCCCTTCGACAAGCTCAGGAAGCTCGCCATGAGGGAGGTGGGTTGATTGCGTGGATAATCGCGACTGTGCAAATCATTGCTTCTTGCCAAACGCCACCTTCCTCATGGTGAGCTTGGCGAACCACGCATGATGTGTATGCCAAGGATAATATGGGAAATGGACAAGATCGCTTTTGGTGGGGCAGAGACATGACACAGACAAAAGGACAGGCGGAGAATGGCTCTGTCGTCCTGGCTCTCGACAACATCACCAAGCGCTTCGGTTCTCTCGTTGCCAATGATGATTTGAGCCTTTCCCTCAAACGGGGTGAGATACTCGCGCTTCTCGGCGAAAATGGCGCCGGGAAGACGACATTGATGAACGTTCTTTTCGGGCATTATGTACCGGAAGAGGGGGCGATACGTGTCGCGGATGATTCAGGTGTTCTGCATGAATTGCCCAAAGGCTCGCCGAGTGCAGCTCTGGATGCTGGTGTCGGCATGGTGCATCAGCATTTCACATTGGCCGAAAATCTGACGGGTTTCGACAATATTGTGCTTGGCACGGAATCGCTATGGCAGGTCTGGCGCAGCCGTCGTGCCTTGCGCAAACGGATCGACGCAATCATGCATGAAAGCGGACTGACCGTCGATCTTGACGTGAAAACCGCGCAACTGAGTGTCGGTGAAAAACAACGTATCGAGATTCTTAAAGCGCTTTACCGCGATGTGCGGGTGTTGATTCTGGATGAACCGACCGCAGTATTGACGCCGCAGGAAGCGGACGGGCTTTTTATTATTCTACGCCGGCTTGCTGCAAGCGGATTGGGCGTTATTTTCATCTCACACAAGCTGGGTGAAGTATTGGCGGTTTCACACCGCATCGCGGTGTTGCGGGGCGGCAAGAAGGCCGGAGAATTGACTACGGCTTCTGCGGATAAACGTTCGATCGCTGATATGATGGTCGGGCGCGCTGTGCCGCCATTGCAGCGCAAGCCATCGCAGATTGGCGCGGCAGTGCTGGAATTTGATCAAGTGTCGTTGAAACGCGGATCGGTGCGTCAATCGCTCAACGAGGTTTCCTTTGTCATCAAGGCAGGGGAGATTGTCGGCGTGGCGGGTGTGTCAGGCAATGGCCAATCGGCAATTGCGGCTTTGGTTTCAGGCCTTGAGACAGTCGATAAAGGTTCGGTGCGGCTCTATGGCAAGCCCATGAAAACTGGCGATCCGCGCGCTTTGGTTGCGGCGGGCGTTGCACGCATGCCGGAAGATCGCCAGCATGATGGTGTGGTCGGGTCCATGTCGGTGGCCGAAAATATTGCAATAGAAGATCTGCACGGCAAAGAGTTTCAGACCGCCGGATTCATCAACCGCAAGGCCATGCGCAAAAGGGCGAGTGATGCCATCAAGGCCTATGACATACGTTGCCAGGGACCAGATGCACAGGCGCGGCTTCTTTCGGGCGGCAATATCCAAAAGCTCATTCTGGCGCGTGTATTGGAGCGTTCTCCCAAACTTATCCTCGCCAATCAACCAACGCGCGGCCTCGATATTGGCGCCCAATCGGAGGTCCATCAGCGTATTCTCGCTGCCCGGGATCGTGGTGCAGGCGTGCTTCTGATCTCGGAAGATCTGGATGAGTTGTTTGCACTTTCCGACCGGCTGCTCGTGGTGCATACGGGCGAAGTGATGGATGCAGGACCAGCAGAAGGACTGGACCGGGGATCAGTGGGAATGATGATGGCGGGACATACCCTACAGGTGGCATCGTGATGCGGATATCGTTGCAGCCTCGTAATGATGTTTCGCTCAATGCGCGCATCATCATTTCCGTTATAGCTGCGCTTGCCGCTTTTGCCTTGGTGGCTGTGCCGGTGAGTTTTGCGGGCGTATCGCCACTGACGGCCTATTGGCTCATGTTCAAGGGCTCGTTCGGCTCCATGTTTGCCTTTTCCGAGACGCTTACCCGGGCAACACCGCTCGTTTTGACCGGCCTCGCCGCTGCCATCGCATTCCGTGCCAAGCTCTGGAACATTGGAGCGGAGGGCCAGCTTTATGCCGGAGCTCTCGCGGCAGTTGGTGTGGGCAGCGGGCTTTTATCCTTGCCGGGACCTTTGCTGATACCCGCCATCATCCTTGCCGGTATCATTGCCGGTGGTCTGCTGATGATCGTTCCTGCGCTGCTGAAACTACGCTTTGGTGCCGATGAAGTCGTGGTGACATTGCTGCTCAATTTCATCGTCATACTCTTCGTTCAGATGCTGATAGAGGGGCCGATCAAGGACCCGCTTGCGTTGGGCTGGCCACAATCGGTGCCATTGGCCGATGCAGCTGCCTTTCCCAAGCTCTTTGCGCGCATGCGTGTCCATGGCGGGCTGATTATCGGCTTGGTCGCAGCGCTCATTTTGTGGATTACCGTTTCCAAAACTGTTCTCGGTTTTGAAATCAGGGCTGTGGGTGAAAACAAGCCAGCGGCGCGATTTGCCGGAGTGCCTGTAAATGCGACTGTGCTGAAAGTGGCCTTGATCTCCGGTGGGCTTGCGGGTCTGGCAGGGGTGAGCGAGGTGGCTGGGGTCAAAGGTTATCTTTCCGCCGATCTGTCTCCCGGTTTCGGTTACTCCGGCATTGTCGTTGCGATGCTTGCTGGTCTGCATCCTCTTGGCGTCGTCCTTGCGGCACTGTTTGTGGCGGCAGTCTTTGTCGGCGCGGATTCCATGAGCCGCGCGACGGGCGTTTCCAACTATCTTGCTGATCTCGTGGTCGCGCTGTCCCTGCTTTGTGTTCTCGTGGGCGGATTTTTCCTGCGCTACCGTTTGAAATTCGAACGTGGCATTTCGCCCCTGCAGGCAGGAGAGTAGAATGGAAATTCTCGAAATCCTGTTGACAGTAAATTTCTGGGCGGCAGCCATCCGCATCGCAACGCCATTGATTTTTGGCGTGCTCGGAGCATTGCTCTGTGAGCGTGCCGGCGTGCTCAATCTCGGCATTGAAGGCATTTTTACTGCTGGCGCGATGGCCGGGTGGATGGCGGTCTGGATGGGCTGCGGCCTATGGACCGGCGTGCTGGTCGCGGCGCTGGCAGGAGCAATCTTTGGATTGCTGCATGCAATTCTGACGGTGGTGCTGGGTCTGTCGCAGCATGTTTCCGGCATTGGCATAACGCTGCTGGCAACAAGCATGGGATATTTCACCTATCGCACGGCCCTGCCCAATGTGTCGACGCCACCGCGCATTGTCCCGTTTCAGCCGCTTGATATCCCGGTTCTTTCCGATATCCCGTTTATTGGTCCGGTACTGTTTCAACAGACAGCATTGACCCTATTGGCTTTCGTCCTGGTCGGCGTGGTCGCGTGGCTGCTTTACCGCACGCCGCTTGGCCTTGCATTGAGGGCTGTTGGCGACAATCCATCCTCAGTGGAAGCGCAGGGCCTTTCGGTGCGCGGCCTGCGTATAGGTGCGGTAATTGCCGGATCTTCGCTTATGGCTCTTGGCGGTGCATTCCTTACAATGTCAGCCTTTGATGCTTTCTTCTTCGGCATGGTCAACGGACGTGGCTGGATATGCATTGCGCTCGTCGTATTCGCGTCATGGCAACCCGGAAAAGCGCTGCTCGGAGCCCTGCTGTTTGGCGCATTTGATGCGTTTCAAATCAGACTGCAAACCGAAGTGGGAGCATTCGTTCCAGGACAGGTTTTCCTGATGATGCCCTATCTCCTTTCCATTCTGGCGCTGGTTCTGGTTGCCCGCAAGGCTGATTATCCGCGCTCATTGCTCGTGCCCTGGTTCAAGGGTCAAAGATAAAGGTTTCATCATGTTCGATCTGAAAGTAACCAATGCAACCCTGCCTGATGGTCGCTCAGGCATGGATATCGGCGTAATATCCGGGCGTATTGCAGCGGTTGAAGCCAATGTGACCGGCGAAGCGGGTGAGGTGATCAATGCGGCGGGTCTCCTGGTATCGCCGCCTTTCATCGACTGCCATTTTCACATGGATGCAACGCTGTCGCTGGGTCAGCCGCGTCTGAACGAGAGCGGCAGGCTGCTGGACGGAATTCAGATATGGGGTGAGTTGAAGCCGCTCCTGACGCATGAAGCCGTGATTGAGCGCGCAATGCGCTATTGCGATCTGGCGGTCACGCAAGGGCTGCTTGCTATCCGCACCCATGTCGATATTTGCGATGAGCGCCTGCTTGGCGTCGAAGCCTTGCTTGAGGTCAAAAAGCGCGTTGCGCCCTATATTGATCTGCAACTCGTGGCTTTCCCGCAAGACGGTTACTATCGTTATCCCGGTGCGGTCGATCTGCTTAAGCGCGCACTGGATTTGGGTGTCGACGTTGTCGGCGGCATTCCTCATTTCGAGCGCACCATGGCAGATGGCGCAGCAAGCGTTCGGGCCTTGTGCGAAATCGCTGCCGAGCGCGGGCTGATGATCGATCTGCATTGCGACGAGACTGACGACCCGCTGTCACGCCATATCGAAACTCTGGCCTATGAAACGCAAAGGCTCGGACTTGGCGGTCGCTCGACAGGCTCGCACCTGACATCCATGCATTCGATGGATAATTATTATGTCAGCAAGCTCTTGCCGCTGATTGCAGAAGCTGGTGTGGCCGCAATCGCCAATCCGCTGATCAATATTGGCATTCAGGGCCGCCATGACACCTATCCCAAGCGCCGCGGAATGACACGCGTTCCGGAACTTCTGGCTCATGGCGTTACTGTCGCCTTCGGCCATGATTGCGTGATGGATCCTTGGTATTCGCTGGGGCAGGGCGATATGCTGGACGTTGCCAGCATGGGACTGCATGTGGCGCAGATGACCAGCCGCGACGCCATGCGCCAGTGCTTTGCTGCGGTGACGACAGAGCCGGCCAAGATTTTGAATCTTGAAGGCTACGGGCTTGATGTCGGCTGCAAGGCCGACATGGTGCTGCTGCAAGCCGCCGATACGATAGAAGCCATACGCCTGAAGGCAACCCGCCTTGCTGTTATAAAGGGCGGCAAAGTGATCGCGAAAACACCGGCAAAGGTGAGCGCGCTTGATCTTGCAGGCAGGCCAGAAAATATTGATCCTGCAAGTTATGCGCCGCGGCTCGGGTGAGTTGGGTTCACATAAATTCTTCGAATATGTGTAGACAAAAGAAACCCGGCCTGCCTATCATATAGTCAGATATCTGCTTGCCAAAAAAATAAACAAAGGGGTTCTGTCACGATGAGTTTAAAAAAATACATCGCAATCGCGTCTGTTGCTTTTGCACTTTTTCCCACCGCTGCACTTGCAGAGACAGCAGTTTCCGTCGGCCTTTCCGGATGGACAGGTTTCGCGCCGCTGACGCTGGCAAAGCAGGCCGGAATTTTTAAGAAGAACGGTCTTGATGTGACGCTGACCAAAATTCCGCAAGCCAGCCGTCATCTGGCGCTTGCTTCCGGCGATGTTCAATGCGCGGCAACCACCGTGGAAACATGGATTTCGTGGAATGCCAATGGTGTCGCGACGAAGCAGATTTTCCAGATGGACAAATCCTTTGGCGCGGACGGAATGGTGGTACGCAGCGATGTCAACGCGATTGCTGACCTCAAGGGCAAATCCGTTGCGGCCTCTGCACCTGGCACCTCGCCTTATTTCGTGCTGGCATGGATGCTGAAGAAGAATGGTCTTTCGATCAAAGACGTGAAAGTAGTCAATATGGAACCTGGACCGGCGGCACAGGCTTTCGTCGCTGGGCAGAATGACGCGGCCATGACCTATGAGCCATATCTGTCCACTGTTCGCGCTGCGCCAGACAAGGGCAAGATCATCGCCACCACATTGGATTATCCGGCTGTGATGGATACTTTCGGCTGCACGAATGAGTTTCTGGAGAAGAATCCTGAAGCTGCAAAAGCGCTGGCCAAAAGCTATTTTGATGCATTGGCCCTGATTGCTTCAGACAAGGATAAATCTTTTGAGATCATGGGAGCAGATGTAAAGCAGTCCGGTGCAAAGTTCGCAGAATCTGCCCAATATCTGAAGTGGCAGGATCAGGCTGCAAACAAGATCTTCTTCGAAAAGGAATTCATGACCTTTTCTGAGGAAGCTGCAGAATTGCTGCTTGAAATTGGCATCATCAAAAAGAAGCCCGATCTTTCAACAATTGTAGATACCAGCTTCATACAATAATGAGGCTTGCGCGAAGAGCGGGCATTGTCCGCTCTTCGTTTTTGCTAAGGGGACTTTATGTTCAGACCTTTACAGCCCATCGGGGCGCAAGCGCGGATACTTCTGGGTATTCTGTTTTTCATTCTCTTTGTCGGTGGCTGGTCTTTTGCGACTTTCGGCGGCTTTGTATCCAGCACCTTTCTTGCAGACCCTCTGACCATGGTGAATGATGGCTGGATTTTGCTGTCGGAGCAGAACTTTCTCTATGATATCGGAATAACGATCTGGCGTGTTGTTGGCGGCTTCATCATTGCTGCCATTATCGCCGTGCCGCTTGGCATTGCGATGGGAGCTTACAAACCGATCGAAGCCCTGCTTGAGCCATTTGTATCCTTCGCGCGTTATCTCCCTGCATCGGCATTTATTCCGCTTCTCATTTTGTGGGCGGGTATCGGCGAATTGCAAAAGCTGCTGGTGATTTTCATCGGTGCCGTTTTTCAAATCATTCTTATGGTTGCCGTTGCCGTTGCCAATACAAGGCGAGACCTGGTGGAAGCGGCCTATACACTCGGAGCCAATGACCGGGGTGTGGTCAAGCGCGTGCTTATTCCTGCCAATGCCCCGGACGTGGCTGAGACATTGCGGCTGGTTCTGGGCTGGGCGTGGACCTATGTCATCGTGGCTGAAATGATCGGCGCATCCTCCGGTATCGGGTATATGATCATCAACAGTCAGGCGCTGCTCGCTACAGGTCAGATCATTTTCGGCATTATTGTTATCGGCATTATCGGTTTGATTTCAGATTTCCTGTTCAAGTCGGTCAATCGCCGCCTTTTTGCATGGAGGCTCGCATGAGCACGCTCATCATTAAAGGCGTGAGCCGTGTCTTTCCGGGTGTTCGCGGCGGGCAGCCTGTGCAGGCGCTGCAACCGACGGATTTGACTGTTCCGCACAATGATTTCGTGTCCATCCTCGGACCATCCGGTTGCGGAAAATCCACGCTGTTACGTATTGTTGCGGGGCTTGACCGGCCGACCACGGGCACGGTCACGCTTGATGGCAAAGAGGTGCAAGGTCCAGGTGCAGATCGCGGTGTCGTGTTCCAGTCCTATACGCTGTTTCCATGGCTGACGATCGAACAGAATATCGGTTTCGGCCTGACAGAACGCGGCGTCGGCGCAAAGGAAAAAGCTGAAATTGTCGCCTCTTACATCGACAAGGTGGGACTTAAAGGATTTGAAAACCATTGGCCAAAGCAATTGTCCGGTGGCATGCAGCAGCGCACGGCAATCGCCCGCGCCTTGGCGAATGATCCGAAAATACTACTTCTGGATGAGCCTTTCGGAGCGCTAGATAACCAGACGCGAGGCTTGATGCAGGAACTGCTGCTCAGTATTTGGGAGCGGGAACAAAAGACAGTTATCTTTGTCACGCACGATATTGAAGAAGCGATTTTTCTGGCGTCACGCGTGGTTACGATGTCAGCGCGGCCGGGCCGTATCAAGTCGATCACGCCGGTACCGCTGGGACATCCGCGCCATTACACGGTTAAAGCCGCACCCGAGTTTGCCCGGATACGGCTTCAATTGACCGAGGAAATTCGCAGCGAGGCTATACTCGCTGCCGTTTCTCATTAATCAAATCAGGCTGTTCGTTTGAACATGCGGGCAACAGCTATAAGAATACAGGCGCCAATAAAGCCAGCAATCAAATAACCCAGCCAGCCTGTAAGGACGACGCCGACCATGGAAAGGATTGCGTTGGCGATTATCGCGCCCACGATCCCGAGTATGATGTTCATGATGACGCCCATGTTGCTCTTCATGAACATCTCTGCAAGCCAGCCCGCAACGCCACCAATGATGATTGCTGCGATCCACCCGATTCCGGCACTTTCCATAATACTCTCCATTTCGTTCATTCCAGATCGTTAATCCGGAAGTGAGTTATTGGTTCCAAGCTTGCGACAGAATTTGCGCCTTATCATGCCTAGAAATTCCGCACCTGCCTAAAAATGCATCATCGTGGCGATTGGTAAAAGCGGTTTTTCTGAGCCGTCAGCATAGCAATGGCAGCTTCAAACTGCAAAAAGCACCGCTAAAAATATCCGGCTAATATGTTTTTCAAATTTTTGCGATCCGGCTGAGCGAATTGGCACGCTGTTTGCATTGTAAATTCTATCTGCGAACTGCGCTCCACGATGCAGGCCTCGCAACCGGTCTGCACAATAAAATATGAGAGAAACGGAATGGCAAAATATAAACTCGAATATATCTGGCTCGACGGTTATGTCCCTTCGCCAAATCTTCGCGGTAAGACGCTGATCAAGGAATTCGACGTATTTCCGACGCTGGAACAATTGCCGCTTTGGGGCTTCGATGGAAGCTCGACAATGCAGGCAGAGGGCAAAAGCTCGGATTGCGTATTGAAGCCTGTTTCTCTTTATCCGGACAGTGAACGCAAGAATGGCGTTCTCGTCATGTGCGAAGTCATGATGCCCGATGGCAAGACACCGCATCCTTCCAACACCCGCGCAACTGTTCTTGATGATGACGGCGCATGGTTCGGCTTCGAACAGGAATATTTCTTCTACAAGAACGGCCGCCCGCTCGGCTTCCCTGAAACTGGTTTTCCTGCCCCGCAGGGTCCATATTATACCGGCGTCGGCTACAGCAATGTTGGCGATATCGCCCGCAAGATCGTTGAAGAACATCTCGATATCTGCCTGAATGCCGGCATCAACCATGAAGGCATCAATGCTGAAGTGGCAAAAGGCCAGTGGGAATTCCAGATTTTCGGAAAAGGTTCCAAGAAGGCTGCCGATGAGGTCTGGATTGCACGCTATCTCCTGCAGCGCCTGACTGAAAAATACGGCATCGATATCGAATATCATTGCAAGCCGCTCGGCGATACTGATTGGAATGGTTCGGGTATGCATGCCAACTTCTCCACCACCTATATGCGTGAAGTCGGCGGCAAGGATTACTTCGAAAAGGTCATGGCGGCATTTGAGCAGAATTGCGCTGCCCATATCGCCGTATATGGACCGGACAATCATATGCGCCTTACCGGCAAGCATGAAACCCAGTCGATCCACCAGTTCAGCTACGGCATTGCTGATCGCGGTGCATCAATCCGCGTTCCGCACAGCTTTGTAAACAATGGCTATCGCGGTTATCTTGAAGATCGCCGTCCGAATTCGCAGGGCGACCCCTACCAGATCGCGTCGCAAATCCTGCGGACAATTTCTGAAGTGCCGGAAGATGCGGAAGAAGTTCTCGCCGCTTGATCTTGTTTGAATAGTTTGGAATGGCGCGGGCACCAGCCTGCGCCATTTTCTATTGGTGATGCGCCGCATTCAGCCGTTTACCGGTTTCCCCCCGATAAATTTACGCCTGCCTGTTGACCTCAATAGGTGGGCTGGGTTCTTATAAGAGTGTTCCGGTTCTCCCGTGCTGCAAAGCCGGGAGCTAAGAGGGAAGCCGGTGAAGTGATATTCACCAATGCCGGCGCTGCCCCCGCAACTGTAAACAGCGAGTTGCTGTCGCTTGAATTCGTTCAGGCAAAAGGTCACTGGGATTTCCCGGGAAGGCCAGACAGCAATACTGACCTGTGAGCCAGGAGACCTGCCGAAACATGATGAACGTCCACGGGCGGGGTGTCCCGGTGTGTCGCTTGCAATGGTTTGCCGCAGGCTGACTATCTGCAATCTTCGCGCTTGACCCTTGTTCCCAACAATCGGGGTTAAGCATGATACTCGGCGCCAATACAAATCAATATAACAACCCACAATCGGTCAACGCGGCAACTGTGCCGGAAGACGTGTTTTTTGCCTGGCTGCTTTCCCGGCCTCGCGGCACCAATATCGTTGCAGCTGCAAGTCAGGAGATTATAAAGCTTGAGGCCTTTGCCGGAAAACATGCGGGGGCAAAACGCCTCCACGAACTGTTCTGTGCTTTGATCGAAGAGAGTCAAAGGCCGGAACTATCGTCGGCCTCGCGTGTGCCCCAGTGAAACGCAAAGTGCTCATCATCGGAATTGGCGCGGGCAACCCAGACTACGTGACCATACAGGCAGTCAATGCGCTCAATCAGGTCGATGTGTTTTTCATTCCCGATAAGGGAGCTGAGAAAGAGCAGCTGTCCCGGATCCGTCGGGAAATTTGCGAGCGGTTCATCACCGCCCCAGACTACCGCATGGTGGATTTTGAAACGCCGCTGCGCGAGAAACCGTCCTCGACCTATCGAACAAGTGTCACGGATTGGCACGACAAAATGGAAGCGACCTATGCGCACCTGCTGATGGAGGAACTTGGCGATGATGAGTGTGGTGCTTTCCTCGTATGGGGTGATCCATCGCTTTATGACAGTACGATCCGCATTCTCGACAGACTGAACGCAAAGGGCAATTTCGAACTGGACTATGATGTCATTCCCGGCATTACCAGCATTCAGGCGCTCACGGCAAAGCATAAGGTTGTGCTCAATCGAATCGGCGAGTCCATTACGATAACCACAGGGCGCAAGCTTGCCGAAGGTTTTCCGAACAATTCGGAAAGCGTGATTGTGATGCTCGATGGCGAGGGCGCGTTCAAGGCAATTGATGAAGATGTCGATATTTATTGGGGTGCTTACATAGGAACGGAAGATGAGATTCTCATGTCCGGCAAGCTGCGCGATGTCGTTGACGATATTGAGCGGTTGCGAAATGTTGCGCGCGCACAAAAGGGCTGGATCATGGATACATATTTGCTGAAAAGGTCATATGACGAGATTGGAGAATAGCTGCGATTATAACCGGGGGCGTTTTGGACCTACGCCCTTAAATCGCGTCGGTAGAGCAGCCCCGGTTGCCGCCATCAATAGGTGACTTGACGTAGGCGAGAACAGGCGTCACCCTGTACATGGACTTCGGAGGAGGACCATGGGAACGCAGGATGACGGCTTACATGCCGAGCATATCCAATCTGCCGTGACAGGTGACGCTGCCGCGCAGTCAGCGGTCGTTGCATCCTGGGGGCGTTCAATGCGTCTCTACGGCTTGAAGCCTGATGAGGGCACGCCGCCAAACATGCTGACCGATCAGGAATTGCGTGAAGCGCGGGAAGAGCTGGGATCTCTCATAGAAACCGCAGAAATCGCACTCGACCGGCTTTATTCGGCGGTGGGTGGTGCGGGATGTTGTGTCCTTTTAGCGGACAAGAATGGTGTTCCAGTCGATCGCCGGGGCTATGAGGGCGATGATGCCACCTTTTGCAAGGCGGGACTTTGGACGGGAGCAGTCTGGAGCGAAGAGTGCGAGGGCACCAATGGCATTGGCACAGCGCTGGCTGAACAACGTGCCCTGACGATCCACCGCGACCAGCATTTCCGCAGTCGCAACACAGCGCTTTCTTGTACTGTAGCACCGATTTTCGATCATCGCGGGCGGCTGATGGCAGCGATTGACGTATCGTCGGCACGTTCCGATCTGACCGAGGGCTTTGTCAAACTCATTGCCATGGCTGTGGTGGATGCCGCCCGGCGGGTGGAAGCGGAAAATTTCCGATTGGCCTTTCCCAAAGCGCGCATCGTCATGGCACAGGGTAGCGAACGCGGCCATGACCGGGCTTTGAACGCATTAATTGCAGTGGACGAAGACGATCTTGTGGTTGGCGCATCGCGTTCGGCGCGTGCACTTCTCGGGCTGACTGACGAAAGCCTGAGCAGCCCATTACCTGCGGCGAATCTGCTCGGGCAGGATACCGATGCGGAACGAGGATTTGCAGCCGCCGAACGCAGCGTGATCCAGCGAGTTCTGCGAAAAGCAGATGGCAATGTTTCCATTGCCGCGAACATGATGGGCATGAGCAGAGCTACCCTGCATCGCAAGCTTAAACGGCTTGGCTTGAACTGAGACTTTCATGTGTCTCAATATTGCGACAAATCCTGCATTCGCTTTGCCTGCCAGGGATGACACTCAAGCTGTAAAGCGCGATCCTCTGAATATGCCGCGAGGAGGCGGTATGGAAATCGTGCAATGCGTCGGGTCCTTACCCTGACGCGTTGCTTCAGGGAGGAAGTTCAATGAACAAGGTAGAATTCAACCGAACCGTCAAACCCAACTTCAAGAAACGCTACGGCAACTTCATTGGCGGGAAATTCGTCGAGCCGAAGGCAGGCCGTTACTTTGAGAATACATCGCCGGTCAACGGGCAGGTGCTGTGCGAAATTGCCCGGTCTGATGCCAGCGATGTGGAGGCCGCGTTGGACGCCGCTCATGCTGCAAAGGATGCCTGGGGCCGGACAAGTGCCGCTGAGCGCAGCGTCATGCTCAACAAGATTGCACAGGTAATGGAAGATAATCTTGCTGTGTTGGCGCAGGCTGAAACCTGGGACAATGGCAAGCCTATCCGCGAAACGACGGCAGCCGACATGCCGCTTGCAATCGATCACTTCCGCTATTTTGCCGGTGCCATCCGTGCGCAGGAAGGCGGAATTTCAGAGATTGACCACGATACTGTGGCCTATCACTTCCACGAACCGCTCGGTGTTGTCGGACAGATCATTCCGTGGAATTTCCCAATATTGATGGCTGTGTGGAAACTCGCCCCGGCATTGGCGGCGGGCAATTGCGTGGTGCTTAAACCTGCCGAGCAGACCCCGGCCTCCATTCTGGTACTTGCGGAACTGATTGCCGATATCCTGCCGCCGGGTGTTCTCAACATCGTCAATGGTTTTGGTCTGGAAGCAGGAAAACCGCTCGCGTCGAGCCCGCGCATTGCCAAGATCGCCTTTACCGGCGAGACCACGACGGGCCGTCTGATCATGCAATACGCCAGCCAGAACCTTATTCCCGTTACGCTGGAGCTGGGCGGCAAGTCACCAAATATATTCTTCAAGGATGTGGTGGCTGAGGATGATGACTTCTTTGACAAGGCCATCGAGGGTTTTGTCATGTTTGCGCTTAACCAGGGCGAGGTCTGTACCTGCCCGAGCCGCGCGCTCATTCACGAGTCAATCTATGATCGTTTCATGGAGCGTGCCCTTAAGCGCGTGGAAGCCATCGTACAGGGCGATCCGCTTGATCCAGCGACCATGATTGGTGCGCAGGCATCCAGTGAACAGCTGGAAAAAATCCTGTCATATATGGACATTGGCAAACAGGAAGGCGCTGAGGTTCTTATCGGCGGCGAACGCAATGTTCTGTCCGGCGATCTTGCCGGGGGTTATTACGTGCATCCGACCGTGTTCAAGGGTCATAACCGGATGCGGATTTTCCAGGAAGAAATCTTTGGCCCTGTCGTTTCAGTGACGACGTTCAAAGATGATGACGAAGCCCTGTCTATCGCCAATGATACGCTTTACGGCCTCGGCGCAGGCATTTGGAGCCGTGATGCTAACAGGTGCTACCGATTTGGCCGCGCCATTCAGGCCGGTCGCGTCTGGACCAATTGTTATCACGCCTATCCGGCTCATGCCGCGTTTGGCGGATATAAGCAATCGGGCATCGGCCGTGAAAACCACCTGAAGATGCTTGATCACTATCAGCAAACCAAGAATATGCTGGTAAGCTATAGTCCAAAGAAACTCGGCTTCTTCTAAAAAACCGATGTGAATACAGCCTGACGGGCGTACCATGCCTTGTCAGGCTGAATTCTCAAATGGTTTTACTACCGGATTGGTAAGCCGAGGAGAGGTTGGAGGTGTGCATGGACCATATGGTTGAAAACAAGGTGAGCGCGACACCAGCGGCGCTTGAGTTGATCGCAACTTTGCAATCCGAATATGGCCCAATCCTGTTTCACCAGTCTGGGGGCTGTTGCGATGGCTCGTCTCCCATGTGCTATGCGCAGGGTGACTTTATCATCGGCGATAATGATGTGAAGCTTGGTGAGATTGGCGGTGCGCCGGTTTATATCAGCGCGTCGCAATATGATGTCTGGAAGCATACCGAGCTTATTATCGATGTGGTTCCCGGCCGCGGCGGAATGTTCTCGCTGGATAATGGCCGGGAAGTCCGATTTTTGACGCGATCGAAAGTTTGCGCCACTCCTAATTGAATGGGATAAGAGCCCGAAGGCGACGGTCACGCAGATAAAGACCTCCCCACATGATCAGGCCAAGATAAACGCCGAAGAACAGATGCGTAAACAGCGGATTGCCAATGCGCAATTGTGTGAGGATTGCGCCGCCGAGATAGCCTGTGAGCAGGATCGCACCCAGTATGGAAGTGCGCGGCCAGGCATAGAGAGCGGTACAGACCAAGCCCAAGATACCAAGGCCGCGCGCGAATGCCACCGTGGTTGGAAGCCCGATTTCAGCGCTTGTCTGGATAACAATATCCAGTGGCACGAGCTTGATGCCGCCATCAAAGATCATGAACAGTATAAAAATGCCGCTGAGGATACGGCCAGCCCACAGGCTCTTGCCGGAAATGTTGCCGGCATATGCGATATTTTCCATCTTCGTTCGTCCTTTTGAGTGTGATGTAGTGCCTCAAGGACGAACCATGGGTAATATCTCCTACAAGTGCTCTTAAATTTTTTTCAAAGCGTTGAAGGATGAAAACTGTGGCGGCTAATTTAATGGAGGTGCGATGATTACGCCGGAGTTCTTTCAACGTGACGCGGTTACAGTTTCAAGAGATCTTATTGGCGCGAAGCTCTTTCTTCATGGTGTCGGCGGACGGATTGTCGAGACTGAAGCCTATACGCAAGACGACCCGGCATCGCATAGTTTCAGAGGCCCTGGCCCTTCCAACAAGGCAATGTTTGGGCCAGCGGGAAACGCCTATGTCTACCGATCATACGGCATTCATTGGTGCCTGAATATTGTCTGCCTGCCCGGCTCCGCAGTTTTGATCAGAGCATTGGAGCCTTTGCTGGGTATGGAGACGATGAGTGAGAGGCGGTCAACCGACAATCCACGACTATTGTGCTCGGGGCCGGGCAGGGTTGCGCAGGCCCTCGGTGTTACCAAGTCCCAAGATGGTTTGCCTATTCTGGAAGCGCCCTTTTCTTTCGAACAGCGCGCGGATCCGATTGAACTAAGCATCGGACCGCGTATCGGCATCACAAAGGGCGCGGAAACGCCTTGGCGGTTTGGCGCGAAGAGCTCCCGTTTCCTCAGCAGAAAATTTGCGGAAGGTTAAATCGGCGAAATTTATACTTCGCCGATTTATAGCAATCATTTGAACGAGGGTGGCTGGCCGAGGTCAAATGATGGTGCGTTGCCAAGATCATTCGCTGGCGCATTGGGCAGCTCGATCTTGAAGTTCTCCATATCCACGGCCACAGCAGGATCAAGGAAATAGGTCACCATGCCGGGGAAGGCAATGAGGAGGCCAACCAGAATCAATTGCAGCACCAGCCATGGGATTGCGCCCATATAAATATCGCTGGTCTTGATTGATTTGGGTGCAATACCTCGCAGGTAGAACAGTGCAAAGCCGAATGGCGGGTGCATGAAGCTGGTCTGCATGTTGGCGCAGATCATGACGCCGAACCAGATCAGATCGATGCCCAATGCGCTGGCGGCGGGGGCCAAAAGCGGAATAATGATGAAGGCGATTTCAAAGAAATCCAGGAAAAACGCGATGACGAAGATAAAGATATTGACGAAGATGAGGAAGCCGACAACACCGCCAGGCAAGGATGTCAGCATGCCTTCGATCCAGTGACTGCCGCCCACACCCTGGAAAACCAGGCTGAAAACGCGCGCGCCGAGTAGGATGAAAACAACCATGGCGGTTAGCCGCATGGTCATGGTCATTGCTTCATAGACGAGTTTCCATGTGAGGCGGCTGTTCAGCCAAGCCATGAGCATGGCGCCAACAACGCCCATCGCGCCAGCTTCTGTCGGCGTAGCAAGGCCCATGAAAATGGTGCCGAGAACGATGAAGATAAGGGCGAGCGAGGGGATCATGCCGCGTGCACAACGAACAAATAGCGGCCAGCCGCGCAGGGTGCGAGCTTCCGGAGGAAGTGCGGGAACGTAATGTGGCTTGATAATGCTGAGGATGAATACCCAACCGGCAAACAACAGAACTTGAACGATGCTGGCCCCAGTGGCGCCGATATACATGTCACCCGGCGACTTGCCGAGCTGGTCAGCAAGAACGATCAGGACGAGCGACGGTGGAATGAGCTGTGTTATTGTTCCGGATGCCGCGATGACACCCGTGGCATGCCGGATATTATAGCCATATTTAGCCATGACAGGCAGCGATATGAGGCCCATGGCGATGACAGAGGCAGCCACCGTGCCGGTGATTGCGCCAAGGATGGCGCCGACAAGGATGACCGCATAGGAAAGGCCGCCGCGTACGCCGCCGAATAATTGTCCGAAACCATCGAGCAAATCTTCGGCAAGGCCGCATCGTTCGAGAATCACGCCCATGAAGGTAAAGAATGGGATAGCGAGGAGCAACTCGTTGGAGAGCACCGAAAACATCTGATAGGTTAGATTTCCAAGGAAGTCCGGACCGATAGCCCCCATCTCGATGGCGATGAACCCGAAAAACAGGCCAACAGCTGCAAGAGAGAAAGCGGCAGGATAGCCGATCACCATAAAGATGATCAGCCCGAAGAACATCAACGGGGCAAGATTATCAGCAAAAAATGTTATCATTGAACAGGCTTCTCGTAGGCGAATTCACGCACGTAATCGGATGTGAGGGCGAGATAGCATTTGATTATTTCCGAGATGCCCTGAAGGCCCACGAGCGCAAATCCTACGGGCAGGCTGAGCTTGACCGGCCAAAGTGGCAGGCCGCCCGAATTTGACGATGCTTCATTGGTGACCCATGAAAGAACGAACCACGGCCAGGTGAAGTAGATCATCAAGGCGCAGATCGGCAGCAAAAAGAAGATCCCACCGAGAAGATCGATCCATGTTCTGGTTCTTTCGCTGACCGAACCATAAACGAGGTCGACGCGGACATGTTCATTCAGCTTGAAGGTCCAAGCGCCGCCTAACATGACCATTCCGGCAAAAAGGTACCATTGCGCCTCGGAAAGCGAATTGGAATTGCGTCCATAAACGCCCAGAATTCCGCGGAAAAGCCCGGCACCGCCCACATTCTGTTCCAGCCAGATCAGGCCTCCGATGCTGTAGCGCAAGAAGGCATTAAACGCACAAACCAATGAGGCAAAGAGAACGAAATAAATCGCAACAATACCTATCCGACGACTGAGTTCGTCGATCCAACCGGTGACAGTCAGCAACGGTGACATTCAGGCCCCTCCCATATCAGTTACGCAGATCCTCGAATTTACTGCGCTATTGCCGCCCGCAGTTCCTTTGCGGATATCAGCGGGGCTTTTGCGGAGTACAGAGTTAACCCATGGATTTGCGCGATGCAATGACGGAATCCGAGCGTTTCGATCAGCCAGCAGCGTTGACGGCCATTTCGGCCCGCGTTCCCTTATCGCGTGAAGTGTAATCTATTTTAGTACCGAGACTTGCAGCCATGGCCTTGACGATGCGGGTGCCAAGTCCAGTGCCCTTTGGCTGGTCGCCTTGTTTCAAGCCAACGCCATCATCTTCGACAGCTAGCACTGCCTTGTCGTCTCCGGAGCGAAGAAACGATATTCTGATCTCACCGTCATTGGTTCCGGGATACGCGTATTTATAGGCATTTGTGACCAGTTCCGTTACCACCATGCCGACAGATACAGCCTGATCCGACGAAAGCCGGATGTCTTGCACATCGAGCGAAATCACTAGTTTACGATCAGCGTGTTCCAACGAACTGCGAAGTTCCGAGGTGAGGCTGGCGAGGTATTTGTCCATCTCGACCTGGCGCACATCATCGGAACTGTAGAGACTGCGATGCATCCCGCCAATGGCCGTGATGCGTGCTTGCGCCTCGGTCAGCGCGTGCTTGACTTCCTCATTGTCGATGCTTGAAATTTGCAATCGTATCAGGGCCGCAACGAGAGCAAGGCTGTTGCCGACACGATGATTGACTTCGGCAAGCAGTACCTCGGCACGTTCCTTACCGCGTAGAATTTCCATATCGGCCCGCTCACGGTCACGGCGTAATTCCGCAGTTGCAATAGCCTGCGCTACGGCGCTTTCAAGCAAGGGCATAAACTCTTCGCCGACTGTCTTTATGACATAATCGGCAGCGCCCGCCTTCAGGGCATCAACGGCGATCTTCGCTTCACTCGACCCTGTCACGTAAACAACAGGAACAGTTATCCCGTTCTCGCGCAGTATTTTCAGAAATTCGGTGCCAGTCGTGGTTTGCAAATAATGATCAAGGACAATGACGTCGATGTCGCCCTGGCCGAGTATTTCCAGCCCGGTAGCAACATTATCGGCATGAACGATCTCGAAACCCGAACGACCCAGCGCTTTTTGCACCAGACGAACGAGCGCTGGATCATCATCAACATAGAGAATTTTGCCCGGCATGATTTTCGGATCGATCAAGGAATTTGCATGACGGAGAAGAATAGACCCAACTGCCGGATGGCATTGGCAAAACTGTCATATTCAACTGGTTTGGTTATATAGACATTCGCCCCGAGGTCGTAACAGCGTTGGATCTCGCCTTCATCATCGGTTGTCGTCAAAATAACCACGGGCAACCGCTTGGTATGCGGATTGCTCTTTATTTTCTCCAGAATATCAATGCCAGACATATCGGGCAGGTTGAGATCCAGCAGGATAAGAAGATAATTATTCTTGTTTCCTTCGCCGGTACGCTCCTTGCCCAAAATGAAATCGAGCGCGGAATTGCCGTCGGAAAAGGGAACAATCGGATTGTTGACGCCAGCACGCCGAACATTCTTTTCGATGAGGCGTGCGTGACCTTCATCATCTTCGATCATAACGATAGTGACTTCTTTGCCAGTACCTTGCACGCCGCTAAACTCCTACTACTTTAGTCAAATCCGAGGGAAGCCGTAGCACAAAGGTGCTGCCTTTTCCAAATGTTGATTTTACGAAGATATCGCCGCCAAGCTTTCGAATAAGAGAGCGTACATGGGCAAGTCCTATACCTTCCCCTGGCTTGTCCTGCTGGCCCGAACGCCGGAATAGTTCGAAGACACGTTCAAGGTCGTCTTCGGAAATGCCGCGTCCATTATCGGAAACGTCTACGCGTATGAATTTGTATCCGTCATTATAGGCGCGGACTGATAATTCCAGTGGTCGGTCCGGGCTGGCATATTTAACGGCATTGTCGAACAGGTTTCCAAAAATCTGCTCAAGAGACAGCCTGTCAGTTGTGATCTTTGGCATTTTACCAGAGATATCCACCTTGCCGTCCAGTTCAGCGATCTGGTGGTTTATGCTGGCTGCGCTCACTTCCAGCAGGGCCTTGAGATCGATTGGCTCCGGCTTCAATTCACGGCGGCCATCGCGGGAGATTTTAAGGATCGCGTTGATTAACCCATCCATTTTCTTCGTTGATGACCTGATAAAGGAAATGGCTTCCGGCAAATCTTCGCTGGCTGCGATCCGTGCAAGTTTTGCGTCTTCTTCAGTCAATGGCTCGCCGTCGTTCAGAATATAGCCCTGGATCGCCTTGAGAGAGGTTTCAAGTTCGCTGGTGAAGCCCATGATATTGACGAGCGGCGCGCGCAGGTCATGGGTAACAATATAGGCAAATCGCTGGATTTCCTGATTGGCCCGAATGAGGTCTTCGGTGCGCTCATTGACGCGTTCCTCAAGGCTGGTATTGAGAAGTTCAACCTCGCGGCGTGCCGTCGACAGGTCGCGGACATGCTGGAAAATAATAAAGATCGCGCCGCCAAGTACAGCCACAATGGCTACTGCGCCCACTATTGTCGCCCGTTGCAATGCCGCGATCGCACTGGACTGCTCGTCCATTCCGCGCTGGAGGTCAAGCTCAGACTCGACCATGAGCGCACTTAACAATTCCCGGATGCCGTCCATTGACCTCTGCCCGGAGCCTGCACGAACGATGCCAATGGCTTCGGCTGTCTTGCCGCTACCGGCAAGCTCCAATGTCCGGTTCATTTCTTCTGTCTTCAGCGTGATGAGCCTGTTCAACTCCGGCAGGCGGGCGGCAAATTTCGGGCTGTTTTTAACGCTTCGCTCCAGTGCCTCCTGCCGTGCGGTAAGGGTTGCCAATGCGGTTTTATAGGGGTTTAGAAAACTGTCCTCTTGAGAGAGAAGATAGCCCCGCTGACCTGTTTCGGCATCCTGCATGGTTGAGAGAAGATCGGCTGAGTTGCTGCGAATGCTGCGCGCAGCGACAACATTATCGAAGCGCTGGCGGCTTTCGGTAACCAGCCAGATCGTCGAGGCAACGATACCGAGCAGGATAAGAACTCCCACGGTGAGCATGATCAAGGTAGAGCGGGCGAAGGAAATGTTGGTCGCGGCCATTATTGTCTGCCAGTACGCTGAGGCGCCGGTTGGCACCAAGTAGGATGTGCTTCAGGAATGACCGGAGAGCGGCCAATCGTCAACCGTTGAGAGCAGGGATGTTCAACTTAGAATGGGTGCTGGCTTGCTTTTCGACGCGTTGAAAATGATGTGAAGCATGACAGCGCCAAAGACAATGCTGCCGCCAATCAAGGTGCTGCTGCCCGGTATTTCTCCGAATGCGATCCATATCCAGAGCGGAGCGAGTGGCGCGTCCAGCGACCCGATAAGGGCTGTTTCAATGGGTGGAAGATGCTTAGCGCCGAGCGCGAAGAGAGCAACGCCAACCGCGGACACCATCAGTCCAAAGAGGGCGATCAGCAGCAGATTCTGATTGGATACTGCAAGAGCATCGCCAAACGGCCAGCATATGACCGAACTGAACAGGGCAGATAGACAAGTTGCAGGCATGACGGCGATATCTGGATGACGGCGGACAATAATCATGAGGACTGCCATTCCCAACGTCATGCCAAAAGCAAGAAGATCGCCGAAGAGTGTACCTTCCGTGCCCAAGCCGACCATGATGACCACACCAGCGAGCGCGGCCAAGCTGGCCACTATCGCGCGGATTTCCGGCTGCTCGCCCATAACGAGCCAAGCTAGCGTCGCCGCACAGAAAGGAATTGTCGCGTAGATTACCGCCACATGGGCAACGGTGGTTTCCTTGAGTGCATTTATAAAGAAGACCATGCAGATGCCCGACACAATTACAAAGAGCCAGCCCGGCTTGCCGATACGGAAGATTTCTTTCCAATGCTTGCCGCGCTCGGTGATCAAGATCACCACGGCAAGGCCGATAGCACCAAATATGCCTCGCCACGACAGGATGGTCCAACTGTCCAGGGGTATGACTTGGGTGAACAATCCGGCAAGGCTCCAGGCGATTGCGGAAGCCGTTACAAATATCAGCCCCAGCCGGTATGGAGATATCATTCTGGTTGTTCCATCTGTCGTATATCCAAAACAATTAGAGCCGGGTTCGACTGGACATGCAATGAAGCGGCAGCAGCAAACTCACGCCTGCTGACATATCGGTGTCAGCAGATCTGCTTCTGGCAAAGTTTACGCTGCGGCCTTGATTGGCGCAGTCTTGTGCCGCATAAATGATACCAGCCTATCCCCGCCCATGAATTCTTATTGCAAGTCTGAAGGAAGTCGAGCCATGTCCAGTGCAACTGTTCCTGACAAGGGTATTCTACTCGGTAGAGCTAAATTGCCGGGTTGCAACTATCCGCGTGTCATCACTGTGCGTGGGGGGACAGTCTTCGATATAACGAGTAAATCAGCGCCAACGGTCCGCGATATAGCTGAACTGGAAAACCCCGCAGCTTATGTGGCGCAGGCTGAAGGCGTGGAAATCGGCGATATCAACAAGATTGCCGAAAACAGCTGGTCGGAAACCGGCAATTCCGGCGCACCGTCTCTGGTATCGCCCATCGATTTGCAGGCCGTGAAGGCTTCAGGTGTTACCTTTGTGGCATCAATGCTTGAACGTGTCATTGAAGAGCAAGCCAAAGGCGACAAGGCAAAGGCGGATTCGCTGCGTTCCGATGTTCTCAATCTGATTGGTGCGGATCTATCACAGATTGTGCCAGGTTCCCCGGCAGCCATGAAGGTCAAGGAAGCCTTGATTGCCCGAGGCGCGTGGAGCCAATATCTCGAAGTGGGAATTGGACCCGATGCGGAAATCTTTACCAAGGGCCAGCCGATGTCGACAGTCGGTTACGGTTCTGATGTGGGTCTCCATCCAATTTCAAGCTGGAACAATCCGGAACCGGAAATTGTGCTGGTGGTTTCGAGTGCCGGGAGGATTGTTGGTGCGACGCTTGGCAATGATGTGAATTTGCGCGACGTTGAAGGTCGTTCGGCACTGCTTCTCGGCAAGGCCAAGGATAATAATGCATCAGGGGCAGTCGGGCCGCTCATTCGTCTTTTCGATGGAGATTTTACAATCGAAACGGTGAAGAACGCCGAGCTCAGCATGCGTGTCGAGGGCACGGATGGCTTTGTTCTGGATGGTGCGTCGAACATGGCCAAGATTTCGCGCACACCAGAATCGCTGGTGGAAGCGACTATTGGCAGACACCATCAATATCCGGACGGTCTGGTGCTCTATCTCGGTACCATGTTCGCACCGGTCAAAGACCGCGATGGCCCGGGCAAGGGCTTCACCCATAAGATGAATGACGTGGTTTCAATTTCCACGCCGACGTTGGGTACATTGTCGAACCGTGTCAGGCTTTCGACCGAGTGTGCAGCCTGGACTTACGGAACAAGCCATTTATTGCGTGATCTCGCCAAGGCGGATTTGCTCTAGGGTCTGACCTAGGGAACCCAGAAATAGCGAACGATGTGAAAAAAGACCGGGGCGGCGAAAATCAGGCTGTCCGCCCGGTCGAGCATGCCGCCATGGCCTTCAATCATATGGCCCCAATCCTTGACGCCGCGATCCCGCTTGATAGCTGAAGCAACGAGGCCGCCGAAGAATCCCATGATACAGGCAAGACCGGCCATCAGACCGGCTTGAATCACGGTGAATGGTGTCAGCCACGCCAATGACGCTCCCAGCAACGAAGCGCTGATAATGCCGCCGATCAGACCTTCCCAAGTCTTGGAAGGGGAGATTTTGGGCGCAACCTTGTGCTTTCCAAACAGCTTGCCAAATACATATTGCAGCACGTCACTGCCTTGGACTGTGGCGATCAGGAAGGCGATGAGAAGCAGGCCTTTGCCTTCAAAGCCTGGGATCGGCAATGTCAGCAGCGCGGGTACATGACTGATGCAATAGACCGACAGCATGATGCCCCATTGCTGCTCGCTGACACGTTCAAGAAAGCGCTCCGTATCACCGGAAATCGCAGTCAGGGCTGGCATGGCGAGGAAGCAATAAACCGGCACGAAGATTGAGTAGAGGCCGTACCATTCAATCCACAGCAGGTAATATTGGATGGGAATGATGACCAGAAACATGCCGATGAGGATATGATGATCGCCGCGCCGCGTATGGGTAAGGGTCACATATTCGCGTAAAGCCGCGAATGAGACGAAGGCGAACAGGAGGATAACGCCCTGTTTGCCAAACAGGAAGGCGACGGAAATGCCGCCAATCATGATCCACCACGCCTTGATGCGCGAGTTGAGGTTGACCAGCGTGGAGGGCAGAACATCCGCTGTGCGCCGACTTTTCCAGGTCAGCATGGTCGCAATGGCGCTGGCAAGCGTGAGCACGCCGAGCAAGCCGATAAAGAGCCAGACCGTTTCAGCCATGATTAAGCACCTTCTGCCGTTCCGGCGAAAGATCGAGCAGGGATTGGCGTGCTCTCGCGAGGAAATCCTTGCGGTCCTCATTCGGCTCAAGCACTACTGGCGTGCCAAAGACCACGCGACATAGTAGCGGGACTGGCAAAAATGCGCCTTTGGGCAGGACGCGTGACATGTTTTCGATCCAGCAGGGCACGAGTTCAACATCGGGGCGCGCTAGGGCAAGATTGTAAAGCCCCGAGCGAAAGCGCAGCAGCGGTTCCTCCGTCATGTTGCGCGTGCCTTCGGGAAAGACAATCAGCGAGCTGTCTTGCGCAAGTGCATCGAGCATGATGACCATCGGATCATCCGCACGCTCGACCCAATTGCGATCAACCAGCACCGTATTCAGCAAGTCCTTTGCCAAAATGTGCCGCAATTTATTGCGCTTCCAGTAGTCGGCCCCGGCAACAGCACGTGTGCGCTCGCGTTCACGCGGCGGCAAACTGGAAGAGAGCAGGATAAAGTCGCCGTGACTGCAATGGTTGGCGAAATATATGCGCTGGCGATCTGATGGTGAGCATCCTTGCCAGATTGGACGAACACCCGTGATACCGCGTGCCAGCCCGGCCAGCAGCATTGCGCAGCTTCGTCTCATCATTGCTTTTAAATTCATATGTGCCCCCACAACCCATAGGTTGTAATGCCAGCGAATAGAACAAGAAAAACAACAAATGCAAGATGCAGCTTTAACAAGAGGCGGTTTGTGCCCGCCATTCGCGCATCCAGCATGCGTGTCGCCTGCGGAAATCTTCGCAAATGCAGCTTTGCCAGCAATTTATCCACGGCACGGCAGCCTTCTTCTTCGCTTGGCTTTGAAGCTATGAGCCTGAAAAGAGCGGCTTCAAAAAGCATATAGGCGGCGAGAAACAAGACGATGAAGCCGCTGGCGGCAGTCGCGATATGACCCCATCGCCGGGCTTCGCCAAAAAGAAGGATCAGCATCAGGCAAATAGTGACGATGCCAAAACCCATGCCTTGGCGCTGGAGGCGAGAAGCAAAGGCTCCGGCTCGCTCATTCATGCGGATTTGGCGCTGAAAAAAGCATGTCTTCTGTTAGATGAATGCGCCTGCCTTTGGATGCGACTATCTGGATAGCATCGGCAGCAGTTTTGGCGCTGTCATACTGCATGAGCCACATGGCAATTGCGGCAGCGCTGCGCTGGAAGCCGAGAGCGCAGCAAACAAGAACGGGACCCTTGTTTCGGGCGTGCTCTATAGCGTCAGCCGCTCGCTGCAGTTCAGCGGATGGCGGTGAAACGAGATCCAGAAGTGGGACTGATTGCCAGTCAACATTTATACCGGAAGGCTTTGCCAGCTCAGCAGTGAGATCAATGATTGTTGCAAATCGCGACTGCTCGTCTCTTCGCGGCAGCCGGCCCAGATGAATGTTCTTGCGAATGGTAACAGAGGCCGTAAGATTGCGTGTCCAGATGCGACTATTGATGATCGCGCCGAGGCGGTAGGGCGCCAGCAGCCATTTGCTGGCAAAAGAAAACGTGCCCTGAAAATTCTTTTGAAAGACAGCGGGCCCTGCACCCAAATAGCCAAGAGACACTATTGCGAGTGCAAGAGCTGGCCACAGGCAAAACAGAAATGCGGGCGATGATGCCGTTCCAAAAATGGCAGCTAGCAGAAACAACAGGCTCCCCGCTGCATAATAAGTGCCAATGCGTCGCGCTTTGGTATCATTGGCCAGGCGGAACGCCGCGAGAGGTGAGGGAGCCTGCGCCGGAAAGAGCCATAGCGCAAACAGGCCTAGAAGCAGTCCTGTCGGGATGTCGATGAAATGGTGCTGGTAGGTGGTGAGAACCGAAAGTCCAATCAATGCACACCAGATATGCCACATCCAGCGGGTGATGCCTGACAGTCGAATGCGCCAATGCGACCAGATAATTGTCAAAAGGGCGATGTGCAGCGATGGCGCTTGATTGAATGGTTTGTCGAAGCCTCCGAGCATATCGAAAAGAAACCCGGCAGCGCCGCTGGTGGCGGGCTTCTGGAAGATTGCGGTCAGTGGGAATGCGATGAAGCAGGCAACGGCGATGAGTTGCACTGTTAAATAGCGTTTTGCCAAACGATCAACTTCAAGTGGGGTGTCGTTGAAAAACAGCGAAAGGCCATAAAACAGATTGATCGACCAATAGGGAAAGATCGTCCATGCAATAAAGGGAATGGCATGTTCCCAGGCAAAGGTGATGTTGGGAACATCTGCACGCTGCGATGCCAGCCAATTGGCAGTTCCGTAACTTGCATAAAACAAGGGCGCAAGACAAACAAGCCAGATCAGTGCCCGTTTGGCGACAGTCTGGTCGAAGCGCCATGCTCCGATGGGTGTGGTTTGTTCCGTCATATGCGTTCGGCGACGCAAACAGTGAAGATGCCCCACTCATCGATGCGCTGGTCAATCTTCCTGAAACCAGCCGCCGCGACCAGTTGATCCATTTCCGCTTGAGTGCGGCGGCGCATGACCCAGGCCTCGCCGCCACGATGCGAAGTGAGCGCTCGTGCAATCATTTCAAGTTGAGGATGCCATGGCTGGTTGGTGTAGATCAGAAGACTGCCAGCCTGCATGGATTTGGCAAGGCCACCAAGCGAGCGTTCGATGAGGGCATTATCCGGAAAAAGCTCGTAGAGACCGGAGACAATCGCCAGATCCGGCGCGGGCTGGATCGCGGCAAGTTTTTCGCCATCAAAAGCGTCAGCCTGATGGAAACTTGCGATCTCTTCCAGCTTACGCTCTGCGATGGATTTCCGCCCGGCCTCCACATTAATCGGCGAATAATCCTGCAGCCGGACGCTTGTCGGTTTCAGCGTGGATTTAGCAATCGCATCAAGCACGTAGCGGCCATGACCAGCAGCAATATCGAGAATATTGGTGCTTCGGCCTGCCTGCTGCAACTTTGCCAGAGCAGTGTCGATAAGCTCTTCCAGATGCACTTTGCGCTGGCGGATACCTCGCCAGCCGATGGCTTGCAGAAATTGCTTGTCGATTAATTTGCCGCCGGGACCCATGCCACGCGGTTCATTTTCGTAGACATAATCAAGTGTGGAACCGGAATCGAAACCGGTATCAACGCCTGTTTTCAAGCC
Organism: Hyphomicrobiales bacterium; assembly: GCA_900471815.1. Lineage (GTDB taxonomy): Bacteria > Pseudomonadota > Alphaproteobacteria > Rhizobiales > Rhizobiaceae > Phyllobacterium > Phyllobacterium ifriqiyense. The sequence goes on from UICE01000006.1 coordinate 82,891, forward strand.
CTTTGAAAAAAGTGCACTAAAGCCAATGGAGGCGCGGTAGAGCGCCCAGTAAAGGCCTTTCAAGGAAAGCAGGTCATGCGGCGATGACAATCTGTCCTGTTCATCGCGGGTAAAACCTGTCTGATGGGCTTTTGTGACATCCAGCGTATCTGGCTTTACATCAAAACATTCAAGTATGAACCGCCTTGCATGGGCAACGGCGATTGTGCGGTCTTTCTCGCCAAGAGTATCGTGGTAAAAGCCCTTAAGCACATGCCGTTCTTTTAAAGGATGGGCCAGATTCTCGTAGAACCGATGCTGGGGAGAATGTCTGACCACCCAGTCGCTGCCGGAAATAAGCATTTGCGTTGGCACAATGATGGCGCGCGCATCGTTCACAACGCGTTCGGCAGTTGTGTACAGGTCAAGTAATATATTGGAGGCAATAGCGCGAGTGATGAGCGGGTCATTGTCAAATGAGGCAATACGCGCTGGATCGTGGGTGAGAAATTTGGCTTTAACGTAAGAGTTTACGAAGAACTGCCCCTTTAGTTTCTGCCAGAGCCAGATGCCTTCACGCGCAAATGGCACATAGAGTTTCACGCTGAAAGCCGGGGATGCGAGCACCAGCGCGCGGATCGGCGGCGCATAGTCATGGACCCATGTTGCCGCCAGAACGGCACCCACTGATTGCGCAATGACCGCGATATCTTCGACTGCAAAGCCACCCGTTTCGCATATATGTTTTACAAAGCTGTCGAGATCGCGGACAGAGGCCGCAAAGGATGGAGAATAACCACGTTCGCCAGGTGAACGGCCATGACCACGGGCATCCCAGGCATAGAATGCGAAGTCACTCAGACCAAGCTCCTCAACCAGATGGGAAACACGGCCACCATGTTCATGCCCCCTGTGCAGAAGGACAATCGCACCCTTCGGCTTTTTGGATTTCGCTGGCCACTTGCGATAGAAGAGCTCGGTTCCGTCGTGGGTGCGAAAGGTAGTTTCCTCGACGCCATCTGTTGCGGGATCAAGAGTTGAGTCAACGGACATGGGTTTGCTCCGGCAGAGGTGATTTCAGGAATTGGCGCGGCGAAGACCGGCGCGGATACGATTTATCATGGTAAAGACGGATAGAAGCGCCATAGCCGGGAATACCCAGCCAAACCACGAGGGTAGATCAAGACCGCTGCCGATCAAGGCGGCGATAATGCCCAGCGCCAGAGCGCGGTCGCTTTTTCCGAATGGGCCGTCATAGGCGCGGCCACCGCCTGTCATCACCCCCAGCACACCTGCATATTCTGCTATGATTGCGGTAATGGCGAACGCCACAACCTCGACAGGTTCGAAGGGCCATACCAACGTAAACGGCAGTATAAGAGCTACATCCGAAACAATGTCGCCGATCTCATTCAGATAGGCACCAAGCTTCGATGCCTGACCAAATTCCCGCGCCATCATTCCATCAATCGCATTAAGGGCCATGCGAACGAAAAGTACCAAGGGCAACAGCCAGAACAACAATGTGTTATCGGGGAAAAGCGCGATCACAACACCTGTCGCCACGGAGATGAGCGTAGCGGCGACAGTGACCTGATTTGCAGTGGCGCCGATTGCCACAAGACGTCCAACCAAGGGGCGGAGCAAATTCTGAAAAGCCGGTTTTATCGAGTAAAGTGTCGGCATGTAATCACCCCCAATGATTGTATTGAATTTAGCCGTTCAATTGCATGTAGCAGAGAATTTGTTCCAAACCAGTTTTCCGGCTGAAGATATTGGGGGAAGACGGACTAATCTTTGGCGAAAAGGCACTTGAGGCGGTGAAAATGCGAGGGGGAGGGTAAAATAGCCGACCGAGGGCCTCAACGGATGTCGGGGTCCGGATGAATTGTCTGATATGGTCGTTTCAACGTCAGGCAAATATAATTGAATCTTGCGGGCAAGATTCAATCATCGCATGTTCCGCCTGCAGCAGTCTTTTTAATGCCGATTCTCGCTTATCACCGATGATGATTTGAAGGCGAAGGGCTTTTGAAAATAGCCCGTTACGGCCAGATGACCGAGTTCACGATTGGCGGCCATTGCCGCCAATTCGTCGACATCTCGAACACCACTGTCAAAGAGCGCCATAACGGTTCTCGCCAATTCGTTGCAGCGGGAATGGGTTTTCGGGCAGCGGTCCAACATTTGCGAAGCCTTGTCGTGTGCTCGCTGCATGACCTCCCAGTCACTGGTTGCAAATATGCGCCTGTCTCTATCTAATAGTGCCATCATACGCCTCCATTGTTGGGCGCGAGCACATATCAAGCGTACGTGGGACACGTCCCTGATGCTCGGCAATCCTGCCAAGCTAAGCGTATTTTCTCACGTCCCGCAAACTGCATTTAATTTGCTTTATCTGTGCGCTACTTACCGCAATGCAAAATTTCCGGCCGAACAGAAAATTTAGCATGGCCTGTTTTTTGGTTAAGTGCCATCTTTCTCAAGGAGACGCATAAGGCCGGTTTCGGGTCCTGTCAGGCCCTTGCGATGGGGCGCGCGCAGCAAGGAACGATCCAGTTCGCCGGCAAAGAAACTCTCCGTGACCAGGGGATGGACGTAGCTTGAGCGGGTAACCGCTGGGGTATTGCGCAAGAAGTTGCTTACATCGCGCATGGCTGCCGCGACCGCACGTTTTTTCTGCGTATCGGTTTCAGCTTCCACTTCCGCAAGAAATGCCAGTGCGCGTGCAGATCCGTGGAATGTCCGAAAATCCTTGGTGCTAACTTTTGAGCCGGAAACTTCGCGTAAATAATCGTTGAGCTCTTGAGCATGAAGGCTGCGCCATCGTTTATTGTCCTTGTACTGAAACAATCGCCCACGTCGTTTCAGCGCCTTCAAGCGCTTGACGGCAGAGCGATCCGCGATGGAAATCTTGTTCGTTTTCTTTGATTTCCCGGCGAAAATAAAGTTGGCGATATTGCCGTTGATCTTCAAGTCACTGCTTTTGAGCGTGGCAATGCCGCGTCCCCCATCCTTGGCATATTTTTCATGCCCGGCCCGAAAAGCCTTCTTGTCGATGAGCTTTACGGCCAGGGCTGCAAGAGATTTACCTGATGTGGGGGCACGCTGGATGTCACGCGCAATCCGTTTGCGGATTCGCGGCAGTGCTTTGCCGAATGCCAGCAGGCGATGGGTCTTCGTGCTATTGCGGACAGCTTCCCAATTTGGATGATAGATGTACTGACGCCGCCCAAGGACATCGTAGCCGATGGCCTGAATATGGCCGCAATCGTCGTCGCAGCATAAAACGTTGGTCCAGGCCGGTGGAATAGCAAGGGCGAGAATACGTTCAATATGCTTCTTTGCGGCAGGGCGGCCATCCACGCGAATGTAGCGGGCGCCGTTTTTTGCCGTTTCGCGTTTGAGTGTAAAAGTTTCCGGGTCGACCAGCTTCAATCCCAATTTTTTCGCGTAGTAAGCGTGGTCGAACTGCATATTATCTCCCCTTGTCGCCGGAGTGTAACGCTGATCCGGTCCTGCTGTTCCGCCAGCTGGAAAAAACCATTGCCGGAACAAAATGCAGGATGAATCCGTTGCGTGAAACGTATGGGAAAGGTTTGCGCTCATGGCACCGCGTTCATTCTGGAAAGGTTACCTGAAGCTCTCGCTGGTGACATGTCCCGTCGCCATGGCTCCGGCTACGACCGACAATGAAAAGGTCAAGTTTCGTACTTTGAACCGCAAGACGGGCAACCGCGTCGTCAGCCAATATGTGGATGGCGTTACCGGCAAGGCCGTCGACGAGGATGACGAGGTCAAGGGGTATGAGCGCGGCGAAGATGAATATGTCATGCTCGAAGAGGACGAAATTGACGCCGTTGGTCTGGAGAGCACCCGAACCATTGATATTGAAATGTTTGTCCCGCGCGATAGCATCGATTGGATATGGTATGACAAGCCTCATTATCTGACGCCGGATGATCCCGTCGGCGAGGAGGCTTTTTCAGTGATCCGGGATGCCATGGAAGCAACGGGGCGCGTTGGCATTTCAAGGCTTGTCATGTACCGGCGCGAGCGGGCAGTCATGCTGGAACCACGCGGCAAAGGCATCATTTTATGGACGTTGCGATATGGCGACGAGGTTCGCAGTCGCGATGAATATTTTGGCGATACCAAGAATGGCAAGCCCGAGAGCAAGATGATGGCGCTGGTCAAAACCCTCATCGATGAGCGTACCAAGCCTTGGGACCCAAAAATGGTCGATGATCCGGTTCAAGATCGATTGCTTGAGATCATCGCAGCCAAGAAAAAGGGTAAGAAGCGTCCGCCAAAACCCAAGGTCGAGGCCGAGAAGCCGAGCAATGTCATCAATATTATGGATGCGCTGCGCAAGAGCATTGCCAGCGAGGGCAAGAAAAAGAGCTAAGCCTGCTTCTTGCCTCGCGTGGTCTTGGTCTTCTCGATTGGTGCTGCGGCGGCGCGAAAGTCAGCCCAAGGATCGCGTTTAATCGATGCCATTCGGGTCGGCGCGTTCAACACTGTGAAATAGGCAGGGCCGATCCCGGGGGTAAGCTCATCCCATGCGAGCGGCATGGACACGGCCGCGCCGGGCCTTGCGCGTGTGGAATACGGTGCTACCGCAGTCATGCCTCGTTGGTTGCGCAGATAATCAATGAGTATTTTGCCTTTACGCTTCGACTTGGTGATGGTCGAAACATATTTATCAGGACTGTCGGCTGCCATACTGTCTGCAATAGCTTTGGTGAAAGCCTTTACATCGGGCCAATTTGCTTTGGGCTTGATTGGCGAGACGACATGCAAGCCCTTTCCGCCAGATGTCTTGACGAAGGCGGCCAGTCCAGCCTGCTGTAACCGGTCGCGGGTTTCATAAGCTCCGGCAATGACTGTTTCCCAATCCACGTCTTCGCCCGGATCAAGATCCATGATGATCATATCCGGGTGCTCCCAATCCGCCACGGTCGAGCCCCACGGGTGGATTTCAAGAACTGCGGATTGGACCAGACCGATCAAACCATCGAGATCATTAATGCTGATCAGGGGCTCGTCATCCTTGTCCTTTGGATCCTTGACCAGCGTGATATTGGGGTTCAGCCCTTTCCACGCATGTTTCTGGAAGAAAGCCTGTCCATTTATACCCTCAGGACTGCGCAGCAATGCCAATGGCCTTTTGGTGATGAATGGCTCGATATATTTCCATATATCGGTGTAATAATCGGCGAGACCTTCCTTGGTCACGCCTTCCTCTGGCCAGTAAATGCGATCCGGATGGGTGAGTCTCACGGTGCGCCTCTTAGGTTGAGATTGTGAAGTAACTGCGGATTTCGGTATTTCCCGCACCACATCGGTTGGCACTTTATCTTCCCGCAAACCGCGAAAAGCAGCATGACGCAGGTTACCGTCGCCGGTCCAGGCACGGAACTCCACCTCGGCAACAAGCTGTGGTTTGGTGTATCGGACCTTTCTTGACGCATCAGCACTCAAGCGCTCGGCAAAGGGACTTTCCGGGGAGCGAATGCGCTCAAGCCGTTTGAACAGGTCTTCTGCCACGGCGGCGCTATAGCCTGTGCCAACGCGGCCCACATGCTCGAGCTTCTTGCCATTATAGACGCCCATGACCAATGAACCGATGGCTCTGCGGGAAGTTGTTGAAGGGACGTAACCAGCAATGACAAACTCCTGCCGCGACGAACATTTTGCCTTCATCCAGCTTTTGCCGCGCCCGGAACGATAAGGGCCGTCTCGCAATTTTGAGACAATGCCTTCGAGGCTAAGACGGCAAGCATGACTGAGAACGGTAGCGCCATTTTCATTGAAGTGGCCGCTGTAGCGAATGGGGTCCGTTGAATTGGCCGCGAGCTGTTCCAGCATTGCCTTGCGCTCAATAAGCGGAAGTGCGCGTAGATCATAACCATCGAGATAGAGCAGATCGAACACGTAGAATATAAAACGGTCGGTGCGACCTTCGCTCAAATCGTTTTGCAATGAGGAAAAGTCTGATGCGCCAGCAGAGGTTTCGACCACCAGTTCGCCGTCAATCATCGCTGTACCTATCGGCAAATCCTGAAATGCGCCGACAACCTCTTTGCCAAACTTCTTTGTCCAATCGAGGCCGGTGCGCGTGAGCAGTTTAACGCGTCCGGCTTCAATGCGCGCTTGGAGGCGATAGCCGTCATATTTTATCTCATGAATCCAGCGGTCTCCCTCCGGCGGTTTTGCGGTTAGCGTTGCAAGAGTGGGTTCGACGAATTCGGGAAGCGGAGCCTTTTTGGCACCTTTAACATCTGAAGGGTCTGGCACATCGGGTTGGACAAGCTCTGTTTTTGCGGGTTTTGCAGTTTTGGATTTTGTTGGTTTCTTCTTTTCAATTTTGCCCGTCTTGGATGACCAGCCGGGTTCTTCCCCCGCCACAGCGGCAAGGTCACGACCGGTCTTCACAGAATTGGGCTGTTCTTTCAAAATATCGGGATCTTTGGAAGTACGGGCCACATCGTCGTCACCCTTGATCAGCAGCCAGTTTTCCCGTTTTTCGCGCGGCCTTCCATGCATACGTACAAGATGCCAGCGCCCACCCAGCTTTTCGCCATGCAGCTCGAATTCCAAATGGCCTTTGGCATAACCGCGTTCGGGATCATGGATGGGCTCCCATGTGCCGCGATCCCACACGATGACAGTACCGCCCCCATATTCGCCTTTTGGGATTGTGCCTTCGAAATCGCCATATTCGAGCGGATGGTCCTCGACATGAACCGCCAGCCGCTTTTCCGTTGGTACAAGGCTTGGGCCCCGTGTCACTGCCCAACTTTTCAAAACGCCATCCATTTCCAGACGTAAGTCATAATGCAGCCGCGTGGCGTCATGTTTCTGTATGACAAAGCTGTTTCCGGCTTTGCGAGCTTTGCGTCCTTTAGGCTCCGATGTTGTGTTGAAGTCGCGTTTCTTGCGGTATGTTTCAAGCGCAACCATGGATCAGCTTGCCTTCCGTCGTGCCGGTTCTGCTTTGGTTTTGGCTTTGGTTTTGCTGGCAGTGGCTTGCTTTTTGCCGCCCAGCGCTTTGGCGCTCTCGCGCAGCGCTTCCATGAGGTCCACCACCTTGTCGGACTTGACCGGTTTTCTGGCTTCGATCTTCTTGCCCTCAAGTTTTGCTTTCACCAGTTCGGCCAAGGCTGCCTCGTAGCGGTCTTCATATTTTGACGGGTCGAATGAGCCTTTTTTGGTCTCGATAATATGCTTTGCGAGATCGAGCATCTCGCCCTTGATCTTCATTTCCGGAATATCGCTGAAAGCGTCCTTGGCGGAACGGACTTCGTAGTCAAAATTCAAGGTTGTTGCGATCAGGCCCTGATCTTCAGCCCGAATGAGGAGTGTTCTAGCGCGTCGGAAAATCACTGTTTGGGCAAGAGCGACAACTTTCTTGGCTTTCATTCCTTCCCGGATCAAAGCAAAAGCCTCTTCCCCGTTTTTATCGCTTGGCGCGAGATAGTATGGCTTGTCAAAATAGACGTCGTCGAGATCGTCAACTCCGACAAATGCCTCAATCGAAAGGGTCTTGTCGCTTTCCGGTACGGCGGCCGCTACTTCTTCGGGTTCAAGCACAATATAATCATTGTCGCCAACCTCGTAGCCTTTTACCTGATCTTCCCGTTCAACAGGCTTACCGCTGTCACTATCAACGAATTGGCGATGGACGCGATTGCCGGTCGTGCGGTTAAGGGTATGAAAGGCGATGCGGTCAGATGTCGAAGCCGCAGTATAGAGCGCGACAGGGCAAGTCAGTTCGCCAACTTTCAAATAGCCCTTCCAATTTGCTCTCGGTGCCAAAGCTCAACTCCTTACACGCCATTTGGAAGAATGCGGGTAAGGAGTTTTTGTTCCAAGCGCCTACTTATTGGATGGCTTGCCAGAAAGCTCGACAGTGCGCGCGCCGACATGGAGTGCACGACCGGCACCCCAACCGAAAAAGGCAGCACCCAGAGCCAGCAAAACAAATAGTATCGATGTGGCGCTATAACTGTCTGTCAATTTGTGGATGAGGCCAACGAGCAATGGTCCTATCGCAGCAAGTGTATAGCCAACACATTGCGCCATGCCTGACAAATGAGAAGCAATGTGAGAATCCGGAGAGCGCAGAACGATGATCGTCATCGCCAGTGCGATCAAACCACCTTGGCCTATGCCTTGGATGACTGCCCAGAGCCATACGCCTGACAATGGTGCAAACAGCATTCCCAGTAGCCCAATCAGAGCAAATGCGACGAGAGTGACGCTGACAAGCCGTTGATCCTTGCACCGGACGGCGACGGAGGGAACGCCAAGGCACGTGACCACTTGGGCCATGATGGAAACTGAAACCACCACACCTGCCGTAACGCCGTCCATTCCCCGATCACGCAGGATCGGCGACAGCCAGCCAAAGATGCAATAGGCAAGAGATGATTGCAGGCCCATGAAGAGGGTGACCTGCCAGGCGAGGCGGTCGCGCCAAAGACCTTCAACGCGAAATCCCGCATGCTTGGTTCGAACTTTACGGAAAAATGCATGCGGGAACCAGATGAGCGCAACCACCAAAGCCGGTACCGCCCAAGCACCCAGTGCTAAAGACCAGGACCCGCCAAATACATGCTGCAATGGTGCTGTGACGCCTGCGGCACTTGCCGCGCCTGCACAAAGTGCCATTGTGTACAGGCCGGTCATCATGCCGGTGCGGCTGGCGAAGTCACGCTTCACCAATCCCGGAAGCAGGACATTGCCGACGGCTATGCATGCACCGGCGAGCGCAGTTCCAATGAAAAGCAAGGGCAGGGAGGAGAAGCCACGCAAGGCCGTGCCCAAGGCCAGCAAAAGGAGAACGCCAAGCAATGTGCGCTCCGCGCCAATCCGTTGTGCCAATCTCGGCGCTATGGGTGCAAACGCACCAAGGCAAACAACGGGAAGCGTTGTCAGAACGCCAGCGCCGAATGACGATAATCCGGTTTGCGCAATGATTTCCGGCAGGAGTGCGGAGGCGCTGGAAAATAGAGGTCGCAGGTTGAATGCGATCAGGACGAGACTCATGCCGGTTATGATCTCAATCGTTCTGCTTGCAAAAACCGGTGCGCGCGGTGTTGGCGTGGAATCGATTTCGGCGTCGATCAACTGCTCGATCGTTGCGGGCTGAGCGTCATTGGAAGGCATATGTTGGTTCATGATGTGAGAAGCCGATCAAGTTCAGCAAGGATAGGTGCCATGAAGGCGCGTGTGGTGGCTTCGGCCTTTTCGGGATTTCTCGATTCAATGGCGTCGATGATCGCGGCATGAGCCGCCATATCAGGTTCGGGCAATTCGCCCGTGACGGTTGCCTTGATGATTTCCCCTATGGACAGCGAAAAGAAATCATAGACTTCCATCAAAGCCCGGTTGCCCGATGCGGCCACCACTGCCTTGTGGAACTTCAGATCACGCTCAATGTAACGATCATGAGCGGCAGGATTATACTCGCCGCGATCTGCAAGTATGTCGCGTAGCTTGATGATTGTTTCCGGCGTGAAGCGCGTGGCAGCCAGCCGGGCCGCTTCAACCTCCAAAGCACAGCGGGTTTCGACCTGATCACGCAGGCCCGTGCGGCGGATACGCAAAAGACGGTCTTCCGATCCGGTAATAGACTGGACATAGGTGCCAGAGCCCTGCCGCGTATCGAGGAAGCCCTGCGCAACGAGAACGCGGACAGCTTCACGTACGGTTCCGCGGCTGACGCCCAGCATGTCCGCCAGCGTCGCTTCATTGGGAATGCGCTCGCCCACCTGCCACCGTTTGGCGGTAATTTCAGCCCGTATATTACTGACCGCATTTTCGGCAAGATTTGTTCGCGCGGCAGGCTGCATTCCAAAGTCCTCAAGTCATCTGATGACTTGATTAATATGCTTGGGTATCGCCCGCGTCAAGGTGGGCGATTACTACCGCTAGGAATTCTTAGCTGAGGAGTTCAGTCAGATTGATTTAACGTATTTGATAAAGGGCGTTACTTTCGCGATCCGATCATAAAGCTGGCGAGCGGTGTCGTTGTTCTGATTGGTCAGCCAATAAACCGAATGGGCACCGGCCTTTTTTGCTTCAGCGTGAACGGCTTCGATCAATGCCCGGCCGACGCCTTTGCCGCGTATTTCAGGGTCAGCATAGAGATCCTGCAAATAGCAGACATTTTCAATGCTCCAATTATGCCGGTGAAACAGATAATGAGTAAGGCCGACCGGCTTGCCATCAACCTCAGCGATCAGGCCGCTATATTCATGATCATCACCGGAGTTCAAACGGGCGAAGGTGGTTTGGTAAACGTCCTCCGATACTTTCGTTTCGTAGAAATCGAGATAACCGGTCCATAGACGGCGCCATTCTGCTTCGTCCGATTTTTGCAACGGGCGTATTTGAACGCTCATGATCATGCATCCTTAATGCTGCCAAGTCTGGTGTGGGCCTGCTGGCCCGGTGGAATAGACGGGGGTGCCTTCGAAATCCTGTTTCCCCAGAGGAACTCCGGCAATACGCAAGATCGCGTAGCTGATTGTCAAATGAAAATAAAAGTTCGGCAGCGCGTAATCGCGAAGAAATGGCAGCCCGTGAAAATAGCGGGTATTGCCGCGCCATGTAACCTCAACGGGTGTGGTTTCGCTGCCTTCCAGCTTAGCCGGCGGAATGGCATCCAGATAATCAATTGCGTCGTGAAGATAGGCAATCAGTGATGTAAAGGTCTGATGGGACTCGACGAAATCCTGATGATACCCGCGGTTGAACACCGCAAACTGCCCGGCATCCGGTGAAGGCAAAGCCTGCTCTGCAAGTCGCGCCACGCAACCGCGTGCGCCGTCGGCCAAGATTTGTATTTGAACTTTCAACGGAAACATATCGGAGGCCAGCTTCGCCTCGATCATTTGCCGTGTGTCACCTCCGCTTGAAATGGCGTGAGCCTCGGCCTTCTTGAGAATCGCTATGCAATTATCCAGCAATCGCTGAAAAACCGGAACGGATGCCTGGTACATTGTGATCGTCATAATCGAGTCTCCCCCTCAACGCGCACAAACTATCGCGACAGGCGGCTATCAACAACATGGTTACAGACAATGTTGTGTCAGGAACAGAAAATCGTGTTCGATCTACTGGCGCTATTGCTACAGGCGTCCTATATTCGGATCGGCGCTCTGCGCCTCACGACAGGAGAGACATATTCCCCGGGGCCTTAATGATCCCTTAGGGAGCTGTCCCTGGAGAGGCCCGTGGGCTTCTTCACACGGCACCCACCTACTTTGTAGGTTCCCGGGATCGACTTCTCCATCGGTTGTGTGGACGCCACTGTTTCATCCCGAGCCGGTTTCCGGCGCCTCATGAAATTATCGCTTTGCAAACCCAATCCCCGATCAAAGAACTGAAGAAAGCGCTGCGTCTCGAAGCTTTGGCGCGCCGCGATGCCTTGTCCGCAGATTATAGGAGCAACGCATCATTACAGCTTGCCACCCACGGCCTGTCGGGCATCTCGCTGCAACCGGGCGAAATTGTATCGGGTTTCTGGCCGATACGTTCGGAAGTTGATCTGCGTCCGCTGTTGTTTGCTTTGCGCGATAAGGGTGCCCGGCTTTGCCTTCCAGTCATTATCGACAAGCAGACGATCATATTTCGGGAGCTGACCCAAGACGCGCCGATGATTGAAACAGGATTTGGAACGTCGGGACCGCCTGACGATGCACCTGTCGTCGACCCTTCCTTTATGCTGGTGCCTTTGGCTGCTTTTGACGAGCGCGGTCATCGTATCGGCTATGGTGCGGGCTATTATGACAGGGCAATAGCAAGATTACTGGCACTCGGCGCCAATCCCACCTTGCTTGGGGTCGCATTTGACTGCCAGAAAGTCGAAATTGTGCCTGACGAGCCGCATGATGTGCCGCTCGAAGCAATCTTGACGGAAAGCGGGTTGCGCAGCTTTGGCAGTATCGATAAAGCCAATTAACGAAATTCAGGATGTATGCGTGAGATTACTTTTTCTTGGTGACATGGTGGGCCGGTCCGGGCGGACAGCAGTTTACGAACAACTGCCCGGTTTGATTTCCGATCTGAAACTCGACTTTACCATCGTCAATGGTGAGAACGCCGCGGGCGGCTTCGGTATCACCGAAGAAATATTCCACGATACGATCAATGCCGGCGCAGATGTCGTCACCACCGGAAATCATGTGTGGGATCAACGCGAAGCCCTGATATTCGCCGATAGGGAGCAACGCTTTCTGCGCCCCGCCAATTTTCCGCTTGGCACAGCAGGCAAGGGTTCTGGTGTATTTCTCGCCAAGAATGGCGCGCGTGTTCTTGTCTCCAACATTATGGGACGCGTTTTCATGCATCCCGATCTGCATGACCCGTTTACGATAGCCGAGGAAATTCTCAAAGCCTGCCCTCTGGGTGAACAGGCCGATGCTGTGATCTTCGACTTTCATGCGGAAGCCACCAGTGAAAAGCAATGTTTCGGCCATTTCGTTGATGGTCGCGCCAGCTTTGTTGTGGGTACGCATACTCATGTGCCGACTGCTGATGCACAGATATTGAATGGCGGTACGGCCTATATGTCTGATGCGGGCATGTGCGGCGACTACGACTCGTCACTGGGCATGGACAAGGAAGAGCCGCTGAACCGGTTTCTTTCCAAGGTGCCAAAGGGGCGATTTGAAGCGGCGAGCGGCAAGGCTACAATATGTGGTGTCGGTGTTGAAATTTCTGATAGGACGGGACTTGCCGAAAAGATCGCTCCATTGCGTATCGGTCCGCGACTTGAAGAAACAATTCCCGCATTCTGGAAATAAGTTGACGTTTGGTTCCGTACACTCCCAGTGGAGTGAATTGATATTTGCATCCCATCCGGTCATTTAACAAGGGACATACGACCCCATGGAAACCTTCCTTTCTTATTTCGATTTCATTTATCAACCAGCAGGCCTTATCGCGCTTGTAACGCTGGTCGTCATGGAGATCGTGCTCGGGATCGATAATCTGATCTTTATCTCGATCCTCACCAACAAATTGCCGAAAGAACAGCAGGCTCGCGCCCGCCGTCTTGGTATTGGCGCCGCGCTGGTTCTGCGCATTGCGCTGCTGTTTACTATATCGATTATCGTACAGCTGACAGAACCGGTCTTCGAAGCTTTCGGCCATGGGTTCTCGTGGCGAGATCTCATCCTGATCGCCGGTGGTCTCTTCCTTGTGTGGAAAGCTACGAAGGAAATCCATCATACGGTCGATCATGAAGACGCCAAGGATGACATTATCGGTAGAAAGGTCACCTTGACCATGGGCGCCGCCATTGGTCAGATTCTATTGCTCGATCTGGTTTTCTCTGTCGACTCAATCATCACGGCTGTGGGTATGACCGACGAGATCGTGATTATGGTTATCGCGGTTCTTGCTGCTGTTACTGTCATGCTTTTTGCAGCGGAGCCCTTGTCGAAGTTTATCGCCAATAATCCAACCATTGTCATGCTGGCCTTGGGCTTCCTGCTCATGATCGGTATGACACTGATTGCGGATGGTTTCGGCTTCCATGTACCGAAGGGCTATATCTATGCCGCGATGGGCTTCTCTGCTCTTGTCGAGGCGCTCAATATGTTTGCGCGCCGCCGCAAGAAGCATTGAACTTTATTCAACCTCACTGGGGAAAAGTGAAAATGACACAGACTAATCCTGCTCAAGCCTTCGTGCCTTTAAAGCTAGCCAATCGTTCGCTTGGTTTTCAAGCTTTGGCGGTGGTTATAGGCACGATGTTTCTGGCCGTAAGTTCATGGATATCCGTACCCATGATTCCCGTGCCGATAACGATGCAAACCTTTGCGGTCACCATGGTTGGCGCACTGTATGGCTGGCGTTTGGGCGGGATTACCGTGGTCGCATGGCTTCTGCAATCCTTCATCGGACTGCCGGTTCTTGCCGAAGGGATGCCCGGCCAACTGGCCTTCGCCGGGCCCACGGCAGGTTACTTGTTTGCATTCCCAGTTGTTGCCGCGATGGTTGGTTATCTGGCTGAACGCGGGTTTACACGCAACCCGTTCAGTTCGGCAGTGGTCATGCTTATGGGCAATGCGCTCTGCCTTGCTGTCGGCGGATTGTGGCTGGCAGGTCTTTTTGGATTTGATGTCGCCTGGGCTTCGGGCGTTGCGCCATTCATTCTTGGCGGTGTTCTCAAATCTGCATTGGCTGCTGCAATGCTTGAAGCTGTGCGTCGTTCGGGTATCCGCTTGTCTTGACGGTAAAGCTTCGTTCGCACCATCTGCTTTGCATGCTGACCTATGTCGGCAAAGGCTATAGTCAGGCCTTTACCGACAATTACGACAGGGTCATCGAAAGGCTGGCTGGGGGCGAAGAAATAATTATCGGGGAGGGGCCGGACGAGATTTGTCAGCCCCTTCTCGAAACTACTGAGTCACACTGCCACAATGTGAGTGTAACAGAGCGCGATACGCAAGCGCTGCTCGACGTTGGCAAGCTGCTGGGGCGGACATTGCAGGTCGGTGACCGGCTCAAGATAAATCTTTCGACGCTTGAAGGATTGCGCCAAAGCTTTGCTGGCGGAACGACGCGCACGGCCTGTGTAGGCTGCGAATGGTTCGAACTTTGTACGACCGTATCCGCAGACGGCTATGACAGTGTAAAACTGCACATTGTTGAATGAATTTTGGCGGTGCTGGACGGCGCGGCTGTTTTTACTTATAAGGGCCCCCATTCCAAAACCGCAGACAAGCATGCAGGGGTGCCATGGCAGGCCATTCACAATTCAAGAACATCATGCACCGCAAAGGGCGTCAGGACGCCGTGCGGTCGAAAATCTTTTCCAAGCTGGGGCGCGAAATCACTGTCGCTGCCAAGCAGGGTCTGCCTGACCCGCTGATGAACCCACGCCTGCGTCTGGCTGTACAGAACGCCCGCGCGCAATCAATGCCAAAAGATAATATCGAGCGGGCCATCAAGAAGGCATCCGGTGGCGACGCCGAGAATTATGATGAAGTGCGCTATGAGGGTTACGGCCCGGGCGGCGTTGCTGTCATCGTCGAAGCGCTGACAGATAACCGGAATCGCACAGCGTCCAATGTGCGTGCAGCCTTTACGAAGGCGGGCGGCGCGTTGGGTGAAACCGGATCGGTTGGCTTCATGTTCAACCGAGTTGGGGAAATCACCTACAAGGTTGATGTTGGCGACGCCGACAAGGTTATGGAAGCAGCGATCGAAGCTGGCGCTGAAGACGTTACAAGCGATGAAGAAGGCCATGTCATTATCTGCGCCTTTGAAGACATTGGCGACGTATCGAAGGCTCTGGAAGCGGCACTAGGCGAAGCTGAATCCGTCAAGGCCATCTGGAAGCCTGCAACAACGGCTCCGGTCGATGAAGAGAAGGCACAGTCTGTGCTGCGTCTGCTTGCGACCTTGGACGATGATGATGACGTGCAGAATGTTTATGCGAATTTCGAGGTTAGTGACGAGGTTCTCGCCAAGTTAAGCGCCGCCTGATTTGAGGTTCCGTACAAGCTAAAAACCCTGCCGGATGAAAATCCGGCAGGGTTTTTTGCATTTAACTTAGTTCACTGGTCCGTCGCCGCCCAAAGCACTGAGGTCGGACTTTTCCGTAACGCCGGTAGCGCGATTGACGAGTACTGTGACGATCCACAGCACAACCCCAACGGCTATCAAAACTCCGGCGATCTTGTATTGAACCGGATCGCGGCCAGTCCATGGACCTGCGAAGAAAGCGCAGGAGATGGCACCTATAACAGGAAGGAAGGTCGGTGTGCGGAAATGCTCATGCTCGACTTTCTCCCGGCGCAAGATCAGAACGGCTATATTGACGATTGTAAATACGAACAGCAGCAGTAGCGCGGTTGTCCCGCCCAGTGCAGGGACCTCGCCGACAAACAGGATGAGCCCAAAGGCCAGAAGGGTCGTGAAGCCGATGGCAAGATAGGGCGTCCGACGCGTTGGATGCACCTTACCGAATATGGGCGGCAGGACATGTTCGCGGCTCATACCGTAAACCAATCGGCTTGCCATGAGCATATTGATCAAGGCGCTATTGGCTACTGCGAACATTGTTATGAAACCAAAAATCCAAAGCGGGAAATTGGGAGCTCCAGCCTGTACCACTTTGAGCAAAGGTGTTTCGCCTTCGCCAAGATCGGCAGGCGAAACGAGTGTGATGGCTGAAATCGAAACCAACACATAGATGGCGCCGGTAATGAAGAGCCCGGTGAGGAGTACTTTCGGGAAAATCCCGGAAGGGTTTTTGCATTCCTCAGCCATATTGACGGAATCTTCGAAGCCGACCATTGCAAAAAATGCCAGGGTGGTTGCTGCCATGACTGACCAGAAGATGCTGGAATCTGGAGTGCTGGCAAATTGGGTGATGCGGGAAACGTCGCCTTGACCGGCGCTGATGGCCCATAATCCTATGAAAATGATAATCAGAAGGCCGGTAAGCTCAACTATTGTGAGAACCACATTGGCTTTCACGCTTTCTCCGACACCGCGAAAATTGACGATTGCAACCAGCGCCATGAAACCAAGGCCAACGAGCGAGATACCTATCCCGGACTCAAGATTGAGTTGGAATGCACCGGAGAGATTGGCGGCAAATGCGCGCGAGGCTGTCGACGCCGAGGTGATGCCGGAACACATGACCGTAAAGGCAACGAGGAATGTAACGAAGTGAATTCCGAAGGCTTTATGCGTGTAGAGAGCTGCCCCCGCAGCCCGCGGATATTTTGTTACCAGTTCCAGATAGCTGAATGCCGTGACAACGGCGACAACGAAAGCGATCAAAAATGGAAGCCAGACTACGCCGCCGACCTGTTTTGCGACTTGTCCGGTCAATGCATAAATGCCTGTGCCGAGAATATCGCCAACAATGAAAAGCAGGAGAAGCCAGGGTCCCATCACCCTATGCAAGCTTGGCTCAATCTTCGCGCCAGGCACTGTGCTGGCTCCGGAAGTCACGTCAGTCATTGCATGGTCCCTCCCTATGCACGCAGATGTATGAGAAAAGCTATTGGCGAAACAGCAGCTTGTCAAACGCTGGGGCGACAGGCGGCAATCGCTGCCGCCAGCCCTGAACTTGGCGAATCGAAAGGTCTTGGGCCTTTGGTAACATTGCCGGCTGCGCCCGCCATTGATGCTTGAGCCAAGGCCACAATATCGGCTCCCGCTTCATATGCAGCATCCGCTGCCTTGGCAATTGCCGCGCAATAGGCGATGTGATCACCGGCCAGAAGAAGGTCCCAGATTTCCGGAATCAAGCGCACATCAATCGTTGCATCAGTACCCTCCGCAGCTTGTGTAAAAAGCCGCGTCGTTGGCTCGATCGTTGTATCGAGAGCGCAAAGCGCAACCACCAAGCCGCCATTGCGGACAGAGCGTTTTGCCAGTTCCGCATCGACGCGCAGGACAGGGACGCCGGTTGATCCAAGCTGTTCAACTGAAGGGCCGAGTGTGGAGCAAGTCAGCATAACCACGTCGGCATCCCCGGTCAGGGCTTGCAATGCCGCTGCCGTCTCCTGTGCGATAGATGGCGTCAGCTTGCCTGCCTCACGCGCGGCCTGCAAAAGATCGGCCCGCACTTTGTGCATAAGTGTCCCGGCAGAAAGCCCGATTTTCATGCCAGCCTCTTCGAAGCCCGCAATATTGCTTTCGGCGGTATGCAGCAGAGCAATTTTCACGAATGGTGTCCCCCGAAAAAATCCGCAAACAAAAACGGCCCCGCAGAGCAGGGCCGTTTAAAGATGCCATAAAGGCAAAAAGAATTATATGCCGAGATTGCCGAAGCGTGTCTTGAACTTGGAAACACGGCCGCCGCGATCGGAAAGCTGCGCATTGCCGCCAGTCCATGCTGGATGTGTGGATGGATCGATATCGAGGTTCATCGTATCGCCTTCCTTGCCCCATGTGGAGCGGGTCATGTATTCTGTACCATCGGTCATGACGACTTTGATGTTGTGGTAGTCAGGATGAATGTTGGCTTTCATCGGTAGTGTCCTAAACTGGAGGGCGCAAAACCGGCACCACTTTGATTGTGGCAGTGCTGGTCAGGAGCCGATTGTTAAAGATGAAGCCAAACGCCACAGAAACTGCAGACGGTTGGGGCTTCCAAAACTGTTGGCGAGCCTATACATCAGCCTTCAAGCAATAACAAGGCCATCTGGCTGCAAAGTCGCCAAAGCGATGTGAGGATATTGATTAATGGCAGATTCGGCTCAATCTCGCCTTGATGAGACAGAGAGAAAGCGCCGCTCGCTAAAGCCGCTGAGCCGGATCTTCCCCTATATGTCCCGTTATAAAGGCATGCTGGCAGGAGCTTTGGCTTCCCTGATACTCGCTGCCGTGACGACATTGACGTTGCCGCTTGCAGTCCGGCGCATGATTGATCACGGCTTCACCGGCGCCAATGGTGCATTCATTGACAATTACTTTGGAATGCTGGTGCTCCTCGCCGCTTTGCTGGCGGTCGCTTCGGCCGGGCGCTATTATTTCGTTATCACATTAGGCGAGAGGATTATTTCCGACCTTCGCCGTGATGTATTCGCGCATTTGACCAGGCTTTCTCCAGCGTTCTTCGACGGCACGCAATCGGGCGAGATCGTTTCCCGTCTGACTGCCGATACAACGCAGATCAAGTCAGCGGTAGGTGCAACAGCATCCATAGCCTTGCGCAATCTGATACTCGCCCTTGGCGCTATTTTCATGATGGTGATCACGAGCCCAAAACTTTCCAGTCTGGTCATCGCGGCGATTCCCGTGATCATTATTCCGCTGATAGCCTTTGGCCGTTCCGTGCGCAGGCGCTCGCGCCGGGCACAGGACACACTTGCCGATGCCACAGCCTATGCCAGCGAATCCATTGTATCTGTGCGAACATTGCAGGCTTTCACCAATGAAAAACTGGCGATATCGCGTTTTGGCGCATCGGTGGAGGATGCGTTTCTGGCGGCGCGGGCGTCGGTGAAGGCGCGCGCAGTGCTGACGGCGTTTGCAATTTTCATGATTTTCTCCAGCGTTGTCGCGGTGCTCTGGTTTGGCTCACGCGATGTGCTGTCCGGCGTCATAACACCCGGTACATTGGGGCAGTTTCTGCTCTATTCCGTTTTTGCCGCAGGTGCCTTGGGCGCACTTTCCGAGGTCTGGGGAGAATTATCGCAGGCAGCCGGTGCCGCGGAACGCTTGACCGAGATTCTCAACGAACAGCCTGCTATTGCAGCGCCAGTCAATCCAGTTGCCTTGCCGCAACCGCCTGTGGGTTCGGTGACTTTTGGTGATGTCCAATTCAACTATCCGGCCCGCCCTGATGCTCCTGCGCTAAGAGGACTCAACTTTACCATCCAGCCCGGTGAGACAGTCGCCATTGTTGGCCCCTCCGGCGCTGGAAAAAGCACGGTCTTCTCACTGTTGCTTCGCTATTATGATCCGCTTTCTGGGCGGATCGAAGTCGATGGCGTTGATATTCGGGATGTTGATCCTGTGGCTTTGCGCGCCCGCATTGCCATTGTCCCGCAGGACACAACTATTTTTGCGGCCACTGTCAGTGAGAATATCGGTTTCGGCCGTCCCGGTGCGAGCGAGGCTGATATTGAAGCTGCCGCCAAAGCGGCCTTGGCACATGATTTCATTTGCGCTTTGGATCATGGTTATAATACGCAAGTCGGAGAGCGCGGCGTAACGCTTTCAGGTGGGCAGCGCCAACGCGTGGCAATTGCCCGCGCGATTTTGCGCAACGCGCCGATATTGCTGCTCGATGAGGCGACCTCCGCACTTGATGCAGCAAGCGAAATGCTCGTGCAGAAGGCGCTTGATCACCTGATGGAAGGACGCACGACGTTGGTGATCGCTCACAGGCTTGCAACCGTGCTGAAAGCAGATCGTATTCTGGTGATGGAAAACGGCCGTATAGTCGAAGAAGGAACGCACCAGTTGCTTGTGAAAAAGAATGGCATTTATGCCAATCTTGCAAAACTGCAGTTTGAAGCCGGGGCGGATGCCTTCAAAGGTGCAGCCGAATAAGCAGGGGATGAGTGATGATTGCCAATATTCTGATCGCGCTGGTGGCGCTGCTTCATATCTATTTCATGTATTTGGAAATGGTTGCTTGGGACAAGCCGCTGGGTTTAAAAACATTTCGCCTTAAACAGGAGTTTGCTACCGCCTCCAAAGCGTTGGCGATGAATCAGGGGCTTTACAACGGCTTTCTGGTTGCTGGACTTGTTTGGGGGCTGTGGCTCGGCGAAGATGGTTTTGCAATCAAGATATTCTTTCTTGGCTGCGTGGTCGTTGCGGGTCTTTTCGGCGCGGCAACAGTCGGCCGAAAAATACTCTATGTACAGGCTCTCCCAGCCGTTCTGGCGTTGTTGGCTACCCTGTTCGGGATTTAACGCTCAGTCAGTTTCAGTTCGATACGGCGGTTCTTTGCGCGTACTTCAGGTGTCTCTCCCGGCTCAAGCGGTTGGAATTCGCCAAAACCGGCTGCTACAAGCCTGTTTGCAGGTACGCCATTCGCGATCAGAAATTTTACCACTGAAATTGCGCGTGCCGAAGAAAGCTCCCAATTGTCCTTGAACTGGCCTGTGCCGGACAATGCAATATCGTCCGTGTGACCATCCACACGCAGGACCCAATTGATATCGTCGGGAATTTCCTTTTGCAGATCGATCAGCGCCAACGCCAGTTTCTTCATTTCTTCCGAACCGGCGGGGTTCAAGATAGCAGCGCCCGAGGGGAACAGCACTTCGGATTGGAAAACAAAACGATCGCCAACAATGCGAATATTCTCACGATCCGACAAGATTTCGCGTAACCGTCCAAAGAAGTCAGAACGATAGCGATTCAACTCCTGTACACGCTGTGCCAAGGCAACATTGAGCCGTTTGCCGAGATCAGCGATCTTCGCATTAGACTCTTTATCACGCGATTCAGAGGCGTTCAGTGCTTCTTCGAGCGCACCGATTTGTCTGCGAAGGGCCGAAATTTGCTGATTGAGCAATTCCACCTGGGACAGCGCGCGGGCGCTGATCTGTTTTTCATTCTCCAGCCCGGTCGACAGTTCGTTGATCTTGCCTTCTGCCGCGGCACCGGCACCAGCACCTTGCGACAATAATGATTGCAGACGCGATTGCTCGCTTTGCGCATTGGTCAAGGATGCCTGCAGATTTGCGATCGTGTCTTCCAGATCCTGCTTATTGCCTTGCTCAAGCGAAAGCAGCTGCGTCAATTCATTGATCTGAGAATTGAGCCGGTTGAGTACCGCGTCCTTGCCCGTAATTTCCTGACTCAAGAGAAATTGAGCCAGAACAAAGACCGACAGCAGAAACATGATGGAGAGCAGAAGCGTCGACAAAGCGTCAACGAAGCCCGGCCAATAATCCACATGACGGATGGGGCGGCGTTTGCGACCAAGACCCATCGTCAGCTTGCCTTGTTGCGTTCGATAGAATCGCCGAGCTTATCGAGCGTCTTGCGGATGGCTTTTTGCTCGTCGGCTTGTTTCTCAACCCAATCGCGCATGATTTGTTGTTCTGCCCGCATGTTTTTGACGAGGCCCTGAATACCTTCGGCAAGGCTGGCCAAGGCAGCCGTCGTTCGCTGACTTGAACCGCCGGTTTCCTGGATGTTTTGCAAGCGCTCGGAAAGGGCGCGCAATTCGTCGGATGTCCCGCTGTTGACCGCATCAATTGCGTGCAGGTCGGAACCGAGATCAGTGACGCTGGAAAGCCAGTTCTCCAGCTCGGTATAGAAACGGTTCTGGGCGCGCCCGGCCTGCAAGTCGAGAAAACCAAGGATCAATGAGCCGGAAAGACCGAAGAGGGATGAGGAAAATGCTGTGCCCATGCCGCGTAGCGGCGACTCAAGACCAGCCTTCAAGGAATCCAGAACACTATTGGCGTCGCCCGCGCGCGGGTCGAGAGACTGAATGGTTGTTCCAATAGAACCGATCGTTTCCAGCAAACCCCAGAATGTACCGAGCAGACCGAGAAAAACCAGAAGCCCAATGAGATAGCGCGAAATATCCCGCGTTTCGTCCAACCGGGCTGCAATGGAGTCAAGCATTGAACTCATGGCGCTTGTTGAAAGAGCCATGGATTGACGCCGGCCGATCAGCGCGCGCATTGGCGCAAGCATGACAGGTCGTGCATCCGGATCAACATTGCCGCGCCGGAATGAATTGACCCACCGCACCTCGGGAAACAGACGGATGACCTGACCGAAGCCTAGAAGGATGCCGACAACGAGCACGCCGATGATGAGACCATTCAAGCCGGGATTGGTGGTGAAAAACCCGGATATTTGGCGAAAGAGGATGGCGCCCAGAAATGCAACGATGACCAGGAAAATCGCCATCGACAAAAGAACGAACCTTGGGCTTGAAAGCCGGTAGGGATCGTAATCATCGTGGTCCAGCCCTTGGCGGGTCGAACTGAAATCAGCCATCATATCGTCTCCGCGGTTCGGTTGGCTGCGCGCTTCTAGCGCGTGCCAAATCGATTTCTGCGAACCCTAACCGAAAATGCGCTGCAATTGAAAGACGCAATAGGGCAACGATGGAACAATAAATTCCATTCGAGTGACGCAGGCGGTGGTTCGGATCAGATGGGCTTCTTGAGGGCTTTTACCAGTGCCTTCTGGACTGCTTCATTGCCAGCCACGATCGCTTTGCTCTCAACCACATCCTGACCGCCATTAAGGTCGGTCACATAGCCGCCAGCTTCCCGGATCATGATGATGCCTGCGCCGATATCCCAAGGGTTCAAGCCGTCCTCCCAGAAGCCGTCAAAACGTCCGGCGGCTACATAGGCGAGGTCAAGTGCAGCAGCGCCCATCCGGCGAACGCCCGAAACCTCACCCATGATGTTGCGCAATTGGAGCAGGTAGTTGCCGTGGTCGCCACGGCCAAGATGAGGAACACCTGTGCCGATGATGGAGTCCACAAGTTTTGTGCGCCCCGAAACGCGCAGCCGGCGATCATTGAGGAATGCTCCACCGCCACGTTCTGCGGTATAAAGCTCATCCATGGCTGGATTGAAGATTACGCCGGCCACGATCTGCCCCTGACGTTCAAGCGCGATTGAAACGGCGAACATCGGGATGCCATGCAGGAAATTTGTGGTGCCGTCCAATGGATCAACCAACCAGCGATGCTGTCCGTCAGTGCCTTCGACCGCGCCGGTTTCTTCCATCAGGAAACTATAATCGGGGCGGGCACGCTTCAGCTCGGCATAGATGATTTCTTCGGCTTTCCTATCGGCCTGACTAACATAATCGCCGGGGCCTTTAAGAGATACCTGCAAATTCTGAACTTCGCCAAAATCACGAGCGAGCGACCGGCCTGCCTTCATTGCAGCCTGAACCATCACATTGAGTATCGCTGAACGCGCCATTCGACTTATTTCTCCGTAGTATAGAATGAGTGCGGCAACACGCTTTCAATGTGCTGCCGCTTGTGTCCGGTCTTAGTCAGCCCGACGAACATATGTCAGTTCATTGGTGTCGACGATGATACGTTCACCGGACGAAATGAATGGCGGCACAAGAACGCGAATTCCGTTTTCGAGGACAGCAGGCTTATAAGAGGACGCAGCGGTCTGGCCCTTGACGACAGGATCAGCTTCCGTGATTTCAAGCGTGACATAATCTGGCAGGGAAATACCAATCGGGCGCTCATCATAAAGCTCGACGGTAACCATCATGCCATCCTGAAGGAAAGCGGCGCGGTCGCCAACGAAATCTTTCTGCAGTTCCAACTGTTCGTAGCTGGCTGTGTCCATGAAGACCAGCGCATCGCCCTGTTCGTAAAGGAAGGAGAAGTCCTTCTGTTCAAGGCGAACTTTTTCAACTGTTTCAGCGGAACGGAAACGCTCGTTCAACTTTGTGCCATTGATCAGGTTCTTCAGCTCTACCTGATTATAGGCGCCGCCTTTGCCGGGTTTGACATGGTTTGTTCTGACCGCGACCCAAAGTCCGCCATCATGTTCAATCACATTGCCAGGACGGATTTCATTACCGTTGATTTTCATTTGTCTATCCGGATTGAAGTTGAGAGTTGGCGCCAACATGAAAAGCGGCGTCCAATAATGGCGCTCCAAGACCACAAATTCGCGCAATAGGCAAGCGAAAGCGCAAAAACAGCTACTAACGGAGCTTATTTGCCTCGGTAATTGCTGCTTTCATCTGATCGTCATCCAGCCCATCCATGAAAGAATTCAGATCAGGATCGTTCAGTCCGGCACGTCGTGCCACAATGTACCATGCTGCTGCCTTGATGCTGTCGCCTTCCACGCCCAAGCCATCACGATATAGTTTTGCAAGCCGTGCCTGTGCGGCAACATTGCCTCCCACCGCAGCACGAAGCATCCAGCCGAAACCGGACTTATAGTCGCGTTTGCCGCCGCGCCCTTCCACAAGCCATGTTCCAAGGTCCATCTGGGCGGTATCATAACCCTTAATGGCAGCCTTTATCAGATATTGGCGCGCTTTAGGCTCATCGCGTTGAATCTTGACTGTACCATTGGCTAAAATCTGGCTGACGGCATACTCGCCATCAGCGAGGCCCTTTTCTGCGGCCTGCAGGAACCACGGATAGGCATTGTCCAGCCCGGTTTCGCCCGGATGCTCCTGCATGAGAATCTGTCCAAGATTGAACTGCGCTGCGGCATTGCCCGCATTGGCTGCCGCTTTCATTAGTTCCTTGGCTTTGACGGGATCTTTAGTTGCATATTTGCCTTCAAGCAGAATGCCTGCGTAGCGAAATTGCGCTTCCGGTTGGCCCTGCTCGGCCGCCTTGGCATACCATTTTGCCGATTCAGCAAGACTGGCGGGAACACCCAAGCCTCTGGCGAGAATATCTGCAACGAGTACCTGTGCTGTCGCATCGCCAGCTTCGGCACGCGGCATCGCCAGATTATAGGCGGTCTTGTAAAGCCCGCGTTGATAAGCGCCAAAAGCTTCGTCTTCGGCGCCTTTACCAAAACGGGTGGGATTAATTGGTTCGGTAACGGGAGCGCCCAAAGGTTTGGGCTTATCTTGCTTGGGAGTTGTATCGGGTGATTCAAGCTGTGCGGGTGCAGGATCGGTTGGATTTTGAGCGGGGCTAGTGATGGATGGCGATGTGTCAGGCGTTTGCTGCGCAAAACCAGAGCCTGCCAACACTGCCATCAAAGCTGCCGAAAAAAAACTTAAGAGAGCAACGCGCTTCAATTCCATCAGTCCTGCTTCGCTTTCATCAGTTTCCGTCTTCAAATGCGGGTGCGTGCTCGTCAAGCAGGCGATTGGCCTCTTTAATCGCTGCGGCAGGGTCCGCACCGTCGAATATCGCGGCACCCAAAGCAATAAATTCGGCGCGCGTGGCAACTGCATCCGGGATGCTTTCCAGCGTGTTCCCCGCCTGGATGATGCAGGGGATTTCCACCATCGACGCCCACCAGTCAGCCAGATCAATATTTCGCGGATGCGCTTCCGGTTTATTGTCGGCACCAATTTTGCCGAAAAGCACATAGTCTGGAGCTGCCTCGCCAATTTCAAGCGCGGTGTGCCGGTTTTTGATGTTGCCTGTCCCAACGATCATCTTGGGCGAAAGCCGCGTAATAGTGTCGGCAAGCTCGGCAACGGGGCCTTCAAAATGCAACCCATCAGCTTTGACCCGGCCCGCAATCTGGGTGTTGCCAACAATAATGGCAGCCGCTCCCGATTCCTGAATCAGTGGAACCGCAGCCTCGGCCAAATTCTGGAATGTGGTTTCGTCCATTTCATAGGGAGGCAACAGCACCGAAGCCACGTCACCGCCACTCAGCGCCGCGCCGAGTTTTGCTACAAGCTCGTTGACACTGGCTGCATTGGGCGCAACCAGAACAATACGGCAACGCTTTAGATTCGGTTCGCTGTTCATCTGTTACCCCGACTATCGTTCTTCTTTAACTGTTAAATCATGATCGAATTCGGGCATAAAGGATGGTGTGTGCTTTGAACAGACCCTGCGCGGTTTCTGAAAACGGCAAGTTGATTTTTTTCGGTGATTTTCCGGAGAAAGCATTTCTCAATATCTGCGATCAGGATTAAGACAAATCTCCTCTCTACGGGTCTTCCTGCCATGTCCGATCTTTTATTGAACCCTTGGTTCTATGCCGCTGCCGTGCCTGCGACTATTCTGATAGGATTGTCAAAAGGCGGTCTTGGTGGCGCTATGGGGCAAGTGGGCGTGCCGCTCATGGCTTTGGTCATGCCGCCGGTTCAGGCCGCAGCAATCATGTTGCCCATACTGATCGTCATGGATGTTGCCAGCCTCTGGTCATGGCGCGGCCACAGCGATGCTAAAACGCTCAAGCTGATGCTGCCAGGCGGCTTGCTTGGCATTGGAATCGGCTGGCTGACGGCTTCTGTCGTAACTGACGACATGGTTAAACTTATCGTCGGCCTGGTCGCGATCATCTTTTTTGCGCGATATGTTTTTGCCAGCGCTGAACGGCGAGCCAAGGCGCAGCCTCACAATACGATAGCAGCGACTTTCTGGTCAGCCATAGCCGGGTTCACAAGTTTTGTCGCTCATGCCGGGGGGCCGCCCTATCAGGTTTACGCTCTCCCTCTGCGTCAAGATCCCAAAGTTTATAATGGTACCAGCGTGATTTTCTTCGCTGTCGTGAATGCGGTGAAAGTCATACCATATTTCGCGCTTGGGCAATTTGATGCGACGAATCTTGAAGCATCGGCGGTTCTCATGCCGCTAGCGCCACTGGCGACTTTTGCGGGAGCATGGATCGTCAAACGCATGCGGCCGGAGGTGTTTTACCCCTTCATGTATGGGATGATTTTGCTGATGGGGCTCAAGTTAACATACGACGGAATTGCCTCGTTGTTATATTCGTGAACCAAAGTTGATCGGCGCTGCCGCAACTTTTGCCTTACCTAGGCATTATCAAATCGCAACTGCCCAAATGAGTCGTTCCCAAAGAGGCCGGGAACGCAATGCTTGCATAGTATTGATAGGAAATGGTGAATTTCATGACACAGTCCCTGACAAAACAGCGGGATACCCGCATTGACGTCTTTCGGGCTTTGGCGCTGCTGACCATTTTCGTCAATCACATTCCGGGCACTATTTTCGAACATTTGACGCATAAGAATCTGGGATTCTCCGATTCCGCAGAGGCATTCGTTCTGATTTCAGGTATCGCTGTTGGTTTAGCTTACGGCTCCAAGTTCGAGCCAGGCAATCGTATGCTTATGACATTGAAGGCTTGGCGGCGCGCGGCCACGCTCTACAGCACACACATTCTGACCACGATAGCGACGCTCACCGTTTTCTGTGCCGCAGGCCTTTATTTGAAGCGTCCTGAATTCATGTCCTTTATCAATATCGGACCGCTGATGGATCAGCCTGCAAAGGCGCTGATCGGGCTGGCAACGATGGGCCATCAGCTAGGCTATAATAATATTCTTTCCATGTATGGCGTGCTGCTTTTGATGCTGCCATTGTTCTTGGTAATTGGCAGCATCAGTCTGAGCGCCATGATTGGTGTTTCGGGCGTGCTGTGGCTGGTTTCAGGTATCTATCAGATCGCACCACCAAACTATCCGACGGATGGCGTGTGGTTCCTCAATCCGCTGTCGTGGCAATTCCTGTTCGTCATCGGTATTGCGGGTGTCATGCATGTTCGTCGTGGCGGCGCCATTGCCTTCAACAAATATCTGTTTGGTCTGTCGATCGCTTATATTCTGATCGCGCTGGTTTGGGTGCGCTGGCCGCTTTGGGGCGTGGATACGTCGCTTGGACTGCCCATGGTTCTGACAGGCTTTGACAAGACATTCTTGTCTTTGACCCGCTTGGCTCATGTTCTGGCGCTTGCTTATGTGATCGTCTCGGTGCCTGCGCTTTCCAATCTTGCACGCACCTCGCAGGATCATCCACTAGCGATCCTGGGTAAACATTCACTGCCAGTGTTTGTGGCAGGGACGATCCTTGCCATGGTTGCGCAGGTCGTCAAGGTCATGAACCCAGGTGGACTGCTGGATGACACATTGCTGGTCGCCAGTGGTATCATGGCCCAATTTGCCCTTGCCTATTATCTGGAATGGTTGCCCCGCATTGGTTGGGGCGGGCGTCCGGTTCAAAAACCGAGTCCGGCAAAACCTGTGCTGGTCGGAAAAACCATGGCCGTGACCACTTTGAAGGCCGTGACATAAGCAGCCAAGCCCAATCAGATCGCGCTCGTAATTTTGTTGCGAGCGTGGCCACTAGAGCCTTTCCTGTTTAACTAGAAACAGAACTGCTTCTATTTAAGCAGGAAAGGCTCTATCCCCCGCCGACAAAGCTAAGTTAAGATGGCTTCATCGTTGTGGGAGGCGACCTGTATGGGCAATATTTTCGAGCAGGATCTGGATCGCAACCCGGCAAACCATCAGCCGTTGACGCCGCTTTCCTATCTGGAGCGTGCGGCGCGTGTTTATCCTGGCAGAATTGCCATAATCCATGGCTCGCAAAAGACTGATTACGGCACTTTTTATCGACGGACGCGCCAACTTGCTTCCGCCTTAGCCCACAAGGGCATCGGTAAAGGTGACACCATTACGGTGATGCTCTCCAACACGCCGCCTATGCTTGAAGCACATTTTGGCGTGCCTATGACAAAAGCCGTATTGCACTCACTGAACACGCGGCTGGACCCGGCGATTATTGCTTTTCAACTCGACCATGCGGAAACGAAGATCGCGATTGTCGATACCGAGTTTTCAAAGGTATTCAACGAAGCGCTCAAGCTGGCGAAGGTTAAGCCGATTGTCATTGATTTCGTGGATACGGAATATGCCGAGGATGCGCCTCATGCACAGGGACCCAGGATTGGCGAACTGGACTATGAGGCTTTCGTTCAAAGCGGCGATCCGGACTATCTCTGGTCGATGCCTGATGATGAGTGGGATGCAATAACGCTCAATTATACATCCGGCACCACGGGCAATCCCAAGGGTGTGGTATATCATCATCGCGGCGCAGCCTTGATGGGTTATGGCAATATTGTTGCCTCAGGGCTCGGGCGTTATCCCGTTTATCTCTGGACGTTGCCAATGTTTCATTGCAACGGCTGGTGCTTCCCCTGGACGTTGGCGTTACAGTTCGGGACCCATGTCTGTCTTCGCTGGGTCAGGGCAAAGCCGATTTACGATGCGATTGCCGATCATGGCGTCACGCATCTTTGTGGCGCACCCGTTGTCATGTCGACCTTAATCAATGCCGCCGAGAGCGATAAAAGGACATTCCCCCAGACGGTTTCGTTTAACACCGCGGCAGCTTCGCCGCCTGAATCCATACTGGCCGGTATGGCAGAGGCAGGGTTTGAAGTGACGCATCTTTATGGGCTTACGGAGACCTATGGCCCTGCGGTGGTGAATGAGTGGCAGGATGAATGGAACCTGCTTTCTCCGTCGTCACAGGCTGTCAAGAAATCCCGGCAAGGGGTCCGTTATACAGCGCTGGAGAACCTTGCAGTGCTCGATCCGGAAACCATGGAGCCAATGCCGGCAGATGGCGAAACTATTGGCGAGGTCATGTTTCGCGGCAATATCGTTATGAAAGGTTATTTGAAAAATCGCCAAGCAAGTGATGAAGCCTTTGCGGGCGGATGGTTTCATTCGGGCGATTTGGGCGTGACCTATCCGGATGGGTATATTCAACTTAAGGATCGTTCCAAGGACATCATTATCTCGGGCGGAGAGAATATTTCCTCCATAGAAGTAGAAGACGCGCTCTATAAATTTCCGGGTGTGGGTGCCTGTGCCGTAGTGGCCCGACTTGATGAAAAGTGGGGCGAAACCCCCTTGGCTTTTGTCGAAATGAAACAGGGATATACAGCGACTGCCGAGCAGTTGATGGCTCATTGTAAAGGGTTGCTGGCGGGCTATAAATGTCCCAGGCATGTGGTGTTTGAGGAAATACCCAAAACATCAACCGGCAAAATCCAAAAGTTTGAATTGCGCAAAAGGGCACGTGAAATAGGTGATCTGTAACCAGCAGCAACGAATGCAGCTTTTTAGGCAAATTTTCTCGACTTGTTCCGGTTAACCACTCGTTAAGCATTACAATCTATAAATAAGTCATCCAGTTTTCTGGATTCTTACCAAGTGGTTTGGCCACTTTGTTTGACGCCTCCCTGTTAGACTCCTGAGAGCCGCCTCGTTTTTGCGGCTCTTTTTTTATGTTTATATCCTCTGTCCATTCGCTGATCGCCCTGCCGTTAACCCTTTATTAAGGATAAACTTGCGTCACTGTGCACATACGGGCAGGTTGCGGGGATTACTGCCCGCCGACCGTTGTGCTGTTCCGGCTCCTCCTTCAGTAAGGGGCTACTGCTTTGACGAAAATAGCGGATTGCGGCAGCGCATATTTTAGATGACAGGGCATATGATGGGTGAACAGGAATTCAAGGCAGACAACACGATCCGGCTTGCAGATCGTATGGTTCGCTCCGAAAGTTTCAATCACATCTACGATGAAGGAATGAACCTTGTTGAGGAGGCGGCGGCCTATCTTGACGGCGAGGGTCGCGAGGCCGCGCGTCGGCTTTCACGGACCGCAGCCACGCTTTACGCTGCCGAATCGATGCGTTTGACGACACGCTTGATGCAGGTCGCTTCATGGCTTTTGCTGCAAAGGGCGTCGCGCAGTGGCGAGATGACGCTTGAACAAGTCATGTCAGAAAAAGCCAAGGTTCGGCTTGATACGGATTCGGCACCTGAAACAGTGGAGGGCTGGGATGAGATTCCGCTTTCCTACTGCGATATTGTTCATCGTTCATTGAGGCTGCAAGCGCGCGTTCGCCAGATGGATGATGAAATCTACAATGACGGAGCGGGCATTGAGCATGATCGCTTCATGTCGACGAATCCCGTGTCGGATCAGATCAGCCTTTTGGCAACTGCTTTCGGGCATCGATAATTTTTCCAACGTTTGTTTCGCTTTTGTTCACCTTTGTGCTGTCATGTTAAATGACACGCAGATAAGGTTTGGCAATGAAAGAAGCGATTCGCATCATCGGTATTGATCCCGGCCTCCGCCGCACAGGCTGGGGCATCATTGAAACGCTGGGTAATTCGCTGCGTTTCGTTGCTTCCGGGACGATTTTGTCCGATGCGAAACTTGATCTCGCCTCCCGGCTTTGCCAGTTGCATGATGGGCTTGCCGGTGTCATCCACGATCAGAAACCGCACGAGTCGGCTGTCGAGCACACTTTCGTCAACAAGGACGCGACTGCTACGCTGAAACTGGGGCAGGCACGAGGGATTGCTCTTCTCGTTCCCGCGCTTGCAGGACTGAAGGTTGCGGAATACGCTCCCAACGCTGTCAAGAAAGCCGTCATCGGTGTCGGCCATGGCGAGAAGAAGCAAATTCATATGATGGTCAAGGTTTTGATGCCGAAGGCAATGTTCGATACGGATGATGCGGCCGATGCTATAGCCGTCGCCATTTGCCATGCACATCACCGACAGAGCGCAATCGGCCGTCTTTTGATCGAACAAAAATTGGCGGCAATGGCATGATTGGTAAACTCAAGGGTACTGTAGACGAAATTGGCGAAGATCACGTGATCGTCGACGTGCACGGTGTTGGTTATGTTGTATTTTGCTCAATGCGCACTTTATCCAATCTCCCGGCGGCTGGCGAAGCGGTTGTGCTCCTGATTGAAACCTATGTGCGTGAAGACCTTATCCGCTTGTTCGGCTTTGGAACCGCTCTCGAGCGCGAGTGGTTTCGGCTCTTGCAGAGCGTTCAGGGAATTGGTGCCAAGGTTGCTTTGAGTGTACTCGGCACTCTGACGCCATCTGATCTTGCCAACGCGATAGCGCTGCGTGACATCGCGATGGTTTCAAGAGCCCCCGGCGTCGGCAAGCGTGTTGCCGAGCGAATCGTGACGGAGCTGAAGAACAAAGCTCCCGCCTTTGCGGGTGAAGCAATGGGAACCATCGGGCTCAAACAGGAACTGGGTGAGGGCGTCGCCCCTGCGCCAGTTACAGATGCTGTTTCAGCGCTGACGAATCTTGGCTATTCACGCGACCAGGCTGCCAATGCTATTGCCGCCGCGTTAAAAAATGCCGGCGAGGATGCGGATTCGGCGAAATTGATACGGTTGGGGCTGAAAGAGCTGTCACGGTGATGCATTGTCTGAACGTGCAGTCTATGCGAGGACAGGCGCATGAGTGATGCAAGCCGTCTGATAACACCGGAAAAGCGCGGGGAAGATCTTGATACTTCGCTGCGCCCGCAAACCCTTGCCGACTTTGTGGGTCAGGCAGCGGCGCGCGCCAATTTGAAAGTATTCATCGAAGCTGCCAAGTCGCGCGGTGAAGCGCTGGATCATGTGCTCTTTGTTGGCCCTCCCGGTCTCGGCAAAACAACATTGGCGCAGATCATGGCCAAAGAACTTGGCGTCAATTTCCGCTCGACCTCCGGACCAGTGATCGCCAAGGCAGGCGATCTTGCGGCGCTCCTGACCAATCTGGAAGAAAATGACGTTCTTTTCATTGATGAAATCCATCGGTTGAATCCTGCCGTCGAGGAAATCCTCTATCCTGCTATGGAAGATTATCAGCTCGATCTGATTATTGGCGAGGGACCAGCGGCCCGATCCGTGAAGATTGATCTTGCAAAATTTACACTTGTTGCCGCGACCACCCGGCTTGGCTTGCTGACAACGCCTTTGCGTGATCGGTTTGGGATTCCCGTCCGGCTGAATTTCTATACCGTTGAGGAGCTGGAGCACATTGTGCGTCGCGGTGCGCGTATCATGGGAATCGGCATGACGGATGATGGCGCACTGGAAGTTGCCCGGCGTTCACGCGGGACACCGCGCATTGCCGGACGCTTGCTTCGCCGGGTGAGGGACTTTGCCATTGTCGATGGTAAAGACAAGATCGACCGTGAAACTGCCGACTCGGCGCTATTAAGGCTGGAAGTCGACAGGCTTGGCCTTGACCAGCTGGACCGACGCTATCTGGCGATGATTGCCCATAATTTTGGTGGCGGCCCGGTGGGAATTGAAACAATAGCAGCTGGGCTTTCAGAGCCGCGTGACGCTATTGAAGACATTATTGAGCCCTACATGATCCAACAGGGCTTTCTCCAACGCACGCCGCGCGGACGGGTATTGACCGTGAATGCCTGGAAACATCTGGGATTGACCGCGCCTGCCGACATTGTTCAGCAGCAGATCGCGCTTTTTCAGGATGACGACTGATGAGCGGGTTGGCTGGCGCGCTGACAGATGAGGGGCACAGGCTTGAGGCCCGGGTCTATTATGCCGATACGGACTTCTCAGGTGTCGTCTATCACGCGCGTTATCTGGAGTTTCTGGAACGCGGTCGCACGGATTATCTGCGCTTGCTGGGGGTACACCATACGGAACTTGCCGAAGGAAAACTCGGTGAAAATCTCGTCTGGATCGTTCGCCGGATGGAAATCGATTTCAGATCGCCCGCCCGCATCGACGATGTATTAACGGTTGAAACTCACACTGCCGCCATATCGGGAGCGCGGGTGGAAATGCATCAGGCTATAAAACGCAACGGTGATTTGCTCATCTCGGCTGTTGTCGAGGCAGCGATGGTCAATAATGCAGGTCGTCCGCGAAGATTTCCGGCAGAGTGGGTCAAGCTTTTCAATCCACGGACATAAGATATTGCCATTTATATTGATCAGTCCCATGAATCATAACTGATCCTTAACCATAACAAATCATGAATAAGGCTATGAAACGGGGCGTTTGGCGTTAACGCCTTCGTTTTACCAAAATTAACGTAAAGAAGCCGCGTTAAGGTTACTGGAAATAAATCCGGTTTTTACGTGGCTCATCTGGATTGAAACGATTGTGCCCCGGTCAACAAGCCGGGTTTTCGGATTCGAGGATAAATATGGAAGATCTAACAGCCGTTGCCGTTCATACAGATGTTTCCCTCTGGGGATTGTTCTGGCAGGCAGGTTTTATCGTCAAGCTCGTGATGGTGGGATTGCTGGGTGCATCAATCTGGACCTGGGGTATCATTCTCGACAAGAGTCTCGGCTTTGGGCGGGCCAAACGTGCATTTGACCGCTTCGAGCAGGTTTTCTGGTCCGGCCAATCGCTTGAGGAACTCTATCGCAATCTTGGCGATAAGCGCACAACGGGAATGGGCGCTATTTTCATCGCTGCGATGCGCGAATGGAAGAAGTCGTTCGAAAAGGGCGCCCGCTCACCCATTGCTTTGCAGATGCGTATCGACAAGGCGATGGATGTGGCACTTGCCCGCGAAAGCGATTATCTCGCTGCCCGCCTGACTTCGCTCGCTACCATCGGTTCTGCCGGTCCATTCATTGGTCTGTTCGGAACTGTTATCGGTATCATGACATCGTTCATGGGTATTGCGGGCTCAAAGTCGACAAGTTTGGCGGTCGTCGCACCGGGTATTGCTGAGGCGCTTTTGGCGACGGCAATTGGTCTCGTCGCCGCTATTCCTGCGGTTATTGCCTACAATAAGCTTTCAAGTGATGCCGGTAAATTGACCGCCCGCATGGAAGGCTTCGCCGATGAGTTTTCCGCCATACTATCGCGGCAAATCGATGAGAAACTGCCGCGTACATAAGCCTGCGCAACAGATATAGCAATTGCGAGAATTGATGCCATGGGCATGTCTATAGGAAATAATGGTTCTGGTGGCAGCCGCCGCCGTCGCGGTCGGCACAGCAAGGGCGTGATGAGTGAGATCAACGTGACACCGCTGGTCGACGTCATGCTCGTGCTGTTGATCATCTTCATGGTAACCGCACCGATGATGACCGTTGGTGTGCCGATCGATATGCCGGAAACATCGGCACAGACGCTGAATAGCGAAGCGGATCCGATCTATGTAACGATCAACCAGCAAGGTCAGATCTATCTCCAGGAAACAGAAATTCCTCTTGAAGAAATCGTGCCCAAACTGCAGGCAATCGCCAAGACAGGCTATAAAGAACGCATTTTCGTCAAGGGCGACAAGGCTGCTGACTACGGTACGATCATGAAGGTTATGGCACAGATATCGGGTTCGGGTTTCAAGAACATCGGTCTCGTAAGTCTGCCGGAAGGTAATTAATCCATTATGCGGGGCAGCATCACATCTTCAGCAATAATCCACGCCGCTTTGCTCGGCTGGGGTCTGTTGTCGTTTTCTGCGCCGACCCCGATGGATATGGCTAACTCGGAATCTATGCCCATTGATATTGTGTCCGATGTGAGCCAGCTGCAAAAAGGCGATAAGAAAGCCGAGAAGAACGAGAAGCCGGCACCAAAGCCGACACAGAAGCCGCAAACGATTCCTGACGCACAAAATGTCGGTGACAGCGAGACGGATGTGGAAACCAAACCCGCAACCGAGACAAAAGCGAAACCTGTAGAGGCGGCAGAAGCGCCCAAGCCTTCGGAAACGCCTGTCGCCAAACCGGACCCTCAGCCTGAACCAAAGCCGGAAGTAAAGCCTGAGCCGAAGCCAACACCTGTACCCGCTACAGAAGTCAAGCCAGAGCCGGAGCCCAAGCAGGAGGTTAAGCCTGATCCTGTTGCGGAAGCAATTAATGATGTGAAACCTGTACCGGCACCCGCTGAAACGCCAAAGGCTGAACCTGCTCCGCAAGCCGAAAAGCCTGCCGAAGAAGAGTTCAAGTTGCCGGAAAAGGTTGCGATGCCGCAAGCCAAGCCAACGCCGCCAGCGCAGACCGCCAAGACACCTGATCGTAAGGAAACGCCTGAGAAACCGAAAACGCAGACCGCTTCGACCCCATCAAAGGAAAAGGACGGTATCGCGGATCAAGTTGCGGATTTGCTCAACAAGCAAAAAGCATCAGCTGGCGGGGCAAAACGCTCAACCGACCAAGCTTCGCTGGGTGCAAGTAAAACGACGGGCGGCAGTTCTCTCAGCCAGAGCGAGATGGACGCATTGCGTGGTATCATTGAAGGCAATTGGAACAAGCCGGTTGGCGCGGAAGAATCGCCGGATATGAAGATTATTGTGCGGTTCCGCCTTACTCAGGACGGCCAGATTGACGGCAGCCCTGAAGTTAGCGGCACTGGAGCGGATGCCGGACTTTTGAATGCAGTCAAGAGCAGCGCATTGCGAGCTGTTATGCGATCTGCGCCGTTCAACCTGCCGCAAGACAAGTATGATACCTGGTCGACTGTCGAATTGACATTCTATCCGGGTGCAACCTGAAAATCACCATAGGCCAGCCAAAAGAGGGCCCTGAACTAATGCTGAAATTATCCCGTTTATTCCTCTCCGCAGTTGCGCTGGTCATGGCGACGTCCATGATTGCAACTTTGCCAGCCCGCGCTGAGCTTAAACTCGACATCACCAGAGGTGTTGTGGAGCCTATGCCCATCGCGATTACAGATTTTCTGTCCGGCGATCAGCTTGGCGCTCAAATCTCCGGCGTTATCGCTGCTGACCTTGAACGCTCAGGATTGTTTGCTCCGGTCGACAAGGGAGCCTTCATCGAGAAGATATCCAATCCAGATGCTGCACCCCGTTTTGAAGACTGGAAGGTTATCAATGCGCAAGCACTGGTCACCGGCCGCGTGACCAAGCAAGGTGATGGCAGGCTGAAGGCAGAGTTCCGGCTTTGGGATACATTTGCCGGCCAACAGCTTGAAGGTCAGCAGTTTTTTACCGCTCCTGACAGCTGGCGCCGTGTTGCTCATATTATCGCCGATGCGATTTATGAAAAGCTGACGGGTGAAAAAGGCTACTTTGATACGCGCATCGTGTTCGTTGATGAATCCGGCACCAAGGAAAAACGCATCAAGCGTCTTGGAATCATGGATCAGGATGGCGCGAATGTGCGCTACCTGACCAATGGCAAGGACCTCGTTCTGACACCGCGCTTCTCACCGAGCCGTCAGGAAATCACTTATATGTCCTATGAAGGTGGCAAGCCGCAGATTTACCTGTTGCAGCTTGAGACCGGCCAGCGCGAACTTGTCGGAAATTTCCCCGGCATGACGATTGCGCCGCGCTTCTCGCCAGATGGGCAAAAGGTTGTGATGAGTCTTCTGCAGGAAGACGGCAGTGCCAATGTTTATGCGATGGATCTGCGCAGCCGCACGACGACACGTCTGACGAGTACTTCTGCAATCGATACCGGCGCATCCTACTCGCCAGATGGAACGCAGGTCGTGTTCGAGTCTGATCGCGGCGGACGCCCGCAGATTTATAAGATGGGCGCCGATGGCTCCAATCCGCAGCGTATCTCATTTGGCGACGGTTCTTATTCAACCCCGGTCTGGTCTCCTCGCGGTGATCTTATTTCCTTCACCAAACAATCCGGCGGACAATTTTCCATCGGTGTGATGAAAACCGATGGTTCCGGCGAGCGTATTTTGACAAGCGGTTATCATGATGAAGGTCCTACATGGGCGCCAAACGGTCGCGTGCTGATGTTCTTCCGCATGCCTCCCGGCTCAAACAGCCCGCATCTCATGACCGTCGATTTGACAGGACGCAATTTGCGGCAAATCCAGACTCCGAATCTGGCTTCTGACCCGGCTTGGTCGCCATTGCTGGAATAAAGGCACCTGTTTTGATGAATTAAGGCGATTCCCGGCGTTGTTTTCCAACATCGCCGGGAATGTCGTTTTTCCGCCGCATTCCTTGCATTAAGGATGCGGCACAACCATTAAGTTTCGCCGTTAATCCTGATGTTAAGAGTGGATTAACCCTGTTTCTTGAATTGGTCTTAACCTCAATATGGTTACTGCTTGTTCACCGAAACAAATCCAATTCTCAAGGAGTTCAGGCTCATGCGCCGCTTCGAAATGATCGCTCGCAGTCCAGTTTTCGTCGCCCTCTTCCTGTCGCTCGCTATCGCGGGTTGCGCCAAGAAGCCAGTCAACAGTGCCGGCGACCTCGGCCTGGGTGCCGGCGCTGCAACGCCCGGTTCGACGCAGGACTTCACAGTTAACGTTGGCGACCGTATTTTCTTTGACGTTGACTCGTCAGTTATCCGTGCTGATGCTCAGCAGACCCTGTCAAAGCAGGCGCAATGGCTGCAGCGTTATCCTAACTATGCAATCACTGTTGAAGGTCACGCCGACGAGCGCGGCACTCGCGAATACAATCTGGCCCTTGGCCAGCGCCGTGCAGCCGCTACCCGCAACTTCCTGGCGGCGCGCGGAGTTCCAGCCCAGCGCATCAAGACACTGTCCTACGGTAATGAACGCCCTGTCGCGGTTTGCGATTCGGAATCCTGCTGGTCGCAGAACCGTCGTGCAATCACCGTTCTCGGTGGCGCTGGCAGCTAAGCCTACTGTTAAAAGTTGATAAAAAGCGGCTTTAGGGCCGCTTTTTGTGTTTTATAACATGTTGAAACAAAATTTGGCCGAAGTCGCCTTGCTCATGATAGATAGGGCTGCTGCAAAAGGTTGCAGTGTTAAATTCCCATATCAGGGGCGGTAAAGGAATGAACAAACGATTGAAGAGTTTTGTAGTGGCGATGACGCTGGTGCCATTACTGGCAACTGGCGCGAGCCACGCGGCCAGTGGAGGCGGCGGGTTTTTTCCGCCAGCTCCCAAGGCGACGGTCGGCGCTATGGATGCGCCTGTTCTCATGGCACAAGCGAGTGATCCTCGTGTCAGCCAGTTGGAAGAGCAGATCAGGCAGCTGACCGGTAAAATCGAAGAACTGAACTTCCAGCTTTTGCAAATGCAAGAGCAAATGCGGAAAGTTCAGGACGATAATGAGTTCCGCTTTCAGGAACTTGAAAAGGGCAAGCGTTCCGACGCTGGCGGCAAGGGCGACCGGACGGTCGCCGAAGCTCCCCGCGCGCCGCATAATACGGAGGCATCGACAGATGCCTCCACCGATTCCGCTGCTATTGACCCACAGATTGATCCTTCCAACAATTCGGTGTTTGGCGTACCGCCGCAAACGCTCGGACAGATTCAATTTGATGCCAATGGCAACGTAATCGGTGGAACGCGCAACGAAAATCCTGAGCAGGCGGATAACACAACTGTCGCCGCTCTACCGCAGACCGATGATCCGAAAGCACTGTACAGCCAGGCCTATCAACTTTTCCTGTCGGGCGATTATCGCAGCGCAGAGGTTGCATTCCGTAGCCATGTCGACCGCTTTCCCAATGATCCAGCTGATGCCGACGCCCGCTACTGGCTTGGAGAATCGCTTTTCGGACAGGGCCGCTACCAACAGGCTGCATCGGTTTTTCTGGACAATCACAAGCAATTTCCAGATTCAAAGAAAAGTCCTGAGAATCTGCTCAAACTGGGCATGACGCTGGCAAAAATGAAAGATCATGATGTGGCTTGCGCGACATTTGCATCTGTTACTTCCAGATATCCAAACATTTCGGCGGCGATCAAAGAGCGCGTGAAGAATGAGCGTGCTGCCAACAAGTGCTGAAA
This sequence comes from Hyphomicrobiales bacterium, assembly GCA_900471815.1. GTDB lineage: Bacteria > Pseudomonadota > Alphaproteobacteria > Rhizobiales > Rhizobiaceae > Phyllobacterium > Phyllobacterium ifriqiyense. Next base: position 122,308 of record UICE01000006.1, read on the forward strand.
AAACGATCGATCTGAACGGCATCTTCTCGGCAATTGATTTTGAAGGCTCGCGATCGATCGTCGTTGCGGTTTCCGGCGGCAGTGACTCTTTGGCGTTGCTCTATCTGCTTCTCGATTATCATAAATCCCGGCCGTCCTTTCCCGAAATAGTAGCTGTAACAATTGATCATGGGCTTCGACCAGAATCCCGCGATGAAGCAAATTATGTCGGAGAACTTTGCCAAAAAGCAGGAATTTCCCATCGGATATTGTCATGGCACGGACAAAAACCTGACACGGGCCTTTCTGCCAAGGCGCGTGAGATACGTTACAAGCTTCTATGTGATGCAGCGCGCGATGTCGGAGCAGGGATAATCCTCACGGGCCATACGCTTGATGATCAGGTTGAAACATTCCTGATGCGCTCTGATCGCAGCGTTGCTGATAGCAGCGAGCGTGGGCAGGCAGGCATGGCGCTTGCGACCTTGCTGGAGCGCGAAGTGTGGCTGGTGCGACCGCTGTTGAACATGCGCCGTGAAGAGCTTCGAGATTATCTGCGGATGCTTGGAGTGACGTGGAAAGACGACCCCTCGAACGATAGTCTTAAATATGAACGTGTCCGGGTTCGAAAAAGCATTCAGGAAAATGATCTCGACGAACTTCAATCAAAAATCAAGCACAAGGCATCAAAGCGGCTGAATCTCAACGCGGAGGTAACGACGGCATTGCCGAGCTGTGTAACGGTATTGGGCGGCATCAAGGCGCAGATCAACCGGGAAAATTGGTATCAGCAGAAGCCGGAAGTGCAAGAATTGGCTGTTGGCGTGCTGCTTGCTATCATGGGAGGCCAATCTTTTTTGCCCTCTGCAACATCATGCAGAAAAGCACTGAAATTTATCGAAGAGGCTGACACGCATAGCAAGCTCTCGATCGGGCGTTGCATCATTGAAACGAGACCAGAAAATACTTTGCTCTATCGCGAAATGCGTTCAATGCCTGCGCTGACCGTTGAGCCGGGAATGTCCGTGATCTGGGACGGACGCTATAGATTGACCAATGCCGGAAAGCGCTCTGTCATCATTGATGCTTGCGGCGTGCAGGGACTTGCTGAATTGAAAAGCCGGATGGACAATGTTCACGGTCCGTCAGCCCAGTCGAGCCCGGCTATTGTCATGAACGGCGTCAGGCACAGTCCTGTCTTCGATGATCACGGTAAATTGCCTGAAGGATTGATAATCGAGCGTTATGTTGGCTTGTTTGACAATATTCTCGTAGGATACGACCAATTATTGGCGCAATGCGTTGCTACGATGCTCAAAATACCGGCTTACAAGCGCTATCCTGTAAACCAGATTAACAAGAATTGAGCTGAAGTCGAATGCTAGCCTTGGCAAGGGCGCGCTTCGAACCTATGTTACATGCAAATTCCGCGTTTGCGGGTGCAATTGATGGGACCTGACATGAATCCTAACTACCGGAACTTCGCGCTGTGGGCGATAATAGCTCTGCTTCTGATTGCGTTGTTCAATCTTTTCCAAAGCCCTACATCGCGTTCAGCATCGAGTGATGTGCCGTATTCGCAATTCATCACTGATGTGAACAGCGGACGCGTGAAGTCGGTAACCATCACTGGTGATCGCATCACAGGCACGTATACGGACAACAACTCCAACTTCCAGACCTATTCACCCGGCGATCCGGGTCTGGTCGGCCGTTTGGAAAGCAAGAATGTTCAGATCGCTGCCCGCCCTGAATCTGACGGTTCGACCTCATTGGTTGGTATGTTGATTTCCTGGCTGCCGATGATCCTTATTCTCGGCGTGTGGATTTTCTTCATGCGGCAGATGCAAGGCGGCTCGCGTGGCGCTATGGGGTTTGGCAAATCCAAGGCCAAGCTTCTAACCGAAGCGCATGGCAGGGTTACTTTCCAGGATGTAGCTGGTGTCGATGAAGCCAAGGAAGATCTTGAGGAAATCGTCGAGTTCCTGCGTGACGCTCAAAAATTCCAGCGCTTGGGCGGACGTATCCCACGCGGTGTCCTGCTCGTCGGGCCGCCCGGTACCGGTAAAACCTTGCTTGCCCGCGCCATTGCCGGCGAAGCCAATGTGCCGTTCTTCACCATTTCCGGTTCGGACTTTGTGGAAATGTTTGTCGGTGTGGGTGCTTCCCGCGTTCGCGACATGTTCGAGCAAGCCAAGAAGAATGCTCCTTGCATTATCTTCATCGACGAAATCGATGCGGTAGGTCGCCATCGTGGTGCAGGTCTTGGTGGCGGTAATGATGAACGCGAACAGACATTGAACCAGTTGCTGGTCGAGATGGATGGTTTTGAGGCCAATGAGGGTGTTATCCTGATCGCCGCCACCAACCGTCCGGATGTTCTTGATCCAGCATTGCTGCGTCCGGGTCGTTTTGACCGACAAGTCGTTGTTCCAAATCCTGATGTTGCCGGTCGTGAGAAAATTCTCAAGGTTCACGTGCGCAACGTACCTTTGGCACCAAATGTCGATCTTAAAGTATTGGCACGTGGTACGCCGGGTTTTTCGGGCGCCGATTTGATGAATCTTGTCAATGAAGGTGCTTTGATGGCTGCACGGCGCAATAAACGCCTTGTCACCATGCAGGAATTCGAAGACGCTAAAGACAAGATCATGATGGGGGCCGAACGCCGCTCGACGGCGATGACGCAGGCAGAAAAAGAACTGACCGCCTATCACGAAGCAGGTCATGCTATCGTGGCGCTGAACGTAGCACTGGCAGATCCCTTGCATAAGGCGACGATCATTCCGCGCGGTCGGGCTCTTGGAATGGTCATGCAGTTGCCGGAAGCGGATCGTTATTCCATGAGTTACAAGTGGATGATTTCCCGCCTTGCAATCATGATGGGTGGACGAATTGCTGAGGAACTCAAATTCGGCAAGGAAAACATCACCTCCGGTGCCTCGTCAGATATTGAACAGGCAACGAAGCTTGCCCGTGCCATGGTTACGCGTTGGGGTTTCTCCGACAAACTCGGACAGGTTGCTTATGGCGAGAACCAGGAAGAAGTGTTCCTCGGCCATTCAGTCGCTCGCACGCAGAATGTTTCTGAAGAAACAGCGCAGTTGATTGATGCGGAAGTGCGTAAGCTGATTGACGATGCCTATAGCGCTGCTCGCACCATTTTGACGAAGAAGAAAAAGGAATGGATTGCGATTGCGGAAGGCCTTTTGGAATATGAAACGCTGACCGGCGAAGAAATCAAGGCATTGATGGCTGGCAACAAGCCTGCCCGCGACCTTGGGGATGATACACCGCCTTCGCGTGGATCGGCTGTGCCCAAGGCCGGAGCCAAGAAACCACGTAAGGGCGATGAGCCGGACAAAGGTCTAGAACCTCAACCGCAATCGTGATTGCAACAAGAATGAAAAAGGCGGCTGGTGAAAACCGGCCGCTTTTGCACGAATTGTTTAGGCCTCGGTATTTAGAGTCCTTCTTGCTTAACTAGAATTGTTCTGCGGGAGGGATTTGTGAACGAAACTTGCTCTAGTATAATCCTCACACAATTTGTGAACTGCGAAAGAGATGTCCTTCTGCAATAAGCAAGACCACTCAACCATAATCGTAGCCGTTATACGCCTACGTGTCGCAACAACTGGATAACCGTATATGGCTCGCAAATATTTTGGCACCGATGGCATTCGTGGACAGGCAAACGCCTATCCCATGACACCCGATATCGCCATGAAAGTTGGCATGGCTGTCGGACTCGCCTTCAAACGCGGTGAGCATCGCAATCGCGTCGTTATCGGCAAAGATACCAGACTTTCCGGTTATATGATCGAAAACGCTTTGGTGGCTGGCTTCACGTCAACCGGAATGGATGTTTTCCTTCTGGGCCCGATCCCGACGCCCGCAGTGGCGATGCTGTGCCGGTCGTTGCGCGCTGACATAGGTGTAATGATATCGGCTTCGCACAATCCGTTTCAGGATAACGGCATCAAACTGTTCGGGCCGGACGGGTTCAAGCTTTCGGATGCTATCGAACTCGAAATTGAACGATTGATGGATGAAAATCTTGCCGATCGGCTATCTGCTTCCGAAGCGCTTGGACGTGCCAAGCGTGTGGATGGTGACATCTATCGCTATATCGAGTTTGCCAAGCGTACCATGCCCAAAAATATCTCGTTGGCTGGTCTGCGCATTGTTGTCGATTGTGCCAATGGCGCAGCTTACAAGGTGGCACCGGCCGCCCTGTGGGAGCTGGGCGCCGAGGTTGTTACCATCAACAATGAACCGAACGGCACAAATATTAACGAAGATTGCGGTTCCACCCATCCTTTGGGCCTAATCAAGAAGGTGCACGAGGTTCGCGCCGATATTGGTATTGCGCTGGATGGTGATGCAGACCGTGTGCTTATTGTTGATGAAAACGGCGCGATCATTGATGGCGATCAGCTGATGGCGGTGATTGCCCAGTCATGGCAGGAATCGGACCGCCTTGTCGGGGGCGGGGTTGTCGCTACCATCATGTCAAATCTTGGATTTGAACGCTTCCTTGACAATCGGGGCCTGACACTGGCGCGCACGCAAGTGGGGGATCGTTATGTCGTTGAACATATGCGAAACCATGGTTTCAATATTGGTGGTGAGCAATCGGGGCATATCGTACTTTCAGATTTCTCGACCACGGGTGACGGTCTCGTATCAGCCTTGCAAATACTTGCAGTCGTTCAACAATTGCAAAAACCTGTCAGTGAGGTTTGCCGCAAATTCGAACCTGTCCCGCAACTTCTCAAGAACGTTCGCACGACGGGAACAAAGCCGCTTGAGAACAAGCACGTGAAAAGCGCGATTGACGACGCACGCGGTCGTCTGGGCACATCGGGCCGCCTTGTCATTCGACCGTCTGGCACAGAACCATTGATCCGCGTCATGGCGGAAGGGGACGATCGCAAGCTGGTGGAGTCAGTTGTAAATGACATTATTTCGGTCATTTCGTCAGCTGCATAGAATGTGAATTTCACCAAGTTAAGAAAGGGCCCCTTGTGGGCCTTTTTTATTGTCCGTTGTCGCGGTGAGAATTTATTAACGTTAATGGATATGGTGAATAAACACGGTTAAGCGTGATTTAACTTTTTCCACTCATAGTACGGATCACAACTATTGGTGGCATCCGCTGCGATGACTTTTGGCCTATGAGGGAACAGAAATGAGCGCCTTTAACAAATATGCTGCACTGAGCGCAGCACTTCTTTGCCTGGGGGCTGCCCCCGCCTTCGCTGCGGATATTCAGGAGGCACCCATCGTCGAGGTAGAGCAATTCGGTGGTTGGTACCTGCGCGGCGATCTCGGTATGAGCAACCAGCGGTTGAAGGGCCTTAGCTACTCAGCTTTTTCTGGTCCCGAGGATTTCGGGTGGAACAATGATGGCGAGTTTGACGCTGGGATGACCGGTCAGATCGGTGTCGGCTATCAGTTCAATGATTGGCTTCGTGCAGACGTCACGGCGCAGTATCGCGGGAAAACCGATTTCAGTGCGCAGGATTACTACGATACAGACGGCGTTCCTGGTGGTGGCGATAATGGCACCAATGATTATAGCGCGAAAAAATCCGAATGGCTGTTCCTCGCCAATGCCTATGCCGATCTTGGAACCTATGCGGGCATAACACCTTACCTCGGTGCTGGTATCGGTGCATCGCGCAACACAATCTCCGGGTTCCGGGATGTCAATGTTGTGACAAATGGCGGCGGTTATGCAGCTAGTGAATCGGAATGGAACCTTGCATGGGCCCTGCATGCGGGTGTGGGCATCAAGGCGACTGAACGCATGACTATTGATCTTGGCTATAGTTACGTCGATCTCGGTGATGCCAAGACGGGCACGTTCTACAATAATAATGGATCAAATCGTGGTGAGTCAGTGAAGTTCAAGGATATTACTTCGCATGACTTCAAGCTCGGCGTGCGTTACGCATTCTGATAGAACCGGCTAATCTCAACCAAGCGGCGAGGCGGATGGCTCGCCGCTTTTGTTTTCTGTGTCGCACCTAAACATATTTCTTGACTGCAAACGACATTTCTCCTAATTCCCGCAGTGGGCCACCTCTCCCCAACGAGAGGCAAGCTATCTGAGAGGATAGGAGAAAACATGACGACGCTTTCCAAGCCGGCGCAGCGCCCGGCTAACCCCAATTTTTCATCAGGTCCCTGTGCCAAACGTCCCGGTTGGTCGCTTCAAGCGCTCGCCGACGCACCGCTTGGTCGCTCGCATCGCGCGAAGGTCGGCAAGACCAAGCTGAAACAGGCAATTGATCTTACCCGTGAAATTCTGCAGGTGCCTGCCGATTATCGTATCGGCATTGTTCCTGCCTCAGATACCGGTGCTGTCGAGATGGCACTTTGGTCGCTGCTTGGTGAGCGCGGTGTCGACATGGTTGCCTGGGAGAGCTTTGGTTCTGGCTGGGTTACAGATGTCGTGAAGCAGTTGAAACTTGCCGACACCCGTCTTATCGAAGCAGGTTATGGCGCGTTGCCGGATCTTTCCAAGGTGGATTTTGACCGCGATGTGGTCTTTACCTGGAATGGCACAACTTCGGGTGTGCGTGTGCCGAATGGCGACTTCATTCCGGCTGACCGCAAAGGCTTGACGATTTGTGACGCAACATCGGCTGCATTTGCGCAGCGTCTGGATTTTGACAAGCTCGATGTCGTGACCTTCTCATGGCAAAAAGTGCTTGGCGGCGAGGGCGCGCACGGGATGCTTATCTTGAGCCCGCGTGCCGTACAGCGTCTTGAGACCTATAAGCCCGCATGGCCTCTGCCAAAGATTTTTCGCCTTACATCTGGCGGCAAACTGATCGAAGGCATTTTTGCCGGCGAAACGATCAATACGCCTTCAATGCTCTGCGTCGAGGATTACCTCGATGCGTTGAACTGGGCAAAGTCTATCGGCGGGCTCGATGGTCTGGTTGGCCGCGCCGACGCAAATTTTGCGGTGCTTGATGCCTTCGTTGAAAATTCGCCATGGCTTGGCAATTTGGCTGTTGTCCCATCAACGCGCTCCAATACTTCAGTTTGCCTGACGATTATTGACCCAGAAATCACGGCTCTCGAACCAGACGCGCAGGCAACCTTTGCCAAGAACATCGTGACGGCACTGGAAAAAGAGGGTGTCGCTTTCGATATTGGCGCCTATCGCGATGCGCCTTCAGGCCTGCGTATATGGGCGGGTGCGACGGTTGAGGCTTCGGATCTCCAAGCTCTGACATTGTGGCTTGACTGGGCTTTCCAGTCACAGAAAGCCGCGTTGAAGCAGGCAGCCTGATTTCATTCAGTGGTGGCCGCAACCATGCGGCCATTCCCATTCAATCATGTGATCTTAAGATGGAGGCCATCATGGCACCACGCGTACTCGTATCCGACAAGCTTTCTCCAACTGCCGTGCAAATATTCAAGGATCGCGGCGTTGAAGTCGATTACCTTCCTGATCTTGGCAAGGACAAAGACAAATTGCTCGACGTCATTGATCAGTATGACGGGCTTGCTATCCGCTCTGCGACCAAGGTTACGGAAAAGCTCATAGCTGCCGCCAAGAACCTCAAAGTCATCGGACGCGCTGGTATTGGCGTCGACAATGTTGATATTCCGGCTGCATCCCGCCGCGGTATCATTGTGATGAATACGCCGTTCGGCAACTCGATCACAACGGCAGAACACGCCGTTGCGCTGATGTTTGCCGTTGCTCGCGAATTGCCGGAAGCTGATGCATCGACACGTGCAGGCAAGTGGGAAAAGAACCGCTTCATGGGTGTCGAGATCACCGGCAAGACCCTCGGTGTCATTGGCTGCGGCAATATCGGTTCAATCGTGGCCACGCGTGGTGTTGGCCTCAAAATGCATGTCATAGCTTTCGATCCATTCCTTTCGGAGGGACGCGCCGAAGAACTCGGTGTTGAGAAAGTTGAACTGGATGAGCTTCTGGCGCGCGCAGATTTCATTAGCCTACATACGCCGATGACGGACAAGACCCGTGGCATCATCAATGCTGATGCTATCGCCAAGATGAAAGATGGTGTTCGCATTATCAATTGCGCACGTGGCGGTCTGATCGTGGAGAAAGATCTCGTCGCAGCTTTGAAATCCGGCAAGGTTGCCGGAGCCGGTATTGACGTTTTTGAAGTTGAGCCGGCGACTGAAAACGAATTATTCCATCTTCCAAACGTGGTTTGCACTCCGCATCTTGGTGCCTCAACCAGTGAGGCGCAGGAGAATGTCGCCTTGCAGGTTGCCGAACAGATGGCGGATTACTTGGTCAAGGGCGCAGTATCCAATGCGATAAACATGCCTTCGATCACCGCTGAAGAGGCACCTCGACTGAAGCCATTTGTCAAACTGGCGGAAGTGTTGGGCGCATTTGTCGGCCAGGTTACCGAAGAGCCTATTGAGGAAGTTGAAGTTCTTTTCGATGGTTCAACAGCCGCGATGAACACACGCGCGCTGATCAGTGCGGCCCTGGCTGGTTTGATCCGCCCGCAGGTCGCCGACGTCAACATGGTCTCCGCGCCAGTTATGGTAAAAGAGCGTGGGATTGTGCTGTCTGAAGTGCGCCGCGACAAGTCGGGCGTATTCGATGGTTATATCAAGCTCACAGTTAAAACCGCGTCACTCACGCGTTCAATTGCTGGAACCTGTTTTTCTGACGGCAAGCCCCGATTCATTCAGATCAAGGGAATCAACCTCGATGCGGAAGTGGGCCAACACATGCTCTATACAACCAACAATGATACGCCTGGCATGATTGGCACGTTGGGAACTATTTGCGGCAGGAACGCAGTCAATATTGCGAACTTTTCGCTTGGCCGCGATCATCCAGGCGGCAATGCGATCGCACTGCTTTATCTTGACGAACGTATTCCAGAGGCAGTTCTGCAGGAATTGATCGACAATAAAGCGATCGTTTCCGCCAAGCCGCTGGAGTTCGACGTTTCCTGATAGTAGAAGCCATTTATGGTATCCGGTTCACAAATATTGCAATGGCGCCCGATGAAGGTGAGCGATCTTGCCTCTGTCAGCGCCATGGCAAATATTATCCATACGGATTTCTTCGAGGCGGATGCCGTTTATCAAGAACGGCTGCAGCTTTATCCGGATGGATGTCATGTCCTGCAGGATGGCGATGGGAAGCTGATTGGATATGCTCTTACCCATCCATGGCTCCTCTATACAATGCCGGCGCTCAATAGCCTGCTTGATCAATTACCCAGCGAACCCACGACGTACTATCTGCACGATATAGCTTTGCTGCCTCAATCCCGCGGCACCGGCGCTGCGCGAGAAATCGTGTCTATTCTTGCTGATCATGCGCAAAGGTCCCGATTCGCAACAATGTCCTTGATTGCGGTAAATGGCTCCACAGGATTCTGGCAAAAGCAGGGATTTAAACCGGATGATCGACCGGAGCTCGAAACGAAGCTTCGGACCTATTCTGACGATGCGCGTTTCATGGTGCGATATCTGGGCTGACTGTTGCATGTTTGCGGCCACTAAGCTCCGCAATCCATATGCCGCCAAGAACGAGTATGAGAGCCACGGCATGGTAAGGCTGGAACGCTTCACCGAGCAGAAAGACTGCGAGAAAAGTGCCAAATATTGGCACGGCATTGATGAAAAGCCCGGCGCGATTTGCGCCGATATATTCGACACCCTTGATGAAAAGCACTTGTGCTACAATTGAAGGCAACACGGCTGTATAGATCACGACAGTCCAGCCCGGTGTGTCCGGCAGCATTGCCGCCCCGACTTGCCATTCCCAAAATGCAAAAGGAACTGCGGTCAGGAAGGCGAAAAAGGTCATCGCCGCCATCAGGCTTTGCCAGTTTAGCTCCGGGCGAAAACGTAGCGCCACCGTATATCCGCTGTAAACAAGAATGGCGATCAGCATCAAGGCGTCGCCAAGATTGACCTTCAAGCCCGATAGGCTGGCAAGGTCGCCATGGCCAGCCGTCAATGCGACGCCGATGAGCGACAGGCTAAAGCCGAGCACTTGCCCCAGGCGAACACGTGTCCCAAACAGGATAAGATTGGCAATGAAGATCACCATCGGAATACCTGCCTGCTCAATGGTGACATTGATCGCCGACGTGTAATTCAAGGCGCTGTAGAGGGCCATATTAAAGAAAGTAAATCCGAAAGCACCGAGTGCGGCAAGCAAAGGCATGTATTTGCGCAGAACAGGCCAATCCTGCCGCAATTGGCGGTTGCTGATAATGGCAACGATCAGAAAAGCAAAGAGCCAGCGCAGCACGGTCAAAAGCATGGGAGAAATATGTCCAACGGCAAATTTCCCAGCAACTGCATTGCCACCCCAGAGGAAAGCAGTGATCAGAAGATAGATATAGGCGGTACGATGCATGGGATCAGCTTTTCTGTTTGCACGATTGCTACAACCATTTGGAGCAACATTAGGTTTATTCGTCACAGAAAGCCAAATAGTCGCTCGCAAAGCGTAAAGAATAGTCGCGCTTTTTCAAACCAGCCTGTATAGAAGCACCGCATTTAAGCAAAATGCGTTGGTAGGATTCGACTCAAGGAGTTTTGAATGGCAAACGTTGTCGTGATCGGTTCGCAATGGGGTGACGAAGGCAAAGGCAAGATTGTCGATTGGCTTTCAGAGCGGGCTGATGTCATCGTTCGCTTTCAAGGCGGGCATAATGCCGGCCATACGCTCGTTGTTGATGGCGTCACCTACAAGCTTTCGCTTTTACCTTCGGGCGTTGTTCGTACGGGCAAGCTTTCCATTATCGGAAATGGCGTCGTTTTTGATCCTCACGCCTTCATCGCCGAAAAGGCAAAACTGGAAGCGCAGGGCGTTAAAATTACGCCAGAGACGCTGAAGATTGCCGAAAATACGACGCTTATTCTATCAATCCATGGTGAGTTGGACCGCCGCCGCGAAGCTTCGAATTCGGGCACCAAAATCGGCACGACAGGCCGTGGCATTGGACCTGCCTACGAAGACAAGGTTGGACGCCGCGCTATTCACGTTCTTGACTTGGCCGATCCCGATACACTGCCTGCAAAGATTGAACGTCTGCTCGCACATCATAATCCGCTGCGCCGTGGCCTTGGCATTGAAGAAGTTGACGGAGCAAAGCTTCTAGCCGAACTGAAAGATGCAGCCCCGCATATTCTGCCATTCATGGACCGCGTATGGTACGTCCTTGACCAGAAGAAGCGCGCAGGTGAGCGAATTCTCTTCGAAGGCGCGCAGGGAACATTGCTCGATATCGACCATGGTACTTATCCGTTTGTTACCTCGTCAAATACCGTGGCGGGTCAGGCATCGGCTGGCTCAGGCATCGGACCCGGTTCGCTGCATTACGTGCTTGGCATTACGAAAGCTTACACCACGCGCGTAGGCGAGGGGCCTTTCCCGACCGAGCAGCAAAATGAGGTCGGCGAGTTCCTCGGCCAGCGCGGCCATGAATTTGGCGTGGTCACAGGTCGCAAGCGGCGCTGCGGCTGGTTCGATGCGGTTTTGGTTCGTCAGGCTGTGGCAAATAACGGCATCAGCGGTATCGCTCTTACCAAGCTCGATGTCCTTGATGGGCTTGATGAGATCAAGGTTTGCACCGGTTATGAACTGGATGGCGAGGTCATTGACTATCTTCCGGCAGGCCAAGGCCAGCAGGCTCGCGTCAAGCCAATCTATGTGACATTGGAAGGCTGGAAAGATACCACGGCTGGTGCTCGCAGTTGGAGCGAGCTTCCTGCACAGGCAATCAAATATGTCCGCTACGTGGAAGAATTGATCGGTGCGCCGATCGCACTTTTGTCGACCAGCCCGGAACGGGACGATACGATACTTGTTACCGATCCGTTTCATGATTAGAGTCGTGCGGGTGGCTTGAGGTTAATCTCACAACAAAACCATAGGTTTGGGTGAATGGCAGATTTCGTTGCAGTATTGAGGAAGACAATTGACGGGCTTGCGGACCCAACTCCCGAGCTCCGTCAACGTGTATATGCAAAGGCTCGTGCAACGATCGAGCAAAAACTTGTCACATTGAATGCGCCTGAAGCCGTGTCGAAGCGTCAGATCGCTGCGATTGATGATGCCATTGCCGAAGTGGAAGCCAGTTTCGCACCGGTGGAGGAAAAGGCAGTGACCGTTCCGGAGCCGCTGCCGGTTGCTCCACCACCACCCGTTCCAGATCTTGCACCGCCCCCCACTGCAAACACAAGGCAGGAAGCTGCCCCTTCGTGGTCACGGAGCGAACCGGTTGCCGCTGCGCCAGTCTTTACGCCGATCGAATCGCAACCAGACGCGCTTGAAGATTTTCTTTCCAGCCAGGACAAGCCAAGTGCCGATAACGAAGAAGAGGACTTCCCAGGCGCGCCTGCCCGTTCGGACCTTTCTCGCAATGAGATTGACGAGAAAGAATTTGGCATCAGCAGTGTTGATGATTCACGCAATGATTATGGAGTCTATACCCGCGGGCCGCTTAAACAAGCTGAGCCGAAACGGTCCTTTGCGCCGCTCTTGAGCATCGTTGCCCTGCTCGCTGTCGTCGCCGGTGTAGCTTATGCGGGGTATACTTGGCGAGAAGATATCTCGAAGCAGGCTGTTGCCGCCAAAGATTATATTGCCAGCCTGATGACCAGCTCTGAGCCCGAAACGGCCACAAATCCGGCTGAGACGGCTGCCAATCAGCCTGCGCCACAACAGCCAGCCAAACCCACGCAACCGGCAACGACGCCCACGGCAACACCCAACTCAACGGAGCCGAAGGGTGAGCCAAAGCTCACGCAAAGGCTGTTGCCTGATGGGCAGGAGATCGATCCCGGCCGTGCCAATGACACGCCGTCAGTGGGCGAAGGTACGTCTGTAGCGACCTCTACATCCGATCCGGCAGCGCAACCGGAAACGTCAGGTCAGCAACCTTCAGGACAGACCCAACCTCCTGCGGCCTTGCCGATTGGTCAGAAGGCGTTCTTCTATGAGGAACGATCCGGGCAGGATGCGCAAAGACGCGAAGAAGGTGGCGTCGTATGGTCCGTCGTCCAGGAATCTCCCGGCAATGATCTGCCGCCGGAGCCTGCGATTCGCGCTGAAGTGACGATTCCGGAGCTTGCGATCAAGCTGCGCATGATTATCCGCCGCAATGGTGACAAGACCCTGCCTGCAAGCCATCTCATCGAGATGATTTTCACGGTGCCTGAAGGTTTTGCCGGTGGCTCTATCGACAATGTTTCCCGCATGACTTTCAAGGACAGGGAAGAAGCGCCGGGCAGCCCGCTTGTCGCCATTCCAGCCAAGATCGCGGATAATTTCTTCATTATTGCGATGAACGATGCAAAAACGGCTGTCGATACCAACACTTCGCTGATGCGGCGCATGTCCTGGATTGATATTCCTATCGCATACAAGACTGGCCGCCGCGCGCTTATCACCCTTGAAAAGGGTTTGCCGGGCGAACGGGCCTTTGATGACGTGCTCAAATCATGGGCGACAAAGGTCGGTGGTTAATAGGTATAAAAAAGGCCGCTTAAGCGGCCTTTTTTAATTGAGTAAAGATGTCTGTCAGTTTGCGTCGGCACCACTGGAAACCAGCGCTTTCTGCTGGCGAATGGCTGCAGCCTTCACAGCATCCTGAACTTTTTCAAAAGCGCGAACTTCGATCTGCCGGACACGCTCGCGGCTGATGCCAAATTCGGTAGACAGATCTTCGAGCGTAATTGGATCGTCCGCCAATCGACGGGCTTCGAAAATCCGGCGTTCACGATCATTCAAGGACGACATGGCGCCGGAGAGCATTTCGCGGCGATTTTCCAGCTCGTCCTGTTCGATGAGCATGGTTTCGGCACTGTCGTGATCATCAACCAGCCAATCCTGCCAATCGCCACCTGCCTCGCCATCCGAAGAACGGATCGGCGCATTAAGTGACGCATCGCCGGAAAGACGGCGGTTCATCGAGATGACCTCATCCTCGGACACGCTCAAGCGGGTTGCGATTTCCTTGACCTGTTCAGGATTCAGATCGCCATCATCCAGCGCCTGAATCTTGCTCTTTACCTTACGCAGGTTGAAGAACAGGCGTTTTTGATTGGCGGTCGTTCCCATTTTGACCAAGCTCCAGGAGCGCAGGACATATTCTTGAATGGAAGCTTTGATCCACCACATGGCATAGGTCGCCAGACGGAAACCACGCTCAGGCTCGAAGCGTTTGACGGCCTGCATCAGGCCGACATTGCCTTCGGAAATAACTTCGCCGATTGGCAGGCCATATCCGCGGTAACCCATCGCAATTTTTGCAACGAGACGCAGATGGCTTGTTACCAGCTTATGGGCGGCTTTAGCATCAGTATGCTCCAGATACCGCTTGGCGAGCATGTACTCTTCCTGCGGTTCAAGCATTGGAAACTTGCGGATTTCTTCTAGGTAACGGGTAAGTCCGCCGTCACCGCCTAGAATACTTGGAAGATTTTGGGCCACAGAGCACCCCTCCTCATTTTGAAATGAACCTCCATTATCGGCAGGTTCGCAGCAACCACCCGCCCAGAAACATTGGCGCGAGCAGATTAATGCCATGCATATATAGGTATCATTTTGTCAAAAACACGGTGCATTTCGTCATGAAACAAAGCGTCACATAAATGTGAACAATCGTGTCATATATGTTCACCGAGCCTAACGCGCCAGAAGCCGAAAGGTTCCCTTGTTATTGATATCCGCGAAATGCCTCAAGCAGTTCAGCCATATCGGTGGGAAGCGGGGCTTCAAAACGCATAAGATCGCCTGTCACCGGATGTTCAAAGGCCAGAAGCCGCGCGTGCAATGCCTGGCGATTGAAGCCTTTGACAATAGATTGCAATGGCTCATCAAATTTATTTGCCTTGGTTTTGTACGCACCGCCATACTCCATATCGCCTACCAGCGGATGGCCGATATGAGTCATATGTACGCGGATCTGGTGTGTTCTGCCGGTCTCAAGCTGGCATTCGACCAAGGATGCAAGCGCTGTGGAATCTTCGCGAGCACCAAAACGTTCAAGCACTTCAAAATGCGTGACAGCATGGCGGGCGTCGTCCCGTTCTTCGTGAACAATAGCTTGTTTGGTCCGGTCTCGGTGCGAGCGGCCAAGATGGGCATCTATCGTACCAGTTGTCCTGTCGGGCGTGCCCCAGACTATTGCCAGATAAGCACGCTCAAGGTCTCCGGTGCGGCCATGATCAGCAAATTGTGCACTCAAATGCCGGTGGGCAAGATCGTTCTTAGCGACCACGATGACACCACTGGTTTCCTTGTCGAGGCGATGAACAATCCCGGGCCGTTTTACGCCGCCAATGCCTGATAGCGTATCCCCGCAATGGTGTATCAAGGCATTGACGAGCGTGCCGGACCAGTTGCCATTGCCGGGATGAACGACAAGGCCAGCCGGCTTGTTGATAACAATAAGATCTGTGTCTTCATAAAGAATATCGAGAGGAATGTTCTCCCCGGATGGCGCTGCATCTTCCGGTTCTGGAATTATGATCTCAATGCTCATGCCGTCGCGAAGCTTATATTTGGTCTCGCTGATGACTTTGCCGTCAATGGTTACCTGACCGCCGCCTATCAGCGCCTGAATACGATTTCGCGACAGGTCAGGCGCCAGTTGAGCAGACAACCAAGCGTCGAGACGCTTGCCTGCAGCATCGATATCGGTAATTAGCGCTTTCAAAAACCTAGTCCCTTCGTTACAGAGGCCTACCGCGCTGCGTCCGCTAGCCTAAGCGAGATGCGAGTGCGAGTTAAAACTCGGAGATGCCGTGCATGGCAAATATAAATCCAGACCTGGATGGCGAAGAACAGCCTCTGGACCCGGCAATGGAGCGGGTTCGCCGCAAGATGATCCGGCTGCTAGCTGTGTCCATCGGTATTATGGTCATTGGTCTTATGGCGGTGCTTGCGGCGATTGTCTACAAGATTAACCAGCCTGTAGCGGATGTACCAGTTGCGCCTAGCGTCGTTTCGCCCGGCCAGGCTCTTGGTGCAGCGCTGACGGGAGAATCGATTGTCCTAGATCCCGGCACCCGAATATTGTCGCACAACCTTTCCGATAACACGCTTTCACTGGAAACCAGATTGGCCAACGGCACTCGGCAAATCCTTATTTATGACATAGCGACCAAGCGCGTCGTAGCCCGTATTGCCGAAGCGACCGGTAATTAGGCAAAGAGTGTGGTGGTTGCAAATGACCATTGCACTTTTCGCCTGCCTTGATTATACCCGCGACATCGACTGCGATGCGCCCATCGTCTAGCGGTTAGGACGGCGCCCTCTCACGGCGCAAACAGGGGTTCGATTCCCCTTGGGCGTACCAATTCATCTTTATTGTCAGGTCTTTAAACCAGCGGGAAAATACGTCCCTGTTGGATCTGTTCGTCGACCCAATGCTGTTCATTTCCCCAGGAATGCCTTTTCCAGCCTTGCCAGCTGAAGCCGCAGAACTCAACACGGGTTGAATCCGTTCCGAGAGTTTCAATCACATAGCGGATAGCCAGTACTCCGGAGCTTGGAAAAACCTTACTGAAATCGCTGGTAGAGATATCAAGTATCCGGCAGGTTTCGTAGTAGAATTCGGCGGAGAGGACGGTCGTCTTTTTGCCCAGTGCCTGGACCTTTTTCAATGTTTCTGCCGTCCAATCTGCCTTGCGACCCTTTAAACGGGACAGGAGGTTTGGCCGCGGATGATACTGTCTGACGATTGACGGGTGGTAGGGGAGAATAATCTCCTTCGCATCTCGCACAAACGGCTCTTGCCAATAAGAGGGCGTTTCCAAACGTGCCTGCATTGATTTGCCGGAGTTCATCAGGAAGAGAATATCAGTCTTGCTGCCGGTCAATTCAGGAATGATAACAGCTTCATTGAACCGGATAACGATGTCAGCGCTATCTATGGCGTGAGCCACGCCCGGCCCTACAGGTCCATTGCCAACGATGACAATCCTTTTGAACAGACCTGAGAGCGAACGCGTCATTTTATCAGCCAGTTTTCTTTTTCTTGACCTGAGCCATGCGCGGTTTGGTTTCAAGACCGCTCCTATAGAGATTGTTGCGATCAAGGACCTTCACATCCCGTTCGCCGCACAAAGCCATCGTAATATCGAGCTCCTTGCGGATAATCTCCAACGCTTCCGTCACACCGGCCTTACCGCCAGCGCCCAGACCATAGAGAAAAGCCCGGCCAATGAAGGTCCCTTTGGCGCCAATGGCAAGTGCTTTAAGAACGTCCTGCCCAGAACGAATACCGCCATCAAACAGAACTTCAATCTTGTCACCGACGGCGTCGACGATTTCGGCAAGCACGGAAATGGAAGAGGGGGCGCCGTCCAACTGCCGTCCTCCATGATTGGACACGATGATTGCGTCAGCGCCCGTGGCCGCAGCAATTTTGGCATCTTCAACGTCAAGAATACCCTTGATGATGAGCTTGCCGCCCCATCTTTCCTTGATCCATGCCACGTCACTCCAGGAGAGGCGCGGATCGAACTGTTCAGCGGTCCAGACACCCAGCGACGCCATACTCTCTACACCCTTGACGTGACCGATGATGTTGCCGAACCCACGGCGTTTCGTTTTCAGCATGCCCATGCACCATTGTGGACGGGTCATCATCTGCCAGAGAAAGGATGGTGTTATTTTGGGTGGGGCGGACAGGCCATTGCGAATATCCTTATGGCGCTGGCCGAGAATTTGAAGATCCAGCGTTAGGACAAGAGCTGAGCATTTGGCCGCTTTGGCACGATCAATCAGATTATTGATAAAGTCGCGGTCACGCATGACATAAAGCTGAAACCAGAATGGCTTTTTCGTAACGGATGCAACGTCCTCGATAGAGCAGATGCTCATGGTGGACAGGGTAAACGGAACACCGAAATCTTCTGCGGCTTGAGCTGCGAGCATCTCGCCATCCGCATGCTGCATGCCGGTCAGGCCTGTCGGTGCCAATGCGACTGGCATTGAAACCGGCTGGCCAACCATTGTTGACTCCAAGGTCCGCTCTGCCATGTCGACAGCAACACGCTGACGTAATTGAATCTTGGCGAAATCCTCCTCATTGGCGCGATAGGTGCTTTCGGTCCAGGCGCCTGAATCAGCATAATCAAAGAACATTTTTGGAACGCGACGCTGCGCGATTCTTTTCAGGTCAGCTATTTCCAGATTCTTGGCCATATTCTTCCCGCTTTAAATATCTGTTTTTCATATGAGTAGCTCGGTGAGGCAAGCACTTTGTACGCGATAATCATATACGAGTGAGCGCTTCACGAGTAAATGGTTTGTCATTGTGATCGAAACATCGTTATGTTCAGCATATTCTTCACGCATGATCCATAGGACTCATTCTCATGTCAAAGCAACCACTTCTCATTCTCGGACCGCTTATGCCCTATCTCATTGAAGAGTTGGGTAAAAAGTACGAGATCGAGAAGCTATATGAGGAGAAGGATGCGCTGGGTTTTCTGCAAGCCCATGCGCCACGCTTTGAGGCGGCTGTGACGAGCACTTTCACGGGGCTGAAGGCAGACATGATTGACCTTCTAACCGCCGTAAAAATTGTTTCGTCATTTGGCGTCGGCACCGACTCTCTTGACGTGGCCTATGCCAATAAGAAGGGCATAAAAATTGCCAATACGCCGGATGTTCTCAACGAAGACACAGCAAACATGGCAATAACACTTTTGCTTGCCTCAACGAGAGACATCGTTGCCAATGACCGGTTTGTACGGGAAGGCCGGTGGGCGAAGGGCGAAGCCGCTCCTCTGGCGCTCGGTATTGAGGGAAAGAAAGTCGGGCTTGTCGGGCTGGGGCGGATTGGGAGCGTAATCGCGACCAAGCTCTTGGCTTTTGGCTGCGATGTTGTCTACCACACGCGTAACAAGAAGCCCGACATCTCATTTAAGCATTATGACAATCTGGTTGAGATGGCCGGCGACTGCGCAGCATTGATTGCTATCCTGCCGGGCGGCGAGGCAACGCAGGGTGTCATTTCTCGCGAAGTTTTGCAGGCACTTGGGCCCGAGGGAACATTCATCAATGTTGCTCGCGGAACCGTCGTTGATGAAATTGCACTGGTCGAATTGTTGAAGTCAAAGGAACTCGGCCGGGCCGGGCTTGACGTTTTTGTTGACGAGCCCAACGTGCCTGCGGACTTGTTCGCATTGGATAATGTAGTTCTACAGCCGCATATGGGCAGCGCCACGGTTGAAACCCGCAAGGCCATGGCTGACCGCGTTGTCTCCAATCTCGATAATTATTTCGCGGCCAAATAGGCCGCGAGCAACTTCCGTTCAGGCAAGAAAGCTTTAGCCGAAGACGACTGTCTTGTGGCCATTGAGCATAACGCGCGATTCAAGATGCTTCTTGACCGCGCGGGCCAACACTCGGCTTTCGATGTCACGGCCCGTGGCTACAAAATCTTCTGCGCTCATGGCATGGGTTACGCGTTCAGTTTCTTGTTCGATAATGGGGCCTTCATCAAGGTCGGGCGTCACGTAATGAGCCGTTGCACCAATCAGCTTCACGCCACGCTCGAAAGCCTGGTGATAAGGCTTTGCACCTTTGAAGCTCGGCAGGAAGGAGTGGTGAATATTGATAACCTTGCCAAACAGCCGCTTCGAGAGATTGTCGGAAAGGACCTGCATGTAGCGGGCAAGAATCACAAGATCAGCACCAGTGTCTTTGACAATTTTGAGCAGCGCATCTTCTTGCTCTTTCTTGTTGTCTTTTGACACGGGAAGCACGTGATATGGGATGCCTTCGTGGTCGGCAAAACGTCGGCTGTCTTCATGATTGGAGACGATCGCCGCGACTTCCGCATCGAGCCAGCCTACCTTGATCTGATAAATCAAGTGCAGCAAAGCGTGGTCGAAACGCGAGACCATGATAATGATTCTTGGCTTCTTTGATTGATCGATGAGGCTTGTCTTCATATCGAAGCGAGTAACAGCAGGTTTGAGCGCTCGCTCTACATCGTCTTTCGATGTTCCTTCGGCAGCCGTAAATGCAATGCGCATGAAGAAGCGGTTGGTTTGGCGATCCCAGAACTGATTGCTTTCAGCAATATTGGCATCCATGCCTGCTAGTTCTGTGGTTACCGAGGCAACAATTCCTGGCCGGTCTTCACAGGTAAGCGTCAGGACATAATTCTGGTCTGGCATGGGAACTCCGTCTGTCGTCATTCAGTGATCTTGGCAATTGTGCGGGATCATAGGGGGCACCGTTGAAATGCGTCGACACAAAAACGAAGTGCTCAGTCCTTTTTCCGGCATCCTTGACCGAGGCGATTGTCTTTTGTCGATTAGATGATGGATTGCATCAGGAGTCAGGCTTGATACCATACCATCGGGGTGTGTAAGTCCATTCCCCGCCATCCGTTTTGGGAAAACTGCGCGTTAATGACGAGCCGACAATGATGACCGTGCGCATGTCGACCTGTTCTGGCGTTAAGTCTTCCAGCCGTATCGTCCGCAGGGTCTCCGCCGGGCGGCCAATATCACGGCCCAGGACAACTGGCGTATCGGGATTGCGATGCTGGCGCAGCAACTCTATCGCCCGGGGCAATTGCCAGGGCCGCGGCTTGGAAATCGGGTTGTAGAAGGCAAAAGCAAAGTCTGCTTCGGCGGCCAGTGAAATGCGTTTTTCGATAATCTCCCAAGGCTTCAGATTATCCGACAATGAAATGATGCAAAAATCATGACCAAGGGGCGCACCGCTTTTGCTCGCTGCAGCAAGTGCAGCAGAGACACCCGGCAATATTTCCAGCTCTACACTATGCCATGCGGGATTGTCGGAGTCGTGCAAAGCTTCGATCACCGCTGCAGCCATGGCGAAAACGCCGGGGTCACCGGAAGAAACCATGACCACGGACCGGCCTGTTGCAGCAAGTTCAAAAGCATGGCGGGCACGCTGCATCTCTTCGCGATTATCGGTCGCATGGATGGTCTGGTTGGGCCGAAAGGTTCCAGCCATGCGAATATAGGTTTCATAGCCAAGAATGTCTTGAGCCTCTTGCAGTGCATGTTTGACGGCGGGAACCATAAAATCGGGATTGCCCGGGCCAAGACCTATAACACTGAGTTTTCCTCGTGGACGAGTCTGATCGACCTGCGCTGTTGATTGAAATACCAATTCATTTTCGCCTGCGACCACGTCATCGGGTGTCACCCGGATAAGCAATTCGCCCTCATCATTCAGCGGCAGACGTGCATCGGCAAGCCAAGGCGCACTTCCTTCTATGCGCACGGTCTTTCCGGCAAGCATATCGGCAATGAACTTCTTGGCATTTCCGGGATTCTTCAGCTGGAATTCGGGCGGTGGATTTAGCAGGCATGTCCCGAAACGAAGCTCGCCAGAGGTAGTGATAGCAGCCGGAACATTGAGAATCGTAGCAATCTGGCGCGCCAGAATATTGACGCCAGTCGTTCCGCCGAGCAGCGGGACCACTGTGCTACCATCATCCGCGACGGCAAGTACAGGCGGCTCCGCGCCCTTGTTCTCCAAGATAGATGCGAGCGAACGAATGATAATTCCTGCCGAGCAAAGTGCGATAATGGGATGGCCTGCCTGATAAAGCTTGCGGACAGTGTCACCAAAATTTTCGAAGCTTTCGTCAGCCCCTTCGACGCGCGTATCAAGCCCGTAGATGGTGCTTCCATCCAAGGCCGACTTAATTTGCAATGCTGTTTGCAAACCTAAGGCGGAGAGAACCAAAATAATGGGGGAGGCCATCATTCGCCGTTGCCTTGCCACTTTTCTCCGGGAACCAGAATCAGCGAGAAGTAGGGGGATGACGCCGGATCCACTTCGCTGAGCGGTACGATTTTCTGGGCGTCCATAGTCGCCCGTTCAACGTAAAGCGCGCGGTCCATCAGGCCGAGCTCAGCAATAACATCACGCACCTTTGCGAGGTTTTTGCCAAGCTTCATAATCGCTGCGGCTTCCGTGGCGGCAAGTCTTGTCTTCAATTCTTCCGCCGGAAGCACTCCGGAGAGAACCGTCAGGGTTTGATTGCGGTAGACAAGCGGTGCGCCAAGAACTGCCGCGCCGCCCAGGACCGAACACACACCGGGCACGACCTCTGTCTGATAGTCTTCGGCCAGGCGATCATGGATATACATGAATGAGCCATAGAAAAAGGGATCGCCTTCAGCGATGACTGCCACATCTGATCCCGCATCCAGATGAGTGCGCAAAACGCCGGTGATTTCGCTGTAAAAATCGCTGACAATCGCCTCGTAATTCATGTGGGCTGGCAATATCTCGGTTGTAACCGGATAAATCAGCGGCACCAGCAACTGGCTGTCGCTGAGGTATTTTTCAACAATGGTCAGAGCATTACCTTTTTTGCCCTTTGCGGCATGGTAGGCTACGACCGGCGCAGACTGAAGTAGCCGCAACGCCTTCAATGTGATGAGCTCCGGATCGCCGGGACCGACGCCCAGTCCGAACAGCCTTCCCTGCGCCGCCATTATTCTTTCTCCGACGCAAGCGCATTAATGGCGGCTGCAGCCATGGCGCTGCCACCACGACGCCCATGAACAACGACAAAAGGTATGCCATGGGTATTTTCGGCAAGCGCAGCTTTTGATTCCATTGCACCGACAAAGCCAACTGGAAAGCCAAGCACCAGTGCGGGACGCGGAGCGCCTTCCTCAATCATTTCGAGAAGCCGAAAAAGCGCGGTTGGAGCATTGCCAAAGGCAACGACAGCCCCCTCCAAATGAGGACGCCAGAGTTCGAGAGCCGCAGCAGAGCGTGTGTTACCCATCTCCATTGCCAGTGCTGGCACGGAGGGGTCGTTCAATGTGCAGATGACTTGATTATCACGAGGCAAGCGGGCGCGTGTGACGCCCTCCGCAACCATGCGCGCATCACACAAGATCGGTGCGCCTGCAAGCAAGGCGTTTCGTCCTGCTCTCGCCGCGCCATCCGAAAATGCCAGATCCTCAATCACATCAACCATCCCGCAGGCATGGGCAACGCGCACGGCAAGTTTTTCCAGATCGGCAGGAATGCGGCTTAGGTCAGCCTCAGAGCGAATGATAGCGAAGGAGCGATCATAGATCGCTTGGCCATCGCGAATGTAGTCAAGCATGTGATGGCCCCCCGGAGCCGAAATTAGCGCCGATCAGTTCGGCCGATTCCTCGATAGTGCGGTTGCTAGCCAATAGCTTGCCAAATCGCGACGGTCCATTGGTCGCTTGCAGAAAGATATCGTAGCGACCTGCAGAGGTTGCTACGAGCGTTACGGGTTTTGCCATAGGTGAGGCGCAGGACTTGCTGCATCCGGTAAGGTGTATTTGCGGCATCTCAGATTTGCCGGCAAGCAAGGTGGCGAGGCGGATACCATCCGATTGCGTCGCCGCCAGCGCGGATTTGCAGCCAGCCGATCCGGAGCAGCTGATCATCGTTGCAATGGGCTCCAGAGGATCACTGGTAAGCCCAAGTGCACGCAGTGCTTCGAGCGCATCTTCGGCATGATCCTTCGCTACTCCGGATAAAAGCACACTTTGCCATGGCGTCAATTGCAGCGCCCCTGAGCAGTAACGATCGGCAATCGCGGCCAGATTACGCAGTATATCGGGATTTAAGCGGCCAAGTGGTGGCATTGCGCCGACCATCTGGAAACTCGCATTGGAGGTTTTCACGATACCCAGATGACCATTTGTCTGCGGTGGAGTCCTGCGCCACTGACCGAGATCTGCATTGCGGAGAGACTTGTCAAATCGCCCCTCAACACGACCAATAAAGTGATCCCGGCCCAAATCCGCAAGCATATGGCGTAAACGCGATGCATCTGGATTGGCAATGTTCCATTCGATGAAAAGATCGAGAATGGCGGTTACCAGTTCGAAGGATCTCTCTGTGCTGACTAGTCCCAGAGCGGATTGATCCCCTGCAAGAACAGGGGGAGTGCCAGCGACACCAAAGGCGTAGGCAGAAGCCGGATTTTCCGGGTTGATCGGGCTTAGCCAAAGATCATGCGGATGAGTGACCATAGCAACATCCTCACCTCCATCGATGAGTATACAGAATTTGGGTGAGAGCGTCTGATAGCGAGGGTTTGTCTGCAATTCTGTCAGAATGCGCGTAGCCAGAGGCCTGATGTCGCTTTTTTTATCGTCTTGTCCGACAAGCGGGCTGATCATGACATTGCGTATGTCATCCCCCTTGTCAGTCAGAGGCCCCAACCCGAGCGCGAGCAAACTGTCGACAAGCGCGTCTTCGCTGTCCGGGCGAACGCCGCGGATTTGCACATTTGCCCGATTGGTAATGTCGATGATTCCATTACCAAACTCTTCAGCGGCCCGGGCTATCCCTCTTGCCTGATCGGAAGTGAGGTTGCCGAACGTCAGTTTTACCCGGCATATTCCGCCATCCAGCGCTTGTGCCATACGAAACAACCCCGGACAGGCGGAGCGCCGGTCATGGACTAAAGTTTTGCGGACGGGTTTCATTATCAGGCTCATGGCTTTGACGGTTTTACAGGATGGCGCAGGGTGTGCCAACCATTCTCATCGCTGTAACCTTCGTTGACCCATCTTGCGCTTTCGGGCATGCATGGCATTGAACTTTCAACGGGATAGATGATGGCGCAGTGGCTTACGATAATCGGGATTGGTGAAGACGGATATGAGGGGCTTGGGCAGAATGCACGGGCCGCCCTGAAGGCTGCGGGCACCATATTCGGCGGCAAGCGTCACCTTGATCTCCTGCCCGAAGAATTTGGCGCGAAGCGTATAGCATGGCCGACACCGTTTTCAGACGCCTATGCGATGTTGCTTGCCTTGCGTGGAAACGCAGTTGTCGTTCTGGCAAGCGGCGATCCGATGCATTACGGCATGGGGGCAACGCTCACGCGGTACCTGAGCGCGGAGGAAATGCTGGTTTTGCCTTCGCCTTCATCATTTTCGCTTGCTGCTGCTGCCATGGGTTGGCCCATACAAGACATAGAGTTGCTCAGTGTTCATGGACGAGCGCTCGAAACCTTGGCGAAGTCCTTTGTGCCTGATGCAAAGCTGCTTATTCTCAGCAATGATGGTGAAACGCCTACCCATGTGGCACGGCTTTTGATCGAGTCGGGCTTTACTACGGCTCGTCTGACTGTGCTCGAGCATTTAGGAGGCGAGAATCAACGGCGCATTGATGGTGTTGCACAAAGCTGGAACCAATTGCGTTGTGCAGACCTCAATGTTCTTGCAGTGGATTGTGGGCAGCCTGATCAATTCTCGCTCTCATATCCCCTTATGGCGGGTCTGTCAGACGAGGCTTACCAACATGACGGGCAGTTGACGAAGCGGGATGTGCGAGCAGTAACCTTGGCGCATCTGGCACCCTTGCCGCGCGAATTGCTTTGGGATGTCGGAGCAGGATGCGGCTCGATCGGCATTGAGTGGATGCGCTCGCACCCGACATGCAAGGCGATTGCGATCGAGGCCGACGAGAAGCGGCAGGCTCTGATTATCCAGAATAGTAAAACGCTTGGCGTGCCCGGCCTCGAACTTGTGCGGGGGCAAGCGCCGGATGCACTGGCGGAGCTCAACACTCCCGATGCGATTTTCATCGGCGGTGGCGTGACTGATCCCGGGGTTTTGGATGCATGCTGGCTTGCATTGAAGCCGGGTGGCAGGCTTGTCGCAAATGCTGTTACCATTCAAAGCGAAATGGCGCTGGTCGGTTGGCGGGAAGTGCATGGTGGAGATCTCATCAAGCTCAGCGTGTCGCATGCGCAGCCGCTTGGAAGCTTTGATAGTTGGCGATCAGCCTTGCCCGTTACTATTTATACCGTTCGCAAGCAGGTGTAAGGAGTTCGCGACAGGATTAAGACAGGATTATGCTTTCTAAGGGTAGTGGGAGATTGCATTCGGGTGGAAATTCATATTCTTAACGTAATAAAAAACGTTGAAGTCCCGTCCTGATGGCAATCAGGGAGTCAGGAGCAGGAAACACGCATGGCAACTTATAAATATTTCATCTGGCCAATTCTTTTCACAATTTTCGGATTGGCGGCCGGGGCCTGGATAGGCTTCATCTACTCCGGAAATATACAGGGCGCATTGTCGGTGCTGTTTATCTGCGCTGTGCTTGGTGTATTGGAAATATCGCTGTCATTCGACAACGCCATCGTAAATGCCAAAATACTCAAGGACATGGACCCGGTCTGGCAGCATCGCTTCCTGACATGGGGCATCATCATAGCCGTTTTCGGCATGCGCATTGTTTTCCCGCTTGCCATTGTGGCAGTTGCCGCCTGGATTGATCCGATTTCCGCGATGAAACTGGCCATCTCCAATCCTGAAGAATATGCGCGCATAATGAAGGAGGCGCATGTCGGAATTGCTGCTTTTGGCGGTACTTTCCTCCTGATGGTGGGGCTTAAATTCTTCTTCGATCATGAGAAAGACGTTCATTGGATCAAGCTCATCGAAAGCCGTGCATCCCGCTTTGCATCAATTCAGGGCATTGAAGTCGGCGTTGTTCTTGTCCTGATCATTTTCTTCTCCCGCCAACTCGTTGGAGAAGACTCGGTAACGTTCCTGACATCGGCCATTTACGGGCTGCTTACATTCCTTGTTGTCGAAGGCATCGGCGCAGTGCTGGATGCCACGCAGGAGCAGATGGATACTGTTCACAAGGGTGGATTGGGCGCATTCCTTTACCTCGAAGTGCTCGATGCGAGTTTCTCTTTCGACGGTGTCATTGGCGCTTTTGCCCTTTCAACCAACCTTTTTGTCATCGCCATCGGCCTTGGTATCGGTGCGTTCTATGTAAGGTCGCTCACAATCATGCTGGTCGAAAAGGAAACGCTCGGTCAGTATCGATATCTGGAGCACGGCGCATTTTATGCGATCCTCGTTCTAGCAGTCATCATGTATTGCCAGACACTGTTCCACATTCCGGAAGTAATCACCGGTCTGATTGGTGCAACGCTGATAGTATTCTCGCTGGTTTCGTCGATCATTTATCGTCGCCGTAATCCGGAAGCTATCGAAGCTTAGCCGTTTGACGGAACTATCCGAACGCCATAGGGGTTGAACCTTCTTGCCAAAAGGAGACCACCCCTATGGAACTTGATCCCCAGAACTCCCTTTCCGCCATTCAGGCAGCGATTGATCAAGCCAGAGTGCTGATCGTCACCTATTCATTCTCGGTCATAGGCGCGATCTTGTTGCTGATCGTCGGCTTTCTTGCCGCCCGGTAGAGCGCTGGGTCTATGCTGGACTTGGGCAGGTGAGCGGGTTTGACATGACGCTGCGCCGGTTCTTCTCAAAGATTGCGCGCTATATGGTCTTAGGCCTTGTAATCGTTATGGTTCTTGGCCAGTTCGGAATTCAAACCGCGTCGATGATCGCTGCCATTGGTGCAGTCGGTCTGGCCATTGGCTTGGCGCTGCAGGGAACCTTGCAGAATATTGCTGCGGGGATCATGTTGCTTGCGCTTCGTCCTCTGCGTATTGGCGAATATGTAGAGGTCGGCAGTATTTCCGGCACCGTCGAGGAAATCGGACTATTCGCAACACGTTTGCGCTCTGCCGATGGTATATATTTGCTTGCGCCAAATTCAACTCTTTGGACTCAGCCGGTGAAGAATTTTACGCGCAATGGTGCAAGACGAAATGACATCACGGTTACTATTGATAATGCTGACGACTTCGACGAGATACAAGCAACGCTGACCGCTCTTGCCGTAAACAGTCCTTATGTGAAAGAAACCCCCGCCCCGGATACATTCATTGCTGAGTTGGGCGAAACGACGATGAGTGTAACGCTACGATATTGGACGACCGTCCCGGATTTTCTTTCCGCAAAAATCGAGCTGAACAAGAGCGTAAGAAAAGCGTTGAATGTCAAAGAATAGCGGATAATCAAATCATTTGCATGGCGTCGGTAAGTGATCGGTTTTCATGGATGAAATACCAAAAAATAATCTGTGCCAGGCCACTATTGCCATAGCGGAGCATCAATTCTTGTAATTGGCCTTGCGCAGCAAGAGGTTTCAAGTCTAGGAACGTTCCATCCATTTTCTCCTTGTTTGGTGACCTCTTGCAGACGATCTCAAAGCCTCAAATAGCTTCGTATATATTGGCACTTGTCGCACTTGTAGGCGCCCTTCAACTTGGATTGCTTTCCGCGCTTCTGGCTGGACTTCTGGTCTATAGTCTGGTGCATATGGCCGCCCCTTTACTTGGAAGAATGGGCGTTTCCAATGGTTTAACAAGAACATTGGCGCTGGCGATACTTGCGCTAATTTTTATACTTCTCGTCGTTATTGGTGTGATGCGGGGCATGGTGCTGCTGACCGATGGGTCGGAAGGCATAGTTTCACTGTTCCAAAAAATGGCTGAGATCATTGATACAGCGCAGCTTCATCTGCCGACTTGGGCGCGTGACTATTTTCCATCCAACCTTGAAGAGCTGGAAAGCTTTGCCGCCGCATGGTTACGCAATCATGCCGGGCAATTACAGCTCGTCGGTCGCGATATTGGTGTCCTGCTCATACGGATCATCCTTGGCATGGTCATTGGTGGATTGATCGCGCTGACATCTGTATCGCCGACCAAAAAGCCCGGCCCTCTGGCTGTAGCCCTGACGGAGCGCGCAGCATTGTTAAGCAATGCATTTCGCAATATCGTCTTTTCGCAGTTGCGTATTTCTGCGTTAAACACATTTTTTACCGGAATTTTCCTGGCCGTAGTATTGCCAGCGTTTGGCATTCACTTGCCATTGGTCAAGACCATGATTGCAGTAACATTTTTTGTCGGTTTGCTTCCAGTCATAGGCAATTTGATATCAAACACTGTAATCGTCATTGTTGCGCTCAGCGTTTCCTTCGGGGCCGCGGTCGGATCTCTCGCATTTCTGATTATTATTCATAAGCTTGAGTATTTTATGAATGCGAAGATTATCGGGTCGCGCATCAAGGCTGCCGCCTGGGAATTGTTGCTTGCAATGATTGTTTTTGAAGCCTGGTACGGCATTGCTGGACTTGTCGCTGCGCCTATCTACTATGCTTATCTCAAGGACGAGCTGAAGCTGCGCGGCTTGATTTAAATGGCGGCGATATGTCTGTTGGCCAATGTCGCGAAGCGCGCCCATTCAACCAAGCACAACTAAAACACATCCTTGGATTGTAAATTTTGGGCAAGAATCGAAGGTTTTTCAGCAAATCTTCGGATCTTTCCGGGAAAAGAGAGGCGGGCCCCGATTTTCTCTGCCACTTTTTCACATATTTGAGACGCCGTTGGGCCAGTCCTATAAATTCCACTGGCCCGACCGGCACCATCATTATAAGTTACATGTAATTTGAAATCTGGAGTTGCACATGTCGTCATTTCCAAATGAGGTTCGTTCCATCCTCAATCGAGTCATTGGATCTTCTCCGGCTGACCTTCGTCTGGTTGCCCAGCGTCTGCATGACCATGCCGTTGAAGAGCGTATGCCCGTTGACGAGGTGAAAACAAATCTCGCGCTGCTGGGCTATGCCACGATTTCAGATTTTTGCCGTGATCTCGATTTGCCGCCTCACGTGGCAGAGCGCTGGGAGCGTTTTGGCGTATCATCAGAGATGAAACAGGTTTTCGGCATGCTGCTTAATCAGCGTAAAAAGTTTGCCGCTGCCGCGACCGAGTTTGAGGCCATTACCCATGTCGGGCTGATGGATTTTTTACGCAGCCGAGGTGTGCTTTAAAATAAGTCGAGCCGATCTATCGAATGTCTTGTCATAAGCTTGACGATCAGCCCCGTTATGGGTTCCGGACCGGGCCTTTCGGTTCTAAGACCCTGATCAAGATGAGATGCGAACACTAAAATCTGTCGGCTAAGTTTTCTAACCGTCACCGGGTCTCCAGCGATTTTTTATGAATTCAGTTTTGTTTGTCACATAAGTTTCATTGTTCAAATGTATTTGACAAAAGACAATTGAACATGGACCCTCCGGCATGACAGGTCGAAAAGAACCGGGAATGCACGGAGGAGGATTTTTCGTGGGCACATGTCCCCCCGATTAAACCGAATCCCCTTTGGGAGGAGAAAAAATGAATAAGTTTCTTAAAATGACACTCGGCGTGCCAGCTCTTTTTGCTGTGTCGCTGGCTTTTGGTGCGGCCAATGCTGAAACGCTTAGCCTTTACACATCACAGCCCGATGCTGATGCAGCAAAAACCGTCGAGGCATTTCGCAAGGTCAATCCTGATATTGAGGTTCAGGTGTACCGGTCCGGTACAAGCGATATTTTGAGCAAGCTCGCGGCGGAGTTTTCTGCCGGTGCCACGCAGGCCGACGTATTGCTGATCGCCGATGCGGTGAGCATGGAAGGCCTGAAGAAACAGGGCAAACTCCAGGCCTATGACAAGGCCAATGTCGAGGGCTTCAGCAAAGACTCTTTTGATAAGGACAAGACCTATTTCGGCAGCAAGCTGATCACTACGGGCATCGCCTATAATTCAGCTGCAACTGCCAAGCCCGAACATTGGGCAGACCTTGCCAAGCCGGAATATAAGGGCATGATCGTCATGCCAAGCCCGCTTTATTCTGGTGCCGCAGCCTATCTGCTGAGCGGTTTCGTCGGCAATCCCGAACTTGGCTGGGACTATTTCGACAAGCTCAAGGCCAATGAAACAGTAGCCGTACGCGGCAATGGCGCGGTGCTGAAATCCGTAGCCAGCGGCGAGAAGCCTTATGGCATCCTTGTCGATTTCATGGCGCTGAATGCAAAGGCCAAAGGCTCTCCGGTTGAATTCGTTTTCCCCTCGGAAGGTGTTCCTGCGGTGACGGAACCAGTCGCGATCATGTCTGGCACTAAGAACCTTCCTGCCGCGCAGAAATTCGTAGACTTCATCCTTTCGGATGATGGACAGAAACTGGCGCTTGCACAGGGCTATCTGCCTGCCAAACCATCGATTGGCCGTCCTTCCTGGCTGCCTGAAGGTGTTGAAATCAAGGTAATGCCAATCGAGACTCTGAAGGTTCTCGAAGCGACTGACGCTGATAAAGCGAAATTCTCTGGAATGTTCGGCGGCTAAAACTATTCCGGCAAGAGAGTTCAATTGAGTTCTCTTGCCGTTTCCAGTTTGGCAATCGCGCTGTGCGTGGTTCGTCCTTCGACTAGCTCAGATAGCTCACCATGAGAAAGTGGTGGTTTGCAAAGGGCATTGTTCTGAGACGTTGCAGATAGGTTTTGCAACTATCCACCCTCTTCATGGTGAGCTTGTCGAACCACGCACGGCAAAAATGCAATATGGGACTGTGAATGACTATATTTGCTGAAAAGCGTCAGGGTACTGATACAGCCCTGATTGCAGGGGTGGCGGTCATTGTCGCGATGCTTTCCATCGTACCAATGCTGCGTCTCGCTTTCGAGATCGTCATGCCGCAAGGCAGCCTTTCTGCGGCACCGCTTCGCACGGCACTTTCCGGTTCGGCCACCTGGACCGCCACGTGGCACTCATTGCAGGTGGGCATAGGCGGCACATTGCTGGCAGTTATTCTTGGCACTGCCGTTGCCCTTCTGGTGAGCCTGACCAATGTGCGCGGACGCAGTACTTTCGTTCTGCTTTATGTGGTGCCGCTGCTTATCGCACCGCAGGTCACGGCGCTGGCCTGGCTGCAATTATTCGGACCTGCAAGCCCGTTCCTCAAGCTGATTGGCATGGCACCAGCGCTGGGTAGCAAAAACCCGCTCTATTCGACGACCGGCATAATTGCGCTGCTTGGCGTGCAATATGGCCCCCTGGTTTTCCTGATGGTTCGGGCCGGATTGCGCAAGCTGCCGCGTGAACTGGTGGAAGCCGCCTTAAGCAGTGGTGCAAGCCGTCTAACGGTACTTCGTACAATCATCCTGCCACTGATGACACCATCCATCATTGGTGCCACCGCATTGGCCTTTGTTTCCTGTGTGGGCAATTTCGGCATCCCCGCCTTTCTCGGCATACCGGCGGGCTATCTCGTCTTGCCAACATTGATCTATCAGCGGCTGGCCGGTGGTGGCCCTGCCGTGCTTTCCGAAGTTGCAGTCCTGTCCATGCTCATCGGCCTGATCGCCATGGCCGGAATTCTGGCGCAGGATTATACCTCCCGTCGCCGCGATTATCGTATTGCTTCGACCTCTCTGCCTGCCGCGCCATTTGAGCTTGGCCGCTGGCGTCCGCTGGCGGAGGTCGCAATGTGGCTGTTGATTATCATCGTGCTCGTGCTGCCTATTGTCGGGTTGTTTTTGACCTCGCTTGTCGCCGCTTACGGTGTGCCGCTGAGCATGAAGACAGTTACGCTTGCCAATTACGCTTTTGTGCTATTCGACCATGCGGCGGCAAAGCGCGCCTTCTTCAACAGTTTCGGTCTTTCCATTGCCGCAGCCGCCTTCGCTGTGGTCGTCGCGGTTCCGCTTGGCTATCTGATCACCTGGCGCAAACGCTGGTGGACGAGGTTTCTGAACCTTTCGGCAGAGTTGCCCTATGCCTTGCCGGGCGTGGTTCTGGCGATTGCTTCGCTGCTCCTGTTCCTGAAGCCGCTGCCGATTATTGGCTTGCAGATTTACAATACGATCTGGATCATTCTCTACGCCTATCTTGCACGGTTTCTCGTGCTGGCATTGCGACCCACGATCAGCGGTTTGCACCAGATTGATCGTTCGCTTGAAGAGGCAGCGCAGGTTGCCGGTGCCGGTCTCATAAGGCGCATGAGAACGATTATATTTCCACTGGTCGCGCCTGCGACACTTGCCGGTGGCGTGCTGATTTTCATGACGGCCTTCAGCGAATTGACCGTTTCAGCCCTGCTATGGGCTTCCGGCTCGGAGACGATCGGTGTGGTGATCTTTTCCTTTGAGCAGGGCGGCGATTCCAACTATGCCGCCGCCATATCAACCCTGACAATTGTCGTGATTTTTGCGCTGATGCTGTTGACCAATCTGTTTGCACGCAGCCTTCCAAACGGAGTTCTGCCATGGCGGGATTGAAAATTGAAAATGTTACCAAAACATTTGGCGATTATGACGCCCTGTCGAATGTTTCTCTGGATGTTGCCAATGGCGAATTCATTGCAGTGCTCGGACCTTCCGGCTGCGGGAAGACAACGCTTTTGCGCCTTGTTGCCGGTTTCGAGCAGGTCAATAAGGGCACAATCACGGTTGGCGGCAAGGTCATGTCCGATCCCAAGATGAATGTTCCGCCAGAACAGCGACGGGTTGGCATCGTCTTCCAGAACTATGCTCTGTGGCCCCATATGAGTGTTTCGGAAAATGTTGGCTATAGTCTGAAAGTGGCCAAGGTCGACAAGGCCGAAAGGGAGCGACGTATTCGGCAAGCGCTGGAACTGGTCGATCTGCAAGGATATGGCGATCGTCGCCCAGCTAATCTTTCCGGCGGACAAAGACAGCGCGTGGCCTTGGCGCGCTGCCTCGTCTCGACACCATCGCTGGTTTTGTTCGATGAACCGCTTGCCAATCTCGATGTGCATTTGCGTGCCTCCATGGAAGATGAATTTGCCTCCTTTCACAAGCGCACCGGCACGACGATTATTTACATCACCCATGATCAGGCCGAGGCCATGGCGCTGGCGGATCGTATTGCCGTGATGGATAAGGGCCATCTGGTGCAGTTTGCGACGCCGCGTGAACTTTATGAGCAACCGGCGACGCCTATGGTGGCATCTTTCATCGCGCAGGGCATAGTGCTGCCAGCCAAGGTTCTGACTGCGGAGGTGAATGGTCAATGCAAGGTGGATATACTTGGACAGGAGGCCATTTTCCGCTGCCGCGCCGGACAAGCTGTGACAGGCGATGCAAAGGTGTGCATTCGTGCTGCCGATATTGTCCCGGCGGCAAGTGGTGGCATTAAAGTGAGGGTCAAGCGCAGTCTCTATCGCGGGGGCGGCTCGCGCATCGAGGCGGTTGCAGCCGACGAAACGCAGGAACTGCATTTCGATCTGGCGGACCCGAAGCGCCTTGCCGAGGGCGAGACAACACATATTGCCATCACCTCCGGCTGGGTTATTCCGGAGGCAAATGTCTGATGCGGATTGATCTTCAAGGCGGCTTTGGCGAAAAGGGCCGCACCAGTGTAGGCATTTCGGGAGGTGGCAGAAATATCCTTCTGGATGTCGGTATCAAGATCGGCGCAACGGGGCGTGACTACTATCCGGCGATTGATGATGCGGCCATTGCCGCGCTTGATGCGGTGTTTATTTCGCATGCGCATGAGGATCATATTGGCGGGCTCGCATGGCTTTTGTCGCGTGGATTTCGCGGCCGAATTTTCATGACGGCGGAAACGTCATTGGAAGCGTCTGCTATGCTCCGGCAATATGGCGAGAAGGCGCATAGGCAGGCCTTTGAAGCAGCTGCGCATTGCGTTGAATTATTCGCGGCAGGTGACACAATTGAACTTGGAGGGTTGAGCGTATCCACCGGACGTTCCGGCCATGTGGCAGGCGGTGTATGGTTTGCGGCCAGCGATGGCGCAAAGTCTCTTGTCTATACCGGTGATGTGGTGCCCGATAGCGGGGTTTTCGCCATGGACCCGATCCCGCCTTGCGATCTTTTGATCCTCGATGCCTCCTATGGCGATGATGCTATTTCAAGCGATGAACGCATTGCTGCGATCCGGCATTGGGTGGGCGCGCAGCCGAATGGTTGCCTGCTGCCCGTGCCGCTTTCCGGCAAGCCGCTGGAACTGATGGCTATCCTGCCTCAGCGCTTTGCGATTCATGCAAGCATGCGTGATGCTGTGGCGGCGCAGATCGCCGCAAGAGATGCTTTCCATCCAGGCATTGGAGCAGAGCTGACACAGCGGCTGGCTAATGCGCTGGACTGGTCGGAATTGGATGCTTTGCCGGACTGCCCGCTCATGAGTTTCGATGGCATGGGAAGCGCCGGGCCTTCGGTGGAGGCGATTAAACGCGCGGCAGATCAAGGATATCCGATACTGCTGACGGGGCATATTCCACCCAATACACCTGCTTCTGCTTTATTTGAGGCAAAGCGGGCAGAGTGGATAAGGCTGCCGACCCATCCGACCCGGCAAGGCAATGTGGCGATATGGGAAGGGGCAGGACGTCCTGCAACGCTGGGGCATTCCTGCTCGCTCGCCGCACTCAGTGCACTGAAACAATATCTGCCTGCGCTGAACGATACGGTGCGCACCGGCGACCATATCGACGTATAGAAGGCGAATGCGATGAGAATTCTGGTTTGCAATGATGACGGGATTGACGCGCCGGGACTGGCAGTACTGGCAGAGGCGGCAAGGCTGATAACGGATGATGTCTGGGTGGTCGCGCCGGATGGCAAGCGCACCGCCGCGGGCGCTTCGATCACCGTTGGCAAACCTTTGATAATGCGGGAGCTCGCACCCAAACGCTATTCCTGTTCTGGCACGCCTGCTGATTGCGTCGTCACCGCGATGAGCTGGCTGTTCAAGGATGAGGACCGGCCTGATCTGGTGCTTTCGGGCATTAATGATGGGCGGAACGTAGGCGAGGATCTGGCCTATTCCGGCACGCTGGGCATTGCCCGGGAAGCCTCATTTTGGGGCATTGCCGCAATCGGCTTTTCGCGGGTGAAGAAGCCTGAGCAGACGGAGAATGACGTCAAATGGCTGGCAGATTTTGTTCGCGCCCTTTGGCATGAGCGTGATGAATGGGTGCTGGAAGGGCATTGGCTGAGTGTCAATCTGCCGACCCTGTTGCCAGCGGAAATTCGCCAGCCGCGCATAGGCCGCGACAAGATCGCGCTACGCTCGGAGGTGGTGAGCGCGGAGGGTGAATTGACCACGCTGATTGTCCCGCGCGGCCGCGCTCACACCAGCGAAGAGGGCGACGACAACGATCTGATCGATCGTGGCTATGTCTGCATTAACCGGCTGAACTGGTTCGGCGAGGCGCAGCTTGATGCAGGTCTGCTCGGGGAATTGTAGTCAGCCGCGGCGGGCGACAAGGATACCGAGGATCACGATAACGCCGCCTATGGCCTGCATCAGACCTATAGGCTCGTTGAGCAGGAACCAGGCCAATGCTGCGGCAACGACCGGCTGCAGGAGCAGGGTCAACGATGAGAAGGCGGGAGGCAGGAAGGCGAGCGCATAGGTGATCATCCCCTGGCCCGCCGCATGAGAAATGAAGGCCAGACCTGCCAGCACTGCCCAGGCAAACAGCGTCAGCGGTATGAGGTTTGTTTCAAAGATCAGCGATACGGGCAGCATGCAGATTGCCGCGGACGCTGTGCTCCAGATCATGATCGTGCGGGTGGAGAAACGCACCCGAAGACGGCCGATGACGAGAATATAGCCCGCATAGAAAATGGCCGCGACAGCCGCCGTTGCATCGCCTGCAAGCTTGCCATCGCCCAGCGCTGCCGGACCACCTTTCAGCACGACAACGCCGATGAGCGCGGTCGCAAGGCCGATGAGGAAAATCCTGCTGACATGGGCGCGGAAAATTGCCCAACTGCCGAGCGTAACAAAGATCGGCGCGAGATTGGCCAGAAGCGTTGCATTGGCAACGGAGGTCATATGCAACGCGAGGTGCCAGGCAGCAAGATCAGCGGCCAGAAAGATGCCGGGCATGGAGAGCCAGAAATAATCGGCAAGGCTTTCGGGGCGGGCATTGCGTTTGACATCCGGCATGGCTTTCGACCAGACCAGAAGCGGAATGAAAGCCAGTGCAACGCGCCAGAAAGCGGTTGTCATCGGCCCGACCTCGGACAGGCGCACGAAAATCGGTGAGCCGCCGATGGCAATACCTCCGAGCAGCAACGCAGCAAGAGCTAATCGATTGGCGTTGACGGTCTGTATGCTCTGGGCGGTCATGAAAGGATTTCCGGTGTTTGCGATGTGTCTATACGAAATCGCCCATAGAGCAAATTCGAATGATTGACGTTTACAGTGAAGGGAACTTCATGTTCACGGAACCAAAGCGCCGGCCGATGGTTTGAAGTGAAGTATGGGAATAAACAGCTATCTCGTTCTGATCGCTTTGTTCGGGCTGGTCGTCTTGATGACCTCCTGGTTGCCCATGTTATTGAAGGGATTTCCGCTTTCCCTGCCCATTGTCTGCATTGCTTTCGGCACCCTGTTTGTCTGGACGCCGCTGTCGGCAATGATCGGCGACAATCCCCTCGACAGCCGCTTTCTCACGGAAAAAATAACCGAGTTTGTCGTCATCATTGCCCTCATGGGTGCCGGTCTGAAGATCGACCGGATATTGGGCTGGCGTAGCTGGATGACAACGTGGCGGCTGCTGGCCATATCGATGCCCCTGACTATCGGTGCCATCGCATTGCTCGGCTGGAGTTTTCTCGGGCTTGGAGTTGCTTCGGCCTTGCTGCTCGGGTCAGCGCTGGCGCCCACAGATCCCGTGCTTGCCAGCGATGTTCAGGTGGGGCCGCCGCAATCGGGGGAGAAGAGCGAGGTACGTTTTGCCCTGACTTCCGAGGCGGGGCTGAATGACGGGCTGAGTTTTCCATTCGTGCATCTGGCAATCGCGCTCGCGGCTTCAAATACAACGGGTGCTCCGTGGTTTTTCGACTGGCTAACGACCGATGTCATATGGCGGCTTGCTGCGGGCACGGGGCTTGGCTGGGCTACCGGCAAGCTGCTTGGCTATCTGACCTTCCGGCTCCCGAACAGGGCGGGGCTTGCCCATACGGGCGACGGTTTCGTGGTGCTGGGGATCACATGCCTGAGCTATGGGCTTATAGAGATGGCGCATGGCTATGGGTTTGTCGGCGTGTTTGTCACTGCGCTGACGCTTCGCCATGCGGAGCGCAACAGTGGCTATCACGAAAATCTGCATAGTTTTGCCGAACAGATCGAACGTCTGATGATGATGGTCGTGCTTGTCTGCTTTGGCGCCGCCATTGCGGAAGGCAGCGTATTTCATCCGCTGGACTGGCGGATCGTGGTGGCATCGCTGATCATCCTTCTTCTTATCCGCCCGATTGCCGGTTGGGTGGGGCTGCTGGGAAGCCCCATCGAAAAAAGGGAAAAGGCCGTTATCGCTGTTTTCGGTATTCGCGGCCTCGGCTCATTCTATTATTTGGCCTATGCGCTTGGTCACGCGCCGTTTTCAAATGCCAATATTCTATGGGTAACAGTGTCACTCGTCGTGCTTATATCTGTCGTGTTGCATGGCATCACGGTTACGCCAGTCATGCGTTGGCTGGAGCGGAAGAATGATGAGATGGAAGCGGGTAAAATGCCGGACTAAGTCCCCAGGTCATGTCCTGTCAGGAAAAACAGCGCATAGGCAAGACATGGGACAAACCAGAGCAAAGCCCATGTGCCGAAACGGCGGCGCGTATTCCAGGCGAGAATCGGGCCCAGAACTGCACTGACCGGCCAGACGCTGAGAATGTAAAAATACTTCTTTGGAAAGGCACCAGTGAAGGCCAATGACATCATGGCCGGCGGAAAAGAGAGAACGCAGAGAATTGTGCAAATGACAAAAATTGCGAAAACTGGCTTACGCATGAGTCGCTGATCCGGATACCGCATGAGAAATACAAATATTCACAAAGTGCTGATGTGCACAATAACCGCCATGTTGTTCTGCGGTTTTGGCTGGTCGGTATTGCATGTGCGTCATTTCATCAACAATGCGATGGAAGGCAAGGGGCATGTGGTGAACCTCGTCAAAACGGCCTCGAAAAACGGCTATGTGTTCAAGCCTGTCGTCGAGTTCTGGACGGTTGGAGGGACCAGCATAGAGTTCACGTCGTCAACAGGCACTTCTCCTCCATCTTATGATGTGGGTGAAAATGTCACCGTATATTATGATCCAAAGGACCCGCATGCGGCCATTTTAAGCGACTGGTTTTCTATCTGGGGGCTTTCGATGATTATCGGCGCACTTGCGGTCGCGTTTGGGTTCATCACTTACATTTTGTATTTCAGGGTTACACTCAAACCCTCGCGAAAGCGCCGCTAGATCGCCCTGCGATTGCGGTTGATCCATTCAAAATCAGACTCAAGGGCCGTATCGACTTTTGCTTGCATGTTTCGATAGCGGCGCAAAAGCTCTTCGCCGAATTCCGTGACGACAGCGCCGCCGCCCTGCGCGCCGCCGCGCTGCGAATCGACCACTGGCGTTGCGAACATTGTGTTCATGGCGCTGACCAGCAACCATGCGCGGCGATAGGACATATCCATGGCGCGGCCTGCCGCAGAAATGGAGCCGGTTTCGCGAATATGTTCAAGCAGCTGCATTTTCCCCGGCCCCAACCGTTCCTTGTCAGGAAAGTCGATGCGCACATAAGTTTGCAGGTCGCCTTTGGCGTTTGAACTCATTGTAATTGCACCTGTGGAAATCGGTTCCTATCTATAGCAGGGCGCGAGGGAGTGTACATTGCCGGATCGGGTTTCGTTTGCTTGACAAGGCAGGTGCATCGGCAGAAATGTGGCCATGTTACGCAGGCTATAAGGGAAGGATTTTTCATGTTTGCTGCAAAAGCGATCACAGAAGGCGACAAGCCACAGTTCTACAGGGAACTCGGCGATCAACTGGAAGCGCTGCTTGCGGGCGAGAATGATCCGACTGCCAATGCGGCCAATAGTTCGGCGCTGATCTTCCAGATGCTGCCGGACATCAACTGGGCCGGGTTCTATTTCCTGCGCTCACAAAGTGAGCTTGTGGTCGGGCCATTTCAAGGCAAACCGGCATGCGTGCGCATTCCCGTGGGGCGCGGCGTGTGTGGAAGCGCAGTTCTGCAAGCATCCTCTATCCTCGTTGACGATGTGCACGATTTTCCGGGCCATATTGCCTGTGATGCGGCCTCCCGCTCCGAGCTGGTGGTGCCCTTGATCCATGATGGACGGGTTTTTGGCGTGCTTGATCTCGATAGTCCTATACCATCGCGTTTTGACAAGGATGATCAGGCAGGGGTGGAAAGATTGGCAGCAATCTACACGGCCGCATGCGTCTGGGAAGAACAGGCGGATTGATTTCCATGCTTGATCGATCAAGCCAGGCGATCGAAAAATTTGACGCAAAAATAATCTGCGGCGCATGGCAGGTAAAACGCAAGGTGATCGATCATCGCGCCGGAGCGATATATGGATTTACCGGGCGCGCCATCATAACCACCGAGCTTTTTGAAGAGCGCGGCGAAATGTCTGTCGGAGCAAATGTGCTGCAGGCAGTCCGGACCTATCGGCTTGCCTTTGAAGATGGGGCAGTGCGGGTGCTCTACCCGAGCGGCAATGAATTTGTCGGCCTGCGATATGGCCCATCACAACGTGTGTCGCATCTATGCGGCAGTGATCTCTATAATGGACGGTTTTTGTTTGAGAATAGCAATGCTTGGGTGGAGGCGTGGCGTGTTCATGGCCCGCAAAAGCGATATTCAAGCATGAGCTGGTATGTGCGTGCGGTTTGAGGTTGTTTTGCCATGCCGTCGAACCACGCACAACGACATGGCAATCAAAGAGAATGAGTTACCCACACAGCCCCTCCAATATTTCCGATGCTTTGCTGCTGTGCCGTTGTTTGTGCCGCAACATGCGAAAGCGGCGGACCGGCAGCTTGAAGGCGGCCTCGACGACAAGCCCTTCGCGTAAATAGGCGCGGGCAGCAGCGCTGGAAATGACGGCGGCACAATTTCCGGCGCAAACAGCGGAAAGAACCGCCTCGTTGGAGGGGAGAACCAGCGCGATCTTCAGATCGTCATGGGAGACTTTGAGATTATCGATGGCATGTTCAAACTCCGAACGCGTGCCCGAACCCTGTTCCCGCATGACCCATGAAGTGCCGCCGACGATATCCCCAGCCTTCAACGGACGTTTATCCGCCCAAGGATGGCATGGCGCGACAACGATAATTAGAGCATCTTCCGCCACGACTTTCGAGACGAGAAGCGGTGCATCAATCTCCCCCTCGACAAAGCCGAGCTCTGCCCCGCCTTCCGTGACCGCTTCGGCCACCGTCCTTGTATTGCCGATGGTCAGGTCAATCTCAATGCCGGGATAATCCTGTTTAAAGCGCATCAGGAAAGGCGGCAGCCAATAGCTGGCGATTGTCTGGCTGGCATAAAGGCTAAGCTTGCCGCGCCGCAGACCGCCAAGCTCTGATAGCATCAACTCAGATGAGCGTACCCGCGCCAAAGTTGCCTTGGCCTCACCAAGAAAAACGCGGCCAATCTGCGTCAGTTCGATACGTCGTCCAACACGGTGGAACAGCTCGACGCCGTAAAAAACCTCGAGGTTTTTAATGGCGCTGCTGACCGCCGACGGCGTGAGGTTAATTGCTGCCGCGGCTTGAGTGAGATGCTCGCGTTCTGCCACGGCAACGAAAATGGAGAGTTGTTCAAAGGTCATCAGAAAACCATTCGATTTTACCGAACAAAATATGACAGAATATTCGATAGAAGTCGATAATATTGCATGAGATAAGTCTGCCATGATTGAAATTTCTAAAATGGCAAGCTTATGACCATTCCTCATCGCCTCCTTCCTGTTCTCCCTGGGCTTGCCCTTTGCTGCGCCGTTGCTTTTGCAGCGGTGGCTGGCGAATATATCCAGAGCGCGGTTTTTGGCGTGAGATGGGTGGAAAGCCTGGTTTTGGCCATAGCAATTGGCATTGCCATCCGATCATTGCGTCAACCGGGCCAATCGCTGCTCGTTGGTATTGATTTCAGCGCGAAACTCCTGCTGGAATTGGCAATCGTTTTGCTTGGCGCATCGATCAGCCTGACAGCGATGAAAGGAGCAGGCGCCACACTGATTGCCGGAATAGCGGGCGTTGTCATTTTGTCGATCAGCATCAGCTACGGCATTGGCAGGCTCTTCGGATTGCCACCAAAACTTGCGACCTTGATTGCCTGCGGCAATTCAATTTGCGGAAACTCCGCCATTGTTGCGGTCGCGCCAGTGATAGAGGCAGACCGCAAGGAAATTGCCGCCGCGCTGACCTTTACGGCGGTGCTGGGCATAGCAGCCGTGTTCTTCCTGCCGCTGCTCTATTTCCGCACCGGAATGAGCGTACCGCAATATGGGACGCTGGCGGGCCTGACCGTCTATGCCGTGCCGCAGGTCATTGCTGCGACGGCTCCCGCAGGATTGCTGGGTATACAAACCGGAACTTTGGTCAAGCTGGTGCGCGTGCTTATGCTTGGCCCTGTGCTTCTCGTACTTGGTGCGATCATGAAGGCCGATTTGCGCCATGAAACCATTGGAGGGCGCGAAGTCCCGCAAGATGATTTCCGCTTTTACGCCAATCCAAGCGGGAAGCGGATTGCCCTGGTGCCGTGGTTCATCAGCGGATTTGGCATAATGATGATGCTGCGCTCGACCGGACTGATACCTGAGGCGGCAATTGCGCCAATGGGGCAGCTTTCCAGCGTGCTGACGATTATTGCCATGGCCGCGCTTGGATTATCGGTTGATATTCGCTCCGTTGCTCATGCTGGCGGGCGAGTGATGGCGGTGGCAACCCTCTCCCTTGCATCGCTTGTTACAATCAGCTTCGGGCTAATAGCTTTGCTGCAGTTGTAACAATGGTTTTTACGTGCGTTACTTTTAAATGATGGCGCAGAAATTTAATATATTGAAACTACTTTAAGTAGTGTGAGGATGTAATAGGAGGCCTGAAATACATTCCTTGTAATCCATTGGTATGGTTGTAACCTTCGAAGATTATACTATATTTACGCTTCCCCGGTTTCGGGTTGATAGACTTATTTTGTACGAAGCCAGATCATGCAGTCGAGCTGATCGAAAGTATTGTTCTGTAATAATAATAATTATTTCATACGATTGTTTTGTTTTTCAGTAGTATTTTAATTATATAGGTACATATCTTTTCAGAAAGCCATAAACGTGAACAAGCCAGATATTCTATACGCAGGCTTGCGGTCAAGAAAATCGACAAGAGGCCGCTTGAAAGTGCACCTTTGGTGCATGGCTCTGCTTGTTATGATATTCACTTTGATAATGGCAGGCATGTCTATTTATAATTCTATTCAGGCATTTAACAGAGCCGTGACTAATCTGGCGGATATACAGGGTTTTTCCTTTGTTTTCATGGCTGCAAGTTTTATTTCAGCGGAACGCGGCCCTGCCAATATTTTGATGAGCGTGGACGATGCTTCCCGCGACCAAGCCTATGAAAACTGGCAGATCGCCCTGCAAAAGACTGACGCTGCGCTCAGCAAACTGGACACAAGCAGTGTTCCCAGAAATCTCCTCAAGGATGTGCGCGAGCAGTTGCGGCTTGGACGCATGAAAGTCGAGGCGGCACAATTCACAAATCCAGGCACATTACGCTATGGCGAGATCCATGAGGCCATTGTTCACCTGTTCCAGGCCCGAGAGAGTTACGACAAAATTGTTCAGCAGCAAGGAACCGAGCTGCTACGCCATGATGAGGATTTGGCCGCCGTTGTATTCAGGGTGACGATGCTCAGCAATTTGCGGGAATATGCTGGTAGGTTGGGATCATATTTGATTGCGCCAATGGCCGTAAGAAAACCAATTCCTGCCGAGAATGTGATCCATATGCGGATTATCGGGGGGCGGATCCGTGAAATCTGGCATTTGCTGGAACTCGGCAGAAAACCCGACGTTGAAGCCTCATCAGATGATCAAAAACACGAAGAAGCAAATTCACGCTACATGATTGGAGGGCTTGCGCTGATTGATCATCAGATTCGCACTGCTCAGCAGAATGGAGTTCCGGCTCTTGATGCGGTTACGTTTACTAAGCAATATTCCGCTGCAATGAAGCCATTGGCAGAATTGCGGGATATTTATTTTGCTGCATCCGTCGCCAAATTTGAAAAGCGCGAACGGATTGCGCGCCAAGCGCTCTATTATACAAGTGCGATGGCGTTTGTGATCCTCGGGCTGGTCGTCGGTCTGGTGGTGGTGGTGCAGAATTATATATTCAAGCCGCTTTTTCGCGGAGCCGAAGCAATCGTGTCGCTTGCCGATGACCTGCCGACGGATCTGCACCGGGAGACGAGGCATGTTGCCGAAATCCAGACGCTTTATTCTGCGCTTGAGGTCATTGCCATCAAGCTGAAAGAACGATCTTTTCTGGTCGCCCGGCTTGAACATCTGGCACATACGGATGGGCTCACGGGGCTTCTCAACCGGCGGGCGCTGGATATTTTGGGCAATTCAGCAACAGAAAACTACACCGATCTGGAGTCGATACCTTTCCTGATGCTTGTGGATATCGATAATTTCAAAACCATCAATGACAAATATGGGCACGTTGTGGGGGATGAGGTCTTGAGAGAAATCGCACAGCTGATGCAAAACAATATTTGCGACAGCGATTACGTGGCCCGTTTTGGCGGGGAGGAATTTGCAATATTGCTGAATGACAGTTCGTGCATGGATGCAGCCATCATTGCCCAGAAATTGCGGCTGGCGGTCGAGCGCCTTGCCATGACGACTTCGGATGGGAGCGTTTTGAAAATCACGGCGAGCTTCGGCGTTGCGCAAGTCGGAGATCAGTC
Source organism: Hyphomicrobiales bacterium (assembly GCA_900471815.1). Classification (GTDB taxonomy): domain Bacteria; phylum Pseudomonadota; class Alphaproteobacteria; order Rhizobiales; family Rhizobiaceae; genus Phyllobacterium; species Phyllobacterium ifriqiyense. Next base: position 166,763 of record UICE01000006.1, read on the forward strand.
CTGGAGCGAAACAGTCAATCAGGCTGATCTGGCGCTTTATCAGGCTAAAAAGGCTGGGCGTAATCGCGTGCGTTTTGCCGATCAGGTTGCCGACGCCTTGGAGCAGTATAGTGGGGCCGAAATCGAGGCGGTGAGGCATTCCTAGCGTTGTTCCGCTATCTGTCTGCGCGAGCTTTAAATTTTTTGGTGATCCCGACTGGATTCGAACCAGCGGCCTACAGATTAGGAAACTTATATTCCAATAGTAATATCAATCACTTGTAGCTCCATGTCGCATCTGTGTCGCAATCCCTCTCAAAAGAGCGAGCTCTGCAAGACCGTTCTGCGCGCTGCCAATAGGTAAACGGCTTTAACAAATTCCGTCGCCTGTCCCCATTCGCGCCTCATCTCAATAAACCAGCCGATTTGAGAGCGTTTTCGATCGTGTTCTTAATCGAATTGCCGCTCTGTTTGTCTGGAGATGCTGAGTATAAGCCGGCCGTCGGATTTAAAGCCGGAGCGGTCTCTGTGGATTTGCCGATTAGTCCCCACGATTGAGCAATATGCCAGGTAGATGAAGTCCCTACGTCGAGCATAAAGGGCCGCGCTGACCCGACAGCGTTTTCACCTCTACTGTTTATGGGAGTGCCATGAGCCATACCGTTGATAGCATACGCCTCCAAAACTGTTTGACCGTCCGCATTTTGCCATTTTCGAACCTGATGTCCGTCAAGAGTGCTTTTTGATGCAGGTCGGGCTAATTCGTGCAGAATTCCCCACTGGCCAATAACCGCTTCCATATTAATCGGGTCTACGGTGGTGTCTGCCGTTCCGTGCCAGACTGATACCTTCGGCCAAGGGCCTTTATGGCTTGAAGCCTGCCGAACGTGTGCGGCAAGTGCGGCCCCATCTTCAAGTCCATGACCTCGCATTCGGTCAAATGCTTGGGGAATGGTGGATGCCGTGCCATGTGCAATTCCCGCTATGATCGCCCCTGAATTGAATAACTCAGGATAAGTTGCCAGCAACGACGCGGTCATGGCTCCCCCTGCAGAAAGCCCCGTCACATAGACGCGCGTTCGATCAATCCGGTGGTTTATCAGTAGGGTCTCGATCATTTGTGAAATTGAAAAAACTTCACCTTCGCCGCGCGTTGTGTCACTGGTCGAAAACCAGTTGAAGCAGAGATTGGGATTATTCGTTCTTTGCTGCTCTGGGAAAAGCACGCCGAATCCGTAGCGCTCGGCAAGAAGTGACCAGCCCGAACCAACATCATAATCGTTGGCCGACTGCGTGCATCCATGAAGAACCACAACGAGCGGAGCGTCGGGCGGCAGTTTGTCTGAGAGGTAAGTCCAACCTCGCAATTGTCCGGGATTGGAACCAAAATCAGCGAGAGGGGACAATCGCCCTCGGTTGTTTGCAATTCCGTTGGACAGGACGCTCTGCTGTTTATTCAACCGTCTGATTGTGTCGGAAATCGTTCTCATTGCGCGCACCTCGTTGTGAAGAATTTCACATCAACTTACAGTAATGCTGCGGGTGCGAAATAGTTGCTGCGCTGCACAATAATTATGAATCTGGCGACATTAATAGATTGATGGACAACCAGTCGCCCCGCAAGGAGCACGAGCGGGCTTGGCTTTCATATGATGCGCAACTCGCGGCAGACCGCGAAGCTCGGATTGCGGCCGACATGAACCTGCAGCGCCAGGTCGATGAGATCAAGCAGGCGCAATCCGGGTGCTTTGGCCAGCGTGATCTCAATTTGCACGTTTTAAATAGGTTAGAGAAAATAGAGCGTGACCGACGAGCTGCAATTCCATAACTGTAGGAGCCCAGTCCTTGTCTGAACGACTCTTGAGATTTCCGCCATGAAACAGAATGAAACCAACAATCATTTTGAAGTTCAAAAATTTATGGATGAGATGAAAAACCCTCAAGATAATGCTTTTAGGATTCGAACAAAAAAAGAGATGGCCCAAGAATGGTGGGAATCGGTTTCATTGATCCTGGTCCTGATCGCAGTTGTATCAGGTGCTTATCTGATCCTTTAACATGATCCAGCGCTTGGACTGGCCAGTCCGGTGGGATCGTACATCACGTCAAGTTAAGGTACTGCCGAGCGTGCTGGTCATGCCGTTTCAGCCAACAGTATTTCACCAATCGGAATGAACCTTTCTGAGTGACTACGGATAGAAAGTAAGAGTCACCTGGCTCCATTGATCATACTTATCTGGAGGTAGTTTAAACGGTTGAGCACGATATACCGATCGCAGCGCCCGGTTTTTCATTTTGCTGCGAGTTATGAAATCGCCACCTTTGCCAGACACAATTGGAGTGCCGATGATCTTGCCGGCGCGGCTCAGTCGAAGGTTCACTACGACTACAATATCTCTGTTTCCTTTGATCTCACTTTCGCTCAATAAGCCAGCTTGGCCCCCCGTTTTCTGTTGTGGATCCGGTACGGGTGTCTGTGAGAATGAAGGCGATGCTAGGCCGAGAGCAATCCCTGCGATAAGGGCGATTCTGAAAAATGGTTTCGTCGAATAGGCCATTATTCGTCTCCTGCATTGAGATAATCTAAATCCACGCTCAGAGTCGATGGAGACTTGAACAGTAGGTTTGGAAATGCAGGTGCTGGAGCGAATAGAGCGCAAGCAGCAACCATTCCCAGTGGTGCCGTTTCAACACTTTCACGCCGTTCACTTGCGATGATGGGTTTTAACCATCGCTGCTGACCGCCAGCATTTATGTTCAACTCCAAGAATCTGTTCTCAGAAAGGTCTGCAAATATTGTGTTCGGCACCCTCAATGAACCGCTGGTCCATCGCCATGATTTGTTGTCGTAGAATTCAACTTGGTAACATTCTTGGTCCAAACAAGCATCCGCTGCCTCAATTCGACGGCATTGTCCTTGGTCGTCGCTAATCTGGAAACCATTGATGGAAATGCCAAGTTTCCGCGTGTCTCCACCGTCAGACCACTCCGCCGGTATAAACGTTTCTGATAAAATATGGACGTCCCGAGCATTTGATGGAATCTGGAACCGCATCAGATTACCGGTGCCCTGCGGATTAATACGCATGCCATCGGCAACAACATGAATATCCATATCACTTGTCGTCGACCAGCCGAGTAGCTTTGCTCTTTCACGCAACCGAATAGCCACAGCTTCTACGGATGATCTATCCAACGTCAGGGGGCGACAATATTGTGCGGTAACCTCGCAGATGTCGATTCTGCGCCGCTTGTGAGAGCTTTGGTGGAATAAAGCCCGGGTCCCGCAATCAAGATAGCTTTCGGTGGGCAAACCATTGGCTATCAGGATGTCATGGGTTTCAAGCTCCACATGCCAGTAAGTAATTTCAGCGACATCCACCTGTTTGATTGTCGCACCGTTAATGAGATAACCGATTGGAATAAGCACTTCATCCAGAACTCGCACGCAGACGGCATGCCCGGGGGAGAGCCACAAATCGGCGTAGGGCTGTTGCTCACCAAAGGCATTGGCTTGAATGCGAACCGGGCGGGATATCTCGTATTGGCTCGAGCGCGTGCGTTTCAGATTGTAACAGCCAAGCCAGACAATCGGACGCTCAGCACCGCTTGACGTGACCACCAAGTCTCCAACTTTTAAAGTTTCAACAGCGACATCCCCCCTGACTGTACGGATTAATGTTCCCTTTGCAAAACATGGAGCGTTTGGATCAATTTGGAGTGTGGTGATTTTTCCAGTGCTTACATCGAAGATCAGATCAGAGACATCGACGTTGTCACCAAACTTTAGCGTGTAGTTGCCCGCCGTTGTCTTATAAGTCACCGTATGACCGTCTAAGGACATCCCGGTTATGCTGGCACCATTCACATTGAAATTGATAACATTGTGCACGTAAAAAGCTTCAATGGTCCCGTCAAACTGAGTGGAGAAAGAGAATACAGAACTCTCCACAGGCGAATGGTCGGGATCAACCGATGCCATCTTGATGGTTTGGGTAGAATTCGTGCCATTCCACTCATAAGAAGCTCCGCTGCCAATCTCAACTATCCCTGTGGCTGAGGACACGCCAGAACCGGCAATGAAATTGGCGCCATGCAAATATATCAAACCGCCCGAAATCACTCCGGGATTGAGGTATCCGACCAGTATTGAGTTGCTGACCAGCAGCGAGGAGTTGTTTAATACTAAACTAGCTACGTCCACGACATAGGAAGTAGTGCTGGTGTTGTTCAGGATTGCGACATCGCCCATTCCTGGAATGCCGTTATCCCAGTTCGACGAAGTGTTCCAAGGATTGAAAATCGGGTCGACGTTGGGATTTGACCACTGCATGTTGTCAGTGCCGCCAATCCAAGTAGTTGTTACCATGATCCCTCCCAATCAATAAATCTATTCACGCCGGATCTGGCGAAAGCCTCATGAGAGCTCTTCGAACAGCACCGATTGAGGCGTTGACCTCCAGGCTTTCCCTAAAACCTACTATTCCGTAGAACGTTCAAGCCTTTGCGCGATGACGTCAGACATGATGCGACGGCTTCGTCAGTTGTAATATTGGCTGAAGCGAATAGAGCGCGATTGGCGTCAACATTGCCAAACAAGCTGTCAGTTAATATGAAGGCGGTATGACGGACCCAAACATAACGACAGCCAACAGCGCGCACGAAGCGTGGCTTATCGAGCACGATCCTCACGTCGATACGTCTTGGATCAATCGCTGCATTTTCGGTGGCGAATACATCATCGCCCTGTGCGGCGACAGTCCAGTCGGCTTTATTCGGTACAGTTGGTTCTGGGGCAAAATTCCTTACATGGATATGGTCTATGTTGTCCCCGAACAACGAGGAAGGGGCATCGGGAGAAAAATGTTTCGTCATTGGGAAATGCTGATGCTTGCAAAGGGGGGAGATGTCCTTATGACATCGAGTGTGGTTGATGAGCTTGAGCCCCAAGCTTGGCATAGATCCAACGGTTTCCACGAACAAGGCAGAATTTCATTCGGCAGTTTTCAACCACAAAGTGAAGTCTTTTTTATCAAAGACTTGTCCTGTTAAGCTCTGCGCCGCATCTTTCCCTTGCGCCACTTTTCCAGTTTGTCGTTTGATGGCGGGCGACCAACTGCCTCGACGTAAATGTCGGCTTCCTTTGCTGCATCAATAAAGCCATGCGACAATGCCGGGAGACAGCGTGCCATCGTAGCATTCCAGCAGCGCATGTTTGGCGATATCAAGCTTTTCGGTATCCGTGCCCGGCCACTCATTCACAATGAACTCCGCCGCCTGCATAATGGAGGTGATTACCTTCATCTTGCCGAGCTGGCGGGTCATTAAGGTTATTTCTTTGAATGGTTTATCTTCCATGAGTCGGTGAACGACTCTTGCAGGGAATCAGTCCCTAGCTAATCCGATCAATCTTCCCATCATGCATTGAAAATACGCCGTCTTGGCCACCCTGCTGATCGAAGTCGCGCTCAAGGTCTGCCCATCTTCCGATGAACTGATTGCAGGTACTGCAGAATATCGGAGTGTTACCCGTGACATTATCCGGAATGGTGAGGTAAATTGTACCGCAATCCTTGCAGTCTAATTTATGGTTGAGTCTTTCCATTCCCCTGTTGCCCCGTTGAAGTAAAACCCATCGTCTTCTGCTTTGATATCATAGTTGCCGGCGGGCGTCCCACGCGTACGCTCAATGTCTACCAAACTCATTTCACGGCTCATAGCCAGCGAACTCAACGTACTGGGACAATGCACGCCTCTGTCAAAGAACGTCATGACGCAACGCGCCAGCCGGTCTTTTTGCACCAGGGGATTGGTCCCAATTTGCTGGAAAGCTAATTCAAAGGCTATCGCCATGATATCCCAATCAAGGGATGAATACTTGTTGACGTAGATTTGACTACGAAAAGGCATAATCGTGCTCTCCCACTAGGCGAAGAGCACATCGTATCTCTCAAACATCGATCGCCGGTCCAATACATACTATCGATGTTGAATTCAGAATACGCCGATGTCGGCCAGAGTCCATAAAATATTTTATAGCAATAAATCTGTGTCGCGGAACTTATTCGGTGACTAATAGGTTGAAGGGTATCGTGCTTGAAAGGCTCCGTCGTGAGTGAAAACGATCCAACAACGAATCGAAGCGATGTGAACAAGTTTCGCGATCAAATGCGTACTCCTGGCTTTAGAGAAGCCTTGCGTTCGGCAAAGGCTCCAATACCAACAAACAAGAGATTTGAAGTTCTTCTTGTCCGATTGGAAGAAGCTGAAAAAAAGCAGAAATAACATTATTCAACTTGCGGTTGGCTTTGCTTCGGTACGTATGCCTTCCTTCGTTCTTGCTGCTCGAGTCGCTTCGCCACCCGCATATCCTTATGTTCCCGGATTTCCAATGCCTTCTCGCGATTGATAGCCAGGGTGCTGAGAACCCCTGGGTCCGATATTCCGCGGCGGTACAGATCGACGATTGAACGTGCGAGGCGCTGACTGTGTTCGTGGTCTTTTGGATGGCGCTGAAGGCACGCGGATGCAAGATTTTGCGCTTTTGAAATTACTTGCCAGTCTATATTGGTAGAGCTCAGTCCCGGAGACTTTGAAAAAGGCAATGCCGTTTCCTTGTGCAAGAAGATTAAGGGCTTGGCATCCGTCATCTTCGCGCGAGGGTGAGGGTGCACCAAGCCAGTTGCCAAGAACTACTCGAACTACACAATCCGCCAGAGAGCATTAGGTTCCGGAATTATTTCTGCGTTCACCTTCACCCTTATGCTCGCCGCAATACCAGACAATCCCGTATCGTCCCGAGAAACCAAAGCTGCCCCAAGCCTTGCAGTCTTCGGGCTTGGGCGGTGCTTCAGACATCGGCTAATCAGTCAGCCAATGTAATGATGAAACTGACATTATTCGTACCTCAGAGCTTCAACGGGATCGAGTTTGGCTGCGCGCCAAGCGGGGAAAAGCGTCGCCAGAAATGACAGGACAAGCGCCATCGATATGACGAATAAGGTTTCGTTGAGCTCCATCCTGGCTGGCAGTGTGCTTAGGAAATATAGCTTCGGATCGAATAGAGTTGTGCCGGACAGCCACGAAAAGAATTGCCGGATGCGCTCGACATTCAGGCAAACAACGATACCTAAGACAACACCTGCAATGGTGCCAGCAACTCCGATAGCAGCCCCAGTCATCAGGAATATGCGCAGGATGGAAT
>UICE01000011.1 GCA_900471815.1 Hyphomicrobiales bacterium
TCTTGCAACTCCTGCAACGCTAGCGAGTTGTCGCTGCAACCCAAAAAACTTCCCTCATGGTGAGCTTGTCGAACCACGCACCAACTTCAAATGCAGTCAAATAAAAAACGCCACCCGCAGGTTTCCCCGCGGGTGGCGCATTATTCAACTCGATCAGATCAAACGTCAGATTCAGCCGCAGCGCGGCGCTTTTTGACTTCAGCCACAATACTGGCCGGAGAAAGATCCGACGCAGCTTCCGGAGCGTTTGCCGCTTCCGCATTGCCTTCAGTTACCCGTGGCTCACGCGGACGGGCAGGTCTGCGACCACGCGGTGAGCGGCGAACAGCGGGCTTTGCCTCCGCAGCTTCTTCCGAACCAGCAGCGACAGCCTCAACTTCCTGATTTTGAGCAGGTTGGGCCTGCGGCTGACGCTGGCTGACAGTGTCATCATCATAAGCAACCTCGGCGGGCGTGCCTTCGATGACGGGCTGAGGACCGCTGCCATTGATCGGCTGGTGCACAACGCGCTCAGGTCGGTCACGGCGTTCTGAACGTTCTGGACGATCCTGGCGTTCGTGGCGCGGCTGGCGCTCCTGCCGGTCTTGACGTTCAGGGCGTTCCTGACGCTCGGCACGATCCTGACGTTCAGGACGTTCCTGGAACTCCTGCTCGTTATTGCCGACATTGTTGCCGTCGTCTTCGTAATTATTGTCGTCATCCTGTTCCTGATCATCGCGATCGTCGCGCTGATATTGAACGGGTGCTGCGGCCTGTGCAGCCATGATGATTCGATTGTAGTGTTCTGCATGCTGAAGATAGTTTTCAGCCATAACGCGATCGCCCGCACTTTGTGCATCACGTGCAAGGGTCGTATATTTCTCTGCTACGTGCTGAGCATTTCCCCGAATTTTAACGTCAGGACCGTTGCTCTCATAGTTACGGGAAAGTGGGTTAGGACCTTTGCTGCGGTTATTGTTGTTACCGCGTCCGCGCATGCGCCTATTCTGCTGTACTGGCCTCATACTTATCTCTTTTCAGAAAATCAGGGGCGCTCATTTGCTCAACATTTCGAGTCAAAAAGCTTCGCTTCTCAAGTGCCGATCTGAAGCGCGCCCCGCGCTTCAATCGCATCCAAAGTTCATAAAACTTTTGTGCTACCCCAAGAACCATTTCTCCAAAACAAATGTAGGGAGAAATCAAACCCCGGAAATTTGCGTACCAATTATCTTGATAGGCAGAACCAGAGTTGTTCGGTTTCGAGCGGTAACTGGAAACTAGCGGGCTTCTCCGCAAATTCCAAGCCTTTTTTCATTATTTTTCGATTGTTGTGAACAGAAGGGCGCGGTCGTGCCCTCCAAAATCCTGCCTCACGCCGCTCATCACGAAATTCCTGGCGTTAAAAATCGCCTCAATATCCTGCCGCTGCCCTGCCCCGATCTCCAGTGCGACCACGCCACCAGGACGCAAGTAACCAGCGGCATGATCAGCAATGATCCGATAGGGCTCCAGCCCGTCTGGACCTCCATCCAGCGCCCGAACCGGATCATGAAGAACAACTTCTCTTTGCAACTGCGCAATATCGCCAGTGCGGATATAGGGCGGATTGGAAATAATCATGTCATATGAACCAGTTAGCTCCGAAAACCAGTTGGATGACAATGCTGCAAAACGCGAAGAAACATTCGAAAGCACCGCATTTTCGCGCGCGGTAGCAAGGGCATCGGCCGATATATCCACGCCCACGGCGCGCAATTGCGGCAACTGATCGAGCAGCGAAAGGGCGATCGCTCCTGTTCCTGTTCCAAGGTCAACAATGTCGGCGACACCATGGCTGGAAATGCGGTTTTGGAGAAAGGGCAAAGCCAGTTCCACAAGCGCTTCCGTGTCGGGACGCGGCTCGAGCGTTTCTGTGGAAAGGCTCAATTCAATGCCGAAAAATGCCCGCTTGCCGATAATGCGATGCACCGATTCACCCTTGATTCGGCGAGCAAGCATGGCCTCAAGCGCCTCATATTCATGCTGGCCAAGCTCGCGATTCGGGTTACGGATCATTTCCAGCCTGTCGCAGCCTGCAATCCATTCAAGCAAAAGACGGGCATCAAGCTCCGCAGATTCTATTCCCGCTTCGGCGAGAGAAGCACGCGCGCTCCGCAGAACATTCATCAATTGGTGTCTGTGGTCAGAAGCCGTCATTCATCTGTGCCAGCAAAGCGGTTTGGTAATCGGAAATGAGCGCGCCAATCAACTCATCCAGATCGCCTTCCATGATGCGGTCTAGCTTATAAAGGGTCAGATTGATCCGATGGTCCGTGACCCGTCCTTGCGGAAAATTATAGGTGCGGATGCGTTCGGAACGATCCCCTGAACCGACCTGGCTGCGGCGGGCTTCGGAACGTTCGCTATCTGCTTTTTGGCGCTGCATATCGAACAGGCGCGAGCGCAGCACCTGCATGGCGCGGGCGCGGTTTTGATGCTGCGACTTTTCGGCCTGCACAACGACAATTCCAGATGGAATATGGGTGATGCGAACGGCCGAGTCGGTTGTATTGACGTGCTGTCCGCCCGAACCCGATGCACGCATCGTATCGATACGGATGTCATCGGGGCGAATGTCGATGTCGATCTCTTCAGCCTCCGGCAGCACCGCGACAGTTGCTGCCGATGTGTGGATGCGTCCGCTGGCTTCGGTATCGGGGACCCGCTGAACGCGATGGACACCCGATTCAAACTTCAGTTTGGCGAATACACCCTTGCCGGAAACCATGGCGATAACTTCTTTGTATCCGCCCGCTTCGCCGTCACTGGCCGAGATCAGCTCAACCCGCCAGCCATTGGCCGACGCGTAGCGTTCATACATGCGGAAAAGATCGCCGCCAAAAAGTGCCGCTTCCGAACCGCCAGTACCTGCGCGTATCTCGAGAATGGCATTGCGCTCATCGGCAACATCCTTGGGCAAAAGCAGAACCTGAATATCCTTTTCAAGCTCTTCAATGCGCTCTTCGATTTCCGGCAATTCAGCTTCGGCAAGCTCGCGCATGTCGCGATCGGTTGAGCCATCATCCAGCATTGCCTGCAAATCAGCCGCTTCGCTGCGGGCGGCAAGAAAATCGCGGATCTTGAATACGACCGGCTCCAGTTCGGAATATTCCGAAGCAAGCTTCACATATGTTTCGGAATCGGGATTGCTCGCCATCTGCGTTTCCATCATCGAAAAACGCTTCAGCAGCTGATCCATGCGATCCTGCGGAATAGACATCAGATTAGCCTCACAGTGATATGCCTGCCCGCTCTGCAAATTTGGTCAGGATGTGGCGCAGCGAGCCGGTATCGCCATGATTATCCATGGCATCAGCGAGTTGCGCCCCAAGCTCGTTCACATCAAGCGAACCAAGCATTGCCTTGATCGGCCCGATGGAAGCAGGCGACATTGAGATCGAGCGAAACCCAAGGCCAAGCAGTGCGAGCGCCGAAATTGGCTTTCCGGCCATTTCGCCGCAAAGCGTTACATCCGTATTATTGCGGATGCCTGCTTCGACGATCTGGCGAAGCACGCGCAGGAATGGCACGGAAAGATTATCGAAGCGGTTGCTAATGATCGAATTGCCTCGATCAACCGCCATGACGAATTGGAACAGATCGTTGGAACCAACCGAGACGAAATCAACCACCGACATCAGTTCGTCAAGTTGCCACAGCAAGGAAGGCACTTCCACCATGGCGCCGATCTTGACCCGGGTAGGCAGATTATGAGCAAAGCGCGAAAGGTGCTGCACCTCGCGGTTGATCAACTCGCTCGCTTTGCGTACTTCCGCGATTTCAGTGACCATTGGCAGCATTAGGCGCAGCTCGCGCCCGCCAGCAGCCTTCAACAAGGCGCGAACCTGTGTGCGCAATAGCCCCGGGCGATCAAGCGTCAGGCGGATCGCCCGCCAGCCCAATGCCGGATTTTCTTCATGGGTCTCGCTGCGGAAATAGGGCAGTACCTTGTCGCCGCCAATATCGAGCGTCCGGAAAGTCACCGGCTTGTCGCCTGCAGCTTCAAGCACGGAACGATAAAGCCGCTCCTGCTGCTCCGCCCGCGGGAACGTTGATGCAACCATGAATTGCAATTCCGTCCGGAAAAGTCCGATACCGGCCGCGCCTGCCTCAACGAGTTGCGGCAGATCGACCAGCAAACCCGCATTCATCAGCAAGGTGATCGGCACACCGTCCCTGGTCACCGAAGGACGGTCGCGCAATTCGCGATAAAGTGCCTGACGCTTGGCTCGGAACTTGACCTTCTCGGAATAGGCCGCTTCAACGTCCGATTGCGGACGTAAATGCACCTTGCCATCATCGCCGTCGACAATGATCGCATCATTGTTTTCAGCCATGGACACGACGCCCTTGACCTGACCTGCAACGGGAATACCCATAGCGCGGGCAACGATCACCACGTGACTCGTCGCAGCGCCATCTTCCAGCACCAGGCCTCGCAGGCGTTCGCGCGGATAATCCAGCAGCTCGGCAGCGCCCATGGAACGCGCCACAATGATCGCATCCTTGGCCAGCGACCCGGCCATGGTCTTCACGTCACGGCCCATCAACTGACGCAACAACCGATTGGCGAGATCATCGAAATCGCTCAACCGCTCACGCATATAAGGATCGGTCAGATGCATCATGCGCGCACGTGTGTCGCTCTGCACTTTTTCCACTGCCGCTTCCGCGGTCAAGCCGTTGCGGATCGCTTCTTCAAGACGGCGAACCCAGCCATTATCATGAGCAAACATGCGATAGGCTTCCAGCACCTCGCGGTGCTCGCCCTCAAAGGCCACGTCACGGCGCGACAGCATGTCATCAATAGAAACACGCAGTGATCCAAGCGAGCTTTCGAGCCGGTCGATCTCGGCATCAATATCTTCATTGAACAGGTTGGTCACAACAATGCGCGGCTCGTGCAGCACAACATGCCCAAGACCAACACCATCATTGAAAGCACTGCCGGCAAAGCTCATCGGCTTGCCCATATCGAGTTCTACGCCCGGACGCGCCAGCCGCGTAAGACTGCCCGCTGCAACCATCTCGGCCAACACCATGGCCGTGGTTTCCAACGCCTCAATCTCATCTTCGCGGTAGACCCGCTTAGTCCTGTTCTGGACAACGAGAACGCCGAGGGTTCGCCCTGCCCGCAGGATAGGTACACCAAGGAATGAATTGTAAATTTCTTCGCCTGTTTCCGGCAGGTAGGCGAATGCCGGATGGGTTTGCGCATCTGTAAGATTGAGTGGACGCGCACTAGCAGCAATCGTACCAACAAGACCTTGACCAAGGCGCAGTTGCGCCAGATGAACGGCCGACGGATTCAAACCTTCGGTGGCATAAAGCTCAAGCACGCCATCGGAACGCAGCACATAAAATGAGCACACTTCCGCGACCATGTTCTGAGCAATGTCGCGAACAATGCGGTCAAGCCTCTCCTGTGGCTCAAGAGCCTCCGCCATCAATTCGCGGAGCCGCTTCAGCATGACACGAGGGCCGGTTGTCTGCTCGCGCGTGGGCACCATTTGCTCCATAGCATTTATTGGCAAAGCCGGAATGACCTTGCCAATGTGAACTTTAGATCATCTTAGTCGGCAGAAATACCGGCAAACAGAATCTCTTCTGTCAATGCTTATCCAGACCGTAGACAGAATGCAAAGTGCGTACTGCAAGTTCTGCGTATGGGCCGTCAATTAGAATGGAAATCTTGATTTCCGATGTGGTGATAGCTCGGATATTGATGCCCTTGTCAGCAAGCGCCCGGAAGGCCGTTGCTGCAACACCCGCATGGCTGCGCATGCCGATGCCGATTACCGATACTTTGACCATGCCAGCTTCCGACTGGATAATATCGCAGCCGATTTCGGCTTTGACCTTTTCCAGCACCGCAAGCGCCTTATCAAGATCACCGGATGGAACGGTGAATGTCATATCGGTCTTGGTGCCGTCTTCAGACACATTCTGTACGATCATGTCGACATTGATATGGGCCTCAGCAAGCGGGCCAAAAATACCTGCCGAAATACCCGGACGATCCGCAACGCGGCGAAGCGATATCTGTGCTTCGTCCTTGGCGTAGGCAATTCCTGTGACAACCTGCTGTTCCACGATTTCTTCCTCGTCGCAAATAAGAGTACCGGGCGGATTGATCAGATCACCCATGCCCGGTGCATCGGGGTCTTCGAAACTGGACCTGACAAATGTGCGCACTTTATGCACCATGGCAAGCTCGACGGACCTGACCTGCAAGACTTTCGCGCCAAGCGAAGCCATTTCCAGCATTTCTTCAAATGAAATGCGCGAAAGGCGGCGCGCCTTGGGTTCGACACGGGGGTCAGTGGTGTAAACACCGTCGACGTCCGTATAGATATCGCACCGATCCGCCTTGACCGCTGCTGCAATGGCGACAGCACTTGTGTCCGAGCCGCCGCGTCCGAGCGTAGAAATACGATTGTCCGGGCCGATACCCTGGAATCCGGCAATAACAGCCACCTGACCTTCCTCGAAGCGCTCAATCAGGAAGGAGCCGTCAATATCGGTAATACGCGCAGCACCATGCGCATTGTCTGTCTTGATGGGTATCTGCCAGCCTTGCCAGGAGCGTGCATGGACGCCCATCGCCTGCAAAGTGACCGCGAGAAGACCGGCCGTTACCTGCTCACCGGAAGCAACGATGGCATCATACTCGCGCGCATCGTGCATCGGCGATGCTTGGCGCGTCCAGGCAACGAGTTCGTTGGTTTTGCCCGCCATGGCCGAGACAACCACTGCGACTTCATGACCGGCATCGACTTCACGTTTGACATGCCGGGCCACATTACGGATGCGGTCGATATCGGCCACCGAAGTGCCACCGAATTTCATCACAATGCGAGCCATGGGAATTACCGTTCTGGAAAGGCCTGAAATTATATTGGAAGAGAACCAGTCGAATGAACAGGTTCCGCGCCAGTTGAATGCGGCTTCCCATAACCAAATTATGACATAACTGCAAGAACGCGGGACGATTTGCGCCTTGACATTTTTTACGTGAATGGGCCACTCGATAGGAAGAGCAAAGGATAAGGCAATGGCCCAGGCAGAGCGCAGTACAATTGATGCCGCAGAAGTGGAGCGTTTTTCACGCATGGCTGCGGAATGGTGGAACCCACAAGGCAAGTTCCGCCCGTTGCACAAGTTCAATCCGACCCGTCTTGCCTATATCAAGGAAAAGGTCTGCGCTCACTATAATCTCGACCCGAACAGCCCCCAGCCATTCAAGGGTCTGCGATTCCTCGATATTGGTTGCGGTGGCGGGTTGCTGTGCGAGCCGATGGCACGGCTTGGCGCGACGGTAGTCGGTGCCGATGCTGGCGAAACCAATATTGAAGTTGCCAAAATTCACGCCGCCCAAAGCGGGCTGGACATTGACTACCGGGCAACCACTGCGGAAGCTCTGGCCGAAGCCGGCGAAAAATTCGACGTTGTTCTCAACATGGAGGTCGTCGAGCACGTGGCTGATGTTGATCTCTACATGTCCGCCTGTTCGCAAATGGTCAAACCGGGCGGCATGACCTTCGTCGCTACGATAAACCGGACATTGAAAGCCCTTGGCCTTGCAATTTTTGGCGCGGAATATGTGTTGCGCTGGTTACCGCGCGGCACGCATCAATATGAAAAACTCGTGCGCCCTGAAGAGCTGGAAACGGCACTCGTCGCAGCCGGTCTGAGTGTAACCGAGAAAGTCGGCGTGACCTATAATCCCTTTGCCGATAGCTGGAACCGCTCAAACGATACCGATGTGAATTATATGGTGCTGGCTGTTCGAAACTAAACCACGCCAGACCTAAGCAATCGTCTATCCTGCTTTTGTCGCCATCAGTTGCGCCTTCGTGGTCATGCCCACACCAACTGTAATAATTGCCGCCCCCAGCCACGTCGTCAGCCCATAGGTTTCTCCCAAAAACAGGGTTCCTGCCAGTAAGGCTACCGCCGCTCCAACATATCCTATCTGGCTGAGATAAACCGGGCCACCAACCGCTTGCAGCCGGAAGTAGAGTGCAAACATGCAGGTGGAGGCCAGAATTTGCGCTAGCACCAGCCACGGCACATTAGCCAACGGCGCAACTGGAAAGCCACCGGTCATGAGCCAGATAGCTGGCACCAGCATGACCGCCGTCACGATATGGCTCCCTGCCGCCAATTCAGTCGGGTCAGCACCTTTGGGCCAATCAATGGTGCGATAAACATTGCCCAAGGCAAGAAGAACCGGAATCAACAGGCCGATTATAACCCAGAGCGGTTCGGCTGGCTGGCCCACCTGACCGCGGGTAAATCCAACGATCACTGCGCCGATAAAACCAACCAATATGCCCAAAAGTCCAAGCAGGCTGGGGCGTTTGAGTTTGAACAGGATCGACAGCATCAAGGTGAATACTGGCGAAAGCGTATACATGATGCCCGTATAGCCAGACCCAAGATGCGGGATGGCCGAAAGCGTCATGACATTAGGCACGGCATAGGAAATAAATGCGGCGATAAGGTAATAGCGCACCATATGCGCGTCCAGCCGCGGGCGTTTGCCCATAAGCAGGAAGGCAATCAGCAAAACGGTTCCCGCACCGGTTGAAATAACGAAAGCCCAGAGCGAAGGCGCAATCCCGGCAGAAAAAGCCAATTTGCCGAATGGCAAAGTCAGCCCCAAAAACGCCCCTGTTAAAAGCAGCAGCAGGGGCGCGGAATTCAAAAATTGCATGGAAAATCACCCGGGCGGTCAGAATCGACCACCGCACCATAGACCTTAGTGCTATGAGATCAATTGTGATCTTCGGGAAAGACAGGAAGCGGCATGACATCCACGCCATCTTCCAGCAGGGCTTCCACATCTTCGGGAGTGGCTTCGCCATAAATGCCCCGCGCCTCGGCCTCGCCGAAATGAATTTTGCGTGCCTGTTCCGCAAATTCCGCGCCAACATAATCCGCATTCTCGCGGACCTTCTTGACCATTTCCTTCATTTCCTTGGCCATTTCGCTCATGGCAATGGCAATTTTCTCTTTTTGCCTGCCTGTCGAAACAGAAGGTGCCATTAGAGCTTTGCCGACCTTGTTCGAGCCGCATGATGGGCAGCTTACGAGACCTTTTTCAGCCTGAGAATCGAAGTCGTCATTGCTGCGGAACCAGCCTTCAAATTCATGGTCCTTGTCGCAATGAAGAGAAAAACGGATCATGACGCGTCTGCCAGTCTTTCGCTCCGGCCATCATTCTCGACAAGCACGCCGAACGGGCGGGCATTTTTCAAATTAGGCACTTTGGCACGGGCAGCCGCGCTCAATGCCGGATCAATATCAGCAATGATGATCGCAGGATCGGCATGTGCCGCTTCAGCCAGAACTTCACCCCAGGGCGCGACAATGATGGAATGGCCAAATGTCTCGCGGCCGTCTTCATGCACGCCGCCTTGCGCAGCAGAAATCATGAATGCACCATTTTCAATTGCGCGTGCACGTTGCAGCACATTCCAGTGGGCTTCGCCCGTCTGGCGGGTAAAGGCCGCAGGCGCAGTGATGACCGATGCACCAGCCAGTGCCTGCGCCCGGAACAATTGCGGGAACCTGACATCATAACAAATGGCCAGACCCAGCTTGGCAAATGGCAAATCAAGAACCACCGTATCGTTGCCAGGCGAATAGACAGCAGATTCGCGCCAGCTCTCGCCATTATCCAGATCAACATCGAACATGTGGATCTTATCGTAGCGTGTCAGGACATTTCCGTCCGGACCGAAAAAGAAGGCACGATTGGCAATTTTGCTATCCTCAACCGCAATGGCCGTCGAGCCGATATGAAGGTGAATTTTGTGACGCGCCGCCAATTCGGAAGCTGTGCGAACAATTATGTCCTCGCTCTCGCCCCTTAAGACGCTGGCAAGGGCCTTGCGATCCCGCTGCAGCGCCCCGGTCATTTCCGGGGTTTGCACATAGACCGCCCCTTTGCCAACAGCATCGTCAACATAGTCAACGAGATCAGCAGCATTGCGCTGCGGGTCGACGCCCGAGCGCATCTGGATAGCGGCAGCACGAAATACACTCATTCCACTGTCCTTAAACGAGTTCGCCAGTCTTCAACAGTCCGTCAAGTCGGCCTTGGCTTTCAAGCGCGTAGAGATCATCACAACCACCAACATGGGTCTTGCCGATGAAAACCTGAGGAAATGTTGTGCGCCCATTGGCACGAGCCAGCATTTCCTGCCGTGCATTTGGTTCCACAGTTGCATTGTGCTCGACAAAGGCTACGCCCTTTTTCTCAAGCAAGCCTACAGCTGCCGTGCAAAAGCCACAGCCGTTACGCGTATAGATTGTCACATCGACCATCATGGCACTCCAATTTTTCCCTTATATAGGCGTGAAAACCTGACGGGAAAAGGCCCGTTCGTTGCGCAAAAGCCAGCTTAGACAGACAATTCGTCTCCCATAACCCTGGCGAAGGTCAATACATCGACACTTTTTGCTCCAGCCCGCAGGAGCGCGCGGGTTGCTGCCTTAACCGTCGCGCCAGTCGTATAGACATCATCGATCAGAAGGACATTGCGCCCTCGAACCTTTATCTCCTGCGCCTCAGGCACTTTAAAGGCACCGCGAACATTTGTAAGGCGCTGGCTCGGACCAAGCCCCACCTGTTGCCGCGTTTTTTTGATGCGTTTGAGGGCGTCAGGTTCAAAGGCTTTGCTGCTCACATTCGCCAGATAACGGGCAAGCTCTGCCGATTGGTTGAAACGGCGCAACCAGAAACGCCTCGCATGCAGCGGCACTGGCACGATCACGTCACAATCATCGATCAGTTCGCGCCCTGCCCGCGCCATCCACCCTGCCATCCAGCGGCTTAGATCGGTGCGATCATTATATTTGAGCCGGTGAATCATATCGCGAATGACACCTTCATGAATTGCAACGGCGCGGGCACGGGCAAAGGGCGGCATATCCGCGATTGCCTCGGCCGATAGAATTTCAGAACCCAGATCATGGCTGAAGGGCGCTCCAAGCACCGGGCAACAGGGCTTTTCGATAAACCTGACCTTGGTCCAGCATGTTCCGCACAAGGAACCGGGTTCAGCCACATGCTTGTCACATCCGGCACAAACAGGCGGGAAAAGCACATTAAACACCTCCCGCACGGCACTGCGCGCGCCTATGCCAATGCTTGTGCGGACAGTTTTCCCGATAGTTTTCATTGCAATTCATGTCCAAGCGACGCATCTACCGGGCAATTATACATTCATCAGAGAAATTCGGAATGGATCGGCATCAGCTATTCGATCGAACTTTAGTCCTACAAAGAAGATTACGCGCGCTCAAACAGCACGGAACTTCTGCCGACTTTCTGCTCGCGCGCGCAGCCGACGATCTTGAAGAGCGACTATCGGCTGTCGAGCGCCAGTTCGAAGTTGCGATTGATCTAACCAGCCACACAGACCTTGCAGCCGAAGCGATGCAGCGCTCGGGCAAGGCTTCGATCATCATTCGCATTGAAGAAGCTGCGCCGTTCCTGACAACCCGCTTTCCCGCAATTGTCGCCGATCAGGAAATATTGCCACTTGGAGCTGCAAGCATTGACCTTGCGGTTTCCTTGCTGTCCCTGCATTTGACAAATGACACACCGGGGGCCTTGCTCCAGATAAGGCGGGCATTGAAGCCGGATGGGCTGTTTCTCGGCGCCATGGCCGGTGAGAACACTCTGACCGAACTACGCGAATGCCTGATTGCCACTGAGAGTGAAATCAGCGGGGGCGTATCACCGCGTGTCGCGCCGTTTGCCGATGTGCGCGATGTCGGCGGTCTGCTGCAACGGGCGGGTTTCACATTGCCCGTCACGGATATTGAAACCTATACGGTGCGATATGATAATCTTTTCGCGCTGATGCGCGACTTGCGGGCGATGGGTGTCCAGAACAGCCTTTTCGGGCGTTCCCGTAAGCCGCTGACCCGGCAATTCTTCATGCGGGCAGCAGAAATCTATGCCGAACGCTTTAGCGATCCTGATGGCCGCATTCGCGCGACATTTTCATTCATATGGATGTCTGGCTGGGCGGCGCATGAATCGCAACAAAAGCCGCTCAAACCCGGTTCTGCGAAGGCTTCACTGGCAGATTTCCTTAAAGAAGCTGAAAAAGATTAAAGCCCCTAACAGTCGCCTGTTTTCGTACCATCGCTTTCGAGAATGCAAACCGAATTTGGCGTGCTTTGCAGCACGCTGCGGCGGACCGTATAGGTCGATGGATCAGCTTTCTTGATTGATCCTGTCTGGATTTCGTCCAGCGAACGTCCTGCCGAATAATCCACGACAGCTTGACTGCTCCGATTGGCAAGCGGGGCTATGATCAGCGCCAATGCGACGGCAGCAGAGCCAAACAGCAATGTAATCCGCAGGATTCCTCCAGCTGCCCCGGACAAACCGCCGGTTCGCATCATCAGATCATCATCGATGTAATCGTTTTTGCGCGCCATAAACCACCTGAAAAATGCGCCTCAAGAATGTTTAAAAGTCGCTCAATCAGGTGAAGGATGAATTAACCGTTAGAGTTAACGGGCGAGAATACAACTTAACATTGTATAAAATTACAGAAGATCGATCAAAAACGGTATGAGCGGAATATCGGCTGCGGGCATTGGATAGTCACGCATATCTTTAGGACGCACCCATTTCAGCGCCTGCCCCTCCATCGAACGGGGCATGCCTTCGTAACGCCGGCAAATGAACAGCGGCATGAGAAGATGGAATTTCTCATAGGTGTGGCTCGCAAATGTCAGGGGTGCAAGACAGGCGGGCTTGACCGTAATGCCAAGTTCTTCTTGCAGTTCTCTGATAAGGCTGGCTTCCGGAGTCTCGTTCGGTTCAACCTTACCTCCGGGAAACTCCCACAGCCCGGCAAGTGATTTTCCCTCCGGACGCTGCGTCAACAGCACCCTTCCGTCGCCATCGACCAAGGCACAGGCCGTGACCAGCAGAATCGGGAGTGTTTTGTCAGTCATGTTCTGCCCGCCAGTAAACGTATCGGTATGTTTCTTTGAATCCCATGGATTGATAAAGGGCGATAGCGCCTGCATTACCCGCTTCAACTTGAAGCCACGCCTTGCGGGCACCTTGCATGACTGCCCACTTCAGTGCCGTTTTCACAATGGCGCGCCCATGCCCGCGCCGGCGCTCAAGTTCTGCCGTTTCGATTCCAAGCAGCCCAGCCATCGCGCCGTCACATACGCAAATAGCCGCTGAAACAGGTACATCTGCGTCTTCGCGGACAAACAGGCCTTTTGCCGGTCTTATGGCGTTGATCACGTCGACCAGGCTGGATTTCTTTTCAGGTGATTCTGCCTGAACACGCAACGAGGCAGCGGCGAACCGATCAGTATCCCTCTCCGGTTCCTGCTCTCTCGCATCGGATAGATCGACATCCGCCAAATCTGCAATCATCACCAGCGATTCGTCGAATCGTGTCCATCCGGATTTTTCCAGATATGATTCAAGCTTTTGCGGTGCCAATGGAGAAAGTCTGAATATAAGCGCACGACCTGCGGCCCGAAACCGCTCCGCGGCCGCGGCCACCCGCTTTTCAATATTCTCCGTATCACCCGGATCAAGCGGATTAACCGAGTTCAGCCGTTTTGCCGGATGATTTGGAGTGATTCGGATACTCCAGCTTCCGTCATAATGGACGGATGAAGCTGGCCACGCCCGGAAGCCCAGCGCCTCTATCTGCCTGACTTGCGTTAAAGCGAACGGCATCAGCTGCGGTAATCACCATTGATCGCCACATATTCCTTGGTCAGATCGCAAGTCCAGACTGTGGCTTTGCCTTTGCCAAGACCGATATCGGCGCGAATTTGGATATCTTCGTTCTTCATATAGGCCGAGGTCGCAGCTTCCGAATAATCCGGATCGCGTTCTCCTTCGCGGGCAACGCGGATGTCGCCGAACCAGATTGCCAGAAGATCGCGGTCTGCTGGTTCGCCAGCCTTACCCACAGCCATGACAACCCGGCCCCAATTGGCGTCCTCACCAGCGGCTGCTGTCTTGACCAAGGGAGAATTGGCAATGGACAAGGCAATCTTTTTGGCTGATTTGTCCGATTTTGCGCCGGTAACCGTGATCTCCAGCATCTTGCGGGCACCCTCACCATCGCGCACGACCTGCAAAGCCAGATTCTTGAGAATGCGTTCCAAAGCCTTTTCAAAGGGCTTGAGACGCTTGTCTTTCAGTTTGGTGACAGGCGCCGCACCGCGTTCGGCAGCCGAACCGGTCGCAAAAAGTAGCAAAGTGTCGGACGTGGACGTGTCGCTGTCGACAGTTACTGAATTGAAGCTCTTGCCCACCGACTTGGAAAGAAGTTCCTGCAAAACATCGGAAGCGATCGGAGCATCTGTTGCAACGAATGAAAGCATCGTTGCCATATCCGGCGCGATCATCCCCGCGCCCTTGGCGATTCCGTTGATGGTAACGGGAACACCGCCTAGCAATACGGTTTCCGTGGCAACTTTCGGGAATGTGTCGGTCGTCATGATCGCACTGGCCGCATCCTGCCAACGTCCGGAGACTGCCTGCTTTGCCATGTCGCCAAGCAGATGGCTGAACTTTCCGGCATCAAGCGGCTCACCGATTACGCCAGTGGAGGCAAGGAATATCTCACCTGGCTTGCACCCTACAGCTTTGGCAGCAGCAGCAGCAGTGACCTTGGTTGATTCCCTACCCTTTTTGCCCGTGAATGCGTTGGCATTGCCGGAATTGACAATAACGGCGCGCGCATAACCACCTTTCAAGCTGGATCGGCAGAAATCCACCGCAGCAGAGGGGCATTTCGAACGGGTGAAAACGCCCGCCACAGCTGCTGGCTTATCGAAAACCATCATGACAACATCGGTTCGGCCTTTATATTTTATGCCTGCCTCAGCCGTAGCAATCCTGACCCCCTGAATCTCGGGCATTGCTGGATAATGTTTGGGAGCAAGGGGCGAAACCGCTGTGGACATCTACAACCTCGAAGATGGAAATGAAGGATCGAAAGGAGTAAAGGCCCGCTCTTTACCAGCGGGCCTTTGATTTTTACTGCTGGCCTTCGGTGGCTGCCTTGAAAGCTTTTTCAACTTCGGGGTCGGCATAGACAATCTTCAGCGATGTAAGCTCCTGCTTGATCAAATCCGTATACCGATCGCGGATCAACATGGACTTGACCTGATCCTTCACCTGATCAAATGCCGGCGGCTGCTTGACACGCTTGTCTTCAAGCTTGATCACATGGAAACCGAATTGAGTCTGCACCGGAGTCTTCGAGTATTTTCCAATCTCGAGCTCGTTTGCTGCCTTTTCGAACTCTGGAACCATTTGCCCCTGTCCGAAATATCCAAGATCACCGCCCTGAGCTGCGGAACCGTCTGTCGATTTTTCCTTGGCAATGTCCTCGAACGAGGCTCCACCATCCAGCTGCTTGATGATTGCTTCCGCTTCTTCCTTGGTCTTCACCAATATATGACGGGCGCGAACTTCATTCGTCGCTGGCATTGCAGCGATTTCCTTGTCGTAGCGCGCGCGGACATCCGCATCCGTGATCTTGTCGATAACCTGCTGCTTGAAATATTCATTGTGCAGGGCGCGTTCTTTGAGGAAGGCCATGCGCGACTTGAAATCCGCCGTCTGATCGAGCTTATCTGCCTCGGCCTTCACAGCAAACGCCTTGATATCAATAATTGCTGCAAGAGCAGCAACGCGACGCTGCTCTTCAGGCAATTGGGAAATCTGCGGGTCGAGATCTGCGGATGCCTGATCCAGATCCTTCTGCGTAATCTTGTTGCCATTCACAGTGGCAATAACCGTTGTCGGGTCCAGCGGGGCAGCTTTTGCAGCCGGTGCGGGGGTCGCATCCTGGGCCAACGCGCTGTTTTGGACCATGGCCACTGTGGAAACGCCCGCCAAAAACGTGGCTACAGTCATCAATGAAATCGTCTTACGCAATAGTTTCATTTTCAATTTTCTCCTTGGGAGGATCGGTACGAGCTATGAATATGGCAGAATTTGGCCGTAGTGAAGCAACGCTTCAACATTGACATCATTCAAGGCCCCTCTTATCTGTCCAACGGCTTTGCGTCCAGATAGCTTGGCAGAAGTTGCTTTATACCTTTGACTTGTTAGCTCAGATATATGGCAGCTTTGCAGGTCCGGACATCAGACGCTTCAAATGCCGGGACTCACCGGCAGAACGTATTTAAAGAGAGGACCAGGGATGGTCAGTTTCGGCGGCTTAGCTCGCAAGCTTTTTGGCTCTTCAAACGAGCGTCGCGTAAAAGGATTCAAGCCTCGCGTTGATGCAATCAATGCGCTTGAACCGGAAATTTCGGCCTTAACGGACGAACAACTCAAGGGCAAGACTGCGGAGTTCCGAGCGCAGTTGGCAAATGGCACAAAGCTGGATGACCTGCTGGTGCCCGCATTTGCTGTGGCACGCGAGGCCGCCAAGCGCGTTCTCGGCATGCGTCCCTTCGACGTCCAGCTTATCGGCGGCATGGTCCTGCATGGGGGCGGCATTTCGGAAATGCGGACCGGTGAAGGCAAGACACTCGTCGCGACCTTGCCGGTTTATCTGAATGCGCTAGAGGGCAAGGGTGTTCACGTCGTTACCGTCAACGACTATCTGGCCAGCCGCGATGCGCATTGGATGGGCCAAATCTATAATTTCCTCGGCCTAAGCTACGGCATCATCGTCCACGGACTCGATGATGAAGAACGCGCCAAAGCCTATAATGCCGATATTACCTACGCGACCAATAATGAGCTGGGCTTCGATTATCTGCGCGATAACATGAAGTATGAGCGCGTGCAGATGGTTCAGCGCCCGCACAATTATGCCATCGTCGACGAAGTGGATTCGATCCTTGTCGATGAGGCGCGTACGCCGCTGATCATTTCAGGCCCGCTGGATGACCGCTCCGATTTCTATAATCTCATCGATACATTCATCCTGCCCCTGCAGCCGGAAGATTATGAAATCGATGAAAAGCAGAAAACCGCAATCTTCACGGAAGACGGCACGGAAAAGCTGGAAAACCTGCTTCGCGATGCCGGACATCTGAAGGGTGATGGTCTATACGATATTGAGAACGTTGCCGTCGTCCATCACGTCAATAATGCACTTCGCGCTCACAAGCTTTTCCAGAAGGACAAGGATTACATCGTTCGCAACGATGAAATCGTCATCATTGATGAGTTCACCGGCCGCATGATGCCGGGCCGCCGTTTCTCGGAAGGTCTGCATCAGGCGCTTGAAGCCAAGGAACATGTGACAATCCAGCCGGAAAACCAGACACTGGCTTCAATCACTTTCCAGAATTATTTCCGCATGTACAAGAAGCTGGCCGGTATGACCGGTACGGCCTCCACCGAAGCGGAAGAGTTCGGCAATATTTACGGTCTTGAGGTTACGGAAATTCCGACAAACAATCCGGTCAAGCGTCTGGATGAAGATGACGAAGTTTACCGGACTGTCGAAGAAAAATATAAAGCCATTGTTCGCGATATCCGCGAAGCAGCGGCAAAGGGCCAGCCTGTCCTCGTCGGTACGACCTCCATCGAGAAGTCCGAGCAACTGGCCGATCGCCTGCGCAAAGAAGGTTTCAAGGACTTTCAGGTTCTGAACGCCCGGTATCATGAGCAGGAAGCCTATATTGTGGCGCAGGCGGGCGTGCCGGGTGCTATTACAATCGCTACGAACATGGCTGGTCGCGGCACCGACATTCAGCTCGGCGGCAATCTCGAAATGCGCATTGCGCGTGAACTTGACGACATGCCTGCTGGCGAAGAGCGCAAGGCCAGGGAAGACGCTATTCGTGCCGACATCGCTGTCCTGAAGGAAAAAGCGCTGGCAGCGGGCGGTCTTTACGTTTTGGCGACAGAGCGGCACGAAAGCCGCCGCATCGACAATCAGCTGCGCGGTCGTTCAGGCCGTCAGGGTGATCCGGGCCGTTCGAAATTCTTCCTATCCCTGCAGGACGATCTGATGCGCATTTTCGGTTCGGAGCGCATGGATGGAATGTTGCAGAGACTGGGTCTCAAGGAGGACGAAGCCATTGTCCACCCTTGGATCAACAAGGCACTTGAAAAAGCGCAGAAGAAGGTCGAAGCGCGCAACTTTGATATCCGCAAGAACCTTCTGAAATATGACGATGTGATGAATGATCAGCGTAAAGTGATCTTCGAGCAGCGTCTCGAAATCATGGATGGCACGGACCTCAGCCAGACGACCAAGGAAATGCGCGAGGACGTTGTTGAGGACCTGACCAACCGGCATACGCCGGAAGGCGCTTATGCGGAACAGTGGAACATCAAGCAGCTGGATGAAGACGTCCGCAATATTCTCAATCTCGACCTTCCGGTAACAGATTGGGCGCTTGAAGACGGTATAACGTCAGATGATGTTCGTGAACGCCTGTTCGACGCGGTCGAAAAGGCGGCGGCGGATCGTGCTGAGCGCTTTGGGCCCGAAATCATGGCCTATGTCGAAAAATCGATCATACTTCAGAGCCTTGATGCGCTTTGGCGCGAGCATCTGGTCAATCTTGACCACTTGCGGTCTGTTGTCGGTTTCCGCGGATATGCCCAGCGTGACCCGCTCAACGAGTATAAGACCGAAGGATTCGAGCTGTTCCAGACAATGCTGGTCAACCTGCGCCAAAACGTGACATCGCAGTTGATGCGCGTTGAACTGGTTCGGGATGCGGCAGCTACTCAAGAGCCGGAATTGCCTCCGATGGAAGGCCATCATATTGATGGCACGACCGGCGAAGATGATTTCGGCGAAGGCAGCATGCTTGCCGTGCAAGAAGATTTGCGCATCGTGGATCCGGCGGATCGCGACCCCAATAATCCACAAAGCTGGGGCAAGATTGGCCGCAACGAAGCCTGTCCTTGCGGCTCGGGCAAGAAGTACAAACACTGCCACGGCTCTTTTGCCTGATTACAAAAAAGGCCGCTTTAATGCGGCCTTTTCATTACCGAACATTCGTGTCTACTTTTCGAACCGTTTCTAAAGGTTTACTGAGTAAAGCTCCCTCATTGGCCATAATTGGAGCTGCCCATTGCGATTTTCTGCGGTACAGACTGCAGACCGGTTTCTGCCGGAGAAACTGACCCGCCAGCTCCATCCATGGCTCCTTCGCCTGGATGCTTTGCTCGACGGGACCAATCAGCATGCCGTAGCGCAGCGCGTTTCGTTGATTGCTTTCGGCATTCGTATTATCAGTGCAGCCATAGCTCTTCTATCGCAGGTCATATTCGCCCGCTGGATGGGGCAATTTGAATATGGAATTTTTGTTCTCGTATGGGTGACAGTCGTCATCCTTGGCAATCTTTCCTGCCTCGGCTTCCAGACCAGTATTATCCGCTATGTCCCGGAATATCTTGAGAGCAACCAGCTAAATCGCCTGCGCGGTATCCTGTTTACCAGCAAGATATTTGCCATATCGATGACGACCTTTCTGGCGCTTGCCGCCGCGGCAGGCATTTATCACTTCCGCGATGCGCTGGAAGCTTACTATGTCACGCCCTTCCTGCTTGGATTTGTTTGTCTTCCGATGATCGCCCTCGGCGATACGCTTGACGGCACAGCACGCTCACGCTCATGGGTTCTGGTTGCCCTCACCCCAACCTATATCGTCAGGCCGGTCCTGACCCTCATCATCATGAGCATTGCCCATGCGGCCGGCTTTACGCCCACAGCTATTATCGCCGTGATCTGCTCAATTATCGCGACCTATCTTACAACGCTGGTTCAATTGCTCGTGGTCAATAACCGGTTCAAGTCTGTTATTCCTCCTGGAAACAGGTCCATCCGTTTCGGCGAATGGTTCACAGTCTCGCTACCTATCTTCCTTGTTGAGGGCTTTTTCTTTCTTCTCACCAATGCGGACGTGCTGATGGTCGGGCGGTTCATGGAGCCTGACAAGGTCGCCACCTATTTTGCCACTGTGAAACTTCTGGCTCTCGTGCACTTTGTCTATTTCTCGGTAAAAGCCGGCGCGGCGCAGCGATATTCCGAACTGATCCATACAACCGACCACGCCCAACTGGCTGCATTTGCCAGAGACACGGCGCGCTGGACATTTTGGCCCTCTCTTGCAATGGCGCTGGTGCTGCTTTTGCTGGGCAAACCACTGCTCTACCTGTTCGGTGACGAATTCACGGAGGGCTATCCCCTCCTTTTCATCATGGTTATCGGTGTGGTTGCCCGGGCGTCGGTTGGGCCGGCTGAAAGCCTGCTGAACATGGCCGGAAAGCAAAAAATCTGTGCTGCGGTTTATGCTCTCACACTGATTGTTAATATCTGTCTCAGCATTGTGCTCATCCCGGCCTATGGTTTGACCGGAGCCGCATGCGCCACCGCTTTTTCAATGGTATTTGAAGCCGTGACCTTAACGCTGACTGTTTACAAACGTCTGAACATTACGATGTTCGTTTTTGCCGGCAGGGTAATCGAGAAACCTGCCAAGGAAGAAGTCTGATGGCCGCGATCCCGCTCCTTGAAGAACTGGCCGGTGGTCCGTCTGCGCATATCATTGCGCAGTTGTCGGGCATGGATTCTTCGCGCGATGCGACAAAGCAGTTCGAGGAAACTCTTAGCACGCACGCCATTCCCCGCAAGCTTTCCATCTATTCGGCTTCCGCCGGTTTTGAACTCCTTGATGAGCTGGAATATCTCACCTACCGGACGATCGAGCCAAACATCTTTTTCAATCCTCGGTTTCTGGCGCCCGCCATGCCACGCCTCGATGACAGGCAGGTCCGGTTCATGGTTATGCGCGACGAGAACGACATCAAAAGCCGCCTGCGCTTCCTGATGCCCTACACGATAGAGCGCCCGGGCTTTGCTTTTTCAGGTTCGATCCTGCGCGCTTGGGCGACGCCGTTTGGACCACAGGGAACGCCCTTGATCGATCGCGACGACCCCGTTGGCGTTCTGAATGATCTCTTCGACATGCTGGGCCGCAAACATCTGAAACTACCGGAAATCCTGGTTTTCCCGGATATGCTGCTCGACCGCCCGGTGGCGCAGCTTATCCGTTCAATAGCCATGGAACGTAACCTGCCACTGGTCACGACGCACCAGATGGAACGTCCCGCAATTGAAAGTACCAAAGAGGGGGCCGAATATTTACGCGAAGCCATTGGCGCAAAACATACCAAGGAGTACCGCCGGCTCTGGCGGCGTCTCTCAGAAAAAGGCGCCCTCACTTACGTCGTCAGCCGTAGCGAAGAGGATATAAGACGCAAACTCGAGGATTTCCTGGCACTGGAAGCCAGTGGCTGGAAGGGACAGCGCGGCTCGGCGATGGCCGTAGACCGGTTCCGTGCGGCCTTTGCACGTGAGGCCGTCAACAATCTTGCTGCACGTGATCTGGCTCGCATCCATACGCTGGAATTGGATGGCAAAGTAATTGCGGTGCTGATCGTGTTCATCGAAGCGGGCGACGCGTGGACTTGGAAAACCGCCTATGATGAGCGTTTGGCGAGTTTCTCGCCGGGTGTTCTTTTGATGATTGAAGTGCTGAAGAATCATTTGGAAGATCCCAATATTGACCGGACCGATTCTTGCGCCGTGCCGGATCACCCCGTTGCGTCTCGTCTTTTCCAGGAGCGGGAGAAAATCGGAACTCTGGTCATCGGCCTTACCCCGCAAGCAGATCGCGCCACCCGGCAGGCGGCTTCGCAGATCCACCTTTACCGGCGCACCCAGAATATTGCCCGCCTCATGCGCGAGCGCTTGCGCAATTTGACCGGACGAAACTAGACCCTTTCTTGCTTATGCTTGGCATAGCCCAGATTTATCAGATGGCGCATGACATCGGCCGGAACATCAGCATCTGAAAACTGGTCATGATATGCTCCCGTATGCTCGAAGGGGTTTTCAGATACGTGGTCCCCATTGTTTTCGGCATCCGACCCCAACAGCACATAAGCAGCATGCCCGGCGCTCTGCAGTGTAAACCCGCAATAGTCGGCAATGTCTGCGGCGATCTTCTCGGGATACTGCAGCAAGTCTTCCTGTCTTATTGCAAGGTGATCAACCCGATCTTTCCATGAAAGCCAGGCTTCAATGGAATTCACCCACCGTTTGAAACCCGGACCGGGATCTTTCTCTATGGTCTTGCGCAACATGCTGGCGACAACGTCGCGCCCATCACGATAAATGTAGATAATTTTGGCATCAGGAAAATGGGCTTTGACAGCGTCAACGTGGAAAACATAATCCGACCACTTGTCTCCCCAACGCCAAGCATCACGCCTGCCATAGACCGAGTGCAAGGCTGCCGAATAACCTTGCTCCGCCTCCAAACCTGTCAGCTCGATTTTATAGTGCCAGAACTGCAGCCAAAGGTTTTTCTCCACTTGAGCACGTTTGTTCTCAAGCCACTCAGCCAATGAAAACTGCTCTTGCCAAGCGGGCCACGCAAACAATGCCCATTCATTGGAAATCATCATTCCATTATCGTTCAAAATCCGGACAATCGCGGTCGTACCACTTCTTTGACACCCGCAAACTATTATCGGGCTGCCTTCAGCATGTTCATTCATTAATCTTC
The DNA here is from genome assembly GCA_900471815.1 of Hyphomicrobiales bacterium. Taxonomy (GTDB): domain Bacteria; phylum Pseudomonadota; class Alphaproteobacteria; order Rhizobiales; family Rhizobiaceae; genus Phyllobacterium; species Phyllobacterium ifriqiyense. The sequence goes on from UICE01000011.1 coordinate 22,597, forward strand.
CCCAATTTAGATTTATTTTCTACAGGATCGGAAGAACTCACAATACAGATCACGACAAAATAGCCCCCAACACATTGATTTAATATTGTATCTTCTCGCCCTTGAGAAATTTGATCGAGCAAAAGACAGCGCGATGGCGCCGCCCTGAGAAAACATCTCAACTGAAATCCGTTTCACACACGGCCCATCACGCGCTAAACAGACGACTACCGCTGATCAATTGGAATGAAGCCTATGACCGATACAGTTACCGACCGCTTTCTTCGCTATGTGGTGATCGACACCCAGTCGGATGCCAGTTCTTCAACACAGCCCACGACCCAGAAGCAGCTTGATCTTGGCCGCATACTTGTCGCTGAACTGCTCGAAATTGGCCTGACCGACGCCCATCTGGACGAACATGGTTATGTCTATGCAACCATCCCCTCCAATGTCGACAAGGACGTGCCGGTCATTTGTTTCTGTTCGCACATGGATACGGCGCCCGATTTCACAGGGACAAATGTGAAGCCCCAACATGTGCTGAATTATCAAGGCAGGGACATTCAGCTGACCGGAGATACGCAGCAGGTCATTCGCGTGAAAGATCATCCTGTCCTGCTTGATCAGATTGGCAACGACATCATCACAACCGACGGCACCACTTTGCTTGGAGCCGACGACAAAGCGGGTCTCGCCGAGATCATGACGGCTGCCCAAATCCTCATGGATAATCCCGACATCAAACATGGCACCATTCGCATCCTGTTTGCGCCGGATGAGGAAGTAGGGCGCGGCGCTGACAAGGTTGACCTTGAAAAGCTCGGTGCGCAATTTGCCTATACTGTCGACGGTGAAACCGCCGGACATATTGAAGACGAGACATTCTCGGCAGATGGCGTTGAGATCACCATTCAGGGTGTCGCAATCCATCCGGGTTTTGCCAAGGACAAGATGGAAAACGCCATCAAGATCGCCAGCGCGATTATTGCCGCTTTACCCAAGAATATTGCCCCCGAAACGACTGAAGGCCGCGAGGGTTTTATTCATCCGGTCAATATTACGGGTTCCATGGAAAAGGCCACGCTCGCCCTTATCATCCGTGACTTTAACGATGAGGGTCTGGCGGTAAAGGAAGCCATGCTGGAAGATCTGGTCAAGAAAGTGATCTCCGATTTCCCCGGCTCTTCTTACAAATTCACTGTGAAACAGCAGTATCGCAATATGAAAGCGATTCTCGACCGGAACCCCGAGATCGTGGAAAACGCAATCGAAGCGATTCGGCGCGCGGGCATGAAACCCGTGCGCGGCAGCATAAGAGGTGGCACGGATGGCTCAAGACTATCCTATATGGGCCTTCCTTGCGCAAACCTCTTTGCCGGCGGCCATGCCTTTCACTCGCCGCTAGAATGGATCAGCAGGCAGGACATGGAAAAAGCGGTCAAAACAATCGTGGAATTGGCAAAAATATGGGAGGAACGCGCGTGAGGATGGCTCATCGCTTCATGCGTCCGCGTTGCCCACAAGTGGGCTAACGGTAATCTCATTGAACATTCCTCAATTAAGTTTCTATAGAGTTCGGAGGAAACACATTGGGGGGGGAAATGATCGTCTGTGGAGTTGACTTAAAATCAAGTGAAGCGCGGCTAGTTTTGGTCTCGGTGGAGAACAACGACCCACATCTCATACCGTGTAAAACAAAGAAGCTCACTTTAGGAGACGATAAAGACAGCAGCGCTATCAAGTCGTTCCTTCAAGCCATAAAAACCTTTGCCCACGAAAACGGTGTCGCTGTTTTTGCAATTAAAGCGAGAGCGAAAGGCGGGCAAATGGGTGGAGGAGCTATATCATTTAAAATTGAAACACTCTTTCAGCTTTCAGATTGTGACGTGGTATTTGTCAACGCTACCGCGCTGTCAAAATTTTCAAAGACAAACTTGGGAGGGATTCCAGACGGCGTACTAAAGTACCAATACGATGCCTACCGTTGCGGAGTGTTCCAGCTCGCCAAAGCCGGAAGATTATAATGGCTCTGGATTTTTCGCTTTTGCCGGAGTCCATCAGGCAAAAAGCCGAGGAGCTGACCAAAAATATAGAATTCAAACTGATGAACGACAAGGGAGCCAACGGTCATGTGCTGATCGGCTACAACACGCTCCTAAAGCGCGATGTCGTTGTAAAGTTCTACTATTGGGGTAACGGAGATCATGCAGAACCCGCCGTACTCGCTCAACTCGAATCCGATCACATTCTTAAGGTATATCATGCTGAAAGCATCAATAAAGACGATGCGTTTTTTATGACGCAGTATTGCACGTCTGGTGACTTAGACGACGCCTTGAAGAGTCGAAAATTTGGGACTGTTGAGGCGATTGATGTACTGAGCCAGATTGCAGGCGGGGCAAGCTTTTTGCATGGGAATGGCTACCTACACCGTGACTTGAAGCCTGCAAATATCTTTTGTTTGTCCAAGGACAAGTTCGTAATTGGAGATTTTGGTTCTGTTGTCGTCCAGAACGACGAGGGCTACGCAAAAACACTAACCCGACATTCGCTTCTTTATCGCCCACCTGAAGAGCTCGAAGAGAAACGGTCGTATCGTGAAGGAGATATATATCAGCTGGGTATGATTTTTTATCAACTCTTAGGTGGTCACCTGCCCTACGAAGAACGTGCATGGCTTTCTGAAAAAGAGGCCATAAAATATGACGGCCTCGGCGGTTGGGAACAGCAAAATTATGCCACGTCGATCATCGAATCAAAAATTGTTCGAGATCGTGTCGTTAATCGCTCAACGCTTCCCGCATGGGTACCGGCTGGTCTTAAAACGGTGGTTAGAAGATGCTGCGCTACCAAACGCGAAGACCGTTATTCATCAGTCGCAGATCTGGTAGTACAATTAAATAATTTGAGAAGTACAGTTCCCGAATGGCGCGTTGGCGAAAATCCCATACTACATCGGGGCAAGAGACGGTTTCGTATCGTCCCACACAAAGGCAGCTATGTCATTGAAAAGTGTATTGGCGCTCAATGGAGAAAGGACCGGACTTTCTTACCAGAGACTTTGTTTGATGCAGTCAAATTCGCAGAGCAGCTTTAATTCTCTACTCTATTGAGTCCTAGACAAGCCTACATCATACTTTGGTGTCCGCCGTGAGCCACGTATGGATGCTCAACGCCCTGCTTAAATGATGTCGTGAAAAGCCTCTGGTGCCCCTTGCCGGAATCGAACCAGCACTCCTTGCGGAACCTGATTTTGAGTCAGGCGCGTCTACCAATTCCGCCAAAGGGGCCGCCAAAAAGCGTCGGAGATGAGCGAACTCAACTCCGTGACAGCCAAATACATGCAGAGGGCACCTTCGGTCAACAGCAATAAAAGCTTTTATCGCGGATAACACACTCGTGTGTTGCCCCTGCCCGCGGTCAAAGCTAGAGGCGGGTGCAAGAATACCTGCCAGCGAGGTTGCGAAAATTGATCGTCCCGATTCCATTTGGCGAATGTTTGCTCTAAGAGACCTTGCATATTTACTCCAGGCGGGAACCGATAATGCTGCGCAGACTGTATGATTGGACAATGTCACTGGCCGCGCGCAAGTCGGCTGAAGCATGGCTTGCGGTCATTGCCTTTGTCGAAAGCTCTGTTTTCCTCGTTCCCGCAGACGTGCTTTATCTGCCGATGGCCCTTGCCCGTCCCGAACGGGCCTATCGCTATGCGCTGGTTGCCACTATTGCCTCTGTGCTTGGCGGAATAGCCGGCTGGATGCTGGGCTTTTATGCTTATGAAACCCTCGCCAAGCCGATACTTGAAATGTATGGCAAGCTTGATGCCTTTGAGGCCATGCGCGGCTCCACCAGCGCTGACGCGATCCTGCTCCTGCTTGTAACATCGGGACTTGCTCACCTGCCTCCCATCAAGATAGTCACCATTCTTTCAGGCGCGGCGGGTATCAACATCTGGCTGTTCATCGTCTCGGCAATTATCGCACGCGGTGCGCGCTTCTTCTTTCTCGCATGGCTTTTGCGCCGTTACGGCGAACCGATCCGCGATTTTATCGAAAAACGCCTCGGACTCATTGCCGGTGCAGCGGCACTCATCCTGATTCTGCTCTACGCCGTGTTCCATTATCTTCATCTGTAGTTGCGTCAATTCAAGAGGACCAGCGCCGTCATGATCAATACCAAACCCCATTTGAAGACCGCACTTTTTCTGCTGCTGGCCATGATTGTCACAGTCGGCTCGGCATTGGGTTTTCAACATATTGGCGGCTATCTCCCCTGCAAGCTATGCCTTGAGCAGCGCTATCCCTATTATGCCGGTATCCCCCTGATGGTGCTGGCGGTCGCTTCATCTTCCCTGAAATGGCCTGCAGGTCTGACGCGATTGCTTCTGGCTCTGGGCGGCCTGCTCATGCTCATTGGCCTTGGTCTTGCAATATTTCATGCGGGCGTGGAGTGGAAATTCTGGGCGGGCCCAACTGATTGCACGGCGGTGGCAATGTCGATCACAACGGACGCAGGCAGCCTTCTAAGCGATATGAATTCTGTTCGCCCGCCTGCATGCGATACCGCTGCTCTGCGCGTTCTCGGCCTGTCCTTTGCTGGCTGGAATGCCATTGCAAGCTTGGTTCTGATGATCGTAGCATTTCGCGGCGCAGCGAAATCCTAAATCTAATCCACAACGCAGAAACCTTCTGAAAATTCATCCCGATGAGTCAGGTGATGTGATTTTTGAGAACCGTAGCGCAGCGAACTCTCGGGTTCGTGAGCAACGGAAGCGCAGAAAATTGCAACAGATGGCCATCGGGGTGGATTGGCAGGAGGTTTCTACGGCTCCAGCTCGACATCCCAATAAAGATAATCCATCCAGCTTTCATGCAGATGGTTTGGCGGGAACATGCGGCCATTATTATGCAGATCGTGAACTGTCGGCGGGTAAGGCTTTTGCCTCGGCCACATCTTGGCGCGATCCGGCATAAGGCCTCCCTTGCGTAGATTGCAGGGCGAACAGGCAGCGACAACATTTTCCCAAACTGTTTCGCCACCGGCGCAACGGGGGATGACATGGTCGAATGTCAGATCTTCTTCCGATCCGCAATATTGGCATTCGAAGCGATCGCGCAGGAAAACATTAAACCGCGTAAAAGCCGGGTTGCGCGACGGCTTGATATAGCTTTTCAGCGAAACGACACTTGGCAAACGCATCGCGAATGAAGGCGACGAGACTTCATGCTCATATTCGGCCACGATATTCACACGGTCAAGAAAAACCGCCTTGATCGCGTCCTGCCAGGACCAAAGCGACAAGGGATAATAACTGAGCGGACGATAGTCCGCATTAAGTACCAGAGCCGGCAGTCCGTCCGGCGAGACGGCTATTGTCAAGGAATCAACTCCAATCCAACCATCAGGCCTTCATATTGTAAGCTTGACGTGACAGGAATGTGAAGCGAATTGCTGCGCGGCAGCAGAAAAAGCACCGTTATTTCAACTTCATGCGACGGGTGTAGCATCACGGCCACGGGTTGCGGCGTAGTAAGCCCAGAAAAGTCTGGCAGCCACACCCCGCCAAGGCGACCAGCGCTCGGCAAAAATCTTCAATGTTTTCGAATCCGGCCGCACTGATTCGCCATATGCATGCGCATAGGCATGTTGAAGCGCGACATCCCCTGCGGGAAAGACATCCGCATGACCGGCTGAAAAAAGCAGATAGACCTCGGCGGTCCATGGGCCAATCCCCTTGACGTTCGTCATCACCTGCATCGCCTCTTCGATGGGCCGCTCACAAAGGTCGAACAGGTCGAGTTCGCTGGCGATGATCGACTGGCTTATCCGGGCGAGTGTCGCCTGCTTGGCGCGGGAAAGACCCGCGATTCGCCACGCTTCCTCGCCTCCTGCCAGATAGTTTTCCGGCGTCAGCGGGTCGATAACGCCAATGAGGCGTTTCCATATAGAATCGGCGCTCGCCTTGGACACCTGCTGGGAAACGATGACCGATGCCAGGCTTTCAAAACCCGGCGCGGAGCGACGCAAAGGCAACGGTCCAGCCTTCTCTGCAATCACCGCCAGTTCGGGATGAGCGCGCAACAGGTCCGCAAGGCCTTCGGCAATATCGTCGAGTGTATCAATTCTGCGCATATGTCTTCATCCTTGCATGATCCGGCAAACACCGTATCAATGAGTGTGAACAACGCCAAGAATGTCCAGCGCGCATGACAGTTCCGGTTTTCAGATTCGCACCCAGCCCCAATGGCTCCCTTCATCTCGGCCATGCCTATTCCGCTCTTCTGAATCAACGGATGGCACAGAATATGGGTGGCCGGATGCTGCTCCGCATGGAGGATATAGATCGCGAACGCTGCACACCCGAACTTGAGCATTCAATGCTGGATGACTTGGAATGGATTGGCCTGAATTGGGAACAGCCTGTTCGCCGCCAGTCGGAACATTTTCCAATCTATCAGGAAGCTCTGGATCGCCTCGTCAAAATGGAACTTGTCTATCCGGCATTTCTTAGCCGCAGTGGTATCAAGCGGGAGATCGAGCGTTCCAACATGGATGATTGGCCACGCGATCCGGACGGCGCGCCATTCTACCCTCCGATTGAACGCCTGCTTTCAAAGCGCGAACAGCAAACACGCATGGCAAGGGGAGACCCTTATGCCTGGCGTTTGAACATGGACCGCGCGCTTGAGGCGGCAGGAACGCAACTGATCTGGCATGAATTTGGTTCGCGTGAACACAAGGTCAATGCCCGGCCTCAGGACTGGGGCGACGTCATCATCGCCCGACGCGATATGCCCACCAGTTATCATCTCTCCGTCGTCATTGATGATGCTTTGCAAGGCATTACGCATGTAGTTCGTGGCAAGGATCTCTATCACGCCACCAGCGTTCACCGCCTGCTTCAACACCTCTTCGGCGTTGAACCGCCGCTCTACCACCATCATAGGCTCGTTCTGGATAATGACGGCAACAAATTATCGAAAAGCCGCAGGGATACGTCCCTGCGATCTTTGCGTGAGCGAGGGGTAACACGTCAGGAGATATGTGATTTGATCGGTTTATGATCTATCGCATCTCACTTTGCGGGTATAAGTCAGTTGTCTCCTTCAATGATCCGGCTGTACCCCCAATGTCCGTACGCTTCCTTCCAGCCCTGTTCGTTCTTCTGTGGGCTACCGGCTTTATCGGCGCGCGCTACGCGATGCCCTATATGGAACCGTTTCTGTTTCTTATGGCGCGCTTTGCCATTGCGGGCGCAATATTAGGCGTATGGGTTATTCTGGCGGGCAATAATTGGCCCGATAGGCGCGGAGCGATGCACGCAATCATCGCCGGCTGTCTGATCCATGGCGCTTATCTCGGAGCTGTGTTCTGGGCCATTCACAAGGGCTTGCCCGCTGGCATGTCTGCATTGGTCGTCGGCCTGCAACCCCTGATCACTGCGCTGATTGCGGGTGTAACGCTTGGCGAAAAAATACAGCCGCGCCACTGGGCGGGACTGGGTGTCGGCTTCATTGGCGTTGCCATGGTGCTTTGGCCCAAGCTTTCGATTTCTGCCGATGGTATTACCCCGGCAACTGTCGGCGCTTCGATCTTTTCGGTCATTGCCATCAGCGTCGGCACCGTCTGGCAGAAACGCTTTGTTGGCCAGATTGATTTAAAGGCAGGAACAACCTTGCAATATCTGGGTGCGATGGTGGTCATGGCAATCATGACATTGTTGTTCGAGACTCATGAAATCATCTGGTCAGGCTCACTGGTATTCGCCATGTTCTGGCTGGTCGTCGTTCTTTCCATCGGCGCGGTCCTGCTGCTGATGATCCTGATCAACCAAGGCGCAGTCTCGAAAGTCGCGTCGCTGTTTTATCTCGTGCCCGGCGTCACGGCCCTGATGGCCTATGTCCTTTTCGGGGAGACATTGACGTTATTTCAGCTGGTTGGCATGGCCATTGCCACGTTGGGCGTTGCGCTTTCGACCGCAGGTCAAAGCCGCCGCGCCACCCTTCCCTCGCGATAGATAATAATCGCAGCGTTTATTTCAGCTCCTATAATGAAGATGGCTGCGATTATATAAAGGAAAACAATAGCGGCCATAATCGAAGCAAGTCCCGCATAGGTCGAGATATAAGACGCAAATGTCTCCAGATAGCTGGCAAAGATCGTGGCCCCAATAGTCCAGGCAATCAGTGTAAGCAGAATGCCGGGCAGAATATCCACAAAACGCCTGTGCCCTGCTGGCAGCCAGAGATGAACCACAAGAAGGCCGATGATGAGCACGGCCGATGCAATGCAATAGCGCCAGAAACTGATCGTTCCCGATAGAAGATAAATTTCAGGATACCATTTCGAAGCGATCCGCATCGCCAGCGGGGCAAGCACCAGCAGAAAGCTGATCGCCATGATGCCGATGGTCGCGATAATCACATAGCCAAGACTTTGCAGACGGCAATAAATGATCGAGCGCGTATCCACCACACGATAAGCCCGGTTGAGCGCGACCCGCAAAGCTTCAATACCATTGGATGCAAAGTAGGCAGCGGCAATCACGCTGATTGTCAACAACCCGCCGCGCTGCACATTGAGAACATTGCTCACTTCCTGCTTGATTGGGTTGGCGATCACCTCCGGCCAGGTGTCGAATACGACATGCACTGCCGTCTCGGTAAAAGCACTTGCTCCGAGGAAACTCGCCAATGCCGTGGCAAAAATCAGAAACGGAAAAAGCGCCATGATTCCTGACAGCGCAACATGGCTCGCCAGTGCCCATCCATCATCCGTGCTGAAATGCCCCAGAGCGTCACCAAGAATACGCCGAAGAAAACCATATAGTTTACGCATCAATGCAGGTTTGCCCCCATGGTCATGTACGCGAGATTGCAAGGCACAAGCGAATATGTGAAGTGTTTTTTTGCGCAACCTATTGAATCGAAACCATGCCCCGTTCCAGAACGATTTTGATTACAGGATGTTCCAGCGGCATGGGCGCTTATTGTGCACGCGCCCTGAAGGCTGATGGCTGGACCGTTTTTGCTACTGCCCGCAAATTATCTGACATAGATGATCTTAAAGCGGAAGGCTTTTCGGCTCATTACCTTGACTATAGCGAGGCGCAATCCATCAGAGATACGGTCAAGGCTGTTCTTGAACAGACCGGCGGCACGCTCGACGCACTCTATAATAATGGCGCTTACGCGGTGCCCGGCGCTGTGGAGGATTTGCCGACAACGGCGTTACGCGAGCAATTTGAAGCAGCATTTTTTGGTTGGCATGAGTTGACGCAACTTATTGTTCCGGTGATGCGGCGGCAGGGTCATGGGCGAATTGTCCACTGTTCATCAATTCTCGGCTTGGTACCCATGAAACTGCGCGGAGCTTACGTCGCTTCGAAATTTGCACTCGAAGGGTTGATGACAACACAGCGGATGGAACTGGCTGGCTCCGGCATTCATGTATCGCTGCTCGAGCCGGGGTCGATCGAGTCCCATTTCAGGACCAATGCGGCGGCCCAAATAAGCAAATATATCGATATTGAAAAATCAGTGCATCGCGAGCAATACGAGAGAGAAATCGCCAAATTCTCACAGGCAAAGCCGCCACGATTCGCGCTTGGGCCAGATGCCATTTACAAGGTTCTGAAACACGCATTGGAAAATGAGTGTCCCAGACCCCATTATGTGGTGACGGTTCCAGCTAAGCTGGCAAGTTTTGCCAAAAGAATGCTATCGGCACGTGCGCTATATCGCATGCTTGCGAGCCAATCATGACAGGAGCAGACTGCAAGTCAGCCTGATAAGGAATAACATCATGGACATCATCTTCAAGTTTCTGGCAATTGTCGCCATTGTCGCCGTCGCTATCGTGCTTCTCGTCGGTCTGCGCAACATGATGAAGGGCGGCGATGCCAACTTCTCCAACAAGATGATGCAACTGCGTATTCTGCTGCAGCTAGTTGCCATCATCCTGATTGTTGGCGCCATCTACTTCCATCGCGCTGCAGGCTAGGGCGGATATAATGGTCAAGCTCAACAAGATTTATACGCGCACCGGCGATGATGGCACCACCGGCCTCAGCACTGGAGCGCGCCGTTTAAAGCATGACTTGCGCGTAGAGGCTTACGGCACTGTGGACGAGGCAAATTCCTTTGTTGGCCTCGCCCGATTGCATACGGAACGGGATTATCCCGAACTCGATGCCATGCTTTTTCGCATCCAGAATGATCTTTTCGATCTCGGGGCTGATCTTGCCACCCCGGATACGGGTGAAACTCTCGCCTACGAGCCTTTGCGCATCATCGATACCCAGGTTTCAAGAGTTGAAGCTGATATTGACCACCTGAACGAAAAGCTTGAGCCTTTGCGCTCCTTCGTGCTGCCGGGAGGCTCCCCTGCATCAGCCGCTTTGCACCTGGCGCGCACGGTTTCGCGCCGTGCAGAACGTCAAATGGTCGAGCTTTCTCAAAGGCCCGATGAGATCGTCACGCCCGCCGCATTGAAATACATCAACCGCGTTTCCGATTTCCTGTTTGTTGCGGCTCGGGTTGTCAATGACAATGGCGCGAAGGACGTGTTATGGGTGCCGGGTAAAAATCGCTGACAGGCCTGAGGCAGGAACCCGGAATTAATGTTCATTCCACTATATGACGCCAATCGCCTCAAATACATCAAACTACAATATGTTACGCTTTCACTCATTGTTTTGAATGTTATGGTTTTTGGGCTTGTGGCCCTTTTCGATCCGGACACCCAAAAAGCCTCAATGATATTTGGCTACATCCCCGCCGTAGCGCAGGGTCTGGTTGTTCGTCCGCCGGAATATGACTTCATAGCTAGTGGATGGACCTACATCACCTATACGTTCATGCATGCCGACATCTACCATCTCGGCGGAAATATGCTGTTTCTCTGGGTCTTCGGCGACAATGTCGAAGATGCCATGGGGCATATAAAATTTCTGATCTTTTATTTTCTTTGCGGTGCCGCCGGTGCCTTAATGCACGGTTTTGTTTTTTCCGACTCTCATGGCCCATTGATTGGCGCATCGGGAGCGATATTCGGGGTTGTCGCCGCTTATCTCATGCTTCACCCACGGGTCTGGGTTTGGGTCTTCGCCTTCGGACGCATTCCTTTGCCGCTTCCGGCAATCTATCTGCTTGCACTTTGGATCGCCGAACAGTTCTTGATGCTCTTCGTACATGGCGATGAACGCATCTCCTGGTCGGCCCATGTCGGCGGAATTATTTCGGGCGCATTGCTGGTCGGTATTCTCAAACGCTGGAGCATTCCGCTGTTTGATCGCACCATTGTCACACCTCGCGCCGTCGTGACCGAAGACAAGCAAAACAATGAGGCCTGAAGCCGCGGCTTCAAGGTAGCGAAGAACTTACCTGTCTAAATTGGGAATCTGCTGGAGGTTGTTTGTAGACAATACCAAAGCTTTGGCTCAAATTCACCACGCACATTGGTTTCGGTGCGCTTCCAGTGTCCACGTCACGTCTCTCGATATCCGGTAGAAAGACACCAATGTTTATTCCACTGCATGACGCCAACAGCTTAAAATACATCAAGCTGCAATATGTGACACTTTCGCTGATAGCGCTGAATGTCATCATTTTTGCGCTGACCAGCATTGCCGGAGATCATGCGGAAGCCACAATTATTGGACTTGGCTATATACCCGCCATTGTCCATGACCTTGCAGCTCTGCCTGCAGCCTATGATATTGTGCCGCCAAATGCCACTTACATCACCTACGCATTTCTCCATGCCGACATTTTCCACCTCGGCGGCAATATGCTGTTTCTCTGGGTATTTGGAGACAATATTGAAGACGCTCTCGGCCACGTAAAATTTTTGATCTTCTATCTTTTATGCGCGGCGGCGGGAGCTTTTCTCCATGGCGTCATTCTGCCGGATTCAGAAGCACCATTGATAGGCGCTTCTGGTGCGATAGCAGGTATCGTTGCCGCCTATCTTATACTCCATCCTCGCGTGAAAGTATGGGTTCTGGCCTTTGGACGAATTCCGCTGCGCATCCCAGCGATCTATCCACTCGTCCTTTGGGTTGCCCTGCAATTCGGTATGCTTTTGTGGGGTGGCGATGAGCAAATATCGTGGCCGGCGCATGTGGGCGGGATTATAGCAGGTGCATTGCTCATTCTCATTTTGAAGCGCCGCAATGTTCCGCTTTTTGACCGTGCCATAGTCTCTCCGCGTGCCGTCGTGGTCGAAAAAGAGCCAGCTATCGCCGCTACGCAAACCGAGCCTGCGAAATGGGGCAGATAGACCCACATCATTCAATCGGTTGAAGTACAGATTGTCGCATAGCGCGCATTGACCTTTACGTCACTCATATTTACGGTCCCGCGCTGTTCAGACACAAACGTGTCGCTTTTTTCACCTCAATGTCGGCATCCGGCAAGCAGGTACTGTGATAGGACAGTTAAAGCTGTCATTTGAATGTTGAAGAGGGAGTCCCCATGAAAGTCCTCGTACCGGTAAAGCGGGTAGTCGATTACAACGTCAAGATCCGCGTCAAAGGTGACGGTTCAGGCGTTGAGCTTGCAAATGTGAAAATGTCGATGAATCCGTTCGACGAAATCGCGGTCGAGGAAGCGCTTCGTTTGAAGGAAGCCGGCAAGGTCGAGGAAGTTGTCGTCGTGTCGATTGGCCCGGCGCAGGCGCAGGAAACTTTGCGCACAGCACTCGCCATGGGTGCGGACCGTGCCATTCTGGTCAAGGTCGACGAAATTGTCGAGCCGCTGGCCGTCGCCAAGATTTTGAAGGGCGTCGTTGAAGCCGAACAGCCGCAGCTCGTTATTCTTGGCAAGCAGGCAATCGATGACGATGCCAACCAGACCGGCCAGATGCTGTCAGCGCTGCTCGGCTGGAGCCAGGCCACCTTCGCCTCCAAGGTTGAACTTGGTGACAAGTCGGCCAAGGTAACACGCGAAGTTGATGGCGGCCTGCAGACCATTGAAGTCACTTTGCCGGCAATCGTCACTACCGATCTGCGTTTGAACCAGCCGCGTTATGCTTCGCTGCCCAATATCATGAAGGCTAAGAAGAAGCCTCTCGATGAGAAGTCAGCTGCTGATTACGGCGTTGACACTGCGCCGCGCCTCAAGGTCCTGAAGACTGAAGAGCCGGGCGGACGCAAGGCTGGTGTGAAGGTCAAGGACGTTGCGGAGCTTGTCTCCAAGCTGAAGAACGAAGCTGGCGTTCTTTAAGGAAAAGGATAAGGAATTCACCATGGCTATTCTTCTTTTTGCCGAACACGATAACGAAACCCTTTCCGACCAGACAGCCAAGGCTTTGACCGCAGCGCTCGCCATCGGTTCGGATGTGCATGTGCTGGTAGCCGGAAAAGGCGCCAAGGGCGTTGCAGATCAGGCTGCCAAGCTTGCGGGCGTCAAGAAGGTTTTGCTGGCCGATAGCGATGATCTGGCCAACCGCCTCGCCGAAGCTACCGCTGCATTGATCGTCTCGATTGCCGACGGCTATGACACGATCATCGCCGCTGCCACCACCAACGGCAAAAACATCTTGCCGCGCGTTGCAGCGCTGCTCGATGTCATGCAGGTGTCAGACATTATCGAAGTTATCTCGGCTGACACATTCAAGCGTCCGATCTATGCGGGCAATGCCTTGCAGACGGTGCAGGCCACCGATGCCAAGAAGGTTATCACGGTTCGCACGGCAACCTTTGCCGCTGCTGGCGAAGGCGGATCAGCCTCCGTCGAGACCATTTCGGCGGCTGCCAATCCTGGCCTTTCGACCTTTGTTGAAGCAAAGCTTTCCGGTGGCGATCGTCCTGAGTTGACCTCGGCGAAGATCATCATTTCCGGCGGACGTGCTCTTGGCTCCAACGAAAAGTTCAAGGAAGTGATCCTCCCGGTTGCTGACAAGCTCGGCGCTGCGGTTGGTGCTTCGCGTGCGGCTGTCGATGCTGGCTATGCACCGAATGACTGGCAGGTTGGACAAACAGGCAAGGTTGTCGCGCCTGACCTTTACATCGCCGTCGGCATTTCCGGCGCGATCCAGCATCTGGCCGGCATGAAGGACTCCAAGGTCATTGTTGCCATAAACAAGGACGAAGAAGCACCGATTTTCCAGGTTGCCGATTACGGCCTCGTTGGCGATCTCTTCGTTATCCTGCCGGAACTTGAAAAGGCGCTGTAAAAAAATATAGCCGCAAGTTTGAAATGATTTGCATGGCCGGGGTAGACGAAAGCTACCCCGGCCATTTACTTTGGTGCTAGGAAGTTTGCGCTTGAACAAACAAACGGATGGAAACATGGCTGGATCGATCAAGACTGTAGGCATTATCGGAGCGGGGCAAATGGGCAGCGGCATTGCTCATGTATGTGCCGTCGCCGGCTATGACGTTTTGATCCATGACCAGTCTGCCGAACAGCTGGAAAAGGCTATAGCCACCGTTAATGGCAATATGGCGCGGCAGGTCTCGCACGGCAAACTCGATGAGGCGGCACGCGAAAAAGCCATGGCGCATATCCGCCCTGCTCTGCGCATGGAGGATCTTTCCAGTGTCGATCTTGCCATCGAAGCGGCGACCGAGGATGAAACAGTCAAGCGCAAGATTTTTGCGCAGCTTTGTCCAAACCTCAATCCGGAGGCGATCCTCGCCACCAATACTTCATCGATTTCCATCACACGGCTCGCCGCAACAACCGATCGCCCGGAACGGTTTATTGGCATTCACTTCATGAATCCGGTGCCGGTGATGAAGCTGGTTGAACTCATTCGCGGTATCGCGACCGAGAACACCACCTTCGAAAGTGCGCGCGAATTCGTTACCAGCCTCGACAAGACCTTGACTGTCTCGGAAGATTTCCCGGCCTTCATCGTTAACCGCATCCTACTGCCGATGATCAACGAAGCCATTTACGTTCTTTACGAAGGTGTCGGCTCTGTGGATGCCATTGATACAGCCATGAAGCTCGGCGCAAATCACCCGATGGGCCCACTGCAACTGGCTGATTTCATCGGCCTTGATACATGCCTTTCGATCATGCAGGTCTTGCATGATGGTCTGGCGGATTCGAAGTATCGACCCTGCCCGCTTCTCGTCAAATATGTCGAGGCCGGTTGGCTGGGCCGCAAGACCGGTCGTGGCTTTTATGATTATCGCGGGGAAAATCCCGTTCCGACACGCTGATCATGCCCGCATGAAATTATCCCATGGATAGCCAACAGGACGCGGAATATTCTGCCGGAACAAAGCGGCTATCCACCATTCTTGTTGAGCTTGGGGACACAGACGCGACCAGAATTTCCTTCGACGACATTCTTGTCGCCTTGTCGGAACGCAGCTTTGGCGCCTTGCTCATCCTGTTTTCCGCATTAAATCTGATTCCACTACCGCCGGGTTCATCCACGATATTCGGCATTCCACTGGTTCTGCTTTCCATCCAAATGTTGATTGGCTTCGAGAAGCCGTGGTTTCCGGCCTTTCTGCGGCGCAAATCAATGCGGATAGAAACCTATCGTTCCGGGATCGCCAGACTGGAAAGCGTTCTTACACGTTTTGAGCGGCTTGCCCGCCCGCGTTATTGGCTCTTGCCGCAAATTATCGTCGAACGGGTCGTCAGTATCGTTGCGCTTTCAATGTCCCTGATCGTCATTTTGCCGATTCCGCTTATTAACCAGATACCGGCATTGAGCATAATCCTGCTGGCAATTGGTCTTGGCGAACAGGACGGCGTATGGTTGGGAACAGGATTTCTTGTTGCGGCCCTGGCAGCTGGAATTGCTATCGGGCTCGGCGCCTCTGTAGGTTTGGCCGCGCTGCATATTTTTGGTTGAGAATGACAGAACAGAAAAACATATCCATTTACGTCGATGCAGATGCCTGCCCGGTAAAAGCAGAAATTTATCGTGTTGCGGAAAGATATGGCGTCAAGGTTTTCGTCGTGTCCAATTCCATGATGGCAATCCCGCGCGATCCGATGATCGAGCGGGTCGTTGTCAGCGACGGTTTTGACGCCGCCGATGACTGGATTGCCGAGCGGGTCTCCCGGGGCGATGTGGTCGTCACTGCCGATATTCCACTTGCAAGCCGCTGTGTTAAAGCAGGTGCAGACGCCATTTCCCCAACGGGTCGGGCATTTACCGAGGCATCCATCGGCAATACTCTGGCGACGCGTAACCTCATGGATGAACTGCGTTCGGCGGGCCAGATCACGGGTGGACCGCGACCATTTTCACCAAAAGATCGTTCCTCCTTTCTTTCTGCGCTTGATCTCGCTATTGTGCGGTTGAAACGTGCGGGCTTCACCTCCTGAAGGGTAAGTGGATGGGAGCTATGCGTTTCGTGGCATTGACGGAACGCGTCGCAGGCTCTACGAGAGCGCAACAAAGCTATATGCGTGCCGCTCGTGCTCCATTGACGCCGAGCTAAAAACACGCCCAAAACCAGCACTGAAAGTTCATTTATGACCATTTTCGATTCTATCGCTCCGGCGCTGTCCGGTGCTTTGAAAGCCCGTGGCTACGAGACCCTGACACCCGTTCAGACTGCAGTTCTCGCTCCTGAGGCCGAAGGAGCAGATCTTCTCGTCTCCGCCCAGACCGGCTCGGGCAAGACCGTGGCATTTGGCATCGCCATTGCCCCAACTCTTCTGGAAGATGCGGATCGCTTCACTTCCATTGGCGCACCTTACGCGCTGGTAATCGCCCCCACACGCGAATTGGCTTTGCAGGTTCGCCGCGAATTGGAATGGCTTTATGAGCCAACCGGGGCGCGCATCGCCTCCTGCGTTGGCGGTATGGACATGACCAAGGAGCGCCGCGCCCTTTCGCAAGGCGCGCATATCGTTGTTGGCACACCGGGCCGCCTACGTGACCATATCAGCCGTGGCTCGCTCGACATGAAAGAACTGCGCGCAGTGGTTCTGGATGAGGCCGACGAGATGCTCGATCTCGGTTTCCGCGAAGATCTCGAATTCATCCTCGGTGAAGCGCCGGAAGATCGCCGCACACTGATGTTCTCTGCAACAGTGCCGAAACCTATCGCGCTTCTGGCAAAACAGTTCCAGAAAGACGCGCTGCGTATTTCTGCCACCAATGACCGCGAGCAGCATGCGGATATTGAATATCACATCATGCCGGTTGCACCGCGTGAGCGTGAAAACGCGATCATCAATTCGTTGCTGTTCTACGATGCACAGAACACGATCATTTTCGGTTCGACCCGTGAGGCCGTCAAACATTTGACCAGCCGCCTGTCAAATCGCGGTTTCTCTGTGGTTTCCCTGTCGGGTGAACTCAGCCAGGCTGAACGCACCAATGCCTTGCAGGCCATGCGTGATGGTCGTGCCCGTGTTTGTGTTGCCACCGACGTTGCCGCTCGCGGTATTGATCTGCCTAATCTTGATCTCGTCATCCATGCCGATCTGCCGAACAATTCAGAAACGCTTCTGCACCGCAGTGGCCGTACAGGTCGCGCGGGTCGTAAAGGCATCTGCGTTCTGATCGTGCCGGCCTCGCGTCGCCGCACTGCCGAGCGTCTTTTGCAAGGTGCAAAACTAACGACAACGATGGTGCCGCCACCGGATGCCGACGCAATCAACAAGCGCAACAATGACCGCATCCTCAATGATCCTTCTCTGTCTGAAGTCATAACCGAGGACGAGGGAGATTTCGTACGCGAATTGCTCGCCCTTCATTCCGCTGAACAGATTGCTGCTGCTTATTTACGCCAGCAAATGGCTGCTCGCCCTGCGCCAGAAGAGCTTTCCAACACGCCGTCCCATGTTCTTGAGCCTATCCGCAAGGGTAGCTTTGAAGACCGTCCGGGCCGCGGCGAACGGACATCGCGCTCGGATCGCTTTACCGATTTTGAAAGCGGCGCATGGTTCAGCGTCAGTGTTGGTCGCAAGCAACGCGCCGAACCACGTTGGCTTTTGCCGCTTATCTGCAAGGCCGGTGATATTACCAAGACCGATGTCGGCTCAATCAAAATTCTGGAAACGGAAACACGCTTTGAGATTACCGCCAGCAAGGCTGATGCTTTCCTTGCACGCATCAAGCAGTTCGGTACAGGCGAAAAGGGTGTAAATATCACCCGCAGTGAAGGCCCCGGCGGTTCTGCTCCGCGCAGCGATTTCAAGCCGAAGAAGAATTTCGGTGAGAAGCGCGAATTCGACAACCGCAAGCCGCGCGGCAACGATGCCAATCCACGTACAGAGTGGGCCGCCAAACCTGCAAAGGCAAAGCCGGAAGGCTGGACAGCGGAAAAGCCGAAAAAGCTTCCAAAGGAACGCAAGCCCGGTGAATTGCAGGGTTTTGACAAATACAAAGCAAAAAAAGCTCGCAAAGCCGCCACAACTGGCGAGTAAGCAATTGCCTTCCTTGTCTCCCTCTTTGCGAGGGAGATAAGGAATATGCAATGATTTTGCATGAGCTTGGTGCGTGCTTCGACAAGCTCAGCATGAGGAAGTTAGTGGGTTGCAACATCTACCTGCGACGTCGTCTCGTAACATGTCAGAACTCGTTCCCTGCCAATCTCCACCTTCCTCATGCTGAGCTTGTCGAAGCACGCATAATGAATTTGCCAATCCAGCGGTCCTGATACTATTTTCTAAAGACCCAAAGCGGCATCCACAAATCGCAGAGCGTCATCGCTGGACCAGTCTGCCGGGCCGTTCATCGCTGCGATCTGGCAGCCTTCCTTATCGACCAGCATTGTAACCGGGAGCCCAAAGGCCAGACTTTTCCGCTTAAGCTCGTTGAACACGCCCATTGACGGATCACGGTAAAAATCGAGCGACTTGACGCCGATCTCGCCCAGGAATGCTTTGGGTTTCGTATCGTCACCCGTGTCAATATTGATCGTGACGACCTCAAATTTGTCGCTGCCCTTTTTTGTTTCCAGCGCATCAAGTGCGGGCATCTCCTCGCGGCATGGCGCGCACCAGGTCGCCCACAGATTGACCAGCAATGTCTTGCCCTTGAAATCGCTGATGCGCACCGGCTTGCCATCCGGTCCGGTGAAGGACAAGCTCGACATGGATTGCGGTTTGTCGGCACCGCGCATGGCGGCAATGGCACCAACAGCGGCAGCATCAATCGCTTTTGCGCCCTCCGCCTTTATCGGGCACTGATCAGCCGTATTAGTCGCGGTGGCAATATTGCCAGATGGCCGTTCCATCACGTATACCGCAACCGCACCGGCGGCAATGCCGGCGAGCGCGGCAAGGGCGATGATCTTTTTGTTGCTATTGCGTGGCGTTTGTCGTGGGCCGTCTGTCATTTCCGTTCTTTCCGCTTCACACTCAAGGCGTTTTCCATGTCCGACAAGAAGAATAGCAATGAAATGTGGGGCGGTCGTTTCGCCTCAGGTCCTGCCGCGATCATGGAAGAAATCAATGCTTCCATCGGCTTTGACCAGAAGCTTTACGCCCAGGACATTCAAGGTTCCCTTGCTCATGCAGCCATGCTTGCGAAAACCGGCATAATTGCGAGCGACGATTACGACAAGATCACAAGCGGCCTGAACACGATATTGTCAGAGATCGAGAGCGGAAAGTTCACTTTCTCACGCAAACTTGAAGACATTCACATGAATGTTGAGTCGCGCCTTGCCGAACTGATCGGCGCATCGGCGGGCCGGCTGCACACTGCACGCTCACGCAATGACCAGGTCGCTGTCGACTTTCGCCTCTGGGTAAAAGCTGAATTTGAAAAGACTGCGGTGCTGCTCAAGAAATTGATCGAGGCTTTTCTGAAGCGCGCCGAAGAACATTCAGCAACCCTGATGCCAGGTTTCACCCATCTTCAGACAGCGCAGCCCGTCACCTTTGGTCATCATTGCATGGCCTATGTCGAAATGTTTGGCCGCGATCTGAGCCGAGTCAAAGATGCAATTGAACGTATGAACGAATCGCCGCTCGGCGCCGCAGCCCTTGCCGGAACCGGCTTTCCGATTGACCGGCATATGACGGCAAAAGCGTTGGGTTTCCGCGAACCGACCCGCAATTCGCTCGATAGCGTGTCTGACCGCGATTATGCGCTGGAATTTCTGTCAACAGCTGCGATCACTGCGACCCATCTTTCCCGGTTGGCTGAAGAAATTGTCATTTGGTCTACTTCCCAGTTCGGCTTTGTTCGACTGTCCGACAGTTTTTCGACCGGCTCCTCCATCATGCCGCAGAAAAAGAACCCCGATGCTGCCGAGTTGGTTCGCGCCAAAACTGGCCGCATCACCGGATCGCTCGTCGCTCTGCTGACAGTCATGAAAGGCCTGCCTCTGACCTATTCCAAGGATATGCAGGAAGACAAGGAAGCCGTATTCGACGCTGCAGAAACGCTGGAACTGGCGCTTGCCGCCATGACTGGCATGGTTGGTGATATGACCGTCAACACCGCCGCAATGAAGAAGGCCGCGGGTTCGGGCTATTCAACGGCCACCGACCTTGCCGATTGGCTGGTGCGGGAACTTGGCCTGCCTTTCCGCGAGGCACACCATGTCACCGGCCGGGCAGTTGCCCTTGCCGAGCAGAAAAAGATCGACCTTGGTAAATTGTCGTTGGAAGATTTGCAGCAGATTCACCCGGGGATTACCGCTGCCATCTTTGGATTCCTGACTGTGGACAAATCCGTGCGCAGCCGCAAATCCTATGGCGGAACGGCTCCGGAACAGGTGCGCAAGCAGATCAAATTCTGGCAAAAGCGCATTGCGAAATTGTAAAACAACATTGACCGGCCATGGGGGTGCAAAGCGCGCCTTCTTCGGCTAGAGCCTTTCTTGCTCAAATAGAATCGTTCTGCCGGAGGGAATTTGTGGACAAGGTCGAGGGGTTTTGCGAGACCGATGTTTATCCATCGGGCGAAGCTGAAACCCGATGGATTTGGTCCAAATTCACCCGGCCTTTGGGTTTCCGGCTGGCGGCCAATCACTTTGTCAGGCGGCATCGGACGTGGATAAACATCGACTTCGCCACCTTCCGCGTGAATTATCTCGCCATCCGAGAAACAGAACTGCTTCTATTTGAACAAGAAAGGCTTTAGACATGGCAGACCCATTTCGGACGACAGGATCAACAATGACAAGCCGTTCCCTATTATCGACAATTCTTATGTCGATCGCGATCGTAAGCGCCATATCGGCCTGTGGCCGCAAAGGCGCGCTGGAGCCACCGCCCGCTTCCGTAACATCAATGCCCGGCGAGCCGAAAACTGTGGCGCCGCCCGTCCAGGACAAGCGTTTTATTCTTGACCCATTGATCTAGAGCAAGCTGGATTTTCCGTGAATCATTTTGATTATAAAGACGGCGTTCTTCATGCCGAAGGCGTCAGTATTCCTGAAATCGCCAAGGCTGTCGGGACACCATTCTACTGTTATTCGACAGCAACGATCGAGCGTCATTTCAAAGTGTTTTCGGCAGCTTTTGCCGACATGGATACGCTCGTCTGCTACGCGCTCAAGGCAAATTCCAATCAGGCAGTCCTGAAAACGCTTGCGCGCCTTGGTTCTGGCGCCGATGTGGTTTCTGAAGGTGAATTGCGCCGCGCGCTCGCCGCTGGCATTCCAGCCGAGAAAATCGTTTTTTCCGGCGTCGGCAAGAAGCCCAGCGAAATGGATCTCGCATTGAGCGCCGGCATTCATTGTTTCAATGTCGAATCCGAGCCAGAGCTTGCCATTCTCTCCAGTCGTGCCGTTGCGGCGGGAAAGATCGCGCCAGTTTCGCTGCGCATCAATCCCGATGTCGATGCAAAGACCCATAAGAAGATTTCGACGGGGAAATCCGAGAACAAGTTCGGCATTCCCCTCGCCAAGGCAAGTTCAATCTATGCACAGGCAGCCAGGCTGCCGGGGCTAAAGGTTGTTGGCGTGGACATGCATATTGGCAGCCAGATCACTGATCTTGAGCCTTTCGACGATGCATTCCGCCTGCTGGCGGAGTTGGTCGGGCAGCTGAAGGCCGATGGCCATGATATCAAGCATGTTGATCTTGGCGGTGGTCTCGGTATTCCGT
This sequence comes from Hyphomicrobiales bacterium, assembly GCA_900471815.1. GTDB lineage: Bacteria > Pseudomonadota > Alphaproteobacteria > Rhizobiales > Rhizobiaceae > Phyllobacterium > Phyllobacterium ifriqiyense. The sequence goes on from UICE01000011.1 coordinate 44,574, forward strand.
ACCACTTCGACAACAATCCGCCACCACTGCCCGATGCCTACGCGCAGATCGTTCAAAAGCATATCAAGCCGCTGGGATTGAAGACGATCTTCGAACCGGGCCGACTTATTGTTGGCAATGCTGGGATTCTTGTCAGCGAGGTAATCTTCGTCAAGGAAGGCGATGCGCGTAACTTTATCATTGTTGACGCGGCCATGAACGACCTCATCCGGCCCACGCTTTACGATGCGTTCCACATTATCCGCCCCGTCAAGGAACCTACGGCCAATCATCCCCGGATTCGCGGCGACGTTGTCGGTCCCGTTTGCGAAACAGGTGACTATCTGGGCTTGGATCGTGAACTGCCGCGTCTTGCCCCGGGTGATTTGATCGCAATTGGCACAGCGGGCGCCTATGGCGCGGTTCAGGCCGGCACTTATAATACGCGGCTGCTCGTGCCTGAGGTTCTGGTCAATGGCGATCAGTTCCATGTGGTGCGTCCACGCACAAGTTATGAAGAATTGATCGGCCTCGATTCCATTCCGGACTGGCTGTAATTTTCGCGCCTACACAGAAGTATGATTGCGTTTTGCCGGGTAAGGCCTCGCCTTTGCCATGATGAGTGGTATTGTTAGCTTTGTCTGGTAATGCCGATACCGGAAAGATGGAGCGAGAATGGCCGATCACAACCCGGAAGAACGGGAAGCGACCAGCATCAAATTCGATATTCTGAAAAATATCGATCGCCTCCGTTTGTCCGCATGGTTGATGATCGCGCTTGAGCGCCTTTGGCCGCTCTTGCTGCCCCTTTTGCTTGTTATTTCAGTCTTCCTCAGCGTGGCATGGTTCGGCCTGTTTCGCCTTATGCCGGATCTTGCAAGGCAAGCCTTGCTTGCCCTCTTTCTGCTGAGCATCCCTGTTTGCGTCTATCTGCTGCTGAAGTTCCGCTTACCTCGCCCGTCAGAGATCACGCAGCGGCTTGAAAACGTCAATGAATTGGCGCACCAGCCCATTACCGTGCAGACAGAAGAGCTTGCAGCCAACAGCACTGATCCCTTTGCGCAGGCATTGTGGAGCGAGCATCGCAAGCGCATGGCAACACGCATTGCCAATCTGCAAAGCGGATTGCCCCAGACGCGGATTGCTGAACGCGACCCTTGGGCTTTGCGCGGCGTTGCGGCGCTGCTGCTCGTCATTGCTTTTGCCTTTTCCGGTGGACCGCTGGGCGGCCGCATCAGCGATGCATTTCTCAGTCATGCCGCGAGCAATGCAATACCGCCTCGTATTGACGCCTGGGTTACCCCTCCGCGTTATACCGGTCGCGCTCCGCTATTTCTGACCACCGCAAGCAATTCGGCCGACACGCAGTTTTCAGTACCCCAAAACAGCACGCTTGTTGTCCGCATTATCGGTGGCAGTGGATCGGAAGCTCTCTCACAGAAGCTGTCTGATGGAAAATCGGTAGAGATTGCAGCCAGGGAAACGCCTAAGATCGAAGACTCGGCAACTGGCAAAGCAACACCACGAAATTTTGAACTCACACTTGATCAAAACAGTTCTATTGATCTGGTGAATGGCCGCTCTGCCCTCTCCAGTTGGGGCTTCACAATCATTCCAGACCTGCCGCCCGCAATCCGTTTTACCAAGGAGCCTTCCAGCGCCATCAATGGCACGATGGACGTCTTTTATGAGATCAAGGACGATTATGGCGCGATAGCTGCACAGGCAAAAATCGAACAGGCACTGCCTGCCGAAAAGGATGCACGACCACTTTATTCCGCTCCGGAATTGCCGTTGGCATTGCCGCGTCGCGGTGAACAAGCCAAGGAGACTAAAACTACCAAGGATCTGACCCAGCACCCATGGTCTGGGTCTGAAATCCGCATGACTCTCATTGCGTCCGACGACGCAAAGCAGGAAGCCCGCAGCGAAGTCAAAACTTTCGTCATGCCCGAGCGACCATTCGCCAATCCGCTTGCTCGCGCGTTGATTGAACAACGCCGCAACCTGGCGCTGAATGCCAATGCCAAGCCCAATGTGCTGGAAATGCTGGACGCAATCACAATGTGGCCGGAAGAGACAATCAAAAACTCGTCCCACTATCTTGGGTTGCGCAGTGTTCGTTCCCGCCTTGACCTCGCAAAAAGGGATGATCAGTTGCGCGAGGTAGTAAGCTATATGTGGGACGTCGCCCGCGGCATTGAGGATGGTGCCTTGTCTGATGCGGAGCGGCGGCTGCGGCAAGCGCAGGAAGCCTTGAAAAATGCCATCGAACAGGGTGCCAGCCAGGAGGAAATCGAAAAGCGCATGGCTGAGTTGCGCGATGCTATGAAGGAATTTCTGCGTGAATTTGCGCAGAAAGCTCAGAAAAACCCGAACATGGCGCAAAATCCAAATGCCAAACAGCTACGGCAGGAGGATATCGATAAAATGCTGAACCAGATTGAAGAGCTTGCCAAGCAGGGCTCGAAGGATCAGGCACAGCAATTATTGTCCGAGCTCGAAAACATGATGAACAACCTGCAGATGGGCCAGCAGCAACAGGCTCAACAAGGCCAGCAGGGACAGATGAAACAGCAGATGGACAAGCTTGGTGAGCTGATGCGCCGTCAACAGGACATGATGAACCAGACCCACCGGCTGGAACAGCAGCGCCAACAGGGCATGCAGCAGGACTTTGGCGAGGAGCAGCAAGGCGAACAGGGTGAGCAAGGACAAATGTCCGAAGAGGATATTGCCAAGGCCCTGCGCGATCTTCAGCAAGGCCAAGGCAAGCTCCAATCCGAACTCGGCCAGTTGATGAAAGATCTGGAAGGCATGGGTATCAAGCCCGGTGAAGGATTTGGTCAGGCAGGCAAATCAATGGGTGAAGCTGGCAAATCACTTGGTCAAGCCGATGGCGATCAGGCACTCGGCCAGCAAAGCGATGCGCTGGATGCGCTGCGTCGTGGTGGTCAGGACATGATGAAACAGATGCAGGAGGCCATGGGGCAAGAGGGACAAACCGGGCAAGGCGATCAACGGCAAACCGGAGGGCGCGATCCTCTCGGCCGCCCGCAGCGCGACGGCGGGCCCGATGATGGCACCAATACCAAAGTCCCCGGCGAGATCGATATTCAGCGCGCGCGTGAAATTCTCGACGCCATCCGTAAGCGGCTCGGTAATTCGCTCAGCCCGCAAATGGAAAAGGATTATTTGGAGCGCCTGCTCAAGTTCAATTGATCAGAAAAATGTTGGGCTTTAATCGCGAACCACACCGACATAAGGCAGTTGCCGGAATGAATGGCCGACATCCATGCCGTAACCGACAACAAAATAGTCCGGGCATTCGAATCCTTTGAAATCAGCCTCTATTTCGGTCTTGCGCTTGACGCTTTTGTCCAGCAGCACGGCAATATAGACATTGCGCGCACCGCGTTCGAGCATGAGCTGGCGCGTGAACTTCAATGTGCGTCCTGATTCAAGAATATCATCGATCAAAAGTACGTCACGGCCATGCACATCGCTGTCAATATCGCGCATAAGTCGCACTTCAGTGCTTTCCGTGCCCTTGCCATAACTGGAGACAGTGATGAACTCCACATCCGGTTCGGCACCGGCATCATGCATGGCGCGGATCAGATCGGCGGCAAAAATAAACGAGCCCTTGAGGATCGAGATAACAAGCAGGTTTTCAAAACCTCGCGCCACGATTGCTTTGGCAAGTTCTAGATTGCGCGCGGCAATTGTCTCGGCACTGAAAAGAACATCAATATTTTTAGTCCCGACTTTTGGCATGCAAGTTTCCTGTGGCGCGTTTTCAGACCGAATTTCTTCATATAGCTCCCGCACCTATAGCCTGATCATCAGCCAAAATGCAAAAACCGGCGCTGCCGTATAAAATTCATGTTTCCAGTCATGCTGGTTCATGTTTGTTGGGGTGGTCAAATCGGCTCGCGCAAAATAGAACACGTTGCAGATAAGATCGGAAAGCACACTTGATTCGTTTTGAGAATGTCGGATTGCGGTATGGGATGGGCCCGGAGGTCTTACGTGATGTCAGCCTCCACATATCGCCGCGATCATTTCAGTTCCTCACCGGACCTTCCGGTGCAGGTAAAACGTCATTGCTGCGCCTGCTTTTCATGACACTCAAGCCGACACGCGGTTCCATCACCGTCTTCGGCAAGGATATTGCAACAATTTCGTCCAGGGAAATGCCAATGCTGCGCCGGCGCATAGGCGTGGTCTTTCAGGATTTCCGGCTGCTCGATCATATGACCACCTATCAAAACGTCGCCTTGCCCTTGCGGGTACGCGGCAAGGAAGAAGCGACCTATCGCGCAGAGGTCGAAGAGCTTTTGCATTGGGTAGGACTTGGCGAGCGCATGCATGTGCTGCCACCTGTGCTATCCGGCGGTGAAAAACAGCGTGCCGCTATCGCCCGCGCTTTGATAGATCAACCGGAAATTCTGCTTGCCGACGAGCCGACGGGCAATGTCGATCCGCCCCTGGCGCGGCGTCTCCTGCGCCTTTTCGGCGAGTTGAATCGCTCCGGAACAGCCGTTGTCATTGCCACCCACGATTTGACCCTGATGGACCAGATCAATGCGCGGCGTATGATCCTCGATCAGGGAAGGCTCGACGTTTATGATTGATGCCGCTGCCCTCAAGGATCGAGCCGTCGAATTGGCAGACAGGCTTTGGGCCCGTATCCGCAAAAACAGCGGACAGGCACCGATCGTACCCGCAGGCAATGTGGTTGGCCATGCCTTGATGATCGTAATCGCCATCATGACCTTCCTCGCCTGCCTCACCGTCGGCTCAGTCAGCCTTGTTCAATCGACAGCCGCCACCTGGCAAAGTCAGATTTCCACCGAAGCGACTATTCAGATCAGACCGGTGGAAGGTCAGGACATGGAAGCAATGCTCGCTGAAGCGAGTAAAATTGCGCAAGGATTTGCTGGCGTGAAATCCACGCGGATCATCGACCGGGATGCGACAGCCCGCCTTCTCGAACCATGGCTTGGAACCGGACTCGATATTGATGAACTGCCTGTTCCCCGGCTGGTGGTCGTTACGCTGGACGAAGCCTCGCCGCCAGATTTCGCAGCGCTTCGCAGCATGCTCGTCGGGCAGATACCGGCAGCCAGTTTTGACGATCATCGCACATGGGTCGACCGGTTGGTTTCCATGGCTCGCTCGACTGTTCTCATCGGCACCGGCGTGCTTTCTCTTGTCGTTGCAGCAACCGTCCTCACCGTGATTTTCGCCACGCGCGGAGCGATGGCCGGTAACGGCCATATTATTGAAGTGCTGCATTTTATCGGCGCGGAACAAAAATTCGTCGCCCGCCAGTTCGAGCGCCATTTTTTCTGGACAGCACTTAAAGGTGCAGCTTTTGGCGGTGCGCTTGCCATGTTCATTTTTCTGATGATCGGATGGTGGTCATCGCGTAATCTGGCAACACCCGAAGCCGATCAGGCGACAGCGCTCTTCGGCAATTTCTCCATTGGATCCGGCGGATATACGGGTGTAGTTTTGATCATATTGGCGGTCAGCGTTCTGACCATGATTACAACACGAATGACAGTCATAGCGCATTTAAGACAAGTTGATGGACGCACGGGCGAAAATCACGACACCTGAAATATTCATTTTATTTTATAGACGTATCGCTTCCAGTTTATGAGCGGCAGAAGCACTCGAGCAAGGCATTTACGGCACAAGATGGACGGCCTTAACGACAGCAACAAGTCCCCCGATGCGGACGTAGCACGGACCCGTGGATTGTCTGCGACCATGGGCAGATATTTCGTGCGTTTTCTGTTCCTGCTTGCCATTCTTGCGATAGGTTTGTTCATCGGTGGGTTTATTGTCTTCAGCGATCGCGTCACCACGCTTGATATACCCGATATTACCGAGCCCGCTGACGGTATCGTCGTCCTGACAGGTGGCTATTCACGCATTGAGGGCGCTTTGGAATTGCTCAAGAACAAGCGCGGCGAACGTTTGTTCATCAGCGGCGTGCATCCCTCGACCAAGCGTAGCGAGTTGCAACGCGTCACTGGTGGCGATGCAACATTGTTCGAATGCTGTGTCGATATCGATCGGTCTGCCCTTGATACGGTCGGCAATGCGGTTGAAAGCATTAAATGGGCGAGCGCCAACCATTATAAGCGCGTGATTGTTGTCACCAACAACTACCACATTCCCCGCACCATGCTCGAACTCAGCCGCGCCTCGCAGGAAATCGAATTCATTGCCTATCCAATCACGAACACCAATCTCAAGGAGGGTGACTGGATAACGCGAGGACAGGTAGTACGGGTTCTGCTGATGGAATATATCAAATATCTGGGGGCCGTTGCCCGCGCCCAATTGCCTGACAGTTTTTCGAGTGTCACTGATAAATTGCTGCATCAGATCAGGGAATAGCCAATTCCACGTCAGAAACTGGCATATACATGGTGCGTGGTTCGTCTTCGACAAGCTCAGGAGGGGCTCACCACGCATAACGAGCCTGCAACCCTCAACGAGATCTCCATGACAATAATCCGGTCGATCATCTTCAATGTGCTTTTCTACCTGAACCTGATCGTCCAGATGATCATTTTCACGCCATACTATTTTCTCAGCCCGCGTAAACGGGCTTGGGCCATTCCGAAGAATTGGGCGCGGTCAAATCTCTGGCTGCAAAAGGTTTTCGCCGGAACAGATATGGAAATTGAGGGCCTGGAGAATATACCGGATGGCCCCTATATCTGCGCGCCGAAACACCAGTCCTTCTGGGATGCCTACGCGTTCCTGCCCTATATTGCCGACCCGGTTTACATTCTCAAGCGCGAGCTGATGTGGATTCCGCTTTTTGGCTGGTACATCCAGAAAATGAAAATGGTGCCTATTGATCGTGGCAAACGCTCTGCGGCGATGAAGACGGCCGTCAAAGGCGCGCATTTTGCCGTGTCGGGAGGCCGGCAATTGATGATCTATCCCGAAGGCACACGCACCAGTCCGGGAGCCCCGCCCGCTTATAAATATGGTGTTGCACATATATACGGCGAACTTGGCGTTCCGGTTCTGCCTATCGCGCACAATGCAGGCCTCTATTGGCCCCGCCGCAGATTTCTGCGTCACCCCGGGGTTATCCGCTGCCGTATCCTGCCGCCCATCCAGCCCGGAATGGATAATGACGCCTTTTTGAAGAAGCTTCAGGAAGTCACAGAGGCCGCCTGTGACGAATTACTGGTCGAAGCAGCAACCTCCGCCAACCCGCCTCCCATGCCTCCCACCGCCGTCAGGCGCCTCAAAGAACTGGGTGTGGAAATCTAAGCCTTGTTGTGGTCCACCGCAGCGGCCACCGCTTCCATCCAATGGTCGCGTATATTCATCTTGCGCATATGGTCGAGCGTATTATGCACATAGTCCTCATTGCGGCCTGACACGCCCACTGAACCGCATACAGCCTCCGCAGCTTCGGCGACCGAGAGCGACCCCGCATACTGAACATGATTGCGGTCGACAATATAGGTCAAGGCTTCGACCCTCTGGCCATCGGGAAGCCGTATGCCAAGACGGCGCTCAAGATAGACATGAGTGACAAGCTCGCGCTCACGTAGATAGGCCACCACTTCGTCTTCAAGCTCGCCCGGCACGCGAAATGCCATGCCAAGGCAGGAACCACCACGATCCAGGCCGAGTACAAGTCCCGGACGTTCCGGCGTCCCGCGATGCACATAGGAGCGCACGCACAGTGCCCTGCGATAGCCATGAAGACGGGCATGATGCGTCTCTACATGTGCAAAGCCGGGCTTCCACATGAGTGAACCATAGCCAAAGACCCAAAAATCGCCCATATCCATCCCGATAGCTAGTGGTCTGATTCTAACATTTGCATCCCGTTTCGATCACGCTCGCAGCAAATGTTAGAATCAACAAGACCACTAGTAAGCCTATGTTTCTAGTGGAGTTTTCGAATTTGACATTTGTATAACAGTTTGCGATCGGATGGGAATCAAATGTCAAATTCACTCCACTAGATTTGAATCACATCATCTTCTGACCGATAGCGAGAGCCGCACCATGCCGTCAAGCAGCACCACTGAAATCCGCAAGTCGGGGAAGTTTCTCAAATATCTGGCAGGCTTCATCATCTTGCTGGCGATCATCTATACGGGCGGATGGTTTTATCTGGCCAACCAGCTTGAATCGCGTGTGGCAACAAACCTTGCCGCCTTCAAGCAGAAGGGCATCGACGCCACCTGCGACAATGCTGCGGCCAGCGGTTATCCGCTCAGGCTTGGCCTTGAGTGCACCAAAGTCGGCTGGGCCGATCAGGCGAAACAGCTTTCCGTCGTGGCAGGCAGTTTCAATGCCGCTGCACAGATTTACGATCCAATGCGCATTGTCAGCCAGATCGAAGGACCAGCCGCTGTCGATGCGCCCGGCATGGTTCCCTTGGACATTACCTGGAAAGATCTTGGCTCCAGCGTCCGCCTCGATAAGCCGCTGCCCAAGCAGATTTCGGTTCAGGGCAATGATATTGTTGTCAATCAGCGCAATGCGGCGGCAGGGAGCGCGCCCATTGCCATCATGCAAGGTGGAAAGCTTAGCTTTTCAACCACTGAGCCAAAAATGAACATCGCGTGGTCATTTGAAAAGCTGAAAATCGCAGACAATATCGTTTATGAGCATCCCCTGCCTGAGCTGACGGGTGCCGCCGATATTGAGCTGGAAAATGGCTTTGCGCTTCTGGCAAAGCCTGAAAGAGATATAACGATTCTGCGTGGTCAATCGGGACTGTTGAACAATGTCGATCTAGGCTTTGCCGACGGCAGCGGCATTGCGATTTCCGGACCGTTCTCAGTCGATAATGAAGGCCGGATCAGCGGCGATTTCAACGTGACCATGCGCAATCCGGAAGGTGTCGCCCAGGCAATGCGCGGCATTCTGCCTGGCGAAGAAAACACAATCTCATCCGTACTTCAGGCGATGGCTTTCGTGCCTAAAGATGCAAACGGCGCACCGACACTTCCCATTACCGTGAAAAACGGGAAAATGTCGGTGGGTTTCATCCGTATCGGGCGTCTGCCCTCTCTATGAGGGCGGCGTTGCCTTCTGGCGTCCGAAATCCGGTGCGTCGATTTCCTGCCCTGCATCGATAATACCGCGCCGCACGGCACGTGTGCGGGTAAAAAGATCAAACAGCGCGTCGCCATCGCCCCAGCGCACAGAGCGCTGCAATGATGCAAGATCCTCGGAAAAACGCGCCAGCATTTCGAGGATCGCGTCCTTGTTGTGCAGGCATACATCGCGCCACATCGTCGGATCGGATGCGGCAAGACGGGTGAAATCACGAAAACCGGAAGCCGAGTATTTGATGACCTCGGAATTGGTGACTTCTTCCAGATCGCTGGCTGTACCGACGATATTATAGGCGATCAGATGCGGCAGATGGGAAACAATCGCCAGAACCCGATCATGATGCGCCGGGTCCATCGTGTCTAGCCGCGAGCCGCAGGCCTCCCAGAATGTCTTCAGCCTTTCGATGGCAGTCGCATCAGTGCCCTCAAGCGGCGTCAGAATACACCAGCGATTGATAAACAGGTCGGCAAAACCGGCATCGGGACCTGAATATTCCGTTCCCGCCAGCGGATGCCCTGGAATGAAATGCACATTTGCAGGCAGTTCTGGCTGCATCTGCGCAATGACAGAGCTTTTGGTTGATCCCACATCGGTTACGATTGCGCCGGGCTTCAAGAAACCGGCAATCTGCTTTGCAACGGCGCCGGAGGAGCCAACCGGGACGGAAACCACGACGAGGTCGGCATTCTTGACGGCTTCACCACTATCAAGCGTATAAGCATCGCCGAGACCAAGTTCTTTGGCCCGTGCCAGTGTGCTTTCACTGCGTGTGGAAATGATGACATGGTCGGCCAGACCTTCGCGTTTGATCACGCGTGCCAGTGACGATCCGATCAGGCCAATGCCGATCAGTGCGATTGTATTGAAATGAGGCTTGGACATTTTTTACTTCAGGAATTCGGAGAGTGCAGCGACTACGCCGCGATTGGCTTCTTCGGATCCAATGGTAAGGCGCAACGCGTTGGGAAATCCGTATCCCGCAACGCGGCGCAAAATATAGCCCTTGCTCGTCAGATAGGCGTCTGCCGCTTCTGCCGATTTGGCCGCGTTGTCAGGAAAATGCACAAGCAGGAAATTTCCCACCGATGGCGTTACCCGCAGGCCAAGCTCTGTCAGCTGCTCCGTCAGCCAAGGGAGCCATTTTTCGTTGAACGCAATCGCCTGATCGACATGCGCCCGATCACGGATCGCGGCAGCACCGGCCAGAATGGCGGCGGAATTCAGATTAAATGGCCCACGTATCCGGTTAACGGCATCGACCACATGGGCAGGCGCGAACATCCAGCCGATGCGCAAAGCTGCAAGCCCGTGAATTTTCGAGAATGTGCGTGTCATCACCACATTTTCAGATGATGAAACAAGCTCTACGCCAGATTCGTAATCATTGCGGCGAACATATTCCGCATAGGCCGCATCGAGAACCAAAAGCACATTCTTTGGCAGTCCCGCATGCAGGCGGCGCACTTCTTCGAAAGGCAGATAGGTGCCGGTCGGATTGTTCGGATTGGCAAGAAACACGATTTTCGTGCGCGTCGTCACCGCATTCAATATTGCGTCAACTTCAGCCTGCTCGTTCTTTTCGCGGGCGACAACAGGCGTTCCGCCGGCAGCCATGATGTAGATTTTATACACCATGAAACCATGTTCGGTATAAATCGCTTCGTCGCCGGGCGCGAGATAGGTCTGGCACAGCAAGCCAAGCAATTCATCGGAGCCATTGCCGCAAAGAATATTTCCGGCATTCAGGCCGTGTACTTCCGCGATGGCCTGCTTCAGGGCATTGGCCTGACCATCGGGATACATTTCAAGATTTCTTGCCGCAGCCCCAAATGCTTCAATGGCAAGTTTGCTCGCGCCAAGCGGAGATTCATTCGATGACAGCTTATAAACCTTGGCAACACCATGCGCATGTTCCTTGCCGGGCACGTAGGCCGCAATATCAAGCAAACCGGTTTTTGGTGTTGGACGTAGGTCTTGCAATGTCGTTGACATGATTGTTCATCCGTTAAGCGGCAAAAATCTCCGTCGCGGACATAACTGTCTGGAGACGAGATGTCGAGAACAACTTGACTTTGGCCCATGCGCGACCATAGCTACGCCCCAATCTGTTTCAGCAGGACTCTACGCCAATCAGCACCAATATGACCAAAGCCACCCGACCTACCGCTTATAAAGCACCGAAAAGTCAGGAAGCGACGAATCCCCACAGTCCAGTGGTTGAATTTGGCGCGGATAAGCCTTTGAATCTCGACAGCGGTGTATCGCTTTCGCCTTTTCGCATTGCCTACCAGTCTTATGGCACGCTCAATGACGATAAATCCAACGCGATCCTGATTTGCCATGCTCTTACCGGCGATCAGCATGTGGCGAATGTCCATCCGGTCACCGGCAAATCGGGCTGGTGGGAATTGCTCGTTGGCCCCGGCAAACCAATCGATACGGATCGTTATTTCGTTCTTTGTTCAAATGTTCTTGGCGGTTGTCTCGGCTCAACCGGTCCCGCTTCGATCAATCCGGCCACCGGCAAGCCCTATGCGCTTGATCTTCCCATCATTACAATTGCCGACATGGTGCGTGCACAGGCAATGCTGGTCGAGCATTTCGGTATTGAGCAGCTTTTTGCCGTTGTCGGCGGTTCCATGGGCGGCATGCAGGTTCTGGAATGGGCGTCCAGCCATTCCGACAAGGTTTTCGCAGCCGTAGCGCTGGCCACCGGCGCGCGCCATTCTTCGCAGAACATAGCCTTCCACGAGGTCGGGCGTCAGGCCGTCATGGCCGATCCAGAATGGAAAGAAGGCCGTTATCTCGAAGCTGGCACGGTGCCCCGCAAGGGGCTTTCTGTCGCCCGCATGGCGGCCCACATCACCTATCTGTCGGAAACCGCCCTGCACAACAAGTTCGGGCGTAACCTGCAGGACCGGCAGAATGTGACATTCGGATTTGACGCGGATTTTCAGATCGAGAGCTATCTGCGCCATCAGGGCAATACATTTGTCGAGCGTTTCGACGCCAACTCATACCTCTATATGACGCGTGCCATGGATTATTTCGATCTGGCCGCTGAGCATGAGGGCAGACTTGCCGATGCCTTTGCCGGGTCAAAGACCCGTTTCTGCATCGTCTCCTTCACAAGCGATTGGCTGTTCCCAACCAGCGAGAGCCGCACAGTTGCCCATGCGTTGAATGCGGCGGGCGCTTCCGTTTCATTCGTTGAGATCGAATCGGATCGCGGCCATGATTCGTTCTTGCTGGACGAACCGGAGATGTTCTCGGCCGTCAACGGCTTCCTGCGCTCTGCAGCGCGCGCAAAGGGGCTTCTTCCATCATGAGTATCAATAGTCATCCCCGCGTTGATTTTGCCGTCATCGCTTCACTGATCGAGCCTGGTTCGCGTGTACTGGACGTAGGCTGCGGCGATGGTGAATTGCTGGAACTGTTGCAGACCACCAAGGGCGTGGATGGGCGCGGCGTCGAGCTTTCGCAAAAGGGCGTCAACGAATCTGTTGCCCGGGGCCTTTCTGTCATTCAGGGCGACGCTGACAGCGATCTGAAATATTACCCGGATGGCGGGTTTGATTATGTGATCCTCAGCCAGACTTTGCAGGCAACCCGCAATCCTAAATATGTTCTGACCGAGCTTTTGCGCATCGGCGAAAAGGCAATTGTCTCGTTTCCCAATTTCGGCCACTGGCGCATGCGCGCGTCGCTGGCCATTAATGGGCGCATGCCGGTTACCAAAGAGCTGCCCTATAGCTGGTATGACACACCAAACATCCACTTCTGCACCATCAATGATTTTGTCGACATGACAAAAGAAGTCGGCGCCCACGTTGAATCAGCCGTTGCGCTGAATGCTCTGGGTCAGCGTCTCGGCTTCAATATGCCCTGGGGCTTCTGGAATCTTTTCGGCCAACAGGCAGTGTTCCTGCTCCGCCGTTAATCTTCTTTCGGACCATCGCGCCGCATGGCAGTGCCTTGCGGTGAAAGCACGGGCACAAAGACGCGCCGGGACGAACGCTTGGCCACCGGCAGGCCCTGATAGACACGCTTTTGCGCTTCCACAATCAGCACGCCTGAAAACATTGGCCAGAACCGCCTGCCCATTCTCTCAAACAATGCGGATGGCCGCATCATCGCGCGGCGCGATGATGGCGGAAAGAACAAGGCTTCGCCCCATGGGCCGGGGGTAAAATTGGTTTCTCGCAAAAGCCGGATGAGCTGGCCTCGGCTATAGGGCCTGCCACTGCCGAAGGGCGTATGCTCGAAGCGAGCCCATAATCCGCGCCGATTTGGTACGACGATCACCAGGCGGCCATTGGGAGCCAGCACACGCCACATTTCCTTCAATGTCTCGCGTGGGTCCTCCGCATGTTCCAAAGCATGAATAAGCAACATTCTGTCAACTGCGGAATCCGGCAGGGGAAGCTCTTCCTCGAAAACCAGTGCTGTCGATGAAGGCTCAAGTGGCGGCCAGCTTGCGGCACCCTGCCCCGCTGGCATGAAGGCAAAGGTGCGCTCCGTATCGCTTCTGAAGCGATCAAGGTAAGGCGCGGCATAGCCGAGCCCGACGAGACGCTCACCCGGGAGCTTGGGCCACATGGCAGCAAGCGCCATGGTGATCGAACGCTCCGCCAGATGACCAAGGGTTGATGCGTAGAAAGTGCGAAGATCGATGATATCGAGATGCATGGTGGGCAAACTACCACGCTAATCAATAACATCAAGAAAATGCCGGTCTCGTGGCTTGCGCATCCACGGCAGCGGCTTATCTTGGTTCTGACAGGAATAAAGAGAAGCTATATGTCCAATTTGCAGATCGAACAGTTTAACGCCCGAAGCGATAATTTCGGCGTTCTCATCCATGACCCGGAAACAAATCTCACTGCGTCTATCGATGCGCCGGAAGAGCAACCAATTCTCGATGCGCTCAAGCGCCGCGGCTGGAAACTAACGCATATTCTGACCACTCATCATCACAATGATCATATCGAAGCAAATCTCGCTTTGAAGAAGCGCTTTGGCGTTGAGATCATCGGTCCGGAAGCTGAGAAATCGCAAATTCCCGGTATTGATCGCACATTGAGCCACGGTGACCATTTTCAGTTCGGCAGTTTTGATATTGAGGTGATTTCCACTCCCGGTCATACAAACGGGGAAATCTCGTTCTTTATCCCTGCCGCGAAGGTTCTCTTTGCCGGCGATACATTATTTTCCCTTGGTTGCGGGCGGTTGCTTGAAGGCACGCCGGCGACCATGTTCGAATCGTTGCAAAAGCTCGTCGCTTTGCCCGGCGATACGCAGGTCTATTGCGGACATGAATATAGCGAAAGCAATGCGCGTTTTGCCTTGTCAATCGACCCTGATAATTCGGCGTTAAAAGAGCGAGCCAGGGAAATTACGGCGCTTCGCGCAGCAGGTCAGCCTACATTGCCAACCACCATATTGCGCGAAATGGCCACCAATCCGTTCCTGCGCTGGCATGATCCCGTCATTCGCAAGAACCTCAAAATGGAAAATGCCAGCGATGAGGCAGTCTTTACTGAAATACGCAAACGGAAGGATCATTTCTGATGGATCTTACCGCACAACAGATCAAAGACATTCTCGGGCTTGAACCTCATCCGGAAGGGGGCGCCTATATCGAAACATTCCGCGATAACAAGGCGGAACCGCAGGTCTGTAAACGCGGATATTCCACCGCGATCTATTTCCTCCTTTCCAAGGGGGAAATATCCAGATGGCACCGCGTCAAGGACGCATCGGAGGTCTGGCACTATTATGGCGGCGCGGCGCTGGAACTTTCCATAACCTCTGGCAAAGAACCCGTGACCACCCAAATACTCGGAATGGACCTTGCCAATGGGCAACGCCCACAGGCGGTTGTTCCCGCAGGGCACTGGCAGATGGCGAAAAGCCTTGGCGACTGGACGCTGGTTGGCTGTACAGTCGCTCCGGGCTTCAACTTTGCTCAATTCGAATTGGCTGAACCCGGCTGGGAGCCTTGATTTTTCTTGAGCAGCATATCCTTGGCAGCAAGCACCGCGCCTGAAGTGATCAAGGCACATGCAAGCAATACCCGTGTCGTTGGCTCGGTCACACCAGCAATGATCAATACAAGCGTCGATAGCAGAGGCGCGGCATAGCTGGATGCGCCCAGCACCTGAATATTGCCGCGCTTGACACCGTAATCCCATACGTAGAACGCAGCGCCGACCGGAAAAAACCCGAGTCCTAAAACTGCCAACCACTGAACAAGCCCTTCCGGCCATATGGTCTGCTCAAGAAACAGATGAGAGATCAGTGAGAGGATCGACGTTGCGATGCAAAAACCCGTTACCGCATCGGTCGGCACCTCGGCAAAACGTCGTGAGAGCAGCGAATAAGCCGCCCATGTGAGCGCGCAAAGACCCGCCATCGCATAGCCGAAACTATATTGCGGATCGAAACCGAGCCCGCCGCCTTTTGTGATGATCAGGACAGTGCCGGACAGGCCAAGCAGCGTCCCGACAATGTGAAACCAGCGCAGACGTTCCCCCGGCATCAGCGCCGAACCAACCACGATGAACAGAGGCCACAGATAGGCGATGAGGCTTGCATCGATCGCCGGTGCATTACGCAGCGCGGTAAAATAAAGAAAATGATAGCCAAAGAGCCCGACAACCCCGAGCATCCAGACTTTCAATGGCTGACGCAAATGTTTGGCCGCGCCCGGACGCCACAACCATGAGACCAGTCCAAGGCAAGCACCGATGGCAAATGTCATTGCGGTCAGCTGGAATGGTGGCACCTTGCCTGACACATCCGTGAACAGTGCGAGCATCGCCCACATGATAACTGCGAGAAATCCGACAAATGTAGCCACGCCGCCCCCAAATCAACAGGCGGCGCTCAGCCGCTTACTGCGTCTTTTCGAAACGGGTCGCGTAAACTGTCACCGTGCCGATTTGCGTGCCGATTTTCGCCTGCACCGGCGAATAGATACCGGACTTGCCTAATGATGCAAAGGTCATACTGATCTTGCTGGAGTTTTTCAGATATTCAATGGCTTTCCGGCCCGATTGATAGCCGGAAATCGGGATAAATTTGGCAGTACAGGTAATAGCATCACCCTTGAAACCGTTGGTTGCGAAAGGCTTGGATCCGCCCTCCGGCGAAAGCTTGAGATCAATGCGGGTCTGACCGTCATACATTTGCAATGTCCTTGAACAGACCTGATCGAGATTGTCTGCCGCGACCAAGACGCCAGAAATGGGATCGGCAACAGATTTCAGATCATCGGGTTTCAATTCGACCCAGTTTTCTTTCTTCTTGATTGGGGGCACATTGACCGTCTCCGTCACATTGCCGTCTGTGAACGCAATTGATGTCGTCTTGTTGCGCTTGCCGTGCTTGTATTTCACCGCATAGGAGCTTGGAACCGGCCCGGCCTTGCCATATTGCCCCTTGGCATCAAGCGTGCCGCTCGTATCGTCAAAGAGGCTGCCCAGCCCGGAACTCATCAATTCGCCGCTGACCTCATAGGCATGGCTGTCGGAGACATTCGTTGAAAAATTGGCTTTCGCAATGGTTAGCCCGTAGAGCGAAACCCTGTATTCGGACTTATAGGCCTGCGCAGCATTGGCGGCACCGGCCATCATGATCGCGCATGCGGCTAGACTGACCGCCACCAGTGCTCGCTTGGAGGAACACCCTCCGGCTTTCATTTGTCGTATTCCCATCTAACACCCGTCCTTGATGGTAACTGCTCGTTTATAAAGCAGGCAAAGTTGTGTTAAACACCCCATGATCCTGACGAAATGCACAGTGCATGGAGCAAACAGCGTAGATATACACTTGACGCGTAGGGCTCATATCACTATAGAAACGCAACTTCCCAATAGGCCGCCTTTCCGAAAGCTGAGCCGCTGCGTGGCAACATGCGATGGCACCAGACAGAATTTGGATCGGCGGGAATGAAATTTAAAGGTGAGACCCAATGTCCCGCACATGTGAATTGACCGCAAAGTCGGTCCAGTACGGCAACAATGTGAGCCACGCGAACAATCGTACGCGCCGCCGCTTTTTGCCAAATCTTTGCCAGGTAACGCTGATCTCCGAAGCTTTGGGTCAGAGCTATCGTCTGCGCGTTACAGCCCATGCGCTTCGCAGCGTTGAGCATCGCGGTGGTCTGGATGCGTTCTTGGTCAAGGCTGACGAGAAGGAGCTGTCACAGCGCGCTCGTCTTCTCAAGCGCCAGATTGCCAAGAAGCTTCTTGAAGCTCCGGTTGCTGCTGCTTAATCAGCGCTTCTTCATTGCTTGATCATCGGGGCCAGCATATGCTGGCCTTATTGTTGCTGGTTCCATTACCCAGGATAAAAAAATGCCGCTCAGCCGCGCTTATTCCCTGTCTGATTTTGTTTTGCCCGTTCTGGCCATGTGCGCAGTCGTGGCTGCGTCCAATATTCTGGTGCAATATCCATTCCATCATTTTGGTTTGGGCGAAATTCTCACCTATGGCGCGTTCACCTATCCGATAGCTTTTCTGGTCAATGATCTTTCGAATCGCAGGTTTGGTCCTGTCTTTGCCCGGCGCGTTGTCTATGCAGGTTTTGCCATTGCCGTTGTTTTGTCGATCTGGCTTGCGACACCCCGTATCGCCATCGCATCCGGCACGGCGTTCCTCACGGCCCAGCTTCTCGATATAACTGTCTTCAACAAGCTGCGTCAGCTGACATGGTGGAAAGCCCCCTTCGCTTCCGCAATCTTCGGATCATTGCTCGACACCTTGCTGTTCTTTTCTATCGCTTTTGCCGCACGCTTTGCCTGGATTGACGCCATAACGGGCCAGCCCGATTCGTCACTGGCAATGCCAGTGCCGTTCCTTGGCACAGAAGTGCCGCTATGGGCATCGCTGGGCTTCGGTGACCTCTTGGTCAAGATCGTCATGGCTGTGGTCATGCTTGTGCCCTATGGCGCGATCCTCGCCATTTTCGCCCCTGCCATCTACTCGGCTAGCCGAAATTCCAGATAAAGATTTCTTTGCACAACTGAGAAATTATCGTCCGATATCATCGAGACGCGGGTAGAGCCATCAGCGGCCTGCCAGACATCCAGCCCCTCCATATTGTCGATTTGGTAGCTTAGATCGGCATTGAAAATTATCCGTCCATCAACGGTCGCATCCGGCTTGATCATATCGCCCGGAATTAGCCGAAGGCGTACGCTTATGCCGGTTATGAAGCTGTATTTGCGCTCAAGCAGCAAAAGGTCGCCACCCGGCAGAAAGTCGCCATCACTTATATCAAAGCCATCCCTGCGCTGGACATAGAATATTCCTTTTCGCGGCCCTTCAAGCACAGCAGCAAAGGCATTGCCCGCCTTGTTCAGGCTCATCTCAGTCACGGCGACGCGTGCGCCGCGCAACGGACTGTCGGGAGGCGAATTGGCAATGGTCTCAATGCCGCGATTGGTTCTTAGCTCTTCTTTTGGAATGGGCAGCGGCAGAATCTTCGGCCGCGAGGCGAATTTTTCCAGATCAAGTTCATATTCGGCGATCCGATGATTGCGTTCAAAAGAAACCGTGACCTTCTGGCCGGAGATATTCATGCCTTCTGCATCAGAATCCCGTTTGCCGTCGAGAGGCAGACCGTTTTCATCCAGGATTGGCGCCAGCAGATAATCGTCGATCATTGTCGGCCTGCCCTCGGCATCGCGCAAAATCTTGCCCGCATACCAGGAGCCGGTATCGGTAACACCAAGAAAGCGATGTCCGGCATCAAGGAAATGAAATGCGGACATGCTGCCAAAGCGGGCATTTGTCGATGACATATCCAAACCACCGATAAATTCGAGCGGTCCGAAGCGGGTTTCAGCCGAACCCAGTTGGAAATTGGAGATGATACGGGATTTGATTTGTAGAGGCGAAACGCCCTCTTGCGCCAAGGCCGTGTTGGTAGCCGCCGCAGCAAAGATCATGATCAACCAGACGCGCCAGCAACGTAGCGCAGCTGATTTCATCTTATCGGCGTCCAGCTTTTTTGGCTGCCGCGCGTCCTTGCTCTTCAAACAGGGAAGCGAGTTGTTCGGTCATCGCACCCGCCAGCTCTTCTGCATCGACAATCGTCACTGCACGGCGGTAATAGCGCGTCACATCATGACCAATACCGATGGCAATAAGCTCGACTGGCGATTTGGTTTCAATCTCTTCAATCACCGCACGCAAATGCCGCTCAAGATAATTGCCCGGATTGACCGATAAGGTGCTGTCATCAACGGGAGCACCATCGGAAATCATCATCAGAATACGGCGCTGTTCAGGACGCGCCAGCAGACGTTGATGCGCCCAGATCAGCGCCTCACCATCGATATTTTCCTTCAGCAGCCCCTCGCGCATCATCAGGCCGAGATTGCGCCGTGAGCGCCGCCATGGGGCGTCAGCGCGCTTGTAGACGATATGGCGCAGATCATTCAGCCGGCCTGGATTGGCCTGTTTGCCCCGCTCCAGCCAAGCTTCACGGGCCTGTCCGCCTTTCCACGCCTTTGTGGTGAAGCCGAGGATTTCAACCTTCACGCCGCAACGCTCCAGCGTACGTGCCAAAATATCGGCACAGGTCGCAGCAACAGTAATAGGCCGACCACGCATGGAGCCGGAATTATCGATCAGCAACGTAACTACGGTGTCGCGAAAATCCGTGTCGCGCTCCATCTTGTAGGAGAGGGGCTGAGTGGGATCGATAACGACGCGCACAAGGCGGGCGCTGTCGAGATATCCCTCTTCCAGATCGAAGTCCCAGGAACGGTTCTGCTGCGCCATCAGGCGGCGCTGAAGCCTATTGGCCAGACGCCCGACAACGCCGGATAGATTGGCAAGCTGCTTGTCGAGGAATGCACGCAGACGCTCCAGTTCAGCTTCGTCACAAAGCTCTTCCGCGTCGGTCGTCTCGTCAAATTCCTGCGTATAGACCTTATACCCGCTTTCAGCCCCAAGATTGGAGAAAGGCTGGTTAGGGCGCCTTGCTTCGCCCGGAATCTCCGCATCAGCGTCCGAATCTTCATCCATATCGTCGGATGAAGCGTCCGCAGCCTCGGTCTCGCCCGCCTGACTATCGTCGCTGGATGTCTCCGAATCATCATTTTCAGATGAATCGCTGCCTTCGTCCTCGTCAGACCCACCCTCATTATTTTCTTCGGGCTCTGGCTGGTCTTCCTCATTATTCTGGCTGTCATCGTCCTGGCTTTCCTGCGCCAGTTCTTCCGCCATTTCCATTGAGGCCAGCATTTCGCGGACAACGCGCGCAAATGCATTCTGATCATTGATCTTGTCGGACAGATGATCAAGATCGGTTGCAGCCTTTTCCTCGATCCAGTCGCGCCACAGGTCGAGCACATTTCCCGCTGATTCCGGTGCCTTGCGCCCCGTCAGCTTTTCACGCACCAGCAAGGCGACAGCTTCTTCGAGCGGAGCTTCTGCCTGATCCGTGATTGCAGGAAAATTGGCGCGGGCATATTTGTCCGCCAGCATGGAGTTCAGATTTTCCGCCACGCCTTCCATGCGCAAAGAGCCGATAGCTTCGACGCGAGCCTGTTCAACCGCATCGAAGATTGCTCTCGCCTGCTTGCCTTCCGGCGCGAGCGTCGCGTGAATACGATCATTATGGCATGCCTGACGCAATGCCATCGAATCGCCAATCCCGCGCGTGACCGCTATATCATTGGCCGTGGGGCGTTTGGGCAGATCAGGAAGCCGTGCCCGGTGGCCGGTCAGCGCAGGCTTGTCATTGCCGAAGCCGACTTCCAGCTCATGATCGCCGGCAATTGCACGCATACAGGCCGTGACAGCGCGCTTGAAGGGCTCGCTATCAACCGGACCTTTCGGTACCGCACGTGAATTGTCTCCCGGACCTGCCATCTTCTGCTGTGCTCTTAGCTCATAACCACATTAGCTGTGGATTCAGGCAGTTCCTTGCCAAAGGCACGCTGATAGAACTCGGCAACGATTGGACGCTCCAATTCATCGCACTTGTTCAGGAAGGTCAGGCGGAATGCAAAACCGACATCCTTGAAGATATCGGCATTTTCAGCCCAGGTGATCACCGTACGCGGACTCATCACTGTCGAAAGATCGCCATTGATGAATGCTGCACGGGTCATATCGGCAACGCGGACCATCTTGGAGACGATCTCCATGCCTTCCTTGTTCTGATAATGCTTGGCCTTGGCAGCAACGATTGCCACCTCATTGTCATGCGGCAGATAGTTGAGCGTCGTCACGATCGACCAGCGATCCATCTGCGCCTGATTGATCTGCTGCGTGCCGTGGTAAAGACCGGTCGTATCGCCGAGACCGACCGTATTGGCCGTAGCGAACAGGCGGAAGGCAGGGTGCGGACGGATAACGCGGCTTTGATCCAGAAGCGTCAAGCGGCCGGATGATTCCAGCACGCGCTGGATAACGAACATAACATCCGGACGACCGGCATCATATTCGTCAAAAACCAGAGCAACATTATGCTGGTAGGCCCAAGGCAGAATGCCGTCGCGGAATTCTGTAACCTGCATGCCCTCTTTCACCACAATTGCATCCTTGCCGACCAGATCGATACGGCTGACGTGACTGTCGAGATTGACGCGAACGCAGGGCCAGTTGAGGCGCGCGGCAACCTGTTCAATATGCGTGGATTTACCCGTTCCGTGATAGCCGGAAACCATAACGCGCCGGTTGAAGGCAAAACCTGCCAGAATGGCCAGCGTCGTTGCCTTGTCGAACAGATAGTCCGTGTCGATTTCCGGGACATAGGCATCGCCGGCCTTGTAGGCCGGGACCATCATGTCGGATTGGAATCCGAAAAGCTTTTCTACAGAAACCGTTGTATCCGGCAAATTCGCAATATCGCGATCAACCTTATTCATCATGCCTCCAGCGCGACTGCATGCGCAGACGCATAAAAATAGCGAACCCCGCAACGAGATTCTGAATTCAGCCCATGAGTGGTTAGCAGAAACCAGCCGTCTTGAGCAATTGATAGGCCTGGATTACGTCACGGAAACGATCCTCGGAAGCCCGATCACCGCCGTTTGCATCGGGGTGGTGGCGCTTCACCAGTTCTTTATAGCGCGACTTTATATCTTCGCCAGTGGCTTTTGCACCTAGTCCAAGCGTATCCAGCGCTTTTGACTCCAGCGGCTTCAATTTGCGCACATGGACACGTGCATTATTGAAAACACTATTGGGATCCCGGAACCTGTTTTGGTAGGCAGCACGCCCCGATCGCAATTTGGAAAAATCCGGCGATGTCTTGGCGCTTGCACTGGCCTGCGCGCGGGTGCTGGCGCTTGGCCCTGCCCCGCTGCCCGGCAATCCTGCAACAGTCCATGTCGGGCGATCGCCCGTCAGCGCTTCCTTCTGGTAGCGCGCAACCTCTGCATCAGACAGGCCGGAGAAATAATTATAGCCTTTATTATACTCGCGCACATGGTCGATGCAGAAATGGAAGAACTCGCCTTCCTTTTCGCGGCCCACGGGAGCGCGGTGCGGACCAGGTTTCTCACAGCCGTCCCACTGGCATATGGGCGTGCGCGATTTCTCCTCTTCCGCCTTTTTCGGGCGGATACGGATGCTGTCGAAATATTTAGAGCTTGTCGTCATCGAATACGTTTATCTTGGCTTGGCGTGAATTGACATTCGGACATGATTTATGACCTAACGCCTGAAATGGCGGTAAATTTATGAACATGTTCGGATTTGCCAAATGAAACTACCATATGGGCGCAGGAGAATGAAATGTCCACTCAGTCCGCGATCGAAAACAAACTGACACAGGCTTTCCATCCCGTTTCATTGGCTGTCATCAATGAAAGCCACCTTCACGCAGGCCACCATCATTCTGACAGCGAGCATCATGGCACATTTGACGGTTCAGGCGAAACGCATTTTCGCGTGCGGATTGTCGCGGAGGCTTTTTCCGGCATGTCGCGTGTCGAACGCCACCGCGCAATCAATGAAGTTCTCGAAGCAGAATTGAAGGGAAGCGTCCATGCCTTGGCGCTTGAACCAGCAGCGCCCGGCGAAGCAACACGGCGGTAAAAAGCTCAACTAAAGTGTGACTGGCAATTCCTGAAAAGCATTGCGACAGGAAACTGCATACATCCAGTGCGTCGAACCACGCACTGGATGTATGCAACTAATATTCAGTCCTGCACCAGTTGCCGCTTCAATCGCGCAATCATTCCAACTTGCAATTCACTCGGCTCACCGTAGGCTGATGCGGTCTGTTGCAGCATGTCGATCAATTGCAGCCGTTCTCTTCTCGTCAGGCGTTCGCGCAGCATGGGTGCCATTTCATCAGCCATGGGCGAAAAAAATCCCCGCTGCTTGGTATAAGTCCAGGCCTTTCGAAACAATGCGTCTGGATCTTCGATCTGAAGCGTTTCGCTAATCAGTTCCAGAATCTTCATCTTTTCGTCTGCGGTCACCGGGGCGCCCGTCCGCACAAGCTGAATCATCAAGATCGCAGCGGCCAGACGCGGGTCTTTTATACGGCTGTAGGGTGAGCCGATCAGATTCTGAAAACTGAACTTTGCCTTCCGTTGCAGGCCTTTCGTGTCGCGATCAAGATCGCGTACTGCCTTGACAGTCGAATGGGCTCGCAGGGTCCAGAATAAAACAACAGCCGCCAAACCGATAATCGCAATGAGAATATGCATTTTAATCCCAGTTATATGAACCTGAATGCCTCGTGAACTACCGCGCCTTCGGATTGTCCTCACCTTCAATCGGCCGGATGCGCAGTCGCGTTATTCTGTTTTTTTCCCGCTTGATGATCGTAAACCGCTTGCCATGGAACGTATAAGCCTGTTTTTCCTTTGGAATGCTCTGCGTCTGATGGATCACAAACCCTGCAATGGTTGTCGCCTCCGTATCGGGCAGATTCCAGTCGAGCGCGCGGTTAAGGTCGCGTATCGGCACGGACCCGTCGACAAGGATTGAGCCATCCGGCTGCGGGCGAACACCCTGCACGTCAATGTCATGCTCGTCGGCAATATCGCCAACGATCTCCTCAAGAATATCTTCCAGCGTGATCAGCCCCTGCACGTCGCCATACTCATCGACGACAATGGCAATATGTGCCTTGCGCCGCAAAAACGCATTGAGCTGGTCCTGGAGCGTGGTCGTATCCGGCACGAACCAGGGCTTTGTCGCAACCTTCATAATATTGATCTTCGAGAAGTCGCGATTGGCATCCCTGATCGCCCGTACAAGGTCTTTGGCGTGGACAACCCCGACGAAATTATCGTTCGTGCCTCTCCACACAGGAATACGCGTATGATGGCTGGCAAGGATTTCGGTGATGATCGTCTCGATTGGATCATCGGCATTGACCGAATCCATATCGGTGCGGTGGATCATGACGTCATAGACTTCAAGCTCGCGCAGATCAAGCAAGCCACCAATCTGGTCCCTGTCGCCCTTCACCACGGAACCTTCCTTGTGGAGCAGGTCGACCGCACCGCGCAGCTCTTCCTGCGCTGAAAACATTGAAATTCCCGCAGCAAGATTGATCCCGAAAATCGCAAGTATATTGCGTACGATCCAGTTCACCAGATCGGAAAGAGGACCGAATATCCAGACTGCAAGCTGCGCAAACCGCACCAGCGAAAGCGAATTGCGTTCGGGACTCGATATAGCCCAGGATTTTGGCAGAACTTCCGCAAAGATCACCAGAAGGACGGTCATGATGGCTGTCGCATAGGCCACACCAGCCTGCCCGAAAATATCAAGCAACATGCTGGTCATCAGCGACGATGCGAGAATATTGATGAGATTATTGCCGATCAGCATGACGCCTATCAGCCTGTCGCGTTTCTCGATGAGATTTTCGACAATGCTTGCACGCCCGTCGCCGCGGTTCGCCAGCCGATGCATGCGTGCCCGCGACACCGCAGTCAATGCCGTTTCGGACCCTGAAAAGAGAGCGGACATCAGGATCAAACCCAAAATAACCCCGCAGAAAATCCAGAGTTCCAAGGTCATGCTGGATGTTTCTCCTTCAGGAAGCTCAAGACCGCCGATGGTGGAACATCTTTGGCGATGAATGACTGACCGATACCGCGCGTGAGAATAAAGGTCAGCGTACCACGCGTCACCTTTTTATCCTGCGCAATATATTCCATCAATTTTTCCGCTGGCGGAAGCTGGCCTTGTATCTCGTTGATAGATACCGGCAGGCCGACATCGCGCAGATGCTTTTCCACCCGCAAAGCATCATCCGGGCTGGCCAGATTCATTTTGGCCGAAAACTGATGCGCCAGAACCATTCCGATGGAAACGCCCTCACCATGAACAAGGCGCGAGGAATCATATTTGGTTGCTGTCTCCAGCGCATGGCCGAATGTGTGGCCAAGATTGAGCAGCGCCCTGTCTCCCATCTCGAACTCGTCGCGTTCAACGACATCGGCTTTTGACTGGCACGCTATGGCAATCGCCTGGGTCCGTTCCGGCCCTCCATCGAAAATCCCGCGCCAGTTGGCCTCCAGCCAGGCGAAAAAATCCGGACGGTCGATCAGACCATATTTGGCAACTTCCGCATAACCTGCACGAAACTCACGTAGAGAGAGCGTGTTGAGCACATCCGTGTCGGCCAGAACCAGCTGGGGTTGATAGAACACGCCGACAAGGTTCTTGCCATGCGCCGTGTTAATTCCGGTCTTGCCGCCCACGGAACTATCCACCTGCGCCAGCAATGAGGTTGGTATCTGCACAAAACCCATGCCGCGCCGCGCAATACCAGCCGCAAAACCGGCAAGGTCACCAATGACACCGCCACCGAAAGCAATGACAATATCGCCGCGTTCTAGCCGCGCCGCTAGAATGGCGTTGGTAACAGTCTCCAGCGTCGCAAAACATTTTGATTGCTCGCCCGGGGCAACCACCACCGGCGTCGATTCTATTCCTGCGGCAGTGAGCCCCGCTTGCAACCGCTCCAGATGCAGCCCGGCAACTGTCTCGTCGCTGACAATGGCCGCCCGCATTGTCTTGCCTGCCCGTGAGACGATCTCTTGTCCTGCACGCTCAATCAAACCGCCACCAATCAATATGTCATAGGAACGATCGCCGAGCTTGACGGGAACGATTGTGCTTGTCGCTTGATCCGTCATGACCCGGCCTCCTCATCCGTTTTTGTCTCGTTGGAAAGGGCTTGCCCGCCCAGATGCCCTGCAATGGCCTGCATCGCTTCGAAAGCGATAATTTCTTTCTTTTCTTCGCGCGAATTGATCGTGAGATCGGCAAATGCATAGATTGGATAGCGCTCGCCCATCAGCCGCTCCATCACACCGCGCGGATCGCTGTTCTTCAGCAATGGACGGTTCTGCTTGCGCACGACACGCGACATCAAGACATCAAGCTCTGCTTTAAGCCATACGGAGATACCGGTGGATGCTATGGCGCTTCGCGTCTGCTCGTTCATATAGGCACCACCTCCTGTTGCCAGGACAATCGGCCCCTCTTCCAGCATGCGTGCAATGACCCGCCGTTCAAGATCGCGAAATTCGGCCTCGCCATAGGCTTCGAAAAGCTCGGGGATCGACATTGTCGAGACCTTTTCAATCTCGTGATCCGCGTCGAAAAAGGGCAGTTCCACCAGCGAGGCCAGTTTCTTTCCCACTGTCGACTTACCTGCACCCATGAGGCCGACAAGCACGATTGAACGCGTGCCAAGCCGCTCGCGGATGGATTTTGCCAGCTCAGATGTTTCATCTGGCAGAGGTGTTTCTTCCGTCGTATTCATGATTGCGTTTCGACAGTAAAACCTTGGTCCAGTCAAGCAGACTATGGCTTTAAGGACCATCGATGTTCCATTTTACATCAATAGCGTGCGTGGCTCGACAGGCCTACCATAAGAGAAGTTGCGGATTGTAGGGATCTACAACTCGCCTGTGGCGATCATTTTGGTTGCAAATCGCAATCTCGCCTCATGGTGAGCTTGTCGAACCACGCAGAACGTCAGTGCAGCAACTCAGCCATTCACCAAATTATTAAGAGTTTGCGTCCAAGATTATGGAACCGACCAATGCAGCCTGTTCGATAGAGAAAATGCCGACACTCACGCGACTTATCATTGTCCTCGCCATCCTTGCGGGGCTTGTCTATGCCGGGATGGTCGCGCTTGTGACCTTTGTTCACCCCACCCAGACCGAGATGACCATTCGCGTGCCGAGCGAAAAGCTCAATCCGAAACCCCAGCAACCAAAGTAAAAATCATGCGCGCTTCAGCAGCCATCGAGAATTTTCTTGAAATGATGAGCGCCGAAAGAGGAGCTGCGCAGAACACGCTCGACTCCTACAGGCGAGACCTTGAGGATGCCGCATCCTTCAGCGCTGGCACCGGCACACAGCTGCCCCTGGCGGAGCCGGTCACCATTCGCACCTATCTTGACGATATTGCCAATCGCGGCTTTGCCGCCACCTCGCAGGCCCGCAGGCTTTCGGCGCTTCGTCAGTTCTTCCGCTTTCTTTACATGGAGAACATTCGCGCGGACGATCCCACCAGCACATTTGATGCCCCGAAGAAGGATCGTTCCTTGCCGAAAATCATGAGCGAAGCCGATGTGGAAAAGCTGCTTGCCCGGGCGGAAGTGGAAACGCTCGATGCAAAGGCTTCAGACACGGTACATTTCCAGGCTTTGCGCCTCCATGCGCTGCTTGAAATACTTTATGCAACCGGCTTGCGCGTTTCTGAACTTGTCGGCCTGCCTGTCACCGTTGCGCGCTCCGACAATCGCTTTTTGATGGTGCGGGGTAAGGGATCAAAGGACCGTATGGTCCCGCTTTCCGGCAAAGCCCGCATCGCCATGATGAAATATCTTGAACTGCGCGACGCCCTGCCCGGCCTTTGCGACAGTCCGTGGCTTTTCCCGGCAGTCTCGGAAAGCGGCTTTCTGGCGCGTCAGGTCTTCGGACGCGACCTCAAAGGGCTTGCAGCTCGCGCTGGCCTGAAGACCTCCGCGATTTCACCCCATGTCCTGCGTCACGCATTCGCCAGTCACTTGCTGCAGAACGGTGCTGATCTGCGCGCGGTACAGCAATTGCTTGGCCATTCGGATATTTCTACCACGCAGATTTATACGCATGTCATGGAAGAGCGGCTGCACCAGCTTGTCACCAAGCACCATCCATTGGCCGATTAACACCACACCTTTGCCGGAATTCACCGTATAAGTTGCGTGGCTTATGCCTCATCTGAGGCATGGTTCCTTGACATGCGCGCTCGCAACAGCCAGTTAGGCTTTGAAAAATCCACCTTTTTGCAGGCAGATATTCAGTCCATGTACAACTATCTTGATTTTGAAAAGCCGGTTGCCGATCTCGATGGCAAGATTCTTGAGCTGAAAAAGCTTGCAGAAGAAGGCGGCGCGCTCGACACCAATGACGAGATTGCGCGGCTTGAAAGACGCTCCGGCGATGCATTGCGCGATCTTTATCGCAAATTGACGCCTTGGCAGAAGGCGCAGATCGCACGTCATCCGGACCGGCCCCATTGCGTGGATTATATTGCAAGGCTCTTTACCGATTTCACACCGCTGGCAGGTGATCGCAACTATGCCGATGATGATGCGGTTCAGGCTGGTCTTGCCCGCTTTAATGGTCAGGCCGTTGCAGTCATTGGACAGGAAAAAGGCAGCGATACCAAAACGCGCCTCAAGCACAATTTTGGCATGGCCATGCCCGAAGGCTACCGCAAGGCCGTGCGCATCATGGAACTTGCAGACCGGTTCAACCTGCCCGTGCTGACGCTTGTTGATACGGCGGGCGCATTTCCAGGCATCGCCGCCGAGGAACGCGGCCAGGCCGAGGCCATTGCCCGCTCAACTGCCGCCTGCCTCAATGTGAAGGTGCCAATCGTTTCCGTCATCATCGGTGAAGGCGGCTCCGGCGGCGCTATCGCGATTGCCACGGCCAACCGCGTCTACATGCTCGAACATTCCATCTATTCGGTTATTTCGCCCGAAGGTGCCGCGTCTATTCTCTGGCATGATTCGACCAGAGCCAAGGATGCGGCCACATCAATGCGCATCACCGCGCAGGATCTTTACGAATTGAAGATCATTGACGGCATTATTCCGGAGCCTCTGGGCGGCGCCCATCGCGGCCGGGATGCAGCAATAGAAGCGACTGGAAACATCATCAATGTCGCGCTGAAATCCATGAGCAATATGGATCGCGATGCTTTGCGTCAGGACCGCCGCGAGAAGTATCTGGCCATCGGCCGCAATCTTTAGGAATAAATAGTTGCGGTTTTTTTGGAAACCGGCTTGCATTTACGCAGCCAACCAATTAGGAACCGGCCTGCGCAGACGAACGCGCATTTGTGGCACGCGCCCGTAGCTCAGCTGGATAGAGCACCAGACTACGAATCTGGGGGTCAGAGGTTCGAATCCTTTCGGGCGCGCCATTTTTTCCCACACACCCAAGTGTAATAATTTTTCGAAAACTGCGACAGGGCAGATCAACGTTTGCGTCTCGACTATTTGAGCTTGCAACGGGTGGAAATAGCCTCTTTCGACCTTATCTCCGTTGGCATCGCTCAGCTCACTGACGACAAGCAGACCCACAAGACAGGACGATCACGATGACCGAAGCACTGGATAAGGGCCCCTTCTTTCATGGCACAATCGCGGATTTGCGCGTGGGTGATTTCCTCACCGCAGGATACAGGTCGAACTATCGTCCTGAAGTGGTGATGAACCATATCTACTTCACTTCTCTTGTGGATGGTGCCGGGCTTGCCGCTGAAATTGCGGCTGAACTCACCAAAGGCGGCGCAGCCCCGCGTGTTTACATCGTAGAGCCCACAGGGGCATTCGAGAACGACCCGAACGTGACCGACAAGAAGTTTCCTGGCAATCCAACGCGGTCGTATCGCAGCAGCGCACCGCTCAAGATCATTGGGGAAATCACGGATTGGACCAGATTGACCCCCGAAGCACTACAGCTATGGAGAGAACGTCTGATCGCGTTGCCTTCGCACGAACGAGGCGAAATCATCAACTGATGCGGCGCGGCGCGCCGTGTGCTCATTACGCGAGCGAATCGCTAAAGGGAATGATCAGCTTTCCACCAATCGCAGCCGTTCAAGGATAAATACCTTGGCAATCGACATTCCATTATCAAGCATGAACAGCACCTCAGTCATCTATTTGCAATGGCTGTCTTGTTCATTGTAAATATTCCAACTCACGTGATTATTGAGGAGGCGCAAGATGGACCGGTTCACGGGCGGGTGCAGCTGCGGAGATGTCCGAATCGTTGCAACGGGACGGCCTTATCGGGTCGGCATTTGTCACTGTTTCGACTGCCGCAAACATCATGGCGCTCTTTTTCACGCTTCAGCAATATTTCCTGAAGCTGCTGTGTCCATCGAGGGAGAAACGGGCGACTATGCCGGGCGTCATTTCTGCCCCCGTTGCGGATCGTCGGTTTTTGCCCGCACCGACGACGAAATCGAAGTGAACATTGGCTCGCTGGACGATATTGACCAGCTGACACCGACTTATGAAAGCTGGGTCATCCGCCGCGAATCCTGGTTACCGACCTTCCCGACCAAGCATAAATACGAGCATGATCGCGACGCCACGACCCGCTTTGAGGATTAATCGCCTCGTCCAGTACACACTAGTAGAGGGCTGATTTCAGCTTTGACTACGCCCTCTTACGGACGGCGGGATACCGCGCCATTCCGACGGGTGCACAAATGCACCGGCCGGAGCTACAAATCAAACAGACTATTGAGGAGTGGTGACCTTTGGCTCCGGCTCGGTCGTTGTCTGTGTCGGCACCGTATTTGCGGGGAACAGGTATGTGGCCGCAGCGCTGAGAATAACTGTTGCTGCCCCTTGGATTTCGGGGGATGTCAGCTCCGGCGGCAGGGCGTAACGTGAGGCAAGCCAGCCCGCAATACCTCCGATAATCGATCCAATCAGCTTCGAATAGCTACCCATGTCGGTATTCCCTTCGCAAGGTTGGCGATTCTGGAAGGATAATAGCCGTTTACGTCAAATGCTAGTTTTACCGGGAAATTTGACCATCTGCCCCGTATTCCACCATACGAGGCAGATATTGCTTTTACATTTCGTGCGCCGGAACAACTGCACGGTAAAGGTGCCAGGTGGCATGTCCGAGAACGGGTATGAAAATCGCCAGACCCACGAACAATGTTGCGAAGCCCACAAACAGCAGTGCGGCGACAATCAAGCCCCAAACGATCATGGGTAGCGGATTTTTTGCCACCACGCGCGCTGACGTGGCTATCGCCGCATAAGCGCCGCCATCGCGGTCGAGCAGGAAGGGAAAGGCGATCACCGTCGTGCAAAGCACAAAGGCCGCGAAGACAAAACCGATTGCATTGCCGAGTATGATCATTCGCCAGCCTTGAGGCGTGTTGAAAACCTGATCCATGAATACCGCGATCGAAGCCGGGGGCGTATCGCCGAAGAGGTTCACATAAAGCGCCTGGGCGATCAGCAACCATGCCACGAAAACGGCGACCAGCATGGCCCCTATTGCAAGAATGGATGGAACGGCGGGTGAATGCACCACCTGCCTTGCATGCCACCAGGATGTGTCCATACCCCGCTCGCGTCTGCGGCTGATTTCATAAAGCCCGATGGCTGCCAGAGGTCCGATCAGTGCAAAACCTGACATTAGTGGGAAAATCAGCGGCAGGGTGTTAGCACCGGACGACCATCGGATCAGCACCAGACCGGCAATGGGATAAATCAGGCAGAGAAACACATAATGCGACGGCTTCTCCCAGAAATCGTCAAGACCTTTGCGCAGCGCCGTGAAAACATCCCTGACGGCAATTTTGCGCACATCGGGATGGGCAATGCCTGAATCAGCACCGGCAATCACATGGAAATTCGCCATCTCAAACCTCCCATAAGTTCAGGGCGGAAAAGGAGCTCGGTGACCATGGACGGGTCACTATGGACCTCAACCTACATGGTTAAGCATACGCTCCCGGGCGTTTTTTGACCACCCTGAAACGCAGATGCATGTTGGTTTCCTGTCGCGGAACCAACAGCCTCGTTCAAAAGTTATTGAGTGCCAGACTCATTATCGCCGGTCATAAAGAGGATTACGCATGTTCGATCAGATCTTCACCAAGGTCGCCAACACTGTGGCTCTGGCTGCAGGCAAACCTGTAACCTTCATCCTTTGCGTGGCAATCGTAGTCATATGGGCATTTAGCGGACCGATATTCGGCTTCAGCGATACGTGGCAGCTCATCATCAATACCGGCACGACAATCGTGACCTTCCTCATGGTGTTTCTCATCCAGAACACGCAAAACCGCGATAGCGTAGCCATTCAGGCCAAGCTGGACGAGCTCGTGCGCGTCAGTAACGGAAAGAATGCTTTTATCGGCATCGAGCATCTGACCGAGGCTGAAGTCGAGAAATTTCGCAAACAATGCGAAGAAGCAGCGAAGAAGGCCGACGAGGAACTTAAGAGCCGCACCGCTGCAAAGAAAAAGAGTAAAGCTGCACCGCGCGAAGCGGCCAGAAAGCCACCCCCCGCGAAAGCGCACGCCTGAAGCAGTTTTCGCCGTTAACGAATATGGCCGACTTGGGCAGTTTTACAGCCGAATCCACCATTTTTCTCAAATTTCAGATCGATAATGACAAATTAATGGCGGAAACCTTCAGTTTCAGTGGTTTAGAGGCCCATTTTCCTGCAAACCAGCTATGCAAACTTGTGACTCCAAGTTCTGAGTGCACTGCACTATATCCAGCTCACCGATCGATAACGATCCAACAAACAAAAGAACTTTAGGTGAGTGAAATGAACTTGATCCGCTCGTACAACAACTGGCGCCGCTATCGTGACACAGTCACGGAATTGAACCGCCTGTCCGCACGTGAACTGAACGACCTCGGCATCTCCCGCGGTGACATCGCTTTCGTTGCGAAGAAGGCCGCTTCGGCATTCTAATTAAACAGACCTCCCACGTCCGTGGCACTCCTCCTCCCAGCCACGGCCGCTTAAAGAACAGCGTTCCTCCCAGAGCCGTTCTTTACAAGTAACACCCATCGCTCCTCCCAGCGGTGGGTGTTCTCTTTTGTGCTGTCATCTGCGATTGCGCCTTTCCTGCTTTCCCCTTATCAAGCGCCTCATGAAAAGAGGGACCTCGGACATGACAGGCGGCATTCATCACATCACACTGATCACCCGCAAGGTTCAGGCGAATGTCGATTTCTATGTCGGGTTTCTCGGGCTTCGGCTGGTCAAGCGCACCGGCGGCTTTGAAGACGCAACACAGCTTCATCTGATTTATGGCGATGCCTCTGGCACTCCTGGCTCCCTGATCACATTTCTGGTCTGGGAAGATGGCTCGCTTGGCCGCGTCGGCTATGGCCAGCCCAGCGAGGTATCTTTCGCTATTCCAACTGAAACTATTGGTTTCTGGCTGACCCGTGCGCTGCAATTCAACATCGCGGTTACGGGACCGGCGCAGGAATTTGGCGAAACCGTCTTGCGATTGCACGATCCTGACGGGGCGATCATCAAACTGGTCGGAACAGACTTCGTCAGCCCCGGGGACCCGTGGGAAAGCGATGGCATATCGCAAACAGATGCGATCATGCGCTTACGCGGCGCAACGATCCTCACCGAAAAACCCAACGAGACTGCTGCGTTTCTCAGCAGGCACTTTTCATATGAAAGTGCGGGGCAGAGCGACACAATAACGCGAATGGTTTCCTCGTCAGGAGATTGCATTGACGTTCGCGATGCAACCGGCTTTTGGAGCTCCGCCCCCGGCACCGGCACCGTGGATCATATTGCCTTTCGCGCCGCAGACATTGCCGAAGTGAACGCGACTTATGAGCAGATGATCGCTGAAGGTGCCGATGCAACTGCCCTGCACGACCGCAAATATTTCCATTCCATCTATGTGCGCGAGCCGGGCGGTACTCTGCTTGAAATGGCGACGGATGGTCCCGGCGTGCTGATTGACGAACCATTGGAGACTTTGGGCACAGAGCTTTTCGTCCCCCCGCATTTTGCCGATGAAACGGCGAATGTAAAAATCATCTTGCCGCAATTCGGTCTGCCGAAGGAACCGCGTTTCATTTATCGCGATCTGCCATTCGTCCATCGCGTCTATACGCCCGAACCGGCAACCGGCCAGGCATTTATCCTTCTTCATGGTTCTGATGGCAGTGAAACAAGCCTCATGCCCTTGGCGGCCAGTATCGCACCCGGTGCAACGCTGTTTGGTCTGCGTGGTCGCAGCACGGAAGAAGGAACTGCGCGCTGGTTCCGCCGTTTTGGACCTTTGAGCTTTGATCAAAACGACATCCGCTC
This sequence comes from Hyphomicrobiales bacterium, assembly GCA_900471815.1. Lineage (GTDB taxonomy): Bacteria > Pseudomonadota > Alphaproteobacteria > Rhizobiales > Rhizobiaceae > Phyllobacterium > Phyllobacterium ifriqiyense. Next base: position 79,022 of record UICE01000011.1, read on the forward strand.
GGAAGCGGAAGCCTTCGCCGCATTCATTGAAGGCGCTGTCGAAGCCTATGATCTCGACCTGCAATCAACGATTTTCATGGGATATTCCAACGGCGCCAATCTTCTGGCTGCCATGATGCAGTTGCATCCAGGCCTGGTGCGCAATGCCATTTTGCTGCGCGCAACCAAAGTGCTTGAAGAGACACCTGAAGCTGATCTGAGCGGCACGCATATTCTCAGCCTGACCGGCGATCACGACCTCTTTGGTGCGCATGCCCCCGCACTCGAAGCCGATCTGCGGCAGGCTGGAGCCAATTTGACTGCCCTCAGCGTTCCTGCCGGTCACGAGACCAATCAGCATGATATTGACGCCGCCAGAAGCTGGCTGACAGAAATGGAAACAGGCCGGAATTGATCCGGCCTGTTTGCTGCTTTTTCATAATCAGACGAGCGGCTTCAGCCCGGCCTCAATGGCGGCACGCTTGCTTTCAAGGAATGGCGGCAATGAGAGCTCTTCCCCAAGCGTTTCCAACGGCTCATCCACTGTGAAGCCCGGACCGTCGGTTGCGATCTCGAACAGAATACCATTTGGTTCGCGGAAATAGAGCGAACGGAAATAGTAACGCTCGACTTCACCGCTGGATGGCATGCGGAAACTTTTCAAACGCTCGGTCCATTCATGCAAGGCATTGACATCCGGGGCGCGGAAAGCCACGTGATGCACCGCCCCTGCACCCTGCCGTGCGGCGGGAAGATCAGGTTGAACGGCGACGTGCAACTCCGCAGCCGGACCGCCCTCGCCCATTGCAAAAACATGCACATGCCCGATGCCATCGGGATCGGCATAGTCGCGCACTTTTTGCATGTTCATCACATGCAGAAGAATTGCTTCCGTATTGGTGATGTCCGGCACGCTGATGGTGATTGGGCCAAGCCCGCGGATCTGATGTTCGGCAGGCACAGGGCTCTTGTCCCAAGGGTGGGAGTCGCCAGCACCGCCATCATCAATCAACCGAAAGCGCTGCCCTTCGCCATCCTCGAAATCCAGCGAAGCATGACCGCCTATCTCTGTCACCTCGCCGGACTTGACACCCAATTCGGTAAACCGGGCTTTCCACCAGTCGAGGCTGGCCTTGCTGCCAACCCGCAAACCAGTGCGCGAAATACTATGGGTGCCGCGGCGCTCCGGTGCAGTTGGCCAGTCGAAGAATGTCAAATCCGTACCGGGCGTTGCTTCACCATCGGCATAAAAAAGATGGTAGGCGCTCGTATCGTCCTGATTGACGGTCTTTTTGACCAGCCGCAAACCAAGCGTCTTTGTGTAGAAACGCACATTTTCTGGCGCATTGGCGGTAATTGCCGTCAGATGGTGAATGCCTGTCAGTTGTAAGCTCATCAAAGCCTCCTGCGTGATTGAGTGGCGAAATCGCCGTTGGGGTGAATATCTGCGCAGTTGTTCCGGCAATAAAGACCATAAAGATGCAACTCATGTTCGATAAAACAGAACTATAACGCCATCAAACTTCTGTTCAACGGCAATCACGTCTCGTATAAGCAAACCATGAAGTGGCGTTTCGAAGATTTATTGACGTTTCTCGACGTGATTGAAACCGGCAGCATCACGGCCACAGCCGCGCGGCTTAACCTGTCAAAATCCGTTGTCAGCAAGCGCATCTCCAATCTGGAGGGTGGGCTTGGCATTGAATTGTTTCAGCGAACGCCGCGCAAGCTGGTGGCATCGGCAAATGCGCTGGATTTCGTCGAGCGCATCCGCCCGCTTGTCCGCGACATCATGGAGGCGGCTGATACGGCCGCGACACGCAATAGCGCCATTCGCGGCACATTGCGCATCGCTGCGCCCATGACCTTCGGCACAATGTATCTGGGGCGGATGATTGCGGATTTTGCCCGGCAATATCCCGATCTGGAAATCGCCGTGGAGTTTGAAGACCGCATGATCGATCTGGTGCGCGGCGGTTATGATGTCGGCATACGCATTGGTATATTGCGCGATTCCAGCCTGATCGCGCGCAAATTATGCACCGATCCCCGTGTCATCTGTTGCAGCCCGGATTTCGCCAATACGCATGGCCTGCCGGAAACGCTGGGCGCGCTGGGTCGCTTTTCCTGCATCGACTATTCCAACGTCAATACCAGCCAGCTCTGGCAATTTGAAAATCCGGACAAGGATGGCGAACCGATTGCCGTGCCGATGCATGGCCGCATCGTTGCCAATAATGGCGAGGCGATGCGCGATATGGCGATTGCCGGCCTTGGGCTTGTACTCCTGCCGATGTTCATCGCTGCCGAACCGTTGCGGGCAGGAAGACTCATCCCCGTTTTGCCGCAAGCAAAGCCGCTACCCTACAATATATATGCGGTCTACCCTCCCACGCGCCATGTCTCTGCGAAGGTGCGCGCCTTTGTCGATCATATTGCAAGACATATTGGCAGCCCGCCAATCTGGCAAATCAACGAAGCTTATCGCCCTGTCGATAGCTGATTAAGGGCCCGCACAAGCCGAATCACTTGGCGCGATTTTTGGGTCAACCGGCATCCCCATCCGGCAAATCATGGCTTAATTCGAAAAAAACCCCGTAAACACTGGGTATAAACCCGCTTTTTGCCTGTAGTTCCTGATGACAGAGTGCGTAACGCGTGCCATACAGACCCCTCCGATCAACGAATATACTGAGGAAACCGCCAAATGAATACGTCCGATCTCATTGATAAGCTCGTCGCTGATCAGGGTCTTACAAAAGTTCAGTCCAAGGCGATTGTTGATAGCATCCTTAAAGGCATCACCGATTCAGTCGTAGCTGGCGATGAAGTTTCGCTGCCAGGCTTCGGCAAGTTCAAGGTACAGGCTCGCGCCGCTCGCGAAGGCCGCAACCCTGCAACCGGCGCAACAATTAAGATCGCAGCTTCCAAGAAAGTTGCTTTCCAGCCTGCAAAGGCTCTGAAGGACGCCCTTAACGGCTGATCTTTCGGACTAGACTTAAAAAAGGCGGTGCAATTTGCGCCGCCTTTTTTGTTTTGCGGCACTTCGAAGCAATTATGTGTGCTTCATGATTGTTTGCCATAAATCCGCCGTCAGTGCGTGAAAGGTGACATCTGCGTGATCGGGGCAATTTTATGCGGTTGCGTCAAGACTTTATCAACTATAACGGGTGCATTTATAATGGTGCGAATGTTATATTCCCGGCGAATCCGACCTCGGCAAACACATTGATGAACTGGCAACTGCTGCTGCAATGAAGATAAAGACACACATTCTTGCTCCTTTGATGCTCACGCTTTTCCTTGCCGGATGTCAGGGCGGGACGGTGAACGATCTCGTTCCCAATGGCGCGAACACGCAACTGCCCGCCAAACTTGTCCAGAGCATGAAGACGAAAGGCATGACTGCCACCTCGCCGATCATGTTCCGCATCTTCAAGGAAGAAAACGTTCTTGAAGTCTGGAAGCGCAAGGACAATGGCCGCTACGATATCGTCACCAGTTACCAGATTTGCAAATGGTCCGGGAAACTTGGCCCGAAATTCATTGAAGGTGATCGTCAGGCGCCGGAAGGCTATTATGCCGTCCGCCCCGCTCACATGAATCCGAAATCCAGTTACTATCTGTCATTCAATACTGGCTTTCCCAACGCGCTTGACCGCGCGCTTGGCCGGACGGGCGCAAATCTGATGGTTCACGGCGCCTGCTCGTCTTCCGGCTGCTATTCGATGACCGATGGTCAGGTTGCGCAGATTTATGCTTTCGCCCGCGATGCCTTCAAGGGCGGGCAGGAATCGATCCAGCTACAAGCCTATCCGTTCCGCATGACTGCCGCCAATATGGCGCGCTACAAGGATGATCCCAATTACGCTTTCTGGAAAAATCTGAAGGAAGGCTACGACCACTTTGAAATCACCAAAGTGCCGCCGAAAGTCGATGTCTGCGAGAAGAAATATGTCTTCAACCACACATCCGACCCGAACGCGCCTATCGCTGCGACCAGCACCTGCCCGCCATCTGATCAGCCGGAATCGCTGAAAATGGCCTATCAGTCCTATCAGACCAATTATGAGAGCGCTTTCTCATCCATGGTTGGCAAGGGCAAGATTCAAGCCCCTGCCCGCTCGATCCAGGGTCTGACCGAGGCTAAGATCATTGCTGAATGGAGCCAGCGCCGCGCGCGCGGTGAACGCGTAACGCAAGAGCCGCCATCCTTGTCACCACAAGATGCCGATGCGGCGAACAAGCCACAGATCATGGTCCGGCTCGCCTCTGCTGTGGCAGCCGACAAGGCGAAGGAAGAGCGCGAAGCTTCCAAGCGCTCGCGCATGCACACGCCTGCCGTTGCAGCTACGCCTGTTCCACAACAGACGCCGGCACCTGCTCCGATGACAACAGCCGCCATTGCAGCGCCTGAAGCCGCCGCACCGGTTGCAGCACCCGCGCCCGCCAAAAAGGCGTGGTGGAAAATCGGCGGCAATTAAGCACGTTTAATTTCTTCGCGGATGAGCAGGATTCAAAACGCATCATGGAAGCCGAAGTCTACGATCTTCGCGGCCTGAATTGCCCGCTTCCCGTGCTTAAAACCCGTAAAAAACTGGCTGAAGCCGCAGCTGGAACGCGCTTATGGGTAGAGACCACCGACCCGCTGGCCGTTATCGACATGCCCAATTTCTGCCTGACCGAGGGCCACCGTCTGATTGAAACAATCAGCGTCGAAGGCGGCCACCGCTTTCACATCGAGCGCGGCTAAAGATAGGCTGCATTACCCGATTGCGTGGTTCGACAAGCTCATCATGAGGAAGTTGGCGAACTGCAAAGATAATCTTCATCGCTCCAGAACATGGCTCCCTGCAATCAACTCTCTCCCTCATGGTGAGCTTGTCGAACCACGCACAACTGCCCAGCAAAACTTAAACCCGCTTCACACCCGGTATAGCCAGTGGATTATCAAACAATGCGGCGCGGTCAGGCATATCGATCTGCGGCCTGTTGAGAAACGCGTTGAAAAGCTGCTGTACATAGCTCTCCGGCAGATCCTTGACGATCATGACCAGTCTCGTTTCGCGCACACCTTCCGGCCATGCGGCGAGCCGTACGGGGGGGTGAAAAATCTGCTGGACGCCATGAATGACCAGCGGCCGCTCGGGGTCATCCTCCAAGAGAACAATGCCTTTGACACGCAACAGCTTTTCCCCATGGGCCGAGCGTAGCAGATCGATAAACATATCGAAGCTCGATAGCGGCACAGGCTTGTCATGGGTCAGGGAGAATGACCGGATGGCCGCATCATGGCGGTTCACATCATGGTGATGGTCATGACTGTCGTGGTCATGATGATCATGATGATGGTGGTGTCCATGATGCTCAAGCTCGTGGCGCTCGTGCTCACGGTCTCGCCAGGCTTCGCTTTTCAGCCAGCGCTGCACATCGACCGTCTTGGTTTCCGGATTATAGACACCACATTCAAACAGTGCCGCAAAGCCCGTCCGTTCATCGCTGACATCAATAATATCGGCACCAGGATTAAGCGCCTGCAAACGCGCGCGCAGTGGATCAACCAAGCCCACCGACTGACGCAGATCCGTCTTGGTGATGACGATGCGATCAGCCACAGCCGCTTGCTTTACTGCCTCTTCATGTGCATCCAGCGTCGCCATGCCGTGAACCGCATCAACGGTCGTGATCACGCCGTCCACACGAAATGCTTGCAGCAAAACGGGGTGTCCCATAATCGCATGAAGCACCGGCGCGGGATCGGCGAGACCAGTAGTTTCGATGATGACGCGCTTTAGCCGCTGCAATTTTCCGGTCTGCAAACGATCGATCAGATCAGCAAGCGTATCAACGAGTTCGCCACGCACTGTGCAGCATAAACAGCCATCCGAAAGTTCGATAATGCCTTCGCTCGCCTTTTCCACCAGCAGATGGTCGATGCCCACATCACCAAACTCATTGATGATAACGGCAGTATCGGTAAGCGCCGGATCTTTCAGCAGGCGATTGAGCAAAGTCGTCTTGCCGGAGCCGAGAAAGCCCGTCAGAACGGAAACTGGAATGGGACCAGCCATTAATTGATCACCTTCGCAGCACTGCCCGCATCGCTAAGCGACGAACGGTCGGGGCGAGGCGTTGGCACTGGCAGGCGATTAAGTTCCATGCCGAGCGCATTGAGCTTTGACGGCAGCAAGGCGACTTTTTCAGCCACCGGCTCGCGGTCCATGCGGTTCATATAGGGCGATCCGGCAATGATATGACCTTCAAGATCCTTGCCGTCCCATGTATCGGAACCCGACGTCTTGGAGCAAACCTCCGGACGCATATTCACAGCAACATCAAGCTCCGGCGAACCGTTGGATTTCAGATTGTCGATCGTGATGCTAGTGCCATGGGTCTCAAAACCCTTGGCAAGAAGTTCAGCAGCTTTGGTGGCACGGGTCGAAAGCTTGAGTTCGCCAAGAACGACCGTAATCACCGTCCGGCCATTGCGCGTCGCTGAGCCGATCAGATTATAACCAGAAGGGCAGACAAAGCCGGTCTTCATCCCATCCGCACCGGGAAAGCGTCCAATCAAGGCATTCAAATTCGGCTGTACTTTCTTGCCGCCGTAATCGATGGCCTCAATGTCGAAGAAATGCGCAAATTGCGGAAACTCACGGCGCAGTTGCAGGGTCAAAACTGCCATGTCGCGCGCTGTCGTATAATGATCGTCCGAATGCAGCCCGTTCGGATTAACGAAATGCGAGCCTTTCATGCCAATACGTTGGGCTTCCTCGTTCATAAGCACCGCAAATTTTTCTGAAGAGCCGCCCAGCGTCTCGCCAACCGCCATGGCAACATCATTGGCCGATTTGACCATCATGATCTTCAGCGCGTCACTGAGCGTCAATTCCGAGCCAACCTTGTAGCCCATTTTGCTCGGTGGTTGCTTGGCTGAAAGCGCGGTGATTCGAACGGGCGTATCAAGCGTTACCTGCTTTGATTCGAGCATGCGGAAAGCTACATAGACGGTCATGAGCTTGGTCAAGGACGCTGGATACCAGCGCTGAAAGGCGTTTTTTTGCGAAAGAATCTCGCCACCGCCAGCATCAAGTGTGATATTCGCTTCGGCAAGGGCCGTTGATCCAAGACCGAGCATCGCAACGGTTGACATCGCGCTACCGACTAGAAAAAGTGCTACAGTTTTCCGCATTCCTGAAATCCAGCCTGTCTGTATAAAAACCTTGGGAAGGCAAAAGGCATTAAGCCGCGCTTCACGTGGAGCGGCAATGGCCTTATCTATCTTATGTGGCATCGAAAAGGCAAAGTGCCTTTCTTGTCACAGGTAAATTGGAGTTGATGTAAAAATGCCCGTGCTCAATCGCGCTGTCGAAATGCAGGATGAAGTATCGCAATGGCGTCGCCATTTGCACCAAAATCCCGAATTGATGTTCGATGTGCACCAGACTGCCAAATTTATTGAAGAAAAATTGCGCGGTTTTGGTTGCGACGAAGTGGTTACAGGCATTGGCCAAACCGGCGTTGTCGGCATAATCCGCGGTCGTCACGGCGAAGGCGCGACAATCGGCCTGCGTTCCGATATGGATGCCCTGCCGCTGACAGAAATCACCGGAAAGCCCTGGGCTTCGACCAATGCCGGCAAAATGCATGCCTGTGGTCATGACGGGCATATCTCCATGCTGCTTGGCGCAGCGCAATATCTGGCCGAAACACGCAATTTCAAAGGCTCGGTAGCCGTAATATTCCAGCCTGCCGAAGAAGGTGGCGGCGGTGGCCGCGAAATGGTCAAGGACGGCATGATGGAGCGTTTCACCATTTCCGAAGTCTACGGACTGCACAATATTCCCGGCATACCGATTGGCGAATTTGCGATCCGCAAAGGCCCGATCATGGCCGCAACCGACGAATTCACCATTACAATTGAAGGTCGTGGCGGCCACGCTGCACAGCCTCACACAACGATTGATCCTGTTGTTATTGGCGCACAGCTGGTGAATGGACTGCAGACAATTGTTTCTCGCGGCACCGATCCGCTTGATTCTGTCGTTATTTCAGTCACCAAATTTCATGCGGGCGATGCCTACAATATCATTCCGCAAAAAGCGGAACTGGCGGGAACGGTCCGCACGCTTCGCAAGGAAATGCGAGACTACGCGCAAAAGCGGCTTACTGAAATTGTCGAGGGCATCACGGGCGCCTTGGGCGCGACAGTCACAATCGATTACGCACGTAATTACCCGGTTACATTCAATCATGATCGCGAGACTGATTTCGCCGCCAAGGTTGCACGTCAAGTTGCCGGAAATAATGCGGTAAATGAAGAGGTTGCGCCTATGATGGCAGGCGAGGACTTCTCCTATATGCTTGAAGCGCGTCCCGGCGCATTCATTTTCATGGGCAACGGAGCAAGCGCATCACTGCACAACCCGGCCTATGATTTTAACGATGACGCAATCCCGCACGGCATCAGCTATTGGGTAAATATTGCCGAAAGCGCGCTCCTGCCATCCACCTGATGGCTTTGCCGCGCATTCTACCAAAGTTGAGACTTGGCGGCGGCATTGAAAAACGTTAAGTCTCTGCGGATCGCCCCTATTCGCGATCCGCTTGAATGGTCCCGTAGCTCAGTAGGATAGAGCGACAGATTCCTAATCTGTAGGCCACTGGTTCGAATCCAGTCGGGATCACCAATAATTTCCAGAACTTAGGTACAATGGTTTTCTTTGAAGCACGGTGAATCCATGCAACATGAATGCCATGGGTTTCGGTTATGCCCGTGGTTGGAAGCCAAAGCTTTCGCGGCATTGAGATGGCCCGAAGCAGAGGCGAGCCGCCACCCACTTTGATCGAAGGAATCCTTTTCGGGTCGCGCTGCATTGTGAGGATGTGGGGTTGCATTTTGACAGGGTCGGTTTCTTGTCGAAAACGCTTGGCTGCTATCGATTGAACCGGAATGTTTATGTTCATCCCGATCGCTACATTGTCTATATGTTTGCAGAACAGCGAAACGCCGAGTGCTTCTTAAAGCCCTTGACGGGGAATGGATAACGCCAGAACAGAGTAGAAGAGGCAATTGGACGCCGCGATATAAGCGCATGCTGGTTGGCTATGATATCGAGAAGACAGCTTAGACCGATCCGCGAAACGAGCCGGACCAAGAAGCGCTTCAATTGCCACGGCCGCTGCCCGACAACAATTTAGTTCGTTATACCGCAACAAAGAAGATAGAGAAAGAACCGCTCTTGCTCTAGGATTTGGGTTCACTAATCGCCGCAATGTAGTCGTCATCTAAGAGCATCAGACTGAATTCTATGACAGAAAAAGCAGCGA
>UICE01000008.1 GCA_900471815.1 Hyphomicrobiales bacterium
ATTTCACCGGTCCATGCACCTGCATCATCCCAGTGCATGTTCTGGGCACCGACCTTGACGCTTGTGTCTTTCAACGCGGCTTTGACCTCGCGCACCGCTGTAAATGGCGGAATGACAAAGCGCTGAAACCGCTTGTCGCGGCCTTCATCACCAGCAGCAAGAGCTTCGGCAAAGGCCAAAGCCTCCGCTAGCGTCTTGTTCATCTTGAAACTCGTGCCAATCCAGAAGGTCATGACTTATGTCCCTCTTCCATCTTGGATTTGAGCAAAATAATCATCGGCCCCAATCTGTCCTCCTTTAAGCGCAATCTGAAGACCGTTTGTGGGTCCGTATGGCCCATGAGCGATGCAGAGTGGTGATCCGGGCGTTTGTGGCAGGGGAAGCAATGTCGTTAAGGCTTCCGTATGTAACTCCTGGAGAGCGTGACTGGAGGTATCGCCGCCCGCAATAACTACACGCTCGAGTTTTTGGTCTTCGACGAGACGACGTAAAATAGTGCCAAGGACCTGTCCAAGCCGGTGTCGCGCGCCAGCGATATGGTCGATATCTGCGCCGCGATCGGCCGACGGACCAAGCGCCGTATGGAGGATGACACTACGCCCGGCATTCAGGCTTATACATCCTGCTTTGACTGCGTCGTTCACAGCCTGATTGGTGTTTTCGCCGATCAGTTGTAATGGATCAAGATCAACAGTGTTGAAGCCGTCGGCTCTTGCGCGGCGTATTTGCCTTTCCGTTGTCGGCGAAACACTGCCAGAAACCACTGCAAGACGGTCCACTTTACCAGGCAAGGGAAAATTGGGCGGTGCGCCTAGGACACCCTGGGAGCGCCACGCGCTGATGAGAGCGTATTCTACGCCGGAGGAGCCAGCGACAAACAGGCCGCCACTTCTTCTTAGTTGCCACAAATGCTTGCCTGCGGCCATCTGCGACAGATCGCCGTCAACGTCGATAAGCGAGACCCCCGAGGCGGTTCCATGTGCTGCAATCAGACTGTCTGCGTCGTCACCAAGCAGTGCTACAAGGTCTACCAGTCGCACCGGCAGGCTGGTTTGCCTGCTCAGATGCACCGTAAGATCGGCTTCATCCATCGGTGTCACCGGGTGCCTGCTCATGACCGGATGGCGGTCGATGCGAAAGACCGTACCCTGATAAGCGGCAAAGAGATGACCAAAAGCGGTATAGCGCTTGAGTTGCGGCGCGCCGACAATCACAGGCACACATGATTGCCCAAAAATCCTCTTTCCAATCTCGATTGCTTTGCCAATATTCCCAATGCGCGGACTGGAATCAAAGGTGGAACAGACCTTATAGTGACAAATGGCCGCCTTACGTTCATGTAGCCACTCAATGGCAGGAGCAAGATGGTCTTCCATCCACTCTGGCGTCTGGCTACGGCTCGTGCCGGCAATCCCGATCGCTTGGCAATCTTTGAATCGCTCGAGCAGGTCAACGCTTGGAATGCCCAGGAACAACACTGTAGAAATACCGTTGAGCGCCAGTGCTTCCATGACATCGGTAGAACCGGTAAGATCATCTCCGTAGTAGCTGATAAGTGGGCGCGCCATCAGCACCTCAAGCGCCTTTGCCATTGGCGAACTTGTTGATAGATGCCGCAAGTTCCGGGTGGTTTTTGGCATAAAGGCCAAGTGGAATGTCAGCGACGGCAGCCTCCCAAGCCTGGTGTACAGCCCTGACACCAGCGGCTGGACCCTGGGGATGGCTGACAATGCCGCCTCCACATAGATAGAGAAGGTCTGTTGACCGGCCAGTCCGATTATAGGTGTCAGGTGCTTGGCCACCCCACTGACCGGAGCCGACCACAGGCAGCGGGCAATCGGATTTATCAAAGAGCGGCGTGCTCAGAGCCTTGAAGGAGGAGATGAAACTCTCATCCGGTTCCCAATATTTGACACGGATGCCATTGATCTGGAACTGGTCAACGCCGATCAGACGCCAGAATTGCTGCCAGACTTTAAAATCCATGCCCGCGCCCGGACTTCGGGTCAGTAGATCCCAACCATTGCGATGGGCGTGTAGCACAAGACCGGACCGCTTGCGCAGGAAGGTCATTCCGCCCATCCCGATTGAATTAATGTTTACGATGGCACAATTACCGCCGGCTTTCAGCACTAGATCGTGATTGCGCATCAGCTCATCAGGATCAGCGTGCGAGATTCCGAACGCATACATGACCTTCTTTCCGGTCCTTTGCTCATGATCAAGAATGAGGGGCATGATCGCTGCGATGCGTTCCTTGAGCGGAGAATAGGACGGACTCATCAGCTTCTCGTCGTCCTTGATGAAATCCACCCCTGAACGTATCAGCTCTTCTACCAGAGCTGCCGTTTCTCCCGGGCGCAGTCCAAGTGCCGGCTTGACGATGGTGCCGATGATCGGACGGTTGCATACATTGGTCAGGCGACGACTCTCAGCGATTCCAAATTGTGGACCCGGATGAGCAGAACGAAAAGCATCGGGGAGTCTCATGTCGACGACGCGTATGCCGGTCATGCCCTTAATCGAGTAGACTCCGCCTATCGCGATTGTCATCAGTGCAGATAGATCCGTACCGACGGCATCAAGGGGAAAAGCAATTTCGACATCGGCGCGGCGCAGCCTGGCATGGCCTTTTTCAAGCTCGGGCCAAGTCGGTATCACAGCATTTTCCAGCGGCTTGATCGAGACCACATGCGCGGCAACTCTAGCCTTCAGCTCCTCAGTTTCGCCCGGGACTGGTACGAAGGTTCCAGTTGATTGGTCGCTGGCGATCTTCTGAGCCATGGCCTCGATATTGCCAGGTGTCTCAATGCGGTACGTCAAGTGGATCATCATGGAATCGCTGCTCCCAATGCCGCCGAATATTCGTGGCGTCAACTCATGATGTGGTATAATGAGTATTCCAACGGCTGTGAAGAAGAATTTTGGCATGCAGCGCGATTTCGGAGCGCCCCCCTATTCTCGATGTCCTGTTAGCTTGTATAAGGAGTGCAGTTTTGAACCAGCGAGACCCCATGAACCAGCCTGTTGAACAGATCGTCCGTCGGAAACTGTCTGATGAAGTCTTCGACCGTCTGGAACGGATGATCACGTCGGGCGAGTTGAAGCCGGGAGACGATATGCCCTCCGAGCGGGTCCTCATGGAGCGGTTCGGCGTTGGGCGTCCGGCGATCCGCGAAGCGATGCAAGCGCTTGCAAATATGGGGCTGGTCAATATTTCACATGGCGAGCGCGCCAAGGTCCTGCAGTTGACGGCGAAGTCAATATTCCGTCAAGTTGACCTGACCGCAAAAATCATGCTGTCACAATCATCGGACTCGCTGGAGCATCTCAAGAGCAGCCGTATTTTTTTCGAGCGAGGGATGGCGCGCGAAGCCGCCTTGCGCGTAGAGCCACAAGACATCGCCGATCTCGAGGCCATCATCGAGCGTCAACGCCAGTCGCTGGGTCAAGCGGAAGAGTTCATATCAGCCGATATGCGGTTTCATAGCCGCATTGCTCAGATTTCGGGAAATCCGATCTTTGTCGCGGTAAGTGAGGCAATGCTTGCCTGGTTGAAAGCCTATCACACCGACATGCTCATCTGGACTGGCAAGGAAAAGTTTACGCTGGTCGAACATGAAGAAATTCTCGATCGGCTGGCAGCGAAAGACGCAGACGGAGCCGAAGCAGCCGTTCTAAAACATCTCGAGCGATCGAGAGCCCTGTACATCAGATAATGTTACTGAGACGATCTCAACTCGACAATCGGCCGGACTTCAAAGAGGTGTCCGTCATGACTGCCTCCGGTCTGAACTAGAATGAGATGATACAGGAGTTGTCCAGATGCGTCCTGTCATTCTCCAGCTCTGTCATAGCAAAGATCCGCGATCATGCGGGACCAGCGCCTCATCCATGATCGCAAAACAATCGTGATGCCATATTGCCATACTTGCAGTTCAGGAGATTTTCAATTTGGCTCGGAACAGGCTCACCAGCGCGGGCTGTGCCCTCTGTCCGCGGCTTCGCGGAAATACGGATTCACTTGCCGATATAGGCGGCAAGTTCGTCTGGCGTACCCTTTGGAAAAGTCTGTTTGAGAAAATCCAGGAACGCAGACACGCGTGCACTAAGTAGCCTTCGTGATGGGTAGAGCGCCCATAACGCGATATGTGAGCCATCGATATCGCCCCAATGCTCCAAAGTGCCGTCGGCGAGATCATGGCTTACCAACGAGATCGGCAGCCGGGCAGCACCGACACCGGCGCGCACGGCATCCCGAACCATAATGAGTGAGGAAAGCACAAGAACCGGCTCAATCCTGATCGCCTGAGGCCCTGTCGAAGACGATATATTCCAGGTCTTTTGATCACCGGAGCCGCGCATGACGCCTGGCGTTGGCCGGTCTGCAGAGGGGCGGGGAAGTGCAGGGCTTGCGACGACGACCAGTCGATCATGCAAAAAGGCTCGACCGACGAGCATTTCGTCCGGGGCCGGACTGACGCGTATGACAAGATCATAACCTTCCTCAATCACGTCAACGGCCCTGTCCTCCGTGGTGATTTCCAGCCTCACATCCGGATATTTCAGCGCGAAACCGGCCGCGATCTTGCCCATGGTTGTCTGCGAGAAGAGCAGTGGTGCGCTGATCCGCAACGTGCCACGTGGCTTTTCCGCACCCGAAGCGATGGCGGTTGCCGTTTCATCGAGCTCCGTCAGGAGCGCGGCTGTTCGCTCAAAAAGAGCGCGGCCCTCCTCGGTGAGTTTAAGGTTCCGCGCGCCGCGCTCGAACAGCCGAAGCTCAAGAGCAGCCTCCAATTCTCCAACGCGCCGCGACAAGGTTGCCTTGGGGCGTCCCGTAGCCCGGGCGGCTTTGCCGAAGCCGCCATGACGGGCAACAAGGTTAAAGTCACCTAGCGCGACGAGATCCATGATCATGTTCCATGAGTGAGACGGAGTGTCTAGAATATCGGTCTATTGGATCAATAATGATCCGTCCATATTCGAGGTGTCAAGCAATGCCAACCCGGAGACAATCCCATGACCATTCTCGTAACCGGCGCCACCGGCAATATCGGCGGCCAAGTCATCTCCCATCTCGTCGGTCGCGGCGCTGATGTCCGCGCTCTCGTCCGCGATCCCTCAAAAGCCGATTTCCCTGCAAGCGTTGCCATCATCAAAGGTGATTCCCTCGACGTCGACTCCCTGCGAACCGCCTTCGACGGTGTTTCGACACTCTTCCTGCTGAATGCCGTCGTAGCAGATGAATTCACCCAGGCTTTGATCGCGCTCAATATTGCCCGCTCGGCCGGCATCGAACGTATCGTGTATCTGTCGGTGATTCATTCGGATGTTTACGTAAACGTGCCGCATTTCGCCGGCAAGTTCGGTGTTGAGCGAATGATCGAGCAGATGGGCTTTAACGCCACAATTCTGCGCCCGGCATACTTCATTCAGAACGATCTGATGATCAAGGATGCCATCGCCAGCTACGGCGTCTACCCGACGCCAGTGGGTGGCAAAGGCCTCGCCATGATCGATGTTGGTGATATCGCAGAGATCGCTGCCCTTGAGCTGCTGCGCCGCGAAAAGGCCGTACAGCCGCTCCCGAGCACCCGCATCAACTTGGTCGGTCCCGACACCCTTACAGGCATGGATGTTGCCGCGATCTGGACCGAGGTGCTGGCTCGCCAGGTTAACTACGGCGGCAGCGATACTGCAGCTTTCGAGCAGAATCTCAAGCAGTTCATGCCGGCTTGGATGGCATATGACATGCGCATGATGGCCGAGCGCTTCCTGACCGACGGTATGCTGCCTGAAAGCGGTGACGTTGAGCGTCTGACGACACTCTTGGGACGCCCGCTCCGGTCATATCGCGACTTTGCCACACAGATTGCTACCTTTGCCTGAACCGGCGCTCACAATTTCCGACAAGGATTATCATCATGATTTATTCGACTGCGACCATCCCGGTAAATCCGGAAGGCGAAACAAAACTCACCCGAGAGCAGGCCTGGAAGGGCCTGGAGCTGAAGGCGCGCGATGCGCGCCTCTTTCTCCCGGCTGGTCTCTGCACCCGCTGCGACGTCGTGGAGGAAAGTGCGAACCAGCTTGTGCGTGAAGTCACCATCGCCGGTTCTAACCTTCGGGAAATTATTACTCTCGAACGGCAGAGCAAGGTTACCTTCTTCCAGGCGGGCGGGCCCCGCGAAGGCGCCATCATCAACGAGCTGTTTGAAGACGATCATGGCGTATTGCAACTTCGATTCTACTGCTACCTCGGCCTTCGCGGCAAAGAGCCGAACGGTCCCGAGGAGCATGCAGAGCAGGCGCAATTCGATAGCGCAAACGGCTATAAATCGGCTCTGCTGTCGACCCTGAAGCGGACACGCGAGTTGCTCGCGCAGGGCAGGCTCTGACGAGCTCCATCAAGATTCCGGCTGTGTTGCCTCTTGAGAGTATCGACTTTCAAGAGGCACACGACACCGAAAACTCACCTGCGCCGGGACGAGCACGCACAATGCACGCGCTATCCCCCATCAAGCAAGCAGCAGATACGGGAAGACGAAATTATTATGGTAGACTGGTTGTCGAATGCCTCAGCTCTCGTCAAAGTCAGGCTTCGCATTCATCAGAATGTTTTTGCTGACTACCTCTGTTTCGTAAAAGGGGCCCAGGGCTGGCGTATCGTCGCTAAAGTCTGGCATCTTAAAAGCACCAGAGAGCCAGCAATATAGGTAGCTTTGAAGCTGGTGGCGAAGGCACGTATGTCAAGCGAGCCATCCCGGCCAAAATTGCTCATGCAACTTTCCGAAAGCTTATGATCAGTTACGCGAGCTGCTTTCAGCAGGCTGGGTATCGGCATGGTTCTCAAGCAGGCGCGATATCGTGGCCGCCAAAGTGGAAATGGCTTCTTCCCTCGAGATAGCATTCGACGTTGCGGCCTCCGACAGCGCGTCCGCCGCCCCGGTCATCGCCAATAAGGTCGGCAGATCAAGGGTCACCCTTGTGAAAGGTGTCAGGATTTCACCCAGACGGCTCAGGTGCCGTGCACGGCATTCTTTCCAAAATGTGCTGAGTTTGGGGGATGTCTGGAGCGCGGGTGTCAGCCATCCCAACTCCGCTCCCGCTGACAATGCACAATCGACGTAAGACGCCGCCACAATCGCAACAGTCTCGGAAACGCTTTCGCTTGCCGACACAAGGTCTGCATTCATCGACTCGGTCTGCTCGTCTTCGAACTGGCGATAAAGCTCAACCAGCAAACCTTCGCGTGTACCGAAATGCCGATAGGTTATGGGCTTGGTGACCCCTGCGTGGCGGGCAAGGCTTATTAAAGTCAGCGCATCGGCCCCATGTTCGCGAATCACATCTCTGGCCAGTCCCAGCAGGAATTCATGTCGTTGGTCGGCGGGAAGGCGCTTTGTGGCCATAGTGCATATCCGTTAAATGGGCCAGATTCCCATAACATAACACAAATCACGCCTTATGTAACCTATGGTAACAAGAGGCTAGACAGGCTGCTTCAATTAAGTTACTAAAGGTAACATATTTATTTGGAGAGATGACCATGAGTACCTCTGACAGACTTAAAATGCGCGCCGCAGTACTCGATGCGTTCGGTGGTCCGGACAAATTGCAGCTTCGACAGGTCGTTCGACCGCAGCCGGCACCAAACCAGGTTCTGATCCGCGTCGAGGCCGCTGGTGTGGGATCCTGGGATGCGGAAGAACGCCAGGGGCTGTATGATGGCGCCTTCGGATACCCATCGAAGTTCCCTTACATTCTTGGTTGGGACGGCGCAGGGGTGATTGAGGCTGTCGGTGCCGATGTGCACCGTTTCGAACCGGGCGAGCGCGTCGTGGTGGCTTCCATGCCTTTGCCCGATGGTGGATTTTACGCCGACTACGCGGTTGTCGATCAGGAAAACTTGGCAGCTGCTCCCGCAAATCTGCCGCTTGATCAGGCCGCAGCACTGCCATGGGATGGCCTGACGGCACAAAGCGGACTCGACCTGTTGGAGGTACGACAGGACTATCGCCTCATGATCATCGGCGCGAGCGGCGGCGTCGGACACCTGGCAGTGCAACTGGCTAAGAACCGAGGTGCAAGAGTTCTTGCCGTTGCATCTGGCGACGACGGGCTGGACCTTTGCCTCAAGCTTGGCGCGGACAAGGCTGTCGACGGGCACCGCGAGAACATCCTGGAAGCAGTCAGGAATTTTGCACCAGATGGGTTGGACGGCGTCCTGACCCTGGTCGGCGGCGCGGCGATCGATGCGGTACTCGGCCTGCTTGGTGACGTGCCGGTTGCAGTGCCTTACGGCGTCAATCCAGAACCGACATCCGAGAAGGGAAATATCCGGCTCTACAACGGAGAGCGAGGCAACGACGCATTTACTCGGTTAATGGCGGTCGTTGCCGCTGGCGGAGTCCAGGTGCATATCGCAGAAATTTTTTCGCTGGAGGAAGTAGTTTCGGCGCATGAGCGGCTGAAGCAGCACTATCTCGGCAAGCTGGTCCTAACGATGGCCGATAAAGCATGGCGGTGATGCTCTAACGCTTCATCCGATGGCCCAGCCAGCGTTCGTTTCCGCTGTAACTAATCCGAACTCTGCAAATAGGTCGCGCAGAGAGAAAAGACGCTTGCAAGCAAGCTAAGCAAGACCCCGCATAGAGTAATATAAATAAATCCTTCGGCAGCGTAGACTTTTCCCATCACGATAGTCCCAGCGAACAGTGAAAGGTAGGTCACAGCGCTATTGAGACCCATTATTGCCCCGCGTTGTGAAGGGTCCAGGGCCGTTAAGCGCATAATGAGCACGTTCAGGCCGAAGTGGTTTGCGAGCCCCCAGATTGCCATGACGGCAAGAACGCCAGCGTAGGTGCCTGATATGAGCGACATCACCGCGTAAACCAAAGCGACCAGCAGAAAGAGTAAGGGTAGCAAAATGCGATGGCTACTATAGGCATCAACATAACGGTCTAGAAATACGGCGCTTCCAAAACCGATTCCATAGAAGATTGCTGCAAGCCCATTGGCTCGCACAGGATATTCCAGGTTCACATGCAAGTGATCACCGACATAAGCATATACACCATAAAAAGCTGCCATGAAACATCCACAGGCTGCGAGAAGGGGCAACACGCCTTTGATCGTTAGGGCGGTGATTGGCGTTCTTGACGCAGCGCCAGTGGGTTCGGTTTCATGTTGCTGCCCATTCACCAATAATCCCGCTCCTGCAATGAGTGCAGCTGCGGCGATTGCGATGTAAAATGCACGCCAGCCGAGACTGTCGGCGATCAACGTCGAAAGGGGTACACCCGCCACCATGCTGATCGTCCAACCGGTGAGTACGACGCCAATCGTGCGCCCTTCATGTCCGGGCAAGGCAACGACGGCTGCAAGAGTATAAATTGCGGGCAGAGCGACACCGGCCGACACACCAACAAGAAACTGAGAAATCGCCAGGACGATTGCTCCTTGAGCTGCAGCACTGCATATAAAACCGATTGCCATTATCAACATGACATAGGCAAGCGTTCTACGCGGGCCTGCCCGATCTATCAGTTGCCCCAAAGCGAGGGCACCTAACGCGGTCCCAAGCCCAAAGGCAGCGGATGCCAGCATAACGTTCTGAACTTCAACGTCGAACCCATCCGCAATTGCCGGAGCAATCGGACCCAGCGCAAGCGAATTTGAGCCGATCAAACCGATGCATCCTGTCAGGGCCCAGACTATTGCGGGAAACGATGTTGCTGAAGTTTTGCTTGTTACGTGATTATCATTCTGCATAAACTCACAATAACCGAATAATATTCAGCAGCAACAGGGGAGTATACGGCCTTGAAAAAAACAGATGGTATTCAGCACCATGAGAGGGAGGTGCATCGGACAGACCCGATGGACAGAAAATTGTTAGGTCAACTGGTGGGGGATGCGACCCTCAGTTACGCCGAACTTGGAAAGAGAGTTGGCCTTTCGGCCCCGGCGGCACATGAGCGTGTCAAACGCTTGCGTCAGCGTGGAGCGATCAAGAGCGTCTCGACACTGATTGATCCCGCAAGTGTAGACAAGTCGCTTCTGGCATTTGTCCATGTCGATACGACAGGCTGGGGTAAAACACCGACCTTGCTGGCAATACGCCAGTACCCGGAAGTGGAGGAAATCCATTCCGTAGCGGGCGACGCCTGCATGCTGCTTAAGGTCCGCACGAACGGGACTCAAGCTCTTGAACATTTGCTGGCGCAATTGTACGCAACGCCAGGTGTGAAGGCGACCCGCAGCTATGTCGTGCTGTCGACCTATCTCGAGCGGCCCGTGCAAGCCGAAACAACGCAGGAATGGCCGGTGATCGACTTCACGCGGCAACATGCTGAAGCCAAAAGTCTTCTTTAGATTGTCAAATTTGGGGAACGAAAACCCTGCCGGCTCGTTCCAACGGCCAGCTCAGGGAGGTTCCAATGTCAAATGGAGATAGATCCGACGGCAATCCTGCTTTCGATAAGAGTAGCCCGACATCCTTTGGACAATCAGTGGAAAGTGAAGCGCAGATTGCCGATGCTGCGAGTCGCTCGTCCGGCCTAGTGGGACGAGGCGAAATACTTCATGTCTACAGGCTTGTACCGACCGCATCGCCTGACGATCCGAGATGGGAGAATTCACCGTTTCAAGGTGAGGTCGTGGTAGCTGCCCGGACCACTGGCGATGCCAGAATTGTTGCCGCTGGCCGCGAACTTGATTTCATGGAAGTCGATGCCGCACCTGCCGACGATGTTACCACTTTCAATGCAAGTGCTTTCCGTGACGACAAGCTCTACACAGTCATCGAGATTGAAAGCGCCCGAACCGATCTGACGCGAGGCGTCATCTCAGGTGATATCAGCATCGATAATATCCGGCCGGTGCAGTCACTAGACTAGTCGGTCGCTTCACCGGTTGGCTTGTTGCTCACCTGCTGCGAGTGGCGGATACGGTTTCTGATGCGGAGGAAATAGCAACCTGCCATCCTTGATCTTGAAGTGTTTTCCGGTGAAATCACGGTCTCGCCGCGTAAAACGGCTTTGTATATATCGAGGTATATATCGAGAAATTCGCGCGTGACTTCGTATCGTTCATCGTGAGACATGAAAAGGCCGTCGCCTTTATTTTTCACCAACTCGCCACCACTGACTGCGTTGATCAAAAGCCGACCCTCCGATATGCGGTCGAGGGTCGCCGTCATTCGGGCTGCCAATGTTGGCGACTGGCGTATGCCGCGGTGTTCAGGGCTGGTGAAACGCGAGACTTTGCTCGGAGCGCCGGGTGAGCGCGGACGATCCTGTTGGGGCTGAGGTGTTTCTCACAACTAGCGTGGCTCAACACTCAAGTTGAGATAAAGCGGATTGAAATCGGCATAAGCTTTGAGGCGCTCCCAATCCAGAATAGTCACGACCTTACCGGCCCATTTGAAAAAGTTTTCCTGTCGTAAAATTTGCAGGCTTTTGTTCAGGTGGACGACTGATATACCCATGACATCTGACAGCTCAGCTTGTGTGAGAGGAAAGCTGAACGAGTTGTCGTGAGTCTGACCAACCACCTGGAGACGGACGAAAAGCTCGCAAATCAAATGGGCGAGATGCGTCTTCTTTGACCGCCGGCCCATTCCCACTATCCATTCCCGGTGAATAGCACCATCAATCAGGGTTTGCAGCCACAGTAAACGCGTAAGATGAGGAAACCTTTCGGTCACCATGTTAATATCCTTGTGATCAAAAAGGGCAATCCGACAAGGTGTAAGTGCCACAATGCCATGATCCATAACTTTCAAAGGGAAGGCATGCAGGTCTACAAAATCTCCAGAAACATGCAGTGACGTGATTTGCCTGCTCCCATCTTCGAGCACCTTATACCGAGCAGCAAAACCTTCCACTAGAAGTGTGCTGTACTTTGGACGGCTCCCTTCGGCGACTAAATCCTCGTCAGCGGAAAAGTGCCTGTCCTGAGTTATCATGGATTGCAGTACCGATTTTTCCTCAACGGATACAACATCATGGCTCTCAAGTTTCAATAGCAACGATTTAATCAAAGAAACGTACTCCAGATGGCGCGAGTGTAATTTTATTGATGCCTTTAGGAACCTAATCCTTCAAAGAGGCTTATGTTCCAGAAGAGGAAGAAGCATGAGCCGATACTACTTCGATTTGGACAATGGCGACGGAAAAACCCGCGATGAAGAAGGGGTAGAGCTTCCTGACAATGCTGGGGCTATCAAGGAGGCATCAAGGATTGTAACCGACTTAGCTCGGGACGAACTGGTAGAGTGTGGTAACGGGAGAATTTGGCTCACGATCAGGAAATCGGATGGAAACGTTCTGGCAGTGGCTAGCCTACTTTTTGACACGAAATTCATCGAATTTCAGCCGGTCAGTGAAAGCTGAGCTGTATTCAAGTGCACCGCACCCGGATCCCTCGACTAAGGCAAAGCCTTACCTGATTGGGTGACTACCCATCACAAAATAATGTATCGAGTCTGATCTGATGCGTGGGGCTGAATTCGTACCCACCATAGGCGCCCTATGTTGACGACCACAGCCTTGAAATATAAGCCTGAAGCTTATTCAGCTTTTAGCGGTCGGCGTGTCGCCGCTCCTGCATTCCAAGAATGGAACTCCTTGCATGGCTACGCGAAAAAAACCGCCCGTTGTCAAAACAGGTATTACCGGATTGGACGAAATTCTCCGGGGAGGACTGCCCGCCTCCAATTTCTACATTCTCCAGGGAGCGCCCGGATCTGGAAAAACAACGGCCGCCCTGCAATTCCTGCTCGCAGGTGCCCAAAACGGCGAACGCTGTCTTTACGTCAGCCTGTCCCAAACAAAAGCTGAACTGAAATCCATTGCTGTGTCTCACGGTTGGAAACTCGATGGAATCAGGGTGGAAGAGCTGTCGGCATCAGACGCTGTGAATGGTGCGTCTGATCAGTCGATTTTCCAGACGACGGAGCTTCGGCTGGACGAGACCCGTAAAGCGGTTGAGCAAGCTATTGAAGATCATAAGCCCAGTCGGCTTGTCTACGACTCGCTTTTGGAAATTCGGCTGATCACGGGCGATTCGCCACGGTTTCGCCGGGAGTTGCTGGGATTCAAGGCGTTTCTTGCCAAACACGGTGTCGTGGCGTTGTTGCTCGATACGCAGACCAGTGGTTCCTCCGAGCGCAACGGCGAAGAGGTCGAGGGTATTGCCCATGGCGTGATCCGCTTCGACAAGTCTCTTGAAGAATATGGTGGGGTTCGTCGGCGTATAGAGATTAGCAAAATGCGCGGCGTACCCGTTGCCGACGGATATCACGACATGGCGATACGTGAGGGAGAGGGCGTTATCGTCTATCCGAGGATCATTCCGGGTACCGCATCCGAGACCGTCAAACCGCAACTGATCAAATCGGGCGTCACCGCGCTTGATGAGATGTTTGGGGGCGGTCAGGAATCCGGTACCACGACGCTCGTGATCGGCCAATCCGGCACGGGTAAATCCACCATGTCCTCCTTATATGCTACTGCCGCCCTGAAACGCGGCGAAAGCGTTGCGCTGTTCCTTTTTGAAGAACGTCTGGAAACTTTCTTCAGGCGCTCAGAGGGACTGGGGATGGATTTGCGCCAGTTCCACAAAGACGGTCAGTTGATCATCCGTGATTTCAATCCCAACGAAATATCGCCTGGGGAATTCGGCAAAATCGCTCAGGAAGTCGTCACCCGCGAAAAATCCCGCGTGGTTGTGATCGACAGCTTCACCGGATACCTAAATTCCCTCCCGCATCGTGAAAAGGCTGTGCGAGATATACAGTCGCTGCTGAAATACCTTGCCCGGTCGGGCGTTTTGACGATGTTGATCGTGGCACAACACGGGCTGCTGGGCCAAAATGTTGGAATTGATGTCGACGTCAGTTTTCTCGGCGATACAGTGTTGCTTTTGAGAATATCAGAACATGAGGGAAAACTCAGGCGCAGTATAACGGTGGTAAAAAAACGCCATGGTCCTCATGACCTGGACGTCAGGGAACTTTTGATTCAGAGTTCGGGCGTGTCAGTCGTTCCTTATAATCCCCTTCCTGAACTCTGATGCACGACGAGAACCAGAGCGAGCTTGATTGGGCGCTCGTCCTTGCTCCGTATCGCAAGGACGCTTCGTTTATCGAAGTCTTGCTCGTTGAAAATGGTATGAACGTCAGGGTGTGCGCCAGCACAGAGGATTTGGCTGAGATGCTGGCGCAATCTCCCGGCGTTATTCTCGTAACCCACGAGTCGCTAACACCCAGGACAATAGAAGCCATTGCGGTTCATTTGTCGGCGCAGCCGAATTGGTCAGATTTGCCTATTTTCGTTCTCTTGGACCGAAAAGCTCCGCATGCACGGATCCGTGCGGAATTGGAAAAACAATGGCCGCAGGCAAGGCAAATATATTTTCAAAGACCCGTCATATCTCTCGAACTGGTAACCGCTGTTCAATCTGCATTTTTGGTGCGTTTACGGCAGCGTGAAGTCAGAGATTCGATCGAGCGTGAGCGCGACCTCCGCTTCGAACTTAATCATCGGGTAAAGAATATTCTGGCGAGCGTAAGCTCGATCTTCCGTATGACCCGCCGCGGCGCTGATACGATTGATACGCTGGTGGCGGATTTCGAGGGACGCCTGGGAGCACTGGCTAACGTCCATTCGGCTGTCTTTGAACAGGGTGGTGACGCAGTGGATCTGCGAGGGATTGTTGATCTGACGTTGAAACCTTATGCTGATAAGGCCAAGCGGCTGACGGTCAATGGCCCCGAGCTCCGGCTCAATCGCGACGCGGGTACTACGCTCGCACTTTGTCTGCACGAACTGGTCACAAATGCCATCAAATATGGAGCTTTGTCCACGGATGAAGGACGCATAAGTGTAATGTGGGAAATATCCCATGATGCGCAGCCGATTTTGACGCTGGAATGGATTGAGAGTGGCGGGCCACTCGTGCAAGAACCGACGAGAGCGGGGTATGGCACACGATATATCCGTTCAGCACTGACAGCCATATTCGGCGAGAAACCCATAGTACTGTTTGAGCCTGCCGGGTTGCGCTGTGTGGCTCGTGGATTGCTTGCAAATGTTGTTCAAGGGGATCTCCGTCCACCGTTAAACAGAGGGTAGAAAACTGATCGCCTGCAGCACCCGAGTTCCTGTAAGAATGGCTGCAGGCTAAGCTATGCCTTATTGTATGTGAATGAAGTGAGCAGGGTTGTCACGAAATTACTCGCTTTCTCTTTGACCAGGGTTTCTGTCCATTGATCTGTACCCCGGAGCATCAGACCACTGTAAATGCTATCCACCGCAGCCTCTTCAATACGCTTAATATGGGATTTGAAAACGCTCTCGTCTTCTGTTTTATAAATATCCCGAACAACCATGCGTAAAATTTCCTGCATGGCAATTTGCCAAGCTGTGTTGATCGCCTGTAGCTCATTAGTCGGATGTGGCATTCAAAATCTCGCTGATTGCAAATTGCGTGAGGCTGTTTTGAAAGTCTCCGCTTGGAAATAAAAAAGGCCAGACAGATGCCTGACCTTCAGGGCAACTTGCTTTCAATAGTGCCACTATATCCGCGGCCACACGAAAGCGGCTACCAACGATTATATGGCTTGCAGATTGCAAGCTGACATTTTGCCAGACTTGTTGTCGCGTTCCAGCTCATATCCAACCTTCTGGCCCTCAACGATTTCGCGCAAACCTGCGCGTTCAACTGCGGAAATGTGAACAAACGCGTCAGTGCCGCCATCGTCTGGTTGGATAAAGCCGAAGCCTTTAGTGGAATTAAACCATTTAACTGTGCCAGTGGTCATAACGAACCCTTTCATAGCAATTGTAGATACCGCAACGCAAATGCGTCACGAATGGTGATTTCGATTTTGAAGGGGAAGTTCGTCCAGGGCACGTTGCCAGCGCGCAATAACAAAAGTCAAACAAGCAATATCGACAACCGATGAATACGCGCGAAGTCATTCGAAGTCAAATCCCAACCGTTTAAGGCTCGTGAGGAGGTTGTGATTTGATTTTGTGTGATCGCAACGGCTCAATCATTTGTTGTGGTGGTCCTGCCAAAATCACCGACAACCTGTCCGCAACTGCGATGGATAGGCTTTACTATCCCCTCTTTGGTGATAGCATACGGTGAAATGTTTGAAGGCTTCGCACTGGATCGGATCGATGTCGGCGATACCGTGCTGCGAGTGCGGCACGGCGGTTCAGGTCCGCCCCTTCTTCTCCTGCACGGGCACCCACGTACACACACGACATGGCACCGCGTTGCCCCTATCCTTGCGGCAAATTTTACCCTGGTGTGCCCTGACCTGCGCGGCTTCGGGCAGTCGTCGTCGCCGCCGGACATGGCGAATCATTCGCAGGCATCCAAGCGAGCAAAGGCCGATGATTGCGTTCGGTTGATGGAAGCGCTGGGCCACAAGCGGTTTATGATGGCGGGCCACGACCGAGGAAGCTACACCGCATTCCGCTGCGCGATGGACCACCCCGAACGGGTCGTACGTTTGGCCATTCTGGACGGGGTACCGATCTTGGAGCGCTGTGATGCGCTGTTTGCGGAAAAATGGTGGCACTGGTTCTTCTTCGCACAGGCCCATAAGCCGGAACGGGCTATCCTTGCTGACCCGATTGCATGGTATGGCGGATCCGAGGAAGCGATGGGAAGCGAAAACTACGCGGACTTTGTGGCTGCAGTCACCAACCCTGAGACCGTGAGAGGGATGCTCGGCGACTATAGGGCTGGATTGGCAATCGACGCAGATCACGACCGCATCGACCGGGACAGTGGTCACACGCTAGGCTGTCCGACGCTCGTTCTGTGGTCTCTCAAGGATGATCTTGAGCGACTGTATGGCGATGTACTGGGCGTGTGGCAGCGGTGGGCGCCGAACCTGCGTGGCTACGGCATCGATAGTGGACACCACGTAGCTGAAGAAGCGCCTGAACTGCTTGCTGAAGCACTGTTGGCCTTTTTTTCTGCGTCCGAGTGATAGGCCAAAGTCGTTCGAACGCCGTAAGCAACGAGTGTAAAAAATGTCTTGGCCTTACAGCGCCGCGGCCAAACTGTGAATTCAAACTACAAAACCGCACGTAGCCGGTCATAGGTCGGTGCCAATTTCATAAGCGCGGCTGCGGCTCTCCTGTCGTCCCCAACGACAAGGGGATGTTGCAAACTGCCTATCAGACGGGCCTGTTCTGCAACGATGACAGCGGCATCTACACTGCCGATACGGGCGAGACAAGCCGCGGCATCGCTGGTCCTGCGGGCACCTACCCGAACCGCAAAATGGATCAGGTGTCCGCGCAAGGCATCATCGCAGTTGTCGGCGACCAGTTCTGCCAGTGCTTCGGCCGCTCTGCTGTTGCCCAAACTGCCTGCGGGCATAACAGGCGCGTGTTCCATCGACAGCCACTGTTTTGCTGCCGGGATCGCAGCCTTAATGATATCGACCTCCGTTACATTTCGTTGCCGTACGAATCTGGTGCGCATGGTGTAGGGCGTTCCGTAAGCTACTGTCTTCGCAGCCCAAGCAGCCATAAAATCGGTCAGAGGGAGCAATGCAAAGGGGTAGCCTTGGGGATCATGCATCAGCACGCGCTCCTCATCGACCTCCAGCACGACAACATAATGGTCAGCCTCTATGGGTTCCTTCATGCCAGGTTGGTGGGTCAGATATCCCATTTCGACCGGACCCACCCAGACGGGCCCATGGGCCAGCGCCGACTTTAAGCGTGAAAGCGCCTCCTCAGCCGTTCCGCCTCTTGCGACATCAGATGACCAGCCGAGAGCAGCAAGCGCGTCGTCAAAACCTCGTTCCGGATCCCAGCCATAAGGGTCAAAGAAGGGCAATCTGCCACCGATAAGCTGCATACCGAACGGGCTTGCCGTGGAGAATTCGATCACGGCCGTCGAGGGCGCAGCGGCACCAAACATCATGGCAAAGGCATTGGCGTAGCAATAGGGTCCGGAGCCAACATAAGGAGCATGCATTGAAGGTATCTTTCTTCAGGGATTGACTGGATAGACGATGTCGAAAGGCGCGTTGTCGCTACCGGGATAGATTTCATAAGGACTGTCGATGATGGTAAGGCCTTGCCGGTCGATCCAGGTTTCAATTGCGTCGTAAATGGAAAGCACCAGGGGGAAAGCCTGTTCGTCCGCCGATATTGGCGTGAAGACCTCACGCCTGGCAGGCAGTAAACGGATTATCAAATCGCTGGCTGGCTCGACCGGACCATCGCAGGCTATTGCAACCTCGACAGGACCATCAGCGTCACGTGTGGTGAGGTTGTGATGGTGCACACTCATCCTGCCATTATTGGAGAGACCTAAAGCGGCGAGATGTTTGCGGATATCAGCTTCCGTTTCCACCATAAAGGCATCAAGGCCAGTCACCGTCACCTGTCGCCGACGGCTAACGATTTTGGTGGGGCCAACCTTGCGCAGCGCAATCGAAGGAACTGGATTTGTGAGGTCGGCTTGGCGGGCCATCGCCTCTACGAACTCGGCATGTATGGCAAGGCGTGCGTTCTGCACGTCCACCCATGTGCGCAATTCGATTGCGCGCGCTTCTGGCGACAATTCCAGCAAGACAGCGATGCGTGCCACAGGCAGACCAAGCTGTCGCAATCTGGCAATCAGCCGGGCACGGGGCGCTTGTTGCACCGAATAATACCGATAGCCTGTCTGCGGATCGACATAGGCTGGTGCAAGCAGGCCCTGCTCAGCGTAGAGCCGCAATGCCTTGGAAGAAAGGCGCGTGGCCGCGCTGAAGCGACCGGCAAGCAGATGAGAACGTGTCATGTCACCTGTCTAAGGCCTGCCCTAAGGGCGAGGTCAAGTGGCATTGTAGCACTGATTACGCATTTCATAATGTTACTTGAAGGAAGCGTTCAGTTTATCATGACGGAGACGCTTGCTGAGGGTGTTTCGGAGACGCCCGCTTGACTAACGCATAGCTCGATGGTTATACGTTTAATCATAACCATGGAGTTATATTTTTTATGCTGCCGAGCCACACCATATTGTTCAAAACGCTCGCCGATCCGACCAGGCGGGCTCTCTTCGAGCGCATGTGCCGAGAAGGAGAGCAGACAGTTGGGGCGCTGACGGCTCAGGCCGGAATATCGCAACCCGCGGTCTCAAAGCACCTTGGAGTGTTGAAGCGGGCAGGGCTGGTGCGCGACCGGCAGGAAGGTCGCCAGACGCACTATAGTGCTCAGCTCGGCGCTCTGGCACCGCTGATAGACTGGACAAGCCAAATGACCGGATTCTGGCAAGACCGATTTGATGATCTCGAAAACCTGCTCAAAAGGATGGACTAATGACCGAAGCATCGACGCAAACACGCTCAGTAGTCGTCGAGCGTGAGATCTCTTATCCAGCGGAAAAGATCTGGCGCGCTCTGACGCAACCATACCTCATAGAGGAATGGCTCATGAAAAATGACTTCAAGCCTGTTGTCGATCACCGGTTCAGTCTTAACGCAGATTGGGGTTCGGTTAACTGCCAAGTAACGGCAATCGAGCAGAACAGAAGGCTGTCATATACATGGGCTGCGTATGGTCTTGAGAGTGTTGTCACATGGACTCTCATTCCGACGAGCACGGGGACGAGGCTGCGCATGGAACAGTCGGGATTCCGACCGGATCAAGAGCAGGCCTACCATGGTGCCAGGGATGGATGGCCGAAATTTTTCGATGCCCTTGAAAAGGTCTTGGCATCGATAGAGTGAAGCCGACCGGCGCAAATAATCGGATGTCATCAGGCGCAACATAAGGAGATTCCATTGAATATAAATGTTTGGATTCGGCTGGCTCACCGATGGCTGTCTATCGTCTTTACGGTAACCGTCATTGCAAATTTCGCTCTCTTAGGAATGGATGACAGTGATCGTCCCATGTGGGTAGTCTACTCTCCTTTGATCCCACTTTTCTTGATGCTGTTCAGTGGCCTGTACATGTTTGCACTGCCTTATGCTGCAAGGTGGCGCAGTCGGCGACGTGTCAGCGCCGGAGAGTGAGCCGGCCTGCGATGTTCGAGTAACTGTTTCCCGCAATAAATTTCAGGATTTACTCGTCACGTCTTCAAGGAATGATTGCACCCGGACCTATGCCGGTGCGATTATTCCTGAGCGGGCAATTGTCACAGACGTTACGTCGACCACCACAGGCATTCGTGAGTTTCTTTTACCGATGTCTTAAAATAAGGTCCTTCAGAAGGGTCGCTGAGGGACGATCTTCACGTCCGAGATCGCGAACACTGCTCATATGATCAGCTTGAGCGATGTTTCTGGTTGCCACTTTCTGCCCCCCAGCAGCCAAGAGAGTGGCGAAGTCCGCCGCTTGCTGGTGGAACGGAGGTGTTTCGTTGGCTCCGACGGCGATAAGCACTTCGCAGCCTTTGTCATAGTGATGTGAAATGGGCGAGAATGCCTCGACTTCTGCATCGGTGATGCCAATTTCGGAAGCGAGAAAAGATTTTTGCAAAGGCTTCAGATCGTAGATCCCACCCAGCAAAAGCCCTGCGGCAATATTCGAAGTGCCGTCCGGTTTGTGAAACAGGAATGTTGCAAGGTGGGCGCCAGCAGAATGCCCACTCACAGTAATCCGAGACGGATCACCACCATAATCGGCGATGTGTTGGATCACCCATTGCTTCGCGCGTCGCACCTGATCCACGAGCACGGCCATCCTGAAGCCGGGCATAAGCGCATAATCGATAATAATGGCGATCGCTCCGGCGCTAGTCACTGTGTCGGCAATATAGGAGTAATCTCGTTTGGAGAACATCCGCCAGTAGCCTCCATGAATGAATATGTGCACCGGACGGCGTTCGCGTGCGCCATCGGGGAGGAAGATGTCCAGCGTTTCATTGGTGCCAGTCCCATATGGGACGTCCAATTTGGCGTTGAGCCTATCGCGGGTTCTGGCACTGGCTGCAATAATGTCCTCCACGATAATATCGAAATCTGCGACATGAGCGCGGATGCGGAAGGGATCAGTTTCCAAGATCAGTCTCCCGGTTCAGAAGCTTGTTGCGATATACTTTGCTTCCATAAACTCGGCAATGCCATGATGTTGACCGCCTTCGCGCCCGAGTCCGCTCTGCTTGACTCCGCCGAAGGGAGCGGCCGGGTCGGAAACCAGCCCCCGGTTTAACGCGATCATTCCAGCTTCTATGCCGGAAGAAACACGAAGCCCGCGAGCGAGGTCGCGCGTATAGACATAGGCGGCCAGTCCATACTCCGTGTTGTTGGCCCAGCTGACGGCCTCTTCTTCCGTTTCGAAACGGTAAAGCGGCGCGACGGGGCCGAAGATTTCTTCGTACGCCATCTCGCAAGTGTCTGGAACATCAACCAAAACCGTTGGCGGGTAGAAGAAACCGGACCCAGCGGACATTTCGCCACCGCATAGAGCGCGGGCACCCTTGATTATCGAATCTTGGACCAATCGATCGATCTTTTCAACAGCTTTTCGCGTTATCATCGGGCCGCATTCCGTCTGTTCATCAACGCCTCGCCCAACCTTCAGAGCCGCCATCCGCCGCGTAAGGCCTTCGGCAAATGAATCATATATTCCAGACTGTACATAGAAGCGGTTGGCAGCGGTGCATGCTTCTCCCGCGTTACGCATCTTGGCGATCATGGCTCCGTCGAGTGCGGCTTCAAGATCGGCGTCATCAAATACCACAAATGGGGCATTGCCGCCGAGTTCCATGGAGGAGGAGATAACGTGCTTGGCTGCTTCGCCCAAAAGAAGGCGGCCGACGCCGGTCGAACCCGTAAAGGAGAGTTTTCTCACACGCGCGTCCGCCAGTATCGCAGCAGCGATGGGGCCAGGATTACTCGTCGTCAGAACGTTGACGACACCTGATGGTAAGCCTGCTTCTTCATAGATGGAGGCCAGGGCGTAGGCGGTCAGTGGCGTTTCACTTGCTGGTTTCAAGATCACCGTACAACCTGCGGCCAAGGCAGGTGCGATTTTGCGAGTAGCCATAGCTGCCGGAAAGTTCCAAGGCGTTATTAGCAGGCAAATCCCGATGGGCTGATAGTCAACAATGATCCGATTGGTGCCCGATGGCGCTATCCCAAATTCTCCTGAGATGCGTACGGCCTCTTCTGCGTTCCAACGGAAGAATTCCGCAGCGTAGGCCACTTCACCGCGAGCATCGCGCAATGCCTTGCCGTTCTCCATCGATATGACTGTGGCCAGCATCTCAGAACGTTCAATCATCAACTCAAAGCAACGTCGCAAGATTTCGGATCGCTTGCGAGGGGGAGTTGCACGCCATGCGGGGCCTGCCGCGGCGGCAGCATCGATGCATGCGCGCGCATCCTCTATCGTCGCGTCGGCCACAGCCGCAATTCGTTTGCCTGTTGACGGATCGATGACATCAATCTGTTGGTTGCTGCAAGCCGGCCACCAGCTTCCGTTAATATACAGACCACGAGTGGTGGCGCCGATATCGGGTCCATTGACGTCAGGCGTCAGCGTTTTCTGTGCAACGGTCATGGGTTGTTCCTCGGTGATTAAATGGCAGAAGCGGCGAAGTCGCCGTCATAGGCTGCTCTTACAAGACGTTTCATCGCGTCCAGATCGAAGGTTCGGGGATTGTTTTTGATCAATCTGTCGATACCGAACGCCTGCTCGGCAGTCCAATCGAGCTTGTCTAAAGGCAGACCAAGGTCAGCCAGCGTGGGTGTTATGCCGATCGATGCGAAAAGCCTGCGGATTTCTTCGATTGCAATTTTTGCATTCTCTTCAATATCCGAGCCACTGGCGAGGCCGAGAGCTGTGGTGATCTCGGCCATTTCAGCGGCGCAGACACGTTTGTTATAATTCATGACGTAAGGCATCATGGTTGCCACCCCGAGGCCATGAGCCGTGTGCGTGAGTGCTCCGGCGGGATACTGGATTGCATGGGCTGCGGCAGTTCCTGCTGTGCCGAACGCGCAGCCAGCTGCCAGTGCGCCCATCATCACATCTGCTCTTGCATCTTCATTCGACCCATCCTTGCAGGCCTTTTCCAAACTGCGGCCCAGCAGCTTGATTGCCAGTAATGCAAAATGATCGGTCAGTGCGCTTTTGCCGATGAAGACGTGGTTCTGCGCCAATGTGTGATCCGAGCAGCGGCGAACTGCTGTAAAAGCCTCGATGGCATGGGTGAGGGCGTCCGCGCCAGCAACTGCTGTCAAACCGGGCGGGCAGGTCATTGTTAGTTCCGGATCACAAATGGCCGTTGTTGCGACCAGGTAAGGACTGGATATTCCAACCTTAAGGGTCCGCCCAGAGTCGGAGATGACTGCAACCGGCGTTACTTCAGATCCCGTTCCAGCCGTCGTTGGAACGGCAATGACTGGAAGAACAGGGCCGGGAACCTTGTACTCGCCATAATAATCCTCCAGTTCCCCGCCATGGCTGAGCAGGAGAGCCGCGCACTTTGCCATGTCCAGACAGCTTCCGCCGCCAATGCCGATTACCATGTCAGGATCAAACTCCCGCGCATCATCGACGCAAAGCGACACCGTCTCACTTGGCACGTCCGGCTGAACCGCGTCATAGATCAAGACCTCTATAGAGGCTGCGTTTAGCGCCTCGTGGATTTGCGCAAATATCGCCGTCGCTGCGAACCGCTCATCGGTGCAGATCAGCGCTCGCTTTCCAAGTCTTGCGGCAACCATCGGCAAAGCATGGCGCTGTCCTTTGCCAAAGAGAATTTCACGTGGGAGCCGAAGTGCAGCAAAAAGGGTCATCGTCCATTTCCTTGGAGGCATTTACATAAAGGGGATATAAAATCGTATAGGATATGGGATTGCATATACGGAACCATCATGCTAGTGAGGGTCTATGTCAAGAGGCAACTTATGCAGAAGAAAAATTCTATGATCCTAACCGAAGCACCTGATCAAAGTGGTTTCATCCAAAGAAGCAACAGCTTGGCGGGAAGCGTTTATGACGCCATTTTTGCACAGTTAATGTCACTGAAAATCGCGCCGGGAGCCCGCATAACCGTCGATAATTTGGTGCGTGAGTTGAACGTTTCGCAGACGCCGATCAGGGAAGCGCTCGGCAGGCTCGAAGGAGAGGGGCTCGTGGTGAAGACCCACTTGATCGGCTATAGCGCTGCACCGCAGATCACCCGCCGCAGATTTGACGAACTGTACGAACTGCGCCTGCTGCTTGAGCCGGATGGTGCGGCGAAATCTGCCGCCGTGATGGATGAGACGAAGCTTGCAGCACTTCAGGAAGCGGCGGGTGTCATGGGGCGCGGAGACGGCACGGACGAGCGCATCCGTTACTCGACATTCGCCCGTCAGGACTCAGTATTTCATGACAAGATCATGGAGTTTGCTGGGAACGAGCTTATCCGCGAGACACTCAATCACCAGCACGCACATTTTCATATTTTCCGTCTGATGTTCCACTCCCGCGTAACCGAAGAAGCTTTGGATGAGCACGAAGCGTTGCTCGCAGCCTTTGCAGCAGGTGACGTTTCTGCTGCAAAACAGGCAATGCGTATGCACCTCCAGCATTCGCGTGATCGTCTGCTCCCAGCATTCGACTGAGGCCGGCCAATGTTCGCTGCTTCAAGACTTCAACAGGAGAGCGATGAGGCAGCCGGTGGCGACACTTGTGGACCGGTTCTGCAAGCCAAAGGGATGTCAAAAGATTATGGTCCAGTCACGGTCTTGTCCGATGTCTGGCTTGATGTGCTACCCGGCAGAATTCATGCCATCATCGGAGAAAATGGCGCAGGAAAATCAACCTTTATGCGATTGCTTGCAGGATATGCGGAGCCAACTGCAGGAACGCTCTCTATAGCCGGTTACGACGTCAGGTTCTCAAGGCCCGAACATGCACAGCAGGCAGGAATTGTTCTCGTTCACCAGGAAATCCTGCTTGCAGAAGGACTAACGGTTGCCGAGAATCTGTTCCTCGGACGTGAGCTTATGTGGAATGGAATGGTCGACGATCAATCCATGCGCCGTATAGCTGCCGAAAAACTTTCGGAATTGGGATGCCGGGTATCGCCCAATGCGCTGGTTCGTGACATCGCGCTTGCCGATCGGCAGCTTGTTCAGATCGCGCGTGCACTTCTTGATGACTATAAACTTGTTATATTTGACGAACCTACTGCGGTTTTGACCGGAGATGAGGTAGAGCGCCTCCTGGGAATTATCCTGAAGATAAAAGAGCAGGGTGCCGCAGTTCTATATATTAGCCATCGTCTCGATGAAGTGCAGCGGATCGCTGATCTGGTAAGCGTGTTGCGGGACGGCAAGATGGTTGGAACCTATCCTGCTGAAGGTCTGACGCAAATGGACATGGCCCGCCTTATGGTCGGGCGCGATCTGGCGGCGCTTTATCCAGTCAAACGCCTCAAAGCTTCCAACGTGCCGTCACTGGAAGTCCGGGGTCTGGTCGTGTCGGGCTACGCCAAGGACATTTTCTTCACTGCACACAAGGGAGAAATCCTGGGTTTTGCAGGCATGATCGGTGCTGGGCGGACGGAAGTATTTGAAGGCATCATGGGTTTGCGACCGGCACATGGATCTGTCGTGCTGAATGGCCGTATCATCGATATCCGTCATTCGCGCGCTGCCATGGATGGAGGTATTGGATACCTTACCGAAGACCGCAAAGGTAAGGGACTTTTGCTCAACGAAAAGCTCGCGCCAAATCTGACACTTTCCGCACTCACACGCTTTCATTCAGGCCTGATGATGCGCAAAGCTCGTGAGCAAGCCGCCCTCGTTAAAGCCGTGGAAAATTACGATATCCGGCTCAAGAGCTTTGGCGTCAAGGCGGGGCAACTTTCCGGAGGCAATCAGCAGAAATTGCTGCTTGCAAAAGTGCTCCTCACCGATCCGTCAATCATTGTTATCGATGAGCCCACGCGGGGCATCGATATTGCAAACAAGGCGCAGATTTATGCATTCATCCAGCGCCTGGCGGAAGAGGGCAAAACTTGCATCGTCATTTCTTCCGAAATGCAGGAACTAATTGGCATCTGTGATCGGATTCTCGTGATGCGGGAGGGACGCATTACCGGCGAGGTGACAGGCGAGAAGATGACGGAACATGAAATTGCGCTGCTGGCAACCAGTGATGTGACGACAGCGGCGAGCAGGGAGGAATGACATGAGTGTTATTACAGGCTCAGCAGCACTT
Organism: Hyphomicrobiales bacterium; assembly: GCA_900471815.1. Taxonomy (GTDB): domain Bacteria; phylum Pseudomonadota; class Alphaproteobacteria; order Rhizobiales; family Rhizobiaceae; genus Phyllobacterium; species Phyllobacterium ifriqiyense. The sequence goes on from UICE01000008.1 coordinate 26,202, forward strand.
CGGCAGGAGCGGGACTGGAATATCGGCTGGACCGATTTTGGGCCATTTTTGGCACTCCTGGCACTCCTGGTGGTCGGCTTCCTCGTCAACCCCGACTTTCTTTCCGCTACGAACCTGGCGAATGTCATCACGCGTAGTGCTTTCATTGCCATTATAGCAGTCGGCGCAACATTTGTAATTTCCTCAGGGGGACTGGACCTTTCCGTGGGTGCGATGGCGGCGTTCATCACGGGCATCACTATAATGTTCATGAACAGCATGGCACCAGAGTGGGGAGTTTGGGCAATTCCCGCCGGGATGGCCGTGGCCGTGATCGTGGGAACCGGCTGTGGTCTGATGAACGGTCTGATCGTTACGGTAGGGAGAATCGAGCCATTCATCGCCACGCTCGGCACAATGGGTATCTTCAGGGCATTGATTACTTACATGTCCGACGGCGGGACGATCCCGATTGATCGGAGCCTGCGTGAGGCCTACCGCCCTGTTTACTTCGGTACGGTAGGGGGGATACCGCTGCCAATCCTGATCTCAATTGCGGTGGCCGCTGTGGCGTCCTTCATTCTCTACAAGATGAAGTATGGGCGCAAGTGCGCTGCGGTTGGGGCAAATGAAGACGTCGCGCGCTACTCCGGTATCTCAATAGTCAAAACACGCACGATCGCCTACGCAATTCAAGGCGCTTGCGTAGCAATTGCAGCGATATGCTACGTTCCGCGCCTTGGCGCTGCAACGCCAACAACGGGTGTCCTGTGGGAACTTCAGGTTATCACTGCCGTCGTCATCGGTGGAACGGCCCTGCGTGGTGGTAAAGGCCACGTATGGGGCACGGTCGCAGGTGCTGTAATCCTCGAACTCATAGCTAATTTGATGGTGCTGTCGGATTTCGTCTCTGAATATCTGGTGGCAGGCGTTCAAGGCGTAATCATTATCATCGCTATGCTCATTCAAAGGTTCTCAAAATAATCCGCGTCGGGACCACGCGGATCATTAACTTCAGGTCCAATTCTGGGAGGAATGTATGTTTAAGAGTAGATGGATTGCCCCTGTAGCCATAGGCGTCATTCTGATCGCAAGTCAGGCGCTGGCTGCCGATAAGAAAGTGATCGCGGTCTCAATACCGGCGGCTGACCACGGCTGGACTGCCGGTGTTGTCTACCATGCCCAAGCTGCCGCAAAGGAAGTTAACACCGCATTTCCGGACGTGGAAGTCGTTGTCAAAACGTCGCCCTCGGCCGCGGCTCAAGTTAGTGCCCTGGAGGATCTGTCCGCCGGTCGAAAGCTCGATGCGCTTGTAATCCTGCCGTATTCTTCGGAAGAACTGACCACACCGGTCAAGGCGGTCAAAGATGCCGGAACGTTTATTACCGTCGTTGATCGGGGTTTGAGCGATGCCTCTATACAGGATCTATATCTTGCTGGTGACAATATCGCGGTTGGTCGAAACACGGCAAAGTACATGATTGAAAAACTAGGGGGCAAGGGCAACCTCGTTGTTCTTCGCGGAATTCCAACAGTTATTGATGACGAACGGATCCAGGGCTTCAATGACGCCATTAAAGACACAGAGCTGAAAGTTCTGGATATTCAGTATGCAAACTGGAATAGCGATGAAGCGTTCAAGCTGATGCAGGACTACCTCGCCAAATATCCTCAAATCGACGCAGTCTGGGCAAACGATGACGACATGCTGCTCGGCGTGCTTGAGGCGGTGAAGGAATCCGGGCGCAAGGACATCAAACTTGCACTCGGCGGGAATGGCATGAAGGATATTGTAAAGAAGGTTATGGATGGTGACGCGATGACTCCGGTCGAAACACCATACCCGCCCGCAATGATCAAGACCGCAATTTATATGACAATAGCCAATCTCGTTGGTCAGGCGCCCGTTCGCGGGACCGTCAAGCTCGATGCACCACTGATCACACAAGAGAATGCAAAGGAATACTACTTCCCCGATTCTCCGTTTTAACCAACAACGATGAACCGGGCGGCATGTGCCGTCCCAATGCATGAGATAAGAGGAGCAAGACATGGCAGGCAAGAAAATACTTATGCTGACAGGCGAGTTTACCGAGGAATACGAAATATTCGTTTATCAGCAGGCGATGGAAGCGGTCGGGCATACGGTTCACGTCATATGTCCAGACAAGAAGGCAGGCGACCTCATCAAAACGTCGCTGCACGATTTCGAGGGCGACCAGACTTACACCGAAAAGCTTGGACATTTCTTTACGATCAACAAGACGTTTTCAGAGGCCGAAACGCAGCTTGACCAATACCACGCAGTATACGCCGCTGGCGGTCGCGGCCCCGAATACATCCGTACAGACAAGCGCGTCCAGGCTATTGTCCGGCACTTTCACGAGAAACAAAAACCGATCTTCACAATCTGTCACGGCGTTCAAATACTAATCGCCGTGGATGGCGTTGTTCGTGGCAAGAAGGTTGCAGCACTTGGAGCTTGCGAACCTGAAGTCACTTTAGCGGGCGGCACCTATATCGATCTTTCGCCCACAGAAGCCTATGTCGATGGTACAATGGTATCCGCTAAAGGATGGACTGCGCTTGCGGCCTTCATCAGAGAATGTCTTAAAGTGCTTGGCACGGAGATCAGGCACAGCAACGACGTGGCTAAAGCTGCCTAGGTCAAAAAGTTCCAAATGGCCGCTTAACGAGCGGCCATTTTATTAAACCTACGCAACGGCAAGCGGGCAGGACTTCCGGCGCTGTGTTATCGCTAATTGCCAGGTTTCTTTGGCTGACGCTTGCATCGAGCACAGTCATCACGGCTTGCAACCGGGCAAAACGACCTCGCCGATTGCTACCATTTTGTGGAACACTGCCTTTCCTTAAAACCGTCTTCTCCTGATTGAACAGCTCGTGCATTTTTCCCGTTGAAGGCGGTCGGTATGGAATCGCTTTACAAACGGAGACATCGTCATGAAGCTTTATTTCCATCCCCTTTCCGGCCATGCGCACCGGGCCCGACTTTTTCTATCTCTCCTTGGCCAATCCTTTGAGTTGATTGAGGTTGACCTGGCAAAAGGCGAACATAAAAAGCCGGAATTTCTCGAGCTCAACAGCTTCGGACAGGTCCCTGTCCTTGTAGACGGTGAAACGGTCATTTCGGACTCCAACGCAATTCTGGTCTATGTCGCCAGGAAGCTTGGCAAAACCGACTGGTTTCCAGAAGATGCGGTTGGCGGTGCCAGAGTTCAGCGCTGGCTCTCTGTTGCAGCTGGGCAACTTGCCTTCGGTCCTGCGGCGGCCCGACTGATCACAGTATTCGGAGCAAAGTTCAATGCTGAAGAAGTCATCGGACGCGCGCACGCACTCTACAAGGTTCTCGAAGGGGAACTAACTGTCAGGAAATGGTTGGCTGCCGATCATATTACGGTCGCGGACGTTGCTATCTACAGCTACACTGCCCGTGCGCCTGAAGGAAATGTTGACCTTTCTGCATACCCAAACTTGCGCGCTTGGCTACAGCGTATTGAAGCGCTTCCCGGTTTTGTTGATTTTGCCAAAACGCCCGTCGGTTTTGCCGCCTGAGGGAAAAGGAGAGAGCCATGTCGGTCAACGGCCAAGTTGTATATGAGCTGGCGGTATCGCCATGGCACGAAGGCGAAAAGAAACTCCAGAACGCTGTCGGTGTTTTGGATAAAATGGAAGATATTGGGCGGCGATTCATCCGGGACCGCTTGATCGAACAGCACCGGAATTTTTATCCACAACTGCCTTTTGTGGTTGTCGGTGCCGTAGATGGCAATGGTGATCCATGGGCTACGTTTTTGGCAGGTAAGCCCGGGTTCATGAGCGCCACAAATGAGCACAGTCTTAAAATTGCTGCCCTCCGCGATCCCGGTGATCCGGCCGTTTTCGGTATGAATGATGGGGATTCCATTGGTATTCTGGGCATAGAACTTCATACGCGACGCCGAAACCGGCTGAACGGTATCGTCGCCAATTGCACTGACGCGCAAATCGATCTTCAAGTTGTGCATAGTTTCGGGAATTGCCCCCGGTATATCCAGTATCGGGATTATGAGTTCGTTCGTGATCCAGCCGTTGAATTCCACACCACTGCGGAAGTGCTTGACGGGCTTGATGAGGAAGCCAGAGATCTGATCTTGAAGGCGGATACGTTTTTTGTTGCCTCTTATGCACAGGTCGAAGGCAATCGCCAGGTCGACGTATCGCATCGGGGCGGAAAACCTGGTTTCGTTCGTATCGGACCAGATGGTCTTCTCACGATTCCCGATTTTAACGGCAATCTGTTCTTCAACACGCTGGGCAACATTGCCTTGAATGGTCGCGCCGGACTGGTGTTTGCAAGCTTTGATACAGGGGAAGTTTTGCAGATGAGTGGGCGAGCCGAGGTCATTCTCGATTCTCCCGAAATTGCCGCCTTTCAGGGCGCTGAACGATTATGGAATTTTCGCCCCGAACGCATTGTGAGAAGACGCGAGGCGCTGCCACTGCGCTGGGCAACCCGACGAAATGGTGAAAGCCCCTTTTCAACGATGACAGGTGATTGGCACCAAGCAGCCAATCGCCAGAGGGCCACCGAACTTGCGAAGGCCTGGCGGCCTTTTAGAGTAGATCGGATCGTCGATGAAAGTTCGGTTATAAAGTCCATTTATCTTTCGCCGAACGACGGGGCAGGGTTGATTCCTCACGCCGCGGGCCAGCATCTTCCTGTACGCATTTCCATCGATAAAGAAAGCGCCCCTCTTATCAGGACATATACGCTTTCGGTTGCACCATCGGACGGAGTGTACCGGATCAGTGTGAAAAAGGATGGCCGGATATCCGGGGTTTTGCATCAATTGAAAGTTGGATCTATCATAGAGGCTCGCACACCTGCGGGCGGCTTTACCATTGATCCACTGGAGCCACGACCAGTTGTGTTGTTGGCAGCTGGTATTGGCATCACGCCAATGTTGGCAATGCTTCGGCACCTTGTTTATGAGGGTCGGAGAAAACAGAGAATGCGCAAAACCTGGATGATTTATTCCGCTCGCACAAAGGCCGAGCAAGGGTTTGGCGCCGAGCTTGCGGATTTGGTGTTCGAAGCCAATGGAGCAGTTCGTCTCGTAAAAGTGCTTTCAGCGACCGAAGATGCGACGCACGGCGTCGACTTCGATGAAGCCGGGCGCATCAATATAGAGCTGATTAAAAAAGTTTTGCCCTTCGACGATTTCGATTTCTATCTGTGCGGGCCGTCCGCTTTCATGCAGGACACCTACTCTGCTTTGCGATCCTTGAATGTGCCTGACAAACGCATTTTTGCCGAGAGCTTCGGTCCCGGATCAATCTCCAGACAAGCGGATGCAGATAGGGTAGACGGAAATGAAAGTCTGGCTCCCTCGACGGTCTCCGTACCGGTCATTTTTACTGAATCTGCCAAGGAAACCCGATGGCTCCCTGAAAGCGGAACGCTGCTGGAACTTGCCGAAGCACGGGGCCTATCTCCCGAATTTAGCTGCCGGAGCGGAACTTGCGGAACATGTGTCACAAAACTGGTCAAAGGAAGCGTGGCATACAAAAAGCCTCCGGAAGCTGCGATAGGCGATGGCGAGGTCCTGATATGCAGTGCCTATCCGGCATCTGTCGGAAATGAAGGCGCTGGTGGATTACAGATCGCGCTTTAAGACTCCTCGGTGGCCCATACGGGTGGCATTTTCATTATTTCAGTGATGTGCTGCCTCGCACACTTGTACGCAACTGTTAGTTCTTGCACGATCCTTCGTGATTACTCGAAGGACGAGGTAGATGGTGGACCGTTGGCAGGCAATGCGAATATTTGTAAAAGTGGCAGAGACCGAAAGTTTTGCTGAATCAGCACGTCAATTGCACATGAGTCCACCGGCCGTAACGCGTGCAGTGGCTGCTCTAGAAGATATAATTGGTGCAAGGCTCTTTGTTCGCACCACACGTTCAGTAAAGCTGACAGAGCCGGGAAATCGCTATCTGGAAGATTGCCGCCGAATTTTGTCTGACATAGTCGAGGCAGAGGCCGCAGCTGCGGGTTCCTATGCGAAACCGTCGGGGACACTCGCTGTTACCGCATCAATGCTGTTCGGTCAGATGTATGTCCTTCCAATAATGCACGAGTATCTCGGCAGCTATCCGGCGGTCAACGGCCGCATTCTTTTTGTCGATCGTCCGGTCAACATCGTTGAAGAGGGGATCGACGTTGCGGTTCGCATTGGCCATCTTCCAGACTCAGGCTTTTCGGCAACCAAAGTCGGTTTGGTGCGGCGGGTCGTTTGTGGAGCTCCGGCGTATTTCAGGGAGCGTGGTATTCCGTCGACGCCTGCCGACCTCAAGGATCATCGCATTATTGCTTCGACAGGCGCCTGGGCATCGCCGGAGTGGCGCTTCGCCAATGATCAACGGGTAACCATACAGACATGGTTACAATCCAATACAAACGAGGCGGCCATCACAACCGCAGCGGCCGGTTTCGGCCTTACGCGAGTGCTCCATTATCAGATTGGCCCAGCCTTATTGGAAGAAAAATTGCAAATCGTGCTTGCCGATTATGAGGAAGCGCCGCTGCCCATTCACGTTCTTCATCCCGAGGGGCGCCAGGCTCCAGCAAAGGTAAGGGCCTTCGTGGAGCTGGCAGTAACGCGACTTCGTGAAAGCAGACTGCTGAATTAAGCTCCTACCGCTCTCGCATCCGTGGTTCTGCGCGCGATTGTGCGCAGTTTGGAGTTCGTCACAGGCCAGAAATTACTCCGCAGTCAAACCACGGCCCCATCGACAATAACCATAGGCCTTCCCTTGGAACAGTTCTCAATGCGCGCCTCGACGCGATAGATATCACGAAGAAGTACTTCCGATATCACGTCATGAGTCGGCCCGCTTGCAATCATTGAGCCATCAGCAATCACGATCGTCTGGTCGCAATAGCGCAGAGCATGGTTGAGATCGTGTAACGCGATCATGACTGTGTGCCCCGATTGCGCAGCAAGGTTCTTCATGAAACCAAGAACTTCGACCTGTCTGAAAAGGTCAAGCGCTGAAGTGGGCTCATCCATCAGCAACACCTCGGGTTTGCGGATCAAGGCCTGTGCAATCGAAACAAGCTGACGCTGTCCACCTGATAGTTCGCCAAGACCCTTGAAGGCGAGCGCTTCGATCTTGAGCGCCGCTAGGATATGGTCGATCTCGCGAAGTTCCCTGTCGTGGACTTTCCAGCCGGAACCCTGCTTGGCGGCCAGTAGTATGGACTCATAGACAGTTAAAACCGCATTGGCTCCGGTATCCTGAGGCATGTAGCAGATCGTTTCCGAACCTTTTTCTGTATCAGACAAGTGAACCAGACCTGCTCCGGAGATAAGACCGGCAATGCGTTTGAATAGCGTTGACTTGCCCGCGGCATTCGGCCCGATAACAGCAGTCATACTGCCAGCCTTCAAAACATCGGTGGTGACATCGGCAAGTACTTTATGCTTGCCATATTGCGCACCCAGCTGTTCCAGCGCAATGCTTACCATGACTTCTTCCGATGTGTGAAAATGAGCACGAAGAAAAACGGCACGCCGACCAAAGCTGTCATGACCCCGATCGGCAGCATGGCGCCAGGTATCAATGTCTTGCTTACAACTGACGTTGCCGACAAGAGAAGTGCCCCGCAGAGGGCGGAAGCGGGAAGAAAGAAGCGTTGATCTTCACCGACCAACATACGTGCAATATGAGGTCCTACCAGGCCAATAAAACCGATGGTACCGACGAACGAAACGGGAATGGCTGCCAGAAGGCTGACTGTCATCATGGTTTCCAGACGCAAGCGACGCACATTGATGCCAAGACTTGCTGCCTTGTCTTCTCCCAGACGCAGCGCCGTCAGCGCCCATGCACGTCTTGCAAAGAGGGGCATGACGACGATCACGATGGCAGCGGTTATCGCGACTTTGGGCCAGGTTGCTTTGGTCAGGCTACCCATCGTCCAGAACACCACAGCCGCCAATGCTTGTTCGGAGGCAAGATATTCGAGCAGTGATAGAAGCGCGTTGAATGTGAAGACCAACGCGATCCCGAGCAGCACAATTGTTTCCACGGCAACGCCGCGCATTGTAGAGGCAAAATGGATAAACAAAGCTGCGAGCATAGCCATCAAGAAGGCGTTGATCGGTACCATGAATTGCGTCGCCAGCGGGAACACGGCAACCCCTCCGACAAGCGCGAGCGCTGCACCAAAGCCAGCTGCGGCCGAAATGCCTAAGGTAAAGGGGCTGGCAAGTGGGTTGGCAAGGATTGTTTGCATTTGTGCGCCAGCCACGGAAAGCGAGGCACCCACCGTCAGCGCCATGAGCGCAATCGGCATGCGTATATCCCATATAACCACACGAAGCTGGTCGGTAGCGGCGAAGGGACTAAAAAGGGTCGCCAATACCTCCGAAAGCGAATAATTCGCAGGCCCAAGAGCCATATCAACGGAAACGCTCAGAAATAGGCCCGCGACCAACAGAGCAATGAGCACTGTGCGGCGCAGAACCAACATTCGATATGCTGCCTGCCCCGTATGCGCGGGGTTCTCGGCGATAATAGCAACCATCCGATCTATTGCCCGTCTTTAAGCGAAACGAAATAACCGGGCTTATAGTCAAGCGGCAAAAAGCGCGCGTGCAGCTCCTTGAATGTCGCCGTCGGGTCAAGGCCTGCGAAAAGGTCTGGATGCAGCCATTTCGCAATTTCCTGAATCGCGACGAATTGATAGGGATTATTGTAGAATTGATGCCAGATGGCGTGAACATTGCCGTCTTTAACAGCCTTGACACCCGTGAATGCAGGGCGTTTTGTCAGGGCATCAAGCTTGCGCCGTGCTTCCTTTTCGTCGGCACCGTAGCCTACGCCGACCCAGTTACCGCCAGGTACATACCCTTCCCAATTGCCGCCAGTAATAATGATCTGATCGGGATTGGACGCGATAATCTGTTCAGGGTGGACGTTTCCGAAGGTGCCCGGGATAATATCCTTCGCCATGTTGATGCCGCCAGCCGTTTCAACCATCTTGCCGAAGTTCTCATTGCCGAACGACATGCAACAATCATCCGAATAGCCGCCAGCGCGCTCTATGAACACCAAGGGCTTCGGGGCATTGGCCTTTGCCAGCACATCCGTAACCTTTGCGATGTTGTCAGCCCGGAATTTGACGAACTCTTCGGCCTTATCTTCTTTACCGAAAAGCTTGCCGATAATACGGATGCTTGCTTCGGTATTTTCCATCGGCTTTTCGCGGAAATCGATATAGACGATTGGGATACCTACCTTGCCAAGCTTTTCAATATATCCGGCCTCTTCGGTGGCGGTCTTGGCATCAACATTCATGATGATGACGTCAGGCTTCAAGGAGACAGCCTGCTCGACGTCAAATGTCCCGTCTTTCATGCCGCCGAAAGTCGGAATCTTGGCAATTGAAGGATCTTTTTCCAGGTAGGCCGAATAACTCTCGGGATCGGCTTTGGGGAGATCATCGCGCCAGCCCACGACACGCTTGAATGGATTGTCACGATCCAGGATTGCGGTGAAATATACCTGTCGGCCTTCACCCAAAATGACATGCTCAACAGGAACATTAACCTCCACATTACGACCGGTAATGTCTTTAACCGATATTTTGTCTGCGAGCGCCACGCTCGACAAAATTACAGACCAACTCATGGCGGCAAAAGCCACCTTGCCAAACAACCGCATCGCTCGTACTCCATGGAAACTGAGGCGTTCTATTATTTTATGACTTCGCAAGTCAACATATAAGATATGCCATTCGAAACATTAGCACTTGATGCGGTATGGGACACAGATGGCAAACGGCCTTGTCGACGGAACAAACTATAATCTGCGGGACGAAATCAAAGCATACTGGTCGGAGCGTGCATCAACCTTCGATTTGTCGCCCGGTCACGAGATATTTTCGGAAAAAGAGCGGGCCGCATGGCATGATTTGATTTCCCGGCATCTGGGGCGCGGTGAAGGTCGAGCGGCTTTGGACCTTGCATGCGGAACGGCAGTGGTATCCCATCTGCTTGACGACCTCGGCTTCTCGGTAACCGGTATGGATTGGGCCGAGCCGATGCTAAAGCGGGCTCGCGAAAAAGTAGCGACCAGGGGACGGGACATAACGTTCAGACTGGGCGATGCAGAAAATACCATGGAGCCAGACAGCCACTATGACGTCATCACAAATCGTCATCTGGTTTGGACATTGGTTGATCCGACAGCTGCGTTTGCAGAATGGTACCGAATTCTCAAACCGGGCGGTCAGCTCCTAATCGTTGATGGCGATTTCGTAAACGTCAGCCTCAAGGAACAGATCGTGACGAAACTCTCCACATTCTTCCAGCGACTGGGCATTGCTTCTGCAGAAACTGCGAAAATGTCACCCCAGCTTTTAGAAACTCACCGGAACATTCTTTCGCGCGTTCATTTCTCAAAGGGTGCACGGGCTGGCGCAGTTGCCGAGCTATTGGTCGAAGCTGGCTTCGAATCGGTTCAGATTGACAGCAATCTGCGCCGGATATTTCGCGCACAGGCCAAACATCTTGGCTTCTGGAAAGGCGTGGCGCGTATCACGCAACATCGCTACGCCATCGTTGCAACGAAGGGTGGCACCAGTTCGCGATAGACAGTCCGGTTCGCCGGCAGCGACGGGTGGACAGCGCTGACGGCTTGCATTCCAGCTTTCACGCGGGCTTGGGTTGCCCCGGAATAGATGTATTGGTGACAGAGATCGGATCGCTCCCGGGAAAACTTTGCTCCAGTCCCTCATCCAACTGTTCATTCAGCGTATCGGCATCCTCTGCCCGTCCAGCTGTACGTCTGCCTTGTGGTGCGGGTTCGGCGGTTTCTCCGAATGCTGCGATTTGTACCAGCATCGCCTTGGCCCTTGCCATAAGTGCATCGCCATGATCGCCCTGCGTGTTTTTAACTGTAACAACGACAGATTCTCTGCCTTCGCCAACGAATTCTATCCGTGTAAGCCCTTCCGTTGCATCTGGCGTTACCAATGTACTCAGAATTTGCATTTCGGCCTCCTCATTGTCGTTATCACGTGAACTCGGCTCGATCATTCCTTCCAGCGGAACAGGAACCAGTTCACCATCTGGCCGATAGTCTTTCAGTAGAGGATCCGCGGGTGGGACTGGACCTGCTGGTTGTTCGGATTCTCCAATATGCGACGGTGCTGCTGTCACCAAGCTTAAGTACTGCGCCAGCAACTGTCTTGCTCGGGCAATAATCTCACTATGGCTCAGATCGCCGGGGTGTTCCAAACTTACCTCGACATGATTTGCGTCGTCGCTGATAAATTCCACCGTCCTTTGACTAGGATGCTCCGCGCTTTTCCTGACGATGGTTTCCACAATCTTTGCCATCTATATTCCACCGTTGTTTTGCTCACGACGATCCGATTATCGTGATAAGTATCTGCCCATCAGAAAAGCCGCCCCTGCGGCATAAGCCATGTATGGCAGGGGATTGGCCCGAACACGGCTCCTGAGTTCTTCCTGCGCCAATGACGGTGAATCCACCAGAATATCTCTGGCGCCGGATGATAGAAGCATCGCCGATTCCTTTAAGCGCTCCACCTCATGTTTCAGAGCTGCCAGGCGAAATCCAAGTTCAGTATCTGTGCCGGTACGATCAGTGAAAGTCTCATTGACTTTGCCAAGCACTTCGTCCGTGAGAGGCGTTTCTGAAGGGGTGGTAATTTCGACGACATTGGGTGTTGATACTGTTGGGTCGTTTTGCATCGCTTCCTCTGGGAAATTAGATTTGATCGTTGTAGGGCTTCTTGTTTTCACCCACTGCTTTGGCAAGAGCGCTGAAAGACAGATCGTCACCGCGTTGATTTGCTTCTTGAAGAAACCTGATTGGGAAAGTGACTGCATCGCGCTGGGGAGGCGTGAGGCTCTCAAAAAAACGCTCGTCGCCGGAGGCTGCAACTTCTGCAGCTTGGAGAGCGGTGTCAATTTCACCGTCTGAAAGCACGCCCTTGGCGATAAGCAGCTTATTCAGGGAAGCTATAGCAAGGCATATGCCTTGTATCTGAAGATTGCCGGTGTCCATCCTACGCTCCAAAAATATTCGCTAGAATATAGAAGTGGTGAACGCGAGCATGGTTCCATTATGGGCGGTGAGAAATCATTGGATCTGCAATCTCCAGCAATTGCAGATGTATAAGGTTGCTGTCGTGCTGCAGGTCAGCCGGTCCCATTCATGACAGCCCGAGTGTTCGCAACAGACTTTCGAATGTGATCTCTGGCTGCTTGTCCGGTTGCCAAACCGGGCGCGTGGGGTCCATTGACGCTCGCTTGTGTATATTGCTGGGGCTATAGCCAAATTGCTGCGTAAAGGCGCGACTGAAGTTCGCAGCTGAATCAAAGCCGATTGCCAAACCAACTTCGGCGATTTTTCTTGTATCTGTGGGATCCGCCAACATGGCATGTGCTGCAGACAGGCGTCGCCGCCGAATATAGTTCGCAACGCCGCCGGACATTTCGAAAAGTTCGTAAAGCCGTGTTCTCGAGATCGCCAGTTCCCGTCCAAGAGCATCCGGCGTCAATTCAGGCGAGGCAAGATTGTTCAAAATGAAGCGTCTTGCTCGCGTTATCAATCCAATTTGCGAAATCTGATCGGTGGCGCCATCATGGTCTACCAAAGGAGTGATTGCATCAAACACCATCTCTTGAAGGCGTTCCTTGACACTTGGAAGATCATCATAAGTGAAACGATCAAGATTGGCTTCGACACTCGACATATGGTCAATTAAAAGTCTGGCTCGATGTCCCCCTAAAACGATGTTGTTCCTTGCCGTCGTCAGGCCGCCTCGAACGGCAAACACGTCGACCGGAATGATCAGGCTTAGCGAATCCGTTGCCAACGCACGCCCGCTGAACGGATGACCGAGTGACCGTATTTCAATCATTCCCGGTTCATTTTGTGCAACCCGTCCATTAACGCCGGTCCAAGTGCGTCCGGCGCGAAGGAGTGTGATCTGCCAATGGTCAATTGAACTGAATCGTACCGTATCCGGCGAGCGTTCATAACTGAAAGCTGGTGCAGTTTGCTGCAGGAACAACATGCCGCCCAAATTCCACACAATTTGTCGAGCGACAAACCCGTCTGCTAGATCAACATCATCCGGCAGACGCGTATCGGCCAGTGGGGCCATATATTCCTGCCAGGCAGGAAATTGCTCGCGTGCCGTTAATTTTTCCGTCTCAAAACGCAATGGAAGCAACGCAGGCGTTTTCAAGTCATCTTCGCCAACGGGATCTTCCGTCACGCGTGGCCAACGACGTCGTTCCATCGACGTCTGCTTTGGTTGGGAATTATCACCATTGTCAGACATTACTGCCTCCCAGCCGAGACGCGAAGTTCGAACGCCGCCACCTATCACTACGATGGTAGATATTGCGTAGGTGTCTCAGCTCGTCTGCCAAATCTGCAGGGTTCGTCATCTTGAAAGATCGCTTCACACACCATCCCTATCATGCAGACAGTAAACAAACTCAAAAACACCAAATGAAAGGATCAGGAAATCTAGTTGTCGCATGTTCCGCTGTCATTTTACTTTGAGTTGTTCATCGATTTAAGTTCCCGTTTTAGGAATTTTACATCGAGAACTTTCTCTTTCATGTAGAACATGTGAATTCCTCCGCACCAAGTCAATTGATTGCCCCTTGATGCCCGCCAGATCCTGAACCACGAATGAACAAGTATTCCCGCTAGGCTTGGCAGCCTTTGTATACCCGCGCGTCGCCACATCCGTTGGCCATCTAATTCATGCTTAATGCCCGCAGCGCATGCAAATATGGACGTATTGAATAGTTTCCGGATTCCTCGATATCGATAGGAGGGGGCCTACACGATAATTAAAGCTATCCGCCGCAAATGTTGGGAGAGCTCTGTGGGTATCGTGTTCAATTCATCAAACTTTCCTTCTGATCGTGCCTCAAAAGCGCGGGTTCTTGTCGCTGGCGGTGCTGGGTTTCTGGGATCTCACCTTTGTGATCTTTTGCTGAGGGAAGGCCGGACGGTAGTCTGTGTCGATAATTTCTCTACAGGACGACTGGAAAACATCCGTCATCTGCTGCGCTTTGACACATTCAGCTATGTGCGCCACGACATCATTGATCCGATCGATCTTCCGGTCGACGAAATATACAATCTCGCTTGTCCGGCGTCACCGCCGCACTATCAAGCAGATCCAATCCATACGATGAAGACCAACGTGATTGGTTCACTGAATCTTCTCCAACTCGCCGCTCGTTATCAGGCCCGGATTTTTCAGGCTTCTACCTCGGAAGTGTATGGCGACCCACATGTGCACCCACAGCCTGAGAGCTATTGGGGCAATGTCAATTCTTTCGGCCCGCGCTCCTGTTATGATGAAGGCAAGCGTTGTGCCGAAACCCTTTTTTACGACTTCCATAAACAACATGGCGTCGACATCCGTATCGTGCGCATTTTCAATACCTACGGACCACGCATGCGTCCCGATGACGGACGAGTCGTATCAAATTTCATCACACAGGCGCTTCGGGGTAAAGATATAACCGTATATGGTGACGGATCTCAGACCCGTTCCTTCTGTTACGTTGACGATCTCATTGATGGCTTTAGCCGGTTGATGTATAGCCCTCGCGCCATTCATACGCCGGTTAATATTGGTAATCCTGGTGAATTCACCGTGCGTGAATTGGCCGAGCAGATTGTCGCGATGACAGGCTCCTCATCCAAAATCGTCTATCACCCTCTTCCTACAGACGATCCTCGCCAACGCCGTCCTGATATTACGTTGGCGGAGCGGGACCTCGGGTGGGCGCCGAAAATTGCGCTGACGGAAGGTCTGAAATCGACAATAACCTATTTCGAACGCCAGCTCGTCAGACCCAATGGGGAACTTGCAGAGGTGGCATGATGAACGCAAAGAACGTCATCGTCGTTGGCGGAGCAGGCTTTATTGGAAGTCACACCGCCAAGCTGCTGTCGAGGCAGGGTTACAACCCTGTGGTTTATGACAATCTCTCGACAGGGCATCTTGCATCCATACGTTGGGGCACCTTCATAGAAGGTGACATTCTCGACACGCAGCAGCTTACCGACGTTATCGAAGATCACGACCCGATCGCCGTAATTCATTTCGCCGCCTCTGCCTATGTCGGTGAATCCGTCGAAAATCCGGCTAAATATTATCGCAATAATGTTAGTGGAACGCAGTCGCTTCTGGATGCCTGCCGTCTCGCAGGTGCACGCAATGTCATCTTTTCGTCGAGCTGTGCAACCTATGGTATCCCCGATCAATTGCCCATTCGTGAAGCCGAGGTGCAACACCCCATAAATCCCTATGGCCGAACCAAGCTGATTGTGGAGCAAATGCTCGCCGATTATTCGGCTGCCTATGACCTGCAATATGTGGCGCTGCGTTATTTCAATGCCTCCGGGGCGGACATCGACGGCGAAATCGGCGAGAAACATGATCCGGAAACGCATCTCATTCCGCGAGCCATGATGGCTGCAGCGGGCAGTATCGACTTTTTGGAAGTCTTTGGCAGTGATTATGACACGCCTGACGGCACCTGCATTCGTGATTACATCCATGTCTCCGACCTGGCGCGCGCGCATGTGCTGGCAGTGGAACATCTCGTCAATGGCGGCGGCAATCTCGCTATCAATCTTGGCACCGGGCACGGAACGTCAATCAAGGATATTCTGGATGCAATCAAGCGTCTGACGGGACGTAGCGTACCGGTTGAAATGCGTGCTCGTCGTGCTGGCGATCCTCCGGCTCTTTATGCTGACCCAGCGCTTGCAGCAGAAAAGCTTGGTTTTCAGACGTTTTACTCCGATCTTGATACGATCATCCGCACCGCAGCGCCCTTCTTCGGCTTGAAGGTGCTGGCATGAAAGCACATCGGACAATATTTGAGGCTGCCCCAGACGAGCCTTTGATGGTTCCTGTTTTTACCGGCTGGCGGCGGGTGGAATATTTGTTCGGGTCACTGTTGTGGGCTGCGGCGCTTTTTTATTTTTGGTACTGGTGGTTTGATCCTGCCAATCATGTAAATCTTGCGGGCTCAATTCTGGTTACGGCCATTCTGGCCTGGGTAACATTACTGCCTGCTTACTTCATCGTTCTGTTTTTTCGGGCACGTCGTCCCAATGGACCGTTGAAGCTTCCGGCGCTAAGCCGCATCGCTATGGTGGTGACAAAGGCGCCGTCGGAACCCTTTGAAATTGTGGCCGAGACTTTGCGCGCCATGCTGGCTCAAGATGTTCCGCATGACACATGGCTTGCTGATGAGGATCCATCTCCTGCAACGCTCGCTTGGTGTGAGAAACATGGGGTTTTTGTTTCCACACGTAAGGGACGCGAGGACTACCATCGCCAAACTTGGCCGC
Source organism: Hyphomicrobiales bacterium (assembly GCA_900471815.1). Lineage (GTDB taxonomy): Bacteria > Pseudomonadota > Alphaproteobacteria > Rhizobiales > Rhizobiaceae > Phyllobacterium > Phyllobacterium ifriqiyense. Next base: position 42,621 of record UICE01000008.1, read on the forward strand.
GGCGCACGCGCTGCAAAGAAGGTAATCTCGCTTTCTTTTACGACCATTACGGTTACGACTTTTATGATTTTGTTGTGCAACTCGATGCGGACCACGTACCCGAGGCCGACTATCTGTTCCACATGCTGCGCCCCTTTGCCGATGAGGCTGTAGGCTATGTTTCAGCGCCCAGCATTTGCGATCGCAATGCGCATGAGAGCTGGTCAGCGCGCGGCCGACTTTATGCTGAAGCCAGCATGCACGGATCATTGCAGGCTGGTTACAATAATGGTTTGGCCCCGCTTTGCATCGGTTCGCACTATGCGGTGCGCACGGCGGCGCTTAAAGAAATTGGCGGTCTTGGACCGGAATTGGCAGAGGATCACTCGACCACACTTATGATGAATGCCTATGGCTGGCGCGGCGTGCATGCACTTGACGCTATTGCACATGGTGACGGGCCGCGCACCTTTGCCGATCTCATCACGCAGGAGTTTCAGTGGTCGCGCAGTCTCATGATGATTCTGCTCCAGTATTCACCAAAGTTGGTTGGCAAGTTACCGCCGCGATTGAAGTTCCAGTTTTTATTCTCCCAGTTCTGGTATCCGTTATTTTCCCTTTTCATGGCGTTAATGTTCGTTTTGCCGATCATTGCGCTGATGGTAGGAGACAGCTTCGTTGCAGTCACCTACCCGGCTTTCCTGGACCATTTTCTGCCTCAGGCGATCATGCTGATTGTTCTGGCTTATCGCTGGCGCGCGTCTGGCACATTCCGCTCACATGATGCAAAAATACTGAGTATGGAAATGACCTTGTTCTTGTTCGCGCGCTGGCCATGGGCGCTCGCTGGAACCCTGGCGGCACTTCGGGATTGGTCAACCGGCTCATTCGTGGATTTCCGCGTCACGCCGAAGGGAGCTTCCGAAGTCGATCCACTGCCATTCCGTGTTCTGGCTCCTTATGGGTTCTTGGCGGTTCTCTCCATCCTGCCAGTAATACTCATCCCAGATGCAAGTGACAGCAGCCGTGGCTTCTATGTGTTCGCCATCATCAACGCCGTGATTTATGCGTTGCTCCTGTTTGTTATCGTTTTGCAGCATGCGCGGGAGAACACCGTCCGTTACCGTACGCGAGTTTATCGCCCGGCGGTTGCGGCAAGCCTTCTTGCTCTTCTGGCTCTGCCAAGCTTTGCAACCATTGAACGGGGCCGCGATGGCGTTGAGGCGCTCGCATGGGGAACCCAAAGCTTCTCTCTATTTGATGACCGCTTTGCCGTTGCCGGCGCAGGTGTCGGCGGACGCGATGTTCACAAGACCATATTCAATCCGCGTTGGCGCACCAACGACCGCAACAACTTGAAACAACAGTAAAGGCAGTCAACACATGAAAATCGCAGTCATAGGAACAGGCTACGTTGGATTGGTCAGCGGGACTTGCTTCGCCGCCTGGGGCCACGAGGTGGTATGCGTCGATAAGAACGCACAGAAAATAAACAATTTGGAACGCGGAATCGTACCGATTTACGAGCCGGGTCTGGACGAGTTGGTGGAACGCAATTCAGCGGCGGGCCGGTTAAGATTTACGTGTAATCTAGCGGAAGCGTTGGCGGGGGCATCGATTATTTTCATTGCAGTGGGCACACCGCCGCGCGCTGGCCACGGGGATGCCGATCTGTCCTTCGTTTACATGGCCGCTCGGGAACTGGCACCACTCATTGATGACGATGCTGTCGTGGTCGTCAAATCAACGGTCCCGGTGGGAACCGGGGATGTTGTGCAAAAGATCATTGAGTCGGTGCGCAAAACCGGTACTTTCTCAGTTGCGTCCAATCCTGAATTCTTGCGTGAGGGCGTCGCTATCCGTGACTTCCTCGAGCCAGACCGTGTCGTGATCGGAGTCGAAGATGAGCGTGGCCGCAAGGTCCTCATGGAACTTTATAGTGCGCCGCTCGAAGCACGCAAGACGCCCATCGTGGTCACCCAGCGCCGGACTTCGGAACTGATCAAATATGCCGCCAACGCGTTTCTTGCGACAAAAATCACCTTTATCAATGAACTTGCTGATCTTTGCGAGCAGGTTGGCAGTAATGTCAGTGAATTGGCGCTAGGCATGGGCCTCGATAAGCGCATTGGAACAAGCTTCCTCAATGCAGGGCCTGGCTATGGCGGTTCTTGTTTTCCAAAAGATACAATGGCGCTTTTACGTACAGCCCAAGATTATGGTGTGGCTGTCCGCATTGTTGAAGAAACGGTCACCGCCAATGAGGCGCGCAAACGTCGCATGGCCTTGAAGGTTGTTGATGCTCTGGACGGTGATGTCGAAGGCCGGACGATAGCGGTTCTAGGTCTTACTTTCAAACCTGATACCGATGACATGCGTGACGCACCTTCGGTTCCACTTATCGAAACCCTGCAACGTTTTGGCGCTGTTATTCGCGCCCATGATCCTGTGGGTATGGAAAATGCCAGTCGCATCCTCTCAGATGTCGAGTTTTTTGACGATGCCTATGAATGCGCACACAACGCCGATGCGGTCGTCGTCATTACGGAATGGGATAGCATCCGCAAAATTGATCTTGCACGTCTGAAGCAGACCATGCGTCAGGCAGTATTGATCGACCTCAGAAATGCTTTTGAACAGGGCGTCGCTGAGGAAATTGGGTTTCGTGTATCAGCCATCGGTCGATCAACGACAGCTCGATTTGATAAAAATACTTCCGCCGCGATTCATAAAGGACGCAAAGCGGAAAAGCCTCATCTCGAGATAGCAGGAGTTTCCAATGACAATCGCTAGAACTGGAAAGATTCGGACAGGCTTTCGCACAATAACAGCAATTGTCTGCGCCTTGACTTGGGTTTCCACGCCAGCGACTGCTGCGCGAGCGTCTGAACAGCCGGGAACTCGCCCCATGATGGCTTTCGAAATCTACAATCTTTATAAAAACAAGAGCTGGCAGTGGGACGACGGCGCCGGTCATATGACCGATGCAGGACGGCAATTCAGTGCATGGGCCGATGGTGAAAAAGGCGAATCCTGGGCTGAAGGGCGTTGGGTTATCTCTGAGACAGGCCTGTTGTGTTTCAACGCAACATGGCATTCCAAACAGGGCTCGTTTCCGGCCAAGTCCTGTTTTTCACATCGTGTCGGCAATGGAACAATCTACCAGAAGCGCGAGCCAGATGGTGAATGGTATGTATTCAGGCACACCGAAGCCCGCGAAAATGATGAAGCGAGTAAGCTGATTTCCGCCGATCTCGTTTCTCAAAAACGTGACAGCATTAAAACCGCGCTTGGCGCGGAACAATTATCCAAACAATAAGAAAAGGAGGGGGAGATGAAACATCTCTTTAAATTAACCGCAGCTTTGTTGTGCGGTGCGTGCGTTTCCGGTGGCGTTTATGCTGCCAGCGGGGTCTCCGGAGCAAGTATCGATAGCCGCAATCCGTTTCATGACAAACGGCCTGTCATCGCGGCTGATGCTGTGACGCCAGGTGCGTATGATCCTCATGGAGACTTTACCAATGATACCAACTCCAAGATCGAACACCTGTTTCTTCCTTGGGAGGACGTGGATCTTGCGACGCTCAGTGCCGCAGACACTTATGCGCGTGAGCGGGGAAGGTCGCTGCTGATCACTGTCGAGCCTTGGTCGTGGGCACGCGACTGGCGCGTCAGCCCGGAGGATTTGCTTAGTGGGATTCTCGCTGGACGGTATGACTCAAACATGTCTGCGGTCTGCTCAGCTGCAGCGAAATTGAAAAGCCCTGTTACCATTCGTTGGGCGCAGGAAATGGAGGATAATGACGGACAGTTCACTTGGGCCTTCTGGAAGCCTGATGGCTATGTAAAGGCATACAGACACGTAAACAATGTATGCCGAAAAGAACTCCCGTCAGCCAAATATATGTGGTCGCCGAAAGGAGAGGAAGGTTTGGAAGCCTACTATCCGGGCGATGAATATGTCGACATTATTGGTCTGTCCGTCTTTGGATATCAGCCCTATGACAAACTGGAAGTCGGTCACGATACAACATTTGTTGAGCGTACAGGACCTGGATATGCTCGTGTGGCAGCATTTGGCAAACCAATCGCTATCGCGGAGTTAGGCTATGAAGGCGATGACGAGTATGTTCGCAATTGGGCTGCGGAAGCAAACAAGCCGCATACTGAGTTTCCTGCCATGACGGCAGTTGTCTACTTCAATGATCGTGAAGTCTACAATTGGCCGAGAAATGTTGGTCGGCCTGATTGGCGCGTCGCCAACCATCCGTTGGATTGATCGCCGACGGTCACATGGCGGTTCGACGATTTTATCTGTCGGCGATCCGCTTCCACCTTTGTGTTCATGCGATTCCTATGAGGGAGCCTTAAGACTCTCGCGGGATCCGATCTGTTAGTCAGGAAAATAAAATGTATCCGATCCGTTCAATTATCGTAAGTTCGGCGTTTTCCGTTCTATTGCTGGCAGGCAATGCCGGCGCTGCATCCAAAGCGGAAACTGACGACGCGACGGCAAAACTTGCCACTGCAGCGTCGCCGATGAAGGCCACGGCGCTCGAAAAGCTTTATGCCGGGCATACGTGGAAATGGAAAACCGGTGGCGGTTTCTTTTCCAATGATCAAAAGAAGTTTGCTGCATGGTCGCGTAAGGGCGCAGCATGGTCCTATGGCGAGGGACGTTGGTATACTACCAACGGAGGAAAACTCTGCCTGCGGGCTCTGTGGTCCAGTAAAGAGGGAGGAAGTGGTGCTGTCACATGTTTCCTGCATCGGGAAAAGGATGGCGTCATCTATCAAAAGCCAAATCTGGGCGGCAGTTGGTATGTATTCCGGCACAATCCCGCTCAAGAAGGCGATGAAGCGCTCAAACTGGTCGAAGGCGATCGGGTGAGCAAGGAAGTGTCTCGTCTCAAGGGCATTCGCTGACAATAGATATCTTGCTGCGCGCATGCTTAGAGCCTTTGTTGCTTCTATTTAAACAAGAAAGGCTCTAGGCGCGACTGCCCTGTTGCAAAGTCCGCTTATGCGTCTGGTCGCTTGAAAACACCTGGATTGTAGCAACGCGACTTTTGTCCAAAGCCGCTTGGTGTACACACATACGGATTGCTGTTCATATATCGCGAAGCAGATACCTTTATAATTTTGCCAATAGGCTTCTTCGCATAACGTACTTCGTTGTTAACCCGATATTTGACGAGATAAACTGTCCGGGTTTCTTCTTTTGGTTTGCGGATTTCTCCGGCTTGTGCATTTAGGCTGAGAACAGAAACTGTCAGCCCGATTGCTGTTGCCACTACCCATTTTAGAGTATTCTGGCGAGTCATTGAAAATATCATTTGGTAGCCTCCAATGTTCTTATTCTGGAGCGTACTCTAATCAACAGGATTTAATGTTCCGCTCGAACTATCGTATAAATTTTATGTAAATTCTTGCATTTTAAATGGATGTTCGAAGGCTCGTTAGACAAGACTATTAGAGCGCCGGACATTGGCGCGCTTGTATCTGGCAATTAACGATTTGGCAACATGCCGAGTTCTTCGTGTTACTTGCTCGCGCGTTACAAGGTTCAAAACGTATTACCCATGAAACTTGCTGTTGCCCGCTACGTTTATGAAAACGCGGTCCGAACACGAGATTAAAAATGTCTGCCAGTGATTGGCGATTACTAGAACGATTTAATTTTGATGGACATTCCATTGCTTGGGGCGCGGTCGGAACCGGTCCTCCAGCGGTAGTCCTCCGCGGCACACCATTTTCTTCGGTTGTGTGGCGCCGCATCATACCATGGCTCGCCAATGCACGGCGTATATTTTACTTTGACATGCTAGGTTACGGCCATTCCGACAAGCCTGACGCCGACGTATCGCGCGGCGTGCAAAATGAGTTGTTTGCCGCTCTTGTTCGTCATTGGGGCATTGATTCACCAAATATCGTTGCCCATGACTTCGGCGGCTCGACGGCGTTGCGCGCACATCTTTTGAATGGATTGGATTATCGATCGCTCGTTCTGATAGATCCGGTTGCGATAAGCCCACAGAGGACACCCCTGGTGCAGGCCGCCAAAGCCACATGAGCAGGTATTTGCCGGACTGCCGGCATATCTTCACGGAGCAAGGCTGCGAGCCTATATTGGCACCGCTGTTGGCAACACTTTGCGTGAGGACGAGATGCAGCTCTATCTGGCGCCCAGGCTTGGGAGAACGGCCAGAAAGCATTCTGGGGCAGGCCGCTCAGATGGATGATAAATACAGCGATAAAATAGAATGGCGCTACGCAGGAGCATTGCCAGGCCGTCAACGCAAGTGCGCATTTGACAATGTCACGCCGGAGTCACGGGGACCAAGATATTAATTAATTATTAAATAAAAATCATGAGCCGCATCGTTCGACGATAGCGCGCATAGCATTGGCAGGGGCATAATGACAAATCTTACCTTTCAGCCGGTAATTGTGGAAAGTAATCACTTTGGCAGAAATGAGACGATTGCATCCATACGTGATGCTGCATCGTTTTTACTGTCCGGGTGGCCGAAGAAGAAAGCCTCTCTTTATATGGAGGCCCGTGTCCTATGCTACGAAGCCCAAACGGGGATTGCTTCGGTGGAAGCAGCGAGACTTATCTTTGTAGAGGCGGCGATTGAAGCCGACATCTACGTTAAGGAAGTCCGCTAGAGCAAATTTGTTTTATAGCGCCCATTCCGTTTGTGAATGGCAACCAAACCGCTTTGTTGGACAGCTTCGTCTGAATGATAACATTCATGTTGCTGTCTTCGGCGTGGATTGTCTCATTGTTCGAGAAACAAATGGGCTTATGCATATCTGCAATTAGCGAACCCAACACCAACCGAACATGCATCCTTTGATGACGACCTTCTGGGTTACTGCAAAGGGATGGTTTTCAGATAGCGCAATCCGGATCAGCCGAGATCGATCGCGTGGGCGCAATAAATTTTGAAACTCTGCCGGTAGAGCGTCGGCAATCGGCAATACTTTTTCAACAGTTCCTATCGACCGCTCGCTGCCGCCACTTACCTGAAGCCTCATGCCCTTGGTAACAGGAAAGAGATACTCATCTGGCAAATAAGCAAACAGGTAAGCCTTCCCACCATTGATTTGCAGCATTTCATCGCCCAGACGGACGACCTGACCCGGAACAGGAACTTTTGAGCCCACTACACCCGAAACAGCTGCCGTTACCTTGCCGTCTCCATAGATTGTTTTCATCTTGTGAACTGCGTTGGACGCAACCTGTCGTGACTCACCAACCACTTGGAGTTCGTTTGCAGTGACCTGTAACTCCGCTTGAAGTTGAGCATAGCGTTCTGCGGCGTTGTAGTTGGCCGTCAAGGCTTCATCCCTTCGATTTGCAAGCACAAGTCCTCGCGTCGATACCCGATCGAGCCGCAAGATTGCATCGTTGCTTTCATGTGCTGACCGCTCTGCCAGGGGCAATAGTGATTTGTTCTTGGCTGCCTTCCCTCGAAGTTCTCCCTCTCGCACTGCGAGTTCACTTGTGCGTACCGAGAGCTCTGCGATCTCTTTCACCATCTCGAATGAGGTGAGCTGAAGAAGAGGGGTTCCCTGCGTCACACTATCGCCCTCACTAACCAACACCTTGTCCACTGTGGCAGGATAGCTGGCAGATACAATATAGCGCTCTGCCAGTACGATGCCGTCGGCCGACAAGATAAACATGCCGCCGACAAGGTAGTTCGCGAGCGTTAGCACCAGTGCTGCCAGCATCAAGAGATAGACAAATCTGCTCAGGCGACCGGATCCCTTTCGTTGTTGCCGATCGAGATTGTCAATGCGCGGGCGTTTGCGAATGTACTTCATTGTGTCACCTTACCACGCACGCTCATGGCGCACTTTTTCCGGCGTGTAGTTATCGCGATGTGAACCTCGAAAAAACCACTCATCGATATAAGCCAGCAAGCGCACCGAACGCATGCCGTAGGACATGAAGATGGAGTAACCAGGAAGGAACAGAAGATTGCGCCAGAAGCTTGCGCGCCCCGTTGTCCAGCACGCCAGAGCAAGCATGAAGGCGTCCAGAACAAGCAAGGCGATTTGCATCGCGACGAGAATCGGAATGGCAAGTGCACCGAAGTTGATTGCCAGCCACGATAAATAGATCGGGAAAATGACCGTGCCAGCCACGCCGAATACCAGAAAATCCCATTGATGAAACGCTTCGGCCCATTTGAACTTGCGGTCAAACGGATTAAGCAGCCGACGGTGCTTTCTAAACCGGATCCATACTGCGTCACGCTCCCAACGCAGCCGCTGCCTGATGTAGGCGTAAAAAGTTGCCGGCACATCTGTATAGCACACGGCATTTGGCACATATCCGATGTGCCATCCAGCCCGACGAAGCCGCAGCGTGACATCGAGATCTTCGCCGCCGCCGACGTCAAGGCCGCCGATTTCATCAAGAGCTGTTCTGCGAAAAGCGCTGAAAGCGCCGGATGCGCAGGTTATTTGACCAATTGCTGCGCTGAACCGCTTTCCAACCGAAATTGACTCCAGATATTCTATTTCCTGAAACTGTGAAACAAGACTGACACCGCCGTTACGTGGCGCAATGTCTCCGCACGCTGCTCCGATCCGTTCGTCGGCAAACGGCTCCAGCAGGCGCTCAATTGCAAAACGGTCAAATGAACAATCGCAATCGATGTTAATAATAATGTCCCCACGGGCTATGGTGCATGCCAAATTGGTCCCGCTTGCCTTACCCCCGCGAATTCCGGTAGAAAGAATACAAGATCCCAAACCCTTTTGAACCATTTTACTGGCGACTTTGTTCATTCCGTCTGTTGAACCGTCGCTGACTATAATGATGTCGAAATCAAGAAATGACTGCTCCATCAAGGAATTGACGCAGGCGCCGATTGAGTCAGCTTCGTTGTGGCCAATAAGGACGACGCTGACGCTGGTCGATCGGGATAGAGACCTGTCTCTGTTATCACTCTCCTGATGCCGCAAGCTCATGGCAGTTATTGCAAAGGGCACGACATATCGGGGAACGTCGAATATGAGCGTGTACCAGAAGACGGTAACCAAACTCGAGCCAGTTTGGGCCAGGAGAAATGACACGCCGATTTCAAGATCGGTCACGACAGTGCTTTTTCGCGTGTGCCCCACAAAACGAGCAGGGTGGGGTTCAGTTTATCGGAAAGAACAGACTCGGCATGGTCAAGCGCCTCTTTCAAATAGGCTGTAAAACCGGATTCGTCGCATCCGAAAAAGAGGACGTACTCCCGTTCGCGGGACGAATATACCGATGCCACTTCGCCAAGAATGCCTTGAAGATTATCTGCAAGTAGTTTCCGCATCGCAATGAAGTCGCTTTCACCTCGCGTTTTGAGCACATGGTCACGGCAATCATATTGAACCTCAGCCAGCGTGAAATCCGATGCTGCGCCGGTTAAGGAAGAAAGCTGCGCAATCTTCTTTTGCAGCTCTTCCGGAAGATAACGAAGTTGAGCAATCGGAAATCGATTGATGTCTTCGCCATCGTTGGAAAGCAGAGCAGTGGATTGGTTGGACAAAGAATAGGAAAATACATCCGCTACGCTGACCGCATCGCCGGTGACATGCATCCCGCAATCCTGGCACAGAAAACCAATGACGGGCTCGGAAGTCGTGTTCTTGCACCGGGCGCACGCCTGAATCTGTCCCGGCTTGTCATAATCCTTGCCATAGTGGCGTAATTGCTTGCTACATTTGGGACATATAAGCGCCGTTCCGCGGCGGAATTCTGCCTCAGGACTTAGTTGGGCGCAGCTATAGTGGTGGATCAGATCTGCTTCTGCTAGTTGTGGCGATCGACAGGCAGGGCATTCTTCCCTGACAGTCAATCGGTGGGATTGGCAACCGGCGCATTTATAGTATCTCTCGAAAAAACTGCGCTCAAGCCATCCTTTGTTGGCGAGTGCCTCCGCGACCATGGTTGCAGAAGCTGTATTAGAAAAACCCTTATATGCGTAATAGTACGGCGAATTGGGCTGTCTGACCGGGGTTAGATCTTCTCCGGAAACGAACAAATAAGCCATCATTCTTACAGCGGGTGCGGTGGGCGACAGAAATCTGCTTGATAAGCGCGCGCGGCGGTCGCGAAATTTTCTAATGCAGCTTGCAGTCTCAACCCATGATTTGGGATCCTTCAGGCTAAAATCCACGTCAGCAACTACGCTTGGTTTGCCGGAAATGTTCACCACCGGAACAAGAAACAGATCTCTTGCGCTTCGAAATCTTTCCAGACCGAATGATTGTCTTTCGTTCGTAAGTAAAACTGCATCAATGTCATTATTATCGACGACGGAAAATACTTCGCGAAAGTAGCGGGAATGTGGAATGACCGTGTCAGGATAGAATGCTATTTGAGGGATGCGCAGGTTAAATTCTTGCCATACGGATCGGCACTGATCCACCACGGGATGTCGGTCGATGAAAGCCCGGTTTTCATGTGGAGCAGTACTTTCAAGCAAGGATATGTTGCTGTTTGACACGGTACACCTTTTCGGACTCTGTTGAGCCGGACACAAGTATAAATTAAAGCTGCGGTATCATATATTATGATATTGTTTGGAATTTTAGTAAACTCTTCGTAAAAATCAGTGTCAAGTAACTTGTTATGGGATCAATATATTTGTGCACGGGTAGTTAGTACCTAATATTTAGCTTAATACTGCGATTGATTGTCTTGTCCGCATAAATGAAGCGCCGTGTCCAAGGGCGGGCGGTTTGTAACTCAAGGCCAGATCATGCCGCTCATTATCAATCAGCAAGCATCCTCGTTAAAACACACACCGCGAGCACATCAATGCCTGTCATTTTCCACAGAGATGGAACACTGACAGTTATTTCTGTAGTTCGCCGAATTTTTAGCAAGCCGTTCTTTGACGGTTCAACAGTTAAGGGAAAATCTGGGTGGCTCTGAAACTAGATGGGCTTCCGTGTGTCGAAGGTCGTCTTTATGCAATGGAGGCACCTTCTCAAAATGAGCTATGCACTCAGTTTACTCGATAAAAGTCCGGTTTTTAACGGTGAGCCATCCAGTGCTGCTCTGAAAAGGACTGTCGCTTTGGCCCGGCAGGCAGAAGAGTGGGGCTTTCGTCGTTTCTGGGTCGCCGAGCATCATGATACACCGGACGTCGCCAGTTCATCGCCTGAAATACTAATCGCTTTCATTGCTGCACACACGTCCCGGATTCGTATTGGTTCGGGTGGTGTCATGCTGCAGCATTACAGCCCATACAAGATTGCCGAGAATTTCAATGTGTTGGCGAATCTTGCGCCGGGCCGCATTGATCTTGGAGTCGGAAAGGCACCGGGAGGTCTTCCGTTTTCGACCCGGGCTTTACAGGGTTTGAACCCACGCACAGAAAAGCAGGATTTTGCGTCGCAACTTGAACAATTGAGTGCGTTCCTCAAGGAAGGTTTGCCGGAAAGCGATCCTTTGGCAAGCGTCAGGGCAACGCCTATCCCGGCACATGCAGCTGAACGGTTTCTGCTGGGAGCAAGCCCCGACAGTGCTGCGCTGGCGGCCAAACAAGGCTGGGACTTCGTCTTCGCCAGCCATTTGAACGGCGACGAAGAAGTGTTGAAGCGGACTTTGGATACTTATGTTGAAAAGGCGCGGGGGCAAAAACCACTGCTGGCCATTGGTGTTGTTGCCGCTGAAACCGATAGAGAAGCGGAACGGCTTGTAGGTGATATCAAGCACTTTAAGGTGCATGTGGACGGTGGCCAAAGCGTAACTGTCGGAAGTGTCGAACAAGCTGAGGAATATGCACGACAAGCTGGCGCGAGCAATTATCGCATCGAGAAGAAAACGCCAAATGTCATTCGCGGCTCTGCGCATAAGGTGCTTGGAGAGCTCGATCGCCTGCACGAACGCTTCGGTATCGGCGAATTTATCATAGACACGCCCATACGCGATGCCGCCAAGCGCCTTTCGTCAATAAAAATTTTGGCTCAAGCACAATATGCGCTTGCTGCGTGATCCTGGAGAGTTGCAATGAGTAAGAAGCCAATCCATTTCGGCATCATGCTGCAAGGTCCGGGTGGCCATATGAATTCCTGGAAACATCCGAGTTCTCCGCCGGATGCAAGCGTGAATTTTCCGTTCTATCTCGAACAGGCACGCAAGGCGGAAAGTGTGGGTATTGCCTTTGCGTTCATCGCGGATGGACTTTACATCAACGAAAAATCCATCCCGCATTTTCTCAATCGTTTCGAACCCATTGCCATCCTGTCAGCGCTGGCAGCCACTACGACAAAGCTCGGACTCGTTGGAACATTATCGACGTCCTATAGCGATCCATTTACAGTAGCTCGGCAGTTCGGCTCGATTGACAAGATCAGCAATGGCCGTGCGGGTTGGAACGCGGTGACATCTCCGCTTGAGGGATCCGGCAAGAATTATGGGCGAGATCACCCCGATCATGCGCTGCGCTACGAAATAGCCGAAGAGCATCTTGATGTCGTAAAGGGGCTTTGGGATTCATGGGACGATGATGCCTTTACGCGCGATCGAACAACCGGGCAGTTTTTCGATCGCACCAAGTTGCACAAGCTGGATCATCATGGCCGCTTCTTCAACTCGGAAGGACCTTTGAATATTGGACGTTCAAAGCAGGGGCAGCCGGTCGTCTTTCAGGCGGGTGCCTCTGACGATGGCATCAAGCTAGCTGGAAAGCATGCGGACGGTGTTTTCACAAATCTTGTGCCTATTGAAGACGCGCAGGTTCTTTACCGACAATTGAAGGAAAGCGCTGTCGCCCGCGGCCGCAACCCCGGTGAAATTCTCATTTTCCCGGGTATTGCGCCGATCGTTGGATCGACAGAAGAAGAGGCCGAAGCCAAATATCGGGAAATTCGCGATCTAGTTACGATAGATGAGGCGCTCGCCTATCTGGGCCGCTTCTTCGATCATCATGATTTCAGCGCCTATCCCCTTGATGCACCGTTTCCCGAACTTGGCGATATCGGCAAGAATAATTTCCGCTCGACCACGGACCGGATAAAGCGTGACGCCAAGGCAAAAGCTCAAACTCTGCGCGAGGTTGCTCTCGAAGTTACCACTCCGCGTAACGGTTTCACGGGAACACCAGAAAAAGTGGCGGACGAACTGATCCGCTGGATAGAGAATGGTGCCGCCGACGGTTTCATTCTGGGTTTCCAGATTCTTGCCACCGGGCTTGATGATTTTGCTCGCGAAGTTCTGCCGATCCTAGAAGCCCGCGGCTATCATCGTTCAAGCCTGGTAGGCAGTACCTTGCGTGACCATCTCGGTTTGCCGTTCCGTCGAAGTCGTTACGCCAAACAAACTGTTGCCGTTACGACAAGTCCAGCCGTGAAGGAATCTGTCTAAATGACTTCGGCTCCGGATAGCGTTCAGGAGGCATTGGAGCACTCGCTTGGTGAAGCAATCGAGCTGCGCCATGACCTCCATCGTCATCCCGAACTGGCCTATGAGGAGCATCGCACTAGCGAACTTGTCGCGGGTAAACTTCGTGCGTGGGGGTACGACGTCACAACCGGCATTGGTGGTACTGGCGTTGTGGGAAAGTTACAAAATGGCAATGGACCGAAAACTTTAGGCATACGCGCTGATATGGATGCATTGCCGATAGAGGAAGCAACAGGCCTGCCCTATGCCAGCTCCTTCAAGAGAAAAATGCATGCTTGCGGCCATGATGGTCACACGACCATTCTTCTTCATAGCGCTCGTTATCTTGCGGAAACACGCAATTTTTCAGGCACATTGAATCTTATTTTTCAACCAGCGGAAGAGGGTGGAGCAGGTGCTCGCCGTATGATCAAGGAAGGGCTCTTTGAAAGGTTTCCGTGTGATGCTGTCTTCGGCCTGCACAATTGGCCTGGAATCCCTATAGGCCAATTTGGTTTTCTGACTGGACCTGCCATGGCCTCCGTCGATCTGGTCAAAGTCCGTATCGTTGGCAAAGGCGGTCATGGAGCACGACCGCAGGAAACGATCGATCCAGTCGTGGCCAGTGCGTCATTTATTCTTGCGCTGCAGAGCATCGTTTCGCGCAACATTGATCCGCTGGATGCTGCTGTTGTCACAGTTGGGACCATTCATGCTGGCATAGCGCCAAACGTCATCCCGGATAGCGTCGAGCTCGAGCTGACCGTACGGACTTTCCGAGCTGACGTGCGAGAGCAAATCAAGAAACGTATTACGGTATTGGCTCGGTCACAGGCCGAAAGCTATGGCGCCTCCGCCGAAGTAGATTACCCCCGCGGCTATCCGGTTCTTGTCAATCACCCCGCCGAGACGGAATTTGCGCGCCAGACAGCAATCAACCATTTCGGCGTGGACCGGATCGAAAGCAATTTCCGCCCGATATCGGCAAGCGAAGATTTTGCTTTCATGCTTGAAGCGCGGCCCGGTAGCTATCTCTTTATCGGTAACGGCGACAGTGCGCCACTCCATAGCTCCCACTACAACTTCAATGACGACATCATCCTTCCGGCTGCCCGCTACTGGGTCAAGCTGACTGAAGACTACCTCAGCAAGAAGCCAACTTGAACTGCGAAAGGCGCCAGCCATGACTGACGTGTTTGTTTACACCACCCCAGACGACGAGCGTTCACAGCCACTTATCGAAGCCCTTATTGAGGAATATGAAGGCCGGTATGGAAACTATTTCGGCGAGCCCGCCCGCAACGAACTCAGCCGCTATCCAGCATCATATTTCGCACAACCGGATGGTGCATTTCTCTTGCTCCTGCGCGATGGCAAAACCATTGGCGGGGGTGCCTTCAAACGCTATGACGAACGTACCGCCGAGTTAAAGCGCATCTGGACTCATGCCGATCTGCGCAAGCAGGGCTTGGCCCGAAAAGTCGTTTATGAACTTGAGGCGCAGGCATCACGTCAAGGTTATTCGCGCATTTATCTTACCACCGGGTTTCGACAACCAGAGGCCACTCAGCTCTATCTGAGATCCGGCTACACGGCGCTATTTGATGTTGATGTCGATCCGGAAATCTACGGTCACTTGGCTTTCGAGAAAGACATCAGTCATCTGGGGATTGGCGGGTTGCCAATCGTCGACAAGCTTTCCAAAACCACAACACAAGCTGCCTGAGAGCGGGATTTGGAGCTCATCCCGCGCTTACCGCGATAATGGGATTTCATACTCAAGAAACGACAAACTTTGCAACAAAGCTTCCCATTATCCACCTCATACGCAGCATCCATCTTTGACTATAATCTCTAAAAACTACTAAATCAGTCGAGTAAAAAATAATCCGATCGAAATATTCTTATCGTGTTGGATGCTCGCAAAAGTGGTTTTAAGAGGAACGCAACCATATGGCGATCGCGACAGACTATTCTAGCGCTAATTCCTTGAAATTAACTCCAAGCTCTGGCGAAGATTACAATCACTATAAAATTGTAAAGGCGAAATATCCGACCCGTTTCTTTGGAACACTTTTTGCAGCATTCGTCATTATCGCGATGCTGCAATCAATACTGACCAACTCGAAATGGGGGTGGGATGTCTTTGCCGAATGGTTCTTTGCGGAACCAGTGCTTGCGGGTTTAGTGAGAACATTGCTGCTCACTGCATTGGCATCTGTTCTCGGCTTTGCTCTTGGTACTGCACTGGCGTTAGCGCGTGTATCAAAATCGCCCCTGCTATCCGGTCTTTCCTGGGCATATATCTGGTTGTTGCGGTCCATCCCTCTCATCGTGCTGCTGCTGATCCTCAATAATCTCGGTTACCTCTACGAAACCGTAAGAATTGGTGTCCCTTACACGGATATCAGCTTTGCCGAATATCCAATGGTCTCAATCTTAAGTCCATTTGCCGCGGCGCTCATAGGGCTCAGTCTCAATCAGGCGGCGTTCTCGTCGGAGATCATCCGTGGGGGTATCCTTTCCGTCGATCAGGGACAATTGGAAGCCGCTGCTGCCCTCGGGCTCTCGCGTCGACGGCAAGCTTTCCGCATCGTGCTTCCGCAGGCGATGCGTACAATTCTGCCTACGGGTTTCAACGAGATCATCGGCTTGGCGAAAGGAACGTCCATGGTCTACGTTCTCGCGCTGCCGGAACTGTTTTATACCGTACAGGTAATATACCGCCGTAACCTAGAGGTCGTACCGCTGCTGATGGTTGCGACTGTCTGGTACCTGATCATCATGACGGTTCTCTCAATCGCGCAGTATTACATCGAGCGTCATTTCTCCAAAGGCGCGCTGCGTAACGCACCTGCACCTTTGTTCGGACCGCTGCTCCGCCGACTTTTCGGTGCGCCAATCCTCGCACGCCCTTCGTTCCCGGCAGTTTTCAGCGGCACCTCCGTCCCGAAGGCTGGTACATCGAAATCATCGTTTACCCAGTGGCGAGCGCCCGGAGCGATCAGGATACATGGTGTGTCCAAAAGTTTCGGGCTGTTGAAAGTGCTGGACAATGTCCGGTTGGACATCAAGGCTGGAAACGTAACCGCCATTCTAGGGCCTTCCGGCTCTGGCAAGTCCACGCTCCTACGCACGATCAACCACCTTGAGCGTGTGGATGACGGCTTCATCACCGTGGACGATGAACTTGTCGGTTATCGCAAAAGTGGCCGGACACTTTATGAGCTAAAGGAGAAGGAAATTCTCAAGCGCCGCGCCGATATCGGCATGGTGTTCCAGAGCTTCAATCTCTTTCCGCACCTCACCGTCCTTGAAAACATCATCGAAGCGCCGGTATCCCTCAATCGCCTGAGCCGACCCGAAGCGATCAACCTCGCGCGCGAGTTGCTTGTCCGTGTTGGTCTCAGCGACAAGATCAATGCATATCCAAGGCAGTTGTCTGGGGGCCAGCAGCAGCGTGTGGCCATCGCGCGGGCACTTGCCCTACGCCCTAAAGTGCTGCTGTTCGACGAGCCCACATCAGCGCTCGATCCTGAACTTGTTGGCGAGGTTCTTGATGTGATCAAGGAACTGGCGCTCTCAGGAACGACTTTGGTCATTGTTACCCATGAGATCGGTTTTGCTCGTGAAGTTGCAGACACAGTGATTTTCATGGATGCCGGGAAAATCGTCGAATCCGGAGCACCTGATCAGGTGCTCAATCGGCCCGCAAACCCGCGGACAGCCGAATTTCTTGCAAAAGTTTTATAATCAGGGATTTCGATATGAAGCAGTACTCCAACCTTCTGCCACGCCTCCTCTTGCCCGCTCTTATCGTGGCAATCGGATTGTCGACCTATGCAAGGGCACTCGATCTCAGTCCTGAACAACCAGGGCGATTACGAGGCGAGAAGAGTGAAAAGGTCGTTGCGGCGATACCCGCAAGCTTTAAATTCGTTGAGGACGGCACCTTCACCGTGGGCATTGCGGTGGATAATCCACCGCTTGCTACCTACGCAACTGATGCGAAGACTGTCGTCGGCTATGACCCTGATCTTGCGCTTCTGGTTTCGGACACGCTTGGCAAAAAATTAGAGCTCGTTCCCGTTGCGTGGGCCTATTGGCCACTTGGCCTGCAGTCAGGCAAGTTCGACGCTGTAATCTCGAATGTGGGCGTAACTGAACAGCGCAAGGAGAAGTTCGATTTTTCAACCTATCGGCAGGGCCTGCATGGATTCTATGTCAAGTCCGATAGTTCCATAACGTCCATCAAAGAACCGAAAGATATTGCGGGCCTTAGAATCATTACAAGTTCCGGCACAATCCAGGAGAAAATCCTTCTCGAGTGGGACAAGCAAAACCTCGCCAAAGGACTGAAACCGGCGCAATTGCAATATTACGATGACGAAGCAGTCAGTGCGCTTGCCATTCAGTCTGGGCGTGCCGATGCAGAATTTAATCCCAATGCAACACAGGCTTATCGTGCAGCGAGTGAGGGGAAGATCAAGCTCGTCGGTACGGTCAATGCAGGATGGCCACTGGTTGCGGATGTTGCCATCACGACACGCAAGGGAAGTGGGATAGCTGAAAGCCTGACCGCGGCTATCAATGAACTGATTGATAACGGAAAATATGCGCAGCTGCTGCAGCGCTGGCAATTGACGCCTGAAGCGCTTGAACGATCGCGTACCAATCCCCCAGGCTTGCCGAAAATCTGAACCGCAGCCGGGAGTAGTCATGTCCAATATCACAATAAATCATATCGGTTTTCTTACGCCCGGAAATTATGACGATGACAATCCCTATCCGGGTTTGGAGAACACTCTCAAGCTTCTTGCATCCGGTGAAGGCCTGGGTTTCGACAGTGCATGGGTACGCCAGCGCCATCTTGAACACGGGATTTCTTCTGCAGGCGTATTTCTTGCAGCTGCAAGCCAGCGAACACAGCGGATTCAGATAGGAACGGCCGTCATCCAGATTGGATATGAAAGCCCATACCGGTTGGCGGAAGACCTTTCGACCGTCGATGTTCTTTCGCGCGGACGCCTCAATATCGGCGTAAGCGCTGGCGCACCGGCCCATGCCGATCTGCTTGCCCCCTTGGTATTTGATGGTGACTGGAAAGATTACGACCTGTCCCACGAGCGGGTAAAACGCTTTGCAAATCATCTGCGGGGCGAATTTCTCGGTCCAGCAGATACATATATTGCGACGCCGTTCGGGCGTCAGCGCCCGCGGCTCCAACCCTATGCAAAGGGATTGATCGACCGGCTCTGGTACGGCGGCGGGTCGCTGCGCTCCAGTGGTTGGGCAGGCGAGAACGGGTTCAATCTCATGCTAAGCAATGTGGTGGCAGGGGAGGGCACGGATAACTTTTTCGAGGCTCAGTCACGCCAGCTGGACACTTTTAAAACCAGCGCGATACGTCCCGGCAAGCAACGGATTTCTGTGGGTCGCGTCATCGTCCCTACCGACAGCGCCGAAACCAAAACAAGAGAGAAGTACAGGGTTTATGCCGCTGGCCGTCATCAGAGAACTCTGAAGCCGCAAGGCGAACGGCGAACGCTTTTCCCTCGAGATCTGGTCGGAACTTCAGACCAGATCTTGGAACAGCTTTTCAAAGACCCCGTGCTCGCGGGCGTTCAAGAACTGCGCCTTGAACTACCCTACGAATTCAAGACGCATGAATATGAGCAAATTCTCTCCGACTTCGTAACACGCATTGCTCCGGAGCTCGGCTGGAAAAAGATATCCAACAACGATCATTATTCAACGCACGTACAAAGGGGTCAGGCATGATACGGAAAACGGGTTTTTCAGCTGCGTTTGCAGGCATATTTCTCACTGTACTGGCAGGAGCCGGGCACGCAGCCGATGGCGGGTTCGATCTTAGTCCGGAACAAAAGGACCGGGTGCGAGCCGAAAAAAGCGCCCCTGCCATTGAGGCAATATCGAAGAGTTTCAAATTTATTGATGATGGAAAGCTAACGATCGGTCTTGCGCCGGGCAATCCTCCGCTCAGCACCTATGCAACTGATGCAAAGACTGTTGTCGGATATGACGTTGACCTCGCACAACTGGTTGCCGACAGTCTTGGACGCCAGCTCGTGCTTGTTCCCGTCGCTTGGGCCGATTGGCCGCTTGGTCTTCAATCTGGAAAGTTCGATGCAGTCATTTCCAATGTGACGGTGACGGAACAGCGCAAGGAGAAGTTTGATTTCTCCACCTATCGCAAGGATGAACTCGGGTTTTACGTAAAATCATCCGGATTAATCACTTCGATCAAGGAGCCGAAGGACATTGCCGGTCTAAAAATTATAACCGATCCGGGCACCAATCAGGAGAAAATCCTGTTGGCTTGGGATAAGCAGAATGTCGATAACGGGTTGAAGCCTATCGAGGTTCAGTATTACGATGACGAGGCGGTAAAATATCTCGCCATTGAATCGGGACGGGCTGATGCTGTATTCAGCGTGAATGCAACGCAGGCTTATAAGGCCAAGGTCAATGGAAAAACCAAACTTGTGGGTACTGTAAGCGGAGGCTGGCCTATTACCGCTGAAGTTGCCGTAACAACGCGCAAAGGAAGCGGGGCAGCTGAAGGTATCACACAGGCGCTAAATGACTTGATTGCGAACGGCAAATATAAACAAGTTCTTGATCGCTGGAATCTCGGTTCAGAAGCCATCGATAAAGCGGCAACAAATCCTCCCGGACTGCCTAATAGCTGAACGAAAAATTTAAACCCAATACTCTTTGCGTCGAAGGCACGGGATGTTCCTTCGACGCATTGTATCAAGACCCTTGAGAGCTCTGCTTAGCGAACACGGAAGGTCTATTGCGCGCGCAGCCGTGATCGGAAAGCATAGTTCTGCTTCTGGAGAGTTTTTACGGTAGAAGAAGAGGCAGTAGCTGACTCCCCTGTCGTTGTATTTCCGTGAGATAAGGCGTGTCTGAAAGCACGAAGTGAGTGATGCCAAGCTCTTCATACCTGCGCAGTGAGCGCGCAACATCCGCGGCTGATCCAACCAGCCATGTAGTTCCCGCACCACCGCCACCAAATTTTCCTGGCGCTGTATAGAGATTGTCATCCAGCACATCACCTTGCTTTGCCAGATCCAGAAGGCGTTGTTGGCCGACAGCAACCCCATGTCTGTGATCCTGCCAGCTTCCTGCGGCCCCTTCGGCCATTTTAGCGACCTTCGCTTCGGCGTCCGCCCAAGCCTGTTCAGTTGTATCACGGACAAGGGTCGTGACCCTCAGTCCGAATTTCAATGGCTGTAAGTCGCGATCAAGGGTTTTACTCAGGGCCTTCAGGCGCTCGATCCGTTGACGTACGCCATCCAATGGTTCACCCCAGAAAAGTTGCACATCGGCTTCGGTTGCCGCGACGCGTTCAGCCGCCTCTGAAGCGCCTCCAAAATAGAGCTGGGGGTGAAGGCGATCACCGACTGGCACGAGCCGCGGCGCAACAGTTGAATTTGCGACCTGGAAATGCTCGCCACTGAAGGTGACGTCTTCTTCTGTCCACAGTCTGCGGATCAGCCGCATGAATTCTTTGGTTCGGGCATAACGCTGCACCTGATTACCTTCCTGATCGCCATAGGCAGCAAGCTGATCTGGTCCGGAAACGACATTGACGCGTAGGCGCCCACCGCTCAAGTGATCGAGCGTGGCTGCAGCGGAGGCGAAATTTGCAGGTTTCCAGTAGCCAGGCCGAACCGCAATCAGTGGTTCAAAGGAAGTCGTGCGGGCGACAAGCGCGGTCGCGATGGTAAAAGTATCGGGGCGGCCCCAACCAGTGCCGATCAGCGCCCCTTTCCAGCCATGCGCTTCCAGAGCTTTCGCCTGTGTCGTGAGTGTGTCCAGACTATTGTGATTTTCGCCAGCGGCGTCGCCGCGGTGACCAGCTTTGATGTCGTTTGGAATGTACCAGAGAAATTCGGAATGGCTGCTCATGATTTGTCTGCTACCTGATTTCGAAGTTTGCCCTCATCGAGGAGTATTCTAACCGTTCTGGCTGCATTGCGGCGCATCTCAGCGGCTGCATGATCGGAATAAAAGGCATTGTGCGGGGTGATCACCAGCCGTCCCGCAAGCCAGTCCTCGCGATTACGCCATGCGGCCAGCAACGGATGGTCGCCGGGGGGCTCCTTGACCAGCGTATCGATTCCGGCGGCGGCGAGGTGCCCGCTCCGCAGAGCAGCCTCAAGCGCATCAAGATCTTCGATCAGCTCACCGCGCGCGGTATTGACGATAATAGCTCCGGGCTTCAGCTTCGCCAGTCCATCGGCGTTCATCATGCCGCGCGTCTCTTTGTTTGCTGGACAATGCAAAGTGACAATATCCGATCGGGCAAGAAGCTCGTTTAATTCTTCTGTGCGCTCATAGCCTATTGCTTTTTCATGCCCTGGCGGCTGGATAGGATCATAGCCGAGAATCCGAAAGCCGAAGGGTTTTAAGCGGTTGATCACTGCCGTGCCGATCCTGCCCACGCCGACGACACCGACCGTTGCCTGGTTCGAACGGGAAAGTGGCTTCAGGCTATGAATCTGCCATCCAGACCTATATCCGCGAGCGAGAGCATCATGTTGCCAAAGCCGGCGGTGCAGCGACAAAATCATCGCCAGTGCATGATCGGCCACTTCTTCTGTGCCATAGTCTGGGTTGTTGGCGAATGGAATGCCAGCGCCGGCCAGAGCGGCAAGGTCGATCTTCTCATAGCCGACGCCATAGCGTACCACGCCCTTACAGCTGGACAGATGAACTATGGTTTTTGGTCCGATCCGGGCACCCCAAACCATGAGCGCGTCGAGTCTTTTTAGGCGATCAGGAGCGAATGCCGTCTCATCTGTGCTGGCGAAAAAGTCTATCTCGACATCATCGCCAAGCACTTCCGCTTCAAGATCGGGCATGCCGATCATGTGGTCGGTTATTCCAACCATGTATTTCTTGCGATCTGCCATTTTGTCCCGTTGGCACTAGCGCGCCATTCCCCATTTTGTCACCGTACGTTGCTCGAGCTGGCGAAACAGGACGTTTTCGACCAGAAGGCCAAAAAGAATAACCGTAATCAGTCCGGCAAAGACACGGTCGGTGTAAAGTTCGTTGCGGTTCTGGAAAATATACCACCCCAGCCCGCCCTTACCGGAGGATGCACCAAAGACCAACTCCGCTGCGATAAGGGTGCGCCAAGCGAAAGCCCAGCCGATTTTGAGTCCTGCAATGATGGATGGAAGAGCGGCTGGTACGAGGATCAAAAGCACATATCGCAAGCCACGCAGCCCATAATTGCGGCCGGTCATCCGCAAGGTTTCCGGCACGCCGGTGAAGCCGGTATACATGTTAAGCGCCAGCGGCCAGAGCACCGAATGGATCAACACAAAGACGAGGCTTCCTTGGCCTAGTCCGAACCACAGCAGCGCCAATGGCAGCAAGGCTATCGGTGGTAATGGATTGAGCATGGAGGTGAGGGTAGACAGCAGGTCACGTCCGATCTGGGTGGAAACGGCAAGCGAGGTGAGCACGAAAGCCAGAACGACACCGATAGCATAGCCCTTGACCAGAACATCCAGTGAATTAAAAGCCCGGCTTGGAATGACGCCGCTGGCAACGTCATCGACGAGCGCCTTGACCGCCGCGGAGAACGGCGGCAGCAGCAACTCGTTGCCCTGAAGTCTGGCAGCGATTTCCCATAGCAAGGCAAGACAAAACAGGATCAGGCCTTTCCTTATCCAGGTGTGTTGCCAAAGGCGGTTATATACGGGCAACCCTTCCCCGCTCGTGGCATGGGCAAGGGGCTCGAGCGGGAGCTCGTATTCCGGTCGAACCGGCGGGGTTATGCGCGGGTTTGTTTTGCTGCCGGAGCTCAGGATTTTACTCATCATTTGCTCCATCGACGGCGACTGCCTCTTCGAAAAGAAGTCGGTGAATATGATTTGCGGCTGCCTGAAATTGCGAGCTTCCACCGCTGCTGAGATCCCATTCATGGCTGTTGATCTCGGCTCTCATCCGCCCAGGATGTGGCGACAAAAGCGCGATCCGATTTCCAACTACCAAGGCTTCTTCGATGGAATGCGTCACAAAGAGCAGTGTGAAGCGAACTTCTTCCCATAACGCCAGAAGTTCCTCCTGCATCTTTCGCCGGGTGAGCGCATCCAGTGCTGCGAATGGTTCGTCCATCAGTAGGACACGCGGCTCCATGGCGAGCGCCCGGGCAATGGCTACTCGCTGTTTCATGCCACCCGAAAGTGTATTGGGATAGGCATCAGCGAAACGGCTCAGGCCTACTTTTTCGATATAGTGCTCGGCGCGCTCGGCAGCTTCCTTGCGACCGACCCGCCCCGACGCTCGCATCGGGAACGCAACGTTCTCGCGGACGGTTTTCCATGGAGGCAATTGATCAAACTCCTGGAAAACAACAACACGGTCTGGGCCCGGACCCTGGATCGTGCGTCCATCCAACACTATCCGACCCTTGCGCGGCGCAATGAACCCGCCAACAGCCTTTAAAAGGGTGGATTTTCCACAACCGGAGGCTCCAAGCAGGATAAAACGGTCTGCTTCCCACACGTCGAAGCTGACATTTTGCGTTGCACGCACCACACGACCCGGCGTCTTATACTCGAGGGTGACGTTCTCGACCGAAAGAAGGGGCGGAGCGGGCGGCCCGAAATTCTCGGGAGCAAATTCAGTCATGCCGTCCATTCTCAATTCCATCTGATTGACGACTCAAAAGCAGATCGCTTGAGCGATCTGCTTTTTGCGCCGGGATGTTAAGCTCACTCAACTGCCATTCTCACCAGAGGCCTCTGGGAAGAAATAATCTTGCCAGGAATTAGCTTTGTTTTTCAGGACGCCAAGCTTATGAAGCTCCGTCGCATAAACGAAGGTGTTCTGGGGGACGATGGTGAAATCATTTTCAGGATCGTTGATGATTTCTAAAATCAATTCAGGGGAGAGCTTGGAACCCTGCTGACGGATAAACGTCTGTGCAGCCTCTTGCTTGTTTGCATTGATCCAGTCCGACGCTTCGCGCAGAGCGGCATAGAAGGCAGCATAGGTTTTGGGATTGTCGTTATGGAATGCTGAACTGGCATAAAGCACGTTGAAGGTCGCTGATCCGCCTAAAATGTCGTAGGAACTAATGACCTTATGTACCACTTTATTTGCCTGCAAGGCTTGATAATAAAACGGTGCAGAGGAAAAATGAGAATTCACTTCGGTGCCGCCCGAGATTAGCGCTGCGGTCGCGTCGGGGTGCGGCAAGCTGACGGAAATTTCATCAAGCTTTTGGAAATTGTCGGCGCCGAAGATCTTGGCTGCCTCGATTTGTAGCGTTCGCGACTGAAAACCCGTGCCGGCAGCAGGCACGGCTATCCTATCCTTATCGCTGAAATCCTTGAGTTCGTGGACATCCGGGTTAGTCGTTAGCAAGTAGTTCGGTAATGAGCCGAGCGCGGCGACCAGCTTGACGTCCTGCTTACCCTTGGTCCGGTCCCACATTGTCAATGCCGGTGGAACTCCTGCTGACACAATATCCAGATTGTTGGCGAGCAGTGCCTCATTCATTGCGGTTGCACCAGAAATGCTTGCCCATTCAACCTTGATATCAACACCAGCTTGCTTTCCGTGCTTTTCAATCAAAGCCTGGTCGCGAACGACATCCAGGATCAGATAGGCTATTCCGAACTGCTGGGCGATCCTGATGGAGCCTTCGGCAGCAGCCTGCCCCGCCAACAGCATGGCAACAATACCGAATGCCGCACCGAGAGCTCTTTGACGCTTAAATTGGTTGCTCAATGTCGCAAAGCTAAGGGCCTTCATGAATTCTCCATCGAGCGAAGTGACTGCGGTGAAGCTTTCTGCTTCTCTTGCATGATGGGGACAGGCTAAGGACAACCACCAAATCGATCAACACAACTGCGTTCTATTCTGGCGCGCAAAAAGAGATCAGAATCGCTCGGCACCGTCGAAAATTCGAAGAATGTACTTGCCGCGCCGTACAAAGGCACATTGCTGACCACTGCAACCTTGATGTGGTCATGCTATTGAGCACCGTTTAGGAGCGCTATGGTGACTCTACATCTTATATTGGACCCACCGCCTTCTAACGGTCACTTCATAGCAATAATTACCTTGCCCTTTGCCCGGCCTGTCTCGACATAAGCCAGTGCCTCGTTGGTTTTCTCAAACGGGAAGACTTGATCCACAACAGGGCGAATGACATTTGCCTCAATCAATGCGGTAATCTGACTGAGTTGCTCGCCATTGGCGGTCATGAAAAGGAAAGAATAGCTTATGTTTCGACGTTTCGCTTTCCTGCGAATGCCGAAACTCAGGAGGCGCGTGATTTGTTGAAGCGGCCAGCTGAGCCCATTTTGTTTTGCGAAATTTGGATCAGGCGGACCCGAAATCGAGATCAGTTTTCCTCCTGGTTTCAATACTCGGAGGGAGTTTTCCAGCGTGTCTTTACCAAGACTGTTTAGGGCGACGTCAAATCCGTGCAACACTTCCTCGAATTTATCCTTCTTATAATCGACCACGGCATCCGCGCCGAGACTTTTGACGAGATCAATGTTTGCCGTGCTTGTGGTTGTTGCCACATATGCTCCGAGATGTTTGGCAAGTTGAATGGCGATCGTACCTACGCCGCCGGAGCCTGCATGGATCAGGACTTTCTGACCCTTTTGTAAATTAGCGCGCTCGACAAGCACCTGCCATGCCGTCAAGGCGACGAGTGGAACGGACGCAGCCTCCTCCATTGTCAGATTATTCGGCTTTATTGCCAAATCTAACTCATTGACGGCAATATATTGCGCAAATGTTCCGATGCGATCCTGTGCTGGTCGTGCATAGACCTCATCTCCAGGCTTGAAGTGGCGAACTTTCGGCCCTACTCGGGTTACCACGCCCGCCACATCGTTGCCTAAGATCAGCGGGAGGCGATATGGCAAAATAAGCTTGAACTCGCCCTCACGAATTTTATTATCAAGAACATTCACACTGGCGGCATGGATTTCCACCATCACATCATTGTCCCGCAGTTCCGGTATCGGACTATCGGTTAACCGTAGGGCGCCGCCCTTTGAGTATTGATCGACAACAAACGATTTCATAGAAAATAGCTTTCTTCAGTGCGGCTGAAATTCAAGCTGGAAGTCGATTGAATTTCCGCAAGTTTTTGTCAACGAACGACTCCGGCAGGAAGCGGCGTATAAAGCGAACCTGTCGCGCAGCCTTACCAACAGTATAGCGTCTTTTGGGCGATACGGCATTGGCGGCGCTCACAACTGCTGCTGCGACGCTCTCTGGTGCATCACCCTTCTCGATGATTTCGCGCATCAATTTTTCGGCGTAAGCACGGATAGTATCATAAACGGGAAGTGGCTGGTCTGGCCGGGTAAGGTTTTCTTCGAAAGACGTGCGAGTGACCCCCGGCTCCACAAGAACAACGCGGATACCTTGTGTTCGAATTTCGTGATCGAGCGATTCCGAATAGCCCTCAATAGCGTGTTTGGTGGATGAATAAAGAGCATTATAGGGCGCTGGAATAAGTCCAAGTATAGAGCTCAGATTGATAATCCGCCCTTTGCCCTGGCGTCGCATAATGGGCAGAACGGCATTTGTCATACGTAGCACGCCGAACACGTTCACATCGAACACAGACTTTGCCTGAGTGACAGAAGATTCTTCAGCACCACCGAGCAATCCGATCCCGGCATTGTTGACCAGGAGGTCAATCTGACCAGTGCGACTGAGAACCTCGTCTACGAGTGTCTGCACCGATGCATCATCCGTTACATCGCAAATCAGCATTGTAATGCCATCCGGCGTGTTCGGCATGGGTTTTCGACTGGTCCCGAACACGTGATAGCCATCGCGCCGTAGCGCTTGGGCTGTCACCAGGCCAATGCCGGAGGAAGCACCTGTAACAAGGGCAACCCGGTGCTCTATTTTGCTCATTTTCTTCAGCCTTCATTTTGCTATGGAACATCAATGAGCATTCAGTTACTATGAATTTAGTAGTAAGTCACTATCAAAAAGATACTAACATGAAAAAACTTTCAGACCAGCCATGTCTTATAGCTCGCAGCCTCGCCCTTGTGGGGGATGCCTGGAGTATGCTCATCCTGCGGGATGCTCATATTGGCCTCACGCGCTTCGACGAGTTTCGCAAGAGTCTTGGCATCGCTCCAACGATGCTGACTGCACGGCTTTCAGCCCTCACCGACGAAGGATTGCTAGAAAAACGCCGCTACCTGGAACGACCGCCACGAGACGAATATGTGCTGACGGAAGCCGGGCGTGACTTTCTTCCGGTGCTGTTCGCAATTGGTGCATGGGGCCGCAAATACCGCGGCGGGGGCGAGGTGACCCGCTTCTTCGATGCGGAGACAGGGACAGAAATTGATCCCCTCACTATTGATCGAGGAACAGGTGCTCCGCTCGGTACACGCCCTATCCGGATCGAGCTTCCGGGGAAATGATTGTAGGCGGATAAAGCAGTCTCCAGACATCGTCCAGTTTGCATGGAGTGGCTGTATGCGTCCGTGGACTGCAAATAGTAATACAAGGCAGCATTCGTCTGCTGCCTTGTATTATATCAGTTTGTTCCTGCCACCCCGGTGCAAGGATCAGTCGCGGGGCTGCAATAGCGCCAGCAGAACGGTCGAAGCGGCTAGAATGGCGGTAAGGGTCAACGGGCCGGTTGCGCCATAGGTGTCCACGACATAGCCGCCGGCAACAGCGCCAATAGTGATGGCGACCTGGAACGAGGTAACCATCAGACTGCCTGCTGCCTCCAACGCGTCGGGTGCTGCGCGAGATAGATTGGTTGGCAACACCACTGGCGCCATGCCGAAGGCCAAGCCCCAAAGCGTAGCAAAGCCAAAGGCAACACCGATATGCACACCCCAAAGCACCAAAGCGAGTGCCGCAAACGCCATTAATGCGGCAGTGACGACGAGCGCCATGCGGATATTGGTATCTGCCAGGCGACCGCCAACAATGTTACCGACAACAGCGGCGATGCCAAATCCAAGTAGTGCCAGGGCGATCGGACCGGTTGCAAGGAGGGTTACCTGCTCAAGGAAGGGGCGCACATAGACCGAGCCAGCAAAATGTCCTGTCATGAGCAGCAGGATAGCAAGCATGCCGAGTTGAATGCCGCGTCGCCGTGTCAACCGAAAGACATCCGCAAGACTGTTGCTTGTGCTGGCAGGCAGGGTTGGCAGGCTTAGAAACTGCATCAACATGGCAATCGCGGCAAGCCCCGCTGTCATGGCCATGGCGCTGCGCCAGCCTATCCAATCGCTGATTATCGCCCCCATTGACGGTGCGGCAATCGTAGCGAGCGACACGCCGAGGGTGACAATAGCCATACCTCGACCTGTTGCATTGGCCCCCACCAATCTGGCAACAACAGCAACTGAAAGCGCCCAGAACGCGCTAAGGGCGATGCCTAGGCCAGCTCGGCCGAGCAATAGGAGCCAAAAATCGGTTGCTGCCGCTGCAAGGATATTGGAGCCAATTGCAAGGGCGCTAAGGCCCACCAAGACGGTCTTGCGATTCAGGCGTCCAATGAGAACATTGCTCAACAAGGCAGTCACAGCGCCAACGGAAGCAGTTGCTGTAACGACCTGACCGGCAGTCCCCTCACTGATGCCAAGATCGCGCGCCATCGGCGTCAAAAGACCCGCTGGCAGAAACTCAGCTGACACCAATGCAAAGCTGGTTGCCGCCATGGAAAGAACCGCAAACCAAGTTGCTGGGGTCCAGGCAGTGGGCGCAGCGCTATCAATATCTATCGCTGTGCGTTCAAACTGTAATGTTGTGTCTGTCATTAAAGTATCTCCAATGTTTGGAGATACTAATAGCCAATTTCTTTCGGATGATATGTATCCTAAAATCCGAAATCCATGTCCATTCGTCCGGAAATTGTGCGACGCACAATGCCGGGTGAGACATTGGTGATGCGCTTGAACGCGCGAGCAAAGGAGGCTTCTGATTCGTAGCCCAAGCGAGTAGCGACCTCGGCAACCGACATACCATTTTGCGCCAGTAATTCGCCGGCAAGCTGCATGCGCAGGCGAGCGAGATAATGCGCGGCGCCTTCGCCCAAGACAGCGCTGAAGCGCTCAGCGAATATTGAACGTGATTGCCCCGCCAGGCCTGCGAGACTCTCCAACGTCCAGTTATGACCGGGGTTTCTGTGCATCGCCGCCAGAACGCGGCCAATGTGGGGGTCGCGAATGGCGGCAAGCCAACCCGTTGTCGATGCACCCGTACAGTTGACCCAGCAGCGAATAAGTCTAGCAGTTAACAAGTCTGCCATGCGCGATAAGATGGTGGCGCTACCCATCTGTGGTTGTGTGGCCTCCACTGTCATAGCTGCGAGTAAAGGACCGACAATAGGGTCATTGCCGGCCACGTCGCACCCCTTGATGATTGGTGGCATCAAACTGATCAAGGGACTAAGTGCACAGGCGCCCAAAGTCATGGACCCGCAAAAAAGGGTACTCGTCGCGCCTGTTCCTTCCCGCACCACTTCGCAGACATTGCTGCCCAACTTGGTTACCTGACAACCCTTAAGCGAGTCACCCATCACATTTGGCGCGCTGGCCAGCCGATGGGCGATGCCTTGTGGCAGCAGCACCAGATCGCCATCGTGCAACTCCTGCCAGCCTTGCTCTTCCGTGTGGATCCAGCACGGACCTTGGCTGACAAAGTGAAAGCGGAGCAGGGGCTGCTGCGGAAAAGCGATGCTCCATGGGTGCCGTAGTTCACAGCGACCGTAGTTTACGCCACTCAAGCGGAAATCCTGCAAGACTTCGCTCAGCGCATCCATAGGGATATGCGATGGTGAAGGTGGTCGGGACGGATAATCAAGCATTCAGTTGATATATATGCCGAACGTCCGGAAGACAAGTGGGCTTGCGAGCACACTCCGTTGACCCACTTCGCCATTAAGTGCTGTGTACCAACTTATTTGTCTAATCCGCCTATCATAGAGATACGCGCGAAAGAAAGTCACGGACAAGTGGAATCGCTTCATCCAAATGTGTCTCGAGCAGCCAGTGACCGGCGTTGTCGATGAGATGCAGTTCAGCGTTCGGTAAATCGCGTTGATAGGCCAGGCAAGACTCCTTGGGCATGTATCCGTCCTGTGGTCCCCAGACAATCAGGGTAGGGGGTTGGTATTCACGCAGATAAGCTTGGTAACGTGGAAACCACTCCAGATTATGCTCCAGCTTCTCCATAAGCGCGACCGACACAGCCCTGCGAACGGGCGTGTCCATTAACGGCCAGTGCAGTTTCCAAAGGTCCGGCGGCACTTTCGCGCCTACCTCCTTTGGCACTTCGCCAATAAACTCTTTTTGAAAGCCTTCTTCGCTGACGGCTTCTTCGAGTGCGCGGTGGTTTTCGGCAGATTTGTCATTCCACCAGGCTTTTATTGTCGAATATTTTGGTCCCAAAACGTCTTCGTAAATGTCGCCGTTTTGAATGATAAGGGCTGCTATCCTTTCGGGATGCGCGATCGCGTGTCGTAGGCCGATCTGCGATCCGTAATCGTGGAGCCACAAGACGTAGCGGCGGAGGTTGAGAACATCGGCTACCTGTTTAAGAACCTCGGCATATGCATCGAAATCATACCCAAATGAAGAAGGTTCCGGTGTATGGCTATAACCGAATCCGGGCCAGTCGAAAGCTATCGTTCGCCACTGATCGGACAGGGCTGGCATCAGTCGTCGAAACTGATAGGACGAACAAGGATAACCGTGCGGGAGCAGCAAGGCTGGAGCATCTGCCGGTCCCGCTTCACGCAAGAAAATTCTGTGCCCGCCAATTTCGGCATATCGGTGTATAACTGCGTTATGCTGCATATCAATTACCCCAAACCTGGACCATTTAAACGTCAATAAATGGTTGGGGTTCCGTTAAGTACCGTGCAACACGTCAGATCGCTGATTTAATACCCGTATAGTTGGCATCCGCGGGAGCTGTCTTATGAGACATTAAGCTCAATGTGCCCAGTAAATTGCCACCGCAATGTAAACGGGACCAAGACCAACTTTTCCACCCACAAACCGATGATCGATGGTGCCAGCAAAAGAGTAAGGCAAAGTGCTTCTTAGGCCTTCCGGATATCGTTCGTCGGCGCTATTGAGTTAGCTTAAATTTGTTTTCGGAACGGGATGGTTAAACGTGCGACCTACAGTGCAGGATGTGGCGAGACAGGCCGGTGTCAGCCTTGCTTCAGTTGATAGAGTGCTTAATCAACGCCCTGGGGTGCGCGAGAAAACGATTGCGAAAGTTGAAGCTGCGATTTCGAAGCTCGGTTATATCAGAGACGTCTCTGCTGCGAACTTGGCAAAGCGGCAGATTTATCGCTTCGCGTTTGTAATACCAGAGGGAGCTAACAGCTTCATGCGGGGATTGGAGGCCGAAATCGAAGCAGTAAAGCAACATTCAGCAAATGATCGTACGGAGATTTCGATTTATAAAGTCCCCCCTTTTGATGGGCGGGCACTGGCGGCTACGCTGGATGGCCTGGACCCCGCTCGTTACTCCGGCGTGGCGGTTGTTGCAACGGAAGCTGTGGCTGTAAGAGATGCGCTGGCCCGGTTGCGCCGGAACAACGTTCCAGTCGTTACACTTGTTTCAGATGTACCTTCTTTCCAGTGTGATGCGTATGTTGGCATTGACAATGTTGCGGCTGGACGCACTGCTGCCAGACTCATGGGCAATTTTTTAGGTGAAAAGTCGGGAAAGATTGCGCTGGTTGCGGGGTCAATGCTGGTTCGGGATCACGTGGAACGCCGCATGGGATTTGAGCAGGTCATTCGTAGCGATTATACGCGTTTGGAATGCTTGCCGGTAATCGAGGGCAAGGATGACAGCCAACTGGTCCAAAAATATCTTAGTGAATGCCTGAGGATGCATAGTGATGTCGTCGGCGTATATAATATGGGCGCGGGCAATCGCGGTCTCATTGAGGTTTTGTCAAAGAACGGGGCTAGCAAGGAGCGCGTGGTTGTTGCCCATGAATTGACGGAGCACACACGACGTGCTCTTAATGCTGGCATTGTCGATGCCATCATTCATCAAGATGCCGGTCATGAGGTGCGCAGCGCTCTACGTATATTGAAAGCACGAATTGATAAAACACCTTTGCTTGCCGGCCAGGAAACCATTCGAATTGAAATTTACCTAAATGAAAATTTGTCCTGAACGGTATCGCCAAGAAACCGCTTGAGGAAGTAGCCGAACGAAGCTCGCATTCTTCGAACAGCGATGGGCGTATTACGTCATGTGTCCTCTAAAGCTAAGACTAGCGTACCTCAAATAGCGCCGGTCTTATCTTCCGCAGCCTACGATCAGTTGAGGGTATTTTCATTGCCCCACGCAAATAATCCCCAGGTTGAGTAAATAGATATTAAAAAACAATGTAATCGTCAGCCGTGCGAGGCATTTACATAAAACGACTTTCTGCCTCTAAGGGATTGACGCGTTAAATATAAAGAGGTACGTACCTCAATATGGTGCCGTTCGGTTGATTTTGCTGGACGTGTCAGGGAGGATAGAGCGCATTCTGAGGAGAGAGTGTGACTTCCGGCATGTTGCTGCTGTGAGATAATCGATCAGGCTTCTTGGGAGTCAGATGCACAAAGCCGTGTCTCTGAAATCCGTACCGGGCTGTAGGAGGGCCGGCGGTTGGTGCGGTTAGCGAAATTATCATTTTGTGGATTGAAAAAACAACGGACCGGCGCAATCAGGTTTTCCACTTGCTCGTCTTGGTGATGAGCGTGCAACGTCCAGTGTGGGTTCGAAAGTAAGCTTTGTTTGCGTTCAGTGATTGTCGCACCAGCTCTCTAAAATCATGCAATTTGTATATCGTGGGAGGAAGTGATGGTTAAGATAATTGCAATGCTGACGAACAACAATCTGACTGTTGAAAACGCTAGGGAAACGTTCGGACGCCGTCCTGGGATGTGAGCCGGAGACAATCTTAAATGTTTAAAGGCGGTCACCGAGCGAGGTGAGTGACGGATTCTCCCGCACTCACATGCCGCTGACAGTCATTCGAACTGCGCACCAGTACCCAATATGAATTGCTAATGCGCATGAAAACCAGGAAGGTAGCAGAAGTAATGTCAATGACGTTTGGTATTGTAGTTGGAAGCCGGGGATTTTTCCCAGGTCACCTTGCGGCTACAGGTCGTGATCATATGATCAGTGCTGTTGAAAAGGCTGGCCATAAGAGCATCGTCCTTGGCCTCGAAGACACCCAGCATGGTGCCGTGCAGTCATTTGAAGATGCTAGAAAATGCGCAGCTTTGTTCAAGAAGCATGGTGATGATATTGATGGAATAATCGTCACGCTTCCGAACTTCGGGGAAGAGCGGCCAATCGCCGACACCATCCGCCTGTCGGGACTGAAGGTTCCTACCTTAATCCAGGCGACCCCAGATGATCCGCAAAAAATGTCGATCCAGTGGCGCCGCGACAGCTTTTGCGGAAAGATGTCGGCCTGTAATAATCTGCGACAGTACGGCATTCGCTATTCTCTCACCAAATCCCACTGTGTTGACCCGCTCAGCGATGAGTTTCAAGATGATCTTGCGCGTTTTTCGGCGACCTGCCGCATTGTTGGTGGTTTGCGGGGCTTGCGAATAGGCGCAATCGGCGCACGGCCACAAGCCTTCAATACAGTTCGTTACAGTGAAAAACTTCTTGAGGCGGCCGGAATTTCGGTCATCACGCTCGATCTTTCAGAGATTTTAGGGCGGGTTTCCCGCCTCGATGATGGCGCTTCGATCGTCACAGACAAGGTCAAGGCGATCAAAAATTATATTACAGTTGAAGGTGTGCCTCATCCGGCCATCCTCAGACAAGCCAAGCTTGCGGCGGTGACGGAGGAATGGATGCGGGAAGTCGATGTTTCGATCAGCGCAATTCAATGTTGGACGTCATTGGAAGAAAACTATGGTGTCGTACCTTGCACAATGATGAGCATGATGAGTTCCAAATTGATGTCCAGTGCTTGTGAAGTCGACGTCTGTGGGCTCATAGGCATGCATATGTTGGCACTTGCCTCTGGAACGCCGAGCGCGCTTCTCGATTGGAACAACAACTATGGAACGAACGCTAATAAAGCCGTGTGTTTCCATTGCAGCAACCTGCCGAAAGAATTCTTTAAAAACTACAAAATGGACTTTCAGGAAATCATTGCCGGGACGGTTGGCAAAGACAATACTTATGGAACGGTGGATGGTTCAATAAAGTCGGGGCACATGACCTATATTCGTGTGAGCACGGATGACACATCCGGGCGCATTTGTGGTTACGTCGGAGAAGGAAAGTTCACCGACGATCCGCTGGAAACGTTTGGTGGCGCGGGCGTTGTTGAAATTCCCAACATGCAAAAGTTGCTGCGTTATATTTGCGAAAACGGCTTTGAGCATCATGTGGCGGCGAATTTTTCTTCCGTCAGTGAGGCCATAATCGACGCTTCACGTCAGTATCTGGGTTGGGATTTCCATCTCCACGAATGAAAAAATTGAAAACCACGCAGGTGGTTGGGAGACGGCGCCAGTCCACCCGTCCGGTTTCTTCTTAAAAGTGTTGAGCGCCAATATCGGAATGTTCTTGATAATGGAGGGTAGCATGACAGCAACGATCCACAAGCCGACGGAGTCGGCAAGATGGTTTTTGCACGTTGGCGTTGCAGAGCCGGGCGTATGGGACGAGTTCATTGACGATGCCGATGCGATTGCCGCAGCCTCGATTCAAGCTTTGGTGCTGCATGAACTGGAAGCAACTTCGTTCGATGGTAGCTGGCTACCGAAAAGCGATGCAGACACCAACAAATACTTGAGCTGAGCCCATGTTCAAATCAGCACTTCCTGCGGCTCGGCGAGACTCTTCGAACACAAATTAGATGGT
Organism: Hyphomicrobiales bacterium; assembly: GCA_900471815.1. Classification (GTDB taxonomy): domain Bacteria; phylum Pseudomonadota; class Alphaproteobacteria; order Rhizobiales; family Rhizobiaceae; genus Phyllobacterium; species Phyllobacterium ifriqiyense. Next base: position 77,926 of record UICE01000008.1, read on the forward strand.
AGAATAGATGCAAGATCGTATTTTTGGGCAAGTCAACGGTGTCGATATCCATGAGGTCACTTTACGTTCGGATGCGGGTGTGGAGGCAAAGATCCTGACGTGGGGGGCTGCGGTGCGTGATTTGCTCATCCCCACGCCTCTGGGAAAACAACGGGTTGTCATCGGCTTTGATAAAATTGACGACTATACCGCCGATACTGCTCATGCCGGCACAATCGCTGGTCGTTTTGCCAACAGGATTGCCCAAGGCCGTTTTGAACTGGATGGCAAAGATTATCAACTGCCACTTAATCAAGATGGAAAGCATACGCTACACGGCGGTGGCGACGGTCAAGGCTTTAGCCGGAGACCTTGGAGGCTCGAGGCATACGACGCGTCATCAGTGACGATGTCACTTCAATCTCCGGACGGCGATGCCGGTTTCCCCGGCAACCTGGATGTTCAGTGCGTTTATCGATTGTTGGACCCCGCGACCTTGGCGGTCGAGTTGACCGCCACAACTGACGCACCAACGCTCTGTAATCTCGCCAGCCATGGTTACTTTAATCTTGAGTTGCCAGTTGGATTCAAAAACGCTCCCGTACCAAGCGCAATTGATCATGAGTTTTTAGCAGAAGCTGACTTTTATACTCCAGTCGATAGCGATCTAATTCCAACAGGCGAGATACGCTCGGTTTATGGAACGCCCTTTGATTTTCAAAAGCCAAGGCCTTTACGAAACCAACAGGAGGTAAACTATGACCTGGGGTTCGTTCTACGAGAGAAAGCCTCTGCAGATATAAAACTGATACATGCAGGAACGCTGTTCGGACCCAAGACACGAATGGCCATGGATGTTTATACGACCGAGCCACACCTGCAATTATATGATGGCGGAGCGTTCAATGGCCCGGCCGTGGGTCTCGATGGAGTTCGGTATGGAAAGCATTGCGGTATCTGCCTGGAACCGCAGCGTTACCCCGATAGCCCTAATCGGAGTCATTTCGTCGGTGCAGTGTTGCGACCGAATGAAACCTATCGACAGGTAACGGAGTACAGATTTCGCACATTTTAACCGCCGATGAAGTGACGTTCGACCAAGCCATGAGACGCTGGGTTGTGAAAGCAAATGAAGGGACGGAACAGTGGCAAACGAAGACAATAACTTGGTGATGATGCAAGCTGTAGCCGAAGCGACGGCACTGGCGGCTGGACGGCTGGCTGTGTCATATTTGACGCAGAATAAACCCTTGGAAATTGAAACCAAAGGACCGCAAGACTTTGTGACAGCGGTTGATAAAGCAGTCGAATTGCTGATCCGGAATAGGTTGCATCAAGCATTTCCGCATCACGCCATTTTGGGCGAGGAATTCGGACTGGACAAAGAGGGTGCACGTGTAGTCTGGGTTCTGGATCCGATCGACGGCACTTCCAACTTTATGCGCGATCGTCCGAGCTGGTGTGTGTCGATCGGAGCTACCGTTGAGGGTAAGCCAATACTTGGCGTCATCTTCGACCCTATTAAAGATGAATTATATAGTGCCGTCGCAGGACGAGGTGCAACTCGTAACGGTGATCCGATAGCGGTCAACAAAGATGCGACCCTCAACAAATCAGTGTTCGGCGTGGGCTTCACATCAGGCAAGAGCGGAACAGCGCATGCCCAGCAGATCAGCCATATTCTGGATCATGGCTGTGAGTACCGTCGCTTTGGCCCTTCAGCCATGATGCTTGCTCATGTCGCCGATGGTCGGCTGGCCGATTGGCAGACTAGAATTCTGTTGTGATTTTCTGACTGTTAATAGGTGAAGCGCTTTCGGCTCTACTGATTGCGTATCCCTATGGTTGTCGCCGGTGTGATCATTGATCTAGCTCTGATCCTTGCCGCCTTTCGATAAGATCGTGGAGTGAGGCCGGTTTCCATTCTGAAATAACGGTTGAAATTCGACAGATTGTTGAAGCCCGCTTCGAAGCAGATATCCGTGATCGACATTCCAGTTTCCGCCAGCAATGTACGGGCGCGCCAAACGCGCACCGAGCGGCTATAGGTGGAGAAGTTCATACCTGTCAGCCGACCGAAAGCGCGGGAGAAAGCGGAAGGCTCGAGACCTACACGCTCGGCTACCTCGTGCATCTTCGCGCTAGGGCTGGATTGCATGATCTGGATGGCTTGATCGATCCTGCGATGACGCCTGTCCGACAATTGGTTATAAAATGAGATAAAATGCTCACTGGCAAGAAGCCGCTTTTGTGGGGCGGTCTCAATGCTGTTCAGTATCTCGATGAAGAGTCCGAGCCCTCCTGCATTTTCATGTTCGTGAAGGTCAAGTATTCTTCTACCGATTTCCAGAGCAGTAGGCCCCATGATTTCGATACCGCGTGCGGCAAGTGGTTTCAGACGGTGGAGAACATCAAACTCCGGACAGACCGCGCGTATGTTCATTAGCGCTTCTGCATCGAATTGCAGCACCAGATCGCGTCCCGGCAGATGCGGCGCGCCCGGTGTGATCCAGTTGTGCGGAAGGTTCGTACCAGTCAGCATCAGGTGCCCCGGTTTAAAAGGGCCGATATAGTCACCGACATAGGCAAAGCCCGAAGCGTCAGGGATATAGTGGATTTCCCATTCAGGATGATAATTCCAAATGCAGATCGGATTTGGATAGTCATCTCGGCGGATGAGGTAGGACATGCCACCAGGCAGAGTGATTTGCTCTCGGGTGGCAGTGAACGTATCCGAAACGGAATGTGGGAAATCTGATGCAATTGGCATTCACCAAGTCACCTTATATGCGAAGAATGTCAAAATAGTATTAGTTCTCAGTCAAAAAGCAAACTAGTTCCGATGACAAGTCCAGTCACAATGGGTCCCGTAGACGGCGAGGGAGTTTTGCCGTTCGAGGGAGGATACTATGACATTCAACAGGCTCCGCGCTGGCTGCGCGGCAATTGCAATCTTTACGGCGTCCAACGCCTTTGCCGCTGCTCAGTGCAGCGACGATGTGCGCGTCCTCGCCCAGCCACGCGATGGACTAACGCTGCTGGAAGAGCATGTGGACGAATTCGAGAAATTGTCCGGCGCAGGATTTGAAATCAGCTACCTTAACGAAAACGACCGTCGCGCAAAGTCGCAGGCTGACGCATCCACCGTCGGTAGCTTTGACGTCTACTATGTCGATGAGGCAAATCTCGCCCTATTCGCCTCTTCTGGCTGGATCGTGCCGCTTGATGGCTATTATCCCGCCGACTACAACTATGATGATTTCGATGCGGGTATGCGAGCAGCCGCGACCTATGAAGGAAAGCAATGGTTCGCACCCATACAGGGCGGTGGCGACCTGATGGTCTATCGGACGGATCTTCTGGAAAAAGCTGGTATCGCGCCACCAAAAACGTGGGAAGAGTATCTGGCTGCCGTCAAAAAACTGCACGACCCCGACAATGGCGTGTACGGAACGGCTCTGCGGGGACAGCGGGGCTCGGGTGCCAATGTCTGGCGCTGGATGCCATTGTTTAAGGCATATGGCGGGGAGTGGTTCAAAGACGGAAAGCCGGCATTTAACTCAGAGGCCGCACTGAAAGCTACACAGGCTTATTTGGACCTTTTCAAATATTCCGCTCCCGGAACGCAGACCGGATCCTGGGACGAATCGACTGGTGCATTCCGCGCTGGCAAGGTCGCCATTATCATTGAATCCGCCCCCCTTGGCGGCATGTCGGTAGACAAGGCGCAAAGTCAGGTGGCTGATAAAGTAGCCTTCTCTGTGCCCCCAACGCCGCTACCAGGTGGCGGTTATGCCCATGGCTTTGCCATCGCCGCAAAAGCCAATGCAACCGAGGAGAAAAAAGCCTGCGCCGGTCTGTTCATTGCTTGGGCGACCTCCAAAGAGCAGGAAGCGCGCCGTCTGGCGGCGGGGCAACCGGGTGAGTTGACGCGCACCAGCACCTACCAGAGTCCGGAATATGCCGCGACCTTTGGTCAGAATCTTGCTGACGCGATGGCTCAAACGGGAAGCCGAACACAGGTAACCTTCTGGCAAGATCCGCGCTGGCAAGAACTGGGTAATCAATGGGGGATCATGCTCGAAGAGCTCATCACCGGTAGCCGCAAGGATATCAAGGCAACCCTCAACGAGCTTGAGGCTTTCGCCACCAAGCTTTGATACCCGTCAGCCTTTACCAAGGGCGCGCCGTAAACGACGCGCCCGACCCTGTTAGTTGAGGATTTTTGCCATGCGCCGCAGGCGTTCGCTGCCTTACGTTTTTCTCGGCCCAACGTTGGTCATACTGATTGTTCTGGCGCTCGTGCCGACGATCTATGCAATCAATATTTCATTGCAGAACAGAACCTTGGCACAGCCGCAGGCCGATTACGTTTGGTTCGCCAATTATATAGCCTTGTTTTCCGATGCCCGTTTTCTCAATGCTTTGTGGGTGTCGCTCAAATGGGAAGTTGTAAGTGTCACAGCAACTATGTTGACGGGCATCGCGCTCAGTATCGCCATGTTTGAGGCGACTGGTCCGCGGGTGCGGAATATCCTGTGTGTCTTGTTTATAATTCCGGTCCTCTTGCCGCGCGTCTGCGCTGCCTTTGTTTGGAAATTCTCTTTTCATCCTTTGTATGGCGCTTTGACCTGGCCTGTACGCGAACTCACGGGCAGTACACCAGATATCCTTTCCACGCCGCTCGGGGCACTGTTTGCAGTTGCATTCGTCGACGTCTGGCAATGGGGGCTTTTCTTTGCGGTAATTATTCTCAAGCTTCTGGAATCGCTTCCTCCGCAGCCTCTGGAAGCCGCACGCATCGATCGCGCGACGCGCTGGGAAGTCCATCGCTACGTCACACTTCCGATGCTGAAGGCTCCGCTTATCAGCCTGCTTCTGGTCAAGGCGATCGAAAGCCTGCGCTCCTTCGATCTGGTTTATGTCATGACACGGGGCGGCCCAGGCATCTCGACGGAAACACTCGATATGTATGCCTATTCCCAGGGTTTCATTGAATCCGGCAAAATCTCATATGCCTCATCAATGGCAGTCATCATGATGGTACTGACCATCGTCACCTTCACCTTTACCTGGAAGAGGCTGAACCGATGAAACTGTCCACATTGCTCCTCAGGCTGATGCTGATATTAGCGGCTGCCTTCGTGGTCCTGCCGTTACTATGGACTTTGCTCAACGCTTTTAAAACCAATGCCGACCTGCTGGTCAGCACGCCAAAACTCTTTTTTCAGCCGGTCTGGGATAATATGAGCTACGTGCTGAACCGGCGCTCGGTCGCTCGCGCGCTCACCAATTCACTCATCATCTGCACGAGCGCCGTCGTGCTTGGGGCCGTCCTTGGCATTCCTGCCGCCTATGTTATTGCAAGATTCAAAAACCGCCTGACAGCTGAGGCGCAGTTTTTTGTTCTGTCGCTGCGCTTTCTGCCACCGGTGGCGATTGCAATTCCGATGCTGGTTATCTGGCTGGGCCTCGATCTCTACGATACCCGCTTGTCCCTGATCGTCACCTATTTGATTGTCACGACTTCAATCACTATCTGGTTGTCGATTCCGGCTTTTGAAGGTGTCAGCCTGCATGTCGAAGAGGCCGCCAGAGTCGATGGATTAGGCCCCTACGCCACTTTCTTCCGCATCGCTCTTCCGATTGTCCGCTTTCAGGTTTTCGGTGCCGTTGCCTTTTCCTTTGTGCTTGTTTGGAACGAGTTTCTTCTCGCCATGATGCTCACTACATCCAAGGCAAAGACTCTACCAATCATTGCATCTGAAATGTCACAGCTCGGCATGAATGTACCTTGGGGCATTCTCAACGCGGCCGTCGTTCTCTTGTCCTTGCCACCTCTCATTTTGCTTGGGGTAATGGCGAGCGGGCTCAATGCCGCATTTTCCAAAAAAACTGATCAAGGTTGAATCTCATGAAAGCACTTGTCCTCGAGCGCGTTGGTGAACTTACTCTGCGCGATATCGATCTGGCCCGAACGATGGGACCAGATGATGTGCGCGTCCGTCTCCATACCGTCGGAGTTTGCGGCAGCGACGTACATTATTACACCCACGGCCGCATCGGTAATTTCGTGCTCAATGAACCTATGGTTCTGGGCCACGAGGCCGCAGGTACCGTGACTGAAGTCGGTGCCAACGTCACGCATCTTAAGGCCGGTGACCGGGTGTGCATGGAGCCGGGAATTCCCGATCCCTCATCGCGTGCTTCGCGTCTCGGGCTCTACAATGTCGATCCCGCCGTAACTTTCTGGGCAACACCGCCGGTGCATGGTGTGCTTTGCCCGGAAACCATTCATCCAGCCGGATTTACCTACAAGCTGCCAGACAACGTCTCTTTTGCTGAAGGGGCGATGGTCGAGCCCTTCGCCGTCGGCATGCAAGCCGCAGCACGCGCCCGCATTACGCCTGGCGACACGGCAGTTGTAACAGGTTGCGGCACAATAGGGATCATGGTTGCACTGGCCGCACTGGCCGGCGGCTGCTCGCGGGTGCTGATTTCGGATGTTTCCCCGATCAAATTGAAACTTGCGGAAACTTATGACGGCATCAGTGGCATCAACGTACGAGAAACGAACCTCGTCGATGCAGTTGACACTGCCACAGGTGGCTGGGGTGCCGATATAGTATTCGAATGCTCCGGTGCGTCGGCCGCTATCGCCGATCTTTTCAAAATCGTGAGACCTGGTGGAACCGTGGTCCTCGTGGGCTTGCCAGTTGAGCCCGTCCCGATGGATATTGCTGCTGCATGCTCACGCGAGTGTCGGATAGAAACCGTGTTTCGCTATGCTAACGTCTTTGATCGCGCCTTGGCTCTCATCGCCGCCGGAAAGGTCGATTTGAAGCCGCTCGTCTCGGGCACGTTCGCATTTGATGACTCTATTGCGGCCTTCAAGCGCGCTGCCGAAGGGCGTCCGGAAGATGTGAAGCTGCAGATCACCCTGGACGGGGAGGGGAACTGATGGCGACCGTTGAATGCCGTGGAATCCGCAAAGTCTATGGTTCGGTGGAAGTCATGCACGATTTCAACCTTAAGATAGATGACCATGAATTCGTCGTCTTTCTCGGGCCATCAGGTTGTGGCAAGTCAACGATGCTGCGCATGATCGCCGGTCTCGAAGAAATATCGAGCGGTGACCTTCTAATTGGTGGTCAACGTATGAACGACCGCGACCCTGGAGATCGCGGTATCGCTATGGTTTTTCAAAATTACGCGCTCTATCCACATATGAGCGTACGGGAAAATATTGTATTCGGTCTGGAACGTGCCGGCATTGCAAAAGGCGCGATCAACGAACGCCTTGCTCCGGTTGTCGAGGCACTCGGTCTTGGCATCTACCTGTCCCGCAAACCAACGGAACTGTCGGGCGGCCAGCAACAGCGCGTGGCGATCGCGCGTGCTATGATCAAAACTCCGGAGGTGTTTCTCTTCGACGAGCCGTTATCTAATCTAGACGCAAAGCTTCGCGGTAGCTTGCGTGTCGAGATTGCGCGCCTGCACCGGGACCTAAAGACGACGAGCATTTACGTTACACATGACCAGCTCGAAGCGATGACACTTGCTGACAAGATCGTTTTGATGAAGGACGGGCGTATAGAGCAGATGGGCACGCCTGAAGAAATCTACCAATCTCCAGCCACCCTGTTTGCCGCCGGCTTCATCGGAACGCCAAACATGAACTTCATGCAATTACAGGCGCTTAATGGTGAGATTGGCGATTCTGGTGCCAGGTTCAAGGCTCCTTTTGCGATCAGGCCTGGCCCTGTTACCGTAGGTATCCGACCAGGCGCATTTCAACTGACTGATGAAGGGGGTGGGTTACGCGGCCGAGTCGAGCGTAACGAGTTTCACGGAGAGACGAGACTTGTGACATTGCGCAACAATAGCCATGAGATCAGCATTGCTGTACCCGCGGCTACCGCCATCAAGGAAGGTGATGTTGTGGGCATAGATGTTGCCGCTCACGAACTGCACCTTTTTGACCCCGAAACAGAAAAACGATTAGAAGTGCACAAAGTCGCGTGATGAAAAGACTAACGTTTGAAGCTTTGGCCTGACAGCTAATAATTTCCCGTCGACAAGCTTCGGTGGTTCGTATCTTCAATAATATTATAGAAGCCAATGCAGGCCGACGGCCACAATAATCGCAGCTATCGCATTTGCCATAATATTTGGCTCTGAGCATAGGTATTGTGCAGTCGAAAAACACAACGCAAGAATGAAAGAAAGTTTATGCCTGTTCTGGTGCTCCTTCCGATTATTGTCATTCTTAATTATGCATTGGCATGGCATGCCACAGGCGGTTTAAGAATAGGCAACGTCCTCGCGGGCACAACATGTCTGCTAATCTGGCTATGGTATGCGGGCGAAATGTTTTGATGGATTTTTAGTCTTCGAGCACTCTTTTTAGTATGCTATTAAGGTACTTAGCCGTGCCACAAGTCGCTTTGGCTTTGCTTGATCTCCACATTTTTTAAGCGTGATGCCGCAACGGTACGCTTTAGCGTCCGAGTAATGCGCGAAGTCCCGGCACCGTTACCCAGAGTTCTCAAAACGACACAACTTTTGCCCAGAATCCTACTCAACTTAAGGTTGACTGGGAAAGATGAGTATCTTAGTCAAGAAAAGTCGGCGGGGGATTCGCTGGCAGACGCGTAGTGTCAAAGGCTGGGGATTTTTCACGTGGATGTTTTCGCGAGTTTCGATGCTGATCGTCGCAAGGATCGGCGCGCATGCGTAACCTTTTCTGTTTCTCATCTAAGTCCGATTAAACGACGGTTACTATACCTATCCCGGGCGATGTTGGGATCGGGGATTGTTGCCATCTCCTCTGCACAGGCGCAAGAAAGTGATACCATTCTCCTTGACCCTATCACGCTGCGCGTCGAAAATGCCTGGGGGCCCGTCGACGGTTATGTTGCTAACCGCAGTGCGACTGGTTCCAAAAGCGATACGCCACTGATCGAAAACCCGCAGTCGATCTCGATCGTTACGGCGGATCAGATGAAGGCACAGCGGGTGGAGAGCCTGGGCAATGCGCTTCGTTACACGGCCGGTGTCGCAGGAGAATTGTGGGGTAATGACACGCGTGGTTATGGTCTGCAAATTCGTGGATTCGGTGTATCGGACGAGGCTTTTTATAAGGATGGCTTGCGGCTGAAGGGAACGGATTTTGCCACCTTCCTGTCACTTGATCCCTATGGTGCCGAACGCCTGGAAATACTGCATGGCCCGGCCTCTGTCCTTTATGGCCAGAACAGTCCCGGCGGCATTATCAACTATGTAAGCAAGCGCCCAACTGGCGAAACGTTCCGGGAAATCGAAGTCAGTGCCGGTAGCTTCAACCGCTATCAGACCCAGTTTGATATGGGAGGTGTCTTCGACAAGGACGGCGTGCTGAGTTATCGGGTGACAGGCTTGTTTCGTGATGGTGAAACCGGTGTAGATTTTGTCAACGACGACCGCATCTTTATAGCGCCCTCGCTGAAGTGGCAGCCAGATGCCGACACCAGCCTGACGCTGCTTGCCACCTACCAACGTGACAAAACAGGCTGGGGTATCCAATTTCTACCCGCCGATGGCACTGTCTTTCCGGGGCTGAACGGCAAGCGTTTGCCGAACAGCCGCTTTGTTGGCGAACCGGGTTTCGATGAGTTTTCTCCAACACTTGCCATGGCCGGTTATGAGTTCGAGCATCGGATGAATGACACATGGCTCGTTCGGCAGAACCTTCGCTATTCTTATCTTAGCAATGATAAGCAGCTTGGCGTGTTCGGCGGCGGGGCCAATCCCAATCCTGATCTTTCTCCTGGCCTTGATCCGGACGGCCATACCTACCACCGCTATGTCGACGCCGGGAGCTCAACGCTCGGCAATTTTTCGGTCGACAATCAGGCTCAGGCTGAGTTCGACACGGGGCCGCTTGCACACACGCTGCTGATGGGATTCGACTACCAGTACACTGATTACAAGGATTGGGGTGGCTCGGGAACAGTTGCACCGCTTGATGATATCTTTAATCCCGTCTACGGCGCCCCGGTGTCGGATATCATTTCTTACAAGGATACCAACACTCGCCAGTGGCAGGCCGGTCTCTACGCGCAAGATCAGATCAAGTATGATAATTGGGCGCTTACATTCGGCGGTCGACAGGATTGGACAAAAAGCACAATACTCGACAAGCTTTCGCACAGCGAAAGCGAGCAGTCTGATAGTGCATTCACGGGCCGGGTTGGCCTCGTTTATCTCTCCGACACCGGCCTTGCGCCCTATGTCAGTTATTCAACATCATTTTATCCGACATTGGGCACGGGAAGCGGCGGTGAAACCTTCAAGCCAGGGACCGGTGAGCAGTACGAGGTCGGTATCAAATATCAGCCAAAAGGCTGGAACAGCTTCGTAACCGTTGCTGCCTTTGATCTTACCCGTGAGAATGTCTCTCGCACTATTGGCAATGAGCGCTTCCAGACAGGAGAAATTCGCTCGCGGGGTATTGAGGTCGAAGGCGTTGCCAGCCTCGATTCCGGTTGGGATATAAAACTTGCCTACGCCTATACAGATATGGAGATTCGCGATGATGGCGAAGGCACAGGTGGCAATATGCCTTCCGGCGTGCCGCGCCACCGAATTTCGCTGTGGGGCGACTATACGTTCAAAACTGGCGTGCTCGAAGGTTTCGGCGCCGGTGTTGGCGCCCGCTATATCGGATCAAGCTTTGGCGATGATGACAACTCTTTCAAGGTGCCGTCGGCAACACTGGTCGATGCCGCCATCCACTATGACTGGAAGAACATGAAATTCCAGCTCAATGCCAGCAATCTTTTCGATAAGCAATATGTTGCCTCCTGCTTCAATCGCACCTCCGGTTGCTTCTATGGAGAGGGCCGCAAGATTACGGGCTCGGTGAAGTATCGCTGGTGAACGGGACACGAACATATAACAAACGATCCATTTGCCTCAAATACCCAACACGGCGGCAATGTATGGGAGGGCTTGCGGCAATGTTGGTTGCCCAAATTCCGGTCGCGCGTGCGGCAAATATGCCGCGAGTGGCTTGTCTTGAATGGGCCTCGGCCGAGCTTGTCGTCTCGCTGGGTATCCAGCCTGTAGCGGTAGCCGATCTTAAAGGTTACCGTGACTGGGTTGTGGCACCCCGGCTGTCTGATGACTGTCTTGATTTAGGCTCCCGTGGTGAGCCCAATCTTGAGGTCTTGCTCAAGCTCAATCCTGATATGATCGTCAGCGCTCATGGCTACGGACTCGAGGGAGGTCCATTTGCAAAGATTGCACCGCTGCATACGGTAGCACTTTACGACGGCACCGGCGGGACACCATATGGTCAGGCCGAGAGCGAGACGCTGAGATTGGCCGAGAGGCTTGGCCGGGAAACGCAAGCGCATGAGGTGATTGAAAGCACGGCGGCTACGATTTCTAGGACCAAAAAGATGCTGGCGGACCAAGGCGGTAGTCCCCTCGCTGTGGTCAGCATGTTCGACGATCGGCATGTGCGTGTCTATGGCAGGTCGAGTCTTTTCCAGGACGTGCTGGATAGGCTTGGGCTTATCAATGCGTGGACCGGAGAAACCGGAAGTTGGGGGTTTTCGACGATGGGTATCGAGGAACTTGTGGCGATCGGTAACGCGCGGCTGATCTCGCTCGACCCGATTCCGCCGCATGTGAAGATCAGAATCGAACAAAGTACGCTGTGGAAGAGCCTCCCTTGCGTCAGGGCAGGCAATGTTACAACAATTCCTCCTGTCTGGCCGTTCGGCGGGCTGGCCGCGGCCGCCCGTTTCGCCACGCTGCTTGCGCAAACATGACGGTCATGCAACTGACAAAAACGACAACGCGGCGGAACACTGGAATATGGCTTCTTCCTTTGCTCGTTGGCATTCCCGCGTTCATCGCCGCATCCCTCACCATATCCGACCTTCTGCGACTGCTGCCCACCGAGTTCTGGTGGCGTGCGATCAGCAATGCCGACTTTACTGATCCCCGGCAGCTGCTTTACCGCCATGCTTTCCTGCCACGTCTTGCAATCAGCCTGTTGGTTGGGGCTGCACTCGGGCTTGCTGGCACGCTGTTCCAGCAAATCCTGCGCAATCCTCTTGCCGAACCGACAACAATTGGCACCAATGCAGGTGCCAGTGTCGCTTTAACTCTTGCGACCCTCTATGCGCCGTGGATGTTGGAACATGGACGGGAGTGGGTGGCTATCGCCGGTGGCACAATAAGTACACTTATCGTTTTCGCCTTGGCGTCGGGACGCGGTTTTTCTCCAATAAGGATCATTATCGGGGGGCTGATCGTCAGCCTCACCTTCAGTTCTGCAAGTGCCTTCTTGATGGCTGCCAATCGCGAATATTCCCAGGAATTGTACATTTGGCAGAGTGGATCACTTATACAGAATGGCGATGCCACGGCTTTTGCGCTGACACCCTGGTTGTTGGCGGGCGCGGCAGCGGCCTTCCTGCTGGTACGCCCATTACAAATCCTTGATCTGGCTGACGAGGGAGCGTCGAGCCTGGGCAACAACCCGACTTTGACGCGGATGACGGGATTGGTGGTTGCAGTGATTCTTAGCGCTATCGCCACAGCGGCTGTTGGTGTCATCAGCTTTGTGGCCTTGGCAGCGCCGGTTCTGACTCGGCTTGCCGGTGCGCGAACGCTGCATCAACGCATGATCTGGGCACCGCTTTTAGGCGCTTCCCTGCTTTGGCTGACTGATCGGGTTGTGCAGATATTGCCATTTTTGTCGGAAATTCCTGCCGGTACTGCAACAGCGTTTCTTGGTGCGCCGTTGCTGTTGCTGCTGCTACCGAAGTTGCGCATCGCACCACACAAAAACGGAGATGCGTCATCAGTGTTCCGCCGGCGCAATGCTTTGCCCTGGTTGTTGGCCGGCCTTTTAGTACTCGGGTTTTTCCTCTGTCTGACCCTTGCCGCCGGGCGTGATATTAATGGCTGGTATTGGGCTACATCCGATGAACTTGGCTATCTCTTGCCCCTCAGGGCGCCACGGGTTGTTGTGGCACTGTCGGCGGGTATTATGTTGGCGTTTGCAGGTGTACTCATCCAGCGCATGACCGGTAATCCAATGGCGGCACCTGAGGTGCTGGGCATTTCAGGCGGCGCTGCCCTCGGCGTGCTTTTGCTGTTTATTTCAATGGCGAGTTTTAGTCGTCCGGCAATGTTCCTGGCTGGATTGGCGGGGGCGCTTGTTAGCCTGCTGCTGATTGCACCGATGGGTTATCGAAAGGCGTTAGCCCCCGAGCGACTGCTGCTCAGCGGTGTTGCCGTGGCAACTATGGCATCGGCGGCATCGGCGATCGTTTTGGCCAGCGGAGATCCGCGACTGGGTATATTGTTAGCCTGGTTATCCGGTTCGACCTACACGGCGACAACAGATGATGCCATCATCGCGGGGATCATCACGGTTATTCTTGTGGGGATTGCACCGCTGACCGCGCGCTGGCTGGAGATATTGCCGCTAGGCATAGCCGCTGCGCGAGGAGTAGGTCTTGGCGCTAACCGGGTACGAATCATCCTGCTCGTTTTGATCGCAACATCAACAGCGGCGTCGACTTTGATTATTGGACCGCTGAGCTTTGTTGGTTTGATGGCACCGCACATGGCGCGTGTCCTCGGGTTTCAAAGGGCCTTGCCTCAGCTTGCCGCAGCGGGGCTCCTTGGCGGAATCATGCTGATGCTTGCGGACTGGGCCGGCCGAATGCTTATCTTCCCGTGGCAGATTCCTGCCGGGCTTCTAGCTGCACTTGTGGGTGGTCCCTATTTTGTTGTGCTAATGAGAACGCGTCGTTAGTGATATTGCACGGCCCCGACTGAAAATGTTTAGCCAATGACTTACAATTGGATATCGTTACATTTTACAGCGGTATATTATTGAGCGAAGTCGCTGATAGTGGCACGGGGCTTTAACAGCCCCGATCGATGACATATAGATCGATATGCATCCGCGAATATCTTCGACAACACTGGGGTGGTTTTTATCGTTCTTGTTGTGACATGATCGTGGGGGGTGAGGTGTATAACTGGCATAAATTACTATTGGCTGCTTGCATCGCTGTTTTGATAGGATTTGGCTATTTGGCCGGCTCCGACTACGAAACATCGGATATTAGCGGCAGGGCTTTTTCCACGGCACAGGAAGCGGCTCGTAGCGTTAAGTAATGTTGAAGTCTACGTAGGATTGGCGAATGGGTTTGTAAGTTGAACCCGCAATTATTCTGCGTCAATGGTCAATCAGCATCGAGCCATTCGTTCAATTCAACCTCCGAACGCTCCAGTCCATTGTAATTGATCAGCTTGCGCATAAAGGCAACGGCAACTGCGCGCGCGCGCAGATTGAATCGCCCATCACGGCCGTCTCCGGATGTTTGATAAACCCCAAGCTTCTCGTAAAGTTGCTGAAGCCGGTTTTGCACGCTACGCAGTGAAATATTGCGACGAGCGGCTATTGCCCGGTCAGTCAGTCCTAAGGCGACATCAATGAGAATTTCGTACTCGATATCATTTACGCCTTTAGCCTGACCAAGGCTTTTTTGCTGCATTCCGCGCACCTCGCGATCAATGACACATTGGGCCTCGATAAAAATGCTGCGAAGTGCCAGCTTCAGGCGTTCCTCCGACGCAGATTTGAGCACATAGCCAAAGGCAGCGCCGTCCGGAACTATGCGAGCAACACCGCGCACATAGGCTTCATCTGAATAATTGGACCAGAAAAGAATCCGCGTGTCGGGCCGTTCTTTCCAAATAGTGCGGGCTGCTTCGATGCCGTTTCTGGTCTGCATTTGAAGATCCATGACAATATGAGCTGACTTATGGTCGCGTGCCATTCTCTCGCCGATCATGCCGTTGTCAGCCTCAAAGATGGCTTTGCATTCCGGAAGGGCAGCATTGACCGCATCTCGCAGATAAGATCGATGGAGTGAGTCATCCTCAACGATTAGTATTTGCATCCCATTCTCCTTAAAATTCGCGATCAGGTACAGCGGCGGTTGGCAGATGAACGACGACTCGCGTTCCCACATTGTCCTGGTTGGGTCCGATCGAGAACTTTGCGGAAATCAGCCGGGCTCTTGTCTTCATGTTGTTGATACCACCGCCCGCCCGACGGCGCGTTTTTAGACCGCAGCCGTCATCCACGACTTCTATTGAGACGCCGTCGACCTGTTCCAGCAAGCGTACGACAATGTTATTCGCACGAGCGTGGCGAATAACATTGTTGATCGCTTCCTGGGTGATGCGGAAGAGAGCGATAGAAACGGTCTGATCCAGCTGATCGATAACACCATTCGTCTCGTCGACCAGTTGCTGCCGAAGCCCGGAGCCACTGTCACGGATGGAGCGGTCCAGATGATTTTCTATAGCTTGGCTGAAACCAAAAAGCTGAAGAACCGAGGGTTTTGCCTCTTCTATAATTTGCCGCAGATCCTGCATGCTGTGCTGCAAACTTCGCGCAACCGATTCAAGTTCGTCACCGGACACGACCTGTTCGCCAGCCAGACGCTCTAACCAGCGCGCCAAGCGGGTGAGATCGGCCAATGTCTGATCATGCAAGTCCATGCCAATGCGTTGGCGCTCGCGCTCCAATGCCTCCGTAAGGTTCAGAGCACCGAGACGCAGGGCCTCTTCCCGGACCCTTGCTTCAGCCTCCACGATCGCTGATTTTTGCGCTTGATCGGCAGCACGCAACGCAAAGAAATAGGCAGATAAAAGATCGGCGATGGATCGCGCATTGTCGACGTCTTCCATTGTATAGAAGTGTTTTTGATGGGAAGAACAGCTCAACGCTCCGATAATATCCCCTTCAACTTTGAGAGGGAGGTGGATGCGACTTCGTAACCCCTGTTCGAAGGCGGGTTGAATGAATGCGCCCTTGAAATTAAATCGTGCATCCGTCAGTGCGTCGTCGGTCAGCATAAAGGGCACCTCACCCCACAAGAGGGCGCGGATAGGGCTTTGGGAGACAAGTGCAGGCGGATGAGTTCCCCATGCCGTTTCCAGTCCGGTCTCATAGGCTGTGTGGTATTTTCCTCCATGCATAATAATGCAGACATCAAGATGATCGTGCGGGATGATATGAGCGATCTCTACTGCCACCGCGCGAATCGCGGAATGAAACTCCAGCTGACCCGCCAGCAACCGCGAAATTCCGATATAGTGATCAAGCAGTGCCGCTGGTGCCATCTTCAACATTCTGCATTCCCTCCCGAAAATGTATTCCTCCGTGGCCCACCGGCTATAGCGAACACCATATTCACTTACATAAAGCGCCAAGTCATATGAACTCGTCTTGCGTGATCCCGCATCTTTTTCAGCATATCCCGCAAAATGCCTGCCGTAAAACGCCTATACAAGCCCGACAACGTAACTCATCTTGCAGGATCAAAGGGAGAAGAATTCGACAGGAGGAGTTTCGATCAGAAGAAACGCTGATCGGGATCTGTTCGAAGAACTAGCTTAATCTGGGGAGAGAGAAATGAAAACTACCAATGTTCTTTTGGCGACGATAGCGCTCGTATGTACTGCAGTGCCAAATCTGGCAATTGCAGATACCTCGGCCAAGAAAATTGCCTTGTCAAACAATTATGCCGGCAATTCCTGGCGGCAGGCCATGCTGACGAGCTGGGCGAAAGTTGCTGGTGACGCGGCCAAAAGCGGTGTTGTTGCTGCAGCTGATCCATTCACGACTGCCGAAAATCAGGCGACGGAGCAAGCAGCACAAATTCAAAACATGATTTTGCAGGGCTACGATGCCATCGTCATCAATGCAGCATCGCCCACGGCACTAAATGGTGCCGTCAAGGAGGCATGTGATGCTGGCATCACGGTGGTTTCCTTTGATGGTATCGTAACGGAGCCGTGCGCCTGGCGCATTGCGGTAGACTTCAAGGAAATGGGTCGCAAGCAGGTCGAGTATCTTGCCAGTAAAATACCCAATGGCGGCAATCTCCTGGAAATTCGTGGTCTCGCCGGGGTTTCTGTCGATGATGAAATTTCAGCCGGGATTCACGAGGGTGTCAAACAATTCCCGCAATTCAAAATCGTTGGATCGGTGCATGGAGACTGGGCGCAGGATGTAGCCCAGCGTGCTGTTGCCGGTATTCTTCCAAGCCTGCCTGAGATCGTCGGTGTTGTCACACAAGGTGGCGACGGTTATGGAGCGGCACAGGCATTCGAGGCCGCTAAACGCCCTACGCCTGTGATTGTCATGGGCAATCGCCAGGATGAGCTTGTCTGGTGGAAAAAACAAAAGGATGCTGGCAATTATGAAACCATGTCGGTGTCGATTGCGCCCGGTGTGTCGACATTGGCATTCTGGGTCGCGCAGCAGATACTCGATGGTAAAGAAGTCAAGAAGGAATTGACCGTACCGTTCCTCCAGATAGATCAAGACGATCTGGAAGCCAGCTTGAAAACGACCCAAGAGGGCGGTGTCGCCAATGTGGAGTATTCGCTTGAGGACGCGCAAAAGGTAATTGCGTCAACCAAATAGATTTCGTCATACGATAAAACCGGCTCTGCCTGATTTTTATATCAGGCCGAGCCTTTCGCAGTATTGAGGATTTTGCCGCGTGACGAATATTAGACCGCAAGACGCTGTGATAGAAGTGAGGGATGCCAGAGTAAGCTTTGGTGCAGTCAAAGCCCTTGATGGTGTAACGCTTGCAATTCAGCCCGGTGAATGCGTTGGGCTGGTCGGCCATAACGGCGCGGGAAAATCCACCATCGTCAATGTCATTAATGGCGGTCTCACACCGCATGAAGGACGCGTTGCGCTTGGCGGTAAGTTGATTGAAAAATATAATGTCAAGGTGGCCCGAGACCACGGGGTACGTTGCGTCTTTCAGGAACTGTCGCTTTGCCCCAACTTAACAGTTACCGAAAATACCCGCATCATGCATCGGAGCCTTGCAGGTTGGGGCTGGCGGAAAAAAGCAAGTGCTGTCGTTCGCGCAAAGCTTGATGAGATTTTCCCCGGCCACCGCATTCCCGTTGGGGCGCTTGTTGGCGATTTGACCATTGCGGAAAGACAGATGGTGGAAATCGCTACGGCTTTTTCCGAAGTGATTCAAAAGGTAAGACTTATTATACTGGATGAACCCACGTCATCTCTTGACGCAGGGCTTGCCGCGCAATTGTTGGCATTCGTGCGCGCATTTGTCAAAACCGGTGGTTCGGTCATTTTCATATCGCATATCCTCGGCGAGATACTTTCAACCTGCGACCGGATCGTCGTTATGAAGGATGGCAAGGTGGTTGCAGCCAGACCGTCAGAAGGATGCACGGAACACAGTCTGGTCGAATCCATGGGCAGCGTGGTCAAAGGACCGTCCGCAAGGTCCATTCGAGAAATCAACACCGGCGAACCAGTGCTTTCAGCGGCAAGGCACGCAGGCAAAGGATTGCCACTCAAGGCGCATAGGGGCGAAATCATCGGATTGGCGGGCCTTGGCGGCCACGGCCAGACCGAAACTCTAATCGATATTTACCTCAAGGAGAGCGGCAATTGGGTGCGTGAGCGAGCACCAAAGGTCGCTTTTATCGCTGGGGACCGCCGCCTCAACGGTGTATTTCCTTTATGGAGCATCATCAAGAATATGTCGATCGGTCATCTGTCAGACCTTTCAACAAAGGGTTTCATCCGACGGCAGGACGAAGCTAAGCTCGTCGAAAATTGGAAATCCAAGATCGAAATACGCACCAAAGATGTGGAAAACGGCATCCTGTCGTTATCGGGAGGTAACCAGCAAAAGGTGCTGTTTGCCCGTGCTCTCGCGACACGGGCGGATGCGGTGTTGATGGATGATCCGACTCGCGGTGTCGATATCGGGACCAAGCAGGAAGTCTATTCAATCTTGCGATCGGAAGCGGACAAGGGACGTACCTTCATATGGTATTCCACTGAGATGGATGAAATCTGTCTGTGTGACCGTGTTTACGTGTTCAACAGTGGTGTGATTGTTGCAGAATTGACCGGAGATCAGGTAACGGAGAAGAATATTCTTGCTGCGTCATTCAGGAGCGCGGCAGCATGACAAATTGGTTCACACGCGACGCCATTAGACTGCTGATTCCCGCGCTGTCGCTTACCCTTCTTCTGCTTGTCATCTTTTACCTGCAGCCACGTGCAATGAGTTACAATGGATTAAATCTGTTGTTCAATCTTGCTGTGCCGATCGCGCTAGCCACGATTGCTCAGATGCTTATCATGACAGTCAACGACCTCGATCTTTCTATGGGCGCCTTTGTCAGTTTTGTGGCGTGCGTTGTGGCTACGTTTCTCAATACAAACCCTTTTCTCGGTATTGCCATCCTGGCCGCAGCGATTCTTGCCTATGCCGCTCTTGGTGTTCTCATTCATGTGAGAAACCTTCCTTCTATCGTGGTTACGCTTGGCATGAGCTTTGTTTGGGGTGGGTTAGCAGTTCTAATTTTGCCTGCGCCTGGTGGACAGTCACCGGTTTGGTTGCGGGCATTGATGGTTTCCAAACCGCCTTTGGTGCCCTTGGCAATTATCGCCAGTATTCTCGTTGCTGTTTGCGCCCATTTTCTCATTATGCGCTCCTCACTCGGTGTGGTCTTGCGCGGGGTGGGCGGCAATTTTCGTTCGGTTGAAAGGGCTGGTTGGTCCATTGTACGCGCTCGCGCCATTATCTATGCGCTTGCAGCCTTCTTTGCCATTCTTGCCGGCTCGGCGCTCGTGGGTCTTACAACCTCAGCCGACGCCAATATTGCCCTGCGATATACATTGCTCTCAATCGCTGGCGTTATTTTGGGTGGAGGCGAGTTCGTCGGTGGCAGGGTCTCTCCAATCGGGGCCGTTATTGGCGCGCTGACATTAACATTGGCCGGTTCATTCCTGTCTTTTCTCAGAATATCGCCGGACTGGCAGATTGGCGCGCAAGGCATGATCCTTATTATTGTTCTGGCCCTTCGATTGTTATTCAACCGGCTTGAACGGCGAGGAAAATCCGCATGATTTCGATTAAGCTCTTGCTGGAAAAGCCATGGATATGGTCCTTCGTCGCAGCGGCAATCGTCTGGTTTGTCACTATCATGTTCACTGGTGGAGCAAGCGCATATGGGCTCTCGCAAGCCGCGCTTACCTTCGCGGCATTTTCAATTATCGTCGGCATCGGCCAGATGTTTGTCATCACGCTCGGACCAGGCAATATTGATCTCAGCGTCCCGGCAACGATGACACTTTCAGGTACGATTGCATTAAAGCTCATGGGCGGCGCGGATTCCATGGTGGTGCCGGGTTTGCTCGTCGCCGTTGCAATCGGTGTCGCTGTTGGCGTGGGCAATTATGGTCTGATCAAATTACTGCGTATTCCACCAATCATTGCTACGCTGTCGATGAGTTTTATTGTGCAGTCGACGGCAATCTGGGCCAATCGCGGACTGCGGATCAAACCACCAGCGATTCTTGCTGATTTTACCACATCCATGACGCTGGGTGTTCCTAACGTTGCCTGGATTGCGCTCGGTCTTTCCATCGTTGCCTATTGGCTTTTGCAGAAGTTGATTTACGGCCGGTGGGTTTCTGCCATCGGACAGAATATACTGGCGGCCCGCATGACCGGGATCCCGGTCGACGGCGTGCGCATTGTTACCTATGTTCTGTGCGCGGTTCTGGCCTCGGTATGTGGCTTCCTGCTAGCAAATTTTTCGGGTGGAGCCGCGCTCAATATGGGGTCGGAATATCTGCTGATGTCCATCGCCGTCGTCGTTATTGGTGGAACAGCAGTTGCTGGCGGAAACTCCAACGTTCCGGGCATATGGGGTGCCTCACTTTTCATGTTTCTCGTTGTTTCGATGCTCAACACCTACGGGTTTGACGCCGGCATTCGCCTGATCATGACCGGTATTATCATCATCGGCGTTATCGTTCTTGCCGGTGGCCACAACTCTGAACAACGTTAAAACTGGTGTACCTGGAATGATCAATACAGCGCTTTATGAAGTTCATGATAAACGCTTTACCGGCCTTATTGTAGGTAGTGCGGTGCTTGAGGAACTGTACTCATCTTGCCGTTGGGCTGAAGGGCCAGTCTGGTTCAATGATAGCAACAGCCTTTTATGGAGCGACATCCCGAACCAACAAATGTTGCGGTGGATTCCTGACGGTGGCGTTTCGGTTTTCCGGTCACCGTCCAATTTTACCAATGGCAATACACGGGACCGGGAAGGCCGCCTCATATCGTGCGAGCACGGCACGCGCCGTGTCACGCGCACGGAAGTGAACGGAACAATTACCGTTTTGGCCGACCGCTATCTCGGCAAGTGCCTTAATTCTCCCAATGATGTCGTTGTTCATTCGAATGGCTCTATATGGTTCAGCGACCCGACTTACGGAATACTCTCAGATTATGAGGGTTACAAATCTGAACCCGAACAATCGTCACGCAATGTTTATCGGCTCGATCCTGCGAGTGGTGACCTATCTGCCGTGGTGACAGATTTCCTCCAACCTAACGGTCTTGTTTTTTCGCCCGACGAAAGCTTGCTCTATGTGGCGGATTCCGGTGCAAGCCATACAGATGGCGCCCCAAGGCATATCCGCGTCTTCGATGTTGTGGACGGGAAGACCTTGAGCAACGGTCGCGTCTTTGCTCATATCGATAACGGCATTCCCGATGGCATCCGCGTTGATTTGAATGGGAATCTTTGGTCAAGCGCTGCTGATGGTGTTCACTGCTTTAGTAGTGACGGGACGCTGCTCGGCAAAATAAAGGTCCCACAGACAGTTTCAAACCTCACTTTCGGCGGGACGAGGCGTAATCGTTTGTTTATAACTGCAACGCAGTCGCTCTACTCAATCTATGTGACAACGACGGGCGCGCAACAGCCATAGCACGATTGAAATTGAAGATATTCAAACGGAGCTCTGTGCCGGATTTCGTTACTCCAAATCAGCAGGAGCGGTAGATCAATTTTACCGATCAACCGCACCTGACGTATGGATTCCCACTTGCTGCGTACCTCCTATTACAGGAGTAACTATCGCCGGTAGATATAGAAAATTCTGCTATTGATTCAGAATGGGGATACGATAGATCGCTCCATCACCCCACGTGGCCGTGAGCAAGGATGTACCGTCAGGTGCCACGACCAACCCGACCGGACTTCTCAGTCCATCGGCAACGACGCGTAATTTCCCTTCGGGCGATATTTCCTGAACGGTTGTTCCTCCATAGTCGACCACAAAGACACGGCCGGTCTTCGTCATTGCGACGCCAGGACCGGGTGCGCCCAAAGCCTTACCTGTTTGAATGCGGGAACCGTCCGGGCGCACGAGCGTGATGTCACCGTCGATGTTGGAAACAACATAGCCGCCGTCCGGTGTTTGAACGGCCCCCACCGGCGTTCGCAAGCCCTCGATGATGGGCTCCGGTCGACGGTCGTCATTCACCGCGAGTATTTGATTGGTACGGCGATTGGCAATTAGAAGCTGTCCTGATCTGTCGAAGCCGATTCCGGCTGGTGTCGCAAGGCCTGTTACATATGTGCTTCGTTCTCCCGCTGGCGTGAAACGATAGATCTCGTTGCCGGAATATGATGCAACATAGATAAATCCGTCGGGTGCGATCGTCAGCCCGGATGGACCGGAAATTCCATCAGCGAAGATTGTACGATTGCCGGCCGGGTCGACCCGGGAGACGCGTCCTGCTCCCCATTCTGCCACGAACAGGTTTCCTGTATCATCAAAAGCCATGCCGACCGGCGAACTGAACCCTTTCCAGAGCTTCACAGGTGCAGCTTTGTTTGCATAGGCGGAAGTTGCCGTTATCTGCAAAAGCAAAACAACTATGGCGAGAGGTGCCAAATAGCCAATTACAGAAGGGCGAATGAGCTTCATCATGCTGTGCGCTCCTGCGTTTTGGGGAAGCGTCGGGCGAATACTTCCTTGGCGGCGAACAACCCGTTAAGTGCTGCCGGGAAACCGGCATAGACGGCCATTTGCATGATGATTTCGGTAATTTCATCTCGGCTCAGTCCGACATTTAATCCGGCCTCGATGTGAACCTTCAATTGTGGACTGGCATTGCCCAGCGCCGTTAACGCGCCAATGGTGGCAATTTCGCGAGCGCGCAGATCAAGGCCAGGGCGGCTATATATGTCCCCGAAAGGAAATTCGAGAATATAGCGCGCAAAATCGGGGGCTATATCCGCCAAGGCAGCGATGACATTGTTTCCGGCTTCACCGTCGATCTCAGCGAGTGCGCGCTGCCCGCGTTCCAGTCGGCTTTCGCCGGCGTTCTGGGAGTGCTGTATCATGTTCCTTCATCCTCTGTTCCTTGCCGGCGTATCCGGCAATCTTGGTGTCGAGGATAAGAAGGCAGGCTTGGAGATCGGTAACGTGGACGCGAACGCGATCGCGATGCTGTTCCAACAGCTTGCAACGCTCCGCTTCTGTTTCGACACCCCGCTCCCGCAAAGCTGCGTAATGCAGCATGTCCCGGATCGTCATTCCAGTCATTTTCAAGCGACCAAGAAACTGAATCCAGATCAGGATTGTTGCGTCGTAGTCTCGTTGCTTCGATTGGTCTCTATCCGCATACGGAAGCAGCCCAATCCGCTCATAGTAACGGATAGTGTGGGCCGATAGTCCCGAACGCTTCGCCAGTTCGCCAATCTTCATTATTACCTTCTTCACCACGACGCATTGGAGGGTAGGGGTTAGAGTATACTCTAAGTCAAGCGACGAAATGACGATTTTAAAATATTGCATTCAAACAATGATTCCAGCGCGATGTGAGCTTAGTCTCCGCCCCCGAGTCCGGGGGTTGTCTTTGCACCGGAGAGATATCTTTGGCTGAGAGCAGACCTGAGCGCGCCGGTCGTACGCGTCGTCCCTTGAGGAGGGGCGACCACGCACATACTATCTTCCGGCAGCGATTGAGAAAGATTTACCAGTATCGGCGTTCAGTTCAGCCTCTACGTTCTTTTTAATCGCAATGCTTTTGGTAGTCTTGGAGTCATCAGCCATTCTTGCGGCGCGTACATATCAAGGATATCGCTCATGCCCAATCCAATTGTTGTTGGTCTCTCCGGCAACTTCAACCGCCCTTCCAAAACAAGATTGCTCGTCACAAACACCGTCAATCGGATCAGTCGGCAATATGGCCTGGCGGCTGAAATTTACGACCTGATCGATCTGGGAGACTCTCTTGGATCCGCCCGCCATGTCAGCGAGCTCAGTTCTGAAGCCGGAAAAATTCTCGACAGAATTATAGCGGCTGATATCCTTGTGGTAGGCACACCGACCTATAAGGGCAGCTATGCCGGGCTCTTTAAACATTTCGTCGATTTACTCGAGCCGCTTGCCCTGAAAGGCAAGCCAGTAGTGCTTACGGCCACTGGTGGTAGCGATCGGCATGCGCTAATCGTCGAACACCAGCTGCGACCCTTGTTTGGTTTCTTTATGGCTCATACGCTTCCGACTGGCGTCTTTGCTGTCGATCGCGACTTCCTCAATCATGAGATCATTTCAGAACATATCCACGCGCGGATCGACCAAGCGGTTGAAGAAGCACGGCCTTTTATCGGCCAGTCAGTGGCCGTAACAACTCTCAGTGCGACGGGGTAGTTCTGAGCTTTCCCGTTTGAATGGAACACTGTATGGCGATCGTCGATCAATGGCTGTTCGAGTGCGGGCCGTACGGCCATTACATTTTGTGATCGGGGTGCAATCGCGCAACGCATAACCTACCCTGTAATAAAAGCTGCCAACAGAAACACCCTGTTTGACTAGATTTTGTTGTTGGATTTCAGTCAGTTTGTAAAATCGATTGCTCAGAGAATCTTGCTCCAGTTCATGCCGTTTCAAGCTGATGAGGATCGCATTATTTCCCTGGAAATCTTTCGGCCGAAACCAATAATTGTACATCAGGCTATTTTTACCCAGGACGCCGCTGCCAACCGAACTTTTTATCGGGTCTTTTGACAGGCGATTATAGAAGGCGAGTTGGCTGGCAAGAAAGTATCTGTCCATGCCAATAAGGAGCACGGGTTTGCCGCTCTGATATTCAACCGCGTTTTGAATCAGTCCAATTTCATGCCCCAACTCCTGCCACGCTACGGGAAGGGTACGAATTGTCCCGATGGAATGGCTCATGGGCAATCCGATAGCCAGGTAATGCAGGCCCAACCCATAGATGACGAATGTCGAAGCTATCGTGGGAGCCCACAATCGCCGTAGCGTCACTGCAAACCGAGATCCGTCAGTAGATGGTTTGACGATTGCAGCAGAGATTGCCGGCACGATCGCGAGCCAGACTGGCCCTGTCCAGTTTAACTTGACGCTGTGAAAGAGGCTGAATGCAATGAAGACTGAAAGCGGAACCAGCGTATATGCTAAAACGAAGAAAGACCTGCGGATACTTATCAAACCCTTGCTTTTAAATCGAAATTCAAGATTTATGAGGGTGAAAATTGTCGCAACCAGCCCGAACGGAGTGAGCAGGATTGCGACGCTGCCTATGAAGGCGGGAAATGAAAAATTATACGGGCTCTCCAGCCGCCGCGTGCTCTGGAAAGCGAAGGAAACCCATTCATTTGTCGCGTTCCAAATGATCACGGGTGAGAAGAGTAGCAAAGCAATAGCTGCCGCGATGTAGGGCTCCGGTCGTCGCATCCAATGCCGAGAGACAACGTCCAGGCACAGGAAGGCGAGGGTGGCAGGTCCGAGCAGAACAATCGTGTATTTGGAGAGCATTCCAAGACCAACACAGGCACCTACGCCAAACCATGCGCCACGTTTGTTACCCAAAAAAGATCGCTCCAAGAAATAAAGCGCTCCAGCCCAGGCGGCCGTAAGAGGTGCGTCGGGCATCATCATGATGCCGGTTGAAAAGAAAAACGGTAGCGTTGATATGAGAAGTAAGCTGACGAGCGCGGCAGATTTTCCAAACAGATTTCGTGTCAATAGAAAGACAAAGGTAGCTGTTGCGATCCACGCAACATAAGCGCCGATGCGTACACCAAATTCGGTGTTGCCAAATAAACTCGTGCCCAACCAGATCAACCAGGCGACCATTGGAGGGTGATCGAGATATCCAATGTCTAGGTGTTGCGCATAATTCCAATAATAAGCTTCTTCCGGGATGAGATCCACAACTCCGAGGAACGTCAGTCGAAGCATAAGGGCGTATCCCACAATGCCAATGGCGGCTACGCGCCATGAGATATCCGGCGCCAAACGGGATGTAGGGGATGGGTAAACAAAGAAAGCATTGCCGAGATAGTTTACAATTGCAGCAACTCCGATAGCGAGGATTAAACCGGCTAAAGGAGGCCAATCGAGGAGGTGAACGGCGCAGGCGATGATGCCGCCCCGTAGCGAGAAAGCCAGCAGGCAGATAGCCGCGAACCGGGCAAAGCGGGTCCAATCCTGCTTCACGCTTGGAGAAAAGGCCCAACGGGAATTGAGATTATAGTTGATAATTGCAGCGGCAGCGAAACTGATCGCGTGAGACTGGCCAAGACTAAAGCCGTAGGCAATCAAAACTTGGAACAGCAAGATATCTGCTGCGAACCCGATCAGCCCTACGCCTGCAAAACGACCGGCGGTGCCAAACGAAATATTACCGCCTCCCAAGACCAGCAGACGGCGCATATAGCTGATCAAATGATTAAGGCCGATCTTCGATTGCCCTAAAGTTCGGTCATGGAAAATAATGGGTATCTCGCTAACGCGCAAAGTATGCCCGCCAGCTGCGATCACTTCCAGTCCGATTTTGAAACCCGTAGCGTCAGGATCTACCGCTAAAAGATGTTCCTTTCGAACCGCGAAAAATCCGGACATTGGATCGCTTAATTCGGTAATCGGCCAAGCTAATGCGCCGCCAAGACGTGATAAAAGCCGACGTGATCCGGGCCAGCCCGGCGTGGCTCCGCCGGACACATAACGGCTGCCGACAACCATATCGCTCGTGCCTGCTACAATTGGACCGATCATATTGGCAATCTGATCTGGCGGGTGACTGAGATCAGCATCCATTACTACAATGATACTACCATTGGCCTGGCGTGATGCTGCCAAAACGTCCCCCGCCAATCCTCGCATACCATCTCCGCAGATGAGCTTGACCGGATAGTCGGGCTCCCAAGCACGAACGCGCTCCAATGTCCCGTCTGTTGACCCGCCATCGGCGACAAGAATTTCATATATTGTATCAGCGGCAGGCTGGGAGGTAATCGCCGACAATATCAAGTCAATATTGTCGACTTCATTGAGTGTGGGAATGATAATAGAGACAGGTTGAATATGCTTCATGTTGTTTGGACTCAGTAAAGGACGGCAGACATGCTTCGTTGATCTTCCACTCCGTCACGGGAGCGATGCGAAACTTGGCGATGAGAATGATTTGACGCGGCGCGCTATTTTGATCCGAGCGGTGGCGCTGGATCTGCGCTAGATCGAGATTGCCCCGTGAAGCGCTGATATCTGCTGCGAAGTGGCTGTCTGGGATTTGTCATTTTTACTCACCATTTTTAGTCGCCACAGGGTGGCCTTTTGATGAGTATCCGGCTGGAAGCAGGCTTCTTTCGCGAGATTTTATTTAGATATATTTCATGATGTAGGGATTTGTTTCGGCCCGCAGACAGGTTTTATAGCCGAACAGTAGTTTCGTAGTCGCCAATCAGGAGGCGCCGAAAACAATTGTGTGATACCAATATTATTTTAGCAGCAAGTGGCGACAAGTTGCTGGAAGCTACGAGAAGCTTGTGTCTGATACTGTCTGATACATCGCACGCAGGCGACGTTGTTTTGAATCGAAAACATGGTTCTTTTCAAGTTTTCCCGGATCACATGGCAGACTTATGTGAGCGACCAAGCCAGACGTACTCTTGTTCTTCAGAAAAATGGAACCGCCATGACCTTTGACAATATCCTGCACAATTGAAAGGCCGAGACCAAACCCACTCGTAGAACGAGCGGGACTGACTTTGAAGAATGGTTCGAACACTGTGGTTTGAAGCTCCACCGGTAGCCCAGGACCATCATCCGAAACCTCGATTGCCAAAGCACCATCTCCTGATGACACAAGTGACACAACAACATGCGTGCCAAACTTGGTCCCATTGTCTACCAGGTTGGTAATGGCGCGGCTTAAAGCGCGAGGCTTGCAGAGATAGGCCAGACGGTCTGGGCCTGAATAGCTTACATTGAAGCCCACATCTGCGAAATCAGAACAGACGGTACTGAGAAGGCTGGGCAAGTCTGAGCGCAACGGCGCTTCGGAAGATACTTCCTTGCTCAGATAGGTGAGGGTTTCCCTCATCATCCCATTGATCGTAGCGATATCATTTAACATCAATTCACGCAAAGCGCCGTCTTTTGAGCGCTCGACGCGAAGCCGCAACCGAGTGAGCGGGGTTCTGAGGTCATGGCCAATGGCGCGCAGCATCCGGGTTCGGTCATTCATCATGCTGCGCAACCGGCTACGCATGTCATTCAGAGCACGGGCCAGTGCAACAACTTCTTGTGCACCGCGCTCTTCGAAAGGTCGATCAGGACCCTCTTCTGCGCTTAATACCAAAGCGGCCGCGGAAAAACGCGACAATGGAGCGACGATCATACATCCGGCATAAAAAGCCAGAAGGATTACCGGCACCACAATTGCCAAAACTTTCAAAACAGAATTGAAACGCGTTTCCAGCGACCAGAATTCTTTTGGTTCCGGGCGGATTGCAAAGGCTAAGGATTCAGTGGGAGTTATTTTGACCAGCAGGACATTGTCCACGTCTGACGATCTCAGCGCCGTGGGGAACTTGCCTGTCAGCGCGTCGCGGACTCGCGTGCCAAGACCGGTTGTCTGATCCATGTTTGAGGCTGCTTTTTCAAACTCAGCATTGCCAATTTTTTCGACCGGTATGTCGCTGTTGGCTGTCACCTGCAAAACTATATTGCGGTTCTCGGGAGTTTTGGCTGCCAGAAACTGATTTGCCACAGTTTCGATTCTGATAGCGGTTGAACGGTGATAAGGAACTGAATCATCAAACACCAGGGGCTCTGTAACGACACCCATCGCGCAAGCAATCAAAATAGGTGCAATTGCCAGCGCGATGATCTGTCCGCGAATGGTGTCGAGATTGGACGATTGCAGCATCATACACGCTCCACTTTTGGCGTGAAAAGATAACCGGCAAGCCGGACCGTTTTGATGAGAGTAGGCTCTCGAACATTTGGCTCTATTTTTTGCCTCACCCTGCTGACATGAACGTCGATACTGCGCTCGACAGGGCCTGCGGCACCGGCATGCGTCAAACTCAAGAGTTGTTCGCGGGTAAGCACCTTGCCGGGATTCCGGCAAAATGCGAGCAGCACGTCAAATTCCGCTGTTGTCATTGAGATGTGGACCCCATTGGGATCACGTACCCGCCGCAATATCGGGTCAATCCGCCATCCTTCAAATTGCAAGGGGTCCTGTGTTTGGGGGCTGGCAGAAGTGTACGACGAGCGTCGAAGCAGGCTTTTAATCCGCGCCAGAAGTTCGCGCGAGTTGAATGGTTTGGTAATATAGTCGTCAGCGCCCAATTCAAGGCCAACGATACGATCAATATCATCACTGAGAGCCGTTAGCATTATGATGGGAGTTGTCGCCTGTGCACGCAGTCTGCGACAAATACTGAAACCGTCCTCACCGGGAAGCATGACATCCAGAATAATAAGATCGAATGATTGCTCGCGAAGCAAAACTTCCATTTCCGCCGCAGAACCCGTGGCAACAGCGTTAAAGCCATTGTCCAACAAGGTTTCTATGACCATGTTCGCGATCTCGGGGTCATCTTCCACGAGAAGCACTCTTGCAGACTGATCCAAGACTGTCACACGCATGTGAATATTCATTCCCCAGCCCCCCAAACCATAATTCGGTGTGAGGGTAAATAATGTCCCATGAATGGCGTTATGGTGTCATTCGGAGCCACATTTGGTTGCGTTGAAAATTAGGATGGAAATCATGTCGACGCGCGAGCCTCGGAACCGTGACATTGAATAATTTTGTCATCTCTGGACTAGAATTTATAGCCAAGCATCAGCATCGCTGACGGTTGGAATGCATCTTGTACGATTGGACTGTCTGCCGCGTCACCGACTAGATAACCCACGCCTATCTGCCCTTGGATGAGCCAACTTTTCTCCGTGACATAAGTAACGGAGGCTTCAAAGTCGACACGTTTGAAACCTGCGCCTGCATCATATGCGGCAAGACCCGATCGGGCTGACTGCGCTGAGGTCACCCCGAAATATGATTCCATATGATTGGCATCAGCCCAGGTCGCTGAGGCGCCAGCCGAGAAAAGAAATTGCTTGTAGGAGTGCGAGACACTTGCGCCAACTGTTCCTACCAGACCATCGCTACCTCCGATTGTTTTATCGAAAGATGTAAACAGTTCAACAGGCCCTAGCTCGTATGCCAACTTTCCGCCAATTACGGCTCCGGCATCGACGTCGCCCAGCCCTTTCAGATGATCACTGTCATCTTCCTGTCGGCCTGCCTCATATCCGATCTTTGCCGTGAAGTTAAAGTTTTGATAGCGGTAAATGTCGATGGAAATTCCGCGGGGATCGACGGTCACATGCTCGCCAAAGGTTGCTGAAAACATTGGAAAGGGCTGAACTTCAAACTCATCCGACCCTTCAAATTTCGGCGCATAGATACCAACTGCGCCGATTACAACATTCCATTTGTTAAGGCGATCCTTGACTTTCTCGAAGCGACTTGGATTGATACGTTCCGGGCTGACTTCGTCGAAGATTTCGGCTGCTGCCTGCAACGGACACAAGCTGATAATACCCATCACGGCGACCGAGAGTGTCAGTCGAATATCAGAATAAACTTCTTTGGTGATTGGCATACAAAACTGCTCCTGAGATTTCAGAGGGGTATTGCCCAACTCGCGGCCGTCTGCCCTCATTCATCAGGAATACCCCATTTGGTATTTTCAGGGATTTTGTAATGTTAAGAAATGTTGCGCAAATATGGGCTTCATGTGGCAACTTTTGCAGCTCTTGAAGCCATCTTGGTGAAATGCGACGGTAGCACAAACGGTAAAGCGCGTGCGACAGTCGCCTTCATCAGTGCAGCCATTGCGGAACTGGTGATTATCGCAATGGTCGGTTATATTACTGTGAGAGCCCGGATTTATCGTGATCCATACTGCCTGACTTGCACTGGTAATATCCCGATGCGCATGATTTGGCGGCGGGGTCGAGATTAACCTTCCTGGGAGTCCAGGAATTGTAAGTTCCGCATCCCGCAGCGATCAATGCACCTAAAATCGCTGTGGCTGTAATTAATTTTCTCATAATTGTCTCCCGATTGGCCCGCTGCCGCGATCCCGCATAACAATAGATTTGTTTGTAGTCGAGTCCGGACTTCAAGGTTGGAAGGCAAGCCTGAACCTCTCAGGCTCCTGGGAGGCAAACTTGTCAGCGAGGTTTTGGCTAATGCTGACAAGATGTGTCGGCGAATGTTTACTAGGCGATGCTCCGACGTGTGGCTACTGTTATGGGGTACTCAGCCATGCGGCTACATAGATCGGGTCGAAAAGGAGCAGCAAAGGCGTGGTTGTATTGAAGATATTCAGAGAATTGTTCAGTTCCTTCATTAGACAAGCGAAAGTTTGATCACGGAACTGGTCATTGCTTGAATCATTGGAAAGAACGGAAACCCCGTGAGGCAGTCATGTTTGATTTTGTACGTGCCCGTAAGCGGATGGTCGATGCGGATATCGCGGGCCGAGATATAAGTTCACATCATGTGTTGCAGGCCATGCAAAAAGTCCCACGCGAGGAATTCGTAGACGCTTGGCTTAAGGAAAGCGCCTATGAAGATAGGCCGTTACCGATTGCGGAGGGACAAACGATCTCGCAGCCATACATCGTTGCTTTGATGCTTGAGGCTGCCAACATCAAGCCGGAAAGCCGCGTGCTCGAGATTGGCGCCGGCTCAGGATATGCTGCCGCAGTTATGAGTAGAATTGCAGAACAGGTCTACACAATCGAACGGCATGCGGTGTTGGGAGAGGCAGCCCGAAAGTGCTTCGAAAAACTTGGCTATAGCAATATTCAGCTCAGAATTGATGATGGGACGAAAGGGTGGCCAGAAGCTAGGCCGTTCGATGCGATAATTGTTGCAGCCAGCGGACAGAGAGCGCCACAAGCCTTGAAAGAACAATTGAAGATAGGCGGCAGACTCATCATTCCGCTCGGCGGCGAATTTCAGCCTCAGGAGCTTGTTAGGATGACCCGTATCAGCTTCGATCAATTCGAAGAAGAGTCTCTTGGGGCTGTCAGGTTCGTGCCGCTATTGGGAGAGCAGGATAGACCGAAAGCACCGTGACGTGAAGCAGACCCGTGCATGCGCGCATCCTTGGGAATTCTATAATGCAAGTGAACGGCCCGAATTAGGAATACCGGGAATGAATCGAACGCGTCGCGGGAACTTGTTAGAACCGGTCAACGTTCACATATCACTTCCATTGTATGCGAGCGCCGAATGTCGAAACCTGATGATAGTCCCCTTAAACAATCCCATATGCCCCTCAAACATGGCGCGAGTATATTACCCTCAGTAAAAATCGACAGTTACAATCTTCGCATCCGCGATAAAGACGGATTTATTGGCGACAAAGCAAACAAGGCGGCGTTTCTGGAGAAAGTTGATTACTGGCGCAAACAGGTTGACGGTCATGCTGCCGCAAAGCGGCTCAAAATGTCGGTCATCTCCAAAACCGATATCGATAAGATACTCGCCGGTGACGACAAATTAGCTCAGGCGATCATCTGGTCGGCCATTCATGATTTCGCAATCGACTTGTCCGATGTAATCAACCGGTTTCTCAAGGAGAAAAAATGGGAAAAAACCGAACGGATTGCCGTTGGAGGGGGGCTTAGCGAAAGTGCAGCCGGACAATTTGCCATTGCCGAAGCGATGCTGCGACTAAATTCCTTGGGTAGGAAAATCGAATTGAGACCGATCGAACATCTGCCTGACGAGGCGGGCCTGATTGGTGCCGTCCATCTCGTGCCTGCGTGGATGCTGAAGGGTCACGACGCCATGGTTGGTGTCGACATAGGAGGTACAAATATCAGAGCAGGAATAGTCACATGGGAGACGCGAAAGAAAAGCCCGAACATCGCGAAAGCAGAGGTTTGGAAGATGGACCTCTGGCGGCATGGTGACGAAGAACCATCCCGTGGCAAAGCACTAAAGCGTTTGGTTAAAATGATAAAGGCTTTACTGGAGGATGCTGAAAAAGAGAAAATTATTGTCGCTCCCATTATTGGAATTGCTTGCCCTGGACTCATCGAAAGCGATGGGTCCATCACCTCGGGCGGTCAAAATCTGCCGGGTAACTGGGAGGGAGAATCTTTCAACTTGGCGCGGGAAATTACCAGTTCGATTCCAGCAATCCAGGGCAAGGACACGTTCGTGGTAATCCATAATGATGCAGTCGTTCAGGGGCTTTCCCAGATACCGTTCATGAAGGATGTCCGCCATTGGGGAATCCTGACGATTGGAACGGGGCTTGGCAATGCAAAATTCACGCACAACCCATGATCAGTTCAAGTTCGGTTTGCCTGCAAAAGCTTGGCCTGGATTTCATGCCCAAGGGAGAGCTCTTCGGAAGATAAGGCTGCCGGTGTTGCAGCAAGATGCCAACCTAGTGCCAGGTCGACCACCATCGCCATGCTCTCGAGATCGGAGCGACTGAGTGGGATGGAGCGCTCAGCAGTGCCGTCACCGATTATGGGCAGCAGCTTAAGCGCTCGAATATGTCGAGGATCGTCGCTGCTGGCGAGCCGTTGTGCTGCTTCAGTATATAATCTTTTGAGCAAGACGTACTGCGCTTGGTCCAAATTCAATACAGGCATGAAGTCCTCCACTTCATCCAACGAACAAGACATTCTAATGTTCCATACTCGCTGTCGCTGGCTATTGCAGTGGTAAGTCCGATCTATCGTAGTGGTCGTTTACGGGCGTTGATGCTTCAGCCTCGTAGATGTTATCCCGCTGTGTCTATGGCTGAAAGCCCGTCACGCTCCTGTGTCAGTATCACTTGCTGAAACCGGTTTGGATTCGGGCGATTATATGTGGGAACTGCGAGTTCTAATTCATCCAGAGCCTTCCATATAGAGCAGCTTCATCGGACTTATCGCAAATCAGTACCAGCGGCGTGCCGCGGGAAAACACAAGCCTCTCGTTGCGAAAAGGGGAGGATCGGCGCTGTTTGGGTTGCGCTGACACCCAATGGAGATTGTCTGCTTTAACCCAACTGAGAACAGCGAGTGCACTTCCGGTTGTACGACGGCACATGTGGCAGTGGGTGCGTTCGATTGCAACAACGCGATATCCCGCCGAGGCGGCCGCCGTGTAAATTTCCCGCTTGGCCGGTCATATGCCTATCCTATCAAGAGGCGCCCATGCAGTTGAATGGGCGCCTCTTATTTTACTGCGATATGTAGACAACTTTGCGATCTTTGGTCGATACGATTATCGGCCGTTTATCGACATAGACGTAACTATAGTCTGGGGCATCCGGAATGGGTACAAGCTCGACATCCTCTGGAATAGCGGCGCCCATAGTCAGGTCTTCTTCAACCACGATGGGGTCGGTCGGATGTGCGATCACATAATCACGCGCAGTCTGGGGCACTTCCACAATAACCGTATCTTGCGCAAATAGCGGACTGGTACTCAACAGCAGGGCAGAAATCGTTACTATAATTATGCGTTTCATGGTCTTCCTCCTTTTGCTCTCCCTTCGAATTGGAAAACAACCCACGTGAGGGAAGGTTCCACCTGTCGGAACGCGGCAGGAGGTTGACGTCGTACGACTATGAAAGCTCAGTAAGAGCCGTTAGGTGCTGTGCAATATTCGGGCGGCTTTGACGGCAGCAGTGGCACGGTTTTCGACACCCATCTTGATATAGACTTGTTCCAGGTGTTTGTTGACAGTCCTGGCGCTCAATCCGAGAATATCACCAATGTCTCGATTTGATTTGCCCTTTGCAATCCATAAAAGAACCTCAGCTTCCCGTGCAGTCAATCCGAAGTGCTGGCGCAGCAGTTCCTCTGGGCTGGCCTGATTGGCGAGGGTTAGTCGGAACAAATATTCATCAGAGGTGAGGGCACCAAGATAGCTCAACTGCAGTCCCCCTTGCTCTCCAGGGATTGTAATGGGGTTGCCGTCTTTGTGACTTTGTTGCCTGGTCAGCCATGCCGCGACGCTCACCGAAAGTGCCTTATAACCGGCTTGTGTGCTGCCCATGGTCAGCTCTATCAGGTGGTTTGCCTGCGGAGTGGACCAGCGCAGTTGGCCATCTTTTCCAATTGCAAGAAGGTGGCGACCCGCGGCATCCAGCGCTATGCGCGCATTTTGGGCGGCGCGAGCATTGGCAAGGTGAACTCTGATCCTTGCCTGTAGTTCATCAATATTGATCGGCTTTGTCAGATAGTCCACGCCACCGGACTCAAGTGCATGGACGATGTGCTGGGTCTCGGAAAGACCTGTCATGAAAATAACCGGCACCTGGGTAACCGAAGCTGTGGTTTTGATTCGGGTGCAGGTTTCAAATCCGTCCATCTCCGGCATTATCGCATCCATCAAGATGATATCGGGTGTTATACGTTCGACAACATTGAGTGCGGCGTGGCCCGACGTTGCAATCAAAACAGAAAAACCCGATTGCTCCAGCGCGTCCGTCAGAAACCCAAGGGTTTGCGGCGAGTCGTCGACAATCAGGACAATATCGCGCGGATTGGTTGGCTCACTCACCTCTGATCGCCTCTTCCTGATTTTCGAATGTGCGAAGGAAACGGTCATATCCTGCCAGATCGAACATCTGAACGAATTGCCCCAGTGCCTCGGTAAACGCCCGGTTGTCTTCGATTTTCGCCAACTCGGCAATCTTTGTCTCAATGCCGCGGATGTACCCAATCTCGCCAAGATTGATCAATTCACGCACATGCGTTTCACCGGGACTGACCAGTTTACGCGGTATGAGCGATGGGGGCGATGTCGCATCAGCGTAAACCCACTCCAGGCCCAGAAGCTGTGCGATCTTGTTTTGAAGCTGCCGAAGGTCAAAAGGTTTTGCGAGTGTGTCATTGTGGCCAGTTGGCCCGCCTGTGGGCGCTGCATCGCCTATATTGGCTGAAAGCATAATAATTGGCGAAAGCTCGCCAGCTTCACGCAGTCGTCTTACCAATTGCCACCCATCCATTTGCGGCATGGAAATATCAATCAGGAACAGGTCAGGAACGACCCCCTCGATAAGGGTAAGGCATTCTGGTCCGCTGGCGGCAGTTAACACGATGAAATCGAGGGGAACGAGAATCTCTCGCACCAATTCGCGATGATCTTCATTATCGTCGACAACAACGATGGTGCGCCGCTGCCCGGCGTAGCTGCGAATT
Organism: Hyphomicrobiales bacterium; assembly: GCA_900471815.1. GTDB lineage: Bacteria > Pseudomonadota > Alphaproteobacteria > Rhizobiales > Rhizobiaceae > Phyllobacterium > Phyllobacterium ifriqiyense. The sequence continues at coordinate 114,366 of UICE01000008.1, forward strand.
TTTCGCGGCAAGGGCTGCTGTTGATGCGAGGGTGTTATGGCAGAAAGCATTAGCCTGATCTTGAACGTAGATCCTTGCCCATAGGTACTGGAAACCAAAATCTCGCCGCCCAACGTTTCGGTTAACAGACGGGTGATTGTGAGCCCAAGGCCGAGGCCTGGCATTGGTTGAATGTTCTCGGCTTCTCCTCGCTGAAAAGGCTCGAAGATACGCGGAAGATCTGAATCTGAAATTCCTCGACCGGTATCCAAAATCGTAAATGTTGCGACCTGACTGCGGTAGGTCACATCGAATAGGACACTGCCGCTTGTCGTAAATTTGATCGCATTGGACAAGAGATTAACGAGGATTTGCCGAAGGCGCTTTTCGTCCGTCCGGACATAGGGCGGCAAATTGCTTGAACGTTTATGCTTGAAGATGAGTTGTTTGGCATCGGCCTGTGGTTGAAACATCTGCACGATCTGGTCCAGAAAGTCGCTAAGATTGATCTCGTTGGAAAAGACCTGCAACCGGCCGGCTTCGATGCGTGAGATGTCGAGTAGTCCGTCAATGAGGCCTGACAAATGATCGGCGCTTCGCTTGATAACGCGAATTGCGGACTGGCGTGGAGCAGGGATTGTTTCGTCTCGTTCCAGTATTTGTGCGTAGCCAAGCACGGCGTTCAAGGGGGTGCGCAGTTCGTGACTCAGACCGATCACATACCTGCTTTTTGCGCGATTGGCGGCCTCGGCCGCGTCCTTTGCGTCCTGAAGAGCGGCGTCCGTTTTCTTATGAGCGGCTATTTCCTTTAACAGAAGGGTATTCTGACGCGAAGACTCTTCCTCAGCAACAACACGGCTGTCATGTGCCAGCACATAGAACCAACAGGCAATTCCTGTTACGACTGCAAATACAAAAAATACGATCAACAGCGTTCGGTCTACAACGCCCGACGTTTCAGATGGCCCTCCTGCCTGATGGGCTATCATGGTTAGAATTATGCCGATTGCCGTTAGAGCGATGATAACAGAGATTCCGTACCGTCCCAGTCGCGATGCAAGTGCCTGGATGATGCGTTGCGGCAAAAAAGAGCGAGCCACGATAGCGACCTGTGCGTTGAAATTTGCGTTAGGTTTGCACATGTCGTGGCAGCGGCTGTCGAGGGAGCAGCAAAGCGAGCAGATCGGAGCGCTATAGGCGGGACACCAAGCCATGTCCTCGGGTTCAAAATCGTGCTCGCAAATCGAGCATTTGAGTGTCTGCAGTGTTTTCCAAGCCCGCCGAGGCTTCCGCACCAGATAGTATTTTCCCTTGGTCTGCCACGCGAGCAGTGGCGAGACAATGAAAGCTACAACAAGCGCTATGAATGGTGCGAGCGCGGAGGCCATCTCACCGAAGAAACCGAAATGCGCGATCAGCGATATCATTGTCGCCGCAGCCATCGTTCCGAGGCCCACCGGGTTAATATCGTAAAGATGAGCACGCTTGAATTCTATGCCGGGCGGGGCCAGTCCTAGTCTTTTATTGACAAAAAGGTCAGCAGATATGGCGCAAAGCCAAGCCATGGCAATAAGCGAAAAAATACCTAAGGTTTCTTCGAGCAATCTGTAGATGCCAAGTTCCATCAGCAAAAGCGCAATTGCAACATTGAACAGCAACCAAACCACGCGACCGGGATGACTATGCGTGAGCCGGGAAAAGAAATTCGACCAGGCCAATGAACCCGCATAGGCGTTCATCACGTTGATTTTAAGCTGCGATACCACCACAAAACCAACCATCAGCATCAACGCTAAAGTATCGGAATGCGTGACGTAACCGAATGCAGTCAGATACATTTGTGAAGGGTCTGACGCGCGATCGACCGACACGCCGCTGCTAAGTGTGAGCACCACGAGAAACGATCCGGCGAGAAGTTTCGGGGCACCGACTAGGACCCAGCCCGGACCGGCAAGAAATACCGCAATGCGATGTCGCAGTTTTCGCTGCCCTTTGGGCGGCAAAAAGCGCAGAAAGTCAACTTGCTCGCCGATTTGAGCCATCAGAGCCAAGATTACTGCACTGGCTGCACCGAACTGCGCCAGCACAAAAGGGGCGCTTGTTCCAGGAATTGCGACCGGCACATCGACACCTGAAAAAGCCCGCCAAAGATCAAATTTTTCCCAATCCACGAAAGCAATTACGACGAAAGGGAGGATGTTCAAAATGATCCAGAAAGGTTGTGTAATCAGCTGAAACTTGCTGATCATCCGAACGCCGTAGGTGACCAGAGGAACCACAACCACGGCGCTGATAATATACCCAATCCACAAAGGAATTCCGAAAGCCAACTCCAGAGCACCGGACATGATCGACGCTTCGATAGCAAAGAGCAGGAAGGTGAACGTTGCATATATCAAAGAGGTGATTGTTGATCCGATGTAACCAAAGCTTGCCCCACGGGTCAGAAGGTCGATATCGACACCGTGGCGGATGGCGTAACGGCTTATTGGTAGCCCCACACAAAGCATGACGAGGCAGGCAACAGCGATCGCAGCTACAGCATTGGTGGTGCCGTAGGATAACGTGACGGCGCCGCCGATAGCCTCCAGCGCGAGAAATGAAATTGCGCCAATTGCTGTTTGGGCAATGCGTTGCGATGAATAACGGCGAGCGCTCTTCGCAGTAAAGCGAAGGGCGTAATCTTCCAAGGTCTGATCCGCTACCCAGCGATTATAGTCGCGTCTGATAGGAACGATGCGTTGGCGCGCAACCATTCGCCCTGTTTTCCCCGTGCAATGGTCCGACGTGTAAATCCTAGCGCCGACCGGATGGTGTTTTTCTTACTTAAACACCGGATGCGATACGGAAGAAAGCACTGATCTGCCAACTTAGGTCATCGTCTCTACGTCGTTTAACGTATGTGGGATCGTTGTTGGCTAGCAGATAGTCCCTAAACGCAGCGGATTTGTTCTGCCGCACATGGATAACAAGGCGCAATCAGCGTCGTTCAAAACAGTGGGGACATAATGATGAATATTAAAGCACAGGTTAAAGGCGCTCTGTTAGCCGCCATGCTTTCTGCAACAGCGCTTCAGGGCGCGTTTGCCGCAGAAGATACGATCAAAGTCGGCATACTTCATTCCCTTTCGGGAACAATGGCCATCTCTGAAACCACGCTTAAGGACGCCATGTTGATGCTCATTGATGAGCAAAACAAAAAAGGCGGGATTCTTGGCAAGAAAATTGAGGCTGTTGTTGTTGATCCGGCTTCAGATTGGCCGCTTTTTGCTGAGAAAGCCCGCGACCTCATCGAAAAGGACAAGGTTGCTGCCGTCTTCGGCTGCTGGACTTCCGTATCACGCAAATCGGTGCTGCCCGTTTTCAAAGAGTTGGACAATTTGCTCTTCTATCCTGTCCAGTATGAAGGTGAAGAGAGCGAGCGCAATGTGTTTTATACTGGCGCAGCACCCAACCAGCAGGCAATTCCTGCTGTCGACTATCTTGCTGAAAATGAAGGTGTCGAACGCTGGGTCCTTGCTGGCACCGATTATGTCTACCCGCGCACAACCAACAAGATACTCGAGGCCTATTTGAAGGCCAAGGGCGTTGCGGCTGAAGACATCATGGTGAGCTACACACCTTTCGGACATAAAGACTGGCAGACCATCGTTTCAGACATTAAGAAGTTCGGTTCCGCGGGTAAGAAGACGGCCGTTGTCTCAACCATCAACGGCGACGCAAACGTTCCGTTTTATAAAGAGCTCGGTAATCAAGGCATCAAGGCTGAAGATATTCCGGTTGTAGCATTTTCTGTCGGCGAGGAAGAGCTTGCCGGACTTGATACGACACCGCTCGTCGGTCACTTGGCGGCCTGGAACTACTTCCAATCGGTCAACACACCGGCCAACGCCGAATTCATCAAGACTTGGAAAGCCTATACCAAGGACGACAAGCGCGTAACAAACGATCCAATGGAGGCCCATTATATTGGTTTCAATATGTGGGTGAAAGCTGTCGAAGCCGCCGGAACCACAGATCCGGATAAGGTCATTGATTCCATTGTCGGCGTGTCGGTGCCCAATCTCTCCGGCGGCTACTCAACGATGATGCCAAACCATCACATCACAAAGCCTGTCCTCATTGGCGAAATTCAATCGGACGGCCAGTTTGAAACCGTGTTCGAAACACCCGGATTGCTGGTAGGGGATGAATGGTCCGACTATCTGCCGGATTCCAAAGATCTTATCTCTGATTGGCGCAAGCCAATGTCATGCGGCAATTTTAATGTCGCAACCGGCAAATGTGGCGGCAAAGGCTCCTAATGATTGAATTGAGTCACGGGCGCTCCAGCCCGTGACTTTCCATTTGCTCGACTAGAGGAGAGGGCCACAGAGCTCTTTCAAAATTCATGTATCGCGCAATCAAAATACTTATGCTCATCATCTGTCTGATCATGCTTGTTCCGGTATCGGAAAGTTGGGCCGATCAGAATAACCGCTTGGGTATAAATGCCTTGGGTCAGGGTAACTTTTCACAGGTTGCCGATAAGATCGCCGAACTATCCCGTACTGGCGATATTGCGCTTGTCCCAGTGTTTGAAGCGCTGGCAGCAGGTGACCTTTATGTGAGAAAAGCCGATAAGACCGTCTTTGTAGTCAAGGAAAATGGTAGTGAACTGAACCTGTCTGATGCTGTAACCGGGGCGCCAGCGGGACAAGGGGCGAAAGCCGATTTCGAGCGCATCAAGGTTAATAATAGTCTGCGTCGCGCTGTCAAAACCGCCATTGGAGCGCTCACGCTGCTCAGCCCGGATAGGGAGATAAGACTTCGGGCGGCCAGTTCAGTTTTTTCCTCGCCGAGCACAGACGCGCTTGAGCTCATAGAGACGGCAATAACAAGCGAGAAAGACACCTATATCAAATCTGTCATGGAGCAGGCGAGGGCCGCTGCTATTTTAAAGTCAGATCGCTCGCTTGATGACAAGCGCGCCGCTGTAAAAACAATCGGAGAGCGTGGTGACAGAGATGCTCTTGGCATATTGAGTGCCGTTCAGGCAAACGCTGATGGCGAGCTTCGGACAGACATAGACAATACCATAAATGCGTTACAGTCAGCTCAGGCGCTTTGGGATGTCGGCCAGAATGTCTGGTACGGCTTGTCCCTTGGATCCGTCCTTTTGCTCGCTGCTATCGGCCTTGCCATTACTTTTGGTGTGATGGGCATCATCAATATGGCCCATGGTGAAATGGTGATGCTTGGCGCCTACACGACGTTCATGGTCCAAGAGATAATCAGGTCGTCCTATCCGCATCTTTTTGACTGGTCATTGATTATCGCACTCCCGGTTGCGTTCGCTATTACGGGTGTCATTGGTCTTATAATTGAACGTGGAATTATTCGTTTTCTCTATGGGCGACCGCTGGAGACATTGCTGGCAACGTGGGGCGTATCGCTTATTCTGCAGCAGGGCGTTCGTTCAATCTTCGGCCCCAGCAATCGTGAAGTCGGAAACCCGTCGTGGATGTCAGGCGGTTTCGAACTTGGTGGTATGACGCTGACCTATAACCGCATGTGGATTGTGGTGTTTGCTGCAGGCGTATTCCTGACGTTGCTGTTCGTGCTTAAGCGCTCGAGATTTGGGTTGCAAATGCGTGCTGTTACGCAAAACCGAAGGATGGCATCATCAATGGGTATCAAGACCCCTTGGGTCGATGCTTTTACCTTTGCCCTTGGTTCAGGCATTGCTGGGATTGCCGGCGTTGCCCTTTCGCAAATTGATAACGTCTCACCCAATCTTGGTCAAAGCTACATTATTGATAGTTTCATGGTTGTAGTTTTCGGCGGCGTTGGAAATCTCTGGGGCACGCTTGTGGGGGCACTTTCGCTTGGCGTCGTCAATAAGCTCCTTGAACCATATACCGGTGCCGTTCTTGGCAAAATTCTTATCCTGGTTCTCATCATTCTTTTTATTCAGAGGCGGCCACGCGGGCTCTTTGCACTCAAGGGAAGGGCGGTGGAAGCATGATCAGCGCGTTCGTTTTTAAATCGCTCGACAGGAATGTCTCCCTCTGCATTGCAATCCTTCTGGCCATTGCATGCTTGGTACCCGCACTTAATCTTTTAGTGCCAGCCGACAATCTATTTCATATTCCAACCTACGCGATGTCGCTATTTGGAAAATATCTCACCTATGCATTGCTAGCCCTGGCGCTTGATCTTGTCTGGGGTTTTTGCGGGATATTGTCTCTTGGACATGCCGCATTCTTCGCCCTTGGCGGCTATGTCATGGGAATGTATCTGGTTCGCCAAATCGGCGCACGCGGCGTCTATGGAAACCCAAATCTGCCAGATTTCATGGTGTTTTTGAATTGGAAGGAAATGCCTTGGTATTGGTATGGCTTTGACTACTTCTGGTTCGCCGCCATTATGATATTCGCCGTTCCTGGTATTCTTGCTTTTGTGTTCGGCTGGCTGGCATTCCGCTCGCGTGTAACAGGCGTCTATCTGTCCATTATCACGCAGGCGATGACCTATGCCTTACTGCTTGCCTTTTTCCGCAATGAAATGGGATTTGGCGGTAATAATGGCCTTACCGATTTTAAAGACTTGCTAGGCTTCAACATTCAATCGCAAGGCATGAGGGCATCCCTGTTCGCCGCGTCTGCGTTCGCGCTGGCAGTCGCGCTGCTTATCAGTTCAGCTATCGTTCGATCAAAATTTGGGAAGGTTCTGGTTGGTCTGCGCGATGCTGAGAGCAGGACGCGCTTTCTCGGTTACCGGCCAGAAAATTACAAGCTCGTTACCTTTACCATTTCAGCAATGATGGCAGGTGTTGCCGGTGCGCTTTACGTTCCGCAGGTCGGGATTATCAATCCCGGTGAATTTGCACCAGCCAATTCGATCGAAGTCGTCATCTGGACCGCCGTTGGAGGACGTGGAACACTCATTGGTCCTATCATTGGGGCTACACTTGTAAATTTCGGCAAGAGTATTTTCACTGCACAGTTTCCGGAAATTTGGCTTTTTGCGCTGGGGGCACTTTTCGTTGCAACCACGTTGTTCTTGCCCAAAGGCATCGTTGGGACCATTCAGCAAATATTGAAATCCAGAAACGATAAAAACAGAGCGATTTCCTTTAACCGCCTGCCTAAAGCCAAGAATGCCGAAAAGAACGCTGATATCCCTGCTGAACCACTGGCTGCGGAGTAGATCATGTCTGACATCAAACCAAGGAGCCTGTTGTATCTAGACAATGTATCCGTATCATTCGACGGCTTTAGAGCACTGAACGCCTTGTCTTTTGTGATTGCTCCCGGTGAGTTAAGGGCAATTATTGGCCCAAACGGTGCCGGTAAAACGACAATGATGGATATTATCACTGGAAAGACCCGGCCGGACGAGGGTGAGGTATTCTTCGAAGATAACATTGATCTTACGACCAGAGACGAGGCTGATATCGCTCAGCTTGGCATCGGCCGCAAATTCCAGAAGCCCACAGTGTTCGAAAGCCACACTGTCTGGGATAATCTCGAGCTGGCGCTTAATCGTAAGCGGGGAACCTTTGCGACGTTATTCTATAATCTATCGCCAGAGGATAGCGCTCGTATCGATGAAATTCTTGAAACCGTGCGACTGACCGCACGCAAGGATGAACTGGCGGCCAATCTTAGCCATGGGCAAAAACAATGGCTGGAAATCGGTATGCTCCTGGCGCAAGAGCCCAAACTCTTGCTTGTTGATGAGCCAGTGGCGGGAATGACCGATGCGGAAACTTCTGAAACCGCCGCTCTGCTCAAAGAGATTGCGAAAACCCGGGCGGTCATCGTTGTTGAACACGATATGGGCTTCATCCGCGATCTTGGCGTGCGGGTCACATGCCTCGCTGAAGGCTCGGTACTTGCTGAAGGGTCACTTGATTTCGTCAGTAATGATCCCCGAGTCATAGAAAACTATTTGGGGAGGTGAGCCATGCTGTCTGTTGAACAAGTCAATTTGCATTATGGCGCGGCGCAAGCCTTGCGGGGGATTACGCTGGACGCCAACGCTGGAAAGATCACCTGCGTGCTCGGTAGAAACGGTGTTGGTAAAACAAGCTTATTGAGAGCGATTACCGGTCAGCACAATATCAGCGCGGGTAAAGTGATGTTCGATGGTGTTGAACTCAATGGTATGGCCCCATACACGCGGGCGAAATATGGCATTGGTTATGTACCGCAAGGCCGTGAAATTTTTCCGCTTTTGAGCGTTAAGGAGAACCTTGAAACCGGTTATGCGCAGCTTCCCCGCTCCGAACGAAATATCCCCTCGGATGTTTACAACCTGTTTCCCGTCCTGAAATCCATGTTGTCGCGTCGTGGCGGTGATCTTTCCGGTGGTCAGCAACAGCAACTCGCCATCGGGCGCGCATTGGTCATGCGCCCCAAAATTCTGGTTCTTGATGAGCCCACCGAAGGAATCCAGCCGTCGATAATCAAGGATATCGGTCGCGCCATCGTTTACCTGCGAGATTCTTTCGGAATGACGATACTTCTTGTCGAACAGTATCTCGACTTTTGTCGCGAACTCGCGGACCATGTTTACATCATGGATCGAGGTGAGATCGTCGCCGAGGGCGCTGCGGAAATTCTCGACACGACTGAAGCGCGCCGGCATCTGACGGTCTGACCATTGGGGTTACAATTTTTGGATATGCTCGGCCAGACGACGATTGTTCAAAACCGGGCGCAGCGCGCATCCGGGGCAGGACGATTATCGGCACGGCGGGTAGAGGGAAAAACGCGGATTTCCACATTGTTTCAGGAGGGGTGTGCGAAACTGCGCTTTCCAGTCAGTTCTGGAAACCATCTGGAAGCAGTCATGATCAACAGTGCAGGTGGTCTTACAGGCGGCGATGCGATGCAGTGGAGTTTTGCCCTCGGCGATCATTGCGCGGCTCAAATAACGACCCAGGCTTGCGAGAAAATCTATAAAGCTGTTTCAGGGACAGTCGCCACCGTCTCGACTCAAATTGACGTTGGACCTGATTCCTATGTTGCATGGCTACCGCAAGAAACCATTCTGTTCGAAAAAGCCGATCTCAAGCGAACGCTAAATGTAAATCTTGCTGCGCGTGCGCGGGCTTTGCTGGTTGAATCCACCATATTTGGGCGAAAGGCCTTTGGCGAGACAATCGAAACTGCGCAGTTTTCTGATCAGTGGCGTGTCCGGCAAGACGGCAGACTACTCCACGCCGAGAACTTCTCCATCGGCCCTCAGGCTGGGTTATCATTGAAACGGCCAGCCCTGCTTGGAAGCTATCATGCGGTGGCAACGGTACTTTTAGTTTCTCCGGATTGCGAGCGGTTACTTGATTCGGCGCGCCTAATCATAGGTGATCAAGGAGGCGCATCAGTATGGATGGGCAAGCTTGTGGCTCGCTTGGTAGATTTTGACGCTTACCACCTGCGCAAGCGCCTCATCCCGCTGCTCGGCCTGCTGAATGGCGGCGAAGATCTGCCGCGAATATGGACAACATAAAAGGAAAATCAAACGATGAATTTACTGCCGCGCGAGAAGGACAAGCTGCTGATTTCCATGGCAGCCATGGTGGCGAGGCGCCGTCTGGAGCGTGGTGTGAAACTCAATCATCCCGAAGCTATCGCTTTGATCACCGACTTTGTCGTTGAGGGTGCGCGTGATGGCCGATCTGTCGCGGATCTCATGGAAGCCGGCGCGCATGTGATCACACGTAGTCAGGTGATGGAGGGTATTGCCGAGATGATTCACGACGTTCAAGTCGAAGCAACCTTCCCCGATGGCACCAAGCTTGTCACAGTTCACGAACCGATCCGGTAGTTGGTATTTAGAGAGAAACTCATGAAGAAAATATTGTTATTGACTTTGCCTCTGGCCTTGGCAGCGACCACTCCTGCCCTTGCTCATATCAACCCTGCGGAACACGGCTCGTTCGGTGCAGGTTTTTCCCATCCAATCTCTGGCGCGGACCACATGCTGGCGATGGTAGCCGTTGGGCTATGGGCCGTACTGCTTGGGGGACGCGCCATGTGGCTGATCCCGGCTGCATTCGTTGGCACAATGATTGCAGGGTTCTTGTTGGCTATCGCCGGCGTGAAGCTACCATTTGCCGAGCCTGCAATTCTTGCTTCAGTTGTCGCTATCGGATTGTTTGCTGCCGTGGCACTCAAGGTTCCAACGTCGTTGGCAATGGCTCTCGTTGGTTTTTTCGCACTGTTTCATGGTTATGCCCACGGTAGTGAAATGGGCACGGCCACCGCTGGCAGCTATCTTCTTGGCTTTGCGCTTGCGACAACTTTGCTTCACGTTGCGGGGCTGGCTGCTGGTGCTTTATTGGGTGCCGGCATCGGGCGCACCATCATCCGCGTAGCGGGTGCAAGCACAGCATTCATTGGTCTTTGGTTGGCGCTTGGAGCATGAGTATGATTCCTGGTCAAATTATAACGGTGGCAGGGGACATCGAACTTAATGTCGGAGCCCCCGTCACTGTCTTGAAAGTCGCCAACACAGGTGACCGTCCAATCCAGGTCGGATCGCACTATCATTTTTATGAGACCAATGAGGCATTGGTTTTTGATCGGCAACTGACCCGGGGCATGCGGCTGGATATTGCTGCCGGCACGGCTGTGCGTTTCGAGCCAGGTCAGGAACGCGATGTGACATTGATACCGTTTGGCGGCGACCGCGTGGTTTATGGATTCCAACAGAAAATCATGGGGAAGCTCTGAGATGCCAGCCAGAATAACACGATCTGCCTATGCCCAGATGTTTGGCCCAACAGTTGGAGACAAAATTAGGCTGGCCGACACCGAACTCTTTATCGAGGTCGAGAATGATTTCACAATCTATGGCGAAGAAGTAAAATTTGGCGGCGGTAAGGTCATTCGGGATGGCATGGGCCAAAGTCAGGTCACGCGAGCAGATGGCGCCGTAGACACGGTGATTACCAATGCTCTGGTGGTCGACGTGACGGGAATATTCAAGGCCGATATTGGTTTGCGCGATGGACAGATTGCCGGCATCGGCAAGGCTGGCAATCCGGACACGCAACCAGGTGTAACGATCATTGTTGGGCCGGGAACCGAAGTTATTGCAGGCGAAGGAAAAATTCTCACTGCAGGTGGAATGGACGCGCATATTCACTTCATCTGTCCGCAACAGATTGATGAGGCTTTGATGTCGGGAGTAACCACCATGTTCGGTGGTGGTACGGGTCCGGCTCACGGAACCTTGGCTACGACATGTACACCCGGACCATGGCATATGGCGCGCATGATCCGTTCCTTTGATGCGATACCGATGAACATTGGTCTGTCCGGCAAAGGCAACGCATCACGTCCAGCAGCGCTGGAAGAGATGATCCTCGGAGGCGCGTGCTCTTTGAAGCTGCACGAAGACTGGGGAACAACGCCTGCTGCGATAGACAATTGCCTCACTGTTGCTGACCAGTATGACGTGCAGGTGATGATCCATACCGACACACTGAACGAAAGCGGATTTGTCGAGGATACGGTTGCTGCCTTCAAAGGGCGCACCATTCATGCCTTTCATACTGAAGGGGCGGGCGGTGGACACGCGCCCGACATCATCAAGATTTGTGGGCTTCCCAATGTGATCCCCTCATCGACCAATCCGACACGCCCCTACACGAGAAATACCATTGCAGAACATCTCGACATGCTGATGGTCTGCCACCACCTTTCTCCATCCATTCCCGAAGATGTGGCGTTTGCAGAAAGCCGTATCCGTAAGGAAACGATTGCGGCAGAGGATATTCTGCACGATATCGGTGCGTTCTCGATCATCTCTTCGGACAGTCAAGCCATGGGCCGTGTCGGCGAAGTTCTGATCCGCACCTGGCAGACAGCGGACAAAATGAAACGCCAACGCGGAAGTTTGCCACAGGAACAGGGGGATAATGATAATTTCCGCGTGAAGCGATACATAGCCAAATATACGATTAATCCGGCTATTGCGCAGGGTATTTCCCGTCATATTGGTTCAATCGAAGTTGGCAAGCGTGCCGACCTTGTTTTATGGAATCCGGCGTTCTTTGGGGTCAAACCTGACCTTGTGCTGCTTGGCGGTTCCATTGCTGCCGCTCCGATGGGTGACCCGAACGCTTCGATCCCGACGCCGCAACCGGTGCATTATCGCCCTATGTTCGGGGCCTTCGGCAAGACTGTTACTTCTTCATCTGTGACCTTTGTCAGTAAGGCAGCGGTTGAAAATGGTCTTCGATCGACCTTGGAAGTTGAAAAGGAGCTCGTTGCGGTCGAGAATACGCGCGGAGGCATTTCCAAGTCGTCGATGGTACATAATTCGGCAACGCCGCATGTGGAAGTTGACCCCGAAACCTATGAAGTTCGGGCTGACGGTGAATTGTTGACGTGCGAAGCCGCCGTCACGCTGCCTATGACGCAGCGTTATTTTCTGTTCTGAGCGCGTCAATGAAAGATCATTTTACAAGGCTTGCTCGCTATAACCAATGGGCAAATAAGCAGATCTATGAGGCCGCCGCTCTGTTAGACAAGGAAGATTACTTTGCAGATCGCCGGGCTTACTTCAAATCAATGCACGGCACCTTGAACCACCTGCTTGCGGTCGACAAATTGTGGTTTGGCAGATTTACCGGCAATCTCTACGCATTGCCGTCATATGACGTCATTCTACACGATACCTTCGGCGAACTGCGCACCGCGCGTATCGCATTTGACGAGCATATTATTGACGTTATCCAAGCTATGGAAGAAGCTGACATTTCCGCACCTTTTCACTGGGTTATGCTGAATGGAGCGCCCTTTACTTCGACGCTCGACCGGTGCCTGACACAAATTTTCAATCATCAGACGCATCATCGGGGGCAGGCTCATACGCTTCTGTCGCAACTCACAGGCGCTGCGCCACCGCTGGATTTCTTTATTCGCATGAATGACGATTTTATTGAGGAGTTCGAAATATGAGACGTGTCACAGGGCATGACCATTCAGGTCATTTTGAGGGGATACCTTTCGACACGATTGTTCTTGCGCATGATGAGCGACATCTACGCCGGAAGGTTTTGACGCTGCAGCAGGGCGAACAGATTTTGGTTGATCTGCCGGAGCCTGTTTTGTTTGCCCACGGAGATGTCCTGGTCCTTGAAGATGGAAGTCTTGCGGAGATTGTCGCCGCGGAAGAAGCGCTCTACGAAGTATTGCCGCGCGATCAAAAGCACTTGACGGAACTTGCCTGGCATTTGGGCAATCGCCATCTGGCTGCCCAATTTGAGGAATCTCGAATTCTCATTCTTCAGGATCATGTGATCAAGGCGATGCTGGAAGGGCTTGGTGCGCGCGTAGGCGAGATTACGGCTCCTTTTCAGCCCCTACGGGGTGCCTATCATAGTGGACACAGCCACGATCATCACTCCCACGGATCACATCACCATCATGATTGACAATGGGGCACTGCTTCGTTTGATGACTTGGCTTTCCCCCGCTTTCCCGGTGGGCGCATTTTCATACAGCCACGGTATTGAACAGGCAATTCATCACGGGCTGGTTCATGACAGGCAGAGCCTTGAAGATTGGCTCATCGATATTTTAAATGAAGGCTCGGGATGGAATGATGCGGTGCTTTTCGCTCAAAGCCATCAGATTGCCAAAAGCGGCTCCGATTTTTCAGAGATCGCGGATTTGGCGGAAGCACTCGCTGGCTCCCGCGAGCGGCACATGGAAACAATGCTGCAGGGCGAAGCATTTTTGAGTGCAGCGCAAGCATGGCCAAATCCAGTGTCGGAAAGGTTGCCCTCCCGAGTTGCCAGTCCTGTTGCCGTAGGCGCGATAGCCGGAGCTCATGGTATTGAGATTGAAGCAGCACTTTGTGCTTTCTTACACGGCTTTATATCCAATCTGATTCAAGGAGCGGTGCGGCTCGTCCCCTTGGGGCAGCGCGATGGCGTCGCGATACTGGCAGGACTGGAAGAAGAGATACAGTCTTGTTCAAGCAAGGCAGCAAAATCCACACTGGATAATCTTGGCACCTGTGCCGTGATTTCCGACATCATGGCGATGCGCCATGAAACGCAATATTCCCGGGTTTTCAGGTCATGATTTCAAAGAATGGTCCACTTCGCGTTGGTATTGGCGGTCCCGTAGGATCAGGCAAGACAACTGTCACTGAAATGCTGTGTAAAGCCATGCGTGATCGCTATTCGCTGGCTGTAGTCACCAACGACATTTATACCAAGGAAGATGCGTTGATCCTCAACAGATTGCAGGCACTGCCGGAAGACAGGATCATGGGCGTCGAAACTGGTGGCTGCCCCCATACGGCGATCCGCGAAGATGCAACTATCAACCTTCAGGCCATCGCGGCAATGAACCAGCTACATCCCGATCTCGATATTGTGTTTATTGAGTCGGGCGGCGACAATCTTGCTGCAACTTTTTCCCCCGATCTCGCCGATATAACCCTTTATGTCATATCTGTTTGCCAGGGCGAAAAGATACCGCGCAAAGGAGGCCCGGGAATCACACGTTCAGATCTCCTGATCGTCAACAAAAAAGACCTGGCACCTTATGTTGGCGCCGATCTCGACGTCATGGCCAGTGATACAAAAACCCAGCGCGGGCCAAAACCTTTTGTCTTCACCGACATGTTGCGCAGAGACGGGCTGGATGAAGTTATCCGATTTATCGAGAGTGCAGGCGGACTGCAGCACGCGTGATAAACCGCTATAATTCTTGGCTGATGGAGATCCGATAAAAACCAGTAACTTGTGACTCAATCTGAAATCACTTGACGACTCAGTCAGACTCAGTTGAATTTACGCTTTGATATCAGAAATTGGATTTTAAGCGTGTATGTTGTCTCCAACTGAAAAAGACCAGAGCCACCGTACCGGCAAGAAAGTTCGCTCGCTTACGCGATTGGTCGAGGCGGACGCAGATCTTCTTAGCGCGCAGCTACGGGAGTTGCGGTCGCGTGCTTTCCCGCCAACTGCAGAAAAAGAATTAAGAAAGTTTACATCAGGTGAAGCTGCTCGCCTGATCGGTATTACCGACGCCTATATCCGGCATCTGTCATTGGCTGGCGAAGGACCTGAGGCTGAAAAAACCTCTGGCGGTCGCCGTTTATATTCTCTTGAACAGGTTCATGAGATACGGCGCTACTTGGCTAAGTCAAAAAAGAGTTATCTGCCGTCTCGCCAAGGCAACGAACATATGCAGGTCATTGCCGTGACGAACTTTAAAGGTGGCTCGGGCAAGACGACGACCGCGGCTCATGTTGCGCAATATTTTGCAATGCGAGGCTATCGAACGCTGGCTATCGACCTTGATCCACAGGCCTCGTTGTCTGCTTTATTCGGCATTCAGCCTGAATTCGATTTGGAAGACAACGATACGATCTATGGTGCTATTCGCTATGATGATCAGCAGCGGCCGATTGCGGACATTATCCGCAAAACTTATTTCGCTGGGCTCGACATCATTCCTGGCAATTTAGAGCTACAGGAGTTCGAGCACGATACGCCACGTATTCTTGCGGAGCGGCGCCGGGGAACGGAAAGACTTTTCTTTTCCCGCATAGCCAATGCTTTGGCAACGGTAGACGATCGCTACGATGTTGTTGTTTTGGATTGCCCGCCTTCGCTTGGCTTCCTTACGCTATCTGCTCTGTGCGCGGCGCGAAGTGTGCTTGTAACAATTCATCCGCAAATGCTCGATGTCGCTTCGATGTCGCAGTTTCTGCACATGACAGCAGGTTTGCTTGAGGTTGTTGAGCAGGCTGGCGGTGATGCCGATTACGATTTTTTCCGCTATGTGGTTACACGATATGAACCGAGCGATGGTCCGCAAGGCCAAATTGTTGGTTTGTTGAAAAGCCTTTTTGGCGAGCGGGTTCTAACGAACGCACTCTTGAAATCTACTGCGATCTCGGATGCGGGACTGACGAAACAGACATTGTACGAGGTTGGCCGGGAGTATTTCACGCGTGCAACCTATGACAGGGCAATTGAAGCGCTCGATGCAGTGAATCTTGAGATAGAAGAACTGGTGCGCGATGCGTGGGGGAGGGCTCTATGAATAAACGTAGAGACGCTCTTAAAGCTATGATGACGCCCATCAATGATGCGTCACATACCGAACATCGTCATGCCAAGCCTACGCAAAAGTCTGGCTCACTGAAGGCCATGGGATTGTCGTTGCAAAGCCTCTCGGAGGATGCTGATGAGGCGCAGGCATTGCGTGATCAAATTGCTTCTGGTGAGCATATCGTCCAAATCGAGGCGAGTCTGATCGACGGTTCGTTTGTTCGTGATCGACTTGATGATGTCGATGCGGGTGACTTCAATGAGTTTAAAGCCAGCATTGAAGAACACGGCCAGCAAGTTCCAATTCTGGTACGCCCAAATCCACTCGATGAACGTCGTTACCAGGTAGCCTATGGGCACAGGCGCCTTGCCGCGCTTCGTGCCATAGGCAGGCCTGTTAAAGCAATTGTTCGCAATCTTTCCGATGAAGAATTGATTGTCGCGCAAGGCAAGGAAAATCTGGAGAGAAAAGACCTTTCCTTCATTGAGCGTGCACTGTTTGCAGCAAAACTGGAAGCGCATGGCATTGACCGCAACGCGCTTATGGCTGCCCTTGCAGTTCACAAAGGCAATTTGTCAACAATGATCGCTGTAGCAAATTCTCTGCCGGAAGATCTCATTCAAATAATCGGCCCTGCTCCGAAAGTAGGGCGGCCTCGTTGGGAACAACTCTCCCAGCTGCTGCAGAAAGACAATACTCCCTGGAGAGACAGAGTTGATGTGGAGCGGTTGCTTCGCCTTGATAGCGATGCCCGCTTCGCTTTGGTTCTCAAAAGCCTGTTGCCGCGAAAATCCGGTCCTTCGATCCATCCATTGAAGTCCAAAGAAGGCCTGTCCTATGCGCAGATTGAACAAGCCAACGGCAAAACGAAGCTGACTATCGATGAAACCCTGGCCCCTGAATTCGGGAATTATTTAATAACACATCTGCCTGAGATCTATGCCGCTTTTCTTCGCGGCGAAAAAGGTGAACCGCGTATTAGAGAACTCTAACTGGAGAGAAATCGCAAAAGAAAAGGCCCCCGAAACTGACGTCACGGAAGCCCTCTCAAAGTCTAAGCAACTTGAGAATCGCATTTCCGAGAATCACTGTCAAGCGTTTAACGCCGTTTCGGCGAGCAGATTTCTTTTGCCTGATTGAGGGTGAAAGCAATGAACAGGGAAATGACAACGACGCCCTTTGGGCGCCGACCAATGTCGTATGCCATGCTGGATGCGCAAACGGAGGTCAAGAATTGTGACGTCAATGTAGTCGCGGACAAATGGAAACTTTTCCGCATGATTACAGAAGCTCGACCACTGCTGGGCATTTCAGATCGAGCGTTGGCGGTGCTTCACGCATTGCTCAGTTTTCACAAACCGAATGAGTTGGATAGCACAGCGAATCTCATCGTTTTTCCGTCAAATAGGGAACTATCCTTGCGTTGCCACGGGATGGCACCAGTTACATTGCGCAGGCATCTTGCCTCCTTGGTGGAGGCCGGAATGATCATTCGGCGCGATAGCCCGAATGGAAAGCGCTATGTTCGCCGCGATCAGGAAGGTGAATTGAAGACCGCATTCGGCTTTGACCTGCTGCCTTTGGTGGTAAAGGCAATCGAGTACGAGCAACTTGCTGCAACTATTCGCGCTGAGGATCTGGCAAGACGCATCTTGCGAGAGCAGGTAAGTCTTCATCGTAGAGACATTGCCAAGATGATTATCTTTGCTGAGGAACAGGCTTTTGAAGGCCCTTGGGATGCCCTCAGTGAGAGATTTATGCCCCTTGCGCGACCGCTCCTAAGAGGTTTGGACAGGGTAGGTCTCGAGGCATTGGCAGTGAGTCTGGCCGATTTGCGCGCAGATGTTGAGAAGTTATTGGAATTCAATAATAATTCAGCTAAATCAACCGCCAGTGACGTTCAAAATGAACGGCACATACAGAGTCAAAACTCAGACTCTAAATTTGACTTTGAACCTGGCTTTAGAAAAGACCAAGGGGCAGATCGTGGTGATCATCCGGATTGGAATGATGAAGCTGATACCAAAGAACTGCTCAGTTCACATCAACCGGTGCGCAGTGGTTTAAAGCCGCCAAAAGCCTTTCCGCTGGGACTGGTCCTAAAAGCTTGCCCTGACATAATCGATTACGCACTCGGCGGGATAAATAGTTGGTCTGATCTCATACAAACCGCAAATCTTGTTCGGGTAACCCTCGGTATTAGCCCCGATGCCTGGAACCAGGCCATGGAGATATTCGGTCCCAATGAAGCGGCAATTGTTGTTTCGGCGATTCTTCAAAAGGGTGAAAGTATTTTAAGTCCGGGCGGATATCTGCGCGCGCTGACAGATAAGGCCCGGGCCGGCTCCTTCTCGTCAGGTCCATTGCTGATGGGCTTACTCCGGGCGAGTACAATCAAACATGAGGCGGAGGCTGGATAAAGATGGGTACGAGCAATTTTTTATGATTGCTTGGTGATCGACGGATTTGCAATTGGCATGATAAGCCACTCTTCGATGGAATGACGGAACAGAATATGAGCAGACTCGACAGTTTTATCCGCCGGATGACAGCACAGCGCGATATCCTCAATCATATTTGTGATGGTGTGAAGTATTTGGACGGGCCTGTGATCGAGTTGGGTCTCGGAAATGGTCGAACCTATGACCATCTCCGTGAAAGATTTCCGGACCGAAGAATTATTGCTTTTGATCGTGCTGTCGGATCACACAAGAGTTCTACGCCTCAGCCAGATAACCTGATTATTGGCGAGATACGTGACACGGCACAAACATTCGTCGGCGTGGATGCGGCACTTGTTCATGCTGATATTGGTACCGGATATGACGAGAAGGATGCTGTGACACTGACATGGCTGCCGCAATTGGCGGTCGCGCTTTTAGCGCCGCAGGGAATTGTGGCTAGCGGGCTTGAGCTGCGTCATCCAGCACTCGAACAATTGCCGCTTCCTGCAAGCGTAAAGCCAGGTCGTTATTTCCTATATCGGCGCGTTGAGTAGCAGAATGTCAAACTGAGGTTCGGTAAGCGGGAGAGCAGAAACTTTGATTGCCTCGACGTGATCTTCGCGAAAAATGAGGCAATCCTCGTAAAAGCGGCCCAGATACTGCGTGAAAGCGATGGATTGTTCCCGGCCGTAAAATATCGGTGAAAACTCCATATAGAGCGGTATTTTTCTCTTTAATAGCGTCTGCATGGAGTTACAAGCAACCGGTTCGTATCCTTCAATATCCATCCATATAAGGCCGATTTCTTGCGGCAATATATTTGCTTCGGAGAGAATTGTGTCTACGGGTTTTACAGGCACGGTGATTTTATGATCGTGCTTGCTTTTCCTGGAAGTACTGCTTTTCCCGTGATTGTTCTGATGTTGGAAAAAATCAATCTCGCCTTCAACGTCGCCAGCAGCGCATTGTATTGGAAGTATTTTAGCCTGCAGATGGTTCTGAGAAATATTGTGTTGCAACAGTTCGAAGTTGCGAGGATCAGCTTCTATGCTGATGATCCGTGAAAATACCTGGCTCAGTGCAAAATAGATCGTTTGGGTTCCGATGTTCCCGCCAATCTCAAGCAAAGTACTTTCACCGCTTAAAAGCTTCTTTTCCCGGAGAGTTGAAAGTAACCGGTCAACGTGATCTCGCTCAAAATTGCCTTTGCGAAAAACTTTCTTCCCAATGTAGTCGTGTGGAGACACTGTCATGAGATGATCGCCACAATTAACGGTCAAATTAACGACCCGTGGACCAATTGTATTGATCAAGAGCTCTCGGCCATACCTGGTATCGAAGAAGCGGGCGACAAGATCGAATTTCCACTTATTAAAGCGTCGGCCCCACCGGTTTTTCATAGGAAAGAGGCGCTCATCTGTTGAGTAACAACGTAGATTCTGAGTGGTTCGGCTCGTCCTCTAACTGTTATTTCACGGCTTTCGAGCTGACTGGTATCAGAGCCGGCTTTCTCGATTGTCGGTTCTGACACAACAAGCGTTACATTGAGCTCTTTGGCAATTGTTTCAAGTCGGCTTGCAACGTTCACAGTATCACCTATTGCGGTTAAGCTCTTCACATTGCTGTAGCCCATGGCGCCCACAATTGCAGGTCCCGAGTGAACGCCGATTGCGACGCGCAGAGGGATAGCAAGACCTGTCGAAAGTTCATCGCTCAGCCGGTCTATCTCACGAATGATAATTGCGCAGGCCTTGAGTGCTTGCCGACATGCATCTTCCGGTCGCCCTTGCAGTCCAAACAAAGCCATAGCGCCGTCGCCGATAAATTTGTCTAAACGACCGCCAGCCTGTTCCACTGCTTGGCCTATGATAGCAAAATAGCGGTTAAGCAGGAAAACTACGTCGTAGGGTAGCTGCGCTTCGGTAAGAGTGGTGAAGTTACGAATATCACAAAAAAGAATGACGATTTCTTGCTCGCGGCCAGGATTAACTTGCTGGCTATTGGCAGGCAAGTTGCTCTCCAGAGTTGGCACCAACAATGGAACAATGCTGATGTTATTCAAGGGACGCAGCTGACAAGCGAGCCGAACATCAGGGTCGGCATTGATGCGGTTCAAGGTCGCCTGTTCAGTCGCGTCCGGTTTCAACAGAGTATCGCCACCTTCGATTATTTGGACTCGGCATGTGGAGCAACGCCCCTTTCCACCACACACTGCATAATGAGGGATACCGCCGATCCGGCTTGCTTCAAGAACACTAAAGCCGCGGGGAACGCGAACTGTTTGGCCCTCAGGGTAGCGTATCTCGATTTGATCGAAACGTTCGCGCCAACTGCGGATAAAGCGCAGGGTTAACACGCTCAACAGACTCGCAGCAAAAAGCCCATAGAGCATGAACTTTATTACCATTAGCTGCTGCGCTGCTGCTGGGCTGACAATACCGCCGCCGTGAGAGCCAATTGAAGAATAACCACTGCCGTAGCTCGACTGGACAGGTTCGCTGGCAAGAATTCTCCCCGTATAGGCAAAACCCAAAAGACCAAGAACCGGCAGCAGAATTGCTAGCGTCAAAAAGAATGGAGCTGCTCGGGAATACCAGTCGCGATACCGCAACCAAAAGTGTACGCCAATGCATCCATGCGCCCATACAACCAGAAGCGCCAAGGATTGTCTTAAAGCGTTGCCGGAGGATTCAACCCATAGACTCCTGATGACAAATTCATATGTGTCGTGCAGACCGACGATCTCATATCGGATGCGTGTACTGACGACATGTTCAATCAACAGAGCAGGAATTAATAGCCCGAGTATGATTTGGCTGGCTTCTCGCAATGGCATGACCAATGTGCGACGCAGATAAATTGATCTCATGACAAGCGCTACGTGAGTGACTGCAGCTCCGTAAAACAGAATTGTACCTACCGGATTTCTCCAAATTGCGAGAAACCAGTGACGTCCCTCTTCCGCAGCTTTAAGAGAGATCAGGTTGAGCGAATGGTTGGCCAGATGAAGCATGACAAAAGCGAGCATAATCAGCCCCGAGATCAAGCGTATTCTGCGCAATGATCGTTCGGAACTGATTGTATTGGTGGCAAAAGCTGTCATGAAATCCGTAGCAATTTCTGTCTGGTTAGCTTAGTTGACCCGATGTGGTTTGGCGAGTAGGGCGATGCACTCGCTCTGCCCGTTAAAAATGGCAAGACAAAGCCTTAATCGTTGACGATATTTTGCAGCGACTGCAAACGTCAGCCTCGGGGCCGAGCCCTTGTGAAGCAGTTTATCTTCCCGCATGGTGCGGCAGGTTTGTTGAGAAGGTTATATTGCTTCGCACATGCACATTGCTTTTTATGCTCCGTTGAAATCTCCTAATCATCCTGTTCCTTCGGGGGACCGTGCCATGGCACGGCTTTTAATCCAGGCAATGCAAAGGGCGGGCCACCGCGTAGAGATCGCCTCGGAACTAAGAAGCTTTACCAAAACGCCTGATCAGACTCTTCTATCCACGATCCGCGGCGGTGCAGAACAGGAGCGCGGTCGGCTCGCAGATTTATGGCAATCGGGAAACAAGCCCGATCTATGGTTTACGTACCATCCCTATTATAAAGCACCGGATCTGGTGGGGCCGAGTTTGGCGACTATGTTTGAACTGCCTTACATTACCGCCGAGGCCTCATATTCTAAACGCCGCGATGATGAGGAGTGGGCAGAACAGCAATCATATGTTGTCAATGGCGTTCGGCAGGCCGCAGTAAACATCTGTTTCACGCGAAGAGATGAGGTCGGACTTGAGCAGCTCGTATCTAAAAAGCGCTTGAAAAGATTGCCGCCATTTATCGACATTGCGGCTTTTTCGGATGAGCCAACTGCGGTTACTACCAATCAACTTGTTACCGTTGCCATGATGAGGTCGGGTGACAAACTGGAAAGCTACCGGATGCTGGCAGCGTCCCTAGCGCTTCTGGGTGATATGCCCTGGAAATTGAGGATTATTGGCGACGGCCCTGCCAGCGCCATGGTGAAGGCTTGTTTCGCCGGTATAAGAGAAGATCGCATAGAATGGCTCGGGCAACAACAATCCCGGGAAGTCACGAAAATCCTCTATGAATCGGACATATATGTCTGGCCGGGTTTTGGCGAAGCCTATGGAATTGCTTATCTTGAAGCACAGGCAGCTGGCCTGCCGGTTATAGCTCAAGCAGTGGCAGGTGTTCCAGAAGTTGTAAAAAACGGAGTAACAGGAATTCTTACGCCAGAAAATGATGTGGCTGCCTTTAGCAGAGCAATTGAGCATTTATCTCTTAACAATGAGCAGCGCTTGGTTATGGGAAATGCAGCAAGACAATTTGTTTTCAAAGAGCGTTCGCTTGAACTGGCATCAGCGCAGTTAAATCTCCTGTTGAGATCTTATACGGAACAAGACCGATGATTGAAGATGCCGTTTGGCAACCGTTGCGAGACGAGCTGTCTCGCTGGATAAATGCTAGTCGGAGCGTGCAATTTTGGTTACGCGATGATGATGCCGTGGAGCCTAGCGATGCTCTGAACCGTTTGCTGATGCTGAGCAATCAGTATGAGGTCCCCGTACTATTGGCGGTGATACCGTCTTTGGCTGGTGCGCCGCTTGCCGACCTGTTAAAGCCCGAGCGTTTTGCCGCCGTTGCGACACACGGCTGGTCGCACGAAAACCATGCTGGGAAAGGCGAAAAGAAACAGGAGCTGGGTGATCATCGACTTTTGAAAGTAGTGCTCCACGAACTTGATGAGGGAAGGAGTCGCATCGCTAAGTTGTTCCCCAAACAAGCTTTGCCGATACTTGTGCCGCCATGGAATCGTATTGATTCTTCATTGCTACCGCACTTAAACAGTGTGGGATTTGCGGCGCTTTCAGTTTTTGGGAAGGGAAGCGCTGGCCAAGGGCATATTCCGGCCGTGAACACCCACATTGATTTGATTGATTGGCATGGCACTCGCGGCTGTCGGGACCACAATGAGCTGGTCGCCGAGATAGTCATGGAAATGCGTGGACGTTTTGAAGGTGATGACAGTACCATTGGTATTTTGGGTCATCACCTCGTCCACGACGAATCCGCCTGGATTTTCTTGAAGCGGCTGTTCGAAATTACGACTGAGACAGGAGGATGCCGCTGGGTCTCGGCAGCGGAACTGATTTAAAGCCTTCCTGCTTCAGATGCATAGGCCCTAAAGATCAATGACCTGAAAATCACGTGCCGCAAATGTTTGTTCGAAACGCACCTTTGCAAGTCGTTCAAATTCGTCAATCTCGTCATCCGTCCGGGAAGGCGCATGATGGAACAAGGCCAGTTTGCCGATTTTTGCAGCTTCCGCCAGCTTGACTCCGTGTTGCCATGTTGAGTGGCCGTAACCAAAGCGCCGCGGCATCTCGTCTTCGGTATACGTACAGTCATAAACAACGAGGTCAGCATCCTGGATGAGCCCGAGAACGGCGGGATCCAATTCGCCATCAACATGCTCAGTATCGAATATCAGCGCGAGGACACGCCCCGCCCATTCGATCCTGTAACCGACACAGCCACCCGGATGGTTGAGTTTATCTGTGCGTATGACAACCTTTTCAAACGGAGTGAGAGTGTCCCCGGTACGAAAATCCTGGAAGTTGATACAGGCTTGGCAAATATCGGATTCTATCGGAAACCAAGGCGGACGCATGAACTGCTTGATCATTTGTCCTGTCGTCATTTGCCCTGCCAGATGGCCGGACCAGAGACGGACGCTCATCATGGGATTATAAAGAGGCGTGAAATAGGGCAGGCCGATAATATGGTCGTAGTGACTATGGGTATAAATGATATCGAGCTGTTCGACGCCTTCCCGTGACAAAGCTTCGCCAGCCTGCCGCACACCCGAGCCGGTATCAAAAATTAATCGGCGGTTTCCGCACTGAACTTCAATGCAGGCAGTATTTCCACCATACCTTACGAACTCCGGCCCCGAAACCGAAACACTGCCTCGCGTTCCCCAGAATTTCACCCGAAATACTTGGTCGTTCATTCTGCTCTTTACACCTAGTTCCCCATTTTGGGGGATATCGTAGTCAAACTGTGATCGTTATGCGAGGCTTGTATTCCTTTTTATTGACAGGCTACGCATTAAAAATTCGCTTCTGTTGATATGTAGGCGATAGCAACTTGCTTTTTAAGGTTTATGACAATTAACCAATACAAATAGAATAGTTTATCACTTGAACGGCTCGCTCATGACTTCATCCAAATTTGCTCGTATCGCCGTTATTGCAGATGCTCATTTCCACGATCTCTATGGCGATTATGATTTTGAGGGGATAGAGGTCGAGGGCCGTCGGATGATAGCCCGCAGGCTAACTGATACGATGCGCTCTACCCGCGTTTTCAATGAGAGTTATCAGGCACTAAGGAGTGCGCTTGATAAAATCGTGGCCCGAGGTATCAACCTCGTCGTTTTACTCGGCGACTATTCCGACGATGGTCAAATCAGTACAATTTCAGCACTTAAAAAATTGCTCGACAGTTACAGCAAAGATCATGGCCTCGTTTTCGTCGGAACGGCAGGAAATCACGACATTTTTGGCCAAAACGGCCGTCATCATGCCAAGCGATTTCTCAACGCGAATGGCACCTATACGACCGTCGCCAGCGACAGTGAATTTATCGATGAAGATGCCGAGGCGATGGTGTTCAGCGATAAAATGTACTGTTTGGGATACCCTGCAGGCTTGCAAGAGCTTCCCGATCTAGGCTTTTTTTCAAAAACAGATGCCATCCATTGGGAAACGCCTTTTGGAAGAGGTACCGACTGGGAGAGCCGCCTTTATAATGCCTGTTCCGCTGATGGGAAAAATGAATATCAACTGATGGATGCATCCTATCTGGTTGAACCGGTACCAAATCTTTGGCTGCTTATGATAGATGCCAATGTGTTTGAACCTAACAATGGCGATCTTTCAAATGCAGGTTCTGCTGCATTCATAGACAGCACAAATGCGGGCTGGAATGCTATGCTTGTTCATAAACCTTTCATCGTGGATTGGATGAAAGATGTTTCAGCAAGGGCCAGACTTGAGGGGAAAACACTTCTGGCTTTCTCCCATTATCCAATGATCGACATGATGGATAATACTGCGGCAGACGAAAAGACATTGTTTGGTATGACAAGTTCTGTCAGGCGAACACCGTCCGGAAAGGTCGCTGACACAGTTATAGAAGCTGGAGTGTCCATACATTTCAGTGGCCATCTGCATGTGAATGACACGGCCAGAGTTTCGAACATCAAAGGCACTTTGACGAATATAGGTGTACCTTCCCTTGTTGCATTTCCTCCAGCGTTTAAGATTCTAACGATTGAAGATGAAATGATGAATGTCGAGACAGTATCATTGTGCGATGTGCCAATAGATAACAGGATCAACCGTCAGTACCGAACTGAAATCGCTGTCACAAAAAAGAATGTCGGCTCTATGCTGGATGCCAGTGACTATGGCGAGTTTCTATCGGCTCACGTGGATCAATTGGTCATACATCGCTATTTGAAGCGGGAATGGCCGCCAAAACTTGCACAATTGGCTAGGCAGTTGAATCTTGGTGATCTGTTTCTGCTGGCTCGGTCCGAGAAGATCATGGATTGGGACGAAATCATTCCGACATTGAAGGCTGAACGTTCCTGCTCAAATTTGGTGCTGGAAACCCTGGGAAAAATGGATTCCGTGCCAGCTCTCGATATGATTGGCGACTGGTATCGCTTGCGAATGGGCAGCGAGATGGCTTTAGACTGGATATCAGCAGACAGAATGGCGATGTATCGATTGTTGATCGAAGCCTACAAATCCGACACCAGTAAGGATGGGGAACCCAAACGCATGTTTGCCACAATGTTTCGAATGATGGCAGCATCTATATCGGGGCTACCGTCCCGCAATTTCTCTGTTTCGCTTCAAACGGGCCAAGTAATGCGTCAATAGCGGTAATAATTACTTGGAAGCGTGCTGCTTTTGTTTGCTGCGAGCTTCACTGAGTTCGGTTGTTGTATGGCTTAGACGGTCTGCAAGAACGCGCATGATTTCGATCGTCATTTCCGGATAATCGCTCAGGAGCTTGATAAAGTGGTCTTTGCTTATTCGCAGGGCCTCCAGCGGCGAGTTTGCCCTGACCGTAGCGGTGCGGGAGACATCGCAAAGGATCGCAATCTCGCCAACGATTGAATCATGTTCGATCTCGGCGACCTTTATCTCGCCGCTCGGGCTGTCGGCGAGAATGTCAGCTGCGCCTGACAATATCACATAGGCGGCATCAGCTGGATCACCTTGATTGAACAGTACTTGGCCAGACTTGTAGCTTACGCGCTCCGATGTAAATGCGAGAAGTTTCAGTTTTGCGGGAGCAACGCCCGAAAACAGTGGCACCCGCCGCAACATTTCCACTTCGTCTTTGAGCAGCATATGCGTAGCATCCCCTTTGACAGTCATCGGATTTTATGAAGCCAATTGTCTAAATACACCGTTTTTCTCCAGAAGAGTAGCATGCGTTCCGTCTTCCACCAGTGCCCCATTGTCAAATACTATGACTCTGTCGAACAGCTTGGCCAGGCTCGTATTGGAAAGCACCCAAATGATCGACGGTGAATGGCCCTCTTTGTGAAGATTCTCCATAATGTTGTGAGTGATCTTATCCTGAATCCGTTGGTCGAGTGCTGGAAGCGGGCGATTAAAAATCAAATAGTCGGATCGTTTAAGCAGGGCACGCGCCACATTTAATTTCTGACGCTGAACATTTGTCAGGCGCTTGCCGCCTGACCCTACGTCGAAATCAAGGCCAATGGAAAGAACGCTCTCGAAAAGACCGAGCTTATTGAAGATGTCACGCATTATATCGCGCAGTTTGTCGGTACCATCCGCTTGCGCAAATCCAACTCGTCCGAAAAGGACATTGTCCAAGAGTGTTGCGGATGAGATGAACTTCTTTGGGTCATAGCGTTCGATGACTTCCTTGAGGTCCGCAGGTAAGTTTTCATGGAAGCGGGCCCGCGCATCTACAATCTTGGCCATTAGTTCATCATTCAGCAAACCAAAGCGGTGCCTTGGCTCGATATAAGAAAAGCTCAACCGGATAATGTTTGAGCGTTCTTCTGGGGAGGCCGCTTCGAATCCACGGCCCTGCAATTTCTGCAGAAGAATCTGGTAGGCTGGAATGTCGTCAGCCGTCATGAATGTCAGCTGTTGGAAGAACGGGTGATCTGGCGGCAAATCCTGGAACAGCTCCACGGCGTTCGAAGCGATTTCCAGACCCATGAAATACAGATCAATATAAAGGTCGTTCTCTCGCAGAACCGAGCGGAAGTATGGATGAGCCGCAAGTTTCCGGTTGGTCATCATGGGGCGTTTCATCGTGCCGAACAGAAGATTTTCCCCGATAGTCGCTTGTGGGTTGTACTCTTTCAGCTTGAACGGAACGACCAGATCTTCGAGGCCCTCTTTCTTTAGCCGTTTGCGAAGGGCTTCACGCAGTTCGACGATTCTATCGGTAAGATCGCTATGCGTGGCGGTATTGACCAATGATCGCAGCGCCATATCCTGAATATCCTGCGAAATCATGACCGCATCGAGAACGGGTCGCACTACTTTGAAAAGGTCGTGAGGACCGGTCACACCCGCAGAGGTATAATCCACCCAGTCGCTGTTGAGATCGAGTTCTGGGTTGCCGGCGCGGCGTGCCTCATTGATGTTCCATTTATAGTTAATCGCCTGCTTTCCTTCATATTCGACCTTCGTCAAAGGGGCGTGTTTAAGCCCGTAGAGAAGATTGTCGCGAAGTGTTCCATGGAAGAAATAAGTGTCAGATGCGGCATAAGCGATCCTGCGGCCCGTGACTGACTCGGGCAGGTCAAGCAGATCGGTTCCGTCAATCGTAATACGTCCCTGATCTGGCCAGACCAACCGGGCAAAAGCCTCCGCGAGGGCTTCAGCTCCACTGGCGCTGTTGCCAACGACGGCAACAGTTTCAGAAGGATTTATCTCAACCGAGATATGGTTGAGCAGGGGTGCGCCGCTATCGTCTAGAACAGTTAGATTGACTGCATGCAAAGAATGTTCAAGGCGACCTGCCGGGGTAGGCGCAAGAGCTTGAATCTTGGGATCAACCAGTCGGTCCACATTAAACTGCTCGACGACCTGAGCGTACTTAACCTGAACATCCTGACGCGCCTGATCCCAATCGATCAACTCTTTCAATGGCCCAGGTAAATCCTTGTATGCATTGATCACGGCAACGAGCTGGCCAATATCCAGCCTGCCCTGCAAAGCCAAAACACCACCGATGGAGTAGAACAAAAACGGTGTGACTTGCGCCAGAAAATTATTGATGAACTTGACCAAAAATTTCCATTGATAAAGATCGTACCGGATCGAGAATATAAGTCCCAGACGCGCCGCTATATCGGCGCGTTCGTAGTTAGAGGTATCATTGCCGTGAATGGTGCCAATGCCATCGACAATTTCACCCACACGACCTGATAACTCGCGAGCCGTCAGCTGTCGCTGCCGTCCAAGCTCCAGCAATCGCTTGCGCATGCGCGGGATAACGACGCCCTGTATGGCTACAATCCCGGCCGCGATCATTCCAAGCCAGAAGTTCTGCATGATGATGAAGACAAGAGCGGTTAAAGCCTGCCCCCCAAGCAAGGCAGGCTGCACAAATGCGTCGCCGGTGAAGCCACCCATCGGCTCAACTTCATCCTTGATCATGGTGGCAATTTCTGCCGACTTTACCCGCTTGAATTGGGACGGGGGAAACCGGAGTACACGATCGATCAGTTCAAAGCGGATACGCCGCAGCATTCGCTCACCAAGGCGGCCTTTATAGGTATTGATATAAAGCTTGAAGAGCCCATTCACGATGACGAGAAGAAGGAAAACCAGGCTGAGCGCCATCAATGTCTCGAAGCGGGTCAGTTCGAGACCGTTAAAGAATGTAACTTCGCCCACGTAAGGAATATCGTACCGGATACGCATAAAGGTCTGCGTCGCTCCAGGCGATTCAAAGCCGGTACCTTGTATGGGACCGTTGACAATCTGCTTTGGCAAGTCGAACGATAGAAAATACGGGATCATTGAAACGGCTACAACGATCAGAATCCATATCTGCTGTAGTCGTGTATTCGACCAGATATACCGAGTTAAACTTTTTTCCATGAACAACCGTAAGCTGTGACGTCAGCAGTAATTTAGATCGTGAAACAGGCGGCGCGGTGGAGATGACCTTGTGGGCTGAATCACCTGAACTTACATCATCAAAGCCAATGACGCCATATAACACGGCACTGTAGGTGCTTATTCTGACAAATCAGTCCCAGAGCATGCGCCGCAATAATGCTGCGGTCTGCTGAGCACCATTCAAGTCCAAGTTGTGTTTTGGCCAATGCGCCTCGTTGACGGCAGATGCAATGGCGCTTGTAAGAATATCGCTGTTCAAGCCGCCTTCCGGTAGTGCAATTGCCAAGCCGAGAGATTCAAGGCGCGTAGCGCGAACACTTTGCTCTGTTTCACCCCCTGCGGTGAACGGAACGAGGATCGAACGGCATTTGGCGCGAAGTATATCGCAAACCGTATTGTAACCGGCTTGGGAAATTGAAAGTCGTGCGTTTTGAAGCAGACCAGGAAAGTCCTGACGAAATCTCACAACGGTGACGTTGTCAGGTGCTTCAGCGGATAGAGCTGCAAAATCAGGCTCGGGAAGATTGGGGCCAGCGATAAGGCACCAGCTGCCCTTAAAACCGGATTGGACGGCGCACTGATATGTGGATCGAAGAAGTTCCGCACCGACAGCACCTCCGCCTGCCGAGACGACAATATCAAAACTGTCATCGGCAGGAGAGGGAGCCGGTCCGGTTACAAGCCCTGTATAAAGAACCTTGTCAGCAATCAGCTCTGCCAATGGAAAAGTGTCGGGCAGAGCTATAAAATTGGGATCGCCATGGACCAGGACGTGATCAAAATGCGACTTGATCAGCGAGACGGTTTCTTCATCGCGTCCCGGCTTTGTCCGCTCCTGAAGTATATCGCGTACTGATGCCAACAATATTGGCCTTGGAGAAGCGGTCTTGATAGCTTCCAACAGCGGCATAAGCTCAAAGCGCATTTGTCTTCGGCCAAAAGGGAAGGCTTCAATTATCACGATATCGGGTTGCACTTCGTGGAAAGCTTCAAGCAGAAGCTTGCGACGATTGTTGAGATAATCGTCGTCGGCAGGCTTGCCATTCCCGTCGACAAGTCCGTTGAAACCAGCATTTCCCGCGAGCAAGGGCGGCAAAGCGATCTGCTTTACGCCGGGTCCGGGAAATCCTCGCACATTTGATCCACCGGTAACCATGCTTACATCAAAGCCGTCATCGACAAGCGCGCGCGAAATATGACTCGCCCTTGCCAGATGTCCTATTCCAAGCAGATGCTGGACGTAAAAGAAGACGCGTGGTGATTTCATGATTTCTGCCACTCATCTTCAAAGAGCCGGGTAAGTTGCCGGATACTGGAAGTATGGTCGAAATGCTCTCGAACGCGGCGCCCTGCAGCCAGACCAAGTCGATGTCTCAAATCTGGCTCGCGGATGGCCCGCTCAATGGCGACGGCCAAAAGACGGGGGTTCTCAGGTGGCACGACAAAGCCGTTTTCTCCGCCGGTCAACAGCTCTGGAATTCCCGAAATATTGGTAGAGATGCAGACGAGATTTTGACTTGACGCCTCGACGAGTACATTGGGCAGTCCATCGCGATCACCGTCTGCAGCTACGCGACATGCCAACGCAAAAATATCTGACTGCCGGTAGTGGCTCAGCACCTCTTCTTGAGCGAGGGCACCTTTCCAAAAGATGCGATCTGATATGCCAAGTGATTCAGCGAGCGGTTTGAGCTTCGACAGTTCATCACCGCCACCGATGTGTGTGAACTGCCAATTGATATCAGGCGATAATTGAGCCAGCGCCTGTAAAAGGATATCATAACCCTTTTTCGGCACCGCACGGCCGACGCTAAGTATCCGCACCGGATCAGACTTATCGGTGCCGTCGCGGTCGGATCTTCGTTGGTCGAAATGCCCAAAACGGGTCAAGTCGAGCCCATGATAGCTTAAATGTACCTCATCTTTTCGATCAGTAAGTTGGCGCATATGCTCGAAACCGGAACGGGTGCAGGTAACACTCCAGCGTGCCTTTGCCAGTTTTTCGGTTAGCTCCCAGTCTGGTGAAGTCCAGATATCTTTAGCGTGGGCGGAACAGGTCCACGGAACGCCGGTCAAAATGCTTGTATAGGCAGTCACTGATGCTGGCGTATGGATAAAATGTGCATGCAACCATTCGCCGGCGTCTGGCCATTCATGGGCCAGTACCAATGCTTGTCCGAACCGGCGAAAACGATTGCGGGTTTTATCACGCAGGAGATCAGTCCAGAATTGACGAAGCAACGGTCGAAATCCGGGGCGCTTCCAACTACCAATCAGGCCGCGTAATACCCGCAGCGGCTCGTTATGAAGATATTCCGGCAAATAGACGACCCGAGCCTTGATCTCATCATGTATTGGATGGCGTTTCTTATCAGTGGGCTTGCGCATGGATATAAGGGTGAGGTCAAATCCCGCACGTTCAAGCCCAAGCAGTTCCTGCGCGATGAAGGTTTCTGAAAGACGCGGATAGCCCTTCAGAACAACCAGTGTTTTACGGCGTACAGTCAAAATGCTTGCTCTTACTCAGCGACCGCAGGAAGCGGTTGATTTTCTCGATCTTCCAACCATTCGCCAACAATTTCGGAGATGTGCACCAGTCCTTCGAGACGCATGCCTTCACCTTTGCCGCTTTGGGAGGGAGGTGCCCGTTCCGGAAGACGCTTGAGCACTTCTGCAAGTCTTAATGGATCCTCAGCTTCTTCAGGCAGCAGCATCTCAATCAAACCAAGCTCAGCGGCTCGTTTGGCCCGGATCAATTGCTCTTCACGAGGAGCAATACGCGGCACGATCAAGGCGGGCTTATCGAATGACAATATCTCGCAATAGGTATTGTAGCCGCCCATGGCGACTACTGCCTTCGCTCCTGCAATCAATTCCTCCATGCGGTTGTCAAACTCGATAACCTGTATGTATGGAATTTTACTGCCTTTCTTTACCAGCTTCGCCCGTTGTTTGGCAGGCATATAAGGTCCCAGAACGATGAACGCTTTATGTTGTAATGAGGGATCTTGCTGGTAGGCATGAATGACATTGTGAACGAGGTCTGCACCATCGCCGCCACCGCCCGTGGTGACCAGAATATAATCGCCGTCAGGAACATGCACGGAAGCAGCTTCATGCGATACGCTGCGTTGCAAAAAGCCAACAAACTTCATCTTGTCCCGGATAGTCTCCGGTACTTCAAGGTCAACCAATGGGTCATAAAAATCCGGCGGACCATAGACCCATACAGTGTCATAGAGCTGATCGATCTTGTTGATAACCTGATTTTGCTTCCATTCTGCTTCCAGAAGGTGCGGAGCATCCATCACTTCCCGCAAACCAAGGACGAGCGTGGTTCCTCGCGACTTGAGATAGGTTAGAGTTTCCTCAACTTCCCCCTTGAGTCCCATGGGCTCCTTGTCGACGATAAAAATGTCAGGCTGAAACGTTTCTGCAGTATGTCTTATGATGGATTGCCGCATCTTCAACGTTTCGTGCAGATCAATATGCCGAGCCAGAGATGTATATTCTCCGTTTCGCAATTTGATGACGCTTGGCACCTTAACAAAGTCCACCCGCGCGCGATAATCAAACGCACCCGCAATGGTCGCACCCGATATGATCAGGATGTTCAATCCCCGGTAATCTTCAACAAGCGAATGTGCAATAGTTCTGCACCGCCGCAAATGACCCAAGCCGAACGTATCGTGACTATACATCAGGATCCGTGCATCCTCGAAACGACGCATCATTGTCGGAACTTTCTTTTTTGCGGACAGGCCCGCGCGATATCATTCAAATAGGCGATCAATTGCAAACTACCAGCCTCTTATCTGTATGGATCAGCGGCGTCGCGCAACCCATCTCCCAAGAAATTGAACGCCAGGATAACAAGAATGACTGGAACCATCGGGAAAAGGAGCCAAGGGTAGAACGCTATAACGCTGACGCTTCTTGCCTCCGTGAGTAATATGCCCCAGCTGGTTATAGGTGGTCTCAAGCCCAGTCCGAGAAAGCTCAGGGCCGTTTCGCCAAGGATCATTCCGGGAATGGAAATTGTGGCAGTTGCAATGAGGTGCGACATAAAGCCTGGAACGAGATGCCGCCCGATGATGCGGCTGCTCTTGGCTCCCATAAGCTGTGCCGCCAATACATAATCTTCTTCGCGCAGAGCGAGCAACTTGGAGCGTACCGATCGGGCAAGACCCGTCCAGTCGAGCATGCCAAGAATTATGGTTATGCCGAAATAGATCAGTATGGGGCTCCAGGTCACCGGCATGATGGCTGCAAGAGCCATCCACAGCGGCAAGCTAGGCAATGATTGTAAAACTTCGATAACACGCTGAACCAGCAGATCAAAGACACCGCCATGATAGCCCGCAAGCCCGCCAATAATGATGCCGAGAACAAAGCTTATGGTGATGCCGATCAGCCCGATGGTCAAAGATATCCGCGCACCGTAGATGATGCGCGATAGAACATCTCGTCCCAGACGGTCGGTACCAAGAAGAAACATCTGGCCGCCCTTGGCAGGACACACGAAATGGATATTGGACTGTATTAGTCCCCAGAACCGATAATCATCGCCCCTGCAGAAAAAACGGAGCGGCTGCACATCGTCCATTTTGTTCGTATAGACGCGTTTCAGCGACTGCATGTCCAGGCTCATTTCACGGCCATAGACAAAGGGTCCAACGAAATTGCCATCCTGGAAAAGATGGACGCGTTGGGGAGGGGAATGAATAAAATCGACATTGCGTGTGTGCAGATTATATGGAGCCAGAAACTCGGCAATGATGATCATTCCATAGAGCAACAGCAGGAATATGCCCGATGCCAGGGCAATTCTGTGGCGCTTGAATTTCCACCACATCAATTTGAGTTGAGAGGCGAGATGAACCTTCGCCTGGGCTTCGGTCATCTCCTCGATCGACATCGGATCGAACGGTGCCGACGATACAAAATGCTGCAGGGGCGCGCCGGGGAGAGGTATTTGATCCGTCACTTAGTGCTCCTGCCAGCAAGCCGGATACGGGGGTCAAGAAAAGCAAGAGCGATATCGGAGATAAGGACACCAATAACGGTCAGGAATGCGAGAAACATAAGAAATGAGCCAGCAAGATACATATCCTGGCTTTGAAGCGCTTTTATGAGCATGGGGCCTGTCGTTTCAAGTGATAGAACGATCGCCGTAATTTCCGCACCGGAGATGATTGCTGGCAGAATGGATCCGATATCGGAGACGAAAAAGTTGAGAGCCATGCGAAGTGGGTATTTAATCAGTGTTTTGAATGGATGAAGCCCTTTCGCCCTTGCCGTCATGACGTATTGCTTTTGCAGTTCGTCCAAAAGGTTGGCGCGCAGACGGCGGATCATTCCTGCAGTTCCAGCCGTTCCAACGATAATAACCGGTATCCACAAGTGTGAAAGAATGGACCGCGCTTTCTCCCAACTCATTGGTTCATTGAGGTATTGCTGGTCCATCAAATGCCCTATGGACGTGCCGAACCATACATTGGCGAAATACATCAAGATCAGCGCGAGCATGAAATTGGGAATGGCAATGCCAAGCAGGCCTAGAAACGTCAAGCCGTAGTCGCTCCAGCTATATTGGTGTGTCGCCGAATACATGCCGATAGGAAAAGCAATCAGCCAAGTGAAAAGAATAGTGACGAAGGACACGAGGATGGTCAGCCACATGCGATCGCCAATGACTTCGCTAACGGGCAATTGATACTCGAACGAGTAACCAAAATCGCCTTGCAACATGCCGCCAACCCAATAAAAATAGCGCAGCACCGGAGGTTTGTCCAAGCCGTATTGACTGCGCAGTTCTTCCAGATCCTGTATGTTCACCGTCTCACCTTGAGCCTGCATTTCTGCAATTTGGCTATCGATGAAGTTGCCTGGAGGCAGCTCAATGATTACGAAAACGAGCGCGGATATGATCAGCAGGGTGGGGATCATGGCGGCAATGCGCCAGAGTATATAACGGAGCATCTCTAAACTTGCTCCGTCTCAAGCCAGAATGTATCGGGCATATAAATACCCAAAAAGCATGTGGGATCAAAACCATAGAGACCCCGTTCCGGCAGGTTTTGCAACTTGTTCGAATGAAGCACGGGTTGCAACGTGCCATTTATAAGCCCGATCGAGAAAACCTGGCTCGTGAAAATTGAAAGCATTTGATGCCAAATGGCGGTTCGCTCATCCATGCTTCTCGACTCCCGCCAGCCTGTTTGCAGGCGTATCAACTCTTGCGCTTCAGGCAAATCCGGGGCCTGACCATTCTGGCCGAGCGAAAGGTGATACATGCCCCATAAGGGCCATTGGAGCTGGTCATCTGAGGTTGGTGCCAATTGCTGCGGATTCATATCTGCAGTGGCAACGCCATTCTCGATGCCGTACCAGATCGACATCATAATTCTGCCGGCCTGTGCACGGCTGCGGAAAATATCGCGCTGCGATGTGCGAGTATAAAGTGCAATGCCGATTTTTCGCCAATGATCGGTCACGAGTTCCAGTACATCGGTGTCCAGTGTACTTTCGCCCGGCGTTTCAATGGTAATTTCAGCAAGGCGACCGTCCGGCAGCAGACGGATATTGTCTCCATTGCGTTTTTGCAGGCCCGCCTCGTCGAGCAGAGCATTCGCCTGATCCGGGTCATGGTTAATCCAGGCATTGGCATATTCTGGTTTGTACAGGGGGCTTTCTGGAAGCACCGTATCGGCGCTCGCCGTTCCAAGGCCGTAAAAAACCGCCATATTGATTTCGTGTCTATCAATAGCCAGTGACAGTGCCCGGCGTACGCGCACATCACGGAACAAACCGCGCCATACTTCATCTTTGCAGTTCAGATTGGGCAGAATTGCCACGCGCGACCCTCGGGTCATCTTCCACAGATTGACCTTTACAGGATAGCGCTTCTCGGCATCTTTCAGGAAAGTATAATCATTAAAATCAATGCCTGCTGCCTGAAGGTCGCTCTCTCCCGCACCAGTTTTTGCCGGGATAATGGAAGAGGAACTGACATTCAGAATGACACGGTCGATATAAGGTAATTGTCTGCCATTCTCATCAACGCGGTGGAAATAAGGATTTCGTTCGAAAACAAACTGTTCGGAAGGTGGGGCTGTCGTGTTCCGCCAAGGGTACAGCGTTGGCAAATTGGGATTTTCTGGACGATATTCACGCGCCATCTTGATATGCAGGTCGGCCCATTTTTTCACCCGGTTTTCCTGCATCAACGCAGAAAGCCTGAACTGGTCCTGATACTTTTTATGAAACTGCTTGAGATAGGCCGAGGGGCCATGAATAGCGAGCGGTTGTGGTGCTGCCAGACTCGGCAGAAAATTTGGGTTCGGGGCATCCCAAGAATAGCGCACGGTCAGGTTGTCGACGACTTCAAATCGCGGCAACTTGCCATTGACACGCAGATCAAGTGATCCACCGCCGGGGGTTAGATCTTTGTTGAGAAGTACGTCTTCCCACCAATACCGGAAGTCATCTACCGTCAAAGGCGAACCGTCGGACCAACGATGACCTTCGCGAATGGTAAACGTGAAAACAGTGTCGTTTTCTTCTTGAAATGCCTCGAGAATATCCGGTTGCAGCGTCAGCTTTTCATCATATCCGACGAGCCGGGCATATCCGTAGATCGTCATGAAACGAATGTCTTTGGCGCTACCGATTATAGTGCGGATTGTACCGCCGTAACGGCCAGGTACGCGGCCCATTTCCTTGAGACCAATAATGCGAGGGCGCGTGGGCAATCGCTTGACAAGTGGCGGCAAGCTGCGCGCTCTCAACTGATCAGACAGGAATTCGGGCTCCAGATCGCGATCCGCCGCTGACGCGAAATTCGGAGATAGCAGACATCCCAGTCCACCAAGCCCGATTGTACCAAGCACTTCGCGCCGCGTTATCACGCTCGTAACTCCCTGGCGTCAACATTGCGTCTGGCCAAAACAAGGTGTCCGCCACCCAGATCAGCCTGGGCAAGATCGTTAGAATCGGTTTCGTCAAAAAACTGCGGTCCCCAGGCTCGTTTGTCCGAGGCACCACTCGCCTTGAGGGTTTTAAAATCAAGAGGGCGGTCCAAATCGGGAAAAGGGACAGCCGCGAGAAGGGAGCGGGTATAGGGATGTATCGGATTGCGCAGAATGATTGCGGAAGGTGCTAACTCGACAATTCGACCAGCACACATGACTGCTATCCGATCAGCCATATAGTCGACCACAGCAAGGTTATGTGAAATAAACAGGTAGGTTAGGCCCAATTTCTTTTGTAGATCCTTAAGCAGGTTCAAAATCTGCGCTTGCACGGAGACATCCAAGGCGGAGACGGGTTCATCGCAAATCAACAATTGCGGTCCAAGCGCCAATGAGCGTGCAATTCCTATGCGCTGACGCTGCCCACCCGAAAAACTGTGCGGATAGCGATTGAGAAAGCGTTGATCAAGCCCGATTGCCTGTATCAAGGCTCGTACTTTTTCCATGCGATAGGCTCTATCCCCGCGCCCATGTATTTCCAGCGGCTCACTCAGAATGTTCTGGACTGTCATGCGCGGAGACAGGGAAGAAACTGGATCCTGAAAAACCATTTGAATATGGGTTCGCAGCTCCATCAGAGCTTCGCCTTGCGCCGCTAGAACGTCAACCTCTCCCTTGCCTTCGTTGAAAGTCACGCTCCCGCTGTCGGGCGTAATGGCACGCATTAAAATTTTGCTCAATGTGGTTTTGCCGCACCCGCTTTCCCCAACAAGACCAAGGCACTCGCCCCGGCGAATGTCGAAACTGACATCATTGACGGCCTTTATGCGTGTCTTGTCCTGCTTGCCAAACATGCCGGATTTGCGAATGGCATAGGTCTTTGTCAGGTTTTTCACACTCAGCAAAATCTCCGGCGTGTTTTCGGGCTTCGGCTTTTTTGCCCAAAGCGTGTCCGAATTGACCGGAACTTCACGCAAAGCCTTCAATCGTTCTCCTGGCTTCATGTCGAAGTGCGGTACGGCAGCCATCAGCCCTTTTAAATACGGATGCTGCGGATTGCGAAAGATAGCATCGACGGGACCCGCTTCCATGATCTCGCCATGATAGATGACCACAACCTCATCAGCCATATTGGCCACGACACCGAGATCATGCGTGATCAACAGCATCGCCATGTTCAACTTTTGCTGAAGGTCCTTCAACAATTCAAGTATTTGAGCCTGTATGGTAACATCGAGGGCGGTCGTCGGCTCATCTGCGATCAAAAGGGCAGGGCGGCAGATCAAAGCCATCGCTATCATTGCCCGCTGGCGCATGCCTCCGGATAACTCGAACGGGTACATGTCATAAGTGCGTGCAGGATTGTGAAACCCTACCAGCCCCAGCATCTCCTCAGTCTGTGCCCTGCGTTCTTCTTTGGTCGCCTGTGTATGGATTTGCAGGACTTCGCTGATTTGGTTGCCGACAGTATGCAATGGCGACAGGGATGTCATTGGCTCCTGAAAGATCTTAGCCATTCGCTTGCCACGCAGATCTCGCAGCTCAGCGCCGTCAGGGCGCATTTGCAATATGTCGCTTGCTCTGCCGTTTAGAGGATCGGTGAACAGAATTTTACCTGTAACGCTGGCCGTATTGGGCAAAATACCCATAACCGACTGACTTATAACGGATTTGCCGGAGCCAGACTCGCCCACGAGAGCCGTCACTTTACCTGGCAGGACGCGAAGATTGACGCCCTTTACCACATTCATTCGTCCACCAAGCATCGCAAAAGAGATGCCAAGGTTCTCAATGCGTAATAAATCCGTTCCCGACACCATGCGAGCGACTTAATCCTTAAAGGCTGTCGTTTTCTGTCAACTGGAACGAGACTAGCTTACGCTCTTGTCCGAGTCCAGTTGGTTGAATGGCGATTGCCCATGTAGATCAAATACATACTCTTGTTTACGGTACAGGACAGACGGAAGCATCAAGAACATCGGAACAGCGCGGGGAGCGGCGGAAATTGTCGAAATAAAGCGCCCATTCAGTTTTGTCGGCCGCGCGATACGGGCCAAACTTGAAATATTGATTATCGCCTAGCCCTTTGTCTCCGTGGCCTATGTTTCCTTTGACGGTCACGATCCATTTATTATTGGCAAAAATCTCGACGTGGCCCGATCCGTCAGGGCCTGGTTTTGTATATATGGCAAAATCAATCCAACCCGAATCCGGCGTAGGCAGCTTGTTGCCCCTGTCGGTTACAACAATGGCATCAGTGCAACTGTTGAACTGCTTGCCGTCTTGCGGGGTCCATTTATCATCAGTGGCGATAAGCGCACGCATCTGATTGGTGTCAGGTCGATACCAAACCGGCGTCTGTTTGTCGCTGCAAGCCTTTACAGTGCTTGGGCCTGCTGCCTTTGTTGGCGCGATATAATTGGTCTCAATCGTCGCAAAAAGTTTTCCATGATTGAGACGCAATGCCAAAAATGGGCTGAAATCACCCACGGCTTCCGGCCCAATTTCCCTTTTCCACTGCGCGATCAGATAGCGATGATCATCTTTCGGGATCGGATCGGCAAATTTTACCGCGAACCCATACCAGACGCCTTGGTCATAGGGGACGCGATGCTGGGTTTTCTCCCAGACTTCAGCACGCTCGCTGCAGTTTTTTCGCACCTTGGGGCAAAACGGCTTTACGCTTAACTTCAGTGCCCCAGCACCGGTCTGCTTTATCTCGGATTGAAACTCGACTTTACCAGCCTGCTGTTCAAAGTTCTGGCGGTAATAAAGTCCACCTGCGGGGGAGAAATCTTTCCCGTCGAAACCATCAATTAGAACGTCGCCTATGGGTTCTGCTGCCGCACCCGTTGCACTCAAAGCTGCCGCAAGAAAAGCCATAGCGACGTATCTTCCTGTCATTGCATGAATTTCTCTAAGAGGGGACGTTTGGGCGGAGTAGACTTGGCATCTCTGTGAAGTAGCATGACCTGTTCGGCTTCCGAAAGTCCATCATAAGTTATTTCGTCATAGGCATCGTCAAGCTGCGCGGTCTGTCCTGCAGGTTTCGGCAATAGAACCGTTACCTTCTGACCCACACCACGCAATTTTTCCTCGCCAAGAGTGGTCCAATCGCCTCCACAATATGTGGCAAATGCCTGGCTGGCGACGACTTCGCGATCATATTTCTTTGTTAGGCTTTGAAGTCTTTGCACCTCATTTACGGCCGATCCGAAAGCCGAGAATGTCAGCCTGTCCTTCAATCCGACATTCCCGAACATGACATTGCCGACATGCAGTCCAATTCCATATTTGATGGCGCTGAGGCCTTCTTGCTGCCGCATGATGTTGAGTTCGGCAACGCGTGCTTGAGCCTTGGAAACAGCAGACAGGGCGGACTGACACGCGACTTTGGAAGGGTCCTTATGTCTGCCGCAAGGATAGACGGCAAGAAATCCATCGCCCATAAAACTCAAAATCTCGCCGCCACCACGGTTGAAGGGCGCGGCGATCGCATCAAAGAAATGGTTGAGGGTATCAATATAGGCCTGCCGCCCTTCTTTTTCTGCGAGCACTGTTGATTGACGCATGTCGCCCATGACCAAGGCGGCGCGAATAGTCTCGCCATCACCCCGGCGAATCTGGCCATTGAGAACGCGCTTGCCAGCATTACCACCAAGGTAAGTGGTCAACATATTGTCGGCGAGTTTTCCCAGAACGGCCATTTTTGCCGCAACAGCAAGATGGTTTTGCAAACGCAAGAGTTTGGCAATCATTGGGTCGCTGAAGCCTTCACTGGAATCAGTTGCCCACGATCCCATCATGCCTTGGGTCGATTGGCCGCCAAAGGACTGCAAAAACGCAAGATAGTCAGTCATACCTTCAAGTCTGAGTTCATCAAGAACCGGGAACTCCGATGGCCCATCAAGATCAATGCGCCGCCGCAGATGCTCAAGATTGTTGCTGAGCAAATAGAAATAAGGGCTGAGAAGAAACCGTTCGGGTTTTTCACCAGGATTATGGCGGTAACCTTCCACAGTCATGCCACTTGAACGCTTCCAGGTAAAACCGAGAGCGTCGTAAAGGGGGTGAAGCATTGAAAAGGAAAGATTGACGCGGGCTATTGGTAGGCCCGCCGCTGCAATGCGCTCGCAAAATCCGCGCACGATTACTTCAAGGCTGTCTCCAGCCAATGCTGACTCTGTAACCCAGTCTGCCACCTTGTCGAGAAGAATTGTGGAAATATCCGCTTGGGTCGCGCTCATCCCTCGTCCTTACAAATTCGAGCTACGTCCATTTTCCGCGTATGCCATTTGTCGAACGTGTCAACTACGCTCGAACAGGAGAATAATAACAACAGGATGAGTGAATCCGGATGCAGTGTCAACGCTGGCAAACAATCCACCTGTGGGGTCGATCCGCCAATTACGCTGGACTTTCGCAGGTAAACAGACAGGCGCCCTCTAATTAATTACATTGACATTGGTTAGATGGGCATTTCCCCAATCTGAAACAATAGGGCGTTGTCACTTGATTGTAACGTAAGTGGTGAGGTTGCGGTCGCTTGACAGCTATCCGTATAGCAGCCATCTACGAACGAAGGCGCAGGCCAGATAAGACTGGAATATCACGTGACCAATACTGCTTTTACCGACCTTTCGCAAAAACTCCTGACACAACAGGCAAAAGCCGGAGTAATCGGACTTGGATATGTTGGACTCCCCCTGGCGATTACGCTTGCACGCAGCGGATTCCACGTAACTGGGTTTGATGTCGACCCGGCAAAAATTATCGCGTTGGACGCCGGAAATTCCTATATCGAAGCGGTTAGCAATGCCGATCTAGCCAAAGAGACTTCAGCGGGAAGATTCCGTTCTTCGGATGATTTCGGGCAACTCGCGTCATGTGACGTGATTGTCATCTGCGTTCCGACGCCCCTGACAAAACATCGGGACCCTGATCTTTCTTATGTTGAGGCAACGAGTCGTTCAATTGCAGCCACGCTTCGAAGGGGTCAGCTTATAGTGTTGGAGTCGACGACTTATCCCGGTACAACGGACGATATTGTCAAAACCATTCTGGAAAAGACCGGGTTGAAGTCAGGTCAGGACTTTTTTCTAGGGTTTTCGCCAGAAAGGGA
This sequence comes from Hyphomicrobiales bacterium, assembly GCA_900471815.1. GTDB lineage: Bacteria > Pseudomonadota > Alphaproteobacteria > Rhizobiales > Rhizobiaceae > Phyllobacterium > Phyllobacterium ifriqiyense. The sequence goes on from UICE01000008.1 coordinate 157,176, forward strand.
AGATCCGGGCAATCGCGACTTTGATACGTCCAGCATTCCAAAGATCGTTGCTGGCGATGGTGCTGAAGCCAGTGAGTTGATGCAGGCCTTCTATGGGCAAGCCGTCAAGACTGTTGTGCCCGTCTCATCCAATGCGACGGCTGAAGCAGTAAAACTCACAGAGAACATTTTCCGGGCCGTGAATATAGCGTTGGTCAATGAACTCAAGACAGTTTACGCTGCAATGGGGATCGATATCTGGGAAGTAATCGAAGCCGCAAAGACAAAGCCCTTTGGCTATATGCCATTTTACCCTGGGCCCGGCCTTGGGGGTCATTGTATTCCCATCGACCCTTTTTACCTGACCTGGAAATCGCGGGAATATGAATTACCGACGCGATTCATTGAGCTTGCAGGCGAAATAAACTCGGCTATGCCGCGTTATGTGATCAGCAAATTGTCGGAAGCACTGGATATCCGTGAGGGGAAAGCCCTCAGCCGTTCGCGCATCCTGATCATTGGTTTGGCGTACAAGAAAAATGTTCCCGATATCCGCGAAAGCCCCTCATTACGACTGATGGAAATTATCCACGAGCGTGGCGGCACTGCCGATTATCACGATCCATATGTCGCTGAAATTCCCACGACGAGGGAATATATGGCTTTGAAAGGGCGACAATCAATCGATCTTACAAAGGAAACTGTCCAGTCTTACGATGCGGTTTTGATTTCGACAGATCATGATTGCATTGATTATGCATCAATAGCCGCATGGTCACCGTTAATCGTTGATACCCGCAATATTTTCACGAAACGTGGGCTCATGGCAGACCATATAATAAAATCATAAGTGCTGCCGTGCCCAACAGCCAAGCCGCGTCACCCTCAGACGAGTTTGGCTTTAAGGTTGCTTGCAGCCATTGCATAACCGCCAGAGGCACCGTCGATGAAGTGGATATGGTCATGCGCCAGCGGCGTGGGAACCAGACAGGTTATCAAAGCCGAGCTTTGCCTGTGTAAACCGTACTGACAGATTCCCTCTTTGGCTGCTTCTTCCAGCCGTTCTTCAATACGTGTCAACCGCGCAGCATCAATGTCGATGGTCATCTTGAGTCCATCATCGAACTTGCGGAAATCAGAATTTTGAACCAGTTCGCGCTTATACGCTTTGGGATCAAATCCACCGGCTGTCAGACCCAGTTTTTCCAGCATTATCGTCAGTCCGATCTGAGCGAAAATGGCAAACTTTTTATAGAGCCTTTTCCCAGCCGGAGCAGTTGCCCTTGCCTCGGTACTGATGCCCTGCAATGTGAATTCAATCTGTGGTCCTTCTTCCGGAATTGGGTGGGCGCCGCGCGCTTGCTCGGCAGCTATGGCAACAACATCAGCCACCAATTGCTGGAAGCGGGCGTCTGCTCCCGATGCCCCGGGCACTGCAATAATGGAAACAATCTCACCGTTGTGGGCGCGGACCGGATTCCAACGGCAGGACAGGCCAGTCAGATCAGGACGCGAGCCCGAGGGCGCTGGTTTGATCAGAAATTTACCCGCTTTCATTTGAGCTTCAGCCCAACTTGCTCCTCCGCCGGTGAACATCGCATAAAAGAGCTCCGAGCTGACTTTAAATCTGGCCACGCGTACATCCAGACCTTGAGCGCGTACCGCCGCCATTGGAACAATGGCTGCTCTCAGGTTCAACTGCAATTCATCCGCCACCCAGGCTTGTACTGCCGCAAGTGCTTTGCGAGCCTCCAGCTCCTCTGAAGCAGGAAGAGCAACCAAAGCTCCATCGCCTCCGAATATAAATGGATGGTTTTGCTTCCCCAAGGCGTTGAGGAGAGCCGATATGACGCTTGCGCCCGCCACGTTGACGGCCTTGTAGCGCCCCTGTTTTATGGCTTCGGTTGAACCCACTATGTCTGCAGTGGCCAACACCCAGTCAGCGGGAAGCGCCTTGTAATTGGCGTTGTCCGCAACGCCTTCAAATTGCTCGAAAACAGGCAATGTCTCAAAAAAATTGTCGTTCTTTTCAGTCGTCATAAGCGACAGTAACACAGGCCGATTGTGCAGGCGATGCACACTTATCGATCGGGCTGCTCAATGCACAATAACGGCAGTGCCTGTTAAATATGTGAAAAGTTGAAAATACAATTGTTCGCGGCTTGTGTGTCCCGTGAACGGTATGCAACGATATAACTGCTGCCGATTCTTGCCCATCAAATCGAGCCATTCCTTGAGAGTGCTAATAACATGTCGGCATATCGTGCCCGCAGGGGGACTAGTTTGTTATCCGATGCATTTTGATTTAGCCCATTTCCCGGATTTTCAGGAAGGATTTTTCGGTATCTCTGCCAAGAGAGATGTGCTCGAGATGCTGATTGATATCCGGGAGCAGTTGGATTGTCTCCACATAACCCATATCGGCTACTCCAACCAGACCGCTCCCAACAAGGGATCAACTCCAGACGTTTCTGTTACCACAACCCTGCCTTTCAGCTGGGCGATGCGCTATTCGGCAAAAGGTTATTACAAGTTGGATCCGCTGCTTGATGCCGTGGTTATGCCTCGGCGCCCTGCCCAGGCAGCAGGAAGCATACGAAATCTGGCAGATGAAGTCGCCTTGTCATCCGAGGTAGAAAAATACTTTTGGGACCGCGAGATGCGAAACACTGGTAGCCTGTTTCTTGCAGTAGGTGCTTCCAATCCCCACGGCTTCAAAGGGATTACAGAATTTACTTTCAACGTCGGCAAATCTGAACAGGCGGGCTTCATCGAGCGGATGCGCCAACGCCTTGTTGCATGTTCATCGCGTCTGCACACCGCGCTCCACGGAAATCGCAATCCGGTCCTTGCTGCCGTTGTTGCCAAGCTGCTGACAAAACGAGAACTGGATTGCCTCTATTGGGCTGCCAATGGAAAGACGGACGGCGAAATCGGCGAAATTCTTGACATCGCGCGCTGGACGGTAGTGACGTACTTGCAAAACGCAAAAAACAAGCTTGGTTGCGCCAATCGCACCTCAACCGTAGCAACTGCTTTGGCATTGGGCGTTATCGAAATGCCTGTTATCGCAAACAGGTTCTAGTCGGTGCTCTCGGAAGCTGTGAATTGAGGCAAATGGGCATCTGCAAAAGCTGCTTCAAGCAAAGCCGTGTTTTCCGCCGGGCTTCGGCCCGTTTCAGCAAAACGCAAATGATGAAGGTCAATTTCAGTGGAATGGGCTGAGAGGATCAAGCGAAAATATGCATTGACGCCCATGTTGCTGAATTCCAGATCAAGTGTCACCGTGGGCGTCGAGTTCCAGTCGAGGTGATACTCACCGCCGTGCCCGAAAGTCAGCGTATTGGGATAAAAGGTCAACTCGGTGGCCGAGTTTACGATGTCGGCAATATTGCCGAAAAGCTCACAGCGGATGAAGGCAATATAGTCGGCCACGTCAACGAGCAGAAGGTCTTTGATAACCTCCGTCAGATGCCGCTCTAGAATCTCGACGCGTGTCGCGGAATACTGGGTTTTTTTCATATATTCATCCGACTATCGATAATTATACTATTTTCGGCGGGTATTAACAAATTGAATAAGTTCGGCGACAGCCTTGTAGAATTCCGGCGCGATTACATTATTAACCTGCACCTGTTTGTAGAGTGAACGTGCCAACAGGACATTCTCGAAAATCGGCACATCATTTGCCTCTGCGACTTCTCTTATCTTTAGTGCGATGATGTCCTGACCCTTGGCGACAACGACGGGAGCGGGATCCTTTGCCGGATTGTAGCGAAGTGCAACCGAGAAGTGTGTCGGATTTGCGACGATGAGAGTGGCGGTCGGAACTGACGCAATCATCCGCTGCCGCGCGCGATCGCGGCTGAGGGATCTCAACCGTGACTTGAGCAAAGGATCGCCTTCAGCCTGCTTGTGTTCGTCCTTGATCTCTTGTCGTGTCATGCGCAGTTCATTGCGCCAGTGAATGCGCGACCAGGCAATGTCGAATGCTGCCAGCACAGTTACTGCGATCGCTATCGAAGAAAGCAGGCGGGTTATATGGGCCCTAATAAGCTCCGGAAGCTGCCCGGGTTCAGTGATTATGGCATCAACAAAAAAATGGCTGTCGCGAAAAAAAATCATGAAAACAATGATGCTGGCCGCGGCAAATTTGAAGGTTGATTTTAGAAACTCAACGCGTCCGGCAGACCCGAAAATACGCGACCAGCCTTTGGCGGGCGACACCCTCGATGCTTGTGGCTCGATACGGTTGAAAACAATTCGCGGAGCGTTTTGCAGAACCGATGCAAGGATGCCTGCACCGGGGATCAGGATCATAATGGGAAGCAGCGCAAGACAGACGGCTGCTCCAATTATTCCGAACAACTGCCGCGCATCATCTGCGCTGTTCAAATGCCAGTCGTCTGATTTGTCAAAGAGTTCAGAAAGGAAAGATGAGAGTTTTGCGCCGCTTGGTATCGCTACAAACACCAGAATGATGATAAGCGCGATGATCGAGGCAAGGATGGGTGCTTCGCGAGAGAAGGGCAGGTTGCCTTTCTCCATTGCATCGCTGATTTTCTTTTCAGTCGCCTCCTCGGTTTTGCTCTCTTTGTCGGTCTCGTCTGACATCTAGCAGGACTGCTCCGTTAAGGTCCGACCTGCTCGGGCTCAAGGCGAAGATCGCCGCGTTCAGCCAAAGCAATTGCGGTACGTGCGATAGAGCGCCTGGCCTCCGTTACAGCATTGGCATTGATATTGTTCGGGCTGGAGAGTTCTGTCTCAACCATGCGGCGCCCGCGTGTCGATAGCGACTGAAGAATGAGTTCCTGGAGCTGCGGCTCGCAACCATGCAAGGCTGTGGTAACAACATCGGTCTGAATGTCATCGAACAGAACAAGTCTCGAGCGCTGCGACAGACGGGCAATATCCTCGAAGGTGAACAGTTTCGCCTTGATCTTTGCAAGGTCGTCCGCACCGAGATCCGTCAGATCTCCAAGCAGTTCGTCGATCTCGGATTTTTCCAGCTGATTGATAATATTCGCGATCGTGCCGTGATGGCTCTTTTCGGAAGCCGTATTGTCTTTTCCTGTTACCTCACGTTGAAGAATGGCTTCGAGCATGGCGGAGACAGCTGGGGCAACTTTGCGGATATGCAACGTGCGCTGGATCAAGGCGCTGCGCGTCGTTGGTGAAAAACGGATAAGCAACTTTGCTGCGATATCGGATGGCAGGCGGGAAATCACATAGGCTGTGACCTGCGGATGCTGATTAACAAGATAGGCGTGCAAGATCTCGGCGGGAATTCGCGGTAATTGATCCCAAACGGACTCCTGAGCCAAAAGTTCGGGCCGGCGGTTTTCGATAACGGCACTTGCTTCATCGGCGGTGAGGGATTCGCGCAGCAGGCCCTCAAAGCGCATCCCGGCTTCGGATACCGGCGCACCGTCGGCAAATGCATTCTCGAACTGCTTTACCAGTTCTTCGAAGTCGCTGGGCGTGATGGGTTCGAGCTTGCGAGCGTGTACCGCCAGTGAACGCAAATCATCCGCTGTGAAATGCTTGAGGAGGCGGGACGCGGATGGCCGTCCGATGGCGACGAGCAATGCCGCCACTTTTTCAGGTCCTGACAAATCCTGGATGGCGCTTGATGCCTCTTCGGTTGCGTGATCGCTCATCTCGCCACGCTTAATTGCCGCTGCCGATGACTTCGGTCAGGCTGACGCCAAACCTTGAGCTGTCATCTTCAAGGACGATCACTTCACCGCGGGCGATTACGCGGCCATTGACGACAATATCGACCGGATCGCCGATTTGCTTGTCTAGTGTCACGACAGAACCACGTCCGAGCTTCATCAGATTTGCGACCGGCATGGACGTACTTCCCAGAACAACCTGCACGTCAACTGGGATACCCATGATCAGGTCGATATTGGGCTTGGATCCGGCTGTTTTTCGGGTCGGTTGCGGCTCGTCGCGCTTGAGGTCTTCGATGGCCTCGTTCAGTTCGTCTTCGATCGAGTTCTTGTCGGATATGGCCATGATGCGAATGATCCCGAGTGCGGAGTAGGTTTAAAGAACGGCGCCAGCAACGTCGCTGGCACGAACGATACGATTGACAAAAACTGGCAAGGGGCGCGCTGGTTCGAACGGAGCAACTTGCGTTGGCGTTACAGATTTGAGCTGATCCGTCATAAAGTGATTGATGGAACTGATTTTGACTTCCGGTGGAGCTACGTGTGACGTAGCTGCCGGTTGCTGCATGGCAGCGGCAACAAGTGCATCTTCATTCAGATCCAGCCGCGCTCGCTTTATAAGCTCCATTGCGCGGGCCATTTCAGAGCGCACACGATCAGAATCTTTCAGGCGCGCTTCAAGCCGTATGCTTTCGTCCCGGCAGATCTCCCGCTCTGCCTGAAGGATTGCCAAGGCTTTTTGAAGATTGTTTGCAGAGCTTGCTACCTGATTTGCCATCAGCCGGCTCATTGCCGTCAGTCTGCTCGCTTTGCGCAGCGCCGCAAAAAATACGATCAAGGAAATGGCACTCAAACCCAGTGAGATCAGATTAACCAGCAGCAAGCTCATCAAGGAGGTCCTCTTCTTCGTTGACGGGATCGGTGATGCGAACGGTGAATACGCTTCCCGCCTTGCCGAGACGGCATTTGTAAAGGGCCTGATCGCCGCTGCGCAGACGGACTTGATCAATTGCGTCCTTGGGTAAGTGCAGAATTTGCCCCGGGCGCAGTAAAGCGAGTTGCTCAAGAGTCATTGAACCTTGCTGCAAATAGGCCTCGACCTCGATATGCGCGCGGCTGACTTCCAGTCGCAGCTTCTTTGCCCAGCTGGGATCAAGATGATGTGCGGGCTGCCGCAACAAGCGGGCGATTGCGTCCTGCATCGGCCGGAAAGCGGAGCGCGGCAACAGAATGGAGGCGTGACCGGAGCGGCCCGTTACATTCAAGCCGATAGTGCAGGCAATCATTCGGGCCTCGGAAACGGTGCCCGGCGCAAGGTGCGCAGCTTCGCTAAGTTCGCCCATCTGGAAAAGCGGATCGCCGCCGGAGAACATATGATCGAGCGAGGATGTGATATCGCTGAAAGTCTGTCGCGCGATTCCCATATCCACTGACGTGAAAGGCCTAATAGTCGTCGCCATCTCGGAACTTCCGCCAGAACCGAAGAGAGCCTCAATTCCACAGTCGACAAAGCTCCGGTCGGCGGCCAGCAGGATTCTTGAGCCCCATTTGGGCACGGATACCGTTCCCACCAAGGCCGAACCCTGGACTGCATCGGTCACGGCTTCTTTTTCGAGGGAGCGAATATTAAGGAACTCAGCGGTGACGGCTGCATCGGTTTGCGCGGAAATCCTTGCGCCAAATGTCGAAGCCAAATCGCGGAATACCGTTTCGAATGATTTCAGATCATCGACAGAAAGGCCCGCCGCCCGCAGGATACTATCCGCCAGCGCGTCAGGTTTTTTTTGCTCGGCCTCGACCTCCATCACAGAACCTTAAGCCGCTTGCTGCAGGGGCGTTGGGGAGAGAGTTTCCTGCTCCACAACGTCAATGGATGGACGATCATAGGCGGAAATAGTCTTGCGGCCATATTCGAGCGCGATTTGGGGCAGAGCACCATTCATATATGCCAGCAATGTCTGCTTTACGATGATGTAAAGCCTGTTTTGCTTCTCGCGCGTTGTCTTGATCTTGGTGGCGATCGGCCCCACGACACCGTAGGACAGGAAGATGCCCGCGAAGGTCCCGACAAGTGCTGCGCCGATGAGATGTCCAAGAATTTCAGGCGACTCATTGAGCGCGCCCATGGCTTTGATGACGCCAAGAACAGCGGCGACGATGCCAAGGGCAGGCAATCCCTCCGACACGCTGACCATTGCATGATAAGGCTTGAGCTTGTCACGTGAAATGGTGTGAATTTCTTCATCCATCAGAGCTTCGATTTCATGCGAACGCGCATTGCCGATGATGATCAGGCGGCAATAGTCGCAGATGAAATGCGTCAGGTCATGGTTCTTGAGAACGCTCGGAAATGCCTGGAAAATTGTCGATTCATTCGGATTATCGATATGAACTTCCACCTCATTACGCGATTTTGCGCGCAATTCGCGCATCAGGGCATAGAGAACACCGAGCACATCGAGATAGTCACGCTGCTTTGGCACCTTGTTGGTGAATGCCTCCATGCAGGCGCGACCGGAATCCTTGACTGCCGAGAAGGGATTGGCCACCAGGAAAGTGCCGAGTGCGGAACCGCCGATAATCACAAATTCCCATGGCTGCATCAGAACGCCAACGTGCCCGCCCATGGCGATAAAGCCACCAAGCAGACAACCCATTGTTACGACCAGTCCGATCAGAATACCCAAAACCTGCTCCTGCATGTTCGCCAGTGTTCCAGAGCTATCAAGGTCGGCTTGCGTGAACCTTGCAGCCGGAACGGAGTTTGATTTCGAAAAGCAGCTGCATGTCTTCCTTTTGTAGTAAGACAAGGAGGCTCAGCTAGCCACCGAACGCCATTTGCTACATGCCATGGGCTAGCTTGCACCGCTTAAAATGAAAGAGAGTGGGTTGCAATGACAGTCGCCAGTGTTGCAAGGGCTAGTTCCTTACAATCAATTCTTTTCCTCATGGTGAGCCTTCCTGAGCGAAGGACAAACCCGCGCACACTGTCAACTGGCGTTTCTCCATCAGCTTCAGGCAAGCTTGATTTGCGACAAATACGCAAAAGCTTCTGAAAGGCGCATCATGACCAGTACGATGACGAGCTACCGTTTGATTGCTGCGGATCTGCCGCGCTCACTTGCGCGCATTGCCAAGGAACCAATGGTACAGCGCGACAGCGACTATTATCTGAAGAACATTGGCAAGGTGAAAACCATCGATGATCTGATGAAGGATACCAAGCTATATAATTATGCGTTGAAAGCCTTCGGGCTTGAAGACATGGCCTATGCCAAGGCATTCATCAAAAAAGTTTTGACCGAAGGGGTCGAGAACAGGGACAGTTTTGCCAATAAGCTGACTGATACCCGCTACAAGGAATTTGCTACGGCTTTCAACTTCGCCAAACTGGGCGACAAGACGACCGAAAGCCCGGTCGTATTAAAGCCTGTCGTCGACAGCTATGTTCAGATGACGCTTGAACAGGAAACCGGTAAACAAAGCGACGGCGCGCGCCTGGCGCTTTATTTTTCCCGCAAGGCTTCGTCCATTACCAATGCTTATGAGATCCTTGGCGATAAGCGCCTGCTTGCAGTCTTCCAGACAACCTTCAATATTCCCAAACAGACATCCGCACTCGACATTGATCGTCAGGCCAAGATGGTTGAAGAGAAACTTGATCTCAAGGATTTGCAGGATCCGGCGAAGGTCGAGAAACTTCTTGTCCGCTTTACAGCCATGTACGACATGGCCAATCCCAGCACGAATATGGCGCCGTCAGTGCAGTTGTTTGGCGGGGCGGCGGAAATCGGCATATCGCCCAGCATTCTTGCAACCCTGCAATCATTCAAACTTGGAGGGCGCTGATGGAAAATTCCATTTATGTAGGGCTTTCGTCACAAATATCGCTGGAACGCCGGCTTGATGTGCTGGCGCATAATGTGGCGAATATGTCGACGCCCGGATTCAGGGCAACAGGCATGAAATTCGATGCGATGGTCTCGAAGGCCGCCGAGAACTCGAGCTTCGTCAGTGCTGGCGAAAGCTTTATCAAGACGGAGGCCGGACCGATCAATCAGACTGGCAATCCGCTTGATGTTGCCGCCAAGGGGAATGTCTGGTTTTCATTGCAGACGCCAGCAGGTCAGGTGTTTACCCGTGATGGCAGAATGAAAATGTCGACCACGGGAGAACTGCTATCGGTCAAGGGATACCCAATCCTCGACGCCGGAGGCCAGCCGCTGACAATCGACCCGAATGGGGGCCCGCCGGAGATATCTTCGGATGGTGCGGTTTATCAAAATGGTCGTCAGCTCGGTGCCATTGGATTGTTCACGATCGATCTTGGTGCAAAACTCAGTTACTTCGATAATTCTGCAATCATACCGAGCGTTGCTGCCCAACCAGTAATCGACAATCCGGACGCAGGTGTCATTCAGGGTGCAATTGAGGGATCAAACGTTGATGCGATCAGCGAAATGACTCGGCTCATGAATGTTACGCGCGCCTTTGAACGCGTCAATGCCTTGCTCAGCGGCAGTGAAGCGACGTTCACGAGCGCCATCAAGACCCTCGGTTCGTCCTCTTGATGTCCTGCGATTCATGACCGCGCTGGACAGTGCCCTACAGACCATGAACACCGGAACGGTGATGCTCGACAGCCTGGCGCGCCTGTTGTCACAGGCCAACCGGGAATGTGGGTCTGTTGCTGTCGGCGGATACGTCAATGAAGTATCGCGGTCGGCAATCGGTGTAAGGGGTATCTCGGACAAGGTGCAGCTTGGGGATCTCGTGATGATCCGATGTGATCAGCATCTTCATCCCGCCGAAGTGGTGCGGCTTGAACAAACTCAAACATTGATCAAACCATTTGACGACCGGATTACGCCATCGCTCGGCAGCCCGGTGTTTCCCGAAGGCCAGTTTCGTATTGCACCTGCACCAGACTGGAAGGGCAGGGTTATCAATGCGCTGGGCGAGCCGCTCGACGGCAAGGGATTGATGACCACCGGAACCGAACCAGTGCCTGTGGACTGTGCAGCACCTTCTGCGATGAACAGGAACCGGGTGGAAAAAGGCCTGCGAAGCGGCGTCAATGTCGTCGACGTCTTCGTGCCCATGTGTTTCGGCCAGCGTATGGGCATTTTTGCCGGTTCCGGCGTCGGCAAATCCACGCTGCTTGCCATGATGACCAAAGCGGCGGACTTCGACACAGTCGTTCTTGCACTGACAGGCGAGCGCGGCCGCGAAGTGCGCGACATGCTTGAAGACACAATGGCTGGCAAACTGGATAAGACCATTGCCGTTATTGCCACGGGTGATGAAAGTCCGATGATGCGACGGCTTGCTCCCAATACGGCCACTGCGATTGCCGAGTATTTCCGTGATCGCGGCGACAATGTACTTTTGATCGTGGATTCGATTACGCGTTTTGCCCATGCAGCACGCGAAATAGCCATTGCCGCCGGTGAACCGCCGGTATCACGCGGTTATCCGCCGAGCGTCTTCAGCCAGCTGCCGAGGCTGCTTGAACGGGCAGGGCCGGGGCTTGAAGGCCAAGGCACAATTACCGGTCTTTATGCTGTTCTCGTCGATGGCGATGATCACAATGATCCCATTTCGGATGCCATTCGTGGTACTCTTGACGGTCATATCGTTCTCGATCGAACCATAGCGGCTCAGGGGCGGTTTCCGGCTGTCGATATTCTGGGATCGATATCACGTCTGGCACACCATAATTGGTCTCCGGATCAGGCAAAACTTGCGACGGGTCTGCGCAGCCTGATTTCAAGGTTCGAGGAAACGCGCGATCTTCGGATGATCGGCGCTTATCAGACCGGCAGCGATCCGCAGATTGATCAGGCCGTCCATCTCGTACCGCTGATATACGGGACAATGCAGCAGACGCCAGCCTCCCCACTATCTCAGGACCCTTATAGCGACCTTGCCACCGCCTTGCGGCCAACGGAGCCATCATGACAGAACAACAAGCAAACGCGGCAAAACCCGGATCGGTCGATATCGAGACAGCCCTAGCGCCCAAACAACGCGACAAGCGTTTTGACGGCTATCTTAAAACGGCAGGCTTCGGGTTGGCCGTGGTCTCCTTCGTGCTGCCATTCGTCATGTATTACGATATTCTGGATGCGCGCCCAAAGCCCGAGGCTTCCGGTATTCAGGTGCGCGATCCTCTCAACCGTGCCAACCAGAAGGTTGTACGCGAGACAAGAGGCAAGATTGCTTCAACATCACCCAATTCCAGCGAAGAGCTTGATCCGATGACGACAGCTACAACGTCGGAGCTGACAGCTGACAGGTTCGCGAAGATGGAGGATGCCAGCAAACAGCCTTTTCCGGGTAAGCCGCAATTCCTTGTCCGCGAAGTTGTAGGCGGACTGGTGATGATTGAGGACGAAACAGGATATTGGTTCGTCGAGAAGGGCTCACCACTGCCGGATGGCAGCACATTGGTGGCTATACAGCGCGGAGCAGCGCCCGGAAGCTGGAATATCAAGACCTCCGACGGGACTGTGATCGACAGGACGTTCTAGCCAGATCGACTGAAGCTGACGCTGCCGCAAGTCTCACGCAAGCCTGACCACATATATTAAGAGCGGGTTAATCGGTTCGGCTGCGGGGAAGCACATGCAAGGAATTCATCTGTTCGATCTGGCGTCACGTCAGGCCGAGTGGCTGTCAGTAAGGCAGGCAGCGGTTTCAGGAAATGTTGCGAATGCAAATACTCCAGGGTTCAAGGCTCGCGATGTCGAACCATTCCATGACGTCCTTGCCCAGTCGCAACTGACAATGGCGGCCACCAATCCGAAGCATCTGGAAATCGATGCCTCAGGTATTGCGGCAACCGCCCTGCGCAAGGACGCAGTGACCGAACAAAACCACTCCAAGAACACCGTTAACCTCGAAATGGAAATGGTGAAATCCGGCGAGATCAATCGCGAATTCGCGCTCAACACCAGCATCGTCAAGGCGTTTCACCGCATGATGATGTCATCTGTGAAGGCTTAAGCGCATGAGTGATCCGCTACAGGCCGCCCTTAAAGTCGCAGCATCCGGCCTTTCCGCCCAGTCAACACGTTTACGCATCGTTTCGGAAAATCTTGCCAATGCGCAATCGACCGGCAAGACAGCCGGCAGCGATCCCTATCGGCGCAAGACGGTTTCCTTCGCGACCGAGCTTGATCGTACGACCGGCGTCGAAACGGTTAAAATTGCCGAGGTCGGCAAGGATACTTCCGCCTTTGTCGAAGAATATGAGCCAAGTCACCCGGCGGCAGACAGCCGCGGCTATGTCAAATATCCCAATGTCAGCATGGTCGTTGAAATGGCGGATATGAGAGAAGCCAACCGCTCTTACGAAGCCAATCTCCAAGTCGTCAAGCAAGCGCGCGAGCTGATTGCCATGACCGTCGATCTTTTAAGGAATTCCTGATGATAGACCAGCTTCTCAGCGTTTCTACCCGTAACGCCCTTTCCAAACTGACCGAGACTGTCAATCAGGGGGCCGCCTCTGCTGCATCGCAAGTTGCCGCACCCGGTCAGCCATCCTTCGATAATGTGCTTTCAGAACTCGCCAGCTCCGTGAGCGGCAAGCTGCAAACCGCAGAAGCTGTGTCCATGAAAAGCATGACGGGCGACGTGCCGACCCGCGACGTTGTTAATGCGGTCATGGACGCGGAACAATCGCTGCAAACCGCGATCGCCATTCGCGACAAGATCGTGCAGGCCTATCTCGAAATCAGCCGCATGCCGATTTAGCTGGATAAGGAATCCCAATGAAAGCGCTTACTATCGCAGCCACCGGCATGAATGCCCAACAGCTTAATCTGGAAGTCATTGCGAACAATATCGCCAATATCAATACGACCGGATACAAGCGCGCCAAGGCCGAATTTTCTGATCTCTTGTATCAGGCAGAGCGGACAGCCGGCGTTCCCAATGCTGCCAACCAGAGCATTGTTCCCGAAGGAGCCATGGTTGGTCTTGGTGTGCAGACAGCTGCGGTGCGCAATCTGCATATACAGGGGCCGCTCAACCAGACCGGAAATCCTTATGATGTCGCGCTGGTAGGCCGTGGATGGTTCCAGATACAGAACCCTGCAGGCGACACCTTATACAGCCGCGCCGGAGCGTTCAACGTTAACGGGACGGGTCAGCTTGTGACCCTTGATGGCAATCTCGTTGAACCGAATATCGTTGTTCCTACCGATGCGATTGAGGTCAAGATCACTGAGAGTGGACAAGTGTTCGCTAAAATGGCGGACCAGACCCAGCTGGTTAATCTGGGGCAGCTGCAAATCGCAAACTTTGCCAATGAAGCGGGGCTGGAGCCGCTAGGCAACAATCTTTTCCGGCAAACGGATGCCTCCGGTGATCCCGTTGTGGGTGTTCCGGGTGATCCGGGCTTTGCAACGTTGAAGCAGAATTATCTTGAAAGCTCAAACGTCGATCCGGTGAAGGAGATCACGGATCTTATCACGGCGCAGCGGGCCTATGAGATGAACTCGAAAGTCATTCAGGCCGCCGACGAAATGGCTTCGGTAGTTTCGAAGAATCTGCGTTGAGGGTGATGATGATAGCCATTGGAGCGATAAAGAATCTGTTGCGGGCCAGTGCTTTTGCCACGGCCTTCTTTGTGGTGTCGTCGGCCCTGGCCGACCGCATAACTTTTATCGTCCCATCGCAGATCATCTATCCCGGGCAGGCCATCGGCGGCAACGAGCTGCAAGAAAAGATGTTCACGATCAAGTCCAGCGCGGCGGGAAGTTATATCCTGTCCGCCGATCAGCTGATCGGCAAGGTCGCGCGCAAGACCCTCCTTCCGGGAAAACCCATTCTGGTTACAGCCGTGAACGAGCCGGATCTTGTTCAGCGCGGAGTTTCTGTTCCAATCGTCTACGATACGGGCGCTCTGGTTATCACTGCCAAAGGCATACCAATGGAGGCCGGCCGTTCCGGTGATTTCGTAAAGGTCCGCAACATTGATAGCGGCATTATTGTAACTGGAACCGTGCTTGCCAATGGAAGCATCCAGGTTGGTATGCAATGAAGCTGCTGCGTGTCCTCATAGCATTTGTCGGCTTGATGCTTGCAGCATCACCCGCTGGCTATGCAGCTGAGCCGTCGGCCAATGCCAAGGACTACAAAACGCCTGGGCAAGCGCGGGCAGCCTTTCAAAAAGAGCTTGATGATGGCCGCTGGGGAGGTGCCTCATCACAGCTTGGCGAGGGTGGAGCAATCGCCCGCTTGAAGGATATCGCCAATATTCAGGGTGTGCGCGAAAACCAGCTTGTCGGCTATGGTCTTGTCATCGGCTTGAACGGCACGGGTGACAGCTTGCGCAGTGCGCCCTTTACCGAACAGTCCATGCGCGCCATGCTGGATAATCTTGGCATTAGCCCACCAGCCGGTGCCTCCCGTACCAAAAACATTGCCGCCGTGATCGTAACGGCCAATCTGCCGCCTTTCGCTGGGCGTGGTTCGCGGATCGATATTACAGTCTCGTCATTGGGCGATGCGACTTCTCTGGCTGGCGGTACGCTGGTCATGACTCCTTTGGCTGCAGCCGATGGCCAGACCTATGCGGTTGCGCAAGGCAATATGATCGTTTCCGGCTTTACGGCCTCGGGCCAAGCGGAAACCATAACACAGGGAGTGCCGACAAGCGGCCGCATTCCCAATGGCGCGCTGGTGGAAAAGGAAGTCACCGGTAATTTTGGCCATGATGAGCTGATTGTCGAGCTGCGTGAACCCGATTTTACCACCGCGGTGCGCATTACCGATACGATCAATGCCTTTGCAAAACGCCGCTATAAGCAGGCTGTTGCCAAAGAGCGGGATTCCAAATCGATCCGCCTGCGTAAGCCTGCCAGCATTTCAGCGACGCGTTTTCTTGCCGAAATTGAGGGGCTTCCGGTCGTCACAGATGAAGTCGCCCGTGTAGTCGTTGACGAGCGGACAGGGACCGTTGTCATTGGCGAAAAAGTGCGCATCTCCCGCGTTGCGATCAGCCATGGCAGCCTGTCAGTGCGCGTGACTGAACGTCCGACGATTGTGCAGCCCGAACCATTTTCGGACGGCGAAACTGCGGTCGAGCCAAATACCGAAATTGATGTAAACCAGACATCGAAAATCGGGGTGCTTGGGGGCACTGATCTGGAAAGCCTTGTCAAGGGGCTGAACCAGATTGGAGTGAAACCACAGGGTATCATCGCGATTCTGCAAGGCATCAAGACCGCCGGCGCCCTCCATGCCGAACTGGTGGTCCAATGAACGTGTCGGGCTTTCTCAAAGCATCTGTTGCACCTCTTGCTTTCAGCTTGGCGCTGCTTTTGCCAGCGGCTTACGGCTTTTCCCAGGAAACAGCCAGAACGCAGGATGATACCGGTCAGGAGATTGACCGGTATTGCTCCAATATCACCGACAAGGCCGCCGATGCTCGTTATGCGATGCAAACACGCGAGCTTCAGCAATTGCGTGAGGATATAGATAGCCGTATCGAACTTCTCGACGCCAAGCGTCAGGAATATGAAGTCTGGCTGAAACGCCGTGACGAATTTATCGATAAGGCTGAAGACTCACTTGTCGGCATCATATCCAAGATGCGGCCCGACGCTGCCGCAGCGCAAATGGCACTGCTGGGCGATGAAGCCGCCGCGGCGCTCCTGCTGAAACTCAACCCACGGGTTTCCAGCGTTATTCTCAACGAGATGCCCCCGGAGAAATCATCCAAGCTGGCGCGGGTGATTGTCGGTTCGCGGGTTGTGACGACAAAAGAAAGAACCGCACAATGAAAAAAGCGGCAATGCCGATGGCTTTGGCAAGCGTACTTCTGGTTTCAGGCTGTGCAATGAATCCGCGTGATTTTAATCGACCGCCGGAGATGACGCCGGTCGGCACGGGCGTGGGACACAATTTTACGGTGAGCGACCCATCAAACTACCCGGTACAGCCTCGTCCGCAGAAATACTCGCTGTGGCAGGACAGACAGGCCAGTTTTTTCCGCGATCCGCGCGCCACCAATCCGGGTGATGTGCTGACAGTCGTTATCTCGATTGATGACCGGGCGAAGCTTGACAACAAGTCTGACCGCTCACGCGTCGCTTCGGGCATTTATGGCGCCAAGGCGGATCTGGGCGGGAGCGGAATCTCGGTAAGCAATATTGGCGGCAATTTCGATTATGATTCAGATAGCCGCACCAAGGGCGAGGGCAAGATTGAACGATCGGAGAAAATCGATCTGTCGGTTGCTGCAATCGTGACCGACATTTTGCCGAACGGAAATCTCATCATTCGCGGATCGCAGGAAATCCGCGTCAACAACGAGCTTCGCGTACTCAATGTGGCCGGTGTTGTAAGGCCGCGTGACATTTCAGGATATAATACGATTTCCTACGAGAAGATTGCAGAAGCGCGCATTTCCTATGGTGGTCGTGGTCGCCAAAGCGAAGTGCAACAGCCGCCATGGGGCCAGCAGGTCCTTGATGCGGTCTCGCCGATTTAGAGACCCACAATGAGCGCTGCCACAGAAGATACCGTTCAGACACGCAAGGCGCCTTCAATGGCTGCCCTGGCATTTGTCGTAGTCGTGTTGACACTCATTGCCGGTGCGGGAGGCTGGTTTCTTGGTGGTCAACTGGGTCTGGCGGTACCTGTGGCTGCCTCCGGTGCGGCGGAGAAAAAAACTCCGTCGGTGGAGGCAATGCCCGACGGCAGTGTTGTCGTACTGAAGCCGATCCTCACCAATGTCAAAATCCCTCAGGATGTCTGGATCAGGCTGGAGGCAGGATTGATTGTCCGGCCGGGAGAAGCAATTTCCGACGAGCTGACAACCGCCGTTTCCGCCGACTTCATGGCCTTCCTTCGCACGGTAAACCTGATGCAGCTGCGGGGACCAGCCGGACTGGAATATTTGAGAACTGATCTGCAGGAACGTGCGCGCATGCGGACTGAAGGCAAAGTCGATAAAGTTTACATCTGGGCGCTGGTGATGGAATGAAAAGACGTTATCTGACGCCGGTGCTTCTGGCCGGGTTATTATTTGGTCTTGGTGGAACGGCCATGGCTCAACAAGCGTCTTTGCTTGAAGGATTGATACCGCAAGGCAGTGCATCATCCAGCGGCCAGATCATCCAGATGCTGGCGGCATTGACCGTTCTGTCGATTGCACCGGGCATTCTCATCATGGTCACGAGCTTTACCCGGTTTGCCATTGCATTTTCGATGTTGCGGGCCGGGCTTGGATTGCAGACTACGCCCGCCAATCTGGTAATGATCAGCCTTGCCTTGTTCATGACATTCTATGTGATGGCACCTGTCTTTGACAGAGCCTGGCAAAATGGTGTGCAGCCGCTGGTCAACAACCAGATCACTCAGGATGTGGCGATCAATGAAATCACCACGCCGTTTCGCGAATTCATGCTGCGGCAGGTCCGCGACAAGGATTTGCGATTGTTCGAAGACCTGGCCGACGAATCATTTCGCACACAGGCGAATCAAGTTGTTGACCTGCGTATCCTCGTACCCGCATTCATGATCTCCGAGCTGCGTCGCGGATTTGAAATCGGCTTTTTGATCGTTCTGCCATTCCTGGTGATTGATCTGATCGTTGCAACGCTTACAATGTCGATGGGTATGATGATGCTGCCGCCAACCGTGCTGTCGCTGCCGTTCAAGATACTTTTCTTCGTCCTCATCGATGGCTGGAACATCCTTGTTGGCAGTCTTATCCGTTCCTATTCTTAGCCGGATACAGGTGCGCTAACCAACTTTGAAAAATTAATCATGAACGTTATTGAAACCGTAACATTTTTGGCATACTCATCACGCACATAACGGGTTGTCGCAATGACAATAGGCATGATGCCGTTCCGTTATACCGGTCAGTCCGGTATGTCCCAAATAATATCTCATCAGGGACTTCATCCTATGGCTAGCATTCTTACAAACGCGTCAGCAATGACTGCGCTGCAGACACTTTCCGCAACAAACAAGAACCTTGCAACAACGCAGGACCGTATTGCTACCGGTCAGCGCGTTTCGACAGCTTCCGACAATGCTGCATACTGGTCAATCGCAACCGGCATGCGCACGCAGAACTCGGCTCTTTCTGCTGTTAAGGACGGTCTTGGTCTTGGTGCTTCCATCGTCGACACTGCCTATACTTCATTGACGAAGGCTATCGACCTCGCTCAGAAGATTCAGGCGAAATATGTTGCCAAGGAAACTCCAGGCACAGACGGCGCCATCATTGATGCCGACATTGCCCAGTTCAAGGCTCAGATCGTTGAAATGGCAAAGGGCGCGACATTCCAGGGCGTTAACCTGCTCAAGACAGGTGGCACAGCCCAGAACATCGTTACCGGTTACGAGGCTGGCACTGGCGTAACAACCATTGCTGTTGCTGCATTCGATCTCGAAGCTGCTCTCACAGCCGCTACTACATCGGCAACCGTCGGTACAGCTATCGACACGATGAAAGCTGCTGCTGCGGGTCTCGGCTCCGCAAAGACCCGTATCGACACGCAGGTAAGCTTCACCAGCTCGCTGATGGACGCGATTGATCGCGGCGTAGGCCAGCTCGTTGATGCTGACATGAACGCAGAATCAGCTCGTCTGTCTGCTTTGCAGGTTCAGCAGCAGCTCGGCATTCAGGCACTCTCGATTGCCAATTCCGGCAACCAGAGCATCCTGTCGCTCTTCCGCGGCTAATAAGAACAGTTCTGCAAAACTCAATTGGCCACGCTTCGCGCGTGGCCTTTTTGTTTTCTGGCAATGGCTTTGAGCAACGCCACTCTAACTTCGCGCAAGCTTCAGCATCTATGGTCGGCTCAAGGTGTTGCGGTGGGAATTGATGGAAAAGAACCTAAGACAGACTTTTGAGCAGCTGGGCGCAGCGTTGAAAAAGCTTGGAGCCCGGCGGCTTATTGCGCTGGGCATCATCGGTGTGACGCTTTTTGCCACTATTCTTGCCTCTAGTTTTTATCTTAACCGGCCGCAATATGAGACACTCTATGTCGGGCTGAGCCGCGATGACGTTAATCGCATGGGTATGGCCTTGGGCGAAGCGGGCATACCGTTCGATGTCAAGTCAGACGGAACATCGGTTCTGGTGCCATTCGGCAAGGCCGATCAGGCGCGTATGTACCTTGCAGAAAAGGGCCTGCCGACAAGCAACAATGCCGGTTACGAACTTTTCGACAATATGGGCTCGCTGGGCCTCACATCCTTCATGCAGGAAATCACGCGGGTGCGCGCGCTTGAAGGCGAGATATCACGGACCATTCAGGCCATACGCGGGATCAAGGCATCGCGAGTGCACATTGTCTTGCCGGAGAAAGGCAGTTTCCGTCGCGGCGATCAAGCTCCCTCCGCGTCGGTTGTCATCCGCACCGAAGGCGATTTCGCAATTGAATCCGCGCAATCCATACGCCAGCTTGTGGCAGCGGCCGTTCCGCAATTGACTGCCTCGGAAGTCACGATCCTCGATACGAATGGCAGGCTGCTGGCTTCCAAGGATGACGGCACCAATGCCGGTGCAGTCATGTCCGCCACGCTGGAGCAGAATGTCTCGTCATCCGTTGACGAGAATATCCGCAAGGCGCTTGCGCCCTATCTGGGCGTTGGGCATTTCCAGACAAGCGTTCAGGTGGCACTGGATACGGATCGGCGTCAGACAAATGAGACAGTGTTCGACCCTGAATCGCGCGTCGAACGCTCGGTTCGCGTGGTGCGCGAAAGTGGCGATTCGAAAAATTCCACCAGTGACAATGCGACAGGTGTGGAACAGAACATTCCACAGGAAGAGATTGCCAGCAGAAATGGCGACAGCGCCACTGAAAAAACCGACAAGCGTGAAGAACTGACCAATTACGAGCTGAACTCGAAGACGGTTTCGACCACGAGTGACAGCTATCAGATCAAGCGCCTTTCGATTGCGGTCGTGGTTGATCAGGCGCGATTGCTGGCGACTGCCGGTGAGACTCCGCCGCCGGCCAACTTCGTGGATCAGCAGATTGCCAAGATTACGCAATTGGTCGCAACCGCCGCCGGTCTTGATACCAAGCGCGGCGATGTGATCAATGTTACAGCTGTGAACTTCCTGGAAGCGGCCGACGAGCAACTGCAACCGGCTTCAACACCCATATCGGAATTGATCTTCCGGCAGACAGGTACGCTCATCAATGCTGCGGCGCTGATTGCGGCGGTCGGTTTGGTACTCTGGTTTGGCGTGCGTCCATTGATGCGCGAAATGAGCAATCAGCAGAACGCTTTGCAGCTGGCGGACGAGCCGAGTTTCGCTGTGCCGGGTCTTGCACCGGCAAACAATCTTCCTGCTGTTGCTGCTGCAAATGCCGAGCAAAGTGCGCCCTATGATGATCTCAGCGAGTTAAGACGCCGCATGCGCGTTCCGGCCCAGAACAGGCTGGAGCAGATGATCGACATGGATGAGGAGCGCGTAGCTGCCATCCTCAAGCAATGGGTGCATGAAGCGGCATGACGGCATCCCAACCCAGATCCATTGCCAGCATGCTGACGGATTTCACGCCGCAGCATGTGCCTGCCGATCGCGTGACGGTATTTACCGCACCTGGCGAGCGGATAACAATCAAAACCGATATTGACGATTCTCCTGAAGAGGTAGTCGAACTCATCGACTATGAACTCAAGATCAAGGAGGCATTTGCTGCGGGCAGGGAGTCGGGGCAGGTTGAAGCTTCGGTTCTGTTCGAGGCTGAAAAGGTCAGGTTGGAGCGGGAGTTTCAAGAACAGCTTGCCGGAGCTGAAGTGACGTTTCTGGAGCAGACGGGAGCGCGCATTTCAGCGCAATTGGATGAAGGGCTGAAGACGATTGCGTCTGATCTTTCCGGCTCGCTTGCTGCGGTGCTTGTTCCACTGATTGAAGTCAATATGCGGGAACGTGCGGTAAGTGCGTTCGCAAGCGAAATAGAGCGACTGACCATGGGATATGAAGGGATTACCGCGAAGATCAGCGGCCCATCGCATCTTCTGGACGTGCTTCGCAACCGGCCCGGCTTTGATCTTACGCGTTTTTCTCTGTCAGAGGCAAACCAGGCAGAGCTGTCCCTGCGGCTTGACGATACGGTTATCGAGACACGGCTTGGCCGTCTGATCGATAGTTTGAGAGATCACATCCGATGAACATTGATCCCGAAACGCATCGCGAAATTGTTATCGTGCGTCGTGGCCGAGGCGATGGCGAAGACAGTCATCACGGCGGTGTCTGGAAGATTGCCTATGCTGACTTCATGACGGCAATGATGGCATTCTTCCTCGTCATGTGGCTCATCAATGCTGCTAACGAGGAAACCAAAGCGGCTGTTGCCAGCTATTTCAATCCCGTAAAATTGATGGACCGTAACGCCAGACCAAAGGGTATTCAGGACTCTGACGAGGAAAAGGGCAAGGTCCGCTTCGAACGTCCCGATTCCACCGATGCGGAAACAAAGAGTTCTCGCAACGACCGTGATACTGAGACGCAGCCAGAACGCGAAGAGCGGCAGATATTCAAAGATCCCTATGCGGTTCTTGCGGAGATCGCCACGGATTCTGGTGTCCTCCAGAACCGGTCCGTCGCGGGTGCCGGTGGCATTAATCGTGCTGGTCCAATGACCGGTGCGGAAGGCGGTGAGGCCTATCGGGATCCCTTCAATCCCAACTATTGGACTAACCGGGCGGATGATGAAATTTTCCCTCTGACGGATAGCCCGCCCGTGCCACCCCCATCCTATGAAAAAAGCGCTAGCGTCAAAAAGGACGCCTCCAAACAGGAGTCGGCAACGATTGAACAGGCATCGCTGGCACAACGGTTGAGCGCTGGCGATATAAAACCCGATCCCGCCGCCAAGTCTGTCGAGGGCAAGAAAGCTGCTGGTCAGACGGGCACGGAAGGCAAGCGGGAGATGAGTCCAGCTGAGATTGCCCAAAAGCTTGCTGCGGAAATCGCAAAGACCGGCATTGCAGATGAGAAAAATGCGCCGGAGGTGACAGTGGTCCCCACCAATGAAGGCGTTATGATTCAGCTGACTGACAAAGTTGACTATGGCATGTTTGCCATTGGCTCGGCAAAGCCTGACAAGCGCGTCGTGCAGGTGCTGGATGAGATCGGCAAGATCATCGCCTCCCGCAAGGGTGATGTTGTCATCAGCGGTCATACCGATGCGCGACCGTTCAAGAGCGATAGCTATGACAATTGGCGTTTGTCCTCGGCGCGTGCCCATATGGCTTATTATATGCTGACGCGGGGCGGTCTCGACGCAAAGCGTATTCTTCGAATTGACGGTTATGCGGATCGCGACCCAAAGATTGCGTCGGATCCCTATGCAGCTCAAAATCGCCGGATCGATATTTTTCTTAAAACGGTTGGCAGATGAGAGTGAGGCGCTATCATCTTGTGTTGATACTGGGTTTGTTCGGTTTGATGCAGGCACAGGCACGAGCGGATATGCTTGCACCAGAGCCATATCTTCTGGTGCGGTCAATGCGCATGTTGCAGGACCAGGTAGCATCTGGAAAGCCGGAAGCGTTGCCGATGCTCAACCGGGTTCTTGCGCATGTTTCTCGTCAGTTTAAAGAGGCCAAACCGGAGGCTTGGGACAAGCCGGCCAATGCCTATGCGCTTTTCATCTATCTGCTGAATGGTGGCAATCCTGATGTTGTACGCGGCATCATTGCCACGCTGAAGCCTGATCAGATCAATCCTAAACTTATCGCCGGATCATTGGCCTATGCAGATGGCGATGCGCTTCGCATTGTCGAGAACTTTCAGGAACTGCCGCCAAATCTGCCAGCAGAACTCAACGCTTCGATCTATTTGGTAACGGCATCTCAACTCGCTTCGATTGATGCGATTACAGCTCTCAAGCGCCTCGACTATATACGGCTGAATGCGCCGGGAACGCTGCTGGAGGAGGCCGCACTGCGCCGCGGTCTCAGCATCGCCGCTGGTCTTGGCGAGAAAGACAAGCTGCTATATCTGTCCAGAAACTACCTGCAACGCTTTGAACGATCACCATATTCGGAAGATTTCTATCGCCAGCTTGTCGACGCCTTGCTGAAGCTGAAGGACAAAATCAGCGAGGAGGAAATCAAGGATCTGGCAGTGCTGGCTTGGCCGGGCGCCCGAATGCCCTTTTACTTGCGCCTCGCCCGTAGCTCTATTGTGAATGGTGATCTGGTCCGTGCCCGGTTTGCCGCGCGGGAAGCGGAAGAACTGGCCACTGCGCTCAAAGCCGACAACACACAGGCAAGGCTTTACCTTGCTGTGAGCAATGTCGGTTCCGATGAGACCGGAGAAGCGGGCAGAATATTGTCCAGCCTGCCAAAGGATCGTCTGCATGGCCGCGACGTAAACCTACTTGAAGCGGCCATGGCCATGGCGGGGAAAATAACCGAACAACCGCGTGTGACGTCAGCTGCCATGGAGCCCCAAACTATCCCCACGCCAGAGATCGCCACGCAGACGCCGCAAAAGACGCGCCAGCCGCCAGCCGTCGATACGGAAGATGCAATGATTAAAGAAACGCGCAAGAAGCTCGATGCGATCGACGCAATTCTTGGAAAGGCCGGGAAATGACGATCGGATCCAATATGCCTTTCAAGCTGAAGTTGCAGACGCCGGTGCGGGCTACAAAGGAAGAGACGCAAGGCAACTTCCAGGAAATGCTTGGAGCCAAAGAGCTGCAACCTAATTTTGGATTGCTTTTGGAGGCCGTCAAGCCACACCGGAACAGCGTTTTAAACCACATTCCTGGTGACGAAAAAAGCGCTGGGCCAGACAGCCCGCCCGATCACAGGGATGAGGAATCCATGTCGCTTACACAGAGTGCTTTCACGCAACCAATTATTGCGTTGGAGCAAATGCTGGATAGGCGGCAAGGTGATAAAACCGCTTTTGCCCCCGATACCTTGATTGACCAGCAGGGCTTGCAAGGAGCAGTGTCCGTGACAGATTCGGATGCTGCTGAATTGACGCTGGGAAACAATGACATCCCGCCACAGACAGATGCTGCAGATGTTCTTGCAGACAAAGAACAAGCGCCGAAGCAAGTGCCAGAGCGCTCAGGCAGACTTTCCGTCTCATCCGCGCCTCCTGTATCCGAACAAGCCCCATTCGAGCCCGCATTGCCAACTCTTGTCTCCGCAAAGCAGCAGGAGATCGATGGCGCCAGCTCTGCCATAGCGTCAAAGGCGGTAAAACCGGAGAAACAGGATCCCAATCCGGTGACGGAGACATTGCAGGACGTGATTGCGGCGTCTGACACGAACACATCCCAGCAGGCTGCTCCTTCATTGCCACAAGCCACGGCAAAACCCTTGATGGGAAATATCGCGATGGTTACGGTACCGGCCAATTCACCGGCTGTCACCGGCATAGAAGTGGTTTTTGATCGCACCACGGGTGCTGCAAGGACGCTGGTCATTCAATTGCAGCCCGTCGAACTCGGCACTGTAACGGCCAGACTGCGCCTGACATCCGAGGGAATGCATATCCAGATTGCTGCGGCGAGCACTGCAATGGCCGAACATTTATCGAATGATCGTGAGGCCCTGGGCAAAGCGCTGCACCGCGCTGGCGTTACGGATGATGCATCCAATGTCACAATATCCATTATAGACCGCTCGCAGGCAGGTGCTGGGAACCCTCAAGCCGGTCAGCAAAATCTTAACGGGCAAGATCCGCAACAGCTCGGCGCGCGCGGCAATAATCAGGGCCAATCAGGTTTCCAGAATACGCCGGAAGATCGAACCACCCATCAAAGTTTTTCCGCAGACGTTGCACCGGATGACCATGTCGAATTACCGGCAAAGCCAGGCGCTCAAATTCGTTCTTCGCGCGGGCTCGTCGTTTAATTCGCACCTGACTGTCGGTTTGCCTATGCCGTCACCAGTCCGTGGGGACCAGGCCGCGTGCGCGCACGCCATGATTGCACCAAAAACGAAGTTGGCAGCGAGGCATTGCGGGGCGGGCAATGAACATCATGCAGAAAAATTATGTTTGCCGGGTAATGGAACATATGACGCAAGCGAGCGCAAAAACTGGACTCCTGGCAGGCGCATCTTTTGCAATAAGGGACCACGTTAATACACGGTAATAAAACGTGAATTTTATTTCCCGTTGGCAATTTGTTAAACTTATTGCGTCAGCTTTGCTACAGCCGCCGTGTCGGCTTTTCCCCCAAGTCCAGCTATTATACCACTTCATTCCGACTCCCAATTAATTAGGAACAATTAGTTGGGGATTGTCGACAACTCCTTACCACCGCTACGTGTGTCGTGCTTGGGGTTAAGTTACTGATTCGGAAGGTGGGGTTGTGATTGTAGTCGTCGACGAACGAAGTCTGGTGACGAGTGGGTATTCTGCATGGTTCGCCCGAGAGGGCATAACGACAACCGGGTTTTCTCCGAACGATTTTGGTGAGTGGGTCGCCACCGTTCAGGAGCAAGATATTATGGCAGTGGAAGCATTTCTGATAGGGGAGTGCGCGAACCGCAGCCAGTTTCCACATAAAATTCGTGAACGTTGCTCGGCTCCCGTGATCGCTGTCAACGACACCCAATCGCTGGAAAACACGCTGGAGCTTTTCCAGGCTGGCGTCGATGATGTTGTGCGCAAGCCCATGCATGTTCGCGAGATTTTGGCCCGGATCAATGCAATTCGTAGACGTTACGGCAATGGCAGCAGTGGAACCCAGATCGGGCCGATCAAGATTTTCTCCGACGGGCGCGATCCGCAGGTCAATGGGGTTGATTTTTCCTTGCCGCGCCGCGAACGCCGTATCCTTGAATATCTGATTGCCAACCGCGGACGGCGGTTGAACAAGGCCCAGATATTCAATGCGATCTATGGAATCTTCGATAGTGAAGTCGAAGAAAGCGTTGTCGAGAGCCATATCAGCAAGCTGCGCAAGAAACTGCGTGAGCAGCTTGGATATGATCCGATCGATTCAAAACGCTTCCTTGGCTATTGCATAAATCTCGACTGAAGACCGGCGAGTGCCGCCGATCTTGATCAATCGAATTTTTTTAGCTTCTCTCAGTGATTCCCACGTCAGCTTCGCGCAAGTATCGAGGCATAACGATTCTGGACTGAATCGCGCTTTAGGAGACGGAAATGAGCCTTTACGGAATGATGCGAACCGGCGTGTCGGGTATGAACGGTCAAGCCAACCGGCTGTCCACGGTATCCGAGAATATCGCCAACTCGAGCACGACCGGCTATAAGCGCGCGAGCACCGAGTTTTCTTCGCTTGTTCTTCCCAGTTCCGGCGGCTCCTACAATTCCGGTGGGGTCGAAACTACCGTTCGCCACCATATTTCTGATGATGGCCCGCTGCGTTTCACGACATCCTCCACTGATCTTGCCTTGAAAGGCAGGGGCTTCTTCATCGTCAGCAATGCCAATGGAACGCCTTACCTGACACGTGCCGGTTCGTTCGTTCCTGATGCTGCCGGAAATCTGGTCAATACTGCCGGGTTTTACCTGATGGGGTATCCCATTACCAACGGCAACGTAAATCCGGTAGCCAATGGCTATCAGGGTCTGGAGAAGATCAATCTCTCGCAAAACGATCTGATCGCTGACCCGAGCCGCAAAGGCGTCTTTACGGCGAATTTGCCGGCAGGCGCTGAGATTATACCCGCTGCCGACCGGCCACCTGCAAATACAACGGCTACGGCAAAATTTACCGCCAAATCGTCGGTTCAAACCTATGACAATCTGGGCAATGTCGTTGTTCTGGATATTTACTACACCAAGACGGCGGACAACCAATGGGAGGCCGCCGTTTATAACAAGGCCAATGCATCGGCAACGGGCGGGTTCCCTTATACGCCAGCGGCTCCGCTAACAACCGAGACATTCAACTTTGATGCCCTGACAGGTAAGCTCACATCGGCGGACAAGTCGATTTCCGTTGTCGTTCCAAATGGCCAGCCGCTCGAAATCGACTTTTCCGGCACGAAGCAACTGGCTGGCGACTACAATCCCATTCAGGTCAAGATCGATGGCAATTCGCCCAGTCCGATTGAAGACGTGACGATCGGCGCCGATGGTATCGTGGTGGCCAACTACAAGAACGGCACGACCCGTCCGATCTACCAGATCGCGCTCGCGGATGTGCCCAGCCCCGACAACCTTCAGGTTCTGTCAGGCAATGTGTTCTCGACCAGTGCCGATTCCGGTGAAGTTCAGGTGGGCTTTGCCGGCAAGGGAAGCTTTGGCAGCATCACGTCAGAAGCCCTTGAGGAATCCAATGCGGATATTGCGCAGGATCTTACGGAAATGATCGAAGCGCAGAGAAACTATACGGCAAACTCCAAAGTCTTTCAGACCGGTGCGGACTTGATGGACGTGCTGGTCAATCTGAAACGATAGCTGAACTTATAATGGGAATTGGACAAAGGGCATGTCACTAACCTCAGCGCTCCTTACTGCTCAGAGTGCTCTCAATACCGTGTCAAAGCAGACCGCGGTCGTCTCCCGCAATATTGCGGGTGCCAACGATCCAAATTTCACGCGGCGCATAGGGTCAGTGGTAAGCGGTGCCGATGGCTTGACCTATATGTCGGTGAAACGCTCGGCAGATGAGGCCCTTCTTTCCAAGTTCGTGGAAGCCAACAGCTTTCTGGGAGCATCCGACACTTTGAAAGGCGGCCTTGATCGCCTTTCGGGCATTTATTCAGCCAGTAATGCGTCTGATTCACCGCGAGCCCTTCTTGGCGATTTACGGGATTCACTCCAGCTTTATGCCTCTCAGCCTGGCAATAGTTCGGTGGGGGAATCCGCCGTTGCCAAAGCCGTGTCGCTTGCCAATAGCCTTAACCGGGGAACGCAGGAAACGCAGAAGCTTCGCCAGGATGCCGACAATGATATTGCGGACTCGGTCAACAACATCAACGACCTCCTGGCAAAGTTCGAGGCGGTCAACAATCGGGTGGTCAGTGGCACAAGGGCTGGGTCTGATGTCTCGGATGACCTTGATGAACGGGACGGCCTGCTAAAGCAGATATCCGGTGAAATCGGTATCACGACCTTAAAGCGTGATGACAATGATATGGTCATTTTCGCCGAGTCAGGCGTCACGCTTTTTGAAAAATCTGCACGAACTGTGACGTTTACACCGACAAGTGCGTTTAGCGCTTCAACGGGCGGCAATGAGGTCTATGTGGACGGCGTACCGCTGTCGCATGGCACATTTGATCAACCCTATGGCACCGGACGGCTGAGCGGTCTCTTGCAATTGCGGGACCAGACTGCGCCGGCCTATCAAAAGCAACTGGATGAAATTGCCCGCAGCCTCGTCAGCATGTTTGCTGAAAAAGGCACAGGCGTACCGACAGTCCCTGGCCTATTTACCTATTCGGGCGCACCGGCGATGCCGGCCGATGCCACGATCCTTCCGGGAATCGCGGGGTCACTTAAAGTATCATCTGCCTATATTTTGTCGGAAGGCGGCAATCCTGCGCTATTGCGCGATGGCGGCCCGGCAGGAACACCTTATGTTCAGAATCCGGATGGTTCTGCAGGCTATTCTGATCGACTGCAAAGTCTGATTGGGGCGATCGGCGCACCGCGAACTTTTGACGTTGATGCGGCAGCAGGCAACAATAAAAGCCTGCTTGATTTTGCCGCCGCATCGATCAGCTCGCTTGAGGAAAAGCGCAAATCCGTGACGGATACGAACGACTACAACAAAATTCTCTCGTCCAGAGCGAGTGATGCGATTTCCAATGTCAGCGGCGTGAACATCGATACCGAGATGCAATCGCTGTTGGACCTGGAGCACTCATATCAGGCGTCGGCCCGCATATTGTCGACAGTAGACTCCATGTTCCAAGAACTCTTCCGGGCGGCGTCATAAACATGAAAACACAATCGGTCTCTTCATACGTCCTTGCAAACGCAACCCGGAGCATCATTTCAAAGGCGCAGGCTGATCTGGTCAAGGCGCAACAGGAAGCAACGACGGGCTTTGTATTTGATACCGGTCTGGCGCTGGGCAGCCGCACCGGGCAATCGCTTTCGTTGCGAAAGGAACATGACCGGCTGTCAGTCCTTACGGATTCCAATAAATTGCTGGCCGAGCGTATGACGACATCGCAAAATGCGCTGAGCAATGCCATGAAGGGTTCTCAGGGCTTTTTAGGAACGATTATCGCCATGCGCGGTAGCGGACAGGGCCATGAGGTTGCAGCTAATGCCGCAAAAGGGCTGATGCAGACGGCGACATCTTTGATCAACACCAGTTTTAATGGCGAATATGTCTTTGCCGGCGTCAACACTGACGTAAAGCCGCTTGGCGATTATGATGCAGCAGGCAATCCGGCACGCGCGGCAGTCCTGCAGTCCTTTGAAGACCATTTCGGCTTTCCAGTTACTGATCCTCAGGTTTCAACAATCAGCGCGAACGATATGAAGGCCTTTCTGGACGGTCCATTCTCGTCAGAGTTTGATGCCGCCTCATGGTCCGATAATTGGTCATCTGCCTCCGATACGCTCATGAAAAGCCGCATCGCGCCAACCGAATTGGCCGAAACCTCGGTCAGTGCAAACAATGCCGGGTTTCGCAAGATGATGATGAGCTACACGATGGTTGCCGAGTTCGCCAATATTGGTTTGAACCAGGGTGCTTTCGATGCCGTGATCACAAAGGCGATCGAGACCACCACAGAGGCCAATTCAACGCTGCCCGGCGTGCAATCTGTTCTCGGAACAGCTCAGGCGCGAACGAAAGACGCAACGGATCGTTTGGAAGTGCAATTGAAAGTGCTCAACAGCTCAGTGATTGGTCTTGAGGGCGTCGACCCCTATGAAGCCGCCAACAGGGTGGAGGCACTGCGAACCCAGATTGATGCCTCATATGCGCTGACTGTGAAGATGCAAAGTCTGAGCTTGCTGAATTACCTGAAATAGACCTGACCTTGCGTGCAATCCGCATGCATCGAAACTTTGAGAAGACAATGTACCAGGCTCGATACGACGATATCATCAATGACGGTGCAACGAGCGCCAAAGAGCGTGAGCGGTCATTATTCGATCAATCGATCATGATGCTTGAGGCAGCGCGTGACGAGGACGGCTATTCGTTCAAGGGAATTGAAGCCGTCCAGTTCACGTCCCGTCTGTGGATGATTGTAATGGAAGACCTTGGCGATCCGGCAAACCAGTTACCGCAGGAATTGCGCGCATCGCTGATATCCATAGGCATATTCATTCTGAAGGAACTGGAAGCCATCCGACAGGAAAGGTCGGTCGATTATGACAGCATAATCGACATCACAAAAACCATTCGCGACGGAATTTGAATGCCATGAAAGTGTCCTTGCGCGCTGGCGAAAAAATATATGTCAACGGGGCCGTTCTGCGCGCTGACCGCAAAGTCGCGCTCGAATTCATGAATGATGTGAGCTTCCTTCTGGGAAGCCATGTGCTTCAGGCTGACGAAACAACGACGCCGCTGCGGCAGCTCTATTTCGCGGCGCAGATCATGCTGATCAACCCATCGGCAAAGGACGAGGCGAACCTGGCTTTCAAGCGCATGCTGACGGCGCTTCTCGGCACGTTTTCCAACCAGCAAATGCTGAAAGAGCTGAAGCTCATCGATGAGGTGGTCTGTAATGACCGCATCTTCGAAGCGTTAAAATCGATCCGTGGGCTTTATGCGCTGGAAGCACAAATCATGTCGGGTGGCTCAGGCGCTGCCATTCCTGCACAAACGGGCCAGGTAAGGCCGGAGGCGACAGCATGACCACTATTCCGCCCGTAGGCACGGAACAAACAAATCAGACCAACACACCAAAAGCTGTTGCCGGCGCTGATTATCAGACCTTTTTGAAGCTGCTCGTGGCCCAGATGAAAAATCAGGACCCGACCAAGCCCATGGACGCAACGCAGCAGGTGACGCAGCTGGCGCAATTCTCCAGTGTTGAACAAGCTGTTCAGATGAACGCCAAACTTGAACAGCTACTGGCAAGTTCGTCACTCTCTCAAGCGGATGGTATCATCGGACGGACCGTGACCAGCCCCGATGGCAAAGTCTCTGGCGTGGTCGAATCCGTGCGCATCTATAGCGATGGCATGGTAGCAAAGCTCAAGGGCGGGGCGGAGCTGATCATTACGGCCGGTATCGTCATCAGCTGACCATGAACGAAGCTGATGCACTGGATATTGTCAATCAGGCGATCTGGACGGTTATCGTAGCCGCCGGCCCGGCGGTCGGCGCAGCGATGCTTGCAGGTGTCGGCATTGCCCTGTTTCAGGCCCTGACGCAGATTCAGGAAGTCACCCTGACATTCGTGCCGAAGATACTGGTTATTCTGGCAGTGCTTGCTCTGACCGCACCTTTTGTCGGCTCGCAGATCAATACGCTGACGCTGCTGACCTATTCGCGGATTGAAAAGGGTTTTTGATCCAAAGCTCTAACGCGCGGGCTTCGCGTAAGCTTCGTCTCCTATGGTCCATCCGACAATAGGAGAATGCCGTGCAGCAGGCAGCAGTAAAACGACTGGGTGATAAGGGCTACCTGACCGGCAGTGATGTCGGTCTTGCGCTCGGCATCGTCATTATTCTGACGGTACTATTCCTGCCGGTTTCCCCGATGGTTCTTGATATCGGACTTGCCTTTTCTATCGCCCTGTCCGTGTTGATCCTGATGGTTTCGCTGTGGATACAGCGTCCGCTTGATTTCTCTGCATTCCCCACAGTGCTGCTGATCGCGACGATGATGCGTCTTTCGCTCAATATCGCAACAACCCGCGTTATTCTAACCCACGGCGACGAAGGTTATGCCGCGGCGGGACAGGTCATCCATGGCTTTTCGCAATTTGTCATGGGCGGTGATTTCGTTATCGGTCTGGTGGTCTTCGCAATTTTGATCATCGTGAATTTTCTCGTCATCACCAAGGGTGCAACGCGTATTGCCGAAGTAGGGGCACGCTTTACGCTCGATGCCATACCGGGCAAACAGATGGCGATTGACGCGGATCTATCCTCCGGACTTATTGATGAGAAGGAAGCACAGCACCGCCGCCGCGAATTGGAAGAGGAAAGTGCCTTCTTCGGGTCGATGGACGGCGCCTCCAAATTCGTACGCGGCGATGCGATTGCCGGCTTGATCATAACCGCAGTCAATATTTTTGGTGGCATCATTATCGGTGTGACCCGGCACGGTATGGAAGTCGGCGAAGCTGCTGACGTATTCACCAAACTGTCTGTCGGCGATGGTCTGGTTACGCAGATACCGGCATTGATCGTATCGCTGGCAGCGGGTCTGCTTGTCTCCAAGGGGGGCACCCGGGGATCGACGGACAAGGCTGTGTTCGGACAGTTGGGCGCCTATCCAAAAGCTCTTTTCGTAGCTGCTCTTCTGCTCTTTGTGCTCGGTATATTGCCGGGTCTGCCAGCATTTCCATTCTTTATCCTTGCCATCGGTTTGACCGCAATTGGCATTTCTGTACCCCGCAAGCTGGCTAGGGTTGCCGCCGCAGCGCAGGCTGAACTGGCGATCAAGCAGAAGACCGCCGAGGACGAAGACCGCAATTCTGTCAAGGCATCGCTGGAAACAGCACAAATCGAACTTTGCCTTGGCAAGCAACTTTCTTCGCGGTTGATGTCCTCGCAATTGGAACTGGCGCATCGCGTCAACAAAATGCGCAAGAAATTCGCGGTCGAATACGGCTTTGTCGTGCCTGAAATAAAGGTTACGGACGATTTTCTGCTGCCGCCGAAAACCTATCGTATCAAAATTCACGGAACCGTAGTGGCGTCGCATGAGCTACGCGTCGGCGAGATACTTGTCATTCCCGGAGATCGGCCGCCGCCACACGTTCCCGGCGAAGAAGTGCGCGAACCGGCTTTCGGTATGAAGGCTTACTCAGTTCCCGAAACATTCGCGGCAGAACTCAAGCGCGACAACTATATGACTGTAGATAATCTTTCGGTCCTGCTCACGCATCTGAGCGAGATCGTGCGCAATAATCTCTCGCAATTGCTGTCCTACAAAGATATGCGGGCGCTGCTCGACCGTCTTGGCCCGGAATACAAGAAGCTGCTTGATGATATCTGCCCTGCCAATCTCACTTATTCCGGCTTGCAGGCAGTTTTGAAGCTTTTGCTCTCGGAACGGGTCTCGATCCGCAATCTCAATCTAATTCTTGAGGCTATCGCTGAAGTGGCGCCGCATGTTCGGCGGTCGGAGATGATCGTCGAGCATGTGCGTATGCGCATGGCACAGCAGATTTGCGGTGATCTTGCCGACAATAGCGTGCTTTCCGTGTTGCGCCTGGGCAATCGCTGGGATCTGGTTTTCCATCAAAGCCTCAAGCGGGATGCCAAGGGGGAGGTCACGGAATTCGACATTGACCCGCGTTTGCTTGAACAGTTTGGAACGGAAGCGACCACCGCAATTCGCAAACATCTCGATGCGGGAGAGCGTTTTGTTCTGGTCGCTTCGCCGGAAGCGCGGCCCTATATCCGCATGATCATCGAGCGCTTGTTCACAACCCTATCGGTTCTTTCCCATGTGGAAATAGCCCGGGGTGTTGAGGTCCGCTCCCTTGGAACGATCTCGTGATGTTTAATGCTTCCGCTCAGTGATACGGCACTTACCGGATTTCTGGTGTTCGCGCGCGTTGGTGCTTGCCTGCTGATCATGCCGGGCATTTCCAGCCCGCGCATCCCCGTTCAGATACGACTTTTTCTGGCCCTGGCATGTTCGCTCATGGTGGTTCCATTGGTGCTGACCCAAGTGGCTCCAGCAGCAAAGGCCGCTCCTTTCGTTTTGATGCGGATCATTGTGGTGGAAATTATTGTCGGCGGGCTGATCGGTGTGCTGGCCCGCATGTATTTCTGGGCCTTGCAGTTCATGGCCAATACGATCGCAATGACTGTCGGCTATTCCGGGGCACCGGCCGGGTCGATTGAAGGTGAGGAGCCGCAAGCAGCAATCGCAAGCTTTGTTACGCTATCGGCGCTCTGTCTTTTCTTCATCACTGATTTACATCTGGAGGTGTTTCGCGCGCTCCTGTCATCCTATACGGCGATCCCGGTAGACGGCATTTTCCAGCCGGGCACAGCCATGGTCAATCTGACAGACACGCTTTCAAAGGCGTTCATGAGCACCATCCGCATAGCTGCACCGTTCATTGTTTTTGCAGTTGTCGTGAATGTTGCTGTTGGGCTGATCAACAAGCTGACGCCTGCCATTCCTGTCTACTTTATCTCAATGCCATTCGTTCTGGCTGGCGGTCTCATGCTGCTCTATTTCGCCATGCCGGACCTGCTCAGATTGTTCACAAGCGAAGCCGGCTCTTATCTGAGGACATTTTGATGGCAACCAGCAAGCGTGCTTCATATCTTGCCTTGATCCGATTGCAGAAACTGGCAAAGGCCCGGTCCGAACTGACCATTGCCGGTCTCAATGCGCAATTAGTGGCGATTGCGGATGAGAGCGAGGCGCTATTCAAAATGCAGGATGACAGATTCAAACCCGGCGCTGATCTGGTTCCTCCAGACCTCATCATACGACGACTGGAAACGAACAGAATGAGAGCAATTCATCTGACGGATCAGATGGCCGTTCAACGCAAGAACCTGTTGAAGATTTCAAGAACGCTGGATGTCCTGAACGACCGGTTGCGATCCCATGAAAGCGAACAACAACGCCACCATGCCACTGTCGAAATCGATGAATATATCAGCCAGTTGCTCGGAAAAGCCGCAAATTAAAGACAGGCCCCAAATGAAGGCTCAAGCCTCAGTCAAGTTTGAACAGCTAGTGTCATAAACATGAAACAGTTTGGGTCTGTCTTTTATGTCTATTAATTCGCCTTCTGATTTGGTGTTGGATGCGACGAAGGCCGCTGATCCGCAGGCCATGCGGGCAGCGATGGAAAGATTGCGAAGCGTGGCTGCTGATCGGGCTGCGGCACAAACCCCGCTGTCCGGCGAGAGTTTTGCCCATTTGCAGGCAGGGAGGGTCAGTTCCGAGGGTGTGCAATCAAACACACCTGTTTCAAATCCGGCCTTCAAAAAGTTTGAAGCCGTCATGCTGCAATCCTTCATTGAATCAATGTTCACCGGCGAGAATCAAGCGGTCTATGGCGAAGGCATCGCAGGGGGATATTGGAAGTCGATGATGTCCGAAGCCCTTGCCAATCAGATGGCAGACGCAGGCGGAATTGGAATTGCACGCATGCTGGAAGAGCAAAGTGCCAAACGAATTAAAAACGAAGTGGCTCAGCCTCTTGGCACCACTTCGCCAATTTCTACGAAAGAGCAGGGTTGAAACCCGGTATTTTACCAGATCGAACGGCTGCGGCCGAAAGATTGGAAGGAATGAATATGGAAACCATCAACGACAACAAGCAGCATATAGGTCTTAATCCATCGCTTGGTCCTGTTCTCATCGCCATCCAGCGATTGGAAGATGTTATTGAGTATGAGACAGATCTGCTCATGGAAGGCGGGGCTGTTGATCTTGCCGATATCAATGCAAGCAAAAGCCGTGGATTGCGGGATTTTAACAAGGCCCTGGGAAAGGCTGTGAAATCGGTCGATAATCCAGCGCTCAAGACGCTTCAGCCGGTTCTTGACAGTCTGAGGCTCAAGCTGGAGCGTAATTGTGAAGCGTTGAAATTGCATCTGCGGGCTGTCAGCGAGCTGACGGGAATAATCCGCGACGCGCTGGAAACACATGAAGCTGATGGCACTTATACGGCCCGGCAAATGCGGGACGGCCTAGGCGCATGATACGCATCGTCATCATCGGATTATGGATATGCGCTGTTGCTCTCGGCTCGCTTTATTTTGCTGTCCAGCAAAATTCAGCCACTGCCGCAGTGACTTCGCATGATGCTCAGCCGCTTGATGACGGAAAAACGGAAGTTTTCAGTGTTCCAATTATTATCGACGGTGCCGTTCAAGGCTATGTTGTGACCCAGCTTATGTATACGATCGACAGCGCTGTAAAAGCCTCCGTCAAAACACCGGTATCGTTTTTCATCAATGATGAGATATTCCGGCAGTTTTACGGTCACTACTCCGATGTGAAGGAGGTGGAGGCGGTCAAGTTCGAGGACGTAAAACAGGCCATTATCGATGGGGTCAATGCGCGTTTCCCCGAACCGCTTGTTAAAGATCTCCTGGTTCAGCAATTCAATTATATTTCATCCAAGGAAATCCGCGATCAAAACACCAAAGGTATCAGCCGCGGTTGATCCCGTTTTAGCCGAGTGAATAATATTTGCCCGACAATGCATGAAGCACGCTTTCGCTCAATGGAGCGACGGTTGAATCGGGCGCAAACCGCACCCCAATATCCAGATTCTTGCGCCAGACAATGTGTGTGATGAGCGCGCCGCAATATTGATCGTCAAATAACCAGAAACGCTCAGGTATGTCGCACTGGCCGATGATCCTTATGCGGGCTCCGCCTTTGGCCAGATCCTGAAAATGGCACTCGGTGAGGAATTGTCCATCCAAGCTCACAAGTTTACCCGAGCGCAATCTTGTCCGTTTGCGTTCCAGTTCTCTTTGTTCTGATTTGCCGGACACGGACATGGACACTACTCAACGCAATCAAAAAGCTGGTTTCAAACCGAAGTCTGCAATCTGGCATTGTGTACTCTGAAACAATTGCAAATCCGTTATGAACTGGAGCGCTCACGAGTTTATGTATCTAATGCCAGCTCGCGATTGGTCAGTTGACGCTTCTCGGCAGTTGACCTGACAAAAACTCCACGACGGCCCGGACGCTGGGCAATTGACCGCGACGATGGGGCATCAGCAATGTGGTTGTCACAGTTCCGGCTGACCAGCCGGGTAAAACGCGGACCAAATCTCCACTTCGGATTGCGCTGGCGCAAATTGACGAGGGCAGACATGTCAGCCCTAGTTCGGCAATAGCCGCCTTGATCAAGGCTATCGATTCATTGGCCATCATTCTCCGGATCGGTTTTGCCGCTACCGCCACGCCAGTGTCAGAAACAAGGTGCCAGGTTTCTGCTCCGGGAGCAGTTAACAAACCAAAGTGATTGATCAAGTCGTGCGGGGTGGCGGGAGCACCTCGTGCGGAAATATATCCGGGAGACGCAACGACAAATATCGGTTCGAGCATCAGCTGTTTCTGGATGAGGTCCGAATCCGGCAAGGGTGCAAAGTGACTGCGAATTGCCAAATCGTAGCCTTCCTGGACAAGATCGACGAACCGGTCGCTCGCATGCATTTCCAGATTTATCTTGGGGTACGTGCCGGCGATTACCGGAAGGAAGTCTGCCAGATAAAACTGTGTCGCAGGAATGGAGGCCGTCAGCCTTACCGTGCCGCTCGGTTCGGCCATCCGGCTTCGAACAATATTTTCTGCCGCTTCCGCTTCAATTAATGCACCACGGGCATGATTAAAAAAGTCGCGGCCTGCGTCTGACAATGAAAAACTGCGCGATGTGCGGTGGATAAGGCGCGCACCCAGCTCCGTTTCAAGCTCGGCTATACGCTTGCTGATTGTCGATTTGGGAATACTGAGACGTCGCCCGGCTTCCGAAAAGCTCCCGCCTTCAACGGCCTGAACAAAAAGATAAAGATCATTGAGATTCATCATCCGCATCACCCCATAGTCCACATATGTAGACGATAGGTTGCAAAATTGCAGCCTACCGAAAGATCGTCCAATAATAATAACTAATAGACGTGAAGGCGGAAGAGCCTTGAATGGAAAAACAGGAAATAATCATGACACAGATACTTTTTTACGGGGTGCCAGAAGGATGCTCTTTCGGTTCGATTGTCGCGCTGGAATGGTCTGGGCAGCCCTATCAACTCTCGCGCATTGCAATGCCGGAAACCGTTACCAGCGAGGCTTACCGGCAGATCAATCCTATTGGGGAGACACCGACTCTGCGTACGGCAAGCGGCGAGTTTATCAGCGAAAGCATGGCAATCCTCAACCATATCGGAGCCGGAGCTGTTGAACAGGGAATAGCCTTCAGGCAGGGCACGAAAGATTTTGATCGCCTGAACCAGATGCTGGCATTTTTGAACACCACCTTTTTCAACGCATATGCATCGCTTTGGTATGCACTTGAACATGCAAGTGATGAAAACGAAAGGGAGGTGCTGGTTGCTTATGGTAAGACAAAGGTAGCCAAGGCTCACGAGGACTTGGAACTCCTGCTTGGAAACCGGCCATGGCTGTTGGGTGATAACCGGACATTGGCAGATGCATACTTTATGGGAATCGCTCGCTGGAGCGATTTTCACAAGACAGCAAGCTACGCTAACTATCCCGGTCTGAGCGCGCTTCACCAAAGATTGGAAGCTGATGCAGGCGTAAGGTTCGCCCATGCGATCGAGCATGAAGAACAGGCAGTCTCTGCTGGTGGCTTTGCAGGACATGTAAGTTTTGACGATGCCCTGAGAGCTACTCGCAAAGCAGCATGAGCAACCGGAAAAGCGGCATTTCTCCACGCTGTTGACGTGTCGTCAGTTCCATAGAGTTACCAGGGAAGCGATCCCGTTTTTGCTTTCCTGGTATAATGATGAAAAAGCTTCTTTACTTTAGGGCAAAATTCTCAGATTGAGATTGGCAAGCTTTTTCATCATACTCGGGGGAGTCCTACCATTGAAAAAACAAGTTGTTCTGGCTTTACTGTTTGCGGTAGTCGGTGTTTCGACAAGTCATGCGCAAACTTGCGAAAGTAACTTTAAGGTGACAGGAGTTCCCTTAATAACGGCAATGAATTACAAAACCTCATATGTTTTTCCAAAGGTCAAAGCAGATCAGGTTTTGAAAACACTTGCTCAGGCGGTGGCTGCGGAAGGTTTTTTGGGAATACAGGTCGACAAGTCCTTGGGAGCAATTGACGCTTACCAAGAGACCACGGGCTCCGGTCGCGAACAAACCTTGCGGATAGTGGCTCGCAAGAAGGGCGCGGGTACACGGGTCGATGCCATGTTCAACATCCAGCAGGGGCAGGTAACGTCGGAAAAAATCGTGCGCAAAGGACTCTGCGATATTGTTATGTCCGCTGCCGACTGATCAAGTCTGCTAACAGCGCATGCAAGAATCGGATTGAATTTCTTGTCGAAGTCCACGATTCTTTAGGCAGAACGAAGTTTGAGGCTGCCTCCATGAACGAGACGATACATCACTATTGTGTTTTTGATACCGCAGGCGGATTCTGCGGTATCGCCTGGAACGATATTGGTATTACGCGGTTTCAGTTGCCGACGAAAAGCGCCGAGGCGACAGAGCGCATTCTGCTTCGTCGCTTGCCCCAAGCACTATCCAGCGAACCGACAGCGCAGGTTGCGAAAGTAATTGCTGCTGCAAAGCGTTACTTTGAGGGAGAAGAAATAGATTTTTCCGGCGTTACGGTAGATATTAGCGATCAGGAGCCTTTTTTCGAGCAGGTCTATGCGGAAACAAGACGGCTTGGCTGGGGCGATACCACGACATATGGCACGATTGCAAAAATGCTTGGGTCGGGCCCTGAGGCCGCAAGAGACGTTGGTCAGGCCATGGCGAAAAACCCGATTCCTCTGATTATCCCATGCCATCGGGTTTTGGCCGCCGGAGGTAAGGTCGGTGGCTTTTCAGCGCCTGGCGGTTCGGTCGCGAAGGCACATATGCTTGAATTGGAGGGCGTCCATCTTGGTGTTCCACCTGCAGCCCAGCAGTCATTTGGGTTTTGAGAATTTATCCTGATGACAAGGCTGCGAGGCGCGACTTGAGAAAGCGCAACTCTGCAGGTTGACGCGTCAGCGCTATGGCGCGTTGATAAGAATCGACGGCGGCTTCCACCATCCCCAGCTGTCGTTGCATATCGGCACGGGCTGCATAGGCCAATGGATAATTCTGGAGTTGTCCTTGTTGGATAATTGCTTCGATGGCAGCAAGGCCCGCTTCAGGTCCATCACGTTTTGAAAGTGCTGCAGCACGGTTTAAGGCTGCTATAGGGGATGGATCCACACGCAGCAGGACATCATATAGCGTAACGATCTGCGCCCAGTCCGTGCCCTCGGTTGTCGATGCGTTGGCGTGGACGGTAGCAATGGCAGCTTGAAGGACGTAGGGACCTATATTGCGGGCGGCAAATGCCTGCTCCACCAGTGCTCCAGCTTCGTTGATCAGGCGACGATCCCAGAGCGACCGGTCCTGGTCTTCCAGCAATATGATATCTCCTGCTTGATCGATACGGGTGTGATGTCGTGCTTCATGCAAAAGCATCAATGCCAACAGGCCCATAGCTTCCGGGTCTGGCAGTAAATCAACCATAAGCCGACCGAGCCGAATTGCTTCGGCGCAAAGGTCGGCCCGTGTCAGCCCCGGTCCTTCAGTAGCGGCATAGCCCTCGCTGAAGATGAGATAAATAACCCGCAAAACGCTTTCGAGGCGTTCTGGAAGTTGGGCATGGCTTGGCACTTCATAGGGAATAGCATCTTCACGAATTTTACTCTTTGCCCTGACAATACGCTGGGCGATGGTTGGGGCAGGAGCGATATAGGCCCGCGCAATCTCCTCAGTCGTCAATCCCGCAACCTCGCGCAAGGTGAGGGCGATACGTGCGTCGGCAGCAAGTGCCGGATGACAACAGGTGAAGATCAGCCGTAGTTCATCATCGCTGATATCTTCTGGCACTGCAGGTTCATAGAGTTCATCGGAAAGAGCAGTAAGCTCGGGCATGGCAGCAGCGAGCCGCGCCTGTTTGCGCCAGCGATCAATGGCCTTGAATCGTCCCGTAGAGACGAGCCAGGCATAGGGATTTTGCGGAATACCATCGCGCGGCCAACGCTCTGCGGCGGCGGTGAAGGCCTCTTGCAAGGCCTCCTCCGCCGCTTCAAATCCGCCGAGAAGACGGATCAATGTTGCAAGGACGCGGCGCTTTTCGGAACGATAGATGGTTTCAAAGGCGGCGTTTGCACCCGGCCGGTTCACAGTTCTGGCGGCGGCGTGCTGAAGTCGACAACCGGGCGGACTTCGATGGAACCGATCTTTGCCAAGGGATGTCCCGATGCGGCACGCACCGCGTCATTGAGATCGTTGGCTTCAATCAGGATAATCCCGCCCAGCATTTCTCTGGTTTCCATGAAAGGCCCATCGACTGCTGACATTTTGCCATCGCGGACCTGTAAGGTCATGGCGTTTTCAGGCAGTTCCAGGGCTTCACCCATGACGAAATGGCCGCTTTCCTTCAGTTTTTCATCATAGTTGGCACATTCGGAAAGTGCGGCATTGGCTTCAGGACCTCCGCCAAAGAGTGTTTTTGCATTGTAATAGATGAGACAGGCGTAACGCATAATCTGATTTCCTTCAGTTAGCTTGTTGAACACCCATAATCGTTTGAGGAAGGTCCGATTCGACAAAGCTACAAAATTATTTTCACGATAGCGCAAAAAATGTTGCTGACGCCGTTCAGGTCACGCGCCGTTTTTCCAGCTTCCGGGCCAAGGTACGCCGGTGCATGCCCAGCCGCCTGGCTGTTTCGGAAATGTTGAAGTCCGTTTCAACAAGCATTTGATGAATACGTTCCCATTCCAGCGTCTTGATTGAGGTGGGGCGAGCAGTCAGTGCTATATCGGCATTGCCCGACGCCTTGCTGAACGCCTCCTCAATATCATCCGTATTGGATGGCTTGGCGAGATAGTGACAGGCGCCAAGCTTAATGGCCTCGACAGCGGTCGCAATACTTGCGAACCCGGTCAAGACAACGATCAGCATTGATGCGTTATGGCTGTGCAATGCCTCGACACATGCCAGACCAGATGCGCCCGCCAGCTTCAGATCGACGACCGCATAACCGGGAGAATTTTCTTTCAGGGTCTCGGTGAGCTCCTCCAGACTGGACGCCAGCAGGACATCATAGTCGCGGCGTTCAAAGGAACGTTTCAACGTCTTGGCGAAAGCGATGTCATCCTCGACGATAATCAACCGACGCTTATCGGACATGGGAACGTGCTCCAATTGCAAGCGAGGCGAGTGGCAGACTCATTGTTACTGCGGCCCCACCTTGCGGCAGATTTCTGGCGGACACGACACCTCCAAGTTTCCTCACCGCATTGACCACGAGGAAAAGACCAAGCCCCCCGCCAAGCCTGCCCTTGCTTGATTGATAGGGCTTGCCAAACTGTGCCAGCATCTCAGCGGCAAATCCAGGTCCGGCATCGCTGATACGCAGCACAAGGGTATCGCCATCGCGTTCTGCCATAAAACCTATCCAATTGGGGGAAGCGTCGAAGGCATTGTCAAGAATGTTATAGATGACCTGTTTCAATGCGGAGTCGGACACAATGGCAATATCAAGCCCAAATGCGTTGCCATAAGACAGCCTCGCGCCGGATCTGGCTGCTCGCCACTCACTGACAAGTTCATCGAGAAAAGTATTTACCGTCGTGATTTTGGGAGACTCGCCCCGCGCCTCTCCGGCAGATAGCAGGATACCGGTCACAATTGCCTTGCAGCGCTGAACCTCAGCCTGCATCTCGTCTATCTCCTGCAACATTGAAGGGTCGCGGGACAAAGCAGGCATACGTCTCCAGTCACCCAATATCACCGATAGCGAAGACAATGGTGTACCCAGCTCGTGCGCTGCACCCGATGCGAGAAGGCCCATGCGGACGATATGGTCTTCCTCCGCAGCATGTTGTTTGAGCGCCGCAAGATTGGCGTCCCGTTCACGCAAATTGCGACTGATCTGGGCAATGAAGACAACAAGAAGCGCGGCATCAAGTATGAAACATAAAAGCATTCCGAATATATGGAGCCGGAACAGTTCATCAGGCGCATGACCCGGCAAGAGCAATGGCCTGTAGAATATTATCAGCCCGGCAAAGCTTACGCTGGCGATGGCGACGATGGCGGATGTCAATCTTGCATCAAGCAACACTGCGCCGAGCGTCACCTGAAGAAGATAGAGGAAGATGAATGGATTGGTTGCCCCGCCGCTCAGGTAAAGCTGCACGGTGAGGGCGGCAACGTCCAGGACTAAAGCAATGAACAAGGCTGCCGCCGTAACGCTCCGACGCCGACGCAGCCACAATATGCTTGCAAGATTGAGAACGACCAAAGCGCACAGAACGACACCCATCGGGACAATGGGCAGGGTTATTTTCATAGCCGAATGCACCACGGTAATGGTGACGATCTGGCCAATGACAGCGATCCAGCGCAGCTGCACCAGCAGCGTCATGTTTTTCCAGTTTGCTGTGTGATCGGCGGGAGGAAAAATAGAAGCACTGATGTCGGATTGATCCGGCAGTGTAGCGATAGGAGTCGTCTTGGTCTCGCTCATGCTTTCAACCCGATCTGTATTCTGGGCGCTGCCGGGCTCGCCATTCATTTCGCCCGATAATAGTTGAGGCAGCGCCCAGCAAAAGCGCCATGCCAAACCAGGTCAGGGCATAGACCAGATGGTTGTTGGCAAAGGAAATGACAGTAAGCCCCCCAATCGGAAGCGCATTTCGATCAGGATTTGCATCAGCATCGATAAAATATGGAGCAACAGGGCCAATATTGTGAGCTGCTGCCATAGCCATGACATCACGCGAATACCAACGGTCTCCGACCGGGTCATTGTTGCGCAGAAATCCGCCCTTGGGCTCCGTTAAGCGCAACAGTCCGGTTATGGTGATTGGCGGCAGATGGTCCGCCCGCCATTCATCACGGGCTTTATCCGTTGGAACGAAGCCACGATTGATGAAAACGGTAAATCCATCTGTACTTTGAAAAGGGCTCAGCACCCAAAATCCGCTGCCGCGCGCTGTTACCGCCTGTACAAGCGCAGCCGGCTTGTCGAGAAATTTTCCGCTGGTCGTGACGTGGCGATATGCAAAATCCTTGGCATTGATCCCGGCCCATATATCGGGGCCGGGGGCCGCCGTAGCCGGAGCATTCACTCTTTGCTCAACCTGGTTGATCAGATCAAGCTTCCAGACACGGCGTTGTAGTTGCCAGATACCAAGGCTGGTAAGCA
Organism: Hyphomicrobiales bacterium; assembly: GCA_900471815.1. GTDB lineage: Bacteria > Pseudomonadota > Alphaproteobacteria > Rhizobiales > Rhizobiaceae > Phyllobacterium > Phyllobacterium ifriqiyense. The sequence continues at coordinate 201,818 of UICE01000008.1, forward strand.
CGATGATGCAGAAAAGGACAAGGCCACCGATCAATACCAGTTTGATTGAGGGCAGGCGCCTATTGTCTTCGCGCGAATTGTCTGTCTCCCCGACCCGCTCGCCGCTTGCGGCAAGCCCGCGCGCGGTCAGGGCTTTTTTCATGGCATCTGTCTCATATCCATGCTGGGCATCATGTTCGTATCCAGATGATACATAACCCAAAGCGAACCGGTGAGCGTGATAATGACCAGCACAAGCGTGAAGATGAGTGCCATCATTGTCCATCCATTCTCGGAGCGGACATTCATATGAAGGAAGAAAATCATGTGAACGACAATCTGCACCACGGCGAACGCCATAATGACGAGGCCGGTGGTTTGCTTGGAATCCAACGCACCGCTCATGACAAGCCAGAAGGGTACGGCAGTCAGGATCACGGATAAGCCAAACCCGATCAAATAAGATTTGAGCGAGCCGTGAGAATGGGCTTCATAATGATTGTGGCTGTCGTGGTGGGCCTTTGCCTTTGTGCTCATCGTAGCATTCCCATCAGGTAAACGAACGTAAAGACACCAATCCAGATGACATCAAGAAAGTGCCAGAACATGCTGAGACACATCAGGCGCCGCATGTTCGCTTGGATCAGCCCATAGCGGGCAACCTGTACCATCAAGGTAACAAGCCAAATCAAGCCAATGGTGACGTGAAGCCCATGCGTTCCGACCAATGTGAAAAAGGAAGAGAGAAAGGCGCTGCGCTGGGGCGTGGCACCTTCATGAATCATATGGGCAAATTCGTAAAGTTCAATGCAAAGGAATGCCGCACCAAACAGACCCGTAAGGGCGAGCCACGCTTGTGTGGAACCCACCCGGCCTTTTGCCATGGCGAGCATGGCGAAACCATAAGTAATCGATGAAAAGAGCAGCATCGACGTATTGACCGCGACCAGTGGCAAATCAAACAAATCTTTTGGCGCAGGACCGGCGGCATAGTTTCCGCCTAATACGCCGTAGGTCGCAAACAGCACAGCAAAGATGAGACAATCACTCATCAGGTAAATCCAAAAGCCGAACATGGTGCTGCCGCCTTCGGCATGATCATGTTCGTCAGTCAGATAAAACACAGGATCTTCAGTGGTCACATGCGCGGCTGCTCTGCTCATGATTTCAGCCCTGCAGCAAGAAGTTCGGTACGGGCATTTTCACTCGATACAACCTCATCTGCCGATATGTGGAAATCGCGCTTGTAGTTGAATGTATGCCCAATCGATACCGCCACCAATGCGATAGCCGTTACTGCCGCGAGCCACCAGATGTACCAGATCATCGCAAATCCAAAAACGATGCTTATTCCGGCCAGGATTATTCCGGTGCCCGTATTGCTTGGCATATGGATGGCGCGGAAACCTTTTTCAGGGCGTTTGTACCCGCGTTTCTTCATGTCGTACCAGCTGTCGAGATCGTGAATGACTGGCGTGAAAGCGAAATTATAGGCGGGAGGGGGTGAGGCCGTGGACCATTCCAGGGTTCGACCGTCCCAAGGATCGCCAGTCAAATCGCGCAACGCTTCGCGATTACGAATGCTGACAAAGATTTGGATGAGGAATGACAGAATGCCGATAGCAACGAGAAATGCACCAAAACCGGCGATTATGAACCAGATCTGCAAGGACGGATCTTCGAATGTGCGCAGGCGTCGTGTCACGCCCATCAGGCCCAGTATATAAAGCGGCATGAAGGCGAAGTAGAATCCCACGACCCAGAACCAGAAAGACATCTTGCCCCAAAATGGATCGAGCCTGAAACCAAAAGCTTTCGGGAACCAGTAATAGATACCGGCAAAAAGCCCGAACAGAACACCGCCGATGATCACATTATGGAAATGCGCAACAAGAAACAGGCTGTTGTGCAGCACAAAGTCAGCCGGAGGCACGGCGAGCAGAACGCCTGTCATGCCACCAATGACAAAGGTCAGCATAAAGGCGATCGTCCACATCATGGGCAGTTCAAATCGAATCCGCCCGCGATACATCGTAAAGAGCCAGTTGAATATCTTGGCCCCGGTTGGAATCGAAATAATCATCGTGGTGATGCCGAAGAACGAATTCACGCTCGCGCCCGAACCCATGGTGAAGAAGTGGTGAAGCCAGACCAGATAGGCAAGAATGGTAATAACGATGGTGGCATAAACCATCGAGGTATAGCCAAACAGACGTTTGCTGGCGAAGGTCGATGTCACTTCGGAGAATATGCCGAAAGCGGGCAGAATGAGAATATAGACTTCCGGATGACCCCAAATCCAGATGAGGTTGACATACATCATCGGATTGCCGCCAAAGTCGTTGGTGAAGAAGTTCGTGCCGACATAGCGATCGAGAGTGAGCAAAGCCAGCACTGCCGTCAGGACAGGGAAGGCGGCCACAATCAGAACGTTGGTGCAAAGAGCGGTCCACGTAAAGATCGGAAGCTTCATCATGGTCATGCCCGGCGCGCGCATCTTGACGATGGTTGCGAGCAGATTGACGCCCGACAGCAGCGTACCTATGCCCGCTATTTGCAGCGCCCATATGTAGTAGTCCATACCGGCGTCCGGACTGTATCCGATACCCGAAAGCGGCGGATAGGCCAGCCAGCCGGTCCTGGCAAACTCGCCCACAAACAGCGACATCATTACAAGTGCCGCGCCAGCGGCAGTCATCCAGAAGCTGAAATTGTTGAGGAATGGAAAAGATACGTCCCGGGCACCGATCTGCAATGGGACAACAAAGTTCATCAAGCCGGTAACAAGAGGCATTGCCACGAAGAAGATCATGATCACGCCATGCGCGGTGAATATCTGATCGAAATGATGGGCGTTGAGATATCCCTCGGACCCATTAAACGCCATTGCCTGTTGCAATCGGATCATGATGGCGTCGGCAAAGCCTCTCAGCAACATGATGATGCCGAGGATCATGTACATTATGCCGATGCGCTTGTGGTCAACTGTTGTGAACCACTCATGCCAAAGATAGCCCCAAAGGCGGAAATAGGTAAGCGCGCCCACCACGGCGATGCCTCCGAGCGCGACTACGATAAATGTCACAACAAGGATAGGTTCGTGCAGCGGGAAGGATTCCAGCGTGAGCCTACCGAAAACCAGCTTTATAAGTTCGGGATTATCAAACATATCGGGCTCGTTTCGTTCAGCTATTAGACGGTCGGCGCTGTAGACCGAACAGTTGGGTTGGTGACGGGCGGGGAAGACCCGCACCAACAAACGGAGAGGTATTGAGGGGCGGTAGCGTCTGTATATTCATGCTGGCCTGCAGGGCTTCTTCCGTGGTGCAGATGCCGACAACAAATGCAGGATCAGGGCCAAAGACAGCGCCGCCACGCCTTGTGTACTTATCGTATTCCAACGAACGGGTATTATAGATGCCGGCCATCCCAAGGCCACCCTTGGCATCGATTTCATCCATCTCGCTCATGCACATCTTGCCGCGTTCCACACATCGGTTGAGAACTGCGCTGAACAGTTCCGGATCAACACTTGCATAATGCTGTACCGGTACTTTTTCGCTGGGCTGTTCCAGTTGCAGATAGGTCATCCGATCAAGAGTGGTGCCTTTTGACTTGACGTCGGCAATCCATTTTTCAAAACCCTCATCCGGCAGGCCGTGAAAAGCGAAGCGCATACCGGAAAAACCGGCGCCACTGTAATTGGCCGAAAAGCCCTCATATTCGCCGGGGTGATTGATGACGGCGCTCAGCTTCGTCTGCATGCCCGGCATAGTGTATATCTGCCCGGCTAGCGCAGGAATATAAAACGAGTTCATCACCGCCGAGGAGGTCAGCCGGAAAGCGATGGGCCGATCGACGGGAGCGGCCATTTCATTGACGCTGGCGATACCATATTCCGGATAGATAAAGAGCCACTTCCAATCCAGCGCGACCACTTCGACCTGCAATGGCTTGACCGTTTCGGAAATTGCTTTGCCGGGGGAAATGCGTCCAAGCGGACGATAGGGATCGAGCAAATGTGTCGCCATCCAGGTGACCGCGCCAAGGCAGATGATGATCAGCAGCGGCGCCGCCCAGATGATCAATTCCAGCTGGGTGGAGTGATCCCATTCCGGGTCATAAGGCGCATCCGTGTTTGACTGCCGGTATTTCCAGGCAAAGAACACGGTGAGCACCATCACGGGAATGATGATGACAAGCATGAGGACGGTAGAAATAATGATCAGGTCGCGCTGTTGCACGGCGACGTCGCCTGACGGGCTCATGACAACAGCATTGCACGCGCTAAGCAATGCAAGCAGTGGAAGCAGGGCGATGGCAAAAAAACGGTTCAAGAGACTTCCTGTCAATGGAAACAGCGCCTAGTTGCGCCATCACTAGCTGCACCATAGTCAGAGCGACATTGGACAATTTGCCCAATCCTCCCGTAGTGTGTCACAATGATAAAGGATACGCTAGCAGTGACCGCAAACGAGCAGACCTGAACGGTTTCAATATTTGATCGAGGAGCGCACCGGGCAATGAGCGCGAAAACAGGAGCGGCATCTTCGACAACGCTTGAGCAGGACGCAATGCGCCTTCACTCGCGACATGACGACGTTAACGTTGGCGAGATTGCCATCGGCGTGATTATCGGCAGAACGTCCGAATTCTTTGACTTCTTCGTCTATGCTATTGCCTCTGTGCTGGTCTTTCCGAAACTGGTGTTCCCCTATGTTGATGCTCTGACGGGTACGATCTATTCGTTCGGTATTTTTGCGCTGGCCTTTCTTGCGCGGCCGATCGGCACGGTTATCTTCATGCAGATCGATCGCACTTATGGCCGTGGCGTGAAATTGACGATTGCCCTGTTCCTGCTTGGTAGCTCGACCGTTGCGGTGGCGTTCCTACCCGGTTATGCCCAAGTCGGTTGGGCATCTGCAGCGCTTTTGGCACTGTTCCGGATAGGACAGGGGCTTGCGCTAGGCGGTGAGTGGGATGGCCTCGCATCGCTTCTGGCGCTCAATGCACCTAAGCAACGCCGTGGCTGGTATGCGATGATACCGCAACTCGGTGCTCCCTTGGGGCTTATGGTTGCGGCCGGGCTGTTCGCATTTTTCGTTGCCAATCTTTCCGCAGAAGACTTCCTGAGCTGGGGCTGGCGCTATCCGTTTTTCGTTGCTTTCGCTATTAATGTGGTGGCGCTGTTTGCACGGTTGCGAATGGTTGTTACGCCGCAATATGCAAAATTATATGAAAGCAGAGAACTGCAGCCAACGACGGTGGCCAACACATTACAGCATGAAGGTCGCCACGTGGTCATTGGTGCTTTTGCACCGCTTGCGAGTTTTGCGCTCTTTCATATGGTAACGGTATTTCCACTGTCTTGGGTCTTCCTGTTTACGGATCAGGGCCCGGCCCGCTTTCTTTTGATTGAAGCATTCGGAGCGGCTGTGGGCGTCGTTACCGTGTTTGCGTCGGGCACGATTGCCGACCGCGTCGGACGCCGGAATCTGCTGGGCGGCACCGCCATAGCCATTGCCGTGTTCAGTGGATTTGCTCCTCAATTGCTTGATGGCGGCGACATCGGCGAACTGATCTTCATGATCCTCGGATTTATTTTGCTTGGTCTGTCCTTCGGCCAGTCATCCGGCTCAGTGGCCTCGCGGTTCTCAAAGAAGTTCCGCTATACCGGCTCGGCATTGACCAGCGATATGGCATGGTTGTTCGGGGCGGGTTTCGCACCGCTGGTCGCGCTGCTGCTATCCAGCCATTTCGGCCTGATAGCTGCGGGCGGCTATCTGCTCTCCGGTGCTGTGTGCACGCTTATAGCCCTCAGCTTGAATCGTCAGACCGACAATCAGGACGTGTAGTCCCTTCCTCACTCATTCCATTTTCGTGCGCAGCGCCAAATTGATTGGCAGCTGTGCATAGTTTCAATTTTGGTTTGATCTAGTTGTTGACGGATTTTTAACATCCACTACTATATATAGTGTTCAAGGTTCTTCCGATTCGTGAGAGTGGGAAGCTAAGACGGGAATACGGTGAGTGGTGCCTTTAGGTACTGTGATGCCGGAGCTGCCCCCGCAACTGTAAGCGGCTAGCACGTGTTCGATACTGTCACTGGAGCTCTAGGCACCGGGAAGGCAAGAATAAGTGCGTTGATCTGCGAGCCAGGAGACCTGCCTTGATCTGATGAGTCCACCGGCGGGGTGCCGGAGCGGTCGCGCCAATGCACGGGGATTTTCCGTGTAAAACGCTTCCCTGCCCCTCCACGAGCGAGCTACAGGGTGAAGTGCATGAGAAACCTATCCAGCGCATTGATTGTGGGCGACCCGCCGTAAATCGGGCGGCACTTGAGTAAGTCATACAGTTCTAAACCAAACTAGCTGGCAGCACTCAGAGCTGCCAGACCATGTTCTCACGACCAAAATCAAATGAGGAAGTCATGAATATTGTCGTTTACAGCAAGCCGGCCTGTGTCCAGTGCACCGCTACGACCCGAGCTCTTGACCGGCAGGGTATGGAGTATGACGTTATTGATGTTTCCAACGATCAGGATGCTCTCGAACTTGTTCAAAGTCTCGGCTACCGCCAGGTACCTGTGGTTGTCGCCGGCGAAAAACACTGGGCCGGTTTCCGCCCGGATATGATCAGCACCCTTGCCTGACAGGGATGGGTGTCATGAGTGGGATCGTCTATTTTTCGAGCAGGTCGGAGAATACCCACCGTTTTGTTTCCAAGCTGGGCTTCACCTCACAACGGATACCAATCGGCTCTCGTGAGGAGCTGAAGATCAACGCACCTTATATTTTGATCGTGCCAACATATAGCGGCGATGGCGGCAAGGGTGCCGTTCCAAAACAGGTGATCCGCTTCCTCAACCAGGCGGAAAACCGTTCAAACCTCCGCGGCGTGATTGCCGCGGGTAACAGTAACTTCGGAGCGACCTTCGGGATTGCCGGCGACATCATCTCTGCCAAATGCCAGGTGCCTTACCTTTACAGGTTCGAGCTGATCGGCACGGAGCAGGATGTCGTAAACGTCAAACATGGATTGGAACGATTTTGGACACGCTCACGCTCGAACGACCAGTGAAAGCCAACGAACCAGTGCTGGATTACCACGCGCTGAACGCGATGTTGAACCTTTATGATGAGGAGGGCAACATCCAGTTCGATCAGGATCGTATGGCGGCGAAGCAGTATTTTCTGCAGCATGTGAACCAGAATACGGTGTTCTTTCACAATTTGCGCGAGAAGCTCGATTACCTGGTAACCGAAGGCTATTATGAGCGCGCGGTGCTTGATCAATATTCCTTCAATTTCATGCGCGATCTGTTCGACCATGCCTATGCGAAGAAATTCAGGTTTCCAACATTTCTTGGCGCATTCAAATATTACACCAGCTACACGCTGAAGACCTTTGACGGAAAACGCTATCTTGAGCGTTATGAGGACCGCATCTGCATGGTGGCGCTGACGCTGGCGCAAGGAAATGAAACCCTGGCGCGGGATATGGTTGACGAGATCATTTCCGGGCGTTTCCAGCCTGCAACTCCCACCTTTCTCAATGCTGGAAAGAAACAGCGCGGCGAGCTGGTGTCCTGCTTTCTGCTCCGAATTGAAGACAATATGGAATCAATTGCGAGGGGTATCAACTCGGCCCTGCAGCTCTCCAAACGCGGAGGAGGCGTTGCATTGTCGCTCACCAATATCCGTGAAGCTGGCGCGCCGATAAAGCAGATTGAAAATCAGTCATCCGGCATCATTCCAGTCATGAAGCTTTTGGAGGATAGTTTTTCCTATGCCAACCAGCTTGGTGCAAGACAGGGGGCAGGTGCGGTCTATCTGAACGCACATCATCCCGACATAATGCGTTTCCTCGATACCAAGCGCGAAAATGCGGATGAGAAAATCCGTATCAAGACGCTGTCGCTCGGCGTTGTCGTGCCGGATATTACTTTCGAATTGGCGAAGAACAATGAGGATATGTATCTGTTCTCTCCCTATGACGTAGAGCGGGTCTACGGCGTGGCCTTTACGGAAATTTCGGTGACAGAAAAGTACCGTGAAATGGTCGCAGATTCGCGTATCCGCAAAAAGAAAATCAAGGCTCGCGACTTCTTTCAGGTCTTGGCCGAAATCCAGTTCGAAAGCGGCTATCCCTACATCATGTTCGAGGACACAGTGAACCGCGCCAACCCGATTGCAGGGCGCATCACCATGAGCAATCTGTGCTCGGAAATCCTTCAGGTCAGCGAGGCGAGCGAATACAATGCCGATCTGTCCTATAGCCACATGGGCAAGGATATCTCCTGTAATCTCGGCTCGCTGAATATTGCCGCCGCAATGGATTCAATGGATTTTGGCAAAACCATCGAAACGGCCATCAGGGCGCTGAGCGCCGTCTCGGACATGAGCCATATCTCGTCGGTGCCTTCTATCGAAAAGGGTAATGATGACAGCCATGCCATCGGCCTTGGGCAGATGAATCTGCATGGTTACCTGGCCCGCGAACGCATTTATTACGGCTCTGACGAAGGTATCGATTTCACCAATATCTATTTCTACACCGTGACCTATCACGCCGTTCGCGCATCCAATCGCCTAGCGGTTGAACGCGGCCAAAGCTTCAAGGGCTTCGAGAACTCGAAATATGCATCTGGAGAATATTTCGACAAGTATACGGCGCAGGAATGGCTGCCAGCAACTGAGCGGGTCCGCGAATTGTTCGAAACAGCTGGCATTGCGATCCCGACACAGGCCGACTGGCTGGCACTGAAAGAGGCTGTGGTGGTATCCGGTCTTTACAATCAGAACTTGCAGGCTGTGCCGCCCACGGGCTCCATTTCCTACATCAATCACTCAACCTCCTCGATCCATCCGATCGTGTCGAAGATCGAAATCCGCAAGGAGGGCAAGATCGGCCGCGTCTACTACCCGGCCGCGTTTCTGACCAATGATAATCTTGATTACTATCAGGACGCCTATGAGATTGGCCCGGAAAAGATCATCGATACCTATGCTGCAGCAACGCAGCACGTCGATCAGGGCTTGTCGCTGACGCTCTTCTTCCGCGATACCGCGACCACGCGCGATATCAACAAGGCGCAGATCTATGCCTGGAAGAAAGGCATCAAGACAATCTACTATATCCGTCTTCGTCAAATGGCTCTGTCCGGCACGGAAGTGCAGGGCTGCGTATCCTGCACGCTTTGATTTTCCGGGGAAACAATGAACATTCAAATCAAGAATAAAGCTGTAAAGCTTCCTGCAGCCGTTCGCGCCATCAACTGGAACCGCCTTGAGGATGACAAGGACCTTGAGGTCTGGAACAGGCTTACCGGAAATTTCTGGCTGCCGGAAAAGGTGCCGCTATCGAATGATATTCCGTCCTGGGCTGCACTCAAACCCGAGGAACAGCAGCTTACCATTCGTGTGTTCACGGGGCTGACCCTGCTCGATACAATCCAGACCAGCATTGGCGCGCCAAAACTCATGGAAGATTCGATCACTCCCCATGAGGAAGCAGTCTATTCCAACATCTCCTTCATGGAGGCCGTGCATGCCCGTTCCTACTCGTCCATTTTCTCCACATTGTGCTCGACACCTGACGTTGATGATGCCTATCGCTGGTCCGAGGAAAATGAACATTTGCAGAGGAAGTCCGCGCTGATCCTCGAACATTACCGCAATCCCGATCCTCTCAAGCGCAAGATTGCCAGTGTGTTCCTGGAGAGCTTCCTGTTTTATTCCGGCTTCTATCTACCGATGTTCTGGTCGAGCCGCGCCAAGCTGACCAATACTGCCGACATGATCCGCCTCATCATCCGGGATGAAGCTGTGCATGGCTATTACATCGGATATAAGTTTCAACGCGGACTGGAACGTCTTGGTGAGGAGCGCCGTTCGGAAATCAAGGATTTCGCTTTCGATCTTCTGCTTGAACTCTACGACAATGAGGCAAAATACACCGAGACACTCTATGATGGCGTCGGCCTGACCGAGGACGTGAAGAAATTCCTTCATTATAATGCCAATAAAGCACTGATGAACCTCGGCTATGAGGCTCTCTTTCCTGCGGAAGCTTGCAAGGTCAATCCGGCAATTCTTTCAGCGCTATCCCCGAATGCTGATGAAAACCATGACTTCTTTTCCGGTTCCGGCTCTTCCTATGTCATAGGCAAAGCGATCGCCACGGAAGATGAGGACTGGGATTTCTGATCGGTTAGGCTTTTTAGTTAAAGTAGATGATGAGCGACTTAAACTGGAGGATCGTAATTTGCAGAAAAAGATAAATAAAATAATTGGTTATAGGGGATTATTTTGATGATCTTTGCGTTGGTCAGCGTGCCGCAGGAGCCCGCCGAGCGAAGCTTAATTGCCCAACAGCCTGGAATGTGAAGCTAATAAGCCCCGCTGATTCAGATCACCTTGCCGGGATTCATGATGCCGTTGGGATCGAGCAGAGATTTGAGCGAAAGCATCAGATCGAGCTTGACCGGATCAGCAAGCCTCGCCAACTCCGTTTTCTTGTCCAGTCCAATTCCGTGTTCCGCAGAAAACGATCCGCCCATTTCCCGCAAGGTAGCATAGATCAGCGACTTTACTGCTTTCTTGTCGGATATTCCGGCGACGCCAATATGCAGATTTCCGTCTCCCAGATGGCCAAAGGCAAAACCGTGAACATTTGGCCCGAGCATCGCAATTCCTTCGTGGAATTGTTTCAGCCAGGATTCCAGATGCTGTAGTGGGACGGAAATATCAAACCAGTGACCGTTCGGGTGGACGCGATCAATGACACTGCTGTCTTCGCGTATGTTCCAGATCTCACGGCGTTCCTTCTCGCTCTGCGCAAGAATTGCATCAAGAACCAAGCCGTCTTCTATGGTCAGCGCCAGAGCATTTTCCAGAGCAGATTGCGCCTGTGCCTGATCGGCCGCGTCAGTTTCGATGATCAGGTAAATGGGAGCCCGGGCGATAGAAGCGAGCGAGGGCGGTCCAAGATGATCGACTGCCACCACGAAATAGTCGTGCGCCATGAATTCAGCCCGCAGCAAATGCACATCATGATTCGCCTGCAATTGATGGAACAGTAAAACCGCGGCAGCCGCCGATTGGCAGGCGACGAGCGCAGTTGCGGTCAATGCGTCGGGAGGCGCAAGTTTAATCACCGCACGCGTTACGATGCCGAGCGTGCCCTCCGCGCCAATGAATAATTGTTTTAGATCATATCCCTCATTTGATTTCGGCACCTGCGCCATATCGCTCATGACGCGCCCGTCGGGGAGGACCACTTCAAGACCGAGTACGCGCTGGCGCATGACACCGTGCCGGAAAGCCTCCATGCCGCCGGCATTGGTCGAGATCATTCCGCCTATCGTGGCAGTGCCGCGTGATGCAATGTCTATGCCTGTGGAAAGATGATGATGGGCCGCCGCTTCCTGTAGCGCAAACAATGTGACACCGCCTTGAACGATTGCTGTGCCAGCGGATGCAGACACCATTTCGATAGTGTTCATTGATGATAAAGAGAGGATGATTTGTCCAACCAGGGATACGGCTCCACCCACTAATCCTGTCCGCCCGCCATGGGGAATAACTGCAATCCGCTGTTCGTTGCACAAACGAAGGACAGCAGAAACTTCCCCGGTGGTTCGGGGTGTCACCATTGTGGTGGCATCGAGATTACGCTCGTCGGAACCCGGATGGATCATGGCGAGGGCTTCTCCGGTCTTTAGCCCGCTGGCACCCACGATGAGTTCAAGTTTGGCAAGGATATTTTCGGGTATCATTGAGGGTCCGTAGCCTTGCGCCGGTCAATGATAATTCTCAAGGCAAGTATGGCGGCAGTGACAAGGATCAGAAGAACCGAAATTGCGGCAATGGATGGATCAATATTGTCGCGCAGACCCATCCACATGAGCCGGGGAAGGGTGATTGCATTGACGCTGGTAATGAAGAGGGTGACACCGATTTCCTCCCAGGAAAGGACAAAGGAAAGAAGCGCAGCAGTCGCTATGCCAAATTTGATATTGGGGATGATGACCTTGAATGCGCGGGTGGCCAGATTGGCGCCGAGACCGCGAGCCGCAAGATCTATGCGCCGGTCAACCTGAAACAGGGAAACAAGAATGAGGACGACCGCAAAGGGCGTTATCATCACAGCATGGGCGAGGGCAACGCCGAGCCAGGTGTCATATCCGATCCAGTTGTTAAAGCTCGACAGGGTGGTCATCAGGAAATAAAGCGTCATGGCTGAAACAACTGGCGGAACAATGAGCGGCAACAGCACGAAGCCGATCAGCAAGGCTGAAAAACGTGGCTGGAACATCCAGATTCCAAGTCCGAACATAGTCGCCAATGCTGTTGCTAAAATGCTCGACACAATGCCGATGCGCAGACTGAGCAGAATGCTCTGGAGCCAGGCCGGATTATCGAGAAGAGCCTGATAATGGCGAAGCGAGAGATTGCCGGATGGCATAGAAAGAAATCGGGCAGGGGTGAATGAAACCGGTATCACCGCGACAAGCGGCATCAGCAGGAAGAGTGCGACGGCTGTAGCAAGAATAAGAAGTACGGGACCGGGGCGTGAGGATTGCATGACTCTACCCCACCATATGCGCGGGTTTGATAAAGCGCCGCAGCAGTGCCAGCAAAATCGCGATAAACAGCACCAGTACCACGCTGATTGCGGCGCCAAGTCCCCAGTCAGGGCTCTGGAAGATGCGAAGATAAACCAGCTCCGCCACCATAACGCTTCGACCGCCGCCGAGGATCGCCGGTGTGACGAAAAACCCAAGTGCAAACACGAAGACGATGAGCGCGGCACCGATCAATCCGCCATAGGTCAAAGGCAGGAAAACTGTCCAGAACGTGCGGCTCCTGGATGAGCCCATGCCCCGCGCCGCCAGCAATACACGCTCATCGATGCTGCGCATGGCGGATGCGATGGGAAATACAGCAAAGGGAATGAGGAAATGCGTCATACCGACAATGACGCCAAACTCATTGCGGGCGAGTGCAAGCGGTTCACTGATGATACCGGCTGATTGCAGCCATGTATTGATCAGCCCGCGATTGGACAGCATCGCCAGCCAGCCAAAGGCGCGGGTAAGCACGGAAATCCAGAAGGGCACAAGAATACAAAATTCAGCGAGCGCGCGTTGGACTGAGCTGCCGCGCACCCAGACATAGGCGATTGCGTAAGCTGTGATGAGCGAGGCGGCGGTTACAATCAGGCAGATGCGCAGTGTGCGAACGAAAACAGACTGGACGAGCGGATCGGTAAACACGGCTATATACTGACCAAAACCGGTCTCGGGCAAGGTAAAGCTCCAACGAACCACACCCAGAAAAGGCACGACATAGGCGAGCCCCAGAAACAGGAGCAATGGTCCCAATAGCAGGAATTTTCTGGAGGTTGCCGAGCCCATTCAATGTCCCTTGTTGCAGTGTATGAAAAATGGCGCGGGATCATTGACCACGCGCCATTTTTCCTCAGGCTGAAATGACTTTTGTATATTCGTCGAATGCCTTGCCATAATTTTCGGCATACCATTCCATGTCCAGCGGGACCTGCTTGGCCATGTTGGCTGGATCAACGCAGTTTATCCGTTTCTTCTCGTCCGGTATCAGCGCATCGGTTGCCGGATTTGCTGGGCCTTGGCCCAGGAGATTGAACATTTCAAGTTGCCGCTCAGGGGTCTGCGCGCTGGCGATGAATTTCATCGCATTGTCCTTGCCGCCGGGGTTGTTTTTCATAACGGCCAAAGCACCGGGTGAGATCAGGCCCTGATCCCAGACGAATTTGATCGTGCCGCCTGAATCCTGCTCGATAAGCTGCGCGCGCGTCGACCAGATCAATGCCATGGAGGCTTCACCGTCGATCAAAACGGATTGGCTTTCTGCGCCGCCGCCCCAATAGGCCACAACATTTTCCTTGAAAGCCGCAATCTTGTCGTGGGCACGCTTGAGATCAAGCGGGTAAAGTTTTTCCGGTGCAACCCCATCAGCCATCAAAGCCGCTTCCCACATGGCCGCACCCCATTTGTACATGGAGCGTTTGCCGGGAAACTTCTTCACGTCGAAGAAATCTGCCATGCCGGTGGGTACCTGATCGCCAAATTTCGAAGAGTCATAGGCAATGATGTATGAGAAGAAATAGGTTGATGCCGCTGTGTCCCAGCCAAAGCCGGGGCGCATCTTGTTCTTGTCTACAATAGCGTAATCGATTGGCTCAAGCATTCCCTGCTTGCCGAGTGAAATACCGGAGAAAGGATCGATATCAAGGAGGTCCCAGCTCGGTTTGCCGCTCTTGAACTGTGCTGTGACCGCTCCTTCCGTGGGGCCTGAACCGTCCATCTTGACGGTAACACCGCTTTCCTTGGTGAAAGGCTGGCCATAGGCCTTGTCATAGGCAGTCATGGCATCACCGCCCCAATTGACCAGCACAAGCTCCTTGGCCTGAGCATAAGAACCGGTGGACCGGAGAAGCGCTGGTGCACCCGCCAGAAATATCGCAGCCATCTGCGTAAAGCGCCTGCGGCTAATCTCGCCCCGCTCGACTTTGCTGGCCAGTATTTCGAGGCAGTCTTTTTGAAATGCGTGATCCATTTTGTTTCCCTCTGGATTGTTGTTGTCACATTCCTGAATGCAGCCTAACTCCCATTCGGCAGCAAAAAGCCCTGATGCTCCGGCCATGACACCCACACATTCGTGTTGGGTTCTATGGGCGAGGTCGTCGCTGTCGGCATTGAAACCGCCAGGCTCGTTCCGGTGCGTGTTCGTAAATGATACTTGGTCGAAGCGCCGAAATATGTTGCTCCTTCGACCCGGCAGGTGATGGCGTTGCAATTGTCTTTCCGGTGCTCCACAGAAATGACCATGTGCTCAGGCCGTATAGCCGCAAGCGCTGCCCTGCCTGCAAGTGCCGATGATTTATTTACAGTGATCGTCTGGTCTTCAAATCTGCCTGCGGCACGCTCACCATCCAGTTGAACAGTATCGAGCGGCAGAAGGTTGATCTCGCCAAGGAATTCGGCAACAAAACGGTTTGCCGGTCGCTCATAGACCTCCTGCGGTTTGCCTGCCTGCAGCAGTTCGCCATGATTGAAGATGGCAACGCGGGATGACAAAGCAAGCGCTTCGGATTGATCATGCGTAACGAAGACAAAGGTTGTGCCGGTTTCCTGATGCAGCCTCTTGGCTTCTTCCTGCATCATTTCACGCAGATTTTTGTCAAGGGCCGAAAATGGCTCGTCCAGCAGCAGTACGGAAGGCTCAAACGCCAAAGCACGGGCAAGGGCAACGCGTTGCTGCTGGCCGCCAGAAAGTTTGGCTGGCAGTTTCTTCTCATGGCCAACTAGGCCGACACGCTCAACCATTTCACCGACCCTACGCTTGATATCGGCAGCAGATTGGCGGCGTACCTTGAGCGGGAAAGCGATGTTCTGCTCGACAGTCAGATGCGGGAAGAGGGCGTATCCCTGAAAAACCATACCGTAGGAGCGATCTTCAGCGGGTATATTGGTAATGTCTTTGCCGTCCATCACCAGTTTGCCGGATGTTGGGGCAAGGAAGCCCGCCAGTATCATCAGAAACGTGGTTTTGCCCGACCCCGAAGGCCCCAGAAGAGTCAAAAATTCGCCGCGCTTGATGTCGAGCGACAGGTCTTTGAGCGCATGAAATGCGCCAAATGTTTTGCCAATAGATATAGCCTTGATCTCGGCGGCTTTCGCGTCGCCCGGCTGCATGCTTTGAGGCATTGATTGAACCTCTTTCCCCTTCTTTTTAATGAAGCCTAGGCACAATCTGCAATAACGACAATTGAATTATATTACCCTGACACGTGAAAATAATTCACGCCACCGCCGAATCTGTCCCACGATGCGTTTTAGGCGTTGCGGGTTTGAGAAAGCCGGGACTTCAGCCATTCAGTAAAGGCGAGCTGCGCCGGATGATCCATTCTCGCATAGTCGGTAACAAGAAAATACGACTTTGGTGATTTGATAGCGAGATCGAACGGCTGAATGAGCTGGCCGCCTCTCATTGCCTTCCGGCATGTCAGCTTGTCGCCGATTGCAATCCCCTGCGCCGTGATCGCTGCCGAAAACACAAGGTTCATATCGGAAAACACAATTCCGCGCTCTGAGTCAGGGTTGTCGACATTTGCCAAGGCCAGCCAGAGCGTCCAATCCTCGAAATCGACCAGATGCAGCAAAGGTGCCCGCAATATATCCTTCGGTTCGGCCAACCCACCCAATTTGTTGAGCAGAACAGGGCTGCACAGCGGAGTAAACTCGATCTCGCAAAGCAGATCGACGGCCCTGTTGGGCCAATTGCCATCACCAAAAGCGATAAAGAGGTCAACGCCCGGCGCAGTTACGTCATCAAGTTTACGCGGAGTGACAATCCGCAGGGCGATATCGGGATATTTCTCCTGAAACTCCGCGATATGTGTGCAGAGCCAAAGCGATGCGAAGCCGGACGTGCAACTGACAGTTAATGTCCCGCCAGTGCTTGCAGGGCTATGTCGCCCGCCAGCATCATCGATGACGATGAGCGCCTTGCGCACATCATTGGCATATTTTCGTCCCCTCGGCGTAAGGGTAACACCCTTGCCATCCCGCTGCAAAAGCTCGAATCCAAGGTCGCGTTCCAACAGACGAAGCTGGTGGCTGACCGCGCTTCTCGTCAGGTGCAGTTCTTCCGCAGACCGCCAAACGCTGCCATGTCTGGCAAAGCTTTCAAGTGCGCGAAGCGCCTGAGTTGAGGGTATTCTCATGCGATGCCTTCGATAAGAGGTGAATAGAATTTGCACGTTTTGAGAAAACATATCACTTTTTCTCCCTGCATCCAGATGATTATCTGCCGTCTGACGGGAGATAATTGTGGTCACGGAAGCATCGGTCTCAGCACTCAATTTCATTGATGATCACAAGGCTGATCTCTCGGCATCGGCACGCACTATTTTTGATTTCGGAGAAACCGCCTGGCGCGAGTACCGATCTGCAGATTGGTATGTTCATCGCTTGCGGCAGGAAGGCTTTGATGTAGAGGCCGGTTCTGCTGGCATGCCGACTGCATTTTGTGCGCATTGGACCAATAAAGCAGGAATGTCGGGACAGCCGCCAACCATTGGCATGTATGCAGAGTACGATGCGGTGCCCGGCAATTGCCAGGCCGCTACCACGTCGCGGCAACCGCGCTCCGGACTGAGTGAGCATGCTGGTGGTCATACTGACCCGCATTCGGGACTCGGAATATCTGCTCTTGGAGGTCTCTTGGCCACAAAGGCGGCAATGGAAAAACACGGTATTGCCGGAACCCTGCGATTTACCGGAGAGCCGGCAGAGAAAGTGCGCGGCTCCAAGCCCATCCACGCAGCCAAAGGTTATTATGACGGATTGGATGGCATGATCTCGTTCCATCCGTTCTATATGCTGCCTCTGTGCAACACTGTCCGGTGGGATACGCATTGTGGCGCTGCTTATTCGATGATCTATCGATTCATCTGCGATCAGCCTGAACTTTGGGGGTTGAGCGATGGCGCTCCCATTCCGCAATCACATTCCGCTGTGCGTGCGCCCGGAGCCAATGACGCGCTGATGATGATGTATATGGCATCAAAAGCCTTGCGCGATTCCATGTTGCCGCATCAGGGCGGCTGGTCGATCAGCGAGGCAATTCTGACTGCAGGGCAGGCAACAGCTGACAATCTGCCCGCTGGGCTTGCGGAAATTCAGTATATGATGCGCGTTCCGACTATCGCCATGGCTGAGAAGATTACCGCCGCGCTGGATCGAAACGCCGAGCATGCTGCGGCAATGTCCGGTTGCAGGGTTGAGCGGCATTGGGTCTGTAAGTCTCGGCCCGGTCTTGCCAACCACGCAATGGCAAATATTACCTGGGAAGCGCTCAAATATGTTGGTGCTCCGCAATGGGACGAGGCTGCAAAAGCAATCGCGCGAGAGATTCAAGTCAATGCCGGTATTGACGCCATGGACGACCCCTTTCTGGATGAGTGCGAGCGTTTAATTTCACCGCAGGATGCAGAAGCCATATTACGGCGTGACTTGCCCCCCTCGCAGTTGAATTCGACCTCCGATGACTACACCGACATGACCTGGCATGCGCCGACAGTGCGCTTCTACGTGGCTCGTCCAGCGTTGAAAGCGCCAAAGGGTAAAGCCTATCCGGGTTGGGTCATGAATGCCCTTGGCGGAATATCGGAAACGATTGATCCGATGATTGTTTGCGCCGCAAAGACAGTGGCCCTGACGGCATTGCGCTTGCTTGAAGATGGCGAAGCCCGTCGTGGGGCAAAAGATGAGTTTATTGAACGGACGGGCGGCGGTGTCGGCGGTTCCAAATGGATCGCGCCGCTATGCGATTACGCACCGCCAATTCATTTCCGTTGGCCCGAATACATAACAACCGCGCGCGGAACCGAGTGGTGGATACCAAACGCCGCATAATGAGGAGAAAGCAATGACACGTCACGAGAATGGTTTTGATGCCGATGCTTTCACATTGAAGCGGCGAAACCCCAATGGCGCTACAAAGCCGCTTGTCAATTGGGGGTTTCGCAACGAGACCGATCCGCTGACTGATGTGTTGCTGGGATCGCCGGCATTTCTACGCCATATGGCAACCAGTTCACTTTCCCGAAAACACTTGCGTGAAGCTCCCTGCAATATTCAAACCGCGCAGGCGCAGCATAAGGAGCTGGTGGCCGCCTACGAACATTTCGGCGTGAATATTCACTGGCACGAGCCGGAACCTGAATTGCCCATGCAGGTCTATTCAAGGGACTCCAGCGTCATGACGCCCTATGGCGCAATCATCACCGCCATGGCGAACTGGTGGCGACGCGGAGAAAACTACGCGGCGATCCGCACCTATGAACGGCTGGGTATTCCGATCTACGATATGGTCACAGCCGGAACCTTTGAGGGTGGCGATTTTAACGTCATTGAAGAAGGCTGCGTCCTGATCGGATGCGGCGGTGCGCGGACGCAGGAAGAGGGGGCACGCCAAGTCGAGGAGTGGTTCCGCAAGGAAGGTTGGGAAACACGGCTTGCCTTTATCGACGAATATTATGTCCACATTGATCTGATGGTCGTGCCGATCGCGCCAAAGCTTACTGCCGTTTGCCTTGCCTGTACGGAACCTGGCATTGTCGATTGGCTCAAAGCAAAGGGACATGAAATAATCGATGTGCCTTTTCAGGATACGATGAATCTTGGGTGCAATTTTATGTCGCTCGGCAAGGATCGCATCATCGCACCGACATCAAGCAAGACGTTGATCGAAAAGCTGAGGGCGACAGGATTTGAAGTTGCGGCAGTCGATATGAGCGAGATTTCCAAAACCGGCGGCGGAATCCACTGCATGGCGCAGGCACTGCTGCGATCCCCAGCGTAACAAGAGAGGTCAGCTGATCTGATATTGAGGTGCACACGGCACGGCATTCAATCCGGCATTGAGATTCTGGTTGCATTTAGTGGTAAGCGTTCTTATCGAAACTTTGGGCTGAAATAGCCTGGGGCTCGCGCTTCATAGTTTCACTTATCAATGCAATCTGGAACGCCAAGGGTTGATGTGCACAGCGAAGTAGCTTTGATCTCGACAGTTGCCGTCAGCTTCGTGGCCGCAGCTATTTGCGGCTATCTGGCTGACAGATTATGGTTGCCGCCGCTGGTGGGCTATCTTTTCGCAGGCATTCTTCTGGGGCCTTTCACGCCCGGCTTTATTGCCGATAGCGGACTTGCGGGCCAACTTTCCGAAATGGGCGTCATACTGCTCATGTTCGGCGTGGGGTTGCACTTCTCCGCATCGGAGCTTCTGGCCGTCCGCAATATTGCTGTGCCGGGCGCGATCATCCAGATACTCCTTGCCAGTTTGTTGGGGATTGGCCTTAGTTCTTTTTTCGGATGGGGTATTGGTGCCGGGGTTGTTTTCGGGCTTAGCCTGTCCGTCGCGAGCACGGTCGTGCTTCTCAAAGCGCTGGAAGAGCGCAATCTCGTTAACAGCGCGAGCGGGCGCGTTGCAGTTGGTTGGCTGATTGTTGAAGATTTGGCCATGGTTCTGGCCCTGGTTCTGCTTCCTGCATTGGCTGAAGTTCTCGGTGCAACCGGCACGGGCATTAGTGGAACACAGCTTGCGCTTAACCTTGCAATTACGCTGCTGAAAGTTGCAGCCTTTGCGATAATGGCGGCCTATCTTGGCCCCAAGGTCGTGCCGTGGCTTCTTACGCTGATCGCACGTACGGGTTCGCGCGAATTGTTCACGCTTTCCGTGCTGGCAATCGCCTTGGGAATTGCGTTCGGTTCTGCCGAAGTTTTTGGTGTGTCATTTGCGTTGGGCGCCTTCTTTGCGGGCGTCGTCATGAGTGAGTCAAATCTGAGCCACAGGGCTGCTGCCGATTCACTGCCGCTCCAGAATGCTTTTTCGGTTTTGTTTTTCATATCAGTCGGGATGTTCTTTGATCCTTCCATTCTGTTGCGCGAACCATTGGCGGTCATCGGAACTCTGCTGATCATTATCCTTGGAAAATCCGTTATCGCTTTGGGGATTGTGCTGGCTCTTCGTTATCCGATCGGCCTTGGCCTGACAGTTGCAGCAGGACTTGCCCAGATCGGCGAATTTTCCTTCATTCTTGCAGGGCTTGGCGTTTCGCTGAAGCTTCTTCCCAAGGAGGGGCAAGACCTCATTCTGGCTGGAGCAATCCTTTCGATTACTCTCAACCCGCTGATTTTTGCTGCCGCCGAAAGTCTTAAGAAGACCGCCCTGATCAAGTGGCCCATCTGGTGCGACCGGCATGGGAAAATGAAGCATGAGAAGCTGGAGCGCGAACTGGCCATTATAAGGGTCGCGGGTGAAGAGCGCGACAAGAAGCACCAGCAGGAGCTTAAGCAGCTTATTGAAACGTTCCCACTTTTCTCGCAGCTCGACAAGACATCGCGCGAAGAGCTGTTCCTGCTGTTCAGACCCAAATCAGCATCTCCCGGCGAGCGCGTCATTCGCGTCGGCGATCGTGGTGACGGCATGTATTTCATCGTTGCTGGTGCTGTGGAAGTCCGGCTGGACAGCGGTGATGTTCCGTTGAATGCCGGTGCATTTTTCGGCGAAATGGCGCTCTTGAGCGGCGGACGTCGCACTGCGGATGTCGTGGCGATCGATTTCTGTCAGTTTCTGGTCCTTGACCGCCGGGATTTCAATATTTTCGCCTCGCGATATCCGGGACTTCGCTCCGCCGTTACCACCATGGCGAGAGAGCGTACGGAGATGAATGTTTCCCGCCAGAAAGCAGATGACTGACACAGCGTCGTTCTGGCTGCCTTGATATTACAACATTCCGCACCTAGTTTTGGGGGACATACGCAGGAGCTTACGACAATGAAAATTACAACCGAAACTTCATTCGCCTTATCCGCAATTGAATTATCGGTTGGTCATGTCAGCTCTTCTCATTCTGCAGAATGTTTCCCACACCACGGCTGAAGGCCGCGAACTCTTCAAATCCCTGGACCTCAGTCTTGAGCGTGGTTGTACCGGCCTTGTCGGGCGCAATGGTGTGGGCAAGTCCACTCTTTTAAAACTCGTTGCGGGTGACTTTGCCCCGCAATCCGGCAGGGTCAGTCGAACAGGCTCTCTTGGCCTTCTTGAACAATCTGTTCAAAACTCAGATTTCAGAACGGTTGTCGACGCGATGGGCATTGCCGAAGCCTATCAAACGATATGGCGGATTATGGCTGGCAATGGCACGCCCGCCGACTTTGAGAAGGCGGACTGGACTCTCCAATCACGGTTGATCGAGGCATTGGCACAAGTGGGAATGCAGGAATGTGACCCGCTACGTGATCTGTCGACATTAAGTGGCGGACAAAGAACCAGAATTGCACTTGCCGCCCTGATCTTCAGCAAGCCTGATCTTATTCTGCTTGATGAGCCTACCAACAATCTTGATCGTGAGGGCAGGGAGGCCGTGACGGACTTTCTCCTCCATTGGAAAGGAGGGGCATTGGTTGTCAGCCACGACAGGCAGATACTCCGCCAGATGGACCGGATCGTCGAATTGTCCGGGCTTGGCGTAAAAACATATGGCGGCAATTGGGACGATTATAAAGAACAGAAAGGCCGGGAGGTAGAAGCAGCAGAACGCGAATTGATCGTTGCCGAACGCGATGCCGCGCTGCTCTCCCGCAAGATACAGTTTGCTGCAGAGCGCAAGGCCAAAAAGGATTCTGCGGGAAAACGTTCACGCGGCAAAGCGGGCCTCAGCAAGCTCATTTTGGACGCACGTGAAGATCGCGCGGAGCAAAGCTCCGGACGTGGCAAGCAATTGGCAGACAGGCAGCGTCAAAAGGCTGAACAGAAACTGCAATCGGCCGTCTCGAACATTGAGCGCCTAAAGTCACTCTCCTTCGAGATCGGGGCATCCCGCACACCGGCTGGAAAAATTGTACTTGCGTTTGATGAGGTATTCGGTGGGCCGGACATGCGGGCTCCGATAATCAACGAGCTCTCCTTTACAATAACTGGCTCCGAACGCATGGCAGTTACAGGGCCCAATGGTTCAGGCAAAACCACACTCCTTCGTCTCGCAATGGGCGAGCTTCTTCCCACAAGCGGAAGAATTCAGCGCTCGGGGCCATTCGCCATGCTGGACCAGAGTGTCAGCCTGCTTGATCCTGCAAGCACGATTTTGGAAAATTTCAAACGCCTGAATCCCGACAGTACGGACAATGATTGCCGTGCTGCATTGGCACGGTTTCTCTTCCGGGCCGATAGTGCGCTACGGCTGGCCTCCTCCTTAAGCGGGGGAGAGATACTTCGCGCCGGGCTGGCTTGTGTGTTGGGCAGTAACGCACCTCCTGATCTGCTGATTCTCGATGAGCCTACAAATCATCTTGACCTTATGTCGGTTGAAGCAATCGAAACGGCACTGAACGCTTATGACGGTGCATTGCTTGTCGTTAGTCATGATGAAGACTTTCTGGCGGCAATTGGCATTGAAAAATGGCTAGCACTTTAGCCATTCGGCAATGCCGCGCCCTGCTGCGCGGCCCGTAGCCAAGCAAGCCGTGAGCAGATATCCTCCTGTCGGTGCTTCCCAATCAATCATTTCTCCGGCAGCGAAGAGACCGGGGATTGCTTTGAGCATGTAGTTTTCGCCAACACTGTCCCAACGAATACCGCCCGCGGAGGATATTGCCTCTGCTATCGGGCGGGGTCTTGAAACAGAGATAGGCAAATGCTTGATGAGCCGTGCGGTACTTTCAGGGTTTGTCAGATCGGTGTCGTCAGCGAAATGACGCAACAAAGCCAACTTCACGCCATCAATTCCCGCGCCCTTTCTCAGGCGGTTCGAAAAGCTTGATTTGCCGCCTTGCCGCGCCAGATCTTTGACCAAGCGTTCCAGCGTTCGGCCCGGCACAAGGTCCACCAGAAGCGCAGCTTCGCCCTGGGATGCCAGTCCCTCGCGCAGGTTCGCTGCATGCGCGTAGACGAGACTGCCCTCAATGCCGTGGCGGGTAATCACGAATTCGCCGGGAATTATACCGGCATCGGAAGTGGCTGTCACGGATTTGACGGGCGCACCGGCAAAACGTTCCCGGAACATGTCATCCCAAGCGACCTCAAAGCCGCAATTGGCCGGTTGAAAGCTAGCAACATTCACACCGGCATTTTGCAGCCATGGCAGCCAGCTGGCATCGGAGCCAAGACGCGGCCAGCTTGCACCACCAAGTGCAAGCAAAGCTGCATCCGGCTGCATCATTTTTTGACCATCCGGCGTATCAAACAGATAGTCTCTCCCAGAAAACCCGGTCCAGCGGTGGCGTGTACGAATTTTTACACCGTATGTTTCCAGCCGTTTTAACCACGCTCGCAGGAGAGGGGAAGCCTTCATCGCTGTTGGAAATACACGGCCGGATGTGCCAATGAAGGTTTCAACACCGAGCTCTTCTGCCCATGCTCGAACGGCCTGCGGACCAAAAGCGTCAAGCGCCGGGCGCAAACGATCTGATGCCGAACCAAAGCGCATCACAAATTGCCTATAGTCTTCCGCATGGGTGAGATTCAGCCCTGACTTTCCGGCCAGCAGAAACTTCCGGCTGAGCGTTGGCATGCTGTCATAGACAGTTATCGAATGACCGGAAAAAGACAGTTCCTCTGCTGCTGCCAGACCGGCGGGGCCACCCCCGATAATCGCGATCTCTTTTGGTTTCACACGCAGCCTGCTCGAGTTTGGAGAAATCAGGCGTCGAGTTCCTTTCGCCTGATGAGCTCGTCCCGTATCAGCTTCTTGGCAATTTTTCCATATGCGGACTTTGGCATTTCAGGCCAGAAAACAAGACGCTTGGGCAGTTTGTACCGCGCCATCTTGTTTCCAAGCCAATCGATAATGGCCGCGCCGTCGGGCGCCGCGCCAGCTTTTGCCACGCAGATCGCAAGCCCGACCTCGCCCCATACGGGATCGGGAATACCAATCACCGCTGCTTCGCTTATGTCCGGATGGGTGAGGATTTTTTCTTCGATCTCACGGGGATAAACATTGGAACCGCCCGAAATATACATGTCAGAGGCGCGGCCAGTGATGAAAAGAAAGCCTTCCTCGTCCAGATGACCGAGGTCGCCAGTCCGGAACCAGCCATTACGAAATGCTTTCTCGTTGGCTTCGGGATTGTTGTAATAGCCCGCAAATACCGCAGGGCCTATGACGCAGATTTCGCCCGTTGCTCCGGCGCTGACTTCGTTGCCATTATCATCCTGAATGGATATCTGCATTCCGGTGCGAGCAAATCCGCAAGTGCCGATTTTTGCCTGCGCGTTGTCTTCTGCAAAATGATATGCGGGCGGCAGGACGGTGATGTTTCCCGTTACTTCCCCGAGGCCGAAATATTGGACAAGGACCGACCCCAGCGTCTTGAGTGCGTGGATCTGGTCGGTGCGATACATTGGAGCGCCAGCATAAATCACATAACGCAACGATGAATGATCATAGGTTGCGACTGACTGGTTTTCGGTCAGAATCTTGAGGATCGTCGGAACGGTGAACATGTTGCTCACCTTCCATTCTTCCACCAGTCGCCAAGCTTCCGCCGCATCGAACTTTTCCGTAGGCAGCAAAATGGTTTTCGAGCCTCGCGCCACCTGCGTGAGCTGATGGATACCGGCACCATGAGACAGAGGAGCAACGACGAGCGAAGCGTCCTTATGTGTTGTTCCCGGCATCAGGTCGCAAAGGTGATTTGTGATGACAAAAGCCATTTGCCCATGGGTTAAAATGGCGGCCTTCGGTCTGCCGGTTGTGCCGGAGGTGAAGAAAAACCAGCAGGGGTCGTCGTGATTAACCAAAGCCATTTGCGTTGTCTGGCCGGAAAATGCGTCAACCAGATCATCATACTCATCGCCGAACTTGCTCGTGCCAATACTGACGATGAATTCCAGTTCGTTGCTTGAGGCGCGGCATGCAGCGGCATGGTCGGGAAAGGCGTTAGCGCATATCATGCCCTTTGCCCCGCTGGCACTGGCAAGATAGGCTACTTCCTCCGGTGTTTGCCGGAAGTTTGCCGGTACCCATACGGCCCCAAGCCTGAAACAGGCAAACATTGATTCAAACATCTGGTTACAGTTTTGCGACTGGATGAGAATGCGATCGCCCCGCACAACGCCAAATTTGCTTTGCAAGGCTGTAGCCATCGCATTGACGCGCTGGTCAATCTGCGACCAGGTCCAGCTTTTATTTCCCCAGACAAACCCGATTTCTTTGGGAAACCGCCGCGCGGCCTCACTCAGGAAATTGGCAAGGTTCATCACCCGCTTGCTCATAGGCAAAATAGCCAGCCCCTCAGCCTGCGCCATTAATTTGCTCCCTCGACCTTTGTTCCCAGCCTTGCTGGATTGACAGGACGTTTTATCCGCCCATTCAAAGGTTGAAGATGGGCGAGCCGCGCCTCAATCTTCCTTGCCTCCACCTGCATAAGCGCGACAAGCTCGATCTGCCTGGCGGGCTGCATACGGCTATCGATGGCGGCAATGCTTAAAGCGCCCGCAGGACGCCCATCAGGATGGTGTATCGCAAGCCCGATTGCCCAGGAGTTTGCAAGGATTCGGCCCGGATTGAGCGCAAAGCCAGCTTCCCTGGTTGTCGCAACATCATCCCGGATTTGAGCGGGTCCCAGATTGGGGTATTCCGCTTGCAATACCGGATCGTTTGCTTCGAGTATGGCTTCGATTTCCTCGTCTGGCAAAGCTGATAAAATGGCCAAAGAACCGGCGCCTACGCCAAGCGGATGGCGATAGCCCGCTTGCAAGGCATGGGTGCGAATTTGGTATGTGCCTTCCTCGCGGTGCAGGCATACGGAGGACGTTTCCCGCTGAATTGAAAGGAAGCTTGTGTCTTCGGTCTTGGCGGAGAGCGTTGTCAGGCTGTCGCGGGAAATTTGGAGCAGGCCATAGCGGCGCGAAGCCAGTGTGCCAAGAATGTAAGCCTCCTCACCGAGAAAATAACGCCGGGTCATCTCGTCCTGCTCCAGCATGCCCGAACGCATCAATGCAAGCAGCAGGCGGCGTGTCGTCGGCTTGTTCAAGCCGCCTTGTTCAACAAGCTCGCTAAGGGTCGAGCCCTGGTCTCCAAAATAGCTGACGAGGCTTAGCAGACTAAGCGCCCTGTCTACGCTTTGTGCACCGCTAAGGCCGGATGTCGACGCGACACGCTGTTCCATCTTCCGTTTCCCAAAGGTCCATAATGTGGATCAAGATTCAATCTTATAAGACAATGCCATAAAAAGGATTGCAAGACCGCTTTGTTTGTTTATGATTTTCCAGGAACGAGGAGAGAGCGCATTCTATAATATGGATCGCAGTGTCGATATGGCAATGGAGGTTGCCCTATCCGGCAGGTTCGCAGAACTGCAAGAGATACCCGGGAGGAACTTCAATGAACAATTTTTCACGTCGCCAGATCTTGCTGGCTGCTGGCTCAACACTGGTTGCCAGTCCATTTATTATGAGACGCCCGGCCATGGCTGCTGAGTTCTCTTATAAATATGCCAATAACCTGCCTGTTTCTCATCCAATGAACATTCGAGCCAAAGAAGCCGCTGACAAGATCAGGGAAGAGACAGGCGGCCGGTTTGAACTGTCGATCTTTCCCTCAAGCCAGCTCGGTTCTGACACGGATACATTGAGCCAATTGCGTTCCGGTGCGGTCGAGTTCTTCACCCTGTCTGGACTTATTCTTTCGACCCTCGTGCCCGCCGCGTCAATCAACGGTATCGGTTTTGCCTTTCCCGATAGTGCAACGGTCTGGAAGGCCATGGACGGTGAACTTGGCGCCTATGTGCGTACGCAGATCGAGAAGTCCAATCTCTTTGCCATGGACAAAATCTGGGACAATGGTTTCCGCCATATCACATCAAGCACAAAGCCAATTGTAACGCCCGACGATCTCAAGAACTTCAAGATTCGCGTACCGGTCAGCCCCTTATGGACATCTATGTTCACGGCTTTCCAGTCATCGCCAGCCAGCATTAACTTCAATGAAGTCTACTCATCGCTGCAGACAAAGGTGGTGGACGGGCAGGAAAATCCGCTCGCCATTATTTCGACTGCGAAGCTTTATGAGGTCCAGAAATACTGCTCCTTGACCAGCCATATGTGGGATGGGTTCTGGTTTCTGTCGAACCGCCGCGCCTGGGAAGCGCTTCCGGACGATATCAAGGAAATTGTTTCCAAAAACATCAATGCTGCCGGTCTGGCCGAGCGCGACGATGTTGCCAAATTGACTGAGACTTTGCAGGCGGATCTCAAGTCCAAAAACCTCGAATTCAATACGCCCGATCCTGCTCCATTCCGTGAGGCATTGCGTAGCGCCGGATTCTATTCCGAGTGGAAGGGCAAATATGGCGATGAGGCTTGGGGACTTCTGGAAAAAGTCGTCGGACAGCTGGCCTGATTGAAGAGCCGCAGACGATGGCCGGAATCAAAATAACCGAAGGCGCGGTCGCTGCAGGCGAGGAGAGTATTCTATCTCCTGCACAACGCGGCGACCAATCTTTTCTCTCAAAATGTGACCGGCTTCTCGGCCATCTGGTCGAATATCCGGTGGCTGTCCTGGTGGTTGCCGAAGTGGTCATTCTCTTCGCAGGCATCGTTGCGCGTTATGTTTTGCATCGCCCTTTGATCTGGTCAGACGAGCTGGCGTCGATCCTGTTTCTTTGGCTTGCCATGCTCGGTGCAGTGGTAGCTTTCCGGCGCGGCGAGCATATGCGCATGACTGCGCTGGTTGGCATGATGAACCCGGCAAGGCGCGCATTTTTCGACGTGGTTGCGGTGGTCGGTGCGCTGGCGTTCCTCCTGCTGATCATTTACCCGGCCTATGATTATGCCCATGAAGAAACCTATATAACCACGCCTGCGCTGGAGATTGCCAATGCATGGCGGGCGGCGGCACTGCCGGTTGGTGCAGCCCTTATGATTGTTTCATCACTGATCAAGCTTTTTCAGGTTTCCAATCTGCGCAATGTCTTTACCGCCGTGGTTCTCATCGGTGCTATTGCTTTGGTCTTGTGGCTGCTTGGTCCATCCTTGAAGACGCTTGGTAATCTTAATCTGCTGATATTCTTCGTCGGGATTGTCGCTGCGCTTGTATTGAGCGGTGTGCCGATTGCCTTCTCCTTTGGTTTGGCGACATTTGGCTATTTGTCTTTGACGACAAGTGTCCCGATGCTGGTTGTCGTAGGGCGCATGGACGAAGGCATGTCGCATCTCATTTTGCTCGCGGTTCCGCTCTTCGTTTTTCTGGGCGTACTTATTGAAATGACCGGAATGGCGCGAGCCATGGTACAGTTTCTCGCCAGCCTGCTTGGGCACGTGCGGGGAGGACTATCCTATGTACTCATCGGTGCCATGTATCTCGTCTCCGGCATTTCCGGTGCGAAGGCGGCTGATATGGCTGCTGTTGCGCCCGTTCTGTTCCCGGAAATGAAAGCACGCGGCGCAAAACCGGGTGAGCTTGTTGCGCTTCTTTCTGCAACGGGAGCTCAAACCGAAACCGTACCGCCAAGTCTTGTGCTGATCACAATTGGCTCAGTGACTGGCGTTTCAATTGCCGCATTGTTTACTGGGGGATTGCTGCCCGGGGTGGTGCTTGCCATCATGCTGTGCTTTGTCGTCCGGCATCGCTACCGCAATGAGGACCTTTCCCACGTAACCAAGGCAACCGGCAGCCAGATTGGCCGCGCGTTCCTGATTGCGTTGCCGGCTCTGGCTTTGCCATTCATCATCCGCGCGGCTGTCGTGGAGGGCGTGGCGACGGCGACAGAAGTATCCACCATTGGCATTGTCTATGCTGTTCTGGCGGGCCTGCTGATTTACCGGCAGTTCGACTGGAAGCGCCTGAAGCCGATGCTCGTCGATACGGCGTCATTGTCAGGCGCGATCCTTCTTATCATCGGCGCGGCAACGGCCATGGCCTGGGCCTTGACGCAGTCAGGTTTCTCGCGTGACCTCGCTGCAGTCATGAGCGCATTGCCCGGCGGTCCGATAACATTTCTGGCGGTTTCGATTGTCGCCTTCATCATCCTTGGCAGTGTGCTTGAAGGTATTCCTGCAATCGTCCTTTTCGGCCCGCTGCTGTTTCCCATTGCGCAACAGGTTGGCGTGCACGAGGTCCATTATGCAATGGTGGTTATTCTCGCCATGGGCATTGGCCTTTTCGCGCCGCCATTTGGTGTTGGCTATTATGCCGCTTGCGCCATTGGCCGCGTCAATCCGGATGAGGGCATGAGACCGATCTGGGGTTACCTTGCCGCGCTTGTGATCGGGACTATTCTGGTTGCAGCCATACCTTGGATTTCGATTGGATTTCTTTGATGGCAGACAGACTGAAAGACAAGATCGCGATTGTTTTTGGCGCGGGTTCATCAGGCGAGGGTTGGAGCAATGGCAAAGCCACGGCTGTGGCCTATGCCCGCGAGGGCGCCACGGTTTTATGTGCCGATTTGAGCTTTGATTCTGCGAAGGAAACAGCCGAAATCATTTCGGGCGAAGGACTGGCGGGCATCGCAATTGCGGTTGATGTCACAGATACCAGTTCTATAAACGCAGTCGTCGATACAGCCATTCGGCAATATGGCAGGATTGATATCCTTCATAACAATGTCGGCGTGGTGACGGCAGGCGGTCCGGAAGAGCTCGGCGAAGAGGCCTTCCGGGCATCACTCGATATTAATGTCGGCTCGGTTTTCCGTACGGCAAAGGCAGTCCTGCCCCATATGATGGCGAGGAAATACGGCGCGATCATCAATATCTCGTCATTGGCCGGGATACGTTGGACTGGATATCCCTATTTCGCCTATTATACGGCCAAGGGCGCAGTCAATCAGGCTACAGTGGCACTCGCCATGCAATATGCAAAACATGGAATTCGGGCCAACTGCATAATGCCGGGACTGATAGATACGCCCCTGATCTATAAACAGATTTCAGGCAATTATGCTTCCGTTGAAGATATGGTCAATGAGAGAAACCGGCTTGTGCCCATGGGCCATATGGGAACGGCTTTTGACGTTGCCAATGCGGCGGTCTTTCTCGCATCCGACGAAGCACGGTTTATCACCGGCGTCTGCCTCCCCGTTGATGGCGGGCAAAGCTGTTCGGCGGTTGCGGGTGTCTGATCGCAGTCTGATACAACCGGGTCCGGTTGCAGCGCAGCGGTTCGAAAGCTTCGAGGGCAAGGGCCGTAAGTTAGAGTTCACTCTTGCCCCTGGCCTCAGCATCAACGACGCGATTGCGCGTCCATTGCTTGCAGAAAATATCCGGGCAGCGGCGCTGGTCATTGAGGATGGCTCATTTGCCCCGCTTCACTATCTGATGCCGGCTCTATCGACCGATGGTGTTCATGCGGCATGGTATAGCGGTCAATATTCGCCGATGGGTGAAACGCAACTCGAGCGCGGTAATGTCACCTTTGGCGAACGCGATTGCGCACCATTCATTCATTGTCACGCGATCTGGAACGAGGCGGATGGCAGTCGCAATGCGGGCCACATCCTTCCGCACGAGACAATTGTCAGTCAGCCGATCCGTGCCACGGCTTGGGCTGTTGATAGTATCGCAATGGTGTCCGAGCCTGACGAAGAGACCGGCTTTACGCTGTTTCATCCCGTACCGTTGGATGAACTGAAAACGGGCCAACAGGGGCCGCGCATGGTGTTTGCCCGTATTGCTCCTAATGAGGACATTATTGAATCCTTGGAAGCCATATGCCGCAAGCATGGCATCGAACATGCATTGGTTCGTGGCAGCGTTGGAAGTCTGATCGGTGCCCGCTATCTGGGTGGGAGCATTGTCGATGACATTGCCACGGAAGTGTTTGTTCTTGAGGGAATTGTGAGCGAGGACGTCGCTGCGACCCGACTGGAAATTGCAATGGTTGATACCCATGGAACCATTACGCGCGGCTTTCTGGAGCGTGGTGATAACCCTGTCTGCATCACATTTGAGCTATGCTTGGAAGAAATTGCCCGCCCGATGTGGTGAGGGCATGACCCTATAACGAAATTGCAATAAGTTTCGATGCTGCACCGGCAACTGGCTAGGCAACACCTATTGCTTACGCTGGATAAGGGGCGCACATTCTCCCTCCCGCTGTCTTACATAATAATAAATACGGGGACAGGACAGCTCGATCACCTAAGGAGGAATAGTGTGAACAACGTTCTTAAAAGCATGATCTTTGGAGCCTTGGTTCTGGCAACATCCACCGCCGCTCAGGCTGGCACAACGCTTGACCGCGTTATGGAAAAGAAGGCTATGGTCGTCGCTACCAACAGCAGCTGGCCGCCACAGAGCTATCTTGACGATAACAATGAAATGGTCGGTTTCGATATCGATATGGCCAAAGAAATCGGTAAGCGTCTTGGTGTGGAAGTCTCGTTTCAGACGCCGGATTGGGCAACTTTGACCGGCGGACGCTGGCAGGGACGCTATGATGTCGGCGTGGGTTCAGTGACGCCAACCAAAGCGCGTGCGCAGGTTATCGATTTTGCATCGGTCTATTATTACAGCCCCTATGTTTATGTGGTGCACAAGGACAGCAAGGCCAAGTCCGTCGATGATCTGAACGGCAAGGTAATCGGCGTTGAGACCGCGACGACTTCGGAAGACTTTATCCGCCGCCAACTGGAGATCGACGCGCCAGGATTGCCACCTGTCGAATACAAGATCGAACCTGGCGAAATTCGCACTTTTGCCGATTCCATGCTGCCATTTGACGATTTGCGCCTCGGTGACGGCGTGCGTCTTGATGCTGTCATTGCGCCGGAACAGACAGCGCAGAACGCAGTGAAGAACGGCTATCCCGTCCGGATTCTTGAAGGTGGCTATGCTTTCCGCGAACCACTCGTGGTTATTGCAGAAAAAGGTGATCCGGAATGGACAGCAAAGGTTGGCGAAATCATCACTGCCATGCGTGCTGACGGTACGCTCGCGACCCTAACGACCAAATGGTACGGCAAGGATTATAGCGCCAACTAAGGCTGCGTAAGCTGCGCGCCGCCGAAAGGCGGCGTTGCTCCTCTGCTTCTTCGAGCAATGAGAATCCAATGAACTATATCGATACTTTTTATCGACGCACCATCGCCGATGATAAATCCTTTTCTGCCTTGTCCGGAACTGTCGAGTGCGACACCTGCATTATCGGCGGGGGACTGGCTGGTCTGACGACCGCGCTGCAACTCGCCCGCGCGGGGCAGGCCGTTGTCGTTCTTGAAGCACAACGTATCGGGTGGGGTGCATCGGGCCGGAATGGCGGCTTCGTCAGTCCGGGTTTTGCCAATGATGGAGAAGCGATTGCACGGGCGACAGGTGTCGAAAATGCAAAGAAATTGCATGCGCTTTCCATTGAAGGTGTGCGGTTTGTTCGCGACACCATCAACGAATTGAATATTGCATCCGCTGCGCCCGTTAATGGGATCATGAGTGTCCTGCGCTATAGCGACGAACAGGGGATGAAGCAGCGAGCCGAATATCTCCACCGGACCTTCGACTATCCAGTTGAATATATGAGCCGAGAACAGGTGCAGGCGAAACTCCGCTCGGAGCGATATTTTCAGGCATTGCGGGACCCGCAGGCCTTCCATATGCATCCCCTCAATTACCTGCGCGCCCTGGCGCGGGAAATCGAGCGCCTGGGAGGCAAAATCTTTGAATCCAGCACTGCAAGCTCAACTGAATTTTCCAAGCCGGAGAAGGTTGTCAGCACTGATATGGGTAAGGTTAAAGCGCGAAATGTCGTCATCACGACCGGCGGTTATACATCCGGGCTGATCGGCAAGCTCAAGCGCAGTTATCTTCCCATTGCTACCTATGTCATGCTGTCCGAAGAGGCACCGGACCTGATCCGGACGGCTATCCAGACGACAGATGCAGTTGGCGATAATCGCAGAGCAGGGGACTATTACCGCGTTGTCGAAGGCGGAAAACGCTTGCTTTGGGGTGGGCGCATCACGACCAGAGCGGCATCCTCTTCCGCCGTTGCTGCGGAGCTCCGTAGGGAAATGGTCGGCACTTATCCGCAACTTGCCGAACTGAAAACCGAAATATCCTGGTCGGGCCTGATGTCATACGCACGTCATTTGATGCCCCAGATCGGTCAGTTGCAACAGGGCGTCTGGTACTGCACCGCCTTTGGCGGCCATGGGCTGAATACCACTGCCATGGGCGGCAAGGTGATTGCGGAAGCAGTGCTTGGACAATCGGAGCGTTACAGGCTTTTCCAGCCATTTGGCCTTGTTTGGGCCGGTGGGCTGGCAGGGCTTTCCGTTGCGCAGCTGACCTATTGGAAACTGCAGGCACAGGATTGGTGGCGGGAACGTCACGCGTAAAATTACTGTTTTTGAATTGGGGGAATTGATATGATTGCCACGCTCATCCTGTCACACCCGAAAGCCGTGAAACGTGTCGGCGCTGCCCTCGCCATTCTGGTGGTTGCCGTGCTGCTCTACTGGATGGGCGTCGGTGGAGCTTGGGTTGGCAGCATATTCCCCTCGCTTCTTCCGGGCATGGAAGCGTCACCCCAAACCACGCGTGCCGTTGCCGCAATCATTTTCGCGTTGCTGATAGCCGTTAACTGGAAGCTCCTTGGACTTTTGCCGCGCACCTATCAAATCGGTGCCGTTTGGGCAGAGTTGTTTTGTTTGCTGCTTTTATTTTTCTACTCCTTTAATCTGAGTTTCTCTTTCATTGCCAAAAAGATCGGCTTTCTCATCACGCAAGGTGTCGTGACGACGCTCTATATCTCGGTCATTTCAATATTCATCGCCACCGTGATTGCACTTATCGGAGCGATCGCCAAACTTTCGAAAAACGGCGTCGTCTATGGCCTTGCCAGTTTCTACACCTCTCTGTTTCGCGGTTTGCCGCTGTTGATGCAGATTTACATTATCTATCTGGGTCTGCCCCAGGTCGGCTATGTCATCGGCGCTATTCCGGCGGGCATTCTGGCGTTGTCGCTGTGCTATGGTGCCTATATGACAGAGATTTTCCGCGCCGGTATCGAGAGTATCCCACGCGGACAAAGCGAAGGCGCAACAGCGCTCGGACTGCGACCCAACCACACGATGTTTCTGGTCATTCTACCGCAAGCCATGCGCGTGATCATTCCACCAACGGGCAACCAGTTTATCGCAATGTTGAAAGACTCCTCGCTTGTATCAGTCGTCGGTGTTTGGGAGATCATGTATCTCGCTCGCACAATGGGTCAGAAAGAGTTCCGTCACATTGAGATGCTGATCACAGCGTCGATGATCTATTGGCTCCTGTCCATTGGCCTGGAGATTATCCAAGCCCGTATCGAAGAGCGCTTCGGCAGGTCACTGAAACGCTGATGTCCTCTTTTGAAGGAAATGCCATGACACTACCCATAGTTTCCGCCGGTGAAATTGAACTGAATGGCGTCCACAAATGGTTTGGCAGTTTCCATGCGCTGGACGATATAAATCTCGTCATAGCGCCACAGGAGAAAGTCGTGATCTGCGGCCCTTCCGGCTCAGGCAAGTCGACGCTTATCCGCTGCATCAACCGACTTGAATCGCATGAGCAAGGCAGGATCATTGTTGGCGGAATAGAGCTGACGGAAGATGAAGACCAGATTGACGAAGTCCGCCGCGAAGTCGGCATGGTCTTCCAGCATTTCAATCTTTTCCCGCATCTGACGATCCTGCAAAACTGCATCCTTGCTCCCATGTGGGTGCGTAAAATTCCAAAGAAACAGGCCATCGAAACCGCGATGCATTTTCTGGATCGGGTGCGTATCCCTGAACAGGCAGGCAAGTTTCCGGCACAGCTTTCAGGTGGACAACAGCAGCGAGTTGCGATTGCCCGCGCGCTCTGCATGACGCCCAAAATCATGCTCTTCGACGAGCCAACATCGGCGCTCGATCCGGAGATGGTCAAGGAAGTGCTCGATACAATGGTCTCTCTTGCAAAAGAAGGAATGACGATGGTCTGCGTCACCCATGAGATGGGATTTGCCAAACAGGTCGCAGACCGTGTCATATTCATGGATCGCGGACGGATCGTTGAAGAGGGCAAGCCGCTCGAATTCTTCGACAATCCTCAAAACGAGCGAAGCAAATTATTCTTGAGCCAGATATTGCATTGAGGTCGAACTCTTACGCGAGATAAATCACGCAGGCGATGATGGCAATGAGAGCCGTTAAGACGGTCGCTGCGACGTATCGCGACTTGGCGGATGGGGCCGGTTTGGCTTCCGCGTTCTGTATGGCGGGTGCTATGTTGGAACGGATGTCCACCGATGAAGATTTGTCAGGCGGCAACGAAGTCTGGGGTGGAGCGGCAAGAGGTTTCTGATTGATTGATTTCGAATTGGCACCCAGCTCTACCGAATTTGGCCTTTGCTTGTCGTCGAGAATTTCGTGTTTGCGTTGGCGTGTGGCACCGTCCGCCGCGCGTTCGAATTTTCGCATGGCATTTTCATCATTCCAATTGCTTTCGAGCGCCTGCTGCGATCCCGCATTGTTGATGGACTGAACCAAGAAACCGTCCTTTCTGGATAGTTATGGCTGAACGTCTTACCTCTGCTGTAGGAATGATGACGAGAACCTGTCTGATTGGCAAATATATTTTGTCAGGCCGTCAATTCTAATTTGCCCTATGTCATAAAACTGTGAGGCACATCTTCCATGTTTCTCCTGCCGTTGCCGGTGAGTCCCACGCGTTCTTTCGCGTAGCAGCAACATTCCGATTTCCCGATCAGACAGGAGAACGCGATGTCTTTTCGTATAGATGTAGATGGTAAGAACCGCTTTGATGCCAATGGCAACAAGATACCGCTGACCTCTACGCAACAACAGCAACTCTTCGTGGAGCAAATCAGGCAGGCTGTGCGCGAACGTGCGCAGGCAGGCGGGCCAAGCTCATTCGACCCCGATAAAGAAAAGCTGATCGTGGTTCAGCCGGGTGATAGTCTTTGGGAAATCGCCAAGGATAACAATGTGCGGTTTGGCGACGTAGTTGAGGCAAACAAGGGACTTCACGACAATCAAGTCGATTTGGTCAATCCGAATGACATCATCATTATTCCTCATATTGCGCCGGATCTGGCTGCGGACACCGTCAAGGACAGCAAGGGCGTACCGGCGGGCGAGGCTGCTTTCAAGAACGAGCTTTATGAGCGCGGAAATAATCTTCAATATGCAGATGATCCATCCAAGACCGATTTTCCTGGTGAAACCAAAGGCATACAGCAGGATGTAGGGGCCTATCTCGATGGGCTTCCGGCAGGTGAACGGCAGGCCGCCGTTTCAAGGCTCATTGGAAACAAAAGCGATTGGCAGGATGCAAGTCCGGCGCTGAGCGCGATAGAAGCCGCTGCCACAGAGAGGCAGTTGATCGCCGATCCTCAGGAAG
Source organism: Hyphomicrobiales bacterium (assembly GCA_900471815.1). Lineage (GTDB taxonomy): Bacteria > Pseudomonadota > Alphaproteobacteria > Rhizobiales > Rhizobiaceae > Phyllobacterium > Phyllobacterium ifriqiyense. The sequence goes on from UICE01000008.1 coordinate 238,726, forward strand.
CCTTTGCAAAGGAAATCTATGCGACAGGCAACAAGCTGCAATATTCCGATAATCCAAACACTGACTATAAGGCCGGAACCGCAAATATTGCAGCGGATGTAAAGGACTATCTTCAACACATTCCGGAAGGCGAGCGCACCAAATCCCTTCAGGCGCTTTACGATCACGACTGGACCGATGCGGGACCGTCGCAAGTCGCGCTGGAAAACACGGCCAAAGAGCTTGGCATAACACTGCGTCCTTCGACCCATCATGGATCCGAAATCGAGTCGCAGGCACGGCGGATTATTGACGATGCGAAGGCAGCGGGCAAACCGGATGAAGCGTTCAATGCGTTAAATGCCGCCTATGGCAAAGCGCCGGCAGAAGTGCAGGCTGCAATTGACGGCAATGCCGATGCCAAAGGGCTCATAAGCAATGCTGCGACTTGGGCGACAGAGAGGCTCAAGGATTATGATCCTGAAAAGGCGATCAGCGATCAAGGCGATAGTGCGGAATCCATGCGCAAACTGGAAGCCTTGACCAAAAATGCGGATCCACAGCTGGCAGCGCAATTGATGCTTGATGCTTTGCCGACGATAGAGGCTGCAAACGCACGCAAGCAGGAGAAGATTGGTGGTGACCTCATTGGCCTGGAGGGGCAGCAAAATCTCAATATGATTCTTGGTCGAATCGGTGACACGCCAAAAGGCCAGATCGTCATCGACCACTTTATAGACATGGATGTTGGAAACCCCACATCGATGCGTATGGCGATCATTTCAGGCTCAGGCCTTGATTTTCCGATCGAACGAGCTGCGACGTCTCCCTCAAGTGCCTATCTGGAGAACACGATCCTCCCGAGTGTCGTTGAATTCTCCAAAGGTTCTGTGAATGGCAGTGTCGACAAATACTCCGCCCATATGCAGGAGCTCCAATGGCTGATCGCAAATCACGGCGCCACAATGACGCCGGAACAGCTTGAGAAAGCTATTACGGATTATGAAGCGGAGAAGGGTCAGGGCTGGACAGATCAGAAGCTGGCGCTGGAAAATGATGTTGCCGCAAAGGGCAATCAACTTCTCAATCAGATAAGCCAATTGGGAAATCTGCCGGCGGAGCTGTCTGCTCAACAGGGCGCTGCCGATGAAAAAATCAAGGAAATCCTTTCCGACGACAAATCAGTCATGGCTATGCAGGTCGCGCTGAAGAATGATCCGGCGCTACTGGATAAACCTGCTGTTGTGTCCCTGTTATCCCATCAGGCACGCTTGACGGATCGTGGCCGGAAACTTGCAGAAGAAGCAATGACGCAGATCGTGCGCCGGACGGTCTTGCCGTCATTCGGGAACCTCAATCCGAACGACCCTGCCAGCATTGAGCGAGCCAAGGCTGGCATAGCCTCTTTGCACAATTCTCCTGCTGCCAAATTGCTTGGCATACCCGACGATGAATTCAAGAAAGCACTGAGCGCAGTCGAGGAGGCACTTCCGGCAGCGGGTGATACTGAAGCCCAAATGGTCCAGAAGTTGAAAAACCTCGACGCCAGGTTGACTGACACAAATGATGGCATGAAGTCGTTCAAGAATACGACAGTTCCCGGCCAGATGTTGCGCTTGATTGGACTGGCCGCCGTGGGCGTGGGGTTGGCCTCGACATTGAGTCGAACGGGTGAGGACCCATTGATGAAGTTCAAGGTCTTCATCGATGCTGCCGGTGTGGGGCAGCGCACGATCGAATTGCTCAATGGCTTTCAGCAGATCAACCCGGATTCAATGGCCGTGAAGCATTTCGGCAGCAGCAGCACGACCGCCGCAAAGTGGTTGGGGTCGGTTGGTGCAAGCTTCGATCTGGTGCTGGCGACGCGCTCCTATATGGGTGGTGACTGGCAGATGGGTACATTGCAGGCCGCTGCTGGTGCAGGTGGTATACTCGCCGCTTTCGGGACTGGATCTATGGCAGGACCGGTTGGTCTGGTCATTGTAGGAGCTGCGGTCATTGGCCAGATGCTTCTTACGAATACCCGCCAGTCGAATATCTATATGACAGACACCTCCATGCGGTTTTTGCAGCACGCCCAATTATCGCAAGAAACCGCTAAGACACTGGTTGATCAGAGCGGCGAAGGGTTCAGTCCTGTTCCATTGCTTGTGAAATATGCAGAGCTGAAGGGCTACAAGCTTGATCAGCCCGCAGACCTTCAAAGCTTCGTCAACTGGCTCAATGCCATACCGCAAGACAAGCTCGCTACACTGCGTGATAATCTGCATCATACGCTTGATGGTCTGAATGGGGACGTTTCCCGCTTTCCCGCCACCGCGGAAGGGGATGCAAACTACACTGATCCGCAAAAGCTCAATCACCGCACACAAAGCGCCTCAGGCAAAGCTGCGGTGACGCTTCCAAGTCTTGCCGACAAGATCAATGACGGTGATGCGAGCCCTCAATCCGTAGCGCAGATTGATGCCACCCTCCGGCAGCTTGGCATATCCGTGGCCTGAGGCTATGAGCCTCAGGGTGCTTTTTGGGGTACGCCATCCACGAGCGAACGCATGATGTCCGAGGTTCCCCGGAGGTCCTTTAACTCTGACATCATGTAGGGCACCAGATAGGAAATGTAGAGCACCATCAGCACGGCAAAAAGCAGGTTCTTGATGGCAAGCGACAGATCGAAAACATGCAGCTGCGGCGACATGCGCGAAAGATAGGCCAGCATCAAATCAGTCAAGAGCAGGGCAAGAACGATAGGTGCAATCAAAATGACAGCGATTTGCATGATGCGGTCCAGAACCCCGAGCAGGGCGGGAATGGCATTCACGTTGATCACCGGGGCGAATTTGACCGCGGGCCACAATTCATAGCTTTTATAGAAGCCATCGACGAGCAGCAGAAACCCGCCTGACATAAAGAACAGCGCGAGCAGGGCAAAGACAAGAAGAGTTCCGGCAATGCTGGTTTCGCTCACTTGCAAAGGGTCGATCAACTGTGCCGATGTCGAGCCACGTTGCAAATCGACCAGATCGCCTGCAACCTCTGCGCCCCAGAACGGGATGCCGAAGGCGATGCCGATGATCATGCCGACAATCAGTTCTTTGACGAGCAGACCGGTAATAAGCAGGCTGCCGAGCTGCCCTTCGGCAAGAATTCCATTCAGCACCCCGGGGACAGCCGGAATACAGATCGCCACCGCAACGCTGGAGCGGATCATTCCAGTCAGTCCCAGCCGGATGAAGGCGGGTGTGACCATGATCATGCCCAGCGCGCGGGCAACGCTTATGGCCATTGCAACGAGCAAGGGATAGGCGAGGGCAAGGAAGGACGATGTGCTGGAGATAGCGTCCATATTCCGCTAACGCGTCATTGCCGGAAAACTGTCAAGCACATGACTTGCCAGATTGGCGACCTGCACGGCAAGTGTCGGCCCAAGCACAATGAGGGTAAGCATGACGGCAACAAGTTTCACCGCCTGTGGCAATGTCTGATCCTGAATCTGTGTCAGCGCCTGTATCAGGCCCACACTGATGCCAATGATAATGGCGATCCCCAATGCCGGTGCCGAAGCAAGCAGAACCGTCAAAAGCGCATTCTGCATCTGTGCAAGAAAAGCGGTCTGACCCACAGCTACGTGCCTCCATAACTTAGTATGAGACCATGCATCAGGCGGGACCAGCCATCGACTGCCACAAAGAGAAAGATCTTCAAAGGTATCGAGATCAGGGTCGGCGACACCATCATCATGCCCATCGCCATCAACACGTTCGAGACGATCAGATCGATGACCAGAAACGGCAGATAAAGCAGGAAGCCGATCTCGAATGCGCGAGTGAGTTCCGAGCTTACGAACGCCGGAATGAGCACAAGCAGACTGTCCGGCTTGAGGTCAGCGCGCGCTTCAGGCGACCACACATTCTCGGTTGCCTGCAGGAAGAACTGACGCTCGTTTTCATTGGTGAACTTGGAAAGATGAGCTTGCAAGGGCGGTCGCAGGGCTTCTGCGGCGGCCCTCATACTATCCATTGATTGCGTATCGACCTGCTGGGCTTCCAGAATGCGATACATCTCGCCCACGAGCGGCGTCGTTACATATACGGTCAGGATCAGCGCAATGCCATACAGGACCAGATTGGGTGGCGATTGCTGGATACCCAAGGCGTTGCGAATGAGAAACAGCACGATGGAGATCTTAAGAAACCCCGTCATTGTCACCACGGCAAGCGGGATCAGCCCGATAACCGAGACAACAATGATGATCGGTATGAGATTGGTCTGATACTCACCCAAGCCGGACGACCCTTACGCCCAGTCCAGCGCCGATCTTGACCAGTTCGCCGCTGCCAACCAGACGGCCATTGGCCAATATGTTCACGGCATTTGAAGTGCTGGCGGCAGCGGGCAGGATACTGCCTTCACCGAGCTTGCGAATTTCACTCAAAGGCAGTTCGCAGCGGCCGATTTCAAAGACCAGCTCTACCGGGAGGTCGTCAACTTGTTCGAATCCTGCCGATCCGGAAGGGTTGGTATAGGATTGCGACATGGTCGAAGTCTCCCCGTTCTTTGCGGGCAGGCTCCACCCGCTGGTAAGTCTGTGTGTCTGTCCGTCCGGTGAAATTGAAGCAGTGAACCGTCCCGAGAGAATGGCAATGGGATCGGCCTCCGATGATTCCCTGCGCAGGATCACATCACCGGCTTTAAGACCGCGCAATTCTGCCATCGTCAGGACCTGCGTTCCGGCGCAAAGCTGCACCGGAAATTCGATACGCGACAGCAGTTCCGTCGCCTCGGGAGCATGAGTTTGCTTGATCGCACTGCCAAGAAGCTTTGCGGAATCACGCGTCAGGTGCAATTCAGCATTACGCGGGTAATCGTCGAAATCGAGAACCCACGGCAAGATGATGTCGTAATCCGCGACCTCCTCCTGATCGCCGAAACGAATGGGATATCCGATAATCTCCTCAAGCCGGTCCAATTGTTCCGAAAGAACATGTTCGATCAGGATGGTACGCTGGCGTGGCTCAAGACCGGCGATCATTTTGGTGATGCCGAATCCCTGAACAAGACGCTCAAGCGTGCCTGCCGACAATACCAGTTTACAGGCCCATGGCCCTATGGCGACCGGCACCGTAACGGGATTGAGAAGGAGCGAAGCATTGTCGGCCAGATACATGCCGATTTCAGGCCCGCTCCTGGTCAACTGTACGGAAATGGGCTTCCTCGGAAACATATTCAAAATGGCAATATGATCCGGGTTGACTGAAGGTAGCCAGTCAAGGGGCTCCTTTGCGTCCAAGGGCCGGGTTTTTGAGAATGTTTGCGTCTCTGCGAGCATGTTCATCCTCAAAGTCCCTTGTGAACTGATGATGCGGGCCTCTGCTGGTCCTCATCCTCCAGTTCCGTCATCAAACCGGCGCGTTTGTCCTTTTTGACGCCCTGTTTCTCGAGAAGAAGCTCGAGCTTGTCATGCTGCCGGAGCCTGGCAAGATGTTCGGCGGCTTTTTCGCGGGCTTTATCTGCTTCTTCAACCAGTTTGACCTTTGCCTGCGCCTCCATCTGCTGGAGATGGGCCGCCTGATAGGTCAATGCGGACAGAGCGTCCTGATAATCATCAAGTGCCTGACGGCCGAGCAAACCGCCGGACATTTGGTCATACATTGCCGTTTCGCGGCTGAGACGACTTTCATCATTCTGGATGATGCGCTCTGCTGCCGCGTCCACGGCCATTGATGCAGTTCTCTCGGCATTTTGCTGACGAATGGAGGCCTCTTCGGCAAGTCTTGTGCGCAATTTGCGCAGCTCCATGAGCTTTTTCAGGTTCTTTTCCTGGCTCATGCGAGAAGTCCCTGCAATTGCAGTTCAGTCTCGGCAAGTCCGAAATGTTCGTCGCTGCCTTGCCGGAGAAATTGCTCGATCTGCGCATGGCGGTCCAGCGCTGCGTCCGAGCGCGGATCTGCTCCGCGCTTATATTCCCCGACGCGCAACAGCAGTTCTATATCTTCATAGCGCGCCATGAGATCGCGGACTTGTGCTGCGTTGGCACGGTGGGTTTTACTGGCAACCGCATCCATCAGGCGGCTGCGGCTTCGCAAAACATCAATGGCAGGAAAATGGTTGCGTTGGGCAAGTTCACTGCTCAGAACAATATGTCCGTCAAGAATAGCCTTTGTTTCTTCGGCCACAGGATCAAGCGTTCCGTCGCCTTCGGTGAGCACCGTGTAAAGACCGGTAATGGATCCACCAAGGCCCGGCCCGGCGCGCTCAAGCAAGCGCGGCAAAGCGGCAAACAGAGAAGGCGGAAAACCTCGCCGCGTCGGTGGTTCCCCTGCCGCAAGGCCGATCTCGCGCTGCGCACGGGCAAAGCGGGTCACGCTGTCCATCAGCAGCAACACATGCTGGCCCTGATCTCTGAAATATTCAGCGATTGCCGTGGCGCCATAGGCTGCTTTGACCCGTTCGATGGCAGGACGATCAGAGGTTGCAACAACAACAACGGAACGTTTCCGGCCTTCTTCGCCGAGCTGAATATCGATAAATTCCCGCACCTCGCGTCCGCGTTCGCCGATCAGCGCGATCACGATAACGTCTGCCTGTGTGCCGCGTACAATGCTGGAAAGCAGCGATGATTTACCGACGCCAGCTTCACCGAATATGCCGATGCGCTGCCCGCGTGCCACTGTAAGAAGACCATCAATAGCCTTCACACCCAGCTGCAGCGGATATTGGATTAGGTCGCGTTGCAATGGCTGGAGAGGAACATTGTGCGTGGGATAATAAGTGCCGGTATGCAGGGCTGTGGGCAGGCCCGTGCGGCTGAGAACTTCACCAAGCGGATTGAGAACGCAGCCCAGCAATTCCGGTCCTACCGGAATCTGCAATGTATGGCCGGTGGGTATCACCTCTGCCCGTGTAGACATGCCGTCGAGATCGCCGATTGGCGTGAGAACGGCCTCTTCGTCATGAAAGCCAACTACTTCGGCGGGGACGATTTTTCCCGACACGGGGTCACGCAGATGGCAATATTCACCAATGCGCACCATCGAAACCGTTGCATGCACGATAATGCCGGTAATCTTGCGAATACGGCCCCGGACAGGGCGCGTATCAGCCTTGGCTGCGCTGTCCTGCAGCCGGCCCATGAGTTGGCTGAGATCGGGCGGATTGAACTCTCGTTTCATTCCGCCGCTCCCTCCTGTCGCCGGGGTGCGACAAGGGCCTCACGGATGGCGGCAAGTTGCGTTTCCAGTCCCGCATCAACAACTGCTATCGCATTTGAAAGCACACATTTGGTGCCGCTCAAACGGGGGTCGGGAAGAACCGTGATGTTCAGCGAAGGATTGACATAGTCAGAGGCGATCCGCCGGGCTACGTCTTCGGCAATGTCCGGAGCGACAGTTATCGTGATGTCCCGCTCACGTTGAAATCCCTGCAATGCATGTTGTGCAAGTTTTGCAACCAGTTCCGCATCATCGAACTTGCCGAAAATCCTTGAGATGATGGAAAGGCTGAGGTCAACAAGCTGCCGGTCAAGCCCGGCAACATAATCATTGACGCGGGCAGTTGTTGTCGTCAGCAAGGCCGAAGCCTCAAGCGCCCCTTGCTGGAATCCCGCCTGATAACCCTCCTTGCGGCTTGTCTCTTGAATCCCATGGATCTTTTCCATCTGGGCAATAGCTTCGGCTCTGGTCGCTTCGACAAAAGCAAAGCCGTCGATCCAGTGCTTAACATCCTGCTCGCGAATAATCTTTGATCCGGGCATCGTCGGCAACTGGCTCATCACACTGCCTCTTGTGCGGGTGAAGAGTCTGGATTTACCGCAAGCCTTCGCATGATCGCTGCGCCAAGGGCACGCTGTTTTGCGTCCGGAAATGGGATGAGAGAACGGTCATTGGCATGTTTCAGGCGGGCCCATGCGCCGATCGCCGCCGGCAGTGCTGCATGCCAGCTCGCAAGGCATCGATAACCATCGGCCTCAAGATTGGCTTCCAAAGCATCGAGGCTGTTCGGGGAAGGCAGGTTGCCTGCCAGATCGCGGTTGGCAAGCGCTGCCTGAAACGCGACCTCACCGATGCGCCGCTTTATCTCGGTTACCTCATTGGTGCGGATTTCGCTGGCCAGAAATTGTGCCCAGAAGACTGCACCGGCAAGAGGGATCAAAGCCGCAATTTGATCGGCCCGGATAGAAATCAGATGAACGTCAGCCGGGTCAATGCTCATCGGCGCTGGCAATTCCGGCAATGCGAAACGATCCATCAGCAGTGATGTCAGCTGCCTCTGTACCCTTCTCGATGCCTGAAGTTGCGCCGCTACGTCTGATGAAATCACACCGTCATAGCAGGCGACAATACGCTCTGGGTGGACGAGCTTCGCGGGAGTTGAAATAAGACTGTTCCAATCCGGCTGTCCGGATGGAGCGCTTGCTGCTTCGTTGGCCGAACCCAGACCCTCGCTCACTTGGCGGGTCCCACAGGTACAAGCGGATAGACCCGTCTGCGCTTCTTTTGCCAGAACAGGTAGCCGAGCGCTCCGCCAAGACCGAGTACCGCGATGAGCAAGAGACCGAAAAGCCATTTGGCTTTCGCGGCGCTGGCCGGGAGCATCCATATGCCGAGGAATGATGTGAGTTCAGTATTGGTGCCTATAGTGGGACTTGTCATTGCGACCACAGGTATGACGGACACTTTTTCATAGGTAAGTCCGGCAATACCATTTGCCACAAGGGTTTTGATCTGCGGTATCAGCGTATTGATATCCAGATTGGGTTCGTGCCGGATAAAAACCGAGGCTGAAGCGGGAACTGCATTGCGTTGCAGCGGATCATTATCCGGCAGAACCACATGGACCCGGGCGGAAACAACTCCATCAATCTCCGACACAGTGCGGGATAGTTCCTCGCTCAGCGCAAAGATCATCTGCGCTCTTTCCTGGACAGGAGAGGCGACGAGTCCTTCCTGTTTAAAGACGCTGCCCATCGTCGCAAATTGCGTTTTGGGGAGACCGGCCTCGTTGAGAACTGAAACTGCTTGCGCGAACTGGTCTTCATCGACCGTCACAGAAAGCTTGCCATTCTTTTGCAGAATGCGGCCTGCGGGGATGCCCTTCTGGAGCAGGGCGGCAACCATGGCATTGGCCTCCCGCTCTTCGAGATTGGTATAAAGATCCTCTTTACATGCCTGCAGGGCGAGGCAAGTCATCGCCACGATCAGGCATCGTTGTACCGGGCTAATCTCCATGCGAAGCTTACTGACCTTTGACAAGTGTATTTGCTGCGCCTGTTATTTGCGTTGTTCCACGCACGACCATCTGTGTTTCAATCGAATGATCGAACACAGTGCCCAATTCCTGTACGACACGGGCAATGGCATCGCCTTCCACCTTGGCGGATTTTTCGCCATTGCTTCCCGTGCTGGTGAAGGATTGCAGCGAGGTGCCCTTATCCGTTTCATTTGTGCGATTGACGAATTTCCCGCTGCGCTCGACAAACCCTTTCAGGTCCTCAACCAGTGAGCGCCCGAGGTCGGCCGGACTTGCACCCTGTGGCAGCGTCTGGATATTGCGGGACATATGCTCGAAAAGATTTTGCGAAGCGACAGATTGGGTCGCTGTCGCATCTGCCGGCACTGTTGCGGCTACGGCTGCCGAGACTGCTGTCATAACAAATTCTCCATCTGATCCGGACTTCCAGCGATAGGGCTCATTCGTCCTCGGACATGGCTTCGTTCAACATTTCATTGGCGATTTTCATCATTTCCTGGCCAATCAGCGAGGTGCCGCCACTCATCACAGCTTGATTCAGCGCTTCTTCAAATTGCTGCTGTTGTTCCGAAGGTGTCGGCTGATTGGCTGGCTGCTGCGTAACATTGGAAATCTGTGGGGTAGCCATTACTGCTCTCCTGTCTGCTGTTCGGCACCCGCTGATATTTGTCGGCGCGCGCTGTTCTGTCCTGTATTTCGCGGTTCGGATTGGGCGACTTCTTCTACGACTTCGTTTTTCTGTCCGCCGCGGAACACGCGTACGCGAGGATCGTCCGCTGTGGCTTGGGGTGGTGGCTGAACTGTCGAAACGACCTGCTGAACCATGGCGATAAAAGCGGGAGGGCCGGAAACGCGCAGCGCCGGGGCGTTCGGGGTGGACTTGATGGAGAAGCGATCATCCATGAGATCAAGACGCTGAACCTCATCAACAACCATCCCGCCATTTGCCCGGCCAAGGTCGATAATCTGGGTGGCGAATTCTTCGTTGGAATTCATGTGAAGTATTGATCCATCATAGTACCAGATCAATCCGTTTGCTTCGGCCAGGCGTGTCAGGAAAGCGCCGGCTGTATCGGCGCGCACTTCACCTCGCACCTGACCGCGTATCTTGTCCGAAAGCGCAACGGGAACACCGAGGTTGCGGCCAAATTCTTTCAGCGCGTCGCGAATATCCTGATTGATCAGTACATAGGAATATCGCTTGCCGAACCATTCGGGTGCCGCTGCAAATGCCAAACCGCAGGACGTAAAAACGAGGCCTGCTGTGGCTATCGACACAACGAGCCTTCGCATATGCCCAACGGTCATCGGAAAAGTCATGCGAAAGCACCCTCTAATGCGAAGTGTCACATTTACCTCTATAACAGCAATGAATCAGATGCAACGCAACTATAAACTAAATGTAGTTTGACCCTACTGACATATTTTGTCAGTAGTAACACCATGTATTGCAAATAGTTCAAATTTTGAATTAGTTTTGATCTTGCGGTGCAAAAAATTGTACTGATACGATTCCGAGATCAACTATCGTTACGTTTTGTAATATGAACTGAACTTTGTTAAATTGCCTTCTCTATTTTTTCATACTATCACCGATTACTAGCCAGTTCGCTTAGTCTTATGCCCCGGCTGGCGCCGAGACAGTATAATTCGGTTTGGATTTCTATAGATGAGTGTCAATCTCAAGGAGAAATAGCATGGCTGTTCAAGGTGTTGGTGGAGCGACGGGCTCGGATGCTTCAATCGGAAAGATGGAAGCAGCTTTTGACAAGGCGATCGAAAAGTCCGCAAAAATCACCGAAATCACGACTGAAAAGAAGGTCGCACTTGATGCTGCCAAGCAGCGTCCAAACAACTGATTTTTAAAATTTGCGCAGGTGGCAAATGTGTCATCTGCGCAAATTTCTATTGCCGGTCGGGCGCCTTTTGCCAGTTTGAGCCCGATGTAAAGACGCATGCGAATACTTCAAATACTTTACAAACGAGGCAAACGTCATGGGCTCCATTGTTCGATTTCAAGAACCAAAACCAGCATTGTTACTCCGGGTAACGGCGGGTGTTCATGATGGCGTATTGCTCCCGCTGGAAGGCAATGCCTATCGCCTGGGATCAGCGGCAGATTGTGACCTGACGCTTAGCGACCGCGATGTCGGTGCTCATCACATGACGCTCCAGCTTCAAGGTTCGAATGTACTGATCGAGGCCATTGACGGCGATGTCGTCATTGATGATGACACGCTTGTGCCGGCTGGCCATGGCGTGCGTTCTCCCTTGCCTTTCGAATTTCAGATCGGTGGCGCAACGATCGAACTGTCCTCACCCGTGCCTGAAGGCGATTCATTGCGGAAAATGCCAAGAGCCAGCTGGATCGCCATTGGCGGCGGGGCGCTGACGCTTTTGACGATTGCTGCCGTCCAGGCAGGGGTCGGGGATTTCCTTGGTTCGAACAATGCTGCTGTTGCCCATCTTTCGGCCAAACATGGTCAAGTCATCGAGAGCGTTCATGCTCCTGCTGCTGATGAACCGGTGGCGTCGTCGCTCAAGACCAGACTTGCAGAAAATGGCCTTTCCGGTCTCAAAGTTGATGCGGACGGGACGCGTTTGACAGTGTCGGGCGAGTTGACCGCAGACGAGAACAAGGCTTGGGCCAATATTCAGAACTGGTTCGATCGCACCTACGGCGGAACCTATGTGTTGACCAGCATGGTCGGGGCTATGGCGCCCAAAGTGCAACCCAAATTCAATTTGCAGGCTGTGTGGTTCGGGGATGCGCCCTACGCCATCAGTTCAGATGGAACGCGGCTCTATAAGGGAGCTGCGCTCGAAGATGGCTGGATCATCAAGGACATTCGTGACGGACGCCTGACCGCGGCCCGTCAGGGCGAAGAGTTTGTCCTGACGTTCTAGAGTTCTGCCTTAATGCGCATAACCCCAGGAATTGTAAATGATTTTTGGAAGGACTTATGCGCCGGATAAATAATTGCTGCGTCTTTTGTATGTGGAGACAAAACGCAGTGATGGGGGATGCGAATGGCACTTGACGTTCGTCGGCAGGAAGATCGGATTCGGGCGCAGCTCGGGTCAGTTTCCGCACGTCCCGATGCCACGAGGGTCGAGCAGGCACAATCCAAAGCATTCGACGCATCCCTGGCTCGCTCCGAGCAGGCAGCGCGGCGCGCCAAAGAACCATTCATCGGCCAGACAGGACGGCTGCGAAAGCCGAAACTGGCAAATCCCGGCGTGTTCGATCTGGCGCGATCGCAGGAGATTCTGGACTATCTCATCAATGATCTGCTGCCGGAGCTGGATATTGACGAGGAAATCGCTGCCATCACCGCATCAATGCTGACGGAAGAGATAGAGAGCAGGCGTGAATTGCAGGAACGGCTCAGTCTTGCGCAAAATCAGGCATTGGGCCAGTGACTCAGCAGCGCCGGGACAGTGTCGAATTTCTTCATGGGCTCGGTTATCTCTATTGCAGGGCGGGGCAGCCCGAACGCGGATTGGTGTTTCTGCTGCTGGCCGCAAAGATTGCCCCGCATGAAACGTCAATCCTCAAATCCCTGGCGGCGGTCTTTGTCGAAACCGAATCCGCCACGCGCGCGCTGACTGCCATTGATCGAATCGAAGATATTGAAGGGACAGTTGCCCCTAGTCTTTCCCTTCTCAAAAGCAGGGCGCAATGGCTTCGCGGCGAACATGACCGGGCCCGCGAGACGTTTCAGGATTATGTAGAACGAAGGCGGTCGGCATGAATATTCTCGCCTCGCTCAATCGCTTTGCGCGGGTGGCCTCCAAGCGCTCGGACATTGTCATTGCGGCTTTCATGCTGATTGCCATCATCATGATGATCATTCCGCTGCCGACATTTCTTGTCGACATGTTGATTGGTATGAACATTGCTTTCAGCCTGCTTATCTTTGTTGTGGCCTTCTATATCTCGAAGCCCGTGCAGTTTTCGGCTTTGCCGTCAATTATCCTGCTTGGCACGCTTTTTCGTCTTTCGCTTTCGATTACCACGACGCGTTTGATTCTGCTTCAGGCCGATGCCGGCCAGATCGTTGCCGCCTTTGGTGATTTCGTTGTGGGCGGCGAGGTCGTGATCGGTCTTGTTGTCTTCCTGATCATCACCATTGCCCAGTTTGTCGTGATTACAAAAGGCGCCGAGCGCGTGGCCGAAGTCGGTGCGCGCTTTGCTCTTGATGCCATGCCCGGCAAACAGATGAGCATTGATAGCGAGGCGCGCAGCGGCGATATAGATCAGGCCGAGGCAAAGCGCAGGCGTCAGGGTCTCGAGCGCGAGAGCCAGTTCTATGGCTCCATGGACGGCGCCATGAAATTCGTCAAAGGCGACGCAGTTGCCGGGTTGATCATCATTGCGATCAATCTCATCGGCGGCCTAGCCATCGGTACATTGCAACATGGCCTGCCGTTCGGCGAGGCAGCGCATACCTATTCGCTGCTGACTGTCGGCGATGGTTTGATTTCGCAAATACCGGCGCTGATGATGGCGGTCGCCGCAGGCATGGTGGTGACCCGGGTAACCTCTGACCGGGACGAGGATCTGGGCAGCGAGATCATTGGCCAGCTGGGTGCAAACCATCGTGCTCTCGCCCTGGCGGCGGTTATTCTTTTCGGCTTTGGCGTCGTTCCGGGGTTCCCGACCTTCGTGTTCTGGACACTCTCGGCACTGGCAGGCGGACTTGCCTATGTCGTGCACAAGAGGGCTGGCGGCCAGGATACCGATGACGACAATGCCGGCAATGTCGTTCAGATCGGCAATATAACCAAGCCGCCACTGACACTGGCAGACGGGCAAACAGGACTTCTGCCCGGTTCGCAGCGCCTGGTCCTTTGCCTTGGTTCGCATCTGGCGGAGACTGCGGCGCTTCCGGTATTGCAAGAGAACATTGAACAGGTCCGCGCCAACGTCCTTACCGATATCGGTGTGCGTGTTCCGCAGATCGGCATTCGCACCGATCCGACGCTGGAACCTGACCAGTTCCGCATCGATCTTGAAGGCGTTCCGGTCACGGACGGAATAATCTTTATCGATCAGATTCTGGTGACGGATGAAACAGTTCATCTCGAACTCATGTCCATCCCCTATCAGGTGCGCCCCGTTCTTATTGGACGGAACGATTCCGTATGGGTTATGCAAAACCACAGGCAGACATTGGAAGATGCCGGCATAACATTCCATGAGCCCGTTGCGGTTTTGATGGAGGTTCTGACCCGCTCTGTGCGCCGTTATGCATCCGACTTCATTGATGTGCAGGAGGTTCGTTTTCTCCTGTCGCAGGTTGAAGAGGATTACGGCGATCTGGTCAAGGAAGCCGTAGGCGTTTCATCTCTGCAGAAAATCTCCGAGGTTCTTCGCAGGCTGGTTGAAGAGGATATCCCGATCACCAATCTGCGTGTTATTCTGCAGGCCATCGTCGAATGGGGGCCGCAGATCCAAAGCCCCTATGTGCTGGCCGAGTATGCGCGTATCGGATTGGCAAGGCAGATTTGCCACCGGCATTCGGAAATGAACCGGATCGTTTCTGCCTATCTGCTGACGCGGGAAACCGAAGATGCAGTCCGTGCCAGCGTGAATCAGGGGCCGGGCAACCCTTCGATCAATATTCCCGAAGATATATCCCGTCCCATCATCGAGCAGCTGAAAAGCCGGTTCAATGGCAGGGATACGGATATCGTCAGAACAGTGCTGACAACAATGGATATTCGCCGTCCTATCAGAAATCTCCTGATACGAAACGATATCAATCTGCCGGTTCTTTCCTACCAGGAAATCTCGCCGGAATTCAGTGTGCAATCTCTTGGCTATATCTCGCTACCGGCCTCCGGCCAGATGCGGCAGATCGGGGCAGGGGCAAATGAGTAAGCGTTCAGTCAGTTTCCGTAACCAGCAACATCAGAATGTGGTGGACAATTACCCTATGCTCATACTGAATTCCTTTAAAAGGATCCGGCCGGCACGTTTGCCAGCGCCCATATTTATGCTCGCTGTGCTCTTTTCGTTTCTTGCCTGTCTGCATCCAGCTTCCGCTCAGGTCAAAGTGGATGCCACTGCAGGACAGGTGCTCAAGCTCAGCATGGGACAGGGACAGATATTGCGTTTCGACCAGCCGGTTGAATCGGTCTTTCTGGCCGATACGACCATTGCCGATGTTCGGGTCGTCTCGCCTGGAGCGGTCTATATTTATGGAACGAAAATCGGCAACACCAATCTGATCGCGCTCAGCCCCGATCAGGGCACGCGCGGGACTGTCCAGATACGTGTTGTCGGCAATCCAAAAGAAGCGCAGCAGTCGGCCAAGGTGCTGCAACCGACCTCCACGGTGGATATTACCCTGTTCGGTGAGCAATATGTCGGCAAAGGCCAGACGAACAATGTGGGCGAGGCGCTGGACACGGACAATGTGCTTCAAAGCTATTCCAAACCTGACAAGCCCGCGCTCAACAATACAACAATTTCGGGTCCAAATCAGGTCAATATCCGCGTGCGGTTTGCCGAAGTGGCACGCAATGAGCTTGCGCGCTACGGTGTCGATTGGAGTGCGGTCGTCAATAGCGGCTCGTTCTCCTTTGGTCTTGTCAGAAGCGGTAATGTTGCCAGCCGGGATGGTGCAACTGCAATTGGTGTGAATAGCCGCAACGTCAATGTCGGCGTCCTTCTGGATGCATTGAAGGACAATGGCGTCCTGACGATCCTTGCAGAACCCAATATCACCGCCGTCACGGGACAAACGGCAAGCTTTCTTGCTGGTGGTGAAATCCCGGTTCCGATTCCGGTAGGAAACGACCAGATCGGCATCGAGTACAAGCAGTTCGGCGTGTCCTTGCAGTTCACACCGACACTTCTGCCAAATGATCGCATTGCCTTGCAGGTGAGGCCGGAAGTCAGCAGCGTTTCGCAGGATAGCGTGGTGTCCATCGGCGGACTGGTTGTGCCATCCCTGCGCATCAGGCGGGCTGATACCACCGTGGAAGTCGGAAGCGGCCAGACATTTGCCATTGCCGGTCTGTTCCAGCGCCAGGAAACGCAATCGATCAACAAGACACCGGTCGTCGGTGATGTGCCGATTCTCGGAGAATTGTTCAAGTCGAAGCGTTTCCAGCGCAACGAGACGGAGCTGGTCATTTTGATCACACCCTATCTCGTCGAGCCTACATCCTCCCGCAATCTAAAAACGCCGCTGGACAGCCCGTCGGGTGCAATCTCGTCGCCGCGCAAAAAGTCCAGGAAGGTCGTCAATCAGGGGTATGGTTTCTATGTTGAATAATCGACCAATGTCCCCCAATTGCTTTGGCCTCAAACTGTTGCTTCTGACCGGTGTGGTGGTTCTTTCCGGCTGCATGGGTACCAAGATCCAGCCCTATTCGCCAAACTACAGCTATATCGACGCTGGCGGCACCTCGCGGCCGGGCGTGGTCAGAAAAGGGTATGACAGTGAACGGGCCGCCATGCTCGTTCCCGATGCCTGTATCACGCCCGATACGGGTGAATACCCGATGTATCTGCCGTCGGGCTGCGCAAATAATCTCAATTTGCAGCATATGGCGGCCAAGAAGCAGGATTTGATGCGTGGCCGGGAGATGGGGCCAGCCATGGCTGCGCCTGTCGCCCGCGCCGCACAGAATTACATTGAAGGGACCGACCCTGAAACCAGACGCCGCCGCCTTCCGGCGGATGAGGCAAACCGGTCAACCCAATGAGGATTATCGGCATGATCAAATTATATCGGGGAGCATCAATATGATCATGAAACATCTTGTTGGCGGTATCTTGCCCGTCCTGACCTTGGGGCTGGCAGTAACGGGCTGCATGTCCGGCACAGCGGAGCAAACAGCAGCCAAGAAGCCTGTCAGCGAGCAATCCAGATTGATGAAGATTGCCAGGGATATTGATGCAAAGGGCGAGAGCGGCACAGCTTTGGCGCTATATGAACGCGCTGCCGAAATGTCCGAAAATGATTCGACCGTCCATGTCAGGCTTGGAAATGCCAGGATGAAAGACGGTGATCCGGACGGGGCGGAACAGGCCTACCGTTCTGCATTGCAGATCAATCCGCAAGACGCCAATGCCATGCTTGGGCTTGGAACGGTGCAGTTGCAGCGCGGCGATGCGAGCGCTGCCGCCCGAATTCTGGCGTCGGCTGCGCCAGCGGTAAACACCGTATCGGCCTATAACAAACTGGGAACCGCCATGGTTCTGAGCGGCGATGGCGCGGGAGCGGAAGGAGCCTTCGCCAAGGCGCTTGCGCTGCAACCGGGAAATCTTGATACCAAAACCAATCTGGCATTGGCGCAGGCCCTGTCGAACAAACTGCCCGACGCATCGACAAGCATGAACAGTGTCGTGACATCGCCACTCGCCGAGAAGCGTCATTTCATCAATTACATGATCATTCTCAGCATGTCGGGAGATTCGGCCGGAGCACGTGCAATCGACGTGCCTGACATGGCGGTGAACCAGAAGAATCAGATTTTGGCGAAAGCTGCAAAATTACGCTCGATTCAGGATCCGGCGAAGCGGGCACAGGCCATTGGCCTGCTCGCTTCGGCGTAATCAAGGACGAAAGATGTGAGCCAGACCAGCGAAGAAAAAACACTTCCAGCGTCAGACAAGAAGATCGAGGACGCACGCAAGAAGGGTCAGGTGCTGCATAGCCCTGACATGGTTTCCGGCGTGATCATTCTCTCCTGCACCATGTTCCTCATCTACATCGCTCCGGTTCTGCGTGTGAAAGTTGGTGCTCTGCTTGAGGAAGCTTCGCATATTTACGACCGTCCTTTTGCCGAAGTCTGGTACCGGTTGATCACAATTTCGGTCCAGAGCCTGCTCACGGCCACCATACCCATACTCCTTATCACCATCTTCGCAATTCTGATTACCAACGTCACGGTGACGCGCGGCTTTGTCTTTTCCGCCAAGCCCATTGAGCCCGACTTTGACCGTATTAATCCGGCGACGGGGTTGAAGCGCATATTCTCGCTCAAAAGCGTCGTTGAGTTCTGCAAGGCCCTGTTCAAGATCATTGCCGTGACAACCGCTTTTGTCTTCGTCTTTCGGGCCGGGCTGAAGGCCCTGTTCGAGTCGCCATCCTGTGGCGGGCTGTGCATGCAGGCGACATTCTTTGCCATGTTGAAGCCATTGGCTGCGATAGCCGTCGGCGCATTCCTGATCCTCGGTTTTTGCGACATTTTCCTGCAACGCTGGCTGTTCCTGCGCGAAATGCGAATGACGAAGACGGAGAGCAAGCGCGAGCACAAGGATATGGAGGGTGACCCGCTGATCAAGCAGGAACGCAATCGCCAGCGCCAGGCCATGACCGGTGGCAAGACCGGGCTGAAAAGTGCAGTTCTGATCATTGGCGACCCAGCCGATACAATTGTCGGAATCCGCTACGTGCGCGGTGAAACGCCGGTTCCCATCGTCGTTTGCCGCTCGTCCGGTGCCGGTGCCATGCAGATGAGCCGGCAGGCTGGCGATCTCGGGATTCCCGTATCGTTGGATGGCGACCTTGCCCGTCAGATCGCCAAGACTGCCAGCATAGGCAATCCGGTTCCCGAACGCGCCTTCCAGCCCGTCGCAAATGCTCTTGTCGCAGCGGGGTTGATTTGAATGTTTCAGGATTTTGCACGGCCAAAGCACGCAATGCTCTCAATGGAGGTATATTTTTCATGATGACCCTGAAGTCCGGCTTCGGAGCATTGACGATTATTCTGGCTTGTCTTGGCAGCGTCGGCGCGGGTGAGAAAGTGCTCCCGACCGAGCCATCACCGCCCATCCTCGACCAAAAGAACCACAAGGTCTGGATTCAGCAAGGCTATCTCGATTTCCTGATGGAGCCGGAAAGCTATCCGCCTCGCCATGCGCGTCATGGCGCTGTGGCAGTGGACAGGCTCCAGCCTGCCGCCCCGCGCAGCGTCGTGAGCTACGAGACCCATGAAAAGCCGGGCACGATCATTATAGAGACGGAAAACCGCTCGCTTTATCTCGTGCAGGGCAATGGCCGTGCGCTGCGTTACCCTGTTGGTGTCGGCCGGGAAGGCTATGGCTGGCGTGGGACCGAGCGTGTGTCGAGCAAGAAGGAGTGGCCCGATTGGCGGCCTCCCTCCGACATGCTTGCCCGGCGGCCTGACCTGCCACAACGCATGGCTGGCGGACCGGAAAATCCGCTTGGTGCACGCGCGCTTTATCTGGGAGACACACTCTACAGGATTCACGGCTCGAACGAGCCTGAAAGCGTGGGGCAATCATCCTCATCAGGATGTTTTCGCATGACGAACGAAGACGTCGTCGATCTCTATCGCCGCGTAAAAATCGGAACAAAAGTAGTTGTTTTGTAAGGAGGCAATACAATGGCATTTGTCGTGAAATTTGATGGAAAAAGCTTCAGTCTGAAGAGTGCAGATGGCGCTCAGACCTACAATGTCAGCCCTGCACAATCGCAATCCTGGCAAGCGGCGCTGGAAAAGCAGGCCAAGATGCAGGGCTTTAAAAGTACAACCGAGTTGCTCGATACCTTTGTGGTGACCGTGCCAAACGCCGGAGACTCCCAGTATAAGATCGCCGATCAGTTTGGTATCGGGCCCGAAGGGGCGCAGGCGATGGTGGAGGGCAATGTGCAATTTGCCGACCCTGATCTGATCCATACCTATCATGAGGGCGATCTCAATCCTGATTTTGTTACGGTTCCGGTACAGCCCGAGGCGGATAAGCCCATTTCAAATAAAAACCCGGATGGACCAGTTCCCTCATCAGACGAGCCAACGGGGCAAACGGATGGTGTCAAGAAGCAGAGTGCGATCGATACGCTGAAGAATCCCAGTGCTACCTCAGAACAGCGCAAGACTGCCATTGCGACCTATCTCGATGGGCATAGTGGCAGCGTAGAGGACCGTACCAAGGCGGCGATTGAGCTGCTTGATCCCAATCAGGATTATGGCGAAGAAAAAGTGAGGACGGCCAAACGTCAGGAGATCCTGGATGTTCTCGTGGAGCCATCCAAGGACAATGACGCCAAGAAAAACGTCTTTGACAGCCTGCTGGAACACAATTGGGTTTCGAAGAGATTTGACGACAAGAGCATGGACAAGCTGATCGGCGAGCACGCCAAGAACAAATACAATATCGATTGTGATCCGGTGAAGTGGAATCGCTGAGGTCTGGCCCTGGCTTTTCTTGAAACAACGGACTGCGATGTCCGATTTCGGAAGGAAATAAGATGTCTTTTGGTGCAAATAATATCTTTCAGCGCTGGCGGGCCCAGCCGGCGAATGTAGACAATAAATTCGATACTGCCCTCACGCAAAGTGCCAAGGCAGCACCGCCACCGGCGACCCCGCCCAAACCGCCTGTGGCACCGCACGGATGGAATGAAGGCCCTGCCGGTATTTCACAGCACCGCACGGAACCCGGTCTTTGGCCTTTCCGCATCTATGACAAGGCGGGAATAGACCCGACAGATAATAAGGCATTGCACGATCAGCTCGTTGCCACGCCGCAACTGGATCCCAAAGCCTTTGGCAATAGGCCAGCTGCGCCAGCGGATGCCGACAAGGCCTTGGAGAACTGCGATACGATCAATGTTCTCAGTCCTGAGCGACTTGCATTGCTTGAAGAACAGCGCACCGCATTGGCGACGGTAAGTGATAGCTCAAAGACCCAAGTTGAAAGAGACGGGGCAAAAGACGATCTGATTGTCGCCATCGGCAATGAGATTGAATTGGCCACGGTAGGACAGGGCGTGCCGAAGCTTGGCACTGACAAGAATGGCGACAAGAAAGTCGACGTCAATGAAGCAAGCGATGTTACAAAGCCCATCCTTGAACGCGCGCCAAATGATCCTGTGTTTGTTGATGCCTTCAATCAGGCGAAAGAACTGAAAGAATCCGCGTGGAAGGCCGATGGCCGCACGGACGATCAGATTGGCGTTATTGCCAAGGCAGGCGACGCCAAGGATTATGACAAGGTAACCAGCGAAACCAAGAAGCAATTGGTTGACCTCGCACTCGCAGCAGGCCCCACCGAGGCCCAGCAGATAACAGCGTTGAGCAACCGCGCCGATATTTACATGAACTTCAGTGCAGGCGATCCTGAAAAATATCAGGCAGCGCTTCAAACCGGTGCTGAACAGGCGATCAAGGAAATTCGCGTTGACCGTAAGGTTGGGGAACTGACCAACGCCTTTGGCAAGGGCGATCTTGGTGGTGCTCAGGCATTCATGGCCAAACTGCGTGAGCAAACCGGTACGAAGGACACGCTTCCGGGAAGCGGTTCGCTTCTGGCTTCGGATCCCCGGGTCATGTCAATGCTCGATAAGTCAATTGATGCGATCGCCGGTGCCGGCCCGCGTGATGGTGACATGAAAGCGAAAACCCAGGCGGTTGTCGATCTGGCCGAGGCCAGCCAGAACATTCTCTACAATGATGGCGACAAACCCGGCAAGGGCAAGGACTTCGTTGATCATGTTGCGAAATATGTGATCGACAAGATGCGCACGGAGTTACCGGGCGATCATCTGAATGTCTTCAGCCAGAATAAGTTCTTCAGCATTGCCAGCCGCGAGGATTTGCAGGGGCGTGGCACATCCCTGCTTTCGGCGACTTCGGCCTATACCGCAGTTGAAGCTGACAAGCAGAAGGATAAGACTATATCACTCGAAGACTACGATAATAGTTTTCAGGGGATCAATTCCAATGCGCAATGGGCGACCCGTCGCAGCATCGAAAACTTCGGCTCGGCGGCCAAATCGCTCAATGAGGAAATAAACACCAAGTACAACGAGCTTTATCACGGGCTCTCAGGCTGGGGTTCCAATGTCAAAGCCGATAACGGGATTCCTCCGGAAGCCCAGCTTGCCGAGGATATGAAGGCAATCGACAATATGTCGCCGGAGAACAAGAAGAAGTCCGAGGAGCTGGTTGATCTGGGTGAAACCAAACAGAAGCAATGGGAGATTCAGGACAGTATCGAGCTTGGTGTCAAATTGTACAGCAATGACAACAAGAAGGTCGATGGACAGGATACAGAAGCGCCCATCCCGATGTTGTTCGGTACCGGCATCATGATGACCAAATCCAAGTCGACCAAGGAAGCACTGGCGGACCTGCCGGAGCGTCCGAAGGAAATGACCACCACCGAACAAAAAACCCCAGGCACCGTCTGGGTGCAGCGTGCGACCCGTGCTTTGGCGACAGAAGCCATCACCCAAACTCTTAAAGGCCGAGTCGGAGATATCACTGCTGCAATGGGAGAGAATCGTTTCCAGGAGATATTGAAAGGAAACACCCTGCCCACAATGGCCGAAGCGCAGGCAATTCTCAAAGCTGACAAGCTGAGGCCTGCCGATGCTGCCTTCTTGAGGGATGTTAAATCAATCCTGGGCGAGTCGAAAGTCCATGATATCGTGTCCGGAAAAGTCGTTCCCACTGATGAAGAGCGCAGGCAAATTGCGAGCGTACAGCGCCTTGATCACGGATTTGGCAGAGTTACACGCTTCTCCTCCGGGTTAAGTGCAGGCCTGTTTGGCAAGAACATAGACGGCCTGACGGGTACTCCAGACGATTTGGTGTACTACGTGCCGCATACGATCATGATGTTGACCGCGGCACAAACGGCTTTGAATCCCAATGCCAAGTCAATCTTGTCGACTCCGTCTGCTACCGGAAATCCGCCTGACGTGGCCGAGATCAATGGGCATATTAACAACGATCCGACGCTTGATTCAAAACAAAAGGAGAGGTGGAACAAGACCTCTCATATGCTCACGAGGGCGGGTGGCGTCGATACTCTTTATGTCGCCGCCGACATGACAAACATGATTTTGAATACAGTGGGGACTGACTCCGTCAAGCAGGATACAGTCAAGGCTTGGGGCTATGGCATTGCTACGGTTAGCGATGCGATGTTTGCGGTTGCCGCCTCAACGGGGAAGGTAACGACAGGTGCCGCAGAGGCTGCTTTGGTCAAAGAAAGCGGAGCGGCTAGATTAATGACGCGCCTTGGATTTCTCAGGGTCACAGGCGTTGCAGCAGTACTGCAAGTCGCCGGTGCCGGTATCGTTGGCGGGCGAGGCGCTTATAACGCTGCTCATACCTATGACAAGGCGGATGCTGATGCCATCCAGGTTCTGTATGGAGTCAATGATCGCAAGACTGCGGAAATGCTCGCCGAACATAATGATCTTCTGGATGAGGGTCTTATGGGCATACTCCAGACCGTGCTTCCGGGCGATAAGTATCTGATGGGCGGCGATGAAGGCACACGCAGTGCAAATAATGTTCTGACCGGCACCTATGCCGATCTTGATTACAATCGGGCGCGGCTCGGCAAGCTGTTCAACAGTTGGACACCGGAAGAGGCAAAGGAAGTGTCCGAGACAATTCGCAACATGACAACCAATGACGACCACAAGTTGAAGGATACGCAGGACGATCTTCAATATCTGCAATTGCCTTTCGATCCGGCCAAGGCAGATTTGGCTAAGTATCCGAATATCAAATATGACGCTCAGGAAAAACGGTACGAAGACTCGCAGACTTCCATGTATTGGGACGGAAACAAATGGTGGGCTCCTCCGAAGAAGGTCGATCCCAACGCTCCAATGACGTACCACATATTATGGTACGATCCTGCGGCGGGCCATACAATGCGTAATGATGGCTTCGCCCGTGAGGTTAAACCCGACAGCACAGAAGGGCTCAAGGCCTGGTTGAAAAACAAAGGCTATCTTGATTGACCACAAAAGGCCGGCGCTCAGCGCCGGCTTTTTTCTAGAGTGAGAGGCCGAGCGTGCTCAATCTTTTCTGCACGTCTTTCTTGCGATCCGGATGAACCGCCAGAATATTGGCAACCCTGCCTGATGGAAACGCAGCATCGACTTCCGCGGCGTTTTTAAGAGGTGCGATTGAATCGATATCGACCTCCCATACCCCATATCCCCAGCTTGTCAGAATGTCGCAAATTTTACCCGGCGTCACGCGGGACAGGTTCCACAGCACATCCCGGTTTATCTCGACGAGCATGGTTGGATGCGATGATTGGATCGTATGGGCAGCGCCCATGAAGAACATGCCTTCGGCGCCCTCAATATCCACTTTGATCGTATCCGGCCTGATGCGTTTGGCGATGGCATCGAGCGTTTCGACCCTTACACTGCGATCTGAATGGCGGTTTTGCGAACCAGCAACGAGACTGGTCGCACCGGCATTGACGGTTTCGTCCGCTCTGTTGAGTTCCATCGTGCCTGGAACATCTGCAAGAGCGATCTGATGAACCGTGATTGTTTTTGAAAGCTTGTTTTCTTTGATCGACTTGCTGAAAAGCGTCCATAAATGGGGGAGAGGCTCGAAGGCCACCACCTTGCCTGAAAAACCGGGCTTTGTGGCAACTGAAAGCGAATAATAGCCCACATTGCCGCCGACATCGAAGAAGGTCCCATTGTCCGGTGTGATCGCCTTGATAATATCAATGTCGAACTTCTCATAGCCGCCGCTAAAAATGCCGAAGGTCATGTGATATTGGCGCAGGTCGAGATAGATTTTGAACCCGTCCTTGGTTTCGTACATGACTTCAATGCTCTTGGGCACGAAATTATTGAACAGCAGTTCGGCGTGCCTCTGGTGAAATTCGACCGAACTCATGAACCTTCTTCGATGCTCCGTCAGGGGCAATTCTGAAATGCTGAACAGGTTCTCGGAAATGATACGGGTTTCTTCAACGTTCACATCACGCCCGAGGATGTACTTATACGAATTGAGAATGTCGTTATAGCTCGTCATTACGCTTTCACTCATTTCCCGGAATGGTTGGCACTGGTTTGTCTGTCTGCATTGCTTTTTTGACGTGCTGCCGCGTCCAGCAACTCGTCGAGTTGATCAAAGTGCTTTTCCCATTTTTGCAGTGTCAGGGGCGCGCGACGGCGATGCTCCGCGGCGTGGGTTTCGATTGCTTCGCGCCATCCGAGACCATCGAGCGGATCAAGAAAGATTGCACGCTCTCCGGCTATTTCCTTATGCGAGGGAATATTGGAAGCAATAATGGTCGTGCCGGTTGCCATGGCCTCGGCCAAGGGCATGCCATAGCCTTCTGCAAATGAGGGGGCGAGCAGGGCGGTCGCGCCTGCCATGAGATCGGCGAGTGCTGCATCGCCAAGATCTGGAGCTTCGATGACAATATCGCGCAATTGAGGGCAACGTTCGAGGGTGGCAAAGACCTGTGCGTTCTCCCAGCCGCGCTTTCCGGCGATGACGAGGCGCGGTGTATCCTTACCGTGCTCGTCAACCAATGCGCGCCAAAGTTGCAGGATCATCGCATGGTTTTTGCGCGGCTCAATGGTTCCGACCATCAAGAAATAGGGTCGCTTTGAACGGCGCGCGGCTCTGCTGGCAACGTTGAAACTATGTTCGACGCCGGGCGGGAGAACGGCAATTGGGGGAACCGCACGGCCTTGCTCTTCGGCAAAGGTTTCAAATGAACGAGCGGTGGTTTGCGAGTTGCAAAGAACCAGCCCGGCATGTTTCAGCACGGTTTCCATGCGTTGTAGGTGTCGCTGCGGCTCGTTCTTGCGGACAAACTCCGGATGGGTGAGCGGGATGAGGTCGTGAACGTAGAATATGCCGTTGCTGCGTTGAGCATCCAGCCAGGAAAAGGCGGCAGGACGATGCAGATTGGTGTGTGACACATGCACAAAGGGTGCGCTGGTGGCCAAGCGGCTCATTGGTAATATGGTGCGCAGCACCTTGCCGGCATTCATGCCCCATTGTTGAAGCTTGGATTTATTCTTCGTCGGCACGATGCTCTTTAACTGTGACCAGGAGAGACGGCCGTCTATTGCCGCATAGATCTGTTCCAGTTCTGTCGATTGCGATTGGGTCAAAGCAGCCGTTGACCATCTCTGTTCCAATTCACTGATCAATCCATTGGCGCGGCCACGGTTTATCTCGATTGGCTTTGTCCGTCCCATTTCAATGAAATAGGAGCTGCGCGCCTTTGCCCAATTGGCATATTGAAGCTCGAAGCGATCAATCCCGGTGGGTGTCGAGAAATGCGACCTGTCAATCAGCCGGGAAATATCCATCGCAATTGCATTCATCATGACCATCCCATCATGCGCAGAGCCGTCTTCAATAAGGATGGCTCTGCTGGCGTCTCACCATGCAGTTCTTCGATCACGTCTTCCACCTCGCAAAGAAGGTTTGTGCGGGCGGAAAAATAGAGCGGGTAAAGGATCAGCGCTCCGGCAACCAAAGCATCCAGTGTCAGATATTTGCGTGGGCGCAGCGGGGATACACAATCATGCGTCAGCCCCCAGCCTGCATAGAAGGGTAGGCCATGACACCAGACCGGACGGCCCCGCATCAATGCTTCGAACCCGATCAGGGATGTCGCAACGTGGATCTCGTCACAGGCGCGCAGCAAGCTGTCTACCGACACATTGCCGATGACCAGATCCGCAAACTGCGCAAGCTGGGCTGGGTCTGAAGCCATGCCGCGCTTTCCCGCAAGCATGTCGGGATGTTCCTTGAATAGGATGAAGGCTTGCGGACGTTGCGCGCGGACAGCTTTCAGCAGATCCATGTTTGAAACGCTGTTGGTCAAGCCAAACCGTAGCGATGCATCGCCCGGCACCTGTCCCGCAACAAGGATGACAGGTTTTCCAGCTGCCAGATGACGGTAGTCTGGAGTGATCGCGCCCTGAAGATTATATTTGGTAATGTTGTGCTGGACTATGCTCTGGCGCAGGCGGGCAGCACGGCTCAGCAAAGCAGGCGTGAAGTTGGTATTGAGCAGCAATCGTTCAAGATCGCTCTCGCGTGTCGCATCGAAATATATGCCATCTCGGTCGAGGCAAAGCGATGAAGCCGGAACCAGATGTGAGCCAAGCCCGACCGAGCGAATAAAACCATCTTCCATTCGCAGAGTGGGGACGGAACGGGCACTCCTGTCAGTGACGGCAGCCTCTTCCTGCCGACCCCAACGGACGAGATAATCTGCCTGTGCAAGCGCTTTGGCCTCTGGCTTGGAATTGATGAACCGGACCGTCGACCATGGACCGGAAAGAAAGCGTTTGACGCTGCGGTGCTTGTGCTTGGAAAAGCCGACGCACAGATAATTACCGCGCCGCGCCAAGGCATGATGCCGCCAGGCAATGAGGCGTTCGATTGCCTTCTCGGCTGTGGTTGCTTTCCCGCTGACCGGGTCGACATAGCGGGAATAATGCAGCAATGCGGCTGCAACAAAACTATCCAGGTCCGGTCGGCTAGTCCGGCGCGAAAAGGCAGCGCGTGCAACCGGACCGTCAGCCCAGTCAGTGGTAAGCCCCCAGCCTGCATAAAACGGGACGCCAAATGTCTTGACGGGCACAGACCGGATCAAAGCATCGAAGCCGAACTGGCTTGAAACAGTCCACACCTCGTCCACGACATCAAGCAAGGCGTGGGGAGAAACATTATCGCTTATAACGTGAAGATTGGCCTCACCGGCAAGGTGTGTGAGATAGCCCCTGGCAAATCCTGCAACAATATCCGGGTGGCTTTTAACGAGAACAGTGGCGCCCGGCACAGCCTGTGCTTCCTGCAACATCTGGTGGAAACTGTGCTCATCGGCACCCGCACCGCTGACCGAATAGTCCCCCATGACCTGGTCGATCAAAAGAATCCTGCGGCCGGAGGTTGGCGCGAGAGAAAATGGATAGTCCGGCAGATGGTTATATTTGGTCAGTCTGTGTTCAATGATTTGCTGCTGCAGGGCGCGGCTTCTGCAAAGATCCTGCTCGCCAAAGCCGCCTTGGACAAGAAGCTCCAGCCGGGATGGTTTTGCTGCGTTGAAGTAAATGCCGGCGTCGTCGGCAACGATTGCAACCCCCGGCGCGCCAGCTTTGCCAAGTCCAACAGACCGCAGGAAACCGTCTTCCAATGCCCAGTAGGGTAGCCCGCGCAACTTTGCCAACCGGCGGGCCATGCGTGCCAGCGGTTTTTCGCCCCAGCCGACAATGCCGTCTGCCGGTCTGGCCGCCAATTCGGCACTGCATATGCGCGATGTATTCAAGGCAGCCCCGATCAAAGGAAACCGCAGGCGCGTTGGCGTGAAAGCCAATAGCCGCGCATTCTTCTCTGGCAGCCAGTTCGGCGCTGCTTCACGCACTCGAAAATCATCCAGAACCACCGGAGCAGAATGTGCAATGGGAGGTGGCGGGATTACGCTCATGGCATCAATTCACCGCATCTGCTGAAACAGAAGCACCGACGGTTGCTGCTTCTGTTGTCGCGGTGGTCTTGTCTTGTGTGGAAGGCATTGTCACCAAAGATGAAGCTTCATCAATTGGGACAATCTTCAGCTCCAGCTGAATTCGTTTCACGACTCTTTTGGCAGTCGCTTCGAGCAGATTTCGAAGATAGAAACTGCCATTGACGAGGCTTTCGTCGTGCATTCTTGCGTTGAATGCATTTACCGCCGTTTTGTCCGGTGCCTCCGGCGAGGCCCAGAATGCATCCATATTGCTGGCAACAGCACCCTTTTGAGGGTCGTGTGCAAACGACAGTCCCTGACCGCTATACAAGGCATCCCCCAATGCCAATAGCGGTTTGCCGTGGTTTAGCGCCAGCAGGCCTGATGTGCTGTTGACTGTCACCAGCCCAAGCGAATGGCGGATCAGCAGACCGATTGAACCGTCATCAACAATGTGAACCCGGTCTTCGCAGCCGGCAATGCGGGCCAATGCCATGGCAAAGGGACGGTAGCTCTTGTGGCCGCGGTCCATTGGATGAATCTTGATGACAAGGTGATGATTGCTCGCCGCATGCCGTTCGAATGAGCGCAGGCTTTCGGTGATCAACCTCTCCATCGTCCACCCACGACCGTGGCGAAGCAATTGCTGGTCATCATGCACCTGAAGCGCGACGACAAAATACTGACCCTCGAGATTCTCGATCAGATTGAGCATCAGTTCATTATTTGCCGGATAATAGCGAAGCTTCCGGTAGAAGTTGCGCGTCCATAGAATGGATTCGGAAATGATGCCGCGGCTGCGATGATGCGCATTGCCGCGAAAGAATACGGTCCCCGCCGTTTTTGCCAGATAATAACGGATGGCAAGGAAGGTCATGGCGCGGAAGAGATTGCCTTTTACCTGTTCCGGAGGCAAAGCGGGGCCACGGGCAACAAGACGCGGCGTGTGTGTGCGCAAGGGAGACATGGCATTATTGCCACCCCATTCGAGCGTAATGAAGTTTGGCCGAACATAGCCCTCTTCGAATGAAGCGACAGGAATACCGGCCTGCTGCGCCACTCGAATGGCCTGGCGGTGATAGGGCCGGCTGTCGCCGAAAAGAACAATGGTCTCCGGTTTGCGGCCGCGGATAAAATCGCTCAGCCAATCGCTCCATGCCTCTGTCGTTCCGGAAAAATGCAACGTTTTCGATCCGCGAAAATAGGACCAGTCTCCGCCGTTGAAATTGACTTTGAGAACGTCATAGCCCTCGGCTTCGAGTTCTGCGGATAGAACACGGAAAAACGGACCGACAGGACCTTGCAGGAGAAGAATGAGAGGTTTTTGTGTGGGCTGCGTATGGCCTGTACGCTCCGGAAATGAAACGATCAGGCCCAATTGGTCGGATTCATGGCGTCCGATTTTATGCCCCACAGGTCTTCAAGCCCCTTTACAACGCTTACTCTGGGTCAAAACTCTACTCAGAGCATAAAATTGATGCTTTTCAGAGAGTTATTTCATCCGCAACCATTGGGCGCCATACTAATTACGCCAGAACAAGTAAAAAAACGCCAATTACCCATTAAAATTCTCTATTATGGTTTCTATTCTAAAATCTATTTCCTTAGTTGCGTTTATATAAATGTTTACAGTGGTTTATAATTGCGACTAATGTTTTTTCATTATATGCTTCACTTTAATTAGTGCCGATAACGCACGTTTTTAGTGCACATATTGGAGCGTAATTTGGCTTGGATATCCTCTAGACACCGGTTCTACGCAGCATGACGCGCGTTAGTACAAATGATGAGTTTACCGACTATCTGACGTTGGTGGATATTCATGCCGGAGATGTCCCTCCCGAAACGAAATCTGTCACTGATCGGGCGCTTTCCTGGATTCGAAACCACATTCTCGTCTTGATCATGGTTGCATTGCCGACCAGCCTGGCCACCATTTATTATATTGCAATCGCATCGGACCAGTATGTTTCCGAAACGCGGTTCGTCGTGCGCAGTCCCAATAGAAACGCCGCCGGGCTGCTCAGCGGTTTCCTTCAAAGCACAGGCTTTGTCCGGGCTCAGGACGACAGCTATGTCGTCATGGAATTTATCGAATCGCGCGCAGCCTCAGGCGATCTGGCGGAACACAGCAATTTGCGCGAAGTATTGTCCCGTCCGGAGGCAGACTTTCTTGCCCGCTTCCCCTCACTCTGGAGCAAGCCCACCGAAGAGGCGCTGTTTGAGCACTATCTTGATTTTGTGACAATCGAGACCGATTCCGGTGGCGGGGTTACAACATTGCGGGTGCGTGCGTTCCGTCCGGAAGATGCGCAAATGCTGGCGCAAGCACTGTTGGATCGCGCTGAAATGCTTATTAATCGGCTTAATGATCGCGCGCGTCAGGATGCGGTTCGCTTTGCGCGTATTGAGGTTACAGACAGCGAAAAACGGCTCGGTGACCTGCAGAAATCCCTGACGGATTTCCGCAACAAGGTTGCGATGATTGATCCGAGCAAGCAATCCACCGCCATGTTTGAGATGATTGCAAAATTGTCGGATGACGTTGCGCAAAGCAAGGCACAGCTCGCTTCCCTGATGCAGCAGACACCGCAAAGCCCTCAGATACAGGCGATGCGCAGCTCCATTGATGCCAAGGAACAACAGATTATCGAAGAGCGTGCCAGGATCGTTGGCGATGACGCTTCAATGGCGCCGCTGATCGCCGAGTACGAGCAATTGCTGCTTCAGCGCGAGCTTGGCATGCGGATGCTGGAATCGTCGGCGACATCGCTTGAGAATGCCAAACTGGAGGCGCAGAGGCAGCAGCTTTATCTCGAGCGCATCGTTAGTCCCAATCGCCCCGATTACGCCATGTACCCAAAGCGTATAAAATCCATTCTCATGGTATTGGCCCTGTGCTTTGCCGCGTTCTGGATTGTTCGCTTTTTCCGCAACCAGATTTACGATCATTCAGAGACATGAGTACAGAAGGCACAATCACGTTCCATGGTGGCAAGGACGGTCTCCCGCCCTCATTGGCCGCC
Source organism: Hyphomicrobiales bacterium (assembly GCA_900471815.1). Classification (GTDB taxonomy): domain Bacteria; phylum Pseudomonadota; class Alphaproteobacteria; order Rhizobiales; family Rhizobiaceae; genus Phyllobacterium; species Phyllobacterium ifriqiyense. The sequence goes on from UICE01000008.1 coordinate 270,220, forward strand.
AGCCGACCCGCCAAGACCGGTGCTGTTTCTGTTCGCAATATCATCAAGGAATATCCCATGAATGGGGGCACACGCCGTGTGCTTGATGACATAAGTTTTGAGGTGAAGGCCGGCGAGAAAATTGCTGTTCTTGGTCACAATGGTGCGGGTAAATCAACGCTTGTCAGGCTTATTGCGGGGATGGAGCCGCCGACCTCGGGTGAGATTACCAGAACCATGTCGCTATCCTGGCCCATTGCATTGAGCGGCGGGTTTGGCGGGTCGATGACCGGCATAGACTGCATGCGGTTTCTGTCGCGCGTTTATAACAGGCCTGTCGACGAAATCCGCGATTGTGTGGAGACGTTCAGTGACCTTGGCAAATATCTGCGCATGCCGATCAAAACCTATTCCTCGGGCATGCGTGCGCGACTGGCGTTCGGACTTTCCCTTGCGATTGATTTCGATTGCTATCTGATCGATGAGGTCGTTGCGGTTGGCGATCAACGGTTCCAGCGTAAATCTTTTGAAGAACTGTTTGTGAAGCGACGCGATCGGGCAATGATCATTGTCGGTCACAGTCTGGATGTCATCGCCGAACATTGTTCATCAGCGCTTGTGCTCAAGAATGGGCGGGGCAAGGTGTTCAATGATGTAAAATTTGCCTTCGACATCTACGCGTCGCTGTAGGAGGGGCCATGCAAAGCAAAGCCCCAAAGCCTCATCAGGCACCACTACTCGAACTTGATGTGATCGCGCACCCGTTCGATCAGGAAAAAGCCTATGGCGGTGGTGATCAGGCAGCAGGAGAAAATATACGAGATGTCGTAATGGGCGACGATTGTATCGCCGAATGTTCCGGACCTAAACATTTCGAAGCAGTGTACGAGCGGCACATAAAGCGCCAGTTTCTGAATGTCGGAAGGCAGCCACGAGACCATGAAGAACATGCCCGAGATGGGCAAGGTCAGATATTGCAATGGCGCAATGAGTTTCTCGACAAATTCGAAGAACTCCGCCAGAGCCGCCAATATCATGCCGACCCCGAAGGCAAACCAGGCCATGAAGAACCAGCCCGCCATCACCAGTCCGAGATCGTGATAGGGCTCCATGAGACCAGCCAGGCGTGTCCCGGTGTAAACAATAATCAAAGCAAGTGTGGTGCCGCCAACCTCCAGCAAGGCACGTGCCATCAGCGTATCCGCCATACGGATTTGGCGATGATACATCAGAGGCAGATTGTGCTTCAGGCAGGAAACCAGCTGGGACGAGACGTGGCGCCAAAGGGTCAGTGGCATATACCCGCTCAACACAAACGCAATAATGCCAAGGCCATGCGACTCGTGTTTCAACAAAGTCCACATAGCCATGACGCCAAGCGTCAGGATCATGGGTTCAAGAATGAGCCACAGAAACCCGACATTCTCGCGACCATAGCGTGTGATCATCTCACGCATGACAAGCGCACCAAGGACGCGCAGCTGGGTACGTATGCCCGTGAGCATCGTCGTTTTCAATGTGGGTTTTGCCGGAGCAGCTTCCATTCTATCGCCTTGGTATTAACAAGAGGAGTTCATTGACGAATATATACATACAGTAGTATTCTGCAATAGAAATAAGAATAAACTTTGCCTATGTTAAATAGATAGAGTTTAAATAGGTAATGATGCTCAGTATATTTGCTGCGCTTCTGCATGTGCATAAAGGGGAATCGCCATTAATAGTCTTGCTCCAGGTCTGTTTACACCGGCACCCGCGCCTCGGCCCATATATGCACGCGCAAAATTTGTGCCGCGCCTGCTCGCTATCCTGTTCATTGGCCTGCCGACTTTGCTGGTGAGCCTCTATTATATTTTCATTGCATCACCCATGTTTGTGTCGGAGTCGGCCTTTGTCGTGCGAATGGCCACGCCGCCATCCTCATCAAACCTTGGCTCCATGTTGCAGAACAGCGGCATCACGCGATCGCAGGACGATACTTTTTCCGTTCAGGAATATATACGTTCCCGGGATGCTCTGACTGTTGTGCAGGATACTCTGCCCCTGCGAACCTATTTTGATAGCAGCCATGGAGATGTGCTGGCACGGTTTCCAGCTCCGTGGGAAAGCGGGCTTTTCGAGGAGTTGTTCCGCTATTACGGCAAGCGTGTCCAGATTGTGCATAATGACACGACAGGCATAACCCTCCTGCGGACCTCGGCATTCCTGCCGCAGGACGCTCTGGCCCTGAACAAGACACTTCTGGATATCGGCAATGCGCGTCTGATCAAGATGAATGAACGGGCGAGGGGGGATGCGGTACGTTTTGCTACTGCGGAAGTTGAAAGTGCGGAGCAACGGATGATCGAAGCGCAGAAGAACATAACGCTCTTTCGCAACAAGGAGCTTATGATCGATCCCAAGCTCAACTCCGTGTCCATGGTCGAACTCATGAGCCGGATCAGTTCGGAGCTGGCTGTTTCCCGCGCAAATCTTGCAGAAACCAGATCCACGGCTCCCGATTCAAGCTCGATCCCCTTTATGACGAGCCGCATTGATGCACTCGAAAAGCAGTTGGTCATGGAGCGGAGCAAAGTGGCGGGAGAGGACGGTTCGATTGCGCCGCGAATAGCAGATTATGAAGCCTTGATGCTGCAAAGGGAATTTTCCAACAAGGCGCTCCTGTCAGCATTGGATTCGCTGAAAACGGCGCGGGCCGACGCGCGCCGGCAGCAGCTTTATCTGGAAGTGGTCGTCTCGCCCAATTTGCCAGACCAGGCCGAGCTTCCTCTGGCCTTGAAGAATATTGCGATCGTATTTCTGGTCACATCGATCGGATATCTGCTTGGCTGGCTACTGCTTACCGCGATCCGCGATCACGACAGTTGAGTTTAGACAGGAGCGCTCAGGCGGGTGGTGCAAAACAGGTGTATATCTCGCTGATGCACGCTTGAATTTCGTTCTCTATGGAACCTGTCTGGTCGATATATCCGGATCGTTGCGCTCTCACATTGCGCGCCAGAATATAGTGCGACAGTGCTGTTTTATAGTCGCCGGTCAATTTGTGTAAATGCCCAAGCTGGACCTCTACGTCTTCCAGACTGTTTTGGTCAAAAGCTTCCGCATAGGCGCGGTACTCGCCATAAAGCATCTTCGCTTCGTCAAAATCCCCGTCTTCTTTGGTTATATTGGCGTAGACGGCAATCATGTCCCGCTCATTATCCTCGGTAACAAGTTCGCGCAGCAGTTGGCGTGCGCGCGACCAGTCCTGCTCCTCGACATATTTCATTGCTTCGAGGCGCTTGAGCTGAACACCGGGTTTGCCGGACCGGCTGCGTGCAATATTTGTGTGGCGGATCAATTCCTCGTCCGCAGGCGCCAGTTTTAAACCCTTCTCGTACCATTCAAGGGCTTTTTGTGACTCACCCGCCCGGCTGAAGAGGTGTCCCAGCTGTAGATACACATCCGCATTGTCAGGGTTCATGCCGACAAACTTCCGATATGCCGTTTCGGCCCGATCATAATTGCCGAGTTCCTTTTCCGCGTGACCCAGCTGCACAAGCAAACCCGTGCGTGCGGGATCGGCGGCAATAGCCTTGGTGTAGAGCGCCGCGGCCTCTTCCCAATTGCCTTTGTCGCGAGCGGCATCGGCCTGCTGGGAAAGGTTTCTGGGGCTGGTCGTGCTATCCGCTACCGCAGCAAGCTGCACTGCAATACGCCGCGTCCGGTGCGAGAAAGGCAGTTTGATCATGAGTTTTCCAGCCCCTGCTTGCTCCGGATCATGGAGACATCGCGCAGTTTGATCCAGGGCGTTGTGTCGGGCGTTTCGAGTATTTTGAGTCGGAGTTCCACAAATCTATGCTCATTGCGGATATTCACGCAAAGGCTTCCGACGAACGAACCTGCAATGATCAATTCCTGCAAGGTGTCGAGTCCGGAATTGGCGCTGACCTGTACGGCAATTCTGGCTGCCGGATCCTGCACGAGATCCAGCCGGACCATCCACGTGCCGGCTTCCAGACTGCGTTTTGGTCCGGTAATCAACCAGCCAGGCGAAACACTCCATCCGCCATCGACAACATTGACCGGCTGGTGCAGCAGGTCCGGGCCGATCATCCAGCCTTCGCCTGGCACTTCGCGAACAAAAATCAGTGTCTGGTTGCCATCAATATCATAGGAAAGGCCTGCCGGCAGGGTGCGGGCGGAACTGGGATCAACCGGCTTGTTACCCGAGTGCTGGGTCACCGGTTGTTCCAACGTATCCCAGAGCGAAATTTGACCGTCGCGGCGTGCAATAGAGACGACGCGTTTGACGATATCTTCACGCGTGGTCACATTCCGCCGCAGGTCGAACTCCATGGTGAGGCGTTCTTTTTCAGTGGGGTCGCGGCCACAAATCTTGTCAAATGTATAACGCAGAAAGGCGACATTATTATCCGGTGCAAAACGTGTGAAACTCTCGATAATGGCATATTGATCCGGAGTACGACGCAACACCTGTGCCTCATAGTCGACTGGTTTCTCGCCGCCGTCGGACGATATGGCGCGCAAGGCGTCAATGATCTTGAGGCGGTTCGTACCGTTGCGGATGGCTTTCACGAGATTTTGCCTTTCTTCATCGTTGAGCTCATCAGCAGACAAGTTGAAAGCAGTGGCCCAGGCATCCACAAAGGCTTCACCGGACAGGGAAAAAACATCCTTGGGCACAGCTTGAAGCGGGATTTTATGCAGCTCGGCGATTGTCATGTTTTTGATCCAGCATCTGTTCGATAAGGGCGGCATGTCTTGCAGCGACGCGCGGATAGGAATTCCATTGCACCGCCTGACGCCGGTCGGGATCTCGCAGCCCAAGCAGGACAGGATTTTGTGCAAGACTGATTATGGCTTCGGCAACGCAATCTATATCCACGGAACGAACCACATGGCTGATCGGCCACATGTCGCGCAGGACGGTCGAGCGTGAGCACAGAAGCGGTCGGTCGGCACTCATTGCGATGCGAGCCGCTCCCGTCGCCGTTTCGTTCGAGGGACCATAGAGAAAGGCCAGAAGATCGGACTGTGCCAGTTCGCGGGCAAGTTCATCCTGTTCCACGAAGTCAAATCGTGCAGAGGCCACATCGTGCAGATTGAAATGGGAGAACAGGTTTTCAATGACAACCCGGGCTTCCCGCGATTCATCATTGGGAAGCATGCAATTGAGAAGCTTCAAGCGCAAACGTGGTTCAAAGACCCGCGCCCGTGCAAACGCCTGCACCAGAAGGTCGATATTCTTGTGCCGCGTCAGAAATCCGAATGATCCTATGGTGAAAACCGATGGATCGGGGCGGATATCGTCTTCCGGTATCGGAATGACGCCATGAGGCATGACAACGGGATTGGGATGCCCGGCCTTTGCCAAAAGGCCCGCATCTTCGGCAGAATGCACGAACACAATGTCGAACAACTTCGTCCATTCGAGATGACCGTGACGAAGAACTTCCTTCACACTGTGCATCGTGATAGCGCGCAATTTATGCCGGGTATTTGCCAGCGTATTGTTGATAAGTTCCATATCGGGTGTCGAGAAATGTCCCGGATGATGCTGTATCCACAGCACGTCTCCCCGGGCATTCTCGATTTCCGAAATGAATCTTGTCAGTGATGTCAGATCATATCCCCAGGAGCGGGAAACGAGATCCTGCGCGGGAGCATGTTTTGCCTGTGCGGAAGGCGGCAACTCATCATTGAGCAGGCGTCTTGCATAGATGTGCGAAAATCTGTCGGCAAATGCCGGGGTGGAATAGAGATGTTCCGAATAGGTAGCGATGCCGCATTGCTGATGCCAGGACGAAACCAGGTCCAGGCTCCAGGGTTTGCGCGCTGTGGCTGCGCTTTTCTTGACCTTGGCGATTGATGCAAGCACGCGCCCTGCTACAGCACCCCAGCTCAGGTGATCGGCCAGAAGTCTTTGCGCGTTTTTACTTCGCAAGCGAGCGTCTTCGTGGTTCGTCAGGGCCGCCCGCATCTGCGCGCCAAGATGTTCAACAGAAGGATCAGCCCAAATGCTCAAAGGCCCGGAAACATGGGTTTGTGAGGGGGCCATTTGATAGTCCACCATCCATGCGGTCTCGGGCGTACAAAAATCCACCTGCCCGCTATAGGCCGTGGTGACAACCGGTATATCAAGGCGCATCGCCTCAGCCAGAGGCAGGCCAAAACCTTCGCCTCTGCTTGGCGCGGCAACAAGCGAGGCTGTGCGATAAAGCGCCAGCAGCTGCTCGGAAGTGTAAAGATCATTGATGATTGTTATCGGTGCAGCAGTGGCGAGCCGATCATTGAACTTTTCCATGACCGACGACAGAATATTGTCCGGGTTTGGAAAGGTCTTGATGACAAGTTCAACCTGTTCGTTTTGCTTGAATGTCTGTGTAAAGGCATCCACAAGCGCATCAATTCCCTTGCGCGGAAAACAGGATGAGACATGCAGAATGCGTTTCTTGCCGGTGGCGGGCAGGGGCGAGGGCGTGTTCAGGCCCGCATCAAGCGCAACATGGTCCGTGCCATTGCCGACAACTTCAATAGGGACCGTCAGGCCGGATTGCACGAAAGCCTGTTTCACAAAATTGGCCGTTACCATGACAAGATCAAGGTCGCGATTAAAGCGCTCGATCATATATTGGGGAACTTCCAGTTCTTCCCAGGCGAAGTTCACATAGGCGTTGAAGCGCCCAATCATGTCATGCGTGGCTGGCGGCCATGTGTTACGCAAATGGATGTCGTATTTCTCGGTCGGATAGCCGGGCAGCAGCAGGCGTTTCACCTCGGGAGCGGCGTTGAGCCTTGCATCGCTCTGCCAATCGGATTCGGGCGTATAACAGTGAAGATCGACACCGGCCTCAACAAGGGCTTTTGCCAGAAGCCGATTAACGATGGCAAGGCTGTAATCGCCTTTGAACACACCGTCGAAGAAAACACGCTTACCGGCAAATGCCTCACGTGCGAACTTCAAATTTTTATCATCAAGATCAATAGTATAAGGCGACACGATTGGCGCACTGCGCATACACTTTTCTCCAGAACATCTGCCGGCCAGATGTCATACTGAATGTGAAAAACTTCTAATGCGTAAATCGACCTCTACCTTGCACAGTAAAGGTCGATTCTAGATTAAAGAAGTATGTGAGGCGCGTTGACTGGAGTAAACGCGCCCCACAATTATCAGGAAACCTTGGCTTCTTCGGTTTCGTAGCCAAGCTCTACTTCGCGCTCGGTGATAATTGCGCGCGCTGCATCTACAGCCGGACCCGAATAGGCAAGCGGGTAGCATGCCTTCGCGTCATATGCCTTGGGCGAGGTGAATTGCAGTACACCTGGCTCGAGGAATACATGACGGTTGCCGAGATCAAGATAGGTCTCAGCCATGGCACCGTTTGCCCAGATCACGTCATGCTGCTCAAGTTCGATATGATAGTAATCGACTGGATTGAGTGTGATCGGCTGGCTAACGGTTGTCCCGTTGATCAATAGTTTTGCCGGCACAAGAGATCCATTGACGAACATGCAATGGTCCGGCGAGACGTAGAGGTCGCGCGAGGGCATGTCTTCCGCAATCGCACCGGCAAGGATGCGGATTGGCAGATCATTGCGTGGCTTGTCCAGTGTCTTTGGATCAATGGATCGATTGCCAACCCATTTCACGGCAACCGCGCCATTGTTCAGGCTGGAGATGACCGTGCCTGCCTTCAGACGTTCAACTGCGATCTCTCCGTCCGGAGTTGCGATAAGTGTGCCGCGAACGAAGCAAGGAGTGAGGAAGGTCAGTGTATCTGTGGCGTTGCTATAAGTGTAAGTAGCGCCAGCAGGAATGTCATAAGAAGCGATGGGTTGCAGAATGCCCAAAGGTCCGTAGAACGTTACCGTATTGCCCGATTGCTGAACACTGGCCGACCCGATCACAGTTACGCGATCGCCATTGTCCACGTTCACAATGTCCGGCGGACTGCTGAGAGCAATGTTTAGCAGACCGGAGTCATAAATGAAGTGGCCATTGCCATTGGCATTCAGGAAGTCGACGGTCGTGCCATCGAGAAGAGAAGCACTGATGGCTGCTGCCTGGATTTCCAGACTTGTGCCGTCACCAATCATATAATGGAATGTTGAGCCCGCCGTCACACCGGCCAAAGCCGTATCGACGACGAGATCAGCGCCGTTTTGCAAGATGATGGTGGTGCTTGTCAGGACACCCCCACCGATGAGGTTCGTCAGTGTAAGATCGACGCCATCGATGATCAGCGTACCATTGGAGACCAGGCCCAATTCGAGGGTATCGCCGTTCTGGGCACCGCTACCGGCATCAATGGTCTGCGTCGAATTACTGATCAGATTGAGGTTAATTAAAGCCATAGCCTTCCCCGCTCCTGTTAAGAGTTAATTTATCATAGTGATGCTGTTTAATTGGGATCAGAACTTGTAGTTCAGACCCACACGAATGCTATGAAAGTCTGGTGAAGCCCGTGTCGAGACACCTTGGCTTTCGACAGTATAATCGCCAAAGCTGACATATTGATATTCAAGCTTGGCGGTCACATGGTCGGTGAATGCATGTTCAATACCTGCACCGGCAACCCAGCCAGCACGGGTTTTGTTTTCGTCCATGAATTGCACGCCATCTGCCGACATCTTGTAGTTGACGCGGCCATAGGCCAAACCGCCCGTACCATAGATCATCGTGCGATCCCAGGCATAGCCGAGACGGGGACGCAATGTACCGTACCAGTCGATGCTGGATTTGGCATGGAGATCAACGCCAGATAGTGTTCCTGATGTAGAGTCATCAAGGCCAGCCCCCTGGAAGTCGGCTTCAATACCGAGAACAAAATTGTTCATCTGGTAGTTATAGCCGATCTGGGCACCGCCAATGAAACCATTCTGCTCGATCTTACCGATATTTCCAAGAAAAGTATCGCCGACCCGGACGCCAACGCGGTCATCGCCACCAAAGCCGTAACCGGCATTCACACCCGCATAAAAACCTGTCCAGACAAAGCCCGGATCAGCCATCACAGCTTCGGGAGCAGCTTCAATGACAGCATCGGCGGCATGCGCGCCCCCCGAAACAACCAATGCCGACAAGAATAGACCGATAACGTTGGATTTCCGCATGAGATTCACCTTTGAATGTGCAACTTCAACTTATACTTGCACAGAATAAACCGTGGGAATACAATATAGTTAGGCCGGTAATGCTAAAGATATTCGTTAAATGTGCTTAATTGACGTAATTTGTATTGAACAGAATTGCGTTGGGCTATTGAGCGTTCGCGGGCTGATTTTCTTTCGATTTGGAACGTTCTGATGGCGGCAATGCTCGCTCGTTTTCAGAGTAATTTCCCGCATCGCCAAAGCGTTGTGCCGGGAGAGATTCTTCTGGAATCAATTCAACCGACCAGTGGGCGATTGAACCTTCTATGGCGCCGCTTTCGGTAAACAGGCGCACCTCTATCGGTTCCTTGGCACGTTCGATCTGAAACTGAGCTTCAGCAACAAATGATCCGGTTTGCGAGGGGCGGATTCTGATTTTGCTCAGCAGCTCTGAATTGTGAATTTCGATGGTGAATATCTGGCCGTAGATTTCATTGTCGATGCGCATGGAAAAACGAGCAGTCCATTCCCCCGGAGGCAGGTGAAAATAGGGACCATAAACGACACAGCGTGCCCGCCCCACCAACTCAATTTCGCTGACAATATTGGCGCCTGCCTTATCGGCGAGCAAAAAGGTCTGCAATGGCCAGGTCACATTCGTAATGGGGGTTCGCATGATCGAACCGTCCAGCGGTTTGAGTACATCAAGTGCGATAGCGCGTATTTCAGGCGAAATTGCTTTGAGCTCGGTGCCGGGCGTCAAATAATGAGGGTCAAGCTTTTTGGCGGATGCTTCGAATGTGGGAATACGCGAAAGGTCCGGCGCTGGTCCTGAAAAGTCGGTGCCAAGTTTTTCAAGACAACGGATAATCCCTTCCTTAGACAGATTGATCCCAAGTGCCCGGCAAAAATGGCCAAGTATTCTATGTATTTGCACCGGGCCCATTTTCTGCCGCTGCACGGCAAGGATTGATGGGTGCGTTCGTATTTGAGAGATGCAGGCAAGACTCGCCGACATGGCGCGTATCAGCGGGAGATCAAATGTACCCGTTTTTTGGGACAGCCAGTTTAAAGCGTCCATCACGTTTTCGGTGAATACGAGATAGGGCGCTTTTGACCGCATAAGAAAAGCGCAGAGCTCCTGATCCGGGTAATGGGACGTAATAATCATCGCTTCGCCGGTGCGGTTTCGCCATGCGTCCTGCAGTTGTGGCAGTGTTTCCACCTTGATGGTGTTAAAATCGCCATAGACTTCACCGGCAATGGCCTCGAGCGCTGCAGTGCCCCAAGAGAACATCGTGCCAGGCAATCCAAAGGCGACGAAAAGTGTCATCTACACTGCCTCCTAGCTCCCCAGCAGGCTGTCATACAGCGTGGCAATCTTTTGCTGATAGCGCTCAGGCGAAAATTGCGCGGCCTGTTTCGGGCCAACCTCGGCAAGATGGTCGCAAAGGTCTTGATCATTGGCAAGTGAACGCACCGCATTACGCAGGGATTGAGTATTATAGGGATCGACCAGAAGTGCGGCCTCGCCAGCAACTTCAGGCACGGAGCCTTCAGTGGATGTCAGCACTGGCGTGCCAAGCAGCATGGACTCCAGAACGGGCAGACCGAATCCCTCATAGAGCGAAGGAAAAAGGACCGAGCGAGCCCCGCGGATCAGACTGACAAGCAGATTATAAGAGACGAAATCGAACCGATGGATCCGCCTGCCCGGGGTTATGCGATTATCCTGCTGGACGAAGAAACGAAAGCGGGCATCTTCAATCAGTAGTTGTGTCTGATCATCCTTCCAGCCCGGCGCGCCCACGATGATCAAAGGGTAATCGACCTTGGCCGAAAGATAGGCTTCGACCAGACGTGAGAGGTTCTTCTTGGGCTCAAATGCGCCGAAAAAGAGGAAATATTTTTTCCAGTCCAGATTGAATATTCCGGCGATTTCGTCGGCAGCAACATCTTGCGGCTTTTCACGGAGCCTGCGTGGCACATCCACGGCCTGATAGGTATTGGTTACCCGGCTTTCGTCTACGCCGAGAATACGAACAATATCCTGTCGCGATGTTTCTGATACCGTGACGATGTGGTCAACGGATTTCACCAGATGTTTTAGCATCCTGTAGTGATAGCGTTTCCGGTCTTCGGTGAGATAAGGCAAACGTAGCGGCACCAGATCGTGAATGGTACAGACATTCAATGCTTTTCTGGCCCGCATCGGTATGGGATAGGTGCAATGGAGAATATCCGGGCTTTGCGCAAATGAAAGCGGCAGACTTTTGCCGTAATTTTTAAAGTGCTGTCGCGCAGTGCCAAACAGATCGTTGTTTGCATAAAGGTAATCGGAGTCGAGTACCCTGTCCTGCAGCGGTTTCGATTTCAGAATAACTGCCCCAGTCAGTTCAATACGTGTCGGTGTTACGCCGAACGGAGCGCCGATCCGCCGGTGTATCCAGTTTTTTCCCAGAGCAATAGCACCGAGCCTCGCTTTCGACGGATCGTCAAAAAGCGCTATCTCGCGTAAGAGCAAATTCTGGGGCAACTTGTTCTGAACATTATGTATAATGCCGGTCTGATGGCCGAGGCTTCGCGCCGTCTTGATCAAACCACGTGTGTAGGTTGCCACGCCGGTTCCCTTCTGCAGGGATAAATTGAGTCCATCGTAAAGAATGGTTTTCACCAAGGGTGGCATCCTTTCAAGTGGTATTCCAAGGCCGATGGCCTCATGCGGGTTCTTTATCCGAAAGCACAAGCAGCCAGTCCTGGCCGTAATTTTGCGTCATCAGCTCATTAGCTGTGACGGGCCGGGCAAAGCCTTCGAAGTCGAGCCGCCGTATCCCTCCATAAATTGTTGCCAGTCGTTCGATGAACTGGTCGTTATTCACCGAGCGGGCAGCATTGAACTCGACCACGATCATCGGCCGGTGACGTTCTATCGTCTCGCCCATGGCAGAAAAAATATCCTCTTCTGCTCCTTCTGCATCGATCTTGATAAAATCCACGCGTTCCAGTGGCATGCATAATGCATCCATGGTAGCAGCCGGAATTTCGATGAGGTTACCGCCATGATGCCGGGCATTTTCGGCATTGAAAGCGGCAGGCACAACAGTGGCATTTTTCGGCTCATGGTCTGGAATGAATAGCTTCGCGCTGCTGGGTCCGGCACCGCCGAGCACCATTTGCTTGACTTGGCTACGAGGGGTAAACCCGTTCAGATCGAGGCTTCTTTTGAGAAAGTCTGCCGCGTGCGGATTAGGCTCGACAGAGATCAACTTGCCCGTCTCTCCAACAAGTTCGGCCAGCAGCACTGAATAATAGCCAAAATTGGCGCCGACATCGATGGCCGTCATTCCGGCCCGGACATTGCGGGCGCAAAACTGTGTCAGCCATATCTCCCAAAAGCCGTCGAGCAGAATATGCGAGCCGAAGCCGCGGTCGCGTGTGTCGATATAAAGCTTGTATCGGCCAAGCACGCGGGCAATCGCTGTGTGGTCCCCTAGATAAGCATTATTTGTAAGTCTCAAAATTGCGGCCTCGAGATCAAGGCGTTTCAGTTTCGCTATCTCGTGCAAGTGAAGCAATGATGGCATGCGCTATTCCATTCAATACGCGGTAGTGGACAAAAACAGTTTCACAGACGGCTGGCACTAAGACCAAGCGAGGTTGCACTCATTGCAGGAGAACTTACACCTTGGAAAATTGCCATGACTTTCTGCAGATCTGCACCCGCCGCATTGGCAACATAAATCACGTCGCGCGGTTGGATTTCGAAACGCTGCATGGAAAGCATCACATTCGTGTCACGCATATTGAAGCGATAAACCACGGGAATGTATTCGCCCCTGCTGAGGAGCGGACTGCCTGCCGGAATGAAGTGTCGCGCGATAGACGCCAGTTCGTATCGCAAAACGAATACGCCGCTCGCATCCGCCCGCTGGTCATTCAGACCTGCGGATTTTGCCAAGGCATCAGCCATTGTTATGCGGGACGCGTCGAATGGAACTTCTGCATTGCGGCCAGTGGCGCCGAATACCAGAAATGTACGTGGTTCGCGCACCACTGTTATCAGATCACCGGAGCGCAAACGGATATTTTCTTCCGGGTTTTCCAGCATGACGTCGAAGGGTACGCGTGCGACGACGCCGTTGCGCGTTAGCCCAACTATGCTGTCGCTTGCTGTCGCACGAAGGCCGCCTGCACTTGCGATGGCATCAAGGACCCGTTCGCCGGCACCTGTCAGCGATATTCTGGCGCCTGCAGCCACTTCGCCGGTTACGGTCACTGCATTGGCCGTGCTGCGCTGGATGGTGACCAGTGCCTGTGGCTGAACTGCCTTGCCTTCAAGCGCCTTGGTTATCTGTTGTTCGACCTGTGTCGGCGTATTGCCAATGACCTTTATGCGGCCCGCATAGGGTACGGCGATCGTTCCGTTGCCGGAAACCGTCTGGGGCGGAATGGTGGCTGAGCTTCCTGTTGGCTGCTGAAAACCGGCCATGGTGATGTTTCCGCCAAAGAGACTGCCGGGAGGCGCTTCCCAAATGTTGACGGCCACAACATCACCCACAGCGATGCGCAGATCACTGGAACGCGGCCCGGCGCCAAATTTGGCGGCAAGGCTTGCCCGCGGACGGGTCCCGGCATAGGTCAATATATCCTTGCCGATGTCGACGAGCGCGTAATTCAGGTTGGTTGACGTCTTCCGCTGATTGAGAACGTCACCCGTTGTTGGCCCCGAGCGGGGAAGGCAACCGGAAACCGAAACCGCTATTGCCAGCATAAGTGGTAAAACGCTTGTCCTGGCCAGGGTGAGTGGTTTTGAGGAAGGCAGGCTACGCAAGGTACAAACTGGCATTCGCAACATGTGTCAGGTATTCTTTTCATGAAAGCGCATCATTGCCGACGGGCTCATTCCATAGGCATTGCGGTACAGTGACGAGAAGCGTCCGGGATTGGAAAATTGCAGGTGGATGGCAAGATCCGTGACATTGCGAGCACTGCCACTCAGGATAGCCTCATGTGCCGCAGATAATCTGTACTCGCACAAAACATGCATCGGGCTTGTATCCCGATATTCCTTGAACATTCTCTGCAGCGCCCGCGCACTGCACCCTGCTGCATCTGCTATGTTATCGAGTGTTACAGCATTATGGATATTTTCGCGCATGAATGCCTCGGCGCGCTGCAGATAGCGCGGCGATATCCGGCGACCTGCCAAATTGTTGAGCGTGTTTACATTGTCAGGTTTTGTCATGAACAGTTTCGCCAGCAGTAAGCGTTCATAGACGTTGGTCAGAACGTCTCGTGTCGAATTGGTCGCATTGGCGAGATCTTCACTGACGTAACACAGCGTTTGATACAGAGCTGCCGCACTACCGGAGCGAAAATCATGGAGAGGCGCGAAAGCCTGCTCCTGAAAATAGGGCCGGTGCATCAGGCGTTCGAAATATTCCCGCAGCGTGGTGACCGGCACCCGATAGGCCACCCAAGAGCTCCCGGGGTGGATTTTGGCTTTCACATCTGCCCGATCGATGATGCTGGTTGCATTGCCGGCTACCAATGTCTGTATTTTTCTCTTTTTCATGTCGACCAGGTCAATAGTTCCCTTGATGACAAAGAGAAAACTGAGAGTGGATGAAGCTCCTTTGGAGATCATTTCTAGTCGGCCATGGGTATCGCCGTACATAATCGTGGTTTGTTGCAGTTTATAAAGGTTGCGACTGTAGCCAATATTGCCCTTATCATCGCTATAAGAAGACCAACGCCACTTCTCATCCGGAGCCTCTGCATCCCGATCAGTATCATCTGCTACGGTCAAAGACCTGTAATCAGATTTACCTAGAGAATTGTCGTACATGTGTCCCCCAATTACCTAAACCGTGTTAACCAGTTTCATATGAAACCAATGTTCAGTTATCGAATTAAAAGGATTTATTTGCAATTTTAACAATATTATAAAGCTATATAAGAATAGCTGTATTCAAAACTCGTAAACAATCCGATTTACAACTTTCTCCCTTAGACACTGCTTCATAGCCTTACATATGGCAATATTTTTTTTTTGAATAATACGCAGACAAAGTGATTTTAATCCAAGATGTTTGACGAGAAATTACTTTTTGGCGCTTATAATACTTTATTGTCGCAAAATGTATGTTTGTGATCCGGTCAAAAACCGCGTGGATATAAGAATGTAATATTCAAGTTTGAAACTTCGGGCGGATATTGGCCAAAAGAATCGCAGCCTATATTGCTTCGGCGCTTTACGTCCGACGCAATCTGTCCTGAGTGGGATGTGTCGTCAGAAAAACGGTTTTACGCCTTCACGCCTGATTCTCAGGATTGAGAGGGGAGGCCTCTATCGCCGCCTGTATCGTTCGCGAGGTCACAGAGGGGCGCGCACGGTTAGCCGCATCGATCATTTCATTCGTCGGGTTACGAAGGACATCATAGACGATGGGGAGCGCAACATTGGCATAATCACGATAGGTTTGACGGATGAAGTCGGGGATTTTGTCCCACTCCTGGCTACCGGTGCTGCGGTAAGCATGAATAGCCTGAGCTACTGCTTCAATAAGTTTTTCGTGTCCCGTCATGGTTCAATTCTCATTTTCGACCATACCCCACCACCGAAATGGTCACTCCTCAGATTAATTTAGTCCGCAATCGATTAATTATAGTGGGAATCGTTTATCTATTTTCAATATAGGCAAGCTTGTCTTTGCCAATTAACGGATAATATGGTTATTGTTGACTGGTTTAGATGGTGTCGCTTCAAGACGTTCTTCCACGAGCGATGCCTGCATTCTTTATTCATTTAAAGCTTACTCCTTGTGGAGTGCAATTATGCAGAAGCTCGGCCAAGAGATTATATGTCACGAGTGCAAAACCAGTCATATGACGGTTCCGATTGAAGAAGAGGACGAGGCGCCCGTGCATTGTTCCGAATGCGGTGCCTTAATGTGCTTCTGGCGCGATGTGGTTGCCGACGAGACGCCGGCCATGAAAAAGGCATGAGTCCAGCAATCTGGCGCGCCAAGCTTTACAGTATTGGGCAATGAAAGCGCTCTCCCCATTTATTGTTCTTATCTGCTTTTCTGAAGTATTCACGCACAAATCAATTGTACAAAGTTAGCCCGCATTTTTGCGGTCTGTCATCCCCGATTTGAAAAATAGAAGGATGAACTGTCGCAGATTTGCGACAGTTCAGGACAAATTCCGAAATTCAATTATAGTGGCCCTTTGAATACGAAGAATGCGCCGCCACAAATCATGGCAAAACCGACAGCGTGGTTGATTGTGATTTTTTCGCCGAGATAAGCCACCGAAAAGCCTGCGAAGACCAGAAGCGTGATGACTTCCTGGATCGTTTTCAGCTGGGCTGCGGAATAAACCTCATGCCCGTAGCGGTTGGCCGGAACGGCAAGGCAATATTCGAAGAAGGCGATCATCCAGCTGACAAGAATGACCAGCATCAAGGATTTATTGCCAAATTTGAGATGCCCGTACCACGCGAATGTCATGAATACATTTGATCCGAGGAGCAGGAGGATAGGACGGATATAATCGAAAGACGGCATGGAGGGTCTCTTTGGTTTGCGGGATTTAACGGTGATATCAGAGTACGGGTCGCCGGACGACGGGCGATAAGCGCCCGCTCCCGGTTTTTCCGGCACTGCATCTTTTGCGCAACGGATCAGAGATAGGAATTGAAGGCGACGCCGAGCAGATCGGTCTGGGTGACCAGCCCGAGAACATGGCGGGAATCGTCAATGATCATCACCGCATGGGTCTTGCCGTCAGTCAGCATGGGCAAAAGCTTCATGGCATGGTCGTCAGGCTTGGCAGTGACAGCAGCGGTGATTGACCCTTTGATTGCCGCCCCGGCATTTGCCAATTCGCGCAAGCCGATCGTGCCAAGCAGGCATCCTGAAAGGTCAAGAACGGGCAGGGCACGCACATTGTGTTCAAGCAGCAGGGTCCGCGCGGTATCCGCACTGGCATCCTCAGAAACCTTGATCACGTCACGTGACATGATATCGCTGCACAGCAGTGCCCGGTGCCGCCGTATAGCGGCCTGAACCTGCACTTCCCGCAGCAGAATATCGATATCGCTTCGTTCAATATCGAATGTCTCATCAAGTGCTTCCAGCGCGTTATCGACATCTTCGCTTTGAAAGCCCGAACGCAATGGGGCTGGCGGGTCCTGCGTCCCATGTATATTGGCAACAGGCGCGGCTGCCTTGTGTGGATAGGTTCTGCCAGCCAGCCTGTGAAACAGGATACCCAGCACAACGAGCAGCACGGAATTCAGCGCAACCGGCACGAATGGAAAGAGAAAACCCGCCGAAAGAACCGCTGGCCCGCCGATAACAGCTGTCAAAGCGGCAGCGCCACCTGGCGGATGCAGACACCGTGCCACCGACATCACTGCGATTGCACATGCAACAGCCAGAGCAACAGCCAGTTCCGGCTGATGTACGAAATGAGCCACTGTCACGCCGACCAAGGCGGAAATTGTATTGCCGCCGATGATTGGCCAAGGCTGTGCCAGAGGGCTGGCCGGAACGGCAAACAGCAGGACCGCAGATGCGCCAACAGGCGCGACGATGAGCGGCACGGCGGGGCCAGCACCGAACATGATGCCGCAAATCCAACCGGTCAGGCCAATGCCGATCAATGCCCCAATGCAGCCGATAATTCTCTCGCGCAATGTCGCCCCGGCGAGGATCGGCACGAAGAGACGAAACCGCTCCGTCCCATCCGGGCCTTTTGAATAAAAAAACTGGCGCATTTGGAAAATTCCGGGCGACTTTCGATATAATACCCGCATCTACGGCGGACGGGAGCCAATGAAAAGGGAAATAATTCTCTAAATCGGCGATTATCCGTAAAAACTTTTTCCCTTTGCCATGGTAACGAAATACCAAGGAAGCCCTGTCAAATTAGGAATATCGCGACTCGATATTTCCGACTTTTATCCAGTCACCCCATGATGGACTGAAAACGGCAGGACTCAATGGCTCAGAAAAAGCGCCGCACTCGTTCAACTTCGCGCTCTCCGAAGCGATCTTCCTCGCGGTCGTCGCAGCGTTGGTCTCCCGTCGGGTTGCTGCTTGCAGTGGCGGTATTGGGTGGTGTCGGGTTGTTGGCATTCTGGACAAAGGAACAGGCGAAAAACCCATCTGCAACAAATACCAGATCCCCCGTGGCTACAGCTTCCAGAGCGCCGTCTGCGGTGCCCAGACCCGAGAAAGAGGTGAGGTCGCCGGCAAAAACAGCGCTTCGCGAGGATAGCGGACGGACAGAGATAGCACGAGCGCCTGTGCCGCGACCCTCCGTTCCCGTGGGCGTGCCGCAACAAAATCCTGCTGCAACGAAGCCGACGCAGCAAGCATCATTGCAGCGTCCGCAGGGGCCCATTGGCAAAGCAATTGGCGAGCCACCGCGCGGCACCAATGTGCCGGGCATGGCGCCATCGGTAGTCTATGCTCGTGACAGGCTGGTTTTACGGCGTAGCGCATCGCAAGCTTCCGCCTCGATAGGCTCTGTCGAAAAAGGGCGTGAAATGCGCTCCTACAGCAAAGCGGGCAAATGGCATCATATTGCAGTGCCGACAACTGGTATGATTGGCTGGGTGCATGAGGACATGCTGATAAAGGGAAGGCAGGCTCCCAACATATCAAGCATGACAACCGGCGCAATATACCGTGCACCTGGACAGGCAGTCTATCCTCCGCGGCCGGTGGGTGCGCAATAAGCCCGCGCCGTTCCTCGCGATTGTTTTTGGTTTTTGTCATTGACGCTCCTTCCAGGAAGTTCCGTCAATTAGAAAAAATAAACCTGCTCTCCATCATCTGAAAATCAGGAACCTCATCTGCCTATGCGGGTTAGTCTCTCAGGCGGCTGACAAAATGGTCGCGAAAGATGGAGGTTCATATGAGACGAATTGCACTCGTACTTGGCGCGGTTTCGATTGCCTCACTGGCTTATGCACAGGAGGCTCCTAAGCCGACTACAGAGTCTGAAACACCGGCAGTGACAACGCCGGATTCTACCAATCCTGCTGCGCCTGTCGCCGGAGAAAATAGCTTTACAGAAGCCCAGGCCCAAGAGCGCATTGAAGCCAAAGGCTACACTGCCGTAACGGGCCTTGTAAAAGGCGAAGACGGCATCTGGACGGGTACGGGCAACAAGGACGGCAAGTCTTTCGAGGTCAAGCTCGACTATCAGGGCAACATAACAGAGACCGCAAAATAAGGGCGTAAACCAGCTCAAGGAGATCAGATATGCAAACTGTAACAGGACTATATGACAATCACCGCGATGCAAGACAGGTGGTCGAGCAGCTCGAAGACGCCGGGGTTTCCTCTTCCGATATCACAATCGCGGGACGCGATGGCGATAGCGGCGAAACCTATGCGGGCGAGGGGGCTGCTGCCGGCGCCGGTATTGGCGCTGTTGTCGGTGGTACGGGCGGGCTGCTTGCCGGTCTTGGCATGCTGGCAATTCCTGGTGTCGGCCCTGTCGTGGCGGCAGGCTGGCTCGCAGCTACAGCTGCTGGTGCGGCGGCCGGTGCAGTGGCTGGCGGCGCCGCTGGCGGATTGATTGGCGGGCTTACGAGTTCCGGCGTTGATGAAGATGATGCGCATGTCTATGCGGAGGGCGTCCGCCGCGGCAGCACGCTCGTATCCGCCAGGGTCAGCGATGACCAGGCCGATATTGCCCGCTCGATCATCAACAATAATACGCCGGTAGATCTCGACACGAGGCGATCCATGTATCGTGAAGAAGGCTGGGATCGCTTTGATGAGTCAAGCCCGGCATTTACCGAAGAAGAGCTCGCGCGGGAACGGGACAGGGTTCGCAATTACCATCCGCTATAATAGCAGCAGAAACAGAAAGAGCGCCCTTGGGCGCTCTTTTGCGTTTATTCAGCCGCTTCGGTCATGACCCGCGCCGGGTGGATGAGCGGCACCGGACTGCTGGCATAGACCTGCTCCGTATGCTGTTCATCCGGTTTGTTCGGACGCATGGACCAATGGAATATTCTGCCCATCCAATGGCTCACATCATCCATGATTGTGTAGAAGGATGGTACAAACACCAGCGACAGAACTGTTGAAACCAGCAGACCGCCAATCACCGCAATCGCCATCGGGGCCCGGAATTCACCGCCATCGCCAAAAGCCATTGCTGCGGGAAGCATGCCTGCCGACATGGCAATCGTCGTCATCACGATTGGCCGGATGCGTTTGCGCCCGGCATCAATAATTGCCTCATTGCGCGGTATCCCATGCTTCACTTCTTCTATGGCAAAATCGACAAGCATGATCGCATTCTTGGTGACAATGCCCATCAGCATCAAAATACCGATGACCACGGCCATGGAGACGGAATTATTGGTCAAAAGCAGAGCCACCGCGACACCTGCAATCGAAAGAGGCAGTGACATGAGGATGGTGAAGGCGTGGAACACACTGCCAAAGAGCAGGATCAGCACCACGAAGACCAGCATCAGGCCCATGATCATTGCATCGCGGAATCCGGTAAAGACTTCACCCATCACCTCGGCATCGCCGGTTTCCTGAATCCTGACGCCTTCCGGCATGGATTTCGTCTGCGGCAGGTTTTTGACAATGGAGAGGCCCTCGCCAATTTCCTTGCCCTTGGCCATGTTTGCGCCAACGACGACCCGGCGTTCGCGGTTGAAGCGCTCAATGGAGGAGGGACCCTGTCCAAAGCTGATCTGCGCAATTGATTCCAACGGAACGACTACACCGGCAGGTGTTGTTACGGTCAGGGTCTGGAGCACAGAAAGGTCACGGCGCGAATCCTCGGTCAATTGAACGCGGATCGGGACCTGCCTTCCATCAACCGTATATTTTGCCAGATTGGCATCAAGATCACCCAAGGTCGCAACACGCAAAGCCTCCGACAGCGCTGATGTCGACAGGCCCAGCTCCGCCAGCTTATCCATGCGCGGTGTCACGATGATCTCGGGGCGATCCAGCGCCGCCGTGGATGACACAGCCTGAAAGTCGCCGGTTGCAGTCATGGCGCTTTGCAATTGTCTTGCCTGCTGGGTTACTTTCTCACCATCATTGCCGATGACGCCGACAGCAAATTCGCGTTCGCCGCGATCATTGACGAAATTGGCGCGCAGATCGGAAACCTCGGACAATTTGTTGAAAATGTCGGTCTCCACCTGTTTCTGGGTGCGGTCCCTTTCGGATTTATGGCTGAGCTTAACGACCATCGTTGCGCGCCTTGTATCCAGCGAACCCGTTGGCGACGCACCGCCCGTCACATAGGTCTGCTTGACTTCTGGTATCTGGCGAACAAGTGATGCCGCCTCGTCACTAACGCGGCGTGTTTCCTCGATAGGTGCACCAGGAGGCAGTTCAAGGCTCACGACAACCCGGGCTTCATCCTGTGGCGGGACAAAGCCCGATGGCAGAAAGCCCATGGCCCAGATTGCAACAGCAAAAAGAGCCACGCCGCTGCCCAGCGTCAGCCAGCGGAAACGCAAAGTGACGGTCAGAAAACGGGTATAGGCCTTGATCCAGCCGGTTTCTTCCGAGCCGTGGTGCAGGCTTTTACCGTCGCGCAACAGATAGGCGGTCATCATCGGCGTAATGAGCCGTGCAACAAGCAGCGAGAAAAAGACCGCGACCGCAACCGTCAGACCGAATTGCTTGAAATATTGACCGGCAATGCCGCTCATGAAGCTGACCGGTGCGAACACGGCAATGATTGTGGCCGAGATGGCGATAACAGCAAGCCCGATTTCGTCGGCAGCTTCCAGTGAAGCCCGATAGGGTGATTTGCCGGATCGCATATGCCGGACAATGTTTTCGATTTCGACGATAGCATCATCGACCAGAATACCGGTCACCAGAGTAATACCAAGCAGACTGATCAGATTGAGCGAGAAGCCCAGCATGTCGATGGCCCAGAAAGTAGGGATCGCCGACAAGGGCAGGGCAACAGCCGCGATCAATGTCGCCCGCATATTGCGCAGGAACAGGAACACGACAATGATGGAAAGCACGGCACCTTCAATCAGCGAACTCATCGCGGATTCGTAATTGCCATAGGTATAATTGACCGAATTATCGATCATGCTGAAGCGTGTATCGGGGTATTTCTGCTGCAACTGATCGATGCGCGCTTGCACGGCCGCAAAGACTTCCGTATCGCTGGCTCCCTTTGCGCGGAACACACCCAGCGAAACAATCGTCTGATTATCGACACGCGCAAAGGATTTTGGCTCTTCAAAAGCGTCGCTGACAGTTCCGATTGCATCGAGCCGGACAGAGCGTCCACCGGCGAGCGGAATTTCCACCGCACGCAGATCTTCCAATGAACGGGAGCCGCCCAAGGTTCGGATCGTCTGTTGCGTATCGCCAAGATCGCCGCGTCCGCCGGTCAGATCGGCGCTCATGGATTTCAGCGCGCGATTGACATCGGCAGCGGTAACCCCGAGTGCGGTCAATCGATCGGGGTCGAGCGAGACACGGATTTCACGCTTAACGCCGCCATAGCGCTCCACCTTGCCGACACCTTTAAGGCCCTGAATATCACGTATGATCGTGTCATCGACAAACCAGGAAAGCTGTTCCGCCGTCATTGCCGGAGCGGAAATGCCGTAGGTCAGAATTGCCGAACCTTCGACATCCACCGAATTGATCAGCGGTTCCTTGATGGTCGCTGGAAGATCATCGCGGATGCGCGATACGGCATCCTTGACGTCGTTCAGCGCTTTTTGCGTATCAACCTCCAGCCGGAACTCGACAAGCGTTGTCGAATTGCCTTCAGTCAGATTGCTGATGACATTCTTGACGCCGGTAATATTGGCGACAGAATCCTCAACCCGCTTGGCAATCTGGGTTTCCAGCTCTGTCGGCGCAACGCCCGGATCGGTAATCGAGACCGATATCAACGGCACGTCGATATTGGGGAAGCGGGTGATGGGCAGTTTGGAAAAGGCCATCAGCCCCAGCACGGTCAAAACGACAAAGAGGAGAATTGCCGGAACCGGGTTGCGGATGGACCAGGCGCTGATGTTCCAGTTCATTTGACCGCTCCGGTCTGCTCGGCTGAGACACGAACCGGGGTAACGCGGTCGCCATCGGCGACGAATGTTCCGGCGCGGGCGACGATTTCTTCGCCCTCGGCAAGACCCTCAAGCACTTCGGCGGAATGGCCGTTGCGAATGCCGATCTTCACCTTGCGGCTTTCGACAACACCGTTCTTGACGACCTGAATGAGCG
This sequence comes from Hyphomicrobiales bacterium, assembly GCA_900471815.1. Classification (GTDB taxonomy): domain Bacteria; phylum Pseudomonadota; class Alphaproteobacteria; order Rhizobiales; family Rhizobiaceae; genus Phyllobacterium; species Phyllobacterium ifriqiyense. The sequence goes on from UICE01000008.1 coordinate 293,565, forward strand.
TCGCCGGCCCATTATAGACAATAGAGGAAAGTGGAACGCTAATGCCGCCACGACGGGCAAGTTCAATGACAGCGCGGGCAAAATTGCCCGGGCGGATTGAAGGGTTCTTCTCAAGCGACACTTTTACCGCGCCCAGACGCGAGCTTGCTGAAATCTCCGGAGAGATCAGGCGGATTTTGCCTGCGACCGGCTCTTCCATGCCCGAAACGCGGACAGAGACCGGCATGCCCGCCTTTAACAGCGGCAAATCGACTTCCGGAATATTGCCTGCGAGCTCAAAATCATTATCGCGGGCAATGCGGAACAATGGTCCCGCATTGGCGGAGACGATTGCACCAAGAAGCGCGTCGCGGCTCAAAATAACGCCGCTCGCCGGTGCTCTTACATCGGCTTTCTCCAGACGCAGCATGACATCGCGTTTTTGGGCGGCGACAAGTTGCAACTGCGTTTGCGTTGCCACCAGCGCGTGACGAGCCGTGTTCAGCTTGGCATTGGCGCTGTCATGGGCATTGGTTGCATTGTCAAATTCAGCTTTGGAAGTGAAGCCCTTGGCGCTCAAGGAGCGGGCACGCTCCAGCGCTTCCAATGCTTGCCGCACGGCAATCTGCGCATCGACAATCTGTGCTTCGGACTGTGCGATGGACGCGGCGGCCTGAGCCCCTTGCGCTTCGATTTGCGCAAGTTGGATCTCAAGCGAAGACTTGTCGAGCCTTGCCAGGATGTCGCCTTCCTTGACCACATCGCCCTGATCGGCATTGAGCTCGAGCACAAGCAGTCCGGCAACATCCGTGCCGACGGCAACCTCTTGCCGGGGAACAATGGTTCCCGTTACAGTCAGTGTCGCCACCATTTCCTGCTTTCCGGCAGCGACCACATTGATCGAGGGAGCCTTGGGTTCGCTTGCAACCGCTGGTGTGTCTTCCGCCGCAGCAATTCCGGGCAAGGACAAGGCGAAACCAATCGCCACAATGGAGGAGAAGAGAACTTTTCTGAGATTGCGGTGAGGGTGGCGGTTCATCTTGGAGCCTGGGGGTGAGAGCTATAGTTGCTTGTTCGTTGGTCGCAAAACGGCGGTTGCCAGCGCACGGAACACGGGTTCCAATGCTTCCAGCGGCACGCCTTGTGCGGGAAAATTGCGAAGGATAATGCCTTCGCCCATGGCTGCGAGCGTGGCGACGGCAAGCTCAAGTTCGACCACCGGGTCGATAAGGCCGGCCTCTTTTGCTGCGGTAAATGCAGCAATCAGCCTTTCACGCATCATGCCTTCATGCAGTTCGCAAATGGCAGCAACCGCATCATTGCGTGTCGCCTCGGCGCGTACTTCAATGAAAAGGCGGGCACTGGCATCGGCTGGGCCGTTATTGCTCATATCCATCGACATGTGGCGCACATGCTCTATGCCCACTTTGACAACGGCCTCAATAATGTCATTGCTACTGGACATGCGATCAAGGATCTCTGCGCTTTCACGACGATGTTGCGCACAAATATGTTCAATGATCGCCTCTTTTGAGGAGAAATAACGATAAAGCGCGCCGGGGCTCATGCCAGCCTCGGAACAAATGTCATTCATGGAGGCTCCGCGAAAGCCGGAGCGGATGAAACAGGTGGTTGCAGCGGCAAGGATGCGCTCTTCCTGCGCCTCGCGATTGCGCGCTCGCTTGCCGAACAGCTTGGTGACAAAACAGCATGATCCTTCCGTATCATCACTTGATGCGGCGGGTGTCTGCCTTGGCATTGCTTGATCGGTCATCAGTCACCAATAAAAAAGAGAGAACGTTCTCTCTCATTTATATCAGCTGCACAATATCGTCAATATGAGAATGATCATTCTTGTTTTACTGCTGACAAAAAAATCCGTACTGCATGGGAATAAACCCGCGATAGGCTACGTATATCGGTCATGAGCAATGAGAAAACCCGCTTCGACGTGATTGGCCAGCTTGGGTCGCTGCGCCGTTATGCGCGCTCGCTGGCTCGTAATGAGCAGGATGCCGAGGATCTCGTGCATGATGCGCTGGTGCGGGCCTATGAAAAGCAGGCGAGTTTTCGCCCGAACGGTAATTTGCGGACATGGCTGTTTTCCGTGTTGCACAACACGTTCATTGATGGTTTCCGCTCGCGCCAGGCTGATGCGCGCAGAATAGCCCAGACGGCAGAGACGGCGGAAACCGTTCAGCAGCCATCGCAGGAACATGCGGTGCGGCTGGAACAGATACGCCAGATGTTTGAAACCTTGCCCGAAGAGCAGCGAAGCGCGCTGCATCTGGTGGCTATTGAGGGGCTTTCCTATGAGGAAGCTGCCGGAATTCTGGACATACCTATCGGCACATTGATGTCGAGGGTCAGCCGGGCACGGGCTTTCATGCGCGCCAGCGAAGGCGAAGAGCCTTCTTCCCGCGCTGCCCAACTGCGAATTGTCGGAGGTCGTGATGATTAAGACAAGAGACCCTATCGTGCAGGCCGATTTTGATGCCTATGTGGACGACCAACTGGATGGCGCGCGCCGTATCGAGGTGGCTGGATATCTTTCCGAGCATCCCGAAGATGCTGCCCGCGTCATGGCAGATCTGCGTGGCCGTGATGAATTGCGTCTCGCGCTTTCAGCGCCCGCTTCGGTTTCCGGCCTTGCTTCTGCACAGGCTGCCGAGCGGCTCCAGCGCAGCCTTGGACGCAGGCAGATTTTCAATCGGCTGCAACGCGTTGCGGCGGTGGCATTGCTTGTTGGCCTCGGTTGGATGGCCCATGCCGGTTTTGGTCCGTTGATCGTCTCGGAGGTTGTCGCTTCACAGCCGGCTCCTGCCTATGTCCAGGATGCGGTGATGGCGCATCGCACGTCGCTGGTACGCGCTGCAATGACATCGCAGCCCGGCACCCGAAATTATGACCCGGCTGAAATACGTGCCGCCACGGCAATCATTATGCCAAAGCTTCCAACCGAATGGAAAGTGAAGGACGTGCAATTGTTCCCGTCCACATTCGGACCAAGCATTGAACTTGAGATCGGATCGTCTGTCACGGGTGCCTTGTCCCTTTTTGCGGTTCGCCCCGGTTCATTTGATGTCGTTAAACCACGCATTGTCGAGATTGAAGACATGAAAGCAGCCTATTTCCAGATCGGCGACGTCGCCTATGCGCTCGTTGCCGATGGTGGTTCCGATGAGCTGGGCAAAGCCGCTACTCAACTTGCCAACACACTTTACTGATCAACAACAGAAGGAACGTTCTGATGAATACACCACTTCGTTATGGCATCGACCGGGCAGGCGGCCAGTCAGCCGCTGCGTTCGACGAGGGCCTGCGCCAGCATATGCTGCGCATCTACAACTATATGGGCCTTGGCCTTGTTCTCACCGGTGTTGTCGCTTTCGTCGTCGCTTCAACGCCAGCACTTTATGTACCAATCTTCTCGACACCGCTTAAATGGGTGGTGATGCTGGCGCCGCTGGCTTTCGTGATGTTCTTCTCGTTCAAGATGCAGACAATGTCGGCGGCTTCCGCTCAAATGCTGTTCTGGGCGTTCTGCGCCGTCATGGGCCTGTCCATGGCTTCCATCTTCCTGGTCTTTACCGGCAACAGCATTGCGCGCACATTCTTCATTGCCGCAACAATGTTCGGTGCAACCAGTCTTTACGGTTACACTACCAAGCGTGACCTTTCGCAGTTCGGCTCGTTCCTGATCATGGGTCTGATCGGTGTTGTCGTTGCCAGCGTGGTAAACATCTTCCTTGGTTCGACAATGATCCAGTTTGTGGTGTCAGTTGCCGGCATTCTCGTCTTCGTCGGTTTGACCGCCTGGGACACACAGACGATCAAGGAACAGTATGGCGAGAATATTGATTCAGAGACACAGCAGAAAATGGCCGTATTCGGTGCGTTCTCGCTCTATCTCAACTTCATCAATATTTTTCAGCTTCTGCTGAACTTTACAGGCGAGCGCGAATAGCAACGCCTGAAGAGTTGACGAAAGGGCCGGAGAAATCCGGCCTTTTTTTGTTGGTTATTATTCGCCGCGGGGGCCGAAAATGGCTGCGCTTGCCCAAGTCTGCTCAATACGATCAAGCGTTTTGAAAGTGATTTCGAGGTTACGAATATTGTCGGGGCTGTCGGCAACGATTTTATGGCAGTTGGCGGCGATGGCCGTCATGTCGGCGCAAAGCTCCTTGCCCTTTTCCGAAAGCTTGATTCGCGCTGCGCGGCGATCACGCTGCAGGGCGTTACGCTCAATATAACCGGACTCACCCAGCTGCTTGAGGTAGTAGGAAAGGTTGGTGCCCGCATAGGGACCGCGTTCCATCAACTGCGTGACAGAAATTTCGTCATCGCCAATTGCCAGAAGCAGCATCAGATGGGCGTGGCCGATTTCTTCAACGCCGCGACGGGTCATTTCCGATTGCATAAAGGCTGCAAATCGTCTGTTCACCCGCTCCAGCGTGCGCGCAAGTTCAAAATGTGTGATGTTCGGTGCCGGAATATTGGCGGGCTTGCGGCCACCAAATGGCTTCGACACGTCATCCGGTGCCGCTTCGTTATCAATCATATGTTGCAGATAATTCGGTACCATCGAAGTCTCCGTAACGGTGCCCACCGCCAGTTTACGAGAAAACTTACCAGCGCTCAATGGTGCGCCGCACATCAAAGCAATTAACAAGACAATCAATCAGAAGCCATCGGTATATAAGCATAAAGTATTAGAGAAAAGCATTCATTTACGATCGTGCCGCTTTTTTTCACGATGGCTTCCCTTGGCGCAGATTGGGACAAAAAGTGCCAAGCAGCGTCATATTCCGTTATTATGCCGACATATATTAAATAATATGCACAATGCGTAAGCTTATATCTGATGGTGGCTAAATATTAGGCAGCTATTCTTGCTGACGCCTGCGAAGCAACAATTGACCCTGCAGGGCAAAGGTTTCACGCGTTCATTCGAGGCCTGTAAAAGTGCACAAGAAAACTGTGGCAGACGTGGCGACACGGGTAGCCGGTTGGCAGAGGTATTACGGAAATCCTAATATTCTCGATGAAATGAACAAAGGCGTTGCCGATATGCCCGCCGGCAACTCGGCTCGATAGCAATTGCTGACACAAACGCCCTGTTCATTCCAATCCTCTGGCCGAGTACCGGGGCCGCCGCATCTCCGCAGGGAAGCGGCTGCGGAGGATGACTCGCCGCAACAATTGTTGAAAACCGGCGAATCGCATGGCAAAAAACTATTAACTTTTCCTGTCTATATCAGGAACAATGTTACGAAAATTGTCTCTGAAAATGGCAGTAATCGCCGTCATTCTGGCTCTGGGCGGGTGCGCATCTGCGCCCAGCCGGATTAATAATGTCTGCGCTGTTTTCGAGCAACGCGATGGTTGGTTTGATAATTGGTATGTTGCTGCCAAACAGACCGAACGCGAATATGGCGTACCAGTACCAATTCTCATGGCGACCATCCGCAAGGAATCCGGGTTCAGTCCCCGTGTAAAGCCGCCGCGTACAAAGCTGCTTGGCTTCATTCCATGGAAGCGGCCATCCTCCGCCTATGGTTTTTCGCAAGCGCTGGATGGAACGTGGAAACAATATCAGCGTGAAACCGGGCGCTATGGCGCAAGCCGTAGCAAGTTTGCCGATGCGGTCCATTTCGTTGGCTGGTATCACTCCAAGAGCAACAAGACGAACGGCATCGAGTTGAATGATGCCTATCATCTCTATCTGGCCTATTATTTCGGTCACGGCGCTTTTTCACGCGGTGAGTGGAAAAGCAATGCCAGCATGCAGCAGGTCGCCCGCGCCACCACCAAAATGGCCGAGGATTACGCCGCGCAAATGCGAAACTGCAATCAATAACTCTGTTGGACTGTCATTGTCGGCGCGAACTTCAGTTTGCCGCACCAGTATCTTGTGTGGTTCGACAAGCTCACCATGAGGAAAGCTCGCGATTGCAGGGGAGTCAGGATTTGCAACGCTGGCAACTGTTATTGCAGCACTTTAACCTTCCTCATGGTGAGCCTCGTCGAACCCTGCATAACGCTGTTGCCACGCCCTTCAGGCGAGAGCCTCATCCATGGAATCAAGGATTGCTGTCCAGCCTTTGTTATGGCCATCGCGCGATTCTTCATTGCGGAATTTCACATGCCGCAGGGTAACATCCGTCTTGCCCTGACCCGCTTCCACAAAATCAATCGTGACCACGCTGTCATCGAGTGAGTGCGGAGACCCCCATGTGAAAGAGAGCCGCGAATGCGGATCGATTTCAAGATAAGTCCCATAATGCGGGATTTCCCGTTCGCTCGTCACCATGATGATCTCGAAGCGGCCGCCTTTGGTCGGGTCATTCTTCACCTTGGAGTCCGCGATGCAACCCGGCGGACGCATAAATTTTGCCATGGCGTTAGGGCTGATCCAGGCATTGAAAACCTTCTCGCGTGGTGCGGCGATTGTGCGGTTGATCGTCAGTTCTAGCTCACTCATTTTCGTCATCCTCCAAAAGCATGTTCTCAAGCGCTGTCAGGCGCAATTCCCAAATCGACTTCAACTGACCGAACCAATCTTCGGTAAGTCTGAGCGGGGCAAGCTCGGCAGCGATAAAGTGCTCGCGGCCCGAAGTCTGCCGGGTGACAAGTCCTGCTTCCTCCAGCACCTTGATGTGTTTGGAAACGGAATTCAGGGACATGTCGAAATGGGCAGCAAGCGAGGTCACCCTCAACGCACCCTCCTGAACAAGGAGCGTCAAAATCTGTCGCCGTGTCGTATCGCCAGCGGCCTTCAGAATTCGTGACAGGGCATCGTCGTCCATTTCATTCATCCATATGGTTGAATATCGCATCTGCGCATATTAGTCAACCATATGGGTGAATATTATTTCCCGTGCAATCTGAATGTCCGGTTTCGCACAGAAAAACCGGAAACAATGTACCGTTGATTCTGCTGCCTATGGGCGAGGGCTCTACATTTGCAGCAGGACGTTGAACCCGCCATAGATCATGCGCTTTCCGTCAAATGGCATTTGGTCCATCTGCTTTGATAGTCGCGGATCGTCCATGACCAGCTTGTTTATCTTGTCGCGTTGCTCACGGGATTCGTAGGTGATCCACGAAAAAATTACGATCTCGTCGTCCTTTGCCTGTACGGAGCGGGGAAACGACGTCAGTTCGCCAAAGGGCACATCATCGCCCGTGCATTCAACATAGCTTAGCGCGCCATGCTCCATCCAAACCTCGCCTCCCAGTTGGGCAAGCGCCCTATAAGCGTCGATCTTGTCCTTCGGAACTGCAAGTATAAAGCCATCAACATAGGTCATTTTGATTTCCTCTCATGGTTCACTCCCAAAGGACGTTTGAGGAAATCCAAATCCTACATCGCTGTTAAGTTTTTGCCGGCGAGGTTTGAGCAATATGTGCCCGAACGTGTCGTGGGTTGAGCAGAAATATCGGAATAACTGTGCCAACATGTTGGGCGGGCGATCGTTACGAGCTATATCATCTTTATTTGCCGCTTCTTCCAACATGGGTTCGCTCAGGAATGACAAAACTGCTTGCCAGCGTACAGAATCTGCCTGAGGCGGAAATCGTCTTCGAAAATGGTGCGGACATTATTGATGTCGGCGGGCCGGCCATAGCCATGTCAGGCTCGGTCGAATCCGGGCCTTTGCCGGAAATCATCAATTTCGTGGCTGGCCGCAGGCCCGTTTGTGCCGATGCCAGCCATTTGCCGATGCAAGCGGATGTGATGCGCCGCAAGGTTGGAGAGTTTGTCGCTGCGGGCGTGGAATATATCCGGGTGGGCTTGCGTCCGGGCGAGAACCTGCTGGCAGTGATCGAGGCGATCAAGCCGTTCACCTCCAAGGTGAAGCTTATCGCCGTCATGTTTGCTGAAGAACAGAGCCGATATCCCGAATCATTTTTAGACGATCTGGTTGCGGCCGGTTTTCACGCCGCCATGATTGACACGGAAAACACGCTTGGCGAACGCTTGCTCAACCATTTGTCGCCTGACCAGATCGGTCAGTTCTTCAAGCTCGTTCAGTCGAAAGGCTTGCTGGCGGGTGCCGCCGGTTCGCTCGAAGCGCCCGATATTCCACGACTGCTTTCCTACAGGCCGGATATGCTTGGTTTTTGCGCCGCATTGCGCACTGACCTTTATTGGGCGGCGCCAATGGATGGTCCTGCGGCAGCAAAGATAAGAGGGCTGATTCCGAAAGGCGCAGTGCGGACCGTTGCACCATTGGCGGACGGCAGCGAACCTGGGTTGGGTACGGACAAGATTTTCGTGCGCGATTTTGTTTTGCCGGTCGAGATCGGTGCCTATAGTTTCGAGCATGGCAAGACCCAGAAGATGCGCTTCGATGTTACTGCCGAAGTTGTTCGCGTTGCCCGCAATGCAGAACAATTGCGTCATGTTGTTTCCTATGATCTCATCATGGACGGCATAAGAGCCATTATCGCCCGGGGCCATGTCGAGCTGTCTGAAACATTGGCCGAGCAGATTGCGGCTTTCATTCTGGAAAATCCGCGTGTGCTGAAAGTTGTGGTCAGGGCCGAGAAGCTGGAATTGGGGCCGGGCGGCGTCGGAGTTGAGATTGAGCGCCGCCGCGGTGAAACCGAAGGCTGGGGCGCTTTTCACTAGGTTTGTCTGGCCATGCGGTTTTTGGTGCGTGGTTCGTCCTTTGACACGCTCAGGAGCTCACCATGAGGGAGGTTGTTATTTGCGGAAACCTTCCTGCAATACTGCGATGAATTGCAATCAATCCACATTACTCATGGTGAGCTTGTCGAACCACGCACTATTGGTTCCCGGGCATCAGCGATAAGGATTTCGCGCTCGCTGCAATGATCGAGAAGGTTGTGCAGTGGCAGCCCGGCAAAGAAGAGGGCCCGCTAGAGGGAACGCCGCAGGATGACCCGCGTTATGCCTTCGTAAAATATGATGTCTGAAAGGTAAGATTGAAGACCTGTCATTCCACCAGCCGAGATTGAAATTAGCTGCGCGACAGAACACAAAATTCCCGGGTCGAAATTAAAGAAACGATCGTTCAATTAATTTCGACCGGATTTCCAGAAATCGGCAATATTTGGAGGCTAAAAACAGGCTTTATAAACACGCTGCGCTGAAAATCGCACAACCTCGCTGCACATTTGCGGAAAACTTCCCGAAGAATCGCCAAATTTTCCCGAAAAAATCCAACTTTTAAGTGCATTTTAGTTGTCTAAAGTTGTGCGAAGCGCATGTTTCGTTGCGATAAATGCCGTCCGTGACTGGCATTGCCGGAATTATTGCCTGTAAGATGTGAGCCCGAAACAACCTTGCCCGAACAAGAAAGTTGATGCGGTGACAGACCGAAAATCGCCCTTGGCGCCGTTCAAAAACGACACGTTCCGTAACATCTGGATTGCAAGTCTATCCTCGAATTTTGGATCTTTGATCCAGTCCGTTGGTGCAGCTTGGATGATGACGACCATTTCCAGTTCTGTGGGCATGGTGGCCTTGGTTCAGGCCTCGACCGCATTGCCTATCATGTTGTTTTCATTGGTGTCTGGCGCGCTCGCGGATAATTTCAATCGCCGCCGGGTGATGCTTGTGGCGCAAAGTTTTATGTTGGCTGTGTCCGTTTCTTTGTCGGCATTTGCCTATTTCGGGCTCATTACGCCTTGGTTGCTTCTCGCCTTTACCTTCCTGCTGGGATGCGGGACGGCATTGAACAACCCGTCATGGCAAGCCTCTGTGGGCGACATGGTTCCGCGCGATGACCTTCCGGGCGCTGTGGCGCTCAACAGTATGGGCTTTAATATAACGCGCAGTGTCGGCCCCGCTATTGGTGGCGCTATTGTTGCTTTCGCGGGAGCCGCAGCTGCATTTGCAGTCAATACTCTCAGTTACTTGCCCTTGATACTTGCCTTGTTTCGCTGGCAACCAAAATATGATGCTAATCCTTTGCCGAGAGAAACTCTCGGGAGAGCCATTTCTGCAGGTTTGCGTTATGTTGCGATGTCTCCGAACATTGCAAAAGTCATATTCCGCAGTTTTGTTTTTGGGCTTTCTGCCAGTGCTGTTCTCGCTTTGCTGCCATTGGTTGCACGCGATCTGGTGAAAGGTGGCCCGCTGGTTTACGGCATCCTGCTTGGCGCCTTTGGCATAGGGGCCATTGGCGGAGCGCTTTTAAGTGCCCGCCTGCGGGAGTTCATGTCAAGTGAAGCCATTGTAAAATCAGCGTTTATCGGGTTCGCGCTTAGTGCTGTCGTAACTGCTGTCAGCACCAATACCTGGCTGACCAGTGCTGCGCTTCTTGTATCCGGCGCGTGTTGGGTTCTGGCACTGTCGCTGTTCAACGTCACCGTACAGCTATCGACACCACGCTGGGTTGTGGGCAGGGCGCTGTCGCTCTACCAAACGACAACTTTTGGTGGCATAGCCGGAGGAAGCTGGATATGGGGTCAGGCCGCTGCAGAACATGGTGCGGAAATGGCGTTGCTTGCATCGAGCGTGGTAATGCTTATAGGCGGCGCGATTGGTCTTCGTTATGCTTTGCCGGAATTCAAAACACTCAATCTGGATCCGCTCAATCATTTCAGTGAACCATTGCTGGCGCTTGATCTTAAACCGCGCAGCGGGCCCATTGTTATCATGATTGATTATGTCATCAAGGAAGAGGACGTGAACGAATTTCTTCAGGTAATGGCGGCGCGGCGGCGCATCCGAATTCGCGATGGTGCAGGCCATTGGGCCCTGATGCGCGATCTGGAGAACCCGGAGATTTGGACGGAAAGCTACCATACGCCGACCTGGGTGGAATATGTGCGCCATAATCAACGCCGCACAAAGGCCGATGCCATTGTCGGAACGCGGATCAGAGCCCTTCACAAGGGCGATACTGAGCCGCGTGTCCACCGCATGATCGAGCGGCAGACGACGCTGCCTCACGATATTGCCGCTCATAAAATGCCCATAGATATGTCTTGATTATCAAGGCTTTAAGTCTATTGCTGCTCGAAAGCTTCCATCCATATAAAATGGAACGGAAGCATGCACATGAGCGATTTTCCAGATGCCGCCCTGTTTGATTAGACCCAGCGTCTGCCGAAACCACAGGTCGGCCTTATCACCCGTGGTTTTCGTGCCGGTCATTCTGACCAGACAGCGCGCAAAAGCAACGTCGTCGCTTGCCGTAATATCCAACTCCTGCGACTCATTTCCGATAGGCCCGGTCCAGCTATCGAACCAGCTTTGAATGCCTTTGGCATCCTTGCCACGATACTGTAATGGTGGGGCAAGACTGAACTCGACAATGTCTTCCGTCAGATAAGAAAGCGTGCTCTGCGCATTCTTGTTGGAAATTGCATCCGACCAGTTCTTGAGGGTGTCCTCAATGGCGGTATTTTGATTAATACTTGTCACTTTTACTTCCTTCCAGTGTTAATTGCGGAGTGTGAAGCGAGTTTCAAAGTTTTGCGACGAGCGCCTCAAGTTGATCGGTGCATTGACCCCAACCTTCATGAAACCCCATCTTCTCATGTGCTTCGCGATCAGCCACGGACCAGTGACGGACAAGCGCCGTGTATTTCGTTTTGCCTTCCTGCTCCTCGAAAGTAAGAATCAGTGTCATGAAAGGTTTTTCTGATGGAACCCAAGCACTGGTGAAAGCATCAGTGACCACAATCCGCTCATTCTCAATGACTTCAAGATACACACCTCGATTGGGGAATTCATTCCCGTCCGGTCCGCGCATGGTGATGAGGTTGGATCCGCCAACGCGCACATCCAGTTCCGCATGCGGTGTTGTATAGGGCAGGGGCGCGAACCATTGTTTCAATAATTCCGCATTGGTCCAGGCTTTAAAAACCTTTTCCCTAGGGGCGTTGATGAGGCGTGTCAGAACCAGATCACGATCTGTATTTGCCATTGTATCCATTGCAGTTCTCCTTGTTTCGATGGTCTGAACTAAGGACGAACGGCACGCGTGAAATCCGACATTTACCGCGAAAAAAATTGACGTTTATTTTTTTGAGAGACTATCAAGGTGGGTGCGGATATGGGCTGCTTCAGCGGCAGTATTGGCAAGAGCGATTGCGCGGTTGAATGCTTCGCGCGCTTCTCCATTCCGGCCGATTTTCATCAGCAATCCGCCCTTGACCCCGAAATAGTGAAAATAACCTGAGAGCCGCTCTTCCAGTGGTTCGATGAGCGTCAGTGCTGCTGCGGGCCCGCGCACTTTGGCGACGGCAACTGCGCGGTTAAGCGTGATCACAGGTGAGGGCATCATGCGCTCCAGCGCGCCATAAAGCACGTCAATTTCGTTCCAATCAGTCTCTTCTGCGGTGGGCGCGCGGGCATGCAGCGCTGCTATTGCCGACTGAATTTGGTAGGGACCAGGCTGCCTGTGCCGCATCGCTTTATCGATCAGGGCCAGGCCCTCATTGATCATTTCACGGTTCCAGAGTTTGCGGTCCTGTTCCTCCAAAAGAATGACTTCGCCATTTGTATCGAAACGTGCAGCCGATCGCGCATTCTGTAGTAACAATAATGCCGCCAGGCCCATTATTTCGGGTTCGGTCGGATACATGCGCAATAGAAGCCTGACCAGACGGATTGCTTCGTCGCACAGCGGAATGCGGGCTTTTTGTTCGCTGGCGGCAGCGGAATATCCTTCGTTGAAAATCAGATAGATCATTGCCGCGACCGCCGCTAGCCGCTCAGCACGTTCGATGGGATCGGGCGTTTCAAACGGGATTTCGCCTGCGCCAATCCGGCTTTTTGCACGTGTTATGCGCTGTTCCATGGCGCTTTCGCCGACCAGAAAGGCTTTGGCAATTTGTTTTACCGAAAGGCCCGAAACGATTCTCAACGCCAATGGAATTTGTTGCGTTGCCGGAAGGTCAGGATGGCAGCAGATGAACAAAAGACGAAGGATATCATCACGATAATCTGCTCCGTCGATGTTCTCTGCAATCGTCGTTTCATTATCCTCCAGATCAGACAGCACTTCTTCAGGCGGCAATGGCTGCTGCTTTGCCTGACGGCGAACCACATCAATTGCGCTGTTGCGCCCGACGAAAATCAGCCAGGCCGTTGGATCGCGTGGTGGACCGTTCTTGGTCCAGTTTTTCAGCGCTTTGACGCAGGCCTCCTGAAACGCTTCTTCCGCTACATCAAGATTGCGAAAGTAACGCAGCAGCGCGCCTACAGCCTGCGGGCGGGCCGCTATAAGTGCCGCATCGATCCAACGTGCATCTGTCATGGTTTGGTTTGTCCGGGTCTGAATATTGAAATAGGCCGAATTTCGTAGGATCCCGTTCCGGGATTAGCGATCGAAAGTTCCTTGGCAATATCAAGTGCTTCGTCCAAAGAGGCGCAATCGACGACATAGAAGCCGAGGAACTGTTCCTTGGTTTCGGCAAAGGGACCATCAATAATGACGGGATCATTGCCGCTCTTGCGTAAGGTTGTTGCAGCTGTCGTCGGCAGCAGCCGTGCTACCGGACCGAGCTTTCCTTCCCTGGTCAGTCGTTCCTGAACAATTGCGAGCCGCGCCATGACAGCATCGTCCTCGTCTTTGGACCAGGCGCCAACGATGTCTTCGGAATTGTAGCAAAGAATGGCGTAGAGCATTTTATTTCCTCTTCTTCATAGGATGACGAACCAGTATGACTTATGCCGACAACGGGTCAAAAATTTATTGCGATTCGTATCTGAAAGGTATCATCGTGCGAAAAACAGGTTGGTCACCGGAACAATATCTGAAGTTCGAGGACGAGCGCACGCGCCCAGCCAACGATCTTTTATCGGCGGTGCCGACGGCGGAAGTAGAATTTGCAGTAGATCTCGGCTGCGGCCCGGGAAATTCTACAGAACTCTTGCTCAAACGCTATATCTCAGCAGAGATTCTGGGAATAGACTCATCTGCAGAGATGATTGCGCAGGCTCGTGAAAGAGTGCCGAATTGCAGGTTTGAACAGGGGAATCTCGATACTTGGCGTCCGGAAAAGAAAGCTGACCTCCTTTACGCCAATGCTTCAATGCAATGGCTGTCTGGGCACGACACACTGTTTCCGCAACTCACGCAGTTTCTCAATATTAATGGTTCCTTGGCAGTGCAGATGCCGGACAATCTGGAGCAGCCGACCCATATTGCCATGCGGGAGGTTGCAGCCGACAAACGTTGGGCCGAAAAGCTTTCCGGAGCCAATGCAGCCAGAAGCAGTTTAGGCGATGCTTCATTTTACTATGATTTACTTAAACCTCACGCTCGGCGTGTGGATATCTGGCGCACCATCTACCATCATCCGCTAAAAGGGCTCGAGGGTATTGTTCAGTGGTTTCTGGGCTCCGCGTTAAGGCCGTATCTTGCTGCGTTGAGCGAAGAACAGAAGCCGCAATTTATTGAAAAATATCAGGAATTACTCGCTCAATCATATAAGCCAATGGACAATGGCATTGTGCTCTTGCCATTTCCGCGTCTGTTCATCATAGCAACAATCTGAATATTCGTATTAGCTTAGGGGGACCATCATGTTCGAAAAGCTTTTCAAGCTTAGCGACCACCAGACATCCGTAAGGACGGAGGTTTTGGCGGGCCTGACAACATTCCTGACCATGTCGTACATTATATTTGTCAATCCAGACATCTTGTCTTCGACTGGTATGGACCGCAATGCTGTCTTTGTTGCGACTTGTCTCGCAGCGGCGCTGGGTTCGGCCATCATGGCCCTTGTCGCCAATTGGCCAATCGGCATGGCCCCCGGCATGGGATTGAACGCGTTCTTTGCCTTTACAGTGGTTGCGGCACTTGGTTTTACCTGGCAGCAAGCGCTCGGCGCAGTCTTCATTTCAGGCTGTATATTCCTGTTGCTTACGGTAACAGGCATCCGAAGCTGGCTTGTTTCAGGCATCCCAAAATCCATTCGCAGCGCTATCGCCGCCGGTATTGGTCTGTTCCTTGCGCTGATCGCATTGAAGACGTCGGGCATTGTCGTGGACAATCCCGCGACGCTGGTTGGGCTTGGAAATCTTGGCGATACCGGCGTTCTGCTTGCTATATTGGGTTTCTTTGTCATTGCAGCTCTCGATGCACTCAAGATTCGCGGCGCGATTCTCATTGGAATACTTGTTGTGACTGTGCTGTCGATGGTTCTTGGTGTCAGCGAGTTCAAAGGCGTCTTTTCAATGCCTCCAAGCTTGGCCCCAACATTCTTTCAGCTCGATATAGTGGGAGCGCTGCATACCGGTTTTCTGCAAGTCATTCTGGTGTTTGTACTGGTTGAGGTATTTGATGCTACCGGCACCCTCATCGGTGTCAGCAAACGTGCGGGCCTTATCGAGGAAGGTAAGCCCAATCGCTTGGGCCGTGCGCTTTTTGCCGACAGCACCGCCATTGTAGCCGGGTCGGTTCTAGGAACCAGCAGTACCACGGCCTATGTTGAAAGTGCATCGGGAGTGCAGGCAGGCGGACGCACTGGTTTGACGGCTCTGGTAGTTGCGCTGTTGTTTCTTGCAGCTTTGTTCATAGCGCCATTGGCTGCGTCGGTTCCCAGCTATGCGACCGCGCCTGCATTGCTTTATGTCGCGGGTCTGATGATGCATGAACTGGTGGAAATCGAATGGGATGACATTACGGAGGCCACGCCAGCTGCATTGACTGCATTGGTAATGCCGTTCACTTATTCAATTGCAAACGGTCTTGCCTTCGGGTTCATCAGCTATGTAATTTTGAAGGCGGTAACCGGAAAATTCAGAGATATTCATTTGGCAACATTGCTTGTGGCGGCTTTATTCGTGATCCGGTTTGCATTTTTTCCGCATTAATTGACCGGCGAACAGCGCGAATGTGCTCTATTCGCGCTGTTCGCGCTCCATAGGAGGAGGGACCTGCGGAATAGCAATATTGCCGATTGTGAATGATATTATAATATTATAAATAGGTATCAGGGAGAGAGGGAGGCAGAGGCTGCACGGTTCAGAAACCGTTGCGTGGCATGTTTTGCAATCTCCTGTGTAAAGTCACCCCATGAATTTACAGGCAAGCACTTGGCAGGCAGGGAACTCACCGATTACGACTTTCGCACGACGGGCCAGTCGCGAACGCATCATGGTCATGTTATGCGTGATCTTGGTCTGAAGATCATCAGCGGCGCCTATCCTGAAAAAAGCATACTTCCAGGAGATACCGAACTTCTGCAACGTTTTGGAGTATCGCGAACCGTTTTGCGCGAAGCGCTGAAAACGCTGGCGGCGAAAGGGCTGATCCAACCGAAAGCCAAGATCGGCACAAGGGTCTTGGAACGATCGCATTGGAACCTGTTCGATCCTGATATATTGGTTTGGCATTTCGAAGCCGGCGCAACAGCCGATTTTCTGGCGAGTATTGTCGAGATGCGTCTGGCATTGGAGCCTGAGGCGGCGGGTCTTGCAGCATTGCGACGTACGGACAAACAATTGGAAACATTGTTTCGCTGGGTCGAGCGGATGGGAGAGGCAAAAGAGTCCGCAACGGACTTTGTCTACAGCGATTTGCAGTTCCATATTGCCGTTGCAGAGGCTTCCGGGAATCCCTTCATGCGCTCTATCAGTGCACTGATAGAGGTAGCTCTGGTGACGACATTTACCATCAGCTCGCCGATTCCTAATTCAGAAAGTCATATCCGTTCAGTAGCCCGCCATGCAGCAATTGCTGCGGCAATTCGTGACGGAGATGTGGAGGCTGCCAAGGCTGCGATGCGCGTTGTCATTGCCGAAGGCGCAGAGCGTGTCCTGGTCGCAGGGCGCGCATCGTCATAGAACTCGCACTATAACCAGCCGGTATTATCACATGTCGAGGCTGTTCTTCCGTCAATACCGATAACGGAAGAACACGCTTTGGTCATATAGAAGATACTTAAAGTGCTGTGATCTTCACTTTGGAAGGCTTTTCCACCTTGAGCGGATTGCGCAAGGGAAGGCCGAACGCTGGTGCCTCGATTTCGAATACGTCGCCATTCTCGGGCTTTATACCATCCGCAAATGACAATGTTGCTGTTCCGAACATGTGAATATGAATGTCACCTGGTTGACGGAAAACCGAATATTTGAAGTGATGATATTCCAGATTTTCAATCGTATGGGACATGTTATCTTCGCCGGAAAGAAATGGCTTTTCCCATATAGTCTTGTTTTTTCGCGTAATGCGGGATGTGCCGCGAATATCTGCTGGCAAATCGCCAAGGATCAATTCTGGGCCGACCGAGCAGGGGCGAAGCTTGGAATGAGCAAGATAAAGATAGTTTACGCGCTCCATGACATGATCGGAGAATTCGTTGGCCAGCGCGAAGCCCAGCCGGAAAGGTGATCCATCCGGGCCTATCACGTAAATGCCAGCGATTTCCGGTTCCTCCCCTGCGTCATCGGCAAAAGCTGGAGAAAGCAGGGCTTGACCTGGGCCAGTCAGCATTGACCCGTTACCTTTGTAGAACCATTCCGGTTGAACTCCGGTCTTTCCCTTTTTGGGTTTGCCATCTTCAAGACCCATACGGAACATTTTCATAGAATCGGTGAGTGTTTCTTCTTTGGCATCGCCAATCTTGCGGTGCATGGCATCGCGAGTTGCAGCAGATCCAAGATGTGTCAGCCCGGTTCCTGTCAGATGGATATGAGCTGGATCATGGGTATCGATGGGCGGCAGCAGTCTGCCTTCACTATAGGCAGCAGCGATATCGACGGTCTTTCCAAGTCCGCGAATTTCAATAATTGCAGCAATACCAGTTCCAGCTTCGATTGCCGCATGGGCCAGTTCCAATACAGAACGGGTCCGTTTTACCAGACGAAACTCTTCGCCGATACGTGCAGCAACCTGACGCTTGCCCTTGGTATTGAGTAGTTGAACCAGATTCACAATTTCCTCCCGGTGTTCATTTGCAAATATTTATATAAGGGGATCGACGGATATGTCTTCCAAAAAATATTATAATAGGATTATATGGCATTAAGCCAGCGTTGGGTAGCCTGATGCGCAACTGAAAATGCTTGTGCAGCGGAATTTCACAATCGTGAAAGAAGGCCTATTCCAAAAGTCATACTTTTCAGATAAATGTGCAGACGGGCCCTGCCTTGGGAGGACTGGTTCAATCTTGGCAAAGCTGGCTGCGGTCAACAAAAGCGCGTAATTTGATTGGAAATTGGGAGGATAGACGTGAAAATACTTAATTTGGTTGCTGCGGGACTGATCGCGCTGGGCGCGATGAGCACGCAAACTTTTGCACAAGACAAAGGCACCGTTGGCATTTCCATGCCTACCAAAGCCTCCGCCCGCTGGATTGCTGACGGCGATAACATGGTCAAGGCGTTGAAAGAACGTGGCTATGGTACCGATCTGCAATATGCGGAAGATGACATTCCCAACCAGCTGGCCCAGATCGAGAACATGGTCACCAAGGGCGTCAAGGTTCTTGTGATTGGTGCCATCGACGGCACCACGCTTTCGAATGTGTTGCAGCAGGCACATGATGCCGGTATCAAGGTTATCGCCTATGATCGCCTCATCCGTGATTCCGGTAATGTTGACTATTATACAACATTCGACAACTTCCAGGTTGGCGTTCTACAGGCGAGTTCGCTGGTCAAGGCGCTTGGACTTCCTGATGCGAAGGGCCCGTTCAACATCGAGCTATTCGGCGGCTCACCAGACGACAATAACGCCTTTTTCTTCTATGATGGCGCAATGTCGGTGCTTCAGCCTTTGATCGATAGCGGCAAACTTGTTGTCCAGTCCGGCCAGACAGGCATGGATAAGGTCGGAACACTGCGCTGGGACGGAGCTGTTGCTCAAGCCCGCATGGATAATCTCCTTTCAGCCTACTACACAGACAAGAAGGTGGACGCAGTGCTGTCGCCATATGATGGTCTGTCCATTGGCATCCTCTCGTCGCTACGTGGCGTAGGCTATGGCACGAAAGATCAGCCATTCCCGTTCGTTTCCGGACAGGATGCTGAAGTGCCTTCCGTCAAATCCATTATCGCAGGCGAGCAGTATTCAACGGTCTACAAGGATACACGCGAACTGGCCAAGGTTACGGCCAACCTTATCGACAAGGTGCTGAAAGGCGAAGAGCCGGAAATCAACGACACAAAGACCTATAATAATGGTGTGAAAGTTGTTCCAGCCTATCTTCTCAAGCCTGTTGAAGTCGACAAGACCAACTGGAAAGAGATTCTGATTGGTGGTGGCTACTACACCGAAGATCAGCTGAAATAAGCTGACAGATCGCATGAACCCTGCATCTTGCGATGCAGGGTTCTTTTCCTATTGCAGTGACGTCGATGAGGATCTCGATGGATACAATCCTCGAAATGCGCAATATCACCAAGACCTTTCCTGGTGTCAAAGCGCTGAATAATGTCAATCTTAATGTTCGCAAAGGTGAAATTCACGCTCTGGTGGGCGAGAACGGAGCCGGAAAGTCAACCCTGATGAAGGTGCTAAGCGGAGTTTATCCGCATGGCAGTTATGAGGGAGAAATTTTCTACAAGGGCGAGGAGCAACGCTTCCGCGATATTAGCGACAGTGAGAAAAAAGGCATTATTATTATACATCAGGAGCTGGCTTTGGTGCCGCTGCTGTCAATTGCTGAAAACATTTTTCTCGGTAATGAACCTGCAAAGTTTGGCATTATTGATTGGCACGTAGCGGAAACCCGCACGCGCGAATTGCTTGCCAAGGTTGGTTTGAAAGAAGACCCGCTGACGCTCGTGACCAATCTGGGTGTGGGCAAGCAGCAATTGGTGGAAATTGCCAAAGCCTTATCCAAGGAAGTTGAACTTCTCATTCTTGACGAGCCCACAGCCAGTCTTAATGAAAAGGATAGCGATGCCTTGCTTGAATTGCTGCTGGAATTCAAGGCGCAGGGTATCTCGTCGATCCTGATCTCCCACAAGCTCAATGAAGTCGGTAAAGTCGCGGATCGCATTACAGTCTTGCGCGATGGTGCAACCATCGAGACGCTGGATAAGCAGGATATTTCCGAAGACAAGATCGTAACTTTGATGGTCGGTCGCCAATTGGCAGACCGCTATCCGCAGCGTGTGCCAAATATTGGCGAAGTTGTCTTCGAGGTGAAGGACTGGGTGGTCCACCATCATCTCCATAGCGACCGCACCGTGGTCAACGGGATCGGCATGAATGTCCGCAAGGGCGAAGTCGTTGGCATCGCAGGGCTGATGGGGGCCGGACGAACTGAATTCGCCATGAGTGTCTTTGGCAGGGCCTATGGCAGCAAGATCAGCGGCGAAGTTTTCATCAAGGGCAAGAAGGCCGATGTTTCAACCATTGGACGGGCCATCGATAATGGCATTGCCTATGTCACGGAGGACCGCAAGACCTATGGCCTCAATCTGATTGATCACATCAAGCACAATACCACGATCGTTAATCTGGAAGGTGTTTCCAGTAATGGCGTTCTAGATGATATGACCGAATTGAAGGTTGCGAATGAATATCGCACCAAAACCAATATCCGTTCATCCAGCATCTATCAGAAAACCGGAAATCTTTCCGGCGGCAATCAGCAGAAGGTCGTTCTGTCGAAGTGGCTTTTTGCCAATCCGGACTTATTGATTCTGGATGAGCCAACGCGTGGCATTGATGTCGGTGCCAAATATGAAATCTATTCGATCATCAATCAGCTTGTGGCTACGGGTAAAAGCGTTTTGGTGATCTCGTCGGAAATGCCGGAACTTCTCGGCATATGCGACCGGATTTACGTTATGAATCAGGGCAAGCTCGTTGGCGAAATGGCTGCCAGCGAAGCCAGCCAAGAAAAGATCATGCGCGCCATTATCCGCGCTGAAGGGAAATAATCATGAGTATTGAAACTGCACCGGCAAAAATTCAGACCGACGGTTCGGCGACAAAAGGCAATTTGCGTGAATACGGGCTGGTTGCGGCGCTGATCCTGATCATGCTGTTCTTTCAGTTCACCACCAATGGCACGCTGTTCCGCCCGGTGAACCTCACCAATCTCGTTTTGCAGAACAGTTACATTATTATCATGGCTCTCGGCATGCTTCTGGTCATTGTTGCCGGACATATCGATCTGTCTGTCGGTTCCGTGTCGGGCTTTGTGGGCGGATTGGCTGCTGTCATGATGGTGAAATGGCAAATTCACTATGTGCCGGCAACGATACTCTGCCTCATAATGGGTGGTGTAATCGGCGCGGCACAGGGCTATTGGGTCGCCTACCACAAAATACCATCCTTTATTGTAACGCTGGCTGGCATGCTGGTTTTCAAAGGGCTGGCCCTTTGGTTGCTCGGTGGACAATCGGTTGGCCCGTTCCCGCCTCAGTTCCAGCTTTTAAGCTCTGGTTTCATTCCTGACTTCTTTGGCGTCGTTGGCTTCAACGTAACTTCCATGCTGATCGGTATCGTTCTGGTTGCCTTGATGATCTATTCAAGTGTCCGCGGCCGGGCAAAGCGGGAGAAGCATGGCTATCACGGTGAGCCCTTTGCGCTCTTTGTAGCCAAGAACCTTATCATCGGCGGTATTATTCTATTCCTTGTTTACCTGCTGTCTTCTTATAAGGGGCTGCCCAACGTTCTCGTCGTCATGTCACTGCTGATTGCGCTTTTCGTCTTCGTGACCAAGCGCATGACAATTGGCCGACGTATTTACGCCATGGGCGGTAATGAAAAAGCGGCAAAGCTCTCTGGCATAAAGACCGAGCGGCTAACCTTCTTCACCTTCGTCAACATGGGTGTATTGGCCGCGCTTGCTGGATTGATTTTCGCTGCGCGATTGAACACGGCAACGCCGAAAGCCGGTCTTGGCTTTGAGCTTGACGTCATTGCGGCTGTGTTTATTGGCGGCGCATCGGCAATGGGGGGCGTCGGCCAGGTGATGGGCGCAGTTATTGGCGCCTTCATCATGGGCGTCATGAATAATGGCATGTCGATTATGGGCGTTAATATTGATTGGCAACAGGTGATCAAGGGGCTGGTGCTTCTGGCTGCAGTGGTCTTTGACGTTTACAATAAGAACAAGGCTTGAGCCGTTCAGCTGACAGCTCGTTCTCTCGTAATTCAAAAACCGGGGCTGGCCATGATGGCAGCCCCGGTTTTTTTTGTGAAGAAATCGTAAATCGACGAAAGAAAAATCTACATTTTGTTGAGTTATC
>UICE01000009.1 GCA_900471815.1 Hyphomicrobiales bacterium
ATTTCACCGGTCCATGCACCGGCATCATCCCAGTGCATGTTCTGCGCACCGACCTTGACGCTTGTGTCTTTCAACGCGGCTTTGACTTCACGCACCGCTGTAAATGGCGGAATGACAAAGCGCTGAAACCGCTGATCGCGGCCTTCATCACCAGCAGCAAGAGCTTCGGCAAAGGCCAAAGCCTCCGCTAGCGTCTTGTTCATCTTGAAACTCGTGCCAATCCAGAAATCGCTCATTTCACTTTTCCCGAGTTTGCTCCATTGAACCCCGTGTCAATATAGGGCTCCCAGAACTGCACGGACTCGCGGATCATATCCACCACCATATGGTCGGTTGGTTCGCGCTCGCGAAACGATAGCTCAAGGCAGATTTCATTATCCGTGCCGCCGCCTCGACGCACCGTTTCAAGGAATTTTTCCGGTGTGATCCGGCCATCCTTGTTATGCGCTGCGATAAACGGCCAATGACCACCCTTGTTCATCGACGATTGTTTGATGTGGATGATCGGAGATTCCTTGGGGAAAGCTTCCGCCCAGGCATAGGGATCAATATCGGCAGGATTGCTCGATGTGACATCACCATGATCGATATCAACCATCATCAGAAGGGGAATTGGCAAGTCTGATGCTTGCAAGCGATCATGAAGCTCACGGCAAGCCGCGATCGTGTGGCCAAATTCGCGCCCGACCGACATAGGCTCCCAAAAGAGATAGGTAAGGCCGGCAGCCTTTGCATGCGCTGCCACATCCCGCCAGCAATCAATGGCGATTTTCATCAATTCTTCGCGGCGTACCGGATCGTCATAATCCTTATGGGTAAAGATCGCGAACTGCGTGCCGAGCGACGCCGCGCCAAGATCAGCAGAGATATTCGCAAATGTCTTGAACCAGTCGACATAATATTGCCGGACATCCGCATCTGGATGACCAAAATGATTGAGACGCCCATATGGCCCTGTCATACCCGACGTGACATTCACACCCGTGCGCGAGAGCGCTTTCTGGAACTGCTTTACATGTTTGGAGATTGTCGGTTGCGGCCACGATGGATTGATGAATTCGTGCGTCAGCTGCACATAACCGATGCGAATTTTTTCTGCGATTGTATCAATCAGATCATCGGCTTCAGCGAAGCGGTTCACCAAAGGATTGGTGTTGAGCGAGAGGGTGAAAGCCATTAGTCTCCTACCAGATAAAGCGGTCAATCGTGTAATCAGGCGATGCGCCATGTTCAGCAAAAAGGCTCTGCAACTGTTGCGTGTTTGAACCAGCCAATATGCCGGTCTTGACCAGCACGGATTTCAGTCCAGCCCCGGCGGCCCCGGCAACGTCATGCTCTATACTGTCACCGATGCAACAGACCCGCTCTGGGTTCGGATGACCGAGAAAGTCTATGGCAGCGGCATAAATATCGGCGAAAGGTTTGCCTATCCAGCGCACTGTGCCACCCAGTTCCTGATAAAGCTCCGCAATGCGGCCAGCGCCAAAGGCAGTGCCTTCAGCTGTCAGCATGATCTTATCCGGGTTGGTGCATAGACATGAAACGCCACGTCTTGCTGCCGGTTCCAGCAAGTTCCGGTAATAATCCAGATCATGGATATCCCCTTCACTGGCAGCGATCAGAACAATATCCGCGTTCTCGCCAGTTGCCGTGCGTTCCAGATCAAGACCTCCCAGCGGCGACGTATCGCCATCACGGCTGATAAGCAGGCAGCGGCGAGCGGGCCCACCCTGTGCTTTTGTTGCTTCAGCGGCCAGCATCTGCCACGCCACCTCACCAGATGTGAGGAACCAGTCCCAACTTGCAGGGTCAAAGCCTATTTTTGCCAGACGCCGGTCATTTTCAGCGGAGCGCTTTCCCGAATTGGATAGGATGATGATCCGAACGCCGGTCTGCTTCAGGGCGGCAAGCGCTGAATCCGCATTGGGATAGGGTCCGCGGCCATCGCGAAGCACCCCAAACTGGTCGATGAGGAAAGCGTCAAAACGCCCTTGCAGATCACGTAGACCAGATAATTGTGTTGGCTGTGTCATAGAACACCCGCCGATTTTGCGCCCTGAATCGCAAGCCGTGCCGCACCCGCTGCCGCTTCTTCCGACAGGACGGGCGGCATGCGAACGCCAAGCTTGCGGGCTCGAATGGCGGACCAGACAACATTCTTCGCACCACCACCGACACTACGAACCGAGCGAAGCTCGGGTGCGCCAAGTCCCGCCAGGCGTCCATAAGCCATGTGCTCAATATTTGCGATGCCTTCAAAGATTGCTTTAAGGAACTGCGCATCACTGTCAGGACGCGGTTCCATACGCGGTTTCATCGCCGGATCATTGATGGGGAAACGCTCGCCATCACGCAGCAGCGGATAATAATCAAGGCCAGCGTCCGTTGCCGGGTCGATGGTGGCGGAGAGCCTTTCTATCTGCGCATTATCGAAATAATGCGCCAGCACATTGCCGCCCGTATTGGACGCGCCGCCAGCCAGCCACATATCGCCAATGCGGTGGCTATAGAGCCCGAACTCGGGCGCAAATAGAGGACGATCCGAGAGCACCTTGACCGTCAATGTTGTGCCAAGCGCGGTAACGCCATCGCCCGGCTGATTGGCTCCTGTCGCCAGAAAGGACGCACAACCATCCGTCGTTCCCGCGACGATGATCACCGAGGGAGGCAAGTCAAATGCGGCAGCAGCTTGCGCAGAGATGGTCGAAATCGGCAAACCCGCCGGCAGAACATGCGGCAGCATTTCCATATGGGTACGGGTACTACCTATCCAGAGCGGCCACCGCCGTTCGATAGGATCATAGCCCGTTTTCAACGCGTTGTTTTCGTCGGAGACATTGTAAAGGCCGGTGAAATGCCCTGAAAGCCAGTCAGCCTGATGGATAATATGCGAAACACTGCGGATGGTTTGAAAATGCATAAGCTTGGCAAGGCCGGAAGTGGCTCCATGCGCTGCGCTGGATTCAGGCGCATTGGCCGCAATCGCGTCGAGAATAGCTCGGTCTGACACCGGATCATTATACATTAATGGCTCAGCCAGAGGCGCGCCGCTGGCATCGACCGGCAATACTGTGCCGGAAGTACCGTCTATACTAATCGCGCGGATCTGTTTGCGTTCAACCGACACGAGCACCTGTGACAGCGCCGACTGGACAGCAGACCACCAAGCCGCAGGATCGCGGTGATTTGGCGAGAAGGCGTCCAGACGGGCTGAAGCGCTGGCAACAACGTCAAACGAGGCAGTCATCACCACAGCGCGCGCGCCGGACGTGCCTATATCAATGCCGATGAACAGTGCTTCACCTGTCATTGCAATGCCTGACCTGCACGATTGAGTGTTTGCCGGTATTTCTCCGCATCCCAGCCAAGGAGCTCGGCATTTTCCTCATCTGTCAGGTAATTCAGACGCGCGCCTTGCGGAATCCGGGAGGTAACGTCCGCAAGGCAGCGCGCCATGGCAAGAGCCCCTGATGTTGCTTCTTTCAACACCAGAACGCCCCTGCCGGGGAACAGGATCGCGGGCGGCAGCGCCATGCCCTCTTGCTGTTTCTCTTCGATGGTCAAAGCGGTATCCGTTGGCGAGGCGATCACCGAACCTTTCCCCAAAAAGATGACATGGTCCGGATAGAGACTGCCACCGGCCGCAATAAGGCAGCTGGTCAGATCAGTAGCCACGCGGTGAAACGATGCATCCTCGGGAAGTCTGTACTGACTATTGACTGCAAGGCGTTGCAGTGCGGCAATATCCGCGTCCGGTGCCTGACGCGGCGTGACAGACAAAAGGCGGGAGACCCGATAAAGCAGGACCTCCGCTTCATCGACTGTTTCGGCCGCAACCGCAAGACCATGATTGCCCAAAATGAGAACACATGTGTCTTCTTCCAGACGTTCGGCTATGGCACGGGCCAGCGGCAATCCCGGGCGCGCATAGGGCACGAAGGCATAAGGAATATCGTCCAGACGCGAGGCAACCAAGGCAGGGCCATCGGCCTGAACAGCCAAGGCAATAGTCTCGACGCAATGAACATGCACCACCACCTTTTGCGGCATAAGCGCATGGACGGTGGTTTCAATCGATGGGCGCAGGCCGGAGGGATTGCGTTCGGCAATCACATAATCCTGCGCTTTCTCGGCAGAAGGATCATAGCGGCCCAGCGCATCCAGCAAAGGGTCCAGCGCGACAGGCACCATAATATCGGTATTTCGCGCATTCATCAGCCAGAGGCCGGAGGCCTTGATCCAGAGCGTGCCACCTTCTTTGATGGATGTGTTGCCGCCTGCCGCCTGTACCAGCGCCGGATCGGCACCAATACGGGCCGATAGGTCGAGCAGGGCTTCAAACTCCGCGCTTCTCATGCCGCCACCTGCTGGCTTGTCCACCAATTCGTGAAAACCACGCGCTCTTCCTCAGTCATGTGCAAGCCGTGTTTGGTGCGCCGCTCCAGAACATCCTCTGGCCAAAGCGCCCATTCCGTTGTGCGCAAGAACTGCGCTTCCCGCTCATACAAAAGCTTGCTGAACCGTGTGCCCAGATCTGAAACAGATCGCGCCGAGCCAAGCAGGTCATGCATGCGCGTGCCGTAAAGCCGGGCGTAGTGCTTGGCAAGATCAAAGGGCAGCCAGGGATATTTGGCCCGCATATCACCCAGAAACTGTTCGAAATCCGCATTCGCCATGTCGCCTCCCGGAAGCTGCGCCTTGGCAGTCCACCCCGGGCGCATATTGGGGAAAAATGGCTTCAGGCGGTCAAGCGCATGTTCGGAAAGCTTGCGGAATGTTGTGATCTTGCCGCCGAACACCGAAAGTAGCGGTGCCTTGTTGTTGTCTGCATCGACTTCAAAAATATAGTCTCGGGTAACGGCGCTGGGGTTTTCCGCACTGTCATCATAGAGCGGACGCACACCGGAAAAGCTATGGACAATGTCGGCTGGCACCAATTGTTGCTTGAAATAGCGGTTTACGGATTTCAGCAGATAGTCGATTTCATTGCTGTCGGCCGCCACATCTTCCGGATGCCCTTCATAAGGAATATCGGTGGTGCCGATCAACGCCAGATCATTTTCATAGGGATTGATGAAGATAACCCGTTTGTCCGGGTTCTGGACCAGATAGGCCTGCCGTCCTTCCCAGAATTTCGGTACAATAATGTGGCTGCCCTTGACCAGCCGGACACTGCGGCTGGAGTTCAAGCCTGCCACGCGCCGGATAATGTCATTGACCCATGGACCGGCGGTATTCACCACGCAGCGCGCCTTCACGGTTCTTTTGGTGCCCGAAGCCGTGTCGGTCATTTCAACGATCCAGATACCCTCTTCGCGGCGGATCGAGCTGCATGCGGTTCGCGTATGGATTTCAGCGCCGCGGCCAGCGGCATCGAGCGCATTCAAAAGCACCAGCCGCGCATCATCAACCCAGCAATCGGAATATTCGAATGCCTTGCCATACTCGTCTTTCAACGGCGCACCTTCCGGGGCAGTCTTCAAATTAAGCGTGCGCGTTCCCGGCAAGCGTTTGCGCCCTCCAAGATGATCGTAAAGGAACAGGCCGAGACGCACGAGCCAGGCCGGACGATCTGCCGGATTATGTGGCAAGACAAAGCGCATTGGCCAGATAATATGCGGAGCGGATTCGAGCAGGACCTCGCGCTCGATCAGCGCCTCGCGCACCAGCCGGAATTCGTAATATTCGAGGTAACGCAGCCCACCATGGACAAGCTTGCCGGAGCGCGAACTTGTGCCCTGGGCGAGATCATCTTTTTCACAAAGGATGACTGACAGACCACGGCCTGCTGCGTCGCGCGCAATGCCCGCACCGTTGACACCGCCGCCGATAATGAACAGGTCGTAGATATCCGTGCCTTTGTTCAATGTTCTGCCCCCTGCGGTGAAGGCTTGTCCTGAAGTCCATAGCTCGCAAAGCCGCGACGGACACCTTCGATCTCTTCTGGAGGCAGAATGACGGCTCCGCCCAAAAGCAGCGCGTGGTAATATTGCTTGGCGATTGTTTCCAGCTCGACAGCCGCCCACATAGCCTTTTCAAGGCTGCTACCCGTTGCAATCATACCGTGATTGGCCATCAGGCAGGCAGTGCGAT
This sequence comes from Hyphomicrobiales bacterium, assembly GCA_900471815.1. Taxonomy (GTDB): domain Bacteria; phylum Pseudomonadota; class Alphaproteobacteria; order Rhizobiales; family Rhizobiaceae; genus Phyllobacterium; species Phyllobacterium ifriqiyense. The sequence goes on from UICE01000009.1 coordinate 6,094, forward strand.
CTTTCAACGCCTTTAACACATTATCGGACAGTTCTTTTGTGCCATAGCGGGCATAGTCACACAGCCTGATATCGTCGCCGCCAAATGCCGCAACCATATAGTGGCATGCCGGAATGGATTTATGGGCGATGGCAAGGATCGTTGAAAACGTCGCGTGGGTATGAACGACCGCGTTGATTTCAGGCCGTGTGCGCAGAATGTCGAGGTGAAAGCGCCATTCGGTGGAAGGTTTCTTTGGGCCTTGCCAAGAGCCATACTCGCCATCAAGCGGCATGGAGGCGATCATGTCCGGCGTCATCTCATCATAAGGAACGGCAGATGGCGTAATGAGCATGCGATTTTCAAAGCGCACACTGATATTGCCGGACGTGCCTTGATTTATGCCGGCTGCATTCATCTGGCGGCAATGGTCGATAATCGATTGTCTGAGTTTTAATTCTTGCATCATGACGGCCTCAGCAGGGATTGACCGGCGGCAGGCCAGCTATATAGCGCCGTACCTCCTCTGCGGCCATTTCAGCCGCATAGGTGACCGTGCGCACGGATGCGCCTGCAATATGCGGCGTGAGCGTTACATTGGGCAGTTGCAGCAGTGGCCAATCGGCTGGAACCGGCTCCACGGCAAATGTTTCGAGCATTGCACTGCCAAGATGGCCACTGGTGAGCGCTTCATACAGCGCATCATAATCAACCAGCGGGCCGCGCGCAGTATTCACAAAAATCGCCCCCTGCTTCATCTTGGCAAAGGTCTCGGCATTCATGATGCCTTTGGTTTCTTCCGTCACACGCGGGTGGAGGGTTACAACATCAGAACGGGAGAGCAGATCATCCAATGCAACATGTTCTACACCCGCATTGCGGTCATCAGCCGATAGCTGGACATAGGGATCGTGCACCAGAACTTTCGTGCCGAAAGCCCGCAACAGGCGAACGACCTTTGTGCCTATATTGCCATAACCGATAACGCCGACTGTCATTTCGGAAAGCTCGCGACCAGTCTTGTCAGCGCGGTACAACTCGCCGCGCCACTCACCCTTGCGCAGGGATTCATGGCCGCTGCGGATAAGCCGTGTTTCGGCTAATATTGCGCCAAGAGTAAATTCGGCAACGGCGCTGGCATTGCGACCTGGCGTATTGACGACAAGGACACCCGCATCGCGGGCCGCCTTCATATCGATATTAACCGGACCACCGCGGGAAACCGCGACAAACTTCAAATCCGGAAGACGCTCCAGCATACCCGCAGACATTGGAGCGAGCTGGGTGATGAAAAGCTCGGCATCGCCGATGAACTCGACAACCTCATCAGGATCACCCAGATATTCCTTCAGCCCGTCCATGCCCTTGACCGCGTAGCCATGTTCCATTGGAACATCCGGCCAGGGCTGTTGCAGCGTGCGAATATCGTGCTCGTCACCACATAGCTCCACGATCTTTTCCCGGAACACTTCCGGGAGCATGAACCTGTCGCCGATAATGGCTATTTTCTTGGTCATTGCGGTCTTCCTATTCGTCAATTGCTGCTGGCTAGCATGTGCCATGTCGGTTGCAGCGCCAGCCTTGACTGGCGATAGGCCGGGAAAGCCTTTTCATAAATCAGGGACAGTTCTTCATCGGCAGCTTCCGGCTGGCGCTGGAAAGGCGTTACCCAATCTTTGACGCAATCTGCCATTGAGCCATAAATACCAAGTGATACGGCTGCGATCATGGCCGCACCTGCGGCTCCTGCCTCCTCACGCTCGCTGGTCTGTACCGAGGCACCGAGAGCCCCGCCCAAAATTTTGCGCAGCGAAGCACTGCGCGCCGCGCCGCCCGTTATTCGAACCCGCTTTGGCAAAGGTCCCATCGCCGAGTAGCAATCGCGGGCAGCCAGCGCCAAACCATCAAACACAGAGCGCACAAGATCGCCGAACCTATGGCTCGAAGAAAAACCTATGAAGGAAGCACGGGCTGTCGCGTCAACAAAGGGACCCCGCTCACCCGCATCGGAAATATAGGGGTGATAAATGACCGAAGCGGCTTTCGCATCGGCGAGCCAGGTCTCCACATAAGCGAGCAATTCCGTTTTCGACTTCTCAATCCCGACACTTTTGAAAAGGTCGCCGGCGACAGACAATACCCAATCAATATTGAGGGTTGCCGCCATATTGGACTGCATCTGCGCATATATTCCAGGGATCGGCATACACATTGTATACCCCGTCAGATCGCGGTTCAGCTGCACATCGTCGGGGCTGGTCGCAAGGCGCATATGCATGCCGGTCGACCCGATGATCGAGCATCCCGTATCTGTTCCCGGTTCATAAAGCCCAGCACCAAGCGCGGTGCACGCCACGTCCACATAGCCCAGAACGACAGGCGTGCCTTCCAGCAAGCCCGTGCTTCGTGCAGCCTCGCCCTCAAGCTTGTGATGGGTTGTAGAGCCATCGACGATTTCCGGCAGAAGATATTTGAGTTTCTCCAGCCCAAGAAAGTCAATCACGCTGTCCGAATAGCTGCGGGTACGAAAATCGCCAAAGGTGAACACGGCCTCCGACGGATCGGTGGCGCGCTTGCCGGTTAATTTGAAATAGAGCCAGTCCTTGCAATGGAACGCCGTGGTCGCACCGGCATAAAGCTCCGGAGCCTCATTCATCATCCAGCGCAATTGCGAACCCTGCTGGCAGGCGGCAAGCCCGCTGCCAGTATGGGTGAAGCGGCCAAGATCGCCGCGTTCCTTGCGCAGATTGTCAACTACATTACCGGCACGCGCATCAAGCCACAACCAGCCCTTGCCAACAGCCTCGCCATTCTTGTCGATCATCCATGTCCCATCGCCCTGTCCCGTTACCGAGACAGCCACAGTGCGACTGGCCAGATTTTCAACCTTCCCGGCAAGTTCAAGCAGCGTCTTGGCTGCATCGGCCCAAGTGCGTGCCAGATCCTGCACAACCCCTGCCCTGCCGATAGTCTCATAGCTATTGGGGGTAGAGGCAAATGCGATCTGACGACCGGCAAGATCGAAGGCCACGGATTTGATGACGGAGGTTCCCGCATCAATCCCTATGAGGATATCGCGTGTCATCACGCAAGCTCCTGACCGTGACTAATAGCGACGCCGGTTTCGCCGTTGAATACATGCAGGCTGGCCGGATCGAGACGAACCGCAATCGTATCGCCGATTGCCACATCCGTCCGATCATGCTCGACCAGTACCAACGATCCACCGGCAAAGTCTGCCGCAATATGGGTCTGGTCGCCCAGCCATTGATTGACCGAAACACGTGCATGAACGCCGCCTTCGCTACGGCGAACCGCATAGGGCCGAATGCCAACAACGACTTTTTGGTGTTTTTTCAACTCTTCGCGCACGGCTGGCGAAAAGTCAGAAGCGGCATATTCCAGCTTCACACCTTGATTAAGACCGAAAGTAATCCTGGTGTCACTGTTCGAGACCGTCGCCTCGAAGACATTCATGGGCGGCTCACCGACAAAGGTGCCGGTGAACAGATTGGCCGGTCGCTCCTTGATCATTTGCGGTGTATCGAATTGCTGCAACTCACCGCCCTCCATGACGGCAATACGATCTGCAAGCGCATTCGCCTCGGTCTGGTCGTGGGTCACGAGGATGGCGGTTAGTCCCCGCTCCTTGATATAGTGCTTGATACGGCCACGCAGCACCGCCCGCAATTGCGGCTCCAGCTGTCCCATTGGTTCATCAAGCAAATGCAGATCGGCATCACGGATCAAGGCACGACCAAGGGAGGCGCGCTGCTGCTGACCACCGGAAATTGAACTTGGATAACGCCCAAGAATATCCTCGATCTCCAGAAGCTTGGCGATATAGGCGACCTTCTCTTCGACAACAGACTGCGAGAGCTTGGAAGACTTCAACGCGAAGGCGATATTTTCCTTCACTGTCAAAGGCGGATAGAGCGAATAGCCTTCAAAGGCCATGGCAACATTGCGCCGGACCGGGGCGAAGGTTTGAACCTCGCGGCCTTTCAGCGAAATGGTACCGCGCGATACAGCTTCAAAACCGGCAACCATGCGCAATGTCGATGTCTTGCCGCAACCGGATGAGCCAAGGAGAGCGATAATCTCGCCCTTCTTCACATCCATGCTGATGTTGCGAACCGCATGCACACCATGATCGATAGGACCATAGAATTTGTCGACATTTTTGATCAACAGAGCAGTATCACTCATGCTGCCACTCCCTGCTCTGTCGTGCCTGCCTTGCGGATCAATGCGCCGCTGGCCTTGTCGAAAAGAAATGTGGTTTTGCCGTCGATAAGGATAAAAGCGGGCCCTGATACGGGGCCTGGTGTTCCCGCAGGACGGGAAACCAAAAGCTCGCGCTTGCCGACTGTTACGACCAGCGTGACAGTCTTTTCATTCAGCGGGGTTTCAGCCTCGACCTCAATGGGAACGGCACCCTTCACCGTGTCCTTGGCAAAGGTAATTGATTCCGGCCGGATGCCAATGACGCAAGCTTGTCCCACAACATTATCCGGCATACCCGGCAGAGGGACGCGCACCTTGGAAATCTCAACATAAATGCCACCAGCATCCTTTTGCGGCACGACATCAAGGAGGTTGATCGTCGGGTCGCCGAACAGGCTGGCAATCCCGATATCGGCAGGCGCATTATAGATCTCCTCCGGCGTTCCGATCTGGCGAATTTTGCCATTGGCCATGACTGCAATGCGGTCACCAAGTGCCATGGCTTCTTTATAGTCCTGCGTCACATAGACAACTGTCGCGCCTTGCGAAGCGAGAAGCCGAGGAAGCTCTAGCCGCATCTCAAAGCGGAGCTTCGCATCGACATTGCGCAAAGGGTCATCCAGCAATAGCAGCGGCGGCGAACCAGCTAAGGCACGGGCCAGTGCAGTGCGTTGCTTCTGCCCGTTGGAAAGGGCCTTGGGATGATGCGACAGCACATGGTCGATCTTGAGTAGTTTAGCCACTTTGCCCACACCCGCCTTGATCGCTTCGGCGGAAGAGCGGGTTGCTGTCAGAGGACTGGCGATATTGTCGTGAGCGCTCATATGCGGGAATAGCGCGAAATTTTGAAACGCCATGCCAATGCCGCGATGCTCCGCATCCACATCGGTCATGTCTTCGCCGCCAATCAGGATTTTTCCCTCATCTGGATCGATCACACCGGCGACGAGACGCAGGAGGACGGTCTTTCCGGCCCCGGACGGGCCGAACAGGACCAACGTCTCGCCATCTGCTACGTCAAGCGACAGGTCATCGAGAACCGTATTGGTCTTGTAGCGCTTGACGATGTTCTTGAGTTGTAAAGTGGTCATAGGATTATCCCTTCACCGCGCCAAGCGAGAGCCCCTCGACGAGGTAGCGCTGTGCATAAAGAGCGAGCGCGAGCGTCGGAGTGACGGAAAGCACAATGGCCGCGGCGATCTGGCCGTACTGGATCCCGGATGAGGTAACAAAGGCGAGAGCGCCAACTGTGACCGGCTGTTTATCGGCAGATGCCAGGACCAGCGCGAAGACGAAATTATTCCAGGCGAAAATAAAGGCGAGCAGGCCTGCTGCCGCAATGCCGGGACCAGCCAGAGGCAAGGCAATCTTGCGGAACGTGGCAAACCACGAGTGGCCCGCTATGCGATAGGCATATTCAACATCAGCCGAGATATCTTCGAAATAACCGCGCACAATCCACAGGATCAATGGCAGGCAGATCAACTGATAAACCCAGATGAGACCGAAATAAGTATCCGACAGACCAAGCCATTGGAAATACTGCGTTAGCGGCAGCAATACCAGAAGCGGCGGCGCGAAGCGGAAAGACAGCAGCGTGAAAGCAATATCTTCCGAGCCACGGAACCTGTGGCGGGCAAAGGCATAGGCCGCAGGGACGCCAAGCACCAGAGACAGTGCAACCGAGGTGACCGAGAGAAAGACCGAATTGCCGAGATTGCGCATGAAGGCAATATCAAGTGTACCAGCGGAGGTCGTCAGCTTGCCTGTAATGAGCGCTGCATAATTGGACAGTGTTGGCGTGAACACAATGGATGGCGGTATCTGCAAAATGGTCTCGTTCGTCTGGAACGACATAAGGAATATCCAGAGGATCGGGAACATGAAGAAGATAACGACCAGCGACAGCGCAAGGAAGCGCAGGGATTTTTCGAGTGTGGATGTGGTTTCCATAATGTACTCCTCACGCCTCGCCGCGAGCGCGTTCGCGCAGCCGCAGCCAGTTCTTGATGAAGATATTGGAGAGCAGGTAGGTGATCGCCCAAAGGATGACCATCAGAGCCGCTGACCGTCCAACATTCGTCGACTGGAAGAAGTTCAGGTAGGCTTCGACCTGAAACACCGTCAGCGCGTTGCCGGGGCCGCCCTGCGTCATGGCATAGATGATGTCGAACTGCTGAATGGAGTCGAGCAGGCGGAACAGCGTCGCGGTCAAAATATAGGGCGTCAGCATCGGCAAGGTAATGCGGAAGAACACGAAGGTGCGCGGCACACCATCAAGCGCGGCAGCTTCGAAGGGTTGGGTCGGCAGCGAGCGCAGACCGGCCAAAAGCAGGATCATGATAAAGGGCGTATAGACCCAGATATCGACCAGCACGACCGTCAGGAGCGCCGTATCGGGCGATGAGGCCCAACGGAAATTATGCAGCCCGACCCAACTTGCCAGATAGCTGAGAATGCCGAAACCCGGATTGGTCATCAGCTTCCACATCAGCGCCGCGAGCGCTGGCGCAATCATCAGTGGCAGGAGAAGCATGATCGAAATGAAATTATTGACGCGGGAGCGCTTTTGCAAAAGCAAGGCAATGCCAAGTCCGAGCAAAAGCTCCAACGTTACAGTGATACCGGCATAGAGCAGCGATATTTTCAGCGTGTTCCAGAAGCCCGGATCATTGAACAGAAAGTTATAATAGTTCTCGCCCCAGTTGAACTGGCGGCTCCATGGCTGGCTCAACCGGTAGCGCTGAAATGAATAAATGACGGCGGTGACGAACGGAATCAGAATACCGATGCAGACAAGCAATGCTGGCAGACTCAGCACATAGGGAAGCATCTTCCTGCTGATTCTGAACCTTGAAGCCGGCTTTCTGGGAATGGATGGTGAAGCCAATTTAAAGCTCCTTATTATTTAGGGCAATTACGCTTGTCGCGCACCGGAATACCCGGCACTTTGGGTGCCGGGTATTGGCGGGATGAAGATCAGCCGAGGCCTGCTTCCTTGAGCTGACGATCAATGCTCTGAGCAAGCTGGTCCAGACCCTCATCAATCGGCACTTCCTTGGCGACCATCTTCTGGAGCGTCGAGGCCCATTCGGTGGTAACGTCGAAGAAGAGCGGTTGCGGCGTGAACTTGATGCTTGCGCCAGCGGCCGATGCGTCGAACATTTCGACATAGCCCGGATATTTGCTGTTCAGCTTCTCGCGGAACATTTCATCCTTCCAGATCGATTGGCGAACCGGATCAACAAAGTCCATCTTGGTTGCGCCGAACAATGCATGCTCTGGACCAGAAGCCCATTGCAGGAAGTACCAGGTTGCGTCCTTGTCCTTGGAGAAATTGGACATGGCCAGCGACCAGATCCAGATATTCGGCGTCGATGCCTTGGCTTCCGGATTGGCTGTGAACGCCGCATAAGAAAGCTTCCCGGCCATCTTGTTGTCGCCGCCATTCATGAAGTATCCGAGGCAATCAGCATCGAAAATCATGGCAGAAGCACCGGCGCCAAGATCCGTACCTACCTGATACCAGGTATAGGTGGACCAATCCTTCGGGCCGCTTTCCTGAATCATCTGCACCCACTTGGTGTGGTACGCTTTTGACTCCGCCGTGTTCATGGCTGCTGAAAGCTTGCCGTCGGCAGAAACGTTCAGGTCCTTCTGGTTGAAGTTGGCATAGCCGGACAGAAAGCCCGGATGAATCGTTGCCCATGAGCGTGAACCGCGCACGCCGATGCCGTAAATGCCGCCAATATCCTTTTGAAGCTTGGCAGAAGTTGCGATCATCTCATCAATATTGCCCGGAACCTCGACTCCGGCTTTCTTAAACATATCGCGGTTATAGGTGATGTTGTTCTGTTCGAACGCCCATGGAATACACCATTGTTTGGCGTCTTCCGAACCAAGTGCGCCGCCTGGAATCCCGTTCCATGCGCAGGAGTTTTTCACGCCGGGCAGGAAGTCGTTCCATGCATAGTTCGGATTGGTTTTCTCCGGATCGTTGATCCATTCCTTCAGATCGGTGATCCAGCCCGCAGGACCATAGGTCCACGTCATATAGGCACCGGTCATGAACGCATCATATTCGGTCGAACCCGATGACAGAGCTGCCGTTACCTTGTCGAAATAGACGTCTTCCGGAAATACATCATATTTGACGTCGATACCCGTCAGATCCTTGAAATTCTGAAGATTTGCGATCATCGCATCCGCATAGGGATGCTTGTTCAAAAGCAGCTTCAGAGACTTGCCGGAATGCTTCTTCCAGTCAAAATCGGCTGCCTGCGCATTGGTCGACATCATATTCATCAATGTGCCGGCGCTGGCCGCAGTAATGCCCATTGTGCCCAGCCCCTTTAACAGGCCGCGACGGTCAACCGATCCGCGCAGGAAAGCGCTGATAAGGTCTTTTTCCTTGTCATGCATTGGTCTTCTCCTCCTTTTTATCGGGTATTATGGACCGGATACCCCACCGGTATTTCCTCCTGGATGCGATTTCCCGCACCCTTTCCGACATGCGTCAGATAACGTTGGCGACAAGCTGTTGTGCCGTTTTCTCGTCTGTTATCAGTCCGTTAAGGCACCGGCTTTCGAGCACTGCCCGAATGGCCCGCACCTTCATCCTGCCACCTGCAACGGCAATCAATCGCTGCTTTTTCAGGTCCTCCCGGCTCAATGTGAATGTGCGATCAGACAAGGTTGTCTGTATCGCCTGACCGGCATCATCGAAGAAATGGCCGAGAAGCTCTCCCGCTCCTCCCGCATTCTTAATGTCCTCAATCTCGCTTTTCTCGATCATGCCCGTTGAAACCAGCGAGGCTTCGCGCTCAGCAGTGCCGATACCGACCATTGAGAGATTGGCGCTTTTTGCCATGTCGAATATTTCGCGCACGCCGCGCTGACTGAACAAGACATCCATGTCTTCGACCGTATTGGCAAAGAACGGAACAGGCATGACATAGGCCTCTGCACCAATACGCTCTGCCAGCCTATGGATAACATCGTGCGGATTGGCGGAAAACTTTCGGGTCAAGCCGCCAAGCAGCGAGACGAAACGCACATTGTTGCTGGCTATGCGCGGCAGATAATCAACGCAGGCCGCAAGCGTCCGCCCATGCCCCATGCCAATAAGAAGTTCGCCATCACGCTCGATTTCACGCTTAAGAAATTGAGCTCCGGCAATGCCAAGAGCCTTTAGCGGCAGTTCCTCAGGATCAAAATCTGGAACTACTTCGCAGTAATCGAGCCCGTAACGGGTGGACAGCTTTTGCTCCAGCTCGACGCATTCTGAAACTTCGCCATCAATATAGACTTTTACCAACCCTTCCTGATTGGCCTTCATGATCAGACGATGGGCTTTGAGCGATGTTAGGCCGAGACGCTTTGCAACCTCGGACTGGGTCAAACCACCGGCGTAATGGAGCCAGGCAGCGCGCGCTGCCATGCTGGACTCTTCTTCGCGAAGAGAACTGCCACTCACCATTGCCATGTCTCCACCCTGAGCAATTTTGATATTTTTATCTCTTAGTGAAAATAATTTCACTTGCTGCAAAATTTGTCAAGCGAGAGAAATTGAGTTTGGACCTTCCGATAGTCGGGATCGGACTGGGCAACCTTCATGCAAGAGCGTTTTAGAAAGGAATAGCGAAGCGTTTCAGGGGCTTCCCGCAATGCACGCAACAATCGGGGCGCCTTTCACCCGGAACATAAATTTTTGGAAAGAGCGTTGGTGGATGCGCGGTGGCGCGGAAAACAGCCTGGCATATTGATGCGATGACCTTTACAAATCACCACTCTCCAAAAGCATAGCCTCTTTATTAATCTCAAATGCTTAAATTTAAGTCTCATTTATTCGACAAGAATATTTTCAAGTAAATCAATAGCAAATCTTCACTATACGAACTTCGTTGACCTTGAGTTGCCCCATAAACTAGGGAGTTAAAAGTATTATTATACATCGCTATTGGGGGAACTTATGCGAAATATTATATTTATCAGCTGCATCGCACTGATGTTGGCTGGGTGTCAGACTGCGCAGGAATCCGCTGTGGAAGCAAAGCAAACATGTGATTCCGCCGGATTGAAATCGGGTTCGAAAGCGCATCGGCGTTGCGTATCCGCAAGTTATGAGCAAAACCGCCGGCAATCCAACGAGGCCGGAAATGCCGCGGCTCTTGGGGCCGCAGTGGGCGTTCTCGGGGGCGTAGCGCTCGGAGTTGCAGCCGAGCGGAATCATTACCCAGGCTATTATCGGCGTTGTGGTCCCTGGGGTTGCTATTACTAAGAATACATCGAAAGCCGGTGCATCTTGCGCAAGCCAATTGGTTTGAATGACAAGTTGCACGGCTGACGAAATGAGATACTCAGCCTGCGTGCGATTGATAAGCAATCATGCGCAGGCGACCAGACCAGTTTTAAGGCTACAATTTTCAAGAAAACAATTTCCGCGACAAGCCGCCGCTGAATTGCGGCCTGCCATTTTTTTACATGGATGCCTCCGCAAGCGCGTACTTCAAAAGCATACAAACATCCACAGTAGTGAACTTGCACTAATGGCTTAACGCCAAGCCCCTTCCCTATACTTTGAATCAGTGAGCCGGGATGCGGTATAAGAGTTGTTTGCTCTGAATGCCGTTGCCCGGCTGACACATGTAGATTCGACAGACTTCGAGGGGCAGCATCTTGAGCATTACCAGACCGAAAACATTGAAACGCAATCTCCTGAGCACAACAACTTTGGCGCACATGCGCACAGGCATCGTTTCGGGACTGACCCTCTCGACACTTATATTGGGGGCAAGTTTCACTCCAGCGCAGGCGCAGACACAATGCGTGACGACAGGCACGGGCAGCAACGCGATTACCAACTGCACTTTGGCCTCGGGTGCTGATAATTGGACATCTGCAAACGGAACGAATGGCGCTATCAACGGCGATTTGCGCGTGGGCACTGTCAACGGCGTTCAAGCGGACTTGCTGATTTCGGGCGTCAAAGCTTACAGCAGAAATGGCTATATCGGCCAAGGCGGCAGCCGGGACAATCCATACTCCGGCGTTGTGACCGTTTCGGGACCCGGTGCAGAATGGAACCTTACAGGTGACCTCCTCTATATTGGCGGCTTGGGAAATACCTACGGCAAGGGCAAGTTGATTATTGAGAATGGCGGCAAGGTTGATGTCAATTCTTTACAATTGAGCAGCGCTATTTTCGATGGTTCGCAAGGCGTTCTGGTCGTTACGGGCGAAGGTTCAATTCTCAACGCCAACGAATTTACCGGCCTTGATGGATCTGACGCGATTACTGATCCGATCTCAGTTCTGGACAAGGGGAAGATCATCACCAATACTGTTTCTTTAAACAGGCAAGGTGGCGCCGCACTCGTCAGTGGTGCTGGCTCCCAATGGCTGAACAGCGGTCACATGGCAAACCGCAGCGGACTAAGGGTTGAAAACGGCGGCGAGGTCAAGACCAAGTCGTTGCTCCTTGAGTCAGTGAGCAAGGTGACAGGACAAGGGTCTCTCCTCCACGTCGATGAGACATTTGTTCAAGACGCAGATTTCGGTGAAGGTGGAACAATCATTTCCGATGGCGGGCGTCTTGAAGCTGCAAACATCTTGGTTGACGTGGGATCCATCGGCCTCGAAAGCGGTGGTCTTGTAACCACCAAGTCGATGAGGGTGAACGATCTGGGCTCTCTGTCTGTCGCCGGTGACGGCTCGTTGCTCGATATTGACGGCAAACTGACAGCCGAGGGATTTGTCACTGTTTCGGATGGAGGGCTCGTAAAAACCACAAGCGGGATGAGCCTCAATAGCATTCTCTTTATCGGCGGCGGCGTCAAAAAAGATCAAAACGGAAATACCGTGCTGGCCGATGCAAAAGCCGCTGGCCGGATAGATTCAGAAACGGCCATCAAATTCGTGAATGACCCGCTTTCCAATAACAAGCTGGTCTTCAACCATACAAACAGCGGATACATGTTCTCCAACACGCTGACCGGTGGCGGTCAGATTGACGCCTATTCGGGCGAAACAATTGTGACAGGTGATCTTTCGCAGTTTTATACCGGAAATGGCGGTGATGGCACCATCAATGTGGATGGCAAGAACGCGAAACTTGTCATCAAGAGCAATATGGACACGACCAATCTTGACCAGGATGTGGGAGAGCAAAGCCAATCAAAATTCGCTGTTAAAAGTGGCACGTTGATTGTCGATGGCATTGCGGGGCGCACCTATAAAACGACCTCTGGCGCGGACGAATTCACGCGTTACAGCAATGACATTCAGGTTTGGGGTGCCCAGTCCAACAATGAAAATGCCGATCGTGATCCTACCCTTTTCGGACGACTTGGGGGTTCGGGTACGGTTGGTTCCGTCACGCTGGAAACGAACGCACGAATTGCTCCAGGCAACAACTCGGCTGGAACACTGACTGTCATGGGTGCGCTGGAGTTTCAGGACGGCTCGGTCTATGAGGCCGACGTCGCAGGCAACGGCACAAGCGATAAGATCGTCGTCAAAGATATTGGTCCAAATGCGGTTATCGGGCTTTTCCGGCCCAGCGGCGTAGCTCAAATCGGAAATAATGTGAATGTCGAGGTCAATGCCCTCGATTCTGCAACGAGTTACCAGAACGGCCAGACCTATACGATACTGACGGCAGAGAAAGGCATTGATGGGCAATTTGCTCAAGCCGTGTCGAAATCAGCATTTCTGGACGTGTCACTGGATCAAAAGGCAAACCAGGTTGATCTGAAGATCGCAGTCAAGAGCACCGGCCCGGGACCAGGCAATCCGGGTGAACCGGGCAATCCAGGTGGCCCAGGCGACCCGGGAGGCCCCACCGAACCCAAGCCGGGTGAACCTGGACCGGGAAAACCAACACAGCCAGGTCCGATCAACCATATATTCCAGACAGTCGCGCAGACAGACAATCAGTACAACACGGCAGGAGCCTTGGGCAGCCTTGCCCAAAGCGGTCCATCACTAGCGCTATTCAATCGGATAGCGTCTTTGAGTGCCGACAACGCCCGTGTTGCTTACAATCAATTGTCTGGCGAGGTGCATGCCTCAACCAAGACGGCGTTGATCAATGACAGCCACCAACTGCGCAATGCCATCAATGACCGTATCCGCGCAGCCTTTGGCGATGTGGCTGCAGTGGATGTGCCCGTCATGGGCTATGGCCCGGACGCCAAGGCGCTTGCACCGGCAGATGTGCCGGTAATGGCTGCGTGGGGGCAGGCATTTGGGGCATGGAGCGAGACAAAGTCAAATGGCAATGCGTCAAAGCTCGACCAGTCGACCGGCGGTTTTGTTACCGGCTTTGATGCTGCTCTTGATGAAAGCTGGCGTCTGGGTGTGATGGCAGGATACAGCCGTTCCAGCTTCGATATGGACGGCCGAGGCTCGTCCGGCGACAGCGATAATTATCATGTCGGTGTCTATGGCGGTGGTCATTGGGGTGCCGTGTCCTTGCGGTCCGGCCTTGGCTATAGCTGGCACTCGATCGAAACGTCTCGCACGGCAGCTTTCTCCGGCTTCGAAGAACATCTGAGCGCTGATTATGATGCGGCTACATTCCAGGCCTTTGGTGAACTGGGCTACCGGATCGACACAAAAAGGGTCGCGTTTGAGCCCTTTGCCAATCTGGCACATGTCCGCGTGAAGACCGATGGCTTCAGCGAAACAGGCGGCATTGCCGGACTGAGGGCGCACAGCGAGACAACCGACACGACCTTCACTACATTGGGTCTACGGGCGTCGGCTCCCTTTTCGCTGGGAGCAACGGATGTCGAGATACGCGGCACGCTCGGCTGGCAGCACGCCTTCGGCGATATCACACCATCCTCGACACTTGCCTTTGCTACCGGCAATGCCTTCTCGACAGCAGGCGTACCGATTGCCGAGGATACGGCTCTTGTCGAGGCAGGCGTTGACTTCAAGCTCAGCCACCGGGCCACGCTGGGCGTGAGCTATACCGGCCAGTTCGGCTCCGGCCTGACCCAGAATGCCGTCGATGCGAAGCTCGGCGTAAAATTCTGATGCGTCTGCAGCATCTGACTTTCGGGGTGGCGGCGAGTATACTCGCTGCCACTCCGCTTCATGCGCAGACAGACGCAACCAAGCCAGCAGCCGCCCCTTCATCTCTTGCGGAAACCTATGAAGACTGGAGCGTGAATTGCGAGGTTCGGGAGGCCAAACGCCATTGCATCCTGTTTCAACAACAAATGCACAAGAACGGCCAACGGGTTCTGACACTCGAATTCACGCCCGAAGGCGAAACCGGGCTGAAGGGCAATCTCGCCCTGCCCTTCGGCCTTTATCTTGAGAAAGGTGTCTCGTTCCGTATTGATGATAGCCCAGCGGGAAAGCCATCGCGGTTCCGCACCTGTATGCCGGGAGGCTGCATTGTCCCGCTGACATTCACCGGCGCCACCGCCAATGTGTTGCGTAAAGGAAAGGTTTTGAACCTCGGCGTTTTTGCCAGCGATACAGAAAAGGACCTCACCTTCGCGGTATCGCTCAAAGGCTTCGAAACCGCCCTCAAACGAACAGTCGAGCTTCAGCGGCAATAGCAGGTTTGTCCAAGGTTTATCCGGACTTGCGGCTATGCTCGACTGTCGAAACCTCCAATAACTGCCTTGGCGGCTGCTGCCGATCTAGAGCTTACATTCAAAACCCGCAAAAGCGCCGATACATGAATGCTTACGGTGTAGGGAGAAATGTCCAGTTTCCGGCCAATTTCTTTGTTGGTTTTTCCCTCTGCAATCAACCGCAAGACTTCGCGTTGCCGTGCTGTGAGAAAAGAAAAGTCAGATCGATGGCTGCTGGGAGATGATGTTACCGACGATGATCGTTTGATAACAAACTCTCCGTCTTCGATGCTGCGTATCGCGGCGCTTACTTCGTCAGGCATCACGGCTTTGCTGATAAAGCCATTCGCGCCCATGTCGGCAATTCGGTCGATTATTGCCGCATCATCCAGCATTGACAGAAGGATTATGGAAGAATCCCTGAATTCCTGCCGTAAATCCGCGATTGATCTGGCAGGATCGAGACCAGGAAAAACCCACTCAAGAATAAATGTGCTTGGCGCTGGTCCGGTGCGGGCCAAGGCCAACATTTCACCCAGGCTGCCCGCTTCCTGCACTTCAGCAAATGGATAAAGGCGTTGGACAATGCGGCGCAACCCTTCGCGAAACAGTGGATGATCATCCGCTATAATCGTTCGACTTTTTTCTGGTCGTTCCGTCACATTTATTCCACAGGCGTTATGGGCTTCGATCAAGAATTGAAATGCCCCCGATAATAACGGCGCGGGGAAGCACCATACACAAACGGCTACCGCAAAACCCAACGGGGAAGAATCGCCTTTCTACCAACGACGCCGCTATCGTACGAAGCGCTTGGCTTTTCTATGAACGGCTGCTTTTGATCGACGAGCGGTTCTCGACACGAGGGACGCATTGGAAGATAAAGAGCATATGGGGCAAGTGAGCGAAGCAAAATTGGCGGATGGTGGGTTCTATGGTGCCAAGGTGCGCAGTGCCACGGTTTGGCTCGGCATTTTTTACTGGTCAACCGAGTTTATCATCAGCAGCATATTGTGGGGAATTCTCGGCGTCGACCCCCTCGAATCTGCTATAGGAAAACTCATTTTGATGCTGTTCAGCATCGCAATGACATTCGCGATTTCCTTCATCATTTACCGGCTGCACAATGTGCATCTGGCGGTCAAAATCATGACCTGTTTCACGTTGTCCCTCCTTGCCGCCGTGATCAACGCCTACATCGATTTTGCGATATATTATGTCTACATGTTGCCTCAAACGGTTACATTCAACTGGACGAATTTCGGTTACACCCTGGTTTATGGCATGTCTGTTTTCCTGGGCTGGTCCTGCCTCTTCGTCGCCTTGCTCTACAGCTTCGAGATAAGGGAAAACGAGCGGCGTCTGGCTGCATCGCGTGAGGAAGCCCTGTCAGCTCAGATGCGGGCCTTGCGATACCAGGTAAACCCGCATTTCCTTTTCAACACGCTCAATTCGATTGCGGGTCTGGTTGAAGAAGGAAATACGGTGGGAGCAGGCCGCATGGTTTTATCCCTCTCATCGTTCTTGCGCACCACCCTGGAGCTTGATCCCCTCAACGATGTAAGACTGGCGGACGAGCTGACATTGCAAACCGGCTATTTAAATATTGAAGGGGAGCGCTTTTCGGATCGCATGAAGGTGCGTGTCGATGTGGCACGGGAATTGGAGAATGCGCTCGTCCCGAGCCTCATCCTGCAGCCGCTCATCGAAAATGCCGTCAAGCATGGCGTCAGCGACAAGCCTGGAATGGTCGAGATTTTGATCAGCGCCGGTCGCGTTGGCGAGGTTCTGAACCTTTCCGTCGAGAATGATGTTTCTGATGCACCAAATCCGCGCCGTACGCACGGCATGGGAATAGGGTTGAAAAACGTTGCCCATCGCATGGAAACCCGCTTTCCGGGTGCAGGCTCGTGCGTGGCGGGATATATCACCCCGAGCCGCTTCAAGGCCTCCCTGACCATGCCTTTGAGGCTCGCATGAAGGACCTTTCGGTACTCATCGTTGACGACGAACCATTGGCGCGCCGGAGGTTGGTTCGCATGCTCGATGCCCTGCCGGGATTTCGGACAATAGGAGAAGCAGGCGACGTCCGTCAGGCCTATGACCATGCCCGTGAGTTAATGCCCGACATCATGCTACTCGATATTCAGATGCCGGGTGGCAGCGGGTTCGATGTGCTTGAACAACTGGGAACAGATGTGCCCGTCATTATCTTCGTGACGGCATTTGATCATCACGCTCTTCGCGCTTTCGACGCAAGCGCGGTCGACTATGTGACCAAGCCCATAGAACCATCCCGGTTGCATTCTGCTATGGTTCGCGCTCGCCTTGCCGTCGAGGCACGCAATAGTGTCGAACGTGTCGAAGAACTTCAGGAAACAATTCTTGCCCTGCGCCTGGCTTTGCGCAAAGACGAGGCGCGGCAGACCGATCTTTGGCTCAAGCATCAAGGCGATGCCATTCGGCTGCCGCTGGAAAAGATAAATTGGATCGAAGCCGACCGGGACTATGTACGGATACACACCACGGATCGATATTTTCTACACCATGAAAGCCTTGCATCAATGGAACGGCGGCTTGACGCTTCCGAGTTCATGCGCATTCATCGTGGCGCAATCGTGCGTCGGAACTGCATTGCCAAACTGAAGCAAGCGCCCTTCTCGGCATTGATTGCGGTTTTGGTCGACGGTAGCGAAATTCGGGTCGGTCGGACATACTCAAGAACCGTCCGCATGTTCGCAGGCACTTGAGACTTACCTGATAGGGCGCCGAGAAGGTCTGATCCTCCGGTCGAACTTGTAAAGATCGGCAAGACAAAGGCCGCTCAATTGTTTAACACGTCCCGAGCCGGTGGTCGGACCTGCTGGATATCTCGAGATCATCGAAATGATGCGCGTCGGCTTTCCTGACATCCAGTGGACTCTAGAGGAAACGATCGCCGAAGGCGACAATGTTGCGGCTCGCTTCACCTATGCTGGGACAACATCGCTGTTAACACGCTGCTCGATCCCGCTCTACTCTTCAGTACGCGCCTTCACTCCCATTCTATTATTTTTTATGCCCTAAGCATTTGTTTTTATTGACAAAAATTTATTCTGGTGCTTCATATACCGCAGACGGGAACGTCAAAAAGTTAGCCTGTTGATTTTACAGGTTTTTTCAGCGCAATTGCGTTCTAAAAATTCTGTGGACTATCGATATCTATCGGCCATCTCACGTGCGCTGGTGACCGGGAAAGGTCGAATCTAATCCTCCAATTAAGTACCGTCAGAACCATTGAATCGGTACATTATCCTGATCATTGATTCAATGGATCGATGGCACGAGGTTACGCGCATTGTGCGCCGAAAACAGAGGCTGAGAAGTTGAAGACGGTTTCTCGCGAGGAGCTTTATGAGCAGGTCTGGTCCAAGCCCATGACCAAAGTTGCCGCAGATTATGGCGTCACGGGTACGGCATTGAAGAAGACCTGCGATCGCCACCGCATTCCCACACCGGAACGCGGATACTGGGCCAAACTCGAACACGGCAAACGGGTCCAAAAACAACCACTGCCGCCTATGGCCGAGCGACATCTAGCCGTGGTGAGGATCGCCGGAAGTTCTGAGCAGCACCTGTCCCCGAAGGTGCGCGAAGCCAAAGGAAAAAGCCCGAGACAAGTTAGACAAGCATGCCGCGACTCAACTGACGCCAACTGCTGCGCCGGATTTGGCGCCCATCATCGTTGAATCGCCATCCTTGGCTGCCACACGGCGCGCGACCTCAAAAGCGCGTCCGGACGATTGGGGGTTTGCTACCGTTCGGTCCAAAGGTATTGTTCCTCTTAAAGTCGCTCCTGCGTCCATTGAACGGGGAATTCGCGTCTTGAGTCAGTTGTTTATCTAAGCACCCCTACCACTAGGTGCGGCGTCGGCCGCCTTCTTTTGCACTAGGCGGAATGGGCATAGGTCAAGGGTTAGCTCTTGGAGTACGGCGAGGAGCTCGGGCTCACTCTTGGCCAGGATCTCAAGCAGGTCCTCTTGATTCGGCTGACCGAGCGCAAGCCGATAGAGAAAGCGCTGCTCTCGAAGCACCTTGTAGCGATGCACGTCGCGGCCAAAGGGGCGCTCAAAAATCTGCCGCGTCGCCCGTGCCTCGGGTAGAATCCACCACGGGCTTAGTCCGCCCTTCTCAGCCAATCGCGCCTCAGCGAGGCTGGCGAGGCGACTCCATGGCGACGCTGCAGCCGCACAATCGGCGAACACGTCTTCTTCCAACACCAAGCCTAGTCGGCGCCGAATGGAGAGGCCGCCATAGCGCTGAATCCGCCCTTCCCGCTGCTCCAGGTCGAGGGGGTTGGACGGGAGATCCCAATGAAGAACGCGAGAACACCAGGTGTGAAAATCCAACCCCTCCTGGCCGACAGAGGTGGTCGCTAGAATATGCGGCCAGAAGGGAGAGTTGAAGCTCTGACGAATCTCATCAGGCCGGACCGGGCCGAGATCTTCCTCGATTTCTGGCGCTGGCGCGCCCACTTTCGGGGATGGAGCCGCCTCGGTCTCGCCGAAAGGCATAGCCGCATGACAGCGAAGGCGCAATCGCTCAGAGTTGCCAAGCGCGTGGAAGCTAAAGCCGCCAGTAATGAGGCGGAGTGACGATTGTAAATCCTTAGCGAGGGCCTCGACGCCCTGATGGGACGCACTGCGAATCCAGAGGTGCTCGTCGAGCACGCTCTCCAAATTGCCCGCAAAGGTCGCCGTCAAAAGACCATCGATAGCGCTGGTGCCACCCATCGCAGAAAGCAGTATGGGATTGTCAAGATAGGAGCGCAGGCCCTGCCAGCTAAGTCTGACGACGCAAGGGTAAGTGTCAAGATTGAGCGTATCGACCGCATGACGCCACAGTGCCCTCCCCGCGATGATCCCCGGCGCGGCGATGGCGTAGGTGACGAGATCCTCCAACTCGCGGGGCGAAATCCAGCTCAGAGGTTCCGCTTCGCGCCAAGCCTGAACAGAGGCCTTAGCCAATCGGTCATGCCCAACGACGGCTTCCCATGCGTTTGCGGAGCGTTCAGCCAGACCGGCGCATTGCTCAATTCCGGAGAGAATACGTCCAATCGATCGACGCCGCTTCCGCTTCTCCGCGCTCGAGCGGACCACGTCTATCTTGAGCGAATGTAGGGCCTCTTTGATCCCCTTTCGCACCCAGCGACGCACACCCGCACGAGATCGATCGGGCGCGGTCGCTGGGTCGGTGTTCCGGATCAGCCAGATTGAGGGATGGAAGGCGGCCATAATCGGTCCTGGCGGCCCTGATAGTTTGATCTTCCTTCGAGCGTAAGCCTTCTCATAACCCCCGCGCCGGTCGATCCAGCGCGCCTCGACTCCGAAACTCAATAAGCTGGTGACGGCTGGCGGCGTCGCCTTGAAGCGGCTGAACATGAGAAGCTTCGTCTCTTGGCTTTGCTCAGCCCACGCGCCGCTCAAGTCCCACCACGGAAGTGAAGGCGATATCCACGGTAAAGCGAGCTTCTCCGTCGGCGCTGTGGCAGCCAGAGCTCTCAACTTCGCATCCGGCCAAGTCACAAGGGCCAAGTCGTCACGGCGCCTCCGCGTCAGCGCTATCAAGCCGCGCGTCGGTTTGAAGATGCGATCACGCGAAATGGCATAGCGTTGACCAAGGGCCTGAGCCGGTAGCGGCACGGAGGACCAGTACGCCAGGGCGTCAGCTTTGCGCTTCGCATCGCTCGAGCGAACGAGGTGGCGATAAACAGCGACGTCAGCGACTTCTGAAGCAGCGGGCAGGCGATGGAGGTCCGGTTCAAGGTTGCCGGGGCCTCGCATGAAGGCATGTCTTTCGGTCCGCCCGATGACTGGCGATAGCAGCGCCTGAAGTTGATCTCGCAAAGCGGCAGCCTGCGCGGCGATCCGCGTCCACTCCGCTGCCGGCGCCTGCACAAGAAGCCGCAGCGTGTCACCGAACTCTTTGAAGTGCGCTTGCGCCTCGACCTTGATCTCGGCTCCCGCCAGAAAGTCGATCAGGTCGAAGAACTCTCGGTGCGCATGGGCGCCTCGGCTTTCCTCCCACCGTGACGCGAACAGTTTGTAAGGCGTTGCCGACAATAGGAGGAGCGCCGGCGGCCTCTTGCCATTGCCTTTGAGCAACTGCGTCATCAGGGGATCCAGTGGCGCTTCGCCTTTGATTAGATCGCGATACTTCTGAAACTCGTCCAGAATAATGATGTCTGGGGGCTGATGGATCAGGCAGGCCAGGCAAAGCGCCCTGCGAAGGCGACCGATAAACGCTCGCTGGTTGACCAGAGCCAGATCGACGACGCGGCCGACGAACGATGGCGCCGAGCCCGTTGCCTCTAGGTCTGCAAATTCTCGTTGGAGGGCGTCCCGATATCGAGCGACAAGACCCGGCGCCGCGTCCTTGATGCGTTTGCGCGCGACCGCCAAGGCTCCTGACCATCCTGAGGTCGCCTGGAGGCGGAGGAAGTTCGCTGGGAGCTTGGCGAGCACGGACGGATAAGCCTTCAGAAGAAGCTGCTCGACAAAGGCCCGTTCGACAGCTTTCCCGCCATTTAGGCTGGCCCGGCTGGCTCGAGGAAACGAGGTGTCGGGCGACAAGGCGTATATGGCGACCGGCGCATCCGGCGGCACACTGACAGCCACGAGGGAAAGACGATCTGGCGTTCGAACCGCCTTCTTCAGCTCAGCTTTCTCCAGAAACTCAACAACCCGAGGCTTGTTCTGGTGCGCAACTGCTGAGCCATTGGCGATGTAATAGACGACCAAAGGACGTCCCGCCTTGCGGCTCAACGCCTTAACCACATCGCGCGCGACAACGGTTTTGCCCAGGCCGACTTCATCGGCCACCAGATAGCGACGGCGGCCGCCTTTGATAGCGAAGGCGGCAAGCGCGGCCTTCACGGTCGCCGTTTGAAACTCCCGCGCCAACCTCACGATGGCACCCCCAACCCCTCTTCGCAGACGGCCCACATCTGCCCGAACAGCAGAAGCTCCGTGTGGCCGTCGGGATCGGTCGTCCGCGTATGCTCTAGAAGCGCCGGCAAATACGTGCTGATCCTGTGCTGAACGGCTTTGTATGTGGCGGGCGACCGGCACCAGGTGCTGAATATTTCTTCTTGGGTCGGCAGGTCCGCCGTCCAGATCGGCGCCGCCTCGCCGGTTTGGCTTCGAGATAGCTCGTCCGTCGTCCAATCTGGTTCATCTGGCGGAGCCGCGGCGCCGCGCATGGTGTCAGCTACCCAAAGCAAAAATTCGCGGGCCCCCATCGAGCGCATAAAGGCGGCTCTGTCTCGCTCAACGCCAAACGGAGGTGCGGCCCTCGCCTGCACAGTCCAACCGCAGCTCACGTCGCCCAACGTTAGCCGTAGCTGCACCAATTCCGTCAGGTCCGCCGTTTGAACGTGGCCGAGATCAAGCTCAGCTTGATTGGCCGGCCACGTCTCCAAATTGCCGGTGATCAGCCCAGCTTCCAGCCGGATGCGGGTGTCCGACGGGTGAAGGACGGACGGGTGGCGCAATCGGATGCTTTCATTGTTCCATAAGATCTCTCCGTTCCAATGAGCGGAGACTTCGGCGCGCGCGCGCTCGAGCTCGTCCTTGTGTGCCTCGACGTCCTTCAGCACGGCACCGTCTTCCCACCGGATCGGCCGCGCCTCTGCGACAAGGCTCATGAGGCCAGCCTCGACCGCCTCGTCGACGGAAAGCTCGGCAATGATCTCGACGTTACGTCCGGTCCAAGCGCGTTGAGTGGCGTTCGCGCTGCCCATCCAAAGACGCCGCCGATCGCCTTGGCGGATATGCAGGAGTTTGGCATGCAGGCCCTGGCCGAGCTCTTCGCCCTCGTCCGCCGTAGAGGCGGGCATCGGATCGATGGAATCCGACACCTCAAACGCGGTCGGCGGATAGTCGGGCGCATCCAGCGACAGAGAGTCTCCGAAGAGGCGACAGGTTGCGGCGAGCCGTTCGACTTCAAACCGTGTCGACAGCAGTTGACGCTTGCCGCCGCGACAGTCGGTCTTAGCCACATGGCGAAGGAAGCCAGCGTCCAAGAAGGGGCTCACCACTGTGAGCGCGTCGACTGCCTTGGGAAGGGCCGGCAGGGTCCACTCGCCTTTCCCCGTGCTGATGATGAGGCGGTCCACCCGGACCCCGGCTGGAGCCTTCCATTTGAGCGCCGTGATCTCAGCCGCCAGCTGGCGCGCTGACACGCCTGGCAGTTCGGCACGTTCGGCCAAGGCGGCGGCGATTTCGTCAACGCCTGGGACCCGACGTCCCTGTCCGCCTGGCCGTGCGATCAGCAAAAGGCCGAGATCGCGGTTCTCCTGGGCCGTGAGATTACGACTGCCAATCCACAAGCGCCACTCGACGGCCTTGTCTGAAGAGACCTTCACCAAAGCCACTTTAGGATGCCAACTTTGGCGACGCTCGTCGAAGGCAACGTCACGCAAAAACTGATCCAGGACGCCCGTCAGGCGAGGTGTTCGCGCCATCTTGGCGAGGCGGCCTCTCTGAATGACAACCCGAAACTTGCCCCTTGCCGCTTCGACCGCATCGGCGAGATCACGACGGGCGGCCGGGCGATCCTCATCGTCGCGTCCAACAAGAGCAAGCAAGGTCGCGACGATGGAAACCGGATCGGCTGAATACGCGGCGATAATTGCCAAATCCGCCATCCAACCCGGTTCTGGACGCAATGCATCCAGATAACTGGTCACCCGCCAAGGCACCGGTCCGCTCATGATCGGGGCCCACGAAGATCAGACAGCAGTGCGCTTACCGAGCCCCAGCGATAGTGAAGCGGGTAGCCGACTGGATGATCGCTGGCCTCCCACTCGGCACGTCGAGTTCGCGCGTGTGCGGTATCGGGTAGTCGTGAGCGCAGACCTTTGCGACCCTCGGCCGCTTCGTAGGAGCCGACCAGACCAGTCGGGTCAGTCGCCCCCTCGTGGACCCAGTCCAGCGTCTGAGCGAGCAAGGTGCGAAGTTGCGGCGTCAAGACACCGATATCATTCTCTACCAGATGTAGGTTGGCACTAGTTAGCTCAGAGGTCGCGCGTGCGCCATGATCCTTGAGCAGCTGATTCAGTTGGGCGCGGTGCAACCGCGGCGTCTCGCGACCATCTAGGTGTTCGCGGCGATCCTCCACGAGGGCGGCATAGACTCCCCGACCAATCGCGGCGAGTGCGGCCAAAGAGCGCGCGCGACGGAGAGGCGCAGCATCCGGGCCGGCGAGGCTGATGATTGCCTTGTCCCAAAGCGAAGGCGGCGGATCTATCTTGTGACGCGCCAGCTGACTGAGAAGCGACATATGTCTCAGAGGCTCAGGCGCTGGGATATGGCTCAACCGCTCGCGGAGAAACTCCCGCTCTTCGTCTCTCAGATTGAAGGATAACGGCGTAGCCGCCGACCAGTCCTTGGGGGGGTGGGGCAACGCGACAAAGGGGGCCTCGACCTCGTTGAGCGGGCGATCCTCGTCATCCATCGTCGGGCGTGAAGCGGAGAGGCGGGCGTGAACAGTCCTGCGGTTGGGAACTCGATTGCGTTCGTCACGCCGCAAGATGCCCCAGGCGCCCAAGGCTGACCAATAGGTGCTGGAAGGCGGCTGATCTGCAAGTTGAGGCCAGGTGAGACCGCCGATCACACCATGTTCCCCACGATCCTTCAGCCGTTTTGCAAGTCCGGTCTCAGCCCGCTTCAGCGCGTCCTGAGCGCTCGCTGAAGGCTTTCCAGCCTGATCCAGAAACTGCCAAGGTACGAAAAGCGCGTATCTCAGGCGGGTGTGCAGTACCGAGGTGCCCGGAAAGAAGCGGTCAGCATATCGCTGGTGGAGAAGCAGAAAACCCACCTCGTCGCGCACGCCTTGCCCTTTTTCGCTCAGCTGCGCGCGGGCCCGGGCTAGAGCCATGGGCGTAAGGCTTACCCAACCGAATGCAGACTCCAACCCTCTGCCCCTCCCCGAAGCGTTAGCGCGATCGAGTCGCACGCTCGATTCGGACAAGGTTAAGTTGTAAGGTCGGACGGCAACATTAGCTAGAGGGGTAAAACCCAGCGACCTCCGTCATGCGCGGTCATCGGAACCACTGACGAATTATTCACCGCGAAAGCAAAGGGCAACCAACCATCACTCACAACGTGGCTGGGAGTCCTCTTCGACGAACCGTATGCCAATGAGGCGAAGACCGGTACGTTCGGTTACAATTCGGATCAATCTTTATCTTTCACCGTGTCAGGGGAAATGTTCCAAAAAAATATTGCCCGTTTGCCACCGCCCACCGCCGTTTCGAGGACCCCTGCGCCCATCCAATCGTTCAAACAAGATATAACTGCTTCAAAAAACACGCAAATTCTTCCTTCCGGTAAGAAAATTCCGACTCAGGCACACAATTTTGTGTGGTTTCAGCAGCTATCGGGGACAATCGACCCTCTCAACAGAATTTTCCGCCGAGCCGTCATCTTGGCGTTGGCGATTAAAAGTACCGTCAGTCCCGTCCATCCGCGCTAAGGATAAACCGCCGATAGAGGGCCACACTGCTGTTTGGTATGCCGAGGGGGTCGGGCCCGCCCTTCTTAGCATAGTAGTTCCATTCAGGTATATTCGCCGTATTTAGCACTATCTTCGCCCGCTTGCTCGTCTCAAGGAATTTCAACGCACGCGAAACGCGAGCCAACAACGGTCGGGACAAGGAGTCCGCGGTCGAGCCGTGTATTACGGGCTTCGCACGATGTCTCCGGTATGAGCAAACACGCATGGCATGCGGCACCATGAAGGTGTCTGTCGTCGTGGTCACCATCGGGAGAGTGCTCAGCGCAGATTGGATCGTTCGAGCATAACTCCAGTCGCTTCATTGCACGGGTCAGCAGCTCGCCAACACGGTGCGTCATACCGCTGAGCCCGCCAAGAGTTCCTTGGCCACCGGCCGTAGACGTGTAGATCAGCAGTCCATATCGATCGGCTTGCCCGGCACCGCTGGAATATACACGCTCTTTCAAGGATGAGAGCGGGTAGCCGCATTCTAATGAAAGCTCGGACATCAGCGCGTGGGAGAGAGAATGGACGGCCCAGTACGCAATTCCTAAATGGGAAGGAGGTCGACCGAACCGTTCGGCGTCGAGCCTTTCCCCCTCTTTCAAGACCAGCGTCCGCTCGCCCACTGCAGCCTGATTGCGCCATAGGTTTATAAAGTCAGGGTTCACGTGAAGAAAGATGCCCTCGCCGAACTGCTCTATCGCCGGGAGCCATTCGACGTTCCGAGCAAGGTCAGCTCCGTCAACAGCGAGTTGGATTTCATCCAACTCGCTCTCCGCAGCTGTTGGAGGCGGCTCAAGGCGGGTAAACCCATATAGGCAGGTTACTTCTCGAAGCCGATGAACCTTGACGACCCCCGTTAGAAAATCCCTCCAAGGCTGATCCAGCTCCAGTTCGTCAATGGACATGGTTTCGGCGAAGAGGTGCGACGCAGGACCGTCGTGTCCAATAAATCGAGCGCCAGACGCCAGGATGTCGAACTCGGCAATGCGAGGATTTGTAGATGCAGGAGCGTCTCCGGCTTCCTCATCAAGCGCCCTCAAAATGTCTGCGTCTGAAAATTCTGAAAATGCTTCCTTGGTATGCGGCAAACTGCGAAGGACATCTATGAAGTTTGGCAACGCTCGGATCGAGTCGATGGTCGGTCGATGTTCCTGAACCGTTTGTCGAACGCGGCTATCCGAATTAGTCAGCGAAATGACCGTGACAGTCTGAGCGAAATAGGTGTTGGTGGCAGACCGAGGTAGAAGGCGCAGATCAATGCCGCATTCTTCGTCGTGCAGTCTCTGCGGCTGGAGCCACGGACTTTCTGCGCGACAAGTGCCGAGGAACTTCGGCTTGTAGAGGTCCGCCATGGTCAGCATCGAACCGCAGGTGCAGCGGACAGAGATATCCGACGGATCAGAGCTAACGCCACGCTCAACCCAGTACATCGGTTTGCGACAAGCCTCGTCGCCGTTGCGATGAACTAGATATCGCCAGCCAATGTCCTGGAGATGTCCTTTTGTGCAGGCGGCGACGAAGCGGATGGGATTCACCTCGCGGCGCTTACCGCGATCATCCTTGTAGGAAAGCTTCCCACCCTTGGTCACAGTCAGATGGTCAAACTCAACCATCCGTCGGCGCTTCTCCATGTTGGTCGCTGCCATATCGCCATCGCCATCAGAGGAGTTGCCATCCTCGTCTACGGTAAACCAGCTCGGGAAGAGCAGGACTTCGACACCGGGTGCGCGGTCATCACGCCGCTCCTCGTCTTGTTCTGGCGGCTGGCGCAGGCCGGAGAACGTCGGGCTTAGCTTGCCGCCCAACTGATCACGAAGAAGGGCAATGAGCCGATCCTCGGCAACTGTCTTCATGTGGGAGCCATAGCGCCATCCCTGTAACCCCGACACGATCACGGCCTGATCCGGCAGATCGAGCATAGCGCCTGGGCCATAGGTCAAAAGCAATTGGCTAAAGCTTTGTGTGATGTCTGCCATGATTCTTCCCGCTACTCGAACATGCGGCCGTCAGGCCTTCTGATCTTCAGTAGCGCTACCGGTTCGGTATCGCGCATCGATCGCGCCGCGATGAAGAAATTATTTCCGCGTAGGCCCAAGCTGTCTTGAAGAAGCCGCTGGACTGGCTCAGCTTTCGCGTAGACGAAGCGATCCCCGTTCTCCGTCTGCCTGTCGGCAATCGATATCCACGCATCGCGCAGTTCATCGAGCCGAACTAGGCATCTGTCGACCAATTCTTGCTCGAGCTCTGCCACCGCCATCTTTTCTTCAACGATTTTGCGGACCTCGGCGTAGGCAGCTGGATTGTCCTTCAGCCGGTCAACGAAATCGTTCCGGCTCAGGTCAGGCTCCACGTGGCGCGCGCCGGCCACCAGTGTTGCGGCAAGCGCACGGTCGAGAGCTCGCGGAGAGAACGGCGTGACGCTGGTCGCCTCAACAGCGCGATAGAAGCTCATGTGGAAGGCACGGAACTGTTCGTAATGCGTCCGGTCTCGAGGCTTGTGGATGTTGAGGAGCGTGATGACGAGACCGGGCTTGGAGGCTTCGCGGCCGACGCGGGATGTCGCCTGAATGTATTCGGCAGCGGTCTTCGGCTGTCCCTGCACGACCATCAAACCGAGGCGGCCGATAT
Source organism: Hyphomicrobiales bacterium (assembly GCA_900471815.1). Taxonomy (GTDB): domain Bacteria; phylum Pseudomonadota; class Alphaproteobacteria; order Rhizobiales; family Rhizobiaceae; genus Phyllobacterium; species Phyllobacterium ifriqiyense. Next base: position 34,065 of record UICE01000009.1, read on the forward strand.
CCAGACCCACAGAGATCATGTTGGTGGCCAGTGCGACATCGACCGCGTTCTTGTCCAAGACCGGATAGCCAAGCCGTGTGCGTGCCTCCGACACTTGGTCGGTGCTGTAACGCGATGTCAGCTCCTGCACTTCACGCAGAGTCCGGTCGGCGAACGGCTGGCCGCTTGGCTGTTTGCGAACGCGACTGGTACCGTAGCTGGTGAGGTGCGCCCGCACTTCATCCTCGACGATACGCCGCGCGCCGCCGAGTTCTCGGAGAGCGTTGAAGTAGCAGAGCGCAGTCAGATATGGGTCGGCAGGATCATTTTCCTTGCCAGTCGAAAGCGCCGCGGCGCCGGAGAGGATGGTCTGTAACGCGCGAAGATAAACCAGTTTCGGCCCGCGCCCTGGTGACGCGATCCCGGCATAGATGCGCGACGGGGTTTCCCGATCGACCGTAGCAAAGAAGGAGTCGTGGCGACTGATGCCCGGAGGTGGGAAGATCGCCGTCTTCGAGCGACCGAAGAGGTTCTTGATCTGGGTTTCCGCACGTCGGACCGTGGCCGTGGACGCCACGATCTTCGGGCCACGACGCTCGCCATTGATCTGGCGCGAGGCCAGCAGATCGAATGCCGTCTCGTAGAGGCCAGCGATGGTGCCGAGCGGCCCGGAGATCAAATGCAATTCGTCCTGGATGATCAGGTCGATAGGCCTCAGTTCCCGTGACATCCGGGTTCCCTCGCTCTCACCGGCACCGTAGAACCCGGAATAATCCGAGCGTGTGACGTGACCGAAGAATGCCCCAGCACGCCCCTCCCAGGGAACGCTGGCAAACTTGTCGACGGTGGCGATCATGAAGGCCGGAAGACGACGATAAATCTCATCATCGACGACGACGATCGGCAGCCGATCAGCACCAGAGAACTCGCAGTCCAGATTGTCGCAACGAATATCCAGGCGTTGCGGCTTCGTGAGGTTCGGGTGGATCTGGAAACTGTTCTTGTTGAAACGCTCACCACACCAGGGGCAGTTCTTCATCGGGACCGGTGCAGGCCCATTTCGGCTGCGGTGCTCCGCCAACCAGGCAACGGCTGTACTTGGGTTCTTGTTCTTTGCATCACCGAGCGCGTTGGGGGTCGCGCCACCGCCAACCCAGAGGCCGATCTCGATGGGCCAGGTGCCGAGCTCGGGAGTGGCCTTTCGCTCCAATTCAAGCGCGCAGACGAGACCGGCCGCGCGTTGCAGCTGGTCGAGTGTCAGAAGCCGAAGCGTATAACGCATCACGACCGACAGCCCCGCACCTTCAAGGTCGGGATTGGCCAGACGGCGACGGACGATGGCGAAGGCGGCGAGGCCCAGATAGGCTTCGGTCTTGCCGCCACCTGTCGGAAAGAATAGCAGATCGACAATCGGGCGATCTTCGTGACCGGGGTCAGCCAAGCCGTCGAGGTTGAGAAGGATGAAGGCAAGCTGGAACAAGCGCCAGGTCGGCGCGCGTTGCGCGGTCAGCGGCTTCTTGTTGTCGGCTGCGGCCCGCTGGCGGTTCGCCCGCGCCATCACCTTGTTCATGATGCGGAAGGCTTCGCGGCTCGCCGGGTCATTCACCATACGATCGATGCCGCCTTCGATGCGGCGGCAGGCCCCGCGGATTTTCACCAGACAGTCGCGTGCGACATCCTGACGGCGCGCTCCTGAGACGTTGGAAATTAACCCTTCCTGCGCGACGGCCCATTTGGCATATGCCACTGGCAAGGCGGAAAGTGCGGCCTTCAGGCCGGCAACACTCCCCGCCGCCTTTTCCAGTTCTTCCATGCTCCGCTCCACACCGGGAACTGGAATGTCGGCACCGAGCTTTTCCACCTCCTGGGTCGGGATGGGATTGGTGAAGACGGTGACGATCTGACCATTCTCGTTAGGCGCGCACCAGTCAGCGGAGGTGTTGTGACCCACTGCAAAGGAGCAGACATCGCGATAGTGGAGGTCGGCAAGGCGCTCATCGAAATCCTGGGCATCGTAGGATGCACGGTCGTCCCGGGGGGCAAAGCCATCGACGGCATGAAGTTCGACGCGGGCCTGGAAGCAGAAGGCGATGTCGCCGAAGCGGCGATATGTTTCGGGGCGTGCGTTTACCAGAAAAACGGAGACTGCCAGAACATCGTCCCGGATGCCATCGATACCTGCCGTCTGGGCCGGCCGAATGGTAACCACAAGTTCAAGACCTCCGCCGGGCACCTGCGGAGCCGCACTTTCCGGCACGACGATCCGCTGGGGAATACCTTCCTGCAATCTAACCAGATCGATGGTCAGGCGTTCTTCGCGCGGAATCCTGCGCCAATCCAGTGAACTTTTTGGTGGCTCCTTCGGGTGCTCACCGGCCTGGACGGCTTTTTCTCTTTCGTCGGGCAGAAACACGGCTTTGTCGAGCGGCGGCTCGGTGACGTAGTCTCCCCAGGTGACGCGAGCTTGAAGCGTCTTCGCCGAACGCGGCAGCAACACTGTCAGTCCCAGTGAAGAGGGAACAAAGGAACGCATCGGCGGCCGCTCGCTCGCGCCGTCATCGACGGCGCTGCCGGAGCCAGGTGCGCCCTGTTCCATACCCTCGGCCGAGCGCAGCGCATCGAGCTGGGCTTCTGCCTTTTCGTCGTCGGCAGCGCCATTTCCGAGAATTTTCTCGGCACGGCGTTCACGGTTGTGCTTGCGGCGGGGGGCGAGAAAGCCGGTCAGGTACCAAGTGGCGGGACTGGTACCGGAAATGATCTCCCTGTCGAGATCAGGATCGAGGTCCGGATGCGCTCCGACCAGATCGCGGCGCAACAGGTCCATCAAGCGTTCACGAACTTCGACGGCGGTTGCCGGCTTGGGGAGGATGCTTAGCGCATCTTGCGACGATGCCGTGGTCGTATTGCTCGACATTACTTCCCCTCGAACTGCGCAAGTTGCGCCAACGTCTGATCCAGCCACTTTTGTGTATAGGGGGCCCTAAGGTCCAGCCTTAGCTTGAAGCCGACGTCGCCGAGCAATCTCTCAAGCGACACCAGACGTTCCCGGAGGCCAAGGCGAATGCCGATCCGGAGACTGGCCTTGTCCGGGCCACACAACACCCAAGCATCTTTGCGGCTGATAGCATGTGCCCAGAGCGCGCGTTCGCCATCGTCGAGGTAAGCGATTGACGGGTCTATTGTCACCGCCTGCGCGCGAGCAACATCATGAACGGCATGAACCGCCGCGAGCGTTTTGGTCAGAACTTCACTGTCAATCTGCTCTTCTGGTCGACGCTGCTGGTAGCCGGTCTGCGTCTCGATGAAACAGTCGCCGACGGTTTCAACGGCGTAGCCACCACAGAGCGCTTTCCACGCGGAAACGCGCCAACACTCGATGATGACATTGGTGTCAACGAGAACAGGACCATGGTGTCGTGCCATGCAGCCTCACAGCTCGTAAGGCGCGTCAACGCCATGAGATACGAACAGCTCGGCAAGATCGTCAATGGCGAGACCGAGGATCGAGGCAATCCGGCGCATCGAGGTTTGGCCTTCATCCAAAGCGGCAGCAACGATCTTAACAAATGGCTTAGAGAAAAGTGGGGGCACTTCCGGCTTACCAGGTTTCGCCTGGCCATTGTTTCTCAGGCCTGCGTCGGAAATTGCGTCACTCTGTGCTCGACTCAGACGGCCCATACCGACTAGCCGCCAACGTAGCGCCTGGGATGTCACCAGCAACTCGTCTGCCACCTCATTGAGGTGATCGACTAATCTTTCGTCGGTCAGACTTCTCCATTCACCAAACCGATCCAGCACTGCTCCCGGCATCAGGAGCGCCGACGCAAAATTGTCCGCCAGTTGCTCAACGCGACTGCGCTTCTTCGGCATGGCCTCCTCGATGTGTTCGGGCGGCATTTTCTCCCACGTCAGGATATGAAAGAGCTCGTGAGCGAGATCGAAATGACGTCGCCCGGTGATCTCATTGCGATTGATGAGCACGACATCCAGTTCGGGCAGGCGACAGGCCGCACCCGAAACACCTTCGATCGGGTCGACCATCAGGACCAGAATGCCTAGCTTTTCTGCCATGACATCAGCCAGCCGGCGCGCAGGCACTTCTCCAAGATTGCATTCAGCGGCGAAACGTTCGCCAGCAGCACTCGCATCATCAAAACTCGACTGCTTCGAGAGACTGAGTGCTGGCCGCATGAGTGGAGGCTTGTGGCCGGTCTGGCGGGCAAGGGTACGGAATGCCGCGATCAAACGACCCGCCGACTCTTCATAACCGCGCAGCCGGTTGCCATCGACCCCCGTCTGTCGCCAAGAGAACCGACCTTCGCCAGCCAGCAGAAAGGGATCAGTGAAATAATCGATCGACACGCCGAAGACTTGGGCGGCACGCAACAGTTCGTCCGCAGCGACCTTGCGATCGCCCGTTTCGATAGCCGACAAAGTTTGGCGGTCCTTGAAACCGAATTGCTCGGCCAAGTCTTCCTGCGACAGTCTACGCTGTTCGCGGAGCGATTTGATGCGTGCGCCGATGGTAGTGGTCATGAAATACTCCTTGGCCTCATGTAGTCTTGCAAAATCATTATTGCAAGACTTTCTTGCGAAGTCGATTCCGCATTACGCCACTTTTCCGGCTTCAATCAGACGAGTTGCAACGTCTTCGTTGTAATATGTGGGCGCTGCGGCAAGTGCCATGCAAAATCGATCCGCGAGCAACGACCCGATGCGTCTCATGTCCGCTTCGTAAAAATGGAGATCGAGTTTTCGATTGGAGTTCTGCGTTTCATTGAATTGGACGCGAAAACCGCTCAGCCAAGTTTGGTCGCCGCGATTGCCTGTCTTGTGGAGCGGTCGGATCGTACGGCCGTCTCCATGTCCAAATGCGTCGCGTAACCACTTGACGAAGTTCTCAACTGGCATGTCCTTGAAGTCGCCGTTGATCGGATTCGCTGCAATTCCTTCATGCTCGACTAACACGATAAATCGAGGCTCTTGGAGCGGCAAAGACCATGGCTGCGAGGTGATGACTTCGTTCCCGAGGAGTTGCCTAAATTTGTGGGCGGCCTGATCAGCGGCATCAGCGAAGTTTACGTCGCCGGCGTTGTTCCCTGCCACCCAGCCCCGGTTCTTCGTCCATAACAATACCGTACTGAAAAGCGCAAAGGTCTGGGTCACGTTGAACTTTGTTTCGGGCGGTTGGTCCAGCATCGCCTTTAGCCGATTGATGATAGCCCATTCGACCTGCGCATTTGTTATCCCACCCATTTAGCCGGCATCTCCCTCAATAACGTCCTCGTCGGCCATCGCAGAGCCTTTCGGTGCAATACCCAGCCGAACCTCTTCCGCATGCCGCTCGGCGTTCAGTGCGAGCAAGCGGGCCAGCACACGATCACGGCCTTCAGCGTTCCAAAAGTAGCGGCCCTGATATGTGTGGTCGTCCTCCGTCTTGTCGGTCAAGAATTCGGAACGAAGTTCATCCGCAAGGTCGTGCCATCCATAGGCTCGCAAAACGGCGCGATCCAATTCCTCGTGCAGGATTCGCAAGCGTTCGACGGGGCCGCTTAACTCACTAACCAGGTGGAAGCGGTTGTAGGTTTTAGTCATTCCTTCATTCGCATCAACCATAAGCCTCGCCCGTTGGTCATGGTAATTCTCACCTGTTGTTAAACACTCCGTATCCGTCAAAAAATTAAGAGGAAAAGGGAATGTCTCTAAACAATCCGACGCAGTATAGCGAACCCTATCCTCGAGTGTCGAAGAGAAGAAGCGCGCCCAAGTTTCATGTACACGAGATTGTAGCACCGAGAAGGTGGATGCGTGATTTTCTGCAACAACGATTACTGTCTTAATGAAAACTGGTCCAGTATTTGCAAAACGAAAAGCTATGTGCGGGCTCACTTCAGCGTGTACTATGCATCGATCAATTTTTGAAAGTTGCTTGTAAAGCTCGGGCCTGGGCGCTTGATACGCCCACCATTTTTTCTTCAGCGGCTTGTTGTTGCTGTTTTCAGGTAGCCTTTCCCTTTCAGGCCTGACCTTTTCGCTTATGATTTTGAATATGTTTGGCAGTCGATTTAAGTCTTCCTCCGAACTTATCGCGGAAGTGTCGATTATCCACTTTGAGGGCTTTAGGTCGGGGTCTTGATTTAGGTCTATGCCGCCCACCATACGGAAAGCGAACCTTGCCTCCTTTTCGGAATCCAGGATTGGTTGAAGCGAAGATATCGGATTAGCCTTGGCATCGGCGTCGTCGAAAACAAAGCCCTGGCCGTATGGCTGTGAACCCTTAGAAAAATAGGGAGTGGCGGTAAGGCGATGAGGCGAACTGTCAAAGTTTCCGGGGACTAGATAGGCGCTTATCCTGTCAACGGTGGCTCCATTATACCGCACTCGGACATGTGGCCCTTTTCGAATATGCACCACGGATACTATTACTGCCGCCTCTCCGGGCCATGGCAAACGTTTTTGAACCTCATAGATGGTTCCTTTGCTTGCCAATATCGGTTGAAGAGAGCTTTCACGCGTATCTCCCTGCGAGATTGTTTTTGTCCCGATCAACCCGAGGCAGCCTCCATCTCTCAGAACCGAATAGGCTCGTCTGAAAAAGAATCCCACCAGATCGCATTGATGTTTGGAATCGGTGAACCGATTCAAAGCAAACTGGAAATACGTGGCACCATTAATCTGAGATGTTCGTGATCCGCTCAAGAAAGGCGGATTTCCAACAATTGCATCGAACCCCGAATTGTTGCGTCCGAATACCTCCGGAAACTCAATCTCCCAATGAAACGATCGCCAGCCTTGCTCAGCCCGGAAGGCCTGCGCCTTCGCCTCCAGCAGTTCCCAGCGTGGCTGAAGATGGCCGCCGATCCAGCTTTCGACCTTGGCCCGCTCCATCTCACGCGCCTTCGGCTTATCAGCGGCGAAGAAGGCTGCAATGACGGCATCGCCCACGATGCGTGCCGGCTCCACCTCCGTTTCGACACGGCGGAAGCGAGATTCCTGCACGGCACGCGTAATATCGTCCGGCGCATTCCGGATCGCCTCGCGTCCTTCCTGGGCTCGGTCTACTGCCTCCTTGATCATACTGCGGAAAAGCGGCAGGCCTAGCTTCGAGGCGTCCCAATGGGCGGCCTCTATCTCGTGGCGCGTCAAGCCAACGAGGCTATCACCGCTCTTGATAGCGTGGTCGAGGAAGGTGAATTCGTGATCCCGCGCCAGAGTCGCCAGCCAAAGCGACAGACGCGCCAAGTCCACCGCCATCGGGTTGCGGTCAACGCCATAGAGGCATTTCTGGGCGACCAGACGCCGGGCATGCAGCGCCTCATCCTCATCCGGCGGAATGGTTGGCTTTTCCGCCCCATACATATTCCACGCCTGCTCCAGCCGTGCACCGAGCTGGCGGCAGGCTTCCACCAGGAATGCACCAGAACCGCATGCCGGATCGCAGACCTTGAGCGACAACACGGCCTCGGGCGAGGCCTTGGAGCCGATTCGCTCGAAGGCTGGCTCCAACGCATGGCGAACGATCGGCTCTGTCAGCGAACGTGGCGTGTAGTGCGAACCTGACCTTCGGCGTTCCTCGGTCGGCTGCAGATATGGCGTCCCTAGACCGATGGCGGACCCGTCAGGCGTGGCGCGAAGGTCGATCAGGCCACCGAAGGCATCGAGTAGCGCCGGGACATCGGCTGCCTCCTTTACGCCCTTCGCCTGTTTGGCCGACAACTTGATGGCGCGATCCTTCAGCCATTTCTGACGGTCATTCGGCTTCTGGGCGAGAAGCGTATCAAGGCCGATGAAGGTCGGCAGCTTCTTTTCGTCGCGCAGCGCAATCATCTGCTCTTCAGCTCGCAGAGCGGTGAAGCCCATCACCGTCTCGTATACCGAACCAATGCTTTCGACATCGAGGGAGCGATAGGACAGACGTTCGCGGATTTTCTCGCCCGACAGGCTTCGAGCTTCCACCGTCATCAGCCCATGCAGAATGCGCAGGATACAGCCATCCGAAATCGGCAGGACCTTCGCGTCATCCTTGGTGCTGCCCTTGTCTCGCCCTTCGAGGAACGGGAAGACGTTGGGATCGAACAGCTTGCCGCCTCGGCGGGCGACCCAATCGCCATGGCCTTCATGAATGATGCGGAAGACGGCGAGAAGCTGACCCCAGCCGCCGCGGCGCTCGTCCATCGTATCCGGATTAAGCGCTTCGTCGGTGAGAAGCTTGGCGTACAGTGTCTTGATCGAATAGCCCCCCTCCCACAGGGTCTTCAATTGCAGATCGGGCGACGAGGGCAAGAGGTCGCGATCTTCCGCGTAAAGCAGGAAAACGAGTCGCATCAGGCAGGTGAGCAGGCCTTCGTAGAGATGATGCGACTCCGTTTCTGCTAACCCTTCGATGCGTTCCAGATCAGCCTGGTGAACACCGCGCAACAGTTCGTGCAGCGCGCCGAGAACCTGTCCCGACAGCTTTTCCGAAACCTCGTTCTGGGCTTCCCGCGACGCTTTGAGAACCGGACGAAGCCGCTTGTCGGGAGCGCCGGTGAACAGCGCGTTGCGACCGAGGCAAAGCTTGAGGCCAGCCAGCATGGGCCGTCCTTCGACCCGCCCGAGGGCGGCCAGCGGCCAGGATATCCAGCCTGCCGTTTCCCCGCGCGGCGCATAAACAAGACGCAGAGTGCCCCGTGCGACGAGCAGACCGACGCCGACGCCGGTTTCACGCAGCAGGCGTTCCAGCCGCTGGTGCGGGCTTGCTTCCCATTCGCTATCGCCGAACTGGCCTCGACCATCGGCATCCAGGCTCGAATGGACTGAGACCAGCATCTGCGCCGGAACGCCCTCTTCCGTCACGTCGTTCCAGAGAACGACCATGTCCGGTGTGAGCAGGGTTTCATGTTCGGGAACCACTCGTGTCAGATCGACAGACACGGATGGGCCCGCTGGACTGCCGGCGACCAGCTTGGCGGGCCAATTGAGCACAGTCTCAAGGAAGCTCCAGGTATTGCGCAGCACGAAGAACTTGTCGTCCTCTCGCTGGGCTTCAGGAGACAGCTCCAGCGCTTCGGCAACCGCCTCGGTGTCCAGAGGCGTCTGTCGGATCGGTGTCAGGCCCTTGTCCCGGAGAACGCTGGGTCCAACAACCAGACCTTCGGGCTGAAGGTAATTCAGCCATTCCGTGGTTTCATCTGCACGTGCATAAAAATTCATGGGACTGCTCAATTCGTCGCGGGCCAGAGATAGACGATGCCGAGCGGCTCCAACTGCCGCGCCTTCACTTCATATCCGTCCTTGACCTTCTGGGGTTCGGTATCGAGGTCTCCTTGTAGGCGAAGCAGTTTCTGATCCCAGGTACGGCGATCAGCCTCCATCTGCCGCATCTCCTTTTCCGACTGCTGCCGCTGCTCCTCCGTCGAAAAGTCGAAAGCGAACTGGTCTATCGGCTTCTTCTCACGCATCGCCTCGCGCACCTTTTGAATCTGACGCGTGAGCAAATCGGCCATCGCCTCCGCCTCGCGGCGACCGTTCTCAGTGAGCTCTGTCAAAGCCGCCTTTTCCGAGGCTTCGGCGCGGGTATCCAAGTATGGTCTGAGGTCGCGAATATCGAGTTCTACAGTTTTTTCAAGACGATCGACGACGCTCTGGATCGGCGTGCGCCCTGTGCGCAAGGCATCATCCAACTGGGCGATGGTCGTCATTTCGCCAGCTTCGGCGAACGGCGACAGAGGAGCCTCATCTCGGCGAACATCGCGCCAGGCGGCGGTGATGGGGATGATTTCTTCATGCAGCCGGCGCGCACCGGGACCGAACAGCGACAGCCGACCAATCAAGACGACACGCGGTTGCGCGCCAGGGCCGATGATGGCGGTAACCCTGCCGATATTGGAGCGGAAGCCTTGCGACGAGAACCGGGAGATGAGCCGCTTGACCAGACGGTGCTCCAGATGGAGCTGGACCACGTCCTGTGGCTCTGGCTGCCCCTCCTTTACATAGGGAGGTTCAAAGACGAGACCGCGAACCGGTGTTTTTTGCCTCCACCGCTCCCGTTCATAGGGATGTCCGGGACGCCCCGGACGCAGTTCGTCAAAGAGCGTTGCCCAACTGCGATCCTTTGCGAAAGCCGAATGGTTCGGATCAAGCGCCAGAGCCTCGGGCACGCTGAAGTGGCCAGGCGACAGGGACGCATGATTGTCTTTCAAGGCAATCTCAACCACCTGCCGGATTTCGGCTCCATCGACGCCGACGCGCTTACGTGCCTGCTCAAGCAGGCGCTGAAGTCGTTCCTGCTCTTCCTTCAACCGGCCCAGACGTTTTTCCTGTTCGTCGCCGAGTTCCTTTTCTGCGGTCGTGACCTGGGTCGAGTTTTCGGCATCAATCTCGGCGGAGATACGTTCCGCTTCGCCACGGCGGATACCGTCTCGTGACAGGCGCTTCTCAATGGTCTGACGAAGCACCTCACCGGAGGCACCAAGCTCCTTTCGGATGACCTCGGTCTTGCGCACCAGGGCATCAAGAACACGGTCCTCCTCACGCTGGGTGTAAAAGAAGTAGCTGCAATTCACGGTCTTCGAAGGCTGTAACTTTCGGTCAATTCGGCCATTTCGCTGTTCCAAACGAGAGGGGTTCCACGGCAGATCGACGTGGATCAGGTCATGGCATCGCGCCTGTAGATTTAGGCCTTCCCGTGCTGCATCCGTACAGACCAGAATGCGCACCGGCTCCTGATCAAACGGCGCATTGAAGGCAATCTTGATACGGTCACGCTCCTCAAGGCTGGTCTGACCAGTGAACACAAGGATGCGGCCGTCGAGGTCAATCTTGTTGCGGCTTCGCTTGAGAAGGCCTTCCCTCAATCGATCCACGAGCCAGCGACGCGTATCGTCCCATTCGGTGAACAGAATGAGACGACGATCACGCCATTGGTATGCGCCATCCAGCATCTCGGTCTCGGCCCAATCCAGGACCGCCTCTATGCGACCGTCAGGACCGTCCTTCGCGGGACTGGAAATTGCCAGCATTTGATCGACATGGGCAATTGCAGCATCAATATCCCCGAGCTCTGAGCGCGCTTCGACCGTCGCCATATCGATGAGATCGTTGTCTTCGGCCAGATCAATGACCTCGTCTCCAGCGACAACGGCTTCCTCGCGCTTGCGATTGAGCGTCTTGCGATGTGTCCTCAATGTTCTGTCGAATGCAGCAATCGAGGAGAACAGACGTTGCTGGAGATTAGCAAACAGGAAACGCGCCCGCGAGCCGCCGCTGGATGACGACCGGTATTCGTCCAGCATTGCTGCTAGCGTGAGCTCAGGGGCGTTGGCAGGCAAGTTCTCAATTTTGATCGGCTTGACGATGCGCTCTGGGAAAGGCTGTCCCAAAAGTCGAAGGTCCTCTTTCAGTCGGCGAACCATGACTGGTTCCAGTTCCTTCGCATCGACGTTAATGCCTCTGGTGAAGCGTTGCGGGTCCAGGATTTCCAGAAGCGTCGCGAAAGAGTTCGAATGGCCATTATGCGGCGTCGCCGACAGAAAAAGGCGATGTTCGAAGCGACCCGCGATCTGTCGTACGGCGCGGGTCATCTGGCTTTCGGTTGCCCAAACGGTACCAGATGAAGGTGCCGCGTGGTGGGCTTCATCGAGAATCAGCAGAGACCTCGCACGGAACTCGCCCAGCAGGTCACGAAGCCCCGACATGTAGGTCTCGTCTGACAACACGCTGTGAGAAACCAGGAACCGTGAACCCACACTCCAAGGGTTGGCGGAGAAGCCTCGCGTGCGACGCGTCTCCAGCAAATATTCGCGGTCTACGATCGTGAAATCCAAACCGAATTTCTGCGACAGCTCGTCCTGCCATTGAAGTAGCATCGACGCGGGGGCTGCAACGACAACGATTTCGACCCTTCGTCTGAGGAGAAGTTCTCTAACGATCAACCCCGCCTCAACCGTTTTACCTAGACCGACATCGTCAGCGATGAGCAGGTTCACTCGGGGCAAGTCTAAGGCTTTGGCCAAAGGAAGCAATTGATAAGCATCGAGGCGGATACCCGCCCGAAACGGGGCTTGAAACAGCTTGCGATCGGCCGCTGACGCGGTACGCCATTCAGTTGCCCTCAGAAACGCACCGAGGCGCTCCGGCCCCTCAAACTTGGTCTGAAACAGCGCTGACCAATCATTGGGATCAATAACCTGTTGATCGACTTCTGACCCGAGGGTAACCCGAAGAGCTTCACCCTGCGCATCGTCCTCAACTGATATGAGATCGAGGAAAGGTATTGTTCCAAGCCTACCACTCTGTTCAACGACCCAGCTCTTCGAACGGATTCGCACAAACGTTCCGGGCAATAAATTGTTGTGAGAGTCAGTGATGGTTTTAATGTTGTTCAAGTCTAACCCTCGATCTTATCTACCGATGAGACAGGCAATTCTCAGCCGGTTCACACAACACGGTTTTAGCGGAACATTCCACAAATGGCTTTCGATAACTTAAACGTGTCGCTGATTCTTGGCGCAACCCCAAGGGACGTTGTGTTCCGGATTGGCCGGATCAACGGATGCGCCGCCGCTGCCCTCTTTCCAGGATGTCTCCGCCGGCTTCTCCGACTGAACGACATCGATCCCATCCACGGATTTTGATGGGTCATCACCGTCCTTGATCAAACCGGCTCTTGACCTTAAGCCGCCCCGACCGATCGGTGCAACGCCCGGAGACTGTTCAAAGCGAACCTGTCATTCTTAACGCCGTTGCGGTTTACGCCCGAAGTAGAGTCTGATACCCATTCTCTTTAACAAGATCGGGTATCAGACTCGATCTACGAAGGTAGACATGCGCTTTGTAAAGACCCCTGTTGCCGCGCAGCTTACGGGGCTCTCGACAGTAACCCTGCGAGAGTGGACGAGTCGACGCGCCCTCATTCCAGCCGACCTTCCGCCGAAGGGAAAAGGCTCGGCGGCTGGCTTCACATGGCAAACCATTCTGCTGCTCCGTATCGCGGTATTGCTGCGTGAGCGTTTTCATTTTGAGCTTCAGCCGCATCAAAACCTGTTTGCCAGTCTCAAAGCGGGTTTCCAGCGCACCTCCTTCATCGCTCTTTGGGGTAAGTCACTTATCCTCCAAGGCGAAAACGGTTGGTCTCTTGTAGAAGATGAAGCCGGCCCTCCACTGGCTGAAGATGCGGTCGTGCTTCGCCTGCAACCTCATCTTGAGGCTTTGTCGGTTGGCTTCTCGCTACCCCACCCCACCAAGTCGTTGGGACAACTAGAATTGTTCCCCCCACGGTCGATTGCGACACCTCCAAGTGAGAACGCCGCTGCTGCACCTGTCAAACCTCATCATGCGGCAGTGCACGCGCGCCGGAGGTCAGCTTGACCAGCGCTGCCTACAAACAGGCGCTAGAGGCTACGGGATATCTTGCCTCCAATGGCCTGCCCGCGCCGGGGTTGGTGCCGGCAGACGACCCGCGCGCAGCTAAGATGCGTGCGGTATTTTCGGACGAGCGAGTCGGATTGCAGGCGGATGCGGTCTTCTCGGCTCAGAACGCACCTACCAGCATCTTCAAGGATGCAGGGGAAGCGGAGCCTTCCGACGAGGATCTTCGCCGGTGGCATGAAGCGGCATGGAACGTGGGCGTCGCGCCACTGCTGTGGATTGTCACGCCTACGGATGTCCGTCTTTACGACTGCTATGCTTCGCCCGAGCGGACTGACGAACAAGCGGGACATGCGCCGCAAGCCCTGGATCGTTTCGTTCTGCAGTCTGGCGAGCGCCTTCGCGCGCTCGACGTTCAATGTGGTCGCATTGCCACAGAAACGGGAGCATTCTGGAGCAGTCCGATCGGGTCGAAAATTAACCGGCGACATCGAGTTGACAGAGAGTTGCTGGCTGAGATTTCAGCGTTAGAGGACCGCTTAACCGCTCTCGGCAATCCGGAAACTGATCAAGCCGTGGCCTACGCGCGCGACATCGCTCAGCGTTTTATCGGGCGCTGCATCTTCACTTGGTATCTGCTGGATCGGGGAATTGCCCAACCCTTTTTGCCACCTGACTTGCCTGCAGACCTAAGTGCAATTTTCGCTACGCCATCGAATGCATTCGCTCTCTTTGATTGGTTGCGGACGACCTTCAACGGCGACCTGTTCCCGATGGATGATCCCGGGGCTGAGCGCGAACAGCTAACACTTCAGCATCTGGAGCTGATCCGCGATTTTGTGGAAGGGCGAAGCTTGATTCCAGAGCGTCTTGGACAGGGGCGTCTCTTCCGCTTCCGATTTAACGCTATTCCGGTGGATCTCATCAGCTCGATCTACCAACAGTTCGCCCGAACGAGCGCGGCGGACGAGGCGCGATCGCAAGGACTTCATTATACGCCCGTTGAGCTCGTACACCTTACGCTCGATCCCATTTTTGAAGGCTTGTCGCCGCACGCCGCTGTTATCGATCCAGCATGTGGGTCGGGAGCTTTCCTCGTGGAAGCTTTTCGCCGACTAGTCTGGCGCGCGGCCGAAGGGAAGCCCGCCAGCCGGGAACTCGTCCGGCGTATCCTCTATGGCCAGCTTTTCGGCGTCGATATCAATCGCGCAGCGCTTGGTATCGCTGCGTTCAGCCTATATCTCGCCGCTCTTGAGCTCGATGAGCAGCCGGTCAGTGACATCCGCGACCTCAGGTTCGATCGTTTGATCGACACCACGCTTTTCGAAGCAGATTCTCTTGGCGAGGACCTTCCCACGCAGATCACCAGCCGCTCTTTCGACGCAGTGGTCGGCAATCCTCCGTGGACGTTTGTAAAGAAAGAGGACGGTACCGAAAGGCGGCGCTCTTCCGACACATCAACTCTGCGTCCTAGGCGAAGTCCAGACCAAGCATTTCTCTCACTGGGCGCAGAGCTCGCCGGACAATACGGCCGAGTCGGCATGGTGATGAAGGCGACACCTTTTTTCTCTAAAGATGTTCACGCTGTCGCAGCGCGTAACCATCTCTTGGAACGCCTCGCACCTGTTGCACTGATCAATCTCTCTTATCTTCGTCGCGAAGAGCTTTTCCCCGATGCGCTCGGTCCCGCGTTGTTATTTTTTGCCCGCTGCGCGCTCGGTCCTCAGGCAGACCGCATGCTTGTCGGTTCAATTCCATGGACGCCAGACTTCCGACGGACAGGGGTTTTCGGGCTCGGGCCGGGAGAAATCCGTTCTGTCCCGCTCAAACGGGTGCTGGCAACCCCGCCCTTCCTAAAAGCGGCGACGTTCGGAACCGTTCGTGACGGCTGGCTAATCGAGCGGCTGGAAAAGGATTTCCCACGGTTTGACGCGCTGCTGCAGGCGCTGGGACGCGATCCTTCTGACAATCGAGGCCAAGGTTTCCAGGTCCGCGGTGATCCAAATACGCCGCCGGCCGGCTATCGAGAACTGAAAGTCGTCACACCCGAGAAATTCTCGGCATTCCGTCTCGACTATGCATCGCTCGATGAATTTACGCATAAAACGCTACATCGTCCGCGCCGCGAGTCGATTTTTGTCGGCCCAATCCTGCTCTGTTCGAAGGTAGGCAATGCCTCGGGCGTTGAGCGTGGACGCTACAGCGCTGCCGTTAGTCCGCATGACGTGTTGTACACACAAAACTTCTACGGCGTGTCCTTCGCAGGTGCAGATGTAAAATACGCTTTCGCGCTCAGCGGAATATTCAACTCCAGCCTCACTGCCTTCCAGCTGGCCCTTGGCGGCCCAACCTGGGGCCTTGAGCGCCCGACCGTCGAGCCTCATGACCTCCTGTCGCTGCGTATTCCCGATCTCACCATGGTCGATCCGACCCTCCTCGCCGAGCTGATTGATGCCGAGAAGAAGGCCGCAGCCGACCCATCGAGCTCGGCCTGCCTCAACGCGCTCGATGAAGTGGTTTTTGATCTATACGACTTGGACCCGGACGAGCGGACTGTCGCCCGCGATAGCATTGAACGCGCACGGTACCTAGTTTTCGAGAATCGAAGTGAGCGCGCCGGTCTTATCACTCCACCGGATGCGGGCGCCTTGCGAGCTTATGCAGGCCAGGTCGCGCAAACCGTCGACGCATATCTTCGCGCTCGCAACGAGCGCCATCTGGAAGCTGTTATCTATCCGGCGCGTCTAACCAAAACTGATCTGGCTTCCGGTGTCCCGGGTATTACAGCCGTTCGGTTCGTCATGGCGAAAGGCGGACCCGGGGCCGAACCCGTGGTCCGAGACGGCGATCCGGCCGAACTCGACGCTTTGGGCGCACTTTTGCGTGGCCAGTTTGATGTTTCGATACCGCCCTATCTCAACGAACGGCGGCAAATTCGGCTTTATGGATTAGATGATCTCTTCATTCTGAAGCCCAGCGAAGTCCGAAACTGGACCCGGACGGCTGGTTTGAACGACGCCGATGTCATCCTCGCCGATCACTGGCTGCGGGGAGGTAACGCCGTTGCTCACGCCTGACATTCCATTTGGAGTTCCCGCTTTCGCGCTGTCGGGTGATCAGATTGCCACCGTTCTCGACCTTCTTTGCAGAGGGTGCGACGAGGCAAAGCCACACCTCACCCCTGGCATGCTCGAAGTACCGACCACGATCGTCGTCCGAAAGGCAATGCGTCGAGTTAAGAAATCGCTCGGGCTGACCAACCTACAGATACGGGGTGAGCACGAGCTAGAAAATATGGCAAACGATGACCCGACCATCCTGGGTCGGATCGACATTACTTTGCAATTTTTGCATCAGTTCGGCGATGAAGACGCATACGTTGCTGTTGAATGTAAGCGTGTTGACTCAGGTGATACTAGTCTGAACGGGAGTTATGTAGCTAAAGGTGTCGAGCGGTTTGCCGCTGGCCGGTACGCTGCAGGCCATGAATGGGGCTTCATGCTCGGCTATGTGCTGGCCCTTCCGGCTTCTACCATTGTTGATGCCGTAGATGCGCGCATTCGAAAAACCTACGGCGAGTCGGCTGGGTTGACGGCCGAGGCTTCACATTCCCTGGCGCTGGCAGTCCTTGAAGGCGCGTTGGTTCAGAACGGCAGCCATGTTATCCGGCTGAAGCATGTTTTCGTCGATATGACGCCGGCGGCGCCCACCACATCGAGCTCTGCGGCCGCCGACGGCGAGCCGGTCGTCCAGTAGCGGCTTGCTGTCGTCCGGCTAGATCACCCTCACGCGGGGCTAAGCGTCTCGTTCCTTCAATCATGCCCCCTATTTGTTCTCACCTGGAGAGTTTGAAGCCTCAGCGCTGCCCATAAAGACCGCGCATCGGTCACGGACGAGGGCAATCACCTTGTCTTGTGCAGTCTTCGCCGCCTCGGACTCAGCCGCGAATGCGGGCAGGCGCAGCGTCTTAGTGCATTCGGACAGGTGCCCGGCAAGTTCGCCAATAGCCGCCTCGGCATCGCCGACCGTCAGACCGATCGTTCGGGCCAGCGCGAGGAAGTCGTGGCGGGTCAGGCGATCATCCTTGCCGTTCAGCTTCAAGGCCATGCGGTCGCCGCCAAGACCCGGAAAGACACGAGTGGTGACAGCGTCGTAGAGCGGCGCAAAACGCACCATTGTGAAGGCCTTGGCTTCCGCCTCCGCCGTCTTTAGTATCGCGAGGTTTTTCAAGTGCATGTCGCCGTCGGCAATCAACCAGGCGAAGACAGCGCGACGGAATAGAATGTCGAGATCCGCGGCGGGATCGGTCGAAAGCGGGCGCAGGCCCCGCGCCATACGCTCGATTGTTCCATCATATTTTGCCGAAGCTGGAAGGTCCAAGATAGAGCAGAAATCCTCCATCGCCAGACGACGGTCGTCTTGAGGGCCGCGCCGGATATCGAACCGCTCAACGACCAGAGCCGGCGCCAAGCCGTCGGGCATCTCGATCAGGGCCGCGTCGGGCACCTCGAACCCGGCGGCGCGGCCAAGCTCCAGGCAGAGCCATTCCACAATTGGCAGCGTCTCGAAGCCTGCCGTCCCTGCAGGCTTGAGAATGTGGGTGAAGGGTTGGTCGATGGCCGGAACGAGGGCGCCATCTGGCGTTAGGCTCATCGGCGCTTTGATCTGAACGCCCGACAGGCGTGGTGTTTCGGCACGCGCGAAGATGCGCGCCAGGTTCTGTTCGAAGGTCTCCTCGATCTCGCCACGCCCCGGTCCGGCATAAACGCCAGTGAAGCGGCCAGCGTCGAGGAAGCCAGCGAGTGCGGTGGTGAGCACATCGGCAGGCAATGCCGCCAATTCCTCGCGTGCCTGGACGATGACGATGTTGGACATATAGCGTCGGCCGCGCCGTAGCGCCTCGCGTTCGTCGCGTTCATGGAGGACTTGGGCAAGCCAGCCCTCGGGCAGTAGCGACTCGATGAACGCCGGCAGCTTGCCCGGCGTCGTCTCGCGCACTAGCGCCGGACCAACGCGTCTCTGAGCCTTCCAGCGCCATTCGAAACCATCATGGAGCAGGCGGCCCAGAGGTTCGCCGTGCCAGGCGACCAGAAGATCGAGCGCCGCCTTGTTGACGGGGACCTTCGCCGCGCCGGGCTGGGCCAACAGAAAGCGTTCGGCGCCCTCTCCCTCGCGATACCATTCATTCTCGCGCGCCAGCGCCCAGACTGCATCAGCCGCCGCTCGTGGCGTTCCATGCTCCTCGACCAACCGGGCCGCCATCAGGGCGCGCATCTCGGCGGTCACGGCACTGGCGTGCTCGCTTCGCAGGCGAAAGGCTTCAAGGAAGCGTTGGCGTGGCGACGACGCGGCGACCCGCAGCTCTCCCAGATCATCACCAATCACCGCGATTGCCGTCGAAGGGTGTGCCGGCGCCTGGTTCTGAACGATCTCCAGCATGCGCAACCGCGTGCGCTGGTTGCGGCGACCACTGATGAACAGGCGTCCGTCTGGTGTGGGCGCGAGCAGAACCGCGCTTGCCGACGAGAGATAGGCGTTAGGATAGAGATAGTGGGCGATGCGGACAGCATGACCCAGGATGGTGGCCTCAGCATCACCATCGTGATCGACATAAACGCCCCGGACGAGCTGAATCAGCTCTCCAGCCTGCGCGCGCTGATGCGCCCGCTTGGCGTCGATCGTTTCTCCCACAAGGTGGATAGCCAATGGAATTATCCCGCATTTCAGATGCGCGTTAATCGCACACCTCGGGTCGATCGGTCAAGATGAAAAAAGTACCGTCACGAGCCTCATTGAGCGTGACGGTACTTTGAAAAATTCGTTCGGGCAATATACGTGAGGTCTGTCACGCAGGCCGCCAACGTCAAACTATGTGTGCCGATAGCTGCCGAATGTTCATGGACATTTTTATTTTTGTTTTCAACAGCTTACGTCGTGCCGTGGCGTAAAATCGGCGGCGTTTGGATGGGCCTGAATCATTCCCATTCGATTGTGCCTGGGGGCTTCGATGTCACGTCATAAACGACGCGGTTAATGCCTTTAACCTCATTGATAATCCGAGTCGCCGCCTGACCGAGGAAGTTCATATCATAGTGATAGAAATCCGCCGTCATGCCATCGACCGATGTCACCGCGCGCAGGGCGCAGACAAATTCGTAGGTGCGTCCATCACCCATGACGCCAACAGTTTGTACGGGCAAGAGAACAGCGAAAGCCTGCCAGATCACATCATAGAGTCCGGCCTTGCGGATTTCATCGAGATAGACGGCATCTGCTTCACGCAGGATTTCAAGCTTCTCGCGGGTAATGCCGCCCGGGCAACGGATTGCCAGACCTGGACCCGGGAAAGGATGACGGCCAATGAAATGATCCGGCAGGCCAAGCTCCTTACCGAGCACACGCACTTCATCCTTGAAAAGTTCGCGCAGAGGCTCGACGAGCTTCATATTCATGCGTTCAGGCAAGCCGCCAACATTGTGATGCGACTTGATCGTCACCGAAGGACCGCCGGTGAAGGAAACGCTTTCAATCACATCTGGATAGAGCGTGCCTTGAGCAAGGAAATCCGCGCCGCCAAGTTTCTTGGCTTCTTCCTCGAAGACTTCAATGAAGAGCCGGCCGATCGTCTTGCGTTTCTTTTCCGGATCACTTTCGCCCTCGAGCGCGTCAATGAAACGATCTTGTGCATTCACAAGAATAAGCGGCAGATTATAGTGCTCGCGGAACATGCTGACGACATCTGCCGCCTCGCCCTTACGCATCAGACCATGGTCCACAAGGATGCATGTAAGCTGATCGCCAACCGCTTCGTGGATGAGCAGAGCCGCTACGGACGAATCAACCCCGCCTGATAGGGCGCAGATGACTTTCTTGTCACCAACCTGCTTGCGAATGAGATCGACCGCCTTTTCGCGGTAGGCCGACATGGACCAATCACCCTCAATCCCTGCAATACGATGGACAAAGTTCTGGAGGAGCTTTGCGCCATCAGGCGTATGCACGACTTCAGGATGAAACTGCACGGCGTAATATTTTCTGGCTTCGTCTGCGATGGCGGCGAAAGGCGCGCCAGTCGAGGTGCCGACAACCTTGAAGCCTTCAGGAATCGAGACGACACGATCGCCATGGCTCATCCAAACCTGATGACGCGTGCCCTTGGCCCATATACCGTCGAATAGCGCGCATTCTTCTTGGATATCAAGAAAAGCGCGGCCGAATTCGCGATGATGCCCGCTTTCAACCTTGCCGCCAAGCTGTGCGCACATGGTCTGTTCGCCGTAGCAGATGCCAAGAACCGGGACATTGGAATCGAATACATCCTGCGGCGCGCGCGGGCTGCCAATATCGACAGTTGAATGCGGGCTGCCGGAAAGAATGACTGCTTTAGGCTTGATGCGGTGGAACGCTTCCTGAGCTGATTGGAAGGGAACGATCTCGGAATAGACACCGGCTTCGCGAACGCGACGCGCAATCAGCTGAGTTACCTGGCTGCCGAAATCGACGATGAGGACTGTATCGGGATGAGTGGGAGTGTTCATGGCGGGCCTTTAAAGCAAATGTCGGTTAGGCGCAATGGGTTGTCAAAGCTTACTGACAAACTGATTCCGATTGTTAACAGGGTGGATTAATAGCACTGGTGTTTTCTTTTGCATCCATTACGAGAGGCAACTGGAAGCCAGTTTCTCCGACGAAGATATTTTAGATTTCCCAACGAAAGAACTTCTCAATGCAATGAAGCAATGGGTTTCAGAAAGGAAGCCTGTTGAAATGTTGCATTATAAATTGATTGTTCCATCCTCAATTGCATCAGCCATGGTCTCAACGGCTACTGCAAGTTTCTCATCGATCACATGGAGATATTCAGTCCAATCCCCGAGATGCTGAAGCTCCTCTGCGCCATCGGAAATTCCACGCAGACCGATCAAAGGGAGATTGAAACGATGGCAGGCACGAAGGATGGAGAACGTCTCCATTTCCACCATATCCGCGTCAACTAGATCATAGGCTTTGCCCGAGACGATGTTGGCACCACTGGACAGTGTCGCTTCCTTTATACCCGGAATGCGATAATCGAGTGGGAGCTTCACCGGCAGGTCAAGAAATGGCGTGGCACCCTTGATAAACCCTAGCGGCGAGGCATCCATGTCCCGATAGGACACACTGGTCGCCTGATAGATTTCGGTCTGTTCAAGAATGCGGGATCCGGCAGAACCCAACGATACGACCAAATCCGGCAAGGACGATGTGGCCCCCAAATGTGCGAGAACGGACGAAACGCTGACGGCCGATTCCACGGGGCCGACGCCAGTGATCAGCGGCGTAAACAGTTTTTGCAAGTGATGGCCATATTCGGCAGTTGCTGCCATGGCAAACAAAACACGTTTGCCAGCAATAGGGGTGACATAATCAAACATTTCAGCCTGCCGGGTTCAGCCAATAAAGGGAAGCGTTAAGCAGGGTCGCGAAGGCCACCCATGCCAGATAAGGGAGAAACAGAATTGCCGATGTGCGCTCTGTTCTCCAGCTCACTTTGATGAAGCCTATAATCGAAATCAGCAGAAGCACGATGACGACCAGTGCAAGACCCATTTGCTGGAGCCCGAAAAAACTCGGCGACCAAAGAAAATTGAATAGAAGTTGTGCCCACCAGAATTGCTGGGGGGATGCCAGACCACGATCCCATACACGCCAGCCAGCAAGAGCGATAATGACGTAAAGAACTGTCCAGACGGGGGCAAAAAGCCAGTTCGGCGGATTGAATGATGGCTTGACCAGACTGGCATACCATTCACCCGGAAGGGTTATGTAACCAATTGCAAGCCCACCACCAACGACTAAAACCAAAAACAGCAAAAGCACCATGGAACGAGACATAGGAATATTCCTGTGAATGACTTGCGCCGGTTGTAGCCTTATTTTTCCCGCCTGAGAACCGAAATGAAGAAGCCATCGGTTGATGTTGAAAACGGAGAGAGGATCGTGGTTCCATCTTTAAACAATGGTCTGAGGTCCTTGTCTTCAGACACAGCCTGGCTCCAGATCGGCTGGCTGTCGATGACGCCGTATTCGGGGTTTGCCGCTAGAAATGCCGAAACCTGATTGCCGTTTTCGGGAGCGAAAAGCGAACAGGTAATGTAGACCAAACGTCCACCCGGCTTCACATAAGCCTTGGCGGCATCCAACACCTGGCGCTGCTCAACTTCGCGCCGCTCCAGCTGTTGCTCGCTCAATCGCCATTTTGCATCCGGCCTGCGCCGCCATGTTCCCGAACCGGTGCATGGCGCGTCAACAAGAACCAGATCCATCTGGCCTTCCAGCGGAACGAGATCGCTTATATTGGCATGGGCCTGTGCGTTGCGTACCCCTGCCCGCTTGAGGCGGTCAAATATAGGTGCCAAACGCGCGCGTTCCGCATCATAGGCGTGGATCTGTCCCTTATTATTCATCTCGGCAGCCAGGGCAAGCGTCTTGCCGCCTGCACCGGCGCAGTAGTCCAGCACCTGTTCGCCTGGCTTAGCATTGCTGAGCTTGGCTGCAATCTGCGAGCCCAAGTCCTGCACCTCGAACAATCCGCGCTGGAAGGCTGGCTCAGCCTGTACGTTTGGATGACGACCCATGGCGCGTAAAGGCGGCACACGAATAGCCGTTTCCAGCAGCGGCGCGGGATTAGCTCCAGCGCGTGCCAGTTCTTTCAGCACCTTTTCGCGGTCAGCCTTCAACGTATTGACGCGAAGATCAACAGGAGGCCGGTCGCTCAATGCTGCCGCTTCTTCCACCCATTTATCGCCGAAGATCGCCTGGAAATGTGGCACGCACCATTCCGGCACATCGGCACGAATATGATCGGGGGCAGACACCAAATCACGCGATTCCCAAATAGCCAAACGATCTGCATCGAGAGGTTCTGGAGCAAACTTGTCGCCTTCAAGCGCGGCATTGATATCTTCAATATTCAGTTCGGCATCGGACAGCAGAACACCAAAAGCGATATGGCGTGCCGCATCGCTATCCATGCGCCAACCGAGCGACAATTTCCGGCGCAGCGCATCATAGACAATATTACCAATGACAGCACGGTCACCAGCTCCGGCGAAACGATGCGACAACCCCCAATCCTTCAAAGCATCCGAGGCGGGACGCTTGCGATTTTCAATATCTTCGAGAACTTCGATTGCCGCCTGCAGGCGTCCGCCAAGTCGCATATGAATTCCTTGTTAGCCTTAGAGCTTTTCCAACTCTTTCACTGTCGCATACATGGCTGCGACAATAAAAGAAAGCCGGGGCTTACACCCCGGCTCGCTATTGTTCGCGGTTCATGTCGGCCTATTCGGCAGCGACGTCTTTTTCCTCGTTGGAGATAGCATTGGCCTCATAGCCATGTGCCTCTTTCAAAGCGGCACGCACACCGGCTTCATAATCCGGGTGAACACGGGCGAAATGCACCAACTGGCGCTCGATGATCTCGCTTGGAACGCCGCCCATTGCCGCAGCAATGTTAGAGAAGAGTCGCGAGCGCTGACCAGCATCGAAGAGGTTGAACAATGCGGTTACCTGACCGTAATCATCATTGCCGATGCGGTGGTTGAAGCGGTCCGCATCGCCCGAAAGCTTCAGCGGCGGCTCTTTGGCCGAAGGCTGTTCTACTGCACCGGAAAAGCTGTTGGGCTCATAATAAGCATCCACATTGCCGGTTTTCTGGCCGAAGAAATTCATCTGGCCATCCTTGTGATAGTGATGGACAGGGCATTTCGGCTGGTTAACCGGAAGCGCCTCATAATGCGTGCCAAGACGATAGCGATGGGCGTCAGCATAGGAGAAAACACGTGCCTGCAACATCTTGTCAGGTGAGTGGCCGATGCCCGGAACAACGTTTGATGGCGAGAAAGCAGCCTGTTCGATTTCGGCGAAATAATTGTCCGCATTGCGGTTGAGTTCCATCACACCAATTTCAATCGGCGGGAATTCACCATGCGGCCAGACCTTGGTCAGATCAAATGGATTATAGCTCGTACGTTCGGCTTCAGCTTCGGTCATGACCTGAACCTGAACAGTCCATTTGGGAAATTCACCGCGCTCAATACCGCCGAAGAGTTCTTCCTGATAGGTTTCACGAGATTTGCCGATAAGGGTTTCAGCTTCCGCATTGGTGTAAAACTTGTGGCCTTGCTGGGTCTTGAAGTGGAACTTGACCCAGAAACGTTCACCGGAATCGTTCCAGAAAGAATAGGTATGGGAGCCGTAGCCATTCATATACATCGGCGCGACTGGCAGGCCGCGATCCGACATGAGAATTGTTACCTGGTGCAGACTTTCGGGTGAAAGCGACCAGAAGTCCCACATGGCAGTGGCAGAACGCAGATTGGTGCGTGGATGACGCTTCTGCGTGTGAATGAAATCCGGGAACTTCAGTGGATCGCGAACGAAGAATACCGGCGTATTATTGCCGACGAGATCCCAATTGCCTTCGCTTGTATAGAACTTCAACGCAAAACCGCGCACATCACGCTCAGCATCGGCAGCACCAAGCTCACCAGCAACAGTCGAGAAACGCAGAAGCAATGGAGTTTCTGCACCGGGCTGCAGAGCCTTGGCTTTGGTGTAACGCGAAATATCGCCGGTGATCTTCAATGTACCAAATGCGCCCCAACCTTTGGCATGAACCACGCGCTCAGGAATGCGCTCGCGATTCTGATGCGCGAGCTTTTCAAGCAGCTGATAATCATCAAGCAGTACCGGACCACGCTCACCTGCAGTTCTGGAATTCTGATTGTCCGATACCGGTGCACCGGCGGTTGTCGTCAATGTTGGACGGTCAGCCATGGGGCTTCTCCCTTGATTGTCTCGAGCTTTGAAATGATCGGCGCAGCTTCAGCTGACCTCTGATTCCAGAATAGAACTATTCCAATCATAGTTTCCAATTGTATTTAGAATTATTATTGATAGGATTTACCTATCATGTTTTCTGTAAGGCAAATGCGCTATTTTGATATCCTCGCCACCACGCTGCACTTTCGCAAGGCAGCAGAGGCGGCGCGTATATCGCAGCCTGCTCTCTCAGCCCAAATAGCGGAAATGGAGACGCGACTTGGTACGACATTGTTTGAGCGGACCCGTCGCTCGGTTGTTTTGACAGATATGGGTCGCAAATTGCTGCCTAAAATCCAGAGCATTCTTGATGAAATCCGCTCATTGGAAGATCTGGCATTGGAAAAGCGCGGCACTTTGCTGGGTCGCCTGCGTCTCGGAATCATTCCAACCATAGCGCCCTACCTGCTGCCGATACTCATTCCGCACCTGCACGACAACTATCCGGATCTTTCCATTGAACTGCGCGAAGCTTTAACCTCGAAGCTGGTGGAGGATTTGCGGCTTGGTGATCTCGATGTCCTGATCGCCGCGCTGCCTATCGATGGCGAGGGCACAGTCTCGATGCCGCTTTTCCGTGATCGTTTTCTGATCGCCACATCGAGCAACGACACGGATATTCTTTCATCGCCCATGACGCAGGAGAATGTTGCTGTTGAGCGCCTGCTGCTGCTGGAAGAAGGCCACTGCCTGCGCGATCAGGCCTTGGCTGTATGTACCAGCGTCAAGCAAAGACAACTCGTCAATTATGGCGCGACCAGTCTGGCGACATTATTGCAGATGGTCAGTCACGGCATGGGTCTCACATTGATTCCGGAAATAGCCGTTCGGACCGAGGCTGGCCGCAATAATGTAAGGATTTCATCTTTTGCCGCTCCTGAACCCGCCCGTGAAATAGGGTTGATCTGGCGAAAGCAGAGCAAACGACGCGAAGATTTTGAGGCGCTTGCGGCTGTCATCATGGATTGCGGCCGCAAATTGACCGTTTCAGAAAAAGAATTGGCTGATTTGGTGGCTTAAACTTAAACCACTGGTGGCAGCAGAAGGTGCATTGCCAGCATGATCCAAAGAACGCCATTGAGAATAAAGCCCAATACGAAAATCGGCTGCCGATAACGAAGCCGGTTCGTCGTGACGTGAATAAACGTATGAGCCAGCCGCGCGCCGACAAAGAGCCAGGCGATGACCACAGCGAGATATGATACGCCGTTAACCACATAGAGTGACAGGCAAACGACATAGAACAACAGTGGCACTTCGTAGAGATTGCCCAGGTTGCGGATCGTCGTTGCGCTGATTTCCGGCTCGCTCGTTGGAATGATGAACTCTTGAATCTTTGCCTGACCGCTCATGACCGCCCGCCGGCGCCGAAGAAAAAGCAGTAAATAAACGCAATAGATCAGAAAGGTCAAAGTGATCATGGGCCAGAAAATTTGTGTCTGTGACATGGCGTTCTCCTGCTGTCCGGAATGTTCCCAATAAAGGAGACTGCGGAAATTCTCCATCGTCCCTATGCATAATTTACTGACGGTGCTTATGTGCGGGAATTGACCATATGCAAGCCCGGTATCGATCTCATTTCCGCCAAAAGATATTCGACGAACAGCTTGATCTTGCGTGGCAGGAAACGCCCGCTGGCATATACGGCATGGATGTCCATCGGCGCATATCCATAATCCGGCAATATGCGAACCAACTTTCCACCATTGATCAAGGGTTGAACAAGCGGCAGCTGTGCGGCACCAATACCAAGGCCTGCGCAGAGAGCGTCATTGAGCACAAATGCGTTATTGGCGAGGAAAACAGACCTGATTGCCGCATCGACCGAACCATCTGGCCCTATCAAAGGCACCATTTCTCCCGGCGGGGACCAAATGAAACGGACAAACCCGTGCTTGACGAGATCATCCGGCGTGACCGGGCTGCCATGTGTGGTGATGTAGTCTGGAGAGGCGACCAGAACCCTGTCAAATGAGCCGAGTTTACGTGCAATCAAGTCAGATGATTTCATTGCGCCGAACCGGATAGCCACGTCGACATTATCGGTGATCAGATCGGCAATGCGGTCGTCGAGGACCAGTTCAGACCGCAAATCCGGATGCTGCTGCTGGAAATTGATTACAAAGCGAGCGAGGTACATTTGGCCAAAGCCGACGGGCGCGTGGATGCGCAAACTACCTCGTAACGCAGTGGAATAGGCGGTGGCGCCCTCTTCCGCTTCATCCACCGCATGCAATATTTCAAGGGCGCGCCGATAGTAGGTTTCGCCTCCCTCAGTCACGACAAGCTGACGCGTCGAACGATGAAAAAGGCTGATACCCAGATGACGTTCAAGAGCAGCGATCTGCTGGCTGACGGCGGGCTGTGTCAGGCCAAGCTCACGTGCAGCCGCGGACAGAGTTCCAAGCTCTGCGACGCGCACGAAAGTTTTCATCGCCGATAACCGATCCATCACTAACCTCAAAGTTTCTCTTATGAATCATATCATTATTGACGCCCTACACAAACAATTCTGCATGGATGATATTCCCTCCAGCAAAATGGAGCGGTTCAAATGACGGAAAAAACGAAGCAGGCAGTTGTTGTCGGTGCCAATGGCATTATCGGTAGCAATCTTATTGCGCATCTGGTCGAGCTTGGCGATTGGGATATTGTTGGTCTGTCACGGCGAGGCGGTGAGACGGTAGGGAAAGTCAGTCATATCGCCGTCGATCTTCTTAATGCGGCAGAGGCAAAAGCCAAGCTTTCCCATCTGACCAATATCACTCACATATTTTATGCGGCCTACCAGGATCGTCCAAGCTGGGCCGAGCTGGTCGCGCCCAATCTGGCAATGCTGGTCAATGTGGTGAATGCAATCGAGCCGATTGCGCCTAGCCTTGAGCATATCAGTCTCATGCAAGGCTATAAGGTCTATGGTGCACATCTGGGCCCGTTCAAAACGCCGGCACGCGAAACCGACGCCAATCACATGCCGCCGGAATTCAACATCGACCAGCAGGATTTCCTTGAAGCCTTGCAAAAGGGCAAAAGCTGGAACTGGTCGGCATTACGCCCTTCTGTGGTTATCGGCTTTGCTCTGGGTAATCCCATGAATCTGGCGTCGGTCATTGCTGTCTATGCGTCCATGTCGAAGGAGCTTGGTATTCCATTGCGCTTTCCAGGAAAGCCCGGCGCCTATGATAGCTTGCTGGAAATGACCGATGCAGGGCTTCTGGCACGCGCAACTGTTTTCATCGCGACTAATCCGCAATGCGGCAATCAGGCCTTCAACATCAATAATGGCGATTTATTCCGTTGGAGCGAATTATGGCCCAGAATTGCGCAATATTTCGGCTTGGATGTTGCCCCACCTTTGCCCATGTCACTTAATGTCATCATGGCTGACAAAGCGAAACTGTGGGAGCAGATGGTGGAAAAACACGGTCTTGCGCCAACGCCCTATTCCGACGTCTCCGCGTGGGGCTTTGGCGATTTCGTTTTCGGCTGGGATTATGATTTCTTTGCCGACGGGACAAAACTGCGGCGCGCCGGCTTTCATGAGTATATCGACACGGAGGAAATGTTTCTGCGTGTCTTCGATGATCTGAAGGCACGCAAAATTATCCCATAAGATCAGGCGGCGTCTTCAGCTGCCTTTAATACGGCTGCGCGCTTGCGGCGCGCAGTATGGTTCTGTGCCACGACCGGTGCGGTTTCTTCGCCTTTCTGCACGTGGACAGTTGGGACAGGCAGTTCAATGTTGTTTTCCTTGAAAGCCTTGCGCACGGCGATGAAGAATTTGCGCTTCATTGCGAAGGCTCCGCCAGGTTTTGTCGTCATCTTCATACGCAGCACTATGCCGTACTCGCCAAATTCCTGAATACCCTGCATTTTGATTGGTTCAATGACCCAAGGGGCAAATTCTGGATCAGTTGCAAGCTCAGCTCCCACACGTTTGATCAACTTTCGCGCAGCTTCAATATCTGTGTCAAAGCCTACGGTGATATTGAACTTGTCCATCGTCCAATCGCGGCTCTGGTTCTGCACTGCTCCCAACTCGCCGAAGGGTATGGTGAAAACCGGACCACGATGGTGGCGAAGCTTGATCGAGCGGAGGCTGAAACTTTCAACCGTGCCCATATATTTCCCGCTGCTAATATACTCGCCAATACGGAACGCATCGTCGAGCAGGTAGAACACGCCGGAAATAACATCCTTCACCACGGTTTGCGCACCAAAGCCAATGGCGACGCCGACGACGCCCGCGCCCGCAATCAACGGCCCGATCTGAATACCAATCGAAGAGAGGATCATCAGGATTGCCATGATCAGAAGAGAAGCGAACAGAATATTGGAAATGATCGGCAACAGAGTACGCAACCGTGCCTGCTGCGGATCGATCTCGGCATGTTCTTCCTGTGCGTGATGATGGACACCAAGCTTGCGCTCGATCAATGCCTTTATGATGCTCCAGCCGAAGTCTGCAGCAAGAGCGATGACCAGCGTATTGACAATACCGCGAACAATCAGCGTCGTTGTCGGGTTTTGGAGGTTCTGCATGCTGGACATGCCGACGCCCCACATGCGGGCCGTAATGAATATGGCAAGCAAGATCAACGCGACGCGAATGCCGCGATCAACGACCGCAAGCGTAACGGCGGGAACAGTTGCGCCCCCTGCTTCGGCTGTTGCGGGCCGCAATATGAAATGGACCGCCTTGTGCGCTATGATGACGAGCAGCGGGATCACGAATGCAAGCGCGACAACCGAGAAAAGCACCCAGGCTCCCGTCAGCTGGAGCAACCAAAGTCCGATAAAATAGACCGTCATCAGCCATGTCGCGGCAACATGACTGACCAACTGCTTTTTGCCCTCCGCAACCGAAGCGCGCGGACGGCGCCATATAGCAACCAGCCCAAGACACAACAGGACAAAACTTGCCGGTATGGCCAGTGCGACAATCCCGTCTGAGGTCAGACCCAAAAGCGGCAGCAGCGAGAAGGTTGCATCCACAAACAGGAACCAGCCGGCAATGATGACAAGCCAATGGCTCCAGTGATCGGCCGTTTCGTCTGATATTGGCAATGCCCGCACTTCCTCCGAATGTGCGACCTGCATGCTGGATGTGATCAATCCTGCCTTGCAGAACACATTGACAGCCCATGTGCCGGTTGCAGCGGTCAAGTAAGCAAGCACGATCTCACGCAATAATGGCGGCCACTCGAAAATCATGAATGCGCCTGTGCTGCCGACGCTGAAGGCAAGGATCATGAGGCCGGAGTATAGAAAACGGGCGCTGATTTTCTTCGCCCTGCCCTGCGGCGTATCTTTCGATAAGCTGATGAGCCATCGACGATATCGCACTGTCAGGCGGTAAACCAGTCTCTGCAATGCGATACCGGCAGCAATAAAAATACCTACCAGCAGGAATACACCCAAGAGACCGCGGTCGCTCAGCTCGGACATAATTGTGGAACGCGCCTGCATGAACTGTCTCGGCAGGTCCGGGATTGTTCTGGCGGTGCGTTCAATATGCTGTTTCACCGTGTCGAGAGAAGACGAGACCATGGATTTTGTCATGGTCGCGGATTCTGGTGTCACTGTACCGGTAGCCACAGGAGGTGCCGGTTTTGCCAGCTCCTTTTCCAGCCATGTCTTCACTTCGGGGTCGGACAGCAGCTGGATAAACTGGTCAACTTTCGTCGGTGTGGTCGGCTCGGCAGCTGGTGCACTCTGAGCAAAAACTGGTGACGTCAATAAGAACAGCACCGCAAAAACACTAAGCAGTACTTTCAGCAATGAAGAAGGTAAAACGGTCATGGGCTGCCATCAACGCAAAGAGTGACACGCCTGCATGGATTGGTTATGGCCAACCCCAGCAGTATTATGAATTATCTAGCACAATCCGGCAGGTCTTGTCTGTCAACAAAGAAGGTTGCGGCATTTCAAGTATAGGGCTCGCCTGTTCTTCGTGGCTCGTCGTAATTGAGAAAGAATTCATCAAGCTGCGGCGGCGGAACGTTTGTCCCGGCCAGCATGGCATGGGCCTGCCCGCGGTGGTGAATCTGGTGCACGAACAGATGCGACAGGACGAGAGAAATCGGTTCGCGAGATGTGTCTCCGGTTCTCCATGTGATGGATATAACCCGGGCAAGGTCAGCAGCGCTCAACCCGTCACAAAAATCGATAAGCGACTTATCAAATTCCTCCTGTGCCTTCTTCAAGTCGCTGGCAGCAGGAAATGGTACGTCGCCTTCCAAACCAATATTCGCCCGACCAACGCCGATCATATCAGCCATATATATGTGATCGACGATCAGGTTATGATTAAGGGTCAGCTGTATCGAGGGAAAGAAACTGGTGCGCTCTTGAGCAAATTCGGCAGGTGATAACTGCTCACAGACAGTCAGCAATCGATGATTTGACCAGGCGCTGTTGCGCGCCATGGCCGAAAAATGGGCTTGGAGGGAGATGTCAGACATCGCCCTCACCTTTCAGATGATCAGTTGCCGCCGGGATAGTTCGGGCTTTCACGGGTGATGGTGACATCATGGGTGTGGCTCTCGCGCAGACCAGCATTGGTAATACGGACGAATGTAGCCTTTTCACGGAATTCTTCCAGATTTTTTGCACCCACATAACCCATGGAAGCACGCAGACCACCAGCAAGCTGATGCAGAACGCCGGAAACCGGGCCCTTGTAGGCAACCTGACCTTCGATGCCTTCTGGAACAAGCTTCAGCTCATCGCGAACTTCCGCCTGGAAATAGCGATCTGCCGAGCCGCGTGCCATTGCGCCGACGGAGCCCATGCCGCGATAGGCTTTGAATGAACGGCCCTGATACAAATAGACTTCACCGGGGCTTTCTTCGGTGCCAGCAAGCGCAGAGCCGGCCATGGCAGCAGATGCGCCGGCAGCCAGCGCCTTGGCGAAATCGCCCGAATACTTGATACCGCCATCGGCAATAACTGGAATATCGGCTTTCTGTGCAGCCTCCACCGCCGACATGATGGCGGAAAGCTGCGGCACACCAACACCGGCGACGATACGCGTGGTGCAGATTGAGCCGGGTCCAATACCAACCTTGACCGCATCGGCGCCCGCATCGATTAGAGCCTGTGTTCCGGCAGCGGTGGCGACGTTACCGGCAATGATCCGCACGGCATTTGACATTTTCTTGGCGCGGGTAACCGCATCAAGCACACGCTGGGAATGACCGTGCGCTGTGTCGATGACAAGAATATCGACACCTGCGGCGATGAGGCGTTCGGCGCGTTCAAAACCATCTTCGCCAACACTCGAAGCAGCGGCAACGCGCAAACGGCCCTGCGCATCCTTTGCTGCATTCGGGTTAAGCTGCGACTTTTCCATATCCTTGACGGTAATCAGGCCGACACAGTGGCCTTTATTGTCTACGACCAGCAGCTTCTCAATGCGGTGTTGATGAAGCAATCGCTTGGCTTCTTCGTGCTGAACATTGTTCTCGCGAACAGTAATCAGGTTCTCGCGCGTCATAAGCTCATAGATTTTCTGCGCCGGATCCGATGCGAAACGCACATCGCGATTGGTCAGGATACCGACGAGGCGGCCAGGCTTGCGACTGCCCTCACCCGCATTCTCGACGACCGGAATGCCGGAAATGCCATGGGCACGCATCAACGCCTGCGCATCGGCGAGCGTTGCATCCGGGCCGATGGTGACCGGATTTACGACCATGCCGGATTCAAACTTCTTGACCTGCCGGACTTCTTCGGCCTGCAATTCCGGTGTCAGATTGCGATGGATGACACCCATGCCCCCAGCCTGCGCCATAGCGATTGCAAGGCGCGACTCGGTGACAGTATCCATGGCGGCAGACAAGAGAGGCAGGTTCAGCTCAATATCAGCTGCGATACGGGTGCGGATATCCGTCTGGCCAGGCATAACTTCGGAATGACCGGGTTGCAGCAGGACATCATCAAATGTCAGTGCCAGTGCGCCTGTTGCGGATTCAACGATTTTTGCCATTACCAATTCCTAACATACGGCTAATACGACTAAAGGACGCGCCACGTGAGGTGGAGCGTCGATCAAGGTCTATTCAAGTGAATTGGCACGGGCTGGTAACATGCTTATGTCAGTTTGAAAAGCCGTAAACGCAACTGCTGGCCCTTTACGCCCTGTTCAGACACATAATCTTGCAATTGCCAAAGCAGAAATGCCCGTCACCCAACGTCGAATTGATAGGTCGCAGGCACGAAGCGATAGCCCGTTTCCAGCTTTTCCGCATAACCAACACTCGGGAAAGGCATGTGGTAGCCGATGAATGGTACTTTATCAGCGGCAATCTTATCGAAAACCTTCTTACGGGTCTCTGCGGCCATTGCCTTGTCGCCGTCAAAGCTCACTTCCCATTCAGGACGTTGCAGCGACGCCACATAGTGATTGGCGGTATCGGCTGTCAAAACCAGGCGCTTGCCTGCCGACTCTACATGAAAAATCATGTGACCCGGCGTGTGGCCATAGGCTGCTTCACTGGTAATACCCGGCACAACCTCATCGCCAGCCTTGATAAAGGTAAATTTGTCGGCAAGCGGCTTGACCTTGGCATTGACCGCTTTCGCGTTATTTTCAGCGGGCGTTCCTGTGCGTGCGGCATCTGTCCAGAAATCATATTCGATCTGGCCGCCTACATAACGCGCATTGGCAAAAGCCGGTTTATCGCCATTCATCAGCCCACCAATATGATCTCCGTGCATATGGGTGATGAGAACGACGGTGACCGCATCCGGCGTATATCCGGCTGCTTTCATGTTGTTTTCCAACTGGCCCAGACCATTTTCACGCCCGCCAACGCCAAAACCGGTATCAACCAACACGACGTCAGAACCGGTATTGATCAAGACAGGGGTGAAGCCATTGACGAACTTGGTCTCCGGCAGAAAATTATTGCGCATAAGCTCTGCAACTGTTTCCTGGGTTTGATTGGCTCCGAAAGTCGGATGAGGCCCGTCTCCCGGGCGCAAACCGTCAAGCAAGGTGGTTATTTCAAAGTCACCAAGTTTGAAACGCTTGAAGCCGGGGGATTGTATATCCGAATGCGGCACGGCAGCTTCAGCGGTGCCCATAATACTGGCTGATGCCAGTCCTCCAGCCATCGCAGTGGAAGCCAGAAACAGATCGCGGCGCGAAATCTCAAATGTTGACATGGATCAATCTCCTTGAGGTGCGAATGCTTTTCAGGTTGTAGCGCGGAAAGATCAAAAACAAAGACATGCGTAGATCACTTCTGTTTGATCGCGGCTTGAGCACCAGCAATGCCGGTGCTATCGCATCGCTGATGAGCTGTTGTCCGGCGCCGGACCCGCTTTCTCAATGCTTTGAGAACTGGATTAGATTTTGAACCGTGTCATTCCACTCGTCCTCGCCGTCGCCCTCTTCATGGAGCAGATGGACTCGACTGTTATTTCGACATCCCTGCCAGCCATCGCGGCGGACATTGGGACGAGCCCCATTGCACTGAAGCTGGCTTTGACCGCCTATCTCGTCTCGCTTGCGGTTTTCATCCCCGTAAGCGGGTGGATGGCAGACAGGTTCGGTGCAAAAAACGTGTTTCGTGCCGCGATCGTGGTGTTTGTTCTCGGTTCCATCGCCTGTGCGGTATCAAATTCGCTGCTGGCCTTTGTCGTATCGCGTTTTCTGCAAGGCGTCGGCGGCGCAATGATGACACCGGTGGGGCGTCTCGTTCTTGTGCGATCAACGCCGCGCAATGAGCTTGTGGGGGCAATGGCGTGGCTGACCATGCCTGCGCTGATCGGACCGCTATTGGGCCCGCCCGTGGGAGGTTTTCTCACGACCTATTTCAGCTGGCACTGGATCTTCCTGATCAACGTGCCGATTGGAATAATCGGGATCTGGTTTGCCACACGCTACCTGCCTTCCGTGGAAACACTGGTACGGCGGCCGCTTGATGTTATCGGTTTCTTTTTGAGCGGAATCGCCGCTTCCGGTGTCGTATTTGGGTTGTCGGTCGTCAGCCTGCCTGCGCTGCCCTCATGGGTAGGGCTGACAACACTTGCCGTTGGACTTGTATCTACCGTTCTTTATCTTTTTCACGCGCGCAACAAGCCAGAGCCTTTGCTGGCGCTCGATCTTTTCAAAAACCAGGTGTTCCGGGCATCCATCGTTGGTGGCAGCCTGTTTCGTATTGGCGTCGGCGCTGTCCCTTTCCTGCTGCCGCTCATGTTTCAGATCGGCTTCGGCATGACGCCCTTCCAGTCAGGCATGATTACATTCGTGTCAGCTTTGGGAGCGATGAGCATGAAGCTTGTGACAAAATGGTTCTACGCCAAGACCGGTTTTCGCAACTCGCTCATGTATGGGTCCGTCGTCGCGGCGGTATTTATCGCGGTCAACGGGCTTTTCACGCCGGCAACGCCCTATTGGCTGATGATCCTATTATTGCTCGCCGGCGGTTTTTTCCGTTCGCTGTTTTTCACCGGAACAAATGCGCTGGCCTATGCGGATATTCCCAATGAACAGACCAGCCAGGCCACTCCAATC
Source organism: Hyphomicrobiales bacterium (assembly GCA_900471815.1). Taxonomy (GTDB): domain Bacteria; phylum Pseudomonadota; class Alphaproteobacteria; order Rhizobiales; family Rhizobiaceae; genus Phyllobacterium; species Phyllobacterium ifriqiyense. The sequence continues at coordinate 69,781 of UICE01000009.1, forward strand.
AGTTCTGTCGCACAGCAAATTTCGATAGCCCTGGGTGTTGCTGTCGCTGGCGGCATTCTTGAAGTGTCTACAAAGTTGCATGGAGGGCCGCTGCAACTATCAGACTTTCATACGGCATTCTTTATCGTTGCTGCGGTTTCCGGACTTGCTTGCCTGTCATTTCGCGGCTTGAAAGCGGACGCCGGGGCGGAGGTTTCCGGCCATCGGCCACGAATCAAGGTTGTTTCACCTGCCGAATAGCAATCAGACGTCTCTGCCCTTGAAGTCTCGGGCCAAAAGATAAAGTTCGACCGACTCTGCGCGGGAAGCTGGCGGCTTGACATGATGCACGGATTTGAAGTGCTTCTTGAGAAGTGTCAGTACCTCATTTTCCGTGCCGCCCTGGAAGGTCTTGGTCAGGAAGTGGCCACCCGGGCGCAGAACAGACACCGCAAAATCGGCGGCAACTTCGCATAGGTGCGTTGTACGGATATGATCGGTACGGCGATGGCCCGTTGTTGGAGCTGCCATATCAGACATCACGATATCAGGCTCCCCACCCAAAGCTTCAATCAGTTTTTCCGGTGCAGCGTCGTCGAGAAAATCCATCTCAAGCAAGGTAACACCCGGCAGCGGATCAATATGCAGATAGTCAATGCCAACGACTGTCGGCTGATGTGCGGGCGATTCCACGATGGAAGCAGCTATCTGGCTCCATCCGCCCGGAGCAGCGCCGAGATCGATAATGCGCTGACCCTTTTTCAAGATCTTGTAACGATCATTGATTTCGATGAGTTTATAGGCGGCGCGGGACCGATAGCCATCCGCCTTTGATCGCTGGACATAAGGATCATTAATATGGCGCTCAAGCCAACGGCGCGAGGATTCCTTGATCGTCCCGGCCTTCTTCTTGATCTTGGTGTGCAGCCCGCGCGTGCCTGTGCCGCCGCGTCCGCCTGTTGTCGTCTTAGCCATCTGGGCCCCTGTTTTCCGCGCTATATCAATCGCGCCTAATCTTGCTTATGCGCTGGGACGAAGCCAGCGATTGCGCCACGCGCCATCGCGCGACATGAGTTCGGTTAAAATACCTTCGCGAAGGCCACGATCCGCAACGCGTAATTTCTGGCTGGGCCACACATTGCGGATGGCATCCAGAATTGCGCAACCGGCAAGTACAAGATCAGCACGATCAGCACCAATGCAAGGATTTGCGACACGCTCGTCAAAACTCCACGACAATAGTCTGCTCGTCATTTCAGTCACATCGTCATTTTGCATCCAGATGCCATCAATACGGCGGCGATCATAGCGCTCCAGTCCGAGATGAATACCGGCCAGCGTCGTTACGGTGCCGGACGTTCCAAGCAAATGGAAATTCTGGCTTTTTACCAGATCGCCAAGCTTGTGACGCTCTGTAAATTCATTGATGAGTTCAGCAACGTGATCGACCATGACCGCGAAATTATCCGTCGTCACGTCGCGGCCGCCAAAGCGCTCCGCCAGTGTTACCACGCCAACCGGCAGCGAGGTCCAGGCTATGATGTGCTCCGCCAACCGGGGTGAGCGACGCTCGGAAACGTCAATCAATGCGATTTCGGAAGATCCGCCACCAATGTCGAACAGGACCACCGCGTCAGTCTCCCGCTCGACCAATGTGCCGCAACCGGAAACAGCGAGCCGGGCTTCAGTCTGGCGATTGATGATTTCGAGATCGAGTCCCGTTTCATCCTTTACCCGCGCCAAAAACTCTTCACCATTTGAAGCTTGTCGGCAGGCTTCGGTTGCAATCAGGCGCGCACGCCGCACATCATGGCTATCAAGCTTGTCCCGGCAAACTTTCAATGCCTCAATGGCACGATTCATTGCGTTCTCGTTCAGCCGGCCTGTGGCGCCAAGCCCTTCGCCCAGACGAACGATGCGGGAAAACGCATCCACGACCCGAAACTGGCCGGGGCGCGTGGGAGAAGCAACGAGCAACCGGCAATTATTCGTACCCAGATCCAGCGCGGCATAGAGCGCGGCTCCCGAGTGCCGGTTGTCTTTACGGACCGCATCTTGAATTACAGGCTGTGCCGCTGCCGATGGCTGAACTTGCAAGGTGACCACGCTGGCTTCAGCGCTCTGCACAGGGCCTTTATTGCCTGCGCGCCCACGACGGCGAAAGCGATTTGGCCGTCGCTTTTTAGCTGGTTTGGCGGCTGCGGCCGCTGGACTGACAGCAGCGGGCGCAGATGCAGCCGTCGATACGGCATTCTCCGCCAAAACAGGAGCCTGCTTTGACTTGCCACGCCGTCTGCGGCGCGCACGTTTCTTGGGGTTCGGGTCGAAGCGCCGTTCTTCGGAACCGGAAAGGCTACCCTGTACCTCTTGCACGGGATTACCATGTTGTCCGGACCCGTTCTTGGCAGAATCACTTGCACCATTTGGCACATTGATTCCACCAGACGCCCCATGCGGCGCCAATGAGGCACCCAGTTCGGGGTCTTTCACTCTTTTATCCTTTGAGCACCGCGCGAACCATCGAAGGACGCAAAGCAAGGCGCTTTTCAATTAATGTTGGAGATAATGTAACACGGATTGGCGAATATCCAAGAGACGTTTTACCGCCTAACTGTCGAGAAGGCTCGCATCGCACCTTTTGGCTCGTTCAGCCAGCCAGTTTTTCAATCTCGCCCTCGGTATTTTCTACTGCCTTCCATCCCGTGGATTGCAACAGCATTGAACTGGCAACAAGGTCGCCGTTCAACGTGGCCCAACGATCGCGCTGCCCCGTGATACGTGCCGCAATATCCATGATCCAGACAGGACATGTGAACAATGAGGGGTTTCTTTTGACACCCCGACGCAGGGCGACAAGTATCTGCGCAACTGTGACCGGGCTACTATCGGCGACGATGAAGGTTCCGCCATCGGTTTTTGGTTGATTGAGGCAATGAATTACAGCGTCACAAAGTGACGAGCGATGAACAAGAGACCTTTTGCCGGCGAGGGATTTGAATGGAAGCGGGATCGGCAATGCCGCTAGTTTTATCAAAGCCGCCAGATTGCCCTTTACACCGGCACCGTAAACCAGGACTGGCCGCAATATCGTATAGTTTCGGCGGGGCATGAATTTGACTATGTCGATTTCTGCGTGTCGTTTCGCCCGCCCGTAATCGTCAGTGGGCTGTGGATCATCTGATTCAAGCACGACACCCTGAGCAATATTGGCGCATTGCGCCCTTATTGATGACATGAAAATGAACTTGCCTGTAATGGCTTTATCCGCGGCCTTCGCCAGTCTGGCTGGAAGAACATGGTTTACTGCATTGTATATTTCAGCGCCATTTTCCAACCTTGTATGCGCAATGGCTGCCAGATGAACCACATGATCGACGCCATCCAGAATAGTCTCGAAAGCGGCGTCGGGCTCATCATGAACTGGCAAACGAACAGTTTTTACTCCGGCAACGACACCCGTTGCTCCGTCTCTCACAGCGGCAACCACCCGATATCCCGATGCCAGCAAAAGCGGAACAAGCTCAGTTCCGACAAAGCCCGTGGCCCCGGTAACAAGAATAGTAGCCGAAGCCATGTGATTCATCCCTTTCAAGAACTCCTATTAAGAGCAAAATAGAACGAGCAATAGAAGTCAGTAATTTTAACTCATGTTCCAATACCTCACCGGAACAAATGATTTTCAATCACGTTGTACGAGGCCAAATATCAAAAGGCAGTGCTTTTGATCCTGAAGATTGACAGATGTTCTGATTGATAATTCGCGCATAAGTTGTATTAGACCATTGTCACAATTTTGAGACGAATCCCATGCTTGATAATGACCAGCAGCCAGTACAATTAACTGGATTATTGTTCTTGGCTGCAATCGCTGTGATATTTTTAATCATTGTATGGCTAATTGGTTCGACTTTTGTTCGGTCTGAAACTCCGCCGGCTCCGCAAAGCTGGAACAAGTCTGGCGTAGTGGGCGTTATCATAGGCTGAACGCTCCGCATCGGGTTAAGCGCATGCTCCCGGCGCGGCTAGGCAGGAGATCGAAAATGTACTCACGAACAGCCAATTTTTGGTTCAATTTTGCAATATTTGCTGTGTTTATTGCACTGCTGCTTATGCTCAATCCGTAAGAATATTCCAAAATTGAGCAAATAAGAGCGGCAGGGCTGCCGCAATCAAAAACTGAGCCCGTGACACGCCCGAATTAAACCTCTAAGCTTCTGTATTGTAAATCGTCTTTTGGCCAGGCTTGGCTTTTCGCGGCGTCAGAGGTTTCGGCCGCCAATTCATTCCAAACGACTGATTCCGTGAAGTATCCTGGTATAACCGGTAGGAGGCACCATGGCCAAGGGTCAGCAACGCAGCAACAAAGAAACGCGCAAGCCAAAAAAGGAAAAGGTCGCAGCGAAAGCAGAAGTTCCTTTTAGCTCGATGATGAAAAAGGCAGAGGCAACCACGCCTAAGGGCAAGCCGAAAGCTTGAATCAATATGTGCCGGCCAACATGGCAAACCATGTTCCGGCACGTTCTCATTTTGTGGAACAAAAAGAGAACAAAATCCTTTTCAAATATGTTCGGTTGTGGCAGTATTTTTGGAAAGGAGATTCCTATGAACGCCATCTTGAGACAACCAGAAGATGAAATTGATGAAGCTCTCGCTTATCATCAGGGTGATGCAAGGGCGACCGTGGCTGCTCTTTTAGCCGAACGCGACTTTCTTTTGCGCGAAATCGAATATGCAGCTTTGGCAATGTCATATGGTTTCGCCCGGGGATGGCGGCCGTCCGGTCAAAAGATTGTAAGATAGACTTGGCAGCCGTCGCGTGTCATTATTGTAAGCTAACAATGTGAGACACGATGAAACATAGTCCAAAACAATTGCCCGAAGTCGGTGTGCGCCCGAAGCGGGTGCTCAGCCCCTCAGAGCAGAAAAGTCTGGCTACCACAGCTGCCGCCTCCGCCATCATCAATGATGAGACCAATAAGTGGGAGAGCAAGACAGCCCGGCTAAAAGCGCTTCGTCTTGCGAAAGAAGCTGCCGACGAAGCCGAACTTGCGGCGCAACCGCCAAAAGCAGCGCCTAAATCCAAAGCCAAGGCGAAAGTCTCCCGGGCGACAAAAGCCAAGTAGTTACTGCCTGCCAGAGCACCTCAAGGCCGAGACTGAAGGAGCTATTTGTGATTTTCTGCACGCAGAAATCGAGAAATAGTTTTCAGTTAAAATTCTTATGTGCTAATTGATATATTAGGCTTGGCAAAGTCTTTATATTTATTTCTGGCGGTCCGCATTGACGAAACAGGTGCTTCGCCTTATATGTGTGATATCGGTATTTGGTAGTTAGTTAACAGTTTTATTGCGTCTCAGGCGCTCTGAAAGATCCTTCTTCAAAAATCGAGCTAAAAACTGCATGGCGCGTCGTGCCCTGTATTAAGATATTTCCATTGAAAGGGTTCATCATGAGCACTGGAACAGTAAAGTGGTTCAATTCCACAAAGGGCTTCGGCTTCATTCAACCTGATGACGGTTCGGCAGACGTGTTCGTTCACATCTCCGCAGTTGAGCGCGCTGGTATGCGCAGCCTCAATGACGGTCAGAAGATCAGCTTCGAATTGGTCCGTGACAACAAGTCCGGCAAGATGACTGCTGATCAGCTTCAGGCTGGTTGATTATAATTCGTCTTCGCGGTCTTTGACCACGGATGTACTGGCACTGATAGCAAAGATGAATTTGAGAAGGTCGGGTTTTCCCGGCCTTTTATTTTGCCTGGATTTCTGGCGGGCTTATAGCCACGGTCGGCAGACTTTGTTCAACCGTCATTGCCTCACGCAGAATTTGCGGTCACATCCGCGATGGACAGGTTTATGAACCCAAGCGTCTCGCCAGCTTTGCACCGTGTTGCCCCACTTCAACGCGCTTGACGCCGCAAACTCTGGGCATCCTGGGAAAAGGCGGCATTCTCCATGACATTTCAGCGCAAGCACCAAGAAAACACTGGAAAGACTGCGTTCTAACCCACAAGGTACGATTCGGTTTGACAGCCTGCTTTTCGCGGCTGATGTGTGGTTCGAAGGAGTTCCCATTCATGAAAGTTCTCGTCCTTGGCAGTGGCGTCGTCGGTGTCACGTCGGCCTGGTATCTTGCGCAGGCAGGACATGAAGTTGTGGTGGTGGATCGCCAATCGGGACCCGCACAGGAAACCAGCTTTGCCAATGCCGGAGAAATTTCACCGGGATATTCATCACCTTGGGCAGGTCCCGGTGTCCCGGTAAAAGCCATCAAATGGATGCTGATGCATTTTGGCCCGCTCGTCGTGCGGCCGAAATTCGATCCCTACATGGCGTTATGGCTGGCAAAAATGCTGCGCAACTGCACATCTGCACGCTATGCGCGCAATAAGGCTCGGATGGTGCCTGTTGCAGAATATAGCCGCGATAGTCTCAAGGCGCTACGCGAAGAAACCGGCATCACCTATGATGAGCGCACGCAAGGGACGCTGCAGCTTTTCCGCACCCAGAGCCAATATGATGGCACCGGCGGTGATATTGATGTTCTGAAGCAGTTTGGCGTGCCTTATAATCTGCTTGACCCAGAAGGCTGCATTGCAGCCGAGCCCGCATTGGCCAATGTGCGCGGAAAGTTTGTCGGCGGCTTGCAATTGCCTGGCGACGAAACGGGTGATTGCCAGATGTTTACCGAAAAGCTGGCGGCGCGTTGTGCCGAAGCGGGTGTGACCTTCCGGTTCAACACGACGATCACGTCCATTAATACGAGCACGAACAAGATCGCCAGTGTTTCGACGGAAACAGAAGAACTGACCGCTGATGCCTATGTGATCGCGTTTGGCAGCTACTCTCCCTTCCTGCTACGTCGCATCGGGGTGCATATTCCCGTCTATCCGGTGAAAGGCTATTCCATTACCGTTCCGATCACCGATCCTGCTGGCGCGCCGGTTTCGACCGTCATGGATGAAAGCTACAAGGTTGCAATCACTCGCCTTGGTGATCGTATTCGCGTCGGCGGCACTGCTGAGATTTCCGGCTATGACCTGACATTGCGCGAAGCACGCCGGGGAACATTGGCTCATTCGGTCGGCGATCTGTTCCCCAAGGGCGGCGATATTTCAAAAGCAAGTTTCTGGACGGGCCTGCGCCCAATGACGCCCGATGGCCCGCCAATCATCGGCGGCGGGACAAAATATTCCAATCTTTATCTCAATACCGGCCATGGGACGCTAGGATGGACCATGGCATGCGGGTCGGGCCGCGTTCTCGCCGATCTGGTATCTGGCAAATCCCCGGATGTCGACCCATCGCCACTTAACATCAGCCGCTACGGCTGATGTTAAGACCACGTTCAATCCGCACTAAGTGCTTTAAAACATTACAAATTGTTTAGGTTCACATTCAGTTTTCGTTCATCTCGCCAGAGATACAACCATTGCGTGTCTGAATAATCATGGTCTTTCCCAAACCATGCAGCTCACGAGGAAACGAAAATGAAAAAAATCGCTCTGGCAGCAATTGCCATATCACTTCTAGCCACGCCCGCAGCTTTCGCCCAGCAGCGACACGACCAAGGTCGCCATTACGACCAGCAACGCGAACATGTCGTCAAAAAGCGCATCGTTACCAAGAAGGTCGTTGTGAAGAAAACACGCTGGTCGCGCGGTCATGCACTACCGTCAAGCTATCGTCGCAACGTGGTGCGCGACTATCATCGCTATCACCTGCGGACCCCGCCACGTGGTTATCACTGGGTAAGAGCTGACGATAATTACGTGCTGATCGGCATCACATCCGGCATCATTTCGGCGCTGGTTCAAGCCCGATAAACAGAAGACTGAAAAGCGGCGACCTCCAGCGCCGCTTTTTCAGTCTATGAAAACGCGAACAGTAGCCGCCCGCCCCATCGAATCGACAACCGTCAAAGTCGAATATCCTCCACCATCCGGCGTCCATTGATTGACCCGTCTGCGCGACATATCCGGCAAAGGCTTGCCATTGGCCAGCCAACGGAACGGCGCTCTGCCGCCTTGCAGCTTCAATATGAGCGGGTTTATCTGGCCTCCGTGCTTGGCACCAAGATCGACTCGCGCACCTTCCGGTGGATAAATTATCTGCGGCGCGGGTTCCCGTGTTGAAGAGGCGAGAAGCCCGCTTGGCGTCATGGAAAACCGGCGTTGACTTATGGGCAATTCCGCCTGTGCAACTCGCGCTGCTCCAGCCGGTGCACGGGCCAAAGGCGTTATTGCAATGCCGGATTTGGCAAAACCCTCAAACAGGATAGGCGCTGCGGAGGCGAACCCTGTTATGCCCGGGACAGCCCCATTATCCGGCCGCCCTACCCAAACACCAAGTACATAAGCCCCATCAAAGCCCACTGACCAAGCGTCACGATAACCATAGCTTGTACCAGTCTTGTACGCGATGCCACGCTGGCCCGCGCCCAAAGGCGGCATGACGCCGGACAGGATATCGGCAATATGCCAGGCAGCGACAGGTTCAAGCAAAGGCTCACCCTCAATGACCGCGGGCTTTTCCCGGATACCGTCCCCTAACTGTACTGGCCTGCCCTGATTGGCCAGCGCAGCATAGAGCTGGACAAGATCTTTCAACGTCGTACCGACGCCGCCAAGTCCAATTGCTAATCCGGGGGCCTCATTGGCTGGCAGAACCGGACGCACGTCAGCGCGGCGGAAACGAACCATCAAACGCGTTGGCCCAACCACATCGAGCAGACGCACCGCTGGCACATTCAGCGACAATTGCAATGCCTGCCTGACGCTGACATCACCTTGATAGCTCATATCGAAATTGCGCGGCCGATAGCCGAAAAAGTCTGTGGGACGATCTTCAATCATCGTTTCCTGGCTGACCAGACCATCTTCAAAGGCAAGCCCATAAATGAAGGGCTTCAGCGTCGATCCCGGCGAACGATTGATGCGCGTCATATCTATCCAGCCCGAACGGCTGGCATTAAAATAATCGGCGGAACCAACTTCTCCAACGATTTCGCCAGTGCGGGCATCAGCCATCACCATGGCGACAGACAGTTTCGGACCGAGCTTCACAGCTGCATCACGCGCAACAGTTTCCAGTCCTTCCTGAACCTTACGGCGCAGGGTGGTCTGATGACGTTTGACTTGCGGTTCTTTTTTTGCGGCAGCTTCGGCAAGGTGAGCTGCAAGGGCGGGGAGTTGCAGACGGCGGGAGGAGACGGGGATCAAGCCTGCGCGTTCAGCCTCGCCCTCCCCGACAATTTTTTCCACCGCCATGCGTTTGAGAACGCGTTCTCGCGCATTGGTCGCCGCACCAGCATTACGGTCTGGCCTTCGCTTTTCCGGTAATTGCGGCAGAGCAACCAGCAATGCTGCTTCCGAAACGCTCAAGCGACGTGGTTCCTTGCCGAAATAGCTCAAGCTTGCCGCGCGAACGCCTTCAAGATTACCTCCGTAAGGAGCGCGCGTCAGATAGAGATCGAGAATCTGCGATTTGCTTAAGCGGCGCTCGATCTGCAACGCCCGCACGACTTGCTGAAACTTTGCCGTGAGCGACCGGCCTTCCCGAGGCTCGATAAGCCGGGCAACCTGCATTGATAAGGTAGACGCACCAGAGACGATGCGTCCATTAGTGACCAGCTGGAAGGCAGCCCGTCCCAAGGCCAGAGGATCAACGCCCCGATGGTCCATGAATCGCTGATCCTCATAGGCAATCAGCATGCGCACAAATTGCGGGTCAACATCCTTGGTTTTTGTACCCAGTCGCCACCGGCCTTCAGTAGTTGCAAAGGCACGCAACAACTGGCCATCCGCGTCAACCACTTCAGTTGAGACCTCGCGCGCTTTTTCAAGAGGCGGCGGGAACGCATGATCCGCCGCGTCGAGTCCAAAGGCCAACAGGGTCGCCAACACAAGATTGGCAGAAACGCCGATGCAGAATGTCCGCCACGTAAGCATTATTGTGCTTCGACGACCTCCATGCGGCCAGAGGCAGTGCGGGCAGAAAATTGCGGGCGATACATGTCTTCGACGCTAGCGGCAGGATGGCTGTAATTGCCCGGTGTGACGGCGCGAACAACGTAAGCAAGCGTAATTTCGCTATTATCGCTGGCGACCCGATCAAACGCAGCAACGAAACGATCACTACGGAACTCCGTGTGAGCCGCCTCGACCTCACCTATCCAGTCAAAATTGGTCAAGCTGGCACTATTGACCAAGCCGGGATTGTCGATCTCAAAACCAGCGGGCAACAGATCCGTAACCAGAACACGCGAGGGCCATCTATTGTTCTCTGTTATCTTCAAAACAACGACATAGCGCTCATTCTGCTTGGCCTCTGTGACGTTGGCCTCGCTACCATCAAGCGTGTAATAGGTGCGTTCAATATTAAACCCATCACCGCCCGCCGGCAGGGGCTGCGACGGTGCAGCAACCGTAGTGACAACTGCGGAAAGCGGAGCGGAGCTGGTGTTCGTAACTGTCACGGGCGACGCAATCAGTTCTTCGCCTGTAAGCTGCGACGCATAACTACCTGCATGGGCTACACCGTTAATATCGAGCTTCAGGTCGCTGTCTCCGTCTTGAATTGCACGCGCAGCAAGGAGCATCCATGTCTGTTCCTGGGTGCTGGTGTACCGAGCGCTTTCCCATTGTTCGGCAACGATTTTTGACAGTTGCGGAATGATAGCCGGAACCGGACGGCTCTCGGCTGCCAGAGCAAGAACGGCAGCGCCATCACGCAAGGATGAACCATAATCGGAGCGCACCAGGCTGACATTGCTCAACAACGATGTCTTACCGACAATATCGGTAAAAATGCTTTGCGAGCGCTGACCATCGCCATAAAGCGAAAGCGCAGCAGCTATGTGTGCTTTTGCAAGGGGCGTCGGAAACTCCGAAAGCATCGTATCGGCATAGTAGCGAAGATCGCTGATTGCGGCCTTGCGATTGCGGGCCAATACGTAGAGCGCATAGGCTATTTCATTTCCTTGATCCTTGACATTCACGTCATAGCTCAACGAATTCTGGAGATTATCCAGCGCCTGAACCAGCGCCTGTTCCGGCACGTCATATTTCTGTTCGCGTGCTCGTGTCAGGAAATCCGTGACATAGGCATCGAGCCAAAGATCGCCCGAACCTGGGCTCCACAGGCCGAAACTGCCGGACGAAGACTGATAGGCAAGCACGCGGTATATGGCTTCCTGAACGCGTTTTTGAACATCGCCATCATCAGCTATACCCGATTTCTTTGCCAGTTCGCTCATATATAGCAAAGGCAAGGCGCGGCTGGTGGTCTGTTCGGCGCAGCCATAAGGGTAGCGATCAAGCGTCATCAGCAGAGCAGGAATGTCGAACGCCGTTGATCGTGTAACGTTGAGGCTAACCGAAGCGCCCTGCAGGATACTCCCGGCAAGCAATTCACTGTCCACTTTGACACTGGCATTGGGTCCAAGCTTGATTGGCTTGCGCACAGTCATCGGCAATGTTGCTGGACGAACCGGAAGATTGAGCGTTTGTTCAAGCGACATGCCGGCGGTATTCGATAGTTTCACCGAGACAACGCCATCGCCGGGATGAACGCCAACAAGCGGCAAGGTAAGGTCGAATTTGCCGCCAGCGGTCAGGTTGATCGCCTGCGATGCGCCGGGCTGCTCTACCTCGACGGCAGGATTGCCGGTGACCTGCACCTGATATTCACCAGCAGGCGCGTCGGTATTGGCTATATCAAGCCGCAAGGATGCTTTGTCGCCAGGCGTCAGGAATTTTGGCAGGCTTGCTGTCACTACCACCGGGTCACGGATAATCACGTCAGAGGTGGCATGCCCAACGCCGGATTTGGACCAGGCGACAGCCATGACCCGCGCCGTGCCATTGAACTGCGGGATATCAAAAGTGACGTTCGCCTTACCTTCCGCATCAAGCTTTACGGGCCCGGAGAAGAATGCGACGAGCTTTTCAGTTGGAGGATTACCCTGCATCGGCATTTGAGCGCCGTCGCCGCCGGTACGCAGTTTCCCTGTTGCGCCCTGCGAACTATCAATCAGACGCCCATAGAGATCGCGGATTTCGAGCCCAAGCTGACGCTGGCCAAAATACCAGTTATCAGGATCAGGAGCCTCGTAACGAGTCAGATTAAGAATTCCGACATCCACTGCAGCCACGGAAACAAATGCGTTCTCATTTGCGCCAGCGCCTGCAACCTGCAATGCGATGTTGAGTGGTTGGCGTGGCTCGGTCTTTTCCGGAGCTTCAAGCTTGACTGCCAGCTTGCGATCGCCGGGATTCACATTCAGCCATTTAATACCGATGGCTCGCATGGGCATATGCGTTTCCTGTGCATCGCCCGGACGGAACAACGTGGCCGTGACATAGGCTCCTGCACCCCAATCGGCGGTGACAGGAATATCAACTTCGCCGCCTTCAGCACCAATACTGGCTCTAGTCGTTGCCAGCAGGCTTTCAGCGCCGACTGTCACCAGCAATTCGCCAGCGAAACGCGAGGAAACTTTCAGCTTGGCGGTATCACCAGGCGCATATTGCTCCTTGTCCAGCGCAATTTCGAGGCCGTCAGGTGTTTCCGTCGATGCGGCTTCAACATAGTAACCAGCGTCGAATTCGACGCTTGATGTGGGACCATCCGCAGCGGCTGTTTCCACTTCCAACCGGAAACGTCCCCATGTCACGGGAACTGAAATCGCCCCGCCATCCGTGGTGGCATCAACTGTGCCATTGGCAACCTGCTTGGTCGACAAAATAGGCTCGTACTTCCACGAGCTGCCGTCGCGATACCACTGATAGTTCCGCTCGACGCTCAGCAGCTTCCATGACAGACCTTGCATGGCCTGCTTCTGCCCATTTGCATCAAGCGCTATGACGTTAAACTTGCCAACGGAATTCTCGCTGAGATCGCCGGAAAACTCCGGCTTGATCCCAATCATCGAGCTTTCGGATTTGACTGGCAGCGTCAATGAACGCTCAACAGCGCGTCCGCCTGCTTCCTTCAATCGTACAACCACATTTGCATTCAATAATTGTGTTGTCGAAGGAGCATCGGCAATGGTCACGTCAAACGTCGCCTTGCCGTTTTCGTCCAATGCTTCGGCGGCTTCGATCGGCACGGATACTGGTTCACTTGCCTGTTCGTCGGCCAACCCGAAGAAGTACCCTTTGAAATCCTCTCTTTCGCGCGTGGGCTTGAGAATGACCTCGCCTTCCGCAAACAAACCCGCAGCGGGAGCGCCGTATAGATAGCGCCCGTCAATAGTGACAGATGCGGGCTGGCCGGTCTCCAATGATTTGGCGTCGCTTGTCAGATCGAACTCGATACGGTCGGGCACGAAATCCTCGACCATGAATTGCTTTTCCGCAATTGAAGACCCCTTTGGGTCGGTGAATATCTGCATCGTCCACGTGCCGCGCATGGCATTGGCCTGCAAAGCCAGATCCAACGTGTGGCCGCCCAAATTCTCTCCATCACTAACCATCCGGCGGTCTTCTACGCCATCTGGACGCTTGAATACGAAAGTGAGTGGCAGTTTCTCGATAGCATTTGCAGCGTTGTCACGCGCGAGAGCCGAAACGTGGACCGTTTCACCTGCCCTGTAGATGCCACGCTCGGTCCAAGCCAGAATATCGATAGCGCCAGGAGCCGCGCGGCCTGTAACACCGCGATCCGAAAGGTCGAAACCGGCTCGGGTCATGTCCAGAAAGACATAATCGGCATCACCGTTGCGGGCGGTGATCACGGCGGGAACCATGGCTGCAGTGCCGCGCATTAGCCCCGCACTGAACGTCGCACGACCATCCGTATCGGTTGTCGCGGTGCCGAGAATTTCGTTGTTCTTGGCAAGCAGCTGCAACTCAACGCCGATAAGCGGCTGGGCACTGGCAAGCGAGCGCACAAATACGTTCAGGCCATCGGTGCCTGTATATGTCGACAAACCAATGTCTGAAACGACGAACCATTGGGTTGCCAGCGCTGCCCAATCATCCTGCTTTGCTTCAGGTGATACGGCGGTCAACACATAAACGCCGGGCTTGCGCTGCGGCAAGGCCTCGTCGACAGGGAAGCTGGTGACAACGTCCTTGTTCAAATCGGTCTGAATATCAATCGTGCCTTCCCAAATGGCTTCACCCGCCTCGTCCTGCAGTCTTTGAGCGCTGTAACCTTCCAATTGCGTAAGGAATTGCGAACTCGTCAGCAAAGGCGCAATACCGCGATCGCCGATGCGGTAGAGTTTCAGCTTGGCGCTGCTGGTATTGACAGACACAATAGGAATGCCGCGACGGGCCGTGCTGGGCAAAACGAAACTGTCACCCGTAAACCGAACCATGGCTGTGCGGTCCTTGACGTAAATATCAAGGTCGACTTGCCGCTCCAAAGATTCACCCACCGATGAAGGAAGACCGGCACGCAGCGCGAGCTTGTAGCGTTCACCATGTGTCAGACCTTCGGCGCAGATCTCACTACCCTTGGCTTCAACGCTTTTCGCCGGCACGCCGTTCAGTGTGACGAAGGGCGTGTAATCCGTCCCCATTTTTACCAATGGTTCTGAGAACTGAACGCAGGCACGTGCTGTCGCACTGTCAGCATCAATCGTGTGATTGACCACGCGGAAGCCCTGACGCGCCTGCAGATCATTGAGTGCTGCCCGAACTGTCTTTGCTTCAACCAGTTCCAAGCTTGCCTTATAGGCATTGATTGCCGCCCGGTAATTTTGCGCAATCTCCAGGGACGTTCCCAAGACGGAAAGGTCTTCTGCGCGGCTTTGTGTGGTGCGTGACAATTGATAGGCATTAAAAGCAGCCAATGCAGACTGACCACCCCTGTAGCGATCGCCTCCAACATTTCCAGCTTTTGCAAGCTCCAGCCATATGTCTTCATTGCCGGGTGCGAGCGACAAGGCAGCCATATAATTCTCGAGAGAGGTAGGAACTGCGCTGTTTCTTGCAAGCTCGATAAGCTTGTCAAAACCCATCGCTTTTTGAGCATCGGTTGCCGACAGATTGGCTTTGATCTCACGTGCATCGGTGATGAACTGCTCCGAAACAAACTGCACTTTAGGAGCGGCGCCAATATCCGGTTCGACTGAGGTCTCCACGACCTTTCCGGCAAAGACACCCGGGAAGCTCTTGAGCTCCTTGAAGTCTGATTTCAGGAAGCACCACTTTACCTTGGGATTGTAGGTGAAGGCTTTACACGCCTGATCTGCAAGACAGACGGTTTCGCATTGATCCAGCGTAACATCTTCTTCCGTGCGCAGATCAAACCCGAAATAATCGCTGTCCTTCGTAGTGACGATATCGCGGTTAATCTCCGCGGCCCCCACCGGTAAGATGGAGGTAACAAATGTGAGGAGAAGAGCAAGAAGCCCAAACCTTGCGCGCACAGACATATCGTCCTCCCAACGCCACTACTGATCCTGATGTTGGGCACTCTTTAAACTTCGTCGTGACTTGTCAACAGACCATGCAACTTACGGCTGAAATCTATGACATTGTTACAATAAAAAGGCCCCGAAGGGCCTTTTTACTTCGAGTTGGAGCAATTGCTCACTGGAAGAGAATGATGGCCTGTTTGATGGTAACCCAAACACCCCACAGGATCGGGATACCAACAGCTGCCCAGGCAATTGCCGCCTTTGCGTCGAGACCGCCATGCCCTATGCCGAATGACCCGCTTGTGCCCGCTTCCACGACCTTTGTCTTGGCCTGTAGCGCAGCAACTTCCGCATCCGACATGAACCATTTGTCTGCCAATGGCCGCACGAACAGATTGGCTACCAAACCGAGCGCCAACATGCCAGCCAGGATATACATTGTTCGATCATAGACCTGATCACGCGGGACACCCGCACTGATCTGGAATTCACGGATGTAATTGACCACGACGGGTCCCACGATACCGGCAGTCGCCCAAGCGGTCAGCAAGCGGCCATGAATAGCTCCAACAAACTGCGTTCCAAATATATCGGCTAGGTAGGCCGGTATAGTAGCAAAGCCACCGCCATACATCGACAAGATCACGCAGAAAATAGCAACAAACAGCGCCTGGCTTCCCATATGTGCTGCGGTCGGTGCCAAGGCATACAGCGCTATGCCCAGCGCAAAGAAGGTGTAGTAGGTTGCCTTACGGCCGAGACGGTCGGAAAGTGACGCCCAGAAGAAGCGTCCGCCAATGTTGAACAGTGAAAGCAAACCGGTAAAACCAGCCGCGATAGCTGCTACCGCAGTTTTTTGCGATGCGTCCAGTTGCGTAAAACTGACATCGGGGAAGCCAATCAGCTTGCCTGCAAATATCTCCTGAAGCATTGGCGAAGCCATGCCGATCACGCCGATGCCAGCCGATACGTTGAGGCATAGTACGGCCCAAATGAGCCAGAATTGCTTGGTCTTGTGCGCATCCCGCAAATGGACGTGACGCGTGGTAATCATGGCCTTGCCGTTAACGGGCGGGGTCCAGCCCTCTGGGCGCCAATTTGCAGGAGGAATACGATAGCCAAATGCGCCGCACATCATGAAAACAAAATAACCGGCGGCCATGACAAGCAAAGTCTGCCAAACGCCAACGGATTCCGGTGTCTTGAAGTAATTCATCAGAAGATTGGCCAGTGGCGCTCCGATCATCGCACCGCCACCAAAGCCCATGATCGCCATGCCTGTTGCCATGCCGCGTCGATCCGGAAACCATTTGATCAAGGTCGACACCGGAGAAATATAGCCAAGCCCAAGGCCGATACCGCCGATAACGCCTGCGCCAAGCCACATCAGCCACAATTGATGTGTCATGATGCCGATGGCTGCAATGACCATGCCGCCGCACCAGCAGAGGGCTGAAACAAGACCCGCCTTGCGAGGGCCTGCGCGCTCCAGCCAACCGCCCCAAATTGCTGCGGAACAGCCGAGGAGCACAAAGAACAGCGTATATATCCAGCCGAGATCGCTGACACGCCAGTCACAACTGGTCGTAAAGAGAGCCGTTACAAGGTTGAGATCAGCACAGGCGACGGATTGTTCAATCCCGATCGAGCGGGACAATGGCAGCCAGAAAACACTGAATCCATAGGCCATGCCGATACATAAATGAATTGCCAAAGCGGCTGGCGGGACGAGCCATCGATTGAAACCCGCCTTGGCGACAATGCGCTCGCGGTCGAGAATTCCAGCGGTTCCTACCGGACCTTCTGCTGTTTGGTCAATTGCCGACATACAATGCCCCTCCCAAGGTTTGCATTAGAAAACAAGCGATTAAGTTGGATCAGGCCGAAACGGTGCCCGGCTTGCGTATCTGCTTTGCAGCTTCAAGGACCAAGGGATCCAGACCGTTGTCCGGCTGTTCCAGTATGTCGAAAAGCTGCTGGCGCATGCGCGGTTCCCAGAAGTGGTTGATATGCTCGGCAACACCCGCCGCTGCCTCATCCATCGGTTGAGAGTGAAAGAAGGTTGCAATCTGATTGGCCATATAGACCAGTTTTTCCGCCGTGGTTTTATGGCTTTCACTATCCATATTGCACCAATCTAACAGTTGGACTTTGTATAAGGGTCGAGGCAGCAGGATCGGGATTGAGATGCGGCCGCTGCGGCTTTTCATCTGTGTCGGAGCCGATTTGCGCTGCGGCGACCGGGATACGTTCCGGGCGCGTAAACACATCAAATTCATCGCCGCGAACCAAGGCAACGAGCGTTAGTCCGGCGGCATGGGCCGTGCGAATAGCAAGCGCTGTCGGGGCAGAAACCGCAATCAATACTGAAGCACCAATGATCGCTGCCTTCTGGACCATTTCAATGGAAACCCGGCTGGTTATCACAATAGCACCGCTGCTGCCTTCAATGCGCGAGCGGCACAGATTGCCAGCCAATTTGTCGAGCGCATTGTGTCTTCCGACATCTTCACGCGCCGCTACAATGCCTTTTCCCGGTTGATAGAAACCAGCGGCATGAACAGCTCCCGTTTCCTTGTGAAGAGGCTGTATTTCTGAAAGCAGTCTTACCGCTTGCGCAATGTCATCTGGTGCCAGTTCCAATTTCACCTTGTCGACGGAGGAGACCGGTTTCAATGCCTGCTCGATTGATTCAATTCCGCAAAGACCGCAACCAACGGGCCCCGCCATGCGGCGGCGGCGATCACTCAAATCCTGTCCTGCCTCGCCTGCAAGCCTGATCTGGATATCAATGCCTTCAGCATGGTCTTCAATGTTGATTTCATCGATCTGTTCAAGCCGCGAGATAATGCCTTCGGAAAGACTGAAACCAACGGCAAAATCTTCCATGTCAGAAGGGGTTGCCATCATGACCGCATGGGTCGTGCCGTTATAGCTAAAGGCGACCGGTGTCTCTTCCGGCACGGCACGGTCGCCGCTGGCATAGCTGGCGACTGCGCCATTCAAGCGGCGAGTGATCCGCGGTACGAGTTGGCGTGCGGGGCGCTTTTCCACGTTTATTCTGCCGCGTCGAGTATTTTGATCCGGCGACTTTGGCGGGCCTGTTCATCATATTGAACCTGCCAATCGCTTGGTCCGTTGGACGCACCGACCTGAACCGCAGTAACCTTATACTCCGGACAGTTTGTTGCCCAGTCGGAGAAGTCGGTCGTGATCACATTTGCCTGCGTCGTGGGATGGTGGAAGGTCGTGTAGACCACGCCGGGCGAGACACGATCCGTAATAAGCGCACGCAAGGTAGTTTCGCCGGACCGGCTGCTGATCTTCACCCAATCGCCATCACGGATGCCGCGATTTTCCGCATCATGCGCATGAATTTCCAAACGGTCCTCTTCATGCCACATGACATTGTCTGTACGGCGTGTTTGTGCGCCGACATTGTATTGCGACAGAATGCGGCCTGTTGTCAGCAAAAGCGGGAAACGCGGTCCCGTCCGCTCATCAGTGGCAACATATTCGGTACGAATGAACTTGCCCTTTCCGCGCGCAAAACCATCAATGTGCATGATTGGCGTACCAAGAGGGGCCTTTTCATTGCACGGCCACTGAACCGAACCTTCTTTTTCAAGCAGCTCATAACTGACACCAGCAAAACTGGGTGTGGTCATGGCAATTTCATCCATGACCTGTGACGGATGGGTATAGTTCCAATTGAGGCCCATCGCTTTGGCAAGATTTTGTGTAACTTCCCAATCCGCATAGCCATTGAGCGGGCTCATCACTTTACGCACCCGGTTAATCCGGCGCTCGGCATTGGTAAAAGTGCCGTCCTTTTCGAGGAATGTAGAACCCGGCAGAAACACATGGGCGTAGTTTGCGGTTTCGTTCAAAAACAGGTCATGGACGACTACACATTCCATTGCTTCCAGACCGGCAGCAACATGTTTCGTATCGGGATCTGACTGCAGGATGTCTTCACCCTGAATGTAAATGCCCTTGAACGTGCCGTCGACGGCGGCATCCAGCATGTTTGGAATGCGCAAGCCCGGCTCGTCCTGAATTTTGACGCCCCACAGCTTGTCAAAAATATCTCGTGTCGATTCATCGGAAACATGGCGATAGCCGGGAAGTTCATGCGGGAACGAACCCATATCGCAGGAACCCTGCACATTATTCTGACCGCGCAGCGGATTAACGCCGACGCCCTTGCGGCCGATATTACCGGTTGCCATTGCCAGATTGGCAATCGCCATAACCGTGGTCGAACCCTGGCTGTGCTCTGTTACGCCAAGGCCGTAATAGATAGCGCCGTTACCGCCAGTGGCGAACAGGCGTGCTGCTTCGCGCAGGGTTTGCGGGTTCACACCTGTCAGTTCTTCAATGGCTTCCGGACTATGCTCCGGGCTAGAGACGAAAGCGGCCCAATCCTGGAACTCTTCCCAATCGCAACGCTCGCGAATGAACTTTTCGTCGAAAAGACCCTCTGTAACAACCACATGAGCCAGCGATGTGACCACAGCGACATTCGTGCCCGGGCGCAGTTGCAGATGTTGGGCTGCAGAGACGTGGGGCGAGCGCACCAGATCAATCCGGCGTGGATCGACGACGATGAGTTTTGCGCCCTTGCGCAAACGCTTCTTCAGACGCGAGGCGAAGACAGGATGACCATCGGTCGGATTTGCACCAATGACCATAACGACATCCGTATGCTCAACGCTGTCGAAATCCTGCGTACCGGCAGATGTACCAAAGGTTGTCTTGAGACCATAGCCAGTTGGCGAATGGCAGACACGGGCGCAGGTATCGACATTATTGTTGCCGAAACCGGCGCGGACCAACTTTTGTACGAGGTATGTTTCTTCATTGGTGCAGCGGGACGAAGTGATGCCGCCAACGGAATTGCGCCCATATTGATATTGCAGACGGCGGAATTCATTGGCGACGTACTTATATGCCTCGTCCCAGCTCACTTCGCGCCAAGGATCTGTAATTTTCTCGCGGATCATTGGGTTGAGAATGCGATCCTTGTGTGTGGAATAACCATAGGCAAAGCGGCCTTTGACGCAGGAGTGACCACGATTGGCTTTGCCATCCTTGTAGGGAACCATGCGAACAAGTTCCTCACCACGCATTTCTGCCTTGAACGAGCAGCCAACGCCACAATAAGCGCAGGTCGTGACTTTGGAGTGCTCGGGTTGTCCTATCTGGATGACCGATTTTTCCGTCAGTGTCGCGGTAGGGCATGCCTGCACGCAGGCACCGCAGGAAACACATTCACTATCCAGAAAGTTTTCGTGCATGCCCGGAGAAACGCGACTGGAAAAACCACGGCCCTCAATCGTCAGTGCAAATGTGCCCTGCACTTCTTCACAGGCACGGACACAGCGTGAACAAACGATGCATTTCGCCGGATCATAGGTGAAATAGGGGTTGCTTTCATCCTTAGGCATCCAGCGATCATTGGCAATGCCATCTGCCTTGGTGAAAACATGGTTGTCGCCTTCGTAACCATAGCGAACATCGCGCAAGCCCACCGCACCTGCCATATCCTGCAACTCACAATCGCCATTGGCAGCGCAAGTCAGGCAATCGAGCGGATGATCGGAGATATAAAGCTCCATCACGCCTTTGCGGATATCCTTCAGGCGCTTGGTCTGCGTATGGACCACCAGACCTTCCATTGCAGGCGTGGTGCAGGAAGCCGGAGTACCGTTGCGGCCTTCGATTTCAATAAGGCAAAGACGACAGGAACCAAATGCATCAACCATATCGGTGGCGCAGAGTTTCGGCACCTGAATGCCTGCTTCCATCGCGGCACGCATCAGGGAAGTTCCTTCGGGAACCGTCACCTCATTGCCGTCGATGGTGAGCGTGACCATCTTCTCCGAAAGGGAAGCTGGCGTGCCGTAGTCGATCTCGTGAACCAGTGACATGGTGAACTCCTATTCCGCCGCAACGGCAATTGGTGCCGGGCGAAAATCTTCAGGAAAATGATTAAGAGCGCTCATAACGGGATAAGGTGTGAAACCGCCCAAGGCACAGAGCGAGCCGAATTTCATCGTATTGCAAAGATCAGTGAGAACCGCGATTTGCTTTTCCGGCTCGATATTGGCTGAAAGGCGATCCACAACCTCAACGCCGCGGGTAGAACCGATACGGCATGGCGTACACTTGCCACAGGATTCCACAGCGCAGAATTCCATGGCAAAGCGTGCCTGTTTCAGCATATCGACACTGTCGTCAAAGACGACCAATCCGGCGTGACCGATAAGACCGTCCTTGGCTGCAAAGGCTTCGTAGTCAAACGGCGTGTCGAAAAGCGAACGTGGGAAATAAGCACCCAGTGGACCGCCGACCTGCACCGCTTTTACCGGACGGCCCGTGGCAGTGCCGCCGCCAATATCATCCACGATCTCACCAAGAGTAAGACCAAAGGCAGCCTCAAACAGACCGGCATATTTGACGTTGCCAGCTATTTGCAGCGGAATGGTGCCACGTGAGCGGCCCATGCCGAAATCTTTGTAGAACGCCGCCCCCCTGTCCATGATAACAGGCACCGAGGCCAAGGAAATCACATTATTGATGACGGTAGGTTTGCCAAACAGGCCCTTATGCGCGGGAAGCGGTGGCTTGGCGCGTACGATACCGCGACGCCCTTCAAGACTTTCAAGCAAAGCCGTTTCTTCGCCGCAGACATAGGCCCCGGCGCCGACGCGAACCTCGATATCGAAAACATATGACGAACCGAGCACAGAGGCTCCCAGTACTCCAGCCTTCCGCGCAACTTCGATGGCTTCATTCATTACTGCAATGGCATGCGGATACTCAGAACGAATGTAGATGTAGCCCTTGGTCGCCTCAACGGCGATGCCGGCAATCGCCATGCCCTCGATGAGAACAAAGGGATCGCCTTCCATGATCATACGATCAGCAAAAGTGCCGCTATCGCCCTCATCCGCATTGCAGACAATATATTTTTGCGGTGCCAAAGTATCGAGCACCGTTTTCCATTTGATGCCGGTCGGAAAGCCAGCACCTCCGCGTCCGCGCAGTCCGGATTCGGTTACCTGAGCCACGATCTCGGCCCGCGACAAGGTCAGAGCGTTCTGCAGCCCCTTCAAGCCGTCATGGGCGCGATAATCATCAAGCGAGACTGGATCAGTGATGCCACAACGCGCAAATGTCAGGCGTGTCTGTTTGGACAAGAACGGGAGATGCTCTGTAAGACCAAGCCAAAGCGGATGCACCCTGCCCTCGGCCAACCCGCCATGGAGCAAGGCTGCAACGTCAGAGGCTTTGACCGGCCCATAGGCTACACGGCCGCCGGGCGTTTCGACCTCGACCATCGGCTCAAGCCAGTACATGCCACGCGATCCATTGCGTATGATTTTTGCATCCAGCTTGCGTGCGGTGATTTCGTTTTCGAGCGTCTTTGCGACTTTTTCAGCGCCGAGTGCCAAGGCACCGGAATCACGCGGGACATAGAAGGTGATGCTCATAGTCGCACCTCCGCAGCAATTTCATCGAGGCGCTCAGCGTCCAGGCGACCAATAACTTCGCCATCCAACATCGCGGCAGGCGCACAGGCGCACAGGCCGAGGCAGTAAACCGGTTCGAGCGTTACCGCGCCATCTGTCGTGGTGCCATGCCAGTCAATGCCAAGCAATTGGCGCGCGCGGTCCGCCAATGCATCGCTGCCCATTGATTGACAGGCTTCAGCCCGGCAAAGCTTCAGGACATGTCGGCCAGCTGGATGATCACGATAATCATGATAAAATGAAAATACGCCGTGAACTTCGGCACGGGAAATATTGAGGGCATGTGCGATCAAAGGAAGCGTTTCCTGTGGCACATAACCAAACTCACCCTGCAACTCGTGCAAGATGGGTAATAGCGGCCCTTCTTTGCCCTTGAATTGATCGATAATGCCTATCGCTCTAGCTGCGATATCGGTACTTGCGCTCTGCATTTTGTGCAGCGCCCTCCCTAATTTCTCCTCGTGACTTAGAACAGATCAAAAAACTGATATATAATCAATATCATTGTCTCGTTGAACGATAGAATATTTCTATCAAAAAACTTCCATTGTGAGTGCCAAAGCGCGTGCCTCATGAAGGAGGGCTGATACAAGCGGCGTGTGAGGCTCCCGATCTGCCGTGACCAACCCCACCAAATGACGCGCATCAGGCTCCACAATCGGAATGGACCGGATTGGCTCGGCAAAACCCAAGGTCTCAGAGAGGTTAAGCGGCATGATGCTTACCCATTTTCCGGTGCGGATATGCGAGAAAAGAACAATCATCGAATTGGATTCGAGTGTCGGGTGAACCTCCACGCCAGCATCCTGCAAGTGCTTGTTGATAAGCCGGCGGTTCTGCATATCTTTCGTAAGCAAACATAGCGGCAGTTGACCCACCTCGGCCCATGTGACGGACGTCCTGTCCGAATAGGTATTGCCCGCCGCAGTAATCAATTGATAGCGCTCGGAATAAAGCGGGACCGAGGTCACACGCCCGAGAGGTTCATTATCAAGATAACTAATACCGGCATCGATCTCGAAATTACTGAGCAGCGTCAAGACTTCCAATGATGTTCGCGACGTAATGGAAAAGGTGACATCGGGGTGCTTCTCTCTGAAAGGCGTGGTGAGCTTGGACACCATGGCCAATGCGGTTGGAATGGCGGCAATCTTCAGGTGTCCGGCCAGTCCAAAATGCGCTGCGCGGATTTCTTCACGCATTGTTTTCGTGTCGCCAACAATTCGCCGCGCCCATTCGAGCACGCGCTGGCCCTCGGATGTCAGACCATTGAACCGCGAGCCGCGCTGAACAAGAACAGCGCCCAGCGTATTTTCAAGCTGACGAATTGCTGCTGAAAGCGTCGGCTGTGTCACACCGCATTCTTCCGCAGCGCGACCAAAATGCTTATGGCGAGCCAATGCGATAAAAAATTCCAACTTGTCGATCATCCAGACTCTCCTCCACAAAGACTCTAGAGCAAATGAGCAAGCCTTCTAATGCTGGGGCCGCTTTGGTCTGGCAAAGAGTTTTGTTTGATGTATGTTGCGCTCAACATCCACGATTTCCAAGGACATGAAAATGGATATTCGTCAGATTGACGATCGCTACGCCGTGACGGGTCAGATTTCACCAGACGACGTTCGCGATATCGTTGCCGCTGGCTACGGCGCGCTCATCTGCAATCGGCCGGATGGCGAGTCACCAGACCAGCCAGATTTTGCAGAGATCGCCAAAGTCGCAGAAAAGGCCGGTATTCCCGTTTATTACGTGCCGATTATAGCCGGACAGCTAACGCAAGATGATGTCGATGCCATGGCTTCCGCGCTTGAACAAGCTGAAGGCCCGATTCTCGCCTATTGTCGCTCAGGCGCCCGCTCAACCAATATTTACGGGATTGTGCAACAGCAGAAGGGTTAGAGTTGGTGCGCCTGTTCGGCACGCTGACTATGGTCTTCTTTATGACGCTGCCCGTTGTTGCTGGCAGCGCACAGGAGAAACCATTTTCTGCCGACGATATAGATAATATGCTGGAAAACAGCGCTCCAATGCCGCTGGCGAGCGGCACTGTCGAAGATCGGTTGAAGCAAGAGATTCAGGCGTGCTGGGTTCAGCCCATCTTCAAGCGGGGCGATACTCTGCCAGAAATAAAGGTAGCTGTGAGCGTCGGGAAAGACGGGATGCTACTCAAAGACCCCAAAGTTTTGAAGACCGGAAAGGGCACCATGGGCAAACAGCTTGCTTTAAGCGCCGTGCGCGCCATCAAGCGCTGCGCACCCTTCAAAACGGTAAAAGATAATCCCGGTTCTTATGAAAACCTTCGAACAATTATACTCAACTTTCAGCCGTCTTCGCTGTAATTGCTCACTGACTAGAAAAACGCCTGAATGCCAGTCTGTGCACGACCCAGAATGAGAGCATGCACATCGTGCGTACCTTCATAAGTATTCACCGTTTCGAGATTTTGCGAGTGCCGCATGACATGATAGCCGATCTGGATTCCATTGCCGCCATGCATATCGCGAGCCATGCGCGCGATGTCCAAAGCCTTGCCGCAATTATTGCGTTTAACCAAGCTGATCATTTCCGGCGCCATGCGGTCCTCGTCCATGAGACGGCCAACGCGCAATGAAGCCTGCAAACCAAGCGTAATTTCGGTCTGCATATCGGCAAACTTCTTCTGGAAAAGCTGTGTTGCAGCCAGTGGACGACCGAACTGCTTGCGGTCGAGGCCATATTGTACCGTGCGCTGCCAACAATCTTCAGCGGCGCCCATGACACCCCAGGAAATACCATAGCGTGCGCGATTAAGGCATCCGAATGGACCTTTCAGACCAGCCACATTCGGCAGCAACTGTTCTTCTCCAACAATAACGCCATCCATGACAATCTCGCCGGTGATCGAAGCGCGAAGGGAAAGCTTGCCGTCAATCTTTGGTGCGGAAAGCCCCTTCATGCCTTTCTCCAGCACGAATCCCTTGATCTGGCCGTCATGCGCGTCGGACTTGGCCCAAACTACAAAAACGTCGGCAATAGGGGAATTTGAAATCCACATCTTCGAGCCGGAAATACTATAGCCATCCGCAACTTTGGTCGCACGGGTCTTCATACCCGCCGGGTCGGAGCCTGCATCCGGTTCTGTCAATCCAAAGCAACCAATCCATTCACCGGACGCCAATCTCGGCAGATATTTCTTGCGCTGTTCTTCCGAACCATAGGCATAAATAGGATACATGACCAAGGAGGACTGCACGCTCATCATCGAACGATAACCACTGTCCACACGCTCCACCTCGCGGGCAACAAGTCCGTAAGCAACATATGACGCACCTGCCGTGCCATATTCCTCCGGCAAAGTGACCCCGAGCAATCCTGATTGTCCCATAAGGCGGAATAATTCAGGATCAGTCTTTTCCTGGATATAGGCTTCCTCGATTCGCGGCTGAAGTTCGCTTTGGGCAAAGCTACGCGCGCTGTCGCGAATCATCCTTTCGTCTTCTGTCAGTTGGTCTTCCAACAAAAAAGGATCCGTCCAGACAAAGGATGGCTTGGAGTTTGCCATAGGTATTCTCCTCAAATAGGCGACAAGACCTAGCATCAAATCCGCACCGGTGACCAGATCGCGGCATTGCTAAAATTTGCTTGGATGATGAGCGACGCGCATGATTTGCGCATTTCGATACGCAGCCGAATCCACTATATCTGTGTAATGGCCATTAAACATCTCACCGAAACAATCATCAATCAGATCGCGGCGGGCGAAGTTATCGAGCGGCCAGCCAGCGTGGTGAAAGAACTCGTTGAGAATGCAATCGATGCCGGCGCAACACGCATTGATATTGTCACTGCGGGCGGTGGAAAGAACCTTATCCGCATAATTGACAATGGTTCTGGCATTCCCGCCGATGAACTTTCATTGGCGGTTTCCCGCCATTGCACGTCGAAACTGACCGATAATGTGCACGATATCAGAGCGCTTGGTTTTCGCGGCGAAGCACTTCCTTCCATTGGTTCAATTTCGCGATTGTCACTAAAGTCGCGTGTGGCCGATGCCGATTCTGGATTTGAGATCTCCGTTAATGGCGGGCGCATGGACGGCCCGCGCCCGACGGGCATGAATGGCGGAACAATCGCGGAGGTGCGGGATCTTTTCTTTTCCACACCCGCACGCCTCAAATTCATGAAAACGGACCGCGCTGAAGCCTCTGCGATCAGCGATGTGGTCAAACGTGTTGCCATCGCCTTTCCGCATATTCGCTTTTCCATGACCGGGAGCGACCGGACACCATTTGAAATGGCCGCAACGGGGGTTGGCTCAGAGGGGATGCTGGAGCGAATCTCGCAAGTGTTGGGCAAAGAGTTTCCAGAAAATGCCATAGGCATTGATGCAATGCGCGATGGCGTTCGGCTAAGGGGTTTTGCCGGTATTCCTGCTTTTAATCGCGCAAACAGCCTTCATCAATTCGCCTATGTGAATGGTCGCCCGGTTCGCGACAAGCAGATATGGGGCGCAATTCGCGGAGCTTATGCAGATGTAATGTCGCGCGACCGTCACCCCGTTGTCGTTCTTTTCCTCAATCTCGATCCGGAACTCGTCGATGTGAATGTCCACCCAGCAAAAGCCGATGTGCGATTTCGCGATCCTGGTCTTGTTCGCGGCTTGATAGTTGGAGCAATACGGGAAGCGCTCGGGCAATCCGGTATTCGGGCGGCGACCACGGGTGCTGAAGCCATGCTGCACTCTTTTCGACCCGGCGGCGGATTCGAACCTCGCTCAACAGCGCCAATATGGGGCAAGGAAACTGTCTCTCCCGGTAATTTGAACTATTCGGTGCAGCAATCGCCGTTCCGTCCTTTTGAGAGTGTCGCCAGCGCCTCAAGTCACGGCAACGGGTTTGCTGAAACCGTGCAGGAATTCCTCTATGATGGCGCTGCCGCTCTAAGCGCTGATGCCCGCGCCAGCACGATCAGTGCTCCGCCAGAATTGCTTGCCATGCCGCTCGGCGCTGCCCGGGCACAGGTTCACGCAAATTATATCGTCTCACAAACTGACGACAGCCTCGTTATTGTTGACCAGCATGCAGCGCATGAACGCCTTGTCTATGAGGCTTTAAAAAATGCTCTGCACTCACGTCCTTTGGCAGCGCAGATGCTGCTTATCCCGGAGATTGTCGATCTTCCCGAGGAAGATGTGGGGCGGCTTGTTGCCCATGCTGAAACGCTGCAACGCTTCGGGCTTGGTCTGGAAGCTTTCGGCCCTGGTGCTGTCGCCGTTCGCGAAACCCCCTCCATGCTGGGCGAGATCGATACGCAAAAGCTGGTGCGAGACCTTGCAGATGAGATTGCAGAACACGACACGTCGGATGGCTTGAAAGCCATACTCGACCACGTGGCTGCTACCATGGCGTGTCACGGTTCAGTCAGGGCTGGACGGCGGCTTAAGCCCGACGAGATGAATGCGTTACTTCGTCAAATGGAGGCAACGCCGGGTTCAGGTACGTGCAACCACGGACGCCCGACCTATATTGAACTGAAGTTGACGGATATTGAACGGCTGTTTGGCCGGCGCTAAAGCGTTTTCCATTCTATGGAACCATTCAGGCAGACCTTGACCGCGAAAGTCGCAAAGCCGTAAATAGCGGTAAATGAACGAACTGGAACAAATGCAATGAACCGATTTGAAGGCCCCGGCTCTCGCGAAGCCAAAATTCGCTATCTAGACGGTGACTTTCAAGTCCTGTCTCCGGGGGCCTATGTCCTGTGCGCCGTCACTGGGGAAAAGATTGCTATTGATGAATTGAGGTACTGGAGCGTCGCGCGGCAGGAGCCCTATGTGGACGCACATACTTCTTTCAATCGGGAGTTGCAGGAAAATCCTGACATGCGTCAGCGGAACAAGGCTTGAGCGTGTATAATCGTCGAACCCTCCTACTTTCGCTCATCGGCATTGGCCTTACCATTAGCGGTTGTGCCACCAGCAAGGAGCCGCCGACCTATAGCGGACCAACCAAGACTATTCGCGGTTATTTGCAGGGACCGCCTTATGCCCGGCTTGGTGCAAGCACCGTTGTTTTCATAACGGCTTATGATGCGACAGGTGGCGTTACAGGTTCCATGCCAAAGATCGGCGCGACAAGCTTTACCCTGAATCGCAATGGCTATTTCCCGATTGCCTATGAGATCGAGATTCCCGCGAGTCATGCCGCTCCCCGCATTTCGCTTGCCGTTGAAATGCGCCAATATGGCAGGGTAACATTCACCAATGATCGACAATATAGTCAAACGATCGGACGTAATCTCGACATACCCGTAAGAGAAGCACCGCCAAGGGTCAAAACGCGCAACTATCTATAGAGTTTTAAGGATGCGCGCCTTGGCGCGTTCCCTTGTATCGCGAATAATATTATGCGCGGTTTGCGGATGGCTGAAAACAAGTTCCACATCCAGAACGAGCGTTTGCGTCGCCAACTCCTTGGTCACAGCACTTCCGTCAAACAATCTGACATGATCCTTTGCGGTCGTGATCAAGGTAAGTTGCTCTTTGGCTGCGTCCTTCATCAAATCAGCAGCGTCCTCATCCGTATAGGGATGGTGATCTGGAAAGGATTTGGTCTGTGCCACATTTAGTCCGGCTTCGTGCAAGGTCCTGAAAAACTTGGACGGATCGCCGATGCCAGCAAAAGCCAATAAGCGCCCCTCCTTTATCTGCGCAATGTTTTGTGGTTGAAGCACAGACTCATAAATCGGTTTTGCCGCCCTCGCAGCGCTGCGAACAAGCTGGTCGGCACCGCTGGCAGTGCCTATTCTGAGCAAGGCATCTGTTCGGACCAATTGGTCCGTGAGCGGTGCTCGTAGCGGCCCGGCGGGCAGGACTTTCCCGTTGCCAATTCCACGGCCCGCATCGACCACCATAAGCGCATAGTCAAAATGGAGGCGGGCACTCTGAAAACCATCATCCATGATGATGAAATCACAACCCGACGCGATAAGCGCTTTCGCGCCAGCCACACGGTCGGCGCACACGACAACGGGTGCATGACGCGCCAGCAGAATCGGCTCATCGCCAACATGGCGCGCGCTGTCTTTATCCGGGTCGACTTTGTGCAAGCCGGAAAATGCACCGCCATAGCCACGCGATACAATTCCTGGCTTCAGGCCCATTGAGATCGCTGCTTTGGCGAGAGCAATCGATGTTGGTGTCTTGCCCGCACCGCCAACAGTAAAATTACCGACGCATAACACCGGAACAGAGACGGATGGCGGCTTGGCGCGCCGAAGACGGCGACCGGCAACTGCGCCGTATATGTTGGCAAGAGGACTCAAGGCTCGCGCGCGCCAATCCGGCTTTTCCCACCAGAATGGAGGTGCTTCTGACGTCATTTCCAAGCGCTTTCGCGATTGGAAAGTCGAGCCTGCAGCACCAAAGGCTGCAAATAGGGCTCAAGGGCTGTCATGGTTCGCGACAGTGATCCGCGCATGTCCTCGACTGTCTTCAGCCCCGCATCAATCATAATCTGCCGTTCTGCCGGATTGTTGAACAGGTAGTTTACCGCCCCTGCCAGCATATCCTTGTCGCGTACAAGTTTGGCAGCACCATTTTTGATCAAGCGTTGATAGGAGTCACGGAAATTCTGCACATTGCGACCCGAGAGAATGGCCGATTTCAGCATAGCCGGTTCAAGAGGATTTTGGCCACCTTGCGCAGTCAGAGAGCGGCCAACGAAGGCAATCTCTGCCATCCGCAGATAAAGACCCATATCGCCGATTGTATCGCCTATGAATATATCGGTGTCCGCATCGATCGGATCATTGCGGCTGCGCAATGCAACCTTCATTCCCATCGTTTCTATCAGAGCTGCTACCTCAGCAGCGCGATCCGGATGCCGGGGCACCAGGATCGTCAGTAAGTCGCGATGCCGGGCCTTGAGCATCTGATGCACCTGAGCGACGATTTCCTCTTCGCCCTGATGCGTAGAGATGGCAGCCCATGTCTTGCGCGGGCCGATCATCTTTTGAAGTGCGGCCAATTGCGAATTGTCCACCGGCGGAACGGCCGTATCAACCTTCAAATTGCCTGATACTGTCACCGGCCGTGCGCCAAGCGCACGGAACCGCTCACCATCAACATCTGACTGCGCGACAACGTGAGCGAGATTTTCAAACAGCGCCTCTGCGATCGATGCACGCTTGTTCCACGCCGCGAAGGAACGGTCCGACAGGCGTCCATTAACGAGAACCTGCGGCACACGTCTTGTTCCAAGCTCGAGGATCGTCATCGGCCATATTTCAGACTCGCATATTACCGCAAGATCAGGCTGCCAGTGGGTCAGGAAACGGTCAACCGCAGGCTTGAGATCAAGTGGCACATACTGGTGAATGACACGATCCCCAAGACGATCCTGAACCATTTTCGCCGAAGTCACCGTGCCGGTGGTCAAGACGACATGGATGCCCATTTCGACGATTGCTTCGACCAATGGTGTGACAGCCGATGTTTCGCCAACGCTGGCGGCATGAACCCAGACCAATGGTCCAGAGGGTCGAGCCACGCTGGCAACACCATAACGCTCGCCTTGACGACCGCGCTCTTCCTTGCCCTTGCTCGCACGGAAAGCAACATAGGCTCCCACTACGGGGAAAATTATAGCACCCGCCCACCGGTAGGTGCTGAGTGCCAATCTGGCCCACTTCTCACTCATATCGCGCCATCCACCAGTGTATGAACACGAAGCGTATTCGCATTCAGGCTGTCCGTCAGTTCAACGCGCTTAGCTTCAAGCATGGCATCATCAGCATCCTGGGGAACGAAAATCGGATCTCCGACAATCAGTCCTGACTTGCCGAAAGGCAATGGAACAGTTGTCTTATCCCAACTCTTTTCAAGAACTTTCCGTCGCGAGGTCAGGTAGCAAATTGGGAGAATTGGACGGCCCGATAATTTTGCAAGCAGAATGACGCCTATGCCTGATTGGCGAGGCGTACCATGGGGGATATCAGCAATCATTGCAGCAGTCTTGCCATCCTTCAATGCCTTTTTTAGGGCAAGCAATGCACGTGCACCGCCTTTTTCAGCCCCCTTTGCGCGGTCCCTACCGCCTGAACCGCGAATGATCTCAACACCGAAACTTTCAGCGACGCGCGCGTTTAATTCGGCATCCTTGCTGCGCGAAAACATTGCAACAAACCGGACATTGCGGGGCATGAGAAACGGCGCCATCAAATGCTGGCCGTGCCATGCAACCGCAATAAAAGGTTCGCCGCCACGCTTCATATCTTCGACATCAGACGAACCGGCGAGCCGAGGATTTGTAGCATTCACCAGCCGGAAAAACTGGGTAATAAGCCAAACTATCATTGTCCGCACAACCGGCGAATTTGCCAAAGGACCACGGACAGAACGCCAGAACCGCTTCAGCAACCCGTTTTTCTTCTTAGGCGAAGATTTGGAAGCTAACATAATTTCGCTGGTCGGCATTTCATCGTTTTGTCGTGTCACACGATCAACCTGATTTGCCCGTTACCGGATCAAGCAGCTTGTGCATATGGACGATGAAATAACGCATATGCGCATTATCGACTGTTTGCTGTGCTTTGGATTTCCAGGCGCGCTGTGCGGTTTCGAAGTTCGGATAAATTCCGACAATATCGAGATTGTCGAGATCGCGGAACTCGACGCCGCCTAACTTCTTAAGCTCCCCGCCGAAAACCAGATGCAGCAGTTGTTTTGTATCCGAGGTTTCTTCGCTCATAATTATTATCCAGATGATTTGCCAGATTGGAAGATGTCAGTCTGTTTAACCGAAGGCAGTGTCCGCTACAATGTTCAGCATGTTATCCATTAGTAGACCACTTGCCGCAACCAAAGCGCCGTGCCGGTAATCGCCTCTTTGAGTATTGCGCAGACCGTAGGTGAGTGCTTTGCCTTTTGCTGTCAAGACATTGCCGCCCGCTTCAGACAAAATGAGATCGGCAGCCGCCAGATCCCAATCATGGGAGTTCGGTCTTACGAAGGTCCCAGCAAGGTCGCCCCGCGCTACCATCGCCAGCCTATAGGCAAGCGACGCTATATGAGGGGCGCGTTCAATAGAGCCAAGAAATGATTCCGGCAGCTTATTGAGAAATCCTCCCGGCGCAGCAACTTTGAATGGCCGGCTTTCCGCCTGGGCATGGATGGGACTGCCGTTCTGATCAGCGCCCTCACCCGGCACGGCACTTATCGTCTCATGACGAGCCGGACACTCAAGAACGCCCGCCACCGGACGGCCATTCTCAATGACGGCGACACTGACGCACCAAACATCAACACCTTCGATGAAAGCACGGGTTCCATCTATTGGATCGACAACGAAAAAGCGTTGCCTGGGTGAATCTATACGCTCATCAAGCGTCTCTTCAGATATCCAGCCATAATCAGGCCGTGCGGTCAGCAGCACATCCTTGAGATATTTATCCGCGGCAAGATCCGCTTCGGTAACAGGGGAATTACCGGTCTTGAGCCATATCTGGGGCGATTGCCCATAAAAGGACAGGGCTACACGGCCAGCGCCTATTGCTGCCTCACGAATCAGGTCAAGATCTGCTCTGTTTTGGTCATTTTCCGGCAAGAGTCATGCCTTCTATAAGGAGCGTTGGGCTGGCAACGCTGAAATTGCGATCAATATCATTGGCTACCGTTAAATTAAGGAACATTTCTTTCAAATTCGATGCCAGTGTTACCTCGCTTACCGGGTAAGACAGCTCACCGTTTTCAATCCAGTATCCGCTAGCGCCACGGCTATATTGGCCGGTTATCATGTCAACACCCTGCCCAAACAGTTCCGTGACATAAAACCCTGTGCCAACGGCGCGGATTAATTCGTCCGGCGTTTTTTCGCCAGGCTCGATAGCAAAATTGGTAGATGACGGCACGACAGTCGAGCCCGAGCGTGTGCCGCGCCCGTTCGTGGTCAAACCCAATTCCTTGGCTGTAGACGTGGAGAGCAACCAGTGCTTCAGCACCCCATTTTCAACCATGTTCAATGGAACGCCCTCAAGGCCTTCGCCGTCGAAAGGGCGAGATCCAGAGCCCCGCACCCGCAATGGATCATCAGAGACATAAATAGCGTCGCTGAGAATTTTCTCTCCCATGCGATCTTTTAGAAAGCTGGTTTTGCGGGCAACCGATGCTCCGTTGATGGCGCTCGCCAAATGCGAGGCAATGCCACGCGCCACGCGCGGATCGTAGACGACATTGACCCGCCCCGTCTGCGCCTGACGTGCATTCAGCCGCTTGACAGCGCGCGCGCCAGCGGAACGTCCGATAGCGGCAGCATCTTCCAGCTCACCATAATAAATACGCGACGAGAAATCATAGTCGCGTTCCATCGCGGTTCCAGTGCCTGCGATAGCACTCACCGAACGTGAAAAACGTGAGCCATTATAATACCCGGCAAACCCTCCCGAAGTGACCAGAACCAACCCGCCCATGCCGGCAGATGCCGAGCCACCGCCAGAATTGGTAACGCCTTCGACGCTGAGCGCTGCTTCCTCTGCGGCAAGCGCAGCTTCAGTCAATTGTGCGGCATCGACATTGGTTGGATCGTAGAGCTCAAGATCACGAATATTGCGCACGAGCTGTTCTGTTGCCGCTAATCCTTCGTAGGCATCATCCGGCGAAACCTTGGCCATTGCGACAGCTCGTTCAGCCAGAATCTTGGGATCAGAGCCCGTATTTGCGGAAATGCTCGCGATCTTGCGGCCGACAAAGACCCGCAACGAAAATTCGTCACTTTCCGAAGATTCGGTCGACTCCACTTTGCCCAACCGCACGTTAACGCCAGTCGAGCGGGAGCGCACCACAACGGCATCTGCCGCATCAGCACCAGCACGCCTTGCGGCCTCTACCAACGCTGTGGCACTGTCTACAAATTCGCGGGAATTTACCGGCTCGACCATATTCATCTCTAAGGTTGATTGCATGAGAGGATGCGAGGACTTATCTGACAAAGCCAGACGATGTACTCCACCCTATATGGTGCAAATCAGGGTCTATCAAGGCAAACGCGCGCAACATTTTTTAAGGTCCGGATCACGAGCACATGCTTTCACAGAGCGGCAACCTCTACTATCAGGCACTTGCACTTCTTGCAGGGGCGATTATTGCGGCCCCGCTTTTCAAGCGTCTCGGTCTGGGGACCGTGCTTGGCTACCTTGCCGCCGGGCTGCTGATAGGCCCCCTTGCCAACCTAATCACAGATGGCGAACAGGTCCTTCACTTTTCAGAACTCGGCGTGGTTTTCCTGCTTTTCGTCATCGGCCTTGAACTCAAGCCATCACGTCTTTGGACATTGCGACATGCAATTTTTGGTCTCGGCGCAGCGCAGGTAATCGTTACCGGCGCTCTTTTGACCGGCTTGATCGTTGCGCTTGCCCTTATGAATTGGCAGGCCGCCTTGATCACGGGATTTGGCCTTGCCCTCTCATCGACAGCCTTTGCCATGCAGATTCTGGAAGAGCGCGGCGAAACGACCATGCCTCACGGACAGACATCATTTGCAATTTTGCTGTTTCAGGACCTGGCGATCGTCCCGCTTTTGGCCATGGTGCCTGTCCTTGCACCGGGCTCAGCAACGCATGAGGCAGATCCGCTGGGCAAATTTCTCATCGCCGTTATCTGCGTTGGAGCGATCATTGCCGTTGGTCGCTATCTGCTTAATCCACTTTTCCGGTTTATTGCCAATACCGGCGCACGCGAAGTCATGATCGCCGCAGCCTTGTTCGTGGTTCTGGGGGCGGCGACGCTGATGCAATTTGCCGGTCTATCAATGGCTATGGGTGCATTCATTGCCGGTGTACTCTTGGCTGAATCTTCCTATCGCCATGAGCTTGAAGCCGATATCGAACCCTTTCGCGGCGTGTTCCTCGGCCTTTTCTTCATGGCTGTCGGCCTGTCTCTCGACCTTGATGTCATTTTGCAAAATTGGCAGGCAATTCTTTTGGCTGTACCGGTTTTCATGGCAATCAAGGCTTTGGTAGTTTACCTGCTCGCCCGGATATTCCGCAACAATCACAATGATGCGATCCGTGTTGCGTTTTTCCTGCCACAAGGCGGTGAGTTTGGTTTCGTCTTGTTTTCGGCAGCAGCTGCCGCAGGCCTTATGACCGGTTCGGCTGCCTCAGAACTCGTTGCGGTAACAACGCTTTCCATGGCGGCAATGCCTTTATCGGTTGCCCTTGGGAATCGTTTTCTGGTCGATCACAACAAGAAGGATGAGATTGACGAGGACTTTGACGGGGCTGGTGCCGACGTCATGATGATCGGCTTCTCGCGCTATGGGCAGATTGCAGCGCAAATTCTTCTGGCGGGCGGCAGCGACGTTACTGTTATCGATGCCTCAGCCGACCGTATACGCGCGGCGAGCAAATTCGGATTCCGCATCTATTTCGGCGATGGAACCCGAAAGGAAGTGCTGGAAGCTGCCGGTATAAGACGGGCCAAGATTGTGGCAGTCACCACGCATAAGAAAGAAACGACAAACCAGATTGTTGAAATGATTCAGGCCGAATATCCGGATATAAAGCTTTTTGTACGATCTTACGATCGCGTACATACGCTGAAGCTACGCGCTCGCGGCGTCCACTATGAGCTGCGTGAAACCTTTGAATCCGGCCTGGTGTTCGGGCGGCGAGCGCTCGAGGAACTCGGCGTTAGCGAAGATCTCGCCTACGAAATAGTGCAGGACATTCGCCAACGCGATGAGGACAGGCTACACCTGCAGGCGGCAGAAGGCCTGTCTGCAGGTAATGATCTTCTTCTTACGCGACCGGTAACACCCGAGCCTTTGGTCAAGCCAACACGTGAGGCTCAACGTATAGACACAGTTCCGGACGAGGAGATCGACGCCAAACCTGTGCCAACGCCGGCTGAATAAACTCAGGATTGCGGCGGCCCGACGATCAACACGGCAGGGCTCGTCAAAAGCAGTTTTTGTGCCGCAGCCTTGACCTGCTCAAGCGTTACAGAGTTGATAAGATCAGCGCGTCTGTCGATATAATCACGACCAAGCTTTTGATCCTGCAAACCAACAAGAGTGCTGGCCACCGCTGACGATGAATCCAGATTGTTTACGGCATAAGAGCCAACCAGATACTTCTTCGCCTCAACCAGTTCTTCTTCTGTCGGCCCATCCTTGGCCATGCGCGCAACCTCATCTTTCAGAATTTGCAAAGTCTCATTAGACCGATCAGCACGTGTCGCGGTCGAGATTATCAGCGCGGACATATGGTCCTTGGTCGCAAGGGTCGAACCCGCGGAATAGGCAAGGCCACGCTTTTCACGAACTTCATTGTAGATACGTGAAGAGAATGTGCCGCCACCCAGAATGTGGTTCATGATGAAAACCGGAAAAAAGTCCGGATCCTGACGGCGGACGCCCGGATAAACCATTGAAATTGACGTCTGGGGCAAGACATAATCCACCCGCGTGGTTCGATCCAAGCCCAGCTTTGCGTCGCTGACGGGTTCAAGCTGTGCCTTCTCAGGAAGATCGCCAAATACCTTGTCCAGCAAAGCAGCGAAATCCTCAGGGCTGATGGAGCCGACCGCTGCAACAATCAGATTATCGCGGGCAAAATTACGTTTGTGGAACGTGGCAAGATCATCATGCGTTATAGTGCCCAGCGTCTCCACTTTACCTTCCGACTGACGGCCATAGGGATGCGAACCATAGAGGGCTTCAGCAAATTTGCGCCCTGCTATAGTGTTGGGATCGCGCTCGGACGCCTTTATTCCAGCCACAACCTGCTGGCGAATACGGTCAATAGGAGCTTGATCGAAGCGTGGCTTATTGACAGCGAGAGCAAGCAAGTCCACAGCAGCATCACGTCTGTCCGAAAGCATACGTACTGTGCCGGAGATCGCATCATCATCGGCGCTGAAACTCATTTCAGCACCGACATCATCGAGCTGCTGTTGAAATTTTTCGGAATCCAGATCGCCCGCGCCTTCGTCAAAAAGGCCGGTCATCAGATTGGCTATCCCATCCTTACCTGATGGGTCTTGCGCAGAACCGCCTTTGAACGAAAAGCGCATGGAGATGAGCGGGACGAAATCGTCCTGCACCAGCCATGCCCGAATGCCTTTGGGCGATACTACTTCCTTGATTTCGACGGCATAGGCAGGCGCGATGGCAATGGCGGCGAGCACAAACGCAGCGGCAAATCGCTTCATGATGGATGCACTCATTGGACAACTCCCTGCGCTGGTGCTTCACCCTCGCCTGCATTCTGCGTCTGGTTTTCGGTTTTTTTATCGGGCGTGCCCGCTTCCGGCATCAGATAGCTCGTGACTGAACGGCTATCGACGAGATATCGCTTGGCCACGTCCTGGATATCCTGAACTTTCACCGCCTTTATGCGATCCGGCCACTCTTCGATATCTTTGATGGTTTGGCCCGTAGATAGTGTCGAGCCGTAAATGCGAGCCATGCCGGTTTGACTGTCTCGCGCGAAAATAACGCTTTTCAAAAAGCGGTTTCTGGCTTTTTCCAGTTCGTCTTCAGTAACGCCATCCTTGATAATCCGGGCAACCTGCGCATCGATGCCATTTTCGACATCTTTTAGTGTGGCATCGCCACGGGGCGATCCATAAACGCCAAAACTGCCATCATCGAGCGAAGAGCCCTGATAATATGCGCCAGCGCTCGCCGCTGAACCATCCTTGACCACCAGTGTCTGGTAGATACGGCTGCGCGCAGAGCCACCAAGAATTTCGCTGAGCAAATCAAGTGCCTCTGCTTCGCCGGGTTTTGCATTGGTATAGGACGGGGCAAGCCACATCTTCTGGAAGCTGGGTTGAGAAACACGCGGGTCGGCCAGCGAAACCGTACGTTTGGTATTCTGTTCAGGTTCCTGCGGACGCTCGCGCTTGCCGGGCTCTGCCCGCCGTGGAACCTTGCCATAGGTCTTTTCCGCAAGTGCCTTAACGGTAGCGCTGTCTACGTCACCAGATACAACAAGCGTCGCGTTATTGGGTGTGTAATATTTTTGATAGAAGGCCAGAGCATCTGTCAGATTGAGCTTCTCCATCTCATGCAGCCAGCCGATTACCGGCATCCGATATGGATGGTTCTGATAAAGCGTGGCATTCACTTCTTCCGAGAGCAATGAAGACGGATTGCTATCAACGCGCGATCGGCGCTCTTCCAGAACGACATCCCGTTCCGTCTTGACCACTTCATCGTTCAGGATGAGATTTTCCATCCGGTCAGCTTCATAGGTCATAGCCATTTCCAGCGCCTGTGGAGCGAGCTGCTGGTAGAAGGCCGTATAATCGTAGGATGTGAACGCGTTTTCCTGTCCGCCAATCTCGGCAACCTTGCGCGAGAACTCACCGGCCGGATAGGTCTTGGTCGCCTTGAACATCAAATGCTCGAAGAAGTGGGCAATGCCAGATTTTCCGGGCTCCTCGTCGGCAGATCCGACATGATACCACAGCATGTGCGTGACAACGGGGGCACGGTGGTCGGGAATAACAACAACTTCCAGCCCATTTTCGAGATGGAACGAGCTGACATCATTCTTGATCGAGGCGTTAGCTGCAACCAGTGTTGCAGTCTTTGTTTCCGCTCGCACTGGAAGGGTTGAAAACGAGGCGAAAACGACGCCCGACAAGACAAATGCCGCAACAAGGCGGCCTTGAGCAAGAAGCATTCAGATCAATCCAATTCTGTTTTGCAGACACTGCAATGATGGACTTCCCAAGCTATTACGACTTCAATGTGACAAGCCTTATGATTGTTCCGCCGTAAGAACGCTCTTCGATGATTTCAAAGCGGGCGTCAAAAGCAATGACAGCTTCAGCTTCTTCTTCGAGGATCAGCAATGCGTCCGGCTTTAACCACCCGCCATCAAGAGCGGCCTTGAATGCACGCTCGCCCAAACCTTTGCCATAGGGCGGATCAGCAAAGACCAGGTCAAAGGGCTCGACATTGCCTGCATCGCCAAGCTTGGTTGCATCACGGCTGAACACTTTGGTGTTTCCGTTGAGTCCAAACGCCTCAATATTCGTGCGAATCAAACCACGCCCTTGCGCAGATTCTTCAATGAAGATTCCATAGCGTGCGCCGCGAGACATAGCCTCCAGTCCCAAAGCGCCTGTGCCGGCAAATAGGTCGAGCACACGCGTGGACTCGAACTTTTCCGGGTAGTTATGCGCCAGTACATTG
The DNA here is from genome assembly GCA_900471815.1 of Hyphomicrobiales bacterium. Classification (GTDB taxonomy): domain Bacteria; phylum Pseudomonadota; class Alphaproteobacteria; order Rhizobiales; family Rhizobiaceae; genus Phyllobacterium; species Phyllobacterium ifriqiyense. Next base: position 109,852 of record UICE01000009.1, read on the forward strand.
AAAAGGCTTTCACGCGTCCGGTCCGTTGTCGGCCGGATCGCGTTTGTTTCTGGGGTCGCCAAGCTGCGTCCGCGAAATTTTCCGCCAACAATCCGCATGTGAGGCCTTAGCTTTTAGGCTTGCCGCCGCGTGGTGGCCTGCTTCCGCCACCAGGGCCGCTACGCGGTGCACCCCTGGGTGCGGCTTTCGGTCCACCATAGGGGCGGTCGCCGCTGCGGCCATCCTGCCTGCCGGGCGCGCGCGTTGGCTTGCCGCTTGCACCATAGGGGCGTTCCGAGCGGTTTGGACGGTCACCTTGTGCCGGCGCGTCGCCGCGTGCTTCACGTTCCTTGAGTTCCGCACGCTCGCGCTTACCAACCCGTGGAGGACGCGGCGCATTGCGGGAACCTTCAGGGCGATCCGAACCGAATGAACGCTTTGGCCGTTCAGCATTGTCGCCGCCTTCACGCGGTGGGCGCGGAGAATAGCTGCGCGGCTTGTCGCCGGAATATCCCCCCGGCGCACGAGCACCTGACCTTTCCCGGTCTTCCCGAGGACGATCCGAGGCTGGACGATCAGCGCCCCGAGCTGGCCGGCTCGCGCCTTCGCCAGCACGCGCCGGTCTTTCCGACCTTGCGCTTTCCGAGCGATTTCTCGCTTCACGCGATTCTACCGCCTTTGCCCTCGCACTGCCCATGGGACGGGCACCCGGAGCCATCCACACATTCGCTGAACGCGAACTGCGCGGTGCCATAGCCTCGTCTTCCTTGCGCTCCCGATCCGCTTTCGAGCTAATGCCGCGCGGCTTCTGATCGTTGTCACGAGCCGCGCGAGCTGGGCGCTCTTCGCGTGGTCCACGTGCAGGCCGTTCGTCACGACCGGTTCGCGGTGTGGCTGGGCGGTCAGTACGATCTGTCGACCAGCGGGAAAGGTTTTCTTCGCGCTGTTCATCCTTGGATTTACGAGGCGCGCGTCGTTTTTCTACCGGTGCGCTGGAAATCCACTCCGAGCGGCGTGCCGGAGCCGGACGTTCGACGGGCTGCTGAACAGCTTCGCCTTTCACGGCATCATTCGAGAATACATTGATGATCGGCGCATCAAAATCAGCGCCGGATTCTTCGATCAGGCGTTCACCAAGCTGGTCGCGAAGCGTGCGGCCATTCATTTCGCGAACAGAACCTTCCGGCAAATCGCTCAACTGGAATGGACCATAGGAAATACGAATGAGCCGATTAACAGACAGACCCAACGCACCCAGGACGTTCTTGACTTCGCGGTTCTTGCCCTCACGAAGCCCCATCATGATCCAGACGTTAGAGCCCTGCTCACGTTCCAGATGGGCCTCAATTGCACCATAAAAGACGCCGTCAACGGCAATGCCATCCTTCAATGTATCAAGCTTTTCCTGGGTGACACTGCCATGAGCCCGAACGCGGTAACGGCGAAGCCAACCCGTAGAAGGCAATTCCAAAGCACGCGACAAGCCACCGTCATTCGTGAGCAAAAGCAGCCCTTCGGTGTTGATGTCGAGACGGCCAACGGACAAAACGCGCGGCATATCTTTCGGCAAGGATTCGAAAACGGTCTGTCGGCCTTCGGGATCGCGATTGGTCGTCACAAGACCAGCTGGCTTGTGGTAAAGCCACAAGCGCGTCCGCTCTTTTTCAGGCAATGGTTTTCCATCAACCTCGATGCGATCACTGCGCATGACGTTGATAGCGGGACTGGAAAGTCGCTTGCCATTGACGGAAACACGGCCCGCCGCAATCATCGTTTCGGCTTCGCGGCGGGATGCTATTCCCGCGCGTGCCAAACGCTTGGCTATGCGCTCGCCCTCTTCGGGCAGCGCTTCTTCTTTACGCGGTTCAAAACCGCGCTTTGCCGGAGCAGCATTGTCGAACTTGCGGGGTCCTTTGGGACCATCATTACCGCGCTTGTCGAAACTGCGCTTTTCAAAGGGGCGTTTGCCGCCCTTGCCGTCATCATTTGAGCTTGTCATGGAATGTTTGCCTTTCAGCAGGGCTCACTACCAGCTATGGAGTGTGCTTGCGAGTAAATTCTGGATGATGAGCCGCCCGTGAACCAAAAAACTGATCCTATGAGCCTGGCTTTGGCACAAGCACACGCGGCAGCGGCCCGAGGAGAGGTACCAATTGGAGCTGTCCTGGTCAAAGACGGAGCCATTATTTCGGCAGCTGGCAACCGGACCCGAGAGCTTAATGACCCGACTGCACATGCTGAAATTCTGGTTATTCGGGAAGCTTGCCAGATCCTTGCAGATGAGCGCCTGACCGGATGCGATCTCTTCGTTACCCTTGAGCCTTGCACCATGTGCGCTGCCGCAGTTTCCTTTGCTCGAATTCGCCGACTTTATTATGGCGCACAGGATATAAAAGGTGGCGGCGTCGAAAACGGGGCTCGCTTCTTCACGCAACCAACCTGCCATCACGCCCCGGAAGTCTATTCTGGTTTTGGCGAAGCCGAGTCAGAAGCTCTGCTAAAAGAGTTTTTCAAGGCAAAGCGGCTCTAGTGCCGTTAATCGCTGCGTATTCTTGCCGAAAAATCAGGTGACGTGTCTGCATTTATCGCGCGCTGATTGATCAAGGCAGACTTTTCCACCTCACTTAAAGGCTTCTGATTATCTATCGCGCCAAGATCATAAAGATAGCTTGGCAGATAACCGGAGAAAATGACCCGATAATCAATGGGAATATCCGGCGTGATGGCTCGTATCATATCAAAAATAACCGTCGTGCAATTCGCGGTGACGGTATTGTAGAAGCTGGCTTTTTCCGCCAGGCGATTGGCATTGTCGACATAGGACAGGAACAATGCCTGGCGCATCTCCGGCTTCATATTGATGCGATAACGATACACATCTTCCTTGCGTATATTGGTGCGCAACCGAACGATATCGCGTTCGTCGGCTGCGATCATTGCCAGTTCAAATTCTTTGAAAAAACCGCCGATCTCAGAAAACGCTTCGTGCCGCTCCTTCCGGATTTCAGCAGAAAAGACAACATGCTCGCCATTCTTAAAGCCGAAACTGACAAGCGTATGCGCGATGGCGGGATTGGACCAATAGGAAAGGAATACATCGACCGATGCCAGATCTTCCATATTATACGTGCGCACTTCCCAGCGCGGCGTGAAATCCTCGCGCGTTCTCCATTCGAAGTTGCGCACATTGGACAAGGTGACCTGATTGCCTGACAAAGTTCCGGTGACCGTCTGTGCAACATCGTCAGCCCAGATGCGCGTGAGCGATGGTGTAATCGTGCTCCACCAATAGAGCAGTCCAAGCAATATTGGCACAAGAACGATCAATGCCCTAAATGACCGGCCCTTTATTTCCAGCCAAAGCACGGAAAAGGCAATCGCTATCCAGACTGTAAGACAGCCGATGGTGCCGAAAACGCCAAAGGGAAGCTGATACCAAAGGGCAAATCCGCCCCATATAAAAACCAGAACCGAAACAGGGACGAGGATAATCCGTCCGATCAATCTTAAAATGAACAATTGGGAGAATCCTCGACTGGCGTAGGTTAACTTAACGAAACGCAAGCATATCTGTTCCCAAACTTTCGGAACAGATTGCGGAAACACGCTTTAAGCGGCAACCATTACGACAGGTAAGGAGCAGTAATTCTGGATCAGTTCCAGGGAATCAAGTTTTTGAAGCTGAAGCCCTTGTCCTTCCGGGCTGCAGCTTTCCGCTCACGTTCTTTCTTGACCTCGTCTTTGCCAAGATCATCCGTGGCAGCAGTCGGTGCGGGCGCCCTATATTCCAACGGTGGTTCGCTCAAATATCTGCGTGTGGTCGGTGAGCCAGCCGTTGAGGCGAGCTTGCGCGCACGAAACTCGCTGCTCTGATCGGTTTGCGGCGAGCCAGCGGGCACAACCTTCGGTGCCTTATCATTGTAAACGCCATACTCATCCCATTTTGACGACTTGGTAGCGGCAGGAATATCGTTTTCAACTTCCGGAACAAAATTCGGGTTGTTCTGGTTGGCAGTTGCGGTATCGCGAATGCGCTTGCGCCGCTGTTCTGGCGATTCTGGCCAGTTGGCGCTGTTTTCAGATACAACATTGCCCTGCGGCTGCGGCAACTGGGCGTTTGCAGAAGCGCCAGCAGGTGGACGAACAAGCTCCGGCCTTGGATTATACGCGATCGTATTTTTCTTTTTACTGAACGAAGCAATGTTTGATACGTCGTCAAGCAATTGCGCACCGGACGTTTTGTCGGTGCCATAGGTGGGCGATGTGCTGCAGCCAGCTATTGCCAGCGATGCAAACAATGCACTTAGAACCGTGATGCGTCCGTTCAAATTCATACTCGCCACTTCCACCCAAGCCTGAGCACTGATGCCCGCCAAAAATACGCTTGATCTATGCCCTGCCTCTAAATTCAGGCAACTCAATGGCAAGCCTTTTACATGAGGCCTGTAGCATTAAGCAAGTCGAGGCTCTTTCTTGTTAATAAATCCGCGGATTATCTCAAGGGATAACCCGCAGATTTGATTCAGGCATCAAGTTTTCCCAACTTCGCCAGTTCATGTAGCGCCGCTGCATCCCGCGCCGATACATCAGGATAGGCCGGATCTGATCCAACATCATGTGTGTATCGCCATGACCGTGCGCATTTTGTGCCGGTTGCCCGTTGCGATACGACCGCAACGCCTTTGACGTCATCAGCAACAAAGGCATCTGCTGGCGCTGCTCCGTCCGTGATGGTTATGGCACTGGTGATGCATATCTCGGCCATATCAAGACCCTTCACCGCTTCGAACAATTCAGAATCGTTGACGAAAACCAGCGGGGCAGCCTCAAGTGATGAACCCAACGTCTTCTTGGCGCGCTCCAACTCCAGCGCACCCGTAACTACGCGGCGAACATCGCGCACCTTGCGCCACTTTGCGGCCAGCGCTTCGTTCTTCCACTCTTTTGGCGTGTCCCTGAACTGCTCCAGATGAACAGAAACGGCATTCTTGTGCAGATCAAGCCATGCTTCCTCCGTTGTAAATGGCAGCATGGGAGCCAGCCAAGTCACGATACGGTCGAACAGATGCCTGACAACTTGCAGTGCAGCTTTCCGCTTGATGCTGGAAGGCGCATCGCAATAGAGTGCGTCTTTGCGGATATCGAAATAGAATGCTGACAATTCCACAGTGAGGAAATCGATCAATGCGCGCGTGATCCGCTTGAATTCGAAGGCATCATAGCCCGAACGCACAAGTTCATCGAGTTCCGCGAGTCGATGCAGCATTAGCTGCTCGAGTTCTGGCATATCCGCATAGGCAACTTCATCGCCTTCGTCATGAGCCAAAGTCCCTAGCATCCAACGGATCGTATTACGCAGCTTGCGGTATGAGTCGATATTTGTCTGGATGATGTTTTTACCCAGACGTTGATCTTCCCAATAATCGGTTGTCATGACCCAAAGGCGAAGGATGTCTGCCCCAGAATCCTTGATGACATCCTGCGGCGTGACAGTATTGCCGAGCGACTTCGACATCTTGCGCCCCTCTTCATCCATGGTGAAGCCATGGGTGACAAGAGTATTATATGGAGCGCGTCCGCGTGTGCCGCAGCTTTCAAGCAAAGACGAATGGAACCAGCCGCGATGTTGATCGGAACCTTCGAGGTAAACATCCGCTGGCCATTTCAGATCAGGGCGATCCTCGAGAGTGAAGACATGGGTCGAGCCTGAATCAAACCAGACGTCGAGAATATCGCGTACTTGTACCCAGGGTTCATTGGCTTTTTCGCCAAGGAACCGCTCACGGGCACTTTCGGCAAACCAGGCGTCAGCGCCTTCCTGCTCAAAGGCCTCAAGAATGCGGGCGTTGACCGCTTCATCCTTCAAGACATTGCCATCTTCGTCGGCAAAAACGCAGATTGGCACGCCCCAGGCGCGTTGGCGCGAAAGCACCCAATCGGGACGGTCCTCAATCATTGCACGCAAGCGGTTTTGCCCACCAGCAGGGACGAAACGTGTCTCGTCGATGGCGGCAAGAGCGCGCGAACGCAATGTCGTCTGATCGCCAAGATCTTTGTCCATATAGACAAACCATTGCGGCGTATTGCGGAAAATGACCGGCTTTTTCGAACGCCACGAATGCGGATAAGAGTGTTTGATACGACCGCGTGCAAACAGCATGCCGCGATTGATCAGCTCTTCAATAACAGCCTTGTTGGCATCGCCCTTCTTGCCATTATCGTCGATGACGCGCGCGGCACCTCCTTCACGGTCCGGCCCAAATCCCGGTGCATCCTTGGTGTAGTAACCCGCATCATCAACGGTGAAGGGGATTGCCGAGGAAATACCGCGTGCTTCAAGATCGCTGCGGGCATCCATCCACGCATCGAAATCCTCACGACCATGGCCGGGCGCTGTATGGACGAAGCCTGTCCCTGCATCGTCGGTTACGTGATCCCCGCCAAGCATCGGCACTGCAAATTCATAACCACCGCCAAAACCTTTGAACGGGTGGGAGAGAGCGATGCCTGCAAACTCATCGGCTGTTATGGCTCTGATACGCTTGAAAGTCAGCTTGGCTTTCGTGGCCGAATCTTCCGCCAACGCATCTGCAAAAATCAACATCTCGCCCGGACGCGGGCCGAAATCATTCTCTGCCGTTTCAACCTCGTAAAGTCCGTAGGCTACGCGAGGTGAGTAGTTGACCGCCCTATTTCCAGGAATGGTCCAAGGGGTCGTCGTCCAGATGACGACATAGGCCGATGCGAGATCACCTTCGCCATTGACGATCGGAAACTTGACCCAGATCGTATCGCTTTCAACGTCGGCATATTCCACTTCGGCCTCGGCCAAAGCGGTGCGCTCAACAACCGACCACATGACAGGCTTGGAACCGCGATAGAGCTGGTCCGACATGGCGAACTTCAGGAGTTCCCCAGCAATGCGGCTTTCTGCATGAAATGCCATCGTTGTGTAGGGATTTTCGAAATCGCCTTCGATACCAAGCCGTTTGAACTCGGCAGATTGGACCTTGATCCAGTTGGCGGCAAATTCGCGGCATTCCTTGCGGAACTCGTTGATCGGCACCTGATCCTTGTCTTTGCCTTTGGCGCGGTACTGTTCCTCGATCTTCCATTCGATTGGCAGACCGTGGCAATCCCAACCCGGGACATAATTGGAATTGTAACCGCGCATCTGGAAGGAGCGCGTGATGACGTCCTTGAGAATTTTGTTCAGTGCATGGCCGATATGGATATTGCCATTGGCATAGGGAGGACCGTCATGCAGCACATAAAGCGGACGATCTTTGCCGTCTTCACGCAGCTTCCGATAAAGGTCCATGTCCTGCCAGCGCTGGACGAATTCCGGTTCCTTGGCTGGCAAACCAGCACGCATCGGAAAATCCGTCTGCGGCAGATATAGAGTTTTCGAATAGTCGATTGGCTTAGGCGTATCGTTCATTTTTCTTGGCTTTTCTTGGGCCCGCGCGTTATCGCTGCAAGCAAGGATTTGAAGAAATCGAAATAAGGCGCAAAGGCGCCGCCCGGACCTTCAACACCACGAAGCAAATAGCTTCAGGTTCAGGTGAAGGCCGGGCCAGTAATTCGTATCTGAATCGGTACGGACTTGGGAAAAGCCCCGCAAACGGTTTTCATGACCGCGCTTTTAGCAACCACGCTCGCGAGAATAAAGGGGCAGATGCAATAAACTTCGTCTGTATCTGCCATAATGCTTATAACGAGAAGTCGAAGCGATAAGTCGCTTGCAGGCCGAACGTTGCCTGATTGGCTGACCCACGCTCTTTGACCAGACTTGAATCGGCCGCGGGTCCCATCAAACGGTTATACTCCGCATAGGCGCTTGTCGTGATCTTGTCTGTGGTCTTCCAGGTAATTTGTCCGCCGATTCCGAGCGACTTCAGCCCCCCTCCTGGCCGGTATTCCTTAAGGCCAGACGCAGCAGACTCTGCTGGATTAACACCGTAATATTCAAGGAAATAATCTTTCGTCGCGACAGTAGCGCGTGGACCGGCGGACACACGCACCGTTGGAGTAATATCCGTAAAGGCATCAACAGCGAAATCTGCAACCACGCCATCATGCGCGCCAATGCCACGGCGAACTTCAACGCGGCCGCGGACATTATCTGTCGGATAGAATTCGGCAAACCCGCCAACTTCTACGCCCCAATCGGTATCATGCAGTCCCTTCAAATCGCGGGAGTCATCATCGTCGCGCCCGGAAACCAGCTTGCCCGTCAGACCGGCGCGAAACACGCCGGTATCGATAAAGCCGATGGAAGCATTGTCATTCAGGGACGAGAATTTTTCAGACTTGCCAGCGCGTCCAAGTGAAATAACCGGAGCGGCCAGCAGGCGATAATCGCTTGCGCCATCATAGCGCGGCGCAACAAATCCCTTTGCTCCCAATGTCAGATACCAGTCGCCCGACCACCAATGATCGCCTCTTGAGCTGCTGGCCGGTGTTTCCGCATCACTATAATATTCATCCGCAAGCACTATGGCGGGGGACGCGAAAAATACTGCGCCAGCAAGGGCGCCAATCAAACGAACAGACATATCTTGACTCCGAAATTTGCCTTGGGAGACGGCAATTCCAGGCCAAGCTACGAAAGGATAGATAAAATTGGATTTATTCTTATGGTAAACGATTTGCCATTTCAGACAAAATTAATCGTGTTATCCAGCGGCGAGAGCGGCTTCACACCCTGTAAAAGTCCCCGTGCCTCTTCTTCATCCCTTCTGATCTGAAGCATCATAGGCTCCAGCCCATCGAATTTTTCTTCGCCACGAAGGTATGCAAAGAAGGAAACAGCGCAGATCTCACCGTATAGATCGCCGGAAAAATCGAAAACGTACGTTTCCAAAAGTGGCTCGCCATCCGTGTCAACTGTGGGTCTGCGTCCGAAGCTGGCCACGCCATCGTAAAGGGTGCCATCAGCCCGGCGAAAGCGAACCGCATAGATGCCGTGCTTCAAATGAGTTTCCGGGGGCAGAACCATATTGGCAGTAGGATAACCGATGGTCCGACCAAGCTGCTTGCCGTGAACCACTTTTGCCCGAATGCGATGGCGATATCCCAACAGGCTGGCCGCCTCTACAACGTCGCCCTCCCCGAACAGCGAGCGAATGCGGCTGGATGATACGGCCTGTCCGCCTTCATCGCGAAACGCATCAACCAGCGTGACATGGAAACCGCGCTTGTCACCGGCCTCCATGAGAAAAGCGGGGCCGCCTTGGCGATTTTTGCCAAAATGAAAATCAAAGCCGGTGACGATGCGGCTTGCATGCAGGGCACTGACCAGAATCTGGTCAACGAAGTCATCGGCAGTCAATTGCGAGAATTCGCGCGTGAACGGGCATTCCACCACGGCGTCGAAGCCCAAAGCCTCCAGAATAGTAGCTTTTTCAGCTGCCGGTGTCAGCCGGTCCACCGGTTGGTCCGGCACAAAGACGCTGCGTGGATGCGGCTCGAACGTTAAAACCAGCGAGGGCCTGCCCGCAGCCTGAGCCGCTTCCAAAGCGCGTTCGAGAACTGCTTGATGCCCACGATGCACCCCGTCAAAGTTACCAATCGCGACAACAGCGTCTCTTAAATCAGCTGGCAGCTGCGTGGGGTCCGTCAAGCGCAAAATTGGCATAGCTGCTTGTCCTCAAGCCAGAGCAGGCATCGTAGCAACAGGATTGCTTCCGTGTTTCTTCAGGAATTCCAGCAGCTTTTCGACATCGTGAACGCCACCATGGACATAATCACCCGCGTGAATGCCACCGGATATATATAGGACATCTATGCCAAAGAGATCAGCACCTTTGACATCCGTTAGCATACCATCGCCTATCGCAATGACACGGTTAAGTTTGACAGGTTTGCCACGCACCTCTTCAGCTGCGGCTATGGAAGCCTCATAAATCGGTCGATGCGGCTTGCCGGCGATCAAGGTCCGGCCACCAAGCTGGCCATAATCGCGGGCCAAAGCACCGGCACACCAGATCAGACGATCTCCGCGCTCAACGACAATATCAGGATTGGCACAGATAAATGGCAGATCGCGCGAACGGAAACGCGTCAGCATTTCGGCATAATCAGCCGGTGTCTCCGTTTCGTCATCAAAATAACCAGTACAGACGACGACATCAGCCTCCCGCTCTTCCACAAGCTCAACGTCCAGTCCTTCGTAAAGCGTTTCATCACGCTCCGGTCCAAGATGGAAGACCTTACGCGGCGAATTGCGGATCAATTCACGCGTAACATCGCCTGATGTAACGATCCGGTCATAGGCATCTTCGGGCACACCCAAGCCATGGATTTGCGCTGCCACGCTATCGAAGCGTCGCGGGGCGTTGGTTATCAGGACCACGGTCAAACCAGCGGCTCTGGCGCGAGCCAATGCTTTTGAAGCAGAGGCAAACGAATCGACACCATTGTGCAAAACACCCCAGACATCGCAAAGAAGCACGTCATAACGATCCATCAAGTCGTCCAGACTTGCCAAATGTACCATGTCGGTCATGCCGCTCTTCTCCATGCCAGTAATCGAGTTGCACCTCGCTTACCTGATTGCAGGAAAACTGTCACTCGGGATCATCATCAAAAGCTGTATCGACCGGTTGACAGTAAACACATGAACAAATATTGATATGTTTGTTATCAAACGAGGTTCAAATGGCTCATTCCCACGGCACGCACGGGCACGATCACGCACATGATCATGCTCCCAAAATAACGGCTGACAATGAGCGCAAGGTCCTGATCGCCTTCCTGATCACATTCACGTTTATGATTGTGGAAATCATTGGGGGCCTTTTATCGGGTTCCTTGGCATTGATTGCCGACGCCGGACATATGTTAACGGATGCGGGGGCTCTCGCACTGGCCTATGCAGCATTTCGTTTTGGCAAACGCGCGGCTGATGAACGCCGCACATTTGGATATCTGCGCTTTGAGGTCATTGCCGGCCTTATTAATGCGCTCGCACTTTTCGCCATTCTTGTCTGGATCGCCATCGAAGCCTTTGAGCGGTTTCGCAATCCCGGCGAGGTCCTCGCGGGTCCAATGTTTATCGTCGCAACGATAGGACTGCTCGTAAATATCGGCGTCTTCTGGATTTTGACCCGCGGCGACAAGGATCACGTCAACATCAAAGGTGCGATCTTGCACGTTCTTGGCGACCTGCTTGGTTCCGTAGCTGCCATTACGGCATCGGTCATTATCTATTATACTGGTTGGACACCAATCGACCCGATCCTTTCGGTCTTCGTGTGCTTGTTGATCCTGCGCAGCGCTTGGGCACTTCTGCGCAATTCCCTGCATATTCTGCTTGAAGGCGCCCCGGAAAATGCCAAGCCGGAAGAAATCGAACAGCACTTGATGAAAACGGTCTCCGACCTGGCTGGCGTACGCCATGTCCACGTCTGGATGATCACATCCGGCAAGGCGCTGGCAACCTTGCATGTGAAGCCAAAAGAAGGCAGCGATCCGCGCCTGCTGGTGAAAGCCGTCGAGGCGGAGCTGATCAAAAAATTCGAGATCGAGCATTCGACCATTGCCATCGATTTTGCCGATGCTACCGGCGACTGCTGTCTTGGCAGCGACACCTCCGGCGAACATGACCACGATCACGGGGAGGATGGCCATAGCGGCCACGGCGATCATGATCATGCAGCGCATGACCATAGCCATGAAGGTCACAAACATTGAGCAAAATAACGATACCATCCCAGCTTGATACGACCATCCTCGCCGAGACATTCAAACTGCTTGGCGACCCGACGCGACTACGAATCCTGTTCTTTTGTCTCGAACACCCACGCTCCGTCGGCGACATTGCGGCAAGCCTGGATTTGTCGCAATCATTGGTCAGTCACCACTTGCGATTACTGCGTGGGGCGCGTCTGGTGCGCGGCAACCGGCAGGCAAAGCAGATTTTTTATGAACTTGCTGACAAACATGTCAGCGACATGCTTGTCGATATGGCGCATCACGTATGCGAGGATAGTGACGACTGAAACTGCTTCATCGGATCGTTTTATACTTTAGGTAAGGCGCTCACCAAAGTTCTGGGCTCTTTTTCAAAGGACAAGTTGCCGCAATGGCGCGCAATCAAAGACAGCACATTGCTCGAGCGCTGGATGGTGAAGTAGCGATTGGGTTTGCCGGTGCCTTGCTATTCCAATATCAGGGCGTCCAATCCGGAACTTCGAATCCACCAATGTCATGAAAATTTCATCGCCTTTCCCTTGACTCTTTCGACCCCTCCCACTATCTCCGGCTCCAGTTAGCACTCACTATCAACGAGTGCTAATAACGCGAATGGCACAACTGTTTGCGAAACCGTTTTGACACCAACATCAAGGGTTCTAACCATGGCCAAGACCAAGTTCCGCCCGCTTCACGACCGCGTCGTAGTACGCCGCGTTGAATCGGAAGCAAAGACTGCAGGCGGCATCATCATTCCGGATACTGCCAAGGAAAAGCCACAGGAAGGCGAAATCGTCTCCGTAGGCACAGGCGCTCGTGACGAAGCTGGCAAGCTCATACCGCTCGATGTCAAGGCAGGCGATCACATCCTGTTCGGCAAGTGGTCCGGCACGGAAGTCAAGATCGGCGGCGAAGATCTGCTGATCATGAAGGAATCCGACATTCTCGGCATCCTCGGCTAATCACCGTCACCCAATAATATTTCGATCAAACCGGGTTAAATCCCAGGAGAGATAAAATGGCTTCTAAAGAAGTAAAATTCGGCCGCGACGCGCGTGAGCGCATGCTGCGCGGCGTTAATATCCTTGCAGATGCAGTCAAGGTAACGCTCGGCCCGAAAGGCCGCAACGTTGTCATCGACAAGTCCTTCGGCGCTCCACGCATCACCAAGGACGGCGTGACTGTTGCCAAGGAAATCGAACTTGAAGACAAGTTCGAAAACATGGGCGCACAGATGGTCCGTGAAGTCGCTTCGAAGACGAACGACATCGCTGGCGACGGCACCACGACTGCTACTGTTCTTGCTCAGGCAATCGTTCAGGAAGGCGGCAAGGCTGTTGCTGCTGGCATGAACCCGATGGATCTGAAGCGCGGCATCGATCTTGCTGTTGCAGAAGTCGTCAAGCAGCTCGGCAAGAGCGCCAAGAAGATCAAGACTTCGGAAGAAGTTGCGCAGGTTGGCACGATCTCTGCCAATGGCGAGACCGAAATCGGCGAAATGATTGCCAAGGCAATGCAGAAGGTCGGCAACGAGGGTGTCATCACCGTTGAAGAAGCCAAGACCGCTGAAACCGAACTCGAAGTCGTTGAAGGCATGCAGTTCGATCGCGGCTACCTGTCGCCATACTTCGTCACTAACCCTGAAAAGATGGTTGCTGATCTTGAAGATGCTTACATCCTTCTTCATGAAAAGAAGCTCTCGAACCTTCAGGCTCTTTTGCCAGTTCTCGAAGCTGTTGTTCAGACTTCCAAGCCACTCGTCATCATTTCTGAAGACGTAGAAGGCGAAGCTCTTGCTACGCTCGTTGTCAACAAGCTGCGCGGCGGTCTGAAGATTGCGGCTGTAAAGGCTCCTGGCTTCGGCGATCGCCGCAAGGCAATGCTTGAAGACATCGCTATCCTTACTGGCGGTCAGGTTATTTCCGAAGACCTCGGCATCAAGCTCGAAAGCGTTACGCTCGACATGCTCGGCCGCGCCAAGAAGGTGTCGATCACCAAGGAAAACACCACGATCGTTGACGGTCATGGCAAGAAGGGTGAAATCAACGCCCGCGTCGGCCAGATCAAGCAGCAGATCGATGAAACAACTTCCGACTACGACCGTGAGAAGCTGCAGGAACGTCTTGCCAAGCTCGCTGGCGGTGTTGCAGTTATCCGCGTTGGCGGTGCAACGGAAGTTGAAGTGAAGGAAAAGAAGGACCGCGTTGACGACGCTCTCAACGCAACGCGTGCTGCTGTTGAAGAAGGCATTGTTCCTGGCGGTGGTGTTGCTCTTCTACGCGCCTCTGCGAACCTTACTCTTAAGGGCGCAAATTCCGATCAGGATGCAGGCATCAACATCGTTCGTCGTGCTCTGCAGGCTCCGGCTCGTCAGATCGCAACAAATGCTGGCGATGAAGCTTCCATCGTTGTTGGCAAGATTCTTGAAAGCAAGAAAGAAACCTACGGCTACAATGCGGCCAATGGTGAATATGGCGATCTGATCGTCATGGGCATTGTTGATCCAGTCAAGGTTGTTCGTACTGCTCTGCAGGACGCAGCATCGGTTGCAGGTCTTCTAGTCACCACAGAAGCCATGATTGCCGAAGCTCCTAAGAAGGACAATGGCGGCGCTCCCCAGATGCCAGGCGGCGGAATGGGCGGCATGGGCGGCATGGACTTCTAAGAAGTCCTCTCCCTATAGAATACGGAAAAGGCGGGTTTCGACCCGCCTTTTTTGTTGTACGAGTAAGCGTTTTTATTCGGCAGCTTGAGCGAAAGGCGGAGTGATTTCCGTAGCCTTGTTCGCGGAATCGAAGCTGGCGCGCGCATTGGCGATACGCGTTTCATTCTGGATGGCGAAGTCAGCAAGGTTGCGCACCGGCACAAGCAGATCGCGTCCAAGATCGGTAAGCTCATAATCCACACGCGGCGGGATTGTCGGAAACACCGTTCTCGTTACAAAACCGTCGCGCTCCAAGCCACGCAAAGTGCTGGTAAGCATCTTTTGAGAAATGCCATCAATCGAGCGTTTCAACTCGTTGAAACGCATTGAACCAGCGCCCAAATAATTAACGACCAGCACGGTCCACTTATCTCCGACACGGGAAAGAATCTGGTGGACCGCACCACAGGCAGGAGTTACCTCAAAGTGCTTCGGTTTCAAAAAAGTGCCTCCTTGCTAGAACTTTTAACAGTCACCTATATAGCTCCGGTCACAAATAGTTACCATCCCAAGATAAGGATTTCTGAAAATGGCAAAACTAAAAATCGGCGTCATCGTCGGCAGCACGCGCATTGGCCGGTTCGCCGAGTTTCCTGCCAAATGGATCGCTGACGTTGCAAGCCAACGCGATGATTTAGAGGTCGAGATTGTCGACCTGCTGGACTATCCTATGCATTTCTTTGGTGAAGAACGCAGCACGACGGCGGAAAGCGAAACCGCCGAGCGCTGGAAGAAGAAGATGCGCTCTTTCGACGGATTTATTTTCACCGTCGCAGAGTACAACCACGCGCCAACTGCCGTGCTGAAGAATGCGATAGATCTTGGTGAGTTCATTCAAAAGCCAGTCGCTTTTGTGGGATATGGTGGTGTCGGCGGTGCACGCGCCGTTGAACATCTGCGTCTTATATTCGTTGAAATGGGTGCGGCATCTGTCAAGACCGGCGTCCATATTTCCTTCCCCGAATATTTGACTGTCGTTAAAGGGGAAAAGAAGCTTAGCGATTATCCGCACCTCAATGAGGCGGCAGGCGCCCAGCTTGATCAGCTTGTCTGGTGGGGCAACGCCTTGAAAGCTGCACGCGACGCCTAATGCTATTCGGCGGCTGCTTGTGCAGCCGCCTCCTTACTTGTCCGACCAGACCGCCAATTCGTAGCCTTCCGGATCAACAAAATGGAAGCGCTTCCCTCCGGGAAATTCAAATATCTCTTTTGAAATTTTTCCGCCCGCTTTTTTGACACGTTCCAGCGTATCCGCAAGATCATCGGCGAAAAGAATAACCAATGGGCCGCCAGATCTCACCCCCTCAGAATGAGCAAAACCGCCCTTGAGATTGCCGTCCGAAAACTCGCAATAGGCCGGGCCATAATCGGTGAAGGTCCAGCCGAATGCGGTGCCGTAGAAATCCTTCGCGCGCGAAATATCCTCGACGTTGAACTCGATATAGTCGATCTGTTTGTCTTGACCTGAACTATTGCTCATCCCTTACTCCAGCAATTGCGCTTCCAGCAAATCTCTCAGTTTCTGTAAGTCGCGCATAACCCATGCTGCGTCCGCAGTAAACTTTTCATCGTCAATGCCAGGCAATCGAAACAAGGTGAATATCACTTCGGAAGCATTGCCATTGGCAACGACGCGCAGGGGAATATAAACATTCTCTCCGGTTTCCGTTATTACCCAATGGTCTAACACGCCAAACTCATTATCGGGCGCAAACCGAAGACGCAGCTTTCCGGCGGGACCGTCAGCCACCCATTCATTTCCGGACTTCTGCAGGCCCGAAGTCAATCCCGATGCCCACTCCGGCAAATGCTCAGGTAAGCTTGCATAGCGGTAAACATCCTTCCAATCGCGTTGAATGGCGATCTGAAGAGTTCGTGCTTCCAGTGCTGTCATAGCTTGACCTCCCACCAGTGCTATAATCGATTTTATCTTAGCACCTTACGAAATCCAGACCAACATTCCGTGCTGGAACCTTGCCTCCAGGACCGCTTCGCAGTAGTCATTGCGCCAACTGTCACAGGAAAAATAGACGATGACTTCTACACGCACCGAAACAGACACGTTTGGTCCAATCGAAGTAGCTGCCGACAAATATTGGGGCGCACAGACCGAGCGCTCTTTGCATAATTTCAAGATCGGCGGCGAACGTATGCCCA
This sequence comes from Hyphomicrobiales bacterium, assembly GCA_900471815.1. GTDB lineage: Bacteria > Pseudomonadota > Alphaproteobacteria > Rhizobiales > Rhizobiaceae > Phyllobacterium > Phyllobacterium ifriqiyense. The sequence goes on from UICE01000009.1 coordinate 126,389, forward strand.
TCCCATTGGTTCGGGCACTTGGTATCGTAAAACGCGCTGCGGCAGAAACCAATATGGCTCTGGGCAAACTGGATGAAGTCACCGGCCGCGCAATTACAGTTGCCGCCGAAGAGGTTATCGAAGGCAAGCTCGATGATCATTTCCCGCTCGTCGTATGGCAGACTGGTTCCGGAACACAGTCCAATATGAATGCCAACGAGGTTATCTCTAACCGTGCCATTGAAATGCTCGGCGGAACGAAGGGCTCGAAGAAACCGGTCCATCCTAACGATCACGTCAATATGAGCCAGTCGTCAAACGACACATTTCCGACGGCCATTCATATTGCAACAGCCGTTGAGGCGACAAAGCGGCTCTACCCTGCCCTCACCCATCTGACTGAGGCGCTCGCCAAGAAGGAAAAGGCGTTCGCCGACATCATCAAGATCGGTCGCACTCACACACAGGATGCCACACCCGTCACACTTGGACAGGAGTTTTCGGGGTACCGCGCCGCGCTTGAATACGCCCGCAAACGCATCGAACAGAGCTTGGCGGACGTTTTCCTGCTGGCGCAGGGCGGTACTGCTGTCGGCACAGGGCTCAATGCTCCGGCTGGCTTCGATACCGGCTTTGCTGAAGCTGTGTCAGACATTACCGGCCTGCCATTCAAAACTGCGCCAAACAAGTTTGAAGCACTTGCGAGCCATGGTGCACTGGCCAATTTCCACGGTAGCCTGAACTCCCTCGCTACAGATCTTTTCAAAATTGCCAATGATATCCGCTTCCTTGGATCAGGGCCCCGTTCGGGTCTCGGTGAGTTGAAATTGCCAGAAAACGAACCTGGTTCCTCGATTATGCCAGGCAAGGTCAACCCGACCCAGGCAGAAGCACTGACGATGGTTGCAGCACAGGTTTTCGGTAATCAAACTACCGTTACAGTGGCAGCGAGCCAAGGCCACTTTGAACTGAATGTGTTCAAGCCTGTTATCGCGCTCAATGTACTCCAGTCCATTCGCCTGCTTGCCGATTCGATGGTGTCCTTTGCCGACAATTGCGTCGAGGGCATCGAAGCCGACGAAGTTCGCATCAAGGATTTGCTCGAACGTTCGCTCATGCTCGTCACTGCGTTGGCTCCGGCCATCGGATACGACAATGCGGCCAAGATCGCCAAGACAGCGCATAAGAACGGGACGACTTTGCGTGAGGAAGCGCTTGCCAGCGGACATGTGTCAGCCGAGGACTATGATCGTCTTGTGCGGCCGGAACGGATGATCGCTCCGGAATAAGCAGTGGATTTGATGAACAATCTGTTGTCGAAAAAGTGACTTTAGTAAACAGTATGCATCGCGTACTGACCGCGCAGTCACTTTTTTGGAGAAAAATCTATGTCTAACAATGGCATTCTGGTTCTGATCGGTCGCATTCTGCTTTCGGTCATGTTTATCATGGCTGGCTGGGGCAAGCTAACAGCTATCGGCGGTACTGCTGCCTATTTTGGCGGCATGGGTTTGCCAGCGCCAACAGTTGTTGCGGTTCTTGTCGGTCTGCTTGAATTCTTCGGGGGCATTGCAGTTCTCGTTGGCTTCCAGACCCGTATTGCAGCTCTCTTGCTTGGCCTCTTCACTTTGGCCGCCACGGCGACTGCTCACCTGAACTGGGCTGGCGATGCCGGCATGACCCAATTCATGTTCTTTCAGAAAAACCTGGGCGTAGCTGGTGGTTTCTTTGTCCTGGCTGCTTATGGAGCTGGTGCACTTTCAATCGACGCAAAGCGCGGTTAAACGAAAATATCATTCGCTTATAAAGGCCGCTTCACGCGGCCTTTATTTTTATTGTTGCGTCAATTGGTAGGCTGGACTTCACTCACAAGAACCGGCTTTTCCCGATATTCCTGCGGAAAGAGCTTGCTCAAGTTTTTGATCTTGGGCAGATCATTGTAGACGATATAGGGCTGCGTCGGATTAATGGTCGCATAATCCTGATGATAGGCTTCTGCCGTGTAAAAAGCCTTGAGAGGCTCGACCTTGGTCACTATCGGATCTGAATAGACCTTGGCTTTGTCAAGCTGGTCTATATAGGCCTTCACCACTTTTTCTTGATCTACGCTGGTCGTGAACACTGCAGAGCGATATTGCGTGCCCGTATCTGGTCCTTGCCGGTTCAGTTCGGTTGGGTTGTGAGCGACAGAAAAATAGACCTGTAAAATCTTGCCCAGGCTGACGGTCTTTGGATCAAACGTGACCTCAACCGCTTCCGCATGGCCGGTATCGCCGCCGCTCACAAGATCATAATTCGCAGTGCCCTTTTCTCCACCCGAATAACCTGACACAGCGTTTGTGACGCCCTTCATGTGCTGGTAAACACCCTGAACGCCCCAAAAACATCCGCCGGCAAGCACGATTTTTTCAGTTCCGGCCGCTATTGACTGATCCATCGCTGGCGGAGGCACCATCGTGACGCTTTCCGCGAATGCCATAGCTGGAGCTAATAGCAAGGTGGTTGCAAGTAACAAGTAACGAAGTTTCATTTGTTTTTCCTTCGAAATAGCTTAGGCAGCAGCGGGCATGAATTTCATGGCAACACCGTTCATGCAGTAGCGAAGACCGGTGGGTTGCGGGCCATCGTCGAAGACATGCCCTAGATGGCCACCGCAGCGATGACACTCCACCGCCGTACGCACCATGCCGAACGAGTTGTCGGATTTCTCGATCACCGCACCTTTTATCGGCTGCCAGAAGCTGGGCCAGCCAGTACCACTGTCAAACTTCTTTTCGGATTCAAAAAGCTGCTGATCACAGCCAGCGCAGGCAAATATGCCTTTACGTTTTTCATGATTTAACGGGCTGGTGAAGGGCGCTTCCGTGCCTTCCTGACGCAGCACATCATACTGCTCCGGCGTCAGAAGTTTCTTCCATTCAGCATCCGTGTGTTCAATTTCGAATGTACCCGTAGCGTGAGCCTTGGGCATGGTCGCAAAGCGCGCGGCAACAACTGCACCAAATGTGGCCACAGCGCCTCCGAACAGGGTTCGACGTGTCATCATGGATAAGCTCCCTGCATGATGATACCGAATTATTTCGGCTTCATGCAGGGAAATACGAAGGAAGAACCCAAAAGGTTACGTTCAACCGGACGGATCACAGAGAGTTGATGGATTTACAGCTAACCGAGCGCTGCCTTTATGCGCTGCGATAGTTCTGATACAGCCTTGGCGTCTGCTGCCGCACGCGAAGAAATCAAACATCCCTGCGACTTCAGGATGACGCCATCTTCCAGAATTTTGAGCTGATTGGCACGCAGCGTAGACCCTGTCGATGTAATATCGACGATGATATCTGCCGACCCGGAAGCAGGAGCACCTTCGGTTGCGCCAAGGCTCTCAACGATGCGATAAACCTGGATACCGTGCATCTGTGAGAAAAATTGCTGGGTTAACCGCCAATATTTTGTTGCAATACGCAAACGACGACCGTGGCGCTGACGGAAATCGGCAGCAACGTCATCAAGGTCCGCCATGGTAGATACGTCGTACCAAACCTCTGGCACAGCGACGATCACATCCGCATGGCCAAAGCCAAGCCGTGCCTCGATTTGCACCCGATCATCGGCGGAAGACAGGGTTTCACGAATGAGGTCTTCGCCGGTTACACCAAGATCGACGCTGCCATATCCCAGTTCACGGGCAATCTCGGAAGCAGAAAGGAAAAGAATGTCAATTTGGCCCTCGCCCGCTACCTGCGCCCTGTAGTTACGCTGATCACTCGGAAGGAGGACTTCCAAACCGGCTTTCCTGAGTACTTCAAGAGCCTGCTCCTTAAGCCGCCCCTTTGATGGAAGTGCTAATGTGATGGTCATTTTGCATCTCCAGCTATCTGCTCGAGACGGTCAAGCCAGATGGAAAAGCCCACACCCGGGATCGAACCGACAGCACCAAGCATCGTCAGCAGCCGATCATAACGGCCGCCGCCAACGATAGCACCAATTTCGGCATTGCTCACTGCACGGGTTTCGTAGACCAGACCCGTATAATAATCGAGCGGACGCCCAAACGAAGCGTCGTAGATGATGGTTTCATCTCCGATACCCGCTTCCACGATCGATACAGAACGCGCCTCGAATTGTTCCAAAGCTGGACCCAAATCGAATTCATTTGCCCGCGCATATCGCAACAGATGCCCCGCTGCTGATTGCAAAGGAATGCGGATCGCCAGAAAATCCTGAAGTGCCGAAATCGCCTTGGGCTGCAAGCGCACGGAAGCAAGGGCCACTTTATCGATGAGACGGCGAGCAATTTCAACAGGTGTACGACCTGCCCCTGGAGAAATGCCAGCCGACTCCATATCCTTTTCCAATTCGGCGGCGAGCGCGGCCTCGTCACCTTTGGCAACCAGCGCTGCAAGATGGACCGGCAGATCGCCATTTTGTCTGTCGGATGACAAATCCTTCAACAAGCCCTTGAGCTGATCAGGATTGCCGAAAGCCCGGACAAGCTTTTTTTGCCAGCCGCGTGGCAGGCCGAGAGCTGCCAGAACCGCTTCAAAGATCGCTTGGTCTCCAAGCAAGGTTTCCAGCTGGGCATCAGGCGCAACGAGCCTTATGGAAGCCAGAGCGTCCGCTAGAGAGCGTGCATCGGCTCGGGCGCGATTGGCATCGCCCAAATCTTCAATACCCGCTTGGAAGAACTCATTGCCACCATCGCGCCGCTGGCGGAATACCTCGCCTAGATAAGCATAACGTTTTGGCGTCGCAGCATTGAGTTCGATATGATTGCGACAGACCGGGATTGTAAATTCAGGGCGCAGACACAGGCTTTGGCCTGTTTCATTCTCTGTGAGGAAAATCCTTCGGCGCAAATCTTCACCGGCCATATCCAGAAACTGGTCCGCAGGCTGGATGACGGGAATATCGACAAGTTCCGCTTCCCTGCTCGCTATCAACGCGGCAAGTCTATCGCTAAATAAAGGAGCACGGGAAGCAACCATTCGAGCTTACGAGGCCTTTGCTGCGTTGACGCGATCTTGGGCCTGCGCATCGAGAATCTTACGCACCTCCGCGATAATATCGCTTTCCTTTGCCGTGATCTGTGCAGGGCGGCTTTCGCGCCAGGTAATATTATCCTCGATTTCGGCCGATAAACGTGCGCCTTCGATCAAATCCTTGATCTGCACCTCGCCAAGATCACGTTCCTGCGAACCCTGAATGATGACGCAGGGAGCGCCGCGACGGTCCGCATATTTCATCTGCGGCTTCATGCCGGAGCCACCAAGATACATTTCGGCACGGATACCGGCCTGCCGCAGATCGGATACCATTTTCTGGTAGCGGCCAAGGCTTTCCGTATCGCGGTCCATGACCATTACGACAACGGGTCCGATATTGTCGGACATATCGAGCTTTCCGAGATTTTTGAGCGCGGTCATCAGGCGGGAAACGCCGATAGAAATACCAGTTGCCGGCACGGGTTCAGAGCGAAAACGCGAAACAAGTCCATCATAGCGTCCGCCGCCTCCCACCGAGCCGAAACGGACAATCTGGCCATCTTCGTTTGGAATTTCAGCAAGAAGCTCCGCTTCGAAAACGGGGCCGGTATAATATTCAAGACCCCGCACGACGGATGGATCAATCTTGACGCGGCCATCATAACCGGCGGCAGAACAAAGCGCCTCTATTGTACCAAGTTCAGCGACGCCCTCTGCGCCTTTATCATTGCCGGTGACAACTTTTTCCAGATTGGCAATAGTAGCACTGCCCGTCGCAGCGCCTGCCGCAGTGAAATCAAGAACCTGCTTGATAGCGGCCTCATCCAGGTTTGCACCTTTGGTGAAATCGCCGCTTTCGTCTTTGCGGCCTTTTCCAAGCAACTCACGAACGCCCTCGACACCAAACTTATCAAGCTTGTCGATGGCGCGCAGCACTGTCAGGCGTCTGCCGGCATTCTCATCGCCGCCGAGCCCAATCGCCTCAAGCACCCCATCAAGAACCTTGCGATTATTGACGCGGATTACGTAGTCGCCGCGCTGAATGCCGAGCGCCTCCATGACGTCAGCCATCATCATGCACATCTCGGCATCGGCCGAGACATTGGGCGCACCCACCGTATCCGCATCGAACTGCATGAACTGACGGAAGCGGCCGGGGCCTGGCTTTTCGTTGCGGAATACCCATCCAGCCCGGTAGCTGCGATATGGCTTCGGGATGCTTTCGTAATTTTCGGCGACATAGCGCGCCAACGGCGCGGTCAAGTCATAGCGCAGCGAAAGCCATTGCTCATCATCGTCCTGAAACGAGAACACGCCTTCATTCGGGCGATCCTGATCAGGAAGGAATTTTCCAAGCGCATCGGTATATTCAATCAATGGCGTTTCAACTGGCTCAAAACCATAAAGCTCATAGACTTTGCGGATTTCCGCCATCATTTTTTCGGCGGCGCGCAAATCATCCGGTGTCCGGTCCACGAAACCGCGCGGCAGCCGCGCTTTTACCCTGTCTGCCTTGGTTGCCATGATGATGATCCGATATCCTGAGATGAAGCTGATTGCCGAAGCGGGTTTGCTCTAGCTTATCAGGCTCCCAAGGGCAAGGATTGAACGTTATTTGGGCCTTTTGAAACTTGCACGGATGGTTTCAATTTCCTGACGACATTTGCAGCCCTCGATATGATCATTCACGAGACCCATCGCCTGCATATGCGCATACATTGTTGTTGGCCCCACGAAACTCCAGCCGCGCTTCTTCAAATCCTTGGAAAGACGCGTTGACGTCGGTGATGTGGGATTGGCGACGAGGGTTGCATAATCGACAATCTTGGGGCGCTCGTCTGCGGGCGGCTCAAACGACCAGAAATAGGCGGCAAGCGAGCCGGTTTCTTTAACCAGTTCGATAGCGCGATTGGCATTGTTGATAGCAGAATTTATCTTGCCGCGATGGCGGATAATGCCAGCATTACCGAGCAGCCGTTCGACATCCTTATCGGTATACCGGGCAATCTTGTGATAGTCGAAACCATCAAAAGCTTCGCGAAAATTCGCGCGCTTGCGCAGAATTGTCAGCCACGAAAGCCCGGATTGAAAACCTTCGAGGCATATTTTTTCAAACAGTCGCGTGTCGTCCGATACCGGCCTGCCCCATTCATTGTCGTGGTAGCGAATATATTCAGGCAAAGCACCAGGCCAGAAACAGCGCGTAGCGCCGTCATCACCTTTTATCAAGCCGGTCTTCACGGGAACATCTTCAGTCATAACCAGTCCTCTTTACTTTTTACCGGCGATTAACCAGCTTGCAACACGCTTCGGTAACCATACCAAATGGTTTCCGCCCAAAATTGCGCTTTATCGATTCTCGTTCACTTTTTTCTACCCTGCCACTGGCAAACTCAATCCGAAACCTGACAAAACCTGTCAGCAGAGTTATACTACGAGACTGAGTTCCATGAAGTCTGCGCGCCTGCTTTTGCTATCCTGCATTGGCCTTACCATCGCCTCCGGCGCATTTGCCAGCGAACGTTATGCTACCCGCCCGCCTGTGGTCATGAGTCCTGACTTATCGGCTCCATGGGTTATGCAACTACGCCAGCGGCCTGTCGGCACACCGGTCAATCCCCGCGGATATGTTGTCTTTGACGAGCAGCCCAGCCCACGTGCCAAGCAACGCGAACGCCGAGCAGCGCGTAAAAGCCTTAGCTCCAATCCTGCTGTGCGCGAAGTTTCGTTTCAGCGCCCCACCGCTCCATCAACTGATGCTAAACCAAAAAAACGGGAAATGGACGCGAAGTTCCTGCCGCAGAGCGTAGCTTATGATGGTCCTGAGCAACCCGGAACAATTGTCATCGATACGGCGCAACGTTTTCTCTACCTGGTCGAAGCCGGTGGAACGGCGCAGCGATACGGCGTCGGCGTTGGCAAAGAAGGCTTTGGCTGGTCCGGTACGAACACGATAAGTCGCAAAGCAGAATGGCCGTCTTGGTACCCGCCAGCCGAGATGATCAAACGTGAGAAACGCAAGGGCCGTATTCTACCTGCGCATATGGAGGGTGGCGTTGAAAATCCTCTTGGCGCCCGGGCGCTCTATCTAGGATCCACGCTTTACCGTATTCACGGGACAAATGCGCCATGGACGATCGGTCAGTCCGTGTCGAGCGGCTGTATTCGCATGCGCAACGAAGACGTCACCGATCTCTATGAGCGGGTGAATGTTGGTACAAAAGTTATCGTCAGATAAGGTTACGGGGGCCGGCATCAGGGGTGGTGCCGGAAAAGGCAGCGGCGCATTTTTAAATGCGTCGCTGCCCTTTATTCAGCAATGTTAAGCACAGGCTTGGCTTGCGGGACGCATGAAGGTTGCGGACCGCCATAAGCCCAATCCAGCAACTCTACCGTATGGACAATCGGCAATCTGGTTCCACTCGCAATCTGGGTAATGCAACCTATATTGCCCGTTGCAATCAAGCTGGCTCCGGTGGCCTCTATATTCTTGACCTTGCGGTTCCGAAGCGTGCGGGCGATTTCGGGCTGCATGATGTTATAGGTGCCAGCCGAACCGCAACAGAGATGACCTTCAGCGGGTTCCTTGACAATAAAACCGGCGGCCTTCAGCAAATCCTTTGGCTGACGGGTAATTTTTTGGCCATGCTGCATGGAACAGGCGGAGTGATAGGCAACTGTGACCCCCGTTTGATACGCAGCCTCTGGTAAATCCAGCATTGTCAGATACTCGGTAACATCTTTTGCCAAGGCAGAGATGCGTGCGGCTTTCTCTTTATAGGCAGCGTCAAGTCGCAGCATATAACCATAATCCTTGATCGTCGTCCCGCAGCCCGAAGCCGTGATGACGATCGCATCAAGGCCACCATTCTCAAGCTCACGCGTCCATATATCGACATTCCGGCGGGCATTTTCCAAGGCAGCTTCCTCGCGTCCCATATGGTGCACGAGCGCGCCACAACAGCCCTCGCCTTTTGGTACAGTTACCTCAATGCCAAGCCGGGTCAGCAGCCGGATCGTTGCCTCGTTAATTTCGGGGGCAAGGACTGGCTGCGCGCAGCCGGTTAAAATGGCGACTCGTCCCCTTTTTGCTGTTTTCGCCTTGTGCGTACCCGCTTCTGCATAGGACGATTTTGCAGCAAGCGATTTGGGTGCAAGTTCCAGCATTGCAGCCATGGGCTTCAAAGCCGCAACAGATTTGAACAGAGGGATCAACGGCCTGCCAAATCTGGCTGCCGTCACTGCAAGGCGGAAACGCGACGGATAAGGCAGAACCAGCGCAAGCAGGGCACGCGTCAGACGATTGATGAATGGCCGTTTATAGGTTTTCTCGATATGCGCCCGGGCATTGTCCACCAAGTGCATATAATTTACACCGGAAGGACAGGTTGTCATGCAGGCAAGACAGGACAGACACCTGTCCACGTGCTTGACGATCTGCTCATCCGCCGCCCTCCCATTTTCAAGCATGTCCTTGATCAGGTAAATGCGCCCACGCGGGCTATCGAGTTCATTGCCTAGCGTGACATAGGTAGGACAGGTCGCGGTACAAAATCCGCAATGCACACATTTGCGCAGTATCTTTTCTGACTCTGCGACACCGGGATCAAGTAATTGCTCGGGAGTAAAGTTGGTTTGCATCCTACACTCCTGCAACCATGCGACCGGGATTAAATATGCCGCTGGGGTCAAACTGTTGTTTCAACCTTTTCGACAGGGCTGCCAAGGGCGCGGGTTGCGGTTCGAATACGGGCAATGCGGCACGCAGAGCCACTGAAGCACGCACCAATGTTGCGTGACCTCCGCCATACTTTGCAACAAGCGCACGGACAGCCTCTGCCTCCGGATCGCCTTCCATCCGCAGCCAGATCAAGCCGCCCTGCCAGTCATAAAACGCGTCGACCGCCGCGCCCATGCGAAGAGAGGCAACCAGTTTGTAAGCCTCCATCGGCGCCATCGACACCCGCCAGACCGGACGCTCCGTTCCATCCGCGAATGGTATGACATCGCGGATTTCGCGCCACAGATTTCGGGATATATCTTCGCTCAACGTGTCAACCGTTCCCGCTGACGCCAATAGTTTTTTTAGCATTTCCGCGCGATCGGCGACGGAAGGCGCAAAACCTTCAAGACGAAGCAAAGTCGAGGCTTCACCTTGAAGGGTACCGCCAATCACACGGCTGGCGACATTGCCGGGCAGATGAGCCGCGGAAGCCACCTCTCCGCTTGAACCCATTGCAATCGCCATCGCCCGGGCGGCTTCATCGTCGGCTAATCCGCGCAGTACCAGAGTGGTCTCAGCTTCGGGCTTGGGCAGAACTTTAAATGTGATTTCTGTTGCAACACCCAAGGTTCCCCACGAATGTGCCATGCCTTTCGAAAGATCATAACCCGTCACGTTTTTGACGACACGGCCACCTGACTTGAACAATTCGCCTCGCCCGGAGACAACCCGCACACCCAAGACGTGATCGCGCGCTGAGCCCGCCTTAAGGCGGCGGGGGCCGCAAAGATTTGTCGTAAGCAGGCCGCCAAGACTGCCCTGCCCCGCAGCTCTACCAAGCAATGGCCCATAATCCATTGGCTCAAACTGAAATGCCTGACCGCTGGCAGCAAGCAGCGCTTCCAGTTCAGCCACCGGTGTTCCGGCCTTTGCCGCCAGCACGAGCTCGTCGGGCTCGTAGAGTGTCACGCCCGAATAGGTTGATAAGGCGATCGTGTGTTCCGTTTGCAAAGGACGTCCGAGTTCGCGCTTGGAACCCTGACCGATGATCTCAATCGGGGCTTGTTCAGACAGCGCCCATTGCACGATCTCGACAATCTCATCTTCGGAGTGGGGATTGAATGTGCTCAAGTTCAGAATCTCGGTATATCTGGAAATGGCACCTTACCTCGATGCACATGCATCCGGCCAAGCTCCGCACAACGATGCAACTGCGGAAAGACTTTGCCGGGATTTAACAAGTGCCGTTCATCGAAAGCGCACTTGACGCGGATCTGTTGATTGAGATCGATCTCGTTAAACATTTCCGGCATGAGGTCACGCTTCTCAACACCGACCCCATGTTCGCCGGTCAATACGCCCCCAACTTTTACGCAAAGCCGCAATATATCCGCACCGAAGCTTTCTGCCTTGTGCAATTCGTCCGGGATATTGGCGTCATAAAGGATGAGCGGGTGGAGATTGCCATCGCCTGCATGGAAAACATTGGCAACGCGCAAGCCATATTTCTCGGAAAGCTCGCGCATCCCGGCAAGGACCTTCGGCAGCTCTTTTCGCGGGATCGTGCCATCCATGCACAGGTAATCGGGCGAAATACGACCAACCGCCGGGAAGGCAGCCTTGCGCCCTGCCCAAAATGCCATGCGCTCCTCTTCGCTCTGCGATATGACGCAAGTCGTCGCGCCATTCTTGCGCCCGATGGCTTCAACCATAGTGATGAGGTGGTCAACTTCGACGGCCGGCCCGTCCAATTCGATAATGAGCAATGCTTCAACGTCAAGAGGGTAGCCCGCATGAACGAAATCTTCGGCCGCGTGGATCGCCGGCCGATCCATCATTTCCATACCACCTGGAATTATCCCCGCTGCAATAATTTCTGCCACGCATTGCCCGGCCTGCTCGCTTGTAGGAAAGCCTACCATAAGCGCACGTGCTGTCGTTGGCTTTTGCAAAATGCGAACGGTAACTTCAGTGACAACCCCGAGCAAACCCTCCGAACCGGTCATGAGTCCCAAGAAGTCATAGCCTTCGCTATCGAGATGCTTACCGCCAAGCCGAATGACTTCCCCGGTTATCAGCACCATCTCCAGACCCAGAACATTGTTTGCTGTCAGCCCGTATTTCAGACAGTGAACGCCGCCGGAATTTTCTGCAACATTGCCTCCAATCGAACAGGCAATTTGCGAAGAAGGATCAGGCGCATAATAAAAGCCTTCATGTTCTACGGCCTTGGTTATTCCAAGATTGGTGACGCCCGGCTGCACAACAGCGGCCCTGTTGGGGTAATCAATCTCAAGAATGCGGTTGAAGCGGGTCATGACCAGAAGCACCGCATCTTCCAAGGGTAAAGCTCCACCAGACAATGATGTGCCAGAGCCGCGCGGAACAACCTTCACATTGTTTTCATAGCAATATTTGAGAATGAGCGAGACCTGCGCCACGGTCTGGGGAAGTACCACAACAAGCGGCAACTGGTGATAAGCAGTCAGCGCATCCGATTCGAATACGCGCATTTCGTTCGTGGCATCAACGACGCCTTCGCCCGGAACAATTGCCTGCAGGGCTGCAACAATAGCTGCACGACGCGACATGGTTGCTTCGTCAGCCTTTGGCATAACAAGTCCCGGCATTGTTCCTCCCAGTCACAGTCTTCGGAAAGAGCTATAACATCCCAATGATCCGCTTAGACTGCGTCATGCTGTTCCAGTGGTCAATTCAGACATTCATATTTGTCAAAGCATCAAACCGTGCCAAGATTTGATTTCGAAACAGCTTTCAATGACGGATCATGAAAACAGTCGATTTCAAACATGCCCGGGGTCCCGATAAATTGCGCGTCTATGCCATAGGCGATGTGCATGGCAGGCTTGATCTTTTGCAAGAGATGCATCGACGTATCTACATGGAGAATGAAAAGTCACCGCCCTTTGATTGGGTGGTTGTGCATCTTGGCGATTATGTTGATCGGGGACTTCACTCCTGCGGCGTCATCGATTTCCTGATTAATGGACAACGCAAAAATCATCGAATACTTGCCCTGGCCGGTAATCACGAAGTTGGTTTTGTTGATTTTCTCAATACTGGCGACGCTTACGGTGTTTTTGCTCGCTGCGGCGGTCGCCAGACGGGGTTGTCCTATGGTGTGAATATTGATTTCAACAATGAACTGTCGGTCGCATCAGGGCATGAAGCATTGAAGCGCGCTGTGCCGAACAGCCACGTGGATTTTATCAGACGGCTACCCCGATCAATGATCTTTGGAGATTTTTTCTTCTGCCACGCCGGTATTCGCCCCGGCATTGCGCTTGAACGACAGAGTCAGGAAGATTTGATCTGGATCAGGTCCGAATTTTTGGATGATCAACGGCCTCATTCCAAAATCATCATCCACGGGCATACGCCAGCGACCGAGGTCGAAATCAGGCCAAATCGAATTAATTTGGATACTGGTGCTTATGCCAGCGGACGGCTTAGCGCAATTATGATCGATGGGCCGAACAAGACGTTTCTTGAGGCGACTGTATAATCGAGGCTATCGGCGAAACGACGTGCTGATCCCGTATCCATCGCTCGATACCGGATGCCCGCCAGCATCAACGGAAAACAAACCAACGCCCATGAACAAAATAGCTGACAGCATAAAGGCGGTCAAAAGGGCGGCACTTTTGGTGGTCATCTTAGGCGTTTCCATTGCTAGCTTTGTTCTGGCTTGATGCCAGTTGTGCGTGTGCCCACTAAAGGACACACTCGTTACCAACTAGTGAATTGAAGACACGTTCCACATATTTGAGCAGCGTTGAAGCGATTCAGGATACACATGTTGCATAGCTGCAACTAAAGCCGGATGCCCGCTATCGGATCAGCGCTACCCACGCACGAGCCAGAGCGAGCCCTGCTGCGTCTGCAGCAGCACCATCCTTCGCAACGTTACCGGCATAATTAGCAAGCCAATCCGGATAACTTTCAACTATCTGGTCATGGAACACGTGTTTCCATTCGTCGACAAGGCGCGTGTCAGCCTCAAAGTGAAATTGGATACCGTAGACTGCCCGACCAATCCGGAAGGCTTGATTGGTTGTCATCTGGCTTAGGGCGAGATGTGTTGCCTGCTCCGGCAGCGTAAAAGTATCGCTGTGCCAATGAAAGATCGGAAACCGCTCTTCGACGGCGGAGAGCACCGGATCCGACGCAGCCTCAGCCGTGCAGATCACGTCGTGCCAGCCAAATTCCGCTGGACGGCCAAGAATGTTGGTAGCGCCATAGCCCCGCGCCACCAATTGGCTACCAAGACATATGCCAAGAACCGCCTTGTCCGCATCGCCAAATTTTTTGATGAGATCAGCGAGTTGCGGGAGATAGGGATATTCTTCGTCAGCCAGGGCATTTTGATCACCGCCAAGGACGACAATCGCGTCATGATCGTCATGGCTGATCGGCAAAGCTTCGCCAAGATAGGCGCTGCGAAGGTCAATCGAGGCATTGGCCTCATTTAACGCGGTGCCAACCTGTCCAAGTCCGGTATTGTGATAATTCTGAACGACAAGAACGTGCATGGCGACCCTGATGTGTAATGACTATGTTCCCGGATAGCATGAGGACTTAATGACCGGAAGCCGCAAGATGCCCCTGCAAAATCGTGTCACACCCTTTGGCGACATTATTGCTGTAACACAACGCGGCTCGCTGATGGGAAACCGCGGCATTATCCATGACCCCGCTACTAAAACGCTCTTAAAAAGGCGATGGTCATCGCGCGCCTGGATCATCTGCGTTTGCCAGTTCAAGAATGTACGGCGCGATGTGATGGCGCGCCGAAGCTGGACTGAGCTGTTCTTTCTCGATGAAGCTACCGCTCTTAGCGCGGGGCATCGCCCCTGCTTCTACTGCCAGCGGCAAAGAGCCAAAGAGTTTCAAGCGGCCTGGGCTGATGGAAACGCAACCGAGCTGCCATCTGCACCACAGATGGATGCAATACTCCACGGCGAAAGGCTTGATCAAAAGGGCCGCAAAAGACACTACCCACTCAAAAGCGCAGTTCGCGACCTGCCCGATGGAACCATGCTGGCCAGCGGAGCCAATGCTTTTCTGATCAGAAAGGGGGAGACGCTGCTCTGGTCTTGGGAAGGCTATTCATCGGCTGAAATCGAATTATCCAAGGCAACCTTGCTTACACCGCCTTCCACAGTTCGGGCTCTCAGAGCAGGCTTCACACCGCTTACGAGATAAGACTTCAAATTTTTGCATTGACAATCACCGGCCTGCGAAAGCTCCAGCCCAGACTTGTTCCGGCAGCGGCAATCAGAATTATCGCTGAGCCTAGTAGCTGACTTGCCTGCAAAGCATGACCGAAGGCAAAATAATCAACCAGAATGGCGGCCACCGGATAAATGAAGGATAGCGAGCCAGTAATGTGAGTGGGTAGTCTCTGTATAGCGCTGTAGAGCAGGATATACATCAGCCCAGTATGCACGATGCCTATGGTTATGATGCTCGCCCACTCGCCCGTACTTTGTGGCAGAGTAGTAAAATCGGCAAGGGGCGCGAGCATCACAATGCCGACGCTCACTTGGATCAGCGCTATCAAATGCGGCGGGGTGCCTCTCAACCGTTTGGCGACGATCGCTGCTATGGCATAGAGAAATGCCGCGCCGAGCGCCAAAGCAATACCGGCCATGTAGTCAGATCCGCTATAGATTCCGCCTGGCTTCGCCTGCACGATCAACAACATGCCCGCAAATGCGAGTGCCAGCCACGCCAGCTTTGTAACTGTGAGCTTTTCCTTGAACATTAAGGCTCCCAAACCGACGAGCATGAACGGCTGTACATTATAAACTGTGGTGGCGATTGCGATGGATGCGCGCGGGTAGGCAGCAAACAGCAGAACCCAATTAAGCACAATTGCGATACCGCCTATCATGGCCAATCCCAGAATTTTCAACGAGATCACATTAGGGCGAAGCAAACCCAAAGCGCCGCAAATAAGCAGCAATGTCAACGCGCCTATGGCGCAGCGCCAGAACACCACGGAGAAAACAGGTTGACCTGACATCAATACGAACCAGCCAATCGTACCGGAAATGACCATTGCTGCGGTCATTTCCAAACTGCCTCTGACGATATCTCTTTCCATTGCCTGTTCTCCTTAGCTGTTAAGGAACAGACTATGCGGCGGCTTCGTGATTTGATATGATTTTGAGACAGGAATATTGGCGTTCAACCTTTTTAATGAAGGCTATTTTAGCTAAGAGCCTTACGGAAAAAACATGCTTGATGAACTCGACAGGACCATTATCGAAATTCTGGTTGACGACGCGCGTATCTCTTTGAAAGAGCTCAGCCAAAAAGTGGGTCTATCATCGCCGAGCGTTTCAGAACGACTGCGACGACTGGAAGAAAGGAAGGTCATCCGCGCCTTCACTGTCGATATTGACCCACAGACATTAGGCTATAATCTGACTGCAATTGTGCGGGTACGGCCGCTCCCCGGCATGATCCACATCGTGGAAAAGCTGATCCAGGAAACACCGGAAATTACCGAATGCGATAAGGTCACGGGTGATGATTGCTTTATCGGCAAATTACAGTTCCGAACAATGCAGCAATTGGACAGCATCCTTGACCGCTTGGCCGAAAAGGCTGAAACAAACACTGCAATTGTCAAATCCTCGCCGGTAAAACGCCGCTTGCCACCCCTCGCCTGACGCCCGGAGCCAATGATGCGCGCAAACTATAAGATGCAACGGCTTTTTGTTGCTGCGGACTTGAGAACGGGAAGCAAGGCTGATGCTGCACCGGAAGCAGTCAACTATCTAGTCAATGTTCTGCGGATGAAGGATGGCGATGAGATTCTTATCTTCAACGGCCGCGACGGGGAATGGCGGGCAGTCTTGCGGTTCGAGAGCAAGAAAAAGCTGTATTTTGAGCCCGTAGAATTGACCCGTGAACAGCCCGCAAGCCCTGATTTGATCTACTGTTTCGCTCCACTGAAGCAGGGGCGGCTCGATTATCTGGTGCAGAAGGCCGTTGAAATGGGTGCCGGCATTCTGCAACCAGTGATAACCCAACATACGCAAGTGGCGCGTATCGGCATTGAGCG
The DNA here is from genome assembly GCA_900471815.1 of Hyphomicrobiales bacterium. Taxonomy (GTDB): domain Bacteria; phylum Pseudomonadota; class Alphaproteobacteria; order Rhizobiales; family Rhizobiaceae; genus Phyllobacterium; species Phyllobacterium ifriqiyense. Next base: position 143,169 of record UICE01000009.1, read on the forward strand.
CATTGAAGCAAATGCAATTGAAGCAGCTGAACAATGTGGGGTTTTGGCGATACCTGCGGTGCGCGAACCTTTGAAACTGGAAAGATTGCTCGATGAATGGGACCCCGCGCGGCGGTTGATCTTCTGCGACGAGGGACACGACACACATAATCCCCTACCTCTGTTGGAATCATTGCCTAAAACACCTCTTGGCGTGATCATTGGACCAGAGGGCGGCTTCTCCGATCAAGAGCGGCAGAGATTACGCAGCTTGCCTTTTGTAACGGCAATTCCGCTTGGTCAGCGCATCTTGCGGGCAGACACTGCGGCGGTAGCTGCACTCGCCCTGATTCAGGCGACAATCGGAGATTGGTGAGAAGCAATTTCTGTTGATCGATCTATCAATGAAATTTGCTTGCGCTCTCATGCAAAAAATGGCCAATCACGCCCAACAATATTTCAATAATGGAAACACCAGTCATGGCGCGGGACACGACAGACGAAACACGGATCGCCAATACAGAAGAATTGGCTGCGCATCTCGCGGAAGGATCAAAGCCGGAATCTGCCTGGCGGATCGGGACGGAACACGAGAAATTCCCCTTCTACACCGAGCATAACAGCCCGGTTCCCTATGATGGGCCACGCGGCATTCGCGCGATTTTGGAAGGCATGCAGTCTAAACTCGGCTGGGAACCGATCATTGACGAAGGTAATATTATCGGCCTGGTTGAGCCAACAGGACAAGGGGCAATTTCGCTTGAACCGGGCGGGCAGTTCGAGCTTTCCGGCGCACCGCTTCTTTCCATCCATCAGACTTGCCGCGAATCCAACGCTCACCTGGCTCAGGTCCGCGAGATTGCCGAACCACTCGGCATTCGTTTTCTGGGTCTTGGCGGCAGCCCGAAATGGACGCTTGCCGAAACACCGCGCATGCCCAAATCCCGGTACAATATCATGTCCAATTATATGCCAAAGGTTGGCAAGGATGGACTGAACATGATGTACCGCACCTGTACTATCCAAGTGAATCTGGACTTCTCATCCGAAACCGATATGCGGCGCAAGATGCAGGTTTCGGTTAAACTGCAATCCATCGCTACCGCACTGTTCGCCATGTCGCCTTTCACGGAAGGCAAGCCAAATGGCCTGCTTTCGTGGCGTTCGGAGATATGGCGGGATACCGATAATAATCGCTCGGGCGTCCTGCCCTTCATCTTCAACGAAAATTTCGGCTTTGCCGACTATGTTGAATGGGCGCTGGATGTCCCGATGTATTTTGTCATGCGTCATGGGCGCTATCACGACTGTACCCATGTGACGTTCCGGCAATTCATGAATGGTGCGCTTAAGGATTCGATACCGGAAAGCACGCCCAATATGGGTGATTGGGCCAATCATCTTTCAACGCTTTTTCCCGAGGTTCGGCTGAAACGCTTCCTCGAAATGCGCGGCGCAGATGGTGGACCATGGCGGCGTATCTGCGCCCTGCCCGCGTTCTGGGTAGGTTTGCTCTATGATGCCGAGGCTCTCAATGCAGCGGAAGCCATGACGCGTGACTGGAGCTACGAAGAAGTTCAGGCATTGCGCGATGAGGTTCCCGCCAAGGGCCTTCAGGCCAAATTACGCAATCGTTCCGTCCACGAAATAGCGCGCGACGTGCTGGCTATTTCGAAGCTTGGCCTTCGAAACAGAGCGATGCTCAATAGTGAAGGTTTCGACGAGACGCACTATCTCTCTTCGCTGGAAGAAGTCGTTGCGCGTGGTACAACATCAGCCGAACAGATGTTATCCCAGTACAACACAGTTTGGGGCAGTTCCGTCGAACCCGCATTTCTGGAATATGCCTACTGAGCAGAGGAAAAAGCCCGATGACAAAGACAATTCTGATCACAGGCGGGAGCCGCGGTATTGGTCGTTCAGCCGCAATTCTCGCTGGTCAAAAGGGCTGGTCCGTTGGCGTAAACTACGCAAGCAACAAAGCTGCTGCTGACGAAGTGGTGGAGGCCGTCATCGCAGCTGGCGGCAAGGCATTAGCCATTCAGGGAGACGTTGCCGTTGAGGCTGATGTCATTTCAATGTTCGAGCAGACCAAGCAGCTCGGCAGACTTGATGGCGTTGTGGTCAATGCGGGTATCGTGGCTCCGGCTTCCAAACTCATGGATATGGACAGCGACCGCATGCGGCGTGTCTTCGACGTGAATGTATTTGGAGCCTATTTGTGTGCCCGCGAGGCTGTACGCTATCTCGCACCGTCGCGCGGCGGCAATGGTGGCTCCATAGTGCTTTTATCTTCGGCAGCGGCCCGCATCGGTGGCCCTTTCGAATATGTGGATTATGCCGGATCAAAAGGCGCAATGGACAGCCTGACACTTGGTCTTGCAAAAGAGGCTGGCTCTGAAAATATTCGCGTCAATGCAGTGCGTCCGGGATTGATCGAGACCGACCTTCACGCCAGTGGAGGGCAACCCGACCGTGCGCAACGGCTTGGAGCCACAGCCCCACTCGGCAGGGCTGGAACCGCAGAGGAAGTTGGGGAATCGATCGTCTGGCTACTAAGCGATGCATCATCCTATGTCACGGGCGCATTGCTCGACGTGACGGGTGGACGTTAAACGTTCATATCGACAATTAGGACTCCCGTTGCGCGCTATATGTGTTATGCGGAGCAATCTCATTCACGCGGATTGACGAACCATGGCAAAACACAAAGCGCTGTCCGAAGCCTTTATCCCCGAGCTTCCAAATTACTATAAAGGCAAAGTTCGCGAGAATTACGATCTTGCGGATGGCACGCGCATCATTATCGCTACGGATCGCATCAGTGCGTTTGACCGTATATTGGCCTCGATACCGCTCAAAGGGCAGGTTTTGACGCAAACGGCGCGTTTCCAGTTTGAGCAAACGCAGGATATTTGTCCCAACCACGTTATTGAATATCCCGACCCAAATGTTTTGCTCTGCCGCAAGCTTACTATCTTGCCTGTCGAAATCATTGTGCGTGGCTATCTCGCCGGAACAACGGGCACGTCAATCCTGACACTATACAAGTCCGGCCGACGTGAAATGTACGGCTTCACCCTTCCGGACGGCATGCTGGACAATGAAAAGCTGCCGGAGCCAATCATCACGCCAACTTCCAAAGCGTTTGATGGCGGTCACGACGAGCCTTTGACTGCTGAAGATATAATCGAGCAAAAGCTGCTGACCAAAGAACAATGGGAGACAATCTCATCCTACGCTTTGAAGCTCTTTGCACGCGGCCAGGAAATTGCGACAAGCCGGGGTCTGATCCTTGCCGACACCAAATATGAATTCGGTACGGATGAAGCAGGAAATATCGTTCTTGCCGATGAAATCCATACGCCCGATTCCAGCCGTTACTGGTTTGCCGATAGCTACGAAGCAGGCAAGCGCCCTGTCAGTTTTGACAAGGATTTCGTGCGAAATTGGGTCGTTGAGCGTTGCGATCCATACAAGGATGATATTCCGGAAATTCCTGAAGACGTCATTGATGCGACAACCAAGGTCTATATTCAGGCCTATGAGAAAATCACTGACTGTAAATTTGAAGCCGGTGATGCTGCAACAGATCCATTGCAACGCATCAGGGAAAACTTGAAGCGCTTTTTCTAGACTCACAAATCAGTTGATGTTCGCATTATTACGGCGGTAGTCTTCCTCAACACCAAGTGTGAGGGAGGACAGCGTTATGAATCTCGTGGACATGTTTCTAAAGGGTGATGGGGGGAAAAATATTGAAGCGCTTTCCCGGCAATTCAATCTTTCCCAACAGCAAACGCTTGCCGCTATCGAAGCGCTGATGCCTGCATTTTCGCAAGGGCTGCAGCGCAACACTGCCGATCCCATGGGCATGGGCGCTTTCGTGCAGGCACTTTCATCGGGTCAGCACGCCAATTATTTTGATGATCCTTCTGCGGCATTCAATTCGTCTGGTATAGCTGACGGCAATAATATTCTGGGCCATTTGTTTGGCTCCAAGGATTTGTCACGGGCTGTAGCTGACCATGCCGCTGCCACGACCGGCCTAGCGACTACCACGCTAAAGGAGATGCTTCCCGTTATCGCTTCCATGCTGATGGGCGGGCTCTATAAGAAGTCTACGGGCCAATTTGCCGCCTCCGGTCTTGGCGGCGGAAATGTAATCGGCGATCTGATCGAGCAGATGATGCGGCAAGGGGGCGGAGGCCAGACTGCCAGCACGCAACAAAATGCACCCAGCGCCAATCCTTGGGGGCAGATTCTCGAAGGAATGCTCGGTGGCGCAACGCAGCAACCACAAGGGCAAGGTGGTACCACCGGTAATAACCCGCTCGGAAAGATCTTTGAGGAAATGATGCGTGGGGGAATTCCTGGCAGTGCAGCTCCAAAAACCCCACAGCAAAACCAACAGCAGCCGGGCGCAGGCCAAAATCCCTTTGGCGATAATCCTTTCGGCAAAATCTTTGAAGAAATGCTTGGTGGCGCGACGCAAAAGCGATCGGCTCCGCAGCCAGAACCCGCGCCAGAGCCGGAAACTGCGTCTGCGCCTCCTTCCGATAATCCTTTGAAAGATATTCTAGGCCAGATGTTCGATACGGGCCGTAAGACCAACGAGCAATATCAGAAGGGCATGGAATCCATTTTCGACCAATATATGCGGGGAATGGACCGCCACAAATAGGTCAGGCGCGATAAGAAAAAGCCCGGCCAAATTGCATATGCAAAATGGGCCGGGCAGGAGGCAGGCGGAGCGCCGGGAGGGGATTCCGGCGTGAATGGGCGCCTGCTAAACAGTCAAATCATACTATCTTGTTGCACTACGAACGCGTGAGCGCACGTCTGCAAGCGCTCCCAGCCTTTGGCTCGGATCATCCAGCAGCGATGTTCCAATGGCGGAATGGAGATCCGCACGCGTGACACCAATGTCATGCAGCATTGAATCGTTCCATTCGCCAAGACTCAAAATCGTTTTACGGTTCCGGCGGGCAACAATCATTCGGTTGACAAAGCTGACAGCCAGCGACGCAAGCGATGCGATCGTGCCGGTGAAACCAGTTACTTCAGTCATTCTCGTTGTTGTTGTCATCGCCCGTACTCCTTTGAACGGCAGCGATCAGAAGTTAAATCACGCGAAAAACCATTTTCCGCGCAGCACGCTCAATGTCCGTTAGACACCAGCGTTTCCTGAACATCTTTAGAATGATACAGAAGGATTGATTATTCAAACGAATGTTTTTAATGTAAACGTTCAATAATAATGATGAGTCAACAGCCTTGGGAACCTGTCATGAGCGCACCGCTTGATCTCGACCAGTTGCAGACATTCACAGCCATAGCCGACTTGGGAAGCTTCACCAAGGCAGCCGACAAGGTCAACAAGACTCAATCGGCTGTATCGATGCAGATGAGGCGCTTGGAAGAACGTGTTTCGAAGGCGCTTTTCGAACGCGATGGCCGCACGAACCGTCTGACCGAGGATGGCGAGCGGCTTCTTGCATATGCACGGCGCATGCTGCAGCTAAACAATGAAACCATTGCAGCTTTTGATGATACGCAGTTGCAGGGTCATATCCGCATCGGCACTCCAGACGACTATGCAGATCGTTTTCTGCCCGAAATCATGGCGCGTTTCTCGCGCTCGAATCCGCGTGTCGAACTATCCGTTGTCTGTGAGCCAACGGTCAATCTTGATGAGATGATCCGCAAGGGCCAGTTGGATATTGCGCTGGTTACTCAATGCGACGAACAGCGCCGCTCTGAGGTCGTGCGTAGCGAACAGCTCCTATGGGTGACGTCCGCAAATCATAATGTGCATGAGGAGGTGGTCCTGCCGCTGGCAGTGGGTCGACCCACCTGCATATGGCGCGCAGCAGCTGTCGATGTGCTCGACTCGATGCATCACGACTATCGCATTCTCTTTACCAGCTGGTCCGCAACAGTTCTTGCCGCGGCTGTTCTCGCCGGGCTTGCCGTGTCAATTCTACCGGAATGTGCGTTGCGACCGGGTATGCGGGTTCTAACGGAGGCTGATGGATTTGGCCGTCTTCCAGAGTTTGGAATCGGCATCATGCGCGGTCACACGAAGCCCTCCGCCATTGTTGATGCGTTGGTGCAGCACATTGTTGAAAGTCTTGATAATCTGTCCATGCCAACGCCAGTCAGCATGACACAAGCGGCAGTTCCAGTGCCGGTCAATCAGCGCATGAGACAAGTCCGTTCGACCGAACTTGTCCCGGGTTGGTAATTATAATCCGCCCTGCCAGGCTTTGATTGCATCAAGCGGATAAAGCAACATGACAATATTAAGGGTGAGGTTGTCGCGGATAACCCACCCAGCCAGCAACTCAAATATGATCGCCAAAACGATTGTCAGCCAGATTGGCGCACGCGCGGCAAAGAAAAAGCCGAGCACCATAAACAGAATATCGCTGACGGAGTTCAGCACGCTGTCACCAACATAGCCAAGCGCAATGGTCGCTTCGCGATAGCGGCTTATGACCATCTCGGTATTTTCAAATATTTCCCAGGCTGCCTCTATGAAAATGGCTCCGAGAAGACGCTGCCCGACTGGCCTTTTGCGGGCTGCAAGCCAGAGAATCCCGTAAAACAAAAAGCCGTGAATGATATGGGAAAGCGTATACCAATCGGCGATATGCTGCGAATTGTCCGAAGAGTTTGTGTCACTCACCCATAATTTTACCGTCCCGCAAGTACAGATGGGGTTGCGGCCCATGAGCAGCAAAATCACCGCCGCAACAGCGATCATGAGCGCACCTAACAGCAAATAGTAACGCAAATTCGGGCTTTTTTTCTGTATATATGCAACTGCAGGCATATGGTGTTCCCTCTTTCCCCTATACATTCTCCCATAGGCGTTATTCGTCTGCCGCTGAGAATGCAATCGGAGATTATGGAAGGTTGATTTCCGCCATCGTCCCGATAGGAATGGAATATGACTGAAAAACTCGAAACCACATCCAATGTTGCCGAATATACCGTGTCTGAAATTTCGGGGGCGTTGAAGCGTACCGTCGAGGATACATTCGGCCATGTTCGGGTTCGGGGTGAGATTTCCGGTTATCGGGGACCGCATTCTTCGGGGCATGCCTATTTTTCACTGAAGGATGACAAGGCGCGTATTGAAGCTGTTGTTTGGCGCGGCTCCATGAGCCGTATGCGCTTTCAGCCTGAAGAAGGCATGGAAGTGATCGCTACCGGCAAATTGACCACTTACCCCGGTTCTTCAAAATATCAGATTGTCATCGAACAAATGGAGCCAGCCGGTGCCGGGGCTCTGATGGCGCTTCTTGAAGAGCGGAAACGCAAGCTTGGTGCAGAAGGACTTTTCGACAGTACCGCCAAGCAGCTTTTGCCTTACATGCCACGGATTATCGGCGTCGTGACGTCACCTACAGGTGCAGTCATTCGCGATATTATTCACCGCATAACAGACCGCTTTCCGCTGCACGTTCTGGTCTGGCCGGTGCGCGTACAAGGTGAGACTTCCGGCAATGAGGTTGCCAATGCTGTCAATGGTTTCAATAGCTTAGCCAATAGCGCTGTTTTCCCGCAGCCGGACGTCCTGATCGTGGCGCGCGGAGGAGGAAGCCTTGAAGACCTTTGGGGCTTCAATGATGAGGTGGTGGTGAGAGCCGTCGCTGCCTCGCATATACCTATCATTTCCGCTGTTGGTCATGAGACCGATTGGACATTGATTGACCTGGCCGCCGATGTTCGCGCCCCGACACCCACTGGGGCCGCAGAGATGGCAGTGCCTGTAAAAGCCGACCTGGTTGCCCATCTTGCAACGCTTGGCGCAAGGCTTTCCTCAGGCATGTCGCGCTATCTCGACCGGCGGCGGCAGGCTCAAAGAGCCTTGGCGAGAGCCCTGCCCTCGGCAGACCAGTTACTGGCATTGCCAAGACGGCATTTCGACGAAACCGCGGCGCGCTTGGGCCGTGCCTTGCAAGCCAATACGCAGAAAAAACGCGGTGAGTTTGATGGGGCTGCACGCCAATTGTCCCCGCGCCTTCTCGAACAGAAATTTCGTGAAAAGCGTCGTGAAATCAGTGCTTTATCCGCTCGCCTGCCGCGTGCCGTCGAGATTCTTGTGCGGGACAGGCGTGCCAATTTCGCGCGCCGCTCAGTCAGGCTTTCCATAGAACAGACGTCACGTCTGGCCGAGCGCGGCAGGCAACATTTGCAGCAGCTCGACCGACGCCAGATCCAAGCTGTAAAGCTTCTGCTTGACCGCGCCAAACGCCGCAGGGACGAACAATGGCGGCTGCTGAATGGCTTGTCTCATACAAGCATTCTGGAGCGTGGTTTTGCCATCGTTCTCGATCCTTCCGGAACGCCGATCAAGCGCGCCTCGGGTATCGCTGCTGGCGATGATTTGACGCTCCGGTTTCAGGATGGAGACATTCAGGCATTGGCAAAAGACGGCGATGCAAAGCCTGCACAGCCAAAAATCGAGAAGCCCGCAGCCATCAAGAAAACACCGGTCCCGGGCGGTTCGCAGGGATCACTTTTCTAGCTCTACTCGCGTCGCCACAACTATTTTACTCGCCATGATGGAAATTTTTCAGCAAAAATCAGCCATTCTTCGGCAAAAAGCTTCGAACTTTGTCTGAAATGTAGTTGTTTGGCGCAAAACCTGTCTGAGACAGGGCTTACAGTTAGCTAACAGCAAACATTGATTTTCCAAAACCGTTTTATCTATTCCCGATTCCATGACGGGCTGTTCAGTTCAATCAGTGATTGCGACCAATCATCAATGAAACGCTGACGTTGCGCTCTGTCCTGCACCGCCAGCAAGGCAGGTCCAATGCGGATCGGCTGCGCAATACCCGACTCCTTCAAGTTTTGCGGGCCATCAACACCGGGCGGCAGGCTGCCGGTTTCGGTAAAGTAAAACGCATTGTTTTTTGCAACCGATTGCCCCTGCTGCGAGAGGAGATAATCCAGAAATCTTGCGGCAAGATCGGCACGTTTCGCGCCTTTCGGAATCAGGGCACCACGACTCAACACCAAAGTGTAATCACGAGGAACGACAACTTTTAATTGTGGATAGCGACGTGCCGCCTCATAGGCATAGGAACCGAGCATATTATAGCCGATATAGAGATTGCCTTTGGCAACTTCCTCAAGGATTTCGCCCGTGCAGCAACGAGCCACGGCAGAGGCGCGCGCCATGCCTTCCAGCAACCGGCCAAACACGGCTGTTGTCTGACGGGCATCATTAAATGCCAACAAATATCCAATGCCGGACAGGCGGATATCATAGGTTCCGACACGTCCACGATAGGTATCGAGTTTCTCGCGCAGCAGATCTGCAAGCTCGACATGGGTGCGCGGCACGTCGCCCGGCGGCACCTTGACATTATTATATACAAAGACGGCCGGTTCGTAAGTGAACCCAAAAACCTCATCCCTCCAATTTGCCCAGTCGGCAACGCGAGCGGTTTCGGGTGAGGTATGGGCCGTTGCACAGCCATCATTGGCCAGTTTCACAAGTTGATCCACGGATGATGACAGCAGAAGATCGCCGAGCGGTTGCTGTTTGCGGCAGGCCTCGGCAGCACGCACGCTGAGTTCATTGGTCAGGTAATCGATAACGTCGACAGTTACGTCCGGCCAAATGGTTTGAAAGTCATCAATCAACGGCTTCATGACAACAAGGTCTGTGGCCGAATAAATGGTCAAGCGACCAGTTTCTGTCTGCAAGGCAGGAAAGCGGATTGTGTTATCTGCGGCAAAGGCGGGCGCCGCAATAAATGCTGCGGCTAGCGCAACACATAGGCGTTTGATCATCTTCCGGCTCCCAGCCAAGTTGCCAATATAGGCATATACGAGGTTGCTGTTCTAAAGCGCAAGACAAGCTCAGGATGGCAAGGGCGTTATGCGTGGTTCGCCCTTCGACAGGCTCAGGAGGGCTCACCATGAGGAAAGTGGAGATTGGCAAGGAACTCGTACTGTTAGCGCGTAGTACAATCCCAATCTCGCTCATAAGTTTGGCGAGAACTTTAATTCCGCATTGAAGACGGTTTTTGCAGTCCTCAACCTTCCTCATGGTGAGCCCGTCGAACCACGCACAAAGTTGGAGCCAATGGCAGATTTGAAGGTGGCTGTATGATCCCATCACAGCTCCCCCGCAACCTGGTCCCCGCTGCGGCAACTTGCAGGCTCTTCAGGGCCTGTCTTTTTTATAAGCAATGGTGAGGACTAATCTGCGGTTTGCTCTTTCTGGTGGAGCGGCAGTGTTAAAACCACAACGAAACCGCGTTCATTGCGTGGACGGAAACTCAGGCTTCCGCCATGGGCCTTGGCAACTTCCTGTGCGATCGCGAAGCCGAGTCCGGAGCCGCCTTCGTGCGATTTCGAGGTCGAGAAACGCTGCATCGCCTTTTCCCACCCTTCCGGTGGGATGCCTGGCCCATCATCTTCGACCTCGACAAAGGCGTGCGTTTGGTCCGCATTGACCCGCACTTCCAGACGATTACGAGTGCCATGACGCAGCGCATTATCAATGACGTTGACAATCGCCTCGCGAAGGCTGACCGCATCGCCCAGGACAAAGGGGCGGTTCTCCGGCGCCTCGAAGGAAACGACAATATCCGGATCAACAGTAATGGGCACAGCCGCACGCCAAGCGCGCCGAGCCACATCAACGAGACTGATGGGTTCCAGTTGCACAGAATCGGCGCGATGAACAACCATGGCATGACTGAGCAATTGATTGGTCAAGCGGGATAACTCGTCCGTGCGTTCCTTGACACGATCAAAATGCTGACGGTCGGCTTTACTCATTTTGCCTGAGCCAAGCAGATCAATCTGAGCATTAAGTGCGGTAAGCGGGGTGCGTATCTGATGAGCGGCATCGGCGATGAAGCGCTGCAGCAGGTCGACCCGCTCACCAAGACGACCCATGAAATGATTGATTGAACCGACAAATGGATCAAGTTCGCGCGGCACATCGACAGAAACTGGTGTCAAATCATGCGGATCGCGGCCGCGGACTTCCGTCCCCAAATGTTCGACAGGCTTGAGCGCATAACGAATGGCAAGCATGGCCCCGACAAATGCCAGAAGGCTCATGACGATCACCAATATAGTCGCGCGCAAAGTGAGTTCGCGGGTCAATGCCGATCGCGCTTCATTGGTCTGTGCGACGATGACATAGGCGCGGCCCGTAACGGCTGGATCAGCGAGAACGCGGGTGGCGCGGGTAATGCGAACATCCTCTCCCTTATAAGTGCCCTCTTCGACACGCATCGCATCATCATTGCCTTCCGGAGCGCGCGGACTCTCAAGGTCGTCATAGCCGGTAAGCGTTTCGCCATTGGTATCGATGACGCGGTAGAAAATCCGGTCACGATCGGCAAGACCGAGGAGCTCGAAAGCCGAGGCCGGAAGGCGAACACTGAGCTTTCCATCTTCAACTGCCAGGCTTTCCGCCATTTGCAGCGCAGCGCCCACAAGCAGACGGTCATAGGCCTTGTCCGCGGCGGTGTCGGCATAATACCAGGCGGCGCTGACCAGAAGAGCTGCCCCAACACCAAGAACCAGCGAAATGCGCCTTGCAAGGCGCGCGAACAGCGAAGGTTGGGTTGCGCGCATTTCAGGCAGCATCGCCGGACACCAATTGATAACCCAAGCCGCGAACAGTGACGATGCGGGCTTTGGCTCCATCAAGTTTTTTGCGCAAACGGCCAATATAGAGTTCGATAGCATTGGCATTGGCCGCCTCATCGAATCCGAAAATCTGGTCGAGCAATTCATCCTTGCTGAAAACGCGGCCCGGCCTGGCGACCAATACCTCCAGCAAAGTCAGCTCGCGCCGCTTCAACTGTATTTCACGCTTGCCCACATGGACAGAACGCGTGGCGCGATCCACGGCAATATCGCCGCATTTGATAAGGTTGGTCGCTTCCCCGCCACCATGGCGACGCATTAAAACGCGGGCACGGGCCTCCAATTCGCGGAAGTCGAATGGCTTGACCAGATAGTCGTCCGCGCCAAGATCAAGTGCGCTCACGCGGTCGTCAATTTCCGATCTGGCCGTGAGGATCAGCACGGGAACGGCATTTCCCGACTTGCGGATTGATTTGAGAATTTCAAAACCGTCCATGCCCGGCAGCATGACGTCAAGAATGATGAGCGCGTATTCGGTAAAATCAATTATTTCCGCCGCATTGCGCCCGTTGGTTTCCCAATCGACGGCATGGCCAGTCGCTTCAAAGCGCTTGACGATCGCTTCTCCCACATCGTGCGTGTCTTCTACCAGCAATATGCGCATGGTGTTTCATTGGCACGAAACAGGAAAGCCCGCAAACAGTATCGATTGCCGCCCGCGCAACTGCTCAACCCAGCCAGCATAGATGATTGCAACCCTGCATTCGTTGCAGCGCGTGTGAATTCAGGCGATGGGTCAGACGCTTATTCGATTTTGAGCGCAGAAGCAGCAGCATTGAGCCAGCCAGTGCATCAAGGAAGATGGGCTTCCTTGACTGCGGCATCAGCCTTGCTCTCAAACTTGGAGGTAAGCTATGTGGCCAAAACCGCTTAGCATTACCCTCATCGTAAAAAGAACCCGGACGAGCTGGTCACTCACGATCCGGGTTCACTTTACGAAATGAGGAAAGGGCGGACGAAAGTTCGCCCCACTCCAAGAACAAATATAGCATCTCATCGACCATTGCTAAAGTGTCAATTCGTCTAATGCGAAACTCTTCAGGGCTGGACGGCGGCACTCAGAGTATTATTCTGCAACTTCAAAACAGGCTAGGACTCACAGACAATGCGCATGAATTTGAGCAGCCGCTCGCCAGGGTTGCAATGGCTGGCTCTGCTTGCCCTATCCCTGCTCTTTTTTGTAATTTTTCAGGCCATGCGCCTCCCCGCAGCGCTGCTTCTTGGTCCCATGGCAGCGGCGATTGCGATTGCGGCGGCTGAAGGCGCCATTCGTGTTCCGGTACGTCCTTTCATCCTATCTCAAGGTGTAATCGGTTGTCTTATTGCCCATAGTATCGAACCCTCGACGCTGAAAGAAATGGTGCATGACTGGCCGATTTTCCTCATGGTCATTGCATCTGTAATTTTTGCCAGCAACACGCTCGGCTGGTTTCTCGCACGTTGGCAGGTACTGCCAGGTACGACGGCAGTCTGGGGTTCGTCGCCGGGTGCAGCTGCCGCGATGACCCTGATGGCCGAAGCCTATGGCGCGGATATCCGCCTCGTCGCCTTCATGCAATATCTGCGCGTTGTTTTCGTAGCAGTGGTCGCCTCGCTCGTTTCCCGCATCTGGATAACAGGTCCGACCGCCGCAGCATCTGAATTCATCTGGTTCCCACCACTCGACTGGTTAGGCTTTGGCCAGACCTTGATTCTGATCATAGGAGGAAGTTGGCTCGCGGTCAGGTTGCGTGTCCCGGCTGGACCAATGCTGGTGCCGATGATTCTCGGCATTATTCTTCACAATACCGGCCTGATGACCATCGTACTGCCGCCCTGGATGCTTGCAGCCAGCTATGCGCTGATCGGCTGGAACATCGGCTCACGGTTTACGCGGCCGATCCTCGTTCATGCAGCGCGCGCCCTGCCCCGCGTGGTTGCATCCATCCTTACACTCATCACCATATGCGGCGGCATTGCAGCCTTGCTGGTTTATTTCGCCGATATTGACCCGCTAACAGCCTATCTTGCCACCAGCCCGGGCGGTGCCGATTCCATCGCTATTATTGCCGCCTCAAGCGATGTGGATTTGCCATTCGTCATGGCCATGCAAACAGCGCGTTTTCTCATCGTGCTTGTAACGGGCCCAGCCATCGCCCGCTTCATAGCAAAGCGCACGGGGCTGACCGGCAGGAATGATCTTTGATAATGTGGGAAAAATGGTACGGACGGGTGGATTCGAACCACCGACCTCAGGAGCCACAATCCTGCGCTCTAACCAACTGAGCTACGACCGCACACCGTCAAGTTTTTGACTTGGCGTCACATACGGAGAATTGATGCTTTTTGCAAGCGCTTGATGCAACAAAAGGCAGGGACATTCCCAAAAAAACGCCAAGCTACCTCCAGAAAAGAAAAAAGGCCGGGGGGAGGACCCGGCCTTTTCCATAAATGCGAGAATGGCTGGGAGGAGATGCCGGTTCTCGCGTCTCCGGCGGCTGGGAGGAGGAATGCCGCTGGAGAATATCTGGATCGCCTAACGCCTTTGCAGGCAAAAATTGCGATCCGCAGGTGCCTTATCAGGCTACCTTTACGTCCTTGATTGCCTTCTCTACAGCCGACTTGACCGGTGCGGAGATTTCTTCAACTGCCTTGGAAGCAACAGCCTGAAGCTCTTTGGCCTGGCCGGAGATTGCTTCAGCCTGCTTGCGAACAAATGCAGTCTGCAGTTCGATAACTTCGCCGAACGACTTTACGCCGAACAGAGCTTCGATATGTGCAAAGCCAGCTTCTGTGTTGGTGCGCAGGGCAGCAAGCGCCTTCAACGAAAGAGCAGTGCCATTGGACTGGGCAGTTTCGAAAGTTGTTTCAAGAGTCTTCTGTGCAGCTTCAGCCTGATCCTTGATCTTGGCATAGGCTTCCTTGGACTGGGCAACACCCTTTTCAGTGAACTCGCGAACCTGATCGGTTACAGCGGTAGCGTCGAAGGCAGGCATTGCAAATGCGTCGGCAGTCTGTTTAGCAGTCTTGCTCATAATAAAGCCCTTCCTTGGTGCAGATGTTTGTCTCTGCAAGTGATTTGATAGGCCGAATATAATACATTTATTGTGCATTGCAACATTTTTCTTGCAGCGCACCATTTCCCGTTGATTTTCCAAGGAAATTATTCTGGGGACCATTAAAAGGCGCTGATCGAAGTTAACTAAACCAAGAGAAAGAGCTGGCAGATAAGAGGCAGCCAGTGGACGCGCGCCGTTGTGGCTATTATTAATAAAGTATTAAGGACGTCGCATGGATGCGGTGGTCCGCTACGGAGCTGCTAAACAATAATGGCGTCTGGAACATACCCGTTCATCGACATTGCCGTTCTCGATGAAATTCGCGAGCATTTTGCCAATGGCGATGCGCTTGTGGTCATTTCACCCGATCTTGCAAATGTCGTCTGGGCCAATGGCCAGGGCGCCTCCATGCTCGGCTATGCGACAGTCGATGATATATTGACTGCTGGCACGGTGCTGGGCGTTCAGGCACAGCGGCAGCTGAAGGCGCTGGACGGCTTTCCTTCCATCGGGCATGGGCGCAGCGTCTCGCTTCGCATTGCATTCGGGCTGACCAGCCGCATTCTAACCTTTCAGGCCAGCGATATTATTCTGCCGCGCGGCGAACAGGCCATCGTGCTTTCAATCGCCAATAATGACCGCATGAGTTCCGAGGAGCAGATCGCAGCTCTGGCGATAAAAGGCTTTGGTGACGAAACAACCCATGCCGCCATGGTCGATGGATCAGGCGCTGTCATCGCAGCATCGCAACAATTCTCAGCGCTTGGCTTTAATGACAAGAGCCTTGGCGACCTGGTGCGCGAAGTCCGCCATGAGCGTAATCGGCTGGTGAAGCGCGCTGTCACGACGATAAAGGGTATTGTGCCGACAGGTATAGCCCGGCTGACTGATAGCCCTGCCCTGCATTTACTGCTGGCTATCGAACCTGAGAATGTCGGGCTGGTGGCGCCTGCCGAAAATGTAATCCCCGCTGCACCTGTTCCAGATGCCGAAGTGAAGGACATGCCGCAGGCAAGTCTGCCATTCGAACCGATTGCGCCTGCCATAACTGCCGAAGATAAACAGGCGGCAGTAAGACCAAGCGAGAGCGAACCAGTTTCCGAGACGTTTCAATATAGGCCCAGTGACACATCCGCCCGTTTTGTCTGGAAAGTGGATGCGCAGGCCAATTTCAGCGAGATTTCGCCGGAATTCGCGGCAGCAGTCGGGCCGGTTTCAGCCGATATTATCGGCAAATCGTTCCGCGACGTGGCCGCCCAATATGGTTTTGATGCGGATGGCGAAATAGCCGGGCTTCTTGAACGGCGCGATACATGGTCAGGGCGGGCCGTACTTTGGCCAATCGAGGGCACCAATCTGCGTGTGCCAATTGAACTTGCAGCATTGCCCATCTATTCGCGTGAGCGGGTCTTTTTGGGTTTTCGCGGCTTTGGTGTAGCCAAAATGGCAGAGGTCGTTGAGGACTTGACCGTCATCGACACGCCATTGGACTCGAGCGGGCAGAAAACTTCGGTCGATCAGATAGCTGCCAGCGAGCCCGGTTCATTTGGGGGCGAACCGCCGGCTCTTGCCGCATCATCAGAGCCCAGCAATGTTGTAGCGCTGAAAACCCAGCGGCCCTTGCAGAATGATGGCCGCTTGAATGATGCAGAACGCAATGCATTTCGTGAGATTGCCGAGAGGCTGCGCCGGGAGGTTCTTGCAGAGCCCGCTTCTGTTAACGCAGAGGAAGCCGTTACTGATCGGGAAGAAAAAACGAAGCCTGTTGCCGCGAAAGCCAAGGTGCCTGAAGCCGAGATTGTTGGACCCGGATTTGCCGCTGACGCGCCGTCGAAGAGTTTTGCCAGCGACATTCGCGAGCAGGTGCGCCAGGGCGTCGACACATCGATTCTGGCAGCCTTGCCGCTTGCTGTTTTGATCCATCGTGAAGGCCAGATTCTTTATGCCAACAAAGCCATGCTTGATGCGACGGCTTATGAGAGTGCAGAAGAAATCAATGCCGCTGGCGGATTAAGCACCCTTTTCGCCGACGGCCCTGAAGGCGAAGACGAGGATGAAAGCGGCATGAATTTGCGCCGCAATGACGCTTCGACGCTCCGTGTTGAAGCACATTTACAGGCGGTGCGCTGGAATGATGAAAACGGCGATGGGTCACGCGCCCTGCTTCTGGCTTTGTCGCCCCAAACAAAGGCCAATCATTTCGACGAAAGCGAACGACTGCTGCTGCAGACGCGGATCGATGAGCTCAACGCCATTCTCGATACGGCTACCGATGGTGTGATCCTGCTTGACTCCGCAGGTTCCATCCGCTCGATCAATCACTCTGCTTCCGCGCTGTTTGGCTATGAACCGGAAGAGGTCAACGGCAAAGCATTCTCGCTCCTGTTCGCTATCGAAAGCCAAAGAGCGGCGATGGATTATCTCAACAGCCTTTCCAATAATGGTGTTGCCAGCCTGCTGAATGATGGGCGTGAAGTGATTGGCCGCGAAAGTCAGGGGCGTTTTATTCCGCTGTTCATGACAATCGGCAAGCTGGACGCTTCCAAAGGATATTGTGCCGTGCTGCGCGACATAACCCACTGGAAACGCGCGGAAGAAGAACTGCTAAGCGCCAAGCGCGAGGCTGAACGCACGTCCACTCAGAAAAGCGAATTTCTGGCTCGCATCAGCCATGAGATCCGCACGCCGCTGAACGCCATAATCGGTTTTTCCGAATTGATGGCGGATGAAAAATTCGGTCCCATCGGCAGCGAGCGTTACCGCGACTATCTGCACGATATCAGCCGCTCGGGTAATCACGTGCTTTCGCTGGTCAATGATCTTCTGGATATTTCCAAGATCGAGGCTGGCGCTGTCGAGATGAATTTCGAGGCAGTCTCCTTGAACGACGCCCTGACGGAAGCTGTCGCGATCATGCAGCCACAAGCCAATCGCGAGCGCGTCATTATCCGGTCAAGCCTGACCTCGCGCTTGCCGGACATCGTGGCGGACAACCGCTCCATCACGCAGATCGCGCTGAATTTATTGTCAAATGCCGTGCGTTTTACCGGCCCCGGCGGGCAGGTCATCGTTTCGACAAGCTATGAAGCCAGCGGCGATGTTTTGCTGCGGGTACGCGATACAGGCATCGGCATGACCCGGCAGGAGGTCGAGCAGGCTCTGCGCCCCTACAAGCAGATTACAACACCGGGGAATGTTCGCAGCGACGGAACAGGTCTCGGTCTGCCGCTCACCAAAGCGATGGCGGAAGCAAACCGGGCGAGTTTCAATATTGATTCCAGCCCGGGCCGCGGAACGATGGTCGAAATTACGTTCCCTTCAACGCGGGTGCTGGCCGAGTAATCTTCCATCTTCGAATAAAGATACCCCTGCTGATATGCAGGGGTATGGTCCTTATTGATCAAGCGACGATTTCAACGGGGCCATGATCATCGCAATGATCGCCATGTGGATGATGCAAATGCCCATCCACGAGATAATCAATATGATCCCCGTGGGGTACAGCCTCGTGGCCGCAGCCAGGACCATGCACATGGTCAGTATCATGCCCCGAGCAATGATGTTCCGGTGTGCAGCGATCAGGATTTTTAGCGCTTACCTCAAGCACGTGCTCATCAATATGGTCGCCATGAGGGTGATGCAAATGGCCATCGTGAAGGTAGTCCACATGATCGCCGTGACGAATGGCGGTGTGGCCGCAATTAGGCTCATGCTTGTGATCATGATCGTGGTGATGCGGAAAAGTGCAGTTGCTCATAATTCATTCCTTTCAAAAAAACTTGGTGGTTAATGTTGCTCGATCGCATTCTCGATAAGCTTCAGGACGTGATCGTCGGCAATTAAATAGATCACGGTCTTACCGTCCTTACGTTCTCCGACCAGACGCGCGCCTGTCAATTTGAAAATGCGCGCGCACGGGATTAAACAGAAGCTTAGGCAATAAAATTGCGCCAAAGCCGCTTTATCGACTTGAATTGCTGCCCATGATGGCTAAACCGTTGATAGATAGTGCAATAGCACCATGAGCTTTGGCTCACTGGCTGTAAATCGGAATACTCATGTTCTGGCTGAGACCGAGAAACCTTTTGGCGACAATCCTGCTATTGGCATTTATCGCCGGTGGGATACTCGTTGCTTTGCCCAGCCTTGTCAGCACGGATCTCATTCGCGAGCGTTTGGCTCAAGAAATCAGCAACTGGACTGGCTACAGCGTCGAAGCAAGTCAAGAACCTCACATTTCCTTCTTTCCAACATTCACCGCGTCAATGGGCAATGTGACCATCCGCAACCCATGGGCTACGGAAGGCCAACCCTTCATGCAGGCAGAGCGGATCGAGGTTGATCTTTCCCTGCTCTCGGCATTGATGGGAAAAACCGAATTCACCGAGACCAAAATCATCAGGCCACGGTTTGTCCTCGATGAGCCAATTAAAAGCCTTGCAGATATTGGTGAAGCGCTTGCCAGGAGCGATGGGCGCATCGGCGATGTCGTGCGCGAGGCAAAGGCCGCTATCGTGGCGAACCCTGCCAAGCCGGATATGAGCACAGTGTCGTCGCAGCCATTCGGGCGTGTACGGCTGGAAGATGCAATGGTCACGTTCAAAAGGCCTATCAACGGCGCTGAAGAACAGATTTCAAGCATAAGCGGTGTTTTTGACTGGCCGCAGACATCTGGCATTGCCAGCTTTCAGGGCAAAGCAATCTGGCATGGCGAAGAGACTGAAATCGACAGCTCTGCCAGCAAGGCGCTGCTGCTTCTGGCGGGCGGGTCAAGCCCGATGCAGATCAATCTGAGTTCGACGCCATTGACCCTTTCTTTCAATGGCTCCGCCAATATTGCCAAGGACCGTTTTTTTGAAGGGACACTATCCCTCACCTCACCATCGCTGCGACGCACGCTCGAATGGTCCCGAATGGCGGAAATCCCGACGGCGCCCATTGGCAGCTTTACGCTTGATGCTTCCGTTACCGGCTCCTCTTCCCGTGTGAAACTGGATAATCTGACGGCCACGCTGAACGACAATCCGGCAAAGGGTGTGATCGAAATCACGCTGAATAACACGGCAACAAACACTCCGCTTGGTATCAATGGAACGCTGGCATTCGAGACGTTGGACCTTCGCTCGGTTTTCTCCGGCATCATGCCGCTGCCGGATGGCTCAGCCAATTCCGACGCTGAGATAAACACGGCCTTTCTTAAACAGCTCAATCTTGATCTGCGGGTTTCGGCGCAAAAGGCAACGGCGGGCAATGTCAGCCTGACAAAGGTGGCGGCTACTGCACAAGTGCGAAATGGCCGCGCCATATTTGACATTGGCGATGCCACTGCTTTTGACGGCTCGGTTGCCGGAAGCTTCCAACTTGCCGACGAACCTGAAGCCGGGACAACCGGGGAGTTGCGCTTGAATGGAACCGATGTAAACAGCGCTTCCATCGCCTCGCTGCTCGGACTTGGAAATCGCTTTGAGCTTGGCAAGGGCACCGTGTCACTGGTGCTGAAGGGTCCGATAACACGCTGGTCCACAGCCTTGAGCAGCGCCAAGGGCACGCTATCCATGCGCTTCGGCAATGGTCAAATCCGTAGTCTCGATCTCAATCGCTTGCTTAGCAAAGCAAAGACAGATCGATTTTTCAGCCTGAACGAAAAGACCGATGCATGGCTTAGTCTCGACAGACTGGAGCTTAAGGCAAATATCATGGACGGCGTCGCGGCGCTCGAAACGGCGCAGATCCAGAACAAGCTTGGCACCTTTACCTTTGCAGGCATTGTAACGCTTGTGAGCAAGAGCCTGGCACTCACCGGTGACTTCGCAGCACCGATTGCTACACCCGCGCCTGCGGAAGGCGCGCCGGCTGATGCGCCAAAGCCGGAACCTATGTTCAATCATACGCGGTTCTTCATCGGCGGCTCGTGGGACAATCCATTCATCTCGCCAATCATTTCACAATAATTCGCCTATCCCTCTGGTGGAGAGAGAAAGGTTCGCGCTTTTTTTGCTGTTTACTTACGCTGCAAACAACAGCATTTCCTGCATCAATTCCGTGCGGCGGCCTGTTCATCGCGGGCACGGTTGACCTCACGGCGCTTATTGGCAATCGAAGCGATGATTACTCCCACAGCAACAATGGCGATAAGGATCGTGCAGGCAGCATTGATCTCCGGTGTCACGCCAAGACGCACCTGCGAATAAATGCGCATCGGCAAGGTGGTTGCCCCTGGTCCAGAAGTGAAGCTGGAAATAACCAGATCATCAAGCGAGAGGGTGAAAGCAAGCATCCAGCCAGAGACGACAGCAGGAAGGATAACCGGCAATGTCACCTTGAAGAACGTCGTGACGGGCGTTGCGCCAAGGTCCATCGCCGCTTCTTCCAGCGAACGATCAAAGGTGACAAGGCGCGACTGAACCACCACGGCCACGAAGCACATGGAAAAAGTGATATGCGCGAGCGTGACTGTCAAAATGCCCCTGTCGAGACCGATGGCGACAAAGAGCAACAGCAGTGACAGACCTGTGATGACTTCAGGCATGACCAGCGGCGCATAGATCATCGCGGAAAAGAGCATGCGCCCGCGAAAGCGCGTGTAGCGGGTCATCGCCAACGCACCGAGCGTGCCAAGAATGGTAGCAAAGGTCGCCGAAATCAGGCCGACACGGATGGTAACCCAAGCCGCATCGATAAAGGCTTGGTTGTGGAAAAGCGATACATACCATTTGGTCGAGAAACCGGCCCAAACGGTGACGAGACGGGACTCGTTGAACGAATAGATCACCAGCAGAACGATGGGCAGATAAAGAAAGGCAAAGCCCAAAACCAGCGAAGCAATGTTAAAGCGGGACCAGGTTGTGTTCATTTTATTTCCCGCTTTCCTGGGCTTTGGCTTCGGACCGCTGGAACAGCACAATGGGCACGACCAGCAGCAAAAGCAGGACAACCGCAACCGCCGACGAGACAGGCCAATCGCGGTTTGAGAAGAATTCGCTCCACAATGTCTTGCCGATCATCAGCGTAGACGAGCCGCCCAAGAGATCAGGAATGACAAACTCGCCGGTAGCCGGAATGAAAACAAGGAAGCAACCAGCAATAACACCCGGCATTGAGAGTGGAAATGTGATCTTCCAGAACGCCATGAGCGGCGGGCATCCAAGATCTTCGGCAGCTTCAACCAACGAATAATCCATCTTTTCCAAAGCCGAATAAATCGGCAGGACGAGGAACGGCAGATAAGAATAGACGATACCGATGAAAATCGCCGTATTGGTGTTGAGAATATTCAGCGGGGTATCGATGACATTGGCCCACATCAGAAACTGATTGAGCAATCCCTCGGGCTTCAAAATGCCTATCCACGCATAAACGCGAATAAGAAAACTGGTCCAGAATGGAAGAATGACAAGCATAAGCAGAGTCGGGCGAACGCTTGCAGGCGCGCGCGCCATGCCATAGGCGATTGGATAGCCTATGATGAGTGTCAGAAGGGTTGAAACCGCCGCTATGAGCAGGCTGGAAATATAGGCCTTATAGTAAAGCGGATCCTCGACCAGCCAGATATAATTATCCCAGGAGAACTGCGATACGCTGTTGAAGACAGACCTGATACCCGCCGTAATATCAAGCACGGGCGTATAGGGCGGAATGGCCATCGCCACTTCGGACAGGGAAATCTTGAATACGATGAGGAATGGAACAAGAAAGAAGACCAGCAGCCACAGATAAGGGACGCTGATGACCAACCGGCTTGTGACAGATGCTATCAATTTTTGCATCGGATAGCCCTCCTCACGCGGTTAAAAGAATACCGGCATCGGTATCGAAATTGACCCAGACCATATCCTCATATCCAAGCGGGTCTTCCACCGTGCGCACTGCATTCAGGCTTGCCGCCTTGATGATACGGCCATTTTCAAGCCGCACATGGAAAACTGTCATGTCACCGAAATAGGCAATGTCGTAAAGCTCGCCATAAGCGGTGTTAACTGAGGAGTTTGCAGGCTCCTTACGGCTGATCCTGATTTTCTCCGGCCGGATTGCGAAACCGACCGTTTGCCCGACAGAACAGTCGCGCGTCGCCTCCGTTCGGATCGTCATTTTATCGGTCGCAACGTCAATATCGATCTTGCCCTTTTCGACCGCCGCCGCCGTACCCTCGAACATATTCACATTGCCGATAAAGTCTGCGACAAATTTCGAATTAGGTGCTTCGTAAACTTCTGCAGGGGTCGCCACTTGCTTGACCTTGCCCTTGTCCATGACCGCGATGCGATCTGACATGGTCATTGCCTCTTCCTGATCATGCGTTACCACGACGAATGTCAGACCAAGCTTCATCTGCAGGTCCATGAGTTCGAACTGGGTTTCCTCGCGCAGCTTCTTGTCGAGTGCGCCCAGAGGCTCATCCAGAAGCAAAACCTTTGGCCGCTTGGCGACACAACGCGCCAAGGCAACGCGCTGGCGCTGCCCGCCAGAAAGCTGGTGCGGCTTGCGCTTGGCAAATTGTTCGAGCTTGACCAGTTTGAGCATCTCGGCAACGCGGGCTTCGATCTCGTTTTTGGGCATGCCATCCTGCTTGAGGCCAAAGGCGATATTGCCCTCGACTGTCATATGCGGAAACAGCGCATAGGACTGGAACATCATATTGACCGGACGCTTATACGGCGGAATGCCGCTCATATCCTGGCCATCAATCAAAATACGGCCCGATGTCGGTGTTTCAAAGCCAGCCAGCATGCGCAGCAGCGTTGACTTGCCGCAACCCGACGCGCCGAGCAGCGCAAAGAACTCACGATTGTAGATATTCAGGGAAAGATCGTCGACCGCGGTGAAATCGCCGAATCTCTTGGTAACGTTCTCGACAGCGATGAAGGGCTTTGCTTCCGGATCATTCCAGGGTGCAAATTTGCGGCGAAAACTTCCCAATGACTTCATAATATGCCCCGATATTCTGTCGCTTTTGTTAAAAGACCCCGGCAATTGCTGCCGGGGTCTTTGTTGATTATTGGCCTGTGACGACTTTGGTCCACAGGCGCGTCACCACACGCTGAATTTTGGTATCGTAGGGCGTGACGGTAAACAGTTTCGACAGAACTTCAGGCGTTGGATAAATCGCCGGATCATCCATGATTTCCTTGCTGACGAATTCCTGCGAGGCCTTGTTGCCATTGGCATAGAAGACCACGTTGGAAGCCTTGGCGGCTACATCCGGACGCATCAGATAATTGATGAGTTCGTGTGCTTCGGCCACATGCGGCGCATCGGCAGGAATGGCCAGCACGTCGAACCACATTTGCGCAGCACCTGGAATGGAATAGCCGACTTCAACACCGGCCTTTGCTTCCGCTGCGCGGTCGCGGGCCTGGAAAATATCGCCCGAATAGCCGAGCGCAAGGCAAATATCGCCGTTGGCCAGTCCATTAATATATTCTGACGAATGGAACTTGCGGATATTGGGGCGGGTCTTTTCCAGCAACTCGCCGGCCTTTGCCAGGTCGTCTGGGTTCTTGCTGTCAGGATCAAGACCAAGATAGGCAAGAACGGATGGCAGGACATCGGTTGCCGAGTCGAGAACATGAATGCCGCAATCCTTGAACTTGGCAGCCAGTTCCGGCTTGAACAATGCATCCCATGTCGGCGGCTCATCATTGCCCAGGATTTCCTTGGCTTTGGCTACGTTATAACCAAGGCCCGTGGTTCCCCACAT
>UICE01000010.1:0-45428 GCA_900471815.1 Hyphomicrobiales bacterium
TCGCTGCTTTTTCTGTCATAAAGTTCCCGCCTGAAAGTCCGCAGGACCGGCCAATTTGTTGATTGCGGCTTCGATGGAGAGCGTTTCACGCTCGCCTGTAGCACGATCCTTGATCTCGACTTCGCCAGCGGCCACACCACGCGGACCAACAATTACCTGTGTCGGCAAACCGATCAGATCCATCTTGGCAAATTTTGCACCCGGGCGATCATCCGTATCATCAAGCAGCGGCTCAAGGCCGGCCCTCGTCAAGGCGTCATAGAGCTTCAGCGCAACTGCATCACATGCATCGTCGCCGGGCTTCATGTTCACAATACCCGCACCAAACGGAGCAACTGCCTTGGGCCAGATGATTCCGTTTTCGTCATGTGAGGCCTCGATGATCGCTGCAATAACGCGCGACGGCCCTATGCCATAAGACCCCATCGAGACCAAATGCTCCTTTCCGTCAGGACCGCTTACCTTGGCCCCCATTGGTTCGGAGTATTTTGTGCCGAAGTGGAAAATGTGGCCAACTTCAATACCGCGTGCGGCCATCTGGTGGGAGCCATCCACCTTGGACCAAGCCGCCTCATCGTGCATTTCGTCAGTGGCAGCATAGGGCGTCGTCCAACGCGTGACGATATCGGCAATCTGCTGATTATCGTCGAAATCCGTATCAGCACCTGGCACTGGCAGATCGAGATAGGCGCGATCGCAGAAAACCTGGCTTTCTCCGGTTTCGGCAAGAATAATGAATTCGTGGCTCAAATCACCGCCGATTGGACCCGTATCCGCGCGCATCGGAATGACCTTGATACCGAGGCGCGAGAATGTCCGTAAATATGCAACGAACATACGATTATACGCAGCCTTGGCACCCTCAAAATCCATATCGAAAGAATAGGCATCTTTCATAAGGAATTCGCGCGAACGCATAACACCAAACCGGGGACGGCGCTCGTCGCGGAATTTCCACTGAATATGATAAAGATTGAGCGGCAAGTCCTTGTAAGATTTGACATAAGCCCGGAAAATCTCGGTGATCATTTCTTCATTTGTCGGGCCAAACAACATTTCCCGATCGCCGCGATCTTTAATACGCAGCATCTCGTCGCCATAAGCATCATAACGGCCGCTTTCACGCCAAAGATCTGCTGACTGAATTGTCGGCATCAGCAATTCGATTGCGCCCGAGCGATTCTGTTCTTCGCGGATGATGTTGCTTACCTTGTTGAGAATGCGCAGTCCTGCCGGCAACCAGGCATAAATGCCTGCTGATTCTTGGCGAATCAGTCCGGCGCGCAGCATGAGCCGGTGCGAGACGATTTCAGCCTCTTTAGGATTCTCTTTAAGGATGGGCAGAAAGTAACGGGAAAGCCGCATTGAGGGTCACCAAAATTGAACAACGCCTGAGTGCTTGAAGAATCAGGCAAAACCAAGTGCAAAGTCGATATTTCTTATCGGCTTCATGGCTGATTGGGAACCCGCAACTGCATATAACACAGGATGATATTGAGGGGTGATTCACTCTGCTGCAAGATTTCTAATCAAAAGATGACAGTAACGAATATTTTTCGTGACATTTCGAAGGCAGTCCGCTATTTTTTTAAGCATAAGGAGAAAGTAAGAATATTTCTGCTTTCCTACGCGGTCAAAGTCTTGGGAGGATGTGACCCTTGGCGCGGTTTCCGCAGCCGCCACGCAAGTGGATGGGTCAGACGCGATCTTTAAATGCAAGGCGAAAGCCTTGCATTTTTTTTGTCTTCATTTATGGGTTTGACGAATATTTTTCATTTTAAATTCAATACCTTATTTTTCGTGCCTAATATCCTAATTTTAAAATAGGTGTGATTCCCGATTGACGGTCG
Source organism: Hyphomicrobiales bacterium (assembly GCA_900471815.1). Classification (GTDB taxonomy): domain Bacteria; phylum Pseudomonadota; class Alphaproteobacteria; order Rhizobiales; family Rhizobiaceae; genus Phyllobacterium; species Phyllobacterium ifriqiyense. The sequence goes on from UICE01000010.1 coordinate 1,851, forward strand.
GCTGCAACAGCGCTGTAAGTAGAAATTAAATTTATTTTAGCGCACCCATTCAATGAACTTGCACGGTCGCACGTGCGAACAGCATTTTTAGTCCAAGCTATTTTATTTATTTCAGGCAGATTATTTCATGACAGAATTATTGCGCAGAATTTGCGTGGGAACCGTTACCCGCAATCGCCCGATCATGTTGCAAGTACTCCTCGCCTCCTATGCGAAAATGGCTATCCCTGCCAACACGCAGCTGCATTTTGTTATTGTTGAGAACAATTCCTTTCCGACGCTTACCGAAATTATAGAGCGCTTTCGTACGAGCGTTCCCAACTGGAGCGTACAATATGAAGTCGAATCGCGCCTTGGAATTGCATATGTACGCAACCGCGTGCTCGATATTGCAATTTCCAGCGGCCACGATCTGCTTACCTTTGCCGATGATGATGAAACAGTAGAACCGGATTGGCTGGTTGAGCTGCTCGCGGAACGGGATGCTTCAAATCTTGATATTGTCGGCGGACCAGTACGGCCAGCACAAGTAGAGCAAATGTCGTTTTTCGAAAAGGTCGTTTGGAAAGGACTGTTTGAGAGTACTCAAAAATACGAGCAACGAGCAATTCAGCGACGAGAGGGCGGCAAGGCTGACAGGATTCTTATTGCCACAGGGAGTTGGATGGGAAATTTAGCGTTCTTTCGTGCAACCGGATTGAGATTTGATAATCACTTGGCTCTAAATGGCGGAGAGGATTGGAAGCTCTATCGGGAGGCCACGAGAATCGGCGCGCGGACAGGTTGGACACCTCATGCCGTAGTTTTTGAAACTGTTCCCCGCGAACGCTTGACTCTGAGCTATCAATTTAGACGAAGCAGAGATCATAGCGCTTCTGATTTACGGGCAAGATTCGCCGAGGATCGCACTACCGCTCTTCTTCGTTTACCGGGCTCAATTCTATCGCGATTTTTAAAACTGATGACCCATCTTCTGAAGCTGCCATTGAGACCCAGCCGATCGCTCGTCTTAGCGGCATCTTATCTTGGTCATATCGCTGGATCTTTCCTGGCATTTACTGGGAAAGCTTCGCCACATTATCAAACAACTACCGGCAAATAAGATCAGTCCAATTGTGGAAAAAATACCGGCAGGTCGTTGACGCCATAACCAAGCCGTTGATTGACAACGTAGAAAATTGCGAAAATGACTGCGGATACAAGCGTGGTCCACAGGAAGACTCGTCCCATGCGATGCTTGTGCGGCGCGCTCGGCGTTGTGCCCAGTGTTACGTCATTCTCTTCAGCCTGCGTGCGCAGGCCAATCGGCAGCATGGTAAAAAGCGTCAACCACCAGAAAATGAAATAAACTGCCAGCGCTGTTGCAATCGGCATTACTCTTGCTCCAGTTCGATCAACGTTCCGTTGAAATCCTTCGGATGAAGAAACAGAACAGGTTTGCCATGAGCTCCAAGCTTCGGCTCGCCATCACCCAAAACCCGGGCACCCTGCTCTTTTAGGCGATCTCGCGCGCTCAGTATATCGGGCACTTCGTAGCACACGTGGTGAATACCACCTGACGGATTTTTCAGGAGGAAAGCCGATATGGGCGACTCGGAAGAAAGCGGTTCAAGCAGTTCGATCTTGGTGTTTCCGACATCGATGAACACAACTGTAACGCCATGCTCAGGCAATATCTGCGGTTCTGTCAGCTTTGCTCCGAGCGTATCCCTATAGATGGCGGACGCAGCCGCCATATCTGGAACTGCGATAGCCACATGGTTGAGCCGTCCCAGCATTGCTTACCTCAGACCTTGGTTACGAACACGGTGACAATCGGCTTCTTGCCCCATGCTTCGTTGGCGGCCGAGCGAACCGCACGGCGAATTGCCTCACGCACCATGGCAAGATCGCGTCGCTTCTCCCTCGGGATACTTTGGACCGCACCAACAGCAGCATCGTAAAGAAGATCCTCCAGGAGCTCACCTTCATCGTCGACTTCCGGAACTCCGAAAGGGACAAGCTCCGGATCTTCAAGAACGTTGTATTTGGCGTCGAGAATAAATGACACCGCAACATGGCCGACATAGGAAAGCTTTCGGCGATCAACGATGCCGACCTCTTCCTCGTCGCCGATCAGCCTGCCGTCTTTGATCAAGCGTCCGAAGGGCGCTTCACCAATGATCTCTGCCTTGCCCGGAGCAAGGCGCAATATATCGCCATTGCGCACTTGCGGCACTTCTGGAATGCCTGCCATTGCAGCCAGTGATCCCTGCCCGACAAGATGCGCAGCCTCACCGTGAACAGGAACAAGAATGCGCGGGCGAACCCACTCATACATCCGCTTCAATTCGTTGCGTCGCGGATGCCCCGACACATGCACCAATTGATCACCATCGGAAATGATCTGGACACCCTGCTCTATCAGAAGGTTTTTGGTGTCATTAATCGCCTTTTCATTGCCGGGAATGGCACGCGATGAGTAAATAACCGTATCGCCGGGCGAAAGTGCAACACTGCGCATTTCATCGCGCGCCAGTTTGGCAAGGGCAGCACGTGGTTCACCTTGGCTGCCGGTCAATATGATGACCATGTTTTCCCGCGGAATATAGCCGTAATCATCCTCCGACAGGAACTCAGGCACACCATCCAGATAACCAAGCTCGGTCGCGACATCGATCATGCGCTTCATCGAACGTCCGAGCACAAGCGTTTGCCTGCCGGCATCGCGCGCTGCCAGGGCAATCGAACGGATACGCCCGACATTGGATGAAAACGAAGTTATCGCAACGCGTCCACGGGCGTTTTCAATGATTTGCCGCAGGCTTTCGCCAACTTCCTGTTCGGATGGCGATTCGCCATCACGCAAGGCATTGGTAGAATCGCACATCATGGCGAGAACGCCTTCGTCCCCCAGAGCGCGGAATCGCGCTTCATTGATCAGCGGTCCGATCGATGGTTCCGGGTCCATCTTCCAGTCGCCCGTATGGATGACTGTTCCAAGCGGAGTCTTGATTGCCAATGAAACCGGTTCAGGAATGGAATGCGTTACAGCCAGTGCTTCGAACTCGAAAGGGCCGACATTGAAGGTTTCGCCAGCACGGTAGATTGTGACTGGAATGTCCGGTGCACCGGGTTCCGAGTGCCGCTTGGCGGCAAGAAGTCCGGCAGTAAATGGCGTGGCATAAACAGGAACATTGAGAAGTGGCCAGAGATCAAGCAGTGCTCCGTAGTGATCTTCATGCGCGTGGGTGATAACAATACCCTTGAGGTTGTTGCGCTCAGCCTGCAAAAAACGAATATCGGGCAGGATCAGGTCAGCTCCGGGAAGATCCGGGCCAGCAAAGCTCACACCCATATCGACCACGACCCATTCGCGTTTGCGCGCGGGGCCATAGCCGTAAAGGGCCAGATTCATGCCGATTTCGCCGACACCACCTAAAGGCAGGAAAACAAGTTCCGCTTGATCGGAATTTGCCATTTATGCTCCTAAAAACTGAAACTCATTCAGCGTTTGCCGATGCCACTGTTCCAAAATGGACGTCACCGGCTGCAATTTTTTGCCGTACACCGTCATTATCACGAATGACGAACTGGCAATCTTCGTCAATTGTTTCGAATATACCACGCAGTACAGCTCCGTCTATTCGAACGGCGACTTCACTGCCAATTCCTGCCGCCTGCGAGAGCCAACGTTTGCGAATGTCACTTAAGCCCCGTCCATTCGCCCAAATGCGATAGTTTTCTTCCCAGGCGTCCGACAAGGCCAGAAACACTGTTTCGGCATCGCAGTTCGCACCAAGCCGTGCCAATGACGTAGCTGGATAAGGGACATCCTGCGGATAGGCAACAACATTAACGCCGATGCCGATAACTACTGCCAAATGCCCATCCGGCATCAAGGTCGATTCAAGCAGGATACCGGCGAGCTTTGCGCCACCCGCCAGCAAATCGTTTGGCCATTTAAGCTCCACCCGTAATGGCGATTTTCCAGCACCTGCATTGCTGGCGCCATCAATGCCAACGGAAAAATTTGCTGAAGGACATACTGCGTTGAGCGCATCAGCAAGCGAAAGGCCAGCTACAAAGCCGAGCGTCGCCGCACTTTTCAGTTCAAGATTTCCAGTAAGCAATAAGGAAGCCGCCAGATTGCCCTCGGGAGAAGACCAAGCCCGGCCGCGCCGCCCTCGCCCGCTCGCCTGCTTCTTGGATACGATCCACAGCTTGCCAGGATCACCCGCCTGTGCGCGCTCGAGCGCGACAGCATTGGTGGATCCAATCGTTTCGAAAGCTTCCAGTCGAAAACCATTCTGCTCTGCGATAGGCGATAGGGCAAATCCCGTCAAATTCTTCGCCCTAGAAGAAGGACTTGGATGCCGCTTCCGCGTAGGTACTAATCGGACCGCCGATCAGAACATAGAGCAGAACAAGCAGACCGGAGGCACCAAGCACGAGTCGAAGTTCGCCAGCGACTGGAACGAAACCGCCAACCGGTTCATCGAACCACATGATCTTGATGATGCGCAGGTAGTAGAAAGCGCCCACAACCGAAGCCACAATGCCGATAATGGCAAGCGCATAGAGATTAGCCTGCATCGCTGCAAGGAAGGTGTACCACTTGCCCCAGAACCCGGCGAGCGGTGGGATACCTGCGAGCGAGAACATGAGGATGGTCAATATGGCCGCCATAATCGGATTTGTACGCGAGAGACCGGCAAGGTCGCTGATCTGTTCGACATTTCCATCCTTGCGGCGCATTGCCAGAATGAATGCAAATGTACCAAGCGTTGTGACCAGGTAGATCAGCATGTAAATGGCAACGCCTTTAACGCCAACCTGCGTACCTGCAGCAAGCCCAACAAGGGCATAGCCCATATGGCTGATGGAAGAATAAGCCATCAGCCTCTTGATATTGCGCTGGCCGATGGCCGCAAAAGCGCCAAGGATCATCGACGCAATGGCAATAAACACGACAATCTGTTGCCAGTCATGCGTGATCGGCTGAAAGGTATCCACTGATACGCGTGTCAGCAGCGCCATCGCCGCCATTTTCGGCGCAGTTGCAAAGAAAGCTGTTACCGGTGTCGGCGCGCCTTCATAAACATCTGGCGTCCACATATGGAATGGAACTGCCGATATCTTGAATGCAAGACCAGCAAAAATGAAAACCAATCCAAAAACAACGCCGAGCTGACGTTCGGAGCTGGCGAGAGACTGGGCAATACCTTCAAAGCCGGTATGACCCGTAAAGCCATAAACCAGTGAAATACCATAGAGGAGCATGCCGGATGACAGCGCGCCAAGAACAAAATATTTCAGGCCAGCTTCCGTGGAGCGAACGCTGTCGCGGTTGATGGCGGCGACGACGTATAGCGCGAGTGATTGCAGCTCAAGGCTCAGATATAGAGACAGCGTGTCATTGGCTGAAATCATCAGCAGCATGCCGACATTGGCCAAAAGGATCAGGATCGGGAATTCGAACTTGTCGAATTTCTCGCTTTTGGCAAAGCCGGACGACATGATGAGAGTAACGATCGAGCCTGCCAGTGTGAGTACTTTCATGAAGCCGGAAAAGGAATCATTGATGAAAGCACGACCGAAAGCGTTTCCCTGTTGAGGAAACACGGCAACAAGCACCAGTGCCAGCAACAGCAATATGATGCTGAGACCATTGACCAGCTTGTACGACTTCTCGCCGGAAAATGCTCCGACCATCAGGAGAGCCATCGCTCCCACTGCTAGAAGCAGTTCGGGAGCCATGAGCGTCAGGTTGGCAATCATATCGGTCTGCATCGGCCTTGGCCTCTTCCTGCTATTTCAACGCCAAAGTGGCCGCTGAGGACAGCGCGTTATTATATTGATTGATAAGTGCATGGACGGAGCTGGCCGTCGCATCGAATACCGGCATCGGATAAACACCGTAGAAGATCGTCAGGATCAGCAGCGGATAAATCACTGCCTTTTCCCGCGGCGACATATCCAGAAGCGCCTTCAGGCTTTCCTTGTCGAGTGAACCAAACACAACGCGCCGATAGAGCCACAATGCATAGGCCGCCGAGAAGATAACACCCGAGGTGGCAAAAAGAGCAACCCATGTGTTGACACGGAACACGCCCATCAAGGTCAGGAATTCACCGATGAAACCGGATGTGCCAGGCAAGCCGACATTGGCCATGGTGAAGATCAAGAACACGACCGCATATTTCGGCATATTGTTCACAAGGCCACCATAGGCAGAGATTTCGCGCGTATGGGTGCGGTCATAGACAATACCGACACACAGGAACAGCGCTGCCGAAACCAGGCCGTGGGAAAGCATCTGGAACAATGCACCCTGAATGCCCTGCTCGTTTGCTGCGAAAATACCCATGGTCACATAGCCCATGTGAGCGACCGAGGAGTAAGCGATCAGCTTCTTGATGTCTTCCTGCATGAGGGCGACAAGGGATGTGTAAACAATGGCGACAACCGAAAGAGTATAGATGATCGGTGCGAAATCAGCCGATGCTATCGGGAACATCGGAAGCGAGAAGCGCAGGAAGCCATAGCCGCCAAGCTTCAACAGAATACCGGCAAGAATGGCGGAAGCTGCGGTCGGCGCTTCAACGTGCGCATCCGGCAACCAGGTGTGAACCGGCCACATAGGCATTTTCACCGCGAAGGATGCGAAGAAGGCGAACCAAAGCCATGTTTGCATTGAAGCGGGGAAAGAATGTGCAAGCAAGGTAGGAATATCGGTCGTTCCAGCCTGCCAGTACATTGCCATGATGGCAAGCAGCATCAGAACCGAGCCGAGCAGCGTATAAAGGAAGAACTTGAAGCTGGCATAGACCCGGCGCTTTCCGCCCCAGACACCGATGATAATGAACATCGGGACCAGTACTGCTTCAAAGAACACGTAGAATAGCACGATATCGAGTGCGCAGAACACACCAATCATCAGCGTTTCCAGAACAAGAAACGCGATCATATATTCTTTAACGCGGTTCTGGATCGCTTCCCAGCTGGCCAGAATGCATAGAGGCATAAGGAAAGTGGTGAGGATAACGAACAGCATGGAAATGCCATCGACGCCCATATGGTACGATATACCACTATCGAGCCATGCGGCCTTTTCCACAAATTGAAAGCCCGCTTCTGCATTGTCGAAATAATACCAGATCGGCAATGACAGAAGGAAGGTAATGATCGTCGTCCACAAAGCGACATTGCGAATGTTGCGGCGTGCAGCATCGCCGTCATCCCGGATGAGCAGGATCAGAAAGGCACCGACCAATGGTAAGAAGGTAACGGTGGTGAGAATTGGCCAGTCGGTCATCAGAAGTTGCTCCCGAGCATCATCCACGTGACGAGTGCGGCGACCCCGATGAGCATCGCGAACGCATAGTGATAAAGGTAACCGGTTTGCAGGCGCACCACGCGGTTGGTGACATCAACAACACGGGCGGAAATACCATCCGGGCCATGCCCATCAATCAGCCAACCATCGCCGCGCTTCCAGAGGAATTTGCCGAGTGCCATTGCCGGGCGAACGAAGAGGAAATCATACAGCTCGTCAAAATACCATTTGTTCAACAGGAACTGGTAAAGTCCGGAATGCTGTTCGGCCAAACGGCGCGGGGTTTCCGGTGAGCGAATGTAGAAGTACCAGGCACCGATAAAGCCCGCTACCATTGCCAGGAATGGCGACATGGCAACGATGAAAGGCACGTGGTGATACTCCGCCAATATTTCGTTTTCAGGCCCGGTAAACAGCGCACCCTTCCAGAACTCGGCATATTCGTGGCCGAAGAAAAACTCCTTGAACACGACACCGGCAAAGAGAGCGCCAATGGCCAGAATGAACAGAGGCACAAGCATGATGTAAGGCGATTCATGGACGTGATGCATCACATCATGGCTTGCACGCGGCTTTCCATGGAATGTCATGAATATCAGGCGCCATGAATAGAAGCTGGTAAATACAGCCGCAATCACAAGCAGAATGAAAGCGTAGCCTGAAACCGGACTATGCGAAGCAAAGGCCGATTCAATGATCGCGTCCTTGGAGAAGAACCCTGCCGTGCCGATAACGGTACCTGGAATACCAAGCCCAGTCAGTGCAACTGTTCCGATGATCATCATCCAATAGGTCTTGGGGATGAGCTTACGCAGACCACCCATGCGGCGCATGTCCTGTTCGTCGGAAACGGCATGGATAACCGAACCGGCGCAAAGGAAAAGCAAGGCTTTGAAGAAGGCGTGCGTAAACAGATGGAACACACCTGCGCCATAGGCACCAAGGCCGAGCGCGACGAACATATAGCCAAGCTGCGAGCAGGTTGAATAAGCGATGACGCGCTTGATATCGTTCTGGACCAGACCGACGGTCGCAGCAAAGAAAGCTGTTGTTGCGCCGACGACCGTCACGAAGATCAAAGCGGTATGGGACAGCTCGAATATTGGTGACAGACGCGCCACCATGAAAACGCCGGCCGTGACCATCGTTGCGGCATGGATCAGCGCCGACACAGGTGTCGGGCCTTCCATGGCATCCGGCAGCCATGTGTGCAGCAAAAACTGTGCCGACTTACCCATGGCGCCCATGAACAGTAGCAAACAGGCAATGGTGATTGCGCCCTGCTTGTCGAGTTCATAGCCAAGGAAGTTCAAGACAACCTTCCCTGCATCCGCAGCGCCTTCAGCAGGAAGATAGGTAGCAGCGGCGCTAAACAATGTATCGAACTGAACAGTATCGAAAAGCACGAAAAGCGAGAAAATGCCGAGCAAGAAACCAAAGTCACCAACACGATTGACTATAAAGGCTTTCATGGCGGCAGCATTTGCCGAAGGCTTCTTGAACCAGAAGCCGATAAGCAAATAGGAAGCAAGACCAACACCTTCCCAGCCAAAGAACATCTGGACAAGGTTGTCGCCGGTCACAAGCATCAGCATTGCGAAGGTAAAGAGCGAAAGATAGGCGAAGAAACGCGGGCGATGCGGATCGTGATGCATATAGCCGATAGAATATGTATGCACGAGGGCCGATACAGTATTGACCACGACGAGCATGACAACCGTCAGCGTATCAATACGAAGAGCCCAGTCGAAGCTCAACGAGCCGGATTCCACCCAATGCAGAACCGGAACTTTGAACGCCTCGCCGTGACCAAGACCTACGCTTACAAAGGCTACCCAAGACAGGATAGCGACAATGATCAGCAGACCAGTCGTTACATATTCACTCGCCTTGGCACCGATTGACGAGCCAAAAAGGCCCGCTATCAGAAAGCCGATCAGCGGTAGGAAGACAATCGCCAGATACAGCATGCCCCCGTCAACCTTTCATCATATTGACGTCTTCCACGGCAATCGACCCACGATTGCGGTAGAACACGACGAGAATTGCAAGACCGATCGCAGCCTCAGCAGCAGCAACAGTCAGAACAAACAATGCGAAGATCTGGCCAACCAGATCACCCAACGCGGCTGAGAAAGCCACGAAATTCAAATTAACTGCCAGAAGGATCAATTCGACCGACATCAGGATAATGATCACGTTCTTCCTGTTAAGGAAAATGCCGAAGATGCCCATCGTGAACAACAAGGCAGAGACAGTGAGATAGTGAGCGATACCGATTTCCATCATCAAATACCTTTGCCTGTTTCAACCTGTTTGATCTCGACCGCCGTTTCAGGCGTGCGCGCGACCTGCTGCGAGATATTCTGACGCTTGATGCCCTCCTTGTGGCGCAGCGTCAGGACGATCGCACCGATCATTGCAACCAGCAGCACAAGACCTGCAATCTGAAAGAAATAAACGTAATCAGTGTAGAGAATATCGCCGAGCGCCGCCGTATTGGACCGTGTGGCAATGTCCGGCGTTGGCTGAACGACGACCGACGCAACATTTGGCGCAAAGACTGAACCGCCGAGCACCACAATCAATTCAACTGCAAGGATAATACCAACAAGCGCCCCAACCGGAGCATACTGCAAGGCGCCGCTTTTCAGTTCGGCAAAGTCCACATCCAACATCATGACAACGAAGAGGAAGAGAACAGCCACCGCACCGACATAGACAACAAGAAGGATCATCGCCAGGAATTCAGCGCCGGTCAGCAGGAACAGTCCCGCCGCATTAAAGAAGGCAAGGATAAGGAACAGTACGGAATGCACTGGATTGCGGGCTGCAATCACCATGAAAGCACTGGCGATTGTTATGAAGGCGAAGAGGTAAAAAAACGCCGCCGCTATACCTGTCAGCATGGGTTCCCCCGATTTCCATTCCGGCAGAATGTTCTGCCATTTTCAACGAATCGGCCGCACATTCGGCAACCGGTCCTTCCAAATTTCAAGCGTCTTAGCGCATGTTCATGTCTGGTTGAAGCGACCGGACATGGACACAAGCGCGCAGTCGTCAATTAACGGTAAGGCGCGTCCAGAGCGATATTGCGCGCCAGTTCCCGCTCCCATCGATCGCCATTGGCGATCAACCGTTCCTTGTCGTAGTAAAGTTCTTCACGGGTTTCCGTGGCGAACTCAAAATTCGGCCCTTCGACAATCGCATCGACCGGGCAAGCTTCCTGACAGAAGCCGCAGTAAATGCACTTCACCATGTCGATATCGTAACGAACGGTGCGGCGCGTTCCATCATTGCGGCGTGGGCCAGCTTCGATGGTTATCGCCTGCGCCGGACAGATCGCCTCGCAAAGCTTGCAGGCAATGCAGCGCTCTTCCCCATTGGGGTAGCGGCGCAACGCATGCTCACCACGAAAGCGCGGGCTGATTGGTCCCTTTTCATAGGGATAATTCAATGTTGCCTTGGGCGCGAAGAACTGCCGCATCGACAAAAAGAATGCGTTGACGAACTCTAAAAGGAGTAGCGATTTGGCAGCTTGTGCGAGCGAACTCATGGTGTAAGCCCCGTGATTTTGAGAAAGGCTGCGGTCGCAACAACCATGAAGAGCGAGATCGGGAGGAATACTTTCCAGCCAAGACGCATCAACTGATCATAGCGGTACCGCGGAACAAATGCCTTCACCATGGCGAACATGAAGAAGCACATAAAGAGTTTCAGCAGGAACCAGACAACACCCGGAACCCAGTTCAGGAACCAGACATCGACCGGCGGCAACCATCCACCGAGGAACATGATGGTCGTCAATGCGCACATCAACGTGATGGCAACATACTCGCCGAGGAAGAAAAGCAGAAACGCTGTCGACGAGTATTCGATCATATGACCGGCAACGAGTTCGGATTCAGCTTCAACCAGATCAAAGGGTGGGCGATTGGTTTCAGCCAAAGCCGAAATGAAGAAGATGATGAACATCGGGAAGAGGCCGAGCCAATACCAGTCAAGGAAAGAGCTTGGCAGGCCAGCCATTGTGCCTAGGCCATCCCTCTGCGAATTGACGATATCCGTCAGGTTCAGTGAACCCACGCAAAGCAGGACGGTGACAATCACGAAGCCGATGGAGACTTCGTAGGAAACCATCTGCGCTGCAGACCGGAGCGCGCCAAGGAACGGATATTTCGAGTTGGACGCCCAACCAGCCATGATCACGCCATAGACTTCCAGTGACGAAATCGCGAGAACATAAAGAATACCGACATTGACGTTGGCAACGGCCCAGCCTTCATTGACCGGGATAACAGCCCATGCAGCCATGGCCAGAACCGATGAAACCAAAGGCGCAAGAAGGAAAATACCCTTGTTTGCACCCGATGGAATAATCGGTTCCTTGACAACAAACTTGAGAAGATCGGCGAAGGACTGCAGCAAACCGAAGGGGCCGACGACATTTGGGCCACGACGCAACTGTACAGCGGCCCAGATCTTGCGATCTGCCAAAAGCAGGTAAGCGATGATCAACAGCATCACGACCAGCAGCAGCAGTGATTTTCCGAGGATAATCAGCAGCGGGACGATGTACGTGTAGAATATGTCTTCCATGTCAGTCTCTTCCCGCCTACTCGGCTGCCTGCTTGAAGCCGCCCTTGGCAAGCGCTGAGCACTCCGCCATGACAGCAGAAGCCCGCGCTATCGGGTTGGTTAGGTAAAAATCAGCAATCGGCGAAACGAAGGCCGTCTTTTCAATCGAAAGGGATGCATTTGCCAGTTTTGCAACATCGGCAGAGGTACCAGATTCGATTGCATCGACCGCTGCCAGATGCGGATACTCTGCATAGAGCTTCGAACGCAAGGCCACGAGAGAGTCGAAGGGCAGTTTTTTACCAAGAACATCAGACAGGGCACGCAGCACGGCCCAATCTTCTTTGGCATTGCCCGGAGCAAAACCGGCGCGATTGGTCATCTGCACCCGGCCTTCCGTGTTCACATATGTTCCGGACTTTTCAGTATAGGTTGCCCCAGGCAGAATAACGTCCGCATTATGCGCACCTTGGTCGCCATGCGTGCCGATATAGACTGTGAACGCACCGCTCTTGCCGGACCATGGAAGTTCGTCAGCGCCGAGCAGGAACAATACATCCAGTGCGCCGTTCATCTCGGCAACAGTCTTGCCGCCCTCACCCGGTACAAAGCCAATATCGAGCGCACCGACACGGCTTGCAGCCGTATGCACGACGCCAAAACCATTCCACTCATCGCCAAGCGCGCCGGTATCAGCAGCGATTTTCGCTGCAAGACCGAGAACTGCCGCACTATCAGCACGGTTAAGCGCGCCCTGACCGATAAGAATCAGCGGATTCTTTGCTTTCTTAAGGACGCCATGGAACTTCAGCGAACCGGCGGCAAGGTCAGCCAGGGTTTCAGCACCCGCGCCAAGATATTCGTACTTGAAGCGCATATCGGCCTGCTCGCCGATAACTGCAATCGGTATCCCAGCAGCTCGCCAACGCTTGCGCAGACGCGCATTGAGCAAGGAAGCCTCAAAGCGCGGATTCGAACCAATGATCAAAACCGCATCGGCTTGCTCAATTCCATCAATCGATGGGTTGAAAATGTAGGATGCGCGGCCATTGGCCGTGTTGAGCACCGAACCATCCTGGCGCGCATCGGTATTGGCTGAACCAAGCGACTGCATCAGCAGCTTCAGGGCATACATTTCTTCGACGGTTGCCAGATCGCCTGCAATCGCGCCGATCTTTTCGCCGCTTGTCTTCGCAACAGCGGCCTTGATCGCCTCAAAGGCTTCCGGCCAGCTGGCAGCAACAAGACGTCCGTCCTTGCGGATATATGGCCGGTCAAGACGTTGTGTACGCAAACCGTCCCAGATGAAACGTGTTTTGTCGGAAATCCATTCCTCGTTCACCTGCTCATTGACGCGCGGCAGAATGCGCATCACTTCGCGGCCTCGCGTATCAACGCGGATCGCTGAACCGACAGCGTCCATCACATCGATGGATTCAGTCTTCGTTAGTTCCCAGGGCCGCGCCTGGAAAGCGTAGGGCTTGGATGTCAAAGCACCAACCGGGCAAAGATCAATCACATTGCCCTGCAGTTCGGAGGTCATCGCCTGTTCAAGATAGGTGGTGATCTCGGCATCTTCGCCGCGACCAATCAGACCGAGCTCGGAGATGCCGGCAACTTCAGTGGTAAAGCGAACGCAACGCGTGCAATGAATGCAGCGTGTCATGATCGTCTTGACCAATGGGCCGATATATTTGTCCTCAACAGCGCGCTTGTTTTCCTTGTAGCGTGATGAATCCACGCCAAAAGCCATCGCCTGATCCTGCAGATCGCACTCACCGCCCTGATCGCAGATCGGGCAATCCAGCGGATGGTTGATCAAGAGAAATTCCATCACGCCTTCGCGGGCCTTCTTGACCATAGGCGTATTGGTAAAGATTTCCGGCGTCTCGCCATTTGGACCTGGACGCAGATCGCGGACACCCATGGCGCAGGAAGCAGCTGGCTTAGGCGGCCCTCCCTTGACCTCGATCAGGCACATGCGGCAATTGCCGGCGATCGACAAACGCTCATGGAAACAGAAACGCGGCACTTCTGCACCAGCCGTTTCTGCAGCCTGCAGAAGCGTGTAGTGATCCGGTACCTCGATTTCATTACCGTCGACTTTGATCTTCGCCATCGTCTGTCCAACCTCGCGGAACATTCCGCATTCTTTTCCGGCTGCCTTGAAGGCCGCCAACAATTTCATACCGCCGGTACGACCGGCATGCTCTTTATTTTACTTCACTTACAAAACGGTTTGCCTGACCAACCCAGTCATCCCGCGAAATCCGGCCATTCAACTTCAGCTGTCCATCAATCTTGGCAATATCATCCGCTGTCCATGCTGCGATCTGCGCATAAGAACGAATGCCCATGGAGTTGAGAACTTGTTCAAGCTTCGGCCCTATCCCCGAAATCTTTTTAAGATTGTCGATTGCTGCCGATGAAATATTTTCCAACGAATTGGCGATAACGTCGTTCTTGCTGCGCTGGGCCGGTTCGGAAGCCTTTGCTGCCTCGCCTGTCTTCTCACGAATGGCTGCCTTAAGATCAGCAATAGCGACAGGAGCGGTTTGTTTCACGCCTGTCGTCTTCAAATCGAACGAGCCAAGCATGGCATTTGTCCAAATACCGAACATGCGTGTGGCAATAGCAGTGCTCGCAACGGAAACAGCCGCGGCTACCTCAAGCTGAGGTGCCAATAGATTGGCAACCGGAATCATCTGTTTCGGCAAGAAAGCCGCCCAGTCAGATCCCAGTGGTTTGTTTCCGATGTTGGACATCAATCCTTCAACCCTATTCCGCAGCCACAAGCACAGGACGGCTTGCATCTGCGTTACGTGAAAACTCATCGATACGGCGTTCGATTTCCGGGCGGAAATGACGGATCAATCCCTGAACCGGCCATGCAGCGGCATCACCCAGAGCACAAATGGTGTGGCCTTCAATCTGCTTTGTTACATCAAGCAGCATGTCGATTTCGCGCTTCTGCGCATTACCGGTCACCATGCGCTCCATAACGCGCCACATCCAGCCAGTGCCTTCACGGCAAGGCGTGCACTGACCGCAGCTTTCATGCTTGAAAAAGTAGGAAAGACGGGCAATTGCGCGAACAATATCCGTGGACTTGTCCATGACGATAACCGCAGCAGTTCCGAAAGATGATTTCACGGCTCGCAGCCCGTCAAAATCCATCGGGCAATCAATAATGTCAGCCGCAGGAACCACCGGACACGAAGCACCGCCTGGAATTACGGCGAGCAGATTATCCCAACCGCCGCGAATACCGCCCGCATGACGTTCGATCAATTCGCGGAAAGGGATGCCCATTTCTTCTTCAACGGTACATGGATTGTTGACATGACCGGATACCATGAAAAGCTTGGTGCCGACATTGTTTGGACGGCCAATACTCGAAAACCAGGCAGCACCACGACGCAAGATGGTCGGCGCAACAGCGATGGACTCGACATTGTTTACAGTGGTCGGGCAGCCATAAAGACCCATATTGGCCGGAAATGGCGGCTTCAGGCGGGGTTGGCCCTTCTTGCCTTCAAGGCTTTCAAGCAGCGCTGTTTCTTCACCGCAAATATAAGCACCCGCGCCGTGATGGACGTAGATGTCGTAGTCCCAGCCATTCTTGTTATTCTTGCCAAGCAGACCGGCATCGTAGCATTCATCAATGGCGAGCTGCAGCGCTTCGCGTTCACGGATATATTCGCCGCGCACATAGATATAGCAGGTATGTGCAGCCATGGCGAAACCGGCGATCAGGCAACCCTCGATCAATGTATGCGGATCGTGCCGCATAATATCACGATCCTTGCATGTGCCCGGCTCGGATTCATCGGCATTGATAACGAGATAATGCGGACGGCCGTCACTTTCCTTCGGCATAAAGGACCATTTCAGACCGGTCGGAAAGCCTGCCCCGCCGCGTCCACGCAAGCCGGAGGCCTTCATCTCGTTGATGATCCAGTCGCGGCCTTTGGCGATGATTCCCGCCGTGCCATCCCAATGGCCGCGCGACATCACGCCCTTCAACGACTTGTCGTGAAGGCCATAAATATTATTGAAGATGCGGTCCTTATCAGCAAGCATTTCGCACCGGTCCTACTCTCTTCGTCCATACTCGCGAATGCAAATTGCGCATCCGCCAATCCAATTTATCTCGGCTTCTTGCCGAAAACCTTGATGTATTCAGCTTCGCCGCCCTTGGCCAAAGCCTTGGCTTGCTTGACCCAATCGTCGCGCTCGATACGTCCCTTGAAATTCAGGTAATTATCAACCCATTCACGTTCGGCTTTTTTCCACGCCGCGACCTGCGCGTAGGTGAATATACCAAGATCGTGAAGAATGCCTTCAATCTTCGGGCCAACACCGGCAATCAACTTGAGATCGTCAACGATCGCTGGCTTTTCGATGCCGGCCGGGCGGTTATTGTCAGTGAGCGAAGCTGCCTTGGCAGGCGCCTTGATGGTCTGCACATCGGGCTTCTCGCCAAGCGAACCTTCCGCCAATGGCGGGTTCTTGATCATCCGGGCCGCTGAACTGGCTGTCGGCGCTGGCTTTGATGTCGCCGCCTCACCACCCTTTGCCGCCTTCACCGGAGAAGGTGTTTTGATTGCCGGATTAGTTGCATCATCATGCGTTACCGGCTTGCTCGCATTGGAGGGCGGAACCTGCGACGTTGCGCTGGCCGCCTTGCTTCCACGACCTGATTTTACAATTGCGGCAGTATCAATAAGCGAAGTCGGAAGACCTTGGGGAGCCGAGAAATGACGGTCAATCTGAGGACCAACGGGCACGGACGCGCCGTTTCCTGCCTCGAAGGCATCGATAATCTCTTCAAGACGTTCTGGCGTCAGATCTTCATAAGTGTCTTTGAACACCATGATCATGGGGGCATTGACACAGGCCCCGAGGCATTCAACCTCTTCCCATGACAATGTACCAGATTCATTCAAATGAAACTGCTCATGATGAATCTTGCTCTGGCAGACCTTTTTCAGGTCTTCCGAACCGCGAAGCATGCAAGGCGTTGTACCGCAAACCTGAATATGCGCACGCGTACCGACCGGCTTCAGCTGAAACTGCGTGTAAAAAGTTGCGACTTCAAGGACACGGATCATCGGCATGTCGAGCATTTCTGCAACATGCTCAATGGCTGCTTTGGTGACCCAGCCATCCTGTTCCTGCGCCCGCATCAAAAGCGGGATGACAGCGGACTGCTCGCGGCCTTTGGGATATTTCTTGATTGCAAGCTTCGCCCAGGCGCTGTTTTCGCGATTGAACGCGAAGGTAGCGGGCTGGACGTTATCTTCGGCTAGACGACGGACTGACATTAACGATCAACCTCACCAAATACGATATCAAGCGAGCCGAGAATGGCGGAAACGTCGGCTAGCATGTGACCACGGCATAGAAAATCCATGGCTTGAAGATGGGCAAAACCAGGTGCGCGCAGCTTGACGCGGTAAGGCTTGTTCGACCCGTCGGAAACCAGAAACACACCAAATTCACCCTTTGGCGCTTCGACTGCGGCATAAACCTCGCCAGCAGGCACATGGTAACCTTCAGTATAGAGCTTGAAGTGATGAATCAGCGCTTCCATGGAGCGCTTCATCTCGCCACGCTTCGGCGGAACGATCTTTGCAGACGTATTGGAAACAGGCCCTACCCGCTCCTTGCCTAGCAATTGCTCGACACACTGGCGCATGATGCGAACCGACTGGCGCATCTCTTCCATACGGATCAGATAACGATCATAGCAATCGCCATTCTTACCGATTGGAACATCAAATTCCATTTCCGAATAGCATTCATAAGGCTGCGACTTGCGCAAATCCCAAGCCGCGCCAGAGCCGCGAACCATCACACCGGAAAAGCCCCAAGCCCAGGCATCTTCAAGATTTACGACGCCGATATCGACGTTACGCTGCTTGAAAATACGGTTTGGCGTAATCAGATCATCGAGATTTTTTACAGTTTGCAAAAATGGATCACACCATTTGCCAATATCTTCGATGAGCTGATCCGGCAGATCCTGGTGCACACCACCTGGACGGAAATAGGCAGCATGCATGCGTGCGCCACATGCGCGCTCATAGAATACCATCAGCTTTTCGCGCTCTTCAAAGCCCCAGAGCGGCGGTGTCAGCGCACCCACGTCCATCGCCTGCGTCGTCACGTTCAGCAGATGGGAAAGAATACGGCCGATTTCAGAAAAGAGCACGCGGATCAGCTGGCCGCGCTTAGGGACTTCGATCTTGAGCAAACGCTCCACAGCAAGCGCATAGGCGTGCTCCTGGTTCATCGGCGCCACATAGTCCAGGCGATCAAGATAAGGCACAGCCTGTAGATAGGTCTTGGCTTCCATCAACTTTTCAGTGCCACGATGCAGCAGGCCGATATGCGGATCGACACGTGCTACAACTTCGCCGTCAAGCTCCAGCACGAGGCGCAAAACGCCGTGCGCCGCAGGATGTTGCGGGCCAAAGTTGATGTTAAAGTTACGAACTTGAGTTTCAGCCATTGTTGGCTTCCTGACATTGTGCGGATGGATTGCCGTGCTCGCTCATCGGGCGGACCTCAATTCACCTTGGCCTTCTCATCGCCCGGAAGCACATAATCGGTGCCTTCCCAAGGAGACTGGAAGTCGAAGTTGCGGAATTCCTGCCTGAGTTCAACCGGCTCATAGACAACGCGCTTTACTTCGTCGTCGTAGCGAACCTCGACAAACCCGGTCAACGGAAAATCCTTGCGAAGCGGGTGACCCTCAAAGCCGTAATCGGTCAGAATGCGGCGAAGATCCGGATGACCGGAGAAGAGAACACCATAAAGATCATATGTCTCGCGCTCATACCAATCAGCACCGGGATATACAGGCGTGGCTGAAGGAACCGGCGTATCTTCATCGGTTGAAACCTTCACCCGGATGCGCAGATTCTGGCGGGGTGAAAGCAAGTGATAAACCACATCGAAGCGATTTACGCGCGATGGATAATCAACGCCGCTAATGTCAATCAACGAGATGAACTGGCACTGCACATCGTCGCGAAGGAATGCCAGCGTTGCGAGCAGCGCATCAGCATCCACCTCTACGGAAAGATCACCATAGGCAATACCAACCGACTTCAATGTGAGACCCGGCTTTTCCGTCAGATAGGTCGCAAGTTCACTCAATGCTTCTTCAAACATCGCACCCACCCTATCGCTCGATCGTGCCGGTTCGGCGAATTTTCTTCTGCAGCATCAACACGCCATACAAGAGCGCTTCAGCAGTCGGTGGGCACCCGGGGACATAAATATCTACCGGAACCACCCTATCGCAGCCGCGAACGACAGAATAGGAGTAATGATAGTAACCGCCGCCATTGGCGCAGGAGCCCATCGAGATAACATAGCGGGGTTCTGGCATCTGGTCATAGACCTTGCGCAGCGCTGGAGCCATCTTGTTGGTCAGCGTTCCCGCGACGATCATCACGTCGGACTGGCGCGGTGAAGCGCGTGGGGCAAAACCAAAACGCTCGCCGTCATAGCGCGGCATGGAGGTATGCATCATTTCGACCGCGCAACATGCAAGACCGAAGGTCATCCACATCAGCGAGCCGGTGCGCGCCCAGGTTACCAATGCATCAGCGGAAGTAACGAGAAAGCCCTTATCGGCCAATTCATTATTGATCTCGCCGAAGAAGGCATCGTCAGAACCAATTGGCTTGCCCGTATTGGGATCAATGATGCCCTTTGGTTGCGGTGCCACAAGGGTGGTGGTGCTGTCGGTCAATCCCATTCCAGCGCTCCCTTTTTCCACTCATAAATAAAGCCGACCGTGAGGACGCCCAGGAATACCATCATTGACCAGAAACCGAACCAACCCACGTCACCGAACGATATCGCCCAGGGGAAAAGAAAGGCCACTTCCAGATCAAAGATAATGAAGAGGATGGAGACGAGATAAAAGCGCACGTCGAACTTCATGCGGGCGTCGTCAAATGCGTTAAAGCCGCACTCATAGGCCGACAATTTTTCAGGGTCAGGCGCGCTGTATGCAACCAGAAACGGTGCAATCAACAGTGCCAGACCGATTACCAGCGCCACACCGATAAAGATAACGATAGGCAGGTAGGAACTTAAGAGCTCGTTCATGATCCGTCTTTTTCTGCCTTGTGAACTCAGGCTGACAAGAATGCCATGTCATACACATGACTGCCGATAATGCACGGCAGATCGCGCCGTCTTTTGAAGTTGGCTCGATGGCCGAGGGTTAGCGCGTTAGCGCCATGCACGCAAGTGCAACAATCGTCGCGAAGCTGCGCGCGTATTATCATCCACACGCTATTCCGCCACGGAAATATCGTCTCATTTAGGCATTTCTACCCCCATTTTAGTGTAAAAAGGCCGCAAAAAGCTTTTTAGAATGATATTAATGTAGATTGCAGGTTGCAGCGGCCCGGCATGGCAAATCCCAACTGCGACATTCGGTCCTACAACCGATTTAGCCCTAAATGCGGACATGCATAAGTGGGCCGCAAGGCCCTTTTGACTTCCACGTGATTTGCAGACTTTACGCACTGGCAGAAGTTCAAATACCGGCAAGCGGTTCAAGGCCGAATTGCTGACCTTCTTCTGAGATCATCCTGGCGTGATGCGCCTTGCGGTCAAGCATAGTTGACCATACCGCCACAGCCAGCCCCATGAGAGCCAGGGCAGCACCAACGAATGGCAAATACTGGTATGGAATGCCCAGAGTAAGCGCTGCCCCACCAATCCAGGCACCGGAGGCATTCCCCACGTTGAAAGCACCCTGATTGAGCGTAGCTGCAAGATTTGGTGCTTCATCTGCAGATTCGACGACTCGCATCTGCAAAGGTGGAACAATGATAAAGGTCAAAACACCCCAGAAAAACACGGTAATGATTATCGCTGTCGGCAAACCCGAAATCTCGGCCAAGATGACATGTGTCAGCACCAGCGCAATCAAAGTCCCTATAACGGTCGGCATAAGTTTCCAGTCGGCGAGTTTACCGCCAATAACATTGCCGACAGTCATGCCCGCACCGAAAAGCAGGAGAACCCATGTTACTGCCGAAGTCGAAATGCCGGAAACATCTGTCAGGATTGGCTTGATATAGGTGAAGACCGCAAAAAGACTGGCCGAGGCAAGCGCCGATATTACCATGGCAAGCCAGACCTGCAGCTTGCCCAGCACCTTGACCTCGCTGAGAATGCCGCTTCCTTTCGGCTCATTCTTGGAAGACGGCACCAGCGCTATAATTGCAATCACAGCCGCAACGCCAATAGCGACAACGGCAAAGAAGGTGGCGCGCCAGCCGTAAACTTCACCGAGAGCCGTTCCAGCCGGAACACCAAGAATGTTGGCAAGCGTTAGCCCTGCAAACATCAGCGCAATAGCGCTCGCCCGCTTATGGCGTGGCACGAGGTTTGCGGCCACAACCGAGCCGATACCAAAGAAAGCGCCATGTCCGAAGGCAGTGACAGCGCGGGCGATCATCAGCATCCAGTAATTAGGCGCGATGGCGCAAAAAAGATTGCCGACAACAAAGAGCATGGCAAGCCCTATGAGCACGGGCTTTCGCGGCAGGGAAGCCGTGGCTATTGCGATGATCGGTGCTCCAATGACCACGCCTAGCGCATAACCCGTCACGAGCAGTCCGGCACTGGGGATCGATACACCAAGATCAGCCGCAACTTCCGGCAGCAGTCCCATGATGACAAACTCGGTGGTGCCTATGCAAAAGGAAGCAATGGCCAGGGCAAGAATCGGTAAAGGCATAGCGAGCAACCGCAAATGAGAGAAAGCATGATGCTGCCTATTCCGCGATGGCTGCACAACCAATTTTTGTGCAATGCAGCAATGCATTATCGGATGGCTACTTAATCGCCATTGGAAATAGCGGTCAGCGCAGCGGCAAAATGAGGACGGTCCTACTGCTGGCCGCTTTCAATAGCCTTCAGATCTTCTGCCTGCTGCTGACGCAGCAAGCGGATTTCGGCCTGTTTGCGCGCAGCGGCCGCGGGATCGGCGGAAGGACCTCTTTGGCTGTTCTTTGCCGCAGTCGTGCGGTTGCGCAAAGCGTCTTTCTCTTCCGGCGTAAACTGGGTCGTTTCACCTTTAGGGTCAGGCGTAAAATGCGGATAGGTTCCGGTGTTGACCGGTCCTGTCATTGGAGAATTCGACATTGGCGCAGGGCTTGTATTGGCGCACGCGCTCAAGCCAACGATCATAACGGCGCTTGCCGAGCAGCGCATGAGCAGTTTGAGCGAGATTTTCATTGTGTGTCCTGACTCAGAAAAACGATATTTATCATGGCTACAATAAATGCACCTTGGAGGGATAGCACCAACTTATGTTATCATGTCAATAATGCTGATCGGGAGAATTGGCGGGAGGATGCCACTGTATGGATAATCAAGGCGATAAAAGCACAAAGATACCCAGCCTGGATCACTATGTGGTCAAGGACCCGGAGGCCTTTGCCCGCAATGTCGCCCATATGATCGAACAGGCTGGCAAAGCGGCCTCTGCCTGGGTCGAGCCGCGCGAAAAAGGCTTGAAGCGCGACACGCTCGCAGATCCTGTCACCGATATTGTCAAAACATTATCGAAGGTCTCCGAATATTGGCTCTCAGAACCCAGCCGCGCGCTTGAAGCCCAAACAAAATTGTTTTCGAGCTATATGGCGATCTGGTCAAACTCCATCAGGCGCATAAGCGGCGAGGAAGTTGAGGATATTGCTGCGCCGGAAAAGGGCGATAAGCGATTCACTGACGAGGATTGGGGACGAAACGCATTCTTTGACTTTTTAAAACAGGCCTATCTGGTCACTGCAAGGTGGGCAGGTGATCTGGTTGAGAATGCCGAAGGACTCGATGATCACACGCGCCACAAGGCGTCATTTTACGTCAAACAGATCACAACCGCGGCTTCACCAAGTAATTTCCTTTTGACCAACCCGGAACTCTATAAGGAAACAGTTGCCAGCAACGGCGAGAATCTCGTTCGCGGCATGAAAATGCTTGCGGAGGACATTGTTGCTGGCGGCGGCGATCTTCGCTTGCGCCAATCGGATTTGACCAAGTTTGCTCTTGGAGAAAACGTGGCAACGACACCAGGAAAGGTCATCGCCAGAAGCGACGTTGCGGAAATCATTCAATACGAGCCCACCACCAAGGATGTGCTCAAGCGCCCTCTCCTGATTTGCCCGCCCTGGATCAACAAGTTTTATATTCTCGATCTGAACCCTGAAAAATCATTTATAAAATGGGCAATTGATCATGGTCATTCGGTTTTTGTCATTTCATGGGTGAACCCGGATCAACGGCACGCGCACAAGGATTGGACAGCCTATATCAATGAGGGCTTGCGCTTCGGCCTTGACGCAGTTGAGGCTGCAACCGGCGAACGGGCGGTCAATGCGATCGGGTATTGTGTAGGTGGCACATTGCTTAGCGCTGCGCTCGCTCTCTTTGCCAAGGAAGGCGAAGATCGAATCAAAAGTGCCACTCTGTTTACAACGCAGGTAGACTTCACCCACGCCGGTGATTTGAAAGTGTTTGTTGACGAGGATCAGATTCGCGCCCTCGAAAACGCAATGTCTGCGGAAGGCTATCTTGACGGAACCCGCATGGCGACCGCTTTCAATATGCTGCGGTCTGGCGATCTTGTCTGGCCCTATGTCGTCAATAATTACATGCGCGGGCGCGATCCCGTGCCATTTGATCTGCTATACTGGAATGCAGATGCGACGCGTATGAGTGCAGCCAACCACTCCTATTACTTACGCAATTGCTACCTTGATAATAACCTCGTTAAAGGAATGATGAAGCTGGCCGGCGAAAGCCTGTCACTGGCTGATGTGAAGATTCCCATCTACAATCTTGCGGCAAAAGAAGATCACATCGCTCCCGCATTGTCCGTATTCACCGGCTGCCAGTATTTTGGTGGCGACATCACCTATGTCCTTTCCGGTTCCGGCCACATAGCTGGCGTGGTCAATCCTCCTGCCAAGAACAAGTATCAATTCTGGACCGGAGATACACCTGTTGGTTCATTCGAATCATGGCTGGAGAAGAGTGTCGAGCACCCGGGATCATGGTGGAATCACTGGCATGCCTGGATAGAAAAACAGGATAATACGCGTGTCGCGCCACGCATACCGGGCGAAAATAACGTGCAGGTATTGGCAGATGCGCCCGGCACTTACGTGAGAATACGCGTGTAATTACGCAGCTATAGCATTAAATTTCACTGTAACTTTCGATTAAGGACCATGGCGGGAAAGTGTCAGATCACGCTTTCGCCTCATTGTGTATATAGTTCGTGTCTTGTGCGTATCGCTAAAAACAACTAGTTATTGTTGCTCTCTGCCGGTGTATTTGCGCCTCAATAGAACTTCGTGGGCTTAATGCTCTTATAAACGGGCCGGATTGAATTATCGAATCGTGCCGGACGTCCAGACGGGGGAATCGTTGAAAACACTGCCGCGTTCAGTTTCAGCCTTACGGGCAAGCACAGTCGTATGCGTTATGAGCCTTGCAGCTCTTATAGCAACTTCTTGCACATCTACTGGCTCCAATCCCAGCGTTACTTCCGCATTGACTGTTGCCCCAACTGATCAAGCTGCTGCGAGCGATACCCAAACCTCCCTGCCCTCTGGCGGTAATGCGCAAGTAACCCCTGAGGCGCTGGCATTGGCCGGATCCACAGAAACAAACGCCTTGCAGGCGGTCAATGGCGCGGTAAAGCCAGGCGAAAGCAAGCCTGAGCTTGCCAAGACGAATGTAAAGACCGATGTGGCGGCGGATGCCGGGACGAAAACAGAAGAAGTACAAGTGGCAAGTGCAGCGACCGTTGTTGCGCAACCTCCCGTCAGGACTTCTCTTTTTGGAAGCATGACGAAAAAAACAGAGACTGCACCGGCTCCCGCGCCTGAAACACCTGCAGCGGCAGCAGAATCCGCAAAACCTGAACCCAAGCCTGCAGAAACAGCCGTTGCGGACACGGCTCCTCCGGAAGAAACCAAACCGGCGGCGGCTACACAGAAGAACAATGGCGCACTTTTGCGACTGTTCTCCAATAATCGCTCCAAACCCGCCAATCAGCGGCTTGTTGCGGTAATCGAGCCTAAATCAAAGCCTGCCGGGGCATCTGAAAGCGACCTTCCATCCGCTGATTCCTTTGCTGGCCGGACTGAACATCTTGCATCCCTGCCCGGTGTACGGCCAAATGCTGGCATCCAGATCATGCAGCGCGATAGTCTCTATGAAGATGACGACATTGAAGCAGCGGGCGCTCCTGTAATTTTGGCTTCGGCGGCGGGTCTCGCACGCCTGGCACCCAATGGCCTGAAAGTTCAACGTGAAAGCGTTGATGTTGCCTGCCTGAAACCGCAACTGGTGGGCATTTTGAAGCTGATCGAGCGCAAGTATGGCAAATCCGTCATTGTAACCTCCGGCTATCGCAGTCCTCCCTATAATCGCAAAGTAAACGGCGCCAAGGCTTCTCTTCATATGTCATGCGCCGCCGCTGATATTCAGGTCCCTGGAATCAGCAAGTGGGAATTGGCCAATTTTGCTCGCGCCATGACAGGTCGTGGCGGCGTCGGCACTTACTGTCATACCGAATCGGTACATGTGGATATTGGCCCGCGCCGGGACTGGAATTGGCGCTGTTCGGGCAGAAAAGGCTGATTCCAATTGGCTTTTCTCGTGGGGTTGACGGTTTCCGGGCAACCGTCTTTTCAATAAATTTCGCATAAACTGCACTTTTTCTAAAAAAGAATGCATTATGGGGTTGCGGCGGAAATACTGTTTCACTATAAGCCGCTTCACCGGAGGCGCCCATCGTCTAGCGGTTAGGACGGCGCCCTTTCACGGCGCAAACAGGGGTTCGATTCCCCTTGGGCGTACCAGTCTTTTTCCAATAAAAATCAGCACTTTGTACGGCAAAGATAATTGCCTGTGCTTTTCGCATATAAAAACGGCCAGCTCTGGGTGAGCGGGCCGTTATTTCAATCTCGGATAGATTAATTCGCTGGTGCAGGTTGCGATGGAGCAGGCTCTGCTGGGGCCGGAGCTGCCGGTGGGGTTGCAGGCTCCGTAGTGGTCGCAGGCGGGGTGCCTGTGTCTGCAGGCTTGTTATCGCAGGCTGCAAGGGAGAAAGCCGCCACTGCCATCAGAGGCAGGAAAATCTTGTATTTCATCAAAGTCCTCCTAACGTTTGTCCCTCCGCGCAGCATGTGACACTCTGAAGAATTAGAACAGCCCGGTTTTTTTCAAGCTTTGTCACGACATGTTAGACAAAGTTATGAGGCTGAAATGGTGAGCTGGCATATCATAAATTGTTGCCACGATTCCCATCGTGACAACAGGACTCGCATTTTACCTCCAACGAGTCCGATTCTCCCACCCCAGAGCAAACTTACCTGCCTTTCCCAAGGCAGGTTTTTTGTATGACGGTCGCCTTTGTACAAACGTCATTGGAACACATTATAGGCTCGTTTTCCGCTAGGATGAATTCATGCAGGAAATCACGAGTATGAATAATAATATCAACACTACATTGAAATTTCTCGCGGCCGGATTGGCCGCTGCGACATGGTCCTAATGGCCAACACCACTTTCGCAGATGTCATTAATGCTGTGTTGCGAAACCACTGAATTTAAACCTATCGATTTAATGACCGGCTTGCGCTAGTTCTGCCGGATGATCTTTGCTTTCCCACTTGTTACCGGCACTTTGGTGCAGCGCTATAAACGCTTTCTTGCAGACATCGTTCTGGATGATGGCAAGGCTATTACCAGTTCGGTCCCCAATACCGGGTCCATGTTGGGTTTGACCGATCCGGGAATAAAGGTCTGGCTTTCCCATAGTGACGATCTGAAGCGAAAATACCCGCACACGCTGCAAATGGTTGAAGTCTCCGGGCACATAGTTGGAATCAATACCGGCCTGCCCAACCGCATTGCAGAAGAAGCGATTATTGCCGGATTAATCCCGTCGCTTGCTGGTTATGCCGCTCTTAAGCGCGAACAACGTTATGGTGCCAATTCACGCATCGATATATTGCTCACCGACCCGAACCGTCCAACCGCCTATGTCGAAGTGAAGAACGTACACTTTTCGCGTACGCCCGGCTTGGCCGAATTTCCCGATTCTCCCACCGCTCGCGGCGCAAAACATCTGGACGAGCTTGGCAACATGGTGGAAACTGGCCATCGTGGCGTGATGCTCTATGTGATTCAGCGAGGAGATTGCGATCAATTGAGGATATGCGGCGATTTGGACCCGGTTTACGCGGCGGCTTTTGAACGGGCGATGCGGCGCGGGGTTGAAGCTTACGCCGTAAAATGCCACATCACGCCTGCAGGTATCGCTGCAGTCAGCACGATGCCGATTATAGATTAACGTCAACCGGTCAGTTCAATGGTTACCTATCTCGACGCACAAAGCGCGCCCCTGAAAAATACAGGGCAAATTCGGCTTCATGGCCCCGAAGGCTTCGAAGCGATGCGTAAGGCTTGTCAGTTAACGGCACGCTGTCTGGATGAACTCGCCTCGATCGTAGCTCCGGGCGTTACAACCAACACAATTGACCGCTTCGTGTTCGAGTTTGGTGCCGATCAAGGTGCCCTGCCCGCAACGTTGAATTATCGCGGCTACACTAAATCCAGTTGCACGTCGATCAATCATGTCGTCTGCCACGGTATTCCTGATGACAAGCCGTTGCGCGAGGGCGATATCGTCAATATCGACGTTACCTATATCGTTGACGGCTGGCATGGTGATTCCAGCCGCATGTACCCGGTTGGCGAGATCAAACGCGCTGCAGAGCGGCTTATGGAAGTAACGCATGAAAGCCTGATGCGCGGCATTGCTGCCGTTCGTCCAGGCGCACGAACTGGTGCCATCGGTGCAGCCATACAGACCTACGCTGAAGCGGAACGTTGTTCCGTCGTTCGCGACTTCTGCGGCCACGGTGTGGGGCAACTGTTCCATGACGCACCCAATATCCTGCATTACGGCACGCCGAACGAGGGTGTGGAAATGCGCGAAGGCATGATTTTTACCATTGAGCCTATGATTAACCTTGGCCGTCCGCATGTGAAGGTTCTTGCCGATGGTTGGACCGCTGTTACCCGCGACCGGTCACTGACAGCTCAATATGAGCATACTGTGGGTGTCACGAATGAAGGCTGCGAGGTTTTCACCCTGTCTCCGGCTGGCCTGTTCGCACCTGGATTAAAACTCGGATAGATGGAAGCCGTATGAGTGAAGAAAAGCCCAACCTGACCTTCTTCCTCAACGAAACTTCCACAAAACTCTCCTCAGAACAACCTGCCGTTGATATAAACAGGACCTCGCGCAACGCACAGCCGCAGTCGGCCGAAGTCGAACCCATTCCGCACTACGTCGGACATCGCGAACGCATGAAGGAGCGGTTTCAAAGCGTCGGCCACGTCGGCTTTGCCGATTATGAAATGCTGGAAATGTTGCTCTATCGCTCCATAAGACAGGGTGACACAAAACCTTTGGCGAAGGCACTCATTGCGCGCTTCGGCTCTCTGGCAGAAGTCCTTGGGGCACCTGAGCACCTCTTGCGTGAGGTCAAGGGTTGCGGTCCAGCTATTGCCTTCGACCTTAAATTCGTCTCCGCCCTCACCCACAGGATGATCCGCAGCGAAATTCGCGATAAGATCGTGCTTGGTTCATGGGCCAAAGTCATGGATTATTGTGTCGCAGCAATGGCTTATGAGTCACGGGAACAATTTCGCGTCTTGTTTCTGGACAAGAAGAACGCCCTTATCGCCGACGAGGTCCAACAGGTGGGCACTGTCGACCACACGCCTGTTTATCCGCGCGAGGTTATTGCTCGCGCCTTACAGCTCTCTGCCAGTGCTATCATTCTTGCACACAACCATCCCTCCGGCGATCCGACACCATCGAAAGCTGATATTGAGATGACAAAGACAATCGCCAATATCGGCACACAGATGGGTATTGTCGTGCACGATCACATCATTATCGGCAAAAGCGGGCACGCCAGCCTGAAAGGGCTTGGCCTCTTTTAGTCTGGCTTACTTTCAAACAAATAAACCGCACTTGTGTCCGTCGAAGCGACGCTGACATTGCCAAAATCGGGCACTGAATATTTTGATAAGATGCGCAAGCGGTCGTGAGGCAGATATTCTCTTCCGGGATCACCTATGAGCACTTTGATACCTGCGGTGGTGCATCTGTCGAGATAGGAAACGACCCTTCCGGCAATATCTGACGCATAGAATAAGTCACCCACAGCAATCATATCCACCTCTGGCGGATCATCGTCGAGAATGTCCTTGCAAATTGTGTCGACGTTCACCGCATTAGCCGCTGCATTCATACGGCTCGCTATAGCAGCGTAAGGATCAGTATCGACGCACACCACTGCGGTTGCTCGCGCTTTGGCAGCCGCAATTCCAACAATTCCGGAACCTGCTCCCAAATCGAGCACATGCAAGCCCGCGACCATTGCCGGATGGTCTAAAATATACCGGGCTAAAACTGTCCCGCCCGCCCAGCGATAAGCCCAGTATGGCGGATGATCATTGCCATATATGTCTTGATTTCCAAGTTTACCCAATCCGCTTGCTGGATGCGCCGTATAGAGCGATATCTCCGCCACAGCAGGAGTGGGCAGAATATGCAGGTTCTCCAAAATGAAAGCGCGTGGATCAGCCAAGGGGGCGCCGAGGTGAGCCAATTTGGGTTTTTTCAATTTCAACTTTCTGGGCTGTAAATATTAAACTAGGCTATCGCCCTGGGATGGAAAGAAAAACGGCCCCGCAATGCGGAGCCGTTTTTCTTAACTGGCGATAAGCCGCTTACCGAGAAGCTTACGCTTCGTCTTCAGTCTTCTTCTTGGCTGCCTTTTTTGGCGCTGCCTTTTTGGCAGGCTTCTTGGCTTCGCCGGACTTTTCTTCCGACTCGTCTTCAGCCATCAACTCTTCCTTGGTCACCTTCTTGTCGGTGACATTGATGCTGGCGAGCAGGTGGTCAACCACCTTCTCTTCGAAGATCGGAGCGCGAAGATTGTTGATCGCCTCCGGTGTCTTGCGGAAGAATTCATAAATCTGCTGTTCCTGACCAGGATACTGACGAACCTGATCGTAAACGGCGCGCTGCATTTCTTCTTCGGTTACTTCGATACCGGCCTTGTTGCCGATTTCCGAAAGAACGAGGCCAAGACGAACACGGCGTTCAGCAAGCTTGCGATATTCGGCGCGTGCTTCTTCTTCCGTTGTATCTTCGTCTTCAAAGGTCTTGCCAGCCTGTGCAAGGTCCTGACCGATCTGAGCCCAGATATTGTTGAACTCGGCATTGATCAGACGTTCTGGCGACTCGAACTGGTATTCGCCATCCAGCGCATCCAGAATCTGACGCTTCACTTTCTGGCGTGTGAAAGAACCGTATTGGCTCTCGATCTGCTCGCGGATAACCTGACGCAGACGGTCAGCACTTTCAATGCCGAGCTTCTTTGCGGTTTCGTCGTTGATTTCGAGTTCGCCTGGCTTTGCAACTTCCTTGACAGTGATGTCGAAAGTAGCGTCCTTGCCTGCAAGATGAGCAGCCTGGTATTCAGCCGGGAAAGTAACCTTGATCTGCTTTTCATCGCCAGCTTTTACGCCGATCAATTGATCTTCGAAGCCTGGAATGAACTGGCCGGAGCCAAGAACCAATGTTGCATCGCTATCTGCGCCACCGTCGAAAGGAACACCATCGACCTTGCCGAGATAATCCATGGTAACGCGATCGCCGCTTTCAGCCTTGCCCTTCTTCGTTTCGAAGGTCTGGGCAGAGCTTGCAACACGCTTAACCTGCTCTTCGACTTCCTCATCGGAAACGTCAACGATCTCGCGGGTAATGCTGATCTTGGAAGTGTCTTTGATTTCAATCGCTGGCAGAACTTCATAATTAAGCGAGAATTCAAAGTCGGCTTCGCCGGAAAGAACCTTGTCAGCTTCCTTTTCGTCTTCGGTCATGACGACTTCAGGCTGGGTAGCCGACTTTTCGTTGCGATCCGAAAGAATGGTGCGCGAAGAATCGCTCAGGATTTCATTGACGACTTCAGCCATGAACGACTTGCCATACATCTTGCGAAGGTGGCTCATTGGCACCTTGCCGGGACGGAAGCCATTGATGCGCGCCTTTGCGCTGGCACCCTGGAGGCGTTCGGAAAGCTTTGCTTCCAGATCCTTGGCCGGAACAACGACCTTGATCTCGCGCTTCAGCCCTTCATTGAGCGTTTCAGTAACCTGCATGTCCAAACCTTCACTTTTTTAACATTTGTCCCGCCGTCGCCGGCTCGTTCGCCAAATTGCGGGAGAAAAACTGTTGCCTATGTGGCTTCGGGTGCGGATGAGCAATTTTTTGCTTGGCCATCCACGCTGATTCTATTGCCGTATTTCCAACTCAACTCTCGATTTATGCCACGCATTGTATCACAGACTGTGGCACAAAGTTGGGTGAGAAATCGCACCTTCACCGACTGGTCGCTCCCTTTACTCGGCTCGGGTATAAAAATCAATGGCACTGCCATGCAGGCTGGCAAAATAGCATTGTTTGGTGCCGCTACAGCCTGAGATTGCAGGGTGACAAGAAAATGGAACTATGCAAATCTATTCATGTGGGGATTTTCGGATAGGTCAATTATGGCTGCACTATGTTAAAATTGTGCAGAGCCCTCTCGTAAACACTCCCCGCCAGCATTATGTGACTTCGCTCTACTCGACCTTATCGTCCGCAAAGACTGATCAAAGTTGATACCGTTTCAGCATTGCTGACACACCTTTGCGACACGCGTGGGACGTCTTACTGTCATGGAGGCCTACCCTTTGTCACGATCACTTTTAACAATAATCAAGGTTGGTTTGACAGCCGCTCTTCTGTCCTCTGGTGCTTCATTTGCCCAGGAAGCAGCGGCCCCGCCACCTCCCCCGCCGGTATCGGTCGCCAAGCCGGTCGTCCGTGATGTCGTTGACAGCGACGAATTCATTGGCCGCTTTGAACCTGTTGATGAAGTATCCATACGTTCCCGCGTCGCCGGATATCTCGACAAGATCGAATTTACCGATGGTGCGCTGGTTAAAAAAGGCGATCCGCTTTTTACAATCGACCAGCGACCTTTCGAAACCGCCCTGTCGCAGGCGCAGGCCTCGCTCGAAGTGTCAAAGACCACGCTTGTCTATGCCGAAGCGCAATTTAAGCGCACCGAGTCACTAGCTGCAAACGGCACGCTTTCCGCTTCGCAACTCGATGACAGGCGCCGCGACTTCATTTCGGCTCAGGCAAATGTCCGCGGCGCAGAGGCAGCTCTTGCCCGTGCGCAGCTTGATCTTGAATATACAAAGATAACAGCCCCCTTGAGCGGGCGCATTGATCGCCGCCTGATCTCCGTTGGCAATCTCGTTCAGCCAGACCAGACGATCCTTACGACAATCGTCTCACTCGACCCGATTGATTTTTACTTCAATGTCGATGAGCGTAACCTGCTTTCCTATGCACGCACCGCTCGTGAAAACGGCAGCACCTTGCAGGAAGGCGCCTCCGGTCTGGAAGTCACCGTCCGGCTTACCGATTCCGCCGAGCCGCCTGTAAAGGGCAAGGTTGATTTCGCGGAAAATCGTCTGGATGACCAGACGGGCACAATGCGCGTTCGCGCCCGCTTCAGCAATCCGAATTTTGTTTTGCAGCCAGGCCTGTTCGGCCGCGTCGATGTTGCCGCATCCAATACCTATAAGGGTATTTTGATCCCGGATGAAGCAATCGGCTCTGACCAAAATGAACGCATCGTCTTCACAGTCAGCGAAGATGGCACTGTAACCCCGAAGCCGGTCCGCCTTGGACCGAAGCTTCATGGCTACCGCGTGATCCGCTCCGGAATGACGGGCGATGAAACCATTGTGGTGAATGGCCTGATGCGGATTCGCCCCGGCGTAAAAGTCAAGCCGGAACTGGTGGTGCTACCACCGGAAGCTGTAACGGCTGATGCGACCAAAGCGCCGGAGGCTGCGCAATGAGATTCGCGCACTTTTTCGTCGACCGGCCGATCTTTGCGAGCGTTCTTTCGATTGTCTTGCTGATCGTCGGCGGCATAGCTTACACACAGCTGCCAGTTGCGCAGTACCCCGAAATAGCCCCGCCAACCATTGTCATCCGCACTTCCTATCCGGGCGCCGACGCTGAAACCATTGCCAACACGGTGGCGACACCAATCGAGCAGGAAATCAACGGCGTTGAGGGCATGTTGTATATGTCCTCCTATTCCACGGCCGATGGCTCCATGGCATTGACCGTGACATTTCGGCTGGGAACAGATCTCGATAAGGCGCAGGTTCTTGTACAGAACCGCGTGTCCATTGCGGAGCCGCGCCTTCCGGAAGAAGTCAGACGTCTTGGTATCACCACCACCAAAAGCTCGCCTGATCTCATGATGGTTGTGCATATTCTTTCGCCAAATGGTCGTTATGATCAGCTTTACGCCTCCAATTATGCACGCTCGCGCGTTCGCGACGTGTTGTTGCGTCTAGATGGCGTCGGCGATCTGATCATTTTCGGTGAGCGTGAATACTCGCTGCGTATCTGGCTCGACCCCGAAAAACTCTCAGCCTATGGCATGACATCAAGTGATGTCGTGCAATCGCTGCGAGATCAGAACGTGCAAGTTTCGGGCGGTTCCATTGGCGGTCCGCCAACCTCCGGTACCAATGCGTTTCAATATACTGTCACCACTGAGGGCCGCTTCAGCGATGCCCGGCAGTTCCGCTACGTCATCGTCAAGGCGACAGAAAGCGGGCGCCTCGTGCAGTTGCAGGATGTGGCGCGCATCGAACTTGGTGCCAAGGATTATGTCACCAACTCCTATCTGAACGGCAATCCGGCAGTGGCCTTGGGTATTTTCAGCCGCCCGGGCACCAATGCCCTTGCTGCTGCGGATTCAATCCGAAGCACAATGGAGGAACTCAAGAAGGATTTTCCTGACGGGCTGACCTACGATATCGTTTACAACCCCACCGAGTTCATCGCGGAATCGATCAATGAGGTGTACAAAACGATCATTGAAGCCGTCATTCTCGTGGCGCTCGTCGTCCTTGTCTTCCTGCAATCGTGGCGCACCGCGATCATACCGATTGTCGCAATTCCCGTCTCCCTTATCGGAACGCTGGCATTGCTGCTCGCCTTCGGCTTCTCGCTCAATATGCTCACATTGTTTGGATTGGTCCTTGCCATCGGCATTGTCGTCGACGACGCCATTGTGGTTGTCGAAAATGTCGAACGAAACCTTGCAGCCGGCATGACGCCCAAGGAAGCCTCGCACGTCACTATGGACGAGGTCGGCACCGCCGTTATTGCCATTTCGCTGGTGCTGATTGCGGTCTTCGTACCGACTGCTTTCATTCCCGGCATTACGGGGCAATTCTACCTGCAATTTGCGATCACAATCGCAGTGGCAACGGCAATTTCGGCTCTTAATTCACTGACGCTTTCGCCAGCGCTTGCTGCGATTGTGCTGCGGCCACACAACCACAGCGAATCGAAAAACCCGGTTGCCCGTTTGGGCCGGGCCATGGCCAATGGCTTCAATACCGGCTTTGACAAGATGGCGAATGGCTACTCTTGGGTCATTCGCCACCTCGTCAGTTCAGCCATTGGTATCACGGCCTCCCTGCTTGTCTTTGTCGGGTTGCTTGTCGCCACATGGTATATGGCAACCGCTGTTCCACGCGGCTTTATCCCGACCATGGATCAGGGTTACGCCATCGTCGTGGTACAGTTGCCTGACGGTGCGTCTCTCAATAGAACCGATGCAGTTATTGAAAAGGTTTCAAAGATCGTTCGGGACGTGCCGGGTGTGAAGAATGCCGTCGCCTTCTCTGGCTTTAACGGCGCGACTTTCACCAATGCGTCAAACTCCGGCGTGGTTTTCGCCGCCTTCGACTCCTTCGAAAATCGCCTGGAGGAAGGTCATAACGCCAACCAGATTATTGGTCAGCTTTATGGCAGTCTGCAAAGTATTCAGGAAGCCTTCATCATTGCCGTTCCGCCACCCGCCATCAGCGGTATAGGCAACTCCGGCGGCTTCAAGATGCAGCTGCTGGACCGTGACAGCTCCGACATGCGCCGCGTGCTCGCCCTGGCCTATCAGATGATGGGCGAAGCCGCACAGACACCGGGTGTAACCGGCGTTTTCACCACCTTCTCTGCCTCCAGCCCGCAATACTTCCTTGAAGTAGACCGGGACAAGGCAAGAGCGCTTAATGTGCCCATTCCAAGCATCTTCGAAACGCTTTCGACAAATCTTGGAACATCATATGTCAATGATTTCAATGCTTTCGGGCGCGTTTATCAAGTTCGTGCGCAGGCGGATCAACAATACCGCCTCGACCGGCAGGATATTTTGAACCTGAAGGTACGATCAGCCACGGGGGCGCTTGTTCCGCTTGGCACGTTGATCGAGATCAGGGACACCACAGGCCCGTCGCTCGTGCAGCGCTACAATATGTACGTATCCGTACCGTTGCAGGGCAATGCTGCTCCGGGCGTGTCGACTGGCGCGGCTCTTGATCAAATGGAAGCGCTGGCCGCCAAAACGCTGCCACAAGGCACATCGTTCAATTGGACGGAACTTGCCTTTCAGGAACGCGCAACCGGCAATACGGCGGTGTTTATCTTCGCCCTGTCTGTCATCTTCGTGTTCCTGGCCCTTTCAGCCCAATATGAAAGTTGGGTATTGCCGCTGGCAATTATCCTGATTGTTCCACTGGCTGTCCTAGCCGCGCTGATAGGTGTGGCGTTGCGCGGGATGGACAATAATATCCTCACGCAAATCGGGCTCGTGGTTCTCATTGGTCTGGCGGCGAAAAACGCCATTCTTATTGTGGAGTTTGCCCGTCAACACGAGGAAGAAGGCGCAAACCCGGTAGAAGCAGCGATCGAAGCCAGCCGCTTGCGCCTGCGTCCGATCCTGATGACCGCCTTTGCCTTCATCTTTGGCGTTGTGCCTTTGATGATTGCAACTGGGCCCGGTGCGGAAATGCGTCAGTCGCTCGGAACAGCGGTGTTCTCCGGAATGCTTGGGGTTACATTCTTCGGTCTGTTCCTGACACCGGTGTTCTACGTCGTGCTCAGATCCTTCCGGCGCAAACCGAAACCTGCGGCAGAACAAGCCGCAGCGCATTAAAAATAAAAGCGCGGGGCCTTAACAGCCCCGCGCTTTTGCATTGGCTTCAATATTCTATGGCAGACGATATCTGTACGCCGGTGAAAGCATATCGCGCGTCTTATATGTGAATGCGGCACGCTCGCTTGGCGTAAGATTGATGTCGCGCAGCATATAGGCATTCAAATCCCCAGGGTCACCTGCCGGCACTGAAGTCTGCTTGGAAAAGCCCGCCCAAAAAACCGCAAGCGAACTCAATCCGAATAATCGCAATTCGGTCATGACACTCTCCATCAAGCTATTAATTGTCCTGTTGTGTGGACAGATGTATTATCTTATTAACAGGCATACCAACGCGAATTTGATGATTAGACATCAATAGATTTAATGGCTCGACATGACGTCACTTCCTCTTGGTTCTATCCGGGTTTTTGATAGTGTTGCGCGGCTGCAGAACTTTACGAAAGCAGCCGATGAGCTCAACATGACCCAATCGGCCGTCAGCTATCAGATCAAATTGCTGGAAGATTTTGCCGGTACGCCCTTGTTTCAGCGCCGCGCACGCGGCGTTACCTTGACGCCGAAGGGCGAAGTAATAGCGCCGGTGATACGCAGGGCTTTGGCTGATATGGGCGAGACATTCCGCGCCATTCGCGAAGAACAAAATTCCGTGCTGGTTATTTCAGTCATCCATACATTTGCCAGCAATTGGCTGACGCCGCGCATTACCGATTTTCAAAACCTGCATCCCGAGGTTTCGGTGCGCTTCGATATTTCCTCCCGCTTGGTTGATTTTTCCAGTGAGGGAATCGACTGCGGCATCCGGCTCGGTCGTGGAAATTGGCCAGGCTTGACCTCACATCGGCTTTTATCGGGCGGTTTCACACCCTTGGCCAGCCCCGCCTATCTTGAACGATATGGCAGACCGCAAACACCGGCAGACCTCCTGCAATGTCATCTGATCACGCCAGACGATAATTGGTGGCCCGTCTGGTTTCGCCAAGCAGGTGTTGAAGGGCCATTGACCATGACCAAACCCGGGGTAACGATTGATACCCAGCAGATTATCGGCGGATTGGCATTGTCCGGCGGCGGCGTCGGACTGGTTTCTTCAGCTTTCTTCCAGAATGAAATAGAGTCGGGCACGCTGGTAAAGCTTTTCGATATCGAAGCCTCAACCGGCACCAATTATTATCTGGTCTATCCCGAAACCGGGCAATTGCCCGCCAAGGTGAAGTTCTTTCGGGACTGGATCATAGACTGCTCATGCAACACTAAGTTTTGACGACACGATCAAGCAACACGACATCACTGTCCTTGTAGATTGCACGTGAAAACTCGTTGAACCCGAGTTTTCCGGCCAGCTTTAACGAAGTGTCGTTCCAATGATCAATCATGCAAACGGTTCGCTCGGATATTTTCCGGGCATCGTACCATTGCAAGGCCGCGTACGCTGCTTCTGACGCCAGGCCTTGGCCATGGCGGGTATATTTGATCCTCCACAATGCCTCCGGAACTCCGTCGAAAGCCGGGCCATTGGCGCGGTGAAACCTTGCCACCCCCGTTTCTCCGACCAGCTCCCCGGTTTGACGGTCGATGACCAGAAGCGGACCATAGCCAAAAACGTTCCAATGCCCGATCCAACGTAGTAGCCTATCCCAGCTTTGCTCATCGGTAAGTCCAGGCAAGACTTGAACACCCTCGCTTAGGTTGGGATCATTGATCCATATCGCCTTATAGAGTTCGAAATCCTCAATACGTTGCGGGCGCAACAAAAGGCGGCTTGTTTCAATCATGATCAGGTTTCCCCCACATGCACGCGAGTTTATCTGTCCAGTGCCTTATTCTCAATTGTGTTTGGAAAGATTGTGGTGCGGATAGAGGGACTCGAACCCCCACGGTCTCCCGCCAGAACCTAAATCTGGTGCGTCTACCAATTTCGCCATATCCGCATCCGAGGCACGTAGCCGAACCTCAAGCGCGGGTCTCTATAGCACCGTCTTTCTGAGGGTCAAAGGAAAAAGCCGGGTAATCGACACTATTATTTCAAACCCGTAATTTCCCGCTTATTTCTAATAGAGGGGTTCCTCGTACAGAACCTTTCCTTCGCTCCTTAAAGCCCGGATCTGAGCATCTCCCTCATTCGATACGGCAATAACGACATCGATCTTTCTCTCGCGCTGCTGTTCTTCGATTGCCAGGCCCTGACCTTCCGGAACGTAATAGCGCTCAATGCCATAATCGACATGATAGGTGTTGTCGGAGGCAAAATAAGCGTAGTTTGGCGTACGTCCCCGAAGCTGCACCTCACCCGGCTTCAGGTCAGTGCGGGCCTGCCACGAGGCACTGGCAAAGTTCCAATGCTCATCTGCCCCTTTGACCAGTGTGACATAGACGTCAATGAGGCCCTTCGCCTCCGGGCGGGTGCCGGATATCTTGTCGATGCTGACATTGGAGATATCATAGGAGAGGATCACATAGTCTCCGCGCAGGAAATCCCGGGGATCAATGGGCTGGCTTAGCAGGATCACGTCTTTGCCGCTCCGCAGGATGGATGCGCGCTGCTCAACCATTGCGTATAAAGCGCCCGATTGCAGCAAGGCGACGATAATACCCAGCCAGATAATGCGCTTGCCAGTGAACATCAGGCGGCTCCTTCCGCTTGCGCAATCTTCTTTTGCAGCCGCCGCTCCATGCGCACAACAAAGGCGGCAAGCAGCAATACCAGCACGCCCGCACTCAAGAAGAAGCTCGCGGTTCCGATAAGCGTCCCTATCGTCTTGAATGCTAGATAAAGCACTTCGAGCGAAAATACGGTGTAAGACATCCATCTGACGGCAAGATTGCGATAACCGGAGAGAACCAGCCCGGCAATCGCACAGGCCAATATACCAAAGCCGATAATGACCTGATCGCTTACTTCACTATCGAAGCGATCAAACTGAAAATAGCTCAGCACCAGAAGAAGCATCAGAAACCCGTAAGCGCCGATTGCCTTGCTCCAGCCGGTGAGCCGTTGCAGCACTGCAGTCGACAGCGCATCGCCAAGAAAGAGCGCCCCGCCCGCCATAGCGGCGAGCCACAATATCCAATCACCGCTCAAATCATCATAAAGGGCGAAAACATAGGCCATCAGTACCAGCGCGATAAAATGGCGGGCGATCTGCGCCTTGGTATACCAGACAAGTCCTGCACTAATGAAAAGCAATACCGGCAGAAGCCAGCTATAGGTGTGCGAGTCATTGGTATCCAAAACCATGAAAAGGTAGAGCGCAGTTATCGCCACCCCGGTTGCGACCAACACAGGCGAGCGTAGCAAAAGCGCCGCAACCATTGTTCCCGCAGTCCAAAGCAAGGCGGCTTCCGTTGCATCGCCTGATAAATGATACATCTGCCCGATGAGCGCTATACCGGCTCCAAAGGTGATTGCAGCAATTAGATAGAGCGCCTGACTAAAACGATTATCGCCGAGGCTCGCCCGCCATGCGCCGCCAACATAGCCGATCCATAGCACCAGGATGATCATTACGACGCGAACAAGGCGCGGCATTACTTCCCAATTTGCCGCGACAAGCGAAATGATGGCAGCACCCAAGAGAACTGCGCCGAGCACCGCAAGAATCCCGCCAAGGCCAAAGCCGGACCGGGTTTTCTCTACGTCCTTGCGCAAAAGATCGGCTGTCACCTCGTCTATCAGACCTGCCTGCTGCCAGCGGGCAATGTGTTTTTTGATGCCGATCGAAAATGCCACGAAGTGCTCCTGAGTCGTACAGGGATTCAAATAACGCCAGCGACAGGAAAAACGCAATTGCCACCGCATTGCCGAACCGATCGCGATTTTGACATTTGTGCGCCGCAGCAATTAAAATCGATTAATGATGCAATGCAACATGTGCATAGCTGATCTGCAATCTTGTCTCTGCAAATTCTGCATGGGCTGCACTATCTTCAGTTCAACGATCAAGAGTGATCAACCAAACAACAACCGAAGTGGTGATTGAAATGAACCTTATCCGCTCTTACAGCAACTGGCGCCGTTATCGCGACACGGTTACTGAATTGAACCGTCTGTCGACCCGCGAACTTAGCGATCTGGGCATTGCCCGTTCGGACATTCCGTTCGTCGCCAAGAAGTCCGCAGTACGTTAATAGTTTGACGAATATCGCCGGGGCTTTACCTCCTCCCAAAGCCTCCCGCGATCAAAGCCCGGCACTCCTCCTCCCAGCCGGTCTTTATATAACGACACCCACCGCACCTCCTCCCGCGGTGGGTGTTGTTGTTTGTAGGATGCGCTGAGACATCAGCGCTGCCCGCCATAACCCCGCTCTTTCCATTCCGACAAACGCATCACATCTGGCGCCCCTCCTGCTGGTTCGTACCAGGAGTCGACGGCCCAGGATGTACCCGAGCGATCCCGCAACACTGCGGTGAAATGCGGATAGCGGCCATCAAGGAAACTCCCGCGTGAATCCCTGTTTCCCACTGTGTGGTGGCGCAACAGCCCGGCGCGCTGCAAATAGCTGAGGAAGCCGCCTGTATTGGCTGCCTCGTCGACGCAATCCATCTGGCCTCTCTCGCGCCCTTGGCCAAAATCCATTTTCGGGCGATCCCGGATACCGATTATTTGAGCGCTGCGACGCTCAAATATCTGCACAGCGCGCCGCACCGCAGCCCGTTCGGCTTGTGCCGACTTGCCTCCGCTCTTCATGATTGACGCGATTCTGCCGCGATCGGCAGGAGAAAGCGTCACACTGGTTTTGAACGTACAGCCATAGCCATGGCAAACACTGAATGTTTGCGCATTGGCGTTTGATACGCATGCCCAGGCAATGGCAGCGGGCAAAATAAGAAAGGCATATCTCATCATGAGAGAATATATCAGAAATTGCCTTTCGGCCTGTTGAAGAAATTGTGTCTGCAATGACGGGGTGGAAACCCGCATCGTCACGTCCTACATTCAAGCTCCCACCTCAATAATCCCCGGGAGTTCATCATGGAACAACGTCGTCTTGGCCGTACGGGCCTCACTATCGCTCCATTGGTCTTTGGCGGAAACGTCTTCGGCTGGACCGCCGACAAGAAAACTTCCTTCGATCTGCTTGATCGGTTCGTTGATGCGGGCCTCAACGCCATTGATACTGCGGATGCTTATTCGCGCTGGGTGCCGGGCAATGAAGGTGGCGAGTCCGAAACCATAATCGGCGAATGGATGAAAGAACGCAAATCCCGCGACAAGGTGGTGATAATCACCAAGGTTGGCTCCGATATGGGACAAGGCAAGAAGGATTTGTCTCCCGCCTACATTGCAAAGGCCGCCGAAGCCTCCTTGAAACGGCTTCAGATTGAAGAAATTGACCTTTATCTTTCGCATTGGCCGGATCCGGACACACCATATGAAGAAACCCTTGCCGCGCACGAGAAGCTGCTCAAGGCTGGCAAAATCAAATCAATGGGCTGCTCCAATCTCGACGCTGATCAATTGCGGAAATCGCTTGATGTGGCCAAGAATAAGGGGCTGCATCGCTACGATGTTTTGCAGCCGGAATATAACCTTTACGATCGCGCAAGCTATGATGGCCCACTGCGCGATCTCTGTATGGCTGAAGATATCGGCGTCATCACATATTTCAGTCTCGCGAAAGGCTTTCTGTCCGGCAAATATCGCAGCGAAGCCGATCTTGGCAAAAGCCCGCGGGGCGGCGGTGTGAAGGATTATCTCAACCCCCGTGGAAATCGTATCCTCGCAGCCCTTGATGATATATCCGCCAAGCATAAGGCAAAACAGGCCGAAGTCGCATTGGCCTGGATCATCCACCGCGATGGCGTAACTGCACCAATTGCCAGTGCAACATCGCTTGAACAGCTTGATAGTCTGATCAAGGCGGCCACTATGGAACTCAGCAAAGATGATCTGGCGACGCTTGATACTGCCAGCGCCTGATCTGCCCTAGGCGTCATGAAAGCCGTCACGATCATCTGTGACGGCTTTTTCATTGAAGCCAGCAATCAAAAAGACTATTGGTGCGCCATGTCACACAAACCCGTACACATTATTGGCGGCGGTCTCGCCGGTTCCGAAGCATCATGGCAGCTCGCAGAAGCTGGCATTCCCGTTATCCTGCACGAAATGCGTCCTGTTCGCGGCACAGATGCCCATAAAACGCAGGACCTTGCAGAGCTCGTATGCTCCAACTCCTTCCGTTCCGATGACGCCGAAACTAATGCTGTTGGCGTGCTTCATGCGGAAATGCGTCTGGCCAATTCACTCATTATTGCCTCTGCCGATGCCCATCAGGTTCCGGCCGGCAGTGCGCTTGCTGTTGATCGCGATGGTTTTGCGCAAGCAGTTACCGCGAAAATCGAAGCTCATCCACTTATCACTATCGAGCGCGAAGAAATTACCGGCCTGCCGCCAGCGGAGTGGGACAAGGTTATTATCGCCACCGGCCCGCTGACGGCGCCTTCACTTGCCGAAGCAATCGGCAATGAAACAGGGGCGGACTCCCTCGCCTTTTTCGATGCAATTGCACCGATCGTGCATTTCGATTCCATCGATATGAACACTTGCTGGTTCCAGTCGCGCTACGACAAAGTTGGCCCCGGCGGCAATGGCAAGGACTATATCAACTGCCCCATGTCAAAGGAGCAATATGAAGCCTTCATTCAAGCATTGATTGCGGGCGACAAGACCGAATTCAAGGAATGGGAAGGCACGCCCTATTTCGATGGCTGCCTGCCAATCGAGGTCATGGCAGAACGCGGACCGGAGACATTGCGTCATGGACCGATGAAGCCAATGGGTCTGACCAACGCCCATAATCCGACAGTGAAA
Source organism: Hyphomicrobiales bacterium (assembly GCA_900471815.1). GTDB lineage: Bacteria > Pseudomonadota > Alphaproteobacteria > Rhizobiales > Rhizobiaceae > Phyllobacterium > Phyllobacterium ifriqiyense. The sequence goes on from UICE01000010.1 coordinate 44,783, forward strand.
GCCTATGCGGTGGTGCAGTTGCGTCAGGACAATGCGCTTGGCACGCTCTATAATATGGTCGGTTTCCAGACCAAGCTGAAATATGGCGCGCAGACTGACATATTCCGCATGATCCCGGGCCTTGAAAATGCGGAATTTGCCCGGCTGGGTGGACTGCATCGCAACACTTACCTCAATTCACCGATTTTGCTTGATCCGACCTTGCAACTGAAATCCCGGCAAGGACTGCGGTTTGCCGGACAAATCACGGGATGCGAAGGCTACGTCGAGTCCGCCGCTATCGGACTTTTGGCCGGCCGTTTCATGATTGCCGAGCGTTTGGGTCAGCCTGTGACACCACCTCCTGCAACGACGGCTTTTGGTGCGCTTCTTGGACATATTACTGGCGGGCATATCGTATCGGATGAAGAACCCGGCAAACGTTCATTCCAGCCAATGAATGTTAATTACGGGTTATTCCCGCCGATTGAAGCGCCCGTCTCTGAGGGCAAGCGTTTGCGTGGCAAGGAAAAGACCAATGCCAAAAAACGCGCCATGAGCGCCCGCGCACTGGCAGATTGCCGTGCCTGGCTTGGCCTGCCCGCTGTCGCCGAGGCCGCTGAGTAACCCAATTTGTTCAGCAGTAGCGCTTTGCGTGCTTCGACAA
>UICE01000010.1:45441-78001 GCA_900471815.1 Hyphomicrobiales bacterium
AGCTTGTCGAAGCACGCAAATTGCTTTTGCAAAGGTGCTTTAAATATGCAGCGCGTGTCCCAGTGCTTTCAGCGCAGCTTCCTGGAAGCCCTCGCTCTGCGTTGGATGGGCATGGATTGTCCCGGCTATATCTTCCAGGCGCGCGCCCATTTCCAAGGCCAGTGCAAACGCTGCTGACAGTTCGGAGACTCCGGTTCCAACCGCCTGAATTCCCAATACAAGATGATTGCCCGCAGCGGCAACCACACGGACAAACCCCTCCTCGCCTTCTTGTGTCATGGCGCGGCCATTGGCAGCAAATGGGAACAGACCAATTTTGACCTCGTGCCCGGCCTGCTTTGCCTCTTCTGGCGAAAGGCCGACAGTCACGATTTCCGGATCGGTAAAGCAGACAGCTGCAATGGCTCGTTTGTCCCAGCTGCGATTATGCCCGGCGACGATTTCTGCCACCATCTCGCCTTGTGCCATGGCACGATGGGCCAGCATGGGCTCACCTGTCACATCACCGATGGCATAGACGCCGCGCATCGAGGTACGGCACTTGTCGTCAATGCGAACGAACTTTCCGTCCATGTCCAGAACAACTTCCTCAAGCCCCCAACCGGTGGTCACAGGCTTGCGGCCGACAGTTACCAGTATTTTATCCGCTGCAATCCTGTCATCCTTGCCATCAGCCGTTTCAATGAGCAGGGCATCACCCTTGGCGCTCACCCCTTTTGCTTTAACTCCGGTAAGAACTGTCACACCTAAGCTATTGAGACTCTTCACGATTGGCCGCGTCAGCTCTGCATCATATTGCGGCAGTATTTTTGCTTGCGCTTCAACAACAGTGACCTTTGATCCGAGTTTGGCATAGGCAGTGCCAAGCTCAAGGCCAATATAACCACCTCCCACAACCACCAGTTTTTCGGGCACAGTCTCAAGTGAGAGAGCTTCGGTGGATGAAATGACATTGCCGCCAAATGGCAATGAAGGCACCTCCACGGGCGCAGAGCCTGTTGCGATTACAATGTTTTCAGCGCGGATGATTTGCTGGCCCGTCAGGGTTTCCACTTCGACGGTTTTTCCGTCGCGGAACTTTGCCCTGCCCGTTACGATCTTCACATTGGCCTTCTTCAGAAGCCCGGCTACGCCATTGTTCAAACGGCTGACAATTCCGTCTTTCCAAGCGATAGTTTGCGTGAAATCGATTGCCGGGTTGCTGACGGATATGCCTAGAGGCGTCTGATTTGCTGCAAAATGCGCAACCTTTGCAAATTCATCAGCGGCGTGAATCAACGCCTTGGAGGGTATGCAGCCGACCATCAGGCAAGTGCCGCCGACCTTGGCCGCTTCAACGATCACCGTATCAACATTCAGCTGCCCGGCACGAATAGCGCAGATATAGCCACCCGGACCGGCGCCAATGACCAGCAGTTTGCAGGAAATATCCTTCATGGCTCAGTCCTCAACAAATATCATGGCTGGCGTTTCGAGAAGCGCCTTGATGCGCTGGATGAATACGGCGGCATCCCAGCCGTCGATGACCCGGTGGTCGAAGCTTGACGACAGGTTCATCATCTTGCGCGGTATGAAAGCAGTGCCGTCCCACATGGGCCGGATCATGATCTTGTTGACGCCGATGATTGCTACTTCCGGGTGATTGATCACAGGCGTGGTTACCACGCCGCCCATGCTACCGAGTGAAGTGATCGTGATCGTCGAGCCACTCAGCTGTTCACGTGTCGCTGTACCCGTTTTTGCAGCATCTGCCAGCAGATTAACCTCGGCAGCACAGTCCCAAAGCGTTCTCGCCTCGGCATGTTTGACCACCGGCACGACGAGGCCGCCAGGCGTCTGCGCGGCAATCCCGATATGCACGCCTCCATGCTGATGAATAATATTCGCCTCGTCATCATACAGAGCATTGAGCTGCGGCTGATCGGCAATGGCTTTGACCATGGCCCGCATCAAGAACGGCAAGATCGTCAGCTTGGCCTGATCCGGGCGCTTTTTGCTATTCAGGGCTGCCCGCAGCTCTTCCAAGGATGTCACATCGATTTCTTCGACATAGGTAATATGCGGAATCCGGGATTTCGCGATTGCCATTTTCTCGGCAATCTTGCGGCGAAGCCCGACAACCTTGATCTCCTTGACGGAATTGTCCGGGCTGAGCGCTGCACTACCGGGTTTCTGCGAGCCCCGCGCGAAGAAGGCATCAAGATCTTCGTGAGTGATCCGGCCTGCCGGTCCTGTACCGCTCACTTGACGCAAATCAACGCCGGAATCACGCGCACGCTGGCGTACAGCTGGAGAAGCCAAAGGCTTTTCACCTTCGCTGCGCGGCGCGCTCGTATTGAAAACAGGTTTGGCAGCGGGCTTTACAGCTTCCTGTGGCTTTGCAGCAGCTGCTGCAGGCTTGCTCTCGGACTTTGCGGCCTCGGCAGGCTTTTCATCCGGTGCAGGCGCTTCAGCCTTGGCAGGCTTGGAGGGCTCCGCGGCTGCCGGTGCATGACCCTCGCCGTCGATCTTCAGGCGAATAATCGGCGAGCCGATCGGAATGACCTCACCGATCTCACCGCCAAGCCAGATGATCTCGCCATCGACCGGCGACGGGATTTCCACCGTTGCCTTATCGGTCATCACGGCGGCAAGAACCATATCCTCGCGTACCAGATCACCGACCTTTACATTCCATTCGACAAGCTCTGCTTCTGCAACGCCTTCGCCGACATCCGGCAGCTTGATGACATATTCGCCCATCTTAGAGCCCCTCCAGCGTTTCAACCAGCGCACGCCCGACCCGCGATGGCCCGGGAAAGTAATCCCACTCCTGGGCATGGGGATAAGGCGTGTCCCAACCGGCAACGCGAGCCACCGGCGCTTCAAGCTTATAGAAACAATGTTCTTGCACGAGTGCCGCCAGTTCCGCGCCAAAGCCCGATGTCAAGGTCGCCTCGTGAACCACGACACAGCGCCCGGTTTTTGAAACGGATTCAATAATCGTTTCGAGATCGAGCGGGAGTAATGTGCGCAGGTCGATGATTTCCGCATCAATATTATGTTCAGCTGCAGCGGCCTCTGCCACGTAAACCATGGTGCCATAGGTCAGGATCGTTAGCTGTGAGCCTTCACGGCGCTTGATGGCTTTGCCCAGCGGCACCGTATAATGACCATCAGGCACTTCGCCGAGATCGTGCTTGGACCACGGCGTGACTGGCCGGTCGTGATGTCCATCAAACGGACCATTATAAATGCGCTTGGGCTCAAGGAAGATCACCGGATCCGGATCTTCTATTGCCGCAATAAGCAGCCCCTTGGCATCATATGGGTTGGACGGCACAACCACCTTCAGGCCCGAAACATGGGTAAAAAGCGCTTCCGGGCTCTGGCTATGTGTTTGCCCACCGAAAATGCCGCCGCCCACCGGCATGCGCACGACCATCGGGCAGGTAAAATCGCCATTTGAACGATAGCGTAAGCGTGCAGCCTCCGAGACAATCTGGTCATAGGCGGGGTAGACATAATCTGCGAACTGGATTTCAACACATGGCTTAAGTCCATAGGACGCCATGCCAATTGCAGCTCCGACGATGCCCGCCTCATTGATGGGCGCATCGAAACACCGCGTCTTTCCATATTTTGCCTGCAGCCCTTGCGTGCAGCGAAAGACGCCACCGAAAAAGCCGACATCCTCGCCGAACACAACCACGTTTTCGTCGCGTTCCATCATTGTATCCATTGCATCACGAATGGATTCGATCATTGTTTTGCGTGGCATTTGGCTTAAACCCCCGCCTGCTGACGTTGGCGACGCAGATGCGGAGGCATTTGTTCATAAACACCCTCGAACATATCGCGCGCTGATGGCTTGCCTCCGGCATGCAATGTTCCGAAGCTTTCGGCTTCTTTCTGCGCAGCGATGACTGTGTCGAGTATCTCGGCTTCGGTCTGGGTATGACGCTCTTCCGACCATGCGCCGCGTGCAATCAGGTGGTTCTTCAACCGAACAATAGGATCGCCCAGAGGCCAGGCCTCCGACTCCATCTTGGGCCGATAAGCAGATGGGTCATCCGAGGTCGAATGCGCGCCGGCGCGATAGGTAACATATTCCACTAGCGTCGGCCCCAAATTGCGGCGCGCGCGTTCGGTTGCCCACTGCGCCACCGCAAAAACCGCGAGGTAATCATTGCCATCGACGCGCAGCGCCGGAATACCGAAACCAAGGCCACGCGCTGCAAATGTACCTGAGCCACCGCGCGCAATGCCTTGAAATGTCGAAATCGCCCATTGATTATTGACGATATTGAGAACTACCGGCGCCTTATAGGTTGAAGCGAAAACCAGCGCGGCATGGAAGTCAGACTCAGCCGTGGAGCCATCGCCGATCCATGCGGCAGCTATCTTGCTGTCTTTCTTGATGGCGGATGCCATGGCCCAGCCAACACCTTGAATATACTGGGTGGCCAGATTGCCAGAGATCGAGAAAAAACCGTGTTCTTTGGAAGAGTACATGATTGGCAGCTGCCTGCCCTTCAACGGATCGCGCTCGTTGGAGTAGATCTGGCACATCATTTCGACCATGGGATACCCGCCGGCGATCAACAGACCAGCCTGACGATAGGTCGGAAAATTCATATCGCCTTGCACCAGCGCCTTACGGAAAGCGCAACTGACTGCCTCCTCGCCAAGATGCTGCATATAAAATGAAGTCTTGCCCTGCCGCTGGGCGATCTGCATACGCGCATCGAACGTGCGCAGCGTCATCATATGGCGCAGACCTTCAACCAGTTGATCGTCGGTCAGCAGATTTGCCCATGGCCCGACTGCCTCGCCTTCAGGGTTAAGCACACGAATAATCGAAAATGCGAGGTCACGCATGTCTTCAGGGTTTGTATCGACATCGGGGCGTCTCACCGAGCCTGCATCGGGAAAGGTGACGTTGGAAAAATCCGGTGTACCGCCCGGACGCACAGCCGGTTCAGGGACGTGCAGACTTAGCGGGCCAAACTCAACACTACCATTGTCCGACATTATGCAGACCTCCCAATCGATTATGCCTTTGTCCATAATAGCATAAAAGACCAATGGGGCGGCAACGGGCCGTTTGGCACAATCGAATTGCTGTATCTTGAGTTTTGAATCAGAAATCAGACATAAACGCCTGATTTAATTAGGTTTACCAAGTATAATATTGGAAATCCTGGCTTTCAATGCCAATAAAAAAGCAATGATGCGCCGGTTCTGGTGCGGCGCATCGATTATTTCATTCAAAGAGTGGCACTATTTTGTAATGAAATGTTCGATCAAGCGGTCAGAAGCCTATGCCGCCGCTATCGACAACATGCTTCGGCGCGCATTTTCGCGAATAGCATCGCGGTGAATACCGTTGAGCAAGGAAAGCAAATCATCATTTGCGGCGGCGGGAACAGCCCCTGCATAGGCTTCTACCCTCGCGATCTGCTCAATCATTGCGCGCGCGACATCATGCAAACCCAGCTTGCGCTTGCCGTTGATAATATCGCGCCATGCCTGAACTGCGGTGCACAGGGAAGCGTGCGTGCTTTCGGCCAGACCCGCAGCGCTAAACAGCGCCCCCAGCACGTTCGGACGGCCATCAATGAGCAGGCCGCGCACGCGACTATGCTTGTAACCGGACAGCGCAACAAGGATCGCGCCGAAGAAATCGATCTGTCCTTTCGCAACCACCCGAATGACAAAAGCTGTTGTTATGTCTCCGCGCAGTTGTAGGTGTTCAACGAGAGCCGGATATTCTTCGATAGGCGTTGCGGCAACGAGGCTGATGGATGCTTTGACACAGGCATCATGTGTCATTCGTTCCGCTCTGCGACCTCCCATGAGTGCCTGCACAATATTCATCTGGCACAGCGCCTCTGCGGTCTTGACTGCAAGCGAGTGGCGGCAATCGGCTGGCAGGCTTTCATGATCGACGAGCAATGCACGCACTTCGGCAATATGTCCTGACCGTTCAAGCAGTCGACGATAACTCACCGGCATTATTTTCGCCTGTGTATTGGCCAGCAGCTCCAGTATGGCATCGGTCTCGCCAACTTCGATAATGGCGGCACAAACAGTTGGCGAAACGCGTGCCCGACCGGCAATGACGCGTTGCGCCTCGCCGCAACCACTCACAACACAGTCAATCAGGTCACTATCGCTGAGCAAAACCGAGCGGCCGAGCATATAGGTCGAGATTTCAATCTGGTCGCGTGCGAGACTAGCAACGATATGGGCAGGAGCGCGGACACTTGTAGAAAACGCCTCAGCCAGCGCGAGGCGCACTTTTGGCGAAGAATCGTCCAGCAGGAGCGTTAGTACAGCCTCTGTCGCGCAACGCTCATCATGGTCGAGTTCTGAATGCAGATAGATATGCGCCAAAGCTGCCGTTGCATGACAACGTTGCGCCACTGACGCATTCTCGATCATTCTGAGATATTGCTGTACCGGCATCCCTTATCGCCCCCATTTTTTCTAGCAAAAGCCTAGCAGAAAAAGGTTTACGATCAGTTCACCATATCCATTAACCATGACGACAAGGGTTTTGCCCCTGTTGCGATCCGCAGAGCACCGTCATAATGTCCCGCAAATCATTGCGGAGGTTCGAAATCATCATGGCTGGATTGTATCTGGAAGAGTTCGAGGTCGGACGCGTTTTCAATCATTCGCTTCGCAAAACGATCACTGAAAGTGACAATATGCTATTTTCGGTCATGACATTGAACACCCAGCCGCTGCATATTGACTTTGATTTTGCCAACAAGACAGAATGGGGAAAGCCTCTCGTCAACTCATTGTTTACGTTGGGTTTAATGATCGGTATTTCTGTCAATGACACGACGATTGGCACGACAATTGCCAATCTCGGCATGACCGATGTCACTTTTCCTTCCCCGCTATTTCATGGGGATACAGTACATGTTGAGACTGAGGTTATTTCAACACGCCCGTCCAAATCCAAGCCTGATCGCGGCATTGTCGAGTTCGAACACCGTGCCTTCAACCAGCATGGTGTTCTCGTTGCAAAATGCACGCGGCAAGCCATGATGAAATCAAAGAGTGCGGCGTGATGCGCTCGCTCCTGTTTGTTCCCGGCGATTCGGAAAAGAAACTTGAAAAAGGACTCGCCAGCGAAGCCGACATGCTTTTGATCGATCTTGAAGATTCGGTAAGCGCAGAGCGCAAGGCCGCCGCGCGGCAGATCACCGCTGATTTTCTGAAATCGAACCGCGGTACGGCCTCGCCTCGCCTTTTCGTTCGCATCAATGATCTCTCCAGCGGTTTCGCCGATGATGATCTTGCCGCCATTATGCCGTCGCTGCCCGTTGGCATTCTTCTGCCCAAATCCAATAGCGGTAAGGATGTGACGCGGCTTTCGGTGAAACTGAATGTGCACGAAGCGCAGGCAGGGCTTTCTGAAGGCGTCACGCAGATCATTGCAATCATTACCGAGACTGCAATTGGTACCTTGTCTGCAGCCACCTACCCGGATGCATCCAAACGATTAATCGGCCTCAGTTGGGGTGCGGAAGACCTTTCGGCAGTTATCGGCGCAACCGCGGTGCGCAACGAGGCGGGTCATTACACGGACGTGTTTCGCATGGCTCGCGCCTTGACGGTTCTTGGCGCATCCGCCGCTGATGTTGCGGCCATTGATACGGTCTACATCGACTATCGCAATGAAGAAGGTCTTGCCCGCGAATGCACCGAAGCCGCGCGCGATGGTTTCACAGCCAAACTGGCAATTCATCCGGCCCAGGTCGCAATCATCAATCAGATTTTCACGCCTTCGGCTGAAGCGGTCGATCAGGCAGAGCGTATCGTTGCAGCCTTCGCGGCTGAGCCCGCTGCCGGTGTAATTGGTATTGATGGTAAAATGTTCGACCGCCCGCATCTGAAGCGGGCGGAGCGGCTCATTGCCAGAGCGCGATCATTTTGATCTTACGCTAGCCTTTCCACGGCCCCGAATATTCGGAAAGTACCGCATCCACTTCCGGGCGAGGCCGCTCCGGCACTTTCTGCGCGCAAGTTCCAATATGAACAAACCCCGTGACCCGCTCATGTGGGGCCAGCCCTAGCAGCGCCCGGCCCTTTTCGTCTGACGAGTACCAATTGCTGATCCAATTGGTGACATAGCCCAATGCATTGGCAGCCAGGCAAAGCTTCATCGCCGCCGCACCCGAGGAAAGAAACTGCTCCCACTCCGGAATATGATGTTCAACTGGAGAGAACACCACACCAATGACCAGCGGAGCGCGAGCAAAGCGCTTCAGTTCCTGCTCGCGGCGTTGTTCAGTCAGTGGCCCTTCACGTTCTTCACAAAGTTCGGCGAGATATTTCCCGACTTCGACACGTGCATCACCCCGATACAGAATAAAGCGCCAGGGCGTCAGACGACCATGATCCGGCACGCGCGAAGCAATCGTAATGATCTTGCGAATCTCTTCGTCAGATGGTCCTGGAAGGCCGATGGCCGAGATCGGGGTGGAGCTTCGTGTCGACAAAAAATCGAGGATTGGATTGGATGAGGAAGTGTTCATGGAATAATCGTAGCGACCCTGTTGCACTATTGCGCGGACAATGGCTTCGTTTTGTCGGTCAAGTAAAGACATGAGAGCGAGAAAAGCCTTGAAATTGCCATCGGCTTCGGATCAAAAGCTTGCATGGGCGTATTCCAGACAATTGCCACGGGCAGCATTTTCCGCAAACCCTTGTTTGCTATCGCGGCATGTGCGTGTCTGGCGTCGGGACCAGTCGCATTTGCACAGTCGCTGACACCGGATTCACCGGAAGTCGCCCCGCTTGAGCTACCCACCATTGCGCCGCCCGCCGGTAAAGGCGATATACCTAAAATTCCCAATCTGAATGAATATGCCAATCCAAAGGCTCCGCAGAACAATCCGCTGGTCAATGAGCCCGAGCTTGTTCTTACTGCAAAACTTTCAGACGAGAGTGAAGCGATTGGCCGGGGGCTGGTATGGCGGGTATTCTCACCCGATCCCGGCCCCGACGGCAAGCTGGCGCTTCTCGCCACTGCCAAAGGCGGTACCACTTCGTTCAATCTTGCTCCCGGCAGCTACCTGATCCACGTCGCCTTTGGCCGTGCTGGCGCAACCAAGCGCATTTCCATGACACGCGCCAAGCGCACTGAAACAATGATTCTCGATGCTGGCGGGATCAAGCTTAATGCTGTGCTTGCTGGCGGTGGTCGCATTCCTCCCGATCGTCTGCGATTTTCGATTTATGAGGATCATGAAGACGCCAATGGCGAACGCGCTTTGATCATTCCCGATGTCAAGCCGGACAGCGTTGTCCGTCTGAATACTGGAACCTATCAAATCGTGTCAAACTACGGCACGGCGAACGCCGTCATTCGGTCTGACATCCGCGTTGAGGCAGGTAAAATCACGGAAGCGAATGTTGAACACCGCGCGGCACTGATGACGATGAAACTGGTGCGCGAAGCTGGCGGCGAAGCGCTTGCCGATACGGCTTGGTCTGTTCTCACCACGTCAGGTGATATTGTCCGGGAAAGCGTGGGGGCTTTCGCATCCATGGTGCTTGCGGAAGGTGATTATGTCATCATCGCCAAGAACAAGGACAAGATTTACCAGCGTGACTTCAAGGTTGTTGCCGGTCGCAATCAGGATGTGGAGGTCATCGCCTCCAATGGCGCAAGCACGGCGGCAAGCGCCAACCAGCCGGCGAAAGGCGAAGAGCCGCTGGACTGACCCCTACCATCTGCTCAAAACAGGCTGCATGGCTGCTTTGCGTGGTTCGACAAGCTCACCATGAGGAAGATGGTGTTTTGCATGACAGCCGCCACGGTGCAGGTTTTGCCTCTGTGACCTCCACCCTTCCTCATGGTGAGCTTGTCGAACCACGCACCACATGCGCAAATTCACTAAACGCCAACGACATGAGTATCGAGCTCTTATTTGCTCGATGAACCCGGCTGCAGCGAAAAAACGGCATTATAGAGATATTGCAAAAGAGTCTGGCGATCTTCCAACATCTTCAATTCATCCCAACTGATGATATTGCCGATCCGCACATTGATGGATTTACCGGAAAGACGCCGGAATTCTCGAATCAACAATGATATGCGCAGCGTCATCGATACTTTGCTGGCGAGGTGAAATAGCCAGCCATTCTGCCCGCTGAAGTAGACTGGAATGACAGAAGCCTGTGCTTGCCTGATGAGCTTGGCAGGGAATATTTTCCAAGGCAGATCTTCCGCACGACCAAAACCCTTGCGCGCTGTCGCAACACCGCCTGCTGGAAAGACAATGATTGTCACGCCTTCCTTGAGCAAGCGCACTGCTTCGTGCCGCGTTGCCATGTTCATCGCCATGGCTTCCTTGGTTTCGTCGAAACATACCGGCAAGGCATAAGGGCGGATTTCCGGTACTTTCATCAGATCATTATTGATCAACACGCGGAAAGGCCTGCCCAATTGTTCGGCCAGCGCCAAAGCTGCGATGCCGTCTCCAATACCGAATGGATGATTAGCAATAAGCACCAGCGGCGTGTTAGGCAGATTTTGCGGCGGCCACTGATCCGGCCCCTCTAGCCTGATGTTGATCAGTTCCATCATGCGGCAAAAAACATCGACACCAGCGGGGACTATCTCAGTTCGCCATACATTATACAGCCCGACATAATGATTTCTGCCCGAGATCGCCTCAATCGAGCGGATCAGCCATTGCGTAAGGCGCGTCTGAGTATCGTTGGCATAGGAAAGTTCGGAAAACTGCACCGCGTGAAAACCCCGGAGGTTAATTCGGGGATTATCCCGGATATTTGTGACAGCGCGATGAAATCACCGCGCTGTCAACGGCATTGTCATTCGGCAGCCAGACGCAGAAGATCGGGCGGCGTAGCCTCGTGCTTCAATTGCTGTATTGCCTCGTCCAATGAGAGAGAAGTCTGGTTTTGCGAACCAAGACGGCGCATATTCACTGTTCGATCTTCCGCTTCACGCATGCCGCAAACGAGAATCACCGGAACTTTCTGCAAGGAATGCTCACGCACCTTGTAGTTGATCTTCTCATTGCGGAAGTCGGTTATGACCTGAAGACCTGCGGCTTTCAGCTCCTTGGCGACCTGACGGCCATAATCATCGGCTTCCGTCGTGATCGTCGCAACCACAACTTGCACCGGCGCGAACCATAGCGGCATGTGACCCGCAAAGTTCTCGATCAAAATGCCGAGAAAGCGCTCCATGGAACCGCAAATGGCGCGATGGATCATAACCGGCTGCTTCTTCTCCGACGTTGAGTCGATATAAAATGCACCGAAACGCTCCGGCAGATTGAAGTCGACCTGCGTCGTGCCGCATTGCCACTCACGGCCAATAGCGTCTTTCAGCGTATACTCGAATTTGGGGCCGTAAAACGCGCCCTCGCCCGGCAGAATTCCAGTTTTGATGTCGTTTGACTGTTGCTGGATCTGCTCAAGTACGCCGGTCATGACCGCCTCGGCACGGTCCCACAATTCATCCGAGCCAACGCGTTTTTCAGGACGGGTCGAAAGCTTGATCGTGATCCCTTCGAAGCCGAAATCCTTGTACACTGAAAGGATCAGATCATTGATGCGCAGGCATTCTGCGGCCATCTGCTCATCCGTGCAGAACACATGCGCGTCATCCTGCGTAAAGCCACGCACACGCATCAAGCCATGCAACGCGCCTGATGGCTCATAGCGATGCACATTGCCGAATTCTGCAAGGCGCACTGGCAGATCACGGTATGATTTCAGGCCATGCTTGAATATCTGCACATGACCCGGACAGTTCATCGGCTTAAGCGCAAAGACGCGTTCATCGTCGGTCTCGTCGCCTGCGACCGTCACCTTGAACATATTGTCACGATACCAGCCCCAGTGACCGGAAGTCTCCCAAAGCGACTTGTCGAGCACTTGCGGTGCGTTGACCTCCTGATAGACGCTATCAAGCCGCCGACGCATATAGCTGACCAGAGACTGGAACATGCGCCAGCCCTTGGCATGCCAGAACACGACGCCCGGGCCCTCTTCCTGGAAATGAAACAGGTCCATTTCACGGCCGAGCTTGCGATGGTCGCGCTTCTCCGCCTCTTCCAGCATATGAAGATAGGCATTGAGATCATTATCATTGGCAAAGGCTGTGCCATAGATGCGGCTCAGCATCGGATTATTGCTGTCACCGCGCCAATAGGCACCTGCAACCTTCATCAACTTGAAGGAGTTGCCGATCTGCCCTGTTGAGGCCATATGCGGTCCACGGCATAGATCATACCAGTCGCCCTGCGCATAGATTTTTAGGTCTTGCCCTTCGGCAATCGCATCAACGAGCTCAACCTTGTAGACTTCGCCCTTTTCGGCAAAGACCTGACGGGCCTTTTCACGCGACCAGATTTCCTTGGTGAAAGGCTTGTTGCGGGCGATGATCTCCCGCATCTTCTTCTCGATCAGCGGAAGATCTTCCGGCGTGAACGGCTCGTTTTTGGCAAAATCATAATAGAAGCCGTTTTCAATAACAGGCCCGATAGTGACCTGCGTTCCGGGGAAAAGCTCCTGTACCGCCTCTGCCAGAACGTGCGCGCAATCATGACGGATGAGTTCAAGCGCGCGTGGATCATCGCGGGTCAATATTTCGATAGCGCCTGAAGCACCAAGCGGATCAGACAAATCGCGGACCGTGCCATCGACAGCATAGGCCACAGCTTTCTTGGCGAGCGATTTTGAAATAGATTCGGCAAGTTCCGCACCGGTCATGGCGGCGTCATAATCACGCTTTGAGCCATCGGGGAATTGCATGGATACAGTTTTGGCAACTGCTTGCGACATAAGACTTCTCCTATCCAGTCCCGCCAACGATTGCGGGTGGTTTTGTAAAACTCCCGGATTTCTTATCCGGTCGCGGACTTCTAAATGCAGATTGCTTTGAGGTAAAGAGGTTTGGGATAAAAGCATGCATAGATCATGTGCGTGGTTCGACGGGACTCACCATGAGGAAACTCGTTGATTGCAGAAAGTTGAATATTCCACGCTGGAGACCATTATTGCAGCACACCGATCTTCCTCATGGTGAGCTCCGTCGAACCACGCATAGCGATTGTGCAGCCAACGCTACTCCTCGCCCCGCTCCTGGCGCAGCTTTTGCCAATATTCCATGCGCTTGCGGATTTCCCGTTCGAACCCGCGCTCCGGCGGATCGTAGAAACTTTGCCTGCCTAGAGCTTCTGGAAAATAGTTCTGTCCGGAAAAGGCGTCAGGCTGGTCATGATCATAAGCATAACCCTTGCCATAGCCCTCACCCTTCATCAGCTTGGTCGGCGCATTGAGAATATGTTTGGGCGGAAGCAGTGAGCCATTGGCCTTGGCCGCTCCCATTGCTGCCTTATAGGCTGTATAAACTGCATTGGATTTCGGCGCCGTAGCGAGATAGACGCAGGCTTGCGCCAGCGCCAGTTCACCTTCGGGCGACCCCAGATAATCATAGGCATCCTTTGCTGCATTGCAGATGACCAGAGCCTGCGGATCGGCAAGGCCGATGTCTTCGCTTGCCATGCGCACGAGCCTGCGTCCCAGAAACAACGGGTCTTCACCAGCATCGAACATGCGGCACAAATAGTATAATGCCGCGTCGGGATCAGAGCCGCGCACGGATTTATGCAAGGCAGAGATCAGATTGTAATGGCCATCCTGCCCCTTATCATAGACAGGAGCGCGCCGTTGCACGATCTGCTGCACCCGTTCCGCATCAAAAACCTCGCCTTCACGCGCCGCGCGCCAAACCTCTTCAGCCAGCGTCAAAATTGCGCGGCCATCACCATCCGCCATGCGTACCAGACTTGCCCGCGCCTCGTCATTCAACGGAAGCGCTTTGCCCTCATGGCTTTCCGCCCGCTCGAGCAATGCCACAAGACTGGTTTCATCATGGGGTTTAAACACCAGAACCCGCGCCCGCGATAGCAAAGCCGCATTGAGTTCAAAGGAGGGATTTTCCGTCGTGGCGCCCACCAGCACGATCGTTCCATCCTCCATGACCGGCAGAAATGAGTCCTGCTGGGCGCGGTTGAAGCGATGAATTTCGTCAACAAAGAGCAATGTCTGGCGGCCGGACATTTTCCGTGACCGTGCCATCTCAAAGACCTTTTTCAGGTCGGCCACACCGGAAAATATCGCAGATATCTGCTCAAATGCGAGATTTGTCTCATTGGCGAGCAGCCGGGCAACGGTGGTCTTGCCTGTTCCGGGCGGTCCCCAGAAGATCATCGATCCGAGCGAACCGGAATCGATCATCCGCGTCAGCGCGCCTTCCGGTCCCGTCAGATGTGTCTGGCCGGTGACCTCGCTCAGGTTACGCGGTCGCAGGCGGTCAGCAAGCGGCCTGCTTCTGTCCGAAGCAGGATCGCCGCTTACTGAAAATAAATCCGCCATGCTCTTGCTGCCTTGTCGCGTCTAAAGCAATTCCAGCAAAAGTGTGAAGCGGTTTTGCGTCCGAAATTGCGTAAAAAAGTTTAGAGCGTCGTTTTTAAAAAGCAAAACGCTCTACCGAATGATCTGACGAATTATGGCACCCCCGCGCTCAAATTCGAAGCGCCAAAGCACGGGATTGGTCGACATTGCCTTGCTAAGATCGGCAATACTGTCAATTGAGGTGCCATTTATGCCCCGGATAATATCGCCGGGTTGCAAACCGATACGCGCAGCTGGAGAGTTTGGATAGACCTTGTCAACAGCAACACCGTCCGTCCCCTCCGGCAAGCGCAAACGCGCGAGGCTTGCAGGGCTTAGCTTGAGAACAAGTGCACCCGAAAGCGGGTTCTTGCCTTGAATCATCAGTTTATTGTCCGCAGAGTCAGGATCGGGCTTTTGCAAAGTCACTGAGACGGACTTTTCCTTGGAACGGCTCAATATGTCGAACTTGACTGTCTTGCCGATGCCCGCCGTCGTCATGCGATATCCAAGCCCATCCGGATTTTCAATGCGAACGCCATCAACATTCAACACCACGTCGCCAACCTGCAGTCCGCCTTTATCAGCCGGGCCACCTTTGGTGATATCGGTTACGAGCGCGCCGTAAGGCTGTCTCATTCCAAGACTTTCGGCCACATCAGCGGTCACGTTTTGGAAAGCAGCACCGATATAGGGGCGCTCGAATGTGTCTGCGCCGCCCTTGGCTGTATCAACAACTGCGCGCACCATATTGGCCGGTATGGCAAATCCGATTCCAACGGAGCCACCGGACTTGGAGAAAATTGCGGTATTCACACCGACAAGTTCTCCATCCATGCCAATCAAGGCGCCGCCCGAATTACCGGGATTGATGGCCGCATCGGTCTGAATGAAAAAATCAAAGTCGGAAATACCGACGCGCGTGCGCGCCTGTGCCGAGACGATACCGCTCGTCACAGTCTGACCGACACCGAACGGGTTACCGATAGCCAGAACCAGATCACCCACCTCAACCTTGTCGGAATCTGCAAGTTTCAAAGATGGCAGCGGTTCGCCGGCATCAATTTTCAATATGGCCAGATCTGTCGACTCATCCTTGAGAAGGACTTTCGATTCAAACTCGCGGCCATCTGACAGCGCGATTTTTACGGTGTCAGCGTCGCGGATGACATGATTATTGGTTACGATAATGCCCGAACCGTCCACAATCACGCCGGAGCCAAGGGATGACTGAACGCGAGGCGGGCCGCTAAACTGTCTCCCACCGAAGAACTGTTCAAAAAATGGATCACCCGCAAAAGGCGAGCGTTGCTGAACCGAATGGGCCGCGTAGACATTGACCACAGCGCCTGCCGTCTGTTTGACCAGTGGCGCAAAGGATAATTGCGCCTCGGTACGGCTTTCCGGCACTTGCTTTGTAGTATCTGCAGTTTGCGCATAAACCGGAAGAGCGGTAGCGGAAAAGACAGCCGCACCAAGCAAAATCGCCCGGGCCGAAGCGCCTATTGTCGAGCTTCGCGAAACAGAACCCATATTAATCTCCGATAGCTAATGAATCAGTCAAACTGCTTCGACCAATGTGGTGATTTCGAGCGAGGATACCAGCTATTAAACAAAGCAAATTTGAGACATATCGTTTCACCATCAGCTTATTTGATGCGACTTCCTCTTTAATCGGCATTCAGATAATATGCACCAAACAGGCGATGGACGATTGGGCAATATAAGAGGCCATTTCCGGATTTATCCGAGCGGCAATCCTGGCATACAAATTGTCGAGGCGGCTACGCGCCATTCTTTTGCGCGCCATACACATGACCAGTTCGGCATTGGCGTCATTCATCAAGGGGCACAAAAATCCCTTAGCGGGCGCGGTACTGTGGAAGCCGGACCGGGTTATGTCATCACCGTCAATCCCGGCGAAATACATGATGGCGTACCAATCGGCGATTCAGGCCGCTCTTGGCGGATGATCTATTTTGACCCCGCTCTCATTGAAAATATCATTGATGATATTAACGAAGGTGGTGCGACCACAACAGAATTCACTGAACCGGCCATGGATAACGCCCTCGCCGCCAAACAATTTCAGGAGCTTTTCAGCGCTTTGACGCGCAATGCGCATGAGCCGCTTCTTCCTGAAGAAAAACTGATTGACCTGCTTTCCATCACGCACAAAAAACCAGCTAAATCAGAACCGATCCCCCCTGCCATTCATATGGTGAGGCAGCACATAGATGATGCACCAACCGCATCATATACTTTGTCGGATCTGGCAAAAATAAGCGGCCTCAGCCGTTTTCAGGTTCTGCGAGGCTTTGCAGCGGCAACTGGCTTTACCCCCCACGCCTATCTTATGCAGCGACGCGCCGATATTGCCCGCCGCCTGATCTTGCAAGGCATGGCGCTTGCAGAAACTGCGGCAGCTAGCGGCTTTGCCGACCAAAGCCACATGAACCGCATTTTCGCGCAAAAGTTTGGATTGTCGCCCGGTTCCTATGCGGCATCGCTATAGTAAGCCTCCGGCCATCTGGCGATAAGCGCTGCAATCCTGTCCAAGACGCTGCCAGCATTCCTTGATTTAATCCTTCTCCATAAGAGTAAGGAGCTTAGACTATGAGTCTGGAATTTATCATCACATCACTGATCATTGTCATATCGCCCGGTACCGGCGTGGTTTATACGCTGGCGACCGGATTGACGCGGGGCGCAAGAGCGAGCATCGCCGCGGCGTTTGGTTGCACAATCGGCATAATTCCCCATATGGCAGCGGCGATAGGCGGGCTGGCTGCTATCATGCATACGAGCGCCATTGCGTTTCAGACGCTCAAATATCTCGGCGTTATCTATCTTTTGTTCATGGCGTGGAATGCTTTGCGCGATAACGGCTCACTACGGGTGGATCAGGAAAACACCGAAAGCTCATTTAGTCGTGTAACTTTGACCGCAATCCTCATTAATATTCTTAATCCGAAACTATCGATCTTCTTTCTCGCTTTCCTGCCGCAATTCGTAACCGCAGATGAAAGGCGACCCGTGCTGACCATGCTCGGTCTCAGCGGTGTGTTCATGGCAATGACATTCGTTGTCTTCGCCATCTATGGGCTCTTTGCAGCTTCTGTTCGAGACAAGGTAATTTCCCGGCCCATCGTGCTCACATGGATGCGCCGCTCATTCGCCGCAGCTTTTATCGGGTTGGGTATAAAGCTTGCTTTGACACAGCGCTAAGTTCGGGTGGGTGGCTTCAAGATATCCACAATCACTAAGCTATCGGTAGGCAGTCGATACGCCTCACTTACCAACGAGAGCCACAATATTGCGCACCTCTGTGCTGGTTGGATAGTCCCCGAAGCCACAAACAGAAAAAGGGAGCCGAAGCTCCCTTTAAACTTTCTACCGTAGAAGCGTTGATTACGCTGCTTCGGCTTCGTTAGCACGCTCTTCTTCAACGCGGGCCAAATCCTTGGAACCCTTTGCGCTGACATCACGATCAACGAATTCAACAACTGCGAGCGGTGCATTATCACCGGTGCGGAAGCCTGCCTTCATGATGCGGATGTAGCCGCCATTACGCTGACCATAACGTGGTGCAAGCGTATCGAACAGCTTGGCAACCAGCTTGGCATCGCGGATAGCCGAGATGGCCTGACGACGAGCGTGCAGATCACCGCGCTTGCCGAGTGTGACAAGCTTTTCTACGATTGGACGAATTTCCTTGGCCTTGGGCAGCGTTGTCACGATCTGCTCATGCTCGATCAAAGATGCAGCCATATTGGCAAACATCGCCTTACGATGGCTGGCAGTCCGGTTAAGCTTGCGGCCTGAATTACCGTGGCGCATGAGCCTTCTCCTTCAGTTTTCTTTTCGGGCTCATTGCCCGGGCTAATTATTCAGTTCGGGCTCATTGCCCGGGCTTATTTGTCGGGCAGAGCCCGGATTAGTACTGGTCTTCGTAACGCTTGGCGAGATCTTCGATGTTCTCTGGCGGCCAAGCTGGAACTTCCATACCAAGATGGAGGCCCATGGAAGCCAGAACTTCCTTGATTTCGTTCAACGACTTGCGACCGAAGTTCGGTGTGCGCAGCATTTCTGCTTCTGTCTTCTGAATGAGATCGCCAATGTAGACGATATTATCATTCTTCAGGCAGTTTGCCGAGCGAACCGAAAGTTCGAGTTCATCGACCTTCTTGAGCAGAGCAGGATTGAACGCGAGTTCAGTAACCTGTTCCTGCTGAACTTCTTTTTGCGGCTCGTCAAAGTTGACGAAGATCGCCAGCTGGTCCTGAAGAATACGTGCTGCGTAAGCAACAGCATCTTCACCGGAGATCGAACCATCTGTCTCGATCTGGAGGATCAGCTTGTCATAATCGAGAACCTGACCTTCACGGGTGTTCTCGATTTTATAGGAAACCTTGCGGACCGGTGAGTAAAGGCTATCGACTGGAATAAGACCAATCGGAGCATCTTCTGCGCGGTTGCGGTCAGCTGGAACATAACCCTTGCCGGTGTTGACAGTGAATTCCATGCGGATTTCAGCGCCTTCATCGAGCGTGCAGATAACGTGTTCCGGGTTGAGAATTTCAATATCGCCAACAGTCTGGATATCGCCAGCTGTTACGACGCCTGGGCCTTCCTTACGGACGACCATGCGCTTTGGACCATCGCTTTCCATGTGGATAGCGATTTCCTTGATGTTGAGGACGATGTCTGTAACATCTTCGCGAACGCCAGGGATCGACGAGAATTCATGCAGAACGCCGTCGATCTGTACCGCAGTCACGGCAGCACCGCGCAGCGAAGACAGAAGAACGCGGCGCAAGGCATTGCCCAGCGTCAAGCCATAACCGCGCTCTAGCGGTTCAGCGACGACAGTAGCCTTGGTCTTCGAGCCGGAAGTCTGAAACTCGACCTTGTTCGGCTTGATCAATTCTTGCCAGTTTTTCTGGATCATCTATGTTTTCCTTATCCTTGCCAGTGCCACCATCCAATCGTGGCCTTGAAGCGTGGAAACCCCGTCAGGGGCTTGAAGCCGATGAGTTGAAATCAACCCACCGGCCAAATCCTAGAGCAAAAGACTAGACGCGACGACGCTTGCGCGGACGGCAGCCATTGTGCGGGATCGGTGTCACATCACGGATCGATGTGATTGTGAAACCTGCAGCCTGCAATGCGCGCAAAGCGGATTCACGGCCGGAGCCAGGTCCGCAAACTTCAACTTCCAAAGAACGCATGCCGTGTTCCTGTGCCTTCTTTGCACAATCTTCAGCAGCCATCTGAGCAGCAAATGGTGTGGACTTGCGCGAGCCTTTGAAGCCCTGCGCACCAGCCGACGACCAAGCAATTGCATTGCCCTGCGCATCAGTGATGGTGATCATTGTATTGTTGAATGTCGAATTCACGTGGGCAACGCCCGACGAAATGTTCTTCCGCTCGCGGCGGCGAACGCGTGTGGCTTCCTTGGCCATAGTAGTCCTTTCAGTTGATCTCGACGCCTCCGTATTTCCAGAGGCTCCACCGTGGTTCAGTTAACGTGTGAAACCAGCACGTCCGCCCCAAAAGGCAGAACCGGCGCAGCGAGCCGCGCCGGACAATATTACTTCTTCTTGCCGGCAATTGCCTTGGCAGGACCCTTACGGGTGCGCGCATTTGTATGCGTGCGCTGACCGCGGACCGGAAGCGAGCGGCGATGACGTAGACCGCGATAGCAGCCCAAATCCATCAGACGCTTGATGTTCATGGAAACTTCACGACGCAGATCACCCTCAACGTGGTAATCACGATCGATCGTTTCACGGATCTGCAGCACTTCGGCATCGGTCAACTGATTGACGCGACGCTCTGCAGGAATGCCGACTTTCTCGACGATTTCCTGTGCAAATTTTTGACCAATCCCGTGAATGTACTGAAGCGCGATAACAACGCGCTTGTTCGTCGGGATGTTGACGCCAGCGATACGAGCCACGTCTGTTCTCCTTGTTAACCGGCAGAGCTGGATTACCGATACGGCGGCCAGATGACGGGATGAAAATTAATATTCGAGGACAAACATAAACGATCAGCCCCGAACCTTTATTACTGGATCGGCGCCGACCGCTTTATATCCAAGCGAATTTGCGCCGTACTTGAAGGAATCGCTGTCAAAAGTCAACTCCTCCAAGAAAATTAAGTCAGTCCTAGAGTTCCGACAGAATTTTCTCGATCGATGCCGTGACCTCTTCAAAGTCGGCCATGCCATCAACCTTCTTCAACTTGCCCTTGGCATAGTAGTAGCCAATCAACGGCGAAGTCTGCTTGTAGTATGCCTCAAGGCGCGTGCGCACCGTTTCAGCATTGTCGTCCGGACGGCGTTTGAATTCCGTCGAGCCGCATTTGTCGCAGACACCCGCAACTTTCGGCTTTTTATTGGTATCGTGATACCCGGTTCCGCATTTTGCGCAGGTATATCGGCCCGATATGCGCTCGACGAGAACGTTGTCGTCCACTTCAAGCTCGATCACGCAATCCAACTCCAGATCCTTTTCAGCGAGCATGCGCTCTACTGCATCGGCCTGAACCAGAGTGCGCGGATAGCCGTCGAGAATAAATCCCTTTACTGCATCCGGCTGATCAATGCGTTCGGAGACGATCGCATTGACGATCTCGTCAGAAACCAGATTGCCGGCATCCATGACGGCTTTGGCCTTCAGGCCTACATCTGTTCCCTTAGTGACTGCTTCGCGCAACATGTCCCCCGTGGAGAGTTGCGGTATGCCTAACTTTTCGACCAAGCGCTGAGATTGAGTTCCCTTACCTGCCCCCGGTGGTCCGAGAAGTATTAATCTCATCTGTTGCGTTTCCCTCCACGGAGCTTCGACTTCTTGATAAGCCCCTCATATTGATGCGCGATCAGGTGCCCCTGGATCTGTGCAACCGTATCGAGCGTAACGCTCACGACGATCAGCAGCGACGTGCCGCCGAGATAGAAAGGAACACCAGCCCACGAAATAAGGAACTCCGGCAGCATGCAGATCAGAACCAGATAGGCTGCGCCGAGGACTGTGATACGGGTGAGTACAAAATCGATATATTCTGCTGTACGCTCACCGGGACGAATGCCAGGAATGAAACCTGAATGCTTCTTCAACTGATCGGCAGTGTCCTTCGGATTGAAGACAAGCGCCGTGTAGAAGAAGGCGAAGAAAACGATCATCGCAGCGTAGAGGAACATATAGGCAGGCTGGCCATGGCCGAGCGAAGACAGGATGCTCGTCGCCCAGGCAGGCATTTGTTCATTCTGGGCAAATCCGGCAACGGTTGCAGGCAAAAGCAGCAACGAGGAAGCGAAGATCGGCGGGATAACACCAGCAGTGTTCAGCTTCAAAGGCAGATGCGAAGTATCGCCCTGGAACATGCGGTTACCGACCTGACGCTTCGGATACTGGATCAGAAGGCGGCGCTGTGCGCGTTCAACAAAGACGATAATACCGATAACAGCAATCGTCAGCACGATAATCGCCAGAATCACGCCTGTGGACAAAGCGCCGGTACGGCCAAGCTCCAGTGTACCGGAAATGGCTTGCGGCAGGTTGGCAACGATGCCCGAGAAGATGATCAGCGAAATACCGTTACCGATGCCGCGCGCAGTAATCTGCTCGCCAAGCCACATCAGGAACATTGTGCCGCCGACAAGAGTGATCACTGTCGAGAACAGGAAGAAGGGCCCCGGATCGGTGACAATGCCCTGACTGCCCTGCAAACCGACAGCAATCGCATAGGCCTGTACAGTCGCAAGCAGCACGGTGCCGTAGCGTGTATATTGATTGATAACCTTGCGGCCCTGCTCGCCATCCTTCTTCAACTGCTCGAGAGCAGGAATGACGGACGTCATGAGCTGGACGATGATCGATGCCGAGATATAAGGCATGATACCAAGCGCAAAGATCGCCATGCGTTCAACCGCACCGCCTGCGAACATGTTGAACATGCCGAGGATACCCTGCGCCTGATTGTTGAAAGCCTGAGCGAATGCGCCGAGATTGATGCCCGGCAACGGGATATAGGTGCCAAGCCGGTAAACCAGCAATGCGCCAAGTGTAAACCAGATACGCTTCTTGAGCTCACTGGCTTTTGAAAAAGCTGAGAAATTGAGATTTGACGCGAGCTGTTCAGCGGCTGAAGCCATTATAGTCTCCGGTCTGTGCCGTCAGAGCGGTATCCCGCTTCGACTTTTGTTCTTTCGCCATTTCAAACGGAAAACCGGCAGCCACTTTTCCTGAAATTGCGTTAGAGCCCGTTCTAAACCCGGTATCGAGAATCGACGGTCTTACCCCCAAATATGATGTGGGGAGAAAAGGTACAAGCGGCGATCGTAAAGATCGCCGCTTGCCTGTCCGTATTATTCTGCTGCTGCAGGTGCAGCTGGCAGCTTGACTGTACCGCCGGCCTTTTCGATCTTTTCGATCGCAGCCTTTGATGCACCGGAAACTTCAAAAGTTACCGCAGTCGTGATTTCGCCGTCAGACAGAAGACGAACGCCATCCTTGGCGCGGCGGATAACGCCGGCAGCCTTGAGCGTTTCAATCGTGACAGCAGCCTTCGGGTCGAGCTTCTTGGCATCGATTGCAGTCTGCACGCGGCCGACTGAAACGGTGTTGAAGTTCTTCGAGAAGATGTTGGTGAAACCGCGCTTTGGCAAGCGACGGTAAACTGGCATCTGTCCGCCTTCGAAACCGTTGATGGCAACGCCCGAACGGGACTTCTGACCCTTGACACCACGACCGGCTGTCTTGCCGGAACCAGAACCAATACCGCGGCCGACGCGCTTGCGAGCCTTGGTTGCGCCTGGATTTTCACTCAGATCATTGAGTTTCATTTGTCTAATCTCCGGTATCAAGCCTCGTCCACGACGCGGACGAGATGTTGAACCTTGGCAATCATGCCGCGAATTGAAGGCGTATCTTCAAGTGTGCGACGACGATGCATTTTATTGAGGCCCAGGCCAACAAGCGTTGCACGCTGTTCTGCCGGACGGCGGATAGGGCTGCCGATCTGTTCGACCGTAACCGTCTTACCCTTCTTCTTCTCAACCATGACTTTGTCCTTTAGTCTCTACAGTGAGCAAAGCCGTAGGCCCTGCCCTGCTGCGCCACTTTATGGCCTATTCTTCCGAACCGACCACATCGCGGCGGCGAGCCTGCAGTGTCGAATACTTGATACCGCGCTGTGCAGCGATGTCCTTCGGGTGCATCTGATGCTTGAGAGCATCGAATGTCGCGCGAACCATGTTGTATGGGTTCGACGAACCGAGTGACTTGGCAACAACGTCCTGTACGCCGAGAGTCTCGAAGACTGCGCGCATTGGACCACCGGCGATGATACCTGTACCAGCTGTAGCTGCACGAAGCAGAACCTTGCCGGCCCCGTGACGGCCATGCACATCGTGATGCAATGTACGGCCCGAACGCAGCGGAACGAAGATCATTTCGCGTTTGGCAGCTTCAGTTGCCTTACGGATAGCTTCCGGCACTTCGCGCGCCTTGCCATGACCAAAACCAACGCGGCCCTTCTGATCGCCGACAACGACGAGAGCAGCAAAACCGAAACGCCGTCCGCCCTTAACAACTTTGGCGACGCGGTTAATGTGTACGAGCTTGTCAACGAATTCGCTATCGCGCTCTTCGTTACGGCCACCACGATCGTCGCGGCCTCTCTTTTCCTGTGCCATGCTCCTAATTCCTTTTTCTTTTCCGGTAGCACGAATGACATTACAGCGCCGTGGATATCAATTGATCCACATAGATCGCGGTAACAGTTTTAGTACGCGAAGTCCGGCTTACAAGAGACGAGCCCTTGCAGTCCCGGACTTCGAAAGTCTTGACCCTGAAGTCCGATCTTAGAAACTAAGACCTGCTTCGCGGGCAGCTTCAGCAAGCGCCTTTACACGGCCGTGGTAAATATACGCGCCACGATCGAAGACAACTTCCTTGATGCCAGCCTTGACGGCGCGCTCTGCAACGAGCTTGCCAACCAGTGCCGCTGCATCCGAATCTGCACCAGTCTTCAGCTTTCCCTTGAGGTCAGCTTCGAGAGTGGATGCGGATGCAATAGTGTGACCATGCGCATCATCAATGATCTGCGCATAGATATTCTTTGAAGAACGGTGGACGCTGAGCCGCGGACGGTCACCGGCAACCGCCTTGAGCTGGCGGCGAACACGCGAAGCGCGACGCTGAATGATTTCTTTCGGCGATGCCATGACACGAGTTCCTTACTTCTTCTTACCTTCTTTGCGAACGATCTTCTCGCCCGCATATTTCACGCCCTTGCCCTTGTAAGGCTCTGGGCTACGATATTCGCGAATTTCAGCTGCGACCTGGCCTACCTGCTGCTTGTCGATGCCGGTTACGACGATTTCCGTCGGCTTCGGCACTGCAACTGTGATGCCTTCCGGCACCTGATAGACAACTTCGTGACTGAAGCCAAGTGACAGCTGCAGGTTTTTGCCCTGCATGGCTGCACGATAGCCGACGCCGCTGATTTCAAGACGCTTTTCAAAACCGTCCTTAACACCCGTGAAGATGTTGACGACCATAGTGCGGCTCATGCCCCACTTTGAACGAGCGACTTTGGAGTTGTCACGCGGGTTAACGCTGACAGCACCGTCTTCAAACTTGACCACTACGTCGTCATTGGCAACGAAGGACAATTCGCCCTTCGGGCCTTTGGCCTTGATGGTCTGGCCGTCTACGCTGGCTGTTACGCCTTGCGGGACTGCCACTGGTTTTTTACCGATACGAGACATTTTTCAAACCTTTTCAAGCCGTTGCTTAGAATATACGGCAGAGCAGTTCGCCGCCGACATTCTGTTCACGTGCCTCGTGGTCTGCCATAACGCCCTTCGGCGTCGACAGGATCGAAATACCAAGACCGTTCGCAACCTGCGGGATCGACTTGACCGACACGTAAACGCGGCGACCGGGCTTCGAAATACGGGTAATCTCACGAATTACCGGTACATTCTCAAAATACTTCAGTTCGATTTCGATTTCGGACTTGCCGTTGTCGAAGTCTACCTGGCTGTATCCACGGATATAGCCTTCGGACTGAAGAACATCCAGAACGCGAGCGCGAAGCTTGGAGGCTGGTGTTGAAACCTTGCCCTTCTTGCGCATGATTGCGTTACGGATACGTGTCAGCATATCGCCGAGAGGATCTGTCATAGACATCGCGTTCTCTCCTTACCAGCTCGATTTCACGATGCCAGGCACCTGGCCGAGCGAACCCAGCTGGCGCAATGCGATACGCGACATTTTGATCTTGCGGTAATAACCGCGCGGACGACCCGATACTTCGCAACGATTGCGAATACGAACCTTGGTGGAATTGCGTGGCAGTTCTGCCAGCTGGATGGTGGCGCGGAAGCGCTCATCCAGAGGAAGCGACTGATTCATCACGACAGCCTTCAGGCGCGCCCGCTTTGCAGCGAAACGCTTAACCAGAAGACCGCGGCGCTTGTTCTTTTCGACTGCGCTCGTCTTTGCCATTTCAAATACCTCGCTACGCTTGCCGTTACTGGCGGAAAGGGAAGTTGAAGGCGCGCAGAAGAGCGCGGGCTTCATCATCCGTTTTTGCAGTCGTGCAAACGATGATGTCCATGCCCCAGATCTGATCAACCTTATCGTAGTTGATTTCCGGGAACACAATGTGTTCCTTGATACCCATGGCAAAGTTGCCACGGCCGTCAAAGCTCTTTGGATTCAGGCCGCGGAAATCTCGAACGCGTGGAAGCGCGATCGTGATCAGGCGGTCAATGAATTCGTACATGCGCTCTTTACGAAGAGTTACCTTCGTACCGATCGGCATATTCTCACGCACCTTGAAGGTAGCGATCGAATTGCGCGCACGGGTAATAACCGGCTTCTGGCCAGCAATCAATGCCAGATCTTCAGCTGCGACAGTTGGCTTCTTCGAGTCAGCTGTTGCTTCGCCTACACCCATGTTGAGAACAACCTTGGTGATGCGTGGGATCTGCATCTCGTTTTCGTATTTGAACTCTTCGAGAAGAGCTTTACGAACCACGTCGAAGTACTGTGTCTTCAGACGAGGTGTAATGTTTGCATCAGCCATCGATCAGATCTCCTGAACGCTTTGCTACACGTACCTTCTTGCCGTCCTCTAGGACCTTGAAACCAACGCGAGTTGGCTTGCCGTCCTTGTCGGCAATAGCAATGTTCGACAGATGGAGCGGCGCTTCTTTCGAAATAATGCCGGCTTCCTGGCTCTGTGTCTGCTTCTGGTGACGCTTTACAAGATTAACGCCGCGAACGAGCGCTTGCTCATCCTTCGGCAAAACTTTGATTACTTCGCCGGTACGGCCCTTGTCCTTACCAGCCAGAACGACAACGCGGTCGCCTTTACGGATCTTCTGCATCGTCTGCTCCTTACAAAACTTCTGGAGCCAGCGAGATGATCTTCATGTGGCTCTTTGCGCGAAGTTCGCGCGGAACCGGTCCGAAGATACGCGTGCCGATAGGCTCTTTCTTATTGTCGATCAAAACAGCAGCGTTCTTGTCGAAACGAATTACGCTACCATCTGCGCGACGGATGTCTTTGGCTGTACGAACAACCACAGCCTTCATCACGTCACCCTTTTTAACACGGCCGCGCGGAATTGCTTCCTTGATCGAAACGACAATAATGTCGCCGACCGAAGCATATTTCCGCTTCGAGCCGCCCAGCACCTTGATGCACATGACACGACGTGCGCCGGAATTATCCGCCACGTCGAGGTTTGTTTGCATCTGAATCATGACTAGCCGCCTTCTTCTTGTTCAACCGGACTGGGCTTTCTTTGCCCCTCGCGATTGTTGCGTACTTACATACAGATATTAATATTAACTTGCCGGGGCGTCAGTTACGACAACCCAACACTTGTCTTTCGAAATTGGCTTGGATTCCTCGATGGAAACCCGGTCGCCAACCTTGAACTGGTTGCTCTCATCATGCGCCTTGTACTTCTTGGACTGGCGCACAGTCTTCTGGAGGAGCGGGTGCGAATAGCGCCGCTCGACCTTGACCACGATGGTCTTGTCGTTTTTGTCGCTCACGACAACGCCCTGCAGAATGCGTTTAGGCATGGTTTTCTTCCTTAAGCCTTGCTCTCGACCGCTTTTTGGCGGGCGACAGTTTTGATGCGCGCAATATCACGGCGGATCTGCCGAACGCGAGCGGTTTTTTCCAACTGACCGGTTGCCTTCTGGAAGCGCAGGTTAAACTGCTCTTTCTTCAGCGAACCAAGTTCTTCATTCAACTGATCGAGGCTCAAGGCCCGAACTTCTGCGGATTTCATAACATCCACCCCTTATTCTGCGATGCGCTGAATAAAGCGCGTCTTGACCGAAAGTTTCGCAGCTCCGAGGCGAAGTGCCTCACGGGCGGTTTCTTCCGAAACACCGTCGAGCTCGAACATGATGCGGCCTGGTGCGACACGGGACGCCCAATAATCAACCGAACCCTTACCTTTACCCATGCGGACTTCAGTAGGCTTCGATGTAACTGGCACATCCGGGAAAATCCGGATCCACACGCGACCGGCACGTTTCATGTGACGGGTAATTGCACGGCGAGCGGCCTCGATCTCACGCGCTGTAACGCGGTTCGGCTCGAGGGCCTTCAGGCCGAAAGCACCAAAATTCAGATCCGTGCCGCCCTTCGATGCGCCGTGGATACGGCCCTTGAACTGCTTGCGGAACTTTGTGCGCTTAGGCTGCAGCATTGTTCTCTACTCCAAAATTCTCAGTTACGAAAGACGCTATTTTAAGCGTTTTCGCGACGACGGCCTGAACCCTGATGACTGGCATCGCCTTCAACAGCACGGCGTTCGGAAGCCATTGGGTCATGCTCAAGGATTTCGCCCTTGAATACCCAGACTTTAACACCGCAAATGCCGTAGGCAGTGTGCGCTTCAGCAGTTCCGTAATCGATATCGGCACGAAGGGTATGCAGAGGCACACGGCCTTCACGGTACCATTCCATACGAGCAATTTCCGCGCCGCCAAGACGACCCGAGCAATTGATACGAATGCCTTCTGCACCAAGACGCATTGCCGACTGAACGGCACGTTTCATGGCACGGCGGAAAGCGACGCGGCGTTCAAGCTGCTGCGCGATCGACTGAGCAACCAGAACAGCGTCTGTCTCTGGCTTGCGGACTTCGACGATATTGAGCGTTGTATCCGCATTGGTCATTTCTGACAGCTTCTTGCGCAACTTCTCGATATCGGCGCCCTTTTTGCCGATGATCAGACCTGGACGGGCAGCATGGATCGTAACGCGGCACTTCTTGTGCGGACGCTCGATAACTACCTTGGAAATGGCAGCCTGCTTCAACTCATCCATCAGATACTTGCGGATCTTCAGGTCTTCGTGCAGCAGCTTGCCATATTCACCAGTGTTCGCGTACCAACGCGAGTCCCAGGTGCGATTGATGCCCAGGCGGAAACCAATCGGATTAATCTTCTGGCCCATTATGCGGCCTCCCCTTTTTCCTCAGCTTCGCGAACAACGATCGTCAGATGCGAGAATGGCTTCTCGATCCGGCTTGCACGACCGCGGCCACGAACGTGGAAACGCTTCATCACGATTGACTTGCCTACATAGGCTTCAGCAACAACCAGAGTATCAACATCCAGATCATGGTTGTTCTCTGCGTTGGCGATAGCTGATTCGAGAGTCTTTTTCACCGTTCCTGCAATGCGCTTGCGCGAAAATTCCAGATCGGCAAGAGCGGCGTTAACCTTCTTGCCACGGATCAGAGCAGCCACCAGATTGAGCTTCTGAGGGCTGATGCGGAGCGTGCGGGCAACGGCTTTCGCCTCGTTGTCCTTTAGCTGGCGCGGAGCCTTAGCCTTGCCCATCGTTATTTCCTCTTCGCTTTCTTGTCCGCGCCATGACCGTAATAGGTACGCGTCGGAGCGAATTCACCAAACTTGTGTCCGATCATCTCTTCGTTGACCGAAACCGGCACATGCTTGTTACCATTATACACACCGAAGGTCAGACCGACGAACTGTGGCAGGATCGTGGAGCGACGGCTCCAGATCTTGATAACTTCACTGCGACCGCCCTCACGTACCTTCTCAGCCTTCTTGAGAAGATAGCCATCGATGAACGGGCCTTTCCAAACTGAACGAGCCATTTCAGACTACCTCTCTTACTTCTTGCGCTGATGACGCGAACGAGCGATGAACTTGTCCGTCGACTTATTGGAGCGCGTCTTCTTGCCCTTCGTAGGCTTGCCCCACGGAGTAACCGGATGACGTCCACCGGATGTACGGCCTTCACCACCACCATGGGGGTGATCGACCGGGTTCATGGTGACACCACGATTGTGAGGCTTGCGACCGAGCCAACGGCTACGACCTGCTTTACCCAGGTTGATGTTGCCATGGTCGGGGTTCGATACTGCACCAACCGTTGCAAAGCAAGAACCATGTACAAGACGCTGTTCGCCCGAGTTCAGGCGAAGGATCGCCATTCCCTGGTCGCGGCCAACGAGCTGCGCATAAGTTCCAGCCGAACGGGCAATCTGACCGCCCTTGCCTGGCTTCATCTCCACATTGTGGATGATGGTGCCGACTGGCATGGCTGACAATGGCATCGCATTGCCTGGCTTCACGTCTGTCTGTGCGCCGGCAATAACACTGTCGCCAACTGCAAGACGCTGCGGAGCAAGGATGTAGCTCAGCTCACCATCTTCATAGCGGATCAGCGCAATGAATGCGGTCCGGTTCGGATCGTATTCAAGCCGTTCAACCTTTGCAGCCACGTCATGCTTGCGGCGCTTGAAATCAACGAAGCGGTATGTGCGCTTGTGACCGCCACCCTGGAAACGCACGGTAATGCGACCAGTGTTGTTGCGACCACCCTTCGACGACAGACCTTCGGTCAATGCCTTGACAGGCTTGCCCTTGTAAAGCTCCGAACGGTCCACGATGACCAGCTGGCGCTGGCTTGGCGTGGTTGGATTATAATGTTTGAGTGCCATTGTCTTTACTCCACGGCCCCTCAGAGACCAGTCGAAATGTCGATTGACTGGCCTTCGGCCAACGTCACGACTGCTTTCTTGACATCACTCTGGCGTCCGACGATGCCGCGAAAACGCTTCACCTTGCCTTTGCGCACAGAAGTATTGACTGCAGTAACCTTCACGCGGAACAGCGCTTCGACTGCGGCCTTGATTTCCGGCTTCGTCGCCTTCTTGGCTACATTGAAGACAACCTGGTTGTTTTCGGAAACCATGGTCGACTTTTCAGTAATTACCGGGCTGACGATCACGTCATAATGGCGAAGATCGGTCATTTGAAACGCTCCTCGAGTGCTTCAACTGCAGCTTTGGAAAGCACGAGCTTGCCGCGACGCAGAATGTCATAAACATTGATGCCCTGAATTGGTAGAACATCGATGTTCGGGATGTTCGAAGCAGCGCGAGCAAAGTTCGCATCAATCTCGGCACCGCCGATCAGGAGCGCATTCTGCAAGCCAAGCTTGGCGAACTGCGAAACAAGTGTCTTTGTCTTGGCTTCTGTCGCGAGCAGATCATCGATGATGATCAGATCGGATGCCTTGACCTTGGCGGACAGGGCATGACGAAGTGCAAGAGCGCGAACCTTCTTTGGCAGGTCATGGGCATGGCTGTGAACAACCGGTCCATGAGCCTTACCACCGCCGCGGAACTGCGGTGCACGTGCTGAATGGTGACGAGCGCGGCCCGTACCCTTCTGCTTGTACATCTTGGCGCCGGTCCGTGCGATTTCCGAACGGGTCTTTGCCTTGTGCGTGCCCTGCTGCTTGCGTGCAAGCTGATAGCGGACCATGCGCTGAAGGATGTCGTCGCGTGGCTCCAGACCGAAAATCTCTTCGGAGAGTTTCAGCTTGCCGGCGTCCGCGCCTTCAAGTGTTGTAATCGTGAGATCCATTATTCGGCCCCCTCAGTTGTCTGCGCTACTTCTGCATCAGACACAGCTGCTGCGGCGTTTGCGGCATCGTCGATCAATGCGCGAAGGCCAGCTGGCTTCGGAGCATTCTCGGGCAGCGCTACCTTGACGGCATCACGCACGAGGATCCATGCACCCTTCGAACCAGGAACAGCACCACGAACCAGAATAAGGCCGCGATCCAGATCAGTCGAAACAACTTCGATGTTCTGGGTGGTGATACGGGTTGAACCCATATGACCGGCCATCTTCTTGCCCTTGAACACTTTACCCGGGTCCTGACGCTGACCGGTAGAACCGTGAGCGCGGTGAGTAACCGAGTTACCGTGTGTTGCGCGGTGACCGCCGAAGTTATGGCGCTTCATTGAACCGGCAAAACCTTTACCGATTGAAGTACCAGTCACATCGACCTTCTGGCCTGCAACATAATGTTCGGCGGTGATCTCGACGCCGACATCTAGAAGATTGTCAGCAGAGACGCGGAATTCCGCTACTTTCGCCTTTGGTTCGACCGAAGCTGTCGCGAAATGACCGCGCAAGCTCTTCGTCGTATTCTTTACCTTGGCCAGACCAACACCGAGCTGAACGGCAGTGTAGCCATTCTTCTCGACTGTACGCTGAGCCACAACCTGGCAGTTCTCCATGCGAAGAACTGTTACCGGCACATGCTCGCCAGCGTCGTTGTAGACGCGAGTCATACCCAGTTTCTGTGCAATTACACCTGAACGCATCGGTTCATCCTTCCGTCCTCAAGCCTTACAGCTTGATCTCGACATCAACACCAGCAGACAGATCGAGCTTCATCAGCGCGTCCACAGTCTGGGGGGTCGGGTCTACGATATCGAGAAGACGCTTATGTGTGCGCATCTCGAACTGCTCGCGGCTCTTCTTGTCGATGTGCGGCGAGCGGTTAACCGTGAACTTCTCGATCCGTGTAGGTAGCGGGATCGGTCCGCGCACATTGGCACCGGTACGCTTGGCAGTCGACACGATTTCCCGCGTCGAATCGTCAAGGATCCGATGATCAAACGCCTTGAGGCGAATGCGGATGTTTTGACCGTTCATTTCATCTTTTCCTTGTTTAGCGGAGACGCCCTATAACAGGCGTCTTCCGCATAAAACCTTAATTTACTCAATGATAGAAGCGA